>JAPZUC010000001.1 GCA_027533455.1 Porphyrobacter sp. | reverse complement strand
TAACAACCGACGCCTGCTCGCGCCCATCGGCAGTATCCCGCCTGCCGAGGCCGAAGAGCGCTACTACGCCATGCTGGACGACACGCCCATGGCAGCATAATTTGATGAAACTGGCCTCCGGCAATCCCGGGGCGGTTCAGTCATTCAGTGCGGATGGGCGGCAAGGAGGCCTCATGTGCCGACGTACCGATCCAGTCTGAAAAGCTGATTTCTCCAGCATAATGCTCGACCGGACATTGGCTGGCGCTGCTATAGGACCGTTGTCAACGCTGGTCCGCAGACGACCAATGGATATGAAATATCTGCCAGCTTCCGTTTACGCGCCGAAGCAGCATCGTTTCGACAGACCGACTCTTGATCTGCCGATCGCGGTACGTTCCCTCGACATTCTCGACGCTCATCACCCAGGCAGTATCGCCCTGCTCACCGTGCGTTCTGCTGACGAGCATGCGCGGAACTGCGGCGCTGAAAGCGGCATCTGATTTGAGATGATGACTGGCATATTCAGCTCGGCTGTTCTCTGTCCCACCGGATTCAAAGATGAGGACATCTTCGGCCAGCAGCGAAAGTGCAGCGGCAGTATCGCCCTTCGCTAGCGCAGCATGAAAGTTCGCCACCGCTTCAACGGGACCATCCAAGGCCGGAGCTACTGTGGCCCCTTCCTCAACGTCCTTCCCCTTCGCGGTGGTACTGGGATGCGCCAATACTGGGCTTTGTATCAGCAAGATCACGACCGCCAGTACGCCCGCAATTCGGCCTGCTCCATATCGAACCATTGAAACCCCCTTTTTGCGTGAACCTTCGATCTACATCATTCCTGGCGACGCGAGGCCCAGAACAGCTACGAGGCCCAGAACGCCAACGGCAAAACAAAGCTCACCTCCCAGACTGAGGCGCAACCGCGCTAGCACGTCGTGCACCGAATTTTCCGATGGTTCACCAGACGTTGCGAAACGGCGTCCAATCGCCGCGTTGTTGGCACCGAACGCAACCATGCCGCCGACGAGGATGAGTTTAGCAGCCAGCATCAGCCCATAAGGCGTGCTCAGGACGACCAAGCTGTTTTGAATACCGAATATCAGCTGGGAATTTATGAGGCCCGTGATGGCCACCACTGCCACCAAGCCCACGCCGAGCGGTGCGAACGCATGGATCTGGGAAAGCAATGCGAGAGCCTGCTCTCGATCCGGCCGGCGATGCAACTTCACAGTGAGATCAGCAAAGCAAATGATAGCGCCCAGCCACAACCCTGCGGCGATCAGGTGTGCGCCATTGTTGAGCCGATGCAGGAGCCCGATGACTCCCTCGCCAGCAGCGGCGTGACCGCTCCATCCGAGCGAGAGAAGAGCCGCCGCGAAACAGGCGGCGACGACTACCTGGCTGAGTTTCGTGGTCCTAACGGCGGTAAGAAAGCATAATGCGAGAAACAGCACGCCGATGCGAACGACAAACGCAATCCCGATATCCGTGCCGAAGGCCATCATGGAGATCGTCGGCCAGTCAAGGTCTGATAGGGACATGCCCATCATTGCGGCCACGGAGACGAGCATAAGAACGACGGAGAGCACAAATGCAGCCGCAGCCCCCCCGATCAGGCCTAGCGACGCCCGATTGCCGACAGAGAGAAAGCCGGCGCTCCGAAGCGCGATCAATCGAAACGCGGTGCTCCCGAACATCCCCAGCAGCACCGCGTAATTCAGAAAACGCAAGCCAGGTTCGACCGCCCACCCCATAGCGCGATCAGCTGATGGTGAACTTGACAGTGCCGTTCATGCGGTGGCCGTCAGCACCTGCGGCTTGCCAGCGAACCTCATAGCTGCCCTTTGCCAAAGCCTTGGTAAGAGTGAGGGTCATGGTCTTGTTCCCGTTCGACCAGGCAGTGGTGAAATTGCGGATCGCCATCGGACTGTGGTTCGCCATCCCCGGCATTGCCGTCATTACGATGCTGGCGGCCGCAGTGGGGGGCAACAGCGCTTCATTGAAGGTCAGCGTGACCGTGCGCGTGCCAGCAACGGTTGCGCCCTCTGCCGGAGTAGAGGCGACCACGCGGGTGTGAGCAGCAGCCATGGACGGGAATGCCAAAGGCGACGCAACCATTGCAAAAGCTGCGAAAATCGGAGCAAGTTTCATTGGATTTTCCTTCATTTCAAAACCAAAACCGGATGCCGAAAACATAATTGGTGGCACTCGGATCCTCGCCGCGAGCGCGGGCGAAGTCCGCGCCGTTGCCAATGCGCCAGGTCTGTTCGATCCCGACATAAGGCGCAAACTCGCGGATAATCTCGTAACGTAAACGCAAGCCGGCCTCGACCTTGTCGATGCCCGCTCCGACGCCAAGGATTGGAATGTCCTGGGCAGCCATGTTGATCTCGACACGAGGCTGGAAGATCAGGCGCTGGGTAATGCGCTGGTCAAGTTCTGCCTCGATCCGCGCCGTAACGTCGCCGCGTTGTGAGACGAAAGCCGCCGCATCAACCTGAAAAAGATAGGGTGCAACACCTTGGATGCCCAGAACGGCATAGGTCGTATCGGGCCCTGCGAGGTCCTGCCGCACGCCGGCCTGGAGGTCCCAGAATGGCCTGATCGCACGTGAATAGAGGGCTTGAAACTCAGCGCTTTCGGGCTTGTCGCCGAACGCTCCCTCACCTTCGGTCTTGAACCAGAACCGGCTTGTCGGACCGCCGTAATAGCCCTGAAAGTCCCAGATGTAGTCGTTTGCACCTTCACGGGCGTGGACTTCCAGACGATCACCCTGGAACCAGAAAAGCGGAAAATCACCGCTTTCGCGCCTGAGATCGTCTCGCGAGGCCCGCATTGCATCGGCGCCCCAGATGGCGTCGGCGGCGCGCGGAGGACCGCTTCCTGCCTCTGGCGGCGGGGGGGTTTCCATCTCGGGACCGGGCGATGCAGGCATGGCGTGATCCATGGTGCCGTGATCCATGGTGCCGTGATCCATGGTACTGTGATCCATGGTTTCCTGCTTCATTCCGGCCATTGCGTCCGGGGCCGGCATTGATCCTTCGGGCATGGCATGGCCCGCGTGCGGATCGACCGTTTTATCGTCGGACGCGGCGGGACTATCGGGCATGGCATGCCCGGCGTGGGGATCTGGCTGCTGCGGTGCCTGCGCCGGACTGGGGGCCGGCGCAGGCGCCGGCATGGGCATGGAATGCCCCTGATGCTGGGCCATCGCCGGTGCTGCGCTCAGGGCCGCTCCCGCAAGGAGGAGCGAGACAAGGGGGCGGAGGTTCATGCTGCACCGCCCGGGCCGACCACGGTTACGGTCTGCATCATACCGCCGTGCATGTGGTAGAGCAGATGGCAGTGGAAGGCCCAGTCACCCGGCTCGTTGGCAGTGAGGTCGAATTGAGCGCTGGCGCCCGGTTGCACGATCACGATGTTCTTTCGAGGCTGGTGGGCTGGCTCTGCCCCATTGACCAGCTCGAAGAACATGCCGTGAAGATGGATCGGATGCGCCATCATGGTATTGTTGATGAGCTTCACCCGAACCCGCTCGTTCCAGGCGAAGCGGATCGGAACATCACTGACAGAAGAGTACATTCGTCCGTCAAAAGACCACATGTAGCGGTCCATATTGCCAGTGAGATGCAGCTCGAGGAGCCGCGAAGGTTCGCGCGTGTCACGGTTCGGCTCAAGCGCCGTCAGCATGCGATAGTTGAGCACGCGGTGATCCACGTCCCGCAGGCCAAGACCGGGATCTCCCATCTTGTCTACCGGAGACATCGAGACCATGTCGACGCCCGGGCCGACCTTGACATCGGGAGGCAGCAGCGTCGTGTCGCGCATTTTCATGCCGGCCATGCTCATGCCACCCATTGCCATCCCAGCCATAGTGTCATCCGAAGCGCCCATTGATGCATCAGGTGTGGTATGACCCATCGCGGCATGGTCCATGGCGCCCGCACTGCCCATCGCTTCCTTGGCACCGGTATCGGCAGAAGGCGCGCTATGGTCCATGCCACCCGAGCCGTGATCCATGCCCATGTCGCCCATCGTCAGCAGCGGTGGATCGCGCAGAGCGGGTACATCCGCCCGCGCTCCGGGACGGCTCGCCAGCATGGCCAGCGCCATTCCCGACCTGTCCATCGACTCTCCGACAATCGCATAGGCCTCCGCATTCCCTGGCGTAACAATCACATCATAGGTTTCTGCCGTGCCGATCTGAAATTCATCGACTTCAACCGGCCGGACGTTCTGGCCATCTGCGGCGATGATGGTCATTGCCAAGCCGGGGATGCGGACGTTGAAGAAGCTCTGCGCCGAGCCGTTGATGACCCGCAACCTTACGCGCTCACCGGCACGAAACAGATATTCAAGCCCCTCGGTCGGCCCTCGCCCATTGGCAAGGAAAGTGTAGGTCGGAGAGCCGATATCCATGATGTCGGTCGGCATCATCCGCATTTGGGCCCACATGCGTCGCTCTTGCGCAGACAGCGGATAGTCGTCGGTCCACGTGTTCTGCTGGCGATTGAAGTAGCCTTCGCCGGTGCGCAAACGGCTCATGATGAAATGCGGGTCGAGCACCGTGAAATCGCTGAGTAGCAGAATGTAATCCCGGTCGAACTCGACAGGTTCCGGACCAGAAGGATCGATAACCAGAGGGCCATAATGCCCCGATTGCTCCTGCAAACCGGAGTGGCTGTGATACCAATAGGTCCCCGACTGCCGGATCGGGAATTCGTAGCTGAATGTCTGGCCAGGATGAATGCCAGGGAAACTCACGCCGGGAACACCATCCATATGAAAGGGAACGAGAAGGCCGTGCCAATGGATTGACGTGTCCGAATCAAGCTGGTTTGTTACATTGAGACGGACGTTCTGCCCTTCCCGCAAGCGGATCAAGGGGCCGGGCACGCTCCCGTTGACCGCGACACCGGGACCACGCCGTCCTTCGACGATGCGATGACCGCTGGCCACGGCCAGATCGATCACTTCGCCGGAAAGCTCACCGAACCCTGCGGGAATGAGCGGGCCACCCCGACCGTGTCCGCCTCCCTGATCACGATGGATACTGTGGCCCTGCGCCCAGGCAGGCACTGTGGCAAAGGCTGACGCGGCACCGAGGCTGGCAATCAGGTGGCGACGGGTGAGGATCGGAGTGTTCATACGAGCATATACGCGCCTAGTGCGGACACCCCTCAAAAATTTTTTCGCGTCTCTCCACTTTTGCAGTGATGAACCTTGCTCGCAGAAACGGGCTGTCGCGCAGCTCGGTGGTCAGCTCGGGCGCTCCGCGCCCAGGTTTGGCGGCCAGTGGTCATTTATTTTCGAGATTTGCTCTCAATCGGGCTCTTGCGCGGTGCAGTCGCGTCTCGACCGCCTTTTCGCTTACTCCCAGCACAGCTGCCGCTTCTGACTGACTTAGCCCATCGACCGTGCGAAGCACGAGCGCTTCCCTGAGCCGTGACGGAAGGCGCGAGATAGCGGCTGAAACCCGCTTCAGTTCAGCCCGGCTCTCCGCCTGCACATCGGCGGATATGGCGTCATCAGCGACTTCGAATGCCAGCTCGAGCGGTTCTGCCCGAACGAAGAATGCTCGGGCCTTTCGTTTTCGCGACCAATCGCGGCACTTGTTAAGCGCAATACGCTTCAGCCAGAACAGGAAAGGTCGGTCATGGTCATATTTTGCAAGTGAAGCGAAGGCTGCAACGAACGTCTCCTGCGTGAGGTCTACTGCTTCTTGGGTATCCCCAACCGACGCGGCCACGAACCGGAAAATTTTCTCGCGGTAGCGTGCCAGCAGCTCGCGGTAAGCATCCTGACGACCAGCAAGCGCGAGAACCGCGAGTTCGCTGTCGCTCCCCTGGCTGAGCGGAAAAGTCACTGCACTTCTGGTGTCAGTGCTTTTGTTACGGTACGGTCAAACCGTGCTGCCTGGTCGGGCCGAAGCACCGCACGCATGGCGAAAAGATGCTCCAGCGTTTCTTTTTGCAGTTCGCCCATTACCCGATGCGTGTGATCGACCGCAGCCGAAACCTCCGGCCCGTAGCCGTGTTCGGCCTCCATCGCTTCGGCAAGATGGGCATTGGCGGCGCGCATCTCGAGCTCGAGTGCTTTCCGGCGGGTTGAAAAACGGCGTTCAATCAACTCGATTTTTGCCGCCTGCTGCGCGTCAAGGTCAAGCTCGCTGTGCAGAAGCGCATGCAACTCCGTCTCGCCTTCGCCTTTGGTCGCAAGCAGCTCACGGCCAATATACGTGCCCCCGAGAGCTGCCCCGAATGCAACAAGCCCAATCACAAGCAGTCGCTTTGTCCAGGTCATGCATGAACGTCCAGCAGCGTAGAGGGCGCCAGGGGATTGTCGGGCGAAAAAGGCGAAAGTGGCTGGGCCATCGCGGGGCTGGCATCCGCCAATGTACCGGAGATGACGCCGAGCACTAACGCAAACGCGCCGGCCAACCCCATCAGCCGGGATCCGGCACCAACTTCGCGCCGATGTGCCTCCAGACCTGCGAACACGGCCTCGTCGATCATTGCGAGGTGCGCGGGAATGGGCTGTGCAGCAAGGGCCCGCAGCGAATGGTCAAGGTCATACATTTACAATCTCCCGGACGTTCATCTCACATACGCATCTTATGATAAGTTCCCTCAAAAAAATTTTGTCCAACCATCGTGAGGGATAATGCGGTGACATGCGTATCAGTGTGTGTGCGTGGACAAAGGGATCGATCGCAGGCTCGGCGACTTGCCTTGATTGTCAGTACGAGGATGCAGCATGAGCGAAACCCCGACTTTCACTCCGGCTGCGGGCCGGTTTGCTTCGACCAAATTGTATGACCGCGGCGTGGCACTGCTGACGCGCGAACGTCGCTGGCGCAGTGCCTTGCTGGACCTGCTTGACCCCAAGGCTGGGGAAACGATCCTCGATGTGGGCTGCGGGACCGGATCGCTAGCCCTCCTTATCAAAGAGCGTGAACCGCAGGCAAATGTCATCGGCCTCGACCCTGACGCGCAAGCGCTTGCGATTGCGAGAGAGAAAGCGGCAGTGGCCGGCGTTGCCATCGATTGGAAGAACGGTTTTGCCAACGATGCCGAAGCCTGCGGTCCGGTCGACAAGGTAGTCTCGAGCCTGGTGTTTCATCAGGTCCCAATCGAAGGCAAGCGTGCCGGACTGGCGGCGATGTTTGCCGCTGCGACCACCGGCGGCAAAGTGTTCATCGCCGACTACGCGCAACAGACCAGCTGGATTATGCGGCAAGCTTTTAGGTTCATCCAATTGATTGACGGGCGGGCCGACACACAGCCCAATGCCGACGGTTTCTTGGAGACCGAGCTCGGCAAGCTTTGTGGCCGCAAGGTCTCAGCAGACTATCGACTGGATACACCGACGGGTACGATCTCGATCTTTGTTGTCCCAAGAATCGACTGAATAAGGAGAGGATTAAGCTCATGATCAAAAAGTTTGCGATTGCGGTCGCAATGCTGTCGTCATCTGCCTTCGCGGCTAACGACATCGTCATGCATCGTGATCCGGGCTGCGGATGTTGCGAAAAGTGGGCCGCGCAGGTGCGCTCGGCATTCGGTCGCAAGGTCCAGGTCATCGATGACCGGCAACGATCAAGCTTGCAGCGCAAGATTGGCCTGCCCGCAGATCTGGTGTCATGCCATACCGCGCTGATTGACGGCATGGCCTTTGAAGGTCACGTTCCCATTGCCGACATGAAGCGCGTTCTTGCCACCAAGCCAAAGGGCGTGAAGGGCTTGGCAGTGGCTGGCATGCCGCTCGGTTCGCCGGGAATGGAAGCACCGGGCCGCCCAAGAGACAGATACCA
This sequence comes from Porphyrobacter sp., assembly GCA_027533455.1. Classification (GTDB taxonomy): domain Bacteria; phylum Pseudomonadota; class Alphaproteobacteria; order Sphingomonadales; family Sphingomonadaceae; genus Erythrobacter. The sequence goes on along the minus strand of JAPZUC010000001.1, from coordinate 513,320 downwards.
TGTCTTTGCTTTTGGCACAGCCAGGCCGACAATCTTCAAGAGCTACTAGGAGCGAGTCTTGATGGCGGAGCATTGAGAGACAAGGCCAGGCGTCAATGATGCTGGATTGGCGACGAATCTCTCGGCTGCTGGGCCGAGATCGTGTCGCAACATTCAACAGACTAGCCAAGGGACATGATTATGACCGAGACACCGCGTCACCATGGTGAGGATGCTGATCCTCACTCCACAGCAGAAAAGATGGTGACGGATCCGGTCTGCGGGATGAGGGTCAATCCTGAAACCACAAAGCATGTCGTGACCCATGCCGGAGCCCATCACTTTTTTTGCAGCGCGGGCTGTCTTACTAAGTTCACTGCCGATCCTGGCCGGTACATAAGCGGTTCACCGCGACTGGACAGTCCTGTTCCTGATGGCGCAATCTGGACCTGTCCGATGCATCCGGAGATCCAGCAGTCCGGCCCAGGAAGCTGCCCCATCTGCGGCATGGCGCTCGAGCCGATGACCCCGACCCTCAGCGATGGGCCATCGGACGAATACAAGGATATGAAGCGCCGCTTCGTGTTCGGCCTCGTGCTTGCCTTGCCGGTGGTCGCGCTCGAAATGGGTGGGCACATGACAGGCCTGCGTCACGTTCTGGACGGAAAATTTGCAAACCTGATCCAGATGGTGCTGGCAACACCTGTGGTTTTGTGGGCGGGCTGGCCATTTTTCGAGCGCGGTTGGGCATCGATCAAAAGTCGCAGTCTCAACATGTTCACGCTGATTGCCATGGGGACCGGGGTCGCCTGGATCTACAGCATGGCGGCTTCTCTGGCTCCGGGCATATTTCCCTCAGCTTTTCGCTCTGATGATGGATCGGTAGCAGTCTATTTTGAAGCCGCGGCAGTAATCACGGTGCTCGTCCTGCTTGGCCAGCTGCTTGAATTGCGTGCCAGGGAGACGACCAGCGGAGCTATCCGCGCGCTGCTCGATCTCTCTCCCAAGCTCGCACGCAGGGTTCGCGACGACGGCGGCGATGAAGAGATAACTCTGGACCAGGTTCTTGTTGGCGACACCTTGCGGGTGCGCCCCGGAGAGAAAGTACCTGTCGATGGTGCAGTCATTGAGGGGCGTAGCACAATCGACGAATCCATGGTCACAGGCGAATCGATGCCAGTCACCAAGGAAGCAGGTTCCAAACTGGTTGGGGGTACAATCAATCAGACCGGGGGGCTGGTCATGCGCGCGGAACGAGTCGGGCGCGACACCATGCTCGCGCGCATTGTCCATCCGCAATCCCGTCGCCAGCTCAAGCAGTGGTCCGAAAACCCCCCTCAACAGGTTGCTAGCTGACCTCCTCGCAAGACGTCTCCCGCGCACGGCCTTGGCCAGCCAGCGCTGCCTGATAGAGAAATTTCATTCAGAAGAAAGGAACGATCATGGCTTTGCTTAGCCCCAAATGGGCCCCGCTCGTATCGGCGCTCGCGATTACCGCAGCGCTGGGTGCCTGTAGCCCGGCATCAGAGGCCGACAACGTCGCTGCCACCAAGACCGATACCAGCACTCCAGAAGACGACCCGTCAGAAATTGCACGCGAAATGCACGATCAGATGAACGAGGGCCAAGCCATGCACGATTCGATGAAGGATGGCTCCATGCCCCACGATCAGATGGGGCCGGCTGCTTCGCATGGTCCGGGGATGAAAGGCATGGGAAGCAAGGCCGCCACCGACGCTCCGCCCAAGGACAAGGCCGACCCGATGCCGATGAACGACATGTAAGCGAAACAGCCGGGCGTAGGCCAACATGAGTATCGTCTTCACGAAACGCCTCGCGCGGCATTTCCTCATCGCGGCTGCCGCCATCATCGGCCAGGCGGCAGCCGCGCAATCAGCCGACGATCATGCCGCGCATCATCCCGGTGGCGCCGCGACATCGGATGCTGCGCCGCAGACAGTCTCACCGTCTCCTATTGCCGCCCCATCCGGCGCCAACCCCATGTCCAAGATCATGGACGAGATGATGGGCGGCGAGATGCAAATGGGCAAGCAGACCAGCACTTATTCCGCGTTGCTGGCATTTCCAGAACTCGACCGACCGGCGCGCGAGCGCGCGGCCGTCGAGGCGAACGCGCGGGTGCATCGCGGTTTGCGCCTGGCGAGCGAAGTCACAAGCAAAGCACATGGTCCCGGCGAGACCGACGGCACCGAAATTGCAACCCAGCTGCGCGAGGCAGCAGCGCTGATCGAAAGCGGCTCGGCCACGACTGCTGTCCTCAACGGACAGAGAAGCGGCGCCAGCGTCGCCAACGAATGGTTCCGCTTGGAAACGGGGCTTACGCCCGCCGACACACACGCTTCTATGGCAGGACGGCTGTGGGGCCTTACGCCGGGACATTGGCTGTTCATGGCGGCCACCCTGCTCGCACTGGGAGCGCTGTTAGCTCTGCAGATGCTGCGGCTACGCCGTGTCAGGGCACTCGTCGTCCCGGTCCCGCACGCGGCGCCGGCGACCGACTTGGCAGGCCCGTCGCCGATCGCCCCTGGCCAGGCTATCGCCAGCCCGCGCATCTCCGGCCCTACAAGCAAGTCGGCACGTCACCCGGACCTCTCTGGTCTTGCCCCCACGGGCAAACCTCGCCCCTGGAGCGGCGAGCTGCGCGTCGCCCAAATCTTCAACGAAACGCCGACGGTCAAGACCTTCCGCCTGGTGCTCCCAGGCTCCGATCGGCTTCCTTTCGACTTCCTGCCCGGCCAGTTCCTGCAAATCGCGGTATTGAAGGAGGACGGCACCAAAGCCAAGCGGTCATAGTCTTCGCGCCAGCGTCCTTAGCGCTGTATATAAAGTGCGACGCAGGATGGACCTCCCCGGATGTCCCCACTGCTATGAACAAATCGCAGGTCTCTAGTCTCAGCCAAGCCGATTGCAGTTGCTCCCGCACCATCATCTTCAGGCTGATATGTGGAGGTGTTGATGCCGATAACACGACCGTCAGTCAGACTGATCAATGGTCCACCAGAGTTGCCGCTGTTGATCGCGGCATCGGTCTGGATCATCTGGTTAGGATAAAACCACGCAAGCCCTGAAACTATGCCACGTGATGCCGTGAATGACAGACCCCACGGATGCCCAAATGCCAGAACGGATGTTCCTGCCACTGGCATCTGATCACAAGCAAGGTCAGCTTCCGTCGCACCTATTGGCACTGATGCTGTGGGGATCTCAAGGATCGCAAGGTCCATCAACGGATCAACGTGGATGCGCTTGGCAGCAATTAACTGCTTGCCGTCCTTGAACTGCACCTTGATCGTAGCTGGTGAGCGGGTGGCGACGTGGGCGTTCGTCAAGAGCCAGCCACGCTGCCGATCAATCAGAAATCCCGTACCAGAAGCTGAACCTGGCTGATCTTGGTTCAGTGCTATCTCATTTTGGACTTGGATTTTCACCGTGTAGCGGGAAGCCTCCGCCAACACGTACTCTGCAGTTGGCGAAGCCTGGGCGACTGCAGAGCAAGGAAAGGCCAAGGCGATGCCAGCAAGTATTGGGAAAAAATCTTTCATGAGCGATGGATGTCCTGCGCTTCGGTCATTCAAGTGACACTATGTTTTACAGATAGCAGATCGGCATTCGTCGACTTTTGTCACGTAGAAACCGAGAAGCTACCCATAACCCAATCTACCTGTGCCCGATCCGATGACCATCAAGGCGAAGCGCTGAGAGGACCTTAACGCGGCAATCGAGCGTTAGCATACCCAAGTATGCTAACTGCCGTTGTCAGGAGTGGCAGTGCCACACCACGGAACTGCCGCTGGCGAGCCTATCTCAATTGCCGTATCGACACATGCATGCGCCAGGTGCCCCATGTTGCCGAACCGACAGGGCAAATCTATCGTTTTGCAGAATGTTCGGATCGTGTTCGGATTTTCAGGTGGCAAAATAATTATCTGACATAATTGCAAAATATCACAGAGCCGAATCTTGCCAAGGTTGGGGTCGAGGGTTCGAATCCCTTCGCCCGCTCCATTTTCCGACATTGATGATGTGTCGCGGTTCGGTTGTGATCAACCGTGCCGCACTCGGCACGCCTACGACGCACAGCGTGGCCGGCTCGCCGCAAAGGCCATGCCGCTTGTCATGCGGCATTGGCGGTTCGGCACAATTTCCGCTTGCAATCGGAGCGTGCGGCGCTAGGTGCGTGATACGTTATCACATTATACAGGGCATGCCCGATGAACATGAGCAAGCTATCCCTTGCCCCCTCCCGCCTTGCACTTGCTGCAGGGCTGGCCCTCGCGGCCACGGCCGCCCCGGCGCTGGCTGACGATGCGGCTCCGGCGGACTCCGCCAGCACCGCTGAACAGCCCGCCACCGGCAGCACCAACCCGGCGGTCGAGGACGATCTTCACAATCGCCAGGCCAGCTATGACGGCACCATCATCGTCAGCGCGGCCGGTGTGAAGGAACTCGATCTGCTCGCCGGCACCAGCGTACTCGAGATCAAGGACATCCAGCGCGACGCGGCGACCGGCCAGATAGGCGATCTGCTCGCCAAGATCCCCGGCGTCTCGGCCACCAGCTTCGCCCCCGGCTCGTCGCGCCCCGTGCTGCGCGGCCAGCAGGGCGAGCGCGTGCGCGTGCTGGTCGACGGCGTGGGCACTTCGGATGTGTCAAACACCTCGGTTGACCACGCCACCACCATCGAGCCGATCACGGTCGAGCGGATCGAAGTGCTGCGCGGCCCCGCCGTACTGCTCTACGGCAGCCAGGCCATCGGCGGCGCGGTCAACGTGATCGACAAACGCATCCCGACCCGCGTGCCCGACGAAGACCTGCACTTTGACGGCTTCGCCGGCATCGACAGCGCGTCCAATCTGCGCACCGCAGCCGGATCAGTCGATATCGGCCTGACCAGCAACCTCGTGCTCCACGTCGATGGCTCGTGGCGCAAGACCAGCGATATCGACATCGGCGGCTTCCAGGTCGCACCGGCACTGCGCGCTGACCTGCTCGCCGATGCAGCCGAGGAAGAAGCCGAAGGCGAGCTTGAGGAAGCCGCAGAGCTGCGCGAGGCCGCAGGCCAGCGCGGCACCGTGCCCAACACCGCGATGGACAGCTGGACGATCAACGCCGGCCTCGGCGTGATCCTTGGCGAAAGCACCTTTGGCGCATCGCTCGGCTGGTACGAAACTAGCTACGGCGTCCCCACCCGTCCGGGCGCCGGCCACCATGCCGGGGAAGGCGAAATCGAAGCCGAGGGAGAGGGCGGTGAAGAGAACGTCACCATCGGCCTCAACCAGTTCCGCGCGGACTTTAAGGGCGACGTCTACCTTGGCGAAGGAGCGTTCGAACGACTGAAACTGCGGGTCGGCTATTCGGATTACACCCACACCGAATTCGAGGGCGCCGAAGTGGGCACGGTGTTCGATTCGACCAGCGTCGAAGCGCGCGCCGAACTGGTGCAGAACGCCGGCGGCACGCTGCGCGGGTCGAGCGGCCTCCAATACTCCCACCGCGATTTCTTCGCCGTGGGGGCGGAAGCCTACATTCCGCCGAACCTGACCGATCAATTCGCGGTCTTCACCCTTCAGGAATACGGCACCGGCCCGTTCCAGATCGAAGCTGCCGCCCGCGCCGAGTTCACCAAGGTCGAGGCCCAGACGCTGGGCATCGAGAACGACTACGAGACCTTCTCGGGCGCGCTCGGCGTGGTCTATGAAGGTATCGAAGGCATCCGCGTCGGCCTCAACGGTTCACGCGCCGAACGTGCGCCGAGCGCGGAGGAATTGTTCTCGGATGGCCCGCACATCGCCACGCAAGCCTACGAAATCGGCGATCCCGACCTGACCACCGAACGCGCATGGGGTCTGGAAGCCTATGCCCGCGGCACGATCGGCAAGGGCACCTTCAATCTCACTGCCTACCGCCAGTGGTTCGACAACTACATCTTCCTCGAAGAAACCGGCGCGGAAGAGGACGACCTTCCGGTGTTCCAGTACCTCCAGCAGAACGCCGACTTCTGGGGCTTCGAGGCGGACCTGAACTATCCGGTGATCGACACTGAAGGCTTCCGCCTGGTCAGCGATCTGCGCGCTTCGTATATCGAGGCCGAGCTTGCCGACGGCACCGCGGTGCCGCGCATCCCGCCGCTCAGCCTGCTCGGCGCGCTGGAAGCGCAGACCGGCGCGGTTGACCTGCGCGGCGAAGTGCAGTGGTTCGACAAGCAGGACCGCGTGGTCGGGGTCGAAACTCCCACCGACAGCTTCACGCTGGTCAACGCGCTGGTTGCGTGGCGTCCGCTCAAGGACAACCAGAATGTCACGCTTCAGGTCTCCGCCGACAACATTTTCGATGTCACCGGCCGCCGCCATGCGAGCTTCACGAAGGATTTCGTGCCGCTGATCGGCCGGAACATCCGCGCGAGCGTGCGCCTGAGCTTCTGAAGACGCTCGGGCCCGCGCCCTGCGCCAGGGTCGCAAGGGGGCAGCCGGTCATGCGCCGACTGCCCCTTTTGCATTTCAGCCTTCTACAGCGAAGGTCAGTTCGGCGTGCTCTTCCAGCCGCTTGACGAGGTCTTCGCCAAGGAAGCTCCCCGGGGTGCCGATCCCGCCCGGCTTGGTGCAGGACAGCAGCGCGATGCCCGTTTCCGACAGCATCCGGCTGGTCGAGCCATAACCCGGATCATAGCGACCCTTGACCCCGAACTGGAGGCGGCCACCGTCAGCCATGTCGGCGACGAAGACGACATCGTAGAAGCCGTTCTCGCGCTCTTCCTTGGTCGGGCCTTCGCCGGGCTTGGGGGGCTTGGCGCCGAAGGGATTCTTCATGAATTCCAGCGCAGCATTGGCCGCCGCCTTGCCCGCTTCTCCGGGGCTGGTCAGCATCATCTCGTCATACTGGAAATCCGCGCCATAGGGGTGGCCGAGCAGGAAGTTGGTGCGGTGCACGTTCTTGGTGTTGATCGGCGCCATAACGAAGGGCGCCGACCACTTGCCGAGATCGTCCTCATAGCTGGGGATCATGCCCGAAGGCTGATCCGGCCCGTCAAACCCCGGCGTCAGCGCGAAGGGATTTCGCAGCACATTGATGAGCGAGGGGCTTTTCGCCGCGGCCTTCATCGTCGCACCGAGGCTCGCCGCAGTGCCGCCCGAAAACGTGCCCTGCATCGCGCGCACACGGCCGCGGATGCGGGGGGCGGGCTTGCCGAACTTCTCGACGCAGGCCTTCTGCGTCATCATCACGCCGAGATCGAAGGGGATCGAATCGAAGCCGCTCGAGAAACAGATGCGCGCACCGCTGGCTTCGGCGGCGGCCTGATGCTCGGCGATCTTCTCGGCCATCCATGCCGGCTCGCCGCACAGGTCGGCATAGTCGGTGCCGGTCTTGACGCAGGCGGCGACGAGCTTGTCGCCGTAGAGCTGGTAAGGGCCGACTGTGGTGAGCACGACCTTGGTGCGCTGGCACATGGCTTCCAGATCAGCGTCGTCCTCGGCATTGGCGACCACCAGCGGGGTCGAAGCGGGCGCTCGGATTTCATCGCGCACTTCCTCAAGCTTGGCGAGGCTGCGGCCAGCCATCGCCCACTTGGGCGCGTCGGCGCGTCCGGCGTAGTGGTGAGCCAGATACTCCGCCACCAGCCGCCCGGTGTAACCGGTTGCGCCATAGACGATGATATCGAATTCGCGGGTGCTCATGCTTGGTCTCCTTTGCGCATCGTGATGCGCGAGGGAGGGGCCTGAGTCCAGAGCCCGGCTAGAGCCGCGGCAGCGTCACCCCGCGCTGGCCCATATATTTGCCGGCGCGGTCCTTGTAGCTGGTCTCGCAGCGTTCATTGCCCTTGAGGAACAGGAACTGGCACGCGCCTTCATTGGCGTAGATCTTGGCCGGCAACGGCGTGGTGTTGCTGAATTCCAGCGTCACGTGGCCCTCCCAGCCCGGCTCCAGCGGGGTGACATTCACGATGATCCCGCAGCGCGCGTAGGTGCTCTTGCCGAGGCAGATAACCAGCACATCTTCCGGCACGCGGAAATATTCGACCGTGCGGGCCAGCGCGAAGGAATTGGGCGGGATGATGCAAACGTCGGTCTCGCGGTCGACGAAGCTCTTGGGATCGAACTGCTTGGGATCGACTACGGATGAGTCGACATTGGTGAAGATCTTGAACTCGGGCGCCACGCGGGCGTCGTAGCCGTAGGACGAGAGTCCATAAGAGATCACCCCGTCGCGCCGCTGGGCTTCGACGAAAGGCTCGATCATGCCGTGTTCGAGCGCCTGAGCGCGGATCCATTTGTCGGAGAGAATCGCCATGCGCCAAGGGATTCCCCAAGCGGCGCGCCGGGGCAAGGGCAGGCGGCGACATATCCCCCCTCCCCTCACCGTCGGACGCCTGCGCGGGGGCAGGCGGATCACGATGCTGCCGGCCTACAACCGCAATTCGGCGACCTTGCCTTCATAGTCCTTCTTGGGGTCGATCCCCATGAGCATCTTGATGCCAGCCACCAGCGATGATGCGTCAATCCAGATTTCGGCGTCTTCGGGATCAAGGCGAATGAGGGCGATCTTGGGATCGTCTTTGCCTTCGTAGCAGGCCGCGACGAAGCGGTTCCACAGCCGGTCGATGATGGCGCGGTCGCGAGTGGTGGTCAGGCTGCCGTGTACCGTCGCCCAGACGTCGTGCCCTTTTGCGACAAAGTGCGCCATCGCGCGCGGCTCGTCTCCAGCCAGTTCGACTTGCTGGATCTGGCGGTAGAGATTGTTGTCAGTGGCGGTGAAGAACCACAGCGGGCCGCTGTATTCGCCATCCTCGTAAAGCTCGTCCTCGAGCTGCGCGGTCATCGGACGGGCGTGGCCGTCCTCGCCCTCGGCCAGGCCGAGGAACATCGTCATGTCGCTTTTCAGCGCCTTCCAGAACTTCGAACGGATTTCCGCGTCGGTCGCCATGCCTGTCTCCTTGGTTGGGGACGGGCGCTAGCGCCGACGCGGAAAATTGTTCCGATCAGAACACCTCGAAGAGACCAGCTGCCCCGATACCGCCACCAACGCACATCGTGACGACGACATACTTGGCGCCGCGGCGCTTGCCTTCGATCAGCGCGTGGCCGGTGCAGCGTGCGCCGGTCATGCCATAGGGGTGGCCGATCGAGATCGAGCCGCCGCTGACATTGAGGATGTCGTTATCGATGCCGAGCGTGTCGCGGCAGTAGAGCACCTGCACTGCGAAGGCCTCGTTCAGCTCCCACAGGCCGATGTCGTCCATCTTGAGGCCGGTCTGTTTGAGCAGCTTCGGGATCGCAAAGACCGGGCCGATGCCCATCTCGTCAGGCTCGGTGCCCGCGACCGCCATGCCGACATAGCGGCCGAGCGGCTGGAGGCCCTTCTGTTCGGCCAGCTTGGCTTCCATCAGCACCGCGGCCGAGGAGCCGTCCGACAGCTGCGAGGCATTGCCGGCGGTGATGTTCATGCCCGGCCCCATCACCGGATTGAGGATCTGGAGGCCTTCCAGCGTGGTTTCGGGGCGGTTACCCTCATCCTTGGTGAGAGTGAATTCGACCTGGCTGACTTCCTTCGTCTCCTTGTCGACCACGTTCATCGTGGTCGTGACAGGAACGATTTCATCATCGAACTTGCCCGCGGCCTGTGCGGCGGCGGTGCGCATCTGCGACTGGTAGGCGTATTCGTCCTGGGCATCGCGGCTGATGTTATAACGCTTGGCAACGGTCTCGGCGGTACCGAGCATCGGCATGTAGACGTCCTTGTGCATCGCAATAAGCGAGCGGTCGGGGGCAACGCGCATTTCCGGCGTCTGCACCATCGAGATCGAATCCTGACCGCCGCCGACGACGATATCCATGTTGTCGACGATGATCTGCTTGGCCGCCGTCGCAATCGCCATCAGGCCCGAGGAGCACTGGCGGTCGATGGTCTGGGCCGAGACGCCCACGGGGCAACCGGCGCGCAGCGCGACCTGGCGGGCGATGTTGCCGGCCTGGGTCCCTTGCGTGAGGACAGCGCCCCACACCACATCGTCGATCTGGCCGGCTTCGATCCCGGCGCGTTCAATCGCGGGGGCAAGGCTCAGCGCGCCGAGGGTGGCGCCGGGGGTGGCGTTGAAAGCGCCCTTGTAGGCACGGCCGATGGGCGTGCGGGCGGTGGAAACGATAACGGCGTCACGTGCCATGATGGGGGTATCCTTGATTGTCGTGAGTGAGGCCCCGCGCGGGGGCGGGGCCTGTTCATGTCATGGGTGGGTCATGTCAGGAGAGGGCCCGGGGCCGGGCGGCCCCGGGCGATCACACGAAGTACTGCGTGATCCACTCGGCCATCAGGGCCGGCTTGTCCTCGCCTTCGATCTCGATGGTGATCTCGCAGGTCTGCTGCCACTGGCCGGGGCGCTTCTCGACCATTTCGGTGAGCTTCCAGTGGCCGCGGATGCGCTTGCCGGCACGAACCGGAGCGATGAAGCGAGTCTTGTTGCCGCCGTAGTTGACGCCCATCTTCACGCCATCAATGCGCGGCGCGCCGCCCTGAGCGCCGAGATAGGGGATCATCGAGAGCGTCAGGAAGCCGTGGGCAATGGTCCCGCCGAACGGGGTCATCTTGGCCATCTCTTCGTTGACGTGGATGAACTGGTGGTCACCGGTCGCCTCGGCAAACTGGTTGATGCGCTCCTGGCTCATTTCGACCCATTCGCTGGTGCCGATATGCTCGCCGACTTTTGCGGCCAATTCCTGGGGGTTCATGGGCTTCCTCCTTGCTTGCCGGCGGCGAGATCCCGTGCCCGCCGCGCTTGCGTTTGCGAAGGGCTACATGGCGCAACACAAGGGGGAGCGCAACGTCCCCAGCATCAGCCGCCTTATGCCGCTACGGCACCTTGGATTGTACCGGAGGTGGCGGTCTTGCGCGAGGCTCTGGGGCCGGGCGCGGGGCGAACCGAATCGATCCGAAGGCAATAGGAATGGAGCCCGATCTGGAGGCCCACCAGCATCACCATCACCGGCTGGTATGCGATCCCCTGGAACAGCGCGCCGCCCAGATAGATGACTGCGCCGGACTGCAAGGCCGCAGCGAGCGGCGCGATCCAGCGGGTCGCTTCGTCCCCGGCTGTCTTCCAGCGACGCTGGAGCCGCTCCATCTGCCACAGGCCCAGCGCATGCAGGATCAGCCACAAAGCCAGACCCGGCCAGCCCTGTTCGCCCAGCATCTCGAACACCGAAGAGTGATAGGCACGCGCCTTGTCCTCGACCTCCTGATAGGTGACCGTGGTGGTATTACCTTCGGTCTTCGTGACCGGCATGGTGTAGGCAAAGCGGTTCGAACGATAGGCATCGAACCCGCCGCCCAAGGGTTTCTGCGCGACATAATCGAGCGTCCATTCCCACACCGCCATGCGGGTCGAGGCGCTCTGGTCGCCGCTGGGCGCGAAGATCGTCGCCATGCGATCGTAATAGGTCTGCGGCAGGAACGGCAGGGCCGTAAGCCCCAGCACCCCGGCCCCGGCAATGAACAGCAGTCGTCGTCGTGTGTGGCGCAGCGTCATCACCGCGAGCGCGGCGATGCACAAAAGGCCCGTACGCGCCTCGGTGCCTACCGGCACGAGCAGGCAGGCGAAAGTCAGCGCAACAGCAAACGCCGTCACCGTCCAGTGCGGGCGGAAGATCGTGCCGTGCTTTACAAACCACCACAGCACGGGGATCAACCCGATCGCCACCGTGGCCAGCGTGGAGCTTTCATAGATGCCGCTATTGTCGTTCACGAAGAACTTGAGGTTGGAGTAGCCCCCGCCGCCGAGGATAGTCTTCATCCCCGTCCCGATCACGATGGTCGCCACCGATAGCAGCAGCACCAGGGCCAGGCCCTCGATCCGCGCGCGAGTGGTGAGCGTGAGCGGCAGGAAAATCGCGAACAGCAGCGCCTTCCATACCCAGTCCCACTTGTGCAGCGCTTCCTCCTGGAAGTCGGCGTGGCCGGTGCTCCACCAGCAATAGATCAGCAGTGCCAGCATCAAGCCCTGCCGCAGGGTGAAGCGCGCGCCCTCCTTGCGGTCCAGCGCCAGCCATCCGCCAAAGGCCGCCGCAAAGGCGATAAGCGACAGCGGCAGTGTGGTGATCAGCGTATAGCCGATCCGGTGGGGCGCGAGAATGTCGATATAGACGTACAGCAGCACCCACAGGAACGGGCGCCTGAGGCCGAGCACCAGCACATAGTCGATGAAGGACAGGATAAAGAGATCAAGCACGCGGTTCTGCCGGCTCTGCCGCTGCGTTGCCCGGTGCCGGATCGGCGGCATCGCCCACGCCGTGCCGCGCGCGGCGCGCGGCGCTGCGTCCGGAGGCGTTGGTCACCTTGCGCTTGCTGATCGTCTCGGCGGCGATCTCGCCGATCAGCGGATCGGCATCGAGCCCGGCGCGCATCACGAGGCGCAGCATCGCGATGGCCAGAAGGCCATGTCCGAATGCAAGCGCGAAGTGATCGATCATGGGTCTGGCAAGGTCCGAAAACTGGGATACCCGGCAAGCAATACAAGCTTCCAGTTGACGCCGCGCTAAGCACGAGGCGCTACACATCGCGCCCATGACCCGCGTCCTCCACGTTCTCGACCACTCCCTGCCGCTCCACAGCGGCTACACCTTCCGTACCCGCGCGATCCTGAAAGCGCAGCAGGGGCACGGACTGGAGGTGCGCGGGATCACCGGACAGCGGAACAACCTCGAAGCATTAGTCACCGCCCCGTGCGAGGAGGCCGACGGGCTGATCTTCCACCGCACCCCCGGCCTGCCCTCAGGCCCGGCACCTTTCCGCGAAATGGGCGAGGTCGAGGCGCTCACCGCCGCAATCCTCGCGCTGGCCGAAGAATGGCGGCCCGACATCATCCACGCCCACAGCCCTGCGCTGTGCGGCGCTGCCGCCGAACGCGCGGCGCGGGCGCTCGGCGTGCCTTTCGTCTATGAAATCCGCGCCTTCTGGGAGGATGCCGCAGTCGGCAACCTTTCAGGCACCGAAGGCAATCTCAAATATCGCCTCACCCGGGCGCTCGAAACCCGCGTCGCCAAAGCCGTCGACGCGCTGTTCACGATCTGCCAGGGCCTGAAGACTGATCTTGTCGCACGCGGCATTCCTTCGGCGCGGGTCAATGTCATGCCCAACGGGGTCGACCTGTCGCTGTTCGGCGACCCGCCCCCACGCGACGATGCGCTGGCAAGCAAGCTGGGCATTGCGCCTGGCGCCCCGGTGATCGGCTATATCGGCAGCTTCTATGCCTATGAGGGCGTCGATGATCTGATCGCCGCAATGCCGATCCTGCGCCAGTCGCACCCCGATGCACGTCTGTTGCTGGTCGGGGCAGGGCCGATGGATGCAAGCTGGCACGCTGCCGCCGCTGCCTTGCCCGAGCCGGAAGCGGTGATCTTCACCGGCCGCGTGCCGCACACTGCGGTCGAGCGGTATTATTCGCTGGTCGATGTGCTGGCCTATCCCAGAAAGGCGCAGCGGCTCACCGATCTGGTCACGCCATTGAAGCCGCTAGAGGCGATGGCACAGCGCCGGCTGGTCGCTGCATCGAGCGTCGGCGGACATCGCGAGTTGATCACCGACGGAGAAACCGGCACGCTGTTCGCGCCCGATGACCCAGCGGCCTGCGCCGCCGCACTCGCCCGGCTGCTCGAACGCCGTGAGGACTGGGAAGCGATCCGCGACCGCGGCGTTGCCCATGTCCGCACCCGCCATGACTGGTCAGCGAATGCGAAAAATTATCTCTCTGTTTACCATCTCTTGGTAGCCCGTGGCATCCAAGGCAGCGCGTCGCGCGCCGCCGTGATAACGGGGTAGACGCCGCATGAAACCGGGGCAGCAGGATCGTCGGGCAAGCCAGCGCGAACGCAGGAGAAGCGACAATAATCGCCCGGCCTCGGTGGCCACGCACAAAGCTTTTGCTCCGTTGCTGGGCGTGTGGGGGGCGCTGCTCGGCGGACTGGTGATCATGGTGATGCCTTATGCACTGGTCGGCGGCGTGCTGGACGGCACACTGCTCGGCACCTGGGGCGAGGTCGGACAGGCGGTGTTCGCCGCGGTCATGGCCACGTTGTTCGGCTCGGCCATGTTTGGATTTGGCGCAATAATGCACAGCCGCGTCGAGCGTTCTGAACAGCCGTCGATGGTCGAGCTGGCAATGCGGCAGGTCACGCCGATCAATCCCGCACAGGATCTGGGAAGCCGCCGGCTCGATGATCCGGTCGAGCCTCGGCCCGAACCGGCGGCGGCCCCCGCCCCGATCGAGCTTGATCTTGCGCAATTCGCCGAGCTGCCCGGCCGCAATGCCGTCTGGGTCGAAGACATTGCGCACGAGGCCATCCCGGCAGAGGTGGAGGCACCCGAGCCTCCCGCGCCCGAGCCTGCAGAGCCCGCCGTCGATCCGATCGCCGACATCCGGGCTCGCAGACTTCACGCGGTCGCACCGCTACCCCCGCTACCCCCGCTGCCCGGGCAGGCCGCGCTCGCCCGCCTGCGCGCTACTCCGACGAACGAGCTGAGCCTGGTCGAGATGGTCGAACGCTTTGCCGGCGCCCTGCACGAGCACCGCGAAACTCCGCCAAACCGCGACATCACCCCTGCCGATCTCGCCGCGCGCGAGGCAGCTCTGGCCGAGGCGCTGAAGGCAATGTCGGCTTTGAGCGGCGGAACTCCGGCCGTGCCCCGCCGCACCTCGCCCCAAGAACCGCTGCGCGCGGCGCTCTCGCAGCTTCAACCCCGGCGCGGCGCAGCCTGAGTCCAAGGCAGTGCGCAAAAGCTGCAACGGACCCGACCGCGCGATGCACGTTGCGCAATCAACCTAAAGTTTGAATAGGTCTGCGAGAAATATTACTTCGCGCAAACCCATTGCCAAACCCGCTTCCTGTCGGCATGAGGGGTCCGAAAACGGGCAAGAGCATCCCGAATAGGGTGGCTCGCCCGCTAGACCTGCCTCAGGCGTGTTCCCTGCATGAGCGATCATGCAAGTACGGGTGCGCGCCTGTCGGCATCTGACAGATCGGACTTTTGCCATGGGATACCCCTCCTCCCAGGGTCTCTATGACCCCGCCAACGAGCATGACGCCTGCGGCGTCGGCATGGTTGCGCACATCAAGGGAGAGAAAAGCCACGCGATCATCGCGCAGGCGCTGGAGATTCTCGATCGGCTCGACCATCGCGGCGCGGTGGGCTCCGACCCGCTGCTGGGTGACGGCGCGGGCATCCTCATCCAGATTCCCGACCCGCTGATTCGCCGCTGGGCGGAAGGCGAAGGCCATGATCTGCCGGCTCCGGGCGAATATGCCGTCGGCATGTGCTTCCTGCCGCAGGACGAGGCGTCGCGCGTCTTCGTCAAGGAGCGCATGGAGGCCTTTACCGCCAAGGAAGGCCAGCGATTCATCGGCTGGCGCGACGTGCCGACCACGCATGACGGCCTCGGCGCGGCGGTGATCGCATCGATGCCGGTGATCGAGATGGCAGTGATCGGCCGCGGCGCAAACTGTGCTGACCAAGACGCCTTCGAACGCAAGCTGCTCACCATCCGCAAGCAGGTGCAGAACCCGCTCGCACAGCTGGCTGAAAAGCACGGCCTGCCGGGCGTGACCGAGACCTATATCCCGAGCTTTTCGACCCGCACTCTGGTCTACAAGGGCCTGCTGCTGGCGACGCAGGTCGGCTCTTTCTACGACGATCTGCGCGATCCGGCCTGCGTTTCGGCGCTCGGCCTCGTCCACCAGCGTTTCAGCACCAACACCTTCCCGAGCTGGCGCCTTGCCCACCCGTTCCGTTTCATCGCCCACAATGGCGAGATCAACACGGTGCGCGGCAACGTCAACTGGATGAACGCGCGCCGCCGCACCATGGAAAGCGAGCTGCTCGGGCCGGACCTAGACAAGATGTGGCCGATCATCCCGCATGGGCAATCGGACACGGCCTGCCTCGACAATGCGCTCGAACTGCTGATCGCGGGTGGCTATTCGCTTGCCCACGCGATGATGATCCTCGTCCCCGAGGCATGGGCCGGCAATGCGCTGATGGACCCCGCCCGGCGCGCCTTCTACGAATATCACGCCGCGCTTATGGAACCGTGGGATGGCCCCGCCGCAGTGTGCTTCACCGATGGCCGCCAGATCGGCGCGACTCTCGACCGTAACGGGCTGCGCCCTGCGCGCTTCTGTGTGACCAAGGACGATATCGTCTGCCTCGCGTCCGAAAGCGGCGTGCTGCCGTTCGCGGAAGCCGACATCGTGCGCAAGTGGCGCCTCCAGCCCGGCAAGATGCTGCTGATCGACCTCGAGCAGGGTCGCATCATCGAGGATGACGAGCTCAAGGCCGATCTCGCCAATGCCGAGCCCTATGCCGAGTGGCTGCATCAGGCGCAGTACAAGCTGGCCGACATCACCGACGTGGTGCCCGAACTGGCGGCGATTCCGGCTGAGGAAGGCACGCTTCTTCAGCGCCAGCAGGCATTCGGCTACACGCAGGAAGACGTGAGCCGATTCCTCGAACCGATGGCGGTCGATGCCGATGATCCTATCGGGTCGATGGGCACCGACACGCCGATTGCCGTGCTGTCCGACCGTGCGCGGCTCCTCTACGACTATTTCAAGCAGAACTTCGCGCAGGTCACCAATCCGCCGATCGATCCAATCCGCGAAGAGCTGGTGATGAGCCTCACCAGCATGATCGGTCCGCGCCCGAACCTGCTGGGCCGCGATGCCGGGACGCACAAGCGCCTGGAAGTCGATCAACCGATTCTGACCAACGAGGATCTCGCCAAGATCCGCTCAGTCGAAGAGGCGCTCGACGGCGCGTTCCGCTGCGCCACCATCGACATCACCTGGGACGCCAGCACCGGCGCCGAGGGCCTCGAAATGGCGCTGAAGGAAATGTGCTGGGCCGCGACCGAAGCTGTGCTGCAGGATCACAACATCCTCGTCCTGTCCGACCGCGGGCAGAGCGAAACGCGCGTGCCGATGCCTGCGCTGCTGGCGACGGCAGCGGTACATCACCACCTCGTGCGGCAGGGTCTGCGGATGCAGACTGGCCTTGTGGTCGAAACCGGCGAGGCGCGCGAAGTGCATCACTTCTGCGTGCTGGCAGGTTACGGCGCGGAAGCCATCAATCCGTACCTCGCTTTCGAGACGATCGAAGCGCTGCGCGTAAAGCGCCACCCCGATCTGCCCGCCGCCAAGGTGCAGCAGAACTTCATCAAGGGCGTGGGCAAGGGCATCCGCAAGGTCATGTCCAAGATGGGCATTTCGACCTACCAGTCCTATTGCGGCGCGCAGATTTTCGACGCGGTTGGTCTGTCGACCGCCTTCGTCGAGAAATACTTCACCGGCACCGCCACCACGATCGAAGGCATCGGCCTTGCCGAAGTCGCCGAAGAGGCGCTGCGCCGTCACGGGCAGGCTTACGGCGACAACCCGCTCTATGACGGGATGCTCGATGTCGGCGGGATCTACCAATACCGCCTGCGCGGCGAGGAGCACGCCTGGACGCCGCAGAACGTCGCCCAGTTGCAGCACGCGGTGCGCGGCAATGACCCGAAGAACTACGCCGAGTTTGCCGCCAGCATCAACGAGCAGTCCGAACGCCTGCTGACGATCCGCGGGCTGCTTGAGTTCAAGAAGGCCGACAAGCCGATCCCGCTCGACGAAGTGGAACCGGCGTCCGAAATCGTTAAGCGGTTCTCGACCGGCGCGATGAGCCTCGGCTCGATCAGCCATGAAGCGCACTCGACGATGGCGATCGCGATGAACCGTATCGGCGGGCGCTCGAACACGGGTGAAGGCGGAGAAGAACCGTTCCGCTTCAAGCCGCTCGCCTATGGCGATTCCATGCGCAGCCGGATCAAGCAGGTGGCGTCGGGCCGCTTCGGGGTGACGACCGAATATCTCGTCAATTCGGACGACATCCAGATCAAGATGGCGCAGGGTGCCAAGCCCGGCGAGGGCGGCCAGCTGCCCGGGCACAAGGTCGACAAGCGCATCGGCGCGGTGCGGCACTCGACCCCGGGTGTGGGCCTGATCTCGCCCCCGCCGCACCACGACATCTATTCGATCGAAGACCTCGCGCAGCTGATACACGATCTCAAGAACGTGAACCCGGTCGCGCGGATTTCGGTAAAGCTGGTGTCCGAAGTCGGCGTCGGGACGGTTGCGGCAGGCGTGTCCAAAGCGCGCGCGGACCATGTCACCATCGCTGGCTATGACGGCGGGACGGGCGCTTCGCCGCTAACCTCGCTGACGCATGCCGGATCGCCGTGGGAGATCGGTTTGGCCGAGACCCAGCAGACGCTGCTGCTCAACGATCTGCGAGAGCGGATCGCGGTGCAGGTCGACGGCGGCCTGCGCACCGGGCGCGACGTCGCCATCGGCGCGCTGCTCGGCGCGGACGAGTTCGGCTTCGCCACCGCCCCGCTGATCGCGGCGGGCTGCATCATGATGCGCAAATGCCACCTCAACACCTGCCCCGTCGGCGTCGCCACGCAGGACCCGGTGCTGCGCGCGCGCTTCACCGGCCAGCCGGAACACGTGGTCAACTACATGTTCTTCGTCGCCGAGGAACTGCGCACGATAATGGCCGAAATGGGCATCCGCACCGTGGCAGAGATGGTCGGCCGGGTCGACCTGCTCGACACCCGCCGGATGGAACGCCACTGGAAGGCGCGCGGGATCGATCTTGCCCGCATTCTTCACCAGGTGCCGCTCAAGGAAGGCGCATCGCTGCGCCAAATCGGCGTGCAGGACCACGGCCTCGAAGGCGCGCTCGACAACCGGCTGATCGTTGATTGCCGTAAAGCCATCGACACCAAGGCGCCGGTGCAGCTCTCCTACGAAGTCCGGAACGTCAACCGAACGGTCGGCGCAATGCTCTCGGGCGAGATCGCCAAGGCGCACGGGCACGAGGGGCTGCCGACCGACACGGTCCGCATCAACCTCACCGGCGTTGCGGGCCAGAGCTTCGGCGCATGGCTCGCACACGGCGTGACGCTCGATCTGGTCGGCGATGCCAACGACTATGTCGGCAAAGGGCTTTCGGGCGGTCGCATCATCGTGCGCCAGCCTGCCGAGGCTCCGCGTGCGGCACAGGACAACATCATCGTCGGCAACACGGTGATGTATGGCGCCATCGCAGGCGAGGCCTATTTCAACGGCGTCGCGGGTGAACGCTTCGCGGTGCGCAATTCGGGCGCCATCGCGGTGGTCGAAGGCACCGGGGATCACGGCTGCGAATACATGACCGGCGGCGTGGTGGTCGTGCTTGGCAAGACCGGGCGCAACTTCGCGGCCGGCATGAGCGGCGGCATCGCCTATGTCTATGACCCGGTCGGCGCCTTCAAGGACCTCGTCAACCACGCGCAGGTCGATCTGCTGCCGATCGCGGCAGGGCCCGATGCCGAGGAAGGGACGGGCCGTCCGTCGCAACGTCCGCGCTCGGTCAATGACTTCGGCATGGGCGATATGCTGCGCCACGATGCCGATCGGCTGCGTATCCTTGTCGAACGCCACCAGCTCCACACCGGCAGCAAGCTGGCAGGCAGCCTGCTGGCCGATTGGGATGCGGCGCTGGCGCGCTTCGTCAAGGTCATGCCGCGCGACTATGCGGCGGCGCTCAAGCGGCTCGAGGCGGAACGGCTCGAAGCCGAAACCGTCGCTGCGGAATAGAGATTCAGGAACGAGACAAAGACATGGGCAAGGAAACCGGATTTCTCGAGCTGGACCGCCGCGACCGGGATTATCTCGATCCCAAGGAGCGCCTGAAGAACTACCGTGAGTTCGTCGTCCAGCCGGACGATGCGACGCTGACCGGGCAGGCCTCGCGCTGCATGAACTGCGGCATCCCGTACTGCCATAACGGCTGTCCGGTGAACAACATGATCCCGGACTGGAACCACCTCGTCTACGAGGCGGACTGGAAGCGCGCGCTTGCCAATCTCCATTCCACCAACAACTTCCCCGAATTTACGGGCCGCATCTGCCCCGCACCTTGCGAGGCGGCGTGCACGCTCAACATCATCGACCAGCCGGTGACCATCAAGTCGATCGAATGCGCGATTGTAGATCGCGGATGGAAAGAAGGCTGGATCACGCCGCAGGTGCCCGCACACAAGACCGGAAAGTCGGTGGCTGTGGTCGGCTCCGGCCCCGCCGGGCTTGCCTGCGCGCAGCAACTGGCGCGCGCGGGCCACTCCGTCACGGTATTCGAGAAGTCCGACCGCCTGGGCGGGTTGCTGCGTTACGGCATCCCCGACTTCAAGATGGAAAAGCACCTCATCAACCGCCGCGCCCAGCAGATGGAAGCGGAAGGCGTGACGTTCAAAACCTCCAAGGAAGTCGGCGTCGACATCTCGTTCGCCAGCTTGCAGGAGAATTTCGACGCGGTGGTGCTGGCAGGCGGCGCGGAAGACGCGCGCGCGCTAGCGATCCCCGGTGCGGAAATGCCCGGCGTGCGCCTTGCGATGGAATTCCTCACCCAGCAGAACAAGCGCGTTGCGGGCGATGACGAGCTACGCGCCGCCCCGCGCGGCAGCCTGCTCGCGACCGGCAAGCACGTCGTCGTGCTGGGCGGCGGGGATACGGGCAGCGACTGTGTCGGCACCTCGAACCGGCAGGGCGCATTGAGCGTTACCCAGCTCGAGATCATGCCCAAGCCGCCCGAAAAGGAAGACAAGGCGCTCACTTGGCCCGATTGGCCGATGAAGCTGCGCACCTCCTCCAGCCACCAGGAGGGCGTGGAGCGCGACTGGGCCGTGCTCGCCAAGCGCGTGATCGGTGATGGCGAGGCGGTGACCGGCCTCGAATGCGTGCGGGTCGAGTGGGTCGGCGGCCAGATGCAGGAAATCGCCGGCAGCGAATTCATCATCCAGGCCGATCTGATCCTGCTCGCCATGGGCTTTGTCGGGCCGAAGAAGGCGGGCCTGCTCGAACAGGCGGGCGTCGATCTGACAGCCCGCGGCAATGTCGATGCCGACACCGAGCGCTACGCCACCAGCGTTCCCGGCGTCTTCGCTTGCGGTGATATGCGCCGCGGGCAGAGCCTCGTCGTCTGGGCGATCCGCGAAGGCCGCCAGGCCGCCCGCGCGGTGGACGAAGCGCTGATGGAAGTCTCGGAACTCCCGCGCTGATCGCTACCGTCTGAAACCGACATGGCCCGCCCCCTCTTGCGAGGAAGCGGGCCATGTTGGCGCACCCGACAGGATGAAGAAGAGAACTGGACGATCACGCTCTAAACATTGATTTTCGTATGATATCGCGAAGCGGTCGGAAAATTCGATCGACAAGATTTACTGGATCGTCTCGCGTCAACGCCCCGACCGGCAGCATCCGCAATATCAGCTTTGCGCCTCCGTTCCGGTTTTTGCGGTTTGAATACCGATCAACCGAAAGCGGACATCGGTAAAAAGGGGTCTCAAAGACCGGGTATGGGTGGATTGCTGCCTTTTGTTTCCGTTCAATTGCCAGTCGGAACAGACTCGGCGTCTACCGCGCCTTCGAATGCTATGAACAAGGTGCACGCAGTTTTGCTTACGCACCTCCCGCTGTGCGGCAATTTGGCAGGCCCGTAAGCATACGTCGAAGGGGTAAGGGTCACGGCCTCGGATCCGTCATATTTCACTTGGAGCTCGCCTTCCAAAAGAACCATCCGCTCAGCGGAGGTGTGCCTGTGCCGTGGGAGCTCATAGCCGGGTGCGACCCTCAGCATCACATCCGCGTTTGGTTTTGCGGGATCGCCGCGGAGAACTGCAATCTCGCATGCCCCAGGAAAGACCGGCGGACAGCCCCCCCACATCAGCGATGGTTCAGTGGGACTGAGAGCCAGCGGGACCTCCGTTGCGCCTTGTGCCGCGAGGCTGGCCGGCAAAGCTGCAACAGCCGCAACCACAAGTGCTATAACAATTTTCTGCACGGTTGTTCCTCCACCATACTATCTCGCTTTAACGCAACTGCCCGTGCAGCGTGGCTACTCGCTGGCGCCGCGAAACTTTGGGGTCAGCATTCCGACCCTCTTACGATACTTCTCATACCAGTATCACCCTCCCGGAACAATCGGGGCCTCATTTCAAAGAGAGGTGTGCAAAGCGCCCTACGACGCCGTCAAAAAGTAGCGCCCGGCACCCCCACTTCTACATACCTGTTTCATACAGCGCAGGCGATGGGGGATTAAGTCTTTGAAAAACTGGCGCACCCGACAGGATTCGAACCTGTGACCTCTGCCTTCGGAGGGCAGCACTCTATCCAGCTGAGCTACGGGTGCATGGTGCCATGCAGTGCGGCGGCGATCTTGCTACGCGGCGGGGCGCTTAGCAAGAGGCGAGGGGGTGCGCCACACAATTGTGCTGTCGGCCGGCACTCCGGAGCGGCGCCGGGGCTCGCTTAACCAATCGGCAAGGATGGCGGCCTAGCCTCTTCCACATGGTCACCTTCCCACCCGAAACGATTCTTCTGCCTGCCGCACCGGCACCTGTGGATTCGTCCGCACCCGAGGTGCTATCCGAGGCGATGGTCGTGCTCCACGGGCAGGCTGCGGCGCTGGCGATGCTGGCGCGGCTTGCGCCCGAGCCGGTCGAGATCAGCGGGGAACTGGGTGCGGTAATCGCCCGCGCAGCGCCTTGGCAGCGCAAGCTGGTGGCGCAGACTGTCAGCGATTGCGCCGCCATGCTCGACAGCGGGCTATCGGCGCTCGGTACGCTGATCCGCCGCGGGCAGGATCCGGCCGCACCCGCGCTGGTGCTGTGGCGCGAGTTCCACGCCGCGCGCACAGCGATGGTGAGCGTGCTCGCCAACGCGTGACCCGGCGCAGGCTTGACTGCGTTCCGCTTTCGTTCCAACCGGGTGCCATGACTGGCGCTCCGTCTCTCGCCCCTGATTCGCCCGCGCTTGCCGCCAGCGATGTCGCGCGCGGAATCGGGCGGCTGTTTGCCCGCAACGATATCTGGTGCCTGTCCGAAGTGCCGCTCAGGAACGGCCGCCGCGCCGATCTGATGGGGATCGATCCCAAGGGCCTGATCGTGATCGTCGAGATCAAGGTCGCCCGCGCCGATCTGCTGGGCGATGCCAAATGGCCCGATTACCTCGATTTCTGCGACCGCTTCTACTGGGGCTTGCCGCCCGCGCTGGACAGCAGCCCGCTGGAAGGCGAGGCTTACCGTCCGGACACCTGCGGGGTGATCGTGGCGGATGGCTACGATGCCGAGATCCTGCGCCCCGCTGCCCTTGATCCGCTTGCGGCGGCGCGGCGCAAGACACAGGTCGAGCACCTTGCCCGGATTGCGATGCGGCGGCACATGGCGCTGCTCGACCCGCTGTGCACGGCAATGGACGCACACGGCTGACTTAGCCCTGTCGCGCGCCGCGCAATTGCGGCATAGCAGGCAGCGCGATGCTCTCTGCCGACACCCCTGTGCCGCTCGCGCTGCTGATCGTCAGCCTTGCCGTCACCGCGATCGTCGCGCTGCGCTATGTCCTGACAAGCGGACTGTTCGCTTTCGCCACAGCGAAGATGCGGCCCGGGCTCTATGCCGGAAAATCCGCCCAGATCGGGCGCGAGGTGCGCTGGTCACTCTTGTCGGCAGCCATCTACGGCGCGCCGGCAGGGATCGTGCTGTGGGGGTGGAAACACCACGGCTGGACGTTGCTCACCGCTGACTGGAGCGCGCTGCCGCTTTGGTATCACCCCGTCAGCCTGCTGATCTACCTATTTGTGCAGGACACCTGTTTCTACTGGAGCCACCGCTGGATGCACCGGCCAAAGTGGTTCAGGATCGCCCATGCCGTCCACCACGACAGCCGCCCGCCGACCGCCTGGACCGCGATGAGCTTCCATCCGATCGAGGCCGTGACCGGCGCGGTCGTGGTGCCGGTGCTGGTGTTTCTGGTGCCGATCCATATCGGGATACTCGGCTTGGTGCTGACCATTGCCACTGTGATGGGGGTCACCAATCATATGGGGTGGGAGATGTTCCCGCGCCGGCTCGTTCACTCGCCGTTGGGGAATTGGCTGATAACCGCCAGCCATCACGAGCGTCATCACGAGGAATACCGATGCAATTACGGGCTCTATTTCCGGGTGTGGGACCGCTGGTGCGGGACCGACAAGGGGCTTTCCAAGCGGATCGTGGCCGAGGCCGGGCACAATCGCCAAGGGGCGGCGCTTTGAGGGCCCCGCTTCTGGCGCTCGCCGCTGCCGCCGCGACACTCGCCGCGGCACCTGCGCAGGCAGGCGAGGTGGTGATCACCGTCACCGACCTCAGGTCGACCAAGGGCGTGGTGCGCGCCTGCATGACGACGCGGGCGGACATCTTCCCCAAATGCATCAAGGATCCGACCGCCTTCCGCACCGTCGTGTCCGCCAGCGGCAAGGTCGAGATCCGCTTTACCGGCGTGAAGCCCGGCAACTACGCGATCGCACTGCTTCATGACGAAAACGACAACGGCAAGGCCGACCGCGCGATGGGGATGATGCCCAAGGAAGGCTACGGCTTCTCGCGCGATGCGCCCGTCAACATGGCCCCGCCCAAGTTCAAGGACGCGGTCATGGCCGTCGGCGAAGGCTCCAGCCGCGTGACGATCAAGATGAGATATTTTCTTTAAGAGCCACCTGACGGTGGCGCATACCTCCCGCCCGGCCAACATAACATAGTGGTACTATTGGTGGCCGGGCGGGGAGGCGGGCAGGAGGTATGCGTTTCGCGTCAGCGAAACCGACCAGCTAAAGACCCCCTTTGCGTTTAACGTGATGTTTACCACGCTGCGCCAGAACGTCCCGACACAGTTTCACCAAGGGGCGGATCAAAGCCATGGACACTCTGCGCGGCAACTTCGGTTCGGATACGGCCGCAGATCGCAGCTGGGACAATACCGAGGAGGACGGCCCCGAGCCGGCCCGCTCGCGCGATGTCCCGCCGCACGCCATCGGTCAGGACGAGCGTCGCATGCAGGTGCGCGCCTATAACCACTGGGCGAGCCTGCTGGGCGACCGCATGTTCCCGGACATCGAAGACCTCGATCCGGCCACCCTCCCCGATTTCGGCCCCCATTCGGTGCTGCTCGATTTCTCCTACGGGATCGAGAACCCGACCGTGCGCTTCCTCGGCGAAAAGCTCGCCCAGGAATGCAGTGCGCAGGGTGTGATCACGCGCCTTTCGGACGTGCCACCGCGCTCGCTGCTCAGCCGCATCACCGACCATTACATGCAGATCCTCGCCAATCAGGCGCCGATCGGGTTCGAGGCGGAATTCGTCAACCACGCAGGCGTCGCGATCCTTTATCGCGGGATCCTGCTCCCGCTTTCGAGCGACGACGAGACGATCGACTTCATCTACGGCGTGATCAACTGGAAGGAGATGGCCG
The DNA here is from genome assembly GCA_027533455.1 of Porphyrobacter sp. Taxonomy (GTDB): domain Bacteria; phylum Pseudomonadota; class Alphaproteobacteria; order Sphingomonadales; family Sphingomonadaceae; genus Erythrobacter. The sequence goes on along the minus strand of JAPZUC010000001.1, from coordinate 487,980 downwards.
ACCAGTTGACCGCGGACGAACTGCTGCTGGAACTCGACGACGAGCTGGAACTCGGCACCGATCTCGAACTCGGCTCCGATCCGGCCCCCCGCGCCGCCGAGCCGGTTACCGACTGGGCGGATTCCCCCGCGCATGAAAGCGACGAGGCCGCGTATGACGAACTGGCTGAGGAAGATGATGCGCTTCCCGATTTCAGCCAATATGCACTCGATGACGATGACGAGGAATATGACGAGGACGAAGGCGAAAGCGACAGCGTCGGCTACAACTTCGCGTCGTTGGCCAATTACATGGAAGCCCCGTCAAAGAAGGCGATCGACCTGACCGGGATCGAGCCCATGCCAGTCGAGGACGAGGAATTCGAGATCGATTACGGCTATGCGCCCGAACCGGATCTCGCACCCGAGCCCGCTGCTCAGCCCGCCCCGGTGCCGGTGCCCTATGAACCGGTCACCTTTGCCGATGCCGAACCGGCCTTCGATGCGGTCGCCGAAGAAGAATACGCCGAGCCCGTGGCCGGATACGAAGACGAAGACGATATTGCGGTCTTCGCCGACGATCTGCCTGCCGATGCCGACCTTTATGATTGCCTCGCCGCCGCGCGCGAACTCGCCCGTGCTGCCGACAGCACCGAAGATCGCAGCCGTTCGGCGCTCTATGCCGCAGTAAGCCGCGCCTACGACTTCTCGCTCGCCGCCAAGGACGCGCCGGAAGACTACGCCGAACTGATCGCTGATGCCGGGCTGACCGCGCAGGACCGCGCGCCGATGACCCCGGTGGTCAAGCTCGTGTTCGGGCACGATTACGACAAGACTCGGCTGACCGAATATGCCGCAGTGCTGACCCATGCGCACCGCCTGAACCTCGCTTCGGGGAGCCTCGCAGGCTTCCTCGCCGCGACCGAAGGCGGGGTAAAGGCAGTGGTCAAGGCCGAACGCCGTCTGCGCCGCGAGGAGCAGGGCAAGCCGGTCGAAGATCCTGCTGCGGTCCGCGAGGCACTGGCCGCCCAGCTGCGCGCGCTGGAGGCGATAACGCTTGAACACCTCGACGGTGCCGGCCCCGAATTCGCGTTGGTGCTGGTGCGCCGCGACGAGATCGGCTGCGCGGAAATCATCGCGGAAGTGCCGGAAGATGTCGCGCTGATCGAACGCGTGGCCCGCAAGCTGGTCGGGTAAGGTCTTCGCTCCCCAGGGGGGCGACCTTCACTTTGCGTTCAGGTGCAAGTCCGGTAGGATGGCCGCGATGCGCGGTCGCCTTCACCTCCTTGCCTTTTGCCTCGCATTTCTCGCGAGCCTCGGCTTCGCCGCCCAACCGGTCGCGGCGCAATCCATCCTTCGCGATGCCGAAACCGAAGAGCTGCTGCGCAATATGCTCGCCCCCCTGGTGGAGGCGAGCGAACTGTCGCCCGGCAATGTCGAGGTGGTGCTGATCAATGACGGCTCGATCAACGCTTTTGTGGCGGGCGGTCAGGCGATCTATGTCCATTCGGGGCTGCTGAACGAAGCCCAGACCGCCAACGAGGTACAGGGCGTGCTCGCGCACGAACTCGGGCATATCACCGCAGGCCATGCGGTGCGCTTCGAGGAACGCAGCAAGGCCGCGAACGGTATCTCGATCCTGTCGCTGCTGCTCGGCGTCGGTGCCGCGCTGGCGGGCGCGGGCGATGCCGCCATGGGGGTGATCGCGGCCGGACAACAAGCCGCGATGGGCAGCTTCCTGTCGTTCAACCGCAATCAGGAAGCATCCACCGACCTTGCCGGGGCGCGCTATCTTTCGGGCGCGGGGATCACCGGCAAGGGGATGATCTCATTCTTCGAGAAGCTGCGCGGCAACGAGATCCGCGCCGGTTACAGCCAGGCCGATGAAGCCGCATACGCCCGCACCCACCCGCTCTCAGGCGACCGTATCCAGACCCTGCGCGGGCTGTTGGCGGAAGACGCCGCGTGGGATGCGCCTGACGATCCGGTACTGCAGCAACGCTTCGTCCGGGCCAAAGCCAAGCTTTACGGCTATCTGGCGGAACCAAAGCGCACGCTGGCCGCTTTCCCGCCTTCCGATACCAGCGTGCCCGCGCGCTATGCCCGCGCCTATGCCTATCACAAGGACGCGCGGATCGACATGGCGATCGCCGAGGCCGACGCACTGCTGGTGGCCGAGCCGGAAAATCCGTGGTTCCTCGAACTGAAAGGCCAGATCCTGCTCGAATCCGGCCGTCCCAAGGATTCACTGGTGCCGCTGCGCCGCGCGACCGAGCTGACCCGCGCCCACCCGCTGATCGCGGGGCTTCTGGGCCATGCGCTGATCGCGACCGAGGACAAGGCCAACTTCGCCGAGGCCGAAGAGGTGCTGCGCGCCTCGGTGCAGAAGGATCGCTACAACCCCTTCGCCTGGTACCAGCTCGGCGTCGTCTACGAAGCACGCGGCGATATTCCGCGCGCGCGGCTGGCGAGTGCGGAGCAGCAGGTGATGAACCGCCTTTATCCGCAGGCGCTCGCCAATGCGCAGGCCGCGGAGGCTTACCTACCCTATGGCTCGCCCGACTGGATCCGCGCGCAGGATGTCGCGCTCGAAGCGCGCGCCGAACTGGAACGGATCAAGAAGCGGCGCTAGGTCCACACCTCGCTCCTCGCGCTAACCACGAAAGCACCCATGTCGAATCAAAGCGAACCTTCGGCCCTGCGCCAGACCCTGCTGACCGCGCTGGTGGCGCTGATATTCGGATTTCTCGGCGCTTGGGTGTGGTCCTATTCGGGCCTTGCCGACAACCGCACCCGCAGCTTCCTGCTCGGCAATCCCGACCTCCTCCCCCAGATGGCGCAGGCCTACGAGGAGCAGGAAGCAGCCAAGCGGCTGGCGCAGATAGGCGGGCAGGTGATGGAGCCCTTCCCCGGCGTCGTGCTCGGCAATCCGCAGGGCAAGAAGGTTCTGGTCGAGTTCACCGACTATAATTGCCCCTATTGCGAGGCGAGCCTCAAGGACGTGAACCGCCTGATCGCCGAGGACCCCGATCTCAAGGTCGTGATCCGCGAATGGCCGATCTTCGAAGGCAGCGACGTCGCCTCGCGTATGGCCCTGGCGGCGGGGATGCAGGGCAAGTACCGCGCCTTCCACGATGCGATGTTCCAGACCAAGGACGTCGAGGCAGCGGCGCGCGCGGCCGGGCTCGACATGGCAAAGGCACAACAGGACGCGGCATCGGACGTCGTCTCGACCGAAATCGCCCGCAATCTCGATCACGCCCGCGCGCTCGGATTTACCGGCACACCGGCATGGATCGCGGGCAAGAAGCCGTTCGGCGGCGCGGTCGGCTACGAGAAGCTCAAGGAGGCGATCGCCTCCGCTGACGCCGCCTCTTGAGAGGAGCCATGCGCAAGGCTGCGCTTGCCGCGACGCTGCTGGCGGGGCCGCTCGCCGCGCAGGCGCCCCAGCCGGCGCAGATCGATTACGCAGCCGAGCGGGCTGCCATCGCGCGCTTTCAGGATGCCGACCAGCGCTTGCAGGATGTGGGCTGGCGGCTCGCCCGCGCCAATGCGCCGTTTTGTCTGTCGATTGTCCCGAGCATCGGACTGCAATTGCAGGATATGGCGAGCTACGGCGTGCCCGCTATCGCCCGCAAGGCGCTGGGCCTTACCGGCGACTTCGCGGTGCAGACCGCCGCGCGCGGATCGCCCGCCGCTCTCTCGGGGGAATTCCCGCGCAACCGCGAAATTGCGCGGCTCGTCACGCTCGATCCCAACACGCTGCCCGCCGCCACTCGCTTCGAATGGAAGCGGCTCGCAAAGGTGCATGGCCATATCGGGGCGATGCTGACCGAGCACGGCGACATCGCGATCACCTTTGCCGATGGCGAAACCGCGCGCGTCCAGCCGGTCGAAGTCTGCGCCTCGCGTTTCGAGCTGATGGGCGATGGCGACAAGGCCGTGGCCGACGGGACGCGGGTGGTGATCGGCATTGGCTTCCCGGCCTTCGCCTACCCCGAGGAAGAAGTCTTTGCCGCGCTGGTCGCGCATGAACTGGCGCACAATGCCCTCGGCCATGACGCATGGCTTGACAGCAAAGGCAGGAGCGACAGGAACGTGCGCCGGATCGAGCGCGAGGCCGACCGGCTGGTTCCGTGGCTGCTCGCCAATGCGGGCTATGATCCTGCCGCCGGCCCGCGCTTCATGCGGCGCTGGGGCAAGGCGCATGATTCGGGCCTGAAGATGCGCCGCAAGCACGAAGGCTGGGACGAGCGCGCCGAGCACATGGAGGTCGAACTTGCCCTTGTGCGCGACTTCATGGCGCGCGAGGGCAAGGCCGATTGGGCGACGCATTTCCGGCGTGAGATAACACCGGAGCGCTGAACCGTGGCACTGACACGGCGGCGCGACCGAATACCCGTGCCGTTTGCGACGAAATGAGTTAGACCCGCTCCATTATGGCAGTGCTCCAGATCCAGGCGGCGCCGTTCTTCGCAAGCAAGAACCGGGCGTTCTGGAACCTCCAGCTGGCGGGCTGGGGTGCAGCGTTCCTGCTGCGCGCGGTCTCCGCGCTCGCGAACCAGCAATCGCTCGATATTCTCGCGCTGATCCTTGTCACCACCATCACCGGCTTTTCGATCAGCCTCATCCTGTCGGTTATCTACCGCAGCCTGATCCAGCAGCAGCCGCTGGTCACCTGGGGCCTGACCGCAGTGGTACTGGTGTTCGCGGTGTTGCTTCACGCCTCGATCGATGCCTGGGTGCAGGGCGTGTACTACGCCGGCACACGCGACACGACCTTCGCCCAGCGTCTGATCGGCCTCCTCTACCTGCCGCTGACCCTGCTCGGCGGATGGAGCGCGCTCTATTACGCGATCAACTTCTTCCTGACGGTCGAGGAACAGGCCGACCGGCTGGAGCGGCTAGAGGCCCAGGCGACCGCCGCGCAGCTAGCGATGCTGCGTTACCAGCTAAACCCGCACTTCCTGTTCAACACGCTGAATTCGATCAGCACGCTGGTGCTGCTGAAGCAGACCGAGCCCGCCAACGCGATGCTCACGCGCCTCTCGGGCTTCCTGCGCCACACCCTGATCGCCGAGCCCGGCAGCCAGGTCACTCTGGCGCAGGAGATCGAGACGCTCCAGCTCTATCTCGATATCGAGCGGATGCGCTTCGAAGAACGCCTTCGCACCCAGTTCGAGATCGAGGATGCCGCCCTCGCCGCGCAGCTTCCCGCGATGCTGCTGCAACCATTGGTCGAGAACGCGATCAAATATGCCGTCAGCACGCAGGAGGAAGGCGCGCAGATCTCGCTTACCGCACGCGTGATCGGCGATCGGCTGCGGCTGACAGTGGAGGATACCGGGCCGGGCGCAGATGACGGGCCGCGTGATGCCGCGCGCGATCAAGCCTTGGGCCGGCCTGTATCGACCGGCGTCGGACTTGCTAACATACGTAATCGCCTGGCGCAGGCCTATGGAGAAAACCACCTTTTTGAAACACGTTCGGAAGCTGGGGGCGGCTTCACCGTATTGATCGAGATTCCCTTCACTCGGGCCGCAAGCGCTCAGGAAGTGGCAGCATCCGCCCCGGCAGCCGTCGGGACTGCAACGGGCGGGGGCGACAACATCATTCCGCTCAACCCCCCAAGAACCATCGGAACAACCGCATGACCATCAGAACCATCCTTGTCGACGACGAGAAACTCGCCATCCAGGGCCTACAGCTGCGGCTCCAGCCGTTCGAGGACGTCGAGATCATCGACACCTGCGCCAATGGCCGCGAGGCGATCCGCAAGATCAAGACCGAGAAGCCCGACCTCGTCTTTCTCGACATCCAGATGCCCGGCTTCGACGGCTTTTCCGTTGTCAAAGGCGTGATGGAGATCGAACCGCCGCTGTTCGTCTTCGTCACGGCTTACGAAGAGCACGCCATCCGCGCCTTCGAGGCCAACGCCGTCAACTACCTGATGAAGCCGGTCGACGAACAGAAGCTCGCCGACACCATCGAGCGTGTGCGCCAGCGCCTTGCCGAGAAGAAATCGGCCGAGGATGCCGGGCAGTTGCTCGACGTGCTCTCCGAAATCGCGCCGGAACGGGCAGCCGACTTCGCCGATGCGACCGCGACGACGACCGAAAGCGCGGACCGCTTCGAGAAGCTCATCAACGTCAAGGACCGCGGCCAGATCTTCCGTGTCGAGGTCGACACGATCGAGCATATCGAGGCCGCGGGCGATTACATGATCATCTCCACCGGCGACAATTCGCTGGTGCTGCGCGAGACGATGAAGGACCTCGAACGCCGCCTCGACCCGCGCAAGTTCCAGCGCGTCCACCGCTCGACAATCGTCAACCTCGATCTGGTGCGGCAGGTGAAGCCCCACACCAACGGCGAGTGCTTCCTGGTGCTGGAAAGCGGCGCCGAGGTGAAGGTGAGCCGCTCGTATCGCGACGTGGTGGCCCGCTTCGTGCATTGATGTGAGCGGGGGCGCCTCCGCGCCCCCGTCCTCGCTATGCGCGCAGCATAGCTGCGCCCGTTGCGGGCGGCCGGTCGGCCTTGCGGTCGCCTTGCGACCGTTTATTATCGGTTGATGACCTTCACCCTCCCCGGCTTCGACCTCGCCAAGTTAATCCGCGAAACCCTTGCAGAGGACCTTGGCGAAGGCCTGCCCGGCGGCGGGCGGGACGTTACCAGCGAAAGCGTGATCCCCGCCGATGCGCGCTTTACCGGGGTGATGGACAGCCGCGATGCCATCGTGGTCGCCGGCCTCCCGCTCGCCGAAGCGTTCTTCCGCCACCTCGACCCTGATTGCAGCATCGACCCGCTCGTCTGTGATGGCGACAAGGTGCCCGCCGGAACCGACCTCATGCGCATCGAGGGCAAGGCGCGGGCGCTGCTCACGGCCGAGCGAAGCGCGCTCAACATCGTCCAGCACCTCTCGGGCATCGCCACCATGACGCAAGCCTACGTCACCGCGATGCGGGGGCCGGGCGGCAACCCGGCTTGCACCCTGCTCGACACCCGCAAGACCATCCCCGGCCTGCGCTTTCTCGAGAAATACGCCACCCGCCAGGGCGGCGCGCAGAACCACCGCATGGGGCTGTGGGACGCTGCGATGATCAAGGACAACCACGTCGCGGTCGCGGGCAGCGTCGGCGAAGCGGTGCGCCGTGCACGCGAGGCGGGTGTCACGAAGATCATCTGCGAGGTCGACCGCCTCGACCAGATCGAACCCGCGCTGGCAGCGGGCGCGCATCACCTGCTGCTCGACAACATGGATCCCGCCACCCTTGCCGAAGCCGTGAGCCTCGTTGCAGGCCGCGTGCCGACCGAGGCAAGCGGGGGCGTCAACCTGCAGACCATCGCCGCCAAGGCCGCGAGCCGGGTGGACTACATCTCGGTCGGCCGCTTGACCCAGAGCGCGCCAGCGGCCGATATTGGGCTGGATTTCAAGCTGGTATGATCCCGCTTTCTCGGCGGCGTCCGACGAGCATCACGATCTTCGCCGTCGCCTTCCTCGCCGCTGCCTTGCTCGCCTACATCGACGGGCTGGTGCGGCTTCCCGTGGTGCTCAAATCGCAAAGCGGTTTCCTCGGGCTGTCGCGCGACGGGCTGATCGTGTGGCACAGCGCATGGCTTTCGATCGCGTTCATTCCTGTCGCGATGGTCTGGCTCTCCGCTGTCAGCTTTGCGCGCTGGATGGTGAGCATCATGGCGCTCGCCAAGCTTGGGGGCTTCCTGGTGATGCTGCCTGTATTGCCGATGGCGATACGGATGCAGCCGCTGTGGCTCGCCTCGCTGCCGCTGGGCCTGTTCGCCGTGGCCTTCCTCTTCACGCCCGCCAGCAACCGCTGGTTCAAGTTCAAGGGGGAGTCCGACCCTGCGGTGTTCGAATAGCCTCACTCTCGCAGTCCTCGCGCTGGCCCTCCCAGCCGCCGCCCACGCGCAGGCCTACCAATGCCGCGTCCCGCAGGTCACCAGCGTACCCAAGATCACGCCCGATGGTCCGCGCCGCCAGAACGCGATCACCGGCTACACCCTTGCCCTCAGCTGGAGCCCCGAGTTCTGCCGTACCCGCACCGACGACCCCGCCCACGCGGTGCAATGTTCGGGCGAAAACGGAAGCTTCGGCCTCGTCGCGCGGCAATGGGCCAAGCACGGCAGCTGCATGGTGAAGCGCCCCGCAAACTATCTGAAGATCATCGCCGTGCTGCGCAGCGGGCTCCGGCTGCCCGAATATGACCGCATCAGCCGCGAGGAGAACCTCACCGCAGGCCGCATCCGCGCTGCCTTTGCGGATGCCAACCCGGGCTGGAGCGAGGAGGCCATCGGAATCGAGCTTTCCCCGCGCGGCTGGCTGGAGGAAATCCGCCTGTGCTATTCGCGGCGCTTCCGCCCCGCGCCTTGCCCGGCATCGCGCCGTGGGGCGAAGGACACGGTGCCCGCGAAGATCTGGCGGGGATTATGAAGGGGTGGCGAGGGCTTTCGGGCGAGCTTGCGCCGGGTGCCGGGGGTGGCCGTAACCGGGCGTAATGCAGAATGACGGCTTCGCCTGATTTCACCTGTCTCTTTCCGAACCCGTCGACTACAATCGACACCTGGTCGTGCCAATCGGGGATGGAGCGAGCGATGGGTCAGTTCACCAGATTTTCTGCGGTCGTCCTTGTTTCGCTTGCCTGCTCTGCAGCAACCGCATCGTCATCGTCTTTCGAATTGTCAGACGAGGCCTTTGCCGCGCTTGATCCTACCCGCGCCGGACGCGCCGCGTGCCGCGGCAATTCCGGTTTCGACACGGTCTACGCCGCCCGACTGCAACGTGCAGCCGACATCGCGGGCGAGCACGGCATGGGTGCCGGCACGATCGGCCTGTTTCCGGACATCGCGCGCTCCGACCTCCCACTCGGCGAACTGGAACCCGAAGCGCGGCGCTATTTCGATCAGGGCCTCGCCTTCGCCTATGGCTTCAACCACCGGGCGGCGATTTCCTCCTTCACGCGTGCACGCGAGATCGATCCGTCCTGTGCCGAATGCTGGTGGGGGGAAGCTTTGGCGCGCGGCCCCAATATCAACGCCGGGATGGATGCGGAGCAAAACGCCCCGGCCTTGCACGCGCTGGAGCAGGCACGGCGCCTGTCCGCACAATCCGGCCCCTTCATCAAGGCGCTGATTGATGCGCAGGCGCTGCGGTATTCATCGAATCCCGCCGCAGACCGGGGGCAGCTTGATCGGGATTATGCGCAGGCCATGCTCGCGCTTGCCGGACAATTTCCCGAGAGCGACGATATGGCCGTTCTCGCTGCCGAAGCCGCGATGAACACCAGCCCCTGGAACTATTGGTCTGTCGATGGCGCACCGGCCAGATTCATTGCGGAGGCGGTCAAATTGATCGAGGGCGTTATGGCGCGCACGCCCGATCATCCGCAGGCCTCGCACCTCTATATCCACCTTCTCGAATTGCCCGATCCGGCAAAGGCTGAGGCTGCGGCTGACCGGCTCGACAAGACCGGGCCGGCAACGCTCGGCCATCTCGTGCATATGCCGGCGCATATCTACTACCGTCTTGGCCGGTATCAGGATTCAATCGAGGCCAACAAGCGCGCGGTCGCAGCGGACGAAGCCTATCTGGCGAAGTTCGGCGACGACGGCCTGGTCCGCTTCGGATACTATCCGCACAATGTGCATTTCCTGCTGACCTCGGCGCAGGCGATGGGCGATATGCCGACCGTCCTGAACCAGACCCGCAAGCTCGAAAGCGTCATCGATACCGGGATCGGGCGGGATCTTTACTGGGTGCAGGCGATCTATGCCGCGCCCTATTTTGCCCACGCGCAATATTCCTCCCCCGACGCCATCATGGCCCTGACCGCCGAACCCCATCCGCTCGAATATGTCGAGGCGATGCGCCATTATGCCCGCGCCGTTGCCATTGGGCTCAACCCGAAGCTGGGGGATTTCGCAGCCGAGATCGCGGCGATGGATCGTCTCGCGAAAAGCGATGGGGCCGCAAGGATGAATGCGAACGGCTTTCCCGCACCGTTGATTATCGCACTGGCGGCAGAGGTGGCAAAAGGCAGGCAAGCGATGGCGGGCAAGCGTCATGGCGATGCGATCGCGCACTTCATGAAGGCAGCGGAGATGGAGAAATCCGTGCCGTATAATGAGCCGCCGTACTGGTATTACCCGGTCAAGCAGTCCCTGGGCGCAGCCTTGTTCGAGGCCGGACGGTTCGAGGATGCCAAGGCGGCGTTCGAGGCCGCCCTGTTCGAGGCGCCCAATAGTGCGCTTGCCCTATTCGGCCTCGCCCGAACCGAAGCAAGGTTGGGCAATCGGCGCGAAATGCTGGCATCCGAGCGCGCCTTTGCAGCGGTGTGGCGCGGCGACAGACGCTGGCTGACGATGACCCGGATCTAGCCAACCGCTTGGCGGAACCCGGCTTGTAAGACGCACAACGGCTTTGGCGCACCCGCTTATCCAGAGCGAGGCTGCGTGCTGAACGCCGGGGCCATCATGGCCATCCTGTGCCCTGATGCCTTCTCGCAGCCCCCAGATCCCGGCTGGCCCCCTTCGGCCCCCTCTAGCCCCGCGCTGCTCCGCGTTCGCGTCACTGTTTCATGTGAAACATCGACGCGCGATCAGCGCCGGTCGCGGAAAAACCCTTTGAGCAGTTCCGCCGCTTCCGCCTCGCCAATCCCGGAATAGATTTCGGGCCGGTGGAGGCACTGGGGCTGGTCGAACACTCGCGCGCCATGCTCCACCGCGCCGCCCTTGGGATCGCTCGCGGCATAATAGAGCCGGGCAATCCGCGCATGGGCGATGGCGCCTGCGCACATGGCACAGGGCTCCAGCGTAACCCACAGCTCGCAGCCGGTCAGTCGCTCGTCCTGAAGGATTTTGGCCGCCTGCCGGATGGCGAGGATCTCGGCATGGGCCGTGGGGTCGTGGTCTGTGCGGGGCGCATTGTGCGCCTCGGCGATCACCACTCCGTCCTTGACGATAACCGCCCCGATCGGGACCTCGCCTGCCTCGGCAGCGGCGCGGGCGGCGGCAATCGCCCGGGGCATGAAGCCGCGGAACCCCGCCGCTGTCATGCCCCGCGCGCCCGAAACGGGTTATTCGTTGCCGGTGACAGGCTTCCCTTCGGCATCGTCCGGCATTTTGACATCGACATCGGGAACCTCGATCGTCTTCTCTTCGGTGCCGACATCGACCTCCGCGGTTTCGACGTCGAATTCCGGCGCCTGTCCGCCTTTGACCTCGACCTCGGGCAGTTCGGCTTCCTTGGTCTGGTCGACATCGCACGCGGCAAGCCCAATTGCCAAGGGGGCGATGATGCTGGTGATGATGATGCGTTTCATGGCTATAGTTCTCCTGAGGGTCTGAACGCACGGGCGGCGCCCCGCCAGACCAGGCGCGAGTGCAGGGGATGTGGTGCCCGCCGGCCATCACATGGGTTAAGGCCGGCCGGGGGGTGCGGGGCCGGGCAAGCAGGCAGGCGCAACTTGCTTGACGATTCGGCTATGCCCCGTTATGCGCCCCGCTTTCCTTGCCTAGGCCCGAGCTTAGGCCCCGCTTTTTACGAGAAGAGACACACCATGTCGCGCATCTGCGAACTGACCGGCAAGGGCCGCATGACCGGCCACAATGTCAGCCACGCCAACAACAAGACCAAGCGCGTGTTTCTGCCCAACCTGCAGAACGTGACGCTGATGAGCGAAAAGCTGGAGCGCAGCTTCAAGTTCCGCGTGTCGACCCACGGTCTGCGTTCGGTCGAGCACAATGGCGGGCTTGATAACTGGTTGCTCAAGACCAACGATGAGAAGCTTTCGACCAACGCACTGAAGGTCAAGCGCGAGCTGGTGAAGGCTCAGGCCGCCGCCTAATTCTCGCCTGCCTTTCCAAGGCAGAAGCGAATCGATCAAGCGCCCGGGCTTCCGGGCGCTTTTTCGTTATGGAACGGCCGTGCCATCCCAGGCGAATCGCGCCAGCAGGCTCCGCTGGAAGATCGAGAAATTGTCGTCGGTGATGACCCACATGGCCCCGCGCGAAGGGTCCTGCGCCGAGGGGACATAGGCAAGGCCCTCGAAATCGTCGGCGAAGATGCCGCCCTCCAGCCGCTCGATCACCCGCATCCGCCATAGCGTGCCGTCGCGAATCTCGCGCGGGTCGGCAATCGCGATCGCGGTGTCGAAGCGCGCGGGGATGCTGTAGCGCACCCGTCGCAGCAGGATCAGCACCCGCCCGTCCGGCAATTGCGCGGCATCGATGGGATCGTAACCGGTCGGTGCGCGCAGGCGGAAGACGGTCGGCTTGCCCCCCGCGAGCGGATCGCCACGAAACAGCAGTGCCTCGTGCAGGGTCTGGCTGCCCTTTTGCGGCCCCTCGGCAATCACCAGAAAGCGCCCGTCGGCTAGTCGCACCATGGCCTCCGGGCCGCTGTTTCGCCGCCACTTTGCCATGGCTGGCGGCGCAGCGATGCGGCGCGCACCATCGGCGGCATAGCGCACGACAAGGTTATTATACTCGAACCCGGCCCACAGCGTTCCCGTTGCCGGATCACGCGCGAGCGATTCGAGATCGACGAACTCCTTGCGCGCGCGCACGGTGACGCCGACGAAGCGAAAGCTCCCCGCTACCGCCCGCGGCGACTCGCCCGACAGGTCGATATCGAGCAGAAAGCCGCGGTCGGTCCCGGCGACAAGGCCGGTGCTTCCCTTGGGAACCAGCGCGGAGAAATCGCCCACCCAGCCATGGGGCGTACTGATCTCCCACACGCCGGTGAGCGCAAGCGGGCCGGACACGCCATCACGGTCTGCACGCGGAACGATCGTGACCACGGCCGGTTCGCTGCGCTGGCCGGTCTGGGTGCGCAGGAAGAGGCCGGGGCCAAGCGCCAGAACCGTAAGCGCCAGAAGTGCCAGACGCCACATACGTACGCGCCCGGCGGGCCGCCCGCGGGCCTTCGCGCGTCATCTTTGCAAAAGGTCAGGCGAGGCCGAGCAGGCGGCGCGTCGCGATCTCGCAAGAGACATAGGCCTCCTGCCGCTCGGCGCTCCAGTAACGCAGTTCGGCCAGCGGGATCGCCTCGCCGCTAACCGCGCAAAGCACGTGGCTCCCCGGGCGCAGCACGCGGAAGCTGGAGGGGCCGTAGTAGAGTTTGGCGGCCTTGTCAGAAGGAGTCATCAGCATGGCAGATCTCTTAGCACCGAGCGGCTAACCGAACAAATCATCTTGGGTAGAGGGCCGCGACGTCCGGGGCGCGGGCTTGCGCGGAGAAGGCGTGGGAGGGGTGCCGACCGGAACCGCGTTCAGCGACCCGTCGCGGAATTGCAGCGTGAGCGCGCTCTCACCCGCTGCTTCGGCGCGCGTGGTCAGCGCCTTGCCCGCGGCATCGCGGATGATCGCATAGCCGCGCTCCAGCGGCTTTTCCGGGTGGAGCTGGCTCATCACCCGGGTAAGCGCGGCGAGGCGCTCTGCCCGCTCGCGCAAGGGTCGCTCGATCAATGCGGGGTGGAGCCTTGCACGATCGAGCCTGCGCGCGCCTTCGGCGGCTGTACGGGACAACAGTGAAGGGGAGAGGCGCGCGGCCACCCCGGCCAGCCGCTCACGCCCCTTGGCCGAGCGGTCACCCAAGGCGCGCCGCAAGCGCTCGGACAGCTCGTCGAGGCACTGGGCCTGAGGTTGCAGCAGGTTCTCGGGGCGCGGCAGCAGGCGCGCCCGCGCCGCGAGCCTTTCACGCCCCAGCTCGACCGGGCGATAGACGGCGCGCCGCTGGCGAGCGGCGAGATCGGTGAGCGTGAAGGCAAGGTCGGCACGCACCGGCACCGCCATCTCGGCAGCAGCGGTGGGCGTGGGCGCGCGGCGGTCGGCGGCGTAATCGGCGAGCGTGGTGTCGGTCTCGTGCCCGACCGCGCTGATCACGGGGATGGTGCATTCCGCGATAGCGCGGACGACCGCTTCCTCGTTGAAGCTCCACAGGTCCTCGATCGACCCGCCCCCGCGCGCGACGATCACCACATCTGGGCGCGGAACGGGGCCGCCTGCTTCCAGCGCCGAGAAGCCGCGCACGGCGGCGGCGACCTGCTCGGCCGCGCCATTGCCCTGCACCAGTACCGGCCACACGATCACGTGGGTGGGAAAGCGGTCTGCGAGACGGTGGAGGATGTCGCGGATGACCGCGCCCGTGGGCGAAGTGACGACGCCGATCACCTGCGGCAGGAACGGCAGGCGGCGCTTGCGTGTCGGATCGAACAGACCCTCCGCCGCGAGCCTTGCGCGGGTCTTTTCCAGCAGCGCCAGCAGCGCGCCTTCGCCGGCAAGTTCGAGGCTGTCGATCACGATCTGGTATTTCGAGCGCCCGGGATAGGTGGTGAGTTTGCCGGTGGCGATAACCTCCAGCCCGTCCTCCGCGCGGAAGTTCATGCGCGCGGCGTTGCCCTTCCACATCACTCCATCGATCACGGCGCCTTCATCTTTGAGGGCGCAGTAGAAGTGGCCTGAGGCCGCGCGCTTGACGCCCGAAAGCTCGCCCCGCAGCCGCACGAAACCGAAGCGGTCCTCGACCGTGCGCTTCAGCAGGGCGGAAATCTCGGTGATCGAGAGGGGCTCGGCGTTGTCCCCGCTGCGGGAGCGCGCTACCAGCCCGGCATCGTCAATGTCGTTGGGCGGAGTGGCCATGAATATCCTGCTTCTGGGTTCGGGAGGCCGCGAACATGCGCTGGCATGGAAGCTGGCGCAATCCCCGAGCCTCACAAAGCTTTACGCCGCTCCCGGAAATCCGGGCATCGCCGAAGAGGCCGAGCTGGTGTCGCTTGAGGTGACGAACCACGCAGCTGTGGTCGCGTTCTGTGCCGAGCGCGGGATCGGACTTGTTGTTGTTGGCCCGGAGGCACCTTTGGTGGATGGCCTGTCGGATTCGCTGCGCGCCGCCGGGGTGCCGGTATTCGGTCCTTCGCAGGCCGCAGCGCAACTCGAGGGCTCCAAGGGCTTCACCAAGGACCTGTGCGCGCGGGCGGGCATCCCCACAGCGGGCTATGTGCGCACCGCCAGTCATGACGAGGCCCGCGCCGCGCTCGCTCGCTTCAGCGCGCCTTACGTGCTCAAGGCCGATGGCCTCGCCGCAGGCAAGGGCGTGGTGATCGCCGAGACGCTCGAAGAAGCCGAAGCCGCGCTCGCCGACATGTTCGGCGGCGGGTTCGGCGCGGCGGGCGCGCAGGTGGTGATCGAGGAGTTCATGGAAGGCGAGGAAGCGAGCTTCTTCGCGCTGACCGATGGCACCACCATCGTCTCCTTCGGCTCTGCGCAGGATCACAAGCGCGTGGGCGATGGCGACACGGGGCCGAACACGGGCGGCATGGGCGCCTATTCCCCCGCCCCGGTGCTGACGCCTGAATTGCAGGCGCGGGTGATGGCTGAAATCATCGAGCCCACGGTGCGAACCATGCGCGAGGAGGGGAACCCTTATCAGGGCGTGCTCTTCGCCGGGCTGATGCTGACGCCTGAGGGGCCGAAGCTGATCGAATACAACGCCCGCTTCGGCGACCCCGAGTGCCAGGTGCTGATGATGCGCCTCAAGAGCGATCTGGTGCCGATCCTTCTCGCCTGTGCGCATGGCGAGTTGGCGGGCGCCGAAGTCGCCTTGCGTAGCGAGACTGCGCTCACCGTGGTGATGGCAGCCAAGGGCTATCCCGGCACGCCGGAAAAAGGCGGCGCGATTGATCTGTCGGGCGTCGAACCGGACGGGGCCAAGGTCTTCCACGCCGGCACCTCTCTGAAGGACGGCACGCTGGTGGCGAACGGCGGGCGCGTGCTCGCCGTCACCGCGATGGGCGCGAGCGTGACCGAAGCGCAGCGGCTGGCCTACGAAGCCGTCGACAAGGTAAACTTCCCCAGCGGCTTCTGCCGCCGCGACATCGGCTGGCGCGAAGTGGCACGGGAGCGGGGCGTCTAGAACCGGGCGGCGACGTGCAGGCCGATGCTGTGAGTGTCACCCCACGGGACGATCACGGCAATCCGCCCGTTCTTGTCGGGCTTGGGTCGCGTGATAAGCAGCCCGGCACCAGCGCCCAGTGCCGCCCCGGCAACAGCATCGTACCAGTAGTGCTTGTCCGCCTCGACCCGCGCGAGGCCGACGAAGCTGGCGAGGGCGAGGGCGGGGATGCCTTCTTCCGGTCCGCGCCGTTCGAGTATGCTGGTCGCAGCGGCGAAGGCGGTGGCGGTGTGTCCCGAGGGGAAGCTGTCATTACCGCTGCCATCGGGGCGCTGCTCGGGAAAGACCTGCTTCAAGGCCTGCGCCGCGCCGAACGCCGCGACCGCCGATCCGCCCGCCTTAAGCGCGCCTTGGGTGTCCCCCTTGGCAGCCGGAACGCCGACCGACCACAGCAGCAGTCCGCCGACCGCGACGTCGCTCGCGGTGTCCCAATCATCCTGCGAGGCAGCCTGCGCGTTCTGCCCGGCAAGGAGGATCGGCCCTGCTGCCAGCAGGCCGAGACGGCGGAAAGGACGGGGCATGGGGGTGGCGGCAGGCTTGGCGTTCACGGGCATATCTCCTCGAAGGCGTGCAATCATTGCCCCTACCTCTCAAACGCTCCTGCCCAGTTTCGGTTGCGCGGCGCGCGAGAGCAGTCGGAGCAAAATTGATCCCGATCAAGGACGTTGGCCCCGCCATGCAGGATAGGAGCAGCATGACACCGCACCCGCTTCGCGCCATCGCGCTTCTCGCTGCGCCGCTACTGGCGCTCTCGGCTTGCCAGACCCCGGGGGACGAGAACCCGCCACCGATGCTCGGCAAGGCAACCTCGCCCTCGCGCGATACCCGCGCGCCGGCCTTCGTCGAAGGTGCCTGCGGGGGGTGTCACGCGGTCGAGCCGCCGTTCCTCTCACCCAATCCGCGCTCGCCCAGCTTCGCTGCCATTGCCAACCGGCCTGGCCTTTCGGAAACGTCACTCGCGGACTGGCTGGCAGAAGCACACAACTACCCCGAGGACATGGATTTCACCCTCACCCGCGCGCAGATCGACCAGATCGCGGCCTATATGGTGACCCTGCGCCACGCGGGATACGTCCCCGACGAGTGACAGCGGGCGGGCTTTGCCCCGCAACCGGATAGTGGTAGGTTGATCCTTGGCCCCGTTCGAGAAGGGGATCTCGATGCCGTATCGTCATGCGCATTATTTCGTCGGATTCGTGCTACTGGTCATCATGGCCGGCTTCTGGGCGAGCTATTTCGCGGCCGAGGGCCCGGCGCCGCTCGCCTTCCATGTCCATGCGATCTCGTCGATGACATGGCTCGCGCTGCTGATCGCCCAGCACCTGACGATCCAGCGCCGCGCCAATGCCCTCCACCGCCAGATGGGCCGGGCCAGTTTCGTGCTGTTCCCGTTCCTGATTCTTGGCTTCATGATGATCATCAATGTCACCTCCGCCAATTTCGCGGCCGGCGGCTCTCCCGTGACCGCCGCGCTCGGCCCGACGTTCGGGGTGGGCATGGGGATCGCGATCGTGGCCTATCTGACGCTTTTCTATCTGGCGCTGAAGCATCGCCGGAATGTGAAGCTCCACGCAGGCTACATGCTCGCGACCCCGCTGATCCTGTTCGAAAGCCCGTTCAGCCGGGTTATGGACATCTACTTGCCGTGGATGAACGTGATCGGGAGCGACTTTCCGCACGCCATCCTCGATACGATCGCGATCAGCGACGGGCTGGCCGCAGGTTTTGCGCTGGTGCTGTGGGCAATGAACCGCAAGCACGGCGCGCCGTGGCTGATCGCGGCGGGCTTCACGGCGTTTCAGGGCGTGGTAATGTGGTTTGCGCCCTTCATCCCCGCGATCACTGCGGGCTTTGCTGCATACGCCGCCATCCCGCCAGCGGTGACGCTGGCGCTGGGCATCGCGGCGGGGGCGGCGACGGTGTGGCTCGGTTGGGAGGCGGGCAAGTCGCCCAAGCGGCGGACCGCAGCGGCAGCGGCAGGCTGAGGGAAAGCTCCGAGGACGTGCCAGCGGAAGGCTGACACGCAGGAGCCCGGTCGCGCAACGACCGCAAGGGCGACCGCCCGCCCGCAGGCGCTCGACCCCGAAGGGGTCGAAACGCGCCGAAGACGCTCGCCCGGAGGGGCGAGCGAAAGACCTAAAGCCGCTCGTCCATCAGCTTGAGCATGTCGGCCTCGGGCCGCGGACCATAGTGCGAGATCACTTCCGAAGCGCAGATTGCCCCGCGCTTGAGGCAGCGGGTCAGCGGCTCGCCCTTGACGTAGCCTGACAGGAACCCGGCGGCAAACTGGTCGCCTGCGCCGGTGGTGTCGACCACCTTGATGACAGGCACCGCAGCCACATCCGCCCGCCCGCCATGGGCGACGGCGACCGCGCCCTTTTCGCTGCGGGTAGCGACCAGCACCGGCACCTTGCCCGCGACAGCCGCAAGGCCGGCCTCGAAGTCATCCTCGCCCGTCAGCGTGGCCAGTTCGGTCTCGTTGACGAACAGGATGTCGATGATGCCCTCTTCGATCATGCTGCGGAAATCGTCACCGTGGCGGTCGATCACGAAGCTTTCGGAAGCGGTGAAGGCGATCTTCCTGCCCGCATCGCGCGCGACCTCGATGGCGCGGCGCATAGCGCGGCGGGGCTCCTCCGGATCCCACAGATAGCCTTCGAGATAGAGGATCGCAGCCGATGCGATGAGGTCTTCGTCAAGCGCTGCGGCGGGGAGGAATTGGCCCGCGCCAAGAAAGGTGTTCATCGTGCGCTCGCCATCGGGCGTCACGAAGATCAGCACGCGGCCGGTGGCGGGTTCGCCGTCACGGCCGGGCGTATCGAAGTCGATGCCGGTGGCGCGCATATCGTGGCGGAACACCTTGCCGAGCTGGTCGTCGGCGACCTGGCCGATGAAGGCGCATTGGAGCCCGAGCGTCGCTAATCCGGCCAGCGTGTTCGCAGCCGAACCACCCGAAAGCTCGCGCGCAGGCGGCATGGCTTCGTAAAGCTCGTCGGCCCGCGCCTCGTCGATCAGGGTCATGCCGCCGCGGTTAAGCTGAAGCTCTTCGATCAGCTCTTCCTCGCAGGAGGCAATCACGTCGACCACGGCATTGCCGATGGCGATCACATCGTAACGGGGCGGATTAGCTTCAGGCACGGGGAGAACTTCCTTCCTTGGAGATTGCCCGCGCGCCTAGCCGCCTTCGGCAGCCACGCCAAGCGATCTGTGTGCGGTGCAGCGTAGACGCGTTGACTTCGCTGTGGTGGCCTCGCATCGGATGATGCCATGTCCGCCGTGCCCGCCGCTATCGTGAAAGCTTTCAGCCAGCTTGGTGACCGCGCGGTGGTGCGAGTGGCGGTCAAGAGCATCGCGATTACGCTGGTTCTGTTCGCAGGAGTCGGGGTCGGCCTCTATTTCGGGCTCGCCGCTCTGGCCGAGAGGTACGCGCTGGACGGGCGCTGGGCCGGAGTGGCGGCAGTCATCATGGTGCCGCTGGCGATGTGGTTCCTGTTCCGGATTGTGGCGCTGGCAGTGCTCCAATTCTTCGCAGACGAAGTCGTCGCCGCGGTCGAAGTGCGGCACTATCCGGCCTTCGCTACCACGGCGCGGCCTCTGCCCCTCACCCGCGAAGTCGCAGCCGCAAGCCGAAGCCTCCTGCGCGCGCTGGGGTACAACCTGCTGGCGGTGCCGCTGGCGGTGGTGCTGGTGTTCACCGCGATTGGCCCGGCGGTGGTGTTCCTTGGCGTCAACGCGGTTCTGCTCGGGCGCGAGCTTACCGACATGGCTTGGCAGCGGCATTGCAGCGGTGACGAGCGCGCGAACCCGGTGCCGCGAGCCGAACGGATGCTGCTTGGCGCCGCAGTGGCGGGGCTGATGCTGGTGCCCTTCGTCAATCTGCTCGCTCCGCTGGTCGGTGCAGCAGCGGGGGCCCATCTGGTGCTGCGACGGATTGCAACGGGCGCGCGGCCTTGAGGGCGGGGATCGCAATCCTCGCCGCGGTTGCGACGATGCTTGCCTCCTGTGCCGGGGGCGGCAATCCGGCGCCGTCACCGCGCACCGGCGCCCGTCCTGCCGCCAGCGCGCCGCGCAGCAGTATCGTGGTAGTGCCCGAGGTGATGTCGCCGCAGGGTCTCGGCGGCGTGATCGGCGCGCGGGCCGACACGCTGACCCGGCGCTTCGGCCCGCCTCGCATCGACCTTGCTGAGGGCGACGCGCGCAAGCTCCAGTTCGCAGGGCCGACCTGCGTGCTCGACATCTTCCTCTACCCCGTCGCTGCCGCCGCAGAGCTGACTGCGACCCATGTCGAGGCACGGCTGCGGCAGGGCGGTGCAGCCGCCGATCCGGGCGCCTGCATCCGCGAAGTGGAACGGCGGTAACTCCGCCTTAAGCCCGATGGTGGCATGTCTCCCCGCGAGATCTCAAGGGAAGACCGCATGACCACCCAATTCATCGACATCGCCCAGCGCGCGGCGGCGGATGGACAGATCACCGCCGAAGAACTGCTGGCGCTGCGCTGCGAAGGCTGAGGCGATGGAATCGTCACCCGCGAGGAAGCCGAGGCGCTGTTCGCGGTCAACACCGCCTTGCAGGAACGCAGCCCCGAATGGTGTGACTTCTTTGTCGAAGCGATCGGCGAGTTCGTTTTGAACGGCACCCCGCCGCGCCTGCAATGCTCGGAGGAAGAGGCCGAGTGGATGATCGGCCAGATCGACGCGGATGGTGTGGTCGAAAGCCTCGTCGGGCTGGAAGCCATTGTTCGCATCATCGAGCGCGCCGAGAATGTGCCGGACCGGCTGAAGAACTATGTGCTCGAACAGATCGAGCGCGAGGTTCTCACCGGCACCGGACCGATCCCCGACGGGGGCGATCTCAGCGCGACCCACATCAGCGCCGCCGAATGCCGCATCATCCGCCGCGTTATCTTTGCCAGCGGCGGTCATGGTCCGGCGGCAGTATCGCGGTTCGAGGCGGAGATGCTGTTCCGCTTGAAGAACGCAACCCTCGCCGACGAGAACGCGGCCGAGTGGGACGATCTGTTCATCGATGGCGTTGCCAACTTCATGAAGGGCTTCGTGCTGCCGAACGCGCAGCTCAGCCATGAACGCAAGCGCGAACTCGAAGCATTCGTCACCGACAACAAGGCCAATGTCGGCCGGTTCATGGGCGAGGTGATCCGCTAACTGCCCAATGTCGGCAACCATTTCGGCAAGGTGTTCGGCAAGAAGGCACCAAAGCCTGCACAGACCTATATCGAAACCCTCGCAGCTGAAGGCGAGCAGGTCACCGATTACGAGAGCGAATGGCTCGAGGGCACGGTCGATGCCGATGGCGAAATCGACGATCTGGAACGCCGCCAGATCGCACGGCTGGCGCAGGAAAGCTGATAACCGCCTCGCGAGGGCGGCTTACACCATGAAACTTTCACCGCAGCCGCAAGCGCCCTTGGCGTTGGGGTTCTCGAACACGAAGCCGGCGGTGAAATCGTCCTCGCGCCAGTCCATGACGCTGCCGATCAGATAAAGCACGCTCGCACCGTCGATGTAGAACACCCCGCCGGGGGTGACGATCTTCTCGTCGAACTTGGCCTCGGTGGTGACGTAGTCGACCGAATAGGCGAGGCCGGAGCAGCCGCGGCGCGGGGTCGAGAGCTTCACGCCGATCGCGTCTGCCGGAGCCTTGCTCATCAGATCGGCGATACGCGCCTCCGCGCTGGGCGTAAGGATCACGGCGGCCTTGGGGGCGGGGCGCGATGTTGTGGTCGTATCGATCATTTCAGCCTCTTCTGCCAGAACAGCGCATGCCCGGTGGCGGGGTCAAGCTGATAATCGCCATAGCCTTCGCGGGCGTAAAGATGCCGCGCCGGATTGCCGGTCAGCACTTCCAATGTGATCTTGCACGCCCCGCGCTTCAAGGCCTCAACCTCGATCGCGGACATCAGCGCCTTGCCGATACCTGCACCGCGATGGCCCGGCAGCACCGCGAGATCGTGGATATTGACCAGCGGCGCGGCGGCGAAGGTCGAATAGCCCATGAAGCAATTGGCGAGGCCGACAGCGCGGTCACCAAGTCGCGCGAGCAGCGAAAAGGCTTGGGGGTTGGCAGCCAGATCGCTGGTGAGTCGCGCCTTGACGTCTTCGGCCAGTGGCGCACCCCCGCCCATCGGATCGCGCGCATAGGCATCGAGCAGCACCACGACATCCGCCGCATCGCGGGCGTCGCGGTAGTCGGCCAAAGCGACCGTCAGAGTGGGTGACGCAGTCACAGCATCCCCAGCTCGAGCCGCGCCTCGTCACTCATCTTGTGCGGTCCCCATGGCGGGTCCCAGATGAGATTGACCTCGGCATCGCGTATGCCCGGGACGCTGGCAACGCGCAGCTCGACCTCGCCCGGCATGCTTTCGGCGACAGGGCAATGCGGCGTGGTGAGTGTCATGGTGACCGTGGCGTCGCGGTTGTCGTCCACCTCCACGCCGTAGATCAGGCCGAGGTCGTAGATGTTGACCGGAATTTCCGGATCGAAGATCTCGCGCAGCGCCGCAATGACGTCAGCCTGCAGGTCGCTACCATCGCCGCCCACAGCATCGGCGGCAGGCTTGGCTGACAGGAAGCCGTCGAGATAGTCGCGGCTGCGCGGTGCCTGCTCGCCAGTGTCCACGGCATCCGAGACCCGGGCGCGCGGTGGCTTGTCGGTAGTCATGTCGTTGTGATCGGCAGAGCTGTCCATGGTGCTCATCCTCTTCCAAAAATCTTGCGGGTGCGGGCGATTCCGGCGAGCAGCGCGTCGACATCGGCCTCGGTCGAATACAGGCCGAAGCTGGCACGGGCGGTGGCGGGAACGCCGAGGTAGTCCATGAGGGGCTGGGCGCAGTGGTGTCCGGCGCGGATCGCGACGTTGCTCTCGTCGAGAATGGTGCCGAGATCGTGAGGGTGGATCTCGTCCAGCGCGAAGCTGACGATCCCGGCGCTGTCGTCGGGGCCGAACAGGGTGACATCATTCATCGCTCCGAGTTCCTGGCGCAGACGGGCGACAAGTGCCTGTTCATGCGCGTGGATACGCCCGGGGCCGATGGCTATGACGTAATCGGCGGCGGCGGCGAAGGCGATGGCCTCGGTGATGGCAGGCGTGCCTGCCTCGAAGCGCTGGGGGCCAGAGGCATAGGTGGTCTTGGCAAAGGTCACGCGGTCGATCATCGCTCCGCCACCCTGATAGGGAGGCATCTCGGCCAGGAGTTCCGCCTTGGCCCAGAGCGCCCCGATCCCGGTAGGGCCGTAGAGCTTGTGCGCGGAGAAGACGTAGAAGTCACAGGCCAGTGCCGCGACGTCGACGCCCATGTGCGGTGCGCTCTGGCACCCGTCGAGCAAGAGCTTGGCGCCGACCTTGTGGGCAAGCGCGGCGGCGCGCGGGGCATCAAGCAGGGCACCGGTAACGTTGGAGACGTGGCCCAGCGCGACCAGCTTGTGGCGCTCGGTCAGCATGACTTCTGCCGCATCGAGATCGATCCGGTGGTCAGATGTCAGCGGACAGACGTCGATCACCGCGCCCACTTCATGGGCGACCATCTGCCACGGCACGATGTTCGAATGGTGCTCAGCCTGCGAGAGCAGGATACGGTCGCCAGCTTTCAGGTTCGCGCGGCCCCACGTCTGCGCGACAAGATTGATCGCCTCGGTCGCGCCGCGGGTAAAGACCAGCTCGTCCTCGCTGCCGCCGATGAAGCCTGCAACCGTGCGCCGCGCCGATTCATAAGCGAGCGTCATCTCGGCCGAGCGGGTGTAGACCCCGCGGTGGACCGTCGCGTAATCCTCGCCCAGCGCGCGGGCCATAGCGTCGATCACTGCGCGCGGCTTTTGCGCGGTGGCGGCGGTATCGAGGTAGTGCCACGGCTTGCCGTCATGGGTGACCATGCCGGGGAAGTCTGCGCGCAGGTCGCGGGTGATGGTAGCGGCGTCGCTCACAGCTTGGCCCCCTCCAGCGCCGCCAGCGCGGCATCGAGCAGCGTCTCGCGCTCGGCCTCGTCCTCCAGCGCCACGAAGGCATCGCCGATGAAGGCTTGCACCAGCAGCCGCTGCGCCGAGGCGGGATCGACCCCGCGCGCCATCATGTAGAAGCGCGCAGCTTCGTCCAACTCACCCACGGTCGCCCCGTGCGCGCACTTGACATCGTCGGCGAAAATTTCGAGCTGCGGGACAGCATTGGCGCTCGCCCCGGCTTCAAGCAGCAGGCCCTTGAAGTCCTGCGCCGCGTCAGTCTTCTGCGCATGGCGCGCGACCTTGATCTCGCCGAGGAAGTTGCCCGTCGCCCCGCCCCAATGCACGGCGCGGATAGTCTGGTTGGAGGTCGCTTCGGGTTCCGCATGGATCACCTGAGTCACGAATTCGCGGGTGACGCCCGCTCCGCCGATGGTGACGCCGCCGAATTCGAAATGCGCACCCTTGGCGAGCCGCACTTCCACTTCGACGCGGGTGTAATCGCCGCCGGCATTGGTCACGAACAGCTCCGCCCGCGCGCCTTCGCCGATGGTCAGGCGGATACGGTGCAATTCAGGCGCGGCCGAACCGACCACCATCGCGTGGCGTCGGGTCTCACCGGGCGCGAGGGTGATTTCTTTCCAAACATCGAGCGCCGCAACGCCAAGCCGCGCCACGCCGTCCATATCGGCATAGCGCCACGCTTCGTCGCGGCGGGTCGGGAGAGTGGCTGTCGTCACGCCATCACCGAATCGTAACCCTCGGCCTCGAGCCGCAGCGCAAGTTCCGGGCCGCCGGTCTCGACGATGCGGCCGCCAGCAAGGATGCTGACCTTGTCGGGCGCGACGACGTCAAGCAGGCGCTGATAGTGGGTGATAAGGAGCACAGCCTTGTCGGGGCTGCGCATGATAGCGTTGATCCCTGCGCCGACGATCCTGAGCGCGTCGATATCGAGGCCGCTGTCAGTCTCGTCCAGCACCGCGAAGGCCGGGTCGAGAATGCCCATCTGCACCATCTCGGCGCGCTTCTTCTCGCCGCCCGAGAAGCCGACATTGACCTGCCGCTTGAGCATTTCCATGTCCATCTTGAGCAGCGCGGCCTTGTCCTTGGCGAGCTTCAGAAACTCGCCGCCGCTCAAAGGCGCTTCCCCGCGCGCCTTGCGCTGCGAATTGAGCGCCTCGCGCAGGAACTGGACGTTGGAGACACCGGGAATTTCGACCGGGTACTGGAAGCCGAGAAACAGGCCTTTCGCCGCCCGTTCATGCGGGTCGAGCGCCAGCAGGTCTTCCCCCCGGAAGGTCACGCTGCCCGCGGTCACCTCGTAACCGGGCTTGCCGCCCAACACGTTCGACAGCGTCGATTTGCCCGCGCCGTTGGGCCCCATGATCGCGTGGATTTCACCCGCGGGGACGGAGAGGGTGAGGCCCTTGAGGATCGGTTTGTCGCCGACAGAGGCGTGGAGGTTGGTAATTTCGAGCATCAATACTTCCTTGGGGGGCGTTGCGCATCGCCCTGCGGCTTGTCGCCCGATTTGGGGCGCGAATAGGTCTGCTTGGGGTTGGCCGCCTTGTGCGCGCGGGCGGCGGCTTTGCGTTCCTCGATCCGGTCGCGCATCACCTGCGTGAGCTGCTTCAACACGGCGTCGATGTCTTCAAGGATGTCGGTGGCCGCGATCCGCATCACCTTGATACCAACGCTCTCGAGGCTCTTGTCGCGGCGCTTGGCGAGAGCATCGTTCTGTCCCTCCTCGTCAATCGCCAGCGCGAGGCCGAGGTTGTGGCAGTTGAAATCGACAATCGCGCTGCCGACCACAGCAAACCGCTTGAAGGTGTAGCGGCCCAGATCAGCGGCGGTGAACTTCGCGGCCAGTGCCTTGTGCGCCTCAGACGAATGGCGCCGCAGCTCGCGCGCCTGTTCGTGCAGCGCGTCGAGCCGCTTGTCCGAAATCTCCCACCCGCGGCCCTTCTTCTTGAGCGCGGGGGCTTCGGCGGCGGAGGCAGCCTCGGGGTTGAGGGCGAGGGTTTTGCGGGTGGTCATTTTGATGCTCTCAACTCCAGAACCGCAACCAGAGCTTCATCTCTTGCCATGTCGGTCAGCGTGTCTCTGATCATCTTGCGTGCATCTTGCCGCGCCGCCAGAGGGTCCTTTGGAGCAGATTCGATGTAAGCGGCCAAAACTGGGCGGCATTTGATAATCGCTGCTTCGACAATCAAATTTGCTGGATCAGGGCCACGAGCGAGGCGCGAAGCTTCCTTGATTACACATTGGCTAAAGTCGCTGACTTCTGGTTGCCCTTGCCCCAACGCAACCGAAGGGGACAATGAAAAAGCGGTCGCACAAAGCAGAGTTCGAATCTTCACCCCACGCTCCCCTCGAGCGAAATCGCCAGCAGCTTCTGCGCTTCGACGGCAAACTCCATCGGCAGCTCTTTCAGCACGTCCTTGGCAAAGCCGTTGACGATCAGCGCCACGGCTTCCTCTTCGCCCAAGCCCCGCTGCATCGCGTAGAACAGCTGTTCGTCGCTGATCTTGGAGGTGGTCGCCTCGTGCTCGATCTGCGCGCTGGGGTTCTTGACCTCGATATAGGGCACGGTGTGCGCGCCGCATTGGTCGCCCAAGAGCAGGCTGTCGCACTGGGTGAAGTTGCGCACACCGCTCGCCGTCGGGCCGACGCGGACGAGGCCGCGGTAGGTGTTGTTCGATTTGCCCGCTGAAATCCCCTTGGAGATGATCGTCGAGCGGCTGTTCTTGCCGTTGTGGATCATCTTGGTGCCGGTGTCGGCCTGCTGGTAATTGTTGGTCACCGCGACCGAGTAGAACTCGCCCACGCTATCCTCGCCGTTGAGGACGCAGGAGGGGTATTTCCACGTCACCGCAGAGCCGGTTTCGACCTGCGTCCAGCTGACCTTCGAGCGGTCACCCTGGCACAGCGCGCGCTTGGTGACGAAATTGTAGATGCCGCCCACGCCCTCGGCATTGCCGGGATACCAGTTCTGCACCGTGGAATACTTGATCTCGGCATCGTCGAGCGCGACCAGTTCCACCACCGCGGCGTGGAGCTGGTTCTCGTCGCGCATCGGCGCGGTGCAGCCTTCGAGGTAGCTGACGTAAGCACCCTTGTCGGCGATGATCAGGGTGCGTTCGAACTGGCCGGTGTTTTCAGCGTTGATGCGGAAATAGGTGCTGAGCTCCATCGGGCAGCGCACGCCTTCGGGCACGTAGACGAATGTGCCGTCGGAGAAGACCGCGCAATTCAATGCCGCGAAGTAGTTGTCGCGCACCGGCACGACCTTGCCGAGCCACTGCTTCACCAGCTCGGGATATTCGCGGATCGCCTCGGAGATCGAGAGGAAGATCACGCCCGCGCGCAGCAGTTCCTCGCGGAAGCTGGTGGCGACGCTGACGGAATCGAACACCGCGTCGACCGCGACCTTCTTCGCGCCCTTCACCCCGGCAAGCACTTCCTGCTCGCCCAGCGGAATGCCGAGCTTGTCGTAGATGCGCTTGATCTCGGGATCGAGCTCGTCAAGCGAACCCAGTTCGATCTTCTTCTTGGGCGCGGCGTAGTAATAGGCGTCCTGATAGTCGATCTTGGGATAGCCGACCTTGGCCCAGTCCGGCTCCTCCATGGTCTGCCACAGGCGGAAGGCCTTGAGGCGCCATTCGAGCATCCACTCAGGCTCGTTCTTCTTGGCGCTGATGAAGCGCACCGTGTCTTCGGTGAGACCTTTCTCGGCGAACTCGGTCTCGATGTCCGACGACCAGCCATGCTCGTAATCGGCGACCTTGGCCGCGGCTTCGCGTGCCTCGATATCCGTTTCGGGCTTGGCCTGAATTTCGATGTTATCGCTCATGCCAGATGGTCCTCGGTAATGGGGGTCGGCGCAGGCGCGATCGGGCCGCGCAGCTGGGCAAGAGTGATGCCCGCCAGCGCGCCGCGCAGTGCGTTGTTGATGATCGGCCAATGCGGCTTCATGTTGCACCCGGTCTCGAACTCGCAGGGGGTGTGATCGACGCAGGCGGTGAGCGAGATGCGCCCCTCGATCGCCTCGACAATGTCCGCCACGGTGATCGCCGCCGCAGGCCGGCCGAGCTGCAAGCCGCCATGCGCCCCGCGCACGCTCCGCAGCAATCCTGCTCCGGTAAGCTTGGAAACAAGCTTCTGCACCGTCGGCACCGGGAGGCCGGTTTCAGCCGCAAGCTCCGACGCGCTCACCCGGCCGTTGCCGCAATGGAGTGCGGCCTGGCACATCGTGATGACGGCATAATCGGCAAGGTTGGACAGGCGCATTTGCGAGCGGTTCTCAATTCGGACGGAATCAGTCCGAATTCGCAATTAGGAGGAGTTTGCTCGCATTACAACCGCCAAAGCGGGGCCGCGCGCAGACTTACTCGGCGGCGGATTTCAGCGGGGAGCCGGCATCGCCATGCGCGGCCGGATCAAGCAATTCGCTCGAAAGCGATTGTTGCCGGAACTGCGTCGGCGTGCGTCCGGTGTAGCGGCGGATATCGCGGATCAGGTGGGCTTGATCGAAATAGGTCGCCATGATCTGGTCATAGAGCTCCTGGCTGAGCGTCGGCTGGGCCAGCAGCATGGCCGCGCGCAAGGCCCGGAAGCGTTTGAGCACTTGCGCGGGCGCCACTCCGAAGAAGCGCCGGCAGATGCGCTGGACTTGCCGCGGCGACACCCTGACGCTGGCATAAAGATCGGCAAGCACCGGGTCGAAGCCGCTCCCCAGCCAATGCAGGATTGCATCGACGACCGCCAAATGATTGGCGCGAGGAGCGTGGGGGCCGGCGGCAATGACCTCGGTCAGGAGGGTGCACAGAGCCTCGGGAGTGATCAGCCCCTCCTGACACGCGCCAGCGGCGGCCTCCAGCGCGGCGATCTGGTCGGCGCTCAGCACTGCCTCTGCGGGGAGTAAGCGGTCGTGGACTTCGTCCGCCGGGAGATTGGAGAGCCGCTGCCACGCGGCGTGGGTCAGCGAGGCACCCACCTGCAGGACGGGGCCTTCCAATACGCAGAGGGAGCTGCGTAGCTGCGGCGCGTTGATAAAGACGGTTGCAGAATGGCCCGTATTCCCTTGGGCAAAGGTGAAGCTCACCCGCCCGCGCACCATGATAATGAGCTGCGCCGAGTAGGCGGGTACCGCCTCCTCGATCCGCGGTTCATCGGTTTCGATGACGTAGAAGGTATGCACCAACCCAGCGGCGTCAGCCGGCGGCGGGATCATTCGCGTGCGAAACGGCAACCAACCTCCCCTCGCCAGAGCGAGGGCCTCCTGTCAGGTGTGGCGCGACCCAAAAGGGGCACGAAGGCCCCGAATTGCGTCTTCATGCGCAACCGACCGCCACTTGTCGAGTCGCATCAGCGCTCGCGTGGCCGGGATCAGCCGTTCAGTTCGCGGAGGTTCCTCGCGTCGATCATCTCGGCGAGGTAAGGCGTGGACGCATCGCCGAGCCGTGCCGGGGTGCGGCCGACGAAGTGCGCGATCTCGCGGATCATGTGGGGCTGGTCGAAGAAGGCTTCGGCGATCTCGGCCTCGTCTTCGAGCGACAATTGCGGGGCTGAAAGCAGCGCTGCCGCCCTCAACGCGCGGTACTTGCGGGCGAGAGCGCGGGGCGGGAGGCCGAAATAGCGCTCGACCAGACGCTGCACCTGCCGCGCGGAATAGCCCGCCACACCGGCAAGCTCGCCCACCTCCGGATTGAAGGCCGCGCCGAGCCAGTGCCCGGTCGCTGCAATCAGTTCGAGATGGCGCGCATTAAGCGGTTTGAGATTGGCTGCGATAAACCCGCCGACTGCCAGCGCGCATTCGCGTCCGCTCATCCTGCCATCGCGATAGGCGGCAAGCCATTCCTGCCCGAGCGTCTCGATCTGCGGACCAAGCACTGTGGCGGCGGCCAGCAGTCGGTCGCAGTGCTGACCTGCGTGAAGCTCCGTCAGCGCTGCCCAACCCACCGGCGTCAGGGCCGCGCCGAAAGCATGGAACGGCCCCTCGACCTCGATCAGCGCGGCGCGCGACAGCGGGGTGAGCAAGCCGATCTCATGATTGGGGTCACGATGCCCTTGTTTGAACAGCATCTCGCCCTTGCCGTGCGGGAAGAAACACAGCTGGCCAATCGAAGCGGGCTGGATGTCACGGATCCGCGGCTCATCGCAGCGGAAATGGTAAAGCGTGGTGACGAATGGCGCGAGCGGTGGTGGCGGCGCGATGTAATCGAGCGCGATCAGCGCAGCCGGAGTAAGATTGGGCTTATGTCCGGGCTGATCGCCGGGGGAAGGTTGGCCATCCATCGCAGTCAGCAGCCTTCACGTCACAATTTGCGCATGCGCGAGTCATACGCGCAAAAAAGGGCGGCGGTCCACAGGGGAACGCCGCCCATTGAGTTGAGGAACTCATTGCATCGCTGCTCCGAGCCCTTCGGGTCGCGGGTCCCTGATAGCCTACGAATCTTGTTCGGAATTGTATGCAAGCGACAAGCAAATTGGGGGAGTATCAGGACAAGGTCTCAGGCTGCTAAGCGTGTCGCCCCGCTCGACACCGGGGCCGCTCTGGAATAGGCGCTTGGCCATGCTGTTCCGCCTCATCAGACCCGCGCTTTTCGCGCTCGATTCCGAAACCGGCCATCGCCTCGCGCTGCGCGGGCTGGCGTCGCTTCCACCCCGCGCACCGGCTGCCCCGGGGCCGCTTGAAGTGGATGTGGCAGGGCTTGCCTTCCCAAATCCGGTCGGCGTTGCTGCGGGGTTCGACAAGGACGCCGAGGTTCCGGACGCCCTGCTCGGCCTCGGCTTCGGCTTTACCGAGGTCGGCTCGATCACCCCCCTTCCGCAGGCCGGCAACCCCAAGCCGCGATTGTTCCGGCTGGTCGAGGATGGGGCGGTAATCAACCGGATGGGGTTCAACAATAGCGGCGCCGAGGCGGCACTGGCACGGCTGAAGGCACGGGCCGGGCGGCCGGGGATCATCGGGGTCAATATCGGCGCGAACAAGGATTCCGCCGACCGGATTGCGGATTATGCCGTAATGGCGGGCAGGATGGCCCCGGTCTCCAGCTACCTGTGCGTGAACGTGTCCTCTCCCAACACCCCGGGCCTGCGGGCGTTGCAGGACGAGGGCGCACTGACCGCGCTGATCGAGGCGGTAATCGCCGCGCGGGACGAGGCCATGGGCGGCTCTGCAAGGCCGCCCGTGTTCCTCAAGGTCGCGCCCGATCTGGAACCTGCGGACATCGACGCCATCGCCCGGATTGCCCTGGACAAGCAGCTGGGCGCGCTGGTCGTGTCGAACACCACAATCAGCCGCCCCGACCTGCGCTCGCACCATGCAGGCGAGACCGGTGGCCTTTCAGGTGCCCCGCTGCGTGCGCTGGCAACCCAGCGCCTGCGCGATTTTCGCAAGGCAACCGGGGCTGCGATCCCGCTGGTCGGCGTCGGCGGGATCGCCACGGCCGAACACGCCTGGGAGCGCATCCGTGCGGGTGCCAGCCTGGTGCAGCTCTATTCGGCGATGGTCTATGAAGGCCCCGGCCTCGGCGCGCGGATCGTGCGCGGCCTGGAGGCTTTGATGCGGCGGGACGGGTTCGCCAGCATTGCCGAAGCGGTGGGAAGCGAATAGCACCACGGCCATGCGTATTTTCCCTGCCCTGATTGCACCCCTGGCCCTTGCCCTTACGGGCTGTGCCACGCCCCGCACGCTCACGGCTGTTGATGCCGCCGCTCCGGTGGCGGTCGGCGCGGTCAGCAGCGCCGATCCGCGCGCCACTGCAGCGGGCGAGGCGGTGCTCGCGCAAGGTGGTTCTGCAGTCGATGCGGCGATCGCCGTGATGCTCGCGCTGACGGTCGTCGAACCGCAAAGCTCCGGGATCGGCGGCGGCGGCTTCATGGTGCGGGCCGACGGGAAGAGTGACCTGCTCCAGACCTTTGACGGGCGCGAGACGGCCCCTGCAGCGGCCACGCCCACGCGCTTTCTCACGCCGGACGGCAAGCTGCTCGATCGGGAAAATCGCGTCTTCTCCGGCCTTAGCGTCGGCGTGCCGGGCAACATTGCGCTGGCCGCCAAGGCCCATGCAGCACATGGCAAGTTGCCTTGGGCGAAGCTGTTCGAACCGGCGATCGCGCTCGCCGAGAGCGGCTTTGTGATGAACCGGCGGCTCTACGATTCCCTTGCCCAGAACAAGGGCCGCGCCGACAAATCGGACGCTGCGCGCGCGGTGTTTTTCGGCGCGGATGGCGCGCCCTTGGCGGTCGGATCGACAGTCAAGGTGCCCGCGCTCGCCGAGACCTTCCGCGCACTGGCGCAGGAGGGACCGGAGGCCATGTACGGCACCAAGGCCGCCGCAGCGCTCGCCGCCCATGTCGCTGGCGCAACACCGCAGGACGGCCGCATGACACCCGCCGACATCGCCGCTTATACTGCCAAGGAGCGCGATCCGGTCTGCACCCGCTACCGCGTCTACCGCATTTGCGGGATGGGTCCGCCGTCTTCCGGGGGCACCGCAGTGGCACAGATGCTCGGCCAGCTTGAACGCTTCGATCTGGCGGAGCTTGGCCCCAACAGCCCGGTGTTCTGGCACCTGTTCATCGAGAGCCAGCGCCTCGCCTATGCCGACCGCGAGTTTTATTCGGGCGATGCCGATTTTGTCGCCGTTCCCACCGCTGGACTCGTCGATGTCGCATATCTTGCCAAACGTTCGGCGCTGATCGATCCGGCCGCAAGGCTCGCCAAAGCCGAAGCAGGCGTACCCCCGGGCGCGCCGCTCGCCCGCGGCGACGGGCCGGAAGAGCCGGAGAACGGCACCACCCATTTCTCGGTCGTCGATGCCAAGGGCAATGCCGTGAGCTACACCTCGACCATTGAAGGCGCCTTCGGATCTGGCCTGCATTTCGGCGGCTTCTACCTCAACAACGAACTCACCGACTTCACCCTCACCCCCGAAGCGGACGGCAAGCCGGTGGCGAACCGCGTCGAGGGCGGCAAGCGCCCGCGATCCTCGATGGCCCCGACCATCGTTTACGACGCGGACGGCAGGATCATGCTGGTGATCGGCGCGGCCGGAGGGCCGACCATTCCGGTCACGGTTGCCCGCGCGATCATCGGCGTGCTGGATTTCCGGCTCGGCGCGCAGGATGCGCTCGCCATGCCTTTCGCTATGTCGTTCGGAGACATGCTGCTGATCGAGGAAGGCAGCGCGCTCGTTCCGATGAAGGACGCGCTGACCGCGCTGGGCCATGCGAACATCCGGATCGCGCCTGCGCCGATCAAGGCCAATGCCCTCGGGCGGCGTGCGGACGGCACGTGGGAGGTGGCGACCGAGCCGCGCATGGCGGCAATGGTTACACCCTGACCCATCTTGCCGCTATGGCTTACACCTTCTAATCAGAGCTTCGCACGCGGCCGCATCGAGCCCGCGAAAGACAACCTGAAGGGACCAGGAGCCTTTGCCAGTGCATTCCCCCACGCTGCATCATTCTGCCCGCGCGGTCGCCAACCCTGCGGACGACCTGATTCTGCAGGATATCGACAACGCCCAGAACCTCGTCGCGCTGTTCCTGAAGCGCGCGGACGAAAAGGGTGATGCGCCGTTTCTGGGTCACAAAGAGCGCGGACAGTGGGTCACGCAGTCCTGGCGCTCCGCCGCCGAGCAAGTCTGCTTGCTGGCAGAAGAACTGCGCTGCATGGGCCTTGAAGATGGTGACCGCGTCGCCCTCGTGTCCGAGAATCGCCCCGAATGGTGCATCGCCGACTTGGCGATCATGGCCGCCGGCTGCATCACCGTGCCCACCTACACCACCAACACCCGCCGCGATCACGCGCACATCCTTGACAATTCGGGTGCGCGCGCGGTGTTTGTCTCGAACGAGAAGCTACTCGCCCCGGTGGTCGGAGCCATCGGCCAGACCGGGCTGGTCGAGCACGTCATCGGCATCGAGAACCTGAAGCGCCAGCAATCGGGCAGTTTCGAATATCATGATTGGGCCGCCCTAATCACCGGAGACGCCGCAGCAGCACGCGCCGCGGTGGATGACCGCATCTCGCGCATCGAACGTAACGAGACCGCGTGTCTCATCTACACCAGCGGTACTGGCGGCGCCCCGCGCGGGGTGATGCAGCACCACGGCGCGATCCTGTGCAACGTCGCGGGCGCGGCCGAGGTGCTGATCGAGGATTTCGGGATCAAGGACGAACGCTTCCTGTCCTTCCTCCCACTCTCCCACGCCTATGAACATTCGGGCGGGCAGTATCTCCCCATCGGGGTGGGCGCGGAGATCTTCTATTCCGAGGGGCTCGAAAAGCTTGCCAGCAATATCGAGGAAACGCGGCCCACGATCATGGTTGTCGTTCCGCGCCTGTTCGAGGTGTTGCGCACCCGGATCATGAAGCAGATCGAAAAGCAGGGCAAAGTCGCCAACGTCATGATGGACGCCGCGCTCAAGATCGCCGGGAACAGCAGGGACGGGAAGAAGCGCCTTCGTGATCGTCCGATGGACTTTCTCGTTGAAAAGACCCTGCGCCCGAAGATCCGCCAGAAGTTCGGCGGCAGGATCAAGGCTATGGTCTCGGGCGGCGCGCCGCTCAACCCCGAAGTCGGCAATTTCTTCGACGCGATGGGCCTCACCATGCTGCAGGGCTACGGCCAGACCGAAGCGGGGCCGGTGATCAGCTGCAACCGCCCCAAGGTTGGCCTGAAGATGGACACCGTCGGCCCCCCCTTGCGCGGAGTCGAGGTCAGGATTGCCGAAGACGGTGAAATTCTCGTGCGCGGCGAGCTCGTCATGCACGGCTACTGGCGCAACGAGGCCGAAACCGCGCGCACGCTCAAGGACGGTTGGCTACACACCGGCGATATCGGACACTTCGACAACAAGGGCCGGATCAAGATCACCGACCGCAAGAAGGATATGATCGTCAACGACAAGGGCGACAATATCGCGCCCCAGAAGGTCGAGGGCATGCTGACGCTCCAGCCCGAAATCGCGCAGGCGATGGTGAGCGGGGACAAGCGGCCCTATGTGGTAGGCCTGATCGTGCCGGATGCCGAATGGGCGCTTGAATGGTCGCGGGCGAATGGCGAGAAGTTCGATCTGGCGGCGCTCCAGCAGCTGCCCGCCTTCAAGAACGCTGTGCGAGCCGCGGTTGACCGGACCAACGCCGACCTCTCGGTGATCGAAAAGGTTCGCCAGTTCGCCTTCGCGGACGAGGCGTTCTCGATCGAGAACGAGGAGATGACGCCCAGCATGAAGATCCGCCGCCACAAGATCCGCGACCGCTATCAAGAGCGGATCGACGGATTGTATCGGGGTTGAAGCCGGCTGGTCAGATAACGCATGGCGACCGCCCGCACGCCGAGATAAGCTCGGCGGCACTCGGAATAGGAGGCGGTGGCATGAAAATTCTGGCCCATGGCATGGCAGCCGCGCTTGCGCTGTGCAGCTTGATGGCAGCCTCTGGCCAGGCCGAAGCTGCGCTGGACGCCGCTGCCCCCGCGCCATGGATCGCCCCCGGTTTTGCGGTGCCGACGCAGATTGAGGGCCCGGGCTTCAGGCTCGTCCCGCTCGGTCCGGCGCTGACCGAGATCGACTACCGCGCCTACATGTCCTCGATTGCGCACCTGCAGGCGACCTTTACCCGCTCGTCCGGTTGGCCGAACGAGGGGCTGACGCTCAAGGATGCCATCGTCGACATGGAGACCGAAGCGGGACGCTTTGCCCGCCGCGAATCCTTTGCCTACGCCGTGCTCACCCCCGACGGCACGCGCGAGCGCGGTTGCGTTTATGTCTACCCGAGCAAGGTGCCGGGCTATGACGCACAAGTCGTCATGTGGGTCACCGCCGCCGAATATCAGGCCGGCTTCGACGCAGAGCTTTACGGTTGGACGAGAGACTGGATCGCCCGCGAGTGGCCGTTTTCCAAGGTCGCCTACCCGGGACGTGCTATCGCTTGGGAGGAATGGGACGCGCTGGTTGCCGAGAAGAAGCGCAGCTGAGGCCGCGCTCTTTCGTTCCCCGTCACCCTGAAAGTGATCCGCAGTCGGGCTTTTTCAACTCGGCCAAAACCGCTGCGTTCTCGCCAGCCTCTCGCGTGGCGCACTCGTCCTGCCTGCGGAATACGAGAAATTCGGGGTGGCCCGTTTTCCGCCATCGCCTTACACCCTCCCCATGACCCTCGGGATTGAAGCCCTGACCGACAAGGAACGGCACACCCTGCGCCTGATCCTGCGGGGGCATGATGCCAAATCCGCCGCGCGCGAGCTCGGGCTATCGGTCCACACGATCAACGAACGGCTGCGCGACGCGCGGCGCAAGCTCGGCGTCACCAGCAGCCGCGAAGCAGCGCGGCGGTTGCTGGCGGAAGAGGGTGAGACCCCCGAAACGCTGGGGGACAAGCCTTTGGGGGATGCCCCCGATGTCCGTCCGGGGGCAGACATGACGGCATCCGCCACCCGGCGGCGGGCAGGGCCGCGCCCTGCTCTCATCCTTCTGGGAATGACTGCCATGTCATTGATATTTGCCGCCCTGCTTCTGCCCGCCTCGCCCGTGTCGATGCTGGCCCCCGTTTCCCTGACCGAGACCATCGCAGGCGCTGAGCCCGCAGCTGCAACCGTGAGCGAATCCGCCGCGGCCGCCAGCGCGGCAGAGGCCTTTCTCGACTTGATCGACAAGGGCCGCTGGGCGGACAGCTACGCCGCCACGGGCGCGGAGTTCCGCCGGCTCAACACGCTCAAGGTCTGGAGCGAGGTCTCGGCCCGCCTCCGCCCGCGCCTCGGCGAGCTGGTGACCCGCAACATCGTCAGCAACGAATACGTGCCCACTCCTCCGGCCGGCTATCGCCTGGTCAAGTTCCGCTCCGCTTATGCCAACGGCACCGCGCAGACCGAAAGCGTCTCGCTCGCCTGGGAAGGTGGCGCGTGGAAGGTAGCGGGGATCACGACGGAGTGAACGGTATGGGTAGGCTGAAGAACCCGGTTATTTGCGGGTCCGTCGCGCTGTCGATTGCGATTGTTTCAAGCTTTATGGGCAGCTCAGCCGCGTGTGCGGAGTCTCCAGCCGACGGACAGGCGCTGGAGCGACTGGACGGATACATTCGTGGCATCGAAGCTGTCGGGGACTTTTCGGGCGTGGTGTTGGTGGCGCGCGATGGTGAAGTCGTCTTCGAGCGCGCCTATGGTGCACGCGACGAGATATCCGGCGACCCTCTCAAACTCGACACCCGGTTCGATCTTGCCTCGGCCGGCAAGATGTTCACTGCCACCGCCGTGTTGCAGCAGGTCGCGACCGGCAAGATCACTCTCGACACCAGTCTTGGCGATGTACTGACCGATTACCCTAATGCCGAGATGCGCGCCGTTACCGTCCGGCAGCTTCTGACTCATACCGCTGGTGCCGGCGAAAATGACGCAATGTTCTATCCCGGCTCGCTAAGGTGGGGCGGCAAGGAGCCCAGCCTGGCAGAGCTCGTCGCAGTCTACGGCGACAGGGGCCCTTCGTTTCCGCCCGGCAGTGATCAGGCCTATGGCAACCACACGATGATCCTGCTGGGACGCATGATCGAGGTTCTGTCGGGGCAGAATTACCGCAGCTACGTGGCGCAGCACATCTTTCTCCCCGCTGGAATGGACGCCGCACATGCGGATGAAGCTTGCAAGGTCGACAATCCTGCGCAGGCCGTCGCCTATGCCGCGGTGGGTGACGAGCGCATGCCCAATTGCTTTGCCGTGCTGGACGGGGGTTGGCCCGCTGGCGGCCAATCCTTCAATGCGCGCGACATGCTGCGCTTTGTAACGGCGCTGCGCGACGGGAGGTTGGGCGTCCCGGCTGCGCTGCTCGAGCAGGCAACCACGCCCCAGCGCAACGGCTTTGGCCTCGGCTTCTTCGCGACGGGCTACGGCGAAGACTTCCTGCCGCGTGATCTGCGCTGGGGCCACGGGGGCAAGATCTATGGCCAGTGCGTCGATGTGCGAACCTACGAGCGGACTGGCGAAACGATCATCACGCTCGGCAATAACGACAGCCCTGCCTGTTACCGTGTGGCGGATTTCCTTCACATCGATTGGAAGGACCGCCACGGCAGCGCGTTGGTCACCACGGACAAATAGGCCTTTGGTTTGCAGGGACCGCGCAGGGGTCGCTTGCGCGGTTTGAGCGCCTCTCCGTCTCGTTCCCGATTGCCTCAATACATATGCTGGCCGCCGTTGATGCTCATGGTCGAACCCGTCATGAAACCGCCGTTCTCTGAGGTGAGGAAGGCCACCCCTCGGGCGATTTCCTCGGCCATGCCGAGCCTGCCGACGGGGATCTTGGCGACGATCTTTTCGAGGACCGGAGCGGGCACGGCGGCGACCATGTCGGTGTCGATATAGCCCGGCGCGATGGCGTTCACCGTCACCCCGAACTTCGCGCCCTCCTGCGCCAAAGCCTTTGTAAATCCGTGAATTCCACTCTTCGCGGCGGCGTAGTTGACCTGCCCGTACTGCCCCGCCTGGCCGTTGATCGAGCCGATGTTGACGATCCGCCCCCAGCCCCTTTCCCGCATGCCGGGGAAGGTCGCCTTGGCCATGTTGAAGCAGCCGCCGAGGTTGATGCGCATGACATCGTTCCAGTCCTCGAAGCTCATCTTGTGGAGGGTGCCGTCGCGGGTGATGCCGGCGTTGTTGACGACGATGTCGACCGGCCCGTGATCGGCCTCGACCTGCGCCACGCCGGAAAGGGTCGCTTCGTGGTCGCCCACGTCCCACCTGTAGGCCGGGATCCCCGTTGCCGCTGTGAAGGCGCGGGCCTTTTCCTCGTTGCCGGCGTAGTTGGCGATGACCGTGTGGCCCTGGCGCTGGAGCCGCTTGCAGATCGCCGCTCCGATCCCGCGCGTTCCTCCGGTGACGATGGCTACCCGACCCATGATATTCTCCCCTGTTTCGCGTCGCTTGGCGCCAGCGAGACTAGCGGTGACGTAGGGGAAGGGGAAGCTGCGAATAGCTATGCCGGTGTGCCGCGAAAAACGCCGCGAAAGGGGGGCAAAGCGGGCGCGAAGCGGCACCAAAGGGGGGCAAGCCCGGGCGAAGGGGGGTCTAACGCGGCCCTAACCCGCAGCAAAACCGGCCAGACTTTCGCCCAACCATCTGAAATGCCAGCAAATTACCTGAAGATCAGAACTTGATCTGCG
The DNA here is from genome assembly GCA_027533455.1 of Porphyrobacter sp. Classification (GTDB taxonomy): domain Bacteria; phylum Pseudomonadota; class Alphaproteobacteria; order Sphingomonadales; family Sphingomonadaceae; genus Erythrobacter. The sequence continues at coordinate 448,929 of JAPZUC010000001.1, read as the reverse complement.
TTCCGACGTAGACAGCCTGGCTATCCTTGACCGAATTGGTCAGCGGATCGAGCCGTTCACGCTCCTTGGAGTAGCGCACACCGGCCATCACATTGAGGTTCTGCGAGAGGCGGAAGCTGCCGCCCACGCCAACCGTCTGCTGCCCGACCGAGTCCAGGGTGTTGGGCGAACGACCCGCGATTTCGCGGTCTTCCAGCTCGATGCGCGGCTGCAAACGCGAGGGCTTGTCGGTCGCCACGGGGGTCGAAGGCTTGAACTGCGCCAGATCGGGCGCTGCAAAGCTGCGGACATTGGCCGACAGATCGACCGTACGCGCAAAGCTCTGGTAGCCGCGCGCTGCGCCCAGCCGGAACCGGCTTGTATCGAGTCCGGCGATGCCGCTGCCACGGCCCGGGGCGCTATCCAGCACCTTGCGGACCGAAATCGCTTGCGCCGTATCGTCATCGACGCGGATAGCGACTGTCACCGTGCGCTTGCCGGACACCGTCGGCGCACTTGCGGGAGTAAAGTGGATGCCGCGCAGGCGCGCCTTGTCGGCCACACGGGCGGCGAGTTCGGGATCGACCGATGCGGGGGTGAACATCCCGAGGCCGAGCGCTTCAAGCGAAGCAGCGGTGCGCGCAGGGGCGACCTTGCCCGCCAGCGCGAGGCCCGCGGTAGGGGCAGTCAACGCCAGCACGCCGGACAGCGCCAAAAGCGGCAGCAGATGCTGCGCTTTCGTCTTTCTGTCTGCCTTGCGTGCCATCGCGAGCGTGTTTCCAATCAATTTTTCGGGCTTCTTGCCCAAGCAGACGGAACATTAACCCTGCATGAGTCGCCCGTCTTTCCACATATATGTGTAGGTGTGCCGTAATCGCTTGCAATGATCTTGCGACGAGCAGGTGGGATTCCCCCGATGACTGTTGCTCCATGCACACAGAACCACTTACAAGCAGGGCCAATTCAGCCTGCGTAAAGCCCCGGCGCGCTCTTGCCGCCATTTCTGGTCGCGGCAGGCTTCCTCACGGATCATGCTTGCCGCAGGGGGGCTTGCGGCTATAGAGCGAGCCCGAGACATATGATGAGGATGATCCGGCTGTGACACGCGCCAATTCCGCTCCCCTTCGCCGCACGATGGCACTTGCGCTGCTTGGCGCGTCGCTGGTGGGCCTTACAGCCTGTGGCGGGCGTGACCGTCCGCGCACGGAACTGGCTGCCGCGCAGCTCAACACCATCGGGGTCAACGCCTATCTGTGGCGCGCGGCGCTGGAGACGGTGGGCTTTGCGCCCCTGCTTCAGGCGGACAGTGCCGGCGGCGTGATCGTGACCGACTGGTACACCAACCCCTCCAACCCGACCGAGCGCGTCAAGCTGACTGTGACGATCCTCGATCAGGATCTGCGCGCCGATGGCCTGCGCGTCGCAGCGAGCCGTCAGGTGAACGAAGGCGGCAACTGGGTCGAAGCCCCGGTGCAGGCAGCGACGGTCCAGAAGCTTGAGGACATCATCCTTACCAAGGCCCGCGACCTGCGTCGTCAAGCCCTCGCTTCGTAACACCAAAACCGCCCTTCCACGGATAGGCTCACATGACTGAAACCCGTTTCGATCCGTCCGTCGCTGACGGGCGTTGGCAGCGCGCATGGGAGCAGGCGGGGACCTTCACCGCCGATTCCGATAGCCCCAAGCCCAAGAGCTACATCCTCGAGATGTTCCCCTATCCCTCGGGGCGCATCCACATGGGCCATGTGCGCAACTACACGATGGGCGACGTGCTGGCGCGCTACCAGAAGATGCGCGGGTTCGAGGTGCTGCATCCGATGGGCTGGGACGCCTTCGGGATGCCGGCCGAAAACGCGGCGATGGAAAAGGGCGTTCACCCCGGGGGCTGGACGCGCCAGAACATCGCCCAGATGAAGGCGCAGCTGCAGCGCATCGGCTTCGCGCTCGACTGGACGCGCGAATTCGCCACCTGCGATCCCGAATATTACGGCCACGAACAGGCGCTGTTTGCCGACCTGTATGAAGCGGGCCTCGTCTACCGCAAGGAATCGACCGTCAACTGGGATCCGGTCGATATGACCGTGCTCGCCAACGAGCAGGTGATCGACGGCAAGGGCTGGCGCAGCGGCGCCGAGGTCGAGAAGCGCAAGCTCAACCAGTGGTTCCTGAAGATCACCGACTTTGCCGATGATCTGCTGGAGGGCTTGGGCAAGCTGGAAGACTGGCCCGAGAAGGTTCGCCTGATGCAGGAGAACTGGATCGGCAAGTCGCAGGGGCTGGAGTTCAGCTTCGATATGTCTGACGGCGGCAAGCTGCCGGTTTACTCGACCCGCCCCGACACGATTTTCGGCGCGAGCTTCTGCGCCATCGCCGCCGATCACCCGATTGCGCAGGGGCTGGCGGGCGATCCGGCGGTCGCCGCCTTCATCGACCAGTGCAAGAAGGGCGCGACCACGGCTGCTGCGCTCGAAACCGCGGAGAAGCTGGGCTATCGCACGCCGATCACCGCGCGGCATCCCTTCACGGGCGAGGCGCTGCCGGTCTTCATCGCCAACTTCGTGCTGATGGAATACGGCACCGGCGCGGTGATGGGCGTGCCCGGACATGACCAGCGCGACTTCGAATTCGCGACCAAGTACGAACTGCCCATCCTGCGCGTTGTCGCCTCCGATCCGGCCAAGGCCGACGAGCCCTTCAAGGGTGAGGCCGAGGCGGGCGACGGGGTGATCGTGAACAGCGATTTCCTCAACGGCATGAGTGTCGAGGATGCCAAGCAAGCCGTCATCACCCGCGCCGAAAGCGAAGGCTGGGGCGAAGGGCGCACCGTGTGGCGTCTGCGCGACTGGGGCGTTTCGCGTCAGCGCTATTGGGGCACGCCGATCCCCTTCATCCACTGCGATGCTTGCGGCGTGGTGCCGGTGCCCAAGGACCAGCTGCCCGTCACCCTGCCCGAGGATGTCAGCTTCGACATTCCCGGCAATCCGCTCGAACGCCACCCGACGTGGAAGCACGTCGATTGCCCCAAGTGCGGCAAGCCCGCGCGGCGCGAGACTGATACGCTCGATACCTTCGTGGACAGCTCGTGGTACTTCCTGCGCTTTGCCAGCCAGCCTGCCGACCGCCCCTTCGACCCCGAAGAGGTCGCCAAGTGGATGCCGGTGCAGCACTATATCGGCGGTATCGAGCACGCGATCCTGCACCTGCTCTACGCCCGGTTCTGGACGCGGGCGCTGGCCCACATTGGCAAGATCACCGTGCAGGAGCCGTTTGCCGCGCTGTTCACGCAAGGGATGGTGACGCACGAGACCTATAGCCGCATCGATGCAACGCGCGGGGTGCCGGTGTTCTTCGGCCCCGAGGATGTCAACCGCACCTCCGACGGCGCGACGCTGATTGCCGATGGCCAGCCGGTCGAAGTCGGCCGCGTCATCAAGATGTCGAAGTCGAAGAAGAACGTCGTCGACCCCGATGCGATCATCGCCCGCCACGGTGCTGACGCGGTGCGCTGGTTCATGCTGTCCGATTCGCCGCCCGAGCGTGACCTGCCGTGGTCCGACGCCGGGATCGAGGGCTGTGCGCGCTTCGTGCAGCGACTGTGGCGCTTGTTCGCGGCCTGTGACGCTGCGGCTGAGGGCGAGGACAAGAGCCTCGACCGCAAGACCCACCAGACCATCGCCGCCGTCGCCAGCGACATCGAAGCGCTGGGCTTCAACAAGGCGGTCGCGCGCATTTACGAATTGACCGGCGCGGTGGAGAAGGCCGCGCCTTCGGCCAGCCGCTCGGCCGCGATCCGTGCGTTGGTGCACCTTGCAGCTCCCATGATGCCGCACCTCGCGGAAGAAGCATGGTCTGCAATGGGTGAAGGCCTGATCGCCGATGCGCCGTGGCCCGCCGTCGATCCCGCGCTGCTGGTCGATGACGAGGTCACCATCGCCATCCAGCACATGGGCAAGCTCCGCGACACCGTCACCGCGCCCAAGGGTGCCTCGAAGGAGGATCTCGAGGCGCTGGCGATGGCTTCGGCCAACCTGCAACGCTCGCTTGATGGCGCTGCGGTGCGCAAGGTCATTGTCGTTCCCGACCGATTGGTGAATATCGTCACCTGATGCGTGTCGTTCTCGCCCTTGCCGCCTGTCTTGCGCTTGCCGGATGCGGCCTGTCGCCGATGTATGCGGGCGGGGCAAGCGCTCCGGTGGCGCAGGGGCTTGCCGCTATCGAGATTCCGGCGATCCAGGGGCGCGGCGGCTGGCTGATCAAGAACGCCCTCGAAGCCCGCCTCGGCGTCGCGGGGCAGTGCGCGCCGCAATACCGGCTTGACGTCCGGCTCGATGATGCACTCGAAGCCCTCGGCGTGCTCAACGATGACACCATCAGCCGCGAGCGCCGCATCCTGCGCGCGCGCTACCAGTTGGTCGACATCGCCACGGGCGCGGTGCTGCTCGATGCGACCGCAGGCTCGGACGCGGGGATAGACGTCGTCTCTTCCGAATATGCCACCATCGCGGCCGAGCAGAAGGCGCTGGAAAACCTCGCGCTCGAAGTTGCCGACCGGATGGCCACGCAGATCGCAGTCACGCTGCGCGCCCGCGCCAACTCGCCGCAGCCGTGAAGGCGACGCAGAAAGACTTTCTGCGCGGGGTCCCTGCTTCCGCCCGCGAGGCGCGCATCTTCTTCTTCTGCGGCCCTGACGAGGCCGGCGCCAGCGCCGCCGCGCAGCGCGTGGTCGAAGCCCTCCCCGATGCGGGCGAGCGCATCGAACTCGCCGGCGCGGACCTGAAGCGCGATCCCGCCCTGTTGGGCGACGAGGCCCGCTCGACCTCGCTGTTCGGCGGCAACCGCCACATCTGGGTGCGCGCCAGCGGGGATGATGCCCACGATGCGCTGCAATTCCTGATCGAGACCGCAGAGGCCGGCGCTGGCGAGGCCGCGCCGGTGCTGGTCGTCGCCACCTCCGCTACCGACAAGTCACGCACGGCCAAGCTGTTGGAAAAGCGCAAGGACGCGCTGGTCGCGATGTTCCATCCGCCCGATCTGTCGGCGGTGGCGCAAGCGGTGCGCGGCATGGCCGATGCGGCGGGCCTCAGGCTGGGCGGCGATCTGGCCGAACGGATCGCGCGCGCCGCCGGTCTCGACGTGCGGCTCGCCCAATCGGAGGTCGACAAACTCGCGCTCTATTGCGACGCCGACCCGCAATCCCCCAAGCCCGCCTCCCTAGAAGATCACGCTGCCATCGGTGCCTCGACCGAAGAGGACGGCTTTGCCCCGCTGGTCAATGCGGTGCTGGGCGGAGAGCTGGGCCGGATCGGCGGCGAGGTCCGCCGGATGCGCGAGCTGGGCCTCAATCCTGTCGGTGTGGCGCTGGCGCTGGAACGGCGGGCGGCGCAGCTGGCGCAGATCGCCGCCAAAATCGGCACCAATGGTCGCATACCCTCGCTCGGACAGGGCGAAAAGATGCAGCTCGGCATCTTCTTCCGCGAGGAGCGGGCAATCACCCAGCAGTTCGAACGCTGGACCATGCCCGCCGGGCGCGGCAGCCGGGAAACACGCCTCGACCGCCTTATCCCGAGGCTCACTGCGCTACATCGCAGCCTGCTTGCCAATAGTCAGGCGGCAGAGCTTCTGCTGGCGCAGGAGCTGGCCGAGATTGGGAGATTTGCTGCAAAACGATAGGAAATCGTGGCAAACCGCAACTCGCACTCGCAACAAATACCAAATTATTTGTAATGTGCCCTAGGTATCTCCACCTCGAGGGTCGCGCCTTGGGGAACAGGACAGCATGAACCGCGCCACGCCGCAGCTGCTTGAAGCTGTCCGGCTTCAATCGGTGGACAGCACGATCGCGCCGTCGCTCGAACGGCGCAGATTGCGTGCCTATATCGTCATGCTTCTGGTTGATGCGGCGCTGTTCAATCTCAGCTTCGCGCTGGCTGCGCTGATCTGGGAAAATACTTGGGCCCATCCCCGTGCGATGATCGCGGCGCAGGGCATGCTTCCGCTGTTCTTCACCATCGCGCTCTACAACCGGAGCTACGGCGTGCGCGCGCTGAACGACTGGATGTTCGCCGCGCGTCAGAGCGTGATGGCGCTCGCGATTTCGGCGGCGTTGCTCAACTTCGTCGCCTTCTACACCAAATCGAACCAGGATTTCTCGCGCGCGGTGGTCACCATCGGGCTGGTCCTCACCGCTTCGCTGCTGGTGGCATCGCGGCGGCTGATGGCGATGGTGGTCGCCCGGCGCTGGGGCGGGCGTATTTCGAACCGGCTGGTGATCGAGGATGGCGGCCCGAGCTTCGACTTTACGGGCGCAGACCACATCGCGGCGGCGGATTACAACCTCGATCCGGCCAGCCACGATCCCTTCATGCTCGACCGGCTCGGCAAGCTGCCGCGCAATCAGGATCAGGTGGTGGTCAGTTGCCCGCGGGAGCGGCGCAAGGACTGGGCCTTCCTGCTCAAAAGCGCAGGTGTCTATGGCGAGATCGTTAGCCAGCCTGCCCATGGTCTCGGCGTGATGGGGGTGCACCGCTATGACGAGTTCGGCCGCACCACGCTCGTGGTCTCGACAGGGCCGCTAGCTTTGCGAGTGCGGGTCCTGAAGCGCGGCTTCGATGTGGTGGTGGCCGCGTTGGCGCTGCTCGCCCTGTCGCCGGTGCTGCTGGTGACTGCGCTGCTGATCAAGCTGGAAGATGGCGGGCCGGTGCTGTTCGTCCAGCGCCGTCTGGGACGCGGCAACCAGTTCTTCGAGATGTTCAAGTTCCGCTCGATGCGCGAGGACAAGCTCGATCATGCGGGCGATCGTTCCGCCGCGCGCCACGATGAACGGGTGACCCGCATCGGCGCCTTCATCCGCCGCACCAGCATCGATGAACTGCCGCAGCTGTTCAACGTGCCGTCGGGCGACATGTCGATTGTCGGCCCGCGTCCGCACGCGCTTGGCAGCCGGGCGAACAACAAGTATTTCTGGGAGGTCGATCGCACCTATTGGCAGCGTCACTGCCTCAAGCCGGGCCTGACCGGTCTGGCGCAGGTGCGCGGCCATCGCGGGGCGACCGAGCAGGAGAAGGACCTGATCGACCGGCTCCAGTCCGATCTCAATTTCGCGGGATGGTCGCTGCTACGCGACGTCGGGATCGTACTGCGCACCGCGCGGGTGCTGATCCACAAGAACGCGTTCTAGGCTTCACTCTAGCTTATCGGGCCGGTCAGCGCGGCGGGCAAGGCCTCGCGCCCTAGTTCTTCTTCTCGCGGTTCTGCGGAACGGAGAAGCTCCCGGTCACCCTGCCCCGGCCTGACGGTGCACCGGGGGTTGCCGCGGAGCCTCCGCTGGCATTGCCGTCGACGGTCGAAAGCCCGCTGTCGAGGTCGATCACCAGCCGTCCGCCGTTAAGCGTATCGGTCCCCCTGCGCAGCGCGACATTGCCCGCGATGGTGATGATGCGGCGATTGAAATCATAGACCGCGTTGTCGCCGCTCGCCTGCTCGTCCCCGCGCGTGATGACCACGCCGCCAGTTGCGGTGATCCGCTGGATTTCAAGCTGGCCGACGTCGGTGAAATCGATCTGCATCCGGTCGGAGCGGAGGGTCAGTCCGGCCTGGATGACGGTTACGCCGCCGCCCAGAACGGCGCGCTTGGCGCGGTCGTCAAGCAGGCCATTGCCGGCGTCATAGGTCACCGGAGCGCGCGAATCATGGCGCGCGATGCCTTGCGCGGCGAGGTTCATACCCCCCGCCATCGCCACGGTCAGCGCAAAGCCGCCGAGCCCCCACACGAGCGCGAGGCGGGTCAGGTGGCGACGGGGTGCGGTCTGGTTCATCGCGGCATCCTCAGTTGGCCAGGTATCATGGTAAGGTGGACACGGCCATCAAGCCGGATTGTGCGCGCCTCGAGATCCGCGCGCATGGTGTCGGCGGAGAAGGTGCCGGAGGGCGCCTGCCCCTCGACCCCGTCATCGCCGCGTATGGTGCGCGATTGCAGATCGACCGACACGCCGCTCGCGGTCATGGCGTAGCCATCGGACGCGGTGAGGCGCACCGGCCCCTCGACCGCGACAGTTTCCTTGTCGATATCATACACGCCGCCTTCGGCGCTGAGACGCGCGGGGCCATCGGAAAGCAGCATCTGGGCGACGAGATCACGCATCCGCACCAGCCCCTCCGTTCCCGACCGCTGCACCGCCTCCCCCGCAAGTAGCGAGAAGGGGCGCCCCTGATTGTCGCGCCCGCGATACATGGCATTGTCGACGGAGAGCCGCTCGTCGATCAGCGCAACCTTGTTGCGATCGAGCAGGAAGCTGACCTCGCCGCGCGGGCTGAGCGGCGTGATGACCATCAGCGCGGCGAGCACCCCCACCCCCATCGGCAACGCCCGGGCGAGAAAGCGCACCAGCTTGTCATGCGAGCCGCCGGGCGCAGCGAAGTGCTGTCGCCGGCTGCGCAGCGCGCGTGCCTCACTGGTTTCTATGCTCTGTTCGGGGGCCATGGTCGCGGGTGTGCCAGCGGCATCCTTACATGTGGCTGAAGATGTCGTTCTCGGCCCAGCCGGCAATGTCGAGCAGCGCGCGGGTGGGGAGGAAGGCGAAGCACGCTTGCGCAATGGCGGTGCGCCCCTCGCGCTCCAGCCGCACACTGAGTTTGGCGCGCAGCCGGTGGAGATAGCGCACATCGGAGGCGGCGTAATCACGCTGCGGCTCGGACAGCACCGGCCCGCCCCAATCGGAGGATTGCTGCTGCTTGGAGATGTTCTCGCCCAACAGCTCCTCGACCAGGTTCTTGAGGCCGTGGCGATCGGTATAGGTGCGGGTCAGCTTGCTCGCGATCTTGGTGCAGAACACCGGTCCGGCCATGACGCCAAGGTAGTGGTGGATGGCGGCGAGATCGAAGCGGGCGAAGTGGTAGATCTTCTCGCGCGAGGGATCGGCGAGCACGGCCTTCAGGTTCGGCGCATCATAGGAACTGCCCGGATTGAACCGCACCAGATGTTCGTCGCCCGAACCGTCTGAGATCTGCACCACACACAGCCTGTCGCGATGGGTGATAAGGCCCATGGTCTCTGTATCGATCGCGAGTGCGCTGGTTCCGGTCAGCACGCCGGCGGGAAGGTCTTCTTCGTGAAAGTGAACAGCCATGCGCCTCGCCCTACGCGCATTGGGGAAAGAGGGGAAGGGGCGAGTGGCGCAAGGGGGCGGAGTGCCCTAGCCTTGCGGCGATGTCCGAAACCATCCCTGAAAGCTGGCGAGCGGTACTCGATCCGGTGCTTGCGACCCCCGAGGCCCGCAAGCTTGGCGGCTGGCTGAAGGCGGAAGAAAGTGCGGGCAAGGCAGTCTATCCGCCGCGCGGGACCCGGCTTTCGGCGCTGGCGCTGACCCCGCTGGACGAAGTGCGCTGCGTGATCCTGGGGCAGGATCCCTATCATGGCCCGGGGCAAGCGCATGGACTCGCTTTCTCGGTGCAAGCTGGGGTGAAAGTGCCGCCGAGCCTCATGAACATCTACAAGGAACTGGAGGCCGACCTCGGCCTGCCGCGCGCCGCGACCGGCGACCTCACCTCCTGGGCGCGGCAGGGCGTCCTGCTGCTCAACAACACGCTGACGGTCGAAGCGGGACTGGCGGGGAGCCATGCCGGGCGAGGGTGGGACGCGATCACCGATGCGGCCGTGGCAGCGGTGGCGGAAAGCGATAAGCCGACGGTATTCATCCTGTGGGGCAGCCATGCGAGGAAGAAGGCAAGCCGGGTGTCCGCCCTCGCGCGCAATTCCCATCATCTGATAGTCGCTTCGGCCCACCCCAGCCCGCTATCGGCGCATAACGGCTTCTTCGGCTCGCGGCCCTTCAGTCAGGCCAATGCGTTTCTGGAAGCCAACGGGCGCGGTGCGATCGACTGGAGGATTGAATGAGCGACGACGTGATCCTGCTGGATGTGGCCGATGGCATCGCCATGGTCACCCTCAACCGCCCGCAGGCAATGAACGCGCTAAACCGCGCGCTCCGCAAACGCCTTGCCGAGGTGATGCGCGCGGTCGATGGTGACGATGCGGTACGCGCGGTGATCCTCACCGGAGCAGGGGAGCGCGCCTTCACGGCCGGCCTCGACCTCAAGGAACTGGGTAGTGAGGCGGGCGCACTCGGCAGCGCCAATGCCACCGACCCGGCGGACAATCCGGTCAAGGCCATCGAACTGTGCCGCAAGCCCGTGATCGGCGCGGTCAACGGCGTGGCGATCACCGGCGGCTTCGAAGTCGCGCTCGCCTGCGACGTGCTGGTCGCCAGCACCAACGCCCGCTTCGCCGACACCCACGCGCGGGTCGGAATCGTGCCGGGCTGGGGCCTCTCGCAGAAGCTCAGCCGCATGATCGGCATCAGCCGCGCCAAGGAACTCGCCTTCACCGGCAATTTTCTCGATGCGGCGACCGCGCACAGCTGGGGACTCGTCAACCATGTGACCGCGCCCGAAGACCTCCTCCCGCTCGCGCGTAAGCTGGCCGCCGACATGGCTGGGATCGATCCCGCGTTTCTCGCGAACTACAAGCGCCTGATCGACGATGGCTATGCGCAAAGCTTCGGCGACGGCTTGGCCCTCGAAGCTGTGCGCTCCTCCGCCGCCAACAGCGCTGTCGCCCCGGAAGAGGTCGAAGCCCGCCGCGCCGCGGTGCAGGAACGCGGGCGCGGACAGGGCTAGCCGACGCCTAGTCCCCGCTGCGCGCCGCGCGCATCTCTTGCCCGCCCTGCTTGAGCAGGGTGGCGGTCGCGGGGCCTTGTTCGCCTTCGAACACCAGCGTGGCATCCACCTCCTCGACGCGGAACTCCGCCGGGCCGATGGGAGTGAGCGTTACCGGCGGCTGGCCGGTCAGCTCCGCGATCAGCCCGCCGTTCGGACCAAATGCGATGGTCAGCGTCGCCGGGCCGAGCGCGTACCGCCCGGCATAGCGCTCCAGCTCTTCGCGCGGGACCGCAATCGCCGCCGCCTCGGGCGGAATCGGGCCGAGGCGCTTGCTGATCTCGGCCTCGCTCTCTCCGTTCTGATGGAACTCCATCGCGAGCGTGCCGTCCGCAGCGCGGGTCAGCCGGAACCAGCTCAAAGTGCGCGTGCCGTAGAAGAAGCGGTCGTCCCCGGCGAGGAAGACCTCCATGGGGCTGCCGCCGAGACGCTGGGTGTAGAACTTGCCGTCGCGCGCGAAGAAGCGGCGCTCGCCGCCCTCGGAGATGGGGTAGACACCGAAAAACGGCTCGACCTGCGCCAGATCGACCGTGGTGGCAGTGAAGGCCGGATAGGGATCACCGATTGCGGCTGCCGCAATCCGGCGCATCACCAGCCCCGGGCCGGTCTGCGGACTGTCGCTGTTGGCGAAGACCGCGACGAACAGATCAGCCGTGGGCACATAGATGCTGTCGGTCGAGAAGCCGTTGATGCCGCCGCCATGCCCGATCGCAGGGTGCCCCCGCAGGGGATCAAACGACAGCCCGAATCCGTAAGGCTGGGTGCTACCGTCGGGCATCACGGTCGGGGCAATCATCAGCTTGTAATGCGCATCATCGACCACCTTGCCGCGGTGCAGCGCCTGTCCCCACTTCGCCAAATCGTCGACCGTCCCGATCAGCGCGCCCGCCGCATGGGGGACGCTCATATGGATCGGCGAGGCGAGCTCGGCGGCTGCGGTCGGTTCGCCGGTATAGCCTTTGGCCATCTTCGGAGTGTCCTCGCCGTCCACGCCATAACGGATCGTTGCAAGGCCGAGCGGGCCGGTGATCCGCCCCTCGAGCACCTGGTGCCACGGCTTGCCGGTCACGTGCTCGATGATCGCGCCGAGCATCACGTAGCCCGAATTGTTGTAGGCCCAGGCCTCTCCCGGCTTGGTCGGCGAAGGCTGGTCGCGGAACCACGCGATCATCTCCGCGGTGGTGCGGGCCTTGGCGATGTTCTCGGGCACCATCGCACCGGGCATATTGGTATAGGACTGGATGCCGCTGGTATGCTGGAGCAGTTGGCGCACTGTCGCTGACGCGCCGGGCTGCGGGTAATCGGGGAAGAACTTCGACAGCGGATCGTCGAGCGAGAGCTTCCCTTCCTGCACAAGCTGCACGATCATCGCAGCGGCGAACTGTTTGGTGATCGATCCGAGCCGGAAGACGGTGTCGGGCGCGATGGCGCGGCCATTGGCGGTATCGGCCATACCGCGCGCGCCCTGATAGACGATCTTGCCGCCCCGCATCACCACCACCGCCGCGCCCGGCCCGTCGGCAGCATAAGCCTCTGCGAGCACTGAATCTGCGATGGTCCGCAGCGCTTCGGCAGAAGGCGCAGTGACGCTGGCAGCAGGCGCAGCGTTTTCGGCGGCAGCAGGCTGCCCCACCGCCAGCAAAGCCACAGCCGCCAGCGCATGGCCCGTCATCGTCGCAATCGTCCGCATGATACTCTCCCTCCGGTATGAAGGGGTGTGTATTGCTGTATTAAGACACCTGTCAAGCCTAGTGCGACCGGCAGAGTTCAACCCGCCGGTCGCTGGAGAGGCGTCAGGCGCGGGTCAGCCTGCTGTTCTGGCGATCCACTCGTCCACGCGGCGCTCGAGGATCGAGAGCGGCTGCGATCCGCTGGCGATCAGCAGATCGTGGAAGCCCTTGATGTCGAACTTGCTGCCCAACTTGGCCTCGGCGCGCTGACGCAACTCCATGATCTTGAGCATCCCGATCTTGTAGCCGGTCGCCTGTCCCGGGAGCGTGATGTAGCGCCGCACTTCGGAGCGTGACCGCTCGATCGGCTGACGGCCGGTGGTGTTCATGTAGGTGACCGCCTCGTCCTCGGTCCAGCCCATCGCGTGGATGCCCGTGTCGACCACAAGCCGCGCGGCGCGGAACAGTTCGGCGTCGAGACGCATGAAGTCCGCCGCTACATCGGGGAAGGCATTCATCTCCTTGCAGAGGTTCTCGGCATAAAGCGCCCAGCCCTCACCAAAGGCGACATAGCCGGTGACAGAACGGAACTTCGGTCCACCCTTCTGGCGCACCTGGATATCGCCCTGCATATTATGGCCCGGCACCGCTTCATGACACATCAGCGTGTACATCGCCGCCGGATCGGGGACAGTCCCGACGAGGTGGACATAGGTCTTGGCCGGTCGCTTGCCATCCGGGCTAGGCGCCGAGGCATGGGCGGCGCCGCCTGCGACTTCCGAGAACGCCGGCTCGCGCACCACTTCGATCCCGTAAGCCGGCAGGGTACCGAAATAGGGCGCCAGCAGCGAACGGGTGTGCGCGACGAAAGCGTTGGCGGTGTCGAGATATTCCTTGCGCGCCGCGTCGTCATACTGGCGCGGCGGGTTGAGCTTGGCGCGCTCGGCATAGAAGGCGTGGCGATCGGCCAGCCCTGCCTGACGGGCGAGCGCGTCCTGCCCCGCCTCGATCCGGGCGACTTCGGCGCGGCCCTTGGCGTGGATTTCGGCGGCGGTCATGTCGGTGGTGGTTACAAGCTTCAGCTCGCGCTCGTAGTAGGCAAGGCCATCGGGCAAGGTCAAAGCGCCGACCTTGCCGCTCGGGGCGGTCGGCAGGCTGCGTTCCGCCCACTGGAAAACCTTCGCATAGGCCGGCTGGGTGGCGAGGATCGCGGCCTTGGCCTCTTCAAGCAGCGCATCGGCCTCGCCCTGCGACAGCTTTCCAGCGGTAACAAGGCCCGCGGTCTTGGCCTTCACATCGGCCCACAGCGCGGCATCATTGCCCTCACCAAACGGCGCGCCCGAGGTCAGCTTGCGGCTGCCTTCGATGATCGTCTCGATCTGGAAGCGCGGCAGATTGACGCCTGCCGCCTGACTCGCCTCGGTGCGCTCCAGCGCGAAATCGAGCACCGCGGGCAATCCGCGCAAGCGGGCGATGTAGTTCTTCAGATCGGTCACGTCCGCAACCGAGTGGGTGTTGATCAGGAAATCGGGCAGCTGGCTATGCGCCGAATAGAGCCGTGAATAGAACGGCGGGCGGTAGATGCGGTTGGCGAAGGACTGCTCGGCGCGGTCCGCTTCCAGTGCCCAGATATCGAAATTGACCTGCGCCTCGGGCGAAAGCTTCGCACGGTCGAACTGTGCTTTCATCCGCGCCACGCTGGCCTTGCGCCATTCGACTTCCGCCCGCGCGCCCGCGTCCGAATTGTCGTTCCAGCGGTCCCCGCCCTCCTTGATGCCGAGCCGCGTCGCCAACTGCGGCTGGGTTTTCACGTAAGCCGCAAACTCGGCGTCGAGGAAGGCGGTCAGGCGCGCGTCCTCGGACTGTGCTGCGGCGACGGGAGCGCCGGTCCGGGCGAGGGCCCCGGTGGCAGGAAGCGTCGCCGCGGCAAGCGCCATGGCGAGGCTGAAAGTCAGCTTATGCGTCATCGATGTGTCCCTTTTGCGCAAATCTGCGACTTGCCCGCATGCGTAGCGGGCAAGGGACAGGGGATGAACCCCTCTTCGTCGATGCCGGTGCGCCGTTCAGCCGAGCGGCAGGCCCAGCGCCTCGGCAACCGCGGCGTGGGTGATCTTGCCGCCAGCCACATTGAGCCCCGCCGCAAGGTGCGGATCAGCCGCCATCGCGGCCTTTGCGCCCAGATTGGCGAGCTTCAGCACGAAGGGCAGCGTCGCATTGCCGAGCGCCATCGTCGAGGTGCGCGCCACCGCGCCGGGCATGTTGGCGACGCAGTAGTGGATCACGCCGTCCACCACGAAAACGGGGTCTTCGTGGGTGGTCGCATGGCTGGTCTCGAAACAGCCGCCCTGATCGATCGCGATATCGACCACCACCGCGCCGGGGCGCATGGAGGCGATCATTGCGCGGGTGACGAGCCGCGGCGCTGCCGCCCCCGGCACCAGCACAGCGCCGATCACGAGGTCTGCGCCCGCCACCGCCTCGGCAATCGCTGAGGAAGAGGAGAAGGCGGTCTTGATGCCATTGCCGAACTGCGCGTCCAGCTCGGCCAAGCGGCGGTTGGAAATGTCGAAGATCGTCACGTCGGCGCGCAGGCCCACGGCCATCTGCGCCGCATTCACGCCCGCAACCCCGCCCCCGAGGATCACCACCTTGCCCGGCTCCACACCGGGAACGCCGCCCAGCAGCACCCCGCGCCCGCCTTGATGCTTTTCGAGGTAATGCGCGCCACACTGGACGCTCATGCGCCCGGCGACTTCGGACATGGGCTTGAGCAGCGGCAGTGAGCCATCGGCGGCGGCGACAGTCTCGTAAGCGATGCAGGTAGCCCCGCTCGCCATCAGCCCTTCGGCCTGCGGCTTGTCGGCGGCGAGGTGGAGATAGGTGAACAGCAGGTGGTCTTCGCGCAGCATGGCGACTTCGCCCGGCTGCGGTTCCTTGACCTTGACGATCATCTGCGCGGCTTCAAACACGGCGGCGGCATCGGGGAGGATCGTCGCACCGGCTGCTTCATAGGCGGCATCGACGAAATCGACGCCCAGCCCCGCGCCCGCCTGCACCACGACCGCATGGCCCGCACGGGTCAGTTCTGCGACCGCCGCCGGGGTCAGGCCGACGCGATACTCGTTGTTCTTGATCTCGGTGGGGACGCCGACGCGCATGGGGATCTCTCCTGTAATTTTTATGCGCGCAGGTATAACTTAATTCGCCCGCACAATCTTCGCGATCAGCGGTCTGCCTGCGAGGGTCCGACGCGAAAATCTTGCGCAGCGCGGCAAATTGACACAAGAAACCCGCGCATGGACCTCATCGACCGGAAAATTCTTGATCTCTTGGCACAGGACTCGCGTCTCACCGGTGAGGCACTGGGCGAGCGTGTCGGCCTTTCGCCATCGGCGGCGCACCGGCGGGTGAAGGCGCTGGAGGAGGCCGGCGCGATCCTCGGCTACCGCGCGCGGCTATCGAGGGGGGCGCGGGGCAATCCCTCGACCGTGTTCGTGCAGGTCACCCTCACCGACCAGCGGCAGGCAACGATGCTCGCCTTCGAGGAAGCGCTGGCGCGCACCGAGCAGGTGGCGGAAGCCTATCTGATGAGCGGCCAGTCGGACTATCTCGTCAAGGTACTGGTGCGCGACGACGACAGCTATGAACGCATTCACCGCGAGATTCTCTCGGCTCTTCCCGGAGTGCAGCGGCTGGTGAGCCAGTTCACGATCCGTACACTGGAAAGCGGCGAATAGGCCGCCCGGATTTCCGATCTGACGCACCCGGCTGTGTTACAGGTTCGGGACAAGATTGCGGTAGAATCTTAGTATTCCGGCACCTATAGGACAAATATGGCAACGCCGATCTTCGAATTTGCCCAGATCCCGAGGGTCGAACCTGCGGAGAAGACGCGCAGCCGGGGACGGCGTGTGCGCGATGCCGGCCAGGCGCCGGTGGTCGGCGTGATCTACAATCCGCGCAGCCACCGCAATCTCGGAGCCGATTTCGACTGCGGGCTGTGCCCCCATGTCCACATTGCCCAGCCGCGCGAGCGCGGACAGCTGCCGGTCGCATTGGCCGAATTTGCCGAGAAGGGTATCGAACTGCTCGTCATCAACGGAGGCGATGGCACCGTGCGCGACGTGCTGACCTGCGGGCAGGCGATCTTCGGCGATGACTGGCCGGCAATCGCGGTGCTGCCCAAGGGCAAGACCAACGCGCTCACCGTCGACATCGGCGTGCCGGACGACTGGACCCTCCAGGATGCGATCGATGCGCTGGATCACGGCAGCCGCATCTATCGGCGCCCGATGACTGTTTCGACGGCGAGCGAGCCGGGCAAGCGTGTTGCCGGCTTCATCCTTGGCGCAGGCGCTTTCACTCTGGCGACGCAGGCTGGGCAAAGCGCGCACAAGCTCGGCGCCTTCGACAGCATGGTCGTGGCGGTCACTGGCGCGTGGGCGCTGCTGCAATCGCTGTTCGCTACCCGCAGCAATCCGTGGCGCAAGGGCGCGCGGATGCGCATCGGGCTGGGCGCGGCGGATGTGCCGATGGCGCATAGCGGACGCGGCGATCCGGACATGCGCCAGCTGCTGTTCGCCTCGACGCTGGAGCGGCTTCCGGCCGGCATCAAGCCCTTCGGCCCGCTGCGCAGCGGACTGAAGCTTGCCGCGATCGACCAGATTTCGCGCCGTACTACGGCGCTGGTCCCGCTGGTTCTGCTCGGCAAGATCAAGCACGGCCTGCGCGAGCGCGGGATGCACCAGATCGCTGCGAGCCAGTTCAGCCTGTCGATCGACGACCAGTTCATCCTCGATGGCGAGGCGTTCCCCCCGGGCGATTACCGCATCGAGCAGGGGCCGGAGCTCGCCTTCATCGCGCCATGAGCGGTAGCGCCGGGGCGCTTGCCGAACGGATCGCCGACCGTCTCGCTGCCCCCGTCGACCCCGCCGTCGCGACCTTTGCCCGCGCCCTTGCCGATGCTTCGGGCGCGCAGGCGGTGCTGTTCTACGGATCGAACCTGCGCACCGGATCGCTGGAAGGCGTGCTCGATTTCTACATCCTGCTTCCCGGCAACCAGGAAAGCGCGATCTGGCCGACGGTCAGCTATCACGAGCGCGAGCATGAAGGGCAAACCCTTCGCGCCAAGGTCGCGACGATGCGCCTCACCACCTTCGCCAAGGCTGCGGGCGGCGAGCTCACCGACACCACGATCTGGGCGAGGTTTGTCCAGCCCAGCGCTCTGATCTGGGCCGAGGATGACGCAGCCAAAAATGATGTCATTGCCGCCATCGCCTCTGCCGCCACCACCGCCGCACGGCTCGCTGCCGCGCTCGGCCCGGTCAGCGGCACGGCGGAGGATTATTGGCGCGCGCTGTTCCGCGCCACCTACAGCGCGGAATTCCGGGTCGAGAAACAGGGGCGCGAGAATGATATTCTCAGCGTGAATGCCGAGCATTTTGCCGGACTGTTGCCACTTGCGCTGGAGGCAGCGGGGATCGAACCCGGTCTTGATGGCAGCACTCTCTCGCCATGCATGGCACCGGTGGAGCGCGCCCAGACGCTCAGTTGGTGGAAGCGCCGCCAGCGGCTCGGCAAGCCGCTGAACCTGCTGCGGCTGGTGAAGGCCAGCACCACCTTTGAAGGCGCGGCGCGCTATGCCGCGTGGAAGATCGAGCGGCATACCGGGATGCCGGTCAAGCTGACGCCTTTCCGCGAGCGCTATCCGCTGCTCGCGGCACCGCGGGTGCTGTGGGATCTGAGCCAGCACCGCCGCCTGCGGCGCTGACCTTCAGCGCTTAGAGATACTGCATCGCGATCGTCATGCGGGTGATTCCCTCACCCGCACGGAAACGTGTCTTTTCCACCGACGGCGGGCGCGGGACCAGGCCGAGGATCTTCTTGATCCCGGGGTTGTTCGACATGCCTGCCCCGTCGGTCGACACGTCGGTCTGGCGATTGCCATTGGCGTCATGCTGCACGGCAATCGCGAAGTCGCCGGTGCCGGGCAGCGGCACACATACCGTGGTGCTGCCCGCCTGCGGCTTGGCGTCGACGCGCATGACATAGCGCTTGCTCACCAGCCAGTCGCGGCTGTTGGCCGGATAGGCGCGCACGAACAGGTTGCCCGCCGAGGACTTCAGCCCCGTAACCGTGATCCGCACCGCCGGGCCCTTGCCCGCTGCGCACTCGCCCAGATCATTGTTCATGCTGCGGGCATAGGCATAGTTCTGCGCAGCGAGCGGCGCGGCAATTACGCCAGCCAGCACCGCGGCCGCCAGCACAGGGCGGCGGGCGAGACGGAAGAAAGGCGAAATAGCGGTCATGTCTGTTCCGTGGGTAAGGGGAGAGGGACGAGGGCGCAAGCCGGGCGCAACGTCGATGCCGGGCCCCGTGTGATCCGCCAAATGACACGATCCGCCTGAATTGCGGCTTAATTGACGCAAGGCCTGCCGTTCACGGTGGAAAAGCGCATGGCTGCGACTTGTCGCGCGATTCGCCGCGCCCCTATGGCCGGTAAAGCGTCCAAGAAAGGCTTTCCGCCCGCGCCATGCCGATGCCCCTGATCTCTCCCTCGATCCTGTCCGCCGATTTCTCCCGGCTGGGCGAGGAAGTGCGCGCGATCGATGCTGCCGGGGCCGACTGGATCCATATCGACGTGATGGACGGGCATTTCGTGCCGAACATTACCATCGGCCCCGATGTCGTGAAGGCCCTGCGCCCCCACACCGCCAAGCCGTTCGACGTCCACCTGATGATCGCGCCGGTCGATCCCTATCTTCAGGCCTTCGCCGATGCGGGGGCGGACATCATCACCGTCCACCCCGAGGCAGGCCCGCACATCCACCGGACGCTCCAGGCGATCAAGGCGCTCGGCAAGAAGGCCGGCGTGGTGATCAACCCGGGCACGCCGGTCGAAGTGCTCGACAACCTCATGGACCTTGCCGACCTTGTCCTCGTCATGAGCGTCAACCCCGGGTTCGGCGGGCAGAGCTTCATTCCCTCGCAGCTCGACAAGATCGCGCGCATCCGGTCGATGATCACGCGCTCGGGCCGCGCGATCCATCTCGAGGTCGATGGCGGCGTGAATGCCGAGATCGCGCGGATGTGCGTGGAGGCGGGGGCCGATGTGCTGGTTGCCGGCTCAGCCACCTTCAAGGGCGGGCCGGATGCCTATGCTGCCAATATCGCCGCGCTGAAGGGCCCCAGGTGATGGCGACGCTGCTGCGCTCCCCTGCAGCCACGCGCGCCGAAGCGCTGGTCGAGCGGGTGGCGGAGGCGCCGATGCTGTCACTCGCGCTGGGGCACGAACCGGGGGTTGAGCCTGCCGTGCCGCCGCCGGAGGAACCCTCGCGGGCGCTGGCGCTGTCTGACGTCATCACGGTCAAATCCGCACCCGGCGAGGCGCTGATCCGGCTCGCCTACCGCCTCGGCATTCCCGGGCACGCCATCGCCGCGCCGTTCCGCCGCCCGCAGGCGATGCGGGTGCTGGCAACAGTCGAGAGCCCCAATCGCGGCGATCGCGCGGCGGGCACAGCCCTGCGCGCCGGGCATTTCCTGATCCAAGGCGTGCGCCTGCCGATCGCGAGCTTCGATTTCTCGCCCGTGGCCCACCATGCGCCCGGCGTTGAGCGGGTGGTGCATTCCTTCGGCTGGCTCGCCGATCTCGCCGCCAGCGCGACCCGTGCCGATGGCGCCTCCGTGGCAGAGCGGATCGCGGGCCAATGGCTCCATGCCCATGCCGTGCCGGGCAAGGGCCCTGCGTGGGATGCGGAATTGACGGGCCTCAGGCTGGTCGCATGGCTGGTCCACGCCCCGCTGATGCTCGGCGGCACCGACAAGGCGCTGAAATCGCGTCTGCTCGCCGCCATCGCGGAGACCGCCAGCTGGCTCGACAAGCGCGCCCCGCGCGAGCCTGCCGGATTCGGGCAGGTTGCCGCATGGGCCGGCGTGGTGGCGGCAGGGTTGCTGCTCCCCCACGGCAAGCCGCGGCGGCTGTTCGGCGAAGCCGGGCTGGTCGCGGCGCTGGGTGACATGGTGGGCGAAGACGGCGGCGTGCTGTCGCGCTGCCCCGCCGCGCAGCTCGACGCGATCCGCCTGCTGACCGATATCCTGGCCTGTTATGAGGCCGCCGGGATCATTCCCCCGGCCGCACTTGGCGTCATGCGCGAATTGCTGGTCCCGCTCCTGCTGGCGCTGCGCCACGGAGACGGGTCGCTCGGCAGCTGGCAGGGACAGGGCGCGATTCTGGCCGACCGCGTCAATGCCGTGATTGAAGCGAGCGGCGTGCGCACCCGTCCGCTCGCACAGGCGGCGGGCTGGGGCTATCAGCGGATCAAGGGGGGCGACACCCTCCTCCAGTTCGACACCGCCCCGCCCCCGCGCGCGAAGCACGCGCGCACCGGCTGCGCCTCGACCCTCGCCTTCGAGCTTTCGGACGGGCCGCAGCGGATCATCGTCAATTGCGGCGGCGCAGCGCTGGCGGGCGGACAGGTTCCGGCGCGCATCGGTCAGGGCCTGCGCGCAACCGCCGCCTTCTCGACGCTGGTACTCGATAATGCCAATTCCACCGCGGTCCTGCTCCACGGCCAGCTCGGCAAGGGGGTCGAGACCGTCGACTTCGAGCGCCGCAGCGTCGCCGGGCGCGGGCGCGA
Source organism: Porphyrobacter sp. (assembly GCA_027533455.1). Taxonomy (GTDB): domain Bacteria; phylum Pseudomonadota; class Alphaproteobacteria; order Sphingomonadales; family Sphingomonadaceae; genus Erythrobacter. Next base: position 427,931 of record JAPZUC010000001.1, on the reverse strand, counting down.
GGCAACCCGGATCGAGGCGGCGCATAATGGCTATGCCAGCCGCTTCGGCCTCACCCACCAGCGCATCCTGACCCTTTCCGGAGACGGCACCGAGCTTGCGGGCGAGGACATCCTCGTCCCAACCGCCAAGAACGGCAAGCGCGGCAAAATCGCCTTCGCCATCCGCTTCCACCTCGGGCGCGGGGTGGAGGTGCAGCTGTCCGGGGACAAGCGCGGCGCAAGCCTGCTGCTGCCCGACGGTCGGCTCTGGCAATTCCGGCTGCGCGGCGATAGGGCGGGCGCCGGCGAGATCACCCTGTCTGCCGAGGACAGCCTGTGGGTCGACGGCGACGGCCGGCCCCATGCCACCGAGCAGCTGGTGATCGAGGGACTGGCATTGCGCAGCGGAGGACAATTCTCCTGGCTGCTGAGAAAAACGGGATAGCTTCCATCATGACCGACGGTGTGATCAAGCGGGCGCTGCTGTCAGTGTCCGACAAGAGCGGTTTGGCCGACCTCGGCTCGGCCCTGGCCGCAAGGGGCGTCGAGCTGGTGAGCACCGGCGGCACTGCCAAGGCCCTGCGCGATGCAGGCCTTGCGGTGAAGGATGTCTCCGACCTCACCGGCTTTCCCGAGATGATGGACGGGCGGGTCAAAACGCTCCATCCCACCGTCCACGGCGGGCTGCTCGCGCTGCGCGACAATCCCGAACACGTCGCCGCGATGGAGGCCCACGGGATCGGCGCGATCGATCTGGTGGTGGTCAACCTCTACCCCTTCGAGGCGACTGTCGCCAAGGGCGCTGCCCGCGAGGACGTGATCGAGAACATCGACATCGGCGGGCCTTCGATGGTGCGCTCTGCCGCCAAGAACCACGGTTTCGTGACGATCCTCACCGACCCGGCCGACTATGCCACGCTGGTCGCGGAAATGGACGCCAATGGCGGCGCGACGACCCAGGCCTTCCGCACCCGCATGGCCGGCAAGGCCTATGCGCGCACCGCCGCCTATGATTCCGCGATTGCCAGCTGGTTCGCCTTCTCGCCAGCCGCGAGTGACGAGCCGAGCCAGTTCCCCGACACGCTCCCCATCGCCCTCAAGCGCGCCGACACGCTGCGCTATGGCGAAAACCCGCACCAGTCGGCGGCGATCTATGTTCCGCAAGTCGCCGGCACCGCAGGGGTGCCGCAGGCGAAGCAGTTGCAGGGCAAGGAGCTGAGCTACAACAATTTGAACGACGCCGATGCCGCGCTGGAACTCGCTGCCGAGTTCGCCGGGCAGGAACCGGCTGTCGTCATCGTCAAGCACGCCAACCCCTGCGGCGTGGCGCAAGGCACCTCGCTGCTCAGCGCGTGGGAAGCTGCGCTGGCGTGCGATTCTGTCTCGGCCTTTGGCGGGATCGTTGCCGTGAACACCGAGCTTGATGCGGCGACAGCCGAAGCCATCTCGGCGATCTTCACCGAAGTCGTGATCGCCCCGTCGGTCTCGGCCGAGGCGCGCGAAATCTTCGCGAAGAAGAAGAACCTGCGCCTGCTGGAATGCGGCACCCTGCCCGATCCGCGCCGGGGCGGCCTGACAATGAAGACCATCGCAGGCGGCGTGCTGATCCAGTCGCGTGACGCCGGATCGGTGAGCTTCGATGACCTCAAGGTCGTCACCAAGCGTGCCCCCACGGAACAGGAATTGAAGGACTGCCTGTTTGCCTGGACCGTCGCGCGGCACGTCAAGTCAAACGCCATTGTCTATACGAAGGATGGCGCGACCGCCGGGATCGGCGCCGGGCAGATGAACCGCCGCGATTCGGCGCGCATCGCCGCGATCAAGGCCAAGGAAGCCGCCGAAACCTATGGCTGGGCCGCCCCCCGCACCGTGGGCAGCGCGGTCGCATCGGACGCCTTCTTCCCCTTCGCCGACGGACTGATCTCCGCTGCCGAAGCGGGCGCGACCGCCGTGATCCAGCCGGGCGGCTCGATCCGCGACGACGAGGTCATCGCCGCTGCCGATGCAGCCGGTCTCGCCATGGTCTTCACCGGGATGCGGCATTTCAGGCATTGATGGTTTTGCGAGCGGGCCTCCGCTCGCTCGTCGTCGGCGCTGCTTCAATTCCTGCGGAATTGAGCGCCTGCGGCTCGGCCGCGTGGCCTCACGGCGCTGCGCGCCGAAATCGTGCCATCCTACAGGGCAGGCTGGGGGCTAGGGTGCAGCAAAGGCGTGAAACATCGGGTCTGGGCGGGCTTAAACGGAGGCTGGAGCGGGTCTAACTGCGGCATGAACGGGCCTAGATCGCCTTGCCTGAATAGGACTTCATCCGCTTTTTGTCTGAATTTCGTGCGTTTTCTTTGGCGGAACGGTGTTTCATGCGGCTTGTGCGGCGAAACACCGGCTTTTGCCTCCCCGCAGGCATACCCGAAGTGTCGGTTTGTAGGAAAGCTGCCTTCCGCCCCCTCATCTTTCGCAGGTGCAGCACCGCTCCGGGGCGTTTGCCGCATCCGCCGCACGGCTCGGCCCGGATCGGCTTCGCGTGCAACTATTCTTCAGGGGTTTCGTAACCAGTATAGGGCCTCAATCCGAAACGGCCTTTGCCAGTTCATCCCGCCGCAATCCGGCAGCGGGCAAGGAACCGGTCAAACACCACGCGAATCACGAGCCCCCTCCCGATGCGTCTCTTTTCTTCCGACCTGTTCCGCAATTTCGGCATCGGCTTCGTTCTCGGAGCCGTGCTGATCGTCGGCGCCAACGCGGAAGACTGGAGCGGCGCGGTGGCTTCGCCCGCACAGGCCGCAGAGCTGCGCGAAGCTGCGCATGCCGCCACTGCCCCCTCGGACGAGTTCGTGATCGCGCCTGCCGAAGGCTGATCCCATGCATAAAATCGCCGTCCTGCTCGCCGCCGCTTCACTGGGGCTGAGCGCCTGCGCGGGACCTGCCATCGCCGCCGAGGAAGCGGTCAACGCTCCTGCCGCTGCCCGCACCGCCAAGGAAGCTATAGGTCTCAAGACCGCGATCTTCGCGGGTGGCTGTTTCTGGGGGGTCGAAGCCGTGTTCAGCCACGTCAAGGGCGTCACCGGCGTGGTCTCGGGCTATCATGGCGGCACCCAGAAAGCCGCGAGCTACGATCTGGTCTCGAGCGGCATCACCGACCATGCCGAAGCGGTGAAGGTGACCTATGATCCGGCCGTGGTGCGGTACGACCAGCTGCTGCGGATCTTCTTTTCGGTGGTCGCAGACCCCACGCTGAAGAACCGGCAGGGCCCGGACGTCGGTGCACATTACCGCAGCGCGCTGGTGCCGGTGAATGCCGAACAGGGCGCGGTCGCCAAGGCGTACCTTGCGCAGCTCGGCAAGTCAGGCCTCTGGAGCAAGCCGATCGCCACGAAGATCGAGCCTTACAAGGCGTTCTATCCGGCCGAAGCCTATCATCAGGACTTCATGCTCAAGAACCCGAAGCACGGTTACATCCTGCGCTGGGACGCGCCCAAGGTGGCGGCGTTCAAGGCCATGTATGCGTCGTTCTACCGCGCCGGCTTCCTGAAGGACGGCGGGTAAGTCCTGACATAAGCTATATTTGCGATTGGCTCAGGCCTGCCTATATTGGCAGACATGGGACAACACGCGCAAAGCCACGAAAACCACCGGCATCACGAACATTCGGGCGAAAATCTAGTCGCCGAAGCCGCGCGCGCATTGGTCGCGGCGGGCGAGCAGTGGACCTCGATGCGCGAGGCGGTGTTTGCAGAGCTCGCGCGGCATGATCGCCCGGTTTCGGCCTATGATATCGCCGACAATCTTTCGGCCGCGCGCGGCAAGCGGGTGGCGCCCAACTCGGTTTACCGCATTCTCGATGTGTTCGTGACGAACAACCTCGCGATGCGGGTCGAGAGCGCCAATGCCTATCTCGCCAACACCCACCCGGGCTGCGCGCATGATTGCATCTTCCTCGTCTGCGACGAATGCGGCGAGGCCGCCCATGTCGATGACGAAGAGGTGAGCCGCGCCGTCCGCGCCATCGCCGCGCTGCGCGATTTCAAGGCGGAGCGCCCGGTGCTGGAGATCCGCGGGCTGTGCAAGGCCTGCGCTTGATCGAAGCATCCGCGCTTGGAGGGAACCAAGGCGGTTTCCCGCGGATTGATCTGCCTCAACCCTTCATCGACACACCGGATTTCGGTGTGTAAGGCTGGAGGGATGACTCAATCGCCTTACACTCCGCTGCTCGATCAGGTTGACACTCCCGACGATCTGCGCCGCCTCAGACCTGACCAGCTCCGCCAGCTTGCCGACGAACTGCGCACCGAGATGATCGATGCGGTCAGCACCTCGGGCGGGCACCTTGGATCGGGCCTGGGCGTGGTCGAACTGACCGTGGCGATCCACTATGTCTTCAACACGCCCGACGACAAGCTGGTCTGGGACGTGGGGCACCAGTGCTATCCGCACAAGATCATCACCGGGCGGCGTGACCGGATCCGCACGCTGCGGCAGGGCGGGGGCCTTTCGGGCTTCACCAAGCGTTCCGAGAGTGAATATGATCCCTTCGGCGCGGCGCACTCATCGACCTCGATCTCGGCGGCGCTGGGCTTTGCCATGGCCAACAAACTGCAGGGCAAGCCGGGTCGCGGCATTGCCGTGATCGGCGATGGCTCGATGAGCGCAGGCATGGCCTACGAGGCGATGAACAACGCGGCGCAGGCGGGCAACCGGCTGATCGTGATCCTCAACGACAACGACATGTCGATCGCGCCGCCGGTGGGCGGGCTGTCGGCCTATCTGGCGCGCATGGTCTCCTCGAGCGAGTATCTCGGCATCCGCAGCCTCGCGAGCCGGACGATCCAGAAGATGAGCCGCCGCCTCCACGGTGCAATCGGCAAGGCGGAAGAGTTCACCCGCGGTATGGTGACCGGAGGGACCCTGTTCGAGGAACTGGGCTTCTACTATGTCGGCCCGATCGACGGGCATAATCTCGATCACCTGCTCCCCGTGCTGGAGAACGTGCGCGACACGTCCGAAGGCCCGGTGCTGATCCATGTCGTGACCGAGAAGGGCAAGGGCTATGCCCCTGCGGAAAACTCGGCCGACAAGTATCACGGCGTGCCCAAGTTCAACGTCGTCACTGGCGAGAAGGCCAAGAGCGCGCCCTCCGCCCCTGCCTATCAGGACGTGTTCGGCCTGACCCTCGCCAAGCTCGCCGAGACCGACGAGCGCATCTGCGCGATCACCGCCGCCATGCCGAGCGGCACGGGCGTCGACAAATTCGCCAAGGCACACCCGACGCGCACCTTCGATGTCGGCATTGCCGAACAGCACGCGGTGACCTTCGCTGCCGGCCTCGCGGCAGAAGGCATGCGGCCCTTCGCGGCGATTTACTCGACCTTCCTCCAGCGCGCCTATGATCAGGTGGTGCACGATGTGTGCATCCAGAACCTGCCCGTGCGCTTCGCCATTGACCGCGCCGGTCTGGTCGGCGCGGACGGGGCGACGCACGCTGGCAGCTTCGACATCACCTATCTCGCCACCCTGCCCAACATGGTGGTGATGGCCGCCGCCGACGAGGCGGAGCTGGTCCACATGACCTACACCGCCGCCGAGTATGACGATGGCCCGATCGCCTTCCGCTACCCGCGCGGCAACGGCACAGGCGTGCCCATGCCCGAGGTTCCGGTGAAGCTGGAAATCGGCAAGGGCCGGTTGGTGCGCGAAGGCACCAAGGTCGCGATCCTGTCGCTCGGTTCACGCCTGACCGAGGCGCTCAAGGCCGCAGACACGCTGGAGGCCAAGGGGCTTTCCACCACCGTCGCCGACCTGCGCTTTGCCAAGCCGCTCGACGAAGACATGATCGCCAGGCTGATGCGCACCCACGAGGTGATCGTCACCGTCGAGGAAGGCTCGATCGGCGGGCTAGGCGCGCATGTGCTGACATTCGCAAGCGACGAGGGCCTCACCGACAACGGGCTGAAGGTGCGCACCCTGCGCCTTCCCGATACCTTCATCGATCACGACGATCCGATGAAGCAATATGACGAGGCAGGGCTCAACGCACCGCAGATCGTCGACACGGTGCTCAAGGCGCTGAAGCACAACAGCACGGGGATTACCGGCGAAGAGGCGCGGGCGTAAACGTCGCACGCCGATGGGCGAGTTGCTCGGTATCCCGGAATCGCTGGCGATGGCGGGGTTCGTCGTTGCGGGCCTCGCGATCTGGATTGCGCTTGGTTTCGTTATGCAGCGGCGTGCGCATGGCCGGCTGGCCGCTCGCCGCCCCAATCCGACTGAGGCCGAGTTCCTCGCCATGATGGCGCAGGATTGCTCGCCCGAGGCCGCCCGCTTTCTATGGCAGCAGGCGCTGGTCTACGTCGAACCTCGCCTGACGCCACACCCCGATGATCTGCTGCTCGACGATCTGTGCATCGATGATGGCGATTTCACGTTGGACTGGCCGCAGGTCTGGGCGGAGCGGCAGGGCCTCTCCGAAAGCGACCTTTCCGACTGGCCGAAGGACTGGCCGCTGACGGTGCGCAACTTCGCGCGGTGGCTGGACTTGGCGCGTCCTAGCGCGGCTGGGTGATCAGCAGCGCCTCGGGGTTCGCCGGCGCTTCGACCGGGGCGCCATCGTCAGCCGGAGCCGGAATGGCGGGTGCTTCTGCAGGCGTCCCCTCCAGCTCTTCCAGCCGCATCTGGTCCATTTCCGAGATCGGCTCGCCCTTCAGCTGCGCGATATCGCGGCGGCGCTGGGCGAGGTAGGTTTCGCGGCGCATCAGGTAGGGATCTTCCGAGGCCTTGATCTTCGCCAGCTCCTCGTCGAATTCCAGCCGCTGGTCGAGGCCGTTCACCACGAAATAGGTCGCCGCATAGGCGGGCTTGTTGAAGGGCTTACCCACCGCGAAGGGCAGCAGCGCCTGATCCAGCGTGCTCCCCAGCAGATCGCGCACCGTGGTCGCGCCGGTGACCGGCAGATAGAGGTAGGGGCCCGCGCCCACGCCGTAGAAGCCCAGCGTGTTGGCAAAGCCGTTGCGGCGATAGGGCAGGTTGATGTGGCGCGATTTACCCGCCACATCGAACAGCCCGCCCACGCCGATGGTTGTGTTGATCGCCATCCGCCCGAGCGTCTCGAGCGCCTTGCCGACCTTGCCCTGCAACAGGAAATTGAGCGCGACGCTCGGTTCCCCGAGATTGCGCACGACATTGCCAAGGCCATCGCGCACCGGTTCGGGCAGGCCATCGCGGTAGGCATTGGCGACCGGCTCGATCACCGCCGCGTCAACCGCCTGCACCGCGCGGTAGCTTTCCTCGTTGATCGCTTCGATCGGATCGCTCTTGGGCGGGCCGACCTGACCCTCGACGAGGATCTCGCTGACCGGCTCCTCGCCTTCCGGCGTGGGCGGGCCGGATTCAGGCGGGCCGGGATCAGAAGGGGGGGTCTGGCTGTCCTGCGGCGCGGAAAGGCTCCACGCAATCGGCACGATCTGCGGCGCGGAAAGGGGGGCGGGATAGGGGGCCGCGACGGGCAGGCCTGCAGCCGCCAGCGCGGCGCTCAGCAGCGGCGGGGAGGTGGCAAGCAAGGACAGGCTCGGCAAAATTCGTTCTCCGCTCAGCCCCTATCATTACCGCACAGGCACACAGGGCTGGCTTGCCCTTGCCATGTGCCCCCTATACGCACGCTTAATAACCCACCCAAAACATGCAAGGTTCCCTATGCACCAGTCGTCTTTGATCCAGATCTCCAGGGAAGGTCCCGTCACCATCCTCACGCTCGACCGGGCGGAGAGCATGAACCCCCTCGGCGCACCGGGTGACGGGGACGAGTTTGTCCGTGTCGCCAATGCGATCAACCGCGATATGGAATGCCGTGTGGTGATCCTGACCGGCGCGGGCCGGGCCTTCAGCGCGGGCGGCGATGTGAAGGCGATGCGCGACAAGACCGGCACCTTCGGCGGCACGACTCCGGCGATCTCGGATGGCTACCGCGACAATATCCACCAGATGCTGCGTGCGCTGTACGGGCTCCGGGTGCCGGTCATCGCGGCGGTCAACGGCCCGGCCATCGGCCTCGGCTGCGATGTCGCCTGCCTCGCCGATATCCGCATCGCATCGGAAAGCGCCAAGTTCGGCGTGACCTTCCTCAAGCTCGGCATCATCCCCGGCGATGGGGGCACCTGGATCCTCCCGCGCGTGATCGGGATGAGCCGCGCCGCCGAACTGTTCTACACCGGCGATGTGATCGACGCCGCCACCGCCAAGGACTGGGGCCTCGTCAGCCGCGTGGTCGCGCCCGAGGCGCTGATGGACGAAGCCCGCGCGCTGGCGGGCAAGATCGCCCTCCTCCCGCCGCACGCACTTCGCCATACCAAAAACCTGCTGCGGCAGGGCCAGCAGACCAGCTACGACACGGCGCTGGAACTTGCGGCCAACACGCAAGCTATGATGCACACCACCGCCGACCACGCCGAGGGTGTCGCGGCGCTGATCGAAAAGCGCCCGGCGGTGTTCAAAGGCGAATAATCAACCGATCCACGCCCACACGCCCGCCGGGATGCCTGCGCTCCACAGGTGCAGCCAGCTACCCGCCAGCCACAGCGCGGTGCCCGCGATGATAGGCATCGCGCCAACGCCGAACAGCTGCCCCAGCCGCGGCCAGTAGGCGGTCTTGCGGGACCATTCGCTCCAGGCATCGCCCATCAGCACGGCCTTCTTGCCGTCCTGCAATTTCGCGCCGACCAGCGCGAGCGTGCCCATCGCCGCGGCGGTGATCATGGTGCGGACACTCCAGAACAGCACCATGTGCGACAGCGCCCACAGGCCGAAGCTCCACATCATCGGATGGCGGGTAACGCGGAACACGCCCTTGGGCTCGGCGCGGGCCTGCGCTTCGGCCATCGGGGTCGGCAGCGCAGGATTGCCCATGAACGAACCCGCCAGCAGCACCATCGCGGGCCATGTGATGATCGTCGCCGCGATCCAGCCGGCGTCGCCCGAACCCGGCAGGTCAGCTGGCGGCGCGGCGGTGAAGGCCAAATAGACCCACCCCAGCGCCGCGAAGCTGACCACTGTATAGGCGAGGCTGAAGCCCTTCTCGCCCAGCATCCGCACCATCGGTGCACGAAGTGGGTGGGACATGACGAAGTGCGAGCCGACGAAGGCGGTATTCGCCGCGACAAGTGTGATGATTTCCCCGGTCATGGCGGTCAGATTACTCGCTGGGCAGCGCTTCGGCTAGTGGCGAGACTATCATGGTACAACGCCGGTGGGGACAATCGTGGCCTGCGCGGCCGCGACATGCACCGGCGCGGCACCTTCGCTCTCCGCCCAGACGTCGGCACGCACCACCACTTGCCGTTTGCCTGCCTTGATGACGGTGCCCTTGGCGCGCAGCCGTTCGCCCTTGGCGGGGCGGAGGAAATCGATCGTGTAGCCGCCTGTCACGACATCTCCCACCACCGATGCGCCTGCCCAGGCGCAGGCATTGTCCGCCATCAGACCGACAATCGCGCCATGGGCGTAGCCATGGTGCTGGGTCATCTCGGGCCGCATCTGGAGGACGAGCTCGCTTTCCCCCTCCCATACCTTGACCGGCTCGATATCGAGCCAGCTGGAAAAGCCCGATCGCGCGACAGCGACACGCTTCATATAGGCGATCGAGGCTTCGGGGCTGTCGAAACGGGAAGAGGGCATGGGAGCGTTCCTTACATCTGTTTTTCAGACTTTATGCCGCTTGCCAAGTGGCAGCGCAAGTCTGATAATCAGACGATGAAGACCTACCACCCCTCACGCGCGCCCTGCCCCATCGCCCGCGCCGCGCGTGTGCTTGGGGATCGCTGGGTGCTGCTGATCCTGCGCGATGCCTTTCTCGGGGCGGAGCGGTTCGAGGAGTTCGTCGAACGTCTTGGGATCAACCGCGCAGCGCTCACCTCGCGCCTCGCAATCCTGCAGGAGGCGGGGCTGATGGTACGCGATCCGAGAGAGGGCAAGCGCGCACGCTATGTCCTCACCGAAAAGGCGCGGTCATTGGTGCCGCTCTATACGGAAATGGCGGGCTGGAGCGCCGAGCATCTGTTTGCGCCCGGGGAAGAACCGCCGATCTGGCCGGCACTGCCCCAACACGCCTGAGCTAGCCTTCGATTCCGACCAGCTCCACCTTGAAGACAAGCGTCGCATTGCCCGGGATCGGCCCGCGCCCGACCGGGCCGTAGGCGAGGTCTGCGAGGATGGCGATTTCGATGATCTCGCCCACACCCATGTTCGGGATGGCAACTTGCCAGCCCTCCACCAGCCGCCCGAGCGGGAAGGTCGCAGGCTCGCCACGGGCATAGGAACTGTCGAACACCGTCCCGTCGAGCAGCTTGCCCTCGTAATGGACGGTGATCATGTCGGCGAGGGTCGGCTTCTTGCCGGAGCCGAGATACTTCAACCACCTCCAGCGCAGCCCGCCCTCGGCGGTGTACCACCCGTCCTCGGCCTTGAGCCCAAGCAGATAGAGCTGCTGCCGGGCATGCCATGCGGGGTTTTGCGCGTTGGGTTCAGGCGCAAGCGCCCCGTCCTGTGCAAGGGCAGGAAAGGCGCCGAAAGGCAGCGCGGCGATCAGGGCTGCGGCGAGCAGCTTGGGGGCAAGGCGCATCACCAGTCGTAAGCCTCGGGCCGGTTGCTTTCGTCGAGGTCCTTGTAGCGATCGCGCAGGCGGGTCTGGTGGTTGGTCAGATCCTGCTCGACGCCGGCGATGAACACCTTGGTCGGCACCGCTCCCGCCTCCAGCGGGTCTTCGGTCCAGATCACCACATCACCGGCCGCGCCGGGCTTGAGCACGCCGGACTTGCCGCCCATCCCGCTGATCTCGGCCGGCACCGAGCTGATCGCGGCGAAGGCCTGACCCCAGCTCATGCCGGTCGCGCCGGGCACCTTCGTCAGCGCCACCAGATTGCCCGCGACCTGTTGCAAACGGCGCGGATTCTGCAGGGTCGCGGCATTGATCGCGACCTTCACACCGGCCTCTGCCAGCCGTCCGGCATTGGACTGGGTCGCGCCCAGCTGCTCGAAGGTTTCGGGCAGGTCGATGAGGCCATTGGCGATCACGGGGACGCCCGCCGCCGCGATTTCCTTGGCCACCAGCCAGCCCTCCGTCGCGCCGACCAGCACCAGATCGAGCTTGGGGAATTCCTGCTTCAGCGCCAGCACGGCGCGGATATCAGCCATGCGCTCGGCATCGACATAAAGCTTCTGCTTGCCCGTCACGACCGGCACCAGCGCCTCGGCGTCGAAGCGGGAGAGGAGCACTTCGTCGGCCTTGTCGATCGCGGTGGTCTGAGGGATGCCGGGCTTGCCCGCCAACGCCTGCGCCTCACGCAGCGCCGCGCGCAGCAGCGCGTGCGCCGCCGAGCGGCTGCCGCCCGCCCGATCCGCGCCGTTCTCGCCCAGGCTGATCATCTGGAACGCGCGGGCCTGCACCACCGGATTGGCATCGCCATCAAGGTCGATGATCGCGCCTTGGCCCGCAAAGATTGAGCCACTCGGCAGCATCGTCGTGGCTGCGCGGGTGATCCCGGCGGCTTTGTGGACGAGGATGTGCTGCGAGGTCGGGTTGATCGCAGTCGAGGCATCAAGCGCCGCGCTGAACGGGGTGCCGCGCGCGGTGATGTCATTGGTCTCTTCCACCGCCGAGACATCGGAGAGGCCGAGCGTCGTCACCGTGGCGAAGATGCCGGGGGTGACGTAAGCGCCGCCCGCATCGACCACGACCGCGGTCGAGAAGGTCTGGCCCGCCGCAGGCTTGCCCGCGAACACCACCTTGCCATCATCGACGATCACAACACCGCCTTCGATCGGATCCGAACCGTCCCCGATGACCAGCTTGGCGTTGGTAACGACCATGTCCTGCGCCAAAGCAGGAGTGGCAGCGGTGAGGGCCAGGGCGCTGGCCGCAAGTGCAAGGAGCTGCTTCACTTCACATCTCCTTCACCGGGCTGGCCGAGCTCGAAGTCGCTGACGGGCCGTGTCTTGGGGTTCATCGCATCGAACATGAGCGCGCCGTCGATCCACACCTTTTCGGGGCGGGAATAGACGCTCAGCGGATCGCCGTTCCACAGCACCACATCGGCCATCTTGCCGGTTTCGAGGCTGCCGGTCTTGTCGGCAATGCCCATCGCCTTGGCGGCGTTGTAGGTCAGCCAGCCGATCACGGTCGCATCGGGAATATCGATCCCGACCCGCTTGCCTGCGGCCTGCGCCTTGGCGGCTTCCTGATTGAGCCGCTGGATATCGTTCTGGTCGTCGGAATGGATCACCACACAGGCGCCTTCGCGCTGGAGGAACGCCGCGTTCTCCATGATCCCGTCATAGCTTTCCATCTTGAAGCCGTACCAATCGGCCCAGATCGCGGAGCAAACGTCGTTTTCCTTGAGGAGATCGCCGATCTTGTAGGCTTCGACCGCGTGATGGAAGGCGGCGACCTTGTAGCCCATCTCCTTGGCCATATCGAGCACCAGCGCCATTTCGTCGGCGCGGTAGCAGTGGTTCTGGATCAGGATTTCGCCCTTGAGCACGCCTACCAGCGTCTCCTTGGCAAGGTCGCGCTTGGTCTTGGGGTCGTTGGCGTAATCGATCGCGGCAAGCCACGTTTCGCGGTTGACCGCGAAATTGCCCATGCGGGTCGACGGCATCCGCCCGCGCGCGCCATAGACGCGCTTGGGGTTCTCACCGCAGGCCATCTTCATCGAATAGGGCGCCTCGGGGAACTTCATGCCCTGCACAGTGCGCGAGGGCACATTCTTGAGCGTAACCGAGCGCCCGCCCATCAGGTTGGCCGAGCCGGGAAGGACTTGCAGCGCGGTGATGCCGCCATTGGCGAGCGCGCGGCTGAAGCCGGGGTCCTGCGGCCAGACCGAATGTTCGGCCCACACCTCGGGCGTGGTCGGCGCGGTGGCTTCGTTGCCGTCAGAATGCGCCTCGACGCCGGGCGAGGGATAGTCGCCAAGGTGCGAGTGGATATCGATGATGCCGGGGGTGACGAACTTGCCCGTCCCGTCAAACACCGCAATGTCGGCGGGGATCGGCGTGTCCGGCCCGCCGACCGAGACGATCTTGCCGCCGCTCATGAACACGACGCCGTTCCGGATCATGCCGCCGCGCCCGTCATAGATCGTCGCGCCTTTGATGGCGGTCGAGATATTGGGGAAGGGCTTGTAGGTCGAGGCGAACACCGGATCGCCCGCAGGCGTTGCCGCGAAGGTCTTGTCCGGCTTGGCCGAGGCGCTTTCGGGCTTGGCCCCGTCGCCGGTGGTGGTGCAAGCCGACAACGCGATGGCGCTGGCGAGGGTCATCAGCGCGGCAAATCGCCCCCGCGTTGTCTTATCTGCGAACATTCAAACCTCGCGTTATTCCGATCCGCTTGTTGGAACGGAAAACGCGAGGCTTGTCCATGGTGTTGAACGATTATGGCAGCAGATTACTCGGCCGGGCGGGCGGCGGGCGTGCCGTCGCCGAACACGCGCTCGGCTTCGGCCTGCGAGCTGTCGTCCTGCAGCGTGTCGAGATGCATCAGCTTCTTGATCAGCGGGCTGATCACCAACACGCCGACGCCGACCGCGATCGCGATCCAGCCGATCTGGCTGTAGACGTCGAGCACGACCTGCTTGCCCGCGCCCTCGCCCGAGGCCGCTTCCGATCCCGTCGCCGCAGCGATCAGGCCGGCGGCAAAGTTGCCGGTGGCCGAAGCGAAGAACCACGTGCCCATGATCAGCGATGCCATGTGCGCCGGGGCCAGACGGTTCATCGCCGAAAGGCCGACCGGGCTGAGACACAGCTCGCCGGTGGTGTGGAACAGGTAGATGAGGAAGATGAACAGCACCGGGGTCATGTTGCCCGTCGCCGCGCCCGCGACCAGCACGAGGAAGCCGATCCCCAGCTGCATCAGCGCGAGGCCGAACTTGGCCGGGGCCGAGGGCTCGAGACCCTTCTTGCCGAGCCAGGTCCAAAGCGCCGCGAAAAGCGGAGCGAGCAGCACGATGTACATCGCATTGATCGACTGGAACACCGAAGCGGGCACGCCCGCACGGTCGACATAGCGATCGGTGTAGAGGTTGAGGCTGGATCCAGCCTGTTCGAACAGCGCCCAGAACAGGATCGAGCCAATGATCAGGAACATCGCGGCGATGATCCGGTCGCGGTCTTCGCTCGGCAGCTTCACAACGGCGGTGAACAGCACATAGGCGACCAGCGCCACGCCCGACAGGCCGAGCAGCGTGCCGACCACTGACTGATTCTGGACCATCCACCAGCAAGCGCCGACAGCGGCGATGCCAACGGCATAAATGCCCCACTCGGTGCCCTTCGCCAGCGCCGCCGGCGGCTCGCCGCGCCCGAGCAGCAACGGCTTGAACACGGTGAAAACAATCAGCCCGAGCAGCATCCCGAAGCCAGCCGCGCCGAAGCCGTAAGCCCAGCCATAGGTCTCGCCGAGATAGCCGCACAGCAGCGAACCGAGGAACGCGCCGAGGTTAATCCCCATGTAGAAGATCGTGTAGGCCCCGTCGCGCCGCACATCGGTGCGCGGATAGAGCTGGCCGACGATCACTGAGATGTTGGCTTTCAGGAAGCCGGAACCCACGATGATGAAGGCTAGCGCAAGCCAGAAGATGTTGAGGCTGGCGGCATCTTGTCCGCCATTGCCTTCAAAGCCCATCAGGAAGTGGCCGAAGGTCAGCAGCACCGCGCCATAAGTCACGGCCTTGCGCTGGCCCAGATACTTGTCGGCCAGATAGCCGCCCAGCACCGGGGTGATGTACACCAGCGCGGTATAGGCGCCGTAGATCACGCCCGCCTGGCTATCGGAGAACAGCCAGTGCTTGGTGAGGTAGAAAATCAGCAGCGCCCGCATGCCGTAATAGGAGAAGCGCTCCCACATCTCGGCGAAGAACAGGACGAACAGACCCTTGGGGTGGCCGAGGAAAGTCCCGGCGCTATCCCCGTGCGGAAGCTCTGCAGTGGCCATGTAAGATATAATCCCTGAAGTGCGCCCCTCCCGGGCGCGGTCCCATGGGCGCGCACCCTAGCGCCTCTTGCGTCCGTGTGAAGCTTTTGTTGCGTATCTGTGATGTGATCGTGCTCGGGCACGATGGAGACCTCGCGCCACCGCAAGGTGGTCCAAAGCAATTGACCGCATGGCTGTATTATGGCACTGATGCACCTCGCAAGGGACACTGCTCACATGAACCCCAACCGCCCCGTCTATCTCAAGCTGCGCGACCAGATTGCGGCGGCGATCATTGACGGGGTTTATCCGGAAGGCGCGATGCTGCCTTCGGTGCGTGCGCTTGCGGCAGAGCAGGGGGCGAACCCGCTGACCGTGGCCAAGGCCTACCAGCAGTTCCAGAACGACGGGTTAGTCGAAGTACAGCGCGGCGTGGGCATGTATGTCGTGCGCGGTGCTGCCGACCGCCTGCGCGCCGCCGAACGCGAGGCTTTCCTGCGCGTCGAATGGCCCGAGATCCGCAGCCGCATGGCGCGTCTCGGCCTCGATCCGGCAGACCTCGCACCAGCCTCCTGACCGGAATAAAACATACATCAGTGTAGGTTGCGGAGCTTCCCGCTTTGTGACACTTCGTACACAATTGTGGTGTCGGGATTGCATCTGCACCCCCGCTGCGATTAAATGGGGCGTCTCACGGGCCGGAGGCGGGTAATGTAAACGACGGGGTAACCCGCATTACGGCGTGATATGGCGGCCTGACCGCGCATGGACGTCGGGAGACCGACATGATCAGATCCGAATTGTTGCAGGAACTGCACAAGGACAATCCAGACCTGCGCGCCGACGAAGTCGAGCAGGTGGTGGACATCTTCTTCGATGAAATCGCCCAGCGACTGGCCGAAGGTGGCCGGGTGGAACTGCGCGGTTTCGGTGCGTTCTCGACCCGCGAGCGTGAAGCGCGCAGCGGTCGCAATCCGCGGACCGGCGAAACGGTGGACGTCCCCGAAAAGCGCGTACCCTACTTCAAGGCCGGCAAGGAAATCCGCGAGCGGCTTAACAAATAAGGGGGCGCCTCCGCGGGGGTGTTTGTTTTGCGAACCCGCCTCCGCGGGTTCGTCCTCGGCGCGTTTCAAACCCTGCGGGTTTGAGCGCTTGCGACTTGCGCGCGTGCGCTCGCGGTCGCTGCGCGACCGAATTCAGCGCATCATATTTAAGATCCCAATGATTCGGCCCGCTAACGGACGGGCCGCAAGGGCGACCGCCCGCCCGCAGGTGCTCGAGCCTGAAAGGCTCGAAACGCACCGAGGACGTGCCCGCGGAGGCGGGCACGCAAACAAACTACGCCGCGTGCGCGAGGCCCGGCACCGGCAGGGCGCGCTCTGCGCCCAGCGCGCTGAAGACCAGATCGGTCAGGCGCTCGGCCCCGCCGCTCAGGCTCATGTCAACCGGAATCAGGCCGAGCGCGGCCATCTCGTCTATGTCCTCCGCACCCGGCACGGCGATGATCCGCGTCATGTCCGGCGCGCGTTCCTGCACCAGCGGGGTGACTTCGCGCGAGACGTCGGTGGCGCCTGTCGCAATCACCAGCACCTGCCGCCGGTCGATCCCGATTGCATCCCAGCTGCGCGGGTCAGCAGGGTTGGCGCGGTACACATGGTAGCCGTCGGCGAGCGCGGTCTGGAAGCGGTCGTGATCGGGTTCCAGCGCGAGATAGGCGATGTGGTTGAAGGTCAGCGCGTCGGCCAGCGCGCGGCCGGCGGGGGTCATGCCGATGATCGCGACCAGCGCATCATCGCCCGCCAGCTTGGCATCGGGTGGCCCCTGACGCAGCCGTCCGGCCAGCTTGCGGCCCAAATTGGATACAAAAGGCGTGACCGCAAGGCTGATCGCGATCGCGGTGACCATCGCGGAAACAAGCCGCGGCTCGGCCAGCCCGGCCACGGCGGGCAGCGCCAGCAGCACAAGCGTGAACTCGCTGCCTTGTCCCAGCAGGAAGCCCAGCTGGATCGAGCCTGGCACCGACCAGCGGTTGAGCATCGCGGCCGCGACGTTGAAGGCGCATTTCAGCGCGATCACACCTGCGGTCATGGCGACCACAAGCTTCCAGTCACTCACGAGCCCGGCGGGGTCGATCGACAGGCCGACCGAGATGAAGAAGAAGCTCATGAACAGGCCGCGGAAGGCGTCGATCTCGGTCTGGACGAGGATGCGATAGCGCGAATCCGCCACCGCCATGCCGCCGAGGAAAGCGCCCAGCGTCAGCGAAAGGCCCGCCATTCCGGTCGCCCATCCGGCGGCGAGCGCGATGAACAGCGCGGTGCCGGTGTAGACTTCGGTTGTGCCGGCGCGGGCGATCAGGCCGAAGAGGGGCTCCGTCAGGAAGCGGGAGAACGCCACCGCGATCCCGAAGGCAACAAGCGCCTTGGCTCCCGCCATCCCCAGCGCCGGGGCGAGCGCGCCGCCGCTCGCCAGCGCGCCGGCCGTGACCAGCAACAGGATCGCGGCGATATCCTGGAAGATCAGGATCGACTGCGCAGCGCGGCCGACCGGGCAATCCTCCTGCCCGCGTTCACGGATCAGGCCGATGACGACCGCGGTTGATGACAGGCCCATGCCGAAGCCCGCGATCACCGCGAAGGCCGGCGGCAGGCCCAGCGCCCAGAACAGCGCGGCAAAGCCGCCGCCCGCGACCAGCATCTGCAAGCTGCCGAAGCCGAAGATGTTGCCTGCCTCGGCCTTGATGCGCCCGAGCGAGAAGTGCAGGCCGAGGTTGAACAGCAGGAACATCACCCCGGCTTCCGCCATCGCGGCGACCAGCGGCCCCCTGAAATCGTCCGCCATGCCGAGGCTTGCGAGGCCTAGCCCGAGGCCGAGATAGCCGACGATCGGGTTCAGCCGCAGCGCGCGGGATCCCAGCGCGGCTCCGATGCCCAGGCCAAGCAGCGTGATCGCCGGCTGGATGGTGGCAACCACCGAACGCGCGTCAGATGCTTCGCCCGCCATCAATGCCCCCCTTTCAAAAGAATACCGGGCAAATGGGGCTTTGCGGGAAGTCTGGCAAGCATCGCAGCCGGGCACTGGTCTTCGCACGCCAATCTGTGGCAAGGGCGCAAACCATGCGGGCGTGGCGGAATGGTAGACGCCGGGGACTTAAAATCCCCTGAGCTTTGCTCGTGCGGGTTCGAGTCCCGCCGCCCGTACACGCTATCTGCCCAGTCAAATGCCCGAGGCATCCTGCGGGATTTCATTAGCTCCCCTTTAACGCCTTCCCCGTAATTTCTCATCGGAAGCGTGGGACATATCCGTTTTCACGCAAGTCTCGCCAGTGCCAGGATCAGGGGCTGTCGGGTTGGGACACCGATCATGGATCAAGCGACGAATCGGGCTCGTCTCGAGCCGACTGCCGAGGGTGAAGGCGCTGACCAGCGCGCCGCACCGCGCTTTACGCTGCTGATCCGCGCGGCCAAGCTGGTGTCGGCGCAAGGCGAATTTGTCTGTGTTATCCGTGATGTATCCGGAACCGGCGTCAGCGTGCGGCTGTTCCACAGCCTGCCGGCCTGCAAGGACTTCGCGCTGCACATGCCCGCTGGCGCGGTTTACGAGGTCACTCGGGTATGGGACCGTGGCAACGAGGCCGGCTTCACTTTCGCGCAAGGGGTGGATGTCGAACGTCTCGTCCACGAATCGGCCGAGTATCCCAAGCGCGGGCTCCGGCTCGGGCTGTGTTTCCCGGTTACCGTGAGCATTCTGGCCGGCAAATTCAATGCGGTGGTCGAGAACTTTTCGGAGCAAGGCGCGCGGCTGACCTGCGACGGGCTGCTGGCGATCGACCAGACCGTCCGGATCGCGATGCCCGATCTTTCCGGCACCAAGCAGCGCGAAGTGCGCGCAAAGGTGCGCTGGCGGCGTGACAATCACTATGGCGTGGTGTTCGACGACACCTTCACGCTGGGCGATTTCGCGCGCATGGCAGCGCTGCTCCAGGCTCCGGCGCTGCTGGACGATAGCGCCACCCCTACCCCCTAGGCCCGAGCCTCAGGAGGGAACGAATTTCAGCGCGGCGCCATTGATGCAGTGGCGCTTGCCGGTGGGTTTCGGCCCGTCACCGAAAATATGCCCCAGATGCCCGCCGCAGTCCGCGCAGTGGACCTCGGTGCGGGCATAGCCGATCAGGTAATCGGTAGAAGTGCGAACGGCCCCCTTGTCGATCGCCTGCCAGAAGCTCGGCCAGCCGGTGCCGCTGTCATACTTGGTCGTCGAGGCATAAAGCGGGTTGGCACAGGCGGCGCAAACGAAGGTGCCCTTGCGCTTTTCCTTGTTAAGCGGCGAGGTGAAAGCGCGCTCCGTCCCGGCCTGCCGCAACACGTAATACTGGTCGCGGGTAAGGAGCTTCTTCCACTCCGCGTCGGTCTTGCCCTTGGGGAAGGTCTTGGCCTCGGCGGGAGAGGCACCGCAGGCGCTGACGAATGGCAGGGCCGCGGCCGTGGCGGCGCTGGCGGCAATCAGGCGGCGGCGGCTGAGGATCGGCAGGCGCATCGGGGTGTCTCCGTATCGGGGGGCATCAAGCCCGCCCCTCTTTTACGTCGCTACTTCCCCCGAAGTTTCAACCGTGCCGGTCGGCTCAGAACGTCGTGATCTCGACCTCGAGCTTGCGGAAGCCGTGGACGAAGTTGGCGCGCACCCGCTCGACATCACCCGCCACATGCACGCGCATCCGGCGCTTGTGCATTTCCTCCAGCAGCACCTTCAGCTGCAATTCCGCCAGCCGCGCGCCGACGCAGCGATGGATGCCGTAACCAAATGCGAGGTGGCGGCGGGCGTTTTCCCGCGTGATGTCGAGCTTGTCAGGGTTTTCGAAAACGTCCGCGTCGCGGTTGGCGCTGATATACCACAGCACCACCTTGTCGCCCGCCTTGATGGTCTGCCCGAACACTTCGGTATCCTCGGTGCAGGTGCGGCGCATATGCGCAAGCGGCACCTGCATCCGCAGAATTTCCTGCACCGCATTGGGGATCAGTTCGGGCTGTTCCTCGTAAAGCTTGCGCTGGTCGGGGAACTTGTCGAGCGCGTGGATGATGCCGCTCATGGTGTTGCGGGTGGTATCGTTGCCGCCCACGATCAGCAGCACGAGATTGCCCATGAATTCCTCGGGCCGCATCTGGTTCATCGCCGGCGAGTGGATCATCATCGAGATGAGATCGCTGCCCGGCTCCTTGTCCATCGTGCGTTCGATCCAGAGCGTCTGGAAATAGGCCGCCATTTCCTGAAGGATGCCCCAGCGGGTCTCGTCAAGCGAGCGCACCGCACCCAGTTCGGTATCCCCCGCCCAGTCCGACCAGAAGGTGAGCAAGCGACGGTCTTCCCAAGGGAAGCCGAACAGGATTGCGAGCATCCCGGTGGTGAGCTCGATCGAGACCGTATCGACCCAGTCGAACACCTCACCGCGCGGCAGCGAGTCCAGAAGCTCGCCGGTGCGGGCGCGGATCTCCGCTTCCATGTCGGTAATCGCGGTAGGCGTGAACTTGGGCGCGACGGTGCGGCGCTGACCGGTGTGCTGCGGGCGGTCCATGGCGATAAACATCGGCAGCTCGCGACGCTCGATATTGGCGTCGGCCAGCTCTTCGTCCGAGAGGCGGTTGAGGATGGTGATGCCGCCATGCTCCCAGCTCGACGAGAAGGTTTCGGGCAGCGCCTCGATATGCTGGATCGCCTTGTGGCCGACCACCGCCCAATAGGGGCCGAACGGGCTTTCGGGAATCCAGTGAAGCTGGCCCGCCTTGCGCATCTCGGCGAAGATCGGCTGCCACTTGTCCTCGAAAAAGATGTCGGACCGGCTGACATCCCACGGATGGGTGTGCCGGAGGCGCTCCTCGGGGTGTTCGGCGAAGTGAGCCTTCAGCGCATCGTAGGACGAAGGCTCGCGCCGCACCTGCGGGCGCTGGATTCCGGGCGTGGCAGGGGCGATCGTGGCCATTGTGTCTCTCCCGTCAGGCGGCCTCTGTTACGGGCTGCTCCGATACGAGTCGCAATCTGCCCTAACTGACAGCGATGTCAATATGGGTTGCAATCAGGGACGGATTATCTGGCCCGCCTCTGCGCCGAACAGTCCGGCCTTCTTCATTTTGGAGTCGCGCCCCGCTCCGCCCGATTTCATCACCCGCTTGCGGAACAGCATCGAGCCGCCCTTGACCAGCACCAGCACCGCCGCCGCCTGCCAGACAATCGCGAGCGCATGGGTCCAAACTTCGGGCTCAAGCGCTGCCCGCGCCAGCATCGCGAAGGGCGACGACAGCGGGAAAGCGATCGCCGCCAGCTCCAGCGATGAACCGGGCTGCTTGATAGTGTAGGCGGCAAGGAAGAACACCATCAATTGCATCATGGTGACCGGCATCGACAGGGTTTGCACCTCGCGCACCGATGTCGCCATCGAACCGATGGTGAGGAACAGCGCGCCCAGCAACAGATAGGCCATCGCGAAGTAAATTACCCCCAGCACCGCGAACAGCGGCCAGCCGACGGCAGGCGCGGGGAGGCGCGCCGGATCGAACCCGGTCACCTGCATGATCGCATCGCCGCCCGCAGCCCACAGGCCCCAGGCCACGGTCCCCCACACCGCGATGCCCACGAAGGAAACCGCGAGCATGGCAAACAGCTTGCCCATGAACACCGCATCCATCGGAATCGCGGCGGCGAGGATTTCGATGATCTTGTTCGCCTTTTCCTCGACGAGATTCGACAGCACCATTCCGGCGAGCAGCATCGTCAGCAGGAACAGCAGCATCTGCGCGATCTGCGCGGTCTGAACCCGGGTCGAGCGTTCCGACGCTGCGCTGGTGGTAACCGATTGGGTGGCAACACTCGGGAAAGCGGCGGGTTTGGCCTCCATCGCCTGGCTGGCGACCAGCCCGATCGGACCCTGCCAGCGAGCGATCTGCCCGTCGGTGCCCACCAGTTCCGGCGCGGCCAGCGTGCCGGTGACGATGGCCGCATAATTGCCGCGCTTCGCTTCCATGAAGGCGCGTGCGTCGAAGCCGGCATTGGCCGCTGCTTCGGACACGGGGCGCAGCAATGGCAGCGCGCCGCCGAGCTGGCCGGACAAGCGCTCGCCCGCAGCCAGCATCGCGGCGTTATCCTCCGCGCTCATGGCGAGGCCCACCTCGACGCTCACGGCATCGCGCTGCACTTCGCCGCCGATGCTGCCGGCAAGCCCGCCGACGATCACCGGGAACAGCGGTCCGAGCAGGAAGAACAGGAAAGCGCGGCTGAACAGCACCGCGACGAAATCGCGCCGGGCGATGACCCACGCGGCTTCGAGCGCCGAGAGGCGGGGGCGGATTGCGGTGTCGATCATGCGCGGTCCCCTTCGGCATCGGCTTGCAGCTGGCGCGCGGCGGCCTCGCCCGCGATGGCGACAAAGGCATCATGCAGCCCTGCCCGCTCGATCGAGAGCGAAAGGATACCTGCCTCACCGTCGATCAGGCCTTTCAGCAGCGGTTCGATCCCGCATGCGGGCAGCGGAAACTGGAAGAAATCACCGTTACGGCGGGTGTCGGGCGGCAGGAACGAAAGCCACGCGCCCTCGCGGGCGCGGGTTTCCAGCCGCACCTGCGCCGCGATCCGGTCACGCGCCGCCTCGACACTGCCCGCATAGGGCACCTTGCCCCCGGCGATGATCGCCACGCCCTCGCACAGGCGTTCGGCATGGTGAATGACATGGGTCGAGAATATCACCGTGACGCCGTCATCGGCCAGCGCACGGATCATCAATTCGAGCTTGCCCTGGTTGATCGCGTCGAGCCCCGAGAACGGCTCGTCCAGCACCACCAGCCGCGGCTGATGAACCAGCGTGCCGAGCAGCTGGACGGTCTGCGCCATCCCCTTGGACAGCTGGCGGATCTGACGGTCGGCCGCATGGCCGAGGCCGTGGCGTTCGAGCAGTTCGGCGGCGCGCTTGCGCCCGTCCTTCAGCGGCAAGCCGCGCAGCGCGCCCATGAAGGCGATCGCTTCGATGCATTTCATCGTGGGATAGAGCCCGCGCTCTTCCGGCAGGTAGCCGATCAACCGGCCGATATCATGCGGGCGATCATGGCCGAATACCCGGCGCACACCCTCGTCCGGGTCGATGATGCCGAGCAGCATCCGCAGCGTCGTGGTCTTGCCTGCGCCGTTCGGCCCGAGGATCCCGTAGATCGCGCCTTCGGGGACGGAAATATCCACCCCGTCGACCGCACGTGTGCCGTCGAAGCTCTTGACCAGCCCGCGCGCCTCGATGGCGAGGGGGCGTGCGTCTGCCGGAATGGCGCTGGAGCCCTCCGCTCGATTGCCCGAAAGGCTCTGATCGCTTACCGCCATATCCATAGCCTTACGCGGTTAGCCGACAGGATTAAACGGGAGCCTCTCCGAAAATGGTAAATGCCCCGGCAAGAGATGATCTTGCGGCGCGGATCGCCGGGGAGGCGGCGGCGCTGGGCTTTGCCGCGTGCGGGTTTGCGAGCGCAGGCGAAGACCCCTTGCGCAGCGCCCGGCTGGAGCGATGGCTGGGCGAGGGCAACCACGGGTCGATGGAGTGGATGGAGGCGCGGCTCGAACACCGCCGCTCCCCCCAGGGCCTGTGGCCCGAGGCCCACAGCGTGATTGCGCTGGGCATGAGCTATGCTCCCGCGAATGATCCGCTCGCACTGGAAGGCTCGTCCGATCACGCCCGGATTTCTGTCTATGCCCAAGGCAAGGACTATCACGACGTGGTGAAGAAGCGCCTCAAGGCGCTTGCCCGCTGGCTGGTGGCCGAGGTGCCGGGCGCGGGCGTGAAAGTCTTCGTCGACACCGCCCCGGTGATGGAAAAACCGCTGGGCGAGGCGGCGGGGATCGGCTGGCAGGGCAAACACACCAACATGGTCAGCCCGACCCATGGCAGCTGGCTGTTTCTGGGCGCGATCTACACCACCCTCGACCTCGACCCGGCAGAGCCGCACCGCGACCAGTGCGGAAGCTGCCACGCCTGCATGGACGCCTGCCCGACAAACGCATTCCCGTCCCCTTATCAGCTCGATGCGCGGCGCTGCATTTCCTATCTCACCATCGAACACAAGGGCCCGGTGCCCGAGGAATTCCGCGCAGCGCTGGGCAACCGCATCTACGGCTGCGACGATTGCCTTGCGGTCTGCCCGTGGAACAAGTTTGCCAGCGAGGCGCAGGCGATCCGCGAATTCCTCCCCCGCGCCGAACTGGTCGCGCCGCGCTTGGGAGAATTACTGGCGCTCGACGATGCGGGGTTCAGAGCGCTCTTCTCCGGCTCGCCGATCAAGCGCATCGGGCGGGACAGGTTTATCCGTAATTGCCTTTATGCAGCAGGCAACAGCGGCAACGCGGCGCTAACCGCACAAGTGCATGCGTTAACCGCAGACCCGGAGCCCGTGGTCGCCGAGGCGGCGGAATGGGCGCTGACCCGGCTCAGATCAGGTCTTTGATTGCCACTGCGGGATCGGCCAGCAGCGCCGGATCAATCTTCCCCGCCCCGCTCTCCAGCAGCTT
This sequence comes from Porphyrobacter sp., assembly GCA_027533455.1. Classification (GTDB taxonomy): domain Bacteria; phylum Pseudomonadota; class Alphaproteobacteria; order Sphingomonadales; family Sphingomonadaceae; genus Erythrobacter. The sequence goes on along the minus strand of JAPZUC010000001.1, from coordinate 403,474 downwards.
CCGCGCCTGCACATAGTCCTTCATCGTACCAACGCAGTCGAAGGCGATGGGCTTGCCGCCCTTGAGGTAGACCACCGTGAACTTGCGAGTCTCGGGATCGCCGCGCAGCACAGTCTGGTCGAAGCCGAGGCTGAGGCCAGCGGTCTGGAGCTTCAGGTCATACTGGTTCGACCAGAACCACGGCAGCGCGTGATAGGGCTCCTTCTCACCCATGATCGCCTTGGCGACCGTGTTCGCCATGTCGTGCGCGTTCTGCACCGATTCGAGCCGGATCACCGCGCCATCGGCGAAATCATTGGCGTGGGCAGCGCAGTCACCGATGGCGTAGATATCGTCCAGAGTGGTGCGGCAGCAGAAGTCCACGTCGACCCCGTTGGAACCTGCCGCGCCGGCCGCGATCAGCGGCGCGACCGCGGGGACCACACCGATGCCGACGATGACCATGTCACAGGGAACGTCCTCGCCCGAATCGAGCCGGACGCCGGTCACCTTGTCGTCTCCCAGCACGGCCTGGACGCCGGTGGAGAGCCGCACGTCGACCCCCTGCCGGCGGTGCTCCTCGGCATAGAAGGTCGACAATTCCTCGCCCGCCACGCGCGCGAGCAGGCGGGGGAGCATCTCCACCAGCACCACCTCGCAGCCGAGTTTGCGCAGCACGGCCGCCGCCTCGAGCCCGATATAGCCGCCGCCGATCACCACGGCGCGCTTGGCGCCGTTCTCGAGCGCGCGCATCATCGCGTCGGCATCGGCCTTGTCCCGGACATAGAACACACCCGGCAGCACCGCACCGGGCACCGGCAACCGGCGCGGATCGCCGCCGCCCGACCAGATCAGCTTGCGGTAGGTGACATGACCTCCGTCCGACAGGGTCAGGCGATGCGCGTGCGGATCGATCGCAGTCACCGCCGCGCCGAGCCGCAAGGCAATGTCCTTTTCGGCCCAGAACTTTTCGGGACGGATCATGATCCGCTCGAAGCCCTTGTCGCCTGCGAGATATTCCTTGGAAAGCGGCGGGCGTTCGTAGGGCGGCGCATCGTCGCGCCCGATCATCATGATCGAGCCCTCGTGCCCGTGCTGCCGCAGCGCGATCGCCGCCTGCGCCCCGCCGTGGCCGGTGCCGACGATCACGACGTCTGCGTGCTGGTTTGTCGATGCCATACCGTCGCTATGCCCTTCAGGTGACCCTCGGCCCTTGATGTGCCGCAAATTGGCCGGGGGTCAACCTGATGGTTTGGAGGTTGCCTAACGCTCCAGCAGATTGCGCGCCTGGCTCGCGATCTGCGCGAGCATGGCGGCACCCACGGGCGGGCGAGCTTGTGCGCGGGCGATCATGGCGCGGAACTGCGCAACGCCGGCAGCATTGCGCGCCGCCCATTCCGCCACGCTCCCGCGCGGATCGGCCTTTCCTGCCTTGGCTTGCATGAGGCGTCGCAGGAACTCGATGCGCATCTGCTGGAAATCGCGTGCGAGGCCCGACACCAGCAGCCGCTCCCACACGTCGGACGGGCTCATGTGCGCCGCAGTCCCCTGCGCCCAGTCGAGGCCCAGCGCGGTCCCGATATCGGTGAAGGCGTGGGTGAGCAAAAGCGGCTCGATCCCGCCTGCGAGCGCGGCCTGGGCAAGGCCCACGGCGCCATCAAAATCGAACAGGTTGGCGACCTTCGCCGCCAGACCCTCGGGCGCACCGATGCTGACGAAGCCGGCCTGAAGCGCCTTGGACCGGGCGCGCGGTTCCTCGGTCAGCAGTTCTTCGCGGCCTGCCACCAGCGCGGTAACGCCCTCGGCCAGCTGCCCGATCATCGCGCCCGCCGCGACCTTGCCCGAGGCGGTGCGCAGCACGTCGGACATGAGATTGCCCACCGCCGCCGCCAGCCGGTCGAACAGCGCAAGGCGTGCCGCCTCAGGGATATCGGCGGATTCGAGTTCGCGCCACAGCGGTTCAAGCCCGAACAGGCGCTCGGCCACCACGAAGGCCGCAGCCACCTCGGCAAGGCCCACGCCTTCTTCCTCGGCGAGTTCGAAGGGATGGACCATGCCCAGCCGGTTGACGATGCGGTTCGAGAGGCTGGTCGCGATCATCTCGCGCCGCAGCCGGTGGCCGCGGATCTCGTCGGCATAGGTCTTGCGCATGGCCGAGGGGAAGCGCGCGATCAGCAGCGGTTCAAGCACCGGATCATCCGGCAGGTCGCTGGCTTCCAGCGCAGCCTGCAAGGCCAGCTTGGCAGAAGACAGCAGCACCGCAAGTTCGGGTCGCATCAGCCCGCGGCCGTCCGCGGCGCGGCGCGTCAGGGTCTCGCCATCGGCCACGCCTTCAGTGCGGCGGTCGAAATCGCCGATGTCCTCCAGCCGTTCGATCAGGCGCACATAGGACGCGGTTGCCGCCGGCCCGCCGCTCTCGGCAATCGAAAGCGCGAGCGCCTGCAAGCGGTTGTCCTCCAGCACCAGCGCGGCGACCTCGTCGGTCATGCTGGCGAGCAGGGTGTTGCGCTTCTTCGGCGCAAGCTTGCCCGAAGCGGTTGCCGCGGCCAGCGCGATCTTGATGTTGACCTCGTTGTCCGAGCAATCGACGCCGGCGGAATTGTCGATGAAGTCGGTGTTGATGCGTCCGCCCTTCATCGAGAAGGCAATGCGCCCGGCCTGCGTGACGCCGAGATTCGCGCCCTCGCCGATGACCCGTGCGCGGATGTCGGTGGCGTCGACCCGCAATCCGTCATTGGCCGGATCGCCCACCTGGATGTGGCTTTCCTGCGGAGCCTTCACATAGGTGCCGATCCCGCCGAACCAGAGGAGATCGACCGGTGCTTGCAGGATCGCGGTGATCAGCGCCTCGGGCTCGATCTCCTTGGCGTCGATGCCGAGCGCCGAGCGGGCCTGCTTCGAGAGCTTGATCACTTTGGCCGAGCGCGGGAACACGCCGCCGCCCTTGGAGATCAGCGCCTTGTCGTAATCGTCCCAGCTCGACCGGGGCAGAGCGAACATCCGCGCGCGCTCCTTCCAGCTGGCCGCCGGATCGGGGGTCGGGTCGATGAAGATGTGGCGGTGATCGAAGGCGGCCACGAGCTTCAGCGCCTTGGAGAGGAGCATCCCGTTGCCGAACACATCGCCGGACATGTCGCCGCAGCCCGCCACGGTAATGGAGTCCTTCTGGACGTCCACACCCATCTCGCGGAAGTGGCGCTGGACGCTCACCCATGCGCCGCGCGCGGTGATGCCCATCGCCTTGTGGTCATAGCCGTTCGAGCCGCCGCTGGCGAAAGCGTCATCCAGCCAGAAGTCGCGGCTTTGGGCGATGCCGTTGGCGATGTCGGAGAAGGTCGCGGTGCCCTTGTCGGCGGCGACCACGAAATAGGGGTCTTCCCCGTCGAGCACTTCGACACAAGTCGGGTGCACCACGCGGCCATCCACGATGTTGTCGGTGACCGACAGCAGCGTGCGGATGAAGATTTCATAGGCCGCGCGCCCTTCCGCCGCCCAGCCTTCGCGGTCGATGGCAGGGCTGGGGAGCTGCTTGGGATAGAACCCGCCCTTGGCGCCGGTCGGCACGATCACCGCGTTCTTGACGCGCTGCGCCTTCATCAGCCCGAGGATCTCGGTGCGGAAATCGTCGCGCCGGTCGGACCAGCGCAACCCCCCGCGCGCAACCGCGCCCGAGCGCAGGTGGATACCCTCGACCCGGCGCGAATAGACGAAGATCTCGCGCCATGGCACCGGTTTGGGCAGGCCGGGCACGAGATGGCTGTCGAGCTTGAACGCGAGCGCCTCGGCGGCGGCGGGGGCGAAGGCGTTGGTGCGCAGCACCGCGCCCATCACTGCGCGGTAGAGCCGCAGCAACCGGTCGTCGTTGATGGCGGTGACCTTGGCAAGGCCGCGCGTGAAGGCGTTCTGCGCGGCGGCCACGGCGTCCTCGCGGTTGCCTGTGAAGGCCGGATCGTGATGCGCCGCGAACAGCTCGACCATCGCCCGCGTGACTTGCGGCGCGGCGGCGAGCGCGTCGACCACGGTGTAGATCGTGTAGCTTACCCCGGTCTGGCGCAGATAGCGGTAGATCGCGCGCAGCCAGTTCGCCTCGCGCGGGAGCAGGCCCGCGGCGGGGATCAGGCGGTTAAAGGGATCGTCCTCTGCAACGCCGTTCAGCACATCGGCAAGTGCACTCTCGATCAGTTCCGCGCGATCCAGCAGCGCCCCGGCCTCGCGCCCGGCGGGCAGAGTGAGGATGAAGTCGTGGATCGAGCCGAGCGTCGGATCGGTGAGATAGGTCGGCACCTCGGCGACCACACGGAAGCCGAAGTTCTCGAACGCCGGCACCGCATCCGACAGCGCCAGCGCGCCGCGGTGGAGATAGACCTTGAGCCGCAGCGTATCCCGCCCATCGGCAGGCAAACGGTAAAGCCGCACCGCGCGCTCGGGCTGATGCCCCTCGTCCTCGGTCAAAGTCAGCCCGCGCAGCTTGGCGATGTCGCGCGCGGCCTCCTGCGGGCCATAAGCGAGGCGGTAGCCGGTCGGAAAGGCGGGGGCATAGCGGCTCGCCAGCGTGGCGGCGCGGCCCTCTTCCTCGATGTCGGCAAGATGGTTGGCTACCGCTTCGTTCCAGCCGCGTAGCAGATCAGCCAGCTGGGCCTCGATCGCGGCGTCATCGGGCAGGCTGGCGCAGGAGCGCACGTCGATCAGGAACCTGAGCAGCGCAAGGCTCGAGCTTTCGACCGACAGGCTCCAGTCGAGTAGCGCCGCACCCGGGCTCGCCAGCAGCATCGCCTGGATCTGGAGCCGTACGTCTGTGCTCAAGTTATCGCGCGGCAACCATACGAAGGCGAAGACATGGCGTTCGAGCGTCGCCGGGACCGTGATGACGCGCGGGCGCGGACGGTCGATCAGCGCCATCTTGGCGGTGACAAGATGCGCGACGCGCTCGGGCTCGAAAGCGGTGAGAAGGTCGTTAGGCAGCGAGGTGAAGGCGTGCACAAGCGCCTTGCCATTGTGCCCGGCGGGATCGAAGCCGAGCCGCCGCGTCAGGTCGCTCACCATCGCGCGCAGCACCGGCACTTCGCCGGGGCGCTCGTTCATCCCCGCGCTGGTCCAAAGGCCGGCATGGATCGAGAGCGCGGTGATTGTCCCACCCTCTCGCACCGGCACGATGAACAGATCGAGCGGGCTTGCACGGTGCACGCGCGACTGGAGGTTGGACTTGATCGCCAGCATCGCCCGTAGCTTGCCCTCGGCGTCGTGCCGGTCGAACCATTCGAAGGCGCGTGCGTAGGACACCTCGGCCAGCAGATCCTGCGCCGAGGCGCGGCAGATCCCCAGGCGGGCCTCGGTGCTGCCATCGCGCTTGCGGGTCATGTGGCCGAGCTGGGTGAGCATCCCGCCCCCCAGCCACCCGAGCAGCGCGCCCGCCTCGCCGTCGATCGCAGCGACAGCGGCGGCATCGGCATTGATTGCGGTCTGCATCGCCGGCCAGTCGCTGACTGCGGCATGGACATCGCCGAGCGCACTCTGAAGCGCTTCGATCAGATCGCGGCGCTGGCGGGCATCGACCCGCGGGGTCTCGATATAGATCAGCGACTCGTGCGCACCCGCTTTGCCGATCCCCGTGATGGCGCCCGACGCATCGCGCTCTACCGGCACCACCGGGTGCAGCAGGCGGTCGATGCCGAGGCCCAACGCGGAAATAGCAGCCGCGACCGAGTCGACAAGGAAGGGCTGGTCGTCATTGACGATGGCAATGCGCAGGTGGCGCTTCTCGCGGGCGGCGGATTCAAGCTGGACGATCGCTTCGCCCGGAGCACGGATGGCGGCGGCGGCGGTCAGCCATTCGGCGGCTTCATCCAGAGCTGCCGGATCGACCGGCGCATCGCCGGGCAGCAGCGAGTCCGCCAGCTGAAGTCGCAGCGCCTTGATCAACGCGCGCGAGGGCAAAGTGCGCTCCGGCGCGGCGACGGTCTTGGACCCCATTCTCGGCTCCTGCTCATCCTGCGGATCCGGCCTTGTCGGCTGTAATTTTATTGTGCCGGATTGTTGTTATCGTGTCTGCCAGTGATACGCCTTTACACGGGGTTTGTGCAAGTGGGACGATTGTTGACCTAGGCGACAACCATCGCGCGGCAGGCGTCCACCGTCATTTCGAGACTGCGAATGCGCGCGTCCGGATCATAGGTTGCGCCGGACAGCATGATTTCATCCGCGCCGGTGCGGGCCACGAATGCGGCGATCCCGTCGCGCACCTGTGCGGGTGTGCCGACAGCGGCGGCCTGTCCGATATGGGCCAGCATCGCCTGCGCATGGGCGGGGAGCGTATCGGTATACCCCGCAATGGGCGGCGGCAGCTTGCCCGGAGATCCGCTGCGCAGCCGCACGAAACTCTGCTGCTGGCTCGACGCGAGCAGCTGCGCCTCGCTTTCAGTCGCGGCGGCAAAAACATTCATCGCCACCATCACGTGCGGCTTGTCCAGCGCCTCGGACGGCTGAAAGTCACGGCGATAAACCGCCAGCGCGGCGTCGAGGTGGTCGGGCGCGAAATGCGCCGCAAAGGCGTAGGGCAGGCCGAGCTTGGCGGCCAGCTGCGCGCCGAACAGGCTCGAGCCCAGCATCCACAATTCCACCTTCGCGCCGAGGCCGGGGGTGGCGGCGATCGGCAGGTCGATGTCGCCGGTCAGCAGCGCGCGCAATTCGACCACGTCCTGCGGGAAATATTCGGCGGCCTGGTTGAGGTTCTTGCGCAAGGCGCGCTGCAATTCCGGCCCTGCGCCGGGCGCGCGGCCTAGCCCGAGGTCGATCCGCCCGGGGAACAGCGCATCCAGCGTGCCGAACTGTTCGGCGATCTGGAACGGGGTGTGATTGGGCAGCATGATCCCGCCCGATCCGATGCGGATGCGGCTGGTGGCATTACCAATATGCGCGAGCACCACCGAGGTCGCCCCGCCCGCGATCCCGTCCATCGCGTGATGTTCGGCCACCCAGAAGCGGTCGCAGCCCACGCGTTCTGCGGCGCGGGCGAGACCGGCGGTAGCAGCGAACGCTTCGGACAGAGTCCCGCCTTCGCGCACCGGCACGAGATCGAGCACGGAAAAACGGGTCATGACACAGGCTCCTCATTGGCCGCCGCAGTCTCGCCTGCCGGACCGAGCTGCGCAAGATAGTCCTGCGCGGTGGCGGCCTCGGGCGTGCCTGGCGCAAGGTCGATCACCGACTGCCAGCTCGCCCGCGCCGCATTCTCGCGCCCGCCCAGCACCGCGATGACGCCAGCTTCAAGACCGATGGCGGGGTTGGCGGGGGCGAGGGTGGCGGCGCGTTCGATCGCGGCCTGCGCCTCGGCTAGCTTCTCCATGCGCCGCAGCAGCGTCGCCTTGAGCAGCCAGCCCTCGGCGCGCTCGGGCGCGAGCGTGGTGGCGTTTTCCAGTACGGCAAGTGCCTCGTCTCCGCGCCCCAACGCCACGAGGGCGCGGGCACGGTCGGTGGCGGCGATGGCTTCGAGGACTGCGGCCTTGGCGCTTCGCGCGTCGGTCTCGGCTTGTGTGAGCAGGTCCTCCGCTCCCGCAAGGTCCCCGCCCGCCAGAGCAGCATTGCCGGCAAGCGCAGCGAAGCGCGCGCGGGTGCGGGGTTCGGCAGCGGGCGTTTCGGCGCGGGCGGCGGTGAACGCCGTGCGGGCATCATCCCAGAGACCCAGTTCGGCCGCTGCCGTGCCGAGGCAATGGTTGGCAAGCACGCGATCGGTGCCGGTGGTTTCGCTGCGGCGGATCTGCGCCATTGTATTGGCGCGCGCGGGGTCTTCATCGATCTGTGCCAGGCACCCGGCAAGCCACGCGCTGGTGGCATTGAGCGGCTCCTCTTCGACGTTCTCGCGCGCCGTCTGCGCGCGCGCCGGGCGATCGCGCACCAGATCATCGTCGGGCATAGCGCCGCCCAGCGGATTGGGGCCGACCTGCAAGGCGATGGCGAGAAGGATCGACAAAAGGCTTTATCCGTAAAATTCGGCCACGACGGCCTTGAGCAGGGCAATGTCGCTGTCGCGCGACAGGCGATGGTCGCCGTCCTCTACCAGCGTCACCTGAACATCACCCGACCGGAGCGCGGATTTGAGGCGGAGCGAGATCTCCCACGGCACGTCCGCATCGGCCTTGCCGTGGATCAGGCGAACCGGGCAGGCGAGGTCGATCGCGCGCTCCAGCCGCAGATGGCATTCGGCATCGGCGAAGAACTTCGCGTAAGTCGGCGTGGGTTCGGGGCCGTAAGGGTTGGGTTCGTAGATCGTCTCGCCCGCCGCCAGCGCCGCACGCTGCGCCTCGTTATAGCCCCAGCGCGTGAAATCGGGCGCAGGCGCGATCCCGATCAGTCCGGCGAGACGGTGCTTCAGATGCTCGGCGACCAGGAGCATCAGCCATCCGCCCATCGAAGAGCCGACCAGCAGCACAGGGCCGCTGACATAGGAAGCGACCAGCGCCAGCACCTCGTCCCGCCAGCTGGAAAGCATGCCCTCGGCAAAATCGCCCTCGCTCTGGCCGCATCCCGAATAGTCCAGCAAGAGGCAGGCGCGGCCTTTCTCCTGCGCCTCGGCGAACAGCGCGGCCGCCTTGCTGCCGCTCATGTCGGACATATAGCCGGGGAGGAAAACGAGGCACGGGCCAACGCCGTGGGTGTAGCGGAAGGCGATGCGGCGGCCATCGTAAAGAGTGTGGTGCAGGATATCGCTCATGACCCTGTCATGCCTTGCGCGAGGGGCCAAAGGCAACCATTGTCCGCACCTTGGCGACTGTCACAGCAGCGCCACGGGAGAGGATTAAGCGCGCCCCATGTTCAAGAACGACACCGCCGCCCAGCCGGCACCTTCACCGACCGCCCTCACCCGCCGCAGCCTTTTCACGCTCGCCGGAGCCGGAGCCGCGCTGGCAAGCGCCCCTGCCGCCGCGCGCGGCTTTGGCACGGGCTTCACCCATAATGTCGCCAGCGGAGAGCCTGCCGCGACTTCGGTGCTGCTATGGACGCGCTATGTCGCCGAGGCAGAGACCGCGCTCACCTGGCAGGTCAGCACGAGCGAGGACTTCGCCAGACCTGTCGTCGAGGGCAGCGTCACCGCCTCGCCAACGCGCGACTGGTGCGCCAAGGGCGTCGCCACCGGCCTTTCGCCCGATCGCTGGTACTTCTACCGCTTCCTCGCGCCCGATGGCACCGCCTCACCCACGGGCCGCACCCGCACGCTGCCGCAGGGTCCCTCGGCGAAGTTCCGGATGGCAGTGTTCTCCTGCTCGAATTTCGGGTTCGGATGGTTCAACGCCTATGGCCATGCGGTAGAGGCGAACGATGTCGACCTTGCCGTACATCTCGGCGACTACCTCTACGAATACGGCGCCGGCACCTATCCTGCCGAAGCGGAGGCCCACCCCGGCCGGTCGATCAATCCGTCGTCCGAGATCGTCGCGCTGACCGATTACCGCCTGCGTTACGCCACCTACCGCGCCGACCCCGATCTTCAGCGCCTCCATCAGGTGCTCCCGATGATCGCGGTGTGGGACGATCACGAGACGGCGAACGACAGCTGGAAAGGCGGCGCGCAGAACCACCAGAGCGATACCGAAGGTGACTGGCAGGTGCGCAAGGCCGCCGCCAAGCAGGCCTATCGCGAATGGCTGCCGGTCGCCGACACCGCCTATTCCACTTATCAGGTGGGCGATCTTGCTACCCTGTTCCGGCTCGACACCCGGCTTGAAGGGCGTGACGAGCAGCTCAGCATCGAGAAGGTCATGGCGGGCGCGAAAGACCCGCAGGCACTGATGGCGGCGCTCGACGCGTTCCGTCAGGGCGATTGGGCCAGCGCCGACCGCCAGATGCTGGGCGCGGCGCAGGAAGCGTGGCTGGCCGAACAGATCGCCGCCTCGACCCGCGCCGGAACGCATTGGCAGGTGCTCGCCCAAGGCGTGCTGATGGGCAATCTCAAGACGCCCAAGGGGCTGGTGCAGCAAGCGGGCAGCGATCTGCCCGATTACGTGCGCAAGCGGCTCCGGGCGGCGGAGACGGCGAGCGGGGCAGGTCTGCCATCCAACATGGACGCGTGGGACGGTTACCCCGCCGCGCGCGAACGGGTGTTCAAGGCGGCACTGAACGCCGACGCCAACCTCGTCGTGCTGGCGGGCGACACCCACAACGCCTGGACCTTCGAACTGGCGCAGGACGGCGCGGCGGTGGGGGTCGAGTTCGGCGGCAATTCGGTGAGCAGTCCCGGCTTTGAAAGCTACCTCACCTTCGTGAAGCCCGACACGCTGGCGGCATCGCTGGTGGCGGGGAACCCGCAGCTCAAATGGGCCGATACCGCGCAGCGCGGCTATATGGCGGTTGAGCTGACCCCGGCGCGCGTGACGACCGAATACCGCTTCATCGCAGGCGTGAAGCAACGCTCGACGCAGCTCGCCGGAACCAAGCGGATCAGCACCGACAAGGGATCGGGCAAGCTGGCGGTCTAATCACGCAGAAAAATCGCTTCGATTGACAGGCCGAATACGTCGGCGATGCTGAAGGCGAGCGGGAGCGAGGGGTCGTAGCGCCCCTTCTCGATGGCGTTCACGCTCTGGCGGGAAACCCCCAGCCGGTCGGCGAGGTCCTGCTGGCTCCAGCCATGCTCGGCGCGCAGCACGCGCAGGCGGTTGTTCACGGGCAATTCCCCACGTCGTCGTCACCGAAGGCGAGACGGTTGACCAACTGGCCGACGAACAGTCCCCCGCACCAGATCGGGAAGACGTAGAACACCGGCAGGCGCGGCAGACTGTCGGAATAGAGCTCGAGCAGCCCCCACACGCTGGTGATCGCAAGGGTAACGCCGGTCGCGACGATGATCTTGCGCACCTCGAGCATTCGCAGATACTCGTCCGGGATCTCCGCCACGAAGCGCCCGATCGCCCCAATGGCGGCGAGCATGGCGAGGCCGGGGATCAGGGCAAGGCCAATGGTGAGCGGCCCGAGCGGCGCGGCGCGATCGATCGTCAGGCTCGCGAACACGATCCCGGCGATATAAGCCGCGGCGATCAACACCATCCGCTTGGTGTAGCGGGCGGCTGCGGGGTTTCTGGCCATGGCTCAGGCCCTTGCCGTCGCGCAGGCGGGGTTACGGCGGATGATCCAAGGCACCACCGCGAGCGGCGCGAACTGGGCGACGTGCTCAGGGATTACTTCAAACACCGCAAGCACGGCGATGGCGAGCAGGACAGTCGCGAGGCAGAGCGCCTCTTGGATGCGGGTCATGGAAAGCTCCTTTTGCACAATGGCAAGTTTGCTTTACATCAGAGTCGGTACGAATGTCAAGGTCGCTTTCCATCGATTGGTCCCGGGGGCCCGCTTCAAAGAGTCTCATCAACTTGCGCGTGACTCTTCGGCGCTGGAGGCATAGATCGTCGCCATGGCCATGCTGCTGACCACCACCGCGACCACGAGCACCCGGACTACTATCCGGGGGCGGCGGCGCGCGGGGTAAGCCCGGCAGCCCGCCGCCCGGCTCGGGGCGGCGCGGTGTTCTCCCCGATCCGGTATTCGCACAACACCGCTCTTCCGGTGAGGCCCCGCTTGTGGCAGGGCGCCACCCAAATCTGCCTTCCCGCGTTGCGGGAAGGGGGCAAACGAGACGGAACACGCGACGATGACCGAACTGCTCAAGATCAGCCTGCCCGATGGCTCTGTGCGCGAGGTGCCTGCCGGCTCGACCCCGGCCGACATCGCCGCCGCGATCGGCCCCGGCCTTGCCAAGGCGGCGATTGCCGCGCGCGTCGATGGCGAACTGCGCGATCTCACCCGGCCTTTCGACGGGGACGCCCAGCTCGCGCTCGTCACCAACCGCGACGAGGCCGATGCGCTCGAACTCGCGCGCCATGACTATGCCCACGTCCTTGCCGAAGCGGTGCAGGCGCTGTTCCCGGGCACGCAGATCACCTTCGGCCCCTCGACCGACGACGGGTTCTACTATGACGTCAAAGCCCCCGAGAGCCGCGAGCCCTTCGGCATGGACGATCTGCCCGCCATCGAAGAGGAAATGCGCCGCATCATCCGCGCCGACAAGCCGCTGCGCCGCGAAGTGTGGAGCCGCGAGGCGCTGATCGCCAAGTGGGCGGGCGAGGGCGAGACCTTCAAGGCCGAATGGGCCAAGGAACTGCCCGAGGGCGAGGAACTGACGGTTTATTGGAGCGGCAACGACTGGCTCGACATGTGCCGCGGCCCGCACCTGCCCTCGACCGGCAAACTCGATCCCGAAGCCTTCAAACTGATGCGCGTCGCGGGGGCTTACTGGCGCGGGGACCAGAACAATGCGCAGCTGACGCGGATCTACGGCACCGGCTGGCTCAACAAGAAGCAGTTGCAGGCGCACCTCACCCGCCTTGAGGAAGCCGCCAAGCGCGATCACCGCAAGCTGGGGCGCGAGATGGACCTGTTCCATTTGCAGGAAGAAGCGCACGGCAGCGTCTTCTGGCACCCCAAGGGCTATCGCATCTGGCGCGAGCTCGAGAGCTATATGCGCCGCAAGATGGACGGTTCAGGCTACCGCGAGATCAAGACCCCGCAGCTGATGGATGTGCGCCAGTGGACGCAATCGGGCCATTGGGGGAAGTATGCCCAGAACATGTTCGCCGTCCCCGACATCGTTCCGGAAGTGGACGAGGAGAGCGGTGCCGCGTCTCCCAAGGTGGCGGATGACGCCGAGTGGCTGGCGATCAAGCCGATGAACTGCCCGGCGCACGTGATGGTCTTCAAGCAGGGCATCACATCCTACCGCGACCTGCCGATCCGGCTGGGCGAAATGGGCTGCTGCCACCGCAACGAACCCCACGGCGCTTTGCATGGCCTTATGCGCGTGCGCCAGTTCACGCAGGATGATGCGCATATCTTCTGCACGGAGGCGCAGGTCGTGGCCGAGGTTCAGGCCTTCATCGCGCTGGCCGATAGCGTCTATCGCGACTTCGGCTTCACCTATGACATCAAGCTCGCGCTGCGCCCCGAAAAGCGGTTCGGCAGCGAGGCGGATTGGGACAAGGCCGAGCAGGAGCTGCGCGACGCACTGACCGCGAATGGCCTCGAATGGGAAGAACTCCCCGGCGAAGGCGCGTTCTATGCGCCCAAGCTTGAATGGCACCTCACCGATGCGATCGGGCGGACGTGGCAGGTCGGGACGATCCAGTCCGACCGCGTCTTGCCCGAGCGGCTCGACGCCAATTACATCGGAGAGGATGGCGAAAAGCACCGTCCGGTGATGCTCCACCGCGCGATCTTCGGGAGCTACGAGCGCTTCATCGGCATCCTTATCGAGCATTTCGCCGGGAAGCTCCCGACGTGGCTCGCCCCGGTGCAGGCGGTGGTCGCCACCATCGTTTCGGACGCGGATGATTACGCGCATGAGGTCGAAGCACAGCTGCGCGCTGCCGGCATCCGGGTGGAAACCGACACCCGCAACGAGAAGATCAACTACAAGGTGCGCGAACACAGCCTCGCCAAGGTCCCGCACCTGCTGGTGGTCGGCAAGCGCGAGGCCGAGGAAGGCACCGTCGCGGTGCGCACGCTGGGCGCGGAGCACCAGAAGGTTATGCCGCTCGCGGATGCCATCGCGATGCTCAAGGCCGAAGGCACTCCGCCCGACCTCGCCGCCGGCTGACGCGGGTGGAATTGATCGGGGGCTTCACAGCGCTGCAAGTCGGCGTGGCCGTGGCGGCAGCGCTCGGTTCGGCCTTCGTGCGCGGGCTGACGGGCTTCGGCATGGCGATCCTGCTGGTGCCGGTGCTCGCGCTGGCGCTCCCGCCGGTCGAGGCGGTGGTGCTGACCAATGCGCTGTCGCTGATGATCGGCGCGACCGAGATCCGCAGCCTCGTGCGCGATGCCGAGCCGACCGCGTGGGTGATCGGGGCGCTGGTGGTGGTGACGACACCGCTCGGCCTCTATGCCCTGTCGATGACCGGCAAGGACGTTGCCCGGCTGGCGATCGCGCTGATCGCGCTCAGCGCCTTTGTCGCGATTCTCTTGCCGAGGCGCGGGGCGGACGTGCCGGGGCGCGGGGTAACCGGCGCGGTGGGCGTGCTGAGCGGGCTGATGACCGGCTTTGCCGGGATGCCTGGGCCGCCGGTCGTGCCCTATTATGCCGGGCGGGCGCTGCCGCGCGCGACAGCCAAGGCTTCGATGCAGCTGATCTTCACCATTGCCGCGAGCACCGGACTGGTGACCGCGACGTGGCTTGGCATCCTGCGGCTGGAGTTGCTGCTGTTCGCGGTGGTGATGCTGCCATTGATCATCATCGGCAACCGGCTGGGCGCACGGATTTCCGGACGGATCGGCGATCCGCTGTGGCGTGCAAGCGTGGGACTGGTGCTCGGCGGCGCGGCTATTGCCGCCTTCGCGCGACTGGTCTGATCAGAACGGCAGCGCGCGGCCGGCGAGGATCAGCGAAAGCGCACAGCCCAGCACGATCAACTGGCGCGCCAATTCCACCGCATCGAAACGGTTGGCGGCGGCAAGCGGCAGGGCAAGAGCGCGGGTCATGCGCCGCACTCTCGGCCCAAATTCCTAACGGAACGTTAACTCCGCCCTGCGCGCTTTATCAGGTCGGCATCTGCTGGCTGGCGCAGTGGAACCCGCCCCCGCCCGCCAGCACCGCCTCGCCCGGCAGGCCGATGGTGTCACGGTCCGGGAACAGCGCGGCGATGGCGGCCACCCCGTCGGCATCATGGGGCGAGCCGAAGGTCGGCACCACCACGAGGTGCGAGGTGATCGCGAAATTGACGTAGCTGGCCGGTTCCACCCGCCCGTCCCGCTCGATCCGTCCGGGCGAGGGGATGCGGACCACGTCCACCCCGAAAGCCTCCGCGCGCGCCGCCGCATCGGCGTAGATCGCGGCGTTGGGATCGTCCTTGCCGGTGGGCTCGGGCACGACAAGGCAGTTCGGCGCCACGAAGCGCGCGAGGTTGTCGACATGGCCGTCGGTGTGGTCGTTGATGAGGCCATCGCCCAGCCACAGCACGCGGGTGAAGCCGAGCTGCGCGGCAAGCTGCGCCTCGATCTCGCCGCGTGACATCGCGGGGTTGCGGTTGGGGTTGAGGAGGCACTGCTCGGTGGTCGCGACAAGGCCCGTGCCGTCGCCATCCACGGCACCGCCTTCGAGGATCATGGGCGTCGCGGTGATCGCAAGGCCAGCATCGCGGGCCAGCTCCGCGCCGATCTCCATGTCGCCCGGCATCAGATACTTGCCGCCCCAGCCGTTGAAACCGAACCGCCGCGCGGTGCGCGAGCCATCCGTCTCGTGCACCACCAGCGGGCCCGTATCGCGCAGCCAGACATCGCCATAGACGCGGCGTTCGAGCGTCACCTTGCTGCTGACCAGCGAGCGTGCGCGGGCTTCATTGGCCTCGTCGCGCACCAGCAGACGCACCGCCTGCCCGCTCTCCGCCACGGCGGAGGCGAAGTCCGCCATCTGCTCCTGCGCCGGTTCGAGCCAGCCCGGCCATTCATCGGCCAGATGCGGGAAACCGATCCAGATCCAGTCCTGCGGTGCCCATTCGGGGGGCATGATCATCGGCATGACGTTCTCAGCAGCCCTTCCCGTCGGCTTTGCAGGCCTCGTCCCGAATGGCGCGGAATTCGTCCCCGTCGTTCCAGGTGGGCCAGCTGGTGGACGCCGCCATCATCCGGCCGAGGCGGTAATAGAGCTGCAGGTCAGCCATGACGCCCGACCAGTCCCAAGCCTCGTTGAACTCGTCCTTGGGGCCGTGATAGCGGTTCTCGGTGTAATCAGCCGCGACCTTCGCGCCCGCCTCGCGCCCGCCGTTCACCAGGTCCTCGCCGCCTTCCATATAGATCATCGGCACGCCCAGCTTGGCGAAGGCGAAGTGGTCGGAGCGGTAATAATACCCGGCTTCGGGCTTGGCATCCGCCGTGGCGGTGCGGCCATCGGCCTTGAGCGCCGTGTCGAGAAACTGGTCAAGCTGCGACTTGCCGAGGCCGATCACGGTGACGTCCTTGGCGGGCCCTGCAATCTGGAAGGCGTCCATATTCACACCCCCCACGGTCTGCGCCAACGGGAAGACCGGGTTCTGGGCGTAATAGGTCGCGCCAAGCAGGCCGGATTCCTCCGCGGTCACCGCCAGGAACACAAGGCTGCGGCGGGCCGGCCCGGCCTTGGCATGCGCCTCGGCCAGAGCGACCAGCGCGGCAGTGCCGGTGGCATTGTCGACCGCGCCGTTGCAGATGTCGTCGCCATCGGGCGCGGGGGTACAGCGGCCAAGGTGGTCCCAGTGGGCGGTGTGGAGCACATATTCGTCCGGCTTCTCCGTGCCGGGCAGAATGCCGATCACATTGTGCGACATGAAGCTGCGGACATCATTGGCAAAGCTGGTCGACGCGCTCATGCCGAGCGGCACAGCTTTGAAGCCCTTGACCTGCGCGGCCTTGGTCAGCGCATCCAGATCCTGCCCCGCGGCCTTGAGAACCGCGCGCGCCGCATCCTCGGTCACCCAGCCGTTGACCTGCGTCAGCGGCCCGGCATCCGGCCCCCGCTGGGCATAGGCCTGCGGGCCGCTCCACGAGGATTGCACCACGTTCCAGCCATAGGCGGCAGGCGCGGTCTGGTGAACGATCAGCGCGCCCGCTGCACCCTGACGGGCGGCTTCTTCATACTTGTAGGTCCAGCGGCCGTAATAGGTCATCGCCTTGCCGTTGAAGGGCCCTTCGAGGCCGGCGGTCTGCCAGTCCGGGTCATTGACGAGGATCACCACCGTCTTGTCCTTCACATCAAGGCCCGCGTAGTCATTCCAGCCCTTTTCGGGGGCGTTGATGCCGTAGCCGACGAACACCAGCTCGCTGTTCGCGAGGCGCGTTGCGGCATCCTCGCGATAGGTCGCGCCGACCCAGTCCTTGCCGTAGGTGAAGCTGAGCGGCGCACCCTTGCCCGTAATGGCGAGCGGCGCGAAATCCTTGCCGGTGATCTCGACCAGCGGGACTTCTTGCACCCAGGAACCCTTGTTGCCCGGTTGAAGCCCTGCCGCCTTGAAGCGTTCGGTGAGGTAGGCGATCGTCTTTTCCTCGCCCGCAGACCCGGGTGCGCGGCCTTCGAAATCGTCTCCGGAAAGCGTGCGGGTGACGTCCTTGATCGTCGCCTCGGAAAGCTGGCCGGGCGCAACCTCGGGGATATCGAGCGCAGGCGCAGCGCCCAGAAGCGGCAGCCCCTCACACGCGGCGAGCGCAAGCGCGCCTGCGACAAGCGCGCCAATGGCGGAAACGCGGATAATCATGGCCAGCTCTCCCGTTTGTGCCCTCAGGCAGCCGCGCTTCCCTTCGCAGAGGCTCGGGTTGCGCGCAAGCACGCCTCTTGCGGCACTCTTGCACCTCCCGCCCGGTGCGGCCAGAGAGGCCGGCGATGGGAGAGAAACGGGACATTGACTGGGCGGGGGCACTGAACCGCGCCCGCAGCCACGCACCGTTTCTGGCGAGGGCGCTGGAACGGCAGCCGGAGCTTGCCGCTCTGCTCGCAGCCGGAGAGTGCGAGGCTGCGCTGGCATGGGCGCGGAGACAAGGCACCGAGCCGGATGCCGAACTGGCGCTGCGGCGCGAACGGCTGGCGCTGGCCGCAGCGCTGGCGGTTGGCGATCTGGCGGGCGCCTTCCCGCTCGCCCGCGTCGTGGGCGAACTCACCGGTTTTGCCGACCGCGCTCTCGACCGCGCGATCCGCACCGCGATTGCCGAACGCACCGATAGCGACTGCGCAGATGGCTTCATCGCCCTCGCGCTCGGCAAGCAGGGGGCGGGCGAGCTCAATTATTCCTCCGACATAGACCCGATCCTGCTGTTCGACCGCGACCGCCTGCCGCGCCGCGCTTCGGACGATCCGGGCGAGGCAGCGCAGCGCTACGCCCGCCGCGTGGTGGCGCTGCTCGCCGGGAACACCGCCGATGGCTATGCCCTGCGCGTCGACCTGCGGCTGCGCCCCGCGAGCGAGGTCAGCCCCCTCTGCGTGCCGGTCGGTGCGGCCCTGACCCATTATCAGGGTGCTGCGATGGCGTGGGAGCGTGCCGCCTTCGTAAGAGCGCGCCCGGCGGCAGGCGACATCGCGGCGGGTGAGGACTTCCTCACCACGATCCTCTCCTTCGTATGGCGCAGCCAGCTCGATTTCGGCGCGATCGAGGAGATCAGCGCGCTCACCCACCGCATCCGCGACAGCCACGCAGGGCCCGCCTCGCCCGGCCCCGGCTTCGACGTGAAACGCGGCCGCGGGGGCATCCGCGAGATCGAATTCTACGCCCAGACCCACCAGCTGATCCACGGCGGGCGCGATGCCTCGCTCCGGGTGCGCGGCACCCGCCATGCTCTCGATGCGCTGGCGGCGGCAGGGTGGATCACGGCGGAGAATGCGCTTGTTCTTGGCGAGGGCTATGACCGTCTGCGGATGATCGAGCACCGCTTGCAGATGGTCCACGACCGTCAGACGCACGCGCTGCCCGAAGGCGAGGCGCTGGATAATGTCGCGCGGCTCGACGGGCTCGCGGGCGGCGCGGCGCTTGTTGCGGAGCTGACCGAGCTGACCGAACGCACGGGGCGCATCTACGAGGAACTGATCGGCCGCACCGATACCGCGCCGGTCGCGGTGGCCATGCCGGTGAGCGCGATGACCCGGCAGCTCGGCCAATGGGGCTTTCCCGAGCCCGACACCCTTGCCGAGCGGATCGAGACCTGGCGCGACGGACGCCACGCCGCGATCCGATCGCCCCAGGCGGTCGAGGCGTGGGACAGGCTCGCTCCCGCCTTGCTGGAAGCCGTCGCGAAAAGCGACGATCCGATGCGCGCGATCACCCGCTGGGAGCGGATTATCGAAAGCGTGCCCTCAGCGATCACCACCTTCCGCCTGCTTGATGCGCGGCACGACCTGATCGAACGCCTTGTTGCCGCCCTCACGCTCGCGCCGGTCTTGTCGGACGAATTGGCGCGCAAACCCGAACTGCTCGACACGCTGATCGACAAGAATGCCCTCGATCTGCCGGGTGACGTACCGGCGATAATGGCGCGGATGCAGGGCGCCGCGATCCGCGAGGATTATGAAGCGCTGCTCGACGCGATCCGCATCGTCACCGGCGAAATCCGATTCGCACTCGGCATCCAGCTGATCGAAGGGCTGGCCGACCCGCTCGATATCGCCCGAGCCCTCTCGCGCACCGCCGAGGCTGCGCTCCAGTTGGCGGTGGAGGCGACGGAGGCGGAGTTCACCGCGAAGCACGGGCGCATTGCGGGCAGCGAGCTGCTGATCCTTGGTCTCGGCCGGCTGGGCGGGGGCGCGCTGACCCATGCCTCCGACCTCGATATCGTCTATCTCTTCACCGGGGACTTTGCCGCAATGTCGGATGGCGTGCGGCCGCTGGGCGGTACGATCTATTACAACCGCCTCGCCAGCCGGGTCAGCGCCGCGCTGTCGGTGCCGACCGCGCAAGGCGCGCTCTACGAGGTCGACACAAGGCTGCGGCCTCAGGGCAACCAGGGCCCGCTGGCGGTGAGCTGCGAGGCTTTCGGCAAATACCAGCGCGAGGCGGCGTGGACGTGGGAGCACATGGCGCTCGCCCGCGCGCGGGTGCTTTACGGGTCGGCGGATGCACGCCGGGAGCTTGAAGCGGTACTCGCCGATGTGCTGCACGCGCCCCGCGATCGCGCCGCGCTGCGCGAGGCGGTGCTGGCGATGCGGGCAGAAATGGCGAAACACAAGCCGCAGAGCGGGCCGGTCGATGCCAAGCTGGCGCGCGGCGGGCTCGTGGATATCGAGTTTCTCGTCCATTACCTGCAACTGCGGGGAGACGCGGCGGACGGTCGCCCCCTCACCGAAGCTGCCGCCCACGCGCTTTCGCCCGATCTTGAACAGGCGCTCGCCGGGCTGGCGGCGGCGGGGCTTGTGTCTGCCGATCTAGCCGAGCCGCACGCATTGATGAGCCGGATGCTGGTCGCCGGACGCCTGCTCGCCCCGGACGGACGCGAACCTCCGCCCAGCGGCGCGCGCGCTCTGGCACGGGCCTGCGGGTGCGATTCCTATGCGGCACTGCTGGACGCCTTCGCCGACGCGCGGCTGAAGGTTGCAGAGGCGTGGAAACAAATCCTCGGGCCAGACATTCTCGAGACCGAACAGGAGACATGACCATGACCACTTTCCCCGGCGTCGGCGACGCCATCCCCGATATCGCCATGGAAACCCCGGAAGGCGGTCACGTGAAGCCGTCCGACTTCGCGGGATCGAAGCTGGTGATCTTCTTCTACCCCAAGGACGACACCCCCGGCTGCACCACCGAGAACAAGGATTTCTCCGCGCTCAAGGCCGATTTCGAGGCGGCGGGCACCAAGTTGCTCGGCGTCAGCAAGGACCCGGCCAAGAAGCACGCCAGGTTCATCGCCAAGCACGGCCTCACCGCGCCGCTCGCAACCGATGCTGAAGAAGGCGGGCTGTCCGATGCGCTCGGCGTGTGGGCGGAAAAGCAGATGTACGGAAAGACCTACATGGGCATGGTCCGCGCCACCTATCTCGTGGACGCGACCGGCAAGATCGCTCGCATCTGGGACAAGGTGAAGGTCGCCGGTCACGCCGAGGACGTTCTCGCCGCAGCCAAGACGCTCTGACGTCACAACCGGCATGACCACCGTCGCCCGCGCCATCCGCGCCGCACTGCTTACGCCCGAGCCGCGCGCCAAGTGCTTCGCCACCCGCGCGCTTGCCCGGGACTGGCGGCGCGGGGGGTTGGGTTGGGAATTCGACGTGGCGATGCCCGACTGGCCCGCCTGGCCAGATGCGCCCGAGTTGCTCCCGCCTGGCCAGATGCCCAAGCGCAGGAAAGGCGGCAGCGAACGCGGCCGCATCGCCCTGTGGCATAGCCTTGCCCATATCGAATTCGTCGCAATCGACCTTGCGCTCGACATGGCAGGGCGCTTCGGCGCGGAGATGGGCGCCGAATTCGTGAGCGACTTTCTCGATGTCGCCGCTGACGAGGCGATGCACTTCGCGCTGCTGGCAAGGAAGCTCGAAAGCCTTGGCAGCCATTACGGCGCGCTCCCTGCCCACGCCGGGCTGTGGGAAGCGGCCTTTGCCACACGCCACGACGTCGCAGCGCGCCTTGCTGTGGTACCGATGGTGCTGGAAGCGCGCGGTCTCGACGTCACCCCCGCCACGCTCGAACGCGTGGCCGCAAGCGGTGACGTGAACGGCGCGAAAATCCTCACGCGGATACTTGACGACGAAATCCGCCACGTCGCTGCGGGCACCAAGCACTTTTTACGCTGTGCCGAAGTGGCTCGGGAAGAACCCGAATCCCTATGGCAAAACCTCGTGAAATCGCATTTCAGGGGGCACATTAAGCCGCCGTTCAACGACTCAGCGCGTCTTGCTGCCGGTTTGTCGCGCGGTTTCTACGCAGCGATTGCGTATTAACGATCTGCCCGGATAACCACACTCCAGTCGAAGGCGCGCATCAGACGTGCCGGATTATTCCTACGGCGAAAGCCGCAATCGGGACCGGGTCAGTTATGAAATTTGCTGTCAGCAAGGTGATCAAGCTCGCTGTAACGAGCTGCGCCGCTGTTCTGGTTTCCGCCGCTTCCCCGGCCTTTGCCAACACCGCCAATTCGTCCGCCACGACCGCCACCGCCGACGTGACTGCGCCGCTGCGCGAAGCCCAGGGTGATGTGGTCGACAATGGCGACAGCCGCTTCAAGTCGCTCTTCGCCAGTTGGACCGCGATCGAGCGCACCGCGCCGAGCGCCGGCGAAGTCACCATCGCCTATTCGTCGCCGGTTCCGATGCGCGGTATTTCCGTGCCCTCGCGCATGCCGCTCGAAGGCGCGGCGCTGACCAGCGGCTTCGGGATGCGCAATCACCCGGTGCTCGGCGGCCGCCGCCAGCATCAGGGCATCGATCTTGCCGCACCGAGCGGCACGCCGGTTTTCGCCACCGCTGACGGTGTCGTCAGCCGCGCCGACTGGTATTCGAGCTACGGCCTCTACATCAGCGTGGAGCACGGCGCGTCGATGCAGACCCGCTATGCCCACCTCTCGCGCCTCGCGGTTGCCGCGGGCGACAATGTGAAGAAGGGCGACCTGATCGGCTACGTCGGTTCGACCGGCCGTTCGACCGGCCCGCACCTTCATTATGAAGTTCGCGTCGAGGGTCTTGCAGTCAATCCGATTCCGTATATGGTAGAGAGCGAAGCACAGCTGGCCTACGCCCGCGATGCGCGCCTGACCGGCAAGGGTGGCGAGTAAGCTTCACCAGATTGCCCGTGCAAACGGGCCGGACATTGGAGAGGGTGTCCGAACATGGGCGGCGGGTTATCCCGCCGCCTTTTTTCTTGGTGCTACCCCGCCACGTGCCTGTTTCCGGCGTGACGCGCCTGTTGGGTAGCACTTTACATACTCTTTTCCCTTGCGAGCGTTCCCGCCTCCGCTAGATTTTCTCCCGAGAGAAAAATGTTGGCGCGCCGCAAAGCTGCGCCGCCGCTGGGGAGAGAAACCATGTCGATGCATCCGATCGCGCACGCCGCGACCCGTCCCGATCATCCGGCTGTGATCATGACCGGATCAGGCAAGCAGATCACCTATGGCGAGATGGAGGCCGAAGCGAACCGCTTTGCCCATCTGCTGCGCGCCCGCGGCATTGGTCCGGGCGATGCCTTTGCGGTGCTGCTCGAAAACCGGATCGAATATTTCACGCTGATCTGGGGCTCGCAGCGGGCGGGCACAATGCTGGTGCCGGTCTCCTCGCGCCTGACCGCGCCCGAGGCCGCCTATATCATCCGCGATGCGCAGGCCAAGCTACTGATCACCTCGGGCTATTTCACCGAAATTCTCGGCCCGATCCGCGCCGAGTGCCCCGGCCTTGAAGTGCTGGTGATGGATTCGGGCGACGCGGAAGATTTCGCGGCCGCGCTTGCCGCGCAGGCCCCCGACCCGATCCCCGACCAGAGTGCAGGCATGGTGATGCTCTATTCCTCGGGCACCACCGGCCGGCCCAAGGGCATCCGCCCGGCCCCGCCCGAAGACCCCGATCCCGCCGCCCCCGTGCCGCTGCTCGGCCTTGCGACAATGGGCGCCGGGATGCCTGCCGATGGCTCGATGGTCTATCTCTCCCCCGCCCCGCTGTACCACGCAGCCCCCATCGGCTGGTGCTCGATCGCCCACCGCCTCGGCGGGACAGTGGTGATGATGGAGAAGTTCGACCCCGAAGAGGCGCTGAAGGCGATTGAACGCTACAAGGTGACCGACAGCCAGTGGGTGCCGACCCACTTCGTGCGCTTCCTGAAGCTCGATCCGGCGGTGCGCACCCGTTATGATCTCTCCAGCCACAAGCGCGCGCTCCACGCCGCGGCGCCCTGCCCCGTGCCGATCAAGCGCGAGATGATCGAATGGTGGGGGCCGATCGTGAACGAATACTACGCCGGCAGCGAGATGATCGGGATGACGCTCGTGAAGTCCGAACATTGGCTCGCCAAGCCCGGCACGGTCGGCTTCCCCGTTCACGGCAAAGTCCACGTCTGCGGACCGGAGGGCGAGGAACTTGGCCCCGATCAGGACGGGTTGATCTTCTTCGAGAACGTCAACCTGCCCACCTATCACAACGACCCGGCCAAGACCGCCGAGGCGATGCATCCCAGCGGCTGGATGACGCTCGGCGATATCGGCCACCTCGACAAGGACGGCTTCCTGTTCCTGACCGACCGCAAGAGCCACATGATCATCAGCGGCGGGGTGAACATCTACCCGCAGGAAATCGAGAACCTGCTCGTCACCCACCCCAAGGTTATGGACGCGGCCGTGATCGGCGCGCCCTGCCCTGACCTTGGCGAGAAGGTCGTCGCGGTGGTTCAGCCCAAGGACATGGCGGATGCAGGGCCTGCTCTGGAAGCAGAACTGCGTGATTTCCTCAGCACCAGCCTCTCCAAGATCAAGATGCCCAAGCTGTTCGACTTCCGCCCCGATCTCCCGCGCGAAGCCAATGGCAAGCTCTACAAGCGCGAGCTGCGGGACGAATATGCCGCCAAGGCGAAGGAGGCCGCCGCGTGAGCACGGCGGCGGTGCTGCCCGGCGATATCGCCCGCAAGGTGATCAACCCGCACGCCTATGCCCAGTGGGACGGGCTGCTCGACACCTTCGATGCGATCCGCGCGAACACGCCGGTCGCCAGGGTGCAGCCGGACACCCCCGGCCTGTTCGACCCGTTCTGGCTCGTCACCGCCTACGACGACGTGATGCGGATTTCGAAAGACAACGCCGCCTTCCTCAACAACCCGCGCCCGGTGGTGTTCAGCTTCAATCAGGCGATCGAATTCAGCCGCGCGGCGACCGGCTCGAACATGCTGGTCGATTCGCTGGTGGTGTTCGACGCGCCGGTGCACCCCAAGTACCGCAAGCTGACGCAGGAATGGTTCATGCCGAGGAACCTCGCGCGGCTTGAGGATGAGTTGCGCGCGCTGGCGGCGCGCACGGTCGACCGGATGCTGGAG
The DNA here is from genome assembly GCA_027533455.1 of Porphyrobacter sp. Lineage (GTDB taxonomy): Bacteria > Pseudomonadota > Alphaproteobacteria > Sphingomonadales > Sphingomonadaceae > Erythrobacter. The sequence goes on along the minus strand of JAPZUC010000001.1, from coordinate 379,010 downwards.
CGCTCGAAGGATTCGGGCGGCGAAGTGGACTTCGTCAAGGAAGTCTCCGGCCCCTATCCCTTGCGCGTGGTGATGCAGATCCTTGGCGTGCCGCCCGAGGATGAATTCCGGATGCAGATGCTCACCCAGCAATTGTTCGGCGGGCAGGACAAGGACCTGTCGGGCAGCGGCATGGACCAGATGACCCCCGAACAGGTGGTGCAGATCGTCGCGGGCGCGGTGAAGACCTTCGAGGATTACTTCGCCGGAATCGCCGAGGACCGCCGCAAGCATCCCACCGAGGATGTCGCCAGCGTCATCGCCAATGCGCTGGTGGACGGCGAGCCGCTGCCCCCGCGCGACATGGCGGGCTATTACATCATTGTCGCCACCGCCGGGCATGACACCACCAGCGCCAGCACGGCAGGCGCAATGCAGGCGCTGGCCCGCGATCCGGAACAATATGCCCGCGTCCGCGCCGACCGCTCGCTGCTCCCCGGCATTGTCGAGGAAGCGATCCGCTGGACCTCCCCCGTGCAGCACTTCATGCGCACCGCGGCCGAGGATTGCGAGCTGGGCGGACAGCAGATCAAGGCGGGCGACTGGCTGATGATCAACTACGTCGCCGCCAACCACGACCCCGCGCAGTTCCCCGACCCACGCCGTTTCGACGCGGCCCGCTCGCCCAACCGCCACCTCGCCTTCGGGGCAGGAGCGCACCAGTGCCTGGGGCTGCATCTGGCGCGGCTGGAAATGAAGATTCTGTTCGAAGCGATCCTCGACCGCGTCGCCGCCGTGGAACCGGCAGGCGAGGCCAAGCGCGCGAGCAGCACCTTCGTCGGCGGGCTCAAGACCCTGCCGCTTAAGGTAACGCCGGCCTGAAAAGGCGGGCAAAATCGGACAGGGCCTGTCCGATTCCGCTAGGGTTTCACGCCCGTTTGTCCCAGCTTTCGGGACATGGGATTTCGTCTTCGCCTTTCGCACATGGCGCCGGCATGAGCCTGCTTGCGGCTTACAACCTGCCGTTCGTGATCGCGCTCGGCGGTCTGGCTGTGCTGGCGGTCGTCCAACTCACCGGCGTGGGCGACGCGCTGGAGGGTGCGGGCGAGTTCGATTCGCCTGACGGACTGGAAGTTGGCGGGTTCGGCGATGCGCTGACCACGCTGCTCGGCCTTGGACGGGTGCCGTTCCTGATCTGGCTCGCCAGCCTGCTGCTGGCCTTCGGCGCCATCGGCCTGATCGGGCAGGCATGGATCGCAAACCTGTTCGGTGCGCCGCTGTCCGCCGGATGGGCGATGCTGGCGGCGGGCGGTGCGGCATTGCCGCTTAACAGCCTCGCCATGCGCCCGCTTGGCGCGGTGATGCCCAAGGACGAGACCACCGCGATTGAACTCGATGCCCTAGTGCGGCGCGATGCCGAAATCCAGATCGGCACAGCCCGCGCCGGCAACCCTGCCCGTGCCAAGGTCATCGACATCCACGGACAGGCCCATTTCGTCATGGTCGAGCCCCATGACACCGCTCAGGAATTGAACGCAGGCGATACCGTCCTGCTCGTACGCCGCGAAGGGCAGACCTTCTACGGCGTGCACTATGAAAGCCCGCATCTCGGGCTGAACAGCTAAAGGGGAACGCAGATGTCTTTGACGACGACCGCCGGCGATGTGGCCACGACCGGTGCACCTGGCATCACCACCAACCTGATCACCTACGGTGTTGTCGGCGTGAGCGCGCTGCTCTTCGTCGTCGTGTTCTTCGCCTTCCTGATCCGCCTCTACCGCCGCGCCTCGAAGGAAACCGCCTTCGTGCGCACCGGCATGGGCGGCGAGAAGGTGGTGATGAACGGCGGCGCGCTGGTGTTCCCGGTGTTCCACGAAGCGATGCCGGTCAACATGAACACGCTGGTGCTGCCCGTGGTGCGCCGCGATACCGAGGCGCTGATCACGCTTGATCGGCTGCGGATCGACGTGAAGGCGGAATTCTACGTCCGCGTCCGCCCCGATGCCCAGGCAATCGCGATGGCGGCGCAGACGCTCGGCCAGCGCACCATGCAGCCCGAGCTTCTGAAGGATCTCGTCGAAGGCAAGTTCGTCGACGCGCTGCGTTCGGTCGCGGCGGGGATGACGATGAACGAGCTGCACGAACAGCGCGCCGATTTCGTGCAGAAGGTGCAGCAGGTTTCGTCCAACGATCTGGCGATGAACGGGCTTGAGCTGGAGAGCGTGTCGCTCACCGGCCTCGACCAGACCAGCATCGAACACTTCAACGCCAACAACGCCTTCGACGCCGAGGGTCTGACCAAGCTGACCGAGCAGATCGAGGCGCGCAAGAAGCTGCGCAACGATATCGAGCAGGACACCCGCGTCCAGATGGAGAGCAAGAACCTCGAAGCCAGCAAGCGCAGCTTCGAGATCAGCCGCGATCAGGAATATGCGCGTCTGGAGCAGGAGCGCGAGGTCGAAGTGCGGCGCGCCGCTCAGGCGTCCGAAATTGCGCGCGAACAGGCTGAACGCAGCCGCGAGGCCGATGCCGCGCGGATCGAGGCCAAGAAGCAGGTCGATGCCCAGCAAATCGAGGCCGACCGCCTCGTCGAGGAAGCGCGCATCATCCAGCAGCGCGCGCTCGAAATCGCCCGGCAGGAACAGCAGATCGCGGTCCAGAACAAGAGCCGCGAGGAAAGCCAGGCCAAGGCGCAGGCCGATGATGCCCGCGCTAAGGCGGTCGAGGCCGAGGAACGCGTCACCACGGCGCGCGAAAGCGAAATCGCCGAGCGCCAGAAAAAGATCGAACTGATCGAAGCCGCCAAGCAGGCCGAGCGCGATGCAATCGGCGTGAAGGTTCAAGCCGAAGCGGAAAAGGACGCCGCCGCCAACCGCGCCGAAGCGCTCAGGTTGGAAGCGCAAGGGCAGGCCGAGGCCGAAAAGCTCCGCGCCGAAGCCGCAGCGGTGCGCTTCGAAGTCGAGGCGGAGGGCCAGCGCGCCATCAACGAGGCGGCGAACATTCTGTCGAACGACCAGATCAGCCTCCAGACCAAGCTGGCACTGCTGAAGGTGCTGCCCGAGGTTATCCGCGAAAGCGCCAAGCCGATGGAAGCGATCGATTCGATCAAGATCGTGCAGGTCGACGGGCTCACCAATGGTGGCCGCGCGGCGAATGATGGCAGCATCGGCGGCTCGGGCGGCGGCAGCGGCAATCTTGCCAGCGATGCCGTGTCAGCCGCGCTCGCCTACCGCGCGCAGGCGCCCGTGCTGGACGGTCTGATGAAGGAACTGGGGCTGGATGGCTCCTCGCTCTCGGGTCTGGTCAAGGGCGCAGCGGATGCCGAGGCGGAAAAGCCTGCTCCGGCGCCCGCCAAGCCCGCAAAGCTCGCCAAGCCGCGCGACAATGACGCGGATGCAGCGCCGACCGACGAGGCGGCGGAGTAAATAGGCGCAGGGGGCGGCTATGCGGTGCCCCCTGCCTTTTCCCTATTTCAGCAGATCCAGCGCAATGGCGCGCACTTCGGCGGCCATATCGGGGCGTGACAGCGCGATCGCCAGCGTCGCCTCGACAAAGCCGACCTTGCTGCCGCAGTCGTAGCGGTTGCCGTCGAAGGTGACGGCGTGGAACGGCTGGGTGCCGATCATCTTCGCCATCGCGTCGGTCAGCTGGATCTCGCCGCCCGCGCCTTTCCCCTGATTTTCGAGCACACGCATTACCTCGGGCTGGAGGATGTAGCGGCCCGAGACGATCTTGTTGGAGGGTGCTTCGGCGACCGGGGGCTTTTCCACCAGTCCGCGCACCTCGGTCAGCGCACCATGCGATTGGCCCGGATCGATGACGCCATAGGACGACACCTGCTCCATCGGCACTTCCAGCACCGAGATGAGGTTGCCGCCGACCTTTTCATAGGCTTCGACCATCTGCTTCATGCAGCCGGTGCCGCCTTCCTTGGCGACCATCAGCTCGTCGGGCAGGAAGATCGCGAAGGGCTCGTCGCCCACAATCGCGCGCGCGCACCAGATCGCGTGGCCGAGGCCGAGCGGCACCTGCTGGCGAACCGAGATGATATCGCCCGGCGTCGCGCGGGTCGGATCGAGCGCGGAGAGGTCCTTGCCGCGATCATTCATGGTGTGTTCGAGTTCGAAGGCGATGTCGAAATGCTCGACGATCCCCGTCTTCCCCCGCCCGGTGACAAAGATCATCTGCTCGATCCCCGCCTCGCGCGCCTCGTCGACCGCGTACTGGATCAACGGCCGGTCCACCACCGGCAGCAATTCCTTGGGAACGACCTTGGTCGCGGGGAGGAAACGGGTGCCAAGACCGGCAACGGGAAAGACGGCTTTACGGATCGGCTTGGGAGACATTAACGGCTCTCGCTTTCGTGAACGGGATGGCCCGCGCGTCTTACGCTCCCGTGCCTTGCGCCATAACGCAGGTCAATGATTGTTCAGATACGTCACCTGCGGCAGCGCGCGAGCGTTGCGCGCCATGCACTTTTCGCTAAGGCATGAAGCATGGACAAGCTGATCATCAAAGGCGGTAACCGCCTCCGGGGCACGATCCCCATTTCCGGCGCGAAGAATGCGGCGCTCACGCTCATTCCCTGCGCGCTGCTGACCGAAGAGCCGCTGACGCTGCGCAACCTGCCGCGCCTTGCGGATATCGACGGGTTCCAGCACCTGATGAACCAGTTCGGCGTCACCACCGTCATCCAGGGCACGCGCCCGGAAGATTTCGGGCGAGTGATGAGCATGGAGGCGACCCGCATCACCTCCACCGTCGCGCCCTATGATCTGGTGCGCAAGATGCGCGCCTCGATCCTTGTGCTCGGGCCGATGCTGGCCCGCAGCGGTGAGGCGACCGTATCGATGCCGGGCGGCTGTGCCATCGGCAACCGTCCGATCGACCTGCACCTGAAGGCGCTCGAAGCCTTCGGCGCGCATATCGAGTTGGCAGCCGGCTATGTGCGCGCGGTGCAGCCCGATGGCGGGATGCCGGGCGGCGACTTTGATTTCCCCGTCGTCTCGGTCGGCGCGACCGAGAACGCGCTGATGGCCGCGGTGCTGGCGAACGGGACCAGCCGCTTGTTCAACGCCGCGCGCGAGCCCGAAATTGTCGACCTGTGCAACATGCTGGTGGCGATGGGCGCGGAGATCGAAGGCATCGGCACCTCCAACCTCACCATCCACGGGGTCAAGCGTCTGCACGGCGCGACCTACCGCGTCATGCCTGACCGGATCGAGGCAGGATCCTATGCCTGCGCCGCGGCGATCACCGGCGGCGAAGTGCGCTTGGAAGGCGCCAAGGCCGATGACATGATGGCGACGATCCACGCGCTGCAAGCGATCGGCTGCGACGTGACGTGGGACGCCAAGAGCGTCACTGTCGGCGCGAGCGGACCGCTCAAGGCCACCAACCTTACCACCGCCCCCTATCCGGGCCTTGCCACCGACATGCAGGCGCAGTTGATGGCGTTGCTGTGCAAGGCCGAAGGGGCGAGCGTGCTGAAGGAAACGATCTTCGAGAACCGCTTCATGCACGTGCCCGAACTCACCCGCATGGGCGCGGACATCACAACCGAGGGCCGGACTGCCGTGGTCAAGGGCGTGAACCGCCTGACCGGCGCGGAAGTGATGGCGACAGACCTGCGCGCTTCGATGAGCCTCGTCATTGCCGCTCTGGCTGCCGAAGGCGAGACGACCGTGCGGCGGCTCTATCACCTCGACCGCGGGTACGAGCGGCTGGAAGAAAAGCTCCAGCTGGTCGGCGCGGATATCGAGCGGGTGGACGACTAGAACCCGGTTCGCGGGGGCTTTGACCCTCGCCGGATCGGGTTTGACCTCTGCCAGGCTTGGCCTAGACCCCTGCTCGCTCCGCTCCATTTTGGTGTTTCACGTGAAACATTGCAGCGGGGGCGTTCACCACCAGCCACACCCGGATTGCGCTGGCGAGGCCGGGCGGGGTGGGCGATTTGATCCGTTCGGAATCGATGCGGGCGACGAGGGCGGCAACCGCCAGTCCCTCCCGCACGGCGGCGGCTTTCAGCATCTCCCAGAACAGCGGTTCGAGGCTGATCGAGGTCTGATGGCCCGAGATGCTCAGCGAGCGTTTGACCGGCGGGTGATAGGGGGAGGGCTCCATAGCCCTCTTCTACTCAAGCCGCTTCGAAGTCGTCCACATATTCGGGCATGAACACCGGCTCGCGTTGCGACCAGCCGGGCGCGGTGGCAGCGGCTTCGCTGAGCGATTGCAGCAGCAGCTTGCGGCGCTCGGGGCGGATCGAAGGCAGTGCGCTCGCGGCGCAGAAGGCGGCCGGAAGATAGGGCCGTGCGCGCGCGCCGAGCAGGCGTTCGTAGAGGAAGCGGAAGGCGAAGAAGCTCTTGAGCCGCTCCTGTTCGAGATCGAGAGCCGCGAGTCGCACCAGCTTGCCGAGGAAGCGTTCGACTTCGTAGGGCGAGTCGTCCTCGGGGATCAGCCCGCGCAGGGTCTTGAGGTCCTGATAGGCGACATATTGCCGGCGGATCGCGACATTCTCGCTCTCGCTGCGGCCCCAGCGCCGGAAGGCGTCGGTGCGGGCGAGGCCGATATCGAGGCTGCGCTTGATGTAACGCTGCTCGGCAGGGGCGAACCCGGCAAACTCCCGCATCTCGGCAATCGGCATGAACATGGCGCTGAGTCTCCTTCAGACGAGGAGAAAGTCGCAGGCCATGGTTAATTAGTCGTTATCAAATCTAACTCAGATTACTCAACTCGGCCTGTTTCTCAGATTAACCCTGCCAAGGGGCTGGAGGGATCTGCATACATGCGCCGCGCCATGCGGCCTGCGAGATAGGCCTCGCGGCCGGCTTCGACGGCCAGCTTCATCGCGCGGGCCATGCGGATCGGGTCTTTCGCCTCGGCGATGGCGGTGTTCATCAGGATACCGTCGCAGCCCAGCTCCATGCCCACCGCCGCGTCCGACGCCGTGCCGACGCCCGCATCGACCAGCACCGGCACTTTCGCGCCTTCGACGATCAGGCGAATCATCACCCGGTTCTGGATGCCCAGACCCGAGCCGATGGGCGCGCCCAAAGGCATGATCGCCACCGCGCCTGCATCTTCCAGCTGCTTCGCAGCAATCGGATCGTCCGCGCAATAGACCATCGGCAGGAAGCCTTCCTTGGCGAGGACTTCCGTGGCCTTCAGCGTCTCGCGCATATCGGGATAGAGGGTGCGCGCCTCTCCGAGCACTTCCAGCTTCACCAGATCCCAGCCACCCGCCTCGCGCGCCAGCCGGAGCGTGCGCACCGCATCCTCGCCGGTGAAGCAGCCTGCGGTGTTTGGGAGATAGGTGATCTTTTTGGGGTCGATAAAGTCGGTCAGCATCGGCGCTTTGGGATCGGAGACATTCACCCGCCGCACCGCCACCGTGACGATCTCCGCGCCCGACGCCTCGACCGCGGCAGCGTTCTGCTCGAAGCTCTTGTACTTGCCCGTGCCAACGATCAGCCGCGAGCGGAAGGTGCGGCCCGCGACGGTCCACGTATCCGCGGCATGGTCGCCCCCGCCCACGAAGTGCACGATTTCCAGCGTGTCCCCCTCGGCCAGCGGTGCTTCGCTCAGGGTCGAGCGCGGGACGATTTCGCCGTTGCGTTCAACCGCGACCTTTTCGGGGGCGAGTTCAAGCTCGCGCACCAGATCGGCAATGGTGGTGGCGGCGGAGCGGTGGGGCGCACCGTTGAGAGTGATGCTCTTGGTCATGCCGCGTGACATAGGCGCTCGCCCACAGGGTGCAACAGCGACTTTGATGGGCTGTTAGCGTGCGGCGCGCAGGTTGATCAGGTGGCCGGCAGACACCAGGGCGACGCCGAGAAGGGTGAGCAGAAACTCGTTCGTCCCATGCGGCACCAGCAAGGCGGCGGCCATCAGCAACAGGCCCCCGACCGCGATAACAAAGGGCAGCACCCGTCCATGACGCAGCAGGCCCCACCCGATTGCGATGGTTGCCACACCAAGCGCCAGCGCCAGACCGACGCGGTGGATGCTCTCGTTGAACAGGAAGTGCCCGCCGAAGCCGAGTGTCGAAATCACCACCAGCGTAGCCAGACAGTGGACCGCGCACAGGCCCGCAAGCCCGATTCCGATCTGGTCGAGTCGGCGGCGGAGCGAGCTCCGGCTCGCGGGGGGGAGGGCATCAAGGCTCATGTCTGGGCTGCACATATGTAATGTTGTTACATCTTGCAAGGCGCAGTTGCGCTGCTCGCACCGCTGTTTGCGGCAAACGGGCTTGCAAGCGGGGTCTGCCGCGGACAAAGAGCGCAGGGTCATGGCCACCTCCGCCCCCAAATGGTCCAGCGTGTCGAACCTGTTCCGGCCCGCCGCCGCAGGCCCCGCCCGTCCGCTGGCCATCGCCCGCTGGCTCGAGGCGGTCGCGGTGCTGGTGGTGATGATCGTCGTCGTCGGCGGAATCACCCGGCTGACCGAGAGCGGGCTTTCGATCACCGAATGGAATGTCGTCAGTGGCATTCTGCCCCCGTTGACCGATGCGGCCTGGCAGACCGAATTTGCCAAGTACCGCCTGACCGCCGAATTCCGCATGGAAAGCGGCCCGGCCGGAATGGACCTTGCCGCCTTCAAGTTCATCTTCTTCTGGGAGTGGTTCCACCGCATCCTCGGGCGGGTGATCGGGCTCGCGTTCCTGCTGCCGTTGATCGTGTTTGCGCTGCGCCGTGCGATCCCCTCGGGATATGGCTGGCGCCTTGGGGCGATGTTCGCGCTGATCTGCGGGCAGGGGGCGCTGGGCTGGTACATGGTGTCCTCGGGCATGGGCCAGACCGACCTGACCGACGTGAGCCACTTCCGCCTTTCGGCGCATCTCCTGACGGCGCTGTTCCTGCTCGCGGGGCTGATATGGACCGCGCGCGATCTGCGGCGACTGGCCCGCGATCCCGCCGCCCGGCCTGCGCCGCTGACGCCCGGCGCGGTGATCGTGGGCGCGATGCTGTTCATCCAGCTGCTGCTCGGCGCATGGGTTGCCGGGCTCAATGCGGGCCATGCGGCACATGACTGGCCGCTGATGAACGGGCGGCTGGTGCCCGAGATCGACTGGTCGCAGGGCGCGCTATGGACGGTGACCCACGATCCTTTCTTGCTCCAGTTCCTGCACCGCTGGTGGGCATGGGTCGCTGTGGCCGCGCTGGTGTGGCTGGCGCGGGCCGTGCGCAAGACCGATCGCCTTGAGAGCGTGCTGGTGCACAGCGCCTTTGGCACGATGGTGCTGCTGGGGATCGCGACCGTGATGAGCGGCGTGTCGCTGTGGATTGCCGCCGCGCACCAGCTGGTCGGCGCGCTCACGGTGGTGGCGACGGTTCGTGCGATGCACAGTTACGGGCGCCTGCGCTGATGTCGGGCGCGGCGCTCGTCTGGTGCCCGTTCCCCGACCTCGAAAGCGCCCGCGCGGCCGCCGACGCGCTGCTGGATGACGGGCTGGTCGCCTGCGCCAACATCCTTGGCAGCATCGAAAGCCGCTTCGTGTGGGAGGGTGCCCGCGCTACGGGCAGCGAAATGGCGGTGCTGTTCAAGACCACCTCTGCCGCGCTCGACGACGTGATCGAGCGGCTTGGCGCGCTTCATCCTTACGACACCCCGGCGATCATCGGCTGGCACGCGGATGCCGCGCATCCGGCGACCCTGGCATGGCTCGGCGGGGGCGTTTCAGGCTAACGGTATTATTTTACCCTATCGCCAAACGGCGCTTTTGCTTGACTTTGGCGGGGTCCGGCGACATTTCCGCCCCACTTCTCCGCTCGGTCTTGCGATCGGCGGGGGCGATTCTCCCGGACATTCTCCCGGCAGACAGTTTCGAACCAAGGACACATGCCATGAAGGCACTCACCAAGCAGACCCGGTCGATCAAACCGGCCGAGGTCGAAAAGAACTGGCACATCATCGATGCCGACGGTCTCGTCGTGGGTCGTCTGGCCTCGATCATCGCCAACATCCTGCGCGGCAAGACCAAGCCAACCTACACCCCGCACGTCGATTGCGGCGATCACGTGATCGTCATCAACGTCGAGAAGGTGAAGTTCACCGGCAACAAGATGGGCGACAAGATCTATTACAAGCACACCGGTCACCCCGGCGGCATCAAGGAAACCACCCCCAACAAGGTGCTGGGCGGCCGTTTTCCCGAGCGCGTGCTTGAAAAGGCTGTCGAGCGCATGATTCCGCGCGGCCCCCTCGGCCGTCAGCAGATGCGTGCCCTGCACCTCTATGCCGGCACCGAACACCCGCATGACGGCCAGAAGCCGCAGGTGCTAGACGTCGCTTCCATGAACCGCAAGAACAAGGTGGCCGCATAATGTCTGACGAAACCACCGTCTCGGATCTCGCCGATCTCAAGGACATCGCCGCTGGCGTCCCGCAGGGTGACGCCGCCGAAATCGCCCGCGTCACCGCTCCGCTGCGTGACCGCGAAGTCGACGCGCAGGGCCGTTCCTACGCCACCGGTCGCCGCAAGGACGCCGTTGCCCGCGTGTGGGTCAAGCCCGGTACGGGCAAGATCACTATCAACGGCCGCGATCAGGAAGTGTACTTTGCACGTCCGACCCTGCGTCTGGTGATCAACCAGCCCTTCACCGTCACCGATCGCGCCGGCCAGTACGACGTGATCTGCACCGTGCGCGGCGGCGGACTTTCGGGTCAGGCCGGCGCCGTGAAGCATGGCATCGCGCAGGCGCTCAGCAAGTACGAGCCCGAGCTGCGCGGCGCCGTGAAGGCCGAAGGCTTCCTCACCCGCGACAGCCGCGTGGTCGAGCGTAAGAAGTACGGCAAGGCCAAGGCCCGCCGCAGCTTCCAGTTCTCGAAGCGCTAAGCACACACCTTTCCGGCTTTTCCGGAATCATCAAGGGCGGCCCCGCAAGGGAGCCGCCCTTTTTGTCTGCAACGCCTCGGTGGTCGCGGCGGGGTCTAGCGTTGCAGCAGCAGCAGCCCGAAACTCAGGCCACTACCTGAAAAGAACACCGGCCACGACCAGAAGAACCGGGCAGGGCAGGAGGGTGGGCGCAAACGCACGCCATCTCCGGTGCCTGCGGTAGCGATATGACCAACAAGGCCTTAACGCCGACCATAGAGAAAAGGTTAAGCGGCGACCGACTCAGGTTAGCACGCCGTCAGACCGTCGCTGCGGTGCTCGCCCCGATCAGTCGCAGCTGGGTGGCAATCACCCCGCCGGACTCGCATTCGATCACCCGCCAGCTGGCCGGGGCATCGTGGCGCAACCTGGTCGAAAGCGTTCCCGTGCCGATCATCCGCATGGCGTGACCGCTGCTGGTCCGCTGCTGATCGAACGGCACATGGACATGGCCCGAAATCACCGCGTCAGCCCCTGCGGCGGCAAGCTGCGCAAAGGCATCATCCCCGCCGATCGTGGGATTATCCGCCTTGTTCTCGTCCCCCAGCAGCGGGTGGTGGGCGGTGACTATAATCGTGCGCGGGTCGCCGGCGGCCTTCAGCGCGGTGATCGCGTCGACCGCCGGACGCAGCGCGGCAGGCTTCACCACCCCATCCGACCACGGAAAGCGCGTCTGCGCCCGCACCGTGGTCCGCAGCGGGACGAGCACGACATCGGCGGACTCGAACCCGTCAGCCACGGCCGCACGCAGGCGGTTGTAGCGGCGGAAGGGATCGGTGAACCGCTCCCACGGGTTGTAATAGGGCATGTCGTGATTGCCCGGCTCGAGCACGACGGGCACGCCTAGGGATGCGAACCAGGTCTGCGCTGCGGCATATTCGGAATGCTTGGCGCGCTGGGTGAGATCGCCGGTACAGACCACAGCGTCCGGCTTTTCGGCAGCGATAGCTTCAGCCACGGCGGCAAGCGCAGCGCGGTCTTCGACGCCGAAATGGACATCGCTGATGTGAAACAGGCGGGTTGGCATGGGCGCCCCTATACCCGCCCGTTCAGAATAAGCCATGCCGCAGCGGCGTTGACCGCAGTGTAGACGCCATAGGCCCAGGCATAGCCCGGCCACCCCTTGGCCGACAGCAACAGCGCGAAGAACAGCACTGCGAACTCGCTCAACAGCGCGGCACGGCGGCCGAGCGTCTGGCTGGCGCGCGGCAGTCGCGCGAACATCGGATGCCCGCGCGCAAAAACCGCGCCGTTGATCGCGAAATTGGCGATTCCCAGAAGGAAGATGATCGCGGTGGCCCAGCCCATCATGACAATATGGCGTTGCGCCCGTCGATTGGAAACCGCCATTTGTCGCCCGTTTTGCGTCATTGGTCATCGCCGCGCTTCGCCGGTCGACGGGGAAGAGCGGGTTGATCGAAGGTCGGATGCACCTCTGCTGCAAGGGGCGTATCTCAGGTTTCAGCAGGAGGCTTGGCACCCCCGGATCAGACCCCCGCCTGATCTCAAGTCTCTGCAGTCATGGAGAAAGATGCTATGAACCCCCTTGCGAAAACTCTCACCCATGCCCTTGCCGCTGCCGGTCTGGCCGGCGCAGCGATGACCCCGGCGATGGCCAACCCGTTCGTTGACAGCTTCTCGGAACGGGTGATCATCGCGATCCCCACCGGCGATCTCGATCTGAACTCCGTTGCCGGCCAGCGCACGCTCGACCGCCGGATCCAGAGCGCAGCGCGTCAGGCATGCCGCTCGGTGAGCGTGAAAACGGGCACCCGGATCATCAATCAGGAAGCCCAGAATTGCCTCGCCAAGGCGCGCGCTGATGCCAAGCAGCAGGTTGCCGCGCTGATGAACAACGAGCGCCGCGGCGGCTGAGCTGCGCGCCACCCATGACCTGCGGCCCTTGCGAGTCCGCAGGCGATACGGCCCGAACCCTTCCAGTCCCTGGGGTTCGGGCCGTTTTTTGTTTTAGCCATCTTTGGGCACGCAGACCCCCCGCCCCGCTTCCCCACCCGGCCACCATAGCCTGATGGTATCGTTGGTGGCCGGGTGGGGAAGCGGGGCAGGGCGTCTGCGTCGCGCGTCAGTGCGACCTCAAAATAAGAATTCCCTTACCTTCCGGCCATCGCCTTGACGCGCGCGAGGTAGGTTCTGCCAATGCGCAGCGCCTCGCCGTTGACCAGCTCGGCAGACCACACGCCGAGGCCATCGTGCCGCAGCCCGCGAATGTGATCGCGGCGCAAGATCGTCGAGCGGTGGATCCGGATGAACTGTTCGGGATCGAGCCGCTCTTCCAGGCCCGCGATGGTCTGCAGCAGCAGGTAGGAGCGACCGGCATCAGGCCCACCGACGTGGAGGCGCACATAATCGCGCTCCGCGTCGATCTGGTGGACCTCGCTGACCGCGATGCGCAACAACTCCGAACGATGCGGCACCCACAGCTCGTCAAGATAGCGGCCGGCCTTCTGGCGACGCTGGCCCCTGCGGGCAACGGCACGCTCGATCGCGCGCTCCAGCCGGTCGGCGGACACGGGCTTCAGGACATAATCGACCGCTTCCAGATCGAAGGCCTCGACCGCGAAGTGATCATGCGCGGTGACAAAGATCACCACCGGCGACTGCGGTTGCTCGGCGAAATGCCGCGCCACGCCCAGCCCGTCGAGTTCGGGCATGGTCATGTCGAGCAGCACCAGATCGGGCTCGAGCTTTTCGGCGAGGCGCAGTGCCGCGGCGCCATCGCTCGCAGTGCCGACCACGCGCACGGCGGGAATCTCGGCGCAGATCACCTGTACGCGCTCCACCGCAAGCGGTTCGTCGTCCACGATCAGTGTGCGCAGCGCGGTATTCTCATTGTCGGTCTCAGGCATGGCGGGGTCTCGACAGGGGGATACGGATTTCGGTGCAATAGCCGCCCGGCACGGGGGCGGAGGAGAAGGCGATGTCGGGGCCGAATCGTGCTTCCAGCCGGTCGCGCACATTGGCAAGGCCGATGCCGAAACCGTGCGCGGTGCCCTGCGGCACGCCCGGGCCATCATCGCCGACAGTGATGACCAGCCGGTCGAACTCCTCGCGCGCAGTCAGCGTGATTGTCACGGCGCGCGAGACAGGGGAAACGGCATATTTGACCGAATTCTCGACCAGCGGTTGCAGGATCATGCCCGGCACGCGGCATTCCTCGAGGTCCAGCGGCAGATTGAACTTCGTCACCAGCCGGGTGGGAAAGCGCACCGTCTCGATATCGAGGTACAGCTTCTGGAGGTCGAACTCGTCCCGCAAGCTGACATCGGCGGTCGGCTCGGTGGCAAGGGAGTGGCGATAGAAGCGGCTGATCGTCTGGATCATGCGCTCGGCGCTGTCGGCCTTGTTCGTCATCACTAGCGCGGACAGCGAATTCAGGGTGTTAAACAGGAAATGCGGGTTCACCTGATAGCGCAAACTGCGCAATTCGGCAGCCTTGGCGGCAGACCGGAACTGCTCCTCGCGCCGCTGCGATGCGCGCGCCTGCACGCCTGCGAGCAGAGCGAAATAGGTCGAGGCCCAGGCGAGGAGCAGGAAGTAACGCCCCAGCGCCACGTCGAGCAGCTTGCGCCAGAAATCGCCGTAGGTTTCAGCCGGCTCGATAATCACCGTCTGGGTTGCCCCGCTTGGATCCTGCGCGGCCGGCACCTCGACCAGCAGATTGCCGCTCTCGTCACGCTTCAGGTTGAGGTTGTTCTTCTGCGCATAGGCCTGCTCCATCGCGGAGGTCATGTCCTTGAAGACAAGGTAATTGACCTGCCCGATAACCAGCGCAACCGGCAGGGCCAGCGCGATTGCGGCGGAAATCTTGAGCCACAGCGCGCGATTGTCGAACAGACGCAGCAGCAGCCACAGCACCAGCGTCAGCAGCACGCCAGCGCCGGTGACGAGCAGTCGCCGCCAGCCGAGTTCGAATTGCAGGCCGAAATCCATCACCACGCTGCGCAGGGTGGTAAGGATGAAATACGTCGCCCACAGCACAACCATCGAGAACAGCACCGTGCGGAATGGCACAGTGGCGGCGGGCTCGGGCGGGGCGGTATCGCTTAACGGGTTTGTCGACATTATGCCGAGCAGCAATACCGCGCCCGACCGTTGATGGCTACCGGGCGCGGCGCGTGTTGTCGGGCGGGGACTCGCCTTGGTCGAATGATGAACGGCTGTTCATCATCGACCAACGGCAATTAATCCCGCGGGCGGATCATGTCAGCTGGCACGACCCACTGCGCGAATTGTTCCTCGGTGAGCAAGCCCAGGGCAAGCGCCGACTCCTTCAGAGTGGTTCCTTCGGCGTGGGCCTTCTTGGCGATCTTGGCCGCATTGTCGTAGCCGATATGCGGATTGAGCGCGGTCACCAGCATGAGGCTTTCGTTCAGAAGCTGGGTGATTCGGGTGGTGTTGGCCTCGATGCCGACAACACAGTTATCGGTGAAGGCATGGCTCGCGTCGCCGATCAGCTTCATCGATTGCAGCACGTTGTAGATGATCACCGGCTTGAACACGTTGAGTTCAAGATGCCCGTGCGATCCGGCGACCGTTACCGTCATGTGATTGCCCATCACCTGCGCGCAGACCATCGTCATCGCCTCGCACTGGGTCGGGTTGACCTTGCCCGGCATGATCGAGGAGCCGGGCTCGTTCGCGGGGAGCGACAATTCGCCGAGGCCGCTGCGTGGACCGGAGCCGAGCAGACGGATATCGTTGGCGATCTTCATCAGGCTGACCGCGAGGACGTTCAGCGCGCCCGAAATCTCGACCATCGCATCATGCGCAGCCAGCGCTTCGAACTTGTTCGGCGCGGTCACGAAGGCATGGCCGGTCTCGGCAGCGACTTCGGCAGCGAAGGCGACATCGAAGCCGACCTTGGCGTTGATCCCGGTGCCCACAGCCGTGCCGCCCTGCGCCAGCTCCAGCACGCGCGGCAATGCGGCTTCAACGCGCTTGATCCCGTAAGCGACCTGGGCGGCATAGCCCGAAAATTCCTGCCCCAGCGTCATCGGGGTTGCGTCCTGCAAGTGGGTGCGGCCGATCTTGACGATGTCGGCGAATTCCCTGGCCTTGGCGTCAAGCGCGCCGTGGAGCTTCTTCAGCGCAGGGATCAGGTGATCCATAGCCTCGACCGCAGCCGCGATATGCATCGCGGTGGGGAAGGTGTCGTTCGACGACTGGCCCATGTTGCAGTGGTCATTGGGGTGGACGGGGGTCTTGCCGCCCTTCTTGCCGGTGAGGATCTCGTTCGCGCGGCTCGCGATCACCTCGTTGGCGTTCATGTTCGACTGGGTGCCGCTGCCCGTCTGCCACACTACCAGCGGAAACTGGTCGGCGAGCGTCCCGTCGATCACCTCGCGCGCGGCCTTGACGATCGCTTCGCCGATTCCGGCATCGAGCACGCCCAGCTTCATGTTGGCCTTGGCCGCCGAAAGCTTCTGCACGCCGAGCGCGCGGACGAGGGCGGGGGGCATCGTCTCGCCGCCGATGGGGAAATTGACGATCGAGCGCTGGGTCTGCGCGCCCCAGTGCATGTTGGTCGGTACGGCCACTTCGCCCAGCGAATCGGTTTCGATCCGCACCTCACCGCTGCCCGTCGTCATGTCACTCATCGAAGCCATCCCTCATTAAGTCGATTTGAACCCCACAGGGTTTGGCGCTCCCCTAAGCACCGGCGGACGCCAAGGTCAAAGGCGTAAAATCGCCAGCATCGCGAGCGCCCGGGCCAGCCCAAAAGTCTTGGAAGCAGCCCCGCGCAGGTCTAAGGAGAGGGTTGACGAGCTGTATTGTGTACCTAATACAGTTTTCCCGAGAGAATATGCACATCATGACGACCACACTGCCTGACACCCGGATCGCCCGCCGCGCGATGATCGACAGCCAGCTGCGCACCAGCGGCGTGAACGAGGAATATGCGCTCGCCCGCATGCTCGCGGTTCCGCGCGAGGACTTCCTGCCCGCCGACAAGAGCGCGCAAGCCTATACCGACCGCGCGATTGCGTTGGGCGATCAGGGCCACCTTGCCGCGCCGCTGTTCTACGGCAAGCTGCTGCTCGAAGCCGCGCCTGCACCGTCTGACCGCGTGCTGGTGGTGAGCGGCGGCACGGGATACCTCGGGGCGCTGCTCGCCCCGCTGGTTGCAAGCCTCACTGAAATCACGGCGGCCGAAGCCGCTACACTGAGCGGCGCGGGCGAATATGATCTCATTGTGATCGACGGCGCGATCGAACAGCTGCCCGAAGGTCTGGCCGCCGCACTCAAGGAAGACGGCCGGATCGCCACCGGTCTCGTGCTGCGGCAGGTCACCCGCCTTGCCTCGGGCCGCAGGATTGCCGGACAGGTCAACCTGCAGCCGGTCGAGGATCTCGGCATCCCCGTGCTTGCCACCTTCGCCGCGCCGACGCGCTGGACTTTCGCATGACGCTCTGCCCCGCCTTGCTGCGGCGGCTGGCCGGAACGGCGAGCCTGCTGGCGCTGGCGCCCGTGACCTTCGGGCTGGCGGCAACGCCCGCAATGGCTGACTCGCTGCGCGAGGCGCTGGTGGCTGCCTACACCAACAATCCCGCGCTCGAAGGTGCCCGAGCCACCCAGCGCGCCACCGACGAGACCGTGGCGATCGCCCGCGCGCAGGGCCGCCCGACAGTCAATGTCACCGCGACGCACATCGAGTTCATCCAGCAGTCGGCCAACGCCTTCACCGCGCCGGAACGCAACCTCAGCATTTCGCCGCAGCTGCTGGTGCCTGTCTATTCCGGCGGGGCGATCCAAAACAACATCCGCGCCGCCCGTGAACGGGTGGAGGCGGGGCAGGCCGACCTGCGAAACTCCGAAAGCACGATCTTCAGCCAGGTCGTCGCCGCATACATGGATGTGCTGCGCACCGAGGCTCTGGTTGGGCTGGCGACCAACAACGTCGCAGTGCTGCGCACCAATCTCGAAGCGACCAGCGACCGGTTCCAGATCGGCGATCTGACCATCACCGATGTCGCCCAGTCACGATCGCGCCTCGCGATCGCCGAAGGTGACCTGCAGGCCGCTGAAGCGAACCTGATTTCCGCGCGCGAACTTTACATCCAGCTGGTTGGCCGCGCGCCGGGCGAGCTTGAAGCTCCGCCGCCGCTGCCCGGCCTGCCCGATACCGTGGGCGAGGCGCTGGTCAGCGCGCTCGAGAACAATCCCAACTTGATCGCCGCCAAGCAGCGTGCCGAGGCCGCTGGCTTCGATACCAAGGCGGCAGGCGCAGGCCGGCTGCCGACGGTGAACCTCTTCGTCAACGGCGAATATAGCGACTTCTTCGGCACATTGGGCGGTCCGGTAGCGGCGCAGTTCGCGCAGAGTGAAAAGACCGCCAATGCCGGCGTGCGCCTGACTATCCCGCTGCTTCAGGGCGGACTACCCGCCGCGCGCCAGCGTCAGGCCGGGGCGCGCGAATCCGCCGCCCTCGAGGAAGTGATTGCTTTCGAACGCGACGTGATCGCCGAAACCCGCGGCACTTACGCCAACTGGCAGGCTGCCAATGCCGTCATCAAGAGCGCGCAGGCGGCGGTGGAAGCTGCCGAGCTGAGCCTTGAAGGCGTGCGCGCCGAAAACTCGATCGGCAACCGCACCATCATCGAAGTGCTGAACGCCGAACAGGAACTGGTGGAGACCCGCGCCCAGCTCGTGACCGCGCGGCGCAATGCCTATGTCGCCGGCTTCAGCCTGCTGGCGCTGATGGGCAAGGCCGAGGCACGCGATCTCAACCTCGATACCGGTGGGCCGCTCTACGATCCGACGGTCAATGCAGAGCGGGTGCGCCGCAAGCTTAACGATTGGGACCGCGACCCCGAACCTGCCTCGAAAACGACCAGCACCGTTGACATTCCGGCCGCCACGGCAACAATCGGCCCGCAATTGCTGCCCGGGGAATGATTCCGGTCCCGATTCGGGACAGGCCGGGCGGAGCTGAACGGGGCGAATGATGGGCCAGGATAACGAAGCGTCGGTCGAGGAAATCCTCGAGTCGATCAAGAAAGTGATCGCGCGCGACAACCGTGCCGGTGCGCTTGAAGCGCGGCGGCGGCAGATGCTGGTGTCCGAGGACGATTCGGCAGAGCCTGCACCGCTGGCCCGCACCCACACGGTCCGCGATGCCGACGAGGTGCTCGACCTGTCGGAGATGGAGCTCGAAGCCGACGCGCCCTCCCATGCCTCGGCTCAGAAGCCTGCCCAAACGCCCGCCATGCCGATGGAGCAGGTGGAGGAAACCCCGCTGATCGCCGATCAGGTGCGCGACGCGATGCAGGAAAACCTAGCCGCGCTCGCCATGCTGGCCGAGCCGCCCGCGCGCCCGCAGATCGTGCGCTCGGGCGAAACCTCGCTCGAAGGGCTGACCCGCGAGCTGCTGCGCCCAATGCTGGCGGAATGGCTGGAAGCGAACCTCCCCGCGATGGTCGAGAGCCTCGTTCAGGCGGAAATCGCACGGATCGTCGGCAAGCGCCGCTAAGCGCGCTGGCGTGCGGGGGCAAGGCGGGCTAATCCTGCCCCGATGGATCGTCTGACATTCCGCGGCGCATTGCTCGCCGCTGCCGCCCTTAGTTTCACCGCCCCGCTGGCTGCACAGGAGGCGTCGCCTCGGGCGCCCGCGGTGTCCCTGGTGCCCGGCGTAACCGTCGCGCCGATGACCGCGCAGGACCTTGTCACTCTCCCGCGCCTTGGTGCCCCGGCGGTCAATGCAGCTGGCACGCTGGCAGTCTACAGCGTCACGACGACCGACCCCGCGAGCCTCAAGCGCAGCCCGGCCCATTATCTCCTCGACCTGACCAAGGCGGATGCCAAGCCGGTTGCGCTCAATCTGCCGCTTAAAGCCGCGGACCTCGTCTTCGGTCCCGACGGCGCACTCTATTTCCTGAGCAGCGAGACCAACCTGGTCTCCGCGCACAGCCTGCCGTCCACATTGTCGCGCGTGTGGCGCGTAACGCTGGCGAAGGATGGCACCGCAGGCACCCCGCAGCTCGTGACCCCCGCAACCGAACGCGACATTGCGGGCTTCAAGTTCGCTGCCAACGGCGCGGCAATAGCAGTATGGGGCGAGGTGCCGCGCGACTGCCCGACCTTCGGCTGCCCCGATGCGGCGACACCCTATCTCCCCGGACCCGGTTCGGGCCGCCTCTACGAGGCCAAGGACGGCTTCGTACGCCACTGGGATCGCTGGGCGACACCGGGCCTCCACAACCGCATCTTCGTCTTCCCGCTCAAGGACGGTGCCGCGCAGGGCGAGGGCGTTCCGGTCGACGGCAAGGACCCGGCGACCGGCATCACCGCCGACACGCCCACCATGCCCTTTGGCGGAGCAGAGGAACTCGCCTTCGCGCCTGATGGAGCCACGCTCTATTTCACCGCGCGGCTATCAAACGGGGACGAGCCGGGATCGACCAACCTCGATATCTACGCCTCCGACCTCACCGGCGCCGCGCCGAAGCTGCTGACGGGCGCGAATGCAGCGACCGACACCACCCCGACCCCCTCGCCCGATGGCCGCTACCTTGCATGGCTGGCGATGGAGCGGCCGACCTACGAAGCCGACAAGCTCGCCGTGCAGCTGCTCGACATCAAGACCGGTACGTTGCGCAATCTCACCAAGAACACCGATCTCAGCTTCGCCAGTCTCGCCTGGGCAGCCGATGGCAAGAGCCTGATCGCGACCGCGCAGAAGGTGCTCGATACCCCCGCCTTCCGCATCGACATCGCCAGCGGCAAGGTGACCGAACTCAACCTGATGGCAGGCAACGAGGCGCATATCGCGAACCTTGTGCCGCTGCCCAAGGGCGGGGCGCTGTTCACCCGCGATTCGCTCGGCGCTCCGGCAGAGCTGTTCCTGTCGGACGGCATGGGGCAGGCCCGTCCGGTGACTGACATCGCCACCACCCGCATGGGAGGCATGGCGAAAATCGTCACCCGCCGCTTCAGCTTCACCGGCGCAAATGGTGACACCGTATGGGGCCAGATTACCCGGCTTGCCGACCAGACCGGCCCGATCCCGGCGCTGCTCTACATTCACGGCGGGCCGCAGGGCAGCTTCAACGACAGCTGGTCGAACCGCTGGAACCCGCGTGTCACCGCCTCGCAGGGCTACGCCGTCATTTCGGTCGATTTCCACGGTTCCACCGGTTACGGGCAGGCCTTCACCGATGCGATCAACCGGAACTGGGGCGGTTGGCCGCTCGAAGACCTCCAGAAGGGCTTCGACGCCGCGCTGACGCTGGACACGCAGATCGACGGGTCCAAAGCCTGCGCCATGGGGGCAAGCTATGGCGGCTACATGGTCAACTGGATCGCGGGCAACTGGCCCGACCGCTTCAAGTGCATTGTCCAGCACGATGGCATCTTCGACAACCGCTCGATGTATTATTCGACCGAGGAACTATGGTTCCCCCGTTGGGACCACGGCGGCACCTACGAGCAGGCGAAGGACGTCTACGAGAAGTGGAACCCCGCCAACCACGTCGACAAGTGGAAGACGCCGATGTTGGTCGTCACCGGCCAGCAGGACTTCCGCGTGCCCTATAGCCAGGGCCTGATGAGCTTCACCGCCTTGCAGGAACGCGGCATCCCCTCGCAATTGCTGGTTTTCCCTGACGAGAACCACTGGGTGCTGGGCGCCAAGAACTCGCTGCAATGGCACGCCACCGTGTTCGCGTGGCTGGATCGCTGGCTGAAACAGGAAAAGCCGCAGGAGGGCGGCGGCAAGTGAGCCGGCAGGAGCTCGAATCCGCCCGCCACTCGCTCGCCAAGCATTACGGCGATCCGGCGGAGGGGACGCAGATCACCCGCCACATCATGCTGTGCGCTGTGTCGGACAAGCAGAAGTGCTGTTCACGCAAGGAAGGCGAGGAGGCGTGGGGCTTCCTCAAGTCGCGCCTCAAGGAGCTGGGGCTGGTCGGCCCGCAGCGCACCGAAGACAGCAAGCGCGGAGCGGGCGGCGGGGTGCAGCGCACCAAGGCCGATTGCTTCCAGATCTGCGCGGCGGGTCCCATCGCGGTCGTGTGGCCGGACGGGGTATGGTATCACTCCTGCAACTCCAAGGCGTTGGAGCGGATCATTCAGGAACACCTGATCGGCGGCGTCCCGGTCGAAGAATACCGGCTCAACCCCACCTAATCTTCCTGCGGGCTCCAGAACTCGTCCTTGCCCGGCATCTGGTTGTCGACCGATTCGTCGTGACCGGTGCCGTTGGACAGGAACACCAGCCCCATCAGCGCGCCGCCCAGCAGCATCGTCAGACTGATCCCCAGCGCCACCGCGATGTAGAAATGCACCGAGATCATGCCGTTATAGGCAAACAGCAGCGCCATCGCGATTCCCACCGTCAGCGTGGTCGCGGCGAGCAGCCATTTCATGATCTGCCGGTAGCGCGCCCAGGCGTGGGCGGCGTTCACAGGATCGTCGAGCGGGGATTTGCGGGTCATGGGTCACGACATGGCGCGCGCGATGCCGCATTGCAACGCGCGAAAGCTGCAAGGCCCCGCGCGCGCGGTGCAAGCCTCCTGAGTCGGCAATGCGGCGGGCGGATTCGCCTTTTGCGGGGAATCGTGGCACTTTCTCCAAGTGGAGAGAGGGAGCACGTCATGAACATTGCCCGTATCATCGCTCAGCGCACCGCATCCGACATCATCGCCTGCGACGTCGCCACGCCGGTTTCCGAAGTGGTGCAGACCCTCGCCAGCAAACGCATCGGCGCATTGCCGGTGCTGCGCGACGGGCGCGTTGTCGGCATCGTCTCGGAACGCGATGTGATCTACCGCCTTGCCGATCACGGCGGCAGCTGCCTCGATATGCCGGTGGAGCAGATCATGACCTCGCCCGCCGTCACCGTCGAACCTGCGACCACGGTGGACGAGGCCTTGAGCCTGATGACCCGCCGCCGTTTCCGCCACTTTCCGGTGGTCGAGAACGGCGCGCTGATCGCCTTCATCTCGATCGGCGACCTCGTGAAGCACAAGATGGACGAGGTGCAGCACGAGGCCGAGGCGCTGCGGCACTACATCACTGCGGCGTAACGCTTGAGGATTGCCCGCCCACACCCTAGATTGGGTGCATGAGCGCCGAGCCCCTGATCCTCACCCCGTCCGCCGCCAAGCGGGTCGCCTTCATCGCACAAAAGCAGTCGCGGCCTGCGATCCTGCGGCTCGCGGTCGAGGGCGGGGGCTGTTCGGGCTTCCAGTACAAGTTCGATCTTGCCGATGGGCCGGATGCGGAAGACTCGGTGTCGGAAACCGACGGGGTCAAACTGGTAGTCGATCCCATGAGCCTCGATCTGATTGCGGGCAGCACGGTGGATTTTGTCGAATCGCTGGGCGGTGCGGCCTTCAAGGTCGAAAACCCCCAGGCCGCCGCCGGATGCGGTTGCGGGGCGAGCTTCGGGATTTAGGTTAGACCGCGCGCGCGCTTTGCGGCATCAGGGCGCGCATGAAAATCGCCACCTTCAACATCAACGGCATCAAGGCGCGCGGCCCGCGTCTCATCGAATGGCTGGAAGAAACCCGCCCCGCGGTCGCCTGCCTGCAAGAGATCAAGACGCAGGACGAGGGCTTCCCCGCCGCCGACTTCGAGGCGATCGGCTACAGCGCGATCTGGCACGGGCAGAAGAGCTTCAACGGTGTCGCGATCCTCTCCGACGCGCGGGCGGGCTATCACCTGACCGAAGTGCAGCGCGGGCTCGGTATTCCGGGTCCTAATGAGGGCGACGAGGAGCAGGCGCGCTATCTCGAGGCCGACGTGAACGGCATCCGCATCGCCTGCCTCTACCTCCCCAACGGCAACCCGCATCCGGGGCCGAAGTTTAGCTACAAGCTAGCGTGGATGGCACGCTTGCGCGAACGCATGGCCGAGCTGTGGGCAGAAGAGATCCCGGCAGTGGTGCTCGGCGACTTCAACGTCATCCCGCATGACGATGACGTGTGGTCGGTGAAAGCAATGGCCGACGATGCGCTGATGCAGCCCGAAAGCCGCGCCGCCTATGCGCGGCTGCTCGCCGACGGGTGGACCGATGCGATCCGCACGCACAACCCGCGCGGGGGCGTGTGGACCTATTGGGACTATCAGGCGGGCGCGTGGCAGCGCGATCACGGCTTCCGCATCGACCACATCCTGCTCTCGCCCGAATGCGCCGACCGGATGGAAGCCTGCGGCGTCGACAAGGCCTATCGCGGGCGCGAGAAGGCCAGTGACCACACGGCTGTATGGGTGCGCCTGAAGGCGTGATCCTCGCCCTTGCGGCCCTGCGGGCCGATCATGCTAGACGCCAGTCGGCGCAAAGCGCCGCAAGCCCGACCGGGCGCCCGCAGCGGTGTGGGGGCTTGCCCCCACACCAGCCGCAAGGATCACCTATAGAATATATGCGTGTCGATCTGGGCGAGGCGCGTCTTAGTGCGGCTCCAGCCGGGCTTGACGTAACGCGCGTGGAAGAACACCGCGCCTTCCGCCTCGGATTGCCACAAGCCCTTGTCCGCAATCTGCGCGACCGCGACAGCGCGGTCCCATGCGGCAGTGCCTTGCGGCAGGCGCGGCATACGGCTGCCGCGCATGAAGGAGAACTGCCCGGGCTGGGCCACCACGCCGCAATAGGAGCGCGGGAAGCGGCCATCCTCGGTGCGGTTGATGATCACCTGCGCAACCGCAAGCTGACCTGCCAGCGCTTCGCCACGAGCCTCGAAATAGACCGCGCCGGCAAGGCAGCGCATCTGCTCGGTCATTGGCGCGTCGGTGTCGATCATGCCGACCAGCTCGTGGAGCGAGCCCGCTTCGGTCAGCGTCGGCGCATCAGCGCTGGTCGCGGGAAGCGGTTGGACCACTTCGCGCGCGACATATTCGATGGTGTCGGGAACCAGCTCGGGCGCATCAACCGGGACGGGGGCGGTAAGCTGTTCTTGCGCGGCCTGAGCCAGCGCTGCGGCACTATGGCCGCTCGGGAACATCGTGGTTGCGAAGGCGAGGCCCGCAATCGCAGTAATGGTAACGGTCTTGCGACTCATGAACTCTACTAATTCGGCGGTGAGCGCGCGCAGTCGCAGGCGGGAACCTTGATCCAATCGATCACGATGTGGGGGGTTCGTAGAAGCCTGCCGGCCGCTCCCCGTCTGCGTACTGGGCGATACGGCCGAATTGCCGCCCTGCCAGCCTGCGCGAGGAAGTGAGGCGGGCCGTTAGCCCCGCTGGCATTTAGGTCAAATCAATTCGTCGAGCTGTGCGACGAACCGTTGCGGATCCGCGATGTCCACCTCGATTAACCACATATCATGGTCCTGAGACCGGCGACGAGCCAGATATTCAGAAAATTCCTGAGGATTATCAGAATTTTCTCGCTTTGCCGCAAGAAACTTACGCGAACCGTCCAGTTGCGGCATTCTTTCGTACAGGACAGCGCCTTTACCACGACACAGGGTTACAAGCAGGATCGTGCCCGCATCATGCTCACCCTTCGCCAAGACTGTCGCGAATCCGCCTTCAGTCTGGGCAAGGCGCATGATTGCACCGGCTTCAAGATGGGCAGGGAGACGGCCTTCCACGATTACAGGCCCGAAGGCCCGTCGGCGGCGTAGCCCGGCAGGCTCGACAGGGCCATGCGGCTGCGCATGAAGGTGCCCGTGCCGCGCCCGATCTCCTCGCCCTCTTCATCGACCAGCCGCGCCTCGGCCACGAAGACGCGGCGGCGGCCGCTGACCCAGCGACCCTCGGCCGTTACAACCCCGGCGCGCACCGGCTTGCTGAAGAACAGGTTGAAGCCGGTGGTCAGCAGGAAGCGGTCCGTCACCAGCGAATTGGCGGCATAGAAGGCCGCATCGTCGAGCATCTTGAAATAGATCGTCCCATGCGCCGCGCCGGCTGCATGGTAATCCTCGGGGGTGACGGTGAAAGTCAGCCGCGCATGGCCCTCGCCCACGATGTGCAGGTTGCTGGCGAACTTGGTGTTCACCGGCGCGGAGGCATAGAGCCGTTCGAGCGCCCTGTAATGCTGCTGGGCCCCGCTCGGCGAAGGAAACTCGTCATTGGCAGGCATGGTGCGTCTGTTCGGATCAGGCCGCGTCGCGCAGGAACTGGTTGGTCAGCAGCGCATAAACCGCCTCGGTATCGGGCGCGTCGGCGAGCATCTGGAGCATGGTCTCCTCCCGCGTCAGTCGCGAAATCGCGGCCAGAGCGTGAAGATGGGTCGCGCCGGCGTTCTCGGGCGAGACCAGCCCGCACACCAGCGACACAGGGCGGGCGTCGGCGGCGCCAAAATCGATCGGGGTTTCGAGCCGGATCAGCGCCAGCGAAGGGCGACGGATGTCCTTGCTGCGGCAATGCGGAATAGCCACGCCGCGCCCGAACCCGGTGCTTCCCAGCGCCTCACGCGCTTCAAGGCTTTCGAGCACCTCGCTCTCCTCGAGCCCGTAGGCGTTGCTCAGAAGCTGGGCGATGCGCGCCAGCACCTTGGCCTTGGTATTGAGCCGGGCGAAGGCAATCGCCTGCGGTGAAAGAGCGAGGTTTACATCCATTGCTTTACTGATCCCGAAAGAAAGCGCCCTCAACCTGGCGAAGATCCGGCCCGGTCATGCCCTGATGGGACATTGCCGGCCCGGGGCGGAGCCCCTCCTGCTACCGCCGCCTGAACCTTCGAAAGCGGGCCTTGCCCTTAGGGCAAGGCGGGCTACGGCCCTATTTGGGCTCGACCCAACCAATCGAGCCATCGGCGCGCCTGTAGACCATATTATGCCGTTCCGTTCCAGCATTTTTGAAGAACAGCGCAGTGGTGTTCCGCAGGTCCATCATCATCACCGCGTCGGCAACGCTGGCGGTGGGAATATCGACACGGGTCTCGGCGATCACCAGCGGGGCATCGCTGGCGACTTCTTCTTCCACATCGTCCTCGACCGCGAAGATAGTGTAGGCGGCTTCTTCCTCGCCGCGCGCGTGATCGGCCTGTTCGTGGCGGTCGGTGAGGCGGCGCTTGTAGCGGCGCAGCTGTTTCTCGATCTTGCCCGCAGCATCGTCGAAGGCGACGTGGACGTCATGCGCAGAGCCTTGCGCCTTGAGGATCAGCCCCTGCATCACATGGGTTACGATGTCGCAGGTAAAGGCGCCCGCAGGGGCCTTGCCGAAGGTCACGTGGCTGGAAAGGGCGCGGTCGAAATACTTGTCGACGATCGTGCCGAGCCGGTCAGAGGCATGCATCTGAAGTGCGCTGCCGGTGTCCAACTGGTGGCCGGAAATCCGAATATCCATTTAGCGTAGTCCTCCCGTCGCTGATGAGGATCCCATTATGAGGTAGCGGGGTTGCGCCCGGGTATAATCGACGTTTCAATCGACCCAGATCGCGCCCTTGATTTGCGCGATGAATGCGCTGTGGCGTTCCAGCTCCTCCGGGCTGGCAACATGGGGGCGAGGTTCGCGCCGGGGCTTGTCCGTTGCAAGACGGTGCCAGGGCGCATTGGGGGTGAGCTGTGTAACGGCGGGACCATCTGCCGCAGCGTCCGCGCCGGAATCGAGCAGGCCGAGCCCGATCTGGCGACCGCCGGTCAGCTCGACATAGACCTGCGCGAGCAGTTCGGCATCCAGCAGCGCGCCGTGTTTGACGCGGTGCGACCGGTCGATCCCGTAACGTGTGCACAGCGCATCGAGGCTGAGCTTGGAGCCCGGGTGCCTCTTGCGGGCAATGGCGACGGTATCGACCATGCGGTCCAGCGAAATCGGCGCGCGGCCGACCAGTTCCAGCTCGTTGTTGAGGAAGCCGAAATCAAAGCCCGCATTATGCGCGACGAGGTTGGAATCGCCGAGGAATTCCAGCAGCTCGTCCGCCGTCTCGGCAAAGCGCGGCTTGGTGGCAAGGAAGGCGGCGCTGAGGCCGTGGACGCGCTCCGCCTCCACCGGCATGTCGCGATCGGGGTTGAAATAGGCGTGGAAGGTGCGGCCCGTTTCGACCCTTCCGACCATTTCGACGCAGCCGATTTCCACCATGCGGTCCCCGGTTTTGGGATCGAGCCCGGTGGTTTCGCTGTCGAATATGACTTCACGCATTTGCCGGACTATCTGCCCAAGTCCTGACACTTGCAAGCGCTGGTTTTGATCAAATGGAAGCGATCAGGGCTTCTACCTGAGCGCGCGTTTCCTCAAGTGAAAGTCCAGTGTCGATCACGTGATGCGCGCGGTCGCGCTTATGTGTGTCGTGCATTTGCAGGCCGAAGATGTGGGCGAATTTCTCGGGTGTCATGCCCGGGCGGGCCAGCACGCGTTCGCGCTGGATATGCTCGGGCGCGGAGACGACGACGATGAGGTCAACGGCCTCGTGCCCGCCGCGCTCGAACAGCAACGGAATGTCAAACACGACGGCGCGCTTGCTGTGGTTCGCTTCGAGGAAAGCGGCCCGCTTTGCCGCGACCGCCGGGTGCACGATGGCCTCCAGCCGCGCGAGCGCCGCTTTGTCGGCGAAGACCTGATGGCCGAGCCGGTCGCGATCGACGCCTTCGGGGCCAGTCGATCCGGGGAAGGCAGCTTCGATGTCGGGGAGCAATTCACCCCCCGGCCCCTGCATGGCGCGCACCTCGGCATCGGCGTCGAACACCGGAATCCCCGCCTCGGCAAACATCGCCGCGACGGTCGATTTGCCCATCCCGATGGAGCCGGTGAGGCCGATGATCTTCGGTTTGGTCATTGGGTCAGGATTTTCCGCAAGTCGGCATCATGTTCGCGCGGCGGCGCCTGGCCGAAGAATTTCTCGAAGGCGACGGCCGCCTGCCCGATCAGCATCGAAAGCCCGTCGATGGTGCGGTGGCCCTTCGCGCGCGCGCCCTGCAGGAAGGGTGTGTCGAGCGGGGCGGTGACGATGTCATAGGCGATGCTGCCAGGGGGCGCGTGGCTCCAGTCGAAGGCGAGCGGGGGCTGGCCTGCCATGCCGAGACTGGAGGCATTGATGACAAGGTCTAGGCAAGCGTCGCGGTCGTCGAAGGGGAAATCGGTCGGGTCGGCAAAGTGGGCAAGGGGGATCGCGTGATGCTCGCCCTTCGGCACAAGTTCATCGAGCAGCGCCCGCGCCTTGGCGGGGTCGCGGCCCGCCACGACGAGGGTGAAGCCGTGACTTGCCAGCGCCGTGATAATCGCTCGGGCCGCGCCGCCGGTGCCGACGATGCGCGCCATCCGGAAATAATGTGCCGCGTTCAGCTCACCTTTGAGGGGCTCCAGGAACCCGCTTGCATCGGTGTTGGTGCCGCTTAGACCCCCGCCAGCCCCGCTCAGAACCGTGTTCACGGCGCCGATCTGGTCCGCCGGGCTCTCGATCCGGTCAAGCAGCGGCATCACCGCCTGCTTGTGCGGCATGGTGACATTGCACCCGCGCCACAGCGGATCAGCGCGGCGGGCGGCGAGGTAATCGGCAAGGCCATCGGGCGTGACATGACAGGCGCGGTAATCTGCCTCGATCCCCAGCTTTTCCAGCCAGAAGCCGTGGATTTTCGGCGATTTGGACTGCGCGATGGGATCGCCGATCACCTCTGCGTAAGGACGGGTCACGCGATCAGCACCCCTTGCTCCCGCAGCGCCTCCAGCAAGGGCAGCAGCGGCATTCCGAGCACGGTGAACTGGTCGCCCTCGATGTCCGAGAACAGCTGCACCCCCGGCCCTTCGATGCGGAACGCCCCTACGGTGTGACCGATGGCGGGCCATTCAAAATTCAGATAATGCGAGATAAATTCGCCTGACAAGTCGCGCACGTGAAGGCGAGCGACGCTGGCGTGGCTCCACTCGCAGCCGCCATTTTTCACCAGCGCCGCGGCAGAATGGAGCTCCATTACCGCGCCGGAGAAGAAACGTAGATGCTCCCCCGCCTCATCGCGCGAGCGCGGCTTGTCGAAGCGCCGGCCCTTGCACACAACCAGCGAATCCGAACCCAGAACAAGCGCTTTCGGATGAAGCGCCGCCACCGCCGCCGCCTTGGCAACTGCCAGCGCCTCGGCCACTTCGGGGGGCGAGGCGCCCGCGATGCCTGCCTCCACGGCCCGTTCGTCAATATCGGCGGGGACCGACTCGTAGGCCACCCCCGCAGCATCGAGCATCGCCCGGCGCGAGGCGGATTTGCTGGCGAGGATCAGCGTCATATCGGCTTCCCCACGCCACCTTCGCTGGCGGGCTTGCGGTCACGCTCCTGCGCCAGCCGGATGATCGCCGCGGCAGTCTCCTCGATCGAGCGGCGGGTGACGTCGATCACCGGCCAGCCATTATCGCCGAACATCCGCCGCGCGAATTGCAGCTCGGCCTTCACCCGGTCGTTATCGACATAGGCAGTTTCAGTCGCCTCGTTCAACGAAAGTAGGCGGTTGCGGCGGATCTGGATCAGCCGCTCGGGCGAGGTTGTCAGGCCCACCACCAGAGGATGCCGCAGCCGGTAAAGCGTGGCGGGCGGCGGGCTTTCCACCACCAGCGGAATATTCGCGGTCTTGTAGCCGCGGTTGGCGAGATAGATCGAGGTCGGCGTTTTCGAGGAGCGTGACACGCCTACCAGCACGATATCGGCCTGCTCCCATTCCTCGTGCCCGATCCCGTCATCATGGGCGATGGTGTACTGGATCGCATCCACACGCTTGAAATAGCTCTCGTCCATCATGTGCTGGCGGCCGGGGCGGCCATGCGCTGCCTGTCCGAGCTGCGCCTCCAAAGCGGCGGTCACCTGATCGAGCACCGGCACAGCAGGCAGGCCAAGGATGCGACAATGTTCCTCCAGCCGCTTGCGGGTCTCGGGGTTCACCAGCGTGTAGAGCACCAGCCCGGGATGCGCGGCCAGATCGGGGACGATCCGGTCGAGATGCTGGAGCGAGCGCACCATCGGCCAGAAATGGCGGTTCACCGAAGGGTTGTCGAATTGCGCGAGCGCCGCCTTGGCGATCATTTCCAGCGTTTCGCCGGTGGAATCCGATACAAGGTGGAGGTTGAGTCGCGTCATGGCAGTAGGTCGCGTGTCGCCCGCTTGGGCCCCTGTGGACAGATGGGGGCATAAACCATGGGAGGGGCTGCCGGACAAGCTGGGGAGCAATTTTCATGCCCGCTCCGAGTCTTTTTCTCGGGGTATTTGCCAACACGGGATAAGACTTGTCGACAGGCTGGGAACTGTGGGGATAAAGCTTGCTTGACGTCCAATCCATGCGGATTCGGGTGGGGGATAGGGGTACGGGATCAGAAGGGGGTAACCGGCAGGAACCGGTAATTCCCGCTTTCCACAGGGCCAACAGACTCCATCAGTCTCTTTATAAATTGAATATAATTGTTCTAAGGAGTCCTATGCCCGGTCCGCTTCTCGATACGCTCAAAGGTGTCCGCCAGGACGTCGCCCCCGTCTGGCTCATGCGCCAGGCTGGACGTTATCTGCCTGAATACAGGGAACTTCGTGCCGAAAAGGGCGGGTTCCTCGAGCTGGTTTACGACAGTGAAGCCGCAGCCGAAATTACCGTGCAGCCGATCCGGCGCTTTGGGTTTGATGGCGCGATCCTGTTCTCCGATATCCTGATCGTGCCGCATGCGATGGGGCAGGGCCTGACCTTTGCGGCCGGTGAAGGCCCGCACCTGTCGCCCACACTGCTCGAAGTGGGACTCGACAGCTTCACTCCCGCTTTCGAGCGGTTCGAGCCGGTTTACGAGACCGTGCGCCTGACCCGCCAGCAGATTGGCCCGGCAGTGACGATGCTGGGCTTTGCGGGGAGCCCCTGGACGGTCGCGACCTACATGATCGCGGGCGAAGGCTCCAAGGATCAGGGCCCGGCGCGATTGCTGGCCTACCGCGATCCGGCGCACATGCAGGCGATCATCGATGCCATCGTCGAGGTTTCGGTCGTGTATCTGCGCGGCCAGATCGATGCGGGCGCCGAAGCAGTGCAGCTGTTCGACAGCTGGGCCGGCAGCCTTGCACCTGACCAGTTCGAAAAGTGGGTGATTGCTCCCAACGCCGCAATCACCGCGAAGCTCAAGGAAACGCACCCCGATACGCCGGTGATCGGCTTCCCCAAGGGCGCGGGCGCGAAGCTTCCGGCCTATGCCCGTGAGACGGGTGTGGACGCGGTGGGCCTTGACGAGACGCTTGATCCGGTTTGGGCGCACCAGAGCCTGCCGGAAGGTATGCCGGTGCAGGGCAATTTCGATCCCCTGCTGCTCGAAGCGGGTGGACCGGCGGTGGCGGCGCGGGTCAAGACTATCATCGCCGCGTTCGAGGATCGTCCCCACGTCTTCAACCTAGGCCACGGGATCGGCCAGTTCACGCCGATTTCCCACGTCGAGGAATTGCTCGCGGCGCTGAGGGGCTGACGAATGCAGGAACTGCTTTCCTCGATCTACCTGTTCCTCAAATCAGGGCACGTGATCTTCATGGTGTTCTGGATGGCCGGGCTGTTCATGCTGCCGCGCCAGTGCATCTACATGCTTGATCACGCGCCAGGTTCGCCGGGCGAGGCCAAGTGGGCGACCCGCATGGGGAAGCTGCGCACAATCATCCTCACGCCATCGCTGATCATCGTCTGGGTGCTGGGGCTGTCGATGGCCTATGGCGGCGGGTGGTTCGCCTCCGGCTGGCTCCACGCCAAGCTGACGCTGGTGCTGGTTATGACCGGTTATCATGGCTGGCTGGTCGGCCAGACAAAGAAGATGGCACGCGGGGAACGTCCGCTTACGGAAAAGCAGCTGCGCATGATCGGCGAGGTTCCCGGCTTGTTGCTGGTGCTTATCGTCGTCCTGGTCTATCTCAAGCCCTTCTGAGAGGGCGTTAGACCCCTCTTCAATCGCCGATTGACCTCGGCTTGCGACGCTCTTATCTCGGGCGCACCCATCCGGTACACGGAGCGGCAATCACGCTCCGC
This sequence comes from Porphyrobacter sp., assembly GCA_027533455.1. Classification (GTDB taxonomy): domain Bacteria; phylum Pseudomonadota; class Alphaproteobacteria; order Sphingomonadales; family Sphingomonadaceae; genus Erythrobacter. The sequence goes on along the minus strand of JAPZUC010000001.1, from coordinate 346,304 downwards.
ACAAGGTCTGCTTTCTCCAAGCCCAGCCCCTATCTGACCGGGGCGCCGTGTCTCGCGGTACTGACCAGCCGGCCACTCCTGACTTTCGGAAATACAAAATGCATCTCAAAGATTTAAAGCGAAAGACCCCGGCCGAACTGGTCGCAATGGCGGAAGAACTCGGCGTCGAGGGCGCTTCGACCATGCGTCGGCAGGATCTGCTCTTCAGCATCCTGCGCGAACTCGCCGAGGACGAGGAATACGAAGAGAAGATCATGGGCATCGGCACCATAGAGGTGCTGCAGGACGGCTTCGGCTTCCTTCGCTCGCCCGAAGCGAACTACCTTGCCGGTCCGGATGATATCTATGTCTCGCCCAACCAGGTCCGCCGCTGGGGCCTGCGCACTGGCGACACGGTCGAAGGCGAGATCCGCGCACCGCGCGAAGGTGAACGCTATTTCGCGCTGACCACCCTCGCCAAGGTCAACTTCGATGATCCCGACGCTGTCCGTCTGCGCACCAATTTCGACAACCTCACACCGCTCTATCCCGATCAGAAGCTGACGCTCGACACGCTCGATCCGACGGTGAAGGACAAGAGCGCGCGGGTGATCGACATCATCGCGCCGCAGGGCAAGGGCCAGCGCGCGTTGATCGTCGCCCCGCCGCGCACCGGTAAAACCGTACTGCTGCAGAACATCGCCAAGGCGATCACTGACAATCATCCGGAAGTGTTCCTGATCGTGCTGCTGGTCGATGAGCGGCCCGAAGAAGTCACCGATATGCAGCGCTCCGTGAAGGGCGAGGTGATCTCCTCGACCTTCGATGAACCCGCCAACCGTCACGTGCAAGTTGCTGAAATGGTGATTGAAAAGGCCAAGCGCCTGGTCGAGCACAAGCATGACGTGGTTATCCTGCTCGATTCGATCACGCGTCTGGGGCGTGCCTACAACACCGTGGTGCCCTCGTCGGGCAAGGTGCTGACAGGTGGTGTGGACGCAAACGCGCTCCAGCGCCCGAAGCGCTTCTTCGGTGCTGCGCGTAACATTGAGGAAGGCGGTTCGCTCTCGATCATCGCCACTGCGCTGATCGACACCGGCAGCCGCATGGACGAGGTTATCTTCGAAGAGTTCAAGGGCACCGGTAACTCGGAAATCGTCCTCGATCGCAAGGTCTCCGACAAGCGCATCTTCCCCGCGCTTGATGTCGGCAAGTCCGGCACACGCAAGGAAGAGCTGCTGGTCCAGAAGGACAACCTCAGCAAGATGTGGGTCCTGCGCCGCATCCTTATGCAAATGGGCACCGTAGACGCGATGGAATTCCTGCTCGACAAGATGAAGGATTCCAAGACCAACGAAGACTTCTTCGCGACTATGAATCAATAGCTTACCTGAAGCGCGGGCCATGGGGTCGGACCGCGCTGACAGGCCTCAAGGACGGGAATACGTGCTCAGCCAGTATCTCTATATCAGCACCGCGCCGACCCTGCCGCGCGAAGAGGTTGACTCCATCCTCGCCACGAGCGCGCGGAATAATCCGGCTCGCGGCATAACGGGGTTGCTGCTGTTCAACGGCCGCAACTTCCTCCAGCTGCTGGAAGGCGAGGAGGGCGAGGTTGCCGCGCTGATGGAAACGATCACCGCCGATCCGCGCCACAGCGGTGTCTCGGTGCTCGATCACCGCGAGATTGCGGCGCGGACTTGCCCGGACTGGGCGATGAAGCGCGTGTTGATCGCGGAGAGCATCGGCAGCCGCCGCGAGATGCTCGAGCGCGACCTGCCCGAGACGCTCGACCCCGATGTGCGCAAGATGATCGTCAACTTCGCTGTGCTGAACTAGGTTCGCGGGTTAGGCCTTGGTCGTCTGTAGCTGCGCGGCCATCATCTCCCAGACCTTGTTGATGGCTTTCAAGGGACGAACCATCACCTTGAAATCACATATTTTTCCATCCGAATTGAAACGGATGATGTCGACTCCATTGATGCTGATTCCGTCAATCTCCGTGACGAATTCGAGCATCATCTCGTCTCCGTCGACCAGTTCGCGGACATAGTGGAAGCTGTCATTGCCGAGCACGTGCGAAGCGGCAACCAGATAGGCCATCACCACGGGTTTACCCGCCTGTGGGGTGTGCACCACGGGCGAGTGGAAGACGGCATCATCCGCAAGCAGATCCGACAGCACGGCGGGATCGCTGCCGCCCATCATGTACTCGTGCCACTTGGCGAGGCCTGCGTGCCCGTTCCCCATCATTTCCTCCCTCATTGCCCGTCCGGCAACCCGAGCAGGCTTGCCCCATCGGGCGATTCCTCGATCACCAGCACCGGACTTGGCCTTTTGCTTCGGGTTTCGCCCACTTTGTCATAGGCGCGATTTTCTCTGCCCTTGTTGAGCTTCAGGGTGCGCGTGATGAGATCACCCGTCACCAGGTTCCAGCTCGCTTCCTTGCCATCATGCGCGAAGGTGCGGCTGTAAAGCGTCGCGTCGAGCCCGATCAGCCGCATCACCCCTAGACCTTCCTCCCAGCGGAATCGGTGGGTGCTGAGGATCGCGGTAGTGCCGCCGGTCAGCTCTTCCAGCACGAGCACGTTGGTCTTTTTCCCTGCAATCGTCAGCGTCGCATCGGCTAGCGGATAAGTATCAAGCGCGAGCCGCTGCACCGGGTTTTCGCCGGTTTCGAATTCATCGACGTAGCTCGTCACCACCCGCAGCTCGCGGAAGTCCTCGCGGACGGCGATATAGGCGAGATCGGGCATGCCATCGCTGTTGAGGTCGGCGTGCAGTTCGCTCTCGATCGTTTCGCCGTCTTCCAGCGCAGGCTGCTGTGGTCCCTCCTGCGCGGTTGCAGGCGCGGTGAGTAGTGCCAGCGCGAGGAGGGCGGGGTGCGTCAACCCAGATGCTCGGCAAAGAACGCTGCCGTGCGCCCGTCGGCAAGGTTCGCGGCTTCCTCTTGCCGGCGCTTGCCGTGTTCGGTCGCAAAGCCGTGGTCGAGCCCCTTGTAATCGTGCAGCGTTATCTTGGGATGGTCATCCAGTCCGGCGTGCATGGCTTCCTGTGTTTCACGTGGAACAAAGCCGTCTTCGGTGGGGATGTGCAGCATCAGCGGATGGGCGATCGCGTGCTTTTCATGCAGCAGCCCGTCTATCCCCACGCCGTAGTAGCCGACGCTGGCGTCAATGTCGGTGCGTGCTGCGGTCATAAAGGCGAGCCGGCCGCCGAGGCAGTATCCGACGCAGCCGACCTTGGCGACTCCAAGGGTGCGGCGGATGTGGTGGATGGTGGCCTCTATATCGCGGATGCCCGCGTCCTGATCGAATTCGCCGAACAGGCCGAGCGCGCGCTGGAATTCGGGCTCGACATCGGGATCGAGCTCGATGCCCGGCTCGATCCGCCAGAACAGGTCGGGGGCGACCGCAAGGTAGCCTTCTGATGCAAGTTTGTCGCACTTCTGGCGGATGCCCGGGTTCACCCCGAAGATCTCCTGGATGACGATGATCGCGCCCCGCGGCGTGCTGGCGGGCGTGGCGACATAGGCGCCGAAGCTTGCGCCACCTTCGAGGGTTGGGATGGTTGCATTCAGGGTCATGGGGTTTCTCTCTCAGGGGTGTTCAGGGTTGCCGCAGGTCTATCTCTTGCCTTGACGGCGTGCCAAGCCCAAATGAGACAGGCGGAATGCGGGAGAGGAGACCACCCCATGAAGATCACCATCGAAGTCGATTGCACGCCCGAGGAAGCCCGCAGCTTCATGGGCCTGCCGGATGTGAGCGCGGCCAACAACGTCTATGTCGAGAACATCGCCAAGGCCATGCAGGGTGTCTCCAGCCCCGACCAGTTGCAACAATATGCCTCTGCACTGGCGCCGATGGGGCAGGTCGGCTTGAAGCTGTTCCAGAGCTTCGTGGAAGGCGGGATGAAGGCCGGATCAGGGTCGAAGAAGTCCGATTGAATTCTGTGAGCGCGGGCGAGACGATCTTCGCGCTGTCTAGCGGCGCGCCGCCCGCGGGCGTGGGGGTAATCCGCGTCTCGGGTCCGTCAGCGCGGAAGGCGTTGGCGGCTTTGGCCGGCCGCGTGCCTGATGCCCGCCGTGCATCCTTGGCCCGGCTGCGCGACACCAACGGAGCGTTGCTCGACGAAGCGCTGGTGCTCTGGTTTCCGGGGCCGAACACCGCGACTGGCGAGGAACTTGCCGAACTGCATTGTCACGGGGGCCGCGCGGTGATTGCAGCGGTCGAGGGGGCGCTCGCGACGCTTCCCGGTCTGCGCCGGGCCGAGCCGGGAGAGTTCACCCGCCGCGCCTTCGCCAATGGCCGGATCGATCTCGCCGAGGCAGAGGGACTGGGCGATCTCCTCGCCGCAGAGACCGAGCTTCAGCGCGCCGCTGCGCTTGCCAACGCGGGCGGCGCCTTGTCGCGGCAGGTAGAGGGTTGGCGCGAGCGGTTGCTCGGGTTCTCGGCCGAGTTGGAAGGGGTGCTCGATTTCTCGGACGAGGAGGACTCGGCTGATCTCCCCGAAAGTTTCACGTGGAACATTGCTGCGCTTTCGTCGGAGCTGGCCGAATGGCTGGCACGACCGCGATCCGAGCGTCTCGGGGAGGGCTATCGCGTTGTTTTCGCAGGACCACCTAACGCAGGAAAGTCGACGCTGTTTAACGCCCTGGTCGAGAGCGAGGCGGCGATTACCTCGCCCATCGCCGGAACCACCCGCGATGTGATCGAGCGCTCGATCGCCATCGAGGGCGTGCCTTTTACCTTCGTTGATACGGCAGGGCTTCGCGGAGACGCAGGGGTGGATGCCATCGAAGCTATCGGCATCGCGCGCGCCGAGACCGAGTTGATGCGTGCGGATTTGGTCCTTTGGCTCGGCCCGGAGGGCGAGGGGCCCAAGGGCGCGTGGGAAATTGCCGCTCAAGCCGACCGCGCGGGGTTCACTCCCAAGCGATCCGGGATGGCCTTGTCGGCGGAGACGGGTCAGGGCGTAGCGGCGCTCAAGCAGGCACTTGTTGCCCATGCGCGCAATGCGCTCCCCAAGCCGGGTGAGGCAGCCCTGAACGCCCGCCAGTACGCGCGGCTTTCCGAAGCGGCGGAAGCATTGGAGGCGGCGGGGCGTATTGCGGATCCCTTACTGGTTGCCGAGGAATTGCGCCGCGCGCGGCTCGCTTTTGACAGGCTAATCGGAAGGGCGACGACCGAGGATATGCTCGACACGTTGTTCGGGCGCTTCTGCATCGGGAAGTGACTGCTGCCGCCGAAAATGTTTCACGTGAAACATTGAACACAGGTTTGCCCAAATGTTTCACGTGAAACATTTGCACCACCATCTCCTTCTCGCGAACACTCTTTGACGATTCGTCCTTCGGGGCCTATCTGCCCGCGCATGCAAAGCTTCGATGTCCTCGTCATCGGCGGCGGTCACGCCGGGGTGGAGGCTGCCTGTGCGGCGGCCCGTATGGGCGCGCGCACCGCATTGGTGTCGTTCGATCTCGACGCTATCGGCGCAATGAGCTGCAATCCGGCGATCGGCGGACTCGGCAAGGGCCATCTGGTGCGCGAGGTTGATGCTCTCGATGGCGTGATCGGTCGGGCGGCGGATGCCGGAGCGATCCATTACCGCATGCTCAACCGATCCAAGGGCAGTGCTGTGTGGGGCCCGCGCGTTCAGGCTGACCGGGTGCGCTTCAAGGCGGCGGTCCAGCAGGCGGTGCGGGGGCAAGCAGGGCTCACGCTGGTGCAGGGCGAGGCAGCCGCGCTCAAGCTGGAGGGCGGCCGGGTTGCCGGACTGGAACTGGCCGACGGCACCATACTGGAAGCGCCCCGTGTGGTGTTGTGCACCGGCACTTTCCTCGGCGGCATCCTGTACCGCGGTGAGGAGCGCTTCGAAGGCGGGCGCATCGGCGAGAATGCCGCGCGCCGTTTGGCCGAGCAGCTTCGCGGTGCCGATCTGCCAATGGCGCGCCTCAAGACCGGCACCCCGCCGCGGATTGACGGACGGACGATCAACTGGGCGGTGCTCGAAGAGCAACCCTCGGATGGCGAGAGCTGGACCATGTCCCCGCTCACGCCTGCACGCATCAACCCGCAGGTGTTCTGCGCCATCACTCGAACCACCCAAGCTGGGCACGATGCGATCCGCGCCAATCTCCACCGCTCACCGCTGTTTTCCGGAGCGATTGCGGCCGCGGGACCGCGCTATTGCCCTTCGATTGAGGACAAGATCCACCGCTTCGGTGACCGTGAGGGGCATCAGGTGTTCCTTGAGCCGGAAGGTCTGGATACGCACCTCGTCTATCCCAATGGCATTAGTACCTCGCTGCCGGTCGACGTGCAGGAGCTGGTCGTCCGCACCATGCCGGGCTGCGAACGGGCGGTGATCGTGCAGCCGGGGTATGCGGTGGAGTACGATCATATTGATCCGCGCGCGCTCACGCCTGACTTGCAGGTACGGGCGATCCCCGGGCTGTATTGCGCGGGGCAGATCAACGGGACCACCGGATATGAAGAGGCTGCCGCACAGGGTCTGGTGGCGGGCCTAGAGGCAGCTGCGGCGGCGCTGGGCAGGCGGGCACCGGCGCTGGACCGCGCCAACAGCTATATAGCGGTGATGGTGGATGATCTGACCTTGCAGGGCGTCTCCGAACCCTATCGCATGCTCACCGCACGGGCTGAATATCGCCTTCGCCTGCGCGCCAACAACGCGGCAACGCGGCTTATAGGTCTCGGTATCGAAGCAGGGTGCATTGGTGAGGAGCGCCGTCGGTGGTGGGAGCGGCGTCAAGAAGTGCGCAAAATGTTTCACGTGAAACATTCCGAAAAAGTCCACGCCCGTGATCTTGCGGATAGCGGTCTGATCGTCCGCCGCGATCAGGGCGAGAAGTCGCTCGCCGAATGGCTCCGGTACGACGGTGTCACGCCCGAGGGGCTCGCACCGTGGCTGGGTGATATCACGAAGCTCGATCCCCTGCTCGCCGAGGAAATGGCCGAGGATGCAGCCTATGCGCCATACCTCGCCCGTCAGGATTCGGAGCTGCGCGATCTGCGGGCAAGCGAGGCGCTGCCGCTGCCGGCCGATTTTCCTTATGGCGAGGTGCCGGGTCTCTCGAACGAGATGGTCGAGCGCCTCACCAAGGCAGCACCCGGCACGCTGGCAGCGGCGGGGCGGGTTCCTGGCGTCACCCCGGCGGCACTTTCGGCGCTGCTTGTCCATGCACGCCGGAGGTTGGCCGCATGATCACGACTGAAGCCGACGCGCGCGCCTATGTCGCCAGCCTGACCGACGAGGCGGGAATGGCGCGGCTGGAGTCCTTTGCGGCTCTGGTGCTTGAGGAGAACCAGCAGCAAAATCTCATCGCCAAGGCGACCGAGCCGCAGCTATGGCAACGTCACATCGCTGACTCGGCTCAGCTGCTCGAAAATGTTTCACGTGAAACATTGGGACCGAATGCGCAGGGGCCGTGGCTCGATCTCGGCAGCGGGCCGGGGTTTCCCGGACTGGTGATCGCGGCGCTTTGCCCGAATATGCCTGTGGTCCTGGTGGAATCGCGCGCGCGCCGGGCCGATTTCCTGAATCGCGCCATCGCGGCGCTTGAACTGCACAAGTGCCGTGTCGAGGGACAGCGCCTCGAACGTGTCACTCCGTTCCCCGCCCGCGCCATTTCGGCACGCGCTTTCGCACCGCTTGCCAAACTTCTCGAACTATCCGCACCCTTCTCCACAAGGGCCACCGCCTATGTCTTGCCCAAAGGGCGCTCGGCGGCGCAGGAATTGGAGATACTGAAGCCTTCGATTCGGGCAATGTTTCACGTGAAACATTCCTTGACCGATCCCGAGGCGGGGATCATCGTGAAGGCCTGACACGCGAACTGGTGCAGATTCAGCGGAATCCGCACCCGGGAAGGACGGGAACACCTATGCTGACCATCGCGATTGCCAACCAGAAGGGCGGCGTGGGCAAGACCACCACCGCGATCAACATCGCCACCGCGATGGCTGCCACCGGATGGCGGACCCTGCTGATCGACCTTGACCCGCAGGGCAATGCCTCGACCGGATTGGGCGTCCATGCCGCAGCGCGCGAAGTTTCGAGCTGGGATCTGCTGGTTGATCAGGTTCCGCTGGTCGATGCGATTGTCCCCTCAAGCATTCCGCGCCTCGATCTGGTGCCTGCGACGGTGGATCTGTCGGGCGCGGAGATCGAGCTGGTCGCGGTAGAGGGCCGCACGCACCGGCTCGACAAGGCGCTGGCGAACCATACCGGCCACGATATCTGCTTTATCGACTGCCCGCCCTCGCTTGGCCTGCTGACGCTCAATGCATTATGCGCCGCCGATACCCTGCTGGTGCCGTTGCAGTGCGAGTTCTTCGCGCTCGAGGGTCTGAGCCAGCTGCTTCAAACGGTCGATCAGGTACAGCAGCGCTTCAACCCCGATCTCGGGATCATTGGCATCGCGCTCACCATGTATGACCGGCGCAACCGCCTGACCGATGCGGTGTCGGACGATGTGCGCGATTGCCTCGGCAATCTGGTGTTCGAAACCGTTATTCCGCGCAATGTCCGCCTTTCCGAGGCGCCGAGCCACGGGCTCCCCGCGCTGATCTATGACCAGCACTGCACCGGCAGCCGCGCCTATATGGCACTGGCGCGAGAGCTGATCGGACGATTTCCCGCAGAAAGACAGGCCGCATGAACGATAACACCGCACAACCCGCTGATATCGGCGCGAATTCGCGCGCGGATGACAAGCCGCGTCGGCTCGGTCGGGGGCTGGGCGCGCTGTTGGGCGAGACCCGGCGTGAAGAACCGCTGATGCGCCGCGAGGATGCAACCCCCGAAGCGTCGAACCCTGGCTCCTCGCCGCTGCGCAATGTCGCCCTGTCGAGCATCAAGCCGCTGCCGGGTAATCCGCGCAAGTATTTCGACGAGGCCGCGCTTGACGAGCTTGCCGCCTCGATCGCCACCCGCGGTGTAATCCAGCCGATCATCGTGCGCCCGCATCCGAATGGTGAGGGTTTTCAGCTGGTTGCAGGGGAGCGTCGGTGGCGTGCGGCGCAGAAGGCGCGGTTGCACGAGATCCCGGCTCTGGTGCGCAACCTGTCCGACCGGGAGGTCATGGCTCTCGCTCTGATCGAGAACCTCCAGCGCGAAGACCTGAACCCGGTCGAGGAAGCGCGCGCCTATCATCGCCTTTCCGAAGAGGAGGGGATGATCCAGGTCGACATCGCCAAGATGGTCGAAAAGTCGCGCAGCCATGTCGCCAATATGATGCGGCTGGTAACGCTGCCCGATTCCGTCCTCGACCTGATCCATGAGGGCAAGCTGTCGATCGGCCATGCCCGCGCGCTGATCGGGCGGGACGATGCGCGCGAGATCGCCGCAATCGCGGTGGCCGAGGGGCTTTCGGTGCGTGACATCGAAACCCTCACGCGCAAACCGTCGAAGCGTACCGAAGAACCGCCGCCGCCGCTCTATGTGACCGCTGAAAACGCCGACATTATTGCTGTGCAGCAGCATCTCGAGGAGTTTCTCGGTCTGAGCGTGCGGATCAAGCCGGAAGTCGATCCGCGCAAGGGCACGATCACGATCCGCTATACCACGCTCGACCAACTCGATCTGGTATGCCAGCGGCTGACTGGCGGCGAGTTCTGATCCCAGCAACCTTCTGCTATACAGAGAAAAAGCCCCGCAAATTCGCCTGAACTTGCGGGGCTTTCCGTTTGTCCCCCAGGGGACCGAAAATCAGCGTTGCTTTATCATCTTGGGCGAGGGGCGCGGGGCCGAACCGGGGATCACGCGGCTCGCGCCTGGCACGGTGTAGCTCTCCTCGCGCACGGTCTCGCGCACCACGACCTGCTGCTGCACCTCGGTGCGCACCGGCACCATCACTATCTGCCGCGGCGGAGCATAGGTGTAGCCATAAGCGGGGTAGGCGATCTCGCGGCTGGCGATGCGTGGGCCGGGGGCGCCGGAGGTTGAAAGATAGCTATCGAGCGCGGCTTCGCAGTCGTAACGGTCATCATCGTCGTCATCGAACAGGCTGCCGAGCAGTCCGCCGATCAACCCGCCGCCGCCCACACCCAGCACGCTACCGAGCACGCGGTCACCGCCACCCGCAATTTCGTAGCCCGCCACACCGCCAGCAATCGCGCCGAGGAGGCCGCCGATGATGAGGCCGGTGTCGTCGCGGTTCTGTCCACGGGTGCGACGGCGGCACTCGTCGATCCACTGCTCCCGCTCGAACACCGCAGGGGCGGCGTAGGCCGGAGCATAGGCAGGCGCATAAGCGGGTTGCGGGGCATAGGCGGGGTTGGGCAGGGCCGGAACAGGACGCGCGCTATCGATGTAACGGGTCCGCGTGACCGTTTCGACCCCGTCCACGGCCGTTACCGTTTCCTCCATCCGGACGGTAGCTGGCGCAGTGCGCATTTCGGCGGGGAGCTGCTTCACTTGCGCCTCGCTCATCGGAGCAAGCGGCGGCAGGTCGGAATAGTCCTGCGCCTGCGCGGCTGCCGGAAGAGCGAGCACCAAAGCGGCGAGCGGAAGGGCTTGAAAACGCTTGGACATGGGCAAATCCCCCTGAATCAGCCCGGGTCTGCTGATGGTTAGCAAAAGCTAACCATCGCAGCCGCCTCTCGCCCAAGCGGGGTCTGTTCCCTGTCCCGTTTCGGGATGGATCAGATGCGCTCTTCAGATCCGCGTGGCGAGCAGCGCCGCAAGTGCTTCAATCCCCTTGGCATCATCCTCGGTGAAGCGGGCACGGGACGGGCTGTCGAGATCGATCACTGCGATCACCTTGTCATCGCGCAGGACCGGAACCACGAGTTCGCTGGCGCTGGCGGCATCGCAGGCGATATGGCCGGGAAAGGCGTGGACATCCATCACAAGTTGCGTGGCGCGACTTTCCGCCGCCGCGCCGCATACGCCCGTACCGAAAGGTATGCGGATGCAGGCCGGGCGGCCCACGAAAGGCCCGAGCACCAGTTCATCGGCCCCGCCGGTCTTCGCCGGAGCCACCCGGTAGAACCCCGCCCAGTTCAGATCGGGCAGGAACTCCGACAGGAGCGCCGCGACATTCGCCATGTTGGCGACCGCATCGGGCTCACCATCGGTCAGCGCATCGGCCGCCGCGAGCAATTCGCGGTAGAGGTCTTGCGGGGCGAGCGGGGTTTCTGGCTTGAAATCGTACACGGGGGTGAGGCGCCTTTCGTCAAACGATGCCGCGGTTGGTAGTTGCCGCCGGCGGGTTGCGGCCTTATCCCGTCCCACATGGCCATTCTCCGCAAAATCGCAATCGCTCTCGGGATCATTATCATTGTCGCCGGGGGTGCCTTCTGGTTTCTGAGCCGCGGTGACACCGCCGAGCTTTCGGTCGAGGAGGTCGCGGGCACCGATCCGGTGCTCCGTGAAGGCGATGCGCAGAGCTTCCCCACCGTGCAGGTCGCAGAGCCCGTGGGCTGGCAGCCGGGCGAGACACCGACGCCGGCCGAGGGGCTGGAAGTGGCCCGCTTCGCCGAGGGGCTGGAGCATCCGCGCACGCTGTTCGCGCTGCCAAACGGCGATATTCTCGTCGCCCTCACCCGCGCGCCGAAGGTCGAGAACGAGGGCGGCGGAGTGATGGATGCGATCAAGGGTTGGATCGCCGAAAAGCTGCTGACCAAGGCAGGCGCGACCGGCGAATCCCCCAACCAGATCGTGCTGCTGCGCGATGCCGACGGCAACGGCACAGCGGAAGTGAAGCAGGTGATTCTGGAAGGGCTCGATTCGCCCTCGGGCATGGCATGGAAGGACGGGACGCTGTTCGTCGCCAACCACAATGCGGTGCTGGCCTATCCCTATGCCCTCGGCGGCGGAAAGATTACCCGCGCCCCGCGCAAGCTGATGGACCTCGCGCCCGGCGGCGGACACTGGATGCGCAACCTTGAACTCTCCCCCGATGGCGCGCGGCTCTATGTCGCCGTCGGCTCGGTCAGCAATATCGGCGAGGCGGGGATGAAGGTCGAGGAAGGCCGTGCGATGATCTGGGAATATGATCTCGCCAAGGGCCGCCCGCGCCAGTTCGGTGCGGGCCTGCGCAATCCCAACGGGCTCGATTTCAGCCCGTGGACCGGCGAGCTGTGGACCGCCGTGAACGAGCGCGACATGCTCGGCAGCGATCTCGTCCCCGATTACCTCACCAACGTGCCGGTGGGCGCCCAATATGGCTGGCCGTGGGTCTATTACCGTGACAACCGCGACCGCCGCGTCGAAGCACCCATGCCGCGCTTCCTGATGGAGTATGTCCGCAAGCCAGAATATGCCCTCGGCCCTCACGTGGCGGCCCTTGGTCTGGTGTTCAGCAAGAGCGGGGACCGCATGGGAACGGGCTTTGCGGGCGGGGCCTTCATCGCGCGGCACGGTTCGTGGAACCGCAAGCCGCCCTCGGGCTATGACGTGGTGTTCGTCGACTTCGACGAGCGCGGCAATCCGGTGGGCAAGCCGAAGCCGGTGCTGACCGGTTTCCTCAAGGATGATGGCACCACCCGCGGCCGCCCGACCTGGGTCGAATGGGCGGGCGATGGCGCGCTGCTGGTGTCGGACGATACGGCGGGGATCATCTGGCGCGTGCGCTCGCCCTCGGCTGCGCCCGCTGCAGCGATCGCGGCGCTGACAGGCGCTCCGCTCCCGCCGACCGAACTGCGCGATCCGCGCGCCGATTTCGAAGCCGATTACCTGCGCAAGCAAGCGGGCCAGAAGATCAACTAGAGCCGCTTTCCCCCCCGGCCAGCGATTTCGGTCGCGAATTGCAGGGCGGTCCGGCCTGAGCGGTTGCCGCGCTGGATCGCGAAGGCCATCGCTTCCTCGTGTTCGAACGCGAGGCCTAGCGGTGCAACCAATTCGGTGACAATCGCGAGGTAGGTGTCCTTGTCCGCCGGGTGGAAGCCCAGCGTCAGTCCGAAGCGGTCAGCGAGCGCCAGCGCATCGTCGCGCTCGTCGCGTTCGTGGATCGCAGTTGAGGTATCCTCGCGCTCGATGATCGCACGGCGGTTGGCGGTGACGACCAGACGGATATTGGCCGGACGCGGAGCAACGCCGCCATCGAGCAGGCTGCGCAGCGCGAGCATCTCCGCCCGCCCGTCCGCATCAAAGCCGAGGTCGTCGATAAACAGCAGGAACGCGCGGTTCTCGCCCGCCAGCGCAGAGATCAGCGCGGGGAAGCTTGGCAGCGTGCCCGGGGCAAGCTGGACGAGAGCGAGAGCGTTCGTTTCGCGCTGCACATCGGCAACGCTGGCGCGCACCAGGGCCGATTTGCCCATCCCGCGTGCGCCCCACAGCAGCACATCATGCGCCGCCGCCTCCGAGGCGAGGCGGGCGCAGTTGTTGCGCAGCGCAACTTTCTGCGCGTCGATCCCGTGAAGCGCGTCGAGCAGCAGGGCGTCGAGCACCGGAACGGCGCGCGCCCGCTCGCCTTCCCACACATAAGCAGGCGCGCTGAGCCAATCGGTCGGCGGGGGCGGCGGAGGCGCAAGCCGCTCCAGCGCGGCGGCGATCCGGTCGAGCGCCTCCCCGGCCATGTCAGCCAACCAGCGCTTCGGCTGGGAGGGTGTAGAGCAAGTCCGCGCCCGCGATGGCTCCAGCCTTCAGCCCTGCGGCCTCGGGAACGATCCGGTCTAGGAAGAAGCGCACCGTCACCGGCTTGCTTGCGGCGAGTTCTGGCGCCGCGCCCGCCTTCACCGCTGTGGCCTGCTTGGTCAGCTGCCACCCGGCCACGCACACCGCCGCCATCGTACAGAACGGGACGCTTCCTGCGAGGCGATCGTCAAGGCTGGCATCGTCCCGCATCCAGCGCGCGACATTGGCGCAGTCGCGGGCGAGGGCTGAGAGCGCGAATTCGTCGGCCGTCTCGCGCGCGATGGTCTCGAACAGCGCGACCAGCGCCTCGCCGCCATCAAGCCCGAGCTTGCGGGTGACGAGGTCGGCAGCCTGGATGCCGTTGGTGCCTTCATAGATCGGCGCGATGCGCGAATCGCGCCAGTGCTGGGCGGCGCCGGTTTCTTCGACAAAGCCCATGCCGCCGTGGATCTGGATGCCGAGGCCGGAGACTTCGACTCCGACATCCGTGCCCCACGCCTTGAGCAGTGGCACGACGATCTCGCCCCGCGTCCGCGCAGCCTCGTCGCCGAGATTGCCGCGATCGACCTGCCCGGCGCAGTAGTAGAGCAGCGCGCGCACGCCTTCGGTCAGCGCCTTCATGCGCAGGATCATGCGGCGCACGTCGGGATGCTCGATGATCGCCACCGGGGTCTTGTCGGGCGAGCCGGCGCGGGCGGACTGCACCCGGTCGCGGGCATAGGCGAGCGCCTGCTGGGTCGCCCGCTCGGCGATCTGCGCGCCCTGATTGCCGACATTGATGCGTGCGTTGTTCATCATCGTGAACATCGCGGCGAGGCCCTTGTTTGGCTGGCCGACCAGCTCGCCAATGCATTCGCCATTGTCGCCGTAGCTCATCACGCATGTCGGCGAGGCGTTGATGCCGAGCTTGTGTTCGAGGCTGACGCAGCGAAGGTCGTTCTTCGGGCCAAGGCTGCCGTCGGCATTTACATGATACTTGGGCACCACGAACAGGCTGATCCCCCGCGATCCTTCGGGCGCGCCGGGCAAGCGGGCGAGGACGAGGTGGATGATGTTCTCGGCAAGGTCATGCTCGCCCCATGTGATGTAGATCTTCTGGCCTGTGATCCGGTACTTGCCTGCGTGCGGCCCGCTTTGGATGGGCTCGGCGGTCGAGCGCAGCGCGCCGACATCGCTCCCGGCGGCAGGCTCTGTCAGGTTCATCGTCCCCGACCACTTCCCGCTGACGAGATTGGGCAGGTACATCGCCTGCTGGTCCTTGTTGCCGTGATGCTCCAGCGCCTCGATGGCGCCGACCGACAGCATCGGCAGGAGCGTAAAGGCCATGTTGGCCGCGCCGAGGTTTTCGAGCACGTTGCAGGCCAGCGTGAATGGCAGGCCCTGGCCGCCATGGGCTGCGGGGGAGGCGATGGCGTTCCAGCCCTGCTCGACATAGGCGTGATAGGCGGCGTCAAAGCCGTCAGGCAGGCGAACAACGCCGTTCTCCAGCTTCGCGCCCTCCAGATCGCCCTTGCGATTGAGGGGCGCGAACTCGCCTGCTGCAAACTGGCCGACGCCCGCGACGATGGCCTCCACCAGATCGGCTTCGGCATGGGCGAAGCGCTCGGTGGTCGCCAGCTCGTCGATCCCGGCATTGACGCGGATGGCAAGCAGCTGGTCGGCGGTCGGCGGGGAATAGGGGGTCACTTCGGGGGAGTCCTTCAGATGGATAAGGGCTGCGCTCTTGGCAGGGCGGGCAAACGAATATAGCGCCGGGGCATGAGCGGCAAGAACGTTACGGAAGTGCGGCTGGCAGATGCTGCCGGGATCGCGGAAGCCGCGCGAATCCTCGAATCGGGCGGACTTGTCGCGGTTCCGACCGAGACGGTCTACGGCCTCGCGGCGCGGGCCGACAGTGCCGAGGCGGTGGCGCGGATCTATGCCGCCAAGGGCCGCCCGGATTTCAATCCGTTGATCGTCCATGTCGCAGGGGTGGAGCAGGCCGCGCGTTATGCCGAGTTCTCTCCTGAAGCCATCACGCTGGCCGAGGCGCATTGGCCCGGGCCCCTGACTCTGGTGCTGCCGCGCCGTAATGACGTCACGCTTGCCCCAGCGGTCAGCGCAGGCCTGCTGACGGTGGCTCTGCGCGCGCCAGCCCATCCGGCGATGCGCGCGCTGCTCGCGGCGGTGAACTTCCCGCTGGCGGCGCCCTCGGCCAATCGCAGCGGTTTCATCAGCCCGACCTGTGCCGCGCACGTGCTCGCCTCGCTCGACGGGCGGATCGACATGGTGCTCGACGGGGGCGCAACGCCCGCCGGGGTGGAATCGACCATTGTCGCAGTGCGGGCCGACGGGAGCGTGGAGGAACTGCGCCCGGGGCCGCTCCAGATCGGCACGCGGGGTGAGGGGGCAAGCATCGAGGCCCCGGGACAGCTTGCCAGCCATTATGCGCCGGGCAAGCCGGTGCGGCTCGGTGCGTTGGATGCCGGGCCGGACGAGTTTCTGATCGGGTTCGGGCCAGTCGAGGGGGACATCACCCTGTCAGCTGGGGGCGAACTCGCCGAAGCCGCAGCCCGCCTTTATGCCTGCCTGCACGAAGCCGCCCGCGCCCCGCACCCGCGTATCGCGGTTGCGCCTGTGCCCGATGAAGGCGTGGGCCGCGCGATCAACGACCGGCTCCGGCGGGCGGCGGCTTAGCGGTTATCGGGCTCGACCGGCACGCCCGGAAGCAACGCCTTCATCTCCGCGCGGATTGCTTGGACCTTGTCACAGGCCTCGTCATCGCCATCGGCGCAGCGCTCCATCGCCTTGTCGTAGTCGCGTTCAAGCTCGCCGAGCCGTTCCTCGCGCTTGCGGATTTCGCGGCCGCGCTTCTCGTCGGCTTCGGACTGGCTGGTGGTCGCGGCATCCACTCCGGCGCTGACAGCGCGCACGGGAAGGGTGACGACATTGACCGCCGCCTTGGCAAGGCAGCCTTGCAGCGCGAGCGCGGCAGTGACGACGGCGAGAGTGCGCAGGGGAGTCATAACCCGCCCAATCTCGCCCGCGTCTTTCAATAAGGCAAATGCTATTCTGCGGGCGCGGCCGGAGCGGCGGGCGCCGCGGGGGGTGCAGGGATCGCCGCGCTGGCGCCGCCGGCGCTGCCGGGCGTGCAGGTCAGCGTGCCTGAACCCATGGCATTGACGGTGCACTTGGCGTTGCCCGTCACCTTCACATCGCCCGCACCGCCGATATTCGCTTCCACCGTGCCGTCCGACGCGAAGACGACATCGCCGCTGCCGCCGATTGTTATGTCGGCCTGGTCAGCCTTGAGCCCCGGCATATCGATCTCGCCCGCGCCGCCGATCAGCACTTCAAGCTCCTTGGCCGTACCCGAACCGCGCACAGTGCCGCTGCCGCCGATATTGATACCGAGCGTCTGGCCGTTGAACGAGGTGAACTCCACGGTGCCGCTGCCACCGATATTGATGTCGGCGTCGCTGGCGAGGCTCTGTGCCGTCACCTTGCCGCTTCCGCCGATGATGATTTCCTTGGGGGCGGGCATGGTGATGCGGATGGTCGCCTTGTTGTCGCCATTCCAGCCATCGACGCGGGTGATGCCGATCACTTCCTTGTCGCGCACGAAGCGCAAGGATTCCGTGTCGCTGCCCTCGACCTTGATCGCGAAGGTATCGCCGTCGCTCACGATGACATTGTCGCCCGAGGCGAGGAACACGTTCGTGGGCGGCGGGCCGGCGATCTCGATCTCTGAGAGCGGTACGCCCTTCTGTCCGTTGATCTCCACATCGGCGCCGTCGCAGCCTGCCAGCGTGGCTGCGAGTGCGAGGAGGGCGGCGGGGGCCATGCGGTGGTGCAGGGCGTGGATCATGCTGGATCTCTCCCGATTGGCCTGATGGCGTATTGCCAATGTAATACACCACGCGGAGAGTCGCAAGCGAATGGTGCCGAGGCACGCGACCAAACAAAAAGGGCCGCCCCGAAGGACGGCCCCATTTGGTTGCCACAAGAGGGGGAAGCTTACGCTTCTTCGGCGGCAGTGTCGTAATATTGCGGTGCGTGTTCGCGTAGCACGTCGAGGATCTTGCCAAGCGCGGTCGGCTCGTCCGTTTCCTCCATCGCCGCGAGTTCGCGGGCGAGGCGGCTGGAGGCCGCTTCGAAGATCTGGCGTTCCGAATAGGACTGCTCGGGCTGGTCTTCCGGGCGGAACAGATCGCGGGTCACTTCGGCGATCGACACGAGGTCGCCCGAGTTGATCTTCGCTTCATATTCCTGGGCGCGGCGCGACCACATGGTGCGCTTCACCTTGGGCTTGCCCTTGAGCGTTTCCATCGCCTGCTTCAGGGTCTTGTCCGACGAAAGCTTGCGCATCCCGATGGCTTCAACCTTGTTGACCGGCACGCGCAGCGTCATGCGCTCTTTCTCGAACCGCAGAACATAGAGTTCGAGCTGCATCCCGGCGATTTCCTCGCTCTGGAGCTCGATCACCCTGCCTACGCCGTGCTTCGGGTAGACAACATAATCGCCGACGGTGAATGCGTTCGCGGTGCTCGCCATGCACGTTCCTTTCAATCGGCTGACTCAGCAAGGGGAGAGCGGACAAATACCCCGACCGTGCGACCCAACCCCTCACGGGGCGAGCGCCGGGTGCGGTTCATCCGGTTAGGGGGTTGCTGGTGTCAGGCCTTTCTGGTTTCAACGCCTGCGCGGGCCAACGGCCCAGCGCGGTCATATCATTATATAGCACGTCCGCAGCAAAATTGCGAGTCGGCGATTGCGAAAGCCTGCCAGACTATGCGGATTGCCGGAAAAGCGCTGAAAATCAGTCGCCGTCGCCCGGATCGGCGCTGAAGTATCTCTCGAACTTGCCCTTCTCGCCCTTGTGCGCGTCGGCATCTTCGGGCGGAGCCTTCTGGCTGGTGATGTTGGGCCAGATCGCCGAATATTGCGTGTTCAGCTCGAGCCACTTTTCGAGCCCGTCTTCCGTATCGGGGAGAATCGCCTCGGCCGGGCATTCCGGTTCGCACACGCCGCAATCGATGCACTCGCTGGGGTTGATCACCAGCATGTTCTCGCCTTCGTAGAAACAGTCGACCGGGCACACTTCCACACAGTCGGTGTACTTGCACTTGATGCAGTCTTCGGTGACGACGTAAGTCATTGCGGCTCTTTCACGAGAAGTCTTCAGGATCGTCAGGCTGGCGGCCAGCCATGGGCGTTGACGCTGCTATTGTTATTTGCCCTTTACGGTCAAGGCCGTCGCCGTCAACCTCCCGATAATGCGAACGCGCCTCTGCCGGAGAGCCGCGCCGTGCGGGCAGGGTCAGGAGCTGGATCACTCTGACAGTGCCTCCGACAGCCAGCGTCAGAACATCGCCGCAGTGCACGCTTTCCGCGCCCCGCGCCACGTGCTGGCGGTTGCGGCGCACCGCGCGGCTGTCGATCAGGGCGAGTGCGGCGGATCGGGTGCGGGCGAAGCGGAGGTAGACCAGCAGTCGGTCGATCCGGATCGCACCTGCCGCCGCCGCTCCGGTCATCCCTTGAGCAGGTCCGCCAGCTTATCGAACGCACCGCCCGCGCGCGCCGGACCGGCATCGACCGGGGGCCTGGCCGGGGTTGGGGCAGGTCTAGGGCCTCTCTGGCGCCCGTCATTGCGGGGTTTGGAGGTGTCTGGGCCCCCCTTGCTGCCCCCCTTTATGCGGGGCGTGCCGGCTTTCTCCCCTTGATCGGGGCGCTGACCACGCTGTTCGGACTTGCGCGCGCCCTTGCGTTCCGGGCGGCGCCCTTCACCGCGCCCGGCGCCGCGCTGCTCGTCCTTTTCGCCGGGCCGGCGCGGACGCCAATACCAGCGGTCGGGCGCGGGCGCGCCTTGGGCGCCTTCGGCCAGCGGCCGGGCGCGTTCGACGCGGAAGCCCGCGCTGCCGAGCAGCCGGCGCGCGTTATCGGCTTCCAGCCCGACCGACACGGCGAGTGCCAAATCGACCCGGAACGGCCTATTGCGCTCCTTCGGATGCGCGGCGACCACTGCGGCGCGCGATTCGAACGCCGCGCGGAAGATCTTCTCGGCAAGGTCGACACGGATCGCCTGCGATCCGGCATAGCGGTAGCCGGCGGGCAGGCGCCCCTTGGTCCAGCTGCCCTCGGCCAGAACCGGCTGCATCGCTTCCTGCACCGCGCGCTTGTCCAGCCCCAGCGCATGGAGCAAGCGGCGCGGGGCGGGCTTGAGCAGCGGCGCATCGAAAATGTCGAGCGCCCCGAAAGTCACGCCGAGTTTGCGCAGATAGGGGCGCATTTCCTTGGGCAGGTTTTCCAGCCCGGCGTCCTCGCGGCTGATGACGCCGCGCGCTTCGATCAGAGTGATGACCAGTGCCCGCGCTTGCGAGCCGGCAGCGGGATCGCGCGCGGCTTCGGCCAGCTTGCGCAGCGGCTCCAGCGGTTCGAGCTGCTTTTCCAGCCACGCCGCAAGGCCTGCCTCCAGCTTCGCCTTGGCGCTATCCGTCAGCAGCGCGACATCGCGGGTCAGCGCGATCTTGGGCGTGCCAAAATTGCCCGAACCAGGGTGTCCGGGGAAGGTGATCTCCGCCAGCGCGCGGCCCTGCCACCTGATCGCGCCGCCGGAAATTTCGAGTTCGGCTAGACCCTCGCCCAGCAACCAGTCCGCGCGGCGTTCCAGCAGCGCCGGAAGCGCCTTCTCGCCCGCCGCCAGCAGCATCCGCCGGTCGGCGACGCCTGCAGCGGGATCGACATGGAAGCGGAAGCCTTCAAGGCGGCCGATGCTTTCGCCCTCCACCGTCAGGTGACCATCGGGTTCGAGCGTGACGGGCAGCGCACTTGCATCCTGCCCCAGCGATTTCATCAAGAGTGTCGTCCTTCGGTTCACGAAACGCTCTGTCAGGCGCGCGTGCAGCGCATCGGAGAGCTTCGCTTCGACCGCGCGTGCGCGCGCGGCCATTTCGTCGCGTGCCAGCACCCAATCGGGGCGCTGGCAGATGTAGGCCCAGCTGCGAATCGCCGCAATCCGGCCCTGGAGCGTGTCGATGTCGCCCTGCATCCGGTCAAGCTCGGCGATGCGTGCGGCCACGAAATCCGCGCCGAGATACCCTTCGCGCAGGTCGTCCCACAGGCGCGCAACGAAACGCGCATGCTGTTCTACCCCGAGATTGCGGAAATCGGGGAGCGAGCAGGCCTCCCAGAAGCGCCGCACAGAACCCGCGCCGCGCACCGTATCGGCAATCGGGTCTCCCGCGAGCCGCCTGAGCACGGCCATGTCGATTGCCTCGGGCGCGGCTTTCAGCTGCGGCTGGTCGGGCCGCGCTTCGAGATCGGCGATCAGGCGCTCGAGCGAATCGAACCGCGGATCGGCATCGCGCCAGAACAGGTGGGTGAGGGGCGCGAACCTGTGCTCCTCGATCGCGTAGACTTCCTCATCGGTGAACTGGAGCGGCTCCCCGTCGCCTTTGCCCGTGCCCGACAGCGTGCCGAAGGTGCCATCGCGCTGGTGCCGTCCGGCGCGGCCCGCAATCTGCGCCATCTCGGACGGGGTGAGGCGCCGCTTTCTGTGCCCGTCGAATTTCGACAGCGCGGCGAAGGCGACATGATCGAGATCGAGGTTCAGCCCCATACCGATCGCGTCGGTGGCGACGATGTAATCGACCTCGCCCGCCTGGAACATCGCGACCTGCTTGTTGCGGGTTTCGGGCGAAAGCGCGCCCATTACCACCGCCGCCCCGCCGCGGAACCGCCGCAGCGCCTCGGCCATGGCGTAGACCTGCTCGACGCTGAAGGCGACCACGGCGGAACGCTTGGGCAGGCGCGACAGCTTGCAGACGCCGGCGTGCGACAGCGTGGAGAAGCGCGGGCGGCTGGTGATTTCGGCGCGCGGGATCAGCGCCTTGACCATAGGTTCGAGCGTGGCGCTGCCGAGGATCATGGTCTCCTCCCGCCCCCGCGCGTAGAGCAGGCGGTCGGTGAAGATATGCCCGCGTTCCGGGTCTGCGCCCAGTTGCGCTTCGTCCAGCGCCACAAAGGCATGCTGGCCACTGGTGCGCGGCATGGCTTCGGCGGTGCAGAGGAAATAGCGCGCGTCGGGCGGCTCGATCCGCTCTTCACCGGTGATCAATGCGACCTGCTTGTCGCCCTTGATCGCGCGCACCCGGTCATAGACCTCGCGCGCCAGCAGCCGCAGCGGGAAGCCCATCATCCCCGAGGAATGGCCGCACATCCGCTCGATCGCGAGATGCGTCTTGCCGGTGTTGGTCGGCCCGAGAACGGCGCGCACACGCGCGTCATCAGCGGGGCGGGAGGGAGGGGACTGGGTCACGACACCCGGGGTCATTGCAGGCTTGCCGCGGGCGGGCAAGGCCATGGGAGAGGGTCGCGCGCTTCTACACACAACACCTTATCGCACCGGGGACTCAGCTCGTCGCTGGTTAACGCCGGATTTACTTTGTTCTGGTAGCAAAATGCGACAAGGCAAGGCCTTGGGCGCGTCTGCGGGCTGCGTCATGATTGCCCCGACAAGGGGCATCGCCACGGGGCTTGCAGTTGGACCACGCGCGCAAAATGACTGACGCAGGCGATCCCGGCGAGGAGTCCGGAGGCGAGGCTGCCGCGCTGCAAGCGGGCGAAAGCCGTGCGCTGGCTGTCGTCCCCGCACCCGTCGACCCGGAGACCGCGCGTGAGCTTGTGCGCTATCTCGACAATTCGCGCCAGTTCGCTCCGCCGACTGCTGCCCAGCGCCTGAGGCGCAGGCTGGCAGCGCGGCTGGGCACTGTTATCGCCCGCTACGATGCGTGGCGTCACGACGCCTCGCAGTGGTTCGACCGCCTCGATATCGCTCCCGATCTGGCCGAGGATATCGGCAGCCGCCGCTGGCTGCGAGGGCTGGGCACCATGGTGGGGATGGGCGTGGTTGCGCTCGCCTTCTGGCCCGATTTCACCCCGCTTGAAGCGCGCTCGGCCATGCCGCAGGCGGTTGAAGTCGAGAGCGAGATGCGCAGCCAGATGATCCTGCCGCTCGCTCTGGGTGCCGATAGCGGCCGCCGCATGGGGCCGTCGCCTTCGGTCATTCCGCTCAAGAGCGCGCCCGAGCGGCCGCAGATCCAGATGGTGGTGACCCTTGCTCCGGGTGACAGCTTCACATCGATGTTGCGCCGTGCGGGCGTGGCGGGCGAGGATATCGACCGAGCTGCGGCGCTGGTCGGTCAGGCGGTTGCGGTGGGCGATATCGCCGCAGGGACGCAAATGGACCTCGTGCTCGGCCGCCGCCCTGCGCCCGGCCAGCCGCGCCCGCTCGACAGTCTGTCGTTTCGTGCCCGCTTCGATCTCGAACTGGCGTTGACCCGCCCGGGCGTGGGCGAGGTTGCCGCCGATGGCACGCCGGTCATCCCTGTCGGCCCGCTGGCATTGCAGCGCAACCTGATCCGCGTCGACGAAACCCCGCTGCGGGTGCGCGGCGTGGTCGGAAGCAGTCTCTACCGCTCGATGCGGCAGGCGGGCGTTCCGGCAAGCGCGGTGCAGGAATATCTCAAGACGCTCGACGAACAGATCGACATGGAGAGCGAGGTTCGCGCCTCCGATGAATTCGATGTCGTCATTGCCTATCGCCGCGCCGCCACGGGCGAGCGGCAGGCGGGGCAGCTGCTTTACGCCGGGGTCGACCGCGCCGGAAAGCCCCGCACCCAGCTGATGCGCTGGGGCAGCGATGGCCGATTCTACGAGGCTTCGGGTGTGGGCGAGCAGCGCAAGGGGCTGCTGGCACCGGTGCCGGGGGCGATCACGTCGAACTTCGGGATGCGCCGCCACCCCATCCTCGGTTACAACCGGATGCACGCCGGGATGGACTTCAAGGCCCGATACGGCACGCCGATCGTCGCGGTCAGCGACGGGCGGGTCTCCAGCGCGGGCCGCTCCGGCGGCTGCGGTATACAGGTCAGGCTAGAGCATGGCGGCAACCTCTCGACGCGCTATTGCCATATGAGCCAGATGGCCGTGCGTGCCGGCATGCAGGTGCGGCGCGGGCAGGTGATCGGCTATGTCGGATCGACCGGCCTGTCGACCGGCCCGCACCTCCATTACGAGATGTACCGGGGCGGGCGGGTGATCAATCCGTCCAGCGTCCAGTTCGTCAGCCGTGCGTTGCTTTCGGGCACGGAGCTTATCGATTTCCGCCGCCAGCTGATCAAGCTCAAGGAAATCGAGGTCGGCGCGGCCCTTCAGGATCTTGCCCCGGCACCGGGCGAGGTGAAGGCGCCCGTGCGCGAGATCGAGAAAGTCGATGCGACCCGCAAGCCTGCGGCGCCTGCGCGCAAAGTGTAAAGCCCGCGCCTGTAACGATCTCTTGTCGTCCAGCGCCGATTGCGCGTAAGTCTCGCTCCCATGACTGGAAGCTATCCCAACACCCGCCTGCGCCGCACCCGTGCCCACGGCTGGAGCCGCGCGCTGCACCGCGAGAACATCCTCACCCCCGCCGATCTGATCTGGCCGCTGTTCGTCACGGCGGGCAAGGATGTGGAGGAGCCGATCAAGACGCTGCCCGGCGTCTCGCGCTGGTCGGTCGATGGTATCGTCGCCCGCGCGAAGGAGGCGGTGTCGCTCGGCATTCCGGTGGTGGCGCTGTTCCCCAACACCCCGCAAGAGCTGCGTTCGGACGACGGGGCCGAAGCGCATAACCCTGACAACCTGATGTGCCAGGCGATCCGCGCCATCAAGGACGCCTGCGGCCATGATATTGGCGTGCTGACCGACGTGGCGCTCGATCCCTACACCTCGCACGGGCAGGACGGGCTGATCGACGACACCGGCTATGTCATCAATGACGAGACGGTCGCAATGCTGGTCGATCAAGCGGTCAATCAGGCCAACGCGGGCGCCGACATCATTGCGCCCAGCGACATGATGGACGGTCGCATCAAGGCGATCCGCATGGCGCTGGAGATGAACGCCCATCCCAATGTCCAGATCATGAGCTACGCCGCCAAATATGCCAGCGCGTTCTACGGCCCGTTCCGCGAGGCGGTGGGCAGCGGCGGGCTGCTGAAGGGCGACAAGAAGGCCTACCAGATGGACCCCGCCAACACCGACGAGGCGCTGCGCGAAATTGCGCTGGATATCGCCGAGGGCGCCGACTCTGTCATGGTGAAGCCGGGGCTCGCCTATCTCGACATCATTGCCCGGGTGAAAGACCGGTTCGACGTGCCGGTCTTCGCCTATCAGGTATCAGGCGAATATGCGATGATCGAGGCCGCCGCCGCCGCCGGTGCGGGAGACCGCGATGCGCTGGTGCTGGAAACGCTGCTCGCCTTCAAGCGTGCGGGGTGCAGCGGCATCCTGACCTACCACGCCGCCCACGCCGCCCGCCTGCTGAATGGCTGACGGGACGACGCTCGCCACGCCGCGCCTGATCCTGCGCCCGCCGGTGGCGACGGATCTGCCGTGGCTGCTGGCGGAGATGAACACCCAAAGCGTGATGCGCCATCTTGCCGGCGTGCGCTCGCCCGATGCTGTGGCCGAAAGCCTCGCCGATGATATCGCTGCCTTCCACAGCGGCGGGCACCAGCGCTGGACGGTGTGGCTGGCTGAGGGCGACACCCGCGTCGGCCGTGTCGGCCTGTTCCACGTTCGCTCCCCGGCCGCGCCGCCCGCTTTGCAGGGCCAGCGCGAGATCGGGTGGAGCTTTGCCGAGAGCCACTGGGGCAAGGGCTATGCGAGCGAGGCCGCCCGCATCGTGATCGCCCATGCCTTCGACGTTGTCCGGTTGCCAGTGCTCTGGTCGCAGACCAGCGATTCCAACGCGGCCTCGACCCGGATGATGCAGCGCCTCGGCTTCACCGCGCGGCCCGACCTCGGCTACAACGATCCCGACTATCCGCCCGAAGATAATCCCACCACCGTGTGGTCGCTGGACGCGCCTTATGCCTGAATTCCGTCACGATACGCCGCGACTGATCCTGCGTGACTGGCGCGAGGATGACTGGGACGAATTCTGGCGCGTCACCAACACCGAGCCCGTGATGCGCTGGCTTGGCGGGGTGGCCAACGACGCAACCCGCGCCGCCGCCCGCGCGCGGCTGGAGAGCTATCAGGCGGACTACGGCCACACCTTCTGGGTCGTGGAGCGCAAGGAGGATGGCGCGCTGCTCGGCTTTTGCGGGCTCAAACGCTCCAATCAGGCGGGCGGGCCGCAGGGTATGATGGAAGCAGGCTGGCGGCTGCGCGAGGATGCCTGGGGGCTTGGCTATGCAAAAGAGGCCGCCGCTGCCTCGCTCGCCCTGGCCTTCGACCGCTTCGGCGCTGACGAGGTGATCGCGCTCACGGTCGAGAACAACCGGGCGAGCTGGGGTCTGATGCTCCGGCTCGGGATGGAGCGGCGCGAGGATCTCGATTTCGCCAGCCCCGATTTCGATCCAGATGACCCGCGGATCATCGCCTATGCCATCACGCGCGAGCGCTGGTTGACGTCATGACGGCACCATGACGAAAGCGGTGCTAATCACCGACAGGCTGGTGCTGCGCCAGATCGGCGAGGGTGACCTTGATCCGCACATGACGCTGCTCAACACGCCTGCGGTGATGCGGCACCTCGGCGGGGTGCAGCCGCGCGCCGTGATTGCGGCCAAGCACGCTGCCTCGCGCGCGGGGTTCGCTGCCGAGGGCTACGGCTTCATGATCATGGAAGAACGCGCGACCGGTGAGATGGTCGGCCATTGCGGGCTGCGCCGCGTCGCTCACCCGCTTGCGCCCAACCCGCAGGACTTCGAGATCGGCTGGCTGGTGCGCGAGGATCGCTGGCGGCGGGGCTATGCGCACGAAGCGATGCGCGCGGTGGTGGATTGGGGCTTCACGGCCTTCGCCGCGCCGCAGATCGTCGCGCTCACCGTGCCCAGTAATGCCGGTAGCTGGCGGTTGATGGAGAAACTCGGCATGACCCGCCGCGAAGACCTCGATTTCCCCGATCCGGACGGGGGCGAGACGAATATCCAGTACGCGATTACCCGTGACCAATGGGAGGCTCGCAAATGGCCGGAAATCCGCACCCGTCGGCATGGCGCGTCGCGCTCGTCTCCCTCTCGTGCCGAGCAAAACACACCTGATGTTAACCACAAAGTCCTAGCGCCGCAGACCGCCAATGATTGTCAGGACGATAATGACACACCCACGTCGCCCCCTGTTTGTCGCAGCCATTCTGGTCGGCAGTTTCCTGCTGTTTCTCGTGCAGCCGCTGATGGCGCGACTGGCGCTGCCGCGGCTCGGGGGGACGCCGAACGTCTGGAACAGCGCGATGCTGGTCTATCAGGCGCTGCTGCTTGGCGGGTATGCCTATGCCCACGTCATCGGCAGGCTCCCGCTGCGACGGCAATTGGCGCTGCATATCGCGCTGCTGGCTCTGGTGGCGCTGACCTTGCCACTGACACTGGCCGACCTCTCCGGTTTCGGCGCCGGGCTCGAGGTGTTCTGGGTGCCGGCGCTGCTGTTTGCTTCGGTCGGGCCGGTGTTCTTCCTGATTTCCGCGCAAGCACCGCTGATTCAGCGCTGGTACTCGGCCGATCCGGCTGCGGGCGACCCCTACGGGCTTTACGCCGCATCGAATGTCGGCAGCTTCGCCGGGTTGCTGAGCTATCCCCTGCTGATAGAACCCTTGCTGCCGCTGGCCGAGCAGAGCCTGATCTGGAGCATCGGTTATGGCGCCATGCTGCTGCTGCTGCTGTTCGTCGCTGCTGCCCGTTGGCGGGCGGCCGGTCCGGATGAGGCACACATCGCAGCCGCTGCCCCTACCGCGGTTCAGTCACCGGTCGGGTGGCAACGCATGGGCCTGTGGCTGGTGCTGTCCGCCGTCCCGTCGGGGCTGATGCTGTCGACCACCACGCATCTCACCACCGATATTTTCGCCATGCCGTTGCTGTGGGTGATCCCGCTTGGCCTCTATTTGCTGAGCTTCAGCGTCGCCTTCGCCGAGCGGCGCGGGCCCGCGCGGCTGATCACCGGCCTGGCGCCGGTGGTGGTGTTGCTGGCCGGGGGCACGGCGATGATGTCGCAGCCCGGCGAAAGCCTGTGGCTTTTGCTGGCTTCGGTGGCCCTGCTGTTCGTCGTCGCGGTCGCGCTGCACACGCGGATGTATGATCTGCGCCCGGACCCCTCGCGCCTGACGCTGTTCTATCTGGTGATGTCGGCTGGCGGCGCGCTAGGCGGGATGTTCACCGGGCTGTTCGCGCCTCTGCTGTTCGACTGGGTGTGGGAACATCCGCTGCTGGTGCTGGCGGCTGCCGCGCTGATCCCGCTGGCCTCGCTCGGCGCGTGGCAGGATCGTCTGGCCGTGAATGACAAGCTGCGACTGCCGGTGCTGGCGGGGGGTTTGATCCTCGCCTTTGTCCTCGCCTGGTATCTGTTCGTGTCGACCACGAGCGGCGCGCAATCGGCCATCTGGGCGCTTTACGGTGCATTGGCCCTGGTCGCGGCCGCCCTCATGTTCAACCGGGCGGCGTTCCTTACGGTGTTCGCTCTGATGATGATCGGCATGGGGCTGGCGGGGCATGGCAAGGCCTATGCCTATGGCGAGCGGGTGCGCAGCTATTTCGGCGTCTATACCGTGACCGATGATGCCAAGCGGGGCATGCGCGTTCTGGCCCACGGCACGACCGATCATGGGCGGCAGTTGCTGGATCCTGACCGGCGGCGCGAACCGACCGCCTATTATGGCCGGACGGCCGGGGTGGGATTGCTGCTGGGTCATGCTTCGGACCTGTTCGGCGCAGGGGCGAAGGTGGGCGTGGTCGGACTGGGGACAGGCACGCTGGCCTGCTATCGCGAGCCGGACCAGAACTACCGGTTCTACGAAATCGATCCCGTGATCCTCGGTTTCTCGACGCGCGGGCGTTACACTTTCCTGTCCGATTGCGCGCCCGACAGCGACGTCGTGATCGGCGATGCCCGCATTGCGCTGGAGCAGGAAGGCGCGGGGCAATTCGATGTCCTCGTGGTCGATGCCTTCTCCTCCGATGCGATCCCGCTGCACCTGCTCACCCGCGAGGCGTTGCAGGCCTATCGCCGCTCGATCAGGGATGATGGCGCGATCGCCATCCACATCACCAACCGCTTCGTCGACCTCCAGCCTGTCCTTGCGGCACTGGCGCGCGATGCGGGCATGGAGGCCGCGCTGCGGATCGACCGCGCGGATGCAGGCAGCGTCCTTGCTACGTCAAACTGGGTGGTGCTGACCCCGAAGGCCGAAACCCTCGCCGCGCTCAAGCAGGCGAGTGGTGCGACCGAGTGGCGTGCGCTGGGCCCGCCGGCGTCCACGGTGTGGAGCGATCAATATGCATCGACTTTGCCGCGGTTTCGGTGGAACACGCTGATCGGCATCCAGCCGTAGCACAAGGCCCGACCATGACCTCTTTGCCCCTCCGCCCCGGCGTCAACATTGTCCCGATCCACGGCAAGACCCCGCGCATCCACGACAGCGCCTTCATCGCGCCCGGCTGCACGATCATCGGCGATGTCGAAATCGGCGAGGGATCGTCTGTCTGGTACAATTGTGTGTTGCGGGCGGACGTATCGCGCATCGTGATCGGCAAGCGCAGCAACGTACAGGACGGGAGCGTGCTCCACTGCGATCCGCCGCGACCCGGCGATCCCGATGGCTCGCCACTGATCATCGGCGACGATGTGCTGATCGGTCACATGGCGATGGTCCACGGCTGCATCATCCACGACCGCGGCTTCGTGGGCCTCGGCGCTATCGTGATGAACAAGGCGGTGATCGGCTCGGACGCAATGCTGGCGGCAGGCGCGATGCTGACCGAGGGCAAGGTGATGGAGCCGCGCGAGCTGTGGGGCGGACGTCCTGCGCGCAAGATGCGCGATCTCGACGAGGCGGCGGTGATGGGGATGCGGATCGGCACAGCGCATTATGCCGAGAATGCGATAGCCCATGCCGAAGCTGTGGCAGCGGCGCTCGGCCAACAACACGGATAATGGCGCGCCCTCGCGGGTGACGTTGTTGCGCGGCGCAACGTCGCGGCAGAAGATCCTGAAAGTGGAACTCTAGCGCTCGATCCTCAGCGCCGCGAGCCACAAGGCCAGTCCTGCCAGAGCGGCAATGACGGCTGACCAGAGGGGCGCGATCAGGCACAGACCTCCGCCCACCGCCGCACCCAAAGCAAGCGCGCTCCACAACAGCCCATAACCCCGGGTCGATTCCAGCGGCTCACCCGCAAGCCTTGCCGCGATCCCTTGCCCGAGGCGCACCAACGCGCCGGTCATGTAGGTGACGCCGACCGTCACTTCGCCATCGCGGACGAAGACATTGTTCGCGAGCCCCATTGCCATCGCCGATGCGGCGAGAAACGGGATGGCGAGCCCGCCCGCAAGCAATCCCGCTCCGGCCACCAGCAGCCCGGCGACCAGCCCCAGCAGCACCCGCTTGCGCCGGCCTTCGCTGCGCCGCGCGATCATCGCCCCGCCGACCACGCCTGCGAGAAATGCCCCGATCAGCCCCAGCGGGGCCAGCGCGAGGGCAGGGGAATGGACAAGCTCCACCCCCATGCGCGTGGTGTTGCCCGACATGAAGGAGGTGAAATAGCCTCCCGCCACCACGAACCCCGTCGCGTCCACCAGCCCCGCCAGCCCCGCAGGCTGAGCGCAAGGCGTTGGCGCGCGGGATCGTAGCGGTGCATCAGGCAGCAGGCTGTTTCATGTACTTCATCATGTAACCGACATAATCGATCTTGCCGATGGCAACGCCCTCGGCGCGCAGGATCGCGTAGGCGGTCATCAGGTGGAAATAGAACTGCGGGGTCGCCCAGTCGCGGCAATATTCGTGCGCCTGCATGACGAAGGTCATGTTGTTGGGGAGGGTGAACTCCACCGTGTCGCCGCTGGCGGGCCAAGTGGCGGGATCGGTGTTTGCGACCAGCGCCTGCGCCGCGGCGATGCGCTTGTGCGCCTCGGCGAATGATGTGATGTCGCTCTCGTCGGAGGGCATTTCGAGGTTCCCGAGCCGCTTCATCGCGGTCACAACCTGATCGAGCGTAAAACGGATCTGGGTGTGGAGCGGGAACATATCCTCGGCCAGCCGCGCCTGCAGCAGGGCTTCACCCTTTTCGTGGGCTTCGGCTTTGCTGACGAGGGTGTCGAGCGTGCCGAGCATGTTGGCATAGGTGGCAAGCGTCGCAGTGGCGTAGGACATGGTTCTCTCCTGTTGGTGCGGGTGAGGTAGGCGGCGCTCAGTCCTTTATCAATGCGCGCAAACCTTTAATCCGGTCCGCCTCGTGTGCGGGCTTGTCCCAGCGGATGCGGTGGATGCGGGGGAAGCGCATGGCGAGGCCGCTCTTGTGGCGCTTGGAGGAGTGGACGGAGTCGAAGGCAACCTCGAACACCAGCTCGCGCTTCACCTCGCGCACCGGGCCGAATTTGTTGAGGGTGTTCTGCCGGACGAACTTGTCGAGCTGCTTCAATTCCGCATCGGTGAAGCCGGTATAGGCCTTGCCGACCGGAAGCAGCTCCGCGCCAGCGTCAGGATCGCCGTTCCAGCAGCCGAAGGTGAAATCCGAATGGAAGCTCGATCGCTTGCCGCTGCCGCGCTGGGCATACATCACCACGCAATCGACCAGCAGCGGATCGCGCTTCCACTTGTACCACAGGGCGACCTTGCGCCCCGCCACATAGGGGCTCTCGCGGTGCTTGAGCATCAGGCCTTCGATCGCTTCGTCGCGCGCGGTATCACGAATGGCGGCGAGCGCGGCGAAATCCGGAGCCTCGACCAGTTGGGAGAGGTCGAAGTGGCTCTCTGGCAAATGCGGCATCAGCGCTTCCAGAGTCGCGCGGCGCGACTTCCAGGGGTGTTCGCGCCAGTCGGTGCCCTCCAGCAGCAGCACATCATAAAGCCGCACGAAAGCGGGAAATTCCTTGAGCATCTTGCCCGACACGGACTTGCGCCCGAGTCGCTGCTGGAGCGCATTGAAGCTTGCCGCACCCCCGGCCTCGCCGCCTTGAGCCGAGCCACGCACCAGCAATTCGCCATCAAGCACCGCGTCCACCGGCAGGACATCGAGCAGTTCAGGGAAAGTCGCCGAGATATCGTCGCCCGAACGGGAGTAGACCCGCGTTTCCCCGCCAGCGCGGACCAGCTGCACCCGGATCCCGTCCCATTTCCACTCTGCGGCATAGTCGGCGAGATCAACCACGCCGTCCTCGAGCGGGTGGGCGAGCATGAAGGGTCGGAAGCGCGGGGTATGCTCGCAATCGGGCGGCGGGCCGCCGTCTGCGGCCCAGGCGAACAGTTCGGCATAGGGCGGCGTGAGGGCGTGCCAATATTCCTCGACCTCTTCCACCGGCACATCGAAGGCCATGGCGAAGGCGGTCTTGGCGAGGCGGGCCGAAACGCCCACCCGCATCCCGCCGGTCGCCAGCTTGATCAGCGCATAGCGGCCCTTGGCATCGAGCCGGTCGAACAGCGCGGGAAGTTCCCTCGGCGCGGTCGCGCGGGTGAGGGCGGAGAGGTGCGCCACCACCTCCGCCAGCGATAGGTCTGGTTGCGGCGCGGAATCTTCCGGTTCGGGCCACAGCAGGCTCGCGGTCTCGGCCGTATCGCCGACGAAATCGCGCGACAAAGCCCACAGCACCGGATCGACCCGCTCCATCATCAGGTTGCGCACTGTCGAGGACTTCACTGCCGGGAAGTCCAGCCCGTCGGTCAGCGCGGCCAACGCCCAGCCGCGGTCGGGATCGGGGGCCTCGCGCAGATAAGCGGCAATCAGCGCCAGCTTGCGGTTGCGGCTGGTGGTGTAGACCAACGCATCGAGCAGGGCGGCGAATTCCTCCATCAGGCGCGCGCCTTATGTTCATTGCGCAGCCACATGAATGCGCTAGAGCGCGTTGCTGACACGGGTGTTAGCCCGGTCGCCATAAAGGAAACCGCCCCATGAAGTTCGTGCCTCTTGCTGCCCTCGGTCTCGCCTTTGCCGCCATGACGTCGCCCGTCGCTGTGCTCGCGCAGGACGCGCCCGCGCCCGCGCCTGCTCCGGCCTTCACCATCGACACCCCGATCGAGACCCTGATGGCAGACGAGCGCGCCAAGGCCGTTCTGGCCGCCAATTTCGGCGGGCAGGACCTGTCGCAGCACCCGGCTTACGAGCAGTTCAAGGCGCTCAGCCTCAAGACGCTGGCCCCCTTCTCGCAGGGGCTGATCACTGACGAGATGCTGACCAAGATGGCCGCCGATCTGGCCGCGATCCAGTAAGACTTGGGCGGCGAGGGCGGGGATCTCAATCATCCTCGTCCTCGTAGCCGACAAGCGCCAGCGCGCGGGCGCGGCGTTGGGATAGCTCGCACCAGCGCAGCAGCGCTTCCTCGCGACCGTGTGTTATCCAGGTCTCCTGCGGGTTCACCTCGGCGATGGTGCGGGTGAGTTCATTCCAGTCAGCATGGTCGGAGATGACCAGCGGTAGCTCCACCCCGCGCTGCCGGGCGCGCTGGCGCACCCGCATCCAGCCCGATGCCATCGCGGTAACGGGTTCGGGCAGGCGGCGACTCCAGCGATCATTGAGCGCCGAGGGCGGCGCCATCACGATTTGCCCCCGCATCTCGTCTTTTTTCGCAGCGCTGACCAGCCGCAGATCACCCAGCAACACGCCGTGCTCCTCATACAGCCGGCACATCGCCTCCATCGCGCCGTGGAGCCAGATCGTCTCCGTGTGGCCCGCCGCGCGCAGTTCCGCGATCACCCGCTGCGCCTTGCCCAACGCATAGGCGCCCACGAGGATGCAGGAATCGGGGTTTTCTTCCCGCGCCTCGAGCAGTTTGGCGATTTCCTCGCGGATCGGGGGGTGGGTGAAGACGGGCAGGCCGAAGGTCGCCTCGGTGATGAAGATATCGCAGGGGGTGACTTCGAAGGGCGCGCAGGTCGGATCGGGCGCGCGTTTGTAATCGCCGGTGATGATCACCCGCTCGCCCGCATATTCGAGCAGGATCTGCGCCGAGCCGAGCACGTGGCCCGCGGGAAGATAGGTGGCTGTCACGCCCCCGCCGATGCTGACGGTTTCGCCATACTCCACCGGCTGCGCGCCATCAGAAGTCGCGTAGCGCAACTTCATGATTGCCAGCGTCGCAGGTGTGGCGAGTGTTGCCCCATGCCCGCCGCGCGCGTGATCGGCGTGGCCATGCGTCACCAGCGCGCGGGGCACGGGGCGCGAGGGATCGACCCACGCGTCGGCGGGCACGATATGGATGCCCCACGGCTCGGGCCGGATCCAGGAGAAGGCGGCGGTCATGGGAGAGATACGGCGCTTGATCGGATTAGGTTCCGCCGCGTGCTCACCCCGACCGCTCTCGCGAGCAGGAGGTTTGGCGGGGGAACGAAAGTTCAGCCCTTGGGCTTCGGGACAATGCTGCCCCAGCAGCCTTCGTCGGTCCAGAGCTGCGCGGGCTTGCCGTCCGGCCCCTCGATCCATTGCGGGGGCTGGCAGGTGATGCCGTTGCCGGCGTTGAAGAACAGCAACACGAATCCGCTCTCGGGGCGGGGATAGTCACCGGGATCGGCGACTTCGCCCATGCAATCGGCGCCGGTCGTGGCCTTGATGCTGGTGGTGTAGAGCCATTGCAGCCCGTCGCCATCGACCTCGGCGCGCCACGTCTTTTCGACAGTCTGCTCGCCGCTGACGATGGTGGCCGTGCCATCGGCGCGGAAGGTCCAGCTTTCCGTGCAGACCGGCTTTCCATTCGTCATGCGGTCGCGGGTCTCGAAAGCCCAGGTGCCGCCCCCGGCGATCCGCGCAGTCAGTTCGGCGGTGGTTGGCCCGGCGTCTTCAGCAAAAACGGGAACGGCGGGCGTGCCCAGAAGCACGCCCGCCGCCATGATCGTCAGTCCGAAGCGCAAGCTCATCAGCCCTCGTCGGTCTCGGTCGCGGGCTTTTTCGCCGCCGACTTTTTCTTGGCCGCCGTCTTCTTGACCGGCTTCACCTTGGGCGGGGCCGGAGTCATTTCGAAGGACGGCTTGTTGTCCTTGATGCTGACATGGACCTCGCCGCCTTCTGCCAGCTTGCCGAACAACAGCTCTTCGGCGAGCGGCTGCTTGATCTTTTCCTGGATCAGGCGGGCCATCGGACGGGCGCCGTAAAGCTTGTCGTAGCCCTTGTCGGCCAGCCACGCACGGGCATCGCTGTCGAACTGGATGTGGACGTTCTGTTCGGCCAGCTGCAGTTCGAGCTGGAGGATGAACTTGTCGACCACGCGCGCCACGGTGCTCTTGCCGAGATAGGCGAAGGGCACGATCGCATCGAGACGGTTGCGGAATTCGGGGGTGAACATCTTCTTCACCGCCTCGTCGCCCGCATCTTCCTTCGACACGTCGCCAAAGCCGATGCCCTGACGCGCCATGTCCGACGCGCCGGCATTGGTCGTCATGATCAACACCACGTTGCGGAAATCGACCGTCTTGCCGTGGTGGTCGGTCAGGCGGCCATTATCCATCACCTGCAACAGGATGTTGAACAGGTCGGGGTGGGCCTTTTCTATCTCGTCGAGCAGCAGCACGCAATGCGGGTTCTGGTCGATCGCATCGGTCAGCAGGCCGCCCTGATCATAACCGACATAGCCTGGAGGCGCGCCGATCAGGCGGCTGACCGAGTGGCGCTCCATATATTCGGACATGTCGAACCGCTTGAGCTCGATTCCCATGATGGTGGCGAGCTGGCGGGCGACTTCGGTCTTGCCTACGCCGGTGGGGCCGCTGAACAGGAATGAGCCGATCGGCTTGTCGGGATCGCGCAGGCCCGCGCGGGCCAGCTTCATGGCGGACGACAGGCGCTTGATCGCCTCGTCCTGACCGAAGACGACATGCTTCAGATCGCGTTCGAGGTTTTCGAGCGCCTTCTTGTCGTCCTTGCTGACCGACTTCGCCGGAATGCGCGCCATCGTCGCGATGACCTGTTCGATCTCGCGTGCGGTGATGGTCTTCTTGCGGCGGCTCGGCGGGACGAGCATCTGCATCGCGCCGACTTCGTCGATCACGTCGATCGCCTTGTCGGGCAGCTTGCGGTCATTGATGTAGCGTGCCGACAGCTCAACCGCGGTCTTGATCGCGTCGGGCGTGTACTTGACCTTGTGGTGATCCTCGAAGGCCGTGCGCAGGCCCTTGAGGATCTTGATCGTGTCCTCGATGGTCGGCTCGTTCACGTCGATCTTCTGGAACCGGCGCAGCAGGGCGCGGTCCTTTTCGAAGTGATTGCGGAATTCCTTGTAGGTGGTCGACCCGATACAGCGGATCGCGCCGCTCGACAGGGCGGGCTTCAGCAGGTTCGAAGCGTCCATCGCCCCGCCACTGGTCGCGCCGGCACCGATCACGGTGTGGATCTCGTCAATGAACAGCACCGCGTGGGGCATCGCCTCAAGTTCGGTGACGACCTGCTTCAGCCGCTCTTCAAAGTCGCCGCGATAACGCGTGCCGGCCAGCAGCGCGCCCATGTCGAGCGAGTAAATCACCGCTTCGGCCAGCACTTCGGGCACATCGCCTTCGACGATCTTGCGCGCGAGGCCCTCGGCAATCGCGGTTTTCCCGACGCCGGGATCGCCGACATAGAGCGGGTTGTTCTTGGACCGGCGGCACAGGATCTGGATCGTCCGGTCAACTTCCGGACCGCGCCCGATCAGCGGATCGATCTTGCCGTTTTCCGCCTTGGTGTTGAGGTTGACGGTGAACTGGTCGAGCGCGGTTTCCTTCTTGTTGCCGCTGCTTTCTTTGGCTTGTGCCGCCTCTTCCTGCTTTTCGGCGCCCTGCGGGGTCTTGCCCCCTTCGATCTGGCGGCCGCCCTTGCCGATGCCGTGGCTGATAAAGCTCACCGCATCCAGCCGGCTCATGTCCTGCTGCTGGAGGAAATAGACCGCATAGGAATCGCGCTCGGAGAATAGCGCGACCAGCACGTTGGCGCCGGTCACCGTGTCCTTGCCCGAGGACTGGACGTGCAGGATTGCGCGCTGGATCACCCGCTGGAAGCCCGCCGTGGGCTGCGGATCGGCGCCATCTTCAGTCTTGAGCGACTGGTATTCCTGATCGAGATACTGCTTCACGACCTCGCCAAGTTCGGCCAGGTCGACCCCGCAGGCGGCCATCACCGCGGCGGCATCCTCATCGTCGATCAGCGCGAGCAGCAGGTGTTCGAGCGTGGCATATTCGTGCCGCCGCTCGGACGCATTGCCGAGCGCGTTGTGCAGCGTGCGTTCGAGGTTCTGGGCAAAGCTGGGCATGGGAGAGGCCTTTTCAGCGGGTGGATGGCCGTGGCGAGCGGACGGAGAGAGCCATTTGCCGACAATATGGGTGGACCCGCAGGAATTGCGAATCCCTTATGCGAGTTATGCAAGAAGCACGCAGGCGGATCATCCGCCACTCTTCCCGAACAGCGCATCGGCAGCCGCGCGGTGGGACGCGGCTTTGTCGCGATGCGCCTTCACCCGCGCGATTTCCGCTTCGAGCAGCGCGATCCGCTCGCCCAGTTCCGCTTGCGAATAGGGGCCAAGGTCCTCGAGTGCGAGGCGGCTCGCTGCGTCTCCGCTCGGCCGGGGGCGATCGGGTTCTTCCATTGCCCCGCAGCATCCGCCCCAAGCGCCTTGCTGTCAATCGGCGAGACGGTTATTCGCGAGGGGAATCCGGCAATTTTTCAGTATCGAGGGCGTGGGGATGGTCGTGAGCAACGGGACTGAATTGCCGGAGACCATGCAGGCGATCGGGTTCGATGCGCCGGGCGGGCCGGAGGTACTATGGCTCCAGACCTTTCCCCTGCCGCGGCTGCGCCCCGATGATGTGCTGATCCGTGTCGCTTATGCCGGAGTGAACCGCCCCGATTGCCTCCAGCGCGCCGGAATGTATCCCGCTCCGCCGGGTGCCTCGCCGCTGCTGGGGCTGGAAGTCTCGGGCGAGATCGTGGCGGTCGGCAATGAAGTCCCGCGCGAGATGATCGGGCAGTTCGTCGCCGCGCTCACCCCGGGCGGGGGCTATGCCGAATATTGCGCCGCGCATTGGCAGCATTGCCTGCCGATCCCCGAGGGGATGATGCTCTCCGACGCCGCTGCGCTTCCCGAAACGCTGTTCACGGTATGGCACAACCTGTTCGAACGCGGTCTGGCCCGCGATGGCGAGACTGTGTTGGTCCACGGCGGCACGTCCGGCATCGGCACCACTGCGATCCTGCTCAGCAAGGCCTTCGGGCTGAAGGTGATCGTGACTTGCGGCGACACCGCCAAATGCGCCGCCGCCACCCGCATCGGCGCCGATCTGGCGATCAACTACCGCGAGACCGACTATGTCGAGGCGGTCATGGCCGAAACCGGCGGCAAGGGCGTCAACATCGTGCTCGACATGGTGTCGGGTGATTATGTCGCGCGCAATCTCAAGTGCCTTGCCGAGGATGGCCGCCACGTCACCATCGCGGTGCTCGGCGGGGCGAACGCCGAGATCAACATGGCGCTCGTCATGATGAAGCGTCTGACGCTGACCGGATCGACCCTGCGCCCGCGCTCCGACAACTTCAAATCCGCGCTCGCCGACGAGATTGCCGACAACGCCTGGCCAATGTTCGCCGATGGCGAGCTTGCGCCGGTGATGGACATGACCTTACCGCTGGCCGAAGCCGCCGCCGCCCATGCGCGGATGGAGAAGGGCGAGCATATCGGCAAGATCGTGCTCGAGGTGGCCGGAGACGTAAGTAATGGATGAGGCGCTGACCCTCCACGAAGATCCCCGCAGCGGGAACTGCTACAAGATCAGGCTCACTGCCGCGCTGCTCGGCCTGCCACTGGCGACCCGTTCCTATGACATCATGGGGGGTGAGACGCGGACGACCGAGTTCCTGTCCAAGGTCAACCCGAACGGCCGCATCCCTGTACTCCAGATCAACGATGCGATGGGCGTGCGCTTTCTGCCCGAAAGCAACGCCGCCTGCTGGTATCTCGCCCACGGCAGCGCGCTGATCCCGCAGGATCGCTTCGCGCAGGCGGAGAAGCTGCGCTGGAACTGATGGACCGGCATCTGGCGGAGCATGCCTTCTTCTGCGGCGCGGCGCCGACCCTCGCCGACATCGCGCTGTTCCCCTACACCCACGTTGCGGAAGAAGGCGGTTTCACTCTTGGCGACTATCCTTACATCCTTGCATGGATCGCGCGCGTGCAGGCGCTCCCCGGCTTCGTCCCGATGGATTGAGGCGCAAACGCCCATCGCGCGCGAAACGAATCCATTCCTTGCCGTTTCGCGAGCTTTCGCCTATCTGAGACTCCAAGGTGGCCGCTCCGAAAGGGGCGGCCCTTTCATTTTCAACGGAGATTCCCCCCATGGCTACCAAGGATCAGCCCAAGCCGCTGATGCCGCATGCCACCGCAACCTGGCTGGTGGACAACACCGCGCTGTCTTTTGAACAGATTGCCGAGTTCTGCGGGCTGCACATCCTCGAAGTGCAGGCGATGGCCGATGACCTTGCAGGCAGCAAGTACACCGGCCGCGACCCCGTCCACTCGGGCGAGCTGACGCAAGGCGAAATCGAGCTGGGTCAGAACGATCCGACCTATTCGCTCAAGATGCACAAGGCGCCGGTCGAAGTGACCCGCACCAAGGGCCCGCGCTACACCCCCGTCTCGAAGCGTCAGGACAAGCCCGATGGTATCGCCTGGATCCTGCGCAATCATCCCGAAGTGTCGGATGCGCAGATCGGGAAGCTGATCGGCACCACCCGCAACACCATCGGCGCGCTGCGGGACCGCACGCACTGGAACATTTCGAACATCACGCCCAAGGATCCGGTGACGCTGGGTCTTTGTTCGCAGCGCGAGCTCGACGCGATGGTGGCCAAGGCCGCCAAGCGTGCCGGGATCGTCGAAGATCCCGATGCGCCCGTGCGGTCGGATCGCAATGATCGCGAAAACCTGATCGCGGAACTGCGCGCCGAGCGCGACGCCAACGTCAAGGCCGCCGGTGCCGCCGCGCAGGAAGCCGAGGCAGCGGAGTGGCTCGCCGCCCGCCGCGCTGCCGAAGCGGCCGAAAAGAAGATCGATCCCGAGAGCGGGTTCATCTGATATTGTCGCAAATCTAGTCGCCCCGCGCGCGCCTGCCCACCCGCAGGCATGCGCTGGGCGACGCGCAGTTAATGCCTGCATTACCGCAGTTTCGCTTGTGCGACCGGCAATTGTGCGCAATGATTACTGACATGACTGTCAGTAACGCCGCCGTCGCAAGCACAGCCGCCCCCTATCATCATCCCGTCCCGCTTGAGACGATGTTCAATCCGATGAGCCTTCCGGCCATGCTGGAACGCACCGTCGGCATGAACCCGAAGGCGCCGTTCCTGCATTTCCTCGGGCGGACCTACACCTACAGCCAGATCTACAAGCAGGCCGAGGCTTTTGCGCTCGGGCTCCAGTCCATCGGCATCGCCAAGGGCGACCGCGTGGGCCTGTTCCTCCCCAACGTCCCGATCTACGCCGCTGCCTATTACGGGGCGATGATGGCGGGCGCGGTGGTGGTGAACTTTTCGCCGCTCTATTCGGTCGAGGAACTCGCCTGGCAGGTGGCCGACAGCGGCACGCGGGTGCTGGTGACCGTGGACGTGCCGGAACTCTACAAGAATGCGAGCAAGGTGCTGGACGCTTCAGCGCTGGAAACACTGGTAGTCGGCAGCCTTGCTGACCAGCTGCCGTGGTACAAGGGCGTGGCCCTGCAACTGCTCAAACGCAGCCAGATCGCCGATGTTGCCTATGGTCCGACGGTCAAAAGCTGGGTGGAAATGACGCCGGTTGGCACGCGCGCGCCGGTTGATGTGACCGCGCAGGACCTCGCCCTGCTGCAATATACCGGCGGGACCACCGGGCGGCCCAAGGGCGCAATGCTGGGGCATGACCAGCTTTCGGTGAACGCGCAGCAAGTCGCTGCGCTCAACCCCTTCGGCAATCCGGCGGGCGAGGTGTTCGTGGGCGCGCTGCCGTTCTTCCATGTCTTCGCGAACACGGCACTGCTCAATCACGCGATGGTGACGGGCGCCTCGATCGCGATGGTGCCGAGGTTCGAGACCAAGCAGGTGCTCGAAACCATCCAGCGCTACCGCTGCACCGGCTTCCCGGGCGTGCCGACGATGTTCCAGGCGATTCTCGATCACCCCGATCTTGCCAAGACCGATCTCTCCAGCCTCAAGGTCTGCATCTCCGGCGGTGCGCCGATGCCGGGGCCGGTGCACGAGCGGTTCGAGATCACCACTGGCGTGCGCGTGTGCGAGGGCTATGGCCTGACCGAAAGTTCGGGGGTGGTCTCGGCCAACCCCTATGAAGGCACCCGCAAGCGCGGCACCATCGGCCAGTTGGTGCCGGGGACCGAAGTGCTGTTGCTCAACAAGGAAGACCACACCAGGCTCGCCCCCGCAGGCGAGCCCGGAGAACTGGCAGTGCATGGCCCGCAGGTGATGCGCGGCTACTGGAACCGGCCCGAAACCGATGCCGAGACCTTCGTGGAAATCGAGGGCAAGCGCTACCTGCGCACCGGCGATGTCGCGCGGATCGATGCCGATGGCTTCCTCGAGATTGTCGACCGCATCAAGGACATGATCGCGGTGGGCGGCTTCAAGGTCTTCCCGAGCGTGGTGGAGGACGTGATTCTCGAACATCCCGCCGTGAAGGAGGCGCTCGTGATCGGTGTGCCCGAGGAATACCGCGGCGAGGTGCCGCGCGCCTATGTTACCCTCAACGAGGACGCTTCGGCGACAGGCGATGAGCTGGCGGCCTGGCTCAACGCCAAGATCGGCAAGCACGAACGGGTCGACATGGTGGTGGTGCGCGAAAGCCTGCCCAAGACGATGATCGGCAAGCTCGATCGCAAGACGCTGCGGGCAGAGGTGCTGTAGCGCCCACTTGCGCGGTTCCAGACCCCGCTTTGACTCGCCTTGACCCCCCGTCAGACCCCCTCCAGACCCGTGCTGCGAGGGGGTTTCACGTGAAACATTGCGATGGGGGCGAGCGGGCTTACTCGGCCGCTTCGATCCGCGGCGCGCTCGGCACGGCCTTGACCGCTTGACGCGCATTGGGGGCGAAACGCCCGTCGACTTCGGCACCCTGTTCGATCGTTAGTGCATCATAATGGACATCGCCTTCGATGCGGGCGGTCTTGAGGATCACCAGCTCGCGTGCGGTGATCGAACCCGTCACCTTGCCGGCCAGACGCGCGCTTTCGGCGACAACGGCACCGCTGATGCTGCTCTTCTCGCCCTGCACCAGCGATGCGCAGGTGATGTCACCATCGACCGTACCATCGATATGCAGATCGGCCGAGGCGCTGATATTGCCTTTGATCGTCACATCCGCGCCGATCACCGAGAAGGTCGAGCCAGAGGCCATGAAACTGCTCCTGTTAACGGGCCGCGCGGGCGGCGGGCTTGTCAGATCCGGTTCGGCGGACTTCCTTGAGAACATCGGGTGCAGCCTCCAGAAACGGGCGCGGATTGACCGCGCGATCATTGATGCGAACTTCGAAATGCAGGTGCGGCCCAGTCGAGCGTCCGGTGCTGCCGAGCCCGCCGATGGTGACCCCGGCCGCAACCGGCTGGCCGACCTTCACGTCGATCCGCGACAAGTGGGCGTAGCGGGTCAACATCCCGTTACCATGCGTGATCTCGATCGCCTGCCCATAACCGGATTTCCATCCGGCAAAGGTCACGCGGCCCTCGGCAGCGGCAAATATCGGCGATCCCATCGCGCCCTTGAAGTCGATCCCGGCGTGCATCGCCCCGCGCCCGTTGAAAGGATCGCGGCGATAACCGAAGCCCGAGGTGATGTTCTCGACCGATGCCGGGACGACCTGCGGGATGCTGTCAAGCGCGCGCTCCATCACCGCCATGCGCGCAAGGCTTAGGCCGAGTCGCTCGAAGCGCGGGTCGATGTCGTCGGCGTCGAGAATTGCCTCGAACGGGCCGCCCATCGCCTGCTGCGCTTCGCGGCTGAGGAACTTGGGATCGAGGTTGAGCTTGCGCATGGCCGCTTCAGCCCGGCGGGCCCGGGCATCGGCAAAGCGGGTGAGTCGTTCC
The DNA here is from genome assembly GCA_027533455.1 of Porphyrobacter sp. Classification (GTDB taxonomy): domain Bacteria; phylum Pseudomonadota; class Alphaproteobacteria; order Sphingomonadales; family Sphingomonadaceae; genus Erythrobacter. The sequence continues at coordinate 303,711 of JAPZUC010000001.1, read as the reverse complement.
ACGAAGGCGACCTGGCGGGCTTCAACCTCGGCAAGGCCCTTGGCCTGCGGGATCAGTGCGCTGACCTTCTTCACTGTCTCGCTGGCTTCGGCGGTCGAATCGGTGACAGTGCCGTTCGCCCCGCCTTCCTTGACCATGTCCTCGGGCAGCATTTGCGCCATTTCCTCGAGGAAATCCTGGCGCTGCTTGAGATCGCCCACCACTTTGTCGAGGTTGCCGCCATAGGCCTTCAGACGTTCACCAGCCTTTGCGACCCGCGCCTTTTCCTCGACGAAGGAGGCAAGATCGGCTTCGGCACGGTACTGGCTCCAGGCCATAACACCGAGCGCGACGAGCCACAGGAAGGCAGCCGCGAACACCCCGCCGGCGACGCGCATCTGGAGTTTCGACGAAACCTTGATGAAGCGCACCTGACCATCGGCACGCATGAAGAATTCGCGGTCGGGGAACCACTGTCGAAGCCGGTCGCCCCACGCCTGTGCGGTATTCCTGAATGACAAATTGCCGCCCCGATTGTGTTATGATGCCCCGTGGCGCCGCTATCAGGGCGCTCACCTATGGTCGAATCCTAAGTCAGTCACGCAGGTGAAATGAATTGGAATCGCGGCGAGTTGATCATCGCTCGCTGGCCCTATGCGCCGCACCGGCTTTTGCGAGAGCGAATCGCTGATGCGTGCGCCGATTCGCATGGCCTGACAGCGGCGGGCCGGGGTGCTAGAAGGCCCCGCGATGAATCACATGACCCCGCCCTCCACCCAAGCCACAGCCCTTGACGCGCAGGCGCTGGTGACAGCGCTCGCCAGGGACGCGCGGCTGGCCCAGCGCCAGCTTGCGGCGATGCCGAGCAACGCCCGCGCGGCCGCGCTCCACCTTGCGGCCGACGCGCTGCGGGCGGCGATGCCGGCGGTGCTGGCAGCAAATGCCGAGGACCTTGCAGCGGGCAAGGCGCGCGGGCTTTCGGGCGCGATGCTGGACCGGCTGGCGCTTGATGAAGCGCGGCTGGCGGGGATTGCCGAGGCGGTCGATGCCGTGGCCGATCTGCCCGATCCCGTCGGGCAGGTGATAGACGCCTCCGAACGTCCCAACGGGTTGAAATTCCAGCGCATCCGTGTGCCCATCGGCACGATCGGGATCATCTACGAAAGCCGCCCCAATGTGACTGCCGACGCCGCCGCCTTGTGCGTGCGCGCGGGAAATGCCGCCTTGCTGCGCGGGGGGAGCGAGGCGGTGCATTCCAACCGCGCGATCCACGCCGCGCTGGTCGAAGGGCTGGTCGCGGGCGGTGTCCCGGCAGAGGCGGTGCAGCTTGTCCCCTCGCAGGACCGCGCCTGTGTGGGCGCGATGCTGACTGCCAGCGGCCTCATCGACATGATCGTGCCGCGCGGTGGCAAGAGCCTTGTCGCGCGGGTGCAGGCCGATGCCCGGGTGCCGGTGCTCGCGCATCTCGACGGGATCAACCACACATATGTCCACGCCGCCGCCGAGCCTGACATGGCAAAGGCCATCGCCGTGAATGCCAAGCTGCGTCGCACCGGCATCTGCGGATCAATGGAGACGCTGCTGATCGACGCAGCCTTCCCTGCTGCCGCCGCGGTGGTGGCAGCGCTGATCGAAGCAGGCTGCGAAGTACGTGGCGATGGCCGGGCGCAGGCGCTCGATCCGCGCGTCATCCCGGCCAGCGCCGACGATTGGGACACCGAGTATCTCGATTCGATTGCCTCGGTTGCCATCGTCGACGGGCTGGAAGACGCACTCGCCCACATCGCCCGCTATTCCTCCGCGCATACCGATGCAATCGTGACAAGCGACTCGGCTGTGGCCGAGCGTTTCCTGACCGAAGTCGACAGCGCCATCGTGATGCACAATGCCTCCTCGCAATTTGCCGACGGGGGCGAGTTCGGGCTGGGAGCGGAGATCGGTATTGCCACCGGACGGCTCCATGCGCGCGGGCCCGTCGCGCTCGAGGGGCTGACGACCTACAAGTGGCAGGTGCGAGGGCAGGGCCAGACCCGCCCTTGAGTATCCCTGTCCTCACCGGCCTTCTCGGCGGCAGCTTCAATCCCGCGCATGGCGGGCACCGGCGGATCACGCTCTTTGCGCTCGACGCGCTGGGGCTGGACGAGGCGTGGTGGCTGGTTTCCCCGGGCAATCCGTTGAAATCGCAGGCCGGAATGGCGCCCCTGAAAGCGCGGCTGATGTCGGCCCGCCAGCAGGCCCGCCGTGCGCGAATCGTGCCCACCGCAATCGAGCAGCAGCTCGGCACGCGCTACACCGTCGATACCCTTGCCAGGCTTGTCCGGCGTTACCCCAAGCGTCGGTTCGTGTGGCTGATGGGCAGCGATAATCTCGCCCAGCTGCACCGCTGGAAGGACTGGCGGAGGCTCGCGCGGACAATGCCGATTGCGGTGATCGCCCGCCCCGGCTATGATGGAACCGCTATGGCGAGCCCCGCCATGGTCTGGCTCAGGCGCTATCGTGTCCCTGCGGCCAGCATTCGGAAACGGGGGCAATGGAGCGCACCGGCCCTGGTGTTACTGCGTTTCGATCCAGACCACCGCTCGGCCACGGCACTCCGCCGTGCCAATGCCGGGTGGGCCGAGGCTTTGCTCGGCAAGGATCGTGATGTGGCGGTGCGTGATCGGCTGACATTCCGCATAATCCGGCCCGAGGAGGACGCATGAGGCGCGTGGTACGCGTTTCGGCAGCCTTGTTGGCCGGTTTGCGTAATGCCCGCTTCCTTAGCCCTGAACTCTGGAGATACGTGATTGTCGATGACCGAAGCCCTCGCCGCTTCCATGCCGCTTGGTGCGGTGCAAGCTGCCGCCAAAACGGCCCAGTCGCTGGTGCGCTCTGACATGAGCGCCGCCGCGTTGCACGCGCTCGTGATGTCGCAGCTTGATGATGATCAGGCGCAGGACATTGTCTCGATCCTGCTCGAAGGGAAAAGCTCGATTGCCGATCACATGGTGATCGCCAGCGGACGTTCGACCCGTCAGGTCGCGTCGATGGCGCAGAAGCTTGCCGAGGCGATCAAGAAGGCAGGCTTCGGCCATGTCCGGCTTGAAGGTCTGCCGGCTGCAGATTGGGTGCTGATCGATGCAGGCGACGTGGTCATCCACCTGTTCCGCCCCGAAGTGCGCACCTTCTACAACCTTGAACGCATGTGGTCGTTCGAGGGATCGGAAACGTCGATGTTGGGTAGAAATTAGCTTGTTGTGCGTTCGCCCATCCGGGCGAGCGTCCTCGGCGCGTTTCAAGCCCTGCGGGCTTGAGTGCCTGCGGGCGGCCGGTCGGCCTTGCGGGCCTGCGGCCCGGTCCAGTCCGCTTCATCGGGGTTAGAGAGATTCTCCTCCACATCATCGCGCGCGGGAAGATTGGCCGGTCGCCTGAGGGCGACCTGGTGGATCGCTATGCCAAGCGCATGACCTGGCCCTGCCAGCTTACCGAATGGCCTGATACCGGCGCGGGGAAGGTGGGTCAGCCGCTCAATCCCTGCCGCACTGTCCTGCTCGACGAGCGGGGGAAGGCCATGTCGTCGGAGGCCTTCGCCATTCTGCTGGGCCGCTGGCGTGACGAAGGCGTGCGCGAAACCCGTTTCATGCTGGGCGCGGCGGACGGGCATTCCGATGCCGAACGCGCCTCGGCCGACCTGCTCCTCGCCTTCGGCCCCGCCACCTGGCCGCATATGATGGCCCGCGCGATGTTGATGGAGCAGCTCTACCGCGCCACCACGATCCTTGCAGGCCATCCCTATCATCGGGCATGACCGCAAGATGATGCCTCGCCGCCCCACGATCCTGACCTTTCTGGCCGTATGCGGCGTTATTTCGGCGCTGGCTTTCGCCTTGCCCGAGACCGAAGCGGCGCAGGTCACCCCGCCGATCGAAGCGGACGAGGCCGAAGCGGCGCTTGCCCGCGCCACCCGCGAGAGCAAGCTGGCCGAGGGCCGCGCGTCAAAGCTCACCGCCGAGGCCGAAGCCGCCACTGAAGCTGCCCAGCGCACCGCCAGCGAGGCCGCCGCACTCGCTGCGCGTATCCAGCAGGCGGAGGCCGACGTGGAAGTCGCCCGTGCGAAGCTTGCGATCGCGAAATCACAGCGTGCGCGCCTGACGGCCCGGCTCGCCGCCAAGCAGGAGCCGACCGCGCGCCTTGCCGCCGCGCTCCAGACCGCCTCGCGCCGCCCGCTGGCGCTGTCCGCGTTGCAGCCCGGATCACTGCAGGACGTTGTCCACGTCCGCGCGGTAATGGCGAGCGCCGTTCCGCAAATCCGCGCTCGCACCGCCGCGCTGCGTGCCGATCTTGATCGGGGCCGTGCGCTGGAGGCGCAGGCTGCGCAGGCAGTAGAGCAATTGCGGGGCGGGGAGGCCGATCTGCGCCAGCGCCGCGCCCAGCTCGCTGCGCTCGAACAGAAGCAGCGCCTCGCATCGCGCGCCGCCAAGGGTGCCGCCCTGCGCGAGGCCGAGCGTGCGCTGGCGCTGGCCGAAGAAGCGCGCGATCTCGACGGGCTGGTCGACAAGCTCGGTGAGGTGGCAACGTTGCGGCGCGAACTGGCCGCACTGCCGGGGCCGGTGCTGCGTCCGAAGGATCTGGCCGCCGCCTTGCCCGCTGCCCCCGAAGCAGCCTCCACTGCTCCGCCCAGCGCACCGCCGCCGCGCGATTTCCAGCTGCCGGTACAAGGCCGGACCCTGGTGGGGTTCGGTGCCAAGCGGGACAGCGGACTCGCCTCGACCGGCTTGACGCTGGCTCCGGCCCAAGGCGCACAGGTTGTCGCTCCGGCGCGCGGGCGGGTGGCCTTCGCGGGCAGCTATCGCGGCTTCGGGCGAATCGTCATCATCGAGCACGCGGGCGGCTGGACCAGCCTCGTCACAGGACTTGAGCGGGTGGATGCCAGTGTTGGCGACAACGTGATCGGCGGTTCCCCCATCGGCCGTGCGGGTGGCGGAGCGACTCCGGTGACAATCGAGCTGCGGTGCGACGGCCAGCCGGTCAATCCGCTGCAATATCTGCGATAGACCTGCCGCGCCGGTGAGGTTTGCCTTGATGCCTGTCCCCTTCCGGATCACGATTGGTCGCCTGCGCGTGTCTATCTGGCGTTAAGCTCGGCAAACCTATACATTCGCGTTCAAAGGAGCCTCTCCCCCCATGAAGATCGCCGCTCTCCTGCAAAGCGCAGCCCTGGTCACCGCCGTGGCGCTGATCCCCGCCACCACCGCCACCATGGCGCAGGTCGATGGCCGTGTGGGGCCTGAGTTCGCCAAGTTCATCGCGGTGATGCAGCGGGTCAAGGCAAGCTATGTCGAGCCGGTCGACGACGAGAAGCTGATTCGCGGCGCGATCGACGGGATGCTTGCCTCGCTCGATCCGCACTCCGCCTATCTCGACGGCGGCGATCTCCAGCGGATGGAGACGATGATCGACGGCAAGTATTCGGGCCTCGGCCTTTCCGTCGTGATGGAGGATGGCGCGGTCAAGGTCGTCTCCCCGTTCCGTGGCAGCCCGGCGGAGACCGCAGGCGTCAAGGCCGGCGATTTCATCACGCATATCGATGGCAAGCTGATCGTCGACACCAAGCTGGACGACGCGGTGGCGCAGATGCGCGGGCCCAAGGGCACATCGATTCGCCTGACCATCTACCGTCAGGGCCGCGAAGAGCCGCTCGAGCTTGATGTCACGCGCGGTGTGATCGAGCTGGAGCCGGTCACCTCGGAACTCGCCGCCGGCAATATCGGAATCATTACCGTCAACGAATTCTCCGCCAATGTCGGTGCGAACGTGTTCGAGGAATGGCAGGCGCTCAGGAAGAAGGCGCCGGGGGGGCGCATCAGCGGGCTGGTGCTCGACCTGCGCAATAACCCGGGCGGGAGCCTCGACGAATCGGTGGCGCTGTCCGACCTGTTCCTCAGCAATGGCCGCATCGTCAGCCAGCGCGGTCGCGCGCGGGGCGAGACGATGCTGTACGATGCCGAGACCGTCTATCGCGGCGACATGGCCGAAGGCGTGCCGATGATCGTGCTGATCAACGCAGGCTCGGCCTCGGCTTCGGAAATCGTTGCGGGCGCGCTGCAGGATCACCGCCGCGCGCTGATCATGGGCGAGCGCAGCTTCGGCAAGGGCTCGGTCCAGTCGCTCCTCCCGCTCGGCAAGGACGCCGCGCTAAAGCTCACGACGGCGCGTTATTTCACGCCTTCGGGCCGCTCGGTGCAGGAAGGCGGGATCAAGCCCGACATCGCCGTGCCGCAGATCTCCGATCCTGACTTCCTGTTGCGCCAGAAGTACCAGACCCGCGAAAGCGACCTGCGCGGCCACCTCATCAACGAGCTCGGCATCAAGGACGAGGAAATGGAGGCCGACAAGGTCGCCGATCCGCGTTTCCAGCTGACCGCGGCGCAGCTTGAAAAGCAGGGCATCAAGGACTTCCAGCTGAACTACGCGATGGAGACCTTGCGCCGCACCACAAAGAGCACGGTGGCGCTGCGCCCCGCGTCCCGTCCGGCCAAGCCCTGAGGACGGAGCGGGTGGACAATCTGGCAAAAGCCCGCGCGCTCGCCGTGCTGGTTCCGGCCGCATTGCTGGGCGGGGCCTATGTGTCGCAATACGGCTTCGGCCTGTTCCCGTGCGAGATGTGCTGGTGGCAGCGCTACCCGCATTTCGCGGCGCTTGCGCTAGGACTGGTCGCCCATGTGGCGAAGCCTGCGCAGGTGTGGGCGGCTCTCGCTGGGCTCGCGATCCTCACTTCGGGCCTGATCGGCGGGTTTCACGCCGGCGTCGAGTACGGCTGGTGGGAAGGCCTCACTGCTTGCTCCAAGCCGGGGGCCGGGATCGACATCCTCGATTTCAACGCCGCGCCGCTGATCCGGTGCGATGTTGCGCCATGGACGCTGTGGGGCATCAGCCTCGCGGGGTTCAATTTCCTCATTTCGACGGTGTCGGGTGCGGCCATTGTGGCGCTCACCGCGTATCGGAAGTAAGGGATACCTGAAGGAGCCTCATGATGGACCGTGACGAACTCCACCGCATGATCCGGGTCGACCAGGCCGGGGAATTCGGTGCGACCCGCATCTATGAAGGCCAGCTTGCCGTGATGGGTGACCGCGGGCCGCATTCGGCCGAGATACGCCACATGGCCGCGCAGGAGGCCGAGCACCGCGCCAAGTTCGATGCCTTGCTGGCGCGGCGCGGCGTGCGTCCGACCGCGCTCCACTCGTTCTGGTCGGCGGCAGGTTACGCGCTGGGCGCGGGCACGGCGCTGCTCGGGCCGGAAGCCGCAATGGCCTGCACCGCCGCGGTCGAGACCGAGATCGACAAGCATTACAGCGATCAGCTCGATGCATTGCAGGCGAGCGGTGCCGATCCTGAACTCGCCGAAATGATTGAAGCCTTCCGCGAGGAAGAGCGCGAGCATCTCGACTCCGCCATGGCCAATGGGGCCGAGCGCGCGCCTGCCTATCCGCTGCTGTCGGGCGTCATCCGCCTGGGGTGCCGGATCGCGATCAGGCTTAGCGAAAGAGTCTGAAAACCTCGCTTCAGCGCGCGTTCAGTCCCCACGCACTAGACAAGCGGTCCCGCGCGGGGGCATGGCTGAGGCCGACGTCCGCGCACCGACAGAGGATTCCAGCGCCATGAAGCTCCAGCTCGCCTCCGCCCCCGTCGCCGTTCTTGGCGCCCTCGCCGCCATCAGCGCCGCTGCGAGCCCCGCTGCTGCCCAGAGTGCGAACGAGAAGATCAACATGGTCATTGCCTATGACCCCTCCGAATGTCCGGTGGCCCAGCCCGGCGAAGTGGTGGTGTGCGAGATTCTGGTCGAGGCTGACCGCTACCGCATCCCCACCAATCTGCGATACAGCGATAACCCCGCCAACAAGTCGGGTGCCCGACTGGTCGAAGAAATCAAGTATGTCGGCGACTTCGGCACGATGAGCTGCTCGCCCGCAGGCGCAGGCGGCTTCACCGGGTGCAACCAGAAGTTTATCGAGGCTGCCTACAAGGACAAGTCCGAGGCCGATGCTGTGCGCTTCGGCAAGCTGATCGAAGAGGCGCGAGCCGAACGCCTGTCCACCATCGACGCAGATGCTGCCGCCGAGCAGGAACGGGTCGAAATGATCGAGCGCGAGTATATGCAGCGGCTCGAGCGTGAACGACAGAGCGAATTGCCTGGTGAAGGCCAGCTGCCGCCCCCACCCAAGTAAGCGTCAGATCCGGTAATATTCCCGGTACCACGCCACGAATTTCGCGACGCCTTCGTGGAACGGGGTCTGCGGGGCGTAGCCGGTGAGGGACTTGAGCAGCGACGCATCGGCCCAGGTTGCGGGCACATCGCCCATCTGCATCGGCATGAAGTTCTTAACCGCTTCCCGTCCGCATTCGGCCTCGATCGCGGTGATGAAGTCCATCAGCCGCACCTTGTCGCCATTGCCGATATTGACCACCCGGAACGGCGCGGCAGGCGACAGGCTGTCGCCCTCGGCAATGTCCTCGGGGCTCTCGGGACGGACAGGCGCCGTGTCGATCAGCAGGCGGATGCCGCGCACCAGATCGGCGACATAGGTGAAATCGCGGTACATCTCGCCATCATTGTAGATGTCGATCGGCGTCCCTTCGAGGATCCCGCGCGTGAACTTGAACAGCGCCATATCAGGCCGCCCCCACGGGCCATAGACCGTGAAAAAGCGAAACATGGTGGTCGGCAGGTTCCAGAGGTGGGCGTAGGAATGCGCCATCGCCTCGTTCGCCTTCTTGGTCGCGGCGTAGAGGGTGAGCGGGGTGTCGACCTTCTGCCCCTCGTGGAACGGCATCTCGGTGTTCGCGCCATAGACCGAGGACGTGGACGCCATGAGCAGGTGATCCACGCTCAGCTCGCGCGCGCATTCCATGACGTTGAAGGTGCCGACGAGGTTCGCGTCGATATAGGCGCGCGGATTTTCGAGGCTGTAACGCACTCCCGCCTGCGCGGCGAGGTGGACAATCACATCGGGCTTCTCCGCCAGCACCAGTGCGTGGAGCGTGTCGAAGTCCTCCAGCATCCCCTCGGTGCAGCTGAAATGCGGGTGCTGGAGCAGCATCTGGTGCCGCCGCTGCTTGATCCGCACATCGTAATAATCGGTCATCCCGTCATAGCCGACGACGCCGAAGCCCTCCTCCAGCAGCAATTGCGAGAGATGGTAGCCGATGAACCCGGCCGAACCGGTGACGAGGACGGTGCGCATGTCGGCTCGGGGCGGCTCAGGAGAGCGCGATGTCCGGCGCGTCTTCCTGCTTCATGCCGACCACGTGGTAGCCGGCATCGACATGGTGCGTCTCGCCGGTCACGCCCGAGGACAGCTCGGACAGCAGATAAAGCCCTGCTCCGCCGACATCGTCGATGGTGACGTTGCGCCGTAGCGGTGCGTTGTATTCGTTCCACTTCAGGATGTAGCGGAAATCGCCGATCCCGCTCGCCGCGAGGGTCTTGATCGGCCCGGCGCTGATTGCGTTGACGCGGATGTTGCGCGGGCCGAGGTCATTGGCGAGATACTTCACGCTCGTCTCAAGCGCGGCCTTGGCGACGCCCATGACGTTGTAATGCGGCACGACCTTTTCCGCCCCGTAGTAGCTCAGCGTCAGGATCGCCCCGCCGCTTTCCGGCATCATCGCCGCAGCGCGCTGGCTGATCGCGACCAGCGAATAGGCCGAGATGTTCATGGTATTGAGGAAGTTCTCGAGGCTGGTGTCGACATAGTGCCCGCGTAGCTCGTTCTTGTCGGAATAGCCGATCGCGTGAACCACGAAGTCGAGGCTGTCCCAGCGTTCCTTCAGCGCGGCAAAGGCGGCGTCGAGCGAGTCCATGCTCGACACGTCGCATTCGAAGGTGAAATCACTGCCGAGTTCGGCAGCGAGCGGGATCACGCGCTTGGCCAGCGCCTCGCCCTGATAGGAGAAGGCCAGCTCAGCGTCGTGCTCTGCCAGCTTTTTGGCAATGCCCCAGGCCAGCGACTTGTCATTCGCAAGGCCCATGATGAGGCCGCGCTTGCCTGCCATCAATCCGTTCATTCACGCTTTCTCCTCGGTAAGCCCCGCCGATGGTGCCGACTCTTGTGCCAGCGCCGCGTTCAATTCCGCGCCGATAACGAGGCCGAGCCCCACAAGCCAGAAAAACAGCAGTGTCACCATGCTTCCGGCAAGGCTGCCGTAGGTGAGATCATATGTGAAGGCGCTGCGCAGCACCACCGGCAGGGCAGCTGCGACCGTCAGCCACCACGCCGCGGTAAACAGCGCGCCCGGCCACTTGGGCGACTGCCGGCCCCGATAGCCGGGCGGGGTAAGGGTAAGGAACAGCACCCACAGCGATAGCGCCAGACCCAGTGCCGGCACGATCCGCGACAGGCTGAGCGTGTCGATCCATTCCCCCAGCTGAGGGAACGCGGCCAGTATGACCTCCTGTGCGCCCCCGATCAGGACCTGCGTAAACAGCGACAGCATCAGCGTGATGACCGCGCCGAGAATGAACCCCGCCGAGACGAGCCGGGTCTTCCAGAAGACGGTGCTGCTCCTGGCGCCATAGGCACGGCGCAAGATATCGCGGATCGTCTCGATCAGGCTCGATACGGTCCACAGGCCAACCGCGCCCCCGACCCACAGGAGCCAGCCCGAACGGGCGTAGATCACGTCCTCGGCGACCGGCACGATGGTCTCGGCCACGGATTCCGGCATCGCCTGCGCGACCGAGAAGATCAGGGCCTGGGCATTGTCGCGCCCGCCGATGACATCGAACAGCGCCGCGCCGAGAATGAAGAAGGGGAAGATTGCCAGCATCGACAGATAGGCAAGGTTGCCGGCGTGGATGAAGCCGTCATTGAAGGTATCGACCGCGACCTTTTTGGCCACCTCCCAGACGCGCGATGCCGCGCCCGCTTCAGGGTCGGGCGGGATATCGGTTCCAGTCATGGCTGCGGCCTTTCGCGAAGGGGCGTCAGAGCCCGAACTTTTCGCGCGGGCGGGCGGTGTCAACCCAGCCATCGAGCCGTTGTTCCAAGTCCGCCAGATCGGCAGGCAACTGGATCTCTATTGTCACCAGCTGGTCGCCCCGTTCGGCCTTGCCGTCGGCGGACTGGCCGCTCTTCTTGGTCCAGCCCTTGCCGGCGAGCCGCATGACGGTGCCGCTGGATGTTCCGGGCTTGAGCGTTAGCATCACCGCGCCGTCGACTGTCGGGCATTTGACCTTGGCTCCGCGCAGCGCCTCGTCGAGCGTGACGGGCAGGTCCATGCGGATATTGTCGCCTTCGCGCCGGAAGAAGGGATGCCCGCCGACCTCGACCATGACGATCCCGTCACCATTGCCACCAGTGCCGGGATGGCCCTTGTCCTTGAGGCGCATCATCGTGCCGTCCTCGACCCCTGCGGGGAGCTTGAGGTTGATGGCCTTGCCATCGGCGAGGGTAATGCGCTGGTCGCGCCCGGCGGCAGCCTCGGCGAAGGGCACCGCGAGCCGGTATTGGATATCCGCGCCGCGCTTGGGCGGGGGCGGTGGGGGCTGGCGACCAAAGCCGCGCCGCGCACCGGCCTGCTGCTGCGGGTTCTTGCGTCCGCCGAACAGGCCCTCGAACAAGTCGCCAAGATCGATTTCGTCTCCGCCGTAGCCGCCGAAATCGCCGCCATTTCCCGGCCCGCCGCCGGGGCCAGCGCCATAAGTGCCGCCGCGCCCGTAACCGGGCCGTCCGCCCATGCCCGCAAAGGGATTGGCGGGATTGCCGTCAGCGTCGATCTCGCCCCGGTCATACTGCGCGCGCTTGGCCTTGTCCGACAGCAGATCATAGGCGCGCGTCACTTCGGAAAATTTCTCCGACGCGTTGGGCTTGTCCTTGTTGCGATCGGGATGCAACTCCTTTGCGAGCTTGCGATAGGCGCTCTTGATGTCGGCCTCGGAGGCCGTGCGGGGTATTCCGAGCAAGGAATAAAGATCGCGCATGGTGAGTTAGCTAGGTGAGACAGTCGTTCAGTGCAACCCGTGACCCTCGTCGACTGAAAAGCGATGTTAATCATATGCGCCTTTCGCTGGGCCGGGTGCGTAACTATCTGACCCATCCAACTTCCGCCTAGGAACCTTCCGATGTCCGATGCCACCCCACTCGATGATGCCCAGCTGGCCGATAGCGTTCTGCCCGCAGGCGCCGATCCGTTCGTGCTGTTCGAGGAATGGTTTGCTGCCGCGCAGGTGGGAGAGTTGAACGATCCCAATGCGATGGCGCTCGCTACGGCGACGGCGGACGCGGCGCCCTCTGTGCGGATGGTGCTACTGAAGGGGCATGGGAAGGGCGAGATCGAAGGGGGCGGCTTCACCTTCTTCACCAATGCCGAGAGCCGCAAGGGCACGCATATCCGCGCCAATATGCAGGCAGCCTTGCTGTTCCACTGGAAAAGCCTGCGCCGCCAGATTCGCATCGAAGGTCCGCTGACCGAGGTCTCGCCGGAACGTGCCGACGCCTATTTCCACTCGCGCCCCTACAAGAGCCAGGTCGGCAGCGCCGCCAGCGACCAGTCGCGTCCCTTGCCGGAACGCCAGCAATATCTCGACCGCGTGCAGGAACTCTGGGCCGCGCACGAGGCGGAAGGCCAGGTGCCGCGCCCACCGCACTGGACCGGTTTTACTTTGACCCCGACAAGAATCGAATTCTGGATCGATCGCGACAACCGGCTGCATGACCGCCGCGAATTCATCCGCAGCGCGCCGGACGCCCCCTGGTCCGACACGCTGCTCTATCCATAAGGACGTCCCCGATGCCCCAGAGAATCCCCTATTGGCATGTCGATGCCTTCGCCGCGCAACCCTTTGGCGGGAACCAGGCGGCGGTGATGGTGCTCGATGAATGGCTGCCTGACGATGTGCTGGTGCAGATCGGCGGCGAAAACCTCTTCGCCGAGACCGCCTTCGTCGTGCGCGATGCTACCGGTGAGGCCGATTGGGAGCTGCGCTGGTGCACCCCCACCTATGAAATCGCGCTGTGCGGCCATGCGACGCTGGCCAGCGGGCATATCCTGTTGACGCGGGACGCCGAGGGTCGGACACTTGAACGGATCACCTTCCGCACTCGCAAATCGGGTATCCTCGAAGTCGTGAAGGCGGGTGACGCCTATGAACTTGCGCTCCCGGCGATCCACACCGCGCCAGGCGAATACCCCGAAGCGGTCGCACTGCTCGGCGCGCCGCCGCTCGAGGTGTGGCGCAACGACAGCCGCTACAACATCTTCCTGTTCGAGAACGAGGCCGCGATCCGCGCACTCGATCCCGATATCCGCGGACTTGGCGCGCTGGGGACCGACCAGTTCATCTGCACCGCGCCCGGCAACAAGACCGACATCGTCAGCCGTGTCTTCGTGCCCGGCGGCGGAGTGGACGAGGACAGCGTCACCGGATCGGCCTATGCGGTGCTGACCCCGTATTGGGCCAAGCGCCTCGGGCGGACCAGCTTCACCGCGCATCAGGCGTCCACGCGCGGCGGTGATCTCACCTTGCGCCTCGAAGGCGAGAAGGCGTGGCTCGGCGGCCCATGCGTCACCGTGGTCGAGGGAAGCTTCTACCTCTGAGGATACAATTCAATCACGTCCGCCGCTTGCTGCAGCATCGGCGGACGCTGCTCGCTGTCCGAGTGACCGAGCCGCACCAGCGTCACCCGCTGGCTGGGCGAGACCAGCACATATTGGCCCATGTGGCCGATGAGGCTGAACAGGCTTTTGGGCGCGCGGTCGGGGAATAGCGGGGACTCCGCGTTCTTGGGCACCGGGCGGTTGAGCCAGATCTGAAAGCCGTATTGCGGACTGCGGGGTGAGGGCGTCACCATCGCTTCCACCCAGCGGATCGGGACGAGCTGTTCGCCGCCGGGGGCGCGGCCTTTCAGCCGCAGGAACTCGCCCAGCTTCGCCCAGTCGCGCGCGGTGGCGTGCATCAGGCTGCCGCCGATCAGCGTGCCCGACGCGTCGAATTCGGGCACCATGCTGGTCATGCCGAGCGGGCCGAACAGGCGCACTTGCAGGTAATCCGCCACCGCCTTGCGTCGCGCCTCGGGCTTGTCGCTGGCGGTCAGTGCGCGCGCGGCGATGTCGGCAAGGATGACGCTGGTGTTCGAGGAATATTCGAACTGCTTGCCGGGCTCCGCCTCCAGCGGCTGCTCCTCGGCCCACTTGGCCATATTGTCGCGCCCGTCGAGGAACAGCATCCGCACCTCGGAGGATTCGTACGGCGGATCGCCGGCCTCGGTGTGGCGGAGGCCGCTACGCATCTGGAGCAGGTGGCGCAGGGTGATCTCGCCGCGCGGATCGCCGGGGCGCTGCCACAGTGGGACAGGGGTAGGTGCATCCAGCGCCAGCAGCCCGTCCGACACCAGCATCCCGATCAATACGCCGGTGACGGTCTTGGCCATAGACCAGCTGATGAAGCGGGTGTCCCTATCGTAACCCGGGGCGTAGCGTTCGGCGGCAAGCTTGCCGTTCGCCATCACCACCACCGCGCGCGTTTCGCCGAGGCCTTCGGCCGTGAACAGATCATCGATCTGCCGCGCGAGCTGGTCTCTGGGGGCGCCTGCGTCCTTGGTGACAGCGGCGCGCGCTTCTTCGGACAACGGCTTTTCGGCAGCGGGCGCGGAGCCGCAACCGGCGAGCAACAGCAGGGCTGGCGCGAGGATGTTCGCGCGGTTAAGGACGGCGGCGTTGAGGGTCATCGCGCTCTCATTCCCCGAAGCATGAAGGCTTGGCAATGGCGAAATCACCCGCACCGGCACGCACCGGACCCCGGAAGCGCTGGGGGCTGTGGGTGCTGGCGATCATCGCGCTGGGCGTGGGCGGGGCGGCCCTTGCTTTCCGTAGTGAAATCAAAGGTTACGGTGGCATCGCCTCTGCCTATTCGGCGCGGGTTGCCTGTTCCTGTCGCTATGTTGCGGGCCGCAGCCTTGAGGATTGCCGCAAGGACAAGCTTGCCGGCATGGAGGCTGTGACCCTCGTTGATGATGACGAGACCAGCAGCGTCACGGCCCGTTTCCCGTTGGTCGCTCAGGCCACCGCGACCTACCGCGAGGGGTATGGCTGCGTGCTGGAGCCCTGGGAGGGCTGATTTCTCCTCGCCCGGCGAGTTTCACGTGAAACACCGGCTGCGAAGGCCTGCCAAAGAGGGTCTAACGGGGGTCTGGCAGGGGTCAAACCCGGATCAAGGCCGTGGTGCCGCGGGTCTGCGGCGGCCGAGCGAAAAGGCTTAGTGCGCCACCTTCTCGGTCGTGTCGATCCACCCGCCGCCAATCACGCGGTCACCCGCATAGATCACCGCCGCCTGTCCCGGGGCTACGCCGAATTCGGGTTCGGCGAAGCGGATCGTCACCGCTGCGCCATCGCCGAGTTCGCCTTCTAGCACTACCGGCACCGGCTTGGCGAGGCTGCGCACCTTGGCGGTCAGCGGCACATCCGGCAGAGGGCCGATACGATTGGTCTCGGTCACGCGCGCGGCGCTCACTGCCAGCATCCGCTTTGGCCCCACGCGCACCTCGCGCGATGCGGCATCGAGGCCGATCACATAGAGCGGTTCAGGCTGCCCGCCGATCTCCAGGCCCTTGCGCTGGCCCACGGTGAAATGGACGATGCCCTTGTGCTCGCCCAGCGTCTCGCCGGTGGCGGCATGGACGATCGCGCCCGGAGCCGCGCCTTCGGGGCGCACCTTGGTGACGATCTTTGCGTAATTGCCATCGGGCACGAAGCAGATGTCCTGCGAATCCGGCTTGGCCGCGTTGCGCAAGCCTGCCGCCTCGGCCAGTTCGCGCACCTGCGGCTTCGGTATCCCGCCCAGCGGGAAGCGCAGGTAATCAAGCTGCGCTTCGGTGGTGCCATAAAGGAAGTACGACTGGTCGCGCGCCGGATCGAATGCGCGGTGCAATTCCACACCGTTCGCGCCCATCACGCGGCGGACATAATGCCCGGTGGCGAGGCAATCCGCGCCAAGCTCGCGCGCCATGCGGAACAGGTCGGTGAACTTGGGCCCCATGTTGCAGCGGATGCAGGGCACCGGGGTGCGTCCGGCGAGATATTCGTCGGCGAACTGCTCGACCACCTCCTCGCGGAAGGCGCTTTCGTGGTCGAACACATAATGCGCAATGCCGAGCCGGTCGGCCACGGCGCGCGCATCGCGGATGTCGTCGCCCGCGCAGCACGCACCCTTGCGGCCCGTTGCTGCGCCGTAATCGTAAAGCTGCAGCGTGATGCCGATCACCTCGGCGCCGCTCGCATGGGCGAGCGCTGCAACCACCGAGGAATCGACCCCGCCGCTCATCGCCACGACGATCCGGCACTGCTCCGCAGGGCGGGGCAGATCGAACAGCGCGGCGGCTTCAGGCCCGGTCAGCGGGCCGGCGGCAAGGAGTGCGGGGGTTTCCATGAGGCGGGAGCCATATAGCGAGGCTTGGCTCCCTTCGCCAGTGGGGGTGATTCGGCCGCCTGCGGCGATTGCCGCCTTGCCCCCAACGCCCGCACTATTCCTAAGCCGGGGTAAATGGCGGCTTTACCGGATTTTGACGCACTGGCCGTATCAGGGGGAATGATGTTCGAAAAAGCGAAGTCATTCTCTGTGCGCTACGATAAGTCTTCCCGCGGTTTTGTGGCCGAAAACGGGGAGGAGCAATCCGTCGCCCCTGTGGTGCGCCGCGCCGGAGAGGCCCTGCGTGCAATGGAATGGAGCGAATTGACCGCCCGGCTCAACGCCGCACGCGATCTGCGGATGCTGCTGCGCACCGAATCGTACGCCCCGATCGAATCGGCCGCGGCCAGCTTCGGCGATGCGGCGGCCAGTTACTTTGCCCTTCTTGAAGATGACGAACCCGATTTTAACCCTGATGCTTTAGGGCAATCTAAAGGTCCGGGTGCCAAGGACGCCAACAGCGATGCAAACCGCCCGGGCAATATGCCAGAACCCCGTTCCGACGTACCCCGCGGCATTGCGAGAGACACGAAATGATTGAGAACCAGGACATCCGCCCCGCACAGGTCATCGGCCCGCTCGGCGAGCCGCTGACCCTCGCCGACCTGCCGGCGCCCGAAACCAAGCGTTGGGTCGTGCGGCGCAAGGCTGAGGTGGTGGCTGCCGTCAATGGCGGGCTGCTGACCCTCGACGAGGCGCTGGCGCGCTATGGCCTGACGCTTGAAGAATTCGCCTCGTGGCAGCGTGCGGTCGACCGTTCGGGGATGCATGGTCTGCGCGTCACCAAGATCCAGCATTACCGCGACCTCTACGAGCGCCAGCTGAAATACTGACGCACGCTTCGTTTCATCCTGCCTCAAGCCCGCTTCGCCCGTAAGGCGTTGCGGGCTGTCGCCGTTTGGCGGCACTCTTTACTATAGGTCGCTGTCCCGGTTTGCGGCAGCGCCGCGGGGGTTGGAAGACAGGCAATGGGATGGATTATTGCACTGATTGTCGGCGGCGCGGCTGGCTGGCTCGCCAGCGTACTTATGAACCGCGATGCATCGATGGGAATCATCCTCAACATTGTCGTCGGCTGCGTCGGCTCGATCGTCGGTAACTGGATTGTCGCTCCTTTGCTCGGGATCAGGGGCAGCGTGCAGCAATTCTCGATCACCGGACTGTTCGTCGCCTTGGTAGGGGCGGTGGTGCTGTTGGGGATCGTCAACCTGTTCCAGCGCGGCAAGGTCCGCTGATCAGGTATCGCCATTCCCTTGCCGGGAACTACGTGCACGCGTCTTTCGTCTAGACGGGAAGTCATCGGTCGATGCACGGATTGCGGGCAGGTGCTCGGCCATCTAAGAGGCGTTGCACTTGGTGACTTATATGAGTAATACACTCGAGGCTTGATCCACGCATGGCGCTGGACCGGTCCGCGTGAAGGAATGGCAATGAATTACGAGACAACGATCAGGGCAGAGGCTGCCGACGGGGTAAGCACCGAATTTGCCGGTGCGCGTACCCTTCGTGCACCTGCGATCCCGCGCTGGCTGATCATCGGCGGGTTGGGCGTGTTCGGCCTGCTGCTCGCGATTGCCGCCTATTTCGCGCTGGCAGGCAAGGAGCCTGTCGCGGTAGATGATGACAATTCGCAGGCCCCGTCGGTTACGGTGGTGACCCCGGGCAAGACGACGGTTGCCGGCGAGCTTGAAGCGCCCGGCACGCTCGCCGCGCGCCGCCCCATGCCGGTTGGCGTGGTGGGTGAAGGCGGGCAGGTGCTGCGCGTTACCGTGGATGCCGGCGACTGGGTGCAGCAGGGCCAGGTGCTGGCGGTAATCGACCGTTCGGTGCAGGTCCAGCAGGCCGAAGCGCAAGCCGCCCAGATCGAAGTCGCGCGCGCCGATGCCAATCTTGCGCAAGCCAACCTCGACCGCGCGCTCCAGCTGGTCGCACGCGGCTTCGTCTCCAAGGCCGATGTCGACCGGCTGACCGCGACGCGCGATGCCGCCGTCGCCCGCGTCAAGGTCGCGCAGGCGCAGCTCGGTGAACAGCGCGCCCGCAACCAGCGGCTCAACATCATCGCACCGGCCACTGGCTATGTCCTGACCCGCGCGGTCGAGCCGGGCCAGACAGTTGGCGCGGGCACCCCGGCGCTGTTCATCATCGCCAGCGGCGGCGAGATGGAAATGCTCGCACAGCTTTCGGAAGAACAGCTCGCCAAGCTTTCGGTCGGCACGGTGGCGACTATCACCCCGACCGGTTCGGCACAGAGCTTCAAGGGTCAGGTCTGGCAGGTCGCTCCGGTCATCGACCAGGCCACCCGTCAGGGCACCGCTCGCATCGCGCTGAGCTTCGCCCCTGAACTGCGTCCCGGCGGCTTCGCCACGGCTCGGATCAACACCGGCAGCTTCAGCGGGACCGTCCTGCCCGAAAGCGCAGTGCTGGCCGATCCCAAGGGCAGTTTCGTCTATGTGATCGGCTCGGACAACAAGGCCAGCCGCCGCGCTGTGAAGACCGGCGCGGTGACCGAGCAGGGCATCGCCATTACCGAGGGCCTCAACGGCACGGAGCGGGTGGTGCTGCGCGCAGGCGGGTTCCTCAACCCCGGCGAGACCGTCAACCCGCAGCCCCTGAAGAAGTAAGGCGTCCATCCCTGCCGCGGCGCTCGCCGTAACTAGCAGGGAGGCCGCGGACGGCGAAGTACAGGCAGAAACATTATGGCATTACGCGACATCTCGGCCTGGTCGATCCGCAACCCGGTGATCCCTCTGGTGTTCTTCACCGGTCTGCTGTTCGCCGGGATCGTCAGCTTCATGCGGATGGACGTGACGAACAACCCGGACGTCGATTTCCCGGCGGTGATCGTCAACATCTCCCAGCCCGGTGCCTCGCCGACCGAGATCGAGAACCAGATCACCCAGCGCGTGGAAAGCGCGCTGCGGTCATTGAACGGGGTCAACTCGATCCAGTCGACTGCGCGCGAGGGCAGTTCGCAGACCTTCGTCGAATTCGAGATCGGCACTGATCTGATCGAGGCGGTGAACGAGGTCGAAACCGCGATCGATTCGGTGCGCGGCAGCCTGCCGGACGGCATCCTCGAGCCGCGGGTCAACAAGGTCAACGTGGTCGGCGAGCCGATCGGCTATGTCGGCGTCGAAGCCGATGACATGACGCTGGAACAGCTGAGCTGGTTCCTCGACGACACCATCGCCAAGCGGTTGCTCAAGATTCCGGGCATGGCCGAAGTCCAGCGTATCGGCGGGGTCGACCGCCAGATCGAGGTGATCCTCGATCCTGAGCGCATGCAGTCGTTCGGCGTTACGGCGTCGCAGATCAACGCCGTGCTGCGGCAGAGCAACCTCGATGCGGCCGGCGGTCTTGCCGAGGTCGGCGGCACCCGCCAGTCGCTGCGGGTGCTGGGCAACTCGGACACCGCCTACCAGCTGTCGCAGACCCAGATCCAGCTCGGTGGCGGCCGCACCGTGCGCCTCGCCGACATCGCCCAGGTGCGCGACGGCTATTCGGAACGCACCTCGATCTCCGAGGTGAAGGGCAAGGAAGTCGTCAACTTCCTCATGAACCGGGCGCGGGGGGCATCGGACCTGACGGTTTATGACGCCGCGCTGGAGGAGATGGACAAGATCGAGGCCGAGAATCCCGGCGTCAAGTTCATCAAGTTCTCGACCAGCACGACTTATACCCGTGGCCAGTACAACTCCTCGATGTCGGCACTGGTCGAAGGCGCGGTGCTGGCGGTGCTGGTGGTGTTCGCGTTCCTGCGCGACTGGCGCGCGACCTTCATCAGCGCGGTCGCGATCCCCCTGTCAGCGATCCCGACCTTCTGGTTCATGGACCTGCTCGGGTTCAACCTCAACTTCCTCTCGCTGCTCGCGCTGGCGCTGGTGGCGGGGGTGCTGGTCGACGATGCGATCGTGGAGATCGAGAATATCGTCAGACACATGCGCATGGGCAAGACCGCCTATCAGGCGTCGATCGACGCGGCGGACGAGATCGGCCTGCCGGTGGTGGCGACCAGCTTCTGCATCGTCGCGGTCTTCCTCCCCGTGGGCCTG
This sequence comes from Porphyrobacter sp., assembly GCA_027533455.1. GTDB lineage: Bacteria > Pseudomonadota > Alphaproteobacteria > Sphingomonadales > Sphingomonadaceae > Erythrobacter. The sequence goes on along the minus strand of JAPZUC010000001.1, from coordinate 283,236 downwards.
ATGCCGGGCGTGTCGGGCCAGTTCTTCCAGAACTTCGGGATCACCGTGGTGGTCGCGGTGCTGATGTCGCTGGCCGTCGCGCGCATGGTCACCCCGTTGATGGCGGCCTATTTCCTCAAGTCGCACGGCGCTGCCGAGCATGGCGAAGGCCGCGCGATCGACGCCTATATGCGCGTGCTCGCGTGGACGCTCGATACCGGCAAGATGGCCGTGCGCCGCGCCGGGCTGACGGGACCGCGCCGCCGTTATCTGTACGTGCCGGCGCTGCTTGTGGTTGTCCTGGCCCTGCTGGCCGCCACGGGCGCTGCGATGTTCCTCGGCTTCAACGCGATTGCCGGGCTGGATTTGCCCAAACAGATCGCCGCCGCCGTATCCAGCGACACCAACTCGACGATCAACTTCGTCGTCTCCAAGCTGTTCGAAGTGGTCCAGCTGCTCACCGTGTCGGTGCTGTCGCTCTTGGCCGGCTGGGGGCTGTTCAAGCTGATCGAACTGCCGACCCGCGGGACCGGAGGCTTTGCCGATGGCACCCGCTGGCTGACCGCGCGCTTCTACGATCACCGCGTGTGGATGCTCGGCATCGGCTGGTTCTCGTTCCTCGTGACGATCCTGCTGTTCGGGCAGATCCCCGGCCAGTTCCAGCCGACCATCGATGACGAGAACAGCCGCGTCGAGATCGAGGTGGTGCCCGGCACCACGCTCGCCCAGACCAAGCAGATCGTCAACAATGTCGCCAACCGGCTGCGGCAGGAGCCCGAGGTCGAGCGCCTGCTCGAGCGCATCCGGCTGGGGGACACGTCGTCGGTCTTCGTCAAGCTGCGCGAGGATCGCCAGCGCTCCTCGGTCGAGTTCGAGCGTGAACTGGCGCCGGTTCTGGCCAAGATCCCCGATGCGCGCGTGCGCTTCCAGTCGCAGTCCGGCGGCTTCGGTTCGGGCCGCGACATGACAGTGATGCTCGCCGGTTCCGATCCCGTGAAGCTGGAAGAGACCGCCCTGAAGCTGGTCGAGGAGATGAAGGGTCTCAAGACGCTGGTCGCCCCGCGCATCAGCGCCGACCTCAACCGCCCGGAAATCATCATCACCCCGCGTGACAAGATCGCGGCCGAGCTGGGCGTCACCACCGCCGCCCTCTCCCAGACGATCCGCATCGCGACGCTGGGCGAGATCGAGCAGAACGCGGCGCGCTTCTCGCTTTCGGATCGCCAGATCCCGATCGTGGTGCGCCTGTCGAGCGAGGCGCGCACCGATTTTCGCACGATCGAAAACCTGCCGGTACCGCTCGCCAGCGGAGGTTCCGTGCCGCTCAGCCGCGTCGCGGACATCACCTTCGGCTCCGGCCCGACCGCGATCCAGCGTTACAACCAGAACCGCCGCGTTCTGGTCGGCGCGGACCTCGCAGCGGGCGTGCTCAAGGGCGAGGCGCAGGCCCAGATCGATGCCTTGCCGGTGCTGCAGAACCTGCCCGTGGGCGTGATCCGCGATGTCGTCGGCGAGGAGGAGTGGCAGGCAGAACTCAAGGTCAACCTGATCATCGCGATCATCGCGGGCTTCCTGCTGGTGTTTGCGGTGCTGGTCCTGCTCTACAAGCGGTTGATGAGCCCGCTGGTCAACATGACCTCGCTGCTGCTCGCGCCGCTGGGGGGCATCCTGCTGATCTGGCTGCTCGGCCAGCCGCAGTCCATGCCCGTCTATATCGGCATCCTGCTGCTGCTGGGCATCGTCTCGAAAAACTCGATCCTGCTGATAGACTTCGCCATCGAGGAGATGAACAAGGGCGTGGGCAAGAACGATGCAATCATCGACGCAGGCCACAAGCGCGCGCAGCCGATCGTGATGACCACCGTCGCCATGACGGCGGGGATGGTGCCGGTCGCGATTTCGCTGACCGGTGACGGGGCGTGGCGCCAGCCGATGGGCATCGTGGTGATCGGGGGGCTGATCCTGTCGACCCTGCTGACCCTGCTGATCGTGCCGGCTGGTTTCAGCTTTGCCGATGGTGTCGAGAAGCGCGTCGGGCCGTGGCTGCGCGGCCGCTTGCTGACCTACAAGCCGGGAGACGACACGCGGCCGCATGGCGAAGCACAGCCTGAACGGCCCTTCCCCGGTCTCGGCCAGCGTCCCTTGCCGGGCAGCGAACCTGCCGAGTGAGGCCGCTTAGGGTGTGTTCGGTTATAGCGTGACTGGCATGCCCTCACCTTGCTAGGGTGCCCGACATGGCGACGCGCTCTCTCAGGCCCCTGACGTTCGGCGGCCAACCGCTGACGGTCGACCGCGCCAGGCGGATGCGCTGGACGGCGACGGGTATGCTGGCGGCGATGGCGGTGATCTTCGTCGCGACCCATGGCCTGGCGGTGACCGGCCATCCGGCATGGGGCTATCTCAACGCCTTTGCCGAAGCGGCGATGGTCGGCGGCCTTGCCGACTGGTTCGCAGTGACCGCGCTGTTCCGCCATCCGCTCGGCCTGCCGATCCCGCACACCGCGATCATCCCCGAAAACAAGGACCGCATCGCCGATACGATGGCGCAGTTCCTGCGCGAGAATTTCCTCACACCCGCAGTCGTCGCCCGGCGCATGGCGGCCATGAACATCGCCAAGGCAGCGGGCGAGTTTCTCGCCGCCTCACCCGAGCGCGGGGACGTGGACGAACTCTCGCGCATCACGTCAGGCGCAGCGGAACTGCTGGCCGAGGTGCTCGAATCGCTCGACCCCGACCGGCTTGGCAGTCAGGTACGCTCGGGACTGGCGGGCCAGCTTTCGAAGCTCGACATCGCCCCGCTCGCGGGCCGGATGATCGAGACGACGATGGCCGACAAGCGCCACCAGCCGCTGATCGATGGCTTCGTGCGCTGGGCGGGTCTGACGCTGGAGGACAACGAGGAAACCATCCGCGACATCATACACCAGCGTGTCGCCGGGGTGCTGCGCTGGGCGGGGATCGACAAGACCATCTCCTCCAGCGTGCTCGACGGGCTCTACAAGCTGCTCGCCGAGGTGCTGGTGAACCCTGACCACCCCTTGCGCGGCAAGATCGAGGAAGGGCTGGCGAAGCTCGGCCAGGACTTGCAGCACGATCCCGAGACCCGCGCCAAGGTGGAGGAGATGAAGCGCGACCTGATCGCCAACCCCGCCGTCGCGGTGTGGTGGACCGGCGTGTGGGAGCGCATCCGCCGCTCGCTGATCAGCCGCGCCCGCGATCCCGAAAGCGGGATGGGCGAGGAAATGCGCAATATGCTCGCGGAACTCGGTCAGGCCTTGCAGCAGGACGCGCGGCTGCAACACCAGATCAACCGCTTCGCCCGCCGCACGATGGTGGGCGTTGCCACCCGTTACGGCGACCAGATTGTCCGGCTGGTGTCAGAGACCGTGAAGCGCTGGGACGCCCGTACCATCACCGACCGCGTCGAGGGCGCCGTAGGCCGCGACCTCCAGTTCATCCGCATCAACGGTACGCTGGTCGGCGGGCTGGTGGGGATGACGCTGCATTTCATCACGACGGTGATGTGAGAGCGCCCTTACGGAATCAGGTAGTTGATGGTGGTGGAGTAGAACGACCGCATCGGATTGCCCTGCGCGTCTCGGGCGGGGTCAAAATTCGCAATCCGCAACACTTCCTCGCAGCGCGGATCAAGGTAGTTGACCTTAGTACGCGCTTCGATGTGGCAGCTCGAGACGGTGCCATCAATCTCGACGATCACGCGGAAACTGAAGAAGCCGCTTTCGCCGAATGCAACCGCACGAGTCGGATAATTTTTAAGAAGCAATTTTGTTAGCAACTTTGCGTTGCGCATGACCGGGGGGACGTAGGATGGGTGCTGCTGGGGGTCGAGTCCCCATTGTACCAGCAGGTCATCGGTGCAAGTATTGAGCGCAGCAAACGCGGGCAACGGCGAGCCGGTCTCGAACCATACCCCTTTCTGGCCCTTCCCGTTTGTTAGCACAATGCGGTCCGCTCTGGCCGCTTGAACGGGATCGATGCCGATGCCGCGCAGCTGCGGCATGCTATCAATCACTGGAGTGGGCGGCCCGTCCAGCATCACCGCGTTGATGACGAAGGCCGTTCCGTAATCGGGTGTCTGTCCCGACAGAACATTCTGCCTGATCGGAATTGGACCGCGGTCTGAAAGCTCGAGGCTCAGCCCTTTTACAACCTGCAGCCGTTTCAATTCCGGGCCTGCCAACGTCAGGCCGAAAGTTTGGCCCGGCGCGTTCTGTTTGATGGTGACGAGGTAGCGCTGGCCATCCTTTTCGAAGCCCCGTTGCAACAGGCAATCGGTCTCCCCGTAGTCGAGTTTCCACTGACCGGTCGGCTGTACGCGGACAACGTCGTTCTGTCCTTCGCTTGCGGCTTGCGGCTGTTCGGCTCGCTAGGGCATGCCCGACCGAGTGTAAGCGTAAGCACGATGTGCGCATGAAAAACCTCCGCCAGGCGCGTAGCCTGCCGGAGGTTTTCTGCATTTTCAAGTTTTTGAGCGAAGCGTGCCTTACAGCGCCCCGGTCAGCTCCGGTACGGCCGTGAACAGGTCGCCCACAAGTCCGATATCGGCGACCTGGAAGATCGGGGCATCCTCGTCCTTGTTGATGGCGATGATGACCTTGGAGTCCTTCATCCCGGCAAGGTGCTGGATTGCGCCCGAGATGCCGATGGCGAAGTAGACTTCCGGCGCGACGATCTTGCCGGTCTGGCCGACCTGATAGTCATTGGGGACATAGCCCGCATCGACCGCCGCGCGGCTCGCGCCGATCGCTGCGCCAAGCTTGTCGGCGAGCGGGGTAATCACGGCTTCGAAGGTTTCCGCGTCCTTGAGCGCGCGGCCGCCCGAGACGATGATCTTGGCGCTGGTCAGTTCCGGACGCTCGCTCTTGGCAATTTCCGAGCTGACGAAGCTGGAGATGCCCGCTTCACCGGGGCCGCCAACGGCTTCGATGGTGCCCGAACCGCCTTCGGTCGCGGCCTTTTCGAAGGCGGTGCCGCGAACGGTGATGACCAGCTTGGCATCGGTCGATTCGACCGTGGCGATGGCGTTGCCGGCGTAGATCGGGCGGGTGAAGGTCTTGGGGCCTTCGACCGACAGGATTTCAGAAACCTGCATCACGTCGAGGTGCGCGGCGACGCGCGGGGCGACGTTCTTGCCCTGCGTGGTGGCAGCGGCGAGGAAGGCGTCGTGATAGCCCATCAGCGCAGCGGCGAGCGGGGCGACGTTTTCGGCAAGGCCGTTGGCGTAAGCCGCGTCGTCGGCGACGTGAACCTTGCCCACGCCCGCGATCTTGGCAGCCGCTTCGGCAACCGAACCGCAATTGTGGCCGGCGACCAGCAGGTGCACTTCGCCCAGCTTCGATGCGGCGGTGACGACAGCCAGCGTGGCGTCCTGCACCTTGGTGTTGTCATGTTCGACGAGAACGAGAGTCTTCATCTCTGGGGTTCCTTGTCCGAAGTCTTAGTCGGCAATGCCGAGGGTCTTGAGCTTGCCGACCAGCTCGGCAACGTCGGCGACCTTGACGCCGGCCTGACGCACGGCGGGTTCTTCAACCTTCAGCGTCTTGAGCCGAGGGGTGAGGTCGACGCCGTAATCGGCAGCGGTCTTGTTTGCGAGCGGCTTCTGCTTGGCCTTCATGATGTTCGGCAGCGAGGCATAGCGCGGCTCGTTCAGGCGAAGGTCGGTGGTGACGATCGCGGGCAGGCTGAGCTTGACGGTCTGAAGGCCGCCATCGACTTCGCGCTTCACGGTGACGCTGTCGCCATCCACTTCGACCGTGTTGGCGAAAGTGCCCTGCGGACGGCCCATCAGGGCTGCGAGCATCTGCCCGGTCTGGTTCGAATCATCCGAGATCGACTGCTTGCCGAGGATGACGAGGCCGGGCTGCTCTTCGTCAGCAATCGCCTTGAGGATCTTAGCAACCGCCAGCGGCTCGACCTCTTCGTCGGTTTCAATCAGGATCGCACGGTCGGCGCCCATCGCGAGCGCGGTGCGGAGCGTTTCCTGCGCCTTGGCCGGGCCAACAGAGACAGCCACGATTTCAGTCGCCGCGCCCTTTTCCTTGAGGCGGATGGCTTCCTCGACCGCGATCTCGTCGAACGGGTTCATGCTCATCTTGACGTTGGCGAGGTCGACGCCAGTGCCATCGGCCTTGACCCGCGGCTTGACGTTGTAATCGATCACCCGCTTGACGGGGACGAGGATCTTCATGGGGCTTGTCCTTCCTCTCAAAGAATCACTTGGCCCGGGGTTACCGGGCATCTTGGCCGCCCGCCTAACTTGCGTTTACGTAAACGTCAAGCGAGGCGGGCCGCGATGTGGCCGGGCGGGAATGATACGCAAATCACCCCGCCCGGGATGTATCTGCGCGCGTCAGGCGGCCTTCTTGACCTCGGCCACGATCTTCTTCGCCGCATCGCCGAGGTTGTCGGCCGGCACGATCGCGAGGCCCGAATTGGCGAGGATCGCCTTGCCTTCGGCCACGTTGGTGCCTTCGAGGCGCACGACCAGCGGAACCTGAAGGTTCACGTCCTTGGCTGCTTGGACGATCCCGTTGGCGATCACGTCGCACTTCATGATCCCGCCGAAGATGTTGACGAGGATGCCCTCGACCGCCGGGTCCTTGAGGATGATCTTGAAGGCTGCCGTCACCTTTTCCGTGGTGGCGCCGCCGCCCACGTCGAGGAAGTTCGCCGGGAAGGCGCCGTTGAGCTTGATGATGTCCATCGTCGCCATGGCGAGGCCGGCGCCGTTGACCATGCAGCCGATGTTGCCATCCAGCTTGATATAGGCGAGGTCGTATTCGCTGGCTTCGACTTCGGCCGGGTCTTCCTCGGTCTCGTCGCGCAGGGCTTCGATGTCGGGGTGGCGATAGAGGGCATTGCCATCGAAGCTCATCTTGGCGTCGAGCACCAAGAGCTTGCCGTCTTCGCTTTCGACCAGCGGATTGATTTCCAGCATCTCGCAATCGGTGGCGATGAAGGCGTCATAAAGCTGCTTGGCGAGCTTCTGCGCCTGCTTGTTGAGATCGCCCTTCAGCTTCAGTGCGAAGGCCACGGCGCGGCCGTGGTGCGGCTGGAAGCCCTGCGCCGGATCGACGCTGAAGGTGGTGATGAGGTGAGGCGTGTCATGCGCCACGGTCTCGATGTCCATCCCGCCCTCTGTCGAAACGACGAAGGCCACGCGGCCCGAAGCACGGTCGACCAGCAGCGAGAGGTAGTATTCCTTGGCGATATCGACGCCGTCGGTGATGTAGAGGCGGTTGACCTGCTTGCCCGCATCCCCCGTCTGGATGGTGACCAGCGTGTTGCCGAGCATTTCCTTGGCGTGGGCTTCCACTTCCTCAAGGCTCTTGGCGAGACGCACGCCGCCCTTGGCGTCCGGCCCCAGTTCCTTGAACTTGCCCTTGCCGCGGCCGCCCGCGTGGATCTGCGCCTTCACCACATAAAGCGGCCCGGGCAGCTTCTTGGCGGCTGCAACCGCTTCTTCGACGCTGAGGGCGGCATGGCCTGCGGGCACGGCGATGCCGTGCTGGGCGAGCAGTTCCTTGGCCTGGTATTCATGGACGTTCATTGCGTATCGATCCCTTAAATACATATCCTGGGGAGAGGTCGTCTCGCCGGTGGCCTAAGCACGGATCGTCCCACTTGAAAAGTGCCTGCGGCAAGGCCAACACGGCAGCCTCTCATGATTGACAGGTCGCACCTTCTGGCCATCGTCCGCGAGGCGGGCAGGATCGCACATTCCCGTTGGCCGGGGGTAGGGCACGCGCTCGACAGCTGGGACAAGACGCCGGGCAACCCGGTGAGCGAGGCCGATCTCGAGGTCGACCGCTTCCTCAAGCGGGAGTTGCACCGTCTCCTGCCGTCGGCCGCATGGCTTTCCGAAGAAACCGCCGACGACAAGGTGCGCACGCAGAGCGGCCTCATCTGGCTGGTCGATCCGATCGACGGCACCCGCGATTTTGTGGCCGGGCGGCCCGGATGGGCGGTGTCGGTGGCGCTGGTGAGTTCAGGCCGGCCGCTGATCGGGATGCTGGCGGCTCCGGCGCGGGACGAGGAGTGGCTTGCGGTCGCCGGGCAGGGCGCCACGCTTAATGGTGCTCCGCTCCGGGCCAGCACGCGCACCCAATTCGCTGGGGCGCGGGTCCCGACTATCGCCTTGCCCAAGGATGACAGCGATCTTGTCGCTGTTCACCAGCCCAATTCGATTGCCCTCAGGATCGCGATGGTTGCCGCCGATCAGGCCGATCTCGTCGCGACGCTGCGGTGGGGATACGAATGGGACATCGCCGCCGCCACCCTGATCGCGCGCGAGGCGGGGGCGGAGGTTTCCGACGCTTTCGGCCATCCACTCGCCTATAACAAGCATGACCCGCGCGATTTCGGCTTGCTGGTATGCTCCCCCGCAATCCACGCCACCGCGGTCGAGCGGCTGGCCGAACGGGCCAAGGTACTGCGCTGAAACGCAAAACGGGCCACCTCGCAGGGCAGCCCGTCTTGATTGAAGTCGGAAGGATCAATTCCCCCGCGCAGCCTGCACGTCCTGCTGGCTGACCGGGATGATTTTGATCTCGACCCGGCGGTTGAGCGGCTCGTTGATGTTGTCGCCGGTCTTAACGCGCAGGTAATCGTACTGCTCGCCGAAGCCCTTGGTTGCCAGACGCGCCCGCGCCACGCCGCGCGCTGCGAGATAATCCGCAACCGCCTGCGCACGCTGTTCGGACAGGCGCTGGTTGGTGGCCGGAGCGCCGGTCGTGTCGGTGAAGCCGTAAACGTCGATCAGGCTGTTCGGGTACTTGATCAGGCTCTCGGCGACATTGTTGAGCGTATCGGAGAAGCCGGGATTGATCGAGGCCGAGCCGGTCGCGAAGGTCACGCCATCGGGCAGACGCACGAGGATCGCGTCCTGATCGCCCACTTCCTCGACGTCGACGCCGCTGCCGGCGGTCTGTTCCTTCAGTTCCTTGATCTGGTCGTCATACTGCTTGCCGAGCACCGCTCCGGCCGAACCGCCGATGCCGGCACCGATGATGCGTCCGGTGTTGCCGCCGATCGCGCCGCCCAGAAGGTAGCCGAGCGTACCGCCGAGGCCCGTGCCGATCGCGGTGCGCGAGATTTTCTTCTCACCCGTGTTGGGGTCTGTGACGCACGCGGTGGTGGTTGCCAGCAGGGCGATGGCCGCAGTACCGGTCTTAAGAATGCGCGAAATGCTCATGATCTTTGCCTCCCTCTTTTGTCTTGATGACGCTGCCATGCCGCCGTTGTGGCAGCAAGGGGTCATACCAGTGGGACTAGGTGCTCTTGGCCCCCGCATCCTTGACCCATGTTGAACAAAGAAGCCGAGCTGTGTTCAGCCTTCGTCGCAACCCGCTGTTGCATGGCTGGCAAGCTGTCCGGATTGTGCTAGCGCAAAAGGCGTGACCCCCTTTCCCTGGACAGACCTTGCGATCATCGTGGTTCTCGTCGTGATCAACGGCGTGTTCGCCATGTCCGAACTCGCCATCGTCTCGGCCAAATCGAGTGCGCTGGAGGCGAAGGCGGAAGCCGGATCCACGGCGGCGCGGCTCGCGATCCAGCTGGCCGCCAATCCGGGCAAGTTTCTCTCGACCGTACAGATCGGCATCACGCTGATCGGCATCATCGCCGGTGCCTATTCGGGTGCGAGCCTTGGCGGGCCGGTGGGCGAGCGGCTGGAAGCGCTGGGCGTGCCGGGTGAATATGCACCGGAAGTCGGCTTTGCGGTGGTGATCGCCTTTACCACCTATATCAGCCTGATCGTCGGGGAACTGGTGCCCAAGCAGCTCGCCTTGCGGGCCGCGGTGCCGGTGTCGCTGGTGATGGCACGGCCGATGGCCTTCATCGCCAAGGCGGCCGCGCCTCTGGTGTGGCTGCTCGATTCAAGTTCGGCTGCGGTGATCCGCCTGTTCGGCCTCAGCAACAAGGACGATGCCACGGTCACCGCTGAAGAATTGCAGATGATCTTCGCCGAAGCGACCCGTTCGGGCGTGATCGAGGACGAGCAGCGCCAGCTCCTGACCGGTGTGGTCCGCCTTGCCGAGCGCCCGGTGCGCGAAATGATGACCCCACGCACCGAAGTTGACTGGATCGGGGCCGATGCCGGGCCCGAGGACATTCGCCGGACGATCGAGGAAAGCAGCCACTCTCTGCTGCCCGTGGCTGAAGGCTCGCCCGACACGATCCTTGGCGTGGTCAAGGTGCGCGATGTGCTGGCCGCGCTGGTCGCCGGCACGCCGGTCGCGATCCGCGACATGATGCGCAAGGTCGAGGTTGTGCCCGACCAGCTCGACGCGATGGACGCGCTGCGGGTGCTGCAATCGGCTGAAGTGGCGATGGCGGTGGTGCATGACGAATACGGCCACTTCGAAGGGATCGTGACCCCGGTCGATCTGCTCACCGCGATCGTCGGCAATTTCGCCAGCGACAGCGATGACGGCGACCTGCCTTCGGTGGTGGAGCGCGAGGATGGCTCGCTGCTGGTCTCGGGCTCGCTGTCAGCCGATGCCCTGTCCGACCGGCTGGGACTCGAATATGGCGAGGACCGCGAATTCGGCACGGCGGCGGGTTATGTGCTGTCGGTGATGAAGAAGCTGCCGCATGAGGGCGAGCACTTCAACGATCAGGGCTGGCGCTTCGAGGTGGTCGACATGGATGGCCGCCGGATCGACAAGCTGCTGGTCAGCCGATTGGGTGAAGTTGAGTAGAGGAACCCTGCGGCGCTGATGGGGGCACGCACCAGTCCGGTCGCGCAGCGACCGCAAGGCCGACCGGCCGCCCGAGCTTATGCGAGGAAAGCCAAGGCGGCGGACGTCCGCCGCCCGGCGTTTGAGGGTCAAATCAAGAAGGTATAACCGTAGACGCCGACTGCCCGTCACCCTCAGGGGCGGCGATGATGTCGCGGGTCACACGGCCCTTGGCGACCGTGTTGGTGCCGGTATCGCCGACCTGCGAGCGGATGCTCGGATCGGCGCGGCCAGCGCGGTCGAGCACGCTTGTTTCCACGCGGCTGCGCGGGGCCGGGCCGCCGAACAGTGCGTCGAGCGCCTGCTCAGCCGCAGTGCCTTCTGACGGGCGCGGGGCGCCGGGGGCAGGCGGAGTGAGGGTGAAATCGGGCGGCACCACCAGCGGCGCCTGACGCTGCACCGCGAACTCGTCGGGCCGCGCGCGGTTGAACACCCCGCCGTCGCCGCCACAGGCAGCGAGCATCGCCGAAGCGCCGGCCAGCAGAATCAGGGGTGCAGTCTTACGCATCTTGAGTCTCTCCACGGGGCGTGTCCCCGGTCTCGGTTTCGTCCTTGTCGCGCACCAGCAGGCTGCGGGCAAGGATAATGAGAACGCCGATGGTGATCGCGGCGTCGGCAATGTTGAAGATCAGGAAGGGCCGGAAGGTCCCGATATGGAAATCGGCATAATCGATGACATAGCCCAGATCATAGCGGTCGCGGATGTTGCCCAGCGCCCCGCCGAGGATCAGCGCGAGGCCCGCGATATCGCCGAGCTTCTTCTCGCGCATCATCCACACAAGCACCACCAGTGCGATGCCCGCAGTCATGGCCACCAGCGCCCAGCGCGTCTCCATGCTATTCGCTTGGAACATCCCGAGCGAGACGCCGCGGTTCTCGGTATAGGTGAGGTCGAAAAAGGGCAGCAGATCAATCCGCCCGACCTGCCGCAGAGCCAGCGGGCCGATGACCCACAGCTTCACCGCCTGATCGACGATGGCGATGGTCGCGGCCAGCGCGAGGCCGATCAGCCGGTTACGCGTGAACAACCCGCTCATTCCGCTACCACCGCGTCGCAGCGTCCGCATAGCGTGGCCTCTTCCACCACATCGGGCAGATGACGCCAGCAGCGGCCGCATTTGTGGTGGTTGGTCTTGGAGACGATCACGGCATCGCCCTGCCCGCGGGTGACTGTCGCGGTGATGAACAGCTCGGCGAGAGCTTCGGCGCTGACACCTTCGGGCACCATGCTGGCGGGGACGATGACCTCGGCTTCAAGGCTGGACCGGATGGTCTTGTCGCGCCGCAGCGGTTCGATCGCTTCATTCACGGCATCGCGCAGGGCGCGCAGCTGCACCCACTTGGCGTTCTCAACCACCACGCCCGGCACGCTCGGCCATTCGAGCAGGTGGACAGACCCGCGCTGGCCCTGATCGTCCGCCTCGCCATCCTCGGGATAGCGGCTCATCCAGACCTCTTCCGCTGTGAACACCAGCACCGGCGCGGCATAGCGCACCAGCGCGTGGAACAGCAGGTCGAGCACGGTGCGGTAGGCGTTGCGCGTGGTGGTGTCCGGCCCGTCGCAATAGAGGCTGTCCTTGCGGATATCGAAGAAGAACGCCGAGAGGTCCTCGTTGCAGAAATCGACCAGCAGGCGGGTGTAGCTGTTGAAGTCGTAAGCCTCGGCGGCCGCCTTCAGCTTGCGGTCGAGATCGGCCAGCAGCGCCAGCACGTAAACCTCGAGCTCGGGCAGCTCGCCCGCATCGCTCATGTCCCCCACGAACCCGTCGAGCGCGCCGAGCAGGTAGCGGAAGGTGTTGCGCAGCTTGCGATACTGGTCGCCGACACCCTTCAGGATCTCGTCGCCGATGCGGTGATCCTCGGTGAAGTCGACGCTCAGCGCCCACAGCCGGATGATGTCCGCGCCGTAGGTTTCCATCACCTTCAGCGGATCGACCGTGTTGCCGAGGCTCTTGGACATCTTCTTGCCCTTGGCATCCATCGTGAAGCCGTGGGTGAGAACCTGATCATAGGGCGCGCGGCCGCGGGTGGCGCAGCTTTCCAGCAAGGAGGACTGAAACCAGCCGCGATGCTGGTCCGAACCTTCGAGGTAGAGGTTGGCGGGCCATTTCAGGTCTGGCCAGCGCCCGCTTTCCAGCACGAAGGCGTGGGTGCAGCCCGAATCGAACCAGACGTCGAGAATGTCGGTGACCATCTCGAAGTCGTCGGCGTTGTGGTCCGGGCCTAGGAAGGCCGCCTTGTTGGCGCTGTTCCAAGCGTCCATGCCCTCGGCATTCACTGCCGCGACGATGCGGGCGTTGACGGCGGGGTCTTGCAGGTAGGAGCCATCCGGCCGCACGAACAGCGTGATCGGCACGCCCCACGCGCGCTGGCGGGAGAGCACCCAGTCGGGCCGCCCTTCCACCATCGCGCCGATGCGGTTGCGGCCCTTTTCGGGGATGAACTGTGTGTCGGCGATAGCGGCGACGGCATTGCCGCGCAGGGTGGTGCCATCGCCCAGATCGCGGTCCATCGGCACGAACCACTGCGGCGTGCAGCGGAAGATCACCTTGGCCTTGGAGCGCCACGAATGGGGGTAGGAGTGCGCGTAGTCGGCACTCGCCGCGAGCAGCGCGCCCGCTTCGCGCAGGTCCGAGCAGATCGGGCCATCCGGCGCGTTGAACTTGGGGTTGATGACGCTCATGCGCCGCTCGTCCGCGCCGCCGAGCCAGCCCCAGTCGTCGCGATAACGCCCGTCGTCCATCACCGCGAAGACGGGGTTGATCCCGTTCGCCTTGCACAGGTCGAAGTCGTCCTCGCCGTGGTCGGGCGCCATGTGGACGAGGCCGGTGCCGGAATCGGTAGTGACGAAGTCGCCGGGAAGCAGCGGGCGCGCCGCGGCGTAGAACCCGCCGAGATGGTGCATCGGGTGGCGGGCGAGGGTGCCGGCGAGGTCTTTGCCTTTCATGGTCATCCACGCTTCAAACGCTTCCAAACCACTACGACGCGCGAATTCTTCGAGAAGAGGCGCCGCGATCAGCACCTTCCCCCCTTTTTCATGCGCCCAAGGATGGGTCTGATCGCTCAAAAATGCGCCGCCATGGAAGACGCCGACGACATACTCAACCTCCGGCCCATAAGCCAAAGCCTGGTTCACCGGTATCGTCCAAGGCGTCGTCGTCCAGATCACCGCGTGGGCACCGACCAGCTCGGCAATCGGCGACTCGACAATCTCGAACGCCACGTCGATCTGGGTCGAGGTGATGTCCTCGTACTCGACCTCCGCCTCGGCCAGCGCGGTCTGTTCGACCGGCGACCACATCACCGGCTTCGATCCGCGGTAGAGGTTCCCCGCCTCGGCCAGCTTGAGGAGCTCGGCGACGATCACCGCCTCGCTCTCCTTCTGCATGGTGAGGTAGGGGTGGTCCCAATCGCCCATGATGCCGAGGCGCTTCAATTGCCCGCGCTGTGCATCGACCCAGCGCTGGGCGTAGGCGCGGCATTCGTCGCGGAAGGCCTTAACCGCCGCCTCGTCGCGGCCTGCGCCGGAGAGGACGGGCTTGGCCTTCTTGTCCTTGCGGTACTGTTCCTCGACCTTCCACTCGATGGGGAGGCCGTGGCAGTCCCAGCCGGGCACGTAAGGCGCATCGCGGCCCAGCAGGTTCTGGGTGCGGCAGACCATGTCTTTGAGGATGTGGTTCAGCGCATGGCCGATATGCATATCGCCATTGGCATAGGGCGGGCCATCGTGAAGGATGAACTTCTCGCGCCCGCGCCGCGCGGCGCGCAGGGCGTCGTAGAGGCCGATCTGCTCCCAACGCGCGGCAATGCCCGGCTCCTTCTGCGGAAGGCCGGCCTTCATCGGGAATTCGGTCTTCGGCAGGAAGACAGTGTCCCGGTAATCGCGCTTGGATTCTTCGGTCATAGCGGCTGCGCGCTTAGAAGCCGCCGCGCCTCGGCGCAATCCTTGTCCATCTGTTCGATCAGCGCCTCGAGAGAGTCGAACTTCGCCTCGCCGCGCAGGTAGTGGTGGAAGGCCACCTCGATTTCCTGCCCGTAGAGGTCGCCGCTGAAGTCGAAGAAGAAGGGTTCGAGCAGCTCCTTGGGCGGTTCGAACTGCGGGCGGATTCCGATATTGGCCGCGCCTTGGAGCACCTGCCCCGTCGCGAGGATGCGGCCCGTCACGGCATAGATGCCGTATTTCGGGCGCAGGTAATTCTCGACCCCGAGGTTGGCGGTCGGATAGCCGATGATGCGCCCGCGCTTGTCGCCATGCTCGACAATGCCCCTGATGGCGAAGGGCCTGGTGAGCAGACGCGCTGCTTCCTGCGGGTCGCCGTCCCTCAGGGCCTGGCGGATGCGGCTGGAGGAAACCACCTCGCCATCCGCAGCCACCGCCTCGACCACCCGCGATTGCAGGCCGAGCTCGCCGCCAAGGGTGCGGAGCGACGCGACATTGCCCTTGGCGCCCTTGCCGAAGGTGAAATCACCGCCCGTCACCACCCCGTGCGCGCCGAAACGCTCAATGAGGATGTCGCGGATGAAGTCCTCGGCGCTCGTCCCCGCCAGCGCGGCATCGAAGTGGAACACCAGCATCGCGGTCGCCCCGGCGGCGAGGTAGAGTTCCTGCCGCTGTTCGAGCGTGGTCAGCTTGAAGGGCGCCAGATCGGGCTTGAAGAAGGTGACCGGGTGGGGATCGAATGTGGCGATGATCGAGGGGCGGCCCTCGGCCTGCGCCCATGTGATCGCCTCGCCCGCCACGGCCTGATGCCCGCGATGGAACCCGTCGAAGTTGCCGAGCGCGATGATCGCTCCGCGCAGGGCGTCGGGAACAGGATCGCGGTGATCGAGCCAGCGCATCAGACGGCCGCCTTCCGATAGGTGAGGAAGGAGAAGGCGGGGTAGTCGCCTTCGGCGGGGTGTTCCTCGCGCGCGGCCTCGTGCCACTCGGGGCCGAGTTCCGGCATGAAGGTGTCGCCTTCATAGTCGGCATGGATCCGGGTGAGTTCGACTCTGTCTGCGCGCGGCAAAAAGGCTTCGAACACCGCTGACCCGCCGATGATGGCGATGCTCTCTCCCCCCGCCAACGCCAGCGCATCATCGAGGGTCGCGGCGGTCTCGGCCCCCTCGGCCCGCCAGCCAGTGTCGCGGGTGAGGACGATATGGCGGCGGCCGGGGAGCAGGCCGGGCAGGCTATCGAAGGTCTTGCGGCCCATGATCATCGGTTTGCCGAGGGTCAGCGCCTTGAAATGCTTGAGGTCAGCCGGAAGCCGCCACGGCAGATCGCCATCCTTGCCGATCACGCCATTGGCGGCGCGGGCGTAGATCAGCACGATTTCCGGCGTCATTTAAGCGCGTGGCCCACACGGGTCACATGGCCCATCTTGCGGCCCTCGCGCGCTTCGGCCTTGCCATAGAGGTGGAGGTGCGGCTCTCCCGGCTCGGCCAGAATCGCGTGGGCTTTCAACGCGTCCTCGCCGACGATGTTGCGCATTTCGATGCTGGCAAAGCGGGTCTTGGTGCCGCCCAGCGGCAGGCCGGCGATGGCGCGGATGTGGTTTTCGAACTGGCTGGTGGCCGCGCCCTCGATCGTCCAGTGGCCGGAATTATGCACCCGCGGGGCCATCTCGTTGAAGACCGGCCCCTCGCGGGTGGCGAAGAATTCCAGCGTCAGCACCCCGACATAGCCGAGCGCATCGGCGACCCTGGCGGCCAGCTCCCGCGCGGCGGGCACCTGCGCCTCGACCAGCGGGCCGGCGGGCAGCACCGACAGCGCCAGCATCCCGCCTTCATGCAGATTTGCCGTGGAATCCCAGAACTTTACCTGACCATCCTTGCCGCGCACGAGGATCACCGAGAACTCGGTCTCGTAGGTGACGAAGCCTTCGTAGATGCAGGTCACGCCGGGATAGACGAGCGCGCCAGCCTCGATCAACGAGCGCACCCGCCACTGGCCCTTGCCGTCATAGCCATCGCGCGCGGTCTTGAGGATGCCGGGTGTCCCGACTTCGGCGATGGCTGCGGCGAGGGTTTCGGCGCTGTCGACCCGGGCATAGGGCGCCGGCCTTCCGCCCAGTTCGCTGACGAAATGTTTCTCGTGAAACCTGTCCTGAGCGACCTCAAGGGCGCGCAAAGGGCAGGCTAACAGGGGGCTGGGCAGGGCCTGGACGGTGCTGACGGGGACGTTTTCGAACTCCCACGTCACCACATCGCTGGCCTCCGCGAACTGCGCCAGCGCGGCGGCATTGTCCCAATCGGCGGTGATGAAAGCGCTGCACGCATCGGCCGCGACATTATCGCCCGCAGGCGCATAGCCGATCACGCGGTAGCCGAGCTGGAGCGCGGACACGGCCATCATCCGGCCCAGCTGCCCGCCGCCCAGAATGCCGATGGTGGAACCTGCGGGCAGCATCAGTCTTCCGGCACCTCGCCGACAGCCGCGGTCTTGGCCGCGCGCCAATCCTGCAACCGCTCGGACAGGGCCTCGTCGCCCAGCGCGAGGATCGAGGCCGCGAGCAGCCCTGCATTCTTCGCTCCGGCCTCGCCGATCGCCAGCGTGCCGACAGGAATGCCGCCCGGCATCTGCACGATCGAGAGCAGGCTATCCATCCCGCTCAGTGCCTTGGACTGCACCGGAACGCCCAGCACCGGCAGATGCGTCATGCTGGCGATCATGCCGGGCAGATGCGCCGCGCCGCCTGCGCCTGCGATGATGACGGAGAACCCCTCGCCCTCGGCCCCCTTGGCGAAAGCGACCATCCGGTCAGGCGTGCGGTGCGCCGAGGTGATGCGCGCCTCGTAAGGCACTTCCAGCTCGTCCAGCACTTCGGCGGCGGCCTTCATGGTCGGCCAGTCCGACTGGCTGCCCATCACGATTGCGACCTTGCCCCCGGTGGCTTCCATCACGCGTCCTTCAGGTAATAACGCTCGCCCACGGGCGTGCTGCCTTCGAAGTCATAGATGATCGGCTGCCCGGTGGGAATTTCGAGATCGGCGATGTCCGCATCCGAGATGTTCGACAGATGCTTCACCAGCGCGCGCAAGCTGTTGCCGTGGGCCGAGATGATCACCGTCTCGCCGCGGGCGAGCACGGGCAGGATGTCGCTTTCCCAATAGGGCAGTACTCGTTCAATCGTCAGCTTGAGGCTTTCGGTGTTCGGAATCGCGATCCCGGCATAGCGCGGGTCGGCGGCGAGATCGAACTCGCTCCCCGCTTCCAACACCGGCGGCGGCACATCGAAGCTGCGGCGCCAGATCAGCACCTGTTCGTCGCCATGCTTCTCGCGGGTTTCCTGCTTGTCGAGGCCGGTCAGCCCGCCATAGTGCCGCTCGTTCAGGTGCCAGTCCTTGATAACCGGGATCCACAGCCGCCCCGCCGCTTCGAGCGCCAGATTGAGCGTCCGGATCGCGCGCGTCTGGAGCGAGGTGAATCCGACCGTGGGCAGCACGCCCTTGGCCTTCATCAGTTCGCCGGCAGCCCTGGCTTCGGCCACGCCCTGTTCGGTCAGGTCGACATCCCACCAGCCGGTGAAGCGGTTTTCGAGGTTCCACTGGCTCTGGCCGTGGCGGACGAGGATGAGCTTGGGCATTCTAACTCCGTCTTGCCGCGCCGCCCGCTCCCCCACCCTTCCACCCGGATGGTAACCCGGCAGGCTCCGGGTGGAAGGGTGGGGGAGCGGGCGGCCTGGTCCTCTCACTACATCAGAGCGCGGGGGGTTAGCTTTCGCGAGGCGGATTGGGAAGCGTTTCTGTTGGTGATTCGCCAATCGCGCGCGCCTGCGCTTTGCGCCGCCGCAGGTTCTCGCGCAGCTTTGCCGCGAGACGCTCCGCGCGGGCTTCCGCATGGGACATATTCTTGCGAGGCTCTTCACTCATATGAAACGCCTTGCAGATTAGAGGCACGGTCATCAAGGGCCGCTTGACAATAGGTGACCGCGCGACAATAGGGCGCGCCTTGTCCGGCGCTGCTGTAGCTCAGTGGTAGAGCGCACCCTTGGTAAGGGTGAGGTCGGGAGTTCAATCCTCCCCAGCAGCACCACTCTCGTCGAAGACGAGAATGGAGTCCTTGTGGTTTCGCTTGCACGTCCGTGCGAGCGTCCTCGGTGCTGATCCTCCACTTCGCTACGCTACGTTCCGGGCACCTGCGGGCGCGCAGTCGCGCTTGCGCTCGCTGTGCGACCGAGTGGGAGTCCGTCAAGCTTTCGGCCATTGCGGTGAAAGCGCGCTCTGCTTGCAATGCGCGACATTTGAAGGCCTTTAGTCTATCGAATCAGCGAATACGCGTTTCATTCGAGGACTGTGGGGCACGAACAAGCGGCCTAGTATGCGAGCATAAGCTCACCTGCCTCGGGACGGCAAACCGCCGGGGCATACCACAATGACATCTTGTCATTGGAGGTATGAATTGAAGAAGGTTTCCAGAATCAGACGCAAAAAGGTCGGCCTGCAAAGCGGGCTTTGTTTCTATTGTTGCCAGCCAATGTGGCATCACAATCCCGAGCAGTTTGCACAGCGACACGCCATCACCGTCAAGAATGCGCGCTTTTTTCAAGCCACCGCCGAGCCCCTCGTCGCACGGAGTGATGGAGGTCTCGATGTATCTGAGAACATCGTTGCCGCCTGTTGGTACTGCAACATCCACAGGCATCGCGCGAGACGCGTCCTCCCGCCTGATCGCTATGCTCAAAAGGTCGGGTCGAGGCTGAGTGATGGGAAGTGGCACGGGTTCATTGCACGACACGATCCATCCAATGCGGGCTTCCAGTCGGCGGACTCCTGAAGCCTTCACACCCCCAACCCCCCAAAATTGACGATACGCCCCGCCCCCCCACTCGGCTATCCCCTCAGCCTGCAAAGCTAAAGCCGGGGAGAGGCGCTATGGATCTGGGACTCAAGGGCAAGAAGGTCATCATGAACGGCGGGGCGCATGGCCTCGGGCTTCAGGCGTTGAAGCTGTTCGCTGCCGAGGGCGCGGATGTCGCCTTCTTCTCCCGCAAGGAAGACAAGATCGCCGCCGCCGTCGCCGAGATCGACGCGGCTGGCCCCGGCAAGGTGTTTGCCGAAGTCTTCGACATGGCGACCGGCACCGAAGCCTATCAGGCGTGGCTGGAGAAGGCCGTCAAGGAACTCGGCGGCTGCGATATCTTCGTTCACACCGCCAGCGCCTCGGGCACCGGCGGCGCGGGTGACTGGCAGGCCTGTCTCGACATGGACATCAAGGGCGCGGCCTATGCGGTCGAGACCCTGACGCCTTACCTCGAAGCCTCGGGCACCGGCTCGATCGTGATGCTGTCTTCGACCGCCGCCCTCGAAACCTTCATCGCGCCCAACCCGTTCAACGCGCTGAAGGCCGCGCTGATCACCTATGCCTCGCAGCTTTCGCAGGCCTATGCCGCCAAGGGCATCCGCGTGAACACGGTTTCGCCAGGCGCGATCTACTACAAGGGCGGCAACTGGGAGATCATCGAGGAGCATATGAAGCCGCTCTACGATGCGACCCTCGCCAAGATGCCGATGGGCCGCTTCGGCGAGCCGGTGGAGGTGGCCAAGGCGATCGTCTTCGTCGCCAGCCCCGCGGTGCCTTACATGACGGGTGCGAACATCGTCGTCGACGGCGGGTTCACCCAGCGCGTTCAATTCTAATTCCCGCTTACCCCTAAAGGTGACACACATGGCCCAGATCGACCGCGACAAGCTGCTCGACATCTACACCCGCACGATGAAGGTGAACCGCACCGACGAGAAGTTCCGCGAGCTGCTGATGGGCGGCAAGGTGGCGGTGATGTATTACTGCGTGCGCGGGCAGGAGCTGGTCTCGGCCGCGGCGATGGCGGCGCTCGAGAAGGAGGACTACGTCGTCTGCACCTATCGCGGGCAGGGCGAGCAGACCGCCAAGGGCATCCCGATGGAGAAGTGGTGGGGCGAATGCCTCGGCAAGGCGACCGGCACCTGCAAGGGCAAGGGCGGCACCATGCACATCACCGATCCCGAAACCGGGATCATGGTCACCACCGGTGTCGTGGGCTCGGGCCTCCCCATCGCCAACGGTCTTGCGATGGCGAGCCAGAACAACGGCGATGGCCGCGTGACGCTGGTCAGCTTTGGTGACGGCGCGGCCAATATCGGCGGCTTCCACGAAGCGATGAACATGGCGCAGCTCTACAAGCTGCCGGTCATCTTCCTGTGCCAGAACAACCGTTATGGCGAGCACACCGCCTATGCCGATCACACCGACAGCCCCAACATCGCCACCCGCGCAGCGGGCTACGGGATGAAGGGCGTGACGGTTGACGGCAATGACGTCCACCAGATCTACCCGGCGATGGTTGAAGCCGTCGCCCGCGCCCGCGCCGGCGAAGGGCCGACGCTGGTTGAGGCGATGTGCTACCGCATGATGGGCCACTTCTTCGGTTCGGACTTCAGCTACATGCCGCCCGAGCACATCGCCGAGATGAAGGCGGAAGACCCGCTGCCCAAGCTGCGCAAGGTGATGCTGGAGCACCAGTTCACCGAAGAGCAGCTGGACGCGATCGTTGCCGACATTGACGCGCAGATCAACGCCGCGGTCGAGCACGCGCTCGCCGCGCCGCTGCCCGATACCGACGAAATCTACAAAGACGTGCTGGAGGAGACCGCCTGATGGCCCAGATCACCATGACCCAGGCGCTGAACCTCGCCATTGACGAGGCGATGGCCGAAGACGCGGGCGTGTTCTGCCTCGGCGAGGACGTTTCGGCCAAGCAGGGCGGCGGGGTGTTCAAGGTCACCTCGGGCCTGACCGAAAAGTATGGCGAACACCGCATCCGCGCGACGCCGATCTCGGAAACCGCGATTATCGGTGCGGCGGTGGGTGCCGCTCTCGCAGGCCAGCGCCCGATTGCCGAAATTATGCTGATGAACTTCGTCGGCGTGTGCATGGACCAGATCGTCAACCACGCCGCCAAGCTGCGCTTCATGTCGGGCGGACAGACCCCGTGCCCGATAGTGATTCGTACCACCACCGGCGTCGGCGTCGGCTTCGGCGGTCAGCACTCGGACATGCTGGAGGCGTGGTTCGCCCACGTCGCGGGGATCCATGTCGTCACCCCCAGCAACGCCGCCGACGCGCGCGGACTGATGCGGGCCTCGATCGACGCGAATGACCCGGTGATCTTCATCGAGAATATCCTGTGCTACGGCCTGAAGTCGGAAGATCCGGGCCCGGGCTACCGCGTCCCGCTCGGCAAGGCGGCCATCGCACGCGAAGGCACCGACATCAGCCTCATCACCTATGGCCGCACCGTGCTGGATGCGCTGGCTGTGGCTGACGACCTCGCCAAGGAAGGCATCAGCGTCGAGGTGATCGACTTGCGCACCATCGCTCCGTACGATGAGGCAACCGTGCTGGCGTCGGTGCGCAAGACCGGCCGCGCGATCACTCTGCACGAGGCGGTTCGCCCCTTCGGCACCGGTGCGGAACTTGCCGCCAATATCCAGGAAAAGTGCTGGGACAGCCTCAAGGGACCGGTGCGGCGGATCGGCGGGACGTTCTCGGCCGTGCCCTTCGCCTCGCACCTCGAACAGGCATGGATTCCGCAGAAGTCGGACATTGTCGCGCAGATCAAGGCATCGGTAGGTAAGCACTAAATGGCATCGGAAATCCGCATCCCGAAGCTCGGCATGAGCGCTGTTGAAATGACCCTCGTCGAATGGATGTTCGGCGAGGGCGAGCGCGTCGAGAAGGGTGACATCATCTACACCGTCGAGACCGACAAGAGCACGACCGAGATCGAGGCCCAGGCCAGCGGGATCATCCATCCCACCGGCGAGGAAGGCGCGGTCTACAAGGTCGGCGATCTGATCGGCACCATCGAAGAGTGAGCACGCCGAGGGAACTTCTGGCGAGGGTCTATGCCACCGCCGGCACCCGCGATTGGGATGCGGTCGAGGCGCTGATCCATCCCGATTTCGTGCTCTACGAGGCCAATTCGCTGCCCTTTGCGGGCGAGTGGCGCGGCAAGGACGCGCTACAGCGCTGCGCGGCGGCGATGTATGGCACCTGGGGCAGCACCGAGCTCGAAATCCTCGATTGCACCGGGGGTGAGACCCACGCCGTGATGGTGATCCGCCTCACCATGCACCCGAAGGACGGCAGCGCACCCTTCACCCAGACGATCTGCGAGGCCGGGACCTTCGAGGACGGCTTGCTGCGGACCTTGCGCATCCATTATTTCGATGCTGCCGAGATCGCCGCCCGCGCCTGAAGCCGGGGTGGTTAACCCAATCTAGAGCAATATTAATTATCGCGTATGGGCGCGGACTAGGCTGGTCCGGCGGCCTCTGCGGCTGTCGGGCTCGTCGGGACGCATTGTGCGGACACGAAAGCAGCCCCGGCCCAACATGCGATGAACCCCGCTGACGCTTCCTCCTTGCCCACAGGCCTGATCGGCCACACCGGCTTTGTCGGCGGTGCCTTGCTGCGCCAGGCGCGGTTCGATGCCTGCTTCAATAGCGCCAATATCGCCGCAATCGAGGGGCAGGCGTTCGGCACGCTGGTCTGCGCCGCCGCGCCCGGCTCGATGGTCGAAGCCAACCGCGCGCCCGAATGGGACAAGGCCCAGATCAACGCCCTGATCGCGCGGCTCGACCGGGTGGAAGCGGAACGCTTCGTGCTAATTTCTTCCATCGCCGTGCTGGCGGATTTCGCCGGGCGCGATGTCGAGGGCACCGCCGCCTACCAGCAGGAACTGGCCTATGGCCGCAACCGCCGGATGCTCGAAACCTTTGTCGAACGCCGCTTTCCCGCAAGCCTGATCATTCGCCTGCCCGCGCTGTTCGGCGCTGGCCTGCGCAAGGATTTCCTGTTCGATCTGGCAATCCTTGACTGGAACCTTGCCGGTCAGAGCAGAAGGCGCGTCGCCGTGGCGCTGAGGGCGCTGGCAATCCCCTTCGTCTATTGCACCGGCTATTCCGACCCTGTCGCCGACACGCCTGAACTCGGGTTCGAGGCCGAGATCGTCCCCAAGCCGGCGAGCGCCGAAGGCCTTGCTGCCGCACTGCGCCGGGCCATGTCGGCAAGCCGCAGCGACACGCTGGAGCCGGCCTGAGCTTCTGGCGCCCGGCCGACTCCCGTGCTGTGTTGCCTCAGCCGCCCTTGCGGCTTGCCTCGGCAGCTTCGATCACGCCCTTATCCCACGTCACGCGGGTCTGGGTCTGCGGGTTGAAGCGGTCGTCCTGATACTTCGCGGCCTTTGCAGCGGCGATTTCCGCTTCGGTCAGTTCGTCACCAGCCTCGAGCGCGAACA
Organism: Porphyrobacter sp.; assembly: GCA_027533455.1. GTDB lineage: Bacteria > Pseudomonadota > Alphaproteobacteria > Sphingomonadales > Sphingomonadaceae > Erythrobacter. The sequence continues at coordinate 259,235 of JAPZUC010000001.1, read as the reverse complement.
CATCGATCCCGCGCGTGATTTCGGTGCCGTAGATGTGACCCTTGTACCAGTAGACCGACCAGTAGCCCCCCAGCACCATCTGCTTGGCATCGATCGGACCGCGGTCGAAATAGGCGATTTCCTTGGGGTTCGCGCTATCGGTGAAGTCCATCACTGACAGGCCGCCCTGATACCACGCCTGCGCGAACAGATCGCGGCCCGGGACGGGGATGATCGATCCGTTGTGCGCGACACAATTTTCCTTGTCGCTCTGCGGCGCGGGCATCTTGTAGTGCGCGCGGAACACGAGCTTGCCGTCCTTGATGTCATAAATCGCGTTGGCGCCCCAGGTCTTGGGGTCCGACGCCTTGCAGCGCGGACGCCCGCCGCCGCCCCATTCGTCGGTGAAGATCACCTTGGTGCCGTCATTGTTGAAGGTGGCCGAATGCCAATAGGCAAAGCCGGTGTCGGTCACGACGTCGATACGCTTGGGGTTCAGCGGATCGGCGATGTCGAACAGGATGCCGTTGCCCGAGCACGCCCCTGCGGCCAGCTTCAGCGACGGGAAGACGGTAATGTCGTGGCACTGGTCGGTCGGCGCGGTGTCTTGCGTGCCGTCGCCGTGATCGCCGCCGGTCCACAACCCGGCGATCTCGCCGGTTGTCTCGTCGGCAAAGACGCGCGGGGACTTGACGATGCGGGACTTGGACGGATCGGCCAGTGGAATCTCGATCACGTCGATGGAGAAGAGCGCGGTGCGCGTGTCGCCGGGGATTTCGCCGATGCACCCCGCCAGTTCCTTCTCGTCGCGGATATTGGCGGTGCCCGAGTTATAGACGATCAGGCGCTTGTCATCGGCGCTGACGACCGAATGCGTGTGGCTGCCGCGGCAGGTCTGCACGGCGCCAACCTGACGCGGGGCGGCGAGATCGGAGATGTCGAAGACGCGCAGGCCGCGGAAGCGGTCCTCGTTGACCTTGCCGGGTGCGCCTTCCAGCCCGCAGTCAACGCGCCCGCGTGTCTGCTCGACGCTCATGACAAGGATGTTGCCGACGACGGAGACGTCACCCTGCCCCCCGGGGCAGACGACCGAGCTCTTGAGGGTCGGGATGCCATCGGCGCCGAGCTTGTAGATGTTGAACCCGTGATACGATCCCGCCGCCATCACATCGCCGAAGAAGGCCATGTCGGTGTTGGCGAAATCGAGCAGCGGGGAACGCTCGGCATATTCGGTGAGGCTGTCCTCTTCCTCGCGCGCCGGTGTGGCGGCAGCAGCCGCGCCATCGGCCGGAGCGGGGGTGGCTGCCGGCGCGGCTTCGGTGGGCTTGGTTTCGGCCTTCTTCTCCTCACCCTTCTTGGGCGCGGCGAGCGGGCGCAGGTCGGCGGGGTTGGCGGGGTTGAAGAAGCCGGCGGGCTTCTTGAGGGTCGCGAGTTTGGTCAGGCCCATGATCGCTTCGCCCGCATTGTCGAACCCCGCGGCAAGACCCGAACGCGGGTCGGCCGAGAGCTTGGCGAGCACCTTGTCCATCCGGCCGATTTCGGTCTTTTGCTCGCTTTCGACGTCACCGACGAACTGGAACAGCACTGGATCGGCGGCGGTGCCTTCAACGTCCAGCAGCTTTTTGACCATGTCGACCGCGCCATCGTGGTGGGCGATCATCAGGGTGAGGAACTGGCGGTCGAAATCCGTCCCCTTGGCAGCGGCCAGCGCCTTAAGGTCCTCGGGCGATGCCATGCCCTTCATCATGTGGTGCATATGTTCGGCGTGACCCTTCATCATCGGGTCTTCCGCCGGTTCGCCCCGCTCCTTGAGCCAGGTCTGCATGAAGGCGATTTCGTCGGCCTGCGAGGATTCGATGCGGCCCGCGATGGTCTTGAGCTCTTCGGTGTTGGTGCGGTCCTTGACCAGCTTGGCCATGTCGACTGCCTGCTGGTGGTGGACGATCATGGCCTGCATGAAGGCGACATCCGCCGGAAGGTAGCTCGCCTGCGCCAGCTTGGTCGCCTCGGCAGCGGACAGCGTCTTGCTTGCCTGCCCGGGCGCGCCGGGCTTCACGATCGGAGCGCTTTGCGCATAAGCGACGCCCGAGGCGGACAGAAGCAGGGCGGCAAGGCCGGCGCGCGCGGCGCGGCGGGTGACGGTGTCGGTCATTGGAAAAGGTTCCCTTGGATCAGTGCTTGCCGCGCAGACTGCCTTGCGTGGGCGCGCAGTCAAGTGCGCCAAATGCCGGGCAAGACGCCAATCGACGAACCTGCGGTCCCAGTCGAGCAGCCGCATGGCTTCGTTTCGTCGCGGGCGGGTGCGGCCCTGCCTTGCCACACGCACCATTCGTCGCACGCGGCCAAACGAAAGCTTGCAGCGGCGAATCGGGTGTGGATAAGTTGGTCGTTAAGATCGCCTCAACCCTGTCGGAGTAGCCTTAGCGCATGGCACGTCCCCGCATTCTCGCCGCTTTTGTCGGCCTTGCCGCCTCCTTCGCGGCGCTGGCTCAGCCTGCGGCGGCGCAGGACGAACTCCAGGCCACCTTCGACAGCACATTCGGCACGCAACTGCGCGAGCCGCAGAGCTTCGATGCGGTCTATGCCTCCTCGTTCCAGCAGCGCATCGCCAAGCTGGCCGATCCGGCGCTGGGCCGCATCGGCGTTGCCGCGGTGGATCTGGCCACTGGCGAAGAAGTCATGGTGCTGGGCGACCAGCTTTTCCCGATGGCCTCGACCAGCAAGGTGGCAGTGGCCGCGACCTATCTCGAGATGGTCGAGAAGGGGAAGTATTCGCTCTCCAGCGAATTTCCGCTGCTGCTGCCGGTGGCTTCGGCCAAGTATTCCTCGGCCAAGGCGCCGGTGCGTGCCGGGCAGTATTTGCCGGCGGCCGACCTGATCGAGCTGATGATCACCCGTTCGTCCAACCCGGCCACCGATGCGCTACTGGCAGCGGTCGGCGGTCCGGCAGTGGTCAACGACTGGATCCGGCGCAAGGGCATCAGCAATTTCTCGATCAACCGCGATATCGCCACGCTGGTGCGCGACGACGGCCAGTATAATCCGGCGACCTATATCGACACCCGCGACGCGGCGACTCCGCGCACGATGGCGCGGCTGCTCGCCGGCATCTACCGCGGCGAATATCTCTCCGACCAGAGCCGCCAGGTGCTGCTCGGCTCGATGAGCCGCACCGTCACCGGCAAGCGCCGCATCCCCGCGCACATCCCGCTCGAAGCGCGGGTCAGCCACAAGACCGGATCACTCAACAACACCTCGAGCGATATCGGCCTGATCGAATGCCCGGACGGGCGCGTGATCGCGGTGGCGATCTATGTCACCGGGCAGGGCACCAAGCAGGCGCGCGAGGAGCGGATCGCCGCCATCGCCCGTGCGCTTTACGATGGCTTTGCCGCCAAGGCGCAGCAAAATCCCACGCGCAACTGGGCGAGAGCGCCATACGCCACCGGCGGCTAGGGGCCTCGGCACACCTGCAAGCAAAAAGGGCGGCGCCTTGCGGCACCGCCCTTTGTTTTGATCTGAGCGCCCGCAGAGGCGCGCCGCCAGCGTCCGATTACTCGGCAGCCTGCTCGGCTTCGGCAGCGATCTTCTCGGCTTCGGCGCCGATTTCGTCAGTGGTCTTTTCGGCGGTGTCGGCAGCCGAATCAGCGGCGGCTTCGATGCCGGTAGCGGTTTCGTCGACTGCGCCTTCGATCTCGGCGCCGGCATTGTCGGCGTTGGCTTCGGCGTCGTCAGCCATAGCGTCGACGGCGTCACCGGTTTCGGTTTCAGCCGATTCGCTGCAAGCAGCCAGGCCCAGAGCCGAGGTGGCGATGGCGGCAGCGAGGATGATCTTGCGCATGATGGAAATCCTTTATCCTGCGGTTGTCACACGACCCGGACGGGGCGCGCGGACCGGGTTATCTCTCATCCGGTTCGGTTTTAAGGCTAAGGGGCAAGGTGCGCCAAGACAAGCCGATTAAGGCGCTACGCCCTGTTTTTGCCGCAATTCTGCCACAATTGCCGAACGCTTCACCGCAAGCGCGATCTGCCTGCGCCCCCTACCCGCGTGAGCCTGCGCCTGCTAGCAGGCGGCATGTCCGATAAGCAGCATCTTTATCTCGTCGACGGCTCGTCCTACATCTTCCGGGCCTATCACCGCCTGCCCCCGCTGACGAACCCCGAGGGGACGCCGGTGGGCGCGGTCTATGGCTACACCACGATGCTGTGGAAACTGGCTGCCGATCTGGATGCCGCCGACGGGCCGACGCATCTTGCGGTGATCCTCGATGCCAGCGGCGTCAGCTTCCGCAACGAAATCTACGAACACTACAAAGCCAACCGCCCCGAACCGCCCGAGGACCTGAAGCCGCAGTTCCCGCTGATCCGCGATGCCACCCGCGCTTTCAGTCTGCCTTGCATAGAGGTTCAGGGGCTGGAGGCGGACGATCTCATCGCCACTTACGCCCGCCGTGCGCAGGAACAGGGCTGGGATGTCACCATCGTCAGTTCCGACAAGGACCTGATGCAGCTGATCGGCGAATTGGAGACGCCCCACGGCACCGCCCGCATCGACATGCTCGACACCATGAAGAACCAGCGCATCTGGCTGCCGGAAGTCGAGGAGAAGTTCGGCGTCGGCCCTGAACTGGTCGGCGATGTGCTGGCGTTGATGGGCGATGCGGTGGACAATGTGCCGGGCATCTTCGGCATCGGCCCCAAGACGGCATCCAAGCTGATTGCCGAGCACGGCTCGCTGACCGCGGCGCTGGATTCGGCGGAGGCGATGAAGCCCTCCAAACTGCGCGACCGGCTGATCGAGGGGCGCGGCGATGCCGAGCTTTCCAAGATTTTGGTGACGCTGAGAGAGGATTGCGACCTTCCCCAGCCCTTGGACGAAATGAAACTCGGCCCGGTCCCGCCCGAGCCGCTGGCGCTGTTCCTCCAGACCCACGGTTTCACGTCGTTGCTGCGGCGGCTTGATGCGGGGCACGGCAGCCCCTCGCGCACCACCGACCTTAACCCGCCCAAGCCGACCACCGCAGGCGCCGCTGCAACGGCAGGGGAGGGCGGCAACCGCCAGCTGCCCCCCGAAATGCCCGCGATCGACCATGCCGCCTATGAGACGGTGCAGACGCTTGATCGGCTGGAGGCATGGGTCGCCCGCGCGCGCGCCGCGCAGATGGTGGCGGTGGATACCGAGACGACCTCGCTTGATGCGATCCGCGCCGATCTGGTCGGGGTCAGCCTTGCCTTGGGGCCAAATGATGCCTGCTACATCCCGCTCGGGCACGGCGGCACCGACATGTTCGTGCAGAAGCCCGAGCAGGTGCCGATGGCAGCGGCCATCGCCGCGCTTAAGCCGTTGCTGGAGGACGAGGCCGTCCTCAAGATCTTCCAGAACGGCAAGTATGATCTCAACGTATTGGCGCGGCAGGGTATCGCGGTCAGTCCGATCGACGATACGATGGTGATCAGCTTCAACCTTGACGCGGGGCGCGGCGAGGATGGGATGGGGGGCGGCCACGGGATGGACGAGCTCTCGCAGCGCCACCTCGGCCACACGCCGATCCCGTTCAAGGACCTGTGCGGCACCGGCAAGAAGGCGATCGGCTTTGCCGAAGTGCCGCTTGACCACGCGACCGCCTATGCCGCCGAGGATGCCGACGTCACATGGCGGCTGCACGCGTACCTCAAGCCGCGTCTGGCGGTGGAGGGTGGCTCGCGCGTGTATCAACGCGTCGACCGTCCGCTGATTCCGGTTGTCGCGCGGATGGAGCGCGAAGGAATCCGCGTGGACCGTGCAAGGCTGGCGAAACTGTCGGAGGAGTTCTCGGTCGAGATCGGGCGACTCGAGGGTGAGATCCATGCTGTCGCCGGACAGGAATTCACCGTCGGCAGCCCCAAGCAGCTTGGCGATATTCTGTTCGACAAGCTTGGCTACAAGGGCGGCAAGAAGGGTAAGAGCGGGCAATACTCCACCGACGTCTCGGTGCTGGAGAAACTCGCCGCCGAGGGCGCCCCGATTGCGCGGCTGGTGCTGGAATGGCGGCAGCTCGCCAAGCTCAAGTCCACCTATACCGACGCGCTGCAGGCGGCGATCAACCCTGATACGGGGCGGGTGCACACCAGCTACAGCCTTGTGGGTGCTCAGACCGGGCGGCTCTCCTCGACCGACCCCAACCTCCAGAACATCCCGATCCGCACCGCCATAGGCCGTCAGATCCGCGAGGCCTTCGTGCCGGAACCGGGCAACGTGCTGCTCGCGGCGGACTATTCGCAGATCGAACTGCGGCTGGCCGCGCACATGGCCGATGTTGCCAGCCTCAAGGAAGCCTTTGCTGAAGGCGAGGACATCCACGCCCGCACCGCGCGCGAGATGTTCGGCGAGGTCACCCGCGACACCCGCGCCCGTGCCAAGACGATCAACTTCGCGATCCTCTATGGCATCAGTCGCTGGGGCCTCGCCGCGCGGCTGGAAGTGCCGCCTGAAGAGGCGCAGGCGATGATCGACACCTATTTCCAGCGTTTCCCGGGCATCCAGCGTTACATCCACGAGACTCTGGAGAGCGTCCGGGCCAAGGGCTATTCCGAGACGTTGTTCGGCCGCAAGACATGGTTCCCGCGGATCAATTCCAAGAACCAGGCCGAACGGCAGGGATCAGAACGCGCCGCGATCAATGCGCCGATCCAGGGCACCAGCGCCGACATCATCAAGCGCGCGATGGCGCGGATGCTGCCCGCGCTGGCGGATGCGGGCCTGCATGATGTGCGGATGCTGCTGCAGGTGCACGACGAACTGGTGTTCGAATTGCCCGAGGCGCGCGTGGAGGCTGCAACGCCGGTGATCCGGCAGGTGATGGCCGAAGCCGCGTTGCCATCGGTCGAACTGACCGTACCTTTGGGCGTGGACATCGGGACCGGGCTGAGCTGGGACGCTGCGCATTGACGCCATCCCGTCACCCCAGCTTGCGCCGGGATGACGATTGGCACTGATGTTTCACGTGAAACATTCAGCGAACATCAGTCGTGCTTCTTCTCCCGTGTCGGCTTGAGCATCTCGGGCGAGAAGAACCCGATCGGCTGCACTGCGGCGGCACGCTTCTTCAACTCGCCGCGCATTTTGAGGTATTCGTCCTCCATCTCCGCGGTCACGGTTGCGCGCGAATCCTTGAGCGCGGCGTCGAAGTCGCGGCCTTCGACCGCGCTCACTTCGCCGCCCACCCGGCGCAATGCGGCAAGGCCAGCCCGGCGCACGAGGTCTTCGAGGTCGGCGCCGGTGAACCGCTCGGTCTGCGCCGCCAGAGCCGCCAGATCGACGTCGCTGCCCAACGGCATCTTTTCGGTGTGAATGCCGAGGATGTGCTCGCGGCCCGCCTTGTCGGGGGTGCCGACGTAAACCAATTCGTCGAACCGGCCCGGGCGCAGCAGTGCAGGGTCGACCAGCGTCGGCCGGTTGGTCGCGCCGACCACCACCACCGATTGCAGCTCCTCCAGCCCGTCCATCTCGGCAAGGATTGTGTTGACCACCCGACCGGTCACCTGCGGCTCTCCCTGGCCCGAGCCTCTGGCGGGAACGAGGCTGTCGATCTCGTCGATGAAGATCACGCAAGGCGCCACCGCGCGGGCGCGGGCGAACAGCTTGGTGATCTGCTGCTCGCTCTCGCCATACCACTTGGACAAAAGGTCGGAGGACTTCATCGAGATAAAGTTCGCCTCCGCCTCCTTGGCGACGGCCTTGGCGAGCAGGGTCTTCCCCGTTCCGGGTGGGCCATAAAGCAGGAATCCCTTGGCCGGACGGATGCCGAGACGGCGGAAGGCATCAGGGTTCTTGAGGGGCAGTTCGATTCCCTCCTTCAGCTTGTCGATCGCCTCGCCCGCGCCGCCGATATCGTCCCATGAGACATTGGGCACCTGCACCATCACTTCGCGCATCGCGCTCGGCTGGACGCGCTTCAACGCGCTGAGGAAATCGTCGCGGGTGACGCACAGGTCTTCGAGCACCTCGGGCGGGATGGTGCGTTCATCGAGGTCGAGACGTGGCATGATCCGGCGTACCGCCTCGATCGCGGCTTCCCGCGCCAGCGCGGCGATATCCGCGCCGACGAAGCCATGCGTGACACGGGCCAGTTCGTCGAGATCGACTTCCGTCTGCAGCGGCATCCCGCGGGTGTGGATGCCGATTATCTCGCGCCGCCCGCGCTGATCGGGAACGCCGATCACGATTTCGCGGTCAAAACGGCCGGGACGACGCAGCGCCTCGTCGATCGCGTCAGGCCGGTTGGTGGCAGCGATCACGACGAGATTGGCGCGCTTTTCGAGCCCGTCCATCAGGGTCAGAAGCTGGGCGACAAGCCGCTTTTCCGCCTCGCCCGGCACCTGCGTGCGCTTGGGCGCGATCGAATCGATCTCGTCGATGAAGATGATCGCGGGGCTGGCGCGGGCGGCTTCCTCGAACACTTCCCGAAGGCGCTTTTCCGATTCGCCATAGCCCGAACCCATGATCTCCGGGCCGTTGATGGTAAAGAATTCGGCGTCGCTTTCATTGGCGACCGCCTGCGCGAGGCGGGTCTTGCCGGTGCCCGGCGGGCCGTGGAGCAGCACGCCCTTGGGCGGCTCGACCCCGAGGCGGATGAACAGTTCGGGATAGCGGAGCGGCAGTTCGACCATCTCACGCAGTGCCCGGATGGTTTCCTCCATCCCGCCGACATCGTCGTAGTTGACGACCGCACGGCCGCCGCGCGGGTCCTCGAACTCGGCGCGCAGTTCGACCTCGGTGTTCTCGTCGATGTGGACAAGGCCCTTGGGGGTGGTCGAAGCGACGGTGAGGCGGATCTGGGTCAGGGCATAGGCCGGCGCGCGCAGCAGCTGGCGCACATCGGCGGGCATGTTCTGCACGGGCTGCTGGCCGGTGGTGGCGACGAGGTCTCCGGCCACCAGCGGACGGCGGAAGAAGTTACGCTTCAGCGCCTGGGTCGGGCCTTGCAGGCGCATCTCGCGCTGGGCCGGGGCAAAGACGACGCGAGTGGCCGGGCGGGATTCGCCGCGCGCGATCTCGACATGCTCGCCCGATCCGCCTTGCGCGTTGGCGCGCTGGAGACCGTCGAGGCGGACCACGTCGAGCGCGTCATCCTCGGGATAGGCGGCCATCGCGATCGCTGCGGTCACGCGCTTGCCGCGGATTTCGACCACATCGCCCTCGGTGATACCGAGCTTCTGGAAGGCCGAGCGCGGCATCCGCGCAATTCCGGCGCCGGATTCATCCTGCCGCGCGGGTGCGACCTGGAGACGGATGGTGCGGTCGGGAGCGGCGGTTTCGGCGTCGGCCATCGAAGGTTCCTGTGCAAACGGAGTACAGCTGTTTAGCTAGGAACGGGGGCAAATGAATGCAATCGGCGGCAGGCTGTGCCGAGGGCGCGAGGGGGTCGCGCTACTGGCTAAGGACAATCCCGGCGCGTGCTTTGCGTGGCTGTTGCGGTGGACAAGAAAAAAGCCCGGCACTGGGTGCCGGGCTTGAAAAGTTTGGGAGAGGATGCCTGAAAGGCACGTCTCAAGTGGCGGATGCAGCCCGATTGTGCAAGTGCGAATGCCGCATTTTAAGATGCAAAGAATGCAATTTATCCGCGAAATGATGCAGAATTGTACGCAAACACGCACAAAAATGCCTAAAATTAAGGCAGGAGCTCATAAAATAAGCAAAAAAGCGCTTTGTGACAGTATTGCGCCGCAACATGAAAGTCAATTCGACTTTGTGGCCTGGCCGATGGTGACAGCGCCCCGCGAACGCTCTAATCATGAAGGCGGCCCCGCGTGATGGGGTCGATGCTGCACTACACCACAAGAGGCAATCAGGTCCGATGACCAAGCTCTATCCCGACGCCGCCAGTGCGCTCGCTGGCGTGCTGCGCGATGACATGCTGATCGCCGCGGGAGGCTTCGGCCTTTGCGGCCTGCCCGAACGGTTGCTCGATGCCATCCGCGATTCGGGGGTCAGGTACCTCACCTTCGCCAGCAACAATGCCGGGATCGACAACGAGGGCATCGGCAAGCTGCTGCGCACGCGGCAGGTGAGGAAGATGATCAGCTCCTATGTCGGCGAGAACAAGGAGTTCGAGCGCCAGTATCTCGCGGGCGAGCTGGAAGTCGAGTTCTGCCCGCAGGGGACGTTGGCCGAGCGGATGCGGGCGGGCGGCGCGGGCATTCCCGGCTTTTACACCCGTACCGGCGTCGGCACCGAAGTTGCGAAGGGCAAGGAGCACAAGGACTTTCCCGACCGCGACGGGGTGATGCAGACCTATATCCTCGAACACGGCATCTTCGCCGATCTAGCGATCGTGAAGGCGTGGAAGGCCGACGAAACCGGCAACCTCGTGTTCCGCAAGACCGCGCGCAATTTCAATCTGCCGGCGGCCACCTGCGGCAAGATCTGCGTCGCTGAAGTGGAGGAAGTCGTGCCGGCGGGCGCGCTCGATCCCGACCAGATCCACCTTGCGGGTGTGTTTGTGAACCGCATCGTCCTGGGCGCGCCCTATGACAAGAAGATCGAGTTCCGGACCGTGCGGGAGAGGGAGGCAGCGTAATGCGCAAAAGGCTGGCCGGGTTGTCGCTGGCTTTGCTGGCGGCGCCGTTGCTTTCGGGCTGCGTTGCAGTGGCCATTCCGGCGGTGGCGGGATCGACCATCGTCGGCAAGCGGGTTGTCGATGGCTCCGAAAATGCCGCAACGGAGCGGGTGGTCGCATCTGCTGCAGTGCCTTCACCCGTGCCCTCGCCGCAATCCGAAATCACACAACTGCCGGCCACCATCGCACCCGCTTCTGCACCTGCGCTGCCACCTCCAGCGGCCTATCCTGACCCCGCCAGCCCCTTGCCGTCCGGGCAGACCAACTTCGCCCGCTTTGTGCGCTACACACAGGCGGCCGCAAGGCAGGCTGCAGCGGGTGCCGAGCTGCCCTCCGCGGTGCTCAGCGATCCTGTCGCCATTGATGGCAAGCGCCGTCGCTGCGTGTCCGGCGAACAGCTCGTTGCGGTGATCGATCTCGATCCGGCGGGCAGGGTCTTCGCGCCCCTCGCCAGTCCTTCCAAGTTGACAGGCCTTGCGCTCGGCCTGGCTGTGCTTCGGCAGGAAGGGGTGGAGATCGCCTGGCTCTCGGACCTTTCGACCACGCAGTCCGGCAGCCTGCGCACCGCGCTTGAACAATCCGGCCTGGACCCGCGCGGGCAGGATATCATTTCGCTGCGCCGCGAAGAAAGCGACACCAAGGACCAGCGCCGCGCCAGCCTCGCCGCGATCACCTGCATCATCGCCATCGCCGGTGACGAGCGGCCTGATTTCGACACACGCTTCAAGTATCTGCGCAACGCCGAGGCGGGCGCGGGGATCGAGCCGCTGATCGGCGATGGCTGGTTCCTCATCGAACCACTGCTTGGCAAATAAGGACAGTTTACCCCCTATGACCACGCTTCCCACCGGCTGGACCCGCGACCAGATGGCCGCTCGCGCCGCGCGCGAATTGCAGGACGGCTATTACGTCAACCTTGGGATCGGTATCCCGACGCTGGTCGCCAACCACATTCCCGAAGAGATGATGGTGACCTTGCAGAGCGAGAACGGCATGCTCGGCATCGGGCCGTTTCCCTTCGACGACGAGGTCGATGCAGACCTCATTAATGCCGGCAAGCAGACCATCTCCGAGCTGCCTCACAGCGCCTATTTTGACAGCGCGACCAGTTTCGCCATGATCCGCGGCGGGCATATCGACCTCACCGTGCTGGGCGCGATGGAGGTGGCCGAGAACGGCGACATCGCCAACTGGATGATCCCGGGCAAGATGATCAAGGGCATGGGCGGCGCGATGGATCTGGTCGCGGGCGTCAAGAAGATCATTGTGGTGATGGACCACACGTCAAAGGACGGGACGCCGAAGTTCATTCCGGCGTGCACCCTGCCGCTGACCGGCGCGGGCGTGGTCGACATGGTGATCACCAACCTCGCTGTCTTCCAACGCCCCGCGAAGGGCGAGCCGTTCCGCCTGATCGAGACCGCTCCGGGCGTGACCGAGGCGGACATCGCCGCGACCACCACAGCGCATTACGTCCTCCCATGAAGCGGAAGCTTGCGCTGACAGGGATGGCGGTGGTGGCAGCGCTGGGCGGCCTGATTGCCTTCACCTCGCCGCCCCGGCTGCTTTCTTACTATGACCGGGTGACCGGCGGCAGGTCCGGCGCGCGTCTGGTGGCCGAGGGCTTGCCGTTCGGCAGCCACGCGCAGACGCTCGATATCTGGGCCCCTGAAGGCACCGCAGAAGGGCCGCTGCCAGTGGTGGTCTTCTGGTACGGCGGCGGCTGGGCCAAGGGTGACCGTGCGTCTTATGCCTTTGCGGGACGGGCGCTGGCGCGCGAGGGCTTCCTTGTGGTCATCCCGGACTACCGCAAGGTGCCGGACGTGCACTTCCCCGCCTTCCTCGACGACGGGGCCGAGGCGGTCGCCTGGGTGGAGAGCAATATCGTCCAGCACGGCGGCAACCCGGCGCGGATCGCCTTCATGGGCCATTCTGCGGGCGCCTATCAGGCGATCATGCTGGCACTCGATAGCAAGCGCCTGACCGCGGCGGGAGCCGATCCCGTCAACGTGAAGGCGGCGGTCGGGCTATCCGGCCCCTATGATTTCTACCCCTTCACCTCCGAACGTTCGATCGACGCCATGAGCCAGTGGCCGCGCCCGGAAGAAACCCAGCCGATCAGCTTCGCGCGGGGCGACGCGCCGCCGCTGCTGCTCGTCACGTCGGACGGGGATGAGGCAGTGCGGCCCAAGAACGCCAACAACCTCGGCGCTAAGCTGCGCCAATTCGGTGCGCCGGTCGAAGTGAAGAATTACGGCCCGCTTGATCACGAGGAGATCGTCATGGCGCTATCGGTGCCGTTCCGGAAGAAGGGCCCGGTGCTGGCCGACAGCGTTGCGTTCCTGCGCGCGCGGCTGGGGGAATGACCATGTGGCTTCCCGAACCACGCAACCCCAATACGCCGCTCGCCGGGCTGAAAGTGGTGGAGCTGGCGCGGGTGCTGGCGGGGCCGTTCTGCGGCCAGATCCTCGCGGACCTCGGCGCGGATGTGATCAAGGTCGAGAGCCCGGAGGGTGACGGCACCCGGTTGTGGGGCCCGCCGTGGGTCGAGCGCACTGATGCCCGGGGCAAGGTGCACCGCGAGGCTGCCTATTACCACGCCTGCAACCGCGGCAAACGCTCGATCATTGCAGACTTCTCCACCCCTGATGATCTGGCGCGGGTGCGAGACCTTTGCGCCGAGGCCGACGTGGTGATCGAGAACTTCAAGACCGGCAGCCTGGCCAAGTTCGGGCTCGACTATGCCAGCCTTGCCGCCAGCAATCCGGGGCTGGTCTATTGCTCGATCACCGGCTTCGGCCAGACTGGCCCGCGCGCCCATGAGGCGGGGTATGACTTCGTCGCGCAGGGGATGAGCGGCCTGATGTCGCTGACCGGCGAGCCCGAGGGGCACCCGGTCAAGATGGGCATCTCGATCAGCGATCTGGCTACCGGCGTCTGGGCGGCGAACGGCGTGCAGGCGGCGCTGCTGATGCGGGCGCGGACCGGCAAGGGCCAGCAGGTCGATATGGCGCTGCTCGATTGCTCGGTCGGCCTCCTTGCCAATCAGGCGAGCTACTTCTTCACCACCGGCGACAACCCGCCCCGGATGGGCAATGCCCACGCGCAGGTCGCGCCCTATGGGGTGTTCGCGGTGAGCGATGGTCACGTGATCCTCGCGCCTGCCAATGACGGGCTGTTCCACAAGCTGATGGCGGTGCTGGGGCGGAGCGAATTGTGCGAGGATCCGCGCTTCCTGACCAATGGCGACAGAACCGCGAACGCCAAGGCGCTCGACGAGGAAATCGCAGTTTCTGCAAGCACTTGGACCAAACAGGCCCTACTTGATGCGTGCCATGCGGCAGGGGTTCCGGCAGGACCGATCAACCGCCTCGACGAGGTCTTTGCCGATCCGCAGGTGATCGCCCGGGGCATGAGAATCGAACTTGGCGGGATGGCGGGGGTGCGCAGTCCCTTCGTCTTTTCCGATGCCGAACTCGCGTTTGACCGGCCTTCGCCGATCCACGGGGCAGGCGGTTAGGCGAGCGCCCTCGCAGCGCGCCGCCACAGCCGCTCGGCAGGGCCTTGGCCCGCCCGCGATAGCCACAAGGGCGACCATGCCAGCATCGCCGCCACCGGGACCAGCCCGAGCGCGAAGGCTTGCCAGCGGGTGACCTCTCCGAACAGGCCGAGTCCCCAGCTGGCGAAGATCGCCGAGAGGATCACGCTGGTCGCAAGGTAATTGCTGAGCGACAGTCGCCCGACTGCGGCGAGCCTATTCACCAAACCATTGTCCTTGCTCAGAAAGGCCATTGCCAGCGCGGCATAGGCGAGCGCCAGCGCCATGTCGAAGGGGGCGGAAAGCACCAGCGCCACCGGGCCGACAATCGCGGCAGGAAAGCCCTCCGCCACCAGCCACGCCGCGAGGCCAAGCAGGCCCGGCAGGCCCACCAGCGCCGCAATCCCGGCCACGCGTTGCAGGCGGAAGGTGCGCCATTCGCCTTTCAGCATTCCGCCCTTCCACAGCCCCATGCCCAGCGCGATGGCCGACAGGTTGAGCGGCAGGGCGGCGATCAGCGCGGTCATCTGGCCGGGGATTCCGGGCACCCGCCGCGTCACCCGTTCAGCCAACCCCTCGCGGCCCTGTTCGAGCAGCATCGTGATCATCGCGGGATCCCGGCCGAATTGCCGCTCCGCCCAAAGCAGCGAATCCGCGCCCCATTGTTCCTTGTGAAACATCACCAAGGGGGTGCCTAGAACCGCCATACCCAGGGCAAGGTGGAGGCAAAGCAGGCCTAGGGCCACGCTAAACAGCCCCTGCGCGGATAGCCCCGCCAGCAGCGGCAGCGCCAGCCCGGCCAGCGCATAGGCGCGCAGCACGTCGTTGCTGGCGAAAAGGGTCGCGTGGACGAGGCCGATGCCGAACAGCACGATCATGCGGGCATAATGCGCGCGCCACGGCATAGCCCCGTCTTGTTGGCCCGACCGCTCGATCAGGATCAGGCACCCCGCGCCGAACAGCATCGCGAACAGCGTGCGGAACTTGTCCTCGATGAAGACGAAGCTGCCCAGCCACACCCAGTAATCGGCCGGGCCGGTGCCGCCAAAGCTGAGGGGATTGTAATAGGCCGGCCCCGGCAGCGCGAAGGCGAGGACGTTCATCCCCACGATCCCGATCACTGCGACACCGCGCAGCGCGTCAAGCGCGAGAATGCGTTCCGAAGCAGGCGAGGGTGCCGTCACGGACAGCACCCTACCCGAAAATCAGACGAGCGCAGCCTTCAGATCTGCCACCAGATCGAGGCGTTCCCACGGGAAGAAGTCGCCCTCCGCAGTGCGGCCGAAGTGGCCATAGGCGGCGGTCGGCTGGTAGATCGGCTTGTTGAGGCCGAGATGCGTGCGGATCGAACGCGGGGTCAGGCCGCCCAGCTTGGCGATGCCGAGGATTGCGGCTTCGATCTTGTCGTCGCCCACGGTGCCGGTGTCATGGGTGTCGACATAGAGCGAAAGCGGCTTCGACACGCCGATCGCATAGGCGATCTGGATGGTGCAGCGCGTGGCAAGGCCAGCGGCGACCACGTTCTTCGCGAGGTAGCGGGTGATATAGGCAGCCGAACGGTCAACCTTGGTCGGGTCCTTGCCGCTGAACGCGCCGCCGCCATGCGGGGCCGCGCCGCCATAGGTGTCGACGATGATCTTGCGCCCCGTAAGGCCAGCGTCACCGTCAGGCCCGCCGATTTCGAAGCTGCCGGTCGGGTTGATGAAGTATTCGGTCTCGCGCAGCAGAACCGGCGGGATCACGTCGGCGATCACCTTCTTCACATAGGCTTCAAGCTCGGCCTGCTTGGCCGGATCGTTCTCGTCGTAACCCTTCTTGTGCTGGGTCGAGACGACCACCGCAGTCGCGGCCACCGGAAGCGAGCCTTCGTAGCGCAGGGTCACCTGGCTCTTGGCGTCGGGCTCGAGGAAGGGGGCCGCGCCCGAGTGGCGGTCGGCGGCCATGCGCTCGAGGATCTTGTGGCTGTAATACAGGGTTGCCGGCATCAGGCCCGGGGTTTCGTCGGTGGCGTAACCGAACATGATGCCCTGGTCGCCCGCGCCTTCATCCTTGTTCTCGCCTGCGTCCACGCCTTGCGCGATGTGCGCCGACTGGGCGTGCAGCCGGTTGATGAATTCGAATTTGTCCCAGTGGAAGCCGTCCTGTTCATAGCCGATGCGCTTCACCGTTTCGCGGACGGTCTTCTCGATCTCTTCCTGCGCGCCGGGCGCCCATTCGTCGTTCTCGAACACGCCCTTGCAGCGGATTTCGCCCGCCAGCACCACGAGCTGGGTGGTGGTCAGGGTTTCGCAGGCGATGCGCGCTTCGGGGTCCTTCGACAGGAACAGGTCGACGATCGCGTCCGAAATCTGGTCGGCGACCTTGTCAGGGTGGCCTTCGGAAACGCTTTCGGAGGTGAAGAGGTAATTCGTGCGCATGATATCCCCGGGGGCTGGAATGGGCGGTGCGGCGCGGGAGGCGGGGCACCTTATAGAGATATAAGGAAACCTTTATGTCCCGATTTCTTGGGCAACGCCCTAGCGGCGCGCGCGGGCGAGCGCAAGCACTCTCGGCAGGACAAGACCGAGGGCGAGGAACAATGCGGCCCATGCCAGCGTCAGGGTGTGGCCGAGCTGCCCGAACAGCGTCGGCGGCTTGGCCTTGGGCACGAAGCCCTCGCGCTTGTCGGCCTTGCCGGTGCCGATCGCTTCGCGCACCACGCCTTTCGCGTCGATCACCGCGCTGATGCCCGTGGTGGTGGAACGCAGCACCGGCAGGCCTTCCTCGATCGCGCGCATCCGCGCCTGTGCGAGATGCTGCGGCGGACCCCACCAGCCGAACCAGCCGTCGTTCGAGGGGTTGAAGATGTAATCGGGGCGATTCGCCTTGTCCGCGACCGCGCCGGAGAAGACGATTTCGTAACAGATCATCACACCGGCCTTGCCGTGCTGCTTGAGGTCGACAGTGCGCGGGCCGGGACCGGGCAGGTAGTCGATGCTTCCCGCCACCAGCCTTGAAAGCCCGAGCGGCTCGAGCAGCGGGCGCATCGGCAGGTATTCGCCATAGGGCACCAGATGCGCCTTGTCGTAACCGCCGACGATTGCGCCTGCGCCATTGATCGCCATCACCGAATTGCGCGCACTGACCGCTCCGGGGCGGCCCTTGTTGAAGCCGCCCGGAAGTGTGCCGATGTTGAGGTTGACGACGCCGGTCAGCAGCGTCGATTGCGGGCCGATCACCTCGCCGATGCGCTTGCGGGCGATCACCGGATCGGCGCCGGCGGTCATGGCGATGTAGTATCGCTCGGGATAGCCTTCCTCGAGATAGTCGGGCACGCCGCTTTCGGGCCAGAGCACGATCCGCGACTGGTTGCGCCCCTCGGCGGAAAGGCGTGCAAGGCGGTCGAATTGCTCTTCGAACTTGGAGCCGTCGTTGATCTCGGACTGGGGGATGTAGGGCTGGACGAGGGTGTAGCGCAGCTTGCTATCGGTGACTGCGGGCCTGATCGGGGCGTGCATGGCGAAGGCCACGGCCCCCAGCGGCACAATCACACCGAGCCAGTGCCGGACCACGCCATTCGCCAAAAGCACGGCGGCCAGCAGGAGGGTTAGTCCCGAGAACGCATATGTGCCCATGAATGGCAGAAGCATCGCCGCGCCGGGCGTGTCCCACCCGCCGAGCAGCATCAGTCCGAGCGGCGGCCAGGGGTAGCCGGTGAACACCCAGCCGCGCAGCCATTCGGTGATGATCCACGCGCCTGCCAGCATCAGCCCGAAGGCCCACAGCGGACGCTTCTTCGCCAGCAAATGCGCGGCAAGCGCGGCAAAGGCGGGATACCACGCGAGGTAGATGCACAGCAGCGGCACGGCGAGCCACCCGAGAAATTCGGGCATCTGCGCCTGATGGGTGAAGGCGGTCGCGATCCAGTTGTTGGCGAGCGTCAAGTGCGCCCAGCCGAAGCACCAACCCCGCCCCAGCGCGCTGCGCCATGTGGGGGCGGAACGGATCAGCCACACGAAGCCTGCCAACGCGGCAAGGCCCAGCGACCACAGGTGGAGCGGCGGGTAGGCGAAGGCTGCAACCAGCCCCAGCGCCATCGCTGCCAGCGCCGGAAAACGCCGCGCCAGCGCAGGCACCGCGGCCAGCCGCTCGATCATGGCAACTTACTCGACGGTTTCGAGCGCGCCGCTGTCCCCGCCTGCGTCATCGCCACGGATCGAGGGCGGGAGGATCGAGCTGTCGATGCCACGCTGTTCGCCGTCACCGGCGGGTTTGCGCGGCTTGCGGGCGCGAGGCGGCTTGGCATCGGTGCGTGCAGGCTGCTCGGAACGCTCCAGTCGCTCGCTACGTTCGGGGCGCTGTTCGCTCCAGTCCGCACGGTTTTCGCCGCCGCGGTTCTGGCGCTCGCCTTCCCCGCGGTTGTCGCGGTTCTCGCGCGGCTTGCGATCCTGCTGCTGGCGACGCTGGCTGCGGGGGCGGTTATCGTCGCGCCCACCGTCACGGCTACCATCACGGCCTCCGTCGCGGTTCCCGTCACGCCCGCCATCGCGATCGTCACGATCATCGGCGAGGAAGCTTTCGCCCTCCTGCCCGTGCTCGCCTTCGGCCATATCGCCGCGCGAATCATTGTCGGGCTGGTCATAGGGCGAGCGCGTCGGCGTATCGCTGCGGCGACCGAAATCGAAATCGTCCTCGAAATCCTCGGCCTGATCACGCTCGTCATTGCGACGCTGGCCGCCATTGGTGCCACCGCGCTGTTCGTCCTGACGGGCCTTGTTGTCGGCGATCACCCGGAAATAGTGGTCCGCGAACTGGAGGTAGTACTCCATCTGCACGCGGTCGCCGTTGTGCTGGGCGTCCTGCGCAAGCTTCTTGAACTTGTCGAGCATTTGCGGGGCGTTGCCGCGCGCCCGGCTGTCGATGCGGTTCAGCTGAGCGCCGTTGCCGCTCTGATTGCGGTTGCCGCGACCGCGACGCCGGTTGTTACGGTTGTTATTCAAGGAAGACGTTCCTTATCAGCGACCTGGCGCGAGAAAATCACACTACGCGCGGTCAACAGACCCCTTGCCCATGCGCCACGCTTGGCTCTGCCAAAGCATGCCGAGCGCTCCGCGCTGCGAACTGCCGGGGGCTTGCCCTGACGGCCGTATCAGCTGAGTTTTGGAGCTTGGCCCAGCGATTTGCGCCCTTCGCAGATCGCTGGCCTGATACCGACGTAGCGATGCAAAATCGGTTTGCCAAGCCTTTGCCGTGCTTTTCTCTCACCTCAGGATCAGCGCCCGTGCCCGCCCGGCAAGGTCACGGCGCAGATCGACGCCAAAGCCCGATGCTGCCGCGAGCGCGCCCACCGGCTCGGCCTGATCCGCCCCGATTTCCAGAATCGCGACCGCCTGGGGGTTCATCAGCGCGCGCAGTTGCGGGATGAGGATGCGGTAATCGTCCAGCCCCTCGGGGCCAGCGAAGAGCGCGCTGGCCGGCTCGAAATCGCGCACCTGGGCGTCGAGTTGGGCGTCGTCCTTGACATAGGGCGGGTTGCAGAGGATCAGGTCGAAGGTGCCGAGACCGTCTGCCCAGCCTTCCTCGCGCCAGCTGCGGCAATGCAGCTCCCAGTCGTTCTCGATCCCGAGCGCGATGGCATTCTCCCCCGCGACGTCGATCGCTACTGCCGACTTGTCGATCCCGGCGCCGAAGGCTCCGCTCCGTTCGGCAAGGATGGTGAGCAGCAAGGCTCCCGATCCGATCCCGAGATCAAGCACCCGGCGCGGGAAGGGGCAGGCTTCGAGCGCTGCTTCGACTAGCGTTTCGCTGTCGCCGCGCGGGATAAGGATGCCCGGTTCAACCGCAAAGGCACGGCCATAGAACTCCTGTACTCCGGTGATGTAGGCGACCGGCTCGTGCGCGGCGCGGCGTTCGGCCAGCGCGGCGAAGCCCTCGGGCGCGGGGTCGCGCATGGCTCGCAGCAGCATGTCCGAGCGGCTGATCCCCAGCGCGTGCGCCATCAGCAACTCGGCATCGAGCCGCGCCGTATCGCTGGTGGCAGCGAGGCGCTCGGCAGCGGCGCGGATCGCTTCGCCGACGGTCACTCAGCCCCCATCACTCGGCCAGCGCCGCCAGCCGCTTGCCCTCGTCCTCGGCGATCAGCGCGTCGACCAATTCGCCCAGCCCTGGCCCGGCGAGAACTTCTTCCAGCTTGTGCAGCGTCAGCCCGATGCGGTGATCGGTCACGCGGCCTTGCGGGAAGTTGTAGGTGCGGATGCGCTCCGACCGGTCGCCGGAACCGACCATCGCCTTGCGCGCCTCGGCCTCGGCGCCCTGCGTGGCTTCGCGCTGGGCGTCGTAGAGCCGCGTGCGCAGCACCTGCATCGCCTTTTCCTTGTTCTTGTGCTGGCTGCGCCCGTCCTGACAGGTGACCACGGTGCCGGTGGGCAGGTGCGTGATGCGCACTGCCGAATCGGTGGTGTTGACGTGCTGACCACCCGCACCCGAAGCGCGGTAAACGTCGATCTTGAGGTCTTTCTCCTCGACCGAGACATCCACCTCGTCGGGCTCGGGCAGCACCGCCACAGTCGCAGCCGAGGTGTGGATGCGCCCGCCGCTTTCGGTCACGGGCACGCGCTGCACGCGGTGGACGCCGCTTTCGAACTTGAGCTTGGCGAACACGCCGGTGCCGGTGACGTTGGCGATCACTTCCTTGAAGCCGCCGATGTCCGAGGCGTTGATGCTGACCGGCTCGACCTTCCAGCCCTGTTCGGCAGCATAGCGTTCATACATCCGGTAGAGATCGGCGGCGAACAGCGCGGCTTCATCGCCCCCGGTGCCGGCGCGGATTTCGAGCATCGCGGGCTTGGAGTCGGCAGAGTCGCGCGGCAGCAGCGCGATGGCGAGGCGGCGTTCGAGATCGGGGAGGGTGGCCTTTATCTGGGCGAGTTCTTCCTCGGCCATCGCCTTCATTTCGGGGTCGGCGAGCATGTCGGCCAGCCCCGCCATTTCCTCGCGCGCCGCCTTCACCTCGGCAGCGATCTTGGCGACGGGCTCGAGTTCTGCATAGTCGCGGCTGGCGCGGACGAATGCCTCGCCCTCCAGCGTGCCGGAAGCCATGCGTGCTTCCAGCTCCGCAAAGCGGTGCGCGATCTGGTCAAGGCGTTCGGGGGGGATTTGCATGGCTTGCTGATTACTCGTCTTCCCGGACTTGATCCGGGATCCCGCTACTTAATGACCCGCCGCGAGAAGAAAAGCGGGGCCCCGGGTCAAGCCCGGGGTGACGAAGGGGGTGAGGGTGGCGCTAACGCGCGATGGCGTTAACCAGCACGGCCTTGATCGTCGCGTAAGCGTCGGAATGTTCGGGGTTCTTGATGGTGAAGGAAGGAGCTTCGCCGTCGAGGTGAAGCGAAACGAGGTAAAGGGGATTGAGCTTCGCCGCCTTGTCGAAGCGCTTTTTCATCGAACCGTTAGCCACGATCTCGACTGACAAGCGTTGCGAGCGAAGCTCCGATGCCGCCCAAGTTGCGGCGGTCACAAGATCATCGTGCTCGACAGCTATGCCGACCTTCAACCGCTCCTCCTCCCGCGCCCCCACCAGCATCGCCAGCCGCTCGATCCCCGCAGCCCAGCCGACCGCAGGCGTCGGCGCGCCGCCGAGCGATTCCATCAGCCCGTCATAACGCCCGCCGCCTAGCACCGTGCTCTGGCTCCCCAAGGCCGCTGCCGAAGCACTCCCCCCGTCGGGTATGAATTCGAACGCCGTGTGGCGGTAGTAATCCAGCCCGCGCACTAGGCTCTCCGCCCGCACCCACTTCACGCCAGCCGCATCCAGCCCGCTGGTGACGGCGGCGAAGAAGGCGCTCGCCTCTTCCGACAGGAAGGCGTCGATCTTGGGCGCGCCGGCGAGGAACGGCTTGTCCCTCGGGTCTTTCGAATCAAGAACCCGCAGCGGGTTCTTCTCCAGCCGCTCCTGCGATTCTTCGGAAAGCTGATCCTTCACCGCCCGGAAGTATTCGATCAGCGCTGCCCGCCACGCCTCGCGGCTGGCCCCGTCGCCCAAAGTGTTGAGGTGCAGCGTCACATCCTCAATCCCCAGCTCCTTCAGCAGCTGGTCCGCCATCGCCAGCAGCTCGACATCGGCCTGCGGTTCGGCCGCGCCGATCACCTCGGCGTCGATCTGGTGGAACTGGCGGTAGCGGCCCTTCTGCGGGCGTTCGTAGCGGAACAGCGGGCCATGCGTGGCGACCTTCAGCGGCGCATATTGCTGCCAGCCGTTGGTCAGGAAGGCGCGCGCGATACCGGCGGTGAATTCGGGGCGCAGGGTCAGGCTCTCCCCGCCGCGATCATCGAAGGAATACATCTCCTTCGACACCACATCGGTTGTCTCGCCCAAGGAGCGGGCGAAGACCTCGGTCTTCTCGAACACCGGCATTTCCACGCGGCGGAAGCGGTACAGGCGGCGGACGCGCTCGAAGGTCTCGACCACGAAAGCGAAGGCCTCGGCCTCCGCGCCGAAGATGTCCTGGGTGCCTCTGATGGCCTGGGGGGTCTTCTTGCTCATAGGGTTGCGCGATTAGGCTTACCTAGGCTCTTTCGCAATCCTGCGGCACCGATTAAGGGCCCGCGCGTTACCTCTCACACCGAGCATAAAAGAGAACAACCATGCGCATCGACAAGATCCCCACCGGCGTGAACCCGCCCGACGATCTCAACGTGATCATCGAAGTGCCGGCCGGCGGCGAGCCGGTGAAGTACGAGTTCGACAAGGAAAGCGGCGCGCTGTTCGTCGACCGCATCCTGCACACACCGATGCGCTATCCTGCGAACTACGGTTTCGTGCCGCACACGCTTTCGCCTGATGGCGACCCGCTCGACGCGCTGGTGATCTCGCGCTCGCCCTTCATCCCGGGCTGCGTGGTGCGTGCCCGCCCGATCGGCGTGCTGAATCTCGAAGACGAGCAGGGCGGCGACGAGAAGCTGATCTGCGTGCCAGTGAACGAGACATTCCCGTATTATGCCGACGTGGTCGAGACGAGCGACCTTCCGAACATCATCTTCCAGCAGATCGAGCACTTCTTCACGCACTACAAGGATCTCGAAGCCGAGAAGTGGGTGCGCGTGGGCAAGTGGGGCGACGCTGCCGAAGCGCGGCAGATCACTATCGAGGCGATCGAGCGTTACGCTTCCAAGTAGCAACCCGCCCCGGCGGGTTTGCCCTCGGTGCCGTCCCCGTGGCTGCCGCCACGGGGCACCTGCGGCTCGTGCTGTGCGCTCGCGGCCTAGCGGGCCGAATTCAGGGCTAATGAAGCTGCAAAGTGCAGGCATCGGCCGCGTTAGCGAGGATTTCGCACGCCGGATGGCGTGCGGAACTCAGAAAAAGCTCAGTACCATCTTGAAGATCAGCGTGAGCGCGAACGGCAGGCCGATCGCCACAGCCCAGAGTGTCACCGCGTCGCGGCGGAAAGCGCCCGCGTAGCCGGGGTCGGCCGCTTCAGCGTCGGACAGCACCGCCCACCGTTTCTCGAACCAGCGGCACACCGGAATGATCCCTGCGACCAGGACGACCAGCGCCAGATAGGGCAGCATGGTCGAAGACCCCTCTGCCAACGCCTTGACGGTCACGAAGATCTGCAACCCCGTGTAGGCCAGCAGGCCATAGGCGACATGATCGCTCATCGCCTTGCGCCAGTCGCGGGCGGGTTTTGCAGGCAGCACCCGCTCCGCAGCGTGCTTATCTGAATTGACCATACGTGCCGCTCCCCAACGGTCTGTGTGAAGTCACAGTATCGCAAAGCCGCAGTAGAGTTGCAATAAGGCGCGCGTTTGCGCCACAATGTTGCTTGGCGCGCAAGAGTCGCTATGCAAGCTGCTCTAATCGCCCGCGCTTTCCCGCGCGCTTTCGTGCCGCCGCCTTGATGCCGCACCATTAAGCAAAAATCCTGCCAAACGCGCGTCGCCACTTTCCTGCCGCTCGCATGGTGCTAAAGACTCAAGCGCTATGAACACCGCCACCCTCTCGGACCCCTCGGGCGAGGCCGCCCCGATCCAGCCGCTCGGCAGCGGGCTCGAGGTGATTTCGATCGCCAAGAGCTACGACAAGCGCGCGGTGCTGACCGATATCTCGCTGAGCGTCGCCAAGGGCGAGGTGCTTGGCCTGCTCGGGCCGAACGGGGCGGGTAAGACCACCTGCTTCTATTCGATCATGGGGCTGGTGAAGCCGGATTCGGGCCGGATCCTGATGGATGGCGAGGATGTGACCAAGCTGCCGATGTATCGCCGCGCGATCCTCGGCCTCGGCTACCTGCCGCAGGAAACCAGCATTTTCCGCGGCATGACGGTGGAACAGAACATCGCATGCGTGCTCGAACTGGTCGAGCCCGACAAGGCGACCCGTGCCAGCGAACTTGAACGGCTGCTCGAGGAATTCGGCCTTACCCGCCTGCGCGAAAGCCCTGCGATGGCGCTCTCCGGGGGCGAGCGGCGGCGCTGCGAAATCGCGCGCGCACTGGCGGCCAAGCCCTCGATCATGCTGCTCGACGAGCCTTTCGCGGGCATCGACCCGCTCTCGATCAGCGATATCCGCGAGTTGGTGCGCGATCTCAAGTCGCGCGGCATCGGGGTGCTTATCACCGATCACAATGTGCGCGAGACGCTTGATATCGTTGACCGCGCCTGCATCATTTATGGCGGACAGGTGCTGTTCGCCGGCTCCCCGCAGGAACTGGTCGCCGACGAGAACGTGCGGCGGCTCTATCTCGGCGAGAGCTTCACGCTCTAGCAATGGCGCTTGGGCCCCGCCTTGATCTGAGGCAGTCGCAATCGCTGGTGATGACGCCGCAACTGCAGCAGGCGATCAAGCTGCTGGCGGCCTCCAACCTCGAAATCGAGACGTTCATCGCCGAGGCGCTGGAGGCCAACCCGCTGCTCGACACCGGCGGGCCGGCAGATAGCGGCGCGGAACCCGAGCGGATCGAGATTGCTGCACCTGCGGGCGAGGATGCGACCGCCGACCAGCTGATGCTGGCGGGCGGGGGAGAGGGCGATGCGCCGCTCGACCTGTCGTCGGTCGACCGCGATTGGGACACCGGCGACGGGGCGGCCCCTTCGATGCGCGATGCCGAATGGGGCGCTGCAGCAGGCTCGGGCGGCGGCGATTTCGACGAGATGCCCGACTGGGAGCAGCTGCGCGCTGCCGAAGTCACGCTGGCCGAACATCTCGAAAGCCAGGTCGGCGCGCTCACCAGCGATCCGCAGACCGCCTTCATCGCGCGCCACATCATCGGTCTGCTCGACGAAGCGGGATACCTCACGGCAACGATCGACGAGGTGGCCGACGACCTCGGGGTCGTTATCTTCGATGCCAAGGCGGGCTTGCGGCTGGTGCAATCGCTCGATCCCTCGGGCGTGGGCGCGCGCGATCTGGCCG
This sequence comes from Porphyrobacter sp., assembly GCA_027533455.1. Classification (GTDB taxonomy): domain Bacteria; phylum Pseudomonadota; class Alphaproteobacteria; order Sphingomonadales; family Sphingomonadaceae; genus Erythrobacter. Next base: position 233,734 of record JAPZUC010000001.1, on the reverse strand, counting down.
AATGCATCGCTATCCAGGCGCGCGAGGCTGACCGCTACGACCCTTGCATGAAAGCGCTGATCGACAATCTCGATCTCGTCGCCCGGGGCGAGGTGGAGCGGTTGAAACGGTTGTGCCGCGTGGACGACGAGGATTTCGCCGACATGCTGCGCGAGTTGCGCAGCTACAACCCGCGCCCGGGCCTTGCCTTTACGCCTGCCGAAAGCAGCACGGTGGTGCCCGACATCCTCGTCACCGGCAACGCGGCGGGCGGCTGGGACATTGCGCTTAACGAGGACACCCTGCCCAAGCTGATCGTCAACCGCGGCTATTTCGTGGAGCTCAATGCCGGGGCGACCAGCCGCGAATCGAAAGGTTGGCTCAAGGAAAAGCTGGCCGATGCGCACTGGCTGATCCGTGCGCTCGACCAGCGGCAGAAGACCATCCTGAAAGCCGCCGCCGAAATCGTGAAGCAGCAGGACGGCTTCTTCCGCAGGGGCGTGGCGGAACTGCGGCCGCTGACCTTGCGTGAAGTGGCCGAGCAGATCGAGATGCACGAAAGCACGGTCAGCCGTGTGACCAGCAACAAATATCTCGCCTGCGCGCGCGGGACCTTCGAACTGAAGTACTTCTTCACCAGCGGCGTCGCGTCAGCCGATGGCGAGGGCGCCTCCAGCGCAGCGATCAAGGCGCGGATCAAGGCGCTGATCGATGCCGAAACCGCGAAGAATATCCTCTCCGACCAGCAATTGGCCGAGATGCTCCAGCAAGAAGGCTTCGACCTCGCCCGGCGCACCGTGGCGAAATATCGCGAGGCGATCGGGCTGGGATCAAGCGCAGAACGGCGACGCGCCAAGAAGCTCGCCCGCGCGTCCTAGCATTTTCCCGCAAATGCCTGGACGCTCGTAAACACTTATCCTGCGCGAACTTTCCGCCTCCCCGAGGTGTGACTCGAAAGACTCACTGCAAAAAGTTAACGACCTAAACTTCTTATTAACCTTTTTTGGTGAGAAGTGGCGTGGTTAACAGACGGCAACCTCTCCTAAGCGGGGGTTACCAAGGGGCAAGATAGGGGACTGCAATGCGCGTTCTGCTGATCGAAGACGAACCGACCACCGCCAAGGCGATCGAGCTGATGCTCACCACCGAAGGCTTCAATGTCTATTCGACCGACCTCGGCGAAGAGGGTTTGGATCTGGGCAAGCTGTATGATTACGACATCATCCTGCTCGACCTGAATCTGCCCGACATGCACGGCTATGACGTGCTCAAGAAGCTGCGTGTCGCCAAGGTGCAGACGCCGGTGCTTATCCTGTCGGGTATCTCGGAAATGGATTCGAAAATCCGCAGCTTCGGCTTCGGGGCTGACGATTACGTGACCAAGCCGTTCCACCGCGAAGAACTGGTCGCCCGCATCTATGCCGTGGTGCGCCGTTCGAAGGGCCACTCGCAGTCGGTCATCCGCACCGGCAAGCTCGCCGTGAACCTCGACGCCAAGACGGTCGAGGTCGATGGTGCCCGCGTGCACCTTACCGGCAAGGAATATGCGATGCTGGAGCTGCTCAGCTTGCGCAAGGGCACGACGCTGACCAAGGAAATGTTCCTCAACCACCTCTATGGCGGGATGGACGAGCCTGAACTCAAGATCATCGACGTCTTCATCTGCAAGCTGCGCAAGAAGCTGTCGCTGGCTTGCGGTGGAGACAATTACATCGAGACCGTCTGGGGCCGCGGCTACGTGCTGCGCGATGACGAGACGGCGGTCGAAGCGGCGTAACGGGTTGCGAGGGCGCCTCCGCGCCCTCGTCCTCGGCGCGTTTCGATCCTTGCAGGATCGAGCGCCTGCGGGCGGCCGGTCGGCCTTGCGGCCCTTTGGGCCGGTTTACTTCTACAAGACATTTGAACGCCCGGGGCTCACCCCGGGCGTTCTGCTTTTCAGCCGACGCGGTTGAAGACGACGGATTTGGGTTCAGGCATTTCGCCGTTTGCCCAGATGATCGTCTCGGTCATGCTCTTGCCGTTCTTCGCCACGGTGTAGACCCGGGTCGAGACGCGCTGGCCTTCCTTCGCCAGCGTCATCACCAGCGTATCCGGCTCCGGCTGGCGCAGCGCGACCGAATGAATTTCCGCAAATGAGCCGCTGACCGGCACCGCGACGCCATCGGTCGCGGCGGTCGATTCGGCCTTGATCCTCGCTCCGTCGCGGTTCTCCATCCAGACCAGCGTATGCCACCGCCCGTCTGCCTCGGGGGTGAAGGTGATCGTCACCGCGAGCGGGCGTTCGTTCTCGGGCAGCCGCGCGACATCGAGTGACCAGTGCCCGGCCAGCGGTGCGGCCTGCGTGGCCTGCGCGGTTTCGGCAGCCCCGGGCATGGTAGCGGTGCTCGCAGCGAGCGCGAGGCCGAGAGCAGCGGCGGGAATTATGAAAGCCATGGCAATCCGTCCTTTCGTCCGTTCGAACCCCTTCCTGCGGGGCACGGACGCAGCCTCGGCGGCGTGCGCGGACGGCGATAGATCGATTTTCCTGTCCCAGATTTTCTGTTCCGCAAGCAACCGCGCCAACTCGCGGCTGCTGCCCACCCCGGTCTTGCGCCGCGCCTCACGCAGTCGCTCGTTGATCGAAGCTTCGGAGCGACCCATTCCCGCCGCAATCGACTTCACCGTATGCCCGCCCGCGAGCAGACGCAGGATCTCTAGCTCCTTGTCGGTCAGCGCGGTAGGGGAAATGGGCGGTAGAGCAGACATGGCCCCTGCTCACCACAGCCGCTTGCCCTGCGTCCAGCACGATTTTCTTGTGCGAGGCCCGCCTGCGTGCCAAGCGCCCGCGCCATGACGGCATTCAAGGAAGGCGATCCGACCACCATTGCGCGGCTCTATGGCCGCTCGGTCGGCAAGAAGCTGCGCAAGTATCAGCAGGGGCTGGTGGACACCCTCCTGCCGCAGATCGCCGTGCCTGCCGAAGGCCCGGTGACCTCCGAGGGGCTATTCGGCGATTCGCGCGCCCTGCATTTCGAGATCGGCTTCGGCGGTGGAGAGCATCTCGCCTATCGCGCCGATCTGCTGCCTGATCACGGCTTCATCGGCGCCGAACCCTTCGTTAACGGGGTCGCGCAGGCGCTCACCCATGTGGCGGACCAGCGGCTCGCCAATATCCGGCTGCACCATGGGGACGCGCTCGAGGTGTTGCAGCGCCTTCCCGATGGCGCGCTGACGATGCTCTACCTGCTCCACCCCGATCCCTGGCCCAAGGCCCGCCACGCCAAGCGCCGGATGATGAACGACGGCCCGGTGAAGCTGATCGCGCAGAAGATGAAAAAGGGCGGCGAGTTCCGCTTCGGCACCGACCATGCGGTCTATCTGCGCCATGCGCTGATGGTGATGCAGCGCCATACCGATCTGTTCGAGTGGGTTGTCGAGAAACCCGCCGACTGGCAGGTGCGCCCTTCCGGTTGGCCGGAGACCCGCTACGAACACAAGGCCCGCACTGTCTACGGGCACGAAGTGTGGTACTTCCGGTTCCGGCGGAAATAGGCGGGGAGGCGGCGGCGATGAGGCCCAAGGGTCTGTTAGGCGCGGGTTTTGCGCTGGCCGGCTCAGCCTTCTTCTGTGTCGGAGCCTATTGGTTGGTCGAGGCCAACCTGATCGCCATGAACGGGGTGCGGACGACCGGGCAGATCGCGGGTTACGAAGGCAGCGCCAATCGGCACGTGCTGGCCTACACCTTCGAAGACCGCGAGGGCCGCACCTTCCCGGGCCGCCTCACGCCGTTTTCCTTCAGCACCGGACCGCTCAGTCATGCCCGGGCGAAGGTCGACTCGATGTCGGGGGACCAATCCCGGTAATCTATGATCCGGCTGATCCGGAGCGATCGGTGGCCGATACAGCCATGGGCCGATTCGGCGCCCTGCTGTGGATGCTGTTCGTGACGCCGTTCATCCTCGGCGGCCTCTACCTGATCCGCAGCGACCGGCGCGAGCAGATCGCGGACGGCTGGACGCAGCGCCGGTTCTGATCCGGCACTGTTTCACGTGAAACAGCAAAAGCGCGCGCCGACCGAGGGGCGAGGGCCAGTCTGGAGGCGGTCTAACCGGGGTCTGACCCAGCTTTGCGCCGCTCTAACCCGCCGCCCGCACCCGCCACCACGGCATCAGCGCGAAGACGATCTGCCCCGCCAGCCCCAGCAGCGCGTGCGGCTGGCGCAGGCCAGCGAGCCATTCGGCTGGCGATTGTCCTGTCATCACCGAGGCGAGCGCGCATTCGGCGATCATCAGGATGACAAAGGCCAGCCCACCAGCGGCCAGCGCCTTGCGCGCGCTGGCAAGGCTGAAGCGCCGCACCAGCCACCCGGCCGCAAACCAGCTGGCCGCGAGCATGAGCGGCAGCTCGATCAAGGTCGCGGGCAGCAGGCCCACCAGCGGGATCACCCACAGCACCCTTATGGTGCCCAGCACAAATCCCAGCGCGAACACCACCGCCCAATAGGCGATAGCGGCGCGCAGCCAGTTCACCCCACCACGCCCGCGCTCGCCAGCACCGCCAGCGTCAGCACGTCGGGCGCACTGGCTGTCATCGGCACGATCTGCACCGGCTTTTCCATCCCGATCATCATCGGGCCGATGGTCGCGTTGCTGCCCAGTTCGCGCAGCAGCTTGGCCGACAGGTTGGCCGATTGCAGACCGGGCATCACCAGTACATTGGCAGGCCCCGACAGACGGCTGAACGGATAGAGCGCCATCACCTTGGGGTTGAGCGCCGCATCAGGCGCCATTTCGCCTTCATATTCGAAGCCCGGATCCTCGCGGTCGAGGATCGCCACCGCCGCGCGGATGGAGTCCAGCCACTGGCCCGATGGATTGCCGAAGGTCGAGTAGCTCAGGAACGCCACCCGCGGTTCATGCCCCATGCGCCGAGCCACGGCTGCGGTCTCGCGCGCGATGTGCGCCAGCGCCTCGGCGTCGGGGCGTTCGTTGATGGTGGTATCGGCGAGGAAAGTCGTGTGGTTCTTGCCGATCATCATGTGGATGCCGAAAGGTAGCGCGCCTTCCTTGGGATCGATCACCAGATTCACCTCGCGCACGGTCTGCGCGAAGGTGCGGGTCATGCCGGTGATCATCCCGTCGCCGTGGCCGAGCGCGACCAGCAGCGAGGCGAAGACGTTGCGGTCCTGATTGACCATACGCCGCACGTCACGTTCGGTGAAACCGCGCCGCTGGAGCCGCTTGTAGAGATAGTCGACCATCGCCGGCACGTGTTCGCTATCGGCCGAGTTCTGGATTTCGAAGCTGCCCGGATCGCCGACCGAAAGCTGGTGCAGCTTGTCGAGCACCGCCTTGGTGCGGCCGACGAGGATCGGCGTGCCATAGCCGAAATCGCGGAACTGGATCGCGGCGCGCAGCACCACTTCCTCTTCCGCTTCGGCAAAGACCATGCGCTTGGGGTTCGCCTTGGCGGCTTCATAGACGCCCGACAGCACCGAAGTGGTGGGATTGAGGCGGCTGCGCAGCGCCACCCGGTAGGCCTCGAAATCCTCGATCCGCGCACGGGCCACGCCCGAATCCATCGCCGCCTTGGCGACGGCAGAGGACACGACTTCGATCAGGCGCGGGTCGAAGGGCGCGGGGATGATGTAATCGGTGCCGAACTTGTGGTTCTTGCCATAGGCGAGCGCGACTTCCTCGGGGACCTGCTGGCGCGCGAGCTCGGCGATGGCCTCGGCAGCGGCGACTTTCATTTCCTCGTTGATCGTGGTCGCCTGCACATCCAGCGCGCCGCGGAAGATGAAGGGGAAGCCGAGGACATTGTTGACCTGGTTGGGGAAGTCGCTGCGGCCGGTGGCGATGATCGCATCGGGGCGCACGGCCTTCGCCTCGTCCGGCATGATTTCGGGCACGGGGTTGGCCATGGCGAAGATGATCGGCTTGTCGGCCATCTTCTTGACCCATTCGGGCTTGAGCGCGCCTGCTGCCGAAAGGCCGAGGAAGATGTCGGCCCCCACCAGAGCCTCTTCAAGGCTGGTGGCGCTGGTCTGTACGGCATGGGCGCTCTTCCACTGGTCCACACCTTCGCGGCCCGGGGTGATCGGGCCGGAACGGTCGCACAGGATCACGTTGTCGTGGCGCACGCCCATCGCCTTGATCAGCGCGGTGCAGGCGATGGCGGCAGCGCCCGCGCCGTTGACCACCACCTTCACGTCGGCGAAATTCCGTCCCGTGATGTGGCAGGCGTTGAGCAGGCCGGCGGCGGTGATGATCGCGGTGCCGTGCTGGTCATCATGCATCACCGGGATCTTCATCCGCTCGCGCAGGGCGGCTTCGATGATGAAGCATTCGGGCGCCTTGATGTCTTCAAGGTTGATGCCGCCGAAGGTCGGCTCCATCAGCGCAACCGCGTTGATGAAGGCTTCGGGGTCTTCGGTGTCGAGTTCGATATCGATCGAGTCCACGTCGGCGAACCGCTTGAACAGCACCGCCTTGCCTTCCATCACCGGCTTGGAGGCCAGCGCGCCGAGATTGCCGAGGCCGAGGATCGCGGTGCCGTTGCTGATCACGGCGACAAGGTTTGCCTTGGCGGTATAGCGCGCGGCCAGCGAAGGATCAGCGGCGATCGCTTCCACAGGAACAGCAACACCCGGCGAATAGGCAAGGGAGAGGTCGCGCTGCGAGGTCATCGGCTTGGTGGCGACGATCTCCAGCTTACCGGGACGGATGGTCTCGTGATAGAACAGCGCCTCGCGCGCGGTGAAGCCGCCCTTATTCTCTTCGGCCATGATGGCTTGTCCCTGTATCTCGTCTTGCGGTGAAGAGCGCATCGCTTAGCGGCGCTTGGCCCGATGCGATAGGCCGGAAATTACGCGTGTTCGGGGAAAGCCGTAAGGGCGCTCATTCCGAATCGCGGCCCTTGGGTCTAGGCGAGGGCGATGGCCGCGCTCGACGATCCTCTGCCCGTGGGCAAACCCACCCCGATGATGGCGCAATATCTGCGCCTGCGCGAGGAAGCGGGCGATGCGCTGCTGTTCTACCGGATGGGCGATTTCTTCGAGTTGTTCTTCGAGGACGCGAAGACCGCGGCCGCCATCCTCGATATCGCACTGACCACGCGCGGGGAGCATGGCGGCGCGCCGATCCCGATGTGCGGGGTGCCGGTGCATTCGGCGGAAAGCTACCTTGCGCGCCTGATCAAGGCCGGCTGCCGGGTGGCGATCGCCGAGCAGATCGAAACGCCCGACGAGGCCAAGGCGCGGGCCAAGCGCGAAGGCACGCCGTCGTCCAAGGTGCTGGTGGGCCGCGCAATTGTCCGGCTGGTTACGGCGGGGACGCTGACCGAGGAAGCCCTGCTGGAACCGCGCCGCGCCAATGTTCTGGTCGCGCTGGCTGAGCTGCGCGACGCTATCGGTGTGGCCGCTGTCGATGTCTCGACCGGCGCGATGGTGCTGGAGGAATGCGCGGCGGATCAACTCGGCGCGGTGCTGGCGCGGCTCAACCCGAGCGAGGTGGTGGTGCCGGAAGACTGGCAACATGGCCCCGAGGAGGCGATCTTCCGTCCGCGCTCCACCTTCGCCAGCGATGCGGGGGGCGAGCGGTTGAAGGCGGTGCACGGCGTCGCGACGCTCGATGCCTTCGGCAGCTTCACCCGAGCGATGCTGGCGGCCGCTGGCGGCCTGGTCAGTTACCTCGACCATGTCGGGCGGGGCAGCCTGCCGCTTCTGCTGCCCCCAGTGGCGCGCGAGACGGCTAGCACGATGGCGATGGACGCGGCGACCCGCGGGAGCCTTGAAATCCTCGAATCAGCCCAGGGCGGGCGCGCAGGCAGCCTGATCGGCGCGGTTGATCGCTGTGTGACGGGGGCCGGATCGCGGCTGCTGGCCGAGGATCTGTCGGCCCCGCTACTCGACGCAGATGCCATCGAGGCGCGGCTGGCGCTGGTGCAGTTCTGGCGGGATCGCCCGATCGAGCGGGCGCAACTGCGGGATATTCTGCGCGCCATCCCCGATCTCGGCCGTGCGCTTGGCCGCGTGGTGGCCAGGCGGGGGAGCCCCCGCGATCTCGGCCAGCTGCGCGACGGGCTGTCGGAAGCCATGCGCCTCCACCACTGGCTCGCGGGAGCGCCCGAACGTCCGGCGTTGCTCGCCGAGGTGACCGCTCGGCTGACCGGCCACGGCGCGCTAACCGATCTCCTGTCGCGCGCGCTCGTCCCCACTCCGCCGACCGAGCGCTCCAGCGGCGGGTTCATCGCCGATGGCTATGACGCCGCGCTGGATGAACTGCGCGCCACATCGGGCGATGCGCGGCGGGCGATTGCCGCGATGGAGGCGCGCTACCGCGACGAGACCGGCATCGCGACGCTCAAGATCCGCCACAACGGCGTGTTGGGCTATTTCATCGAGGTTGCCGTCCGCCACGCCGATGCGCTGATGGCACCCGACAGCGGCTTCACCCATCGCCAGACGATGGCGGGCGCGGTGCGCTTCAATTCGCTGAAGCTGCACGAGGAAGCCGCCCGCATCGCGGAAGCCGGTGGCCATGCGCTCGCCTGCGAGGAGGCGCATTTCGAGGCGCTGGTGGCTGAGGTTGTCGCCGCGCGCGAAGCCATCGCCGCCACAGCTGCCGCGATCGCCCGGCTCGATGTCGGCGCGGGCAATGCCGAGCGCGCTGGCGAAGCCGATTGGTGCCGCCCCGAGCTGCTCGATGAGCCCTGCCTCGCCATCACCGCAGGCCGCCATCCGGTGGTCGAAGCGGCGCTCGCCAGGACCGGCGAGCGGTTCGTGGCCAATGACTGCAGCCTCGCCAGCGACAACCGGTTGTGGCTGATCGGCGGCCCGAACATGGGCGGCAAATCGACCTTCCTGCGGCAGAACGCGCTGATCGTGCTGCTGGCGCAGGCGGGGTGCTTCGTCCCTGCGAGCGCTGCGCGCATCGGTCTTGTCGACCGGCTGTTCAGCCGCGTCGGTGCGGCGGACAACCTCGCGCGCGGGCGTTCGACCTTCATGGTCGAGATGGTCGAAACCGCCGCGATCCTCGCGCAGGCGACGTCCCGCAGCTTCGTGATCCTCGACGAGGTGGGGCGCGGCACTTCGACCTATGACGGCTTGGCGCTCGCCTGGGCAGTGGCCGAGGCGGTGCATAGCCGGATCGCCTGCCGCTGCCTGTTTGCCACCCACTACCACGAACTCGCGCGGCTGGCTGAGACCTGCGAGGCGCTGAGCCTCCACCACGTCCGCGCGCGCGAGTGGCAGGGCGATCTGGTGTTGCTGCACGAACTGGCCGATGGCCCCGCCGACCGGTCCTACGGTCTGGCCGTGGCGCGGCTGGCGGGGGTGCCTGCCCCAGTCGTGGCGCGCGCCAAGGCGGTGCTTGAAAAGCTGGAAGCCCAGCGCGAGGCGACTGGCGGGATTGCAGCAGGGCTAGGCGATCTGCCGCTGTTCGCCAACCTGCGCGCGCCGGAGCCGCAGCAGGCCAGCCCCGAACTGCAGCTCGCCGACAGCCTGCGGGCCGCCGATCTCGATGCCCTCACCCCGCGCGAGGCGCTCGACCTGCTTTATGAATGGAAGCGCGGCCTGCCCGGTGCGCGCGGCTGACGGCAACCAAGGCTTAACCATGCCGGTGCTATGGCGGACGCCATGTACAAGGCCGTTTTCAAGAACAGCAAGATTGCCCTGATCTTCGCCGTGATGACGATCATCAGCGCGGTGTCGATGATCGGCACCTCCGAGGACAGCGGCTTGCTGCTGCGCACCGTCAGCGAAGTTAAGGCGAGCCGGAGTGGCAGCGCGGCGCATGCTGGCGGTTCCGGCAGTGCCGGACAGCCAGCCGCGCCGCCTTCGGTGTTCGGCGAATACAACCCGCACGAAATCGTGCCTGCACCCGCGCCTGCGCCCGTCGTCCCCGACGAGGAAACGGACAGTGCGATGTCCGATCCGCTGTCACCTGCCGAAGGTCTACCGGCGGAGTAAGCGCGCTACTCCTCTTCCTCGCCGTCAATATCATTGAGGAGCCGTTCGAGATCCTCGAGATCGTCGTCCTCACTGTCCTTGAGCTCTTCAGCTTCGGCCAAGGCCTCGCCATCGGCGGTAAGCCAGTCCGCGCCCGCATCGTCATCATCGGTGGTCTCGCCGCCATAGGTTTCCGGCTCGTCATCGTGATTGGGCTCGCCCGCGAAGGCCGACATGTCGATGCGGCCTTCGCCTTCCATCCTGCGCATCTCGTCAATGAGATCCGGCTTGCTGTCGGGGGCGGGGTCGTAGTCGTTGGATTCGGGCTTGGTGCTTTCCAGCGGGCTGGTCGTGTGGCTGCCCTCGCGCATCGCGTCCTCGGCAACGTCCTGCGCCTGTGTGCCGACCTTGTCATGCTCGTCGTTATGCGCCTCCGGGGGAAGTCCCTTGGGGGTGGCGGTCATCGGGTCGTTGCGGTGGGCCATTTCGCGTCTCCATCCCTGCAGTCCTAGCCGGAGGGAGCGAGCACAAATGCCAACCTCACAGCGCCAAAGCGGCAGGACGCGCTACACTTGCGCCCGATCAGCCGGTGCCAGCCTCAACGCGTGGGAACGGGAACCTCACCCGAATAGTCGTAGAAGCCCCGGCCGGTCTTGCGGCCCAGCCAGCCGGCCTCGACATATTTCACCAGCAGCGGCGCGGCGCGATACTTGCTGTCGCGGGTGGTGGTGTAGAGCACGTTGATGATGTCGAGGCAGGTGTCGAGCCCAACGAAATCGGCCAGTTGCAGCGGCCCCATCGGGTGGTTGAGGCCCAGGCGGCAGCCCTTGTCGATATCCTCGATGCCTGCCGTGGATTGGCCAAGCACGAACACCGCTTCATTGATCATCGGCAGCAGGATGCGGTTGACGACGAAGCCGGGCTCGTCCTGCGAAAGCACCACTTCCTTGCCCAGACCGCGCGCGAAAGCGGTGATGCGGTCGGTGGTGTCGGCAGCGGTGGCAAGGCCGGGGATGACCTCGATCAGGCCCATCACCGGTACCGGATTAAAGAAATGCAGCCCGATGAACCGCGCCGGATCGGGCGAATGGTTGGCCATGCGGGTAATCGGGATCGACGAGGTGTTCGAGGCCATGATCGCACCGGCGTGCAGCACCTTGCCGGCCTTCTCGAAGATCGCGTTCTTGATTTCCTCGCGCTCGGTCGCGGCTTCGATGATCAGATCGGCCTCGGCGAAGGGGGCGTAATCGGCGACCGGCGTGATGCGGGCGAGCAGGGCTTCGGCCTCGTGCGCTTCGATCTTGCCGCGGCCCATAAGCTTGGCCAGCGCCTTTTCGATCGTCACCTTGCCGGCTTCGGCGCGTGGCAGGTCGACGTCGGTCAGCATGACATTCATGCCGTTGGCGGCAACAGTCTGGGCAATGCCGGTTCCCATCTGACCGGCGCCGATCACGGCGATGTTGCGCATGGGTGGTGTCGTCCTTCGCAAGTGCAGGAAGGGCGCCGCCCTAGCGGGGAAGATGACCGCTGGCTAGCGACCTATTTGGCTAGCGCCCCGCGCCTTACCTGTTCTGGCCGGGAACCCACTTCACGTCCGCGCGCCCGTCATCATTCGCCACACGGGCGAGCACGAACAGCAGGTCGGACAGGCGATTGATATAAGCCAGCGCCGCCGGATTGACCGCATCTTGCGCCGCCAACGCGACCATTGCGCGTTCCGCCGCGCGGGTCGTGGCGCGGGCGACATGGACGCGCGCGGCTGCCTCGCTACCGCCGGGCAGGACAAAGCTGGTGAGCGGTTCGAGGCACTCGTTGAGGCCATCGATCTCCGTTTCGATCCATTCCGGCTGGGTCGGGATGATCCTGAGCACCATTTCCGAAGGGGCGAAGTCCCCGTCCGCTGCGGGCGTCGCAAGGTCGGCGCCAAGATCGAACATATCGTTCTGGACGCGGGTGAGGAGGGCGCGGTGGCCCTCGTCCTTTAGCGCGCAGATGGCGAGGCCGATGGCGCTGTTCGCCTCGTCCACCAGCCCCATCGCCGCGATGCGCGCCGAATGCTTAGGGCAGCGCGAGCCGTCGACGAGGCCCGTCGTCCCGTCATCCCCGGTGCGGGTGTAGATCTTGTTGAGCTTGACCATCGCGTGAGGGGATTAGCGCGAAACCGCCAGAAGGATCGCAACCACTGCGATCGCCAGGCCCTGATACTTGATGCGCGCAAACATCGCCTTGTTCTGGGCAAGCTGCATGTCGGTCGCGGTGCTGCCCTCGCCCGTCTCCAGATCGATCTTGGTCGTCTTGAGGAAGGCGATGATGCCCTTGATCAGCGAAAAGGCCACCAGTCCCATAAGGACGAGCAGGGCGGGGATGAGGACATAGTTCATAGGCTTCTAAATGGACCCGTCAGCTTAAGGTTCCAAGTGACAAAAGTTGCATCTTCAGTTGTTCGGCAAGCATCCGCCCGTCCTCGCCGGCTTCGCGCCTTTCGGCCAGCGCAGGCGAGCCGCGGCGTTTGGCGAGTTTCTCGCCATGTACGTCCAGCAAAAGCGGGTGGTGGTGCCAGCGTGGTACCGGCAGGCCAAGCAGGGCCTGCAGAGTGCGGTGCACATCGCTTGCGGCGAACAGATCGGCTCCGCGCGTCACCAGCGTCACGCCGTCCGCGGCATCGTCCATCGTGACCGCGAGGTGATAGCTGGCGGGCAGGTCTTTGCGCACCACCACCACATCGCCGAGCCCTGAGAGGTCTACCGCCTGCGGCCCGGCGAGTGCATCTTCCCACACCAGCGGGCCGGTTTCGGCCAACGCCTTGGCCGCATCCAGCCGCCAAGCTGCGGGGCGGGAGGGATCGGGAGGGCGATGCTTGCAGGTTCCGGGGTAGATCAGACCCTCAAGCCCCGGAAGCGCGCCCGCTTTTTCGATGTCCTTGCGGGTGCAGGTGCAGGGATAAAGCAATCCGCGCGCCCTCAGCGCCTCGGCCGCCTCGGTATAGCTTGCGAGGCGCGTCGATTGCGCGGGGACTTCCTCCCATTCCAGCCCCAGCCACGCCAGATCGCGGCGGAATTCGTCCGCCAGCTCGGGGCGGGAGCGCGTCCCGTCGATATCCTCGATCCGGAGCAGGAACCGCCCGCTGCCAGCCTTCGCCAGATCATGCGCCACGATCGCAGACAACGCATGGCCGAGATGCAGGTGCCCATTGGGGCTGGGCGCGAAACGGGTCACCGGAGGAAGCGCTGCATTCATCGCTGCGCCCATGCCACACGACACAATCTTGCGCTATCCACAGGCTCTCCACAGCGTGTCCCTGTGGATACCCACCCTGTCACGGGTTTGACTCTTGGGCGTGCCACGTCAGGATGCAGCCAATCAGGGAGGAGCGCAGAGCCGTGTTCAATGCCGAACTGATCGAGAAAGTGGCCAAGTTCCGCGGGGTCGACGAAGACCCGACGCGCAACCTTTCGGCCTGTCCGGCGCTGGTGCTCAACGCCGATTACACCCCGCTGTCCTATTACCCACTGAGCCTGTGGCCGTGGCAGACCGCGATCAAGGCGGTGTTCCTCGACCGGGTGGACATCGTCGCGAGCTACGACCGCGAGGTGCATTCGCCCAGCTTCGACATGAAGATCCCGAGTGTGATCGCGCTCAGGCAATATGTGAAGCAGAGCGAGTTTCCCGCCTTCACGCGCTTCAACGTGTTCCTGCGCGACCGCTTCCAGTGCCAGTATTGCGGCAGCCATGATCACCTGACGTTCGACCACGTGACCCCGCGCCGTCTGGGCGGGCGCACGACATGGGAGAACATCATCACCGCCTGCGCGCCCTGCAACATGAAGAAGGGGGGGCGCACGCCCAAGCAGGCGGGCATGGGGCTACACCAGCCGCCGATCCGCCCGACCAGCTGGCAATTGCAGCAGGCGGGCAAGCTGTTCCCGCCCGGCTATTTGCACGAAACCTGGCGCGACTGGCTCTATTGGGATGTCGAGCTGGAGGCTTGATCGGCGCGGTCCGGGCCGCGTCTCCCGCAATCTGCCGCCCGAATTCCCCACAGACAACGAACCTGCCAGCTTCTTAGCCGACGTGCGGGCGTCGGGATATCCCTGGCGCCGCCCTATTCTCATGCGGGAGGACGAATCGATACCGTAAGTTCATTTAAACTTACGGTATTAAATACCGCTTATATCTAAATATACGACGAGCCGTTTATCAAATGATAGTAATTTTCTCTAAACTTGGTTATTAAATTAGATTATTAAACAACTCGTCGTGTTTTAACATAGATTAGATTGACCTTAGGAAGACGTTTGTCGCAGTCGAGGTGCTACACAGGAGGCACCCGTGATGAAGCGATTTATCTTTCTTACAACGATGGTTGCAGTGCTTGGCGGATGTGGCGGCGACGAGCTGGCTTCCGGAACTTCGGCTGTTTCCGTGACCCCTTCTACCCAGACTGCTCTGCTGCCGGCGGGCGAGAAAATGGCCGCGCTCGCTTCGACCCTGCCGGAAGGGGCGACGACCACCACCAACCCCTTTGCGGCCTTCGATTTCAAGAACGGTACTGTCTACCCCTCCAGGGCGGCGGTGAGCATTGGCACCGTCAGCGTTCCGGTCGGCGCGACTGAGGCCTTCGTGCCCATCAGGATCAACCGGCAGACCCCCAACACGGTGATCGTCCGCGTGATGACCCGCAATGGTTCGGGCACGCTCGCGGGGATATCGGGGACCCATTACCAGAAGGTCCTCACTACCGTGTTCTTCCGCCCCGGCGATGCGCTTGAGCAGACGGTGCGGATCCCCCTGTTGAAGATGGACGCAGGGCGGACCTTCGACCTGATCCTGCCCGAAGGTGTGGTTGGGGGAAATGTGATCAATTCCTCGGCCAGGATCACCGCGGTGGTCGGCGCGGCGGCAGGGGGCGCCAAGACCAGCGGCTTGCGCGCACCGCGCACTTTTGCGCCAAGTGGCACGCTCGCCTACCAGCTCGACCCGGCGACGGTGGAGTGGAGCAATTCAGGCGACACAACCACCTGGACGACCAAGCTGCCCCACGGCCGCACCCAGCTCGCCAATGGCGAAACAGGGCTCTATCTCGATCCCTTGCTGCACCCGACCGCGCTTCCGCCCTTCGCGATCGAGAACGGCGAAGTGGTGATCCGCAGCCAGCAGCTTGCCAGCCCGATCATGTGGGACAACCGGTACTGGTATCACGGTGCCGCGATGCTGACAGGGCAGAGGATGCCAGCCACGCAGATCCAGTATGGGCAGTACGAATGGACTGCAATGATGCCCAACCGCCGCGGCGGCTGGCCCGCCCTGTGACTGCTGCCGACCAGCGGCTGGCCGCCCGAGATCGATGTTTATGAAGGCTTCGGCTACTCCAGCGGCTGGAACTTCGCGCGCAACATTTCCGGCAACATCCACGGCGGCGCGAACGGTGTGCGGACTTTCACCGCGCTGATGCAGGTGAACGCCACGAATGTGTACGGCCTTTCGGGCTTCGACACGAGCTATCACCGCTACGCCGTCGACATCGCACCTGACTTCATCACGTGGTTCGTCGACGGGAAGGAGACCTACCAGACAGTCAATCCGTTCCGTGGCATAACCTGGTTCCCGCTGATGAACGTCGCCGGCAAGCAGACGGGCGATTACACCGGCGGCACGCCCGAGATGCGGGTGCGCAGCTTTGCGGTCTGGAAGACACCGGCCTGAGGCACAGGACGGCAAGGCAATGGCGGGCTTCACTCCTGGGCTCGCTGCCGCCGCTTTTTTGCTGAAGAGAAGCCGCGCACCCTCCGTTGCAATTCCATGACGCATCGCTAGGCGGAACGCATCACGCGCCAACGGGGATTCGCTTCCATGAAGATCATGTCCGGCAACTCGAACCTGCCGCTCGCCCGCGCGATTGCGGCCTATCTCGAAATCCCGCTGACCGATGCCAGCGTGCGACGCTTCGCGGATGAGGAAGTGTTCGTCGAGATTCACGAGAATGTGCGCGGCGAAGATGTGTTCGTTGTCCAGCCGACCAACTTTCCGGCGAATGACAACCTGATGGAATTGCTGATCTGCATCGACGCGCTGCGCCGCGCCTCGGCCAAGCGGATCACGGCTGTGGTGCCGTACTTCGGTTATGCCCGGCAGGACCGAAAGCCCGGGCCGCGCACGCCGATCTCGGCCAAGCTGGTGGCGAACCTGATCACCGAGGCGGGGGCCGACCGCATGCTGGCGGTGGACCTGCACGCCGGGCAGATTCAGGGCTTCTTCGATATTCCGACCGACAACCTCTATGCCGCGCCTGTCATGGCTGCGGACATTCAGGCCCGCTATGGTGACCAGCAGTTGATGGTGGTCTCGCCCGACGTCGGCGGTGTGGTGCGCGCCCGCGCGCTGGCCAAGCGTCTCGACAATGCGCCGCTCGCCATCGTCGACAAGCGCCGTGACCGTCCGGGCGAGTCGGAAGTCATGAACATCATCGGCGACGTCTCGGGCCGGCACTGCATCCTGATCGACGACATCATCGATTCGGGCGGGACCCTGTGCAACGCGGCTCAGGCGCTGCTGGAAAACGGCGCCAAGTCGGTTGCTGCCTATATCACCCACGGGGTGCTGTCGGGCGGCGCGGTGGCGCGGATCAATGGTTCGGCGCTGAAGGAACTGGTCATCACCGATTCGATCCGTCCGACCGACGCCGCCGAAGCATCCGACCGCATCCGCGTGCTCCCTATCGCGCCGCTGGTGGGCGAGGCGATCCGCCGGATCGCGGATGAAAGCTCGGTTTCCAGCCTGTTCGATTGACACAAAGCCGCTCGAGGCGAACGGTTTTTGATGTTCGACCCGGTTGAAGTCCGCGCCCTTCTGATCGAAGCGGCCCGCGCACGGGAAACCTTCACCTACGGCGCGCTTCTCAACATCCTCGGCCACGCCTTCACGCGGCCACTGATGCGCCAGCTGTGCAAGGTACTCGACCGGATCGACGAGGACGGAAGGGCAGTGGGCCAGCCGGGCCTTGCGGTGCTGGTCGTCCGCCAAGCGGACGGGCTGCCGGGGCAGGGCTGGTTCGTCAGCCGCACGGGCGTCTATGACGACCTACCGCTCGAATGGGAGGAGCCGGAGGCGCGACGATACACCGAGGCTCGACAGGCCGAAGCCTTCGCTTATTGGGCAGGCCATGAACGCGCCTGACGACCGCAACCGCACCTTGCGCGGGCTCCATCTGACGAGCGGGCTGCTGATCGCGGTCTTCATGACGGTGCATATCGGCAACCACCTTGCGATGTTCGCCGGACAGGCGGCCCATATCGCCGTGATGGAGGCCTTGCGGCCCTTCTACCGCAACCCGATTGCCGAGACGCTGCTGATGCTGGCGCTCGCCTTCCAACTTTCGACCGGTGTTGCGATGATCTGGCGCACCCGCGCCGAGAAGCGGCAGGGCCTTGCGCGTTGGCAGGCGATCTCGGGCGTTGTGTTGGCGCTGTTCATCCTCAACCATGTCGCTGCGGTATGGGGCGGGCGATTGGTGATGCGGCTCGACACCAATTACCACTTCGCCGCCGCAGGTTTCCATGCGGGCTATGAGGGCTTCTTCGTGCCTTACTACTTCTTCGGGGTCGCCGCGCTGTTCGTCCATGCGGCTTGCGCGCTCGCATGGCGGATGCGGGGCAGGGTGGTGCCGCTGACCGTCGGCGCGCTCGGGATCGCTCTTGCGGCGGGGTTCGTCGGCGTTATGGCATCCGATCCGGCGTTTCCGCCACGCTATCTCGAAAGCTTCCCATGACGGACAAAGACCTCGCCCTTGCCTTGCGCCTTGCCGATGCCGCGGGAAGCGCGATCCGCCCGTTGTTCCGCGGGCAATGGAGCCATGAGCGCAAGGCCGACCGCTCCTTCGTGACCGAGGCCGACCGTGCCGCCGAGGCCGCGATGCGCGCGCTGATCGAAGCGGAATTTCCCGCCGACGGGATCATCGGTGAGGAATATGGCACCCGCAACGAAGGCGCGGGGCGGCAGTGGGTGCTCGATCCGATCGACGGCACCACCAGCTTCATCGCCGGGCGCCCGATCTTCGGTACGCTGATTGCGCTGCTGCAGGATGGCTGGCCGGTGCTCGGTATCATCGACCAGCCGGTCGCTGGCGAGCGTTGGGTGGGCCGCGTCGGGCAGCCGACCTTGTTCAACGGCAAGCCCGCCGCGACCAAACCTCTCAAGGAATTGTCAGACGCGGTGCTGGCGACCACCAGCCCGCACCTGTTCACGAATGAAGAGGCTGACGCTTTCATGTCGGTCGCCAAGCAGGTTGCCGAAAAGAAGATCGTGTTCGGCGGGGACTGCTACAATTATGGCCTCGTCGCTAGCGGCCATATCGACGTCGTGATCGAGGCCGGTCTGAAGCTATATGACTACGCCGCGTTGGTGCCCGTGGTCGAAGGCGCGGGCGGAATGATGGCCGATTGGCAGGGCAATCCGCTCGACGCCGGCAGCGACGGCACGGTGATTGCGCTGGGGGATCCGGCGCGGCTCGAGGATGTGCTGGAAGCAATGGGGTAGGGCGCTACGGCCGCGTCGAAGGAGGCTAAGCCAATCTTGGCGAGGTGTTCACCATCAACACCCTGCGTCGCCACTTCGGCGTCGCGGTCGGCACGCGCTTCTAAGCGACCTGCCAGCGATGAGGGGCGGTTCCGTAATGCCGGAGCCGCCCTTTTCCGTGTCCCGGGCAAAGGGAATTCCGCGAGAAGCGATGCCTATTCGCCCGCGATGTAGCGATCCGTCGCGCGGGTCGGCAGGCCATCAATGCTGCGGGTGCGCTTGGCCATCTTGGTGATCCACGCGTCAGGATCGGACTGGCCATGCGCCTTCTTCAGCGTCTCGCGCTCGCCCTCCAGCGTCATGAAGGGCACGCCCCAGCCGCAGGACGACTGCACGCTCTCCACCGTAATGTCGAAGATCTGGCGCGTTCCCGGCAGCAGCGTGAAGTGGCTTGCGATGCCCTCCCAATCAGCGTCCTGCGGCAAAACCGCCCGCCCCCGCCCATACATCCTCAGGATCAGCGCGGGCTGCTGGAAATTGCAGAACATCAGTGTGATCCGGCCAGCGTCCGCCTGTTCCACGGCGAGATGCGCGTGGGTCTCGTTGCCCGATCCGCCCAGATCGAGATAGGCGACCCGCGTCGGAGAGAGGATGCGGAAGGCGTCGTAGCCCTTGGGGCTGAGGTTGATCCGCCCCTCTGCGGCCGCGGTGGCCACGAAGAACACCGGTTGGGCGGCGATCATCGCGATGTGCTTCTCGTTCAGCGCGTCGAAGAAGTCAGCCATCGCCCCGCGCCTGCCTTACAGAAAGTCGCGCAGTGTCGCGATGAAGCGGTCGAACTGGTCGTGGTGGAGCCAGTGACCTGCCTTCTCGAACTCGATAACGCTGGCGGTCTTGAATTGCGCGATGCGCCCGTCCTTCTCCGGGTTCGAGGCCCAGCTATCGGCCCCGTAGAGCAACAGCGTCGGACATGTGATCGCGCCCCACAGCGCCTCGACGAATTCATCGCCGATATCCTCGACCGGCCAGACGTTGAGGTGGGGATCGAACTTCCAGCCATAGGTGCCGTCCTCGTTGCGGTTGACGCCGTGGACGGTCAGATGCCGGGCCTGTTCCTCGGTGAGGTAGGCGTTTTCCTCGATCATGCGGGCGAAGGCGGCTTCGATACTTTCGTATTTGCGCGGGGAGCGGCCCGCGGCCTTGCGCTTCTTCTCAATCCATTCGGCGAGGCGCTCCGGGTAAGGCACGGCGCGCTGCTTCTCGCGCCATTCGGGCGAGGGGCCGAGGCCCTCGATCGCGACCAGCTTGGTCACCATATCGGGGAAGGCACCCGCATAGCGCAACGCCACATTCCCGCCCATCGAATGCGCCACCATCCGCACCGGGCCGACGCCCATCTGGTGGATCAGCTGGGCCAGATCATAGACCATGTCGCCCGCGGAATAGACCCCGTCCGAGACCCAGTCGCTGTCGCCATGGCCGCGATGGTCCATAGCGATGACGTGATAATCCTCACGCAGCGCCTCGGCGGTCCAGTCCCACGAGCGCGCATGATCGCGGCCCCCGTGCACCAGCACCAGCGGCGGCTTCCCGCGCCCGCCCCAATCGAGATAGTTGAGGCGAAGGCGCTGTGAGATGAAGGTCTGCGAGGTCGGGCCGGTGTCGTGCATGGAGATTGCCATGCCGCGAACCTCGGCCTGCCGCAAGACTAGCGTTCTTTGGTGACCGAGAAGGTGAGCTGCGGGTTCTTCTCGACCTGATAGCTGACGTCCCACGGACTCTTGGCCATGAACACCATGTCGCCATCGCGGTCGCGGGCCAGATTGGCGCGGTTGAAGCTGGCGAACTCGCCGAGCGTTTTCTCGTCGCCTTTGATCCAGCGCGCGGTGGCGAAGGGCGAGGGTTCGAGCAAGGCTTCGACCTTGTATTCCGCCTCCAGCCGCGAGATCAGCACTTCTAGCTGAAGCTGGCCGACGACGCCGACGATATGGGCCGAGCCGATATCTGGGTAGAACACCTGGATCACGCCCTCCTCGGAGAGATCGTCCAATGCCTTGCGCAACTGCTTGGTCTTGGTCGGATCGCGCAGCTGCACGCGGCGGAGGATTTCCGGTGCGAAGTTGGGCAGGCCCGTGAAGCGCACCTGATTGCGCTCCGACAGGGTATCGCCCACCCGCAGCGTGCCGTGGTTGGGGATGCCGATGATGTCGCCCGCTTCCGCCGTGTCGGCCAGCTCGCGATCCTGCGCGAAGAACAGGATGGGCGAGTGCACCGCGATCGGCTTTCCAAGGCCTGACGGCGTCAGCTTCATCCCGCGTTTGAAGGTGCCCGAGACCTGCCGCATGAAGGCGATGCGGTCGCGGTGGTTGGGGTCCATGTTGGCCTGCACCTTGAAGATGAAGCCGGTCACCTCGTCGCGCTCCGGGCTGATCTGCTCCTCGCCTGCAGGCTGCGGACGCGGCGGCGGGGCGTAGCGGGCGATGGCGTCGATCAACTCGGTGACGCCGAAATTCTTGAGCGCCGATCCGAAATAGACCGGAGTCAGGTCCCCGTGACGGAAGGCCTCAAGGTCGAATTCGGGATAGCCGCCGCGCGCCAGCTCGATCTCGTCGGCGAAGCGCTGAGGGATCGCCGCGGTGTCGCGCGTGCCGAGGAATTCGCGGCTGGGGCCTTCGGGACGGCTGACAGTGTCAGTGGCGAAATCGAGGATACCCTCGAACTCGCCGCCCATCCCGATCGGCCACATTTGCGGCGACACGTCGAGCGCCAGCATGTCAGCGACTTCGTCCAGGGTCTCGAAGGGATCGCGGCCCTCGCGGTCGACCTTGTTGACGAAGGTGATGATCGGCACGCTCCGCAAGCGGCAGACTTCGAACAGCTTGCGGGTCTGCGGCTCGATGCCTTTGGCCGCGTCGATCACCATCACCGCCGAATCCACTGCGGTCAGCGTGCGGTAGGTATCTTCCGAGAAGTCCTCGTGGCCCGGGGTGTCGAGCAGGTTGAAGACGATCCCGTCCTTCTGGAAGGTCATCACCGAGGATGTGACAGAGATTCCGCGCTGCTGCTCGATCTTCATCCAGTCCGACCGCGCCCGCCGCGCAGCCCCACGCGCCTTGACCTCGCCCGCCAGGTGGATCGCGCCGCCTTGCAGCAGCAGCTTTTCGGTGAGCGTGGTCTTACCCGCGTCAGGGTGCGAAATGATCGCGAAAGTGCGGCGATTGGAGGTCATGGACTTATTCTTCCGGAAGGTCTTGGTCGCGGCGGAGGGCGATTATCGCCCAGCGGATGCCACCCGCGATTGCCGAGGCAACCCCAACCAGCGCGGTGAAGGCGCCGAGGATGAAGATGCCGATGCAGCCGTCGCTCGAACAGGAATTGGCGAAGGACGCGGTCCATAGCACACACAGCAGGAACACGCCGAAGGACGCCGCCATCAGCGGCTTGAGCCATGTCTGCGGCACCACAAGCAGCGCGAGCGCCGGGACCAGCGCGACAGCCAGAAAGACGATTTCCATCGGCCGGCCGCCTCAGCCTTCGCGCGCGACGCGGAAGCCGGCGAAGTCCTGGTTGACCGGCATCAGTTCGATCCGGTTGATGTTGAGATGCGGCGGCAGGCTGGCGATCCAGCCGATGGTGTCGGCGATATCCTCGCCGGTTATCGGGTTCACGCCGCGATAGAGATCGTCCGACGCCTGCTGGCTGCCCGTGCGCACCACGGTGAACTCAGTCTCGACCATCCCCGGCTCGATGCTCGTCACCCGCACGCCGGTCCCATGAAGGTCGGCGCGCAGGGCGAGCGTGAAGTGGTTTACGAAGGCCTTGGATCCGGCATAGACATTGCCGCCCGGATAGAGATACGTCCCCGCCACCGAACCGATCGCGATGATCGCACCCTTGCGCTCGATCAGCTGGGGCAGCAGCTTGCGGGTCAGCACCACCATCGCGGTGACGTTGGTGTCGATCATGGTTTGCCAGTCATCGAGATTGGCATTCTGCGCGGCCGAAAGCCCCTGCGCGAGGCCGGCGTTGTTCACCAGCAGACCGATGTCGCGAAACGCCTCGGGCAGGCTGGCAAGCGCGGCATCGAGCGCGGCTGTGTCGCGCACGTCGAAGCAGACCGGGTGAACCTTGTCAGCGCCCAGCTCGGCAACCAGCGCATCCAGCCGCTCCTGCCGCCGCCCTGTGGCAACGCAGCGCCAGCCGTCCTTGACGAGGCGGCGCACCGTGGCGAGGCCGATGCCGGCGGTAGCGCCGGTTACGAAAGCGGTTTTCATCAGCGCAGCTCCCCGCCCAGCTTTGTCGCCGCCGCCACGACCTTTTCCGAAATGGCTTTGAGGTCGGCGTCCTTGAAGCTCGCCTCGTCCGGTTGGAGGGTCACTTCGACCGCGATGGACTTGCGGCCTTCGGGCACGCCCTGACCCGCGAAGACGTCGAACACGCGCACACCGGTGATGAAGGCCTTGTCGGCGCCTTGGACAGCGCGAACCAGATCGCCCGCCGCGAGTCCTGCGGGGACGAGGAAGGCAAAGTCACGCGTGACCGATTGCAGCGCGGGCGGGGTGAAGCCAGGGCGAGCGAAAGCCGCGCCCTTCTTGGCGGGAATGGCATCGAGGAACAGCTCGACCGCAGCAATCGGCCCGTCGACGTCGAAGGCCTTGAGCGTCGCCGGATGCACCATGCCGAAGCGCGCCAGAACCACCTTGGGGCCGAGGCGCAGGGTGGCCGACTGGCCGGGGTGGAACTGAGCGCCCGCCTCTCCCATCACCATCAGGTTGGCGACCGGAGCCCCCGCCGCCTCAAGCAACTGGAGCGCCAGCGCCTTGGCGTCATAGGCGTCGAACGGCTTGGCCTTGCCGCTTTGCCAGCCGCGCGGAGTCTTCTCGCCTGCGAGCACGATACCGAGGGTGGGCTTTTCATCACTGAGGCCGTCTGCGGCGCGGAAATAGCGCCGCCCGATCTCGAACAGGCGCGAGGAGGCCGCCCCGCGATCGGCGTTGCGCTTGGCCGCCATCAGCAGGCCGGGCAGCAGCGAGGGGCGCATCGCCTTCATGTCCTCGCTGATCGGATTGGCGAGTACCCACAGGGGCTGATCCGAAGCGAAATGCTCGGCGGCCCAGGTTGGGAGGAAGCTCCACGTCACCGCCTCGTTCAGCCCGCTCGCGGCGGCGGCCCGGCGCAGGCCGCGCTCCAGCTTCTGCTGCGGCGTGGCGGTGGGGCGGGCGACGCCCTCGACACGCGGGAGCGCCACGCTCGCCACCTTGTCAAGGCCTTGAATGCGCACGACTTCCTCGACCAGATCGGCCGGCCCTTCGATGTCATGGCGGCGCAGCGGGCAGGTGACCTGCCAGTCGCTTGCAACAGTGAAGCCGAGGCTTTCGAGAATGCACTTCTGCTCGGCCTCGGGCACCTCAACGCCGCCAAGGCGCTGTGTCAGGTCCAGATCGAAGGCGATCACCTTGGCAGCGCTCGGCGGCGAACCGGCGCGCACGACTTCGCTCGGGCTTCCGCCTGCCAGTTCGACGATCAGACCGGTGAGCAGATCGAGGCCCGCGTCCAGAAACTCGGGATCGACCCCGCGCTCGAACCGTGTGCGCGCATCGGACGACAATCCAAGTTTGCGCCCCGTCGCTCCGATGCGCGCAGGGTCGAAATAGGCGATTTCGAGCAGTACATCGGTGGTGTTCTCGGACACGCCCGAATGTTCGCCGCCCATGATCCCGGCGATATCGTGCACGCCCGCGTCATCCGCGATCACGACCATCTCGCTATCGAGCGTGTAAGTCTTCTCGTTGAGCGCCAGCACTTCCTCGCCATCCTTGGCGCGCCGCGCCACCACCGCGCCCGAAAGCTTGGCAAGGTCATAGGCGTGCGCCGGACGGCCGAAGCCGAGCATCAGGTAGTTGGTCAGATCGACCAGGAGCGAGATCGGCCGTTGCCCTGCGCTCTTGAGCCGAGCCTGAAGCCAATCGGGCGATGGGCCGTTCTTTACGCCCTTCACCACGCGCCCGTAGAAGGCTGGGCAACCCTCGGCATCGTCGGTGCGGATTTCGACCGGGCAGGCGCCGCTCGCGCTGAACGCCGGCATGGCGATCGGCTTGAGCGTCCCCAGCCCCTTGGCCGCGAGATCGCGGGCGATGCCATGGACGCCCATGCAGTCGGGGCGGTTCGGCGTCACCGCCACCTCGATCACCGGATCGGCGCCATGGTAATCGGAGAACGCCGTGCCGACCGGCGCATCCTCGGGAAGCTCTATGATCCCGTCGTGATCCTCGCCCAGTTCAAGCTCGCGGGTGGAGCACATCATGCCGTTGCTCTCGACGCCGCGGATCGCGCTCTTGCGAAGAACCATGCCGTTGGCGGGCACGGTCGCGCCGGGCAGGCCCAGCACGCCTTTCATCCCCGCGCGCGCATTGGGCGCGCCGCAGACGACTTGCAGCGGATTGCCGTCTCCGGTGTCGACCGTCAGCACCTGCAGCTTTTCGGCATCGGGATGGCGAGCAGCGGTGAGCACATGAGCAATGCGGAAGCCTGCGAGCTTTTCGGCCGGGTCCTCGACGCCCTCAACCTCAAGCCCGATGGCGTTGAGCGCATCACAAATCTCCGCCACCGAAGCGGACGTTTCAAGGTAATCCTTGAGCCAGGTCAGCGAGAACTTCATGCGCGTGCTCCCACACCGGCGGAGAGTGTCGGCTGGTCGAAGGGCGAGAAGCCGTAATGCGCCAGCCAGCGCGGATCGCCGTCGAAGAAGGCGCGCAGATCGTTCATTCCGTATTTGAGCATAGCGATGCGATCGATCCCGAGGCCGAAGGCGAAGCCCTGATATTCGGCGGGATCAACCCCGGCAAATTCGAGCACGCGGGCGTTGACCATGCCGCTGCCGCCGATTTCCATCCATGCATGGCCGTTCGCATCGCCGTGCCCGCCGACGATGCGGCGGCCGCCCTCGGTAGAGTAGCCGACATCGACCTCGACGCTGGGTTCGGTGAAGGGGAAGTAGGAGGGGCGCAGGCGCAGCACGATGTCCTCGCGCTCGAAGAAGGCCTTGAAGAAGGTTTCCAGCGTCCACTTGAGGTGGCCCAGGTGAATGTCCTTGTCGATCACCAGACCTTCGACCTGATGGAACATCGGCGTGTGGGTCGCGTCGCTGTCCGAACGATAGACGCGGCCCGGCGCGATGATGCGGATCGGCGCGCCCTGATCCAGCATCGAGCGGATCTGGACGGGCGAGGTGTGCGTCCGCAGCAGGATATCCTTCCCGTCGGCTGTCTTGTCCGGGAAGTAAAACGTGTCGTGCATGGCCCGTGCGGGGTGCGTTTCGTCCATGTTGAGCGCGGTGAAATTGTGCCAGTCGTCCTCGATCTCCGGGCCGGTCGCGACTGCAAAGCCCAAGTCGGCGAAGATTTCGGCGAGTTCGTCCATCACCTGGCTGACGGGGTGAACCGACCCGCGCGGCGCGGCCAGCGCGGGCAGGGTCAGGTCGATCCTTTCCTGTTCCAGCCGCGCTTCGAGTTCAGCCGCTTCCAGCGCCGTCTTCTTGGCATCGAGCGCATCGGCAATCGCGGTGCGGGCCGACTGGATTGCCGGCGCAGCGGCTGTGCGCTCCTCGGGTGTCATGCCGCCGAGCGTCTTCAGGGCAAGGCTCACCCAGCCCTTCTTGCCGAGCGTCTCGAGCCGCTCCGCTTCGAGCGCGTCGAGGCTGTCTGCCGCGGCAATCGCGGCCAGCGCGGCCTCGGTTTGGGAAGTGATGTAGGTCATGGATTTCGGGTGCTCTGCCAGCGGGATTTTCGCCGCCGCCCGCTAGCGGCAAATCGCGCCAATTGCAAAGGAGCAGTGGCGCGCCAGCGCGGTCAGCGCAGCGGGGGCGGGGGGTCGAGCGTCTGCGCAGGGCTGCCCCATACCCTTGCGCGTGCTTCCATGAACGAGGCGAGGATCGGGTGATCGAGCGCGGCATATTCGCTCGGGTTCATGGTCATGAACTCGTGGAACTCGCGCGTGAACTGGGCCTGGTCGTGGTAATGCGCGTCCATCGCCTCGGTCCAGCGCAGGTCGCGCTGGAGCATGAAGGTCGTCAGGCTGCGCATGAAGCGCTGGCGGCGCATCAGCAGCTTGGGCGGGAAGCCGAAATAGCGGGTGGAGATGCGTTCCAGCGTGCGGACGCTGATCCCGCAGGCCTCTGCCAGATCGTGGACCACTGCATGCTCGCCGCTTACCAGTGCAGCGTGGACGCGGGCGATGCGCGGCTCGTCGCGATTTGGCCGCATTGCCGCGGCCAGCGCTTCGACCAGCGCGTCGTACTGTTCCTCGAGGGTTGCCCCGGGATCGCATAGGGCCTTCGTGAGCCCGGAGAAATGGGCGAAGACGGGATGTTTGGCACCATCGCAGATCACATTGGTGACCGTGCTCGCATCCTCCGGGAAGAATCGCGCCCAGCCGAGCGGCAGAAACCCGACGCCCCACATTCGGCACGTGTTCAGCGAGAAGCGGCACGGCAGCGAGCTTGGCCCTGTGGCGACGAAAGGCGCGCCCGCCACCTGCGTCCCTGCGATCCGCCCGTCGGGCGAAGTACCGCAGAAGAAGCGGATGTTGGCCCATTCCGGCTGGAGGTAATCTGCGACCGGCGCTGCACCTTCGGGCAACTCGAGCGTCAGATGGTAGAGACTGGTGAAGCAGCCCGCGAACGCGGGCGGGGGCTCACGGAACTCGGCTGTAAGCCGTTGGCCAGAGGGCGGTAAAGCCCCGCTCGCGGCGTGCTTGTGTGTTCCATCCCCCATGGCTTCAAATAGCCGCAGATGGCGCGGTTATACAAGTCCGATCGCTGATTGGCACATTGGTCCGCCGGGCAAGACCCATAGGAAAGGGGCGGGCTCCCGCGAAGGAACCCGCCCCTAATCTAATGCCGGGCCGAAGCCGCAGGAACTTACGCCGGAAGCGCGGCTCCCGCCGGCTTTATGCCGGCAAAGCGGCCTTCGCCTGAGCGATAACGGCCTTGAAAGCGCCGCCTTCGTTCATGGCGAGATCGGCCATCGCCTTGCGGTCGAGCTCGATGCCGGCAAGCTTGATGCCGTGCATGAACTGCGAATAGGTCAGGCCTTCCATGCGGACGGCAGCGTTGATGCGCTGGATCCACAGGGCGCGGAACGTGCGCTTCTTAACCTTGCGGTCGCGGTAGGCATATTGCCCGGCTTTTTCGACCGCCTGACGGGCGATGCGGATGGTGTTCTTGCGGCGACCGCGATAGCCCTTGGCCTGGTCCAGAATCCGCTTGTGCTTGGCGCGGGTGGTAACACCCCTTTTGACGCGTGCCATATCAGTATATCCTTATCTATAAGATGCTTGAGGGCCAATAGCCGCTCGCATCAATCCAGCCCGTAGGGCGCCCACTTCTTGATCGTCGGCGTATCATGCGACGACAGAACCGAGGTGCCGCGGTTGGTGCGGATATACTTCGCGTTGTGGCTGATCAGACGGTGACGCTTGCCAGCGACCCCGTGCTTGACCTTGCCGGTGGCGGTGAGCTTGAAGCGCTTCTTCACGCCGCTCTTCGTCTTCAGCTTGGGCATTTTCATCTCCTAGTAGAGACACGTCGGAACCGGCCATGGCAGCCCTTGTCGCCAGGCTGGCTGATTGATTCGTGTCAGTGAAGTGCGCGCGCTTAGGTGGGGCGGGCGCGAAAGGCAAGAGTTTCGGCGGTGCAGCCCTCGACTGCCGCAAATCTGCCTAAAATCTAATCACACGATTAACATTTAGGCAGGTATTTGGCGGCAGCCGAGGCGGATTCCCGCTATTCTGCTGGCGCGGCGCCGCCAATCAGCTTTGGCACGCTTGTTGCTGTGTGTCCGATGGCCGGAAAAAATCCGGTGCAACAGGGGCCACAGATGAAGTTCATCATCGCCATCATCAAACCGTTCAAGCTCGACACCGTTCGCGAGGCGTTGAGTGGCATCGGCATCGCCGGAATGACCGTGACCGAAGTCAAAGGCTTTGGTCGCCAGAAGGGTCAGACCGAAATTTACCGCGGTGCCGAATACTCCACCAACATGCTTCCCAAGGTGAAGCTCGAGATTGCCGCCAGCGACGACATCGCCGCACAGGTGGTCGAAACCATCCAGCAGACCGCCAACACGGGCGCTATCGGCGACGGCAAGATCTTCGTTCTGGATCTGGCCTCCGCCACCCGCATCCGCACCGGCGAGTCCGGCGAAACCGCGCTGTAAGGGGACCCATTCAATGAAGCGCATTCTCTCCAATCTTGCGGTGATGGCTACCGGGGCGGCGTTGCTCGCTGCCCCCGCCTTTGCTGCGCCCGTAGCACACGCTGCCGCCGCTGCCGCGCCCGCCGTGTTCACGCCAACCGCCGAGATGGTCAACAAGGGCGATGTCGCCTGGATGATGGTCTCGACCGCACTCGTTCTGATGATGAGCGTGCCCGCGCTGGCTCTGTTCTATGGCGGCTTGGTGCGCGCTAAGAACATGCTGAGCGTGCTGATGCAGGTGCTCACCATCGTCTGCGTGGCTGCGCTGGTGTGGTTCGGCTGGGGCTACTCGATGGCCTTTACCTCTACCGGCACGCCGTTCCCGGCGTTGTTCGGCGGGCTCGACAAGGCCTTCCTCAAGGGCGTCAATCCCGGGACCTTCGCGGCAACCTTCTCGAACGGGGTCTACCTGCCCGAGCTGGTCTTCGTGATGTTCCAGATGACCTTCGCCTGCATCACGCCGGCGCTGATCGTCGGCGCTTTTGCGGAACGTGTGAAGTTCACCTCACTGATCATCTTCGTGGTCGCGTGGATGACGCTTGCCTATTTCCCGATCGCGCACATGGTGTGGTACTGGGCTGGCCCCGACTTCCTTCACACCGCGCCGACTGATTACGGCCTGCTGTGGGGCTGGGGCGCGCTCGACTTCGCCGGTGGCACCGTGGTGCACATCAATGCGGGTATCGCCGGTCTGATCGGCTGCCTCATCATCGGCCCGCGCATCGGCTACAAGAAGGAGCCCATGCCCCCGCACAGCCTGGTGATGACCATGATCGGCGCCAGCCTGCTGTGGATCGGCTGGTTCGGGTTCAACGCCGGCTCGGCGCTCGAATCCAACGCCTTTGCGGCCCTCGCCTTCATCAACACCTTCGTCGCCACGGCGGCAGCGGGTGCGGCCTGGGCGATCATCGAACAGATCACCCACAAGAAGCCCTCGCTTCTGGGCGGTGTCTCGGGTGTGGTTGCCGGCCTTGTGGCGATCACCCCGGCGGCGGGCTTTGCCCACCCCGGCACTGCGATCATCCTCGGCGCTGTGGCTTCGGTGGTCTGCTACTTCTTCGTCACCACGGTGAAGAACAAGCTCGGCTATGACGACAGCCTCGACGTGTTCGGCATCCATGCTGTTGGCGGGATTGTCGGCGCGATCGGCACCGGCATCGTCGCTGACCCGGCGCTCGGCGGTCAGGGCTGGATCGACTACACCGGCCCGGTGGCCAAGGCTGGCGAGTTCGATCTCGTCGGTCAGGTCATCACCCAGTGCTGGGCGGTGGGCACCACGGCCGTGTGGACCGGCGTCGTCTCGGCTGCGCTGTTCCTGATCCTCAAGTACACCCTTGGCCTGCGCCCCGACGCCGAAGCCGAAACCAACGGTCTCGACATCTCCGAACACGGCGAGCGGGCTTACAACTAAGTCCCTCACCACCAAGCTTGGCGGGGGGAGGACTCTCTCTCCCTCTCCCCTCCCCCCGCCTCACCTTGTTCCTCCTGCGAACGAACAAACTGATAATGGCCGGAGCCGCCCAGAGCGTCTCCGGCCTTTTTTGTGTTTCGCTCGTCCCTCCGGGCGAGCGTCCTCGCTGCTATTTCCTTCGCTACGCTACGGAGCAGCTGCGGCTCGCGCGTGTGCGCTCGCGGCCCTGCGGACCGGTGTAGCGCGCAACATTGATGTGAGGATCAGACCCGCTCCGCCGCCATGACGAAGTCGGCGCACCTTTCGCCAATCATGATGCTTGGCGCATTGGTGTTGCCGCTGACGATCTTGGGCATCACGCTGGCGTCCGCGACCCACAGGCCTTCCAGCCCCTTGAGCTTGAGCGTGGGATCGACCACCGCATCTGCATCCGCGCCCATGCGACAGGTGCCGACCGGGTGGTAGACCGTGTCGGCGCGGTTGCGGATCAGTGCGTCGAGTGCGGCATCGTCGTCGAGATCGACCGGATGGCGATCCCTGGGTCCGAAGGCCTGCATCGGCAGCGCCTCGGCAATTCGGTGCGACAGGCGCACGCCCGCACGCAGCACCGCCATATCGCGCTCGTCATCGAGGAAGTTGGGGTCGATGACCGGGGCTGCCGCCGCATCGGGGCCTCCCAGCCGCACCGTGCCGCGGCTTTCCGGGCGCAGCACGCAAGCGTGGAGCGAAAAGCCGTGCGCCTTCACCTTCTCGCGTCCGTGATCCTCCAGCACTGCCGGGACGAAGTGCCACTGCACATCGGGCGCGGGGCTATCGGGCATCACACTCCAGAACCCGCCCGCCTCGGCATAGCAGGTGGTCATCACGCCGGTGCGCTTGAGCCGGTGTTCGACCATCGCTGCGGCCATGCGCAACGTGCCCTTGAGCGTCCCGCCGATCGGGATATCGCTGTCCGTCTCCCAGCCGGAGACATAGTCGATATGGTCCTGCAGATTGCCACCGACCGCAGGGCGATCGATCACCACGTCGATGCCGTGGGCCTTGAGGTGCGCGGCCGGGCCGATGCCGGAGAGCATCAGGATCTGGGGCGAGTTAAACGCACCCGCGCTCAGCACCACGCCGCACCGTGCCAGCAGCGCTTCGCGCTTGCCGCCACGCTTGATCTGGACGCCCGTGATGCGTCCGTTCTCGATAACCAGCTTCTCGACCAGCGTGTCGGTGCGGACGGTGAAATTGCCGCTCTCGCGGATCGGCTCGACGTAGGCGCGGGCCGCTGACCACCGTTCGCCCTTGCGTTGAGTGACCTGGTAGAGCCCGAAGCCGTCCTGCCGCTCGCCATTGAAATCGCAGTTGGTGCGCAGTTGCAGTGCCGCCGCAGCCTCGACGAAGGCGTGGGAGGCGGGATTGGCATGCTTCTGGTCCTCGACGAACAGCGGCCCGGCCGCGCCGTGGAAATCATCCCCCCCGCGCGCGTTCGCTTCGGCGCGGCGGAAGTAGGGGAGCACGTCTTCATAGGCCCAGCCGGTGCAGCCTTCGGCCGCCCAGTTGTCGTAATCCCAGCGGTTGCCGCGGATATAGACCATCGCATTGATCGCCGAGGAGCCGCCGAGCCCACGTCCGCGCGGCTGGTATCCGGTGCGGCCATTGAGGCCCTTCTGGGGCACGGTCTCGTACTTGTAGTTCGACTTTTCCGGGATGAAGGGCATGAACCCCGGCGTCTTGATCCAGACATTGTCGTTGCGCCCACCCGCTTCCAGCAGGCACACGCGGCGGGTGCCGTCCACCGAGAGGCGCCCGGCCACCGCGCTGCCCGCGCTGCCACCGCCGATGACGATGTAGTCGAAACTTTCCATGATCTCTCCCTTTGGCGGGAGAGATTAGGCAGCTTCCGCGCTGCCTGCAATCGGGTTTCGATCCGCTACTGAAGTTGCGAGTGGTGCAACCTGTGCCCCGACCCGTGCCTGCCATTTCTCGCGGATCATGTCGCTGGTCTCGCGGCTGCCATCATGGCTCCAGCCGGGTTCGCGCAGCAGGTAGGACAGCTTGTGCCGCCACGGCGCGCGCCAGATGTCGGTCAGCATCCCGATCCATTCGTGGAACACGGCCCACAGCAGGTTGAAGCTGCCGAGCTGCTTGACGATGCCATAGCGGATAGTCTCGTCATCCACTTCCGGCGTGAAGGTGCCGAACATTCTGTCCCAGACGATGAACACGCCCGCGTAATTGGTGTCGAGATAGCGCGGGTTGGTCGCATGGTGGACACGGTGGTGCGAGGGCGTGTTCATCACCGCCTCGAACCAGCGGGGCATGCGCTTGATCGCCTCGGTATGGATCCAGAACTGGTAGGTCAGGTTGAACCCGCCGCAGATCGCGATCATCGCCGGGTGGAAGCCGAGCAGGACCAGCGGAACCGCGAACAGGAAGCCGAAGGTAAGCATCCCGGTCCACGTCTGCCTGAGGGCTGTGGAGAGGTTATAATGCTGGCTGGAATGGTGGTTCACGTGGCTCGCCCACATCCACCGGATGCGGTGTCCGGCGCGGTGCACCCAGTAATACTTGAGATCGTCGAGCACGAAGCAGAGCGGCCATGCCCACCACACCGCCCACCATTCGGCACCGAAGTCGAACAGGCGGTAATCGTAGGTCTTGATGAACAGCGTCAGCGCAAATCCGCCCAGAAGCGCGCCCGCCACGGTCGAGCCCAGCCCGAAGGCGAGGCTGACCAGCGTGTCCTTCGGCTCGTACGCTTCGGGCGCGCGGAATTTCGCCCAGATCATCTCGGCGAGCACCGCCACCACGAATAGCGGCACGGCATATTGGGTGGGGCTGAAATCAGGCATCCTGCCGCCCGCTTACCCTATTGATGGCGTTGGCCCAAGCCGGCGCGTCAGGAAGCGTGAGCGCGACTTTGCCGAAACGCGCCTCGCCCGGGTCGACCACGAGCCTTTCGCCCAACAACTGTGCCTTTCCCGCAGGGCCGAGCACCCGGCCCGCAAAGCGGTTGCCGTGACGCTTGATTACCATGATCCGCCCTGCGCTGTCGCGGGCCAGAGCGCCCTTGCCCTCGGCGTCGCAGGAGGCGGCGATGAGGGTGAAGCCGTCCTCGACTTCGCCTGCTGCGCGGCGCACAGCGTCCTCGCTGTTGAGCAGAGGCGCTCCGCCGAGCTTCATCCACCACGCAAGTCCCGCCAACGCGAAAATCGCGATCAGCGAGCCGATGGTCTGGGTGAGCAGTGCCAAATCGCTGGCGCCTCAGCGCGCGGCAAGCATGTCGATCATCGCGCGAATCGGGCTGATGTCATAGCCGGCCTGCGCTGCGGTGCGGGCAATGGTCTCGGGCTCGACGCCCTGTTTCGCCGAGGCCAGCGCCCACAACAGGGTCGATCGTGTGCCGGACCGGCAATAGGCGAGAATCGGCCCTTCGGCCTGGTCCATTGCAGCAATCATGGCGTCGACCTGCGGCTCGCTGAAACCCGAATGGCCGATGGGAATGGCGACATAGTTCAGCCCGGCGGTAGCCGCAGCGGCCTCGATATCGTCGCCTTGCGGAGCGGAAGGTTCCTCGCCATCGGGGCGGTTGTTGACTATCATGGACACGCCCAGCGCAGCCGCGGCGGCAATATCCTCGAGCGCAAGTTGCGGGCTGACCAACACATTTTCGTTGAGGCGGCGGAAATCGCTCATGTCAGTTCCTGCTTGTGTGCGGCGTATTAGGCGCCTCTCATGCCTAAAGCCGGGGCCCTGCACAAGCATTCGCACGAGGCATTGCAAGACCGCTCCGGCGGCGCGGTAAAATCATTCGCAAAGCAAGCTTTTGTGCGTTATAGGTTTGGCACGTGCGCTCCGGATCACAACTTCGGTGCGACTGTGTCCGGTGCGGCTCACTGTCCACGACATCGGCACCCTGGAGGAAGGGCAGTGAGGCAAGGTACATACTGATCTATGGGTTACGATAGGGGACGCCGGCGCGGCCGCGACAAGCGCGACGGTTTCGGTGAAGATGGCTTCGATCCGTTTGGCGGCGGGAATGACGGTTTCTCGCCCCCGCGCGAATTCGGCGGCGATCGCTTCGGCGGTGGCGGCGACCGGTTCGGTGGCGGCGGCGGTGGTGATCGCTACGGCGGCGGCGGCGGTGGCGCCCCTCGCGGTGGTGGCGGCTTCGGCGGCGGCCCGCGTGGTCCCGGCGGCCCGGGCGGCGGCGGCGGTGCTGGCGGTGGCGGTTTCAGCCGCATGCCCGCCCAGATCGTCGGCACCGGCAAGGGCGTCGTGAAGTTCTTCAACAGCCAGAAAGGCTTCGGCTTCATCCAGCAGGAAGGTGGCGGGGAAGATGTTTTCGTCCACATCAGTGCGGTGGAGCGTGCGGGTCTTGAAGGTCTCGCTGAAGGCCAGGAGCTCCAGTACAATCTCGTAGATCGCGGCGGCAAGGTGTCGGCGCAGGACCTGCAGGTTGTCGGTGACGTGATTGCGGTGGCGGCCAAGCCTGCTGCGCCGCAGCGCGAGCTGACCGGTGAGCGCGCCAAGGGTACGGTCAAGTTCTTCAACGCGATGAAGGGCTTCGGCTTCCTTGTCCGCGATGATGGACAGCCGGACGCCTTCGTGCACATCAGCGCCGTCGAACGTTCGGGTCTGTCGGCTCTGAACGAGGGCGAACGCTACGAATTCGATCTTGAAGTCGATCGACGCGGAAAGCATTCCGCCGTCAATCTGGCACCGATCGAAGGCTGACCCAGCCGGAACCGCGCCCCTCGCGGTTTGACCAAGGGGCAGCGGAAGATTAACGGTAAAGCGGATGGCGGCTCTGGTTCAGGGCCGCCATTTGCGTTTCACCTTCCCGTATTTTCAATGTCAGGATTCAAGCCCATGTCGATTACTCCGCTCATGCCCGTCTATCCGCGTTGCGGTGTCCGGCCGGTGCGCGGCGAGCACTGCCATCTGATCGGTGAGGACGGAACCCGCTATCTCGATTTCGCGAGCGGTATCGCGGTGAACCTGCTTGGCCATTCGCATGAAGGACTGATCAGTGCGATCCAGCAGCAGGCGGCGACCCTGATGCACGTCTCCAACCTCTACGGCAGCCCGCAAGGCGAGAAGCTGGCGCAGTGGCTGGTCGACAAGACTTTCGGCGACACGGTGTTCTTCACCAACTCCGGCGCCGAGGCGGTCGAGGCCGCCATCAAGACCGCGCGCGCCTATCACCAGAACGGGGAAGGGGGCGAAAAGAACCGCTTCGAGCTGATCACCTTTCACAACGCCTTCCACGGCCGCACGATGGCAACCATCAGCGCCTCGAACCAGGAGAAGATGCACCACGGCTTCTCGCCGCTGCTCGCCGGGTTCAAGTATGCCCCGTTCGACGATCTCGAAGCCGCCAAGGCGCTGATCGGCCCGAACACCGCAGGCTTCCTCGTTGAGCCGATCCAGGGCGAGGGCGGCATTCGCCCCGCGTCGGTGGAGTTCATGCAGGGCCTGCGCAAGCTCGCCGATGAGCTTGATCTGATGCTGGTGCTGGACGAGGTGCAGTGCGGCGTCGCGCGCACCGGCAAGCTCTATGCTTACGAGCATTACGGGATCGAGCCCGACATTCTCGCCACCGCCAAGGGCATCGGCGGCGGCTTCCCGCTTGGCGCCTGCATCGCAACCGAAAAGGCTGCGCGCGGCATGACCTTCGGGACGCATGGCTCCACCTATGGCGGCAATCCGCTCGCCATGGCGGCTGGAACAGCGGTAATGGAAGCCGTGGCGAATGAGGAGTTCCTCGCATCCGTCACCGAAAAGGGTGAACGCCTGCGTGCACGGCTCGAACAGTTTATCGGCAACTACCCCGAGCTTTTCGAGCTGGTTCGCGGCAAGGGGCTGATGCTCGGCCTCAAGATGAAGATCGAAAGCCGCCCGTTCTACGTGCACCTGCGCGATCATCACCAGCTGCTGACCGTGGCCGCAGGCGACAACACCATCCGGGTCATTCCGCCGCTGGTAATCGGCGATGCCGAGATCGACGAGTTCTTCGACAAGCTGTCGGCGGGCGCGGCGAGCTTCAAGGTGTCTGAGCCAGCATGAACGCGCCCGGGGGGCAATATCGCCACTTCCTCGACCTTGGTGATGCCGGGGGCGATGATCTTGCCGCGATGATCAATGACGCGATCGATCGCAAGGCGGCGCGCGCTGGCCTGCCCAAGGGTGCGCCCGATGGTGACGCACCGCTCAAGGGCCGCGTGCTGGCGCTGGTGTTCGAGAAGAACTCGACCCGCACCCGCGTCAGCTTCGACATCGCGATGCGCCAGCTTGGCGGCACGGTGCTGTTGCTCGATTCGGCATCGAGCCAGCTCGGGCGCGGGGAAAGTATCGCCGATACGGCCAGGGTGCTGAGCCGGATGGTCGATGGCATCATGCTGCGCACCGACGATCATGCCAAGATCGAGGAGATGGCGGCCCACGCCACGGTGCCGGTGATCAACGGCCTGACCGACATGTCGCATCCCTGCCAGATTCTTGCCGACTTGCTGACCGTGATCGAGCACGGCAAGGCGCTCCCGGGCCTTGAATTCGCGTGGTTCGGGGACGGGAATAACGTGCTGCACTCGATCCTGGAGGCAGCGGGGCTCTTCAAGTTCAACGTCCGCGTGGCGACCCCTGCGGGTTACGAGCCCGACGCTGCCTTCGTCGAACTCGCCCGTGCGGGCGGGGCGACCGTCACGCTGACGCAGGACGCGGCGGCGGCGGCACGCGGGGCAGATGTGATCGTGACCGACACCTGGATCTCGATGGGGCAGGCCCATGCCGAGGCGAAGCTTGCAGCGATGGCGCCATATCAGGTGAATGCTGCGCTGATGGCGCAGGCCAAGCCTGACGCGGTTTTCCTTCACTGTCTCCCCGCACACGTGGGCGAGGAAGTGAGCGAGGACGTGTTCGAAGGCCGGCAGTCGGTCGTCTTCGACGAAGCGGAAAACCGCATCCATGCGCAGAAATCGGTGTTGCTCTGGAGCTTCGGGCTACTGGGCGGCTAACGGGGTCTTCCGCGCGCGGCCATCCATCCCCATATGGCGGCCCATGAGCGAAACGATCGAAACCGCCGAGACCTTTTCCGACACCCTGATGGGCTTCACGCTGCCGGGGCGCAACGCACGCGGCCGGATTGTGCGGCTTGAAGGCGTATTGGAGGAGGTGCTCTCCGCGCACAACTACCCAGCGCCGATCACGCATCTTCTGGGCGAGGCGCTGGTGCTGGGCGCGCTGATGGGCGGGCTGCTCAAGGGCGACACGGCGCAGATGACGCTGCAGGCCCAGACCCAGGGCGGAATCGTCAAGCTTCTGGTGTGCGATTACCGCGCCGGCGCGGTGCGCGGCTATGCCGATTTCGATGCCGAGCGCCTTGCAACGCTGGGGGCGAACCCCTCGCTCGCGGCCCTGTTCGGCGAGGGCTATCTCGGGATTACCTTCGAAACCGAAGGCCGCCAGCGCTATCAGGGGATCGTCCCGCTTGAAGGCGACACCCTCTCCGAAGCCTGCGAGAGCTATTTCACCCAATCGGAACAGATCCCGACGCTGATCCGCGTCGCCAGCCGCGCGGGCGCCCGGGGCCGTCTGGCGGCGGGTCTGCTGGTGCAGCATTTCCCCGATGGCGAAGAGGGGCGCGAGCGGCTCCACGTCCGACTCGACCACCCTGATTGGGAACACGTTGCCGTGCTCGCCGGGACCATTAGCCATGACGAATTGCTCGATCCTGCGCTGTCGCTGGAAGCGATCGTCTGGCGGCTGTATCACGAGGAAGAGGAGGTGCGCGTGCAATCGGGCGCTTCCGTGACGCGCGGATGCCGCTGCACCGCCGCGCATTACGAGACGATCATTGCCCGCTTCCCGTCCGAAGAACAGGAGGAGATGCGCGGCCCCGATGGGATCATCGCGGTCGACTGCGCGTTCTGTTCCAAGAGCTTCGCGCTGGCGATTTGACGCTTGGTCGAAAATTCCGCGACATTCGCGCGCCAGCGACGAATTCTTGCAATGCTCACCAGTCAAAAGGTGGCAAGGGAACTGGCATGACGTATCAGATGGATAGCACCATTCGCAGGACAGCGCTGGCAGCCACTGTGGCTGCTGCTGCGGCACTGGGGCTCGCTCTGCCTGTTTTGGCGCAGGGTAACGGACTTGCGATGCTCGGGACGCTGGCCAAAGGCGAGTGGACGATCAAGCAGCGTGGCAGCAAGGTTGACCGCAAGATTTGCGTGAAATCCGGTGCGGAGCTGATCCAGCTTGCCCACCGTGAAAGCGGGTGCAGCCAATTCGTCGTCGAAGATGGCGCATCCCGCGTCACAGTCCAGTACACCTGCCCCGGTAACGGCTACGGCCGCACCAGCATCCGCCGTGAAACGGGAGCGCTGGTTCAGATCGAAAGCCAGGGTATCCAGGGCGGCATGCCGTTCCAGCTCACCGCCGAGGGGCGTCGCACCGGAACGTGCTGATCCGCGTTGATTGCCTTTACCTGCGCGCGTGTTAGGGGCGCGGCATGACTGATCGGGAACACTCCAAACCGCTTGCGGTCGTCCTGCTTTCCGGCGGGCTGGATTCGATGGTGACTGCCGCGCTTGCGCAGGAGGCCGGCTTTGCCGTCCACGCGTTGACGGTGGATTACGGCCAGCGTCACAAGCTCGAGCTGCAATCGGCTGCGCGGATTGCGGAGCGACTTGGGCTCGTGCGCCACACACAGATCGCGCTGGACTTGCGCGCTTTCGGCGGCTCTGCCCTGACCGATGCGATCGATGTGCCCAAGGACGGCGTGGGAGACGATATTCCCGTGACCTACGTCCCGGCGCGCAATCTGGTGTTCCTCGCGCTCACCACCGCGTGCGCCGAGGCGGCTGGCGCGCGCGATGTGTTCATCGGGGTGAATGCGCTCGACTATTCGGGCTACCCTGATTGCCGGCCCGAGTTCATTGCCAGCTTTGCCGAAACCGCACGCCTCGGCACCAAGGCGGGCGTGGAGGGCGCGCCGTTCACCATCCACGCGCCGCTCCAGCACATGACCAAGGCTGACATCGCCCGTGAATGCGCACGGCTGGGACTCGATCCGGCGTGGAGTTGGTCTTGCTATGATCCCACGTCAGGGGGTTTGGCCTGTGGGCTGTGCGATTCATGCCGTTTGCGGAAAAAGGGTTTTGCCGAGGCGGGGATTGCCGATAGCACTCGTTATAATGCCTGACCGGCGGCATGCGGGTCTTGAGCAAGCATACGGGATAGGGGATCGGTTTTGAGCGAGGACAGCACGGCGGCGCCCGACCGCAGCGAGGCGCCTGCGTCCGCTTACAGCTGGTATGTGTTGAGCGTGCTGGTTGTGGTTTACATCCTCAACTTCATAGACCGGCAGATCCTCTCTATCCTTGCGGTCGACATCAAGCGCGATCTGGCGCTGACCGACGGGCAGCTCGGATTCCTGGGGGGTGCCGCTTTCGCGGTCTTCTATGCGCTGTTCGGCGTGCCGCTGGGGCGACTGGCAGACCGGTGGCACCGGGTGCGCCTGCTCACAATCGGGCTGGTGCTGTGGTCGACGATGACCGCGCTGTCCGGTTTTACGCGCAATTACATGGCCTTGTCGCTGGCGCGTATGGGCGTCGGAGTGGGTGAAGCGACTGCCAGCCCGACCGCCTATTCGCTGATCTCGGATTACTTCCCTTCGCGCCAGCGGGCGACAGCGCTCGCGATTTATTCCTCGGGGCTTTATCTCGGCGGAGGAGTGTCGCTCCTTATCGGCGCGAAGATTTCGCAGGTGTGGGACACGGCCTATCCTGGCGGTGGCATTGCAGGGCTGGTGGGCTGGCAGGCGGCGTTCCTGGCGGTCGGCGTGCCGGGGGTCCTGCTCGCCATGTGGGTGGCCTCGCTGCGTGAGCCGACGCGGCAGCCTGAGGCAGCTGCGGGCGCCCGCCATCCTCTAATCGACTTCTTTATCGATCTTTCGATGCTGCTGCCGCCTTTCACGCTGTTTCACGCGATGCGGCGCGGCGTGGCGGCTGTCGCCATCAATCTGATCGTCGCAGCGGCAGTGATCGCGCTTGCGGTGGTGATGATCCGCGTGACCGGCAACCTTCCGCAATGGTCGGCGATGGCCTTCGGTTATTACGTGGTGTTCTCGTGGGCGGCGACGCTGCGGCGGCACGATCCGGCCACCTTCCGACTGATCTGGGGAACGCCTGCTTTTATCTGCACGGCTCTGGGATACGGGCTGGTCTCGCTTGGCGCCTATGCGTTGGCGTTCTGGTCGGCGCCCTATGCGGAAACAGTACTCAAGCTGCCCAAGGCGGAACTTGCCTTCGTGCTGGGCGGAAGCGGCGCGCTGTCGGGCTTTCTTGGCGTGATCCTCGGCGGACGGATGTCCGACTGGCTGCGCGGGCGGAACCCGTCCGGACGGATTCTGGTGGTGATGTTCGGAATTATCGCGCCGGTGGTGCCGATCTGGATCGGCTTCACGACGGATAGCGCGCTGCTGTTTTACGTCATGAACTTCCTGGCCGGGATGTTCGCCGCCACAGCTTTGGGAGCTGCTGCTGCGACAACGCAGGACCTCGTCCTGCCACGTATGCGGGGCACGGCAACGGCCTCGTTCTTCCTCGCCACGACACTCGTCGGTCTGGCGATCGGGCCGTATATGGTCGGACAGATTTCCGAGCTTAGCGGTAGTATGCGGATCGGAGTGCTGTCCCTGATCGGCGTTGCACCGATCTCCTTGGCTTTGCTGATCTATGCCTACCGTACCTTGCCTGAGGCCGAAGCGACGATCGCTGAGCGCGCAAGAGCCGCAGCGGGCGAATAGGATCTGACGAAGCGCCAGAGCGCTGCGCGCGCTCGGGATGTGCTTGGCACCTGTCGCTTCACTTGATGCATCGAGTCACGTGGGGGCATGGCGACCGAGCCGACGCTCGGCGCTCTCTGCGGCTGCGTCCTGACGATAGTGGTCGCTCAACCCGGTTCAGGCAGCGGAAGCCACTTGCGCGGTGTCGGTTTATGTGCGCCGTGCGACTGGTCAGGCTGCTCGCAGCGGACAACAAAAAAGGGGCCGGATTGCTCCGGCCCCTTTTCCTGTAGCCTAGAAGGCTGGGCTTACATGCCCGAGCCCGGACCGTAGGTCACTTCGACGCGACGGTTCTGTGCTTCGCGCACGCCGTCTGCCGTCGGGACCCGCGGCTTGGTTTCACCAAAGGCCTGACCCGTGATGCGAGCAGCGGGGATACCGCGGCCGGTCAGGTAGGTCGTCACCGCCGCGTTGCGACGGGTGGCGAGGCCTTCATTGTACTTCGCGCTACCTGCACGGTCGGTGTGACCGGCCAGCATGACGTTCGCCGTGCCGCAGTTGGCGTAGGCGGTGACGGCGCTGTTGAGGATGCCCGCGGCTTCCGAAGTGACGTCCGACTTGTCGAAGTCGAAGAACACGATGTACGGCCCGGTGTTGCACGCAGCCTTCGGCGGCGGCGGCGGCGGCGGCGGCGGCGGAGGCGGGGGTGGCGGGGGCGGAGGCGGGGCCACTACCGGTGCCGGCGGCGGCGGCGGCGGCGCTTCACCACCGAAATTGTAGGTGATCGAGCCCAGCAGCGAGTGGGTCTTCAGCGAGGCGTCAAGGGTGCGACCGAGCGGATCGACCAGATTGACGTCCGGGGCGTTGAAGTAGCGATACTTCAGGCCGACATCCCACGACTTGCTCAGCGGCGCACGAACGCCGGCGAGAACCTGCCATGCAAAACCAGTGTCCGAATCATTCCAGACGCCCGGGCCGTTGGCATTCACGCGGCCGTCCATGTCGACGCGGGCAACACCGACACCGCCGCCGACGAAGGCCTGCAGACCATCATCACCGCCGAAGTCAGCGAGACCGTTGAGCATGAAGCTCAGGGCGTTGACTTCACCAAGCGCATCGCGGGTGTCGTTGAAGCGAGTGGTGGTGGTAAGGGCAAGGCCCTGCGAGCCGGCAGTGACCTCAGTCAGATCAGCCGAGCGATAGCTGGTTTCAGCTTCGAGGCGGAAGCCGCCGAAGTCGTAACCGACGCTGCCGCCGAAGTCGAAGCCGGACTCGTAGTCAGCCGCAGCGTTGTCGGCCACACCGTTGACGTCGAGACTCTCGTCTTCGACGATCATGACGCCACCATCACCCTGGATGTACCACTGACCATCACGGGCCATGGCAGGTGTGGTCAGCGCGGTCGAAGCCATCGCCATTCCAATGACGAGTTTGCGCATATCGAAATTTCCCCTTTGTATTAGACTTGAGGCACCGGCGGTCTCTATCTTTTCCCCCGACGCGAGGCAAGCAATCAATGCCCGTTTGGTGTTGCAAGAATGTCGCTCTCGAGGCCGGATAGGCAAAAATGCAACCGCAAAAGGGCCGGAAAACAGCCATTCGGCGGTCAGGGCGAGGGTGTGCCCAGGATGCCGAGCGTCCGCAACGCGTCGATGATCGCGCCGATTGCTGCCCGGGCTTCGGTGTCGATCAAGGTCCCGCCAGCAGGCTCAGCCGGCGCTGATGAAAGCCGCCACTGAGACCGGAAGACGAGCATGCGCCCAACCGCGCGATCGAACAGGACCAGCCCTTCGACCGGTGCGACAAAGTGCCAGTCGCCTCCGAAACGGACAGCGATCTGATCGTTGTGACCGGTCCACGCGCCTGTGGCCGGGCCGGTAACGCGATAGCATGCACCATCCTGTACAGTCACAGGAGGTGCGGATTGGGAGGCGGTCACAACCCGTGCTTGCAGCGCGTCAAGCAGGCTAAGTATCGGATTAACATATAATTCTGTCTGGGCCTGCCCGGCAGGCGTGACTATGTTGGGGGCCGCGCAAGGTCTCCGGC
Organism: Porphyrobacter sp.; assembly: GCA_027533455.1. Lineage (GTDB taxonomy): Bacteria > Pseudomonadota > Alphaproteobacteria > Sphingomonadales > Sphingomonadaceae > Erythrobacter. Next base: position 190,826 of record JAPZUC010000001.1, on the reverse strand, counting down.
TCGGCTGCAGAGAAAAGCTGGGCCTGCGCCCCGTTGGCGAAGCGAATTCTGTGAAGCGAGGGCTCGAACACCGGTTTGTGGCCGGGACGGCAGATCGCCAGCAAGCCGCTTTCGCCCTCCACCATCACCGCCCGCGCTTCTGCCAGCGAGGACGAGACGAGCGCGATCCGCGCGTCAGGATTGGCGTCGGCGACCATCCGCACCCATTCGGCCCCGGCCCGGCTCTTGCCGAAGCCGCGACCGGCCATGATCATCCACGCCTGCCAATCGCCGGGCGGGGGCAGTTGTTCTGTGCGGGCGATATATTCCCAGAGATAGGCGAAGCTGTTCCGCTCGGTCTGGTCCAGCTTCTTGCTGAGGATGCGGCGCACCTTGGCACCATCCTCGCTCCGGTCGGCAAAGATATCGCGGGAGGCGTCCTTCATTCGGGTTTGCCCTCGCTCAGCTTCTGGCGGGCGACGCGACGGCGGATGTCCTCGATCTTGCGGTCAATCGAGGCGCGCACTTCTGCCGCGCTCACATCGCGGATCTGGTTTGCACCGCGCGCAGACGTGTCGCGCTGGGTGGCAAGCAGGCGGATCGTGTTGGCAAAGTCGAACTTGTCGCCGTTGGCCGTCGTCAGATCGCCTTCGCGCAGGCGGCGGATCACCTCCATCTCGAGGTTGAGATAACCGTCAGCGATGGCGGCTTGCCATGCGCGCGCGAATTCCGGATCGTCCCGGCGGGTTTGATAAGCGCGATCGGGGGCCACCTTTGCGGCTTCCGCTGCGCGGGCAACGTTGGATGTGGCTGACAGCGTTTCGAGAAAGCGCTTGCGCCAATGCCGCCCGGACCGGCGGAATGGATGGGCACGGAATCGGCCATGAGCACCACTCCCTCAACCGACGAAAAAAGGCGGCGCTTCTGAAGGAGGGCCGCCTGGTGGCGAATCGCCATTTCCCGATATTGCCTGTTTCTAACCGAAGAGCATCGCGATGTCAAAATAAATAACCAATATGGTTATAAGATACTCGGAAATGTCGCTGCCTATCCGCGCCACGGCCCAAAGAGGGCGCGCGCGGAGAAGTGCGTTGTGATCGCGCAGATGGCAGGCGGGCAGTCTCGGTTCAGGAAGGGGGGGCTGGCGCCCCCGGTCATCCGCTCCCGCCGGACAAAGGGCTCAGATGATCCCCATCGCCTTGCCGGCCCGTTCGAACATGCCGAGAATCGTCTGCACCTGTTCGGCTGTATGCTCGGCGCAGAGCGAGCAGCGCAGCAGGGTCATGCCCGCAGGCGTTGCGGGCGGGCGGGCGAGGTTGACGTAAAGGCCCTCCTTGAGGAGCGCTTCCCACATCATCGCGCCGCGTTCCAGATCGGGCATGATCACCGCGATGATCGCGCTCTGCGGCGTTTCGGTGCCGAGTTTGAAGCCCAGATCGCGCAGGCCCTTGTGCAGCGTGCGGCTGTTTTCCCAGAGGTGTGCTCGCTTGTTCCCACCGTGCATCAGCTTGCGGATCGAGGTGGCGGAGCTCGCCATGACCGCAGGCGGCAGTGCGGCGGTGAAGACGTAAGGGCGGCACACCAGGCGCATCACTTCAAACTTCGGGTGGTTGGAGACGCAGAAGCCGCCGACTGTGCCGACGCTTTTGGAGAAGGTGCCGATGATGAAATCGACATCGTCGAGCACGCCCTGTTCTTCGGCGACGCCGCGGCCGTGTTCGCCGATGAAGCCCATCGAATGCGCCTCGTCGACCAGCACCATCGCGCCGTTTTCCTTGGAGACGCGCACCATTTCCTTGAGCGGGGCGACATCGCCCATCATCGAATAGACGCCTTCCAGCACCACGAGTTTGCCGGCACCTTCAGGGATACGCTTGAGGCGCTTTTCCAAGGCTTCGACGTCGTTGTGCTTGAACGGCACGACCTCGGCGTTGCCCATCGCGCAGCCATCCCAGATCGAGGCGTGGCTATCGATGTCGAGGATGATGTAATCACCCTTGCCTGCCAGCGTGGAGATGATGCCGAGATTGGCCTGATAGCCAGTCGAGAAGACCATCGCGTGGTCCATGCCGTAGAATTCGCGGAGCGCGGTTTCCACATCGCGGTGATCGCGGAAGGTGCCGTTGAGCACGCGGCTGCCGGTCGTCCCGGCGCCGAACTCTTCCATGGCCGCCTTGCCCGCCGCGATCACGTCCGGGTCGAAGGTCATGCCCATGTAGTTGTAGGTACCGAGCAGGATCGTGTCGCGACCGTTGCAGACCGCGCGGGTGGGCGAGAGCACCTGATCCATCACGAGGTTGAACGGATCCTCCACCCCCGCGGCGAGCAGCGTCTCGCGGGTCTGGATGATGGGATCGAACTTCGACAGCAGGTCGACGGGAGTCGACGCGTTCTGGGCGGGAGCGAGCGTTTCGGTCATGGCAGCGGCCTTTATCAGCTATCCTGCAGCTTGTGCACTGCCGCGACGAGCTGGCCCCAGTTTTCGATCTCCGCCTGCTGGTTCATCGAGATGATGACATCGAATTCATCTTCGATTTCAGCGACAAAATCCATCACGGTAAGGCTGTCGAATTCGAGATCGCCGGCAAATGTCGTCGCATCCTCGATGTCGACGCCCTTTTTGTTGAAGGGTTCGATCAAAGTGCGGATTTTGGCGTCGACGTCGGCGGGGGTCATGGGACTACGTGCTTTCCTTGGGGAGGGCTGGCGCCCTGAGCGATATACGGTTGCAAAGCGGCGGATGATGCAGCTTGTCAAGCTTTCGCCGCGCCGCGTTGCCGCCTCACAGAGAGAGCAGCTCGCGCACTGCGGTCATGAAGGGGCTGATCGAGACCGGCTTCGCGAGATATCCCGCAGCTCCGGCCGCACGGATGCGCTCCTCGTCGCCCTTGGCGGCGAAGGCGGTCACCGCCAGCACAGGGATGCCAGCGAGGCGTCGGTCGCGCTTTGCGGCCTCGATCAGGTCGACGCCTGATATGCCGCCCAACTGGATGTCCATGATGATGAGATCGGGTGCCACCGCCCGCGCGGTGTCCAGCACCTTGTCGCCCTCGGACACAGGCTCGACATCGAAACCATTGGCCCTAAGCACATCGCAAAACAAATTCCTGTTGAGGTCATTGTCCTCGACAACCATGATCCGCTTTGTCACTGCTCGCCCCGCATTCGCCCTGCTTACGACTAACTTCGCCCGAAGGACAGGACAATCCCGCTTCGCCCCTCCTCCGAGCCCGCCAATCCGCAGGTTCTCGCGCTCGCGGCGCTCGGCTGGGTGCTGGAAAGCGAGGACCGCGCTGCGCGCTACCTTGAACTTACCGGCCTCGATCCCGATTCTCTACGAGCCGGACTGGGCGAACCGATGATCCTCGCCTCGGCGCTCGAATTTCTCGCCAATCACGAACCCGACCTGATCCGCGCGGCAGAAGCACTGGCTGTCACGCCCGAGGAACTGGTCGCCGCCAAGGACACTCTTACAGCATGACCCGCCCCCTGATCATCTCCGATTGCGACGAAGTGCTGCTGCACATGGTTGCACCCTTCAAGGACTGGCTGGAGGCGAGCCAGGGCGTCAGCTTCCACCTCGAAGGGCACAATTTCGCCGAAGCTCTGCGCTGGCAAGCAAGTGGTGAACTGCTCGCCCCGCCCGATATCTGGCGGATGCTTGGCAAGTTCTTCGACAACGAGATGGATTCGCAGATGCCGATTGCTGGCGCGGTCGAGGGGATCAACACCTTGGCCGAAAAGGCCGACGTGGTGATCCTCACCAACCTCGTCGATGCTCACCGCGATGCGCGGGCCGAGCAGCTTGCCAAGGTCGGGATCAACGCCCGCGTGTTCACCAATCAGGGGCCGAAAGGCCCCGCGTTGAAGGCAATCATCGACGAATATGCGCCCACCAAGGCGGTCTTCATCGATGATCTGGCCCAGCACCATGCTTCCGTGGCCGACATCACTCCGCACGTGACTCGGCTGCACCTGTGCGGCGAGCCGATGATCGCCCACGCCATTGATTGCGCCCACAAGGCAGGCCACGCCGAAGCCCGGATCGACCGTTGGGACGAGGCCTTGCCGTGGCTGCTGGAACGACTGGAGAACTGACCATGACTATCGCCGCGAAACTTGACGAACTCGGCATCACCCTGCCCAAGGCCGCTGCGCCCGTTGCCAGCTATGTGCCGGTGGTTGTGCATGGTGGCTTTGCCCATGTCTCGGGCCAGCTGCCCTTCGTGGATGGACAGGTGGTCAAGGGCCGGCTGGGTGACGATGTCTCGGTCGCCGATGGTCAGGCTGCCGCGCGCGCCTGCGCTCTTATGATCGTCGCGCAATTGGAAGCGGCGGGCCTGCTTGAGAAGGTCGAGCGGATCGTGAAGCTGGGCGCCTTCATCAACTGCACCGCCGCTTTCACCGACCAGCCCGAAGTCGCCAACGGCGCCTCGGACCTGATGGAGCAGGTGTTCGGTGACGCCGGCAAGCACGCCCGCGCCGCCGTGGGCGTCCCCGCCTTGCCGCGCGGCGCGGCGGTCGAGGTTGATGCGGTGATCGCGCTCAAGGCATGACCGCAAGGCGCGCTCCGGACTGGCTGACGCAGTGGGAATATGCCCACCGTGGTCTGCACGGACCTGACGCGCCCGAAAATTCTCTCGTCGCTGCCGAGGGCGCAATCGCGCGCGGCATGGGGATCGAGTGCGACATCCAGATGAGCGCTGATGGCGTGCCGATGGTGTTCCACGATTGGGAGCTTGCGCGGCTGACCGGCACTTCGGGACTGGTCGCCAGTCGCACCGCCGCCGAACTCGAGCAGCTGCATTTGCTTGGCACTGACCAGCGCCCGTTCCGGCTGACGGTGCTGCTCGATCTCATTGCGGGCCGCGTACCGCTGCTTATCGAGGTGAAGTCCATGCCCGGCTATGATGTGGCGCGCTCCTGCGCGGCCATTGCGCCCCATCTGGCGGATTATCTGAGTGCCGTTGCGGTGATGAGTTTCGATCCGAACGTGCCGAAATGGTTTTCTAGTCACGCACCGGTAATCGCACGCGGGGTGGTTGGCACCGATACACTTGAAAACGGCTTCGAGGGCGTGTGGCGCGATCCTCAGTCGCTGGCCGGAGCATCGCCGGATTTCCTCGCCATCGACGTGCGCGACCTGACTCGGCCCGAGGCAGCAGCATGGCGCGCTGGCGGAAAACCGCTCCTCACATGGACGGTCCGATCGCCCGAGACCCGTGCGGCTGGCTTGGCCCAGGCCGATGCGCTGATCGCGGAAGGGGCGGGGCTGGCGTGAGCGCACCCGAACTGACCGTCCGTATTGCGTCGTCGGTGGGCGCCTTCGACCGCGAGGAATGGAACGCGCTCGGCGGAAACGACAACCCCTTCGTCAGCCATGAATTCCTCACCGCGATGGAGGAATCCGGCAGCGTCGGCCCCGGCACCGGTTGGGAGCCTGCGCCCATCGCCATTACCGACGAGGCCGGGCGCTTGCTCGCCGCCATGCCGTCCCATGCCAAGGGGCATTCACAGGGCGAGTATGTGTTCGATCACGCTTGGGCGGACGCATGGCACCGGGCGGGCGGGCGTTACTACCCGAAGCTCCAGATCGCCGCGCCGTTCACGCCTGCCACTGGTCCGCGCCTGCTGCTGTCCGATCCGGCGCTAGCCCCGCATCTGCTGAACGGCGCCGAGGCGGTGTGCCTGCAAAACAAGATGTCCTCGGCCCACGCGACCTTCATCGATCCAGAGCAACTGCCGCTGTTCGAGGAAGGCGGCTGGATGCCGCGCTCGGACATCCAGTTCCACTGGTTCAACCGCGATTACGCCAGCTTTGATGATTTCCTCGGCGCGCTGTCATCCCGCAAGCGCAAGGACCTGCGCAAGGAACGCGCGGCGGCGGTGGAGGGTCTGACGATCCGCCACCTCACCGGCAGCGAAATCCGCGAGGAGCATTGGGACGCCTTCTGGGTGTTCTATCAGGATACCGGCTCACGCAAATGGGGCAGCCCCTATCTGACGCGCGAGGCCTTCAGCCTGCTGGGCGAGCGGATGGGGGACCGGATCGTGCTGATCCTCGCTTATGACGAGGATGAGGCGATTGCCGGGGCGCTGAACTTCGTGGGGAAGGACGCGCTCTACGGGCGCTATTGGGGCTGCACGCGCGAAGTGCGCTTCCTGCATTTCGAGCTGTGCTACTACCGGGCGATCGACATTGCGATTGCCCGGGGGCTCGCGCGGGTCGAGGCCGGAGCGCAGGGCGGGCACAAGCTCGCCCGGGGCTATGAGCCGGTGCAGACCTGGTCCGCGCACTGGATCGCCGATCCGGGTTTTCGCGCGGCCGTTGCCGAGTTTCTCGAGCGCGAGCGTGCCGGTGTCGCGAGCGACCAGCTCTATCTGGGCGGCCGCACCCCGTTCCGCAAAGCTTAGGCGGCGCGCAGGCGACCTTCGGCGAGCCACTGGCGCGCACGACGCTGGGCTTCAGCGATTTCGCGGGCAGTCATTTCGTCAGAAATGTCAGCGCGGCACGAAGCGGCTTCCTCATGGCCGCGGGCGGCGGCAAGGTTGAACCACTTGTGGGCTTCGATGAGGTCGCAGGACACGCCGTTGCTACCCGTCGAGAAAGCCACGCCCAGATCGAAGCAGGCCCCTGCCTGACCCCGTCCAGCCTCGGCCAGCCATGCCCCAAGCATGTCTTCGCCCGATGTTCCGCGTGAAACATTCGCTCCGATTGCGATGATTGTCATTGTGTGGTCCCCTCTTTACCGGATCGCCCCCTGAGCGACCCTCCGTGATCGGAGGAGTGCGGCATTTATGGTCAAGAATTAGTTAACGCCGTTTGGCCTTTGTGAAGCCGTGCGCTTTTGCCCCGCCTCCTTGCCAAAGCCGCTTGTGCGGCTTTGGGGCCTTCCCTATAGGGCGCTCATTGCTTCAGCTTGCTGGGACCAAGTGAGCCAATGAAAAAATTCAGGCGTCAGGACGCGATGGTCAGCCCAGCGGCTCATGGGAAGAGTGCTTGATGCCAACCACCGCGTCTGACGACATTGATATCCTTGAAAAAGCCAAGCGCCTGCTCGCCCCGGACTATGTCCCGAGCGAGGACGAGGAATATATGAACGAGCGCCAGCAGGCCTATTTCAGGATGCTGCTGATCGAATGGAAGCGCTCGATTCACTCCGCTGCCGGACAGACGCTGCAGTCCCTGCAAGACGGACCGATCCGCGAAGCCGATCTCACCGACCGCGCTTCGAGCGAAACCGACTGGGGCATCGAACTGCGCACCCGCGACCGCCAACGCAAGCTGGTCTCCAAGATCGATTCTGCCCTTCGCCGGATTGATTCGGGCGAATATGGCTATTGCGAGGTTACGGGCGATCCGATCGGTCTGCGCCGCCTGATCGCGCGGCCGGTCGCTACCATGACGGTCGAGGCCCAGGAAGCGCACGAGCGCCGCGAAAAAGTCTCGCGCGATGAATGATCGCGATTGCCCCCGGCGATGTGTGCCGCGGTGGGACGCTATGCAACAAGCTCGCTACACGTAGCGGCTCCTTTACTGCGTGTTAACCGCGAATGCGGCACCAGCGATAGGGTGCATAGTGATCGATGCGCGCTGTTTGCGTAAGAAGATCGACGGCGACTTTATTCGGCCAAGGAGGCGATCCGGAACATGACAGGTGTTGAGACACGCAGTGTCGCACGCGATAGCCTGTTTCTGCTGGCTGACGTTCGCGTTGAACAAAATGCCCAGACGCATCGCGTGCGTGTTCGCAACCTGTCCGATGGCGGCATGATGGGCGAGGGCCAGCTGCGCGTGCAGCGCGGGCACCGCGTTTCGGTAGAGCTCCGCAACATTGGCGCGGTCGGCGGAACGGTCGCCTGGGTGCAGGACAACCGCTTCGGGGTCGCCTTCGACGAGGAAGTTGATTCGCAGTTGGCCCGGCGTCCTCCCCAAAGGGCCGAGGATCCGGCTGCAGTGGTTACCCCGGCTTCGTGGACCCATCGTGCGCCCCAGCCTCCCCAGCCGAGCACGCTCCGCAAGCTCTGATGCGTATTTTTCGGGGCACTGCGGGGCCTCGTTTCCTTCCAGCAAGCTGACCGCCGCTTTTCAACCTGCTAGGCAGAATGCGATGCGATTCTGGCTGCCTCTGCTTGCCTTGCTGGCGCTGTCGTCCTGCGGTCCTTCGGGGGGCGGAGGGCCGCTTGAGGTGGCGATCATCGGCGCACCGGATAGCCTATTCCAGCAAGGCGTGCGTCTTCCTCCTCCTGCCCAGCACATTCGTACGGCCACGCAGGAAGGGCTGGTCGCGCTTGATCAGGCCGGGCAGGTTGTGCCTGCCATTGCTGAGCGCTGGATCGTCACCGACGACGGGCTGAGCTATATCTTCCGACTGCGAGACGCCACTTGGTCGCGAGGCGGCGATATCTCCGCAGAGGAGGTCCGCTCCCAGTTGCGCCAGGCGATTGGCCGCGTGCGCGGCACCTCGCTCGGGCTCGATCTGGCCAAGGTCCGCGATATCCGCGCAATGACGGGGCGGGTGATCGAGGTGCGGCTGACGGCCCCTATGCCGGATTTCCTGCGACTGCTCGCCCAACCGGAGCTTGGCTTCACGAAGAATGGTATCGGCGCCGGACCTATGGTGATGTCGCGCGAGGCCGGGAAGAAGAACGCCGTGCTGTCGGCGCTGCCGCCAGAGACCCGCGGACTTCCAGCGCACGAGGACTGGGAGGATGTGGCCCGGCCGATCGGCGTCAGATCGCTGCCCGCAGAAGCGGCGGTGACGGCATTTTCGCGGGGCGATGTCGATCTGGTGATCGGGGGCAGCATCGTCGATTTCCCGATCGCCGAGGCAGGCCCACTTTCGCGCGGGACCATCCAGGTGGATCCGACGATGGGCCTGCTTGGTCTGACAATCCGGCGCGAGGCCGGTTTCCTGGCAGATCCCGAACGCCGCGAAGCACTTTCGATGGCGATTGACCGTACAGCGCTCATCCAGAGCTTCGGTCTGAGCGGCTGGCGTCAGAGCACCTGGATTGTCCCGCCTGAATCCTTCACATCGCCCACCTATGCCGAGGACCGCTGGAACGGCGCCTCGATCGAGGACCGCCGCCGCGCCGCCGCTGCACGTGTCAGCGCGTGGGCCGGCCCGGGCCGCGAGCCGGTGGTTCGCATCGCCCTGCCGCACGGGACGGGCAGCGATCTCCTGTTCAGCCAGCTCACGGAGGCCTGGCGCACGATCGGCGTCAAGACCCGCCGGGCCGGTCCGGGTCAGGCTGCTGACCTCGAACTGCGCGATACCCTCGCACGCTTCACCTCGCCGCGCTGGTATCTGAACCAGTTCAACTGTAGCCTTGGCGCGGGGCTTTGCGCGCCCAAGGCCGATGCGATCGTCCGCCAGACGCTCACCGAGCGTGACATGGACCGGCGTGAAGAGTTGCTCGCCGAAGCCCATGCAGCTTTGGTCGAACGTGAGGTCTACATTCCGCTCGGCGTGCCGGTGCGCTGGTCGCTGGTTCGAGGGTCGATCCGCAATTACGTCCCCAACGTCTGGGGCTTCCACCCCTTGTTCCCGCTTTCCCAGCCCACCACATAGTGGGAATGGACAAGCCCATGCCCCACCGCCCCGAACCGATCCGCTTCGCGCTTCCTTCCGGCACTGATGCCGGATCAGTACGCGCCCGCGTGACCGCGCTGGAAAAGCTGCTCGAACGCAGTTTCACCATCCCCGGCGTGAATATGCCCGTGGGTCTCGACGCGCTGATCGGCCTTGTGCCGGTCCTTGGTGATGTCGTGACCACCGCGATGGGTGCCTATATCGTGTGGGAGGCCAAGAACCTCGGCCTGCCCAAGTGGAAACTCGCTCGGATGGGCGCGAACGTTCTGTTCGACACCGCCATCGGCGCGATCCCCGTCATCGGCGATGCGGCGGACCTCGTGTTCCGCTCCAACTCCAAGAACCTCAAGATTTTGCTTCGTCACCTCGACAAGCACCATCCCGAGGCGCGGGTGATTGAGGGCTAGTTTCCTCGGCGCGCCACCCGCGCTAGGGTCTGGCGCATGAGCGCCGATGTCACCTACGCCAGCTATCTCGATCTCGACCGCATTCTTGCCGCGCAGCACCCTGCGTCGGATGCGCATGACGAGCTGCTGTTCATTATCGTCCACCAGGCGAGCGAGTTGTGGCTCAAGCTGTGTCTTCACAAGCTGACCGCCGCGCGCGAATGCATCGAGGCGGATGACTTGCGCCCCGCCTTCAAGATGCTCGCCCGGGTGGCGCGGGCGCAGGCGCAACTGATCCAGAGCTGGGACGTGCTCAGCACCATGACTCCGCATGATTATTCCGCAATCCGCCCGCATCTGGGCGCGTCGAGCGGGTTCCAGTCGGCGCAGTACCGGATGATGGAATTCATGCTTGGCGGGCGGGATGGCAAGCATGTGCGCTTCCACAAAAGCAACGCCGATTGGGCTGGGCGGCTTGAGGCGGAAGCCCGGCGGACGAGCCTTTATGGCGCTGCGATCCGGCTGCTGGCGCGGCGCGGCTTCGCTATCGGGCAAGGCGTGCTCGACCGCGATCCGGCCGCCGCTTACGCGTCCGATCCCACCGTGGAAGCCGCGTGGGCGGCGATCTATCGCGATCCGCAGAGCCATTGGGACCTGTACGAACTCGCCGAAAAGCTGGTGGACCTCGAATACCACTTCCAGCGCTGGCGGTTCGGGCACTTGAAGACTGTCGAACGCATCATCGGCTTCAAACGTGGCACCGGCGGCACCCCGGGCGTGCCGTACCTGGAAGGCGTGCTGAAGCAGGCCTTCTTCCCCGAGCTCCTCAGCGTCAGGACAGCGATATGACCCCCGAGACCCGCGCTGCCGATTTCGACGCGGCCGATCCACTGGCGGATTATCGCGAGCGGTTCATTCTGCCGGACAACGTCATCTATCTTGACGGAAACTCGCTCGGTGCTCTGCCCAAGGCTACCCCCGAGCGGGTCCAAGAGCTGGTCGAAAAGGAGTGGGGCGGTGGTCTGATCCGGTCATGGAACAGCGCCGGCTGGTTCGAGATGGCGGGCCGCATCGGCGGCAAGATCGCACCGCTTATGGGCGCTGCGCCGCATGAAGTGATTGCCTGCGATTCGACCTCGGTGAACCTGTTCAAGCTGATCTCCGCAGCCCTCCAGATGCGTCCGGGCCGCAAGGTGGTGCTGTCTGAGCCCGGCAACTTTCCGACCGATCTCTACATGATCGCCGGGCTGGAGGCGCAGGGTCTGGCGGCGCGGCGGCTGGCGGAGCGGGACCGCATCGTCGAGGCGCTGGACGGGGATGTCGCGCTGTTGATGCTCACCCATGTCCACTACAAGACCGGGGCGCTGCATGACATGGTCGCCGTGACCCGCGCCGCGCATGCGGCCGGTGCTCTGGTCTTGTGGGACCTGTCGCATTCGACTGGCGCGCTGCCAGTTGATCTCAACGCGGCGGAAGCGGATTTCGCAGTCGGGTGCGGCTACAAGTACCTGTGCGGAGGGCCGGGCGCCCCCGCTTTCGCCTTCGTTGCCGAGCGCCATCAGGCGGACTTGCGGCAACCGCTCACCGGCTGGTTCGGCCATGCGGCGCCTTTCGCCTTCTCCGATGATTACACAGGCGCACCCGGCATCGAGCGGCTGCAATGCGGCACACCCCCGGTGCTCGGGCTGGCGGCGCTGGAGGTGGGGGTGGATCTGATCGCCGAGATCGGCGTCGATCGTCTCTACGCCAAGTCGCAGGCGCTGTCCGAGTTTCTGCTCGAATGCCTGATGGCGCATGACGTGCAGCTAGAGCTTGTAAGCCCGCCGCGCAGTGCTGACCGCGGGAGCCAGCTCTCGTTCCGCCACGAGCACGCCTACGCCATCTGTCAGGCGCTGATCGCGCGCGGTGTGATCGGCGATTTCCGCGCGCCTGACGTGCTGCGGCTGGGCTTTGCGCCGGCCTATCTGAGCTTCGCCGACATGGCCGCAGCCGCGCGTTATCTGGCCGAGGTACTCACGAGCGGCGAATGGCAGCGACCGGAGTTCAACCAGCGCGCCGCCGTCACCTGATGCGGGCCTAACCCACGGTCCGTTCGGCCTTGTCCTTTTCGTTGGTGCCCTTGATCATCGCGCGCATCTGGTCCCACTCGGCATCGCCCAGTGCGTGGAGCATCGGGTAGAATGTCCCGCCCGTCGCCTGGAAGCCCGCGCCGTCGATGGCGATGGTCTGGCCGTTCACATATTCCGCGCCCGGCCCCATCAGGAATACCGCAAGGTTGGCGAGTTCATGCATCTCGCCCGCGCGGCCCAGCGGGTTCATCGAATTGTTCGAATTGCCGCCAGACCCGCCGGGGCTGAGCCGCGCGCTCATGCCTTTGGTCGGGAACAGACCCGGGGCGATGGCGTTGAACCGCAGGCCATAGCGGCCCCACTCGGTCGCGAGGCTCTGGGTCATGGCGTTGATCGCGGTCTTGGACATGGCGCTGGGCACCACGAAGGCGCTGCCCGACCACACCCAGGTGGTGAGGATCGACAGGAAGCTGGCCTTCTTCTTCTCGGCGATCAGGCGCTTGCCGATGTCGAGCGTGACGTAGAAGGTGCCGCGCATGACGATGTCGGCGATGGCGTTGAAGCCGTTGACCGAAAGATCCTCGGTGCGGCTGATGAAGTTGCCAGCGGCGTTGTTGACCACGCCCGTCAGCGCGCCGCCATCGGCCCAGATCGCATCGACCATCGCGTGGATCGCGTCGGCATCACGGATGTCGCAGGCCATGCCGACGATCTTCCCGCCATGGAGCGCGGTGAGCTCGGCTGCAGTTTCATCGAGCTTGTTCTGGCGTCGACCGCAGATGTAGACGGTCGCGCCCAGCTTCAGGAAGGCCTCGGCCATCTCGCGCCCGAGCCCCGTGCCGCCACCGGTGACAAGGATCCGCTCGCCGGCCATCAGGCCATCGCGGAACATCAGCTTTGATACGTCCATTTTTCGGTCCTCTCAGAGACCGAGAACGGTTTTGGCGATGATGTTCTTCTGAACCTCGTCCGATCCGCCGAAGATCGTCGCGGCACGGTTGTTGAGGTAGCGGCCCATCGCGGTCTGGGCATATTCGCTGCCCACCGGCTCGGGCGCCTCGTTGCCGTAAAGCGGGCGTTCGAGCGGCAATTGCAGTGCATCCGGGCCGAGCAGTTCGAGACGGAGTACATCCACCTGCTGGCCGAGGTTCGAGCCGAGCAGCTTGACCAGCGAGGTCTGCGGCCCGGGCGCGCGGCCCTTGGCGAGTTCGGCGAGGATGCGAAGCTCGGTCACCTCCAGCGCCTCGGCTTCGAGCCGGACACGGGCGAGGCGGTCGCGGAAGCGCGGGTCATGCGCGATCGCGCCATTGACGCCTGAAGGCTGGGTATGGGCGAGGCTTTCGAGCCGGTCGATGCTCTGGAGTAGGCGCGGAGCATAGCACGATCCGCCGCGCTCGTTTTCGAGCAGGAACTTGGCGATGCTCCAGCCCTGGCCTTCCTCGCCGATGCGGTTCTCCGCGGGCGTATGCGCATCGGTGAAGAACACCGCATTGACCTCGTGGTCGCCCGACATCGAGTGGATTGGCGTGACCGACACGCCAGGCTGGTCCATCGGAACGAGGAGGAAGCTAATCCCTGCCTGCTTCTTTACTGTCGCATCGGTGCGGACGAGTGTGAAAATCCAATCGGCGTGGTGGGCGTGGGTGGTCCAGATCTTGGAGCCATTGATGACATACTCGTCGCCTTCAAGGCGTGCAGCGGTCTTGAGGCTGGCAAGGTCCGAGCCAGAGCCGGGTTCCGAATATCCCTGGCACCAATAGTCATCGCCCGAAAGGATGCCGGGTAGGAAACGCGCCTTTTGTTCGGGCGTGCCGAATTCGCAGATCACCGGCCCGACAAGCCGCAGACCGAGAATCGCCAGCGAGGGCGCACCGGCGAGAGCGCATTCCTTTTCGAAGATGAACTTCTGGGTCGGCGTCCAGCCGGTGCCGCCATCTTCCTTCGGCCAGTGCGGTGCCACCCATCCCTGCTTGAACAGAATCCGGTGCCATTCCATCCCGATATCGGGCTCGACAAACACCCCCGGCGTACGGCGCGCGCCATCGCGCAACCGGTCGGGCAGGTTGTCCTTCAGGAAAGCGCGCACTTCTTCACGGAAGGCGATGTCCTCGGGGGAGAAGTCCATATCCATTGCAGTCAGTCCCAGTCTCGATCCCGCAAGCTACGGCCTTCCGGCCCCGCAAGCTTCAGTCCCCGTCTCGCATCGCCCAAGCAATCGTGCGCCGCAGCAGGTCGTAGTAAACGTCATAGTTCCACGCGCACATTTCCTTGTGCGGGTAGAAGTCGGCCATGCCGGGAAGATCATAGTGCCCGCGGCAATGGCCCAGTGCGTTGTATACGATCTGACCCGCGCCGATATCCCTCGTATAAACGATAGGAACCGTGGTCTTGTCCCACTTGCTGTGAGTGAAGCCGGTCGCTTCGCCTTCGAACGTGGTCTGCATCAGCGTTTCGATGGGTGCCGTAGTCTTGGACAGGTAGAGCTCGTCGACAACCTCGAAATCCTCGATCCCGCGGGTGAGTTCGTGATCCTTGTTGACCACCTCGACCGGGAACTTGCCGATCGGCGGGTGGGCGACGAACTGCGTGCCGAGCATCTCCATCACTTCGGGGCGGTCATTGGGCGCGTCTACCAGGCCGTCTGCCGTAAAGACGAGGATCGAGTTGGTGCCGTGGAGCGCCATCCACTTGCCGCCCGTCTCCATCCACGCCTTCAGTTGCGCGGTCTGTTCCGGGGTCGGCATCAGGTCGCAGGTGTAGGTGATGAGGAAGCGGCACTGGTCGAGCCGCTCCAGCCCTGAATAATCCGCCGCCACGGTTGTGCGGATATGCGGGTGTTCGGCCAGCAGCTTGAGGATCTCGAGCCGGGGGTAATCGATATCGTGATACTTGCCCGCGGCGATGAAATGCGCGTCGATGCGGGTGGCGGGTTGTTCTGGCATATCAGCTCCTTATCGACCCGCCGCCATCGACGGTCAAATCGCAGCCTGTGGTGAAGCTGGCATCGTCACTGGCGAGGAAGACCACCGAGCGGGCGACTTCCTCCGGCTCGCCGATGCGGTTCATCGGGTGGGTGGCGGCGAAGTTGGTCTCGATGTTCTCGGGCGTGTCTGCGCCCGAGAACTTGTAGCGGTTGTACATCGGGGTGCGGATCGCACCCGGGTGGACCATGTTGACCCGGATCGGCAGACCGCGCTCGGCAAGGTCGAGCGCTACGGATTGGGTCAGGCTGCGCAGGCCGGTCTTGGAGGCGGAATAGGCCGCCACGAAACTCGCCGGACGCAGCGCGATCATCGAGCCGATGTTGACGATAGCGCAGGCTTCCCCGCTCGCCTCCATCGCCGGGATCGCCGCGCGCATGCCGTAGAACGGGCCGTTGAGATTGATGTCGATGGTGCGCTGCCATACGTCGAGCGCGCCGTCGGGGACGTTTCCGGGCTCCGAGATACCGGCGATGTTGCACAGCACAGTCAGCTTGCCGAAGCGCCCGCGGGTGGCGGAGACGGCGGCTTCCCACTGGCGCAAGTCACGCACGTCGAGCTGGCAGGCTGCCGCACGGTCGCCCAGTTCGGCGGCCAGTTCCTGAGCCTTCTCCAACTGCACATCGCCCAGCATCACACTGCCGCCCTCAGCGATGATCAGCCGTGCGACCGCAGCCCCGATCCCCTCCGCACCGCCCGAGACGAGCGCGACCTTGCCCTGCATCCGGCTCATTCGCGCTCCAGAATCGCAACGCCCGAAAGGCCGGGAGCGCCATAGACGTGGGAGTAGCCGAACCGGACCTTGCCGGGCACCTGCCGCTCACCCGCACGGCCGCGCAGCTGGGTGACGTTTTCGTAGACCTGCCTGAGGCCCGAAGCGCCGATGGGTTCGCCGCAGGCAAGGCAGCCGCCGTCGGTGTTGACGGGCAGCTTGCCTCCGCCAATCTCGGTCCAGCCGTTGGCTAGCCATTCTTCCTGATCGCCATCCTTGCAGAAGCCGTTCTCGGCCATGTGCATGATCTCCGCGCCGCTTTCCGTGTCCTGAAGCTGTGCAACCGAGATGTCCTCCGGCCCAATGCCGGCTTTCTCGAACGCGGCCTTGCTGGCGAGCACGGTGGGTTTGCCGCCCTCCTCGATACTGATGCCGGCCTGGAACACCTCGAAGGAGTTGGGCGGGCGGGTCTTCACGGAGACCGCGCGGATTTTCACCCCGTCCGCGCCGAGTTCCTTCATCTTCTTTTCGCTGGCGAGAATCAGCGCAACCGCGCCCTCGGCGGGCGAGCAGAACATATATTTGGTGAGCGGGTCGTTGATCATCGGCGCGTTCATGATCGTGTCGAGATCGACCGGGCTGCGCCGCCAGGCGTGGGGCGTAATCGTGCCGTTGCGGAAGGCCTTCTCGGCCACCCGGCCCAGTGTCGTGCGGCTGATGCCGTGCAATTGCATGTAACGCTGGATCTTGAGCGCGAAGAACTGCGTGGTCAGCATCATGCCGGTCTGGCCGTACCATTCGGGCAGGCCGTAATCCGAAGGCTTGGCGTTGAACGCACCCCTCGGGTGCTTGTCGAAGCCGACCGCCAGCGCGAGGTCATACATCCCGCTCGCAATCGCCTGCTGCGAGGCGGCAAGCGCGCTGCCCCCAGTCGCACAGCCATTGGCAACGTTGGTGAAGGGGAGGCTGGTGAGGCCCAGCTCGTTGACCATGATGTCGGCGTTGCCCGCCGCAGCGCTGCCACCATAGGCGCACTCGATGTCGGGCCATTCCAGCCCCGCATCGGTGAGCGCCTCGCGCACGGCGTAGACGCCCTGTTCGCGGCCGGAGCGGCTGTCGGTGCGGCCGAAGGGATGGATCCCTGCGCCGATGATATAGACGTTCTCGCTCATGCGGCCTGACTCTCAACTTGTGCGGCGGGACGGAAGGCGAAGGTGTCGTAGCGCGCGTTGAACGGCACGATGCAGAATTCGAGCTCCATGCCGAGGTGCATGTCTTCCAACCGCGCATCGACGATGCGGCTCTCGACGATCACTTCGCCGGGCAGTTCGACATACCCGATCAGGAAAGGTTGGAAATCGGGCGGGCCTTCGCCCGGGCCTGATCCGGGGCCCTCATAGGGCTCCTTGGGAAGGAAGCCCTGCGAGGTCCACGACCAAAGCTTGCCCCGGCGCGAAAGCTTGTAAGGCTCCACGCCTTCCGCCGCATCGCCGGTCGGCATCGGGAAGACGATCTGGCCCGAAGGCAGCCGCCCACCCATGAGGTGCGGCTGCGCCCCGTCGCTCCACAGGTTCGGGTCGATCTTTTCGCCCATGTTGCATTCCTCTCCTGTGCGCCGATCAAGCGGCCAAAGCATATTCCGCAAGCACGGTGTCGACGTCGCCAAACAGGCGGGCGAGCACGAGAGCGCGCTTCAAGGCATGACCGATGGCAAGCTCGTCCGTGATCCCCATGCCGCCATGCATCTGCACCGCCTCGCGGGCGATAGCATCGACGTTTTCGCCAATATACGCCTTGGCCCCGGCGGCAGCGCGCTGCCACTTTTGCGCATCGGCGCGGTCGGTCAATGCTGCGCGGTAAAGCATTGAACGCGCCTGTTCTTCCTTGGCATAGCAATCAACGAGCCGGTGCTGCAAAGCTTGGAAGCTACCGATCGCTACGCCGAACTGCTCGCGCTCCTTCACGTAGGTCAGCGTATCATCGAGCAGGCGCTGACCGAGGCCGACCATTTCGGCCGCGGCATAAAGGCGCACATCGGAAACGATGTCTTCAAGCGCGGCCAGGTCGAGTGTCAGCCTCGCGCTGGCGGGCGTGCGGGTCAGCTTGATTTCGCCTGCGATGCTGCCGTCGGCCAAGCGATAGGCGCGCACTTCAAGTCCGGGTGTGTCGCGGGGCACGAGGAAGCACGCCGTCTCGCCGCCAAGGTCGGCGGTGACGATGAACAGATCAGCGAGCAATGCGCCCATCACCATCGTCTTTTCGCCGGTGAGTGTGAAGCCGTCTCCGGCCGCCTCGGCCTTCATGCCCTTGGCCTTGAGACTGTAACGCTGCCCGCGCTCGGTCCAGGCGAGAGTGGCGACGGTCGTGCCCGACAGCACGCCGTCCAGCGCTTCGCTCGCGCCGCCGCGCTCCAGCAGCAAGGCGGGCAGGATGCCGTGTTCGAGCAGCGGATCGGGCGCATTGGACTTGCCGATGGCTTCGAGCACAAGCGCGAGATCCACCGCAGAACCGCCCATGCCCCCCGCAGCCTCGCCCGCAACGAGCGCGATCAGGCCCATCTCGGCGAGCTCCTGCCAGCGCTTGCGGTCATAGCCGGTGGGCGAGAGCCGCAAGCGGCGACGTGCTTCGACATCGACCGGAGCGGCGAAGCGCTCGACCGAGGTCACGAACATCTGCTGTTCTTCGGAAAGGTCGAAATTCATCTGGTTCAGGCTTTCCGCGTAAACGCGATTGGTAGGTGGGTCACACCGCGCAGCAGGATGTTGGGGAGGATGCGGATCTCATTCTCGTCCGCGACCGCGAAGTTATCGAGCCGTTCGAGGAGCTCGTCGAAGGCGACCAGCATCTCCTTACGGGAGAGCATATTACCCACGCACATATGCGGACCCTTGCCGAAGCTGAGATGGGTGCGGGCATTGGTGCGTTCGATATCGAACTTGTCGGGATCGGGGAACTTCTTGGGATCGCGGTTGGCGGCTGCATAGCGCAGCTGCACCACGGCGCCTGCCGGGATGGCCATGCCGCCAAGCTCGGTATCCTGCTTGACGATGCGCCACATCCCCGCTGTCGGCGTTTCGTAGCGCAGCGCCTCTTCGACGAGATTGCCTAGAACCTTGGGATCGCGCCCACCCGCGGCCGCCTTGGCCTTGGCCATCTGGTCGGGATTGCGGATCAGCTGGAGCAACCCGCCCGCCAGCGTCGAGGTGGTGGTCTCGTTCCCCGCGACCATGAACTGCTGCATCAGCGACATGATCTCGGGGTCTTCGAGCGGCGTTTCGCCCTCTACCCGTGCTTCGACCAGATCGGTGAGAAGATCATTGCCGCCATTGGCGCGGCGATCATCGATCAAGCCCTTCATGTAGTGCTGGAACTCGACAAGGCTGCGCGCACATTCGAGCTTGCGGTTGTGATCGACCATCTGGCTGAAGCGGTCGACCGCAGCGTCCGACCAGCGCTTCACCCGCTTGGGATCATCATCCAGCCCGATCTGCCCGGCGATCATGGCCACGGGCAACGGCACGCCGAATTCCTCGACGAATTCGCACTCGCCCTTGTCGGCAAAGGCTTCGATCAGTTCGATCGACTTGGTGCGCATATCCGCTTCGATCGCGTTCACGCGCGGGGCAGAGAAGGCGAGGTTCACGAGCTTGCGGTTGCGGGTGTGGACCGGGTGGTCGGCGGTGAGCAGCGTCGGCAGATCGGGCCAGCCCTCGGCAAGGATCGCCTGGATGTCCTCGTCCGCCTCGCGCCCCATCAGCGCCGTGAAGTCGTTCGAGAACACCTCGGGCTTGGCCGCTGCCTCGCTGCACAGGTCGTAGGAATAAACGACCCACGTGTTCATGCCTTCGAGATGCTCGATCGCGATCCCGGCCTCGTGGACGGCGCGGTAGTAATCGAACGGATCGATCAGCGTTTCGGGCGCAAAGACATTGCCTTCAGGCTTATTCATGTGAAGCGGCTCCAGACCCATCCCAATCTTGTGCCGTAAGCCTAGCGAACCCTGCGCCCCCGATGCGATGCACGTTTCTGTTAGGGTTGCAGAGCGATCATCATCCGCCCGCGAATTCGCGCTGGAATTCAAGCATGTCGAAATAGTCGCGCCATGCGATGATGCGGCCATCTGCGCCTACTTCGAACGTGCCCATTACGCGGATCGCGGCGCTGCGACCGTCCTTGAAGTTGAAGATGTCGGTGCGCTCGGTCAGCACGGTGTTGCCGTTTGTTGCAATGGCGTGGGTCTGCCAGTCGCAGGATGCGATCTCGGCCAGGAAGCCCTCTACCATCGCGCGCATCTGAGCGGTGCCGTTGACCGGCTCCATCGGGATGTTGTGGTAGACGATGTCGTCCGCGCACAGGGCGAGCATAGCCTCGATGTCGCAGGCATTCCAGTGGCCGATGAAGGCTTCGACAGTTTGCTGCGGGGTCATGCGGTTCCTCCTGAGGTGTAGTCGAGCGCCTGGGCGAGCATCTGCCTGACGGTCGCATTGGCATAGGTCGCGGGGCCATCGCCGAATTGCAGGTAGATAAGCGGGCCAGGGCAGGTGCGGCTTTCCCAGGCGATGCAATTGCTGCCCGGCGGGTGATCCCAGCCATCATTGCTGAACATGGCGCCTGCCACCGCCTGTGCAGCAGAGTAGAAATTGTCGCGGGTGAAGGCGAATCCCTCGGCCCTGATGAGGGGGGTGAAGGCGCTCTCGTCGATGGGGCAGAGATAGAGCTCGTCGGTAACGGGGAAGCTGGCGGGCAGCCCGCGCGTCACCGGGTGATTGGCGACTATCCGCGCGGTATAGGCGATGTCATGACGATAGCCGGAGTCCGGGCCGTGCGGTCCTAGCTGGTAGTGGAACTGTCCGCCGAGCCAGTCATGCCACTCCGGCCATTCGGCCCACCCGGCGAGCGAATGATGCATCGCCACTGCGCCCTTTCCGGCCGCGAACCGCGCTGTGATGGCCTCGCGGAAAGCGGGCGAGGGCGGGCGCATCGTCACCGTTCCATCGGCGAAGGTGTAGCCCGCCATGTCGTAGAACAGCAGGCCGTCCGCCGCGGCGATAGCATCTGCCGCGTCCGCCTCGCCGTCTTCGGGGTGGATCAGGTGGGTGACCTCCCAATCGCCGAGACTATGCAGGAGTTTGTCGAACGGCCCGGCCTCGTAGGGATGACCGCCCGACAGAACCAGAAGCGAACGCATCACGCGATCTTGAGGATCATCTTGCCGTCGTTCGTCCCCGCGAACAGCCGCATGAAGCTGTCAAAGGCGTGCTCCAGCCCTTCGTCGATGTGCTCGTCGATGGTAAGCTTGCCCTGTGCGGCCCAGACGCCCATCTGCGCCGCACCCTCGCCGAAGCGGGGGACGTAGTCGGCGACCAGCAGCCCGCGGATTTGGGCGCGCTTGACGATCAACTGCCACAGATTGCGGATGCCGCGCGGCTCGGTGTTGTATTCGCTGATCAGGCCGCACAGGCCGACGCGCGAATGCAGGTTCAGGTTCATCAGCCCGGCGTCGAGGATGATCCCGCCGACATTCTCGAAGATCACGTCCACGCCATCCGGGCAGGCCTCGGCAATGGCGGCGGTGAGCGCGGCTTCATCTTTACCTCGATAGTCGATGGCGGCGTCAAAGCCGTATTTCTCGGTGAGACGTGCACACTTGGCAGGGCCGCCGGCAATCCCGACCGCGCGACAGCCGTGAATCTTGGCTAGCTGGCCAACAAGGCTGCCGACCGCCCCCGCAGCGCCAGAAACCAGCACGGTCTCGCCCGCCTTAGGCTCGCACACCTCGAGGAAGCCGAAATAGGCCGTCATCCCGACCGCGCCGAAGATCGAAAGGTAGTTGGTAACGTTCGGAACCAGCGAAGGGTCAATCGGCTGGGTAAAGCCGCCCGAAACGCCGATGGAGTAATCCTCCAGCGCATTCAGCCCCATCACCCACTGGCCGGGCGCAAAGCCCCCTGCCCTGCTTTCCTCGACCACGCCGATGGTGCTGGCGCGCACCGGATCGCCCAAGGGGATCGGCGGCATGTAGTTGCCCTCTGCGTCCATCCACCCGCGCATCGCCGGATCAAGCGAAGCGTAGTGGTTGCGGATCAGGAACTGGCCTTCCTCAAGAACAGGGGTGGGTTCGGTGACGAGTTCGAAATCTTGCGCAACGGGCGTACCGTCGGGACGGCGCTGGAGCAGGAAGCGGCGGTTGGTGGGCATGTCTGTCTTTCAGTTCGAGAGGGTAAATCAGGCCGGTTCGAGCTTCACCGGAATGGCGCTCTGGAGCGATTGTCCGGTGATCGGATCGTAATCGACCACTTCGCTGACAAGGCGATTGGTGGAAGAACCGCGTTCCCGCACATTTTCCTTGGTCGCATCGGCATCGCCATAGGCATGCGCCATCGAAACGATCCCGCGCCGCACCTTGTCACTCGCCTTGACGACGCCGTGGATGGTGGCGTGGGGCGAGGTGATTGCGACCAGCCCGCCTTCCTCCAGCCCCAGCGCTGCAATGTCATCGGGGTGGATATAGGCGGGGTTGGTGGTGGTCTTGGCCTGAAGCTTCTTGAGCGGATGGCCGATCGAGTTGAACCGCGTCTTGGACCGCCGCGAGATAAGGCGGAAGTCAAAGCCTTCGCGGGCCTTGCGGTTCTCGGCATATTTCAGGATTTCGGACGGCATGGCGCCGACGGCCAGATCGAAGCGGTGGAACTCGCTCTCGTCGACGGGCGCGACCGTGGGGTGCTGCTCGGGATAGAACACCGCCGCGCCGCCATTGGCGCGGCAGTCTTCGCGCACCTTGCTGGGCGGCACGAGGCAACCGGTCACCGCCAGATCGAGGAATTCCTGCTTGGTCGGCTTGCGGTCCATCGGCAGCGGGCCGCCGTTCAGCACCATCTGGATGCCGAGGTGATGGGCGAGCGTCCAGAACATCTCGTATTCGTCGATTACGTCGCCCGGCGCTTCGACCACCGCCTCGGTGTAGCGGGCGTAAGGCTCCTCGTGCCACCACTCCGAGAGGCTGGTGATGTCCTCGCGCTCAAGGCATTGCGACGGCGCGAGCACCACATCGGCCCGACGGGCGCTGGCGCTCATCCACGGGTCGATCTGCACGAACAGTTCAAGATCGTCGAGCGCACGGACCATCTTGGCCTGATCGGGGAAGCCGACGACCGGATTGCCGCCGACCGAGATCAGCGCGCGCACCTGGCCTTCGCCGGGGGTGAGAATTTCGTCCGCCAGCACGTTGCACGGCATTTCCCAGCCGAGGTGGCCGAGGCCGCGGAACCGCGACTTCGGCATCCCCTCCGCGCCGAACATCGGCACCGGCGGACCCACCTGTGCGCGGCGCGCGGTCTGGTAGGGGCTGAACACGCCGGGGATCGCGGCCTTCTCGCCCTCCTGCTTGAAGCGGGCGCAAATCGTGTTGAGGCAGACGACGAGGTATTCGGTCAGCGTCCCGTTGCCCGCCATTTCGGGGCCGGTGCCGGTCACCGCGCAGCCCTTGCTGCCAGTCGCGAACATCCGCGCGGCAGCAACGAGTTGATCCTTGTCGAGCCCTGCACGCTCTGCTGCGACTTCGGGCGGGAAGGCTTTCACTGCCTCGGCCAGTTCATCGAACCCGTCGACATGGGCGGCGACGAAGTTGCGATCGTAGAGCCCCTCAGCGATGATTACGTTGAGCATACCGGCCAGCATCGCCGGATCCTCGCCCGGCTTCACCGGCATGTAGATATCGGCAAGCCGCGCCACATCGCTTTCGCGCGGGTCGGCAACAATCAGCTTCATGCCTGCTGCCTTCTGGTCGCGGATGCGGCGTGAGGGGCTGAAGGGCGGCACGCCGCCTACTGGCGAATAGTGCGAGACGATCGGGTTGTTCCCGATGAAGAAGGCAACATCGCTTTCGCTGAAGGTGTTCGGCCCCGCCATCCACTTGCCGTATCGCGCGGTGGTGAAAACCTTGGCCGGCTGGTCGAGCGTCACCGAAGTGTAGAAATTGCGGCTGCCCACCGCTTGCGCGAAGCTGACCGAGGCGGACATTGCAGCAGAATTCTGGAAGCCGCCCGAACCCATGAACACCGCCACCGAATTGGGGCCGTACTGGTCGATGATCCGGCGCAATTCGCTTGCGACATGGGCCAGGGCATCCGGCATCGGGGTCGAAACAAATTCGCCCTGGGCGTTGCGCACTAGGCTGTGATGCAGGCGGCTCTCCGAATTGTGCGAATCCGGCAGCTCGCGCCCTTTCATGCAGGTATAGCCGCCATAGGCCGGATCATCCGGATCGCCGCGCACCTCGACGACTTTCCCGTCCGCCACATCCACTTCCATCGCGCAGTTCGCATGGCAGAAGCGGCAGAAGGTCTTGTGAGTCTGTACGCCCATCGTCTCTCTCCCTTTGGACAGAGACTACCACAGGGGCAGGCGCGCTCGACTGACACTTTTGTCCGTGGAGGGCAGCGCGGCGCACCCGCAATAGGACAGCCAAACATAGGAGAGTTCTGATGCCCACCACCACCCGCCAATGGCTGTTGAACGGACACCCGCGCGGCCGCGGGATCGAGATCGAGAACGACTTCAAGCTCGCCACTGTCGAGCTTGCCGATCCCGGCCCGGGCGAGATGCTGCTCAAGACACATTACCTCGGCTTCGATCCGGCCCAGAAAGGCTGGATGGAGAACATTGCCGACTATGTCGCTCCGATGGCGATTGGCGATGTGATGCGCGGCAGCGGGATCGCCGAAGTGGTGGCCTCGAACGGCGGCCGGTTCGCAGCCGGCGATCTGGTGTTCGGCACGACCGGCTGGACCGAATATCTCGTCACCGATGGCAAGGAGCTGACCAAGGTTGAGAGCGAAATCTCGCCGACGGCGGTGCTCTCGGTGCTCGGGACGACGGGGCTGACCGCCTATTGCGGCCTCTTCAAGGTCGGCAAGCCGGTAGCGGGGGATACCGTGCTGGTTTCGGGCGCGGCGGGCGCTACCGGCAGCATCGTCGGTCAGCTCGCCAAGATCGCCGGTTGCCGCGTGGTCGGCATCGCAGGCGGACAGGACAAGTGCGACTGGCTGGTGCGCGAGGCCGGATATGACGCCGCCATCGATTACAAGGCGGACAATGTGAAGGCCCAGATCCGCGAGCATTGCCCGCGCGGGGTGGACGTCATCTACGACAATGTCGGCGGCAAGATCCTCAACGACATGCTCGCCTGCATCGCCACCAATGCCCGCGTGGTGATCTGCGGCGGGATCAGTCGTTACGAGACAGGCAGCCTGC
This sequence comes from Porphyrobacter sp., assembly GCA_027533455.1. Lineage (GTDB taxonomy): Bacteria > Pseudomonadota > Alphaproteobacteria > Sphingomonadales > Sphingomonadaceae > Erythrobacter. Next base: position 165,851 of record JAPZUC010000001.1, on the reverse strand, counting down.
CCGCTGGCCCCGAGAACTACTTTAACCTTGTGTTCCGTCGCGGCACGATGGCGGGCTTCATCGTGCTCGACTGGGCGAGCGAATTCCCTGTGATCCGCAAGCGCCTGGAGGGCTTCGTCAAGGACGGGAGCCTGAAATATCAGGAGGACATCCAGCACGGTTTCGAAAACGCGCCGCAGACCTTGCAGCGCCTCTTCACCGGGCTCAACCGCGGCAAGCAGATGCTGAAGCTGTGACGTGTCAGGCCGGGGGCAAGTCCTCCGGCCGGTTGACGTTCATCAGCGCGTGCGGGAGGTCGATCCGGCGCGCTCCCACGTGATCGGCGAAGCGGTAGAGCGACCTGCCGCTGCTTCTCAGGAACATTTCGAGCGAATTGCCAGCACCGACCGGCCACAGCCCAACCACCGGCTGGCTCTCGACAATCGCCGCGCTTTCACCGGCTAGCATGGCGGCAAGATCATAAGGCAAATCAGGGATATCCACGCCCGCAGACACCACGTGGGAGTATTCATGCGTGCCCGCATGGCGCAGCGCCGCAGCCAGTCCGCCGAGGGGGCCAAGACCCGGCTCGGGCCAATCGGGCAGGCAGACAAACCCCGGTTCCTCGCGCCCGCATACCACCACGGCTTCGCACTGGGCCGACAGCGCCGCTGCCACGCGATCGATCAGCCGCGCGCCTGCATAAAGCGCCTGCGCCTTGTCGCTGCCGAACCGCCGCGCCTGTCCGCCTGCAAGGATGGCTCCTAGAAGCTTAGTCAAAGGCTTCGGTGGCATTGCCCTCGGCGTTGTAGACCGGGCCTTCCGCGTCGACGCGATACTTCGCGCTGACCGCCGCGGTGATCCCGAACTGGCCGATGTGGTCGCGCATCCCGGTGTAGGCAGGGTCCTTGAAATGCGCAGCGAGCGCCTCTTCGCTTTCCCACTCCTCGAACACGTTCACGCGGGCGGGGTTCATCGAACAGGCGCTCCAGTCGTAGTGGATGCAGCCCTTTTCCGCGAGCGCGGCTTCGATATGCGGGCGGGCGGTGCGCAGCGCCTCTTCGCGCTGTGCGGGGTCGAGGTCGATCTGCGCGGAGATGAGGATTTTTGCCATGATTATCAGCCTTCCACGCCGAATTCGGCGATGATCTTGAACGTGCGCGAAGTGAACAGCCACTGGCCGTCGATCTTCGCCAGAGTGTCTTCATACAGACCGCCGACATGGCGCGCCTTGGCGTCCTTGGCCTTGAGGATTTCCTGCGTCTGCACCCGAGCTTTAGCCGTGTTTCCTGTGACTTCGATCATGCAGGGCACGCAGTGGAAGCTGACCGCCTCCAGCCCGCTCATCGCCCCGTTCCAGAAGGTGACGATCGCTTCCTTGCCGTGGGTCTTGTGGCCCATCAGGTCCCAATCAGCATCGTCCGCCCACACGCTCGCCCAGGTCTCGGCGTCGATCCGCACCACACCATCGGCATAGGTGCCATTCAGTTCGGTGATCGCCACGCGATCCTCCAGCGGTCCGGTAAACATCGCATCCTCTCCCATATTGTTGGGAGCCGCTATCGGGCGCTAGGGGCACAAGCGACAATGCCCACTTTTGGGAAGGGTGAGCGCCCGCCTGCCCGTGTTACTCCCCCGACCGAGAGAGGAGACACGTCATGGGACAATTGCAGGGCAAGACCGCCGTTATTCTGGGGGCCGCGTCAGAGGGGAACATGGGGCAGACCGTCGCCCGCCTGTTCGCGAAAGAGGGCGCGAAGGTGATGGTTGCGGGCCGTAAGGAAGGCCCGCTTGCCGCACTGGCTGCTGAAATCGCTGGTGAATATGCGTTGTGCGATATCTCCAAGAAGGCCGAAGTCAATGCCATGGCCGACAAGGCGGTGGCCGCTTTCGGGCGGGTCGATATCGCGATCAACACCACCGGCTGGGGCCTGCTCGCCAGCATGGAGGAGATCACCGACGAACAGCTCGACCAGATCGTCGACCTCCAGTTCAAGGGCGTGCACCATTTCTTGCAGGCTTTTGTGAGGGTTATGAGTGCGCAGCAGCCAACCGGCGGATCGCTGATTTCGCTGTCGTCTGCCACCACCAAGGCGATCATCACCAACCACGCGGCCTATATCGGCACCAAGCGAGGCAGCGAGGCGCTGATCGAGTGCGTCGCCAATGATTACGGGCACCTGGGCATCAAGGCCAACACGGTCTCGCCCGCCTTTACCGACAGCCCGATGACGCATGACAGCTTCCAGGTGCCCGGCCTGACCGACGCATTTCTGCCGCGTTATCCAATGGGTAGGCTGAATACGGTCGATGATGTCGCCCATGCCTGCCTGTGGCTGAGCACCGATCAGGCCTATGTCACCGGCGCCAATATCCAGCCCAATGGCGGGTTGATCATGCGCGGCAATCCGCAAGCCGGCGATGTTGCCGCAGCGATTGGCGCGGCGATGGCGAAATTGCAGGGGTGAAGTGCCAAACGGCACTGTTTCACGTGAAACAGTGCCGCAAAGCCTGCGCAAGAAGGGGGCTAAACGCGTCTAACGGGGGTCCAGAAGTGGTCTGGAGGGGGTCTGAAACGATTTAGGCCCCCTCTAGAACGGCTTCAATATTGCGCCGTTCCGCCATCCACGCTGATCTGCTGGCCGGTGATCCCTGCGCCCGCCTCGCTCGCGAGCAGCACCGCCACGGCGGCCACTTCCTCCACCGTATTGGGGCGCTTGATCGCCGAATCGGCTGCAAACATCGCGATCATCTCGTCCAGCTCCATGCCCATCGCCTTCGCGGTGGCGGGGCCGTTGTTCTTGATGATGTCGGTGATGACGATGCCCGGGCAGATCGCGTTGACGGTGACGCCAGCCGCACCGACTTCGCGCGCGAGGCTTTTCGTCATGCCGTTCACCGCGTGCTTGGCGGCGGAATAGGCCGTCAGCACCGCCTTGCCGTGCTTGCCCTCCATCGAGGAGATGTTGATGATCCGCCCGTCGCCCTTGTCGAGCATGGTCGGCAGCGCGCGGCGGGTGGCCCAGAAGGTCGAATAGACGTTCCACTTCATCGCCTCGTCAAAGGCGTGATCGGACAGGTTGACGAGCGGCTGGAGATCGCCCGCACCGCCCGCATTGTTCACCAGAATGTCGAGCGTGCCGAAATGGCCGACCACCTTGTCGACGAAACCTTCAAGGTCGCCCTGCGCCATCACGTCGCCCGCGATGAAGATGGCCCGGTCTCCGACCCCGAGTTCCTCCAGCACCTTTGCGCCCTTGTCCGCATTGCGTGCAAACAGCGCGACACTCGCGCCCTCGGCCAGAAACGCCTCGGCGATCCCGCGCCCCATGCCTGCCGTGCCCCCCGTGATCGCGGCGATTTTGCCCTGAAGTTTCATGCTGCCTCTCCTTTGTCTGGTGGGGTAGCGGGCAGCGCGGCTAAACGCACCTTGCCAAAATGACGGGTTGCCGGAGGCCGCGCGCAGGGCGTCTAACCGTCCGCATGGAACAGGTAGACGTCATCATTCTCGGGACAGGCGCGGCCGGCATGGCAGCGGCGCTTGCGGCACATGAAGCAGGCGCGAAGGTCGCCCTGATCGAGCGGTGGGATCGCATTGGCGGGACCTCGGCGATTTCGGGCGGAGTGATCTGGGTGGCGGATAACCCCCGGATGCGCGCCGAGGGCATGGCGGACAGCCGCGAGGATGCGCTCGCCTATTTCCGCAGCCTCGATCACGGTGATCTGGTGGACGAGACGCTGGAAGCCTTCGTCGACAAGGGGCCGGAGGCGCTGGACTTCCTTGAGAATGCAGGCGCGATGAGTGTCTCGGTGCTGCCGGGCTATCCTGACTATTACCTCGATCGCCCCGGCGCGAAGCCCCAAGGTAGCCGCGCGCTCGACCATGACCTGTTCGCCCTGGGCGAGCTTGGGGATTGGGCCGCGAAGATCTACGCGATCGAAGAGCCCAAGCCGCTGATGCTGCGCGAGACGCCGCTTGGCGGTGCGACCGCCATGCCGCCGATGGAGGTGCTGGGTGAGCGCATGGTGGCACGCCAATGCGGGTTCGGCCAGGCGATGGTGGCGCGGCTGCTCAAGGCCTGCCTTGCGCGCGGGATCGAGCCGATCCTCGGCGTCGATACCCGCCGGCTGGTGCGCGATGGTGAGCGCATCACCGGCATCGAAGGCACCCGCGACGGCCAGCCCTTCGCCATGACCGCGCGGCGCGGGGTCATCATCACCACCGGCGGGTTCGAATGGGACACCGAGCTGCGCCAGACCTTCCTGCGCGGTCCCGTCACCGCCCCTGCCAGCCCGCCCACTGGGAAGGGCGGCGGCTTGAAGCTGGCGATGGCAGCGGGCGCGAAGCTCGGCAACATGACCAGCGCATGGTGGGCGCCGACGCTTGTCACCCCCGATGCGCCGTGGGCGAGCGGCGAGCAGCGTGCGCAGATCATCCTGATCGAACGCACGGTGCCGCACTCGATCATGGTCAACCGCTCGGGCAAGCGCTTCTGCAACGAGGCGGCGAATTACTCGGCGCTGGGGGGCGTGTTCCACCAGTTCGATCCGGCGAATTACGATTACCTCAATCTGCCCGCCTATCTGATCTTCGACGCGCAATATGCCGAACGCTATCCGCTCGGCACGCGGCAGCCGGGACAGCCGATTCCCGATTGGGTAATGCGCGCCGATACGCTGCAGGGTCTGGCCGAGCAGATCGGCGTCGATGCAGCGGCGCTGACCGAGACGGTCGCGCGGTTCAACGTCCATGCCGACGAAAGCCACGATCCCGATTTCGGGCGCGGCACCAGCGCCTATGACCATTTCTACGGCGATCGCTCGCGGGAAGGCACCGCAGTTACGCTCGGCGCGATCCGTGAAGCGCCGTTCTACGCGGTGGAGATCGCCTCGGGCCTGCTCGGCACCAATGGCGGGCCGCGCACCGACGGTCAGGCGCGCATCCTCGGCCATGACGGCGCGCCGATCCCCGGACTGCTCGGTGCGGGCAATGCCATCGCCTGTCCGACCGGCGGGATCTATGCGGGCGCCGGGGGCACGCTCGGCCCCGCGCTGACCTTCGGCTATATTGCGGGGCGCACGGCGGCTTTGGCGAACGCCTGAGCTAATCCCCCACCCAACGATCAATCGTATCGTGGAAGAATCGCACGCGCGCCTCCTGCCCGGCGAGATGCCCGCCCTTGTAGCCGCGTGAGCGCAGGCCCTTCTGCTGCTCGCTCCAGATGCTGACGTCCTGATCGATGCCCGGGCCGCAGCTGAGTTCGCCCACCTTCCCGCGCTTGTGCGGCACGGGAATGGTGCGATCGACCTCCTCGCCCATCGAGTAGGAGTAGTAGCGGTCCTGTCCTTCGGGGAACCACGTGAAGTACCACATATCAAAATAGCACCGCTCGGGATCGGTCGGGTGCGGATCGGCGCGCAGCCAGATGCAGCCGTCGGGCTTCAGGCTGAAGCTGATGTTGGGGAAGATCGTGTAGTGGAAGTGATCGGTCAGCTGCGCATCGTGGAAGTGGCTGAAGTCATAGCCCTTGTCCGCGCCCAGCTTGCGTTTGGCCTGCTGGATTGCCTCGCGGGTGCGCAGCGGATCATCGCGGAAGTCCTCCGGATCGAGGCCCCAATAGGTCAGCTCCTTCGCCATCATCTCCAGCACGGTGTCGGTGTGACCACGCAAGGACCGCGCCGGGCGTGATCCGGGCATGAACATGCGCGCGTGACCGTGGGGGGCGTAGAGATCGAACTGGCAGTCCTTGTAGCTCTGCTCCATCATGAAGCGGGTCTGCGGGTGGACGAAGGGCAGGTGGTAGCTCTCGTTGAAATTGTCCTGCACGCACTTCCAGTTCCAGTCGCCCTCCAGCGTCACCCAGTGGGTGCGGTGCATCTGCTCCATGCGGTAACCGTCAATCTGGTGCGCGACGGGGCCGAGATGGTCGGCCAGCGGCGTCGCGTCGGGATCGAGATTGACCCAGACGAAGCTGGCAAAGACCTCGCACTTGACCTCCTCCAGCCGCACCTTGCCGCAGGGGGAGCCGCCCGCGAAATCCTCGGGGCAGGGTACGAAGTTCAGCTCGCCTTCGGACGTGAAGCGCCAGCCGTGGTACGAACAGGCGATCCGCTTGGAATGGCCCTCCTCCTCCATGACAAGGCGTTTCCCGCGGTGCGGGCAGACGTTGTAGAAGGCGCGCACCACCCCGTCCTCGCCGCGGGTGACGAGGATGTTTTCGCGGCCGATGTCGTAAGTGAAGAAGTCACCCGGCTTGGCGACCTGCGCAGCGAGGCCGCCGATCAGCCATGCCTTGGTCCAGATCCCGTCCCACTCGCGCTGCATGAAATCGTGTGACCAGTAGCGGCTGCCGTCGATCGGCCTGTCCGACAGGTCCGGCATTGGCTGGGGCGTCACGTCGATCCGCTGCGGGGCGGGCTTGAGCAGGGTGGCCATGGTCAGCGCCTTTTCGGTTCGAAGGTGATGTTGAGCTGCTTGAGGCTGCGCAGCAGGAAGTGCGGGTGGTAGCTGAAGTCGTTCTCGCCCGGAGCGAAGTCCATGTCCTCGAACCGGTCGACCACCGCCTGGAAGCCCCAGGTCAGCTCGCGCCGGGCCAGAGGGGCGCCGAGGCAGTGGTGCGTGCCCGACCCGAAGGCCATGTGCGCGCCTGCCTTGGGCCGGTCGAGATCGAGCTTTTCGGGGCAATCGAAGAAGCGCTCGTCGCGGTTCGCCGCACCGTAACGCACGTTGACGACCGATCCGGCGGGGATGGTCACCCCGTCCAGCTCCACATCCTTGTGAGTGAAGCGCATGAGGCTTTGCACCGGGCTTTCGAGCCTGAGCACCTCCTCGACGAAGTTGCGCATATACTTGTCGGGATCGGCCTTGAGCTTGTGCCAGACGTCCTTGTTCTCGATCAGCAGCTTCATCCCTGCCGCGAGCGCGTTGGTGGTCGTCTCGCTGCCACCCACGAAGGTGTCGGCCATCATCTCGGCATGGAGTTCCTCGTCATTGAGGGGGCGGCCCCAGCCTTCGATCACGGTGTTGACCAGCACCGAGATGAGGCTGCCATCGGGATGTTCGCGCAGGCGTTCGAAGATCGGCTGGAAATAATGCTGCGCCTCGATCTCGCGGTCGACCATCTCGAGGTGCTTGTCCTCGGGCAGCATCAGCGAGATGCGGTGGAAGAAGGCATCGGTCCAGCCCTTGATCTTCCACATATCCTCGCGCGCGGCGCCCATCTGCTCGCCGATGATGAACAGCGGCAGCGGCACGCAGAACTGGCGCACCCAATCGCAGCGGCCATCCTCGACGAACTCGTCGATCAGCTCGTAGGCGAGGGTTTCGACGCGCGGGTCGATGTCCTTGATGCGGCTCGGCTTAAACGCCTCGTTGAACATCGCGCGCATCTGCTTGTGGTTCGGATCGTCGCGCCCGGCGAGCGTCGGCGCGGGGAGCCAGCCCCTTTCGCGGAACCGCTCGGCGACCTTGCGCCCGCGCTCCAGATCGGTCGGGGCCGCGCGCATCAGCTCGTTGGCGGCGGTCGAGGGGAAGCGCGCGGGGTCCATCAACACCTCGCGCACGTGATCATAGCGGCTGACGACGTAAATCTGCGTGCCGGGGATGTTGTAGACCGGCGCTTCGTCGCGCAGGGTTTTATAGGCATCGTAAGGGCACTGCTGGAGCGCAGGGTCGAACAGGTTGATCTGCGGTTGCGTGTTCATCATCGCACCTCGATCTTTTCCGCGCCCCACGGCGCGATTTTCTCGGCGGTCTTGAATGCCTCGGGCAGTTCTTCGACCATGTGCCACGTCGCAGCCAGCCTGCCGAAGCCGACGAAGAAGGCGACCGTCATGCCGAGTTCGACGATCTGGGCTTCGCTGAAGTGCTGGCGCAGCTCGTCATGCATCGCATCGTCGATCGCCAGATGGTCCGTCGCCATCAGCTCGCCGTACCGGATCGCGACCTTCTCGGCCGCAGAGAGGTTCTCGGCCTCCTGCGGGCGTTCGAGCGAGCAAACCAACCCCTCGGTCACGCCGTCCGCGACCGCATCCGAATAGCGGATCGCCATGCACGAACGGCACTGGTTGAAGAAGGCGACGCGCAGCCGCACCAGCTCGACCAGCCGGTCGGGCAGGGTGCGGTTGCGCTTCAATGCGCCGCCGAAGCCCATCAGTCCGAGCGCCTGTTCGGGGCAATGCGCGAAGTAGCGGGTGAGGCCCTGTTCCAGATCGGTGAGGTTGTCGGGCTGGATCGCGCTTACGAGGCGCGCGTCCCATTGTTCCAGCGCCAGTTTTGCAATGCGGCTCACAGCTCTCTCCCCATATCGGCACTGGCAAATTAGCCCGTTTCCGTAAGGTCGAGGCTGGGGGACAACCCCCCCAACAGCAATTGGCGGATTCGCTAAGCACGCGCGTCCGCCCCGCAAGGGAGAGGCGGATTGCGAGTGGGATTAGAGGGCGCCCCGCGCTCGCTGGAGGAGGTCGATCTGTTCGCCCCCGGCGCGCAGGAGCACTGGTATCAGGCCTATGCGATCCTTCACGAGGAGGCTCCCGTGCAGCGCCTTGCGGGCGAGGGACTGACACCCGGCACCGACGCTTTCGTTCTCACCAAATACGACGATATCTCCCGCGTGGTGAAGGACTGGGACCGCTTCCCGCCCACGCTCTCGCTGCTGGTCGCGCACATCCAGCAATCGGGCGAGATGCCCACCCACATCCCCGATATCGATGCGATGGTCGCCTCGATCGTCTCGCTGCGCCCCGATCCCGACCTGTGGCGTGCGCACCGCAAGGAATTGACCGATCCGTGGGTCGGACCGGGGTGCACCCGCCATGCCGGCATGATCACCGGCCATGTGGACGATCTGATCGCGGGGATGGCGGGCAAGGCGAAGCGGGGCGAGGTGGTCGATTTCGTCGCCGATTTCGCCCGTCCCCTGCCGCAGCGGGTGATGGCGAGCGTATTGGGCTTTCCGCTGGAGGATATCCCGCGCCTTGAACAATGGGGCAATGCGCAGGTCATGTCCTATGTGATCGGGACGACCCACAAGAACATCCTTACTCCTGAACAAGCGGCCGAGAAGTTCCGGCTGCTGGCGGGGATGAAGGAATATGTGGCGGAGCAAACTCGCGAGAAACGCGCCAATCCCAAGGACGACATGGTGAGTTTCCTCACGCAGGTCGAATATCAGGCTTTGGGCCGCAAGCTGACCGACGACGAGATCAACGGCGTGGTTTATGCGATGGTGATCGGCGGGCTGGAGACGACCCAGTATGCCCTCGCCGAACAGGCGCAATTGCTGTGTGAACGGCCCGGGATGTTCGGCACCTTGCGCGGTGACCGCGCGGCGATCCGCACCTTTATCGAGGAAGGGATGCGGCTGCGTTCGCCCACCCAAGGCCTCTCGACCCGCATCTGCGCCCATGACGAGGTGTTTCAGGGTGTCCACGTGCCCGCGGGATCGATGCTCCACCTGCGCTGGGCGGCGGCCAATATCGATGCCGACGAGTTCGAGGACCCGCTCGACCTGAAGCTGACCCGCAAGGCCGCCACCCGCCACTTGGCCTTCAGCCAAGGGCCGCGCTCGTGCCCGGGATCGAACATCTCGCGCCTCGAACAGATGATCGCGTGGGACAAGCTCGCCGATGCCTTTGCCGACATGGACTACGCGCCCGGCAATGATTTCCGCCACCAGGGCGGGATCATGCTCGGCATCTTCCGCCTGTTGCTGAACCTCACACCCGCCTGAACGGAGACCTTACGCATGGCCACACTGCTCGCGCATATCCAGATCCAGCCCGGCAAGGAGGACAAGTGGGAAGCGATCATGCGCGACATGGTCCACCACACCTTCGGCACCGAAGAGGGCGTGATCCGCTACGAATACTGGAAGGGGCAGGAACCGCTGACCTATTACTGCCTGCTCAGTTTCAAGGACAAGTGGGCCTTCTACCACCACCAGATGTCCGACCATCACGAAGGCCATGACTTCGCGGACGTGCTGGCGGGGATCAAACTCGAATACATCGATCCGGTCGAAGGCGCGGGCGGGGGGCTGCCGCACACCGCCGATCCGGCGCTGCCCGATGATGCGAGCGACGACATGAAGACCGCGCAGGAGCGTTTCCCGCTGTCGATCCCGGCATGGTGGGGCGCGCTGGCATGAGCATCGATTTGGCGACCATGCAGGCGCAACTTCAGGAGTTGCTCGACCGGCAGGCGATCCACGATCTCATCGCCCGCTATTCGCGCACCTTGGACTGGCTCGACGATGAAGGACAGGCCGGGTGTTACTGGCCCGATGCTGCGGTGGACTATGGCTTCTTCAAGGGCACAGCTGCGGAGTTCGTGCCGGTGGTGATGGCGGTGGAACGCTCGACCGGGCGGCGCTGGCACCTGCTTGCGCCGCTGTCGGTCAAGCTGACTTCGGCGACCACGGCGGAGGGTGAGTGCTACGGCGTGGCGCTTGGCTTCCGGCGCGAAGGCGAGGCGCCGTACAAGGGCAACATGTATGGCGGGCGCTATCTCGACACCTTCGAGAAGCGAGATGGCGAATGGCGCATCGCCGGCCGCCGCTACATCATGGACTGGACCATGCCGATGCCCGACCAGCCCGATGCCAGCCCGGTCGCGGAATTCCCGCTCCCGATGCTCGACCTCACCGAAAGCGGGCATCCGGATTACCGGCGTATGTAGGTCACTCTGCTGCCGGGTCGAGGTAATCGCGGTAATAGGTCATCTTGCCGCCCTCGACCTTGTAGATGCCGACCCCGCCGCGCGGGGCATGGCCTTCCATGTGCATCGTCCAGCGCGCCCAGACAGCGTGATCATCGCCGTAGATCTCGTCGACGGTGAAGTGGACTTTGCGGTCCCCCATCTCTGCGACCATCGTGGTCATGAAGCCCATGATCGCGTCGCGCCCGCGATACTGGCCCCAGATCGGGTCCTCGAGGAAGGCGTCCTCGGCAAAGAGATCGACCAGTTTGGTGTAGTCGCCCCCGTCCTGGATGCGCCAGAATTCCTCGATCACGCGCTGTGCTTCGCCGGGCATGGTGTCTCTCCCTCGTTGTTTCGGGCAATCTGCCATGTCTGTGAAGGCGTCCGCCCCTGCGAAAATGGCGAGGGAGTCGTAACGGCACCCTGCGTTATCCTCGCGCGCAAAGGAGAGGCCTCATGTCCACCACCCCCCGCGTATCCTCGGCCATTGCCGGAGAGCCTGCGCATTTCGGTTCCGTGCTGGCGCATCAGCCCGCGATCGCTGAAAGCTTCTTCGCGCTCTATGGCCGGTTCTGGGGATCGGATGTGCTCGCGGCGCGGATCAAGGAGGTCGCGCGGATGCGCAATGCGCGCGTCACGGAATGCGGGTTCTGCCGCAATGTCCGCTTCGACAAGGCTGTGGCGCAGGGGCTGGGCGAGGAGGTGCTGGACGACATCACTGATGGCTACGAGACCTCGGGCATGCTGACCGACACCGAAAAGGCAGTGCTCAGGTTCACCGACGCGCTGATCCATGATCCCGAATTGCTGACCGGCGATGCCAAGGCAGCGCTTCAGCGGCACCTCACGCCTGCGCAGATCGCCGAGCTGGGGCTGGGCGTGACGCTGTTTCTCGCGCTCGCCAAGGCATTAATCACGATGGGGCTGGAGCCGGAGGTGATGGACCGCACCGTGCTGCCCACACCCGCCGTGCTGGAGGCGGCGGAATGAGCGCCGTCTGCGCCGCGCTGGCCGCCGATCCTGTGCTGGCCAGCCACTACGCCGATTTCCGGGGCAAGACCCAAGCCGCGCTCAATCCGGCGCTTGTCGCTTTGGTCCGGCAGGCGGTTGCTACGGTGCACGGGATCGACTCCGCCCCGATCGACGAAAGCACGCTCGACGAAGGCACCCGCCTGTGCCTCGCCTATGCGCGGCGAATGCCGTTTGAACACACAGCGATCAGCGATGCCGAGGCGGCAGCGGTGGCCCTGCATCTGGGCGAGGCGGGGTTCGTCGCCTTCTCGGTGCTGGCGGCGCTGGCGGATGCAGAGTGCCGGGCGGAGTTGGTCGATCTGCCGGGGTTGGTGGGGGGTTAGCCCAACTCGCGGATCAGGTTCGTCCCGTCCCACACCTTGGCCGCGTTGGCGACGAAATCGTAGAACCCCGTCAGCTGCGGCGTCGGCTCGTAAAGCTCCAGCATATGCCCAAGGCTCGCCCGCGTATCGACAAAGGCGAAGGCCGTGCCGCCCGTCGTCACCGAAAGCTGGGCCAGAGGAGCGCCCTCGGCAGCGAACCGCGCAATCTCCGTATCCAGATCATCCGCGAACAGTGCCGCATGGTGCAAGCCCTCGCGGCCCGAGCCCCAAGGGAACATCTCGTGCAATGCGCTGTCGTCCGCGTTGTGCTGGACCACCAGCTCGACCATCACGCTGCCCCATTGGCCATAGGCGCTCGAATGGTCGAAGGGCCGCTCCACCCCGCGATGGTGCGAGGCTGCTAGCGCGATATGGCGTAGCACGAAGAACGGCCCCGATCCGAACACCCGGTGATGTGTTGCCGCCGCTGCTTCGAGGTCGTTGACCTTGTAAGCCAGCTGGCGAACCGGCAGCACTTCAGTTCACCGCCCGGTCCTTGCCCACCCAATAGGGCGCGCGCAGTTCCCGCCGCAGGATCTTGCCCGAGGGGTTCCTCGGCAGGGCGGGGATGAAATCGACCGACTTGGGGCATTTGTAGCCCGCGATCAGCGTGCGGGCGTGGGCGATCACTTCGGCCTCGGTCAATTCCTCGCCCGGCTTCAGCACCACGCAGGCTTTCACCGCCTCGCCCCACTTGGCATCGGGCACCCCGATCACTGCCACGTCCGCAACCTTGGGGTGCGAATAGAGCGCGTTCTCGACCTCGGCGGGGTAGACGTTTTCGCCGCCCGAGATGATCATGTCCTTCACCCGGTCGTGGATGTAGAGGTAGCCGTCCTCGTCGAGGTATCCCGCGTCACCCGTGCGCAGCCAGCCCTCGGCGTCGATGGTCGCGGCGGTGGCATCCGGGTTGTTCCAGTAGCCGCGCATATTCTTGCTGGAGCGCGTCGCGATCTCGCCCACGGCGCCGGCGGGGACAGGGTTGCCCGCCTCGTCGATCACCTTGATCTCGACACCCGCCAGCGGCTTGCCGACCGAGCGCATCCGCACCGAGCCTTCGGGCACGTGGTCCTCGGGATCGAGCGCGACAATCGTACCGCTCGTCTCGGTCATCCCGTACATCTGCACGAACCCGCAGCCCATTACCCGCATTGCCTCGCGCATCAGTTCGAGCGGGATCGGGGAGGCCCCGTAGGTGACGTATTTTAAGCGGCTGAAATCGGTCTCGTTCACGCGCGGGTGATTGAGCAGGATCTGGATCGCGGCAGGCACGAGGAAGATCTTCGAAATGTTGAAATTGGCGATCAGGTCGAGCGCCTTGGTCGGGTCGTATTCGGGCAGGACGATCGAATTGGTGCCTGCGACCAGGGTGCCAATGCCCGTGCCGGTGCCCGAGATGTGGAAACAGGGCATGGCGAGCAGCGTGACATCGCCCGGGATCGGCTCCTGCCAGCTGCGCATTTCATCGCCTGCCGCCGTGCCATCGCGGCTGGAGAGCAAGGACCCGTGGGTGATCACTGCCCCCTTGGGCTTGCCGGTGGTGCCCGAGGTGTAAAGCTGGAGCGCGTCGTCTTCTGCGCGCACGCGGTGCGCAGGGGGCGTGGCCGGGAAGCCATCGCGCCAGATGCGGAAATCGGTTCCGGCAAAGTCCGGCGCGTCGATGCCGATCACTTGGTCGACATGCGGGCAATCTGCGCGGATCGCCGCGAGCACCTCTGAAAAGCCTTCGCCCACGAACACCACGCGGGCGCTGCTGTTATCGAGCACATAGGCGATTTCGGGCGGGGCGAGCCGCCAGTTCACCGGGGTCATCACCGCGCCGATGCGATTGGCGCCGAGGAAGGCTTCGAAATAGAGCGGGTGGTTCTTGCCGAGGAAGGCCACGCGGTCGCCCGGCTTCACCCCAAGCGCGGCAAGGCCGTTCGCCACGCGGTTCGCGCCCGCGTCGATCTCGGCGAAGCTCAGCTCCTCGTTGCCGTAGGTGAAGGCGATCACGTCACCTTGCGTGCGCGCGTGATCGCGGACGATATCGCAGAAGCTTTCTGCGGCCAGTGCTGTTGTTTCTCCCATGGGCGAAGGGATACTCTGCCCCCAGCCCCGTGTCATTGGCACAATTCATAGCGGGCGCGCAGGCGGCGGCGGGGTAGAGTGGAGGGATGGCGATACCTTCAGGATTCGAACCCGCCGGCTTCACCCCGGGCTTTCTCGATCACGGCGGGCCGTATTATCTTGGGCCAACGGTTGATGGCGTGCGGGTGGTCGGCCTGATGATTGTGCCGCACCACATCAACTATCAGGACGCGGCGCATGGCGGCGTCATCTCGACCTTCGCCGATGTCGCCCTCAGCCATGCGGTCTACGATGCCGAGCGCCCCCGGCTGGCGCCGTCAACGGTGACGCTGACAGTCAATTATCTCGAAGGCGCGCGGCTGGGCGACTGGCTGGAGGCGCGGGTGCGGATCGACCGGCTGGGAGGGCGCACGGCCTATACCTCGGGCGGCGTGTGGCGCGGTGAGGAGCGGATCGCGACGATGAGCGGCGTGTTCGCTTTCAGACGTTCCTAGCCGAGCCAGTGGCTGACGGCTGCGGTCGAAGGATCGCGGTCGTCGTGATAACCGGCCGCGCCTTCTGGTGTGTTCGACAGGTCCACGCCCTCGACCACCCGGAACTCTCGCCAGTCGTAAAGCCCGGTGCGCTGCGCGATGCGCCACTCGCCGTTCCGCTTCTCGAACCGGTCGACATAGCGGCCCGCGACGATCCCGGAATAGATAATTCCCTTGTCGGGAAAGGCCGCCGTCATCGGATAGCCGGGCGGGATGGTGTGCATCGCGGTCATGTAGGTTTCGGTGTGGCAGATGTGCTCGCCAGCAAAGCCGAAGATCGTCTGGCCGAGCTGGTGCTGGGTGGCGAGGCACGGATCGATGATCGCGCGCGCCTGTTCCACAAAGCCGCGCCAGTCGCCTTCGACGAGGCCGAACTTGAAGGTCGCATCGGGGTGGAACAGATGCTCCATCATGTGCCAGCGCCGCCGGTCGATCGCATGGGCATAGGCGGCGAGAATGTCGCGGATGGCTTCGCGGTCTTCGATGCGTACACTCATTGATCCAGCTCCACGATCACCTTGCCGATATTGCCGCCGGTGAACAGCTTGGCATAAGCGGTGAGGGTATTCTCCAGCCCCTGCGTCACATCATAGGGCATCACCAGCGCGCCCGCTTCGGTCCAGTCGCGAAGGCGGCGGGTGAGACCGGGGCCTTCGTGCATGAAATCGGGCGAGAAGAAGCCCTCGACCCGCAGCCGCCGCATCAACACCTGATCGAATTCCGCAGGCGCGGTTCGGGTGCCCGAGGTGTAATCTGCCAGCAGCCCGCACACCGCAATCCGGCCATAGTGGTTCATGCGGGTCAGCACCTGATCGAGCAGCGGTCCGCCGACATTGTCGAAATAGACGTCGATGCCGCCGGCTGCATTGAGCTGCGCGCCGACATCGGCCGCCTTGTAATCGACCGCGCCCACGATCCCGAGTTCGTCCGTGAGGTAAGCGCATTTCGCCGCCCCGCCTGCGATCCCCCATGCCTCGCAGCCGAGCAGCTTGGCAATTTGCACAGCGAGGATCCCGGTCGCGCCCGCAGCCGCCGACACCAGCACCCGCTCGCCAGGCTTGGCCGCGCCGGTCTGGTCGATGCCCCACAGCGCGGTCCACCCGTTCATGCCCAGCGGGCCGAACCATGCGCGGCGGTCGGCCACGGTGGGATCGAGCAGGATCGCGCCCGACATCACGGCGTCGACCGTGCTGACGTCGGCCCACTGTCCGAAGGCGCGGACCAGATCGCCGGTGGCGAAGCCTGCGGCCCGGCTTTCTATCACCTCGCCCAATACCAGCCCGGTCATCGGCCCGCCCACCGGCAGCGGCGGCTGGTAGCCGTCCTCGCGGTCCGACAGCCACATCCGCGTGCCCGCGTCCATCGACAGGTGGGTGTTGCGGATGCGGATCTGCCCTTCGGCAAGGGCTGAGAAATTCTCCCCCGCCAACTCCAGCGCGGCGGCGAAATCGGTGCCCTCGGGGCGGCGCGCTATGCGCCAGAAGCGGTTGTCCATGGCTGGCTTGTCCGGCGGCGAGGCCGCTACGGCAACCCCGCCTTTTCGCTAGGGTCGCAGGCGGACGCGCTATCACTTTGGCGCGGTGCGTGGGGGGAGGGTGCTTCCTAGTCTCGCTTGCTCAAGACACACCAAAAGCACTTCAGGGAGAGAGACCAATGGCACTTATCACGGTGATCGGCGCAAGCGGCAGGCAAGGCCTTGCGCAGGTGCGTCAGGCGCTGGCCGCAGGCTATGATGTGCGCGCCATCTCGCGCCGTCCGGATGCGCTGGAGGGCGCGCCGGTGGAAGGCGTGGAGCGGGTCGAGGTGCGGCCAATGGACCTCTACGACACGTCCACCTTCGAGTCGGCCTTGGAGGGGTCGGACTACATCTTCTACACCCACCCTCTCCAGGCCCGCGCCGACCGCGCCTACCTGATCGGTGAAGTCGGCAAGGCTGCCGCCCACCTCAATGTGAAGCGCGTTGTCTGGAACACCTCGAGCTGGATCCCGGACAAGCCCGGCGATCCTTTCACCTATGGCGAGAACACGCGCGGCATCAACGCCCTGTGGCGGTCGGGTGCGCCGGGGACGGTGTTCGGCTCGGTGCTGTTCATGGACAACCTGCTGACCAACTGGGCGCGGCCCTTCATCGTCAATGAAGGCCGGTATGTCTATCCGCACAACCCCAATCTCGAAGCCAACTGGATCAGCCTCGACGATGTCGCCCGCTTCATGCTCGCGAGCCTCGAGCGGCCCGACATGGAAGGCGCATGGCTCAATATCGGCGGGCCCGAGAGAATGGTCGGCAAGCAGGTGACCGCGTGCCTTTCGGAAGCCTTGGGTAAGGAGATCAAGTACGATCCCTGCACCCCCGCCGAGTTCGGCCGCTACCTCGTGGAAGCCGCCGGTGACGGGATGCCCGCGGAAATGCGCGAGACCTTCGCCAAGGGCATCGAGGACTTCTACGAATACAACAACAATGCGCCCACCCGGCCCTTCGCGGTCGACATGGACCACGTCTACGAACGCTTCCCGGAACTGGAAGGCAAGCTCGAACCGATGAGCGAATGGACCAAGCGCCAGGAGTGGGGCGAGAGCAACTACCGCCCGGCCTTCGGGTAAGGCGATGAGTGATTTGCGCGCGGCCAATATCGCGGTCGCCACGCGGTTCTACGAAGCACTGGCGGCGGGCGATTTCGATGCGCTCGCCGCCCTGCATTCGGACGATATCGTGTTCAATCTGGTCGGCACGACCCCCGTTTCCGGGCGGTGGGAGGGCAAGGCGGTTTGCTTCGGCCCGATCGTGGCGGACGGCGTGATCGGCAAACTGGTGCCCGAAACGATCCGCTTCTCGCGCGAATGGCGGATCATGTGCGCTGACGAGAACGTCGTGGTCGGGCTGATGCGTGGCGGGGGCATGGCCACCAACGGCCACGACTATACCCAGACCTACTGCCAGATCATGACCATAAGAGACGGGCTGATCGTGGAACTGCATGAGTTCTTCGACACCGCGCTGGTGGAACTGGCCTTGAACGACAACCCGACAGCCAAAGGGCCGGGCGTTCCGGCCCGGCCCTTCGCGTTCTGAGACCCATCGCTGAAAGACGATGCCCGGTCGCATAAGCGACCGCAAGGCCGACCTGCCGCCCGCAGCTTTGCTGCGCGTCGAGCGAGGAGGAAGGCGCGGAGGCGCCTTCCCAGCCTATTCCGCCGCCTGCCGGTGCTCCTGCGCGAAGATCTTGACCAGATCATCGTCGCTTGCCGCGACCAGCCGCTCCACCCAACCGTGGAAGATCTGCCCGCCACGCTCGTTGCGGCCGAACAGCACCTCCTTCATCAGCCCCGACGCGAGCGCCTGCTGCTGGCGCTTGCCCGTGGCATAATCTTCATCGCGGACCACGATTTCGAGGAAGTTGAACTGGTCGTGCGCAGCCTGAACCTGTTCCGGGGTCTCGGGCTGGTTCTCCATGACGTAGAACTGCGTGGTGAAGCTCTCACCAACGGTGGCGCCGGGGAACAGCTGGCTGATCATCGCCCCGCGCTGCCCGCCGCCGTAGAAGCTGGCGATCGAGATGTGCGGGAAGATCGTCCAGACGCCCTGCACCAGCACTTCCTGCGGCAGCTGATCGTCGGACATGGTCTCCAGATCCATCTGCTGGTCGTCATCCCCCTGCACCTTGATGGCGAACTTGGAAGGGGTCGAGAGGCGCTGGTGCGGGCCGAAGGCGAAGTAATTGGCGCGGTTGTAGAAATCCGCCCCGAAGGTGTCCTTGTGCAGCACCGGCAGGTGGTAGAAATCGAGATAGCCGTCATAGGCCGTCTTCCAGTTCGGCCCCGCCAGCGTGCGCTGCGAGAACAGCGTCCAGCCATCGAACTCGAAGGCTTTCAGCAGATCGTCGAAACCGCAGAGATAGTCGGCGATGGACAGCTTCGATTCGGGATCGAGCGTCACCCAGATCAGCCCTGCATTCTCGTAGACCGGGAACTTGGTCAGGCAATGCTGGCTCTTGTCGATCGCGCCGAAATCCTTTGGGCTGGCGACCCCGATCAGGTCGCCATCCGCCTTGAAAGTCCAGCCGTGATAGCCGCAGGTGAAGCGGCTGGCATTGCCGCAACCGGCAGCCAGCGGGTTGCCGCGGTGGGTGCACATATTGAGGAAGGCGCCCATGCTGCCGTCCTTCTGGCGGCTGAGCAGCAGCGGCACGCCGCAGATGTCCATCGCCTTGAAATCGCCGGGGTTCGGCAGCTCGCACGAGGGCGCGACCATAAGCGGCAGGCGGCGGAAGATCTGCTTTTTCTCGGCCTCGAACACGGCTTCATCGGTATAGGCGCTCGCGGGAACGCGCACGACATCGTCGGCATATTCCATCGTGTCGGCCGCGCCGTGGGCGACCAGACTGCGGGTCATTTCGACCAGCGTTTCGCGTGACATGGCATTCCTCTCCCGAAGCCGTGATGCTTTATGCCTCACCATCCGCTCAAGGTGACGCTGCGGCAATGCTTACTTTTGTCAGAGCATGCGCAAAGAGAAAGGGGCGGTCCATCGCTGGCCCGCCCCCTTGCTGCGTTGCAATCCGCGGGGATCAGAACTTGAAGCTGACTTCCGCGAAGACCTGACGACCGCGGTTCTGGGTCATCACGAAGTCGTCACCGCCCGGCGGCAGGAACGGACGCCCGCCGGTCGTAATGGTGAAGATCTCGTCGGTGAGATTCTGCGCCACCAGCGACAGCTTCCAGTTGCCGTCCGGGTGGCCGATCGAGACGTTGGCATCGAACAGCCAGAAGCTCGGCTGGACGTAGTCGTTCAGCGTTGCTTCGTCGGTGATGTAGCCATCGTTGTAGGCCGCGTTACCCGAGAAGAACAGCTCGAGGCTGTCGCTGAGCGGGATGGTCCAGTCAGCCGCAATGTTCCCGGCCCATTCAGGCGCCTGGCTGCCACGGCGACCATCAAGGTTGATCGCGCCGCCCGCACCGCCCGGCTGGAGGAAGGTGTCGGTGTACTGGGCATCGAGGTAGGACAGGTTTGCCGAGAGGCTCAGCCCGTCGACCGGTGTGGTCCAGCGGCTCTCGAAGTCGACACCCTTGGTGGTCAGCTCACCCGCGTTGCTTGTGATGAACTGGATGGTCGAGGCGTTGAAGTTCTGCACCTGCAGATCGGTGAAGACATAATAGAACGCCGTGGCGTTGAAGGTGAAGCTGCGATCCGCCCACTGCGACTTGATGCCGATTTCGCCGCCTTCGGCTTCTTCCGACTTGAAGATCAGCGAACTGAAGTCGCCGCTGATCGCCGCCTGGCTGAGGCTGTTCGACGGCAGCGCCGAGTTGTCGATCCCGCCCGACTTGAAGCCGGTCTTGTACGAGGCGAAGATGTTCATGTCTTCGGTCGCCTGATACCGCAGGGTCACTTCAGGCGAGAAGTTGTCATCGGCAAAGTTGATCGGGCCCGAGAAGAAGCCCGGCGTCACGAAGCCCGGACCTTGCAGGAACGTGTGAATGTAGGGCACCGCGATCGTCTGCACCTTCTGCTCGTCGGTCCAGCGGATACCGCCCGACAGTTCGAGCTTGTCGGTGATGTCGATCATCGCGCTACCGAAGAACGACAGGGCTTCGGTCTTGGTGGTGTGGGTCTTGTCCCAGTCGTAGGTGAAGCCGGTCACCGGATCGGGCGCGACGAACGAGATGTTCACCGCCTGTTGCGAGGTGTCGAAGATGAAGGTGCGGTCTTCGTAGAACGCGCCGAGCATGAAGTTGAACGCGCCGTCGAAGTCCGAGGCCAGGCGCAGTTCCTGGCTGTACTGTTCAAGCTTGTTGATCGGATCGGACGAACCGGCGCCGCCCGGCAGGCGGGTGCCATTGGGGCCAGGGAGGAACCCGCCGTAGGAATAGGGATCGTAGTCGATCGCATCCATGTTGAGCAGGCCCGTAACCGAGGTCAGGGTCAGCGTGTCGGACAGGTCGAGATCGAACTGCAGGCGCCCGAACCAGATCTCGGTCTCGCCGAAAGGCACGCCGTTGCGGCCATTGGCGGGTGAATTACCCGGAACCGGACCGGACAGCGGGACGGCTGCGTCGGTCAGGTAGTAGCGCTGGTCTTTGGTGTTACAGTCGTAACCGGCCGGGATCTGCAGGCCGCCGCCGAGCAGCGAGATCGAATCCGCCACGCCATTGGCGCCGCAGTTGATTTCTGCCGTGCCGATGGCCCCGTCGTTCTCGTTCTTGGTGTATTGCAGCTTGAAGTTGCCGCGGAACCGGTCGGACGGGTTCCAGTCGAGCGTCAGCCGGCCGATGAAGTCGGTCAGGCCGCGTTGCTGGTTCACCGCAGGGGTGTTCGCCTGGAGCAGCTGGAATTCGTCAATGTCATTGAACTGCGCGGCAAGGCGGATGCCGAGGGTGTCGGTAACCGGGCCGGAAATATAGCCGCTGAGGAGGTAACCCTTCTCTTCGAATTCGTAGTTCGCGCGCATTCCGACTTCCCAGGTGGAAGTGGGATTGGCCGAACGCAGCGACAGCACGCCGGCAGTGGCCGACTTGCCGAAGAACAGCGATTGCGGGCCGCGCAGCACGTCGATCTGCTCGACGTCGAAGAAGCCGGCCTGCACCATGCGCATGGTCGAGACGACAACGCCGTCATATTCGAAGGCCACAGCAGAATCGAACGCCGCCGAGATGTTCGACGAACCAACCCCGCGCAAGCTGATCTGGCCGCCCGATCCCGAACCGCCGGACTGCACGTTCAGTGTCGGTACGCGGCTGACCACGTCGGCAACCTGGTCGATATTGTACTTCTGGAGCGTGTCGCCGCCGATGGCGGTGACGGTCACGGGCACTTCCTGAAGTGTCTCGTTCTGGCGACGCGCCTGCACGATGATGACGTTCTCAGTCTCTTCGGCAGCGGCTTCGCTGTCTTGCGCGAAGGCCGCGCTTGGCATTGCGGCAAGACCGCTCAGCGCTGCACCGCACAGCAGCGCGCGGCGCATGGCGCCAGTGCGTGCAACGGATGAAGTTCGGGCACGAAATGTTGTCATGGTTCTCTCTCCCCATGGGGTCGCGGCTATCCCGCGCACCCTGTTTTCCCCAACCCCCAGACGTGTCTCCTCACGCCTTTCGGTATGCCTTGCAGGTGTATGGTGCGCCGGCGAGCGCGCCATCAGCAAAAGCGATAGTAACCCGCCCAAACTGCGACAATTGCGCAACATGGCTCGATGAAAGCGCCATTCCGTGGCGTCATTCGGCGGCCTCCCGCGCGGCTTCCTCGCGCTCCATCTGACTCTGGCGCGGGTCGTTCGGCCACACCCATTCCGGCCCAATTACCTGTTCGACCCGTATATGTTCGGGCACGTTTCCGATCCCGATCATCTGGTCGAGGCTCTGGTGGAAGGAATAGATCCGCGCCTCCTGATACGAGAGCGGCACCGACCGGAAGGCCGAGCCCTGCATCGACTGCTGGATCGCCTCGCCAAACTGGGTGTCTTCCAAAATGATCGGGCTCATCTGCCGCCCGTTCGGTTGGCTGGAATCGGGCACGGTCCAAAGGTCGGGCGCGGGGGCATCGCCCCAATCGAGCGCCATCGTGACCAGCTCCAGCCGCGTGGTGGTCAGCGAGGTCGGCCAAAATACCAATGGCGGGACGAAGTAGTTGCTCAAGGGACTGACCCAATTGGGGAACAGCGTGTAGCTCTGGGTACAGGTGCGGCCCAGCTCGCCCACGGTCTCGATTGGCTGCCAGCCCGGCGGCGAGTCTATTGCCCGCACGTGTTCACGATCGGTGGTGTGCGGCGGGGGCGCGAGCATCCGGGCGTGACCGTTGGGGTACATGGTGTTGTAGTTGCGCGCAGGGTCCACCAGCGGCGCGACCGTGTTCGGGTGGATAAAGGGCACATGGTAGACCTCCATGTTGGCCTCCATCGCGACCTTCCAGTTGCATTTGAGATCAAAGGAATGGCGCGCCGCCAGCTTGATGCGGTCGAAGGCGAATTCCTCCCACTCGCGCGCAATCGGCCCAAGCCAGTCGAGCAGCGGCATCGCCTCCATGTCGAAATTGACGTAGATAATCTTGCCGAAAAGCTCGCAGCGCACCGGCAGCAGTCCGCGGCAGGACAGGTCGAAGTCGGCGGGGAAATCGCGCCGCTCTGGCACGCCGATAAGGCTCCCGTCGGTCTTATAAGTCCAGTTGTGATAGCCACACATAAGGCGGCTGGACTTGCCGCGGTCCTCGGTGACGACCGGCGCGCCTCTGTGGCGGCAGGTGTTGTGGAAGGCGCGCACCACCCCGTCCATGCCGTGGACGATCACGATGGGATCGCCGGCATTGTGCCAGCGCATATAGCACCCCGGCTCCGGAATCTCGTCCAGATGCCCCGCGAACAGCCAGCTCTTGCGGAAGATGTGCTGCTGTTCGAGCGCGAAGTATTCGGCGCTGGTATATCGGCCTGCGGGCATATCGGGCAGCAGGGGAAAGGCTTCGGGCGGCGCGGTGCGGCGGCCTTCCCATTCCATCATTGCCTTCAGATGCGCGACTTCTTGAGCGTCCATCATGCGAACCTCTCCCTTGGGCCCGAGAATACACCCTCGGCATGCCGGCACGCCCTCGCGCTTTCGACAGTGGCTTGGCGTCGCCCCTCCGATAGGCTGGCCTGCATAAACACAAGCGTTTGGGAGAGAGCAGATGGCGGGACGGGTAGCGGGCAAGGTTGCGCTCGTGACGGGCGGGGCAATGGGACTGGGCAAGGCCGATTGCGAGGCGCTGGCGCGCGAGGGGGCAACGGTGATCGTCACCGACCGCGAGGTCGAGCTCGCCCACAAGGTCGCCGACTCCATCGGCGGCGATGCGATGGCATTGGATGTCACCAGCGAAGAACAATGGATCGAAGTCATGCGCGCGGTCGAGGAACGCCACGGCGGGCTCGACATCCTCGTCAACAACGCGGGCAACGTGATCTTCGAGAGCATCGAGGACTGCAGCCTCGCGCACTTCAAGCTGCATCTCGACATTCACGTGGTCGGCACCTTCCTCGGCTGCAAATATGGCGTGCCGCTCATGAAGCACCGCCACCTCAAGGTGGGCGGGGGCGGATCGTCGATCATCAATATGGCCTCGACCGCGGCGTTGATGGGTTATGGCAACATCCCGGCCTATGCCGCCGCCAAGTCGGCGATTGCGGGGATGACCCGCAGCCTTGCGGTCGACTTCCAGGACAAGGGCTATGGCATCCGCGTCAATGCGCTCGCGCCGGGCGGGATCGAAACGCCGATGGTGATGGGCATCTCGGGCCGTGGTGGCACGACCCCGATGGAAATTCCCGAGGGCCCTCTCGGGTCCGAAGCTCTTGGACACCCGAGCGACGTTGCGGGCTGCGTGCTGTTCCTCGCGTCCGACGAAGCGCGCTTCCTCAATGGCCTGACCATTCCGGTCGACAATGGCCTCTACGCGAGGCCTCATCACTAAGGGCCCCACTGACGCTGGCAAGCCCGGAGCATACCGCTGGTATGTTCTCGGGCTGCTCACGCTGACGAGCGCGTTCAGCGTGGCCGACCGGCTGGTGTTCGGCATTCTGGTGCAGGACATCAAGGCCGAGTTTCAGCTTTCAGACTTCGAGCTCGGCTTGCTGGGCGGGTTGGCGTTCAGCCTTGTCTATGTGCTCGCGGGCTTCCCCGCGGCGCGGCTCGCCGACCGTTCGACCCGCAAGAATATCGTTGCCAGCGCAATCGCCTTCTGGAGCCTGATGACCGCAGCCTGCGGGTTGGCGACAGGGTTCTGGACGCTGTTCCTCGCCCGCACCGGCGTGGGCGTGGGGGAGGGCTGTTCCGGCCCCTCGTCCCAAAGCGTCGTCGCCGATTACTTCTCCCGCGCCGAACTCGCCAAGGCGATGGGCTATTTGACCATCGGGGCGAGCATGGGGACAGCGGGCGGGCTGATCATCGGCGGACAGCTGGCCGAGATATTCAACTGGCGCTGGGCGTTTGTGCTGATGGGCCTCCCGGGGCTGCTGCTGGGCGGGGTGATCTACCTCACCGTGCGAGAGCCTGTGCGCGGGCGCTATGCGCCTGCGGGGACCGACATGGCGCAATTGCCATTGGGGCAGACGATCCGCAGCCTGCTGACCAACCGCGTTTTCATGGGTCTGGCGCTGGGCTGGGCGGTGCAGATCATGATCGGTTATGGCCTCGCCTTCTGGATGGCGGCAGTGATGCTGCGCCAATTCCCGATCTCGACCGGCGATGTCGGGCTGTATCTTGGCTTCACCTTCTTTCTTGGCGGGATACCGGGGCCGATCCTTGGCGGCTATCTCACCCATTGGCTGACACTGCGTGACGAACGCTGGCGGGCGTGGTTGCCGGGTCTGGTGAGCCTCGGCTGCGTGGCGCCGCTGGCGCTCAGTCTGACATCAAGCGGGTTCTTCGCCTTCCTCGGCTGGTTCGGCCTCGCCTATGCGATCTATGTCGCGAGCCAGGCGGGCATCCTGTCGGGTATTCAGGCGGCGGTCGAACCGGCGAGCCGTGGCTTTGCGGTGGCGATCGCGCTGTTCTTCAACAACCTGATCGGCCAGACGCTCGGCCTCGGGGTGATCGGTGCGGTGAGCGACCAGCTCGGCCCGACACAGGGCGACAGCGCGCTGGCAGTGGCGGTGTTCGGCGTGTGCCTTGCCGCAGGGATCGCCAGCCTTGCGATCTTCGCCTGGACCGCCGCGCAAATGGGACCGAGCGGCTATCTGGAGAAGATGCGGGGCGGCTAGCTAGAACCCCGGATGGATCGCCATCGCCGCGCCGTCCACCAGCATTTCCGCCCCTGTCATGAACGGACATTCGTCGCTGGCGAGGAAGGCGATTGCGGCGGCGGTCTCTGACGGATCAGCCAGCCTGTTCAGCGGCGAGGTCTTCGCCACGGCTGCGATCAACCCGGGGGTCTGCACCTCGGCTGCCGCGAGGATGCCGGTCATTGTTGCGCCGGGGATCACGGTGTTGCAGCGGATGGCGAGGCCATGTTGCGCACACCACGTCGCCACCGATTTGGACAATACCCTGACCGCACCCTTGCTCGCCGAGTACCCGACATCGGTGGGCAGCGGCGCGATGGCCGTGGTCGAGGCGATGTTGACGATGGCACCTTTCGCCCCGCCCGGATTGGTGCGCATCGCGGCAATCGCGGCGCGGCAGCCCGCCATCGTGCCGGTGAGGTTCACGCTCAGGACCTTGTCCCAAGCGGCGAACATGGCCTCGTCATCGAGATCGCCAATGCCTGCACCCGAGACCATCCCGGCATTGTTGACGAGGATATCGAGCCGCCCGAAGGCCTCTACGGCCTGGCCGACGATATGCGGCCATAGTGCCCGGTCGGACACATCCTGCACAGCAAACCGCGCGCCAACCTCGTCACACAGGGCCTGACCGCGCGCCACATCCAGATCGGTGCCGAGGACTTCGGCACCGTCCGCGCGCAACCGGCGTACGGTGGCCGCCCCGATACCGCTGGCGCAGCCGGTGACGATCGCGACCTTCCCCGAGAGGTCGGGCATTATTCCGCCTGCGTCCAGATCGCCGCACACGGGCGCTGGTTATGCGTCGCCACGAAGCGGGCGAGGTTGTCAGTCCCTTCCGGCAGCTTCCAGCCGACAGTGAAACCGAAATTGGCAAAGGCGAAGATCAGCAAATCGGCAAAAGTGAAGCGGCCCAGCGCGATGTGGTTGCTGGATCCCAGGTAGCTGTCGAACAATCGCCACTTCTCGTCCGCCAACGCCGAAAGCTCCGCCCCCGCCCCGGTCGAGACGACGGTCATGCGCGGTTCGAACATCGGGCGGCCGGCTCCGGCGCGGAAGCCCATGGTCATCGGCACGACCACTTCCTGATCGAACAGGCGCACCCACTTGCGCACCTCGGCGCGTTCCAGCGCTGTTTCGCCGAACAGGTTGGGTACGGGGTGCAGTTCCTCGACATATTCGCAAATCGGCCAGCTTTCGGTGAGGCAGGTGCCGTCCTCCAGCTCCAGCGTCGGTGTGGTGCCCAGCGGATTGCGCGCCATGTAGCCGGCGTCCTGCCGGTTCTGGCCGGTGATGATGTCGTAATGCACGCGGGCGAAGTCGCGGCCTTCCTCAAGCCCCTTTTCGACCATGAACATCCGCACAAGGCGCGGGTTGGGGCCGAGGCTGGAATGAAGCGTGAGCATGTGATTGTCCTCCCGTCAGGAATTTCCTGGCGTTCTAGGGGGAGCGGCGGCACCCGTCGCCCTCATAAATGCGCTAGGTCGGCTGAAACGGCATTCTGGAAATCGCTTGCGCGCGGCGGCTGTGTTGCGCCACTAAGGCACCATGGATCAAGCCCCCGTGCCCGCCCCGCTGGACGACAGCGATACGCTGACGAAGCTCCACCCCAACTATTCCCACGCCCTGCGGGTGCACGCCACGCTGGCGTCGATCCCCTTTCTGGTCGGGGCGCTGGTGCTCGAAACCGTGTTCAAGGGGGAAGGCCTGTTCCCGAGCGGCATCATCGCAGGGCCGGTGCTGCTGATCGCGCTGGCGCTGATCATCCGCATTCCCCAGACGCGCTATAATGCGCGCGGCTACCAGATCAGTGCCGACCGGCTGCGCGTGGTGCGCGGGCTGCTGTTCCGTTCCGACACCGTGGTGCCGTTCGGGCGGGTGCAGCATATCGATGTCAATCAGGGTCCGCTGGAGCGGTTCTTCGGCATCGCAACGCTGACGCTGCACACCGCCGGCAGCCACAATGCCAGCGTGACGCTCCCCGGGCTGGGCGAGGAACTGGCGCGCGAGATGCGCGAGGATATCCGCGCGCATATCCGGCGGGAGAGCCTGTGAGGCTCGCGCCATGAACGGCCCCCGGAACACCGCCCCGCTTACCGTCGTCCTCGGCGCGATCGGCGCGATCCGCAGCGCAGTTATTCCTGCCATCGCAATCGCCTTTTCGGGCATCGGCGGAGGCGGGCGGTTCCTGCTCGCCATCGGGGTCGCCGTAGCCGCCGTGGTTATCGGCACGGTGACCAGCTACATCGGCTGGCGGCGTCTGACCTATACCATCGGCGAGACCGACATCCGCGTCGAAAGCGGCATCCTCAGCCGTGCGGCGCGATCCGTCCCTTACGAGCGCATTCAGGACGTCAGCCTCGAAGCCAAGCCCCTGCCGCGCCTGTTCGGGCTGGTCGCGGTCAAGTTCGAGACCGGGGCTGGCGGGGCAGACGACCTTGCGCTCCAGTACCTCACCGCTGCCGAAGGCGAGGCGCTGCGCCAGCTGGTGCGCGAGCGGCGCGACGAAGAAGTGGCCGCCGCCAGCACCGATCACGCCGGCCCGGCGCAAGCTGCGGACGAGGCTGGAGAGGTGCTGTTCGCGATGGGGCCGCGGCGGCTCGTCACCTTCGGCTTGTTCGAATTCTCGCTTGCCGTCTTCGCGGTGCTGGGCGGTGCGCTGCAATATGTCGACAATGTCACCTCGGTCGACGTGTGGGACGTCGACCTGTGGTACGGCTGGCTGAAGGAGCAGGGCAGCACGGTGGTGACCCTCGGCCCCTATGTGCAGGCATTGGGGGTGGCTGCCGGGATTGTGGGCCTGCTGATTGTCGGCTCGTTGACCGGTGTGGTGCGAACGGTCCTGCGCGACTGGGGTTTCACCTTGACCCGCTCTGCCCGCGGCTTCCGGCGGCAGCGCGGCCTGCTCACCCGCACCGATGTGGTCATGCCCGTCCACCGCGTGCAGGGGCTGGTGATCGGCACCGGCCTCGTGCGGTATCGTTTCGGCTGGCACGGATTGAGTTTCGTGAGCCTGGCGCAGGATGCGCAGGAGCAAAGCCACATGGTCGCGCCATTTGCCAAGATGGACGAGATCACGCTGATTGCCAGCGCGGCTGGCTTCCGTCTGCCTGACGATGCGACAGCATGGCACCGGGCCAGCAAGCGCCACCGGACCGACAAGGCGGTGACGGATTCGGCGTTGTTCGTGCTCGCGGCGATCCCGGTGGCGATCTTCGCGCCCTTCGGTCTGTTTCTGATCCCCTTGGGGATAGCGACATTAGCGGTCGGGGCGAACCTCTATGCTTGGGAGTTCCGCCGTCATGCCATCGACGACCGGCAGGTCTATGCCAGCCATGGCTTCCTTTCACCGACGCTCGGCGTGGCGACGCGGTTGAAGCTTCATTCGGTCGAGATCGCGCAGGGGCCACTGGCGCGCCTGCGCGGCTATGCGACGGTCCATCTGGGGCTGGCGGGCGGAGCCTTCGCGATGCACGGAGTGCCGATTGCCGAGGCGCGGGCCTTGCGGGCGCAGGTGATGGAGACGGTCACCGCGACCGATTTCTCGCGGCTCGATGCGGCTCCCGTTCAGCAGCCTGATCAAGCCTTGAGCGAGGCCCACTCAGGGTTCTCGGAAAATTTCCTCGCCACGTAAGAGCAATCGGGGCGAATAAGGAAGCCCTGTCTTTTGGCGTCTTCCACCAGCCGGAGGGTCAGCGCGCCTGCCACGCCGCGCCCGCCGATCGCGCGCGGGACGATGGTGTGCGCGGCTATGCGCACTTCCTTGCCATCACGCTCGCCGCCCTGCTCCCATTCGAGATAGCCCTGCTCGACCTCGCCCGCGAGCACCGCGACGTAGCGTCCGCCAGTGCCCGCGACGTGGTGCGTGATGGTCGGCTTTGCGCTTTCTTCGTGCATGGGTGGCTCCTCACGCTTGTCACGCCTGCAAGTGCAGCTAATGGCGAATGCCAATGACCCTCGCCAAACCCTTCCTGTCCGACAACGCCGCCGCCGTCCACCCCAAGCTGTGGGAGGCGATGCGCAGCGCCGACCAGCCGGACAACCCGTACGACGGAGACCGGCTATCCGCCGAACTCGATGCGCGCTTCACGGCGCTGTTCGGGCGGGAGTGCGCCGCGCTGTGGGTGGCGACGGGGACAGCGGCGAATTGTCTGGCACTCGCCACGATGTGCGCGCCCCACGGCGGGGTGGTCTGCCACCGTGAGGCGCATATCGAGGTGGACGAAGGCGGCGCGCCCGGCTTCTTCCTCCACGGCGCCAAGCTGATGCTGGCCGACGGCGAGGGCGCGAAGCTGACGCCGGCCGATATCGCCGCGCTGATCGATCCGATCCGCAACGACGTGCATCAGGTCCAGCCCCACGCCGTCGCGATCACGCAGGCGAGCGAATATGGCCGCGCATATACCCCCGTCGAACTCGCGGCACTCGGGGCGTTTGCGAAGGAACGCCGCCTTGGCCTCCACATGGACGGGGCACGCTTTGCCAATGCCGCCGCTTTCCTCGGCGGCTCGGCCGAGGACGCTGCGCGCGCCGCCAGCGGCCTGGTCGACAGCCTCGCTTTCGGTTTCATCAAGAACGGCGGGATGGGCGCGGAAGCCGTGATCCTCTTCGACCCCGAAGCCGCGCATCAGGTCCGCTACCGCCGCAAGCGCGCCGGCCATCTTCAATGCAAGGGCCGCTATCTGGCTGCGCAGATTCTCGCGATGCTCGAAGGCGACCTGTGGCTCGTCAATGCGACGCACGCCAATGCGGCAGCGCAGGAAGTTGCCGCTGGCTGCGCCGGACGCCTGCTTCATCCGGTCGAGGCCAACGAGTTGTTCGTGCGCCTGACCGCGCCGGAGCGCGAGGCTCTGCGGTCGCAGGATTTCGCCTTCTATGACTGGGGCGTGGAATCGGCCCGCTTCGTGACAGCGTGGAATACCCGGCCCGAGGATGCCCGGGCGCTCGGCAAGGCGATCGCCGCGCTATGAGCTCCGGCTCCGTTCCTTCGATGCTCGGCCCTCGTGTGCTGATCCCCTTCATGCTGACGGGGACGATCTGGGGTTCGACCTGGTTCGTCATCACCGGCCAGATTTCCGGCGTGCCCGCCGCATGGGCCGTGTTCTTCCGCTTCATGCTGGCGACCCCGGCGCTGTTCGTGCTGGCCGTGGTGATGGGCAACCGGCTGAGGCTGAACCGGCCCGAGCATCTCTTGGCGCTCGGCGTCGGGATCGCGCAGTTTTCGGGCAATTTCCTGTTCGTCTACCACTCCGAACAGCATATTACCTCTGGCATTGTGGCGGTGATGTTCGCGCTTCTTATGGTGCCCAACGCGATCTTCGCGCGGGTGTTCATCGGCGAGCGGGTGGAGGGCGGCTTTATCGGCGGGAGCCTTGTCGCGATCGCCGGGGTGGCGCTGCTGCTGGTGCACGAATGGAACGCCGCGCCGCTAGGTGGCGATGTCGGCCTCGGGATCGTGCTGGCTGTGGGCGGCATGCTCGCCGCCTCGATCGCCAACGTGGTGCAGGCCAACCCTACCGGACGCGGGGTGCCGATGGTCAGCCTGCTCGCTTGGGCGATGCTCTACGGCACCTGCTTCGACCTCGTTTACGCCTTTTCCACCGAAGGCGCGCCGGTGATCCCGACCGGATGGCGGTTCTGGGCTGGGACGGCCTATCTGGCGATCATCGGTTCGGTGGTCACCTTCCCGCTGCACTATAATCTCGTGCGCGAGATCGGCGCGGGGAAGACCGCTTATAACGGGATCGTGACTGTCTGCGTGGCGATGCTGCTGTCGACCCTCTTCGAAGACTTCCATTGGACGTGGCTGGCCGCGGGCGGGATGGCGCTGGCGCTGCTGGGCATGGGCCTCGCGCTGCGGTCAAAGCAGCGCCGCTAGACCTTCGACATAGGTCGGATAGCGCTGCTGCCAACCCAGCACCCGCTTCGCCTTGCCGTTCGCGACGCGGCGGTTCTCCATGTAGAAGCCGCGCGCCATGTCCGAGAGATTGGCCTCCTCCAGCGACTCCAGCGGCGGCATGGGCAGGCCGAGCAACCGGCAGGCGTGCTCTGTGACTTCGTTGCCGCTGCACGGCAGGTCGTCGCCGAGGTTGTATGCCCCCGCGGGCACCTCCTGCACCAGCGCGGCGACCACGCCGCTGGCGATGTCATCGACATGGACGCGGCTGAAGACCTGATCCGGCAAGTCGATCCGCCGCGCCTTGCCTTCCCGCACGCGGTCGAGCGCGCTGCGACCCGGCCCGTAAATCCCCGGCAGGCGAAACGCCCGCGCGCCCAGCTGGAGCCATGCAAGATCCGCCTCGGCCCGCGCATTGCGGCGGCCTTCCCCCGATTGCGCGATGGTGGGCGTCGCCTCGTCCACCCATGCTCCGGCGCGGTCGCCATAGACCCCGGTTGACGACAGATAGAACAGCGCCTTGCCTTTTAGCGCTGCGCCATAGGCTTCCATTACGGGATCGCCCCCTGCTCGCTCGGGCGGGACGGACGAGAGGATGTGCGTCGCCTCGCCGATTGCAGCGCGCACCGTGGCTCGATCGGCAAAGGCGATGTCGCCCGCGCTCCCCGTTGCCCGCAACTGCCACCCTTGCGCCTGCATCGCGGCGGCTATGCGCCCGGCGGTATAGCCGAGGCCGAAGATCAAAAGGTGTGACACGCCGCCACCTTGCCGTTCGCCTTGAGCGTAGTCGAGAGGCCATTTGCATTGTGTCTCGACTACGCTCGACACGAACGAGTAGAGAGGCAGGCATGGACATCGCAACCACCCCCACCACGCCCGACGGCAATCCTGAAATCGCCGACGCTGCCCCCACCCCGCACGAGCCGCCCGTCATCCGGCGCGAGGATTACGCGCCATATCCGTGGCTGCTGCCGGCCACGAAGCTGGATTTCCGGCTGGGGCTTGAAGCGACCGTCGTCACTGCGAAGCTCGAAGTTGAGCGCAACCCTGCAGCCGGCGCCTCGCCCGAATTGCGCCTCAACGGGGACAGCCTCGCCGCCAACGGCATTATGGTGGACGGCGCGCCTGCCGAATGGCGGATGGACGGCCCAGATCTTGTTGTCACCCTGCCGGGCGGCAAGCATACGGTCGAAATCGTCACCACCATCAACCCTTCGGCCAACACCCAGCTGATGGGCCTCTATGCCTCGAACGGAATGCTCTGCACCCAGTGCGAGAGCGAGGGCTTCCGCCGGATCACCTTCTTCCCAGACCGGCCCGATGTGCTCTCGACCTATGCCGTGCGGATGGAGGGGGACAAGGCGCTTTTCCCGATCCTGCTATGCAACGGCAACCGGACCGCCGCTGGCGACAACGCGGACGGCACGCACTGGGCCGAGTGGCATGATCCGTGGCCCAAGCCGTCCTACCTGTTCGCGCTGGTCGCGGGCGATCTGGTGGCGAACTCCAAGCCATTGGTCACGGTCTCGGGCCGCGAGGTCGAATGCAATGTCTGGGTGCGCGCCGAGGATCTCGAGCGCACCGACCATGCTCTGGAGTCCCTCCACCGTTCGATGAAGTGGGACGAGGAGGTGTTCGGCCGCGAGTATGACCTCGATCTCTACAACATCGTCGCCGTGTCCGATTTCAACATGGGGGCGATGGAGAACAAGGGGCTCAACGTCTTCAACACCAAATACGTGCTGGCCGACCCCGACACCGCGACCGATGCCGATTTCGACGCGGTCGAAGGCGTGATCGCGCACGAGTACTTCCACAACTGGTCTGGCAACCGCATCACCTGCCGTGACTGGTTCCAGCTTTCCTTGAAGGAGGGCTTCACGGTCCTGCGCGACCAGCTGTTCAGCCAGGACATGCGCGGGCAGGCGGTCAAGCGGATCGAGGATGTGCGCATCCTGCGCGCCGCCCAGTTCCCCGAGGATGCAGGTCCGCTCGCTCACCCTATCCGGCCCGATTCTTACCGCGAGATCAGCAATTTCTACACCGCGACTGTCTATAACAAGGGCGCGGAAGTGATCCGCATGATGCGCTCGATGGTGGGCGAGGCGCGGTTCCGGGCAGGCACCGATCTTTATTTCGACCGGCATGACGGAGAAGCGGCGACCTGCGAGGATTTCGTCAAGGCGATCGAGGACGGGGCAGGGATCGACCTCACCCAGTTCCGCCGGTGGTATTCGCAAGCCGGCACGCCGCGGGTCACTGTTTCGCAGGCGATAGAGGGCGAAACGCTGAAGCTGACCCTGAAGCAGACTGTCCCCGCCACCCCCTGCCAGCCAGACAAGCTGCCCATGCCAATCCCTCTGAAGATTGCTGTCCATTCGCGCGGCGGTGCGCTGGGCGCCGAGCAGTTGGTGGTACTGGAGCAGGAAGAGCAGACCTTTGACCTCCCGCTCGCCGGTCCCGATCCGGTGGTCTCGATCAACCGCGGCTTCACCGCCCCGGTGGTCATCGAACGGACGCTGGCCCGCGAAGACCTCGTGTTTCTCGCCGCCCATGACGATGATCCCTTCGCCCGCTCGGAAGCCTTGCAGGAATTGGCCGTCGGGCATCTGGTCGGGACCGCCAGCGGCGCGCTTTCGGCGGAGGAGCAGACGGCGGGCGAGGCGGCGATCATCGGCGCGTTCCGCTCCAGCCTCGCCGACAACGCGCTCGAGGATGCAATGCGGGGCGAGCTGATGGTGCTGCCATCGGAAACCTACCTGTTCGAGGTGATGGCGTCCGGGACACGCAAGGCTGATCCCGGTGCGATCCATGCCGCGCGCGAAGCGCTGAAAGCGGCCATCGGCACCGCGCTGGCGAGCGAGTTGCAGGCACTCCACGCCCGCGCTGCGGGCATCGCGCTCAACGATCCGGCTGGTCGCGGCGCGCGCAAGGTCAAGACCATCGCACTCGGCCTCATCGCTGCTGCCGACCCGGCGCGGGCAGCGCAGATGGCCGCCGCGCAGTTCGACGCGGCGGACAACATGACCGACCGGCAGGGTGCGCTGATGGTGCTGTGCGGGCTCGACGCGCCCGAGCGCGAGGAACGGCTTAGCGCCTTCTACGACCACTACCGCGACAATGCGCTGGTGATCGACAAGTGGTTCACCCTGCAGGCTCTGTCGCTCCACCCGGACGTGAACCAGCATGTCCGCAGGCTGGCGGAGCATCCCGACTTCACCCTGAAGAACCCCAACCGCGTGCGTTCGCTCCACATGGCCTTTGCCGGGAACCCCAAGGGCTTCCACAAGGCGGATGGCGAGGGCTACCGGATGGTTGCCGATGTGATCCTCGCGCTCGACCCGATCAATCCGCAAACCGCGGCGCGTTTCGTGCCGTCGCTCGGCCGCTGGCGGCGGATCGAACCTGGGCGCGCGGCGCTGATGAAGGCCGAGCTGGAGCGGATTCTGGCGGCAGGCAATCTGTCGCGCGATACCTTCGAGCAGGTCAGCCGCTCGCTGGAAGGCTGATCCGGTGGCGTTTCAGGTCGAAACCTCGCCGCTGCTGGCAGGCGTGCTGCACGGCTTTTTCGGAAGCGCGGGCGGGGTGCATCAGTTCGGCTTCGGCGGGCCGGGCGACGGGGCGGAGGTGCGCGCTCTGAGGGCTGCGGCGGCCCAATCGCTTTGTCCTGGCGGGCAGCTCGCCGCGCCGCATCAGGTCCATTCGCCCTATGTCGTGACCGTCACGCGGGCTTGGGACGATGCCGCCGAGGGCCGTCCGGTCGCCGACGCGGTCGTCACCGCCACGCCCGGCATCGTGCTCGGCATAGTCACCGCCGATTGCGGCCCGATCCTTCTTGCCGATGCCGAGGCAGGGGTGATCGGGGCTGCCCACGCAGGATGGCGCGGGGCCGTGGATGGCGTGCTAGAGAATACAATCGCCGCGATGGAAGCCATCGGCGCGACCCGGGCGAACATCGCTGCGGTGCTCGGGCCCACGATCGCACAGGCCAGTTACGAGGTCGATCCTGCCTTTCGCGACCGCTTCCCCTCCGATGCCGAGCGCTTTTTCGCCCCTGCGCCGATGCGTGACGATGTGCCGCGCTGGCACTTTGATCTGCCCGGTTTCATCATGGCGCGCCTTGCTGACGCTGGCCTTAGCAAAATTGCGGATACGCGCCGGGATACATTCTCACATGTCGCGCGTTACCACTCGCACAGACGCTCCACGCAGGCGGGCGAGGGAAATTATGGTCGGCAGATCAGCATGATCGCACTGACTAGCGCAGCCCTTGCATAACTGCGAACGGCGCTTGATGAAAACGAGGTTGGAATCTCGCAGGATTGCCGTTAATTGCCGCCGCCAAGTTGAGGGTGAGGTGCGCCAAGTGGGTGCATCCGGCCCGAAACAGGGACCAATCGACGGATCGGCTCAGGGGCTTTTGCGGCCCCGGAATGAAACACCACGCCGCGCAGGCTTTTCCGGCGCGGCAAAACGAGCAGGGTAAGACGAAATGGCTACTGACACGGCCGCTACCACTGAAGTCTCCGCCACCGAAGAAGGCGTACGTCGCCGCGACTGGATCCACATCGCTGCGCTGGGCACAGCCGGTGTGGGCGGTGCTTCGGTGCTGTTTCCGTTGATCTCGCAGATGGCGCCCTCGCAGGACGTGCTTGCTGCGAGCACCACCGAGGTGGATATCGGCGCGATCCAGCCGGGCCAGAGCATCAAGGCGGCCTTCCGCAAGCAGCCGCTGTTCGTGAAGCGTCTCACGCCCGAGCAAATCGCCGCAGCGAAGGCTGATGACACTGCGGACATGCGCGATCCGGCCACTCTGGCCTCGCGCACAAAGGCTGGACACGAAGACATCCTCATCACCATGGGCGTGTGTACCCACCTGGGCTGTGTGCCGCTGGGCGCCGCCGAAGGCGAGAACCAGGGCGATTTCGGCGGTTATTTCTGCCCCTGCCACGGTTCGCACTACGATGTTGCCGGCCGCATCCGGAAGGGCCCTGCGCCGAAGAACCTGCATGTTCCGGACTACGATTTTACCTCCGACACCGTCGTCCGGGTCGGCTGATCCTTCGTATCTATTCCGACACTGTAATCGCCTGACCTTCCATCCGATCAAGCCGAGAGAACGCCATGAGTTTCGCCTGGGCCAAGCAATACGAACCGCAGTCCGCCTTCACCAAGTGGCTTGACGAGAAGCTTCCGCTTCCGCGTCTCGTCTACAACGCGGTGGGTGCCGGCTATCCGGTGCCGCGCAACCTCAACTATATGTGGAACTTCGGCGTGCTCGCCGGCTTCTTCCTCGTGGTGCAAATCATCACTGGCGTCGTATTGGCGATGCATTATGCAGCCAACGGCCTTGTCGCCTTTGCGACGGTCGAGCACATCATGCGCGACGTCAACTACGGCTGGATGCTGCGCTACGCCCACGCGAACGGGGCGAGCTTCTTCTTCATCGTCATCTACATGCACATCTTCCGCGGGTTCTTCTACTCGTCGTACAAGGCACCGCGC
Source organism: Porphyrobacter sp. (assembly GCA_027533455.1). Taxonomy (GTDB): domain Bacteria; phylum Pseudomonadota; class Alphaproteobacteria; order Sphingomonadales; family Sphingomonadaceae; genus Erythrobacter. Next base: position 129,039 of record JAPZUC010000001.1, on the reverse strand, counting down.
GAGATGATCTGGCTGCTGGGCGTGGTGATCTTCCTGCTGATGATGGCGACCGCCTTCATGGGCTACGTCCTGCCGTGGGGCCAGATGAGCTTCTGGGGCGCGCAGGTCATCACTGGTCTGTTCACCGCGATCCCGCTGGTGGGCGAACCGCTTCAGGTATGGTTGCTGGGCGGTTTTGCGCCCGATAATGCCGCGTTGAACCGCTTCTTCAGCTTGCACTTCCTGCTGCCCTTCGTGATCGCGGGCGTTGTGATCCTGCACATCTGGGCGCTGCACATCCCCGGCTCGTCGAACCCGACCGGCGTGGAAGTGAAGCAGGAATCGGACACTGTTCCGTTCCACCCCTACTACACGGCGAAGGACGGCTTCGGTCTCGGCGTCATCCTGATCCTGTTCACCGCGATGGTCTTCTTCCTGCCCAACGCGCTCGGTCACCCCGACAACTACATCGAGGCCAACCCGCTCTCGACCCCGGCGCTGATCGTTCCGGAATGGTACTTCTATCCGTTCTACGCGATCCTTCGCGCCTTCACGGGCGATCTGACCATTCCGTTCACTGGTATTGTGTTGATCCCCGCCAAGTTGCTGGGCGTGATCGCGATGTTTGGCTCGATCCTGGTCTGGTTCATCCTGCCCTGGCTCGACAAGAGCCCCGTGCGCTCGGGCCACTACCGCCCGCTGTTCCGCAAGTTCTTCTGGTTCGGCCTGATTCCGACCATGGCAGCGCTGTTCTATCTTGGCGGTGCCCACGCCGAAGAGCCTTACATCATGCTCAGCCAGATCTTCACGGCGTACTACTTCCTGCACTTCCTGGTGATCCTTCCGATCATCAGCCAGATTGAAGTGCCCAAGCCGCTGCCCTTCTCGATCACCGAAGCGGTGCTCGGCAAGGATGCGGCCCCGGAAGCTCCGCGGACCGGCTCGGTGGATGGCGGCGACGCCGGCACTGCCACCGATGGGGCGCTGCAACCGGCCGAGTGATCGGCCGGACGCACATCCAAGCAATCTGAACCGATAACGAGAAAGAGTTCGGACATGACTATTCGTCTCGGAGGCATCATCGCAGGCCTCGCCATCACGCTGGTGCTGGTGCTGTGGTCACTCTTGCCCGGTGCCTATAACTATGCGTTCGGCCCTGCGCCGGAAAAGCAGCCGTCTTCCTACTTCTACGAGCATGGCGAAGGCCCTGCGGGCGGCTTCGCCTTCGACGGCGCCTTCGGCAAGTGGGACGTGGCCCAGCTGCAGCGCGGCTACCAGGTCTACAAGGAAGTCTGCTCGGCCTGCCACAGCATGAAGTTCGTGGCGTTCCGCAACCTCAAGCAGCTCGGTTACACCGACGCCGAGGTTGATGCTGAGGCGGCAACCTGGACTGTTCCGGGCATCGATCCCGCAACCGGTGAAACGACCACCCGTCCGGGCGAGCCGACCGACGCTTTCCCGAGCCCGTACCCCAACGCTATTGCGGCGGCAGCGGCAAACAACAACGCCATTCCGCCTGATCTTTCGCTGATGACCAAGGCGCGTCATGACGGCTCGAACTACGTCTATGACCTGCTGACGGGTTATGGCGAGCCCGATCCGGCCAAGGCGGCCAAGGTCGGCTTTGAGACGCCCGATGGCCTCTACTTCAACAAGCACTTCCACAACGTGAACATCGCCATGCCCCCGCCGCTGAGCGATGGTCAGGTGACCTTTGCGGACGGGACGGAATCCACCGTTCCGCAGATGTCCAAGGACGTGGCTGCTTTCCTGACCTGGACCGCCGAGCCTTCGCTGGTCGAGCGGCGCCAGACCGGCTGGTTCGTGTTGGGCTTCCTGCTGTTCGCGACTGCGTTGGCCTTCCTGTCCTACAAGCAGATCTGGGCCGGACTGAAGCCGAAGAAGAGCTAAGCGTCTTCCGACGTTAAGGGCACACGGCGCCCCGTCATCCCTTGCGGATGGCGGGGGGCTCTGCTTTGAGGGGGGGCGAAAGGGGCCCGCCGACATGATACCGCCGCATCTCTCTCCCGAGGAACTTAAGGCGCTGGTGCGCACTGTCCCCGATTTCCCCCATCCCGGCATCCAGTTCCGCGACATCACCACGTTGATCGGCCACCCGCAGGGCCTCGCTGCGAGCGTCGGGCACCTTGCGCTGCTGGCGGCGGCTGCGGGGGCGCAAAAGATCGCCGGTATGGAAGCGCGCGGTTTCATCTTCGGCGCGGCGGTCGCGGTCCAACTCGGGATCGGCTTCGTCCCTGTCCGCAAGCCCGGCAAGCTCCCGATCGTGACCATCGGAATCGACTATGCGCTCGAGTACGGAACCGACCGGCTGGAGATGGACCCCGAGGCCGTAGCGCCCGGGGAAAAGGTGGTGATCGTCGATGACCTGATCGCCACCGGCGGCACTGCGCTTGCAGCGGCCGAGTTGCTGCGCGCGGCGGGGGCCGAGGTAACCGATGCGCTGTTCGTGATCGACCTGCCGGACCTTGGCGGGGCCGAGCGGTTGAGGAAGGCGGGCATCACGGTCGGGACTCTTATGGAATTCGAGGGCGATTGAGCCGCTGGCGCTCCGACCCATGTTTCACGTGAAACCGCCGCAAAAGGCGGGTGCAAAGCCACGCCAAAACGGGCCTAGGCAGAGTCTGGAGGGGGTCTAACCCCGATCAAAACCGCGCGAGCACGGACTTTGCGCTTCCTCGCCGGCCACACCCGGACCGGCACTAGCCCGGTTTGGGTTGTGCTTTCGCAACCCCCTCGTCTATGCCTTGGACACGCACCATCGGTGCTGACGCCGCTACGCTCTTGCAGGAAGGACCACCGGGGCCGCCTATGGCACTCGCCATGACGCTTCTGACGCTGGCCCTGCTTCCCTTCGCTGCGGCGCTCGCCATCGCGCTTACCCACGGCGCCCGGCGCATCGTCCATTCCGGCATTGCGGGCGCGGCGAGTTCCGGCGGCCTTGCCCTGCTGGCGAGCCTTGCAGCACCGGCCCTGAACGGCCCCGCGCCATCGGCGACATGGGCATGGGTCCCAGCGCTCGGCCTCGATGTCACGCTGATGGTCGATCCGCTGGGCTGGATGTTCGCACTGCTGATCCTAGGGATCGGACTGCTGGTAGTGATCTTCGCCCACAGCTACCTCGACATGAACGAGGACACCGGCCGCTTCTTTGCCAGCCTGATGCTGTTTCAGGGTGCGATGTTGGGCATCGTAATTGCCGGGAATGTCCTTCTGCTTCTCATTTTCTGGGAGCTCACCAGCCTCGCATCCTTCCTCCTCATCGGCTTCTGGCAGCACAAGGCCGAGGCCCGGCAGGGCGCGCGCATGGCGCTGGCTGTCACAGGGGGCGGAGGCCTTGCGCTGATCGGGGGGATGGTGCTGCTCGGGCTGGCCGCGGGCAGTTTCGACCTTGCCACGATCCTGACGCGCGGCGCATTGGTGCAGGCCTCGCCGCTGTATCCCGCGATCCTCGCCTTGATCCTTGTCGGCTGCTTCACCAAGTCCGCCCAGTTCCCGTTCCACTTCTGGCTGCCCCACGCGATGGCCGCGCCGACGCCGGTCAGCGCCTATCTCCACTCGGCGACGATGGTGAAGGCGGGCGTGTTTCTGCTCGCGCGGCTGTGGCCGGTGCTGGCGGGGACGGAACTCTACACGGTCACGGTCACCACCGTTGGCCTTGTGACGATGGTGTTCGGAGCAGCCGTGGCGCTGTTCCGGCATGATCTGAAAAGCATACTTGCCTATTCCACCATCTCGCAGCTGGGGATGCTGGTGATGCTGCTGGGCTTTTCGCTGGAGGCCGCGGCGATGGCTGCGGTGCTGCACATCCTCAACCATGCCGCTTTCAAAGCCGCGCTGTTCATGAGCGCCGGGATCGTCGAGCATGAGACCGGCACGCGCGACATTCGCCGTCTCGGCGGGCTTGCAAAGGCGATGCCAGTGACCGCGCTGGTCGCCACGCTCGCCGCGGCGTCGATGGCGGGGCTGCCGCCGCTGGGCGGGTTCATCTCCAAGGAGCTGATGCTTTACCAGACGCCGAAGCTGGCACTGTTCGGCACCGCATGGCTGCTGCCCGTGCTGGCCACTATCGGCGCGACGTTCTCGGTCGGCTATTCGCTGCGCTTGGCCGCACACCTGTTCTTCGGCGCACCGCGCGAGGCCGAACCTTTCGCCCGCGCGCATGATCCCTCGCCCGGAATGTGGGCCGCGTCTGCATTGCTGACGGGGCTGGCGGTGCTGCTGGGCCTCGTCCCGATGCTGCTCGCAGCACCGCTGGTGGGTGCGGTGACGGGAGCGGTGACGGGCCTCGCGTTGCCAGAAGTCGATCTCGCCCTGTGGCACGGGGTCAACCTCGCGCTTGTTCTCAGCATGATCGCGGTGGCTGGCGGCGTCGCGCTGCTGTGGCAGCACAAGCGCCTGCTCGGCCTGTGGGACCCCGCTTCGCTGCCCGATGCCAAGCGGATGTTCGAACGGGCGATGGGTCTTGCCGATCGCTGGACCCGCCGGGCGATCGTTGCCACTCACACCCCGTCGCTCCAGACCATGCTGCTGGCGACGTTCGGTGTCACCATCCTCCTTGTGATCGAGGGCGCGGTGACCGGCGGCGGCCGCCTCACCGGCACGCGGCCTGCGCTGCCGGCCACCTTACCCGCGATCATCGCATGGGCGCTGCTGGTTGCCGCCACGCTCGCCGTGGTCGTGCAATCGCACCTCCGCCTTCGCGTGCTGATCATCGTCAGCGTGATCGGGCTGGTGGTGAGCCTCGCCTTCGCGGTGCTCTCTGCCCCCGATCTCGCGCTCACCCAGATTTCGGTCGAGGTGGTGACGGTGTTGCTGCTCCTGCTGGCGCTGAACCTGCTGCCCAAGCGGCCGCCGCTGATCTCCAGCAACGTCCGCAAGGCGCGCGACGGTGCCATCGCGATTGCGGGCGGGGTGCTAATCGGCGGAATCGCATGGGCGATGCTGACGCGTGATCCGGGGCCAAGCATTGCCGCCTATCACCTCGCCAATGCGAAATCGGGCGGAGGCGGGTCCAATGTGGTCAACGTCATCCTCGTCGATTTCCGCGCCTATGATACGCTGGGAGAGATCATCGTGCTGGGCATCGCTGGGCTCGGGATCTTCGCACTGCTCGACAGCGCGGCGCGGGGGGCGGCGGGCGCACGCCTGCGGGCCTGGCGCGCGGACATGCCCCATTCGCCCGAGCGCCATCCGATGATGCTGGTCGCAGCGAGCCGCATCATCCTGCCGCTGACGCTGACGGTAGGCATCTACCTGTTCTTGCGCGGCCACAACCAGCCGGGCGGGGGGTTCATCGCCGCTCTGGTGGTGGCGGCGGCCTTCCTCGTGCAGTACCTCGCCGCCGGCTTCGACTGGTCGGACGCGCGAAAGCCGTTCGGCGAGCACAACCTGATCGGCTGGGGCGTGCTGGTGGCGATGGGCACGGGGCTGGGCGCAATGGTGCTGGGGGCACCGTTCCTGACCAGCTGGTTCGATTATTTCGCGCTCCCGCTGATCGGCAAGTTCGAACTCGCCAGCGCGATGCTGTTCGATACCGGCGTGTTCCTGACGGTGCTGGGCGCGGTGATGCTGGCGCTGGCACAGCTGAGCCACATCGCCCAGCGTGCGGCCCGCGCGGCCGAGGAGCACGAGGCATGAGCTACGAATTCCTCGTCGCGAGTGCGATCGGCGTGCTGGTTGCCGGCGGGATCTATCTCGCGCTGCGGGCGCGCACCTTTCAGGTGGTGCTGGGGCTGACCCTGATTTCCCATGCGGTGAATCTGTTCCTGTTCGCCAGCGGCCGGTTGGAGCTTGGCCGCCCGCCGATCTGGGACAAGACTGTCAGCGAGTACACCGATCCCCTGCCACAGGCGCTGGTGCTGACCGCGATCGTCATCACCTTCGGCATGACCGCCTTCGTGGTGATCCTGAGCTTACGGAGCTTCCTCGAAACGGGAAGCGACCATGTCGATGGAGACACCGTGCCGTGCGACGCTCAGGACGGGCTTGCGGAGGACGAAGAGCCGTGAGCCTCCTGGACCATCTCCCCATACTGCCCGTCGCTATCCCTGCGCTGGCCGCGCCGCTGGCGCTGCTGGCGATGCGGCGGCGCAGGGCGCTGGCGGTGGGGATCGCGGTGCTCTCTTGCCTCGTTCAGCTCGGGTTGGCGTTGGTGCTGATGGCGCGGGTCTCGGGCGGCGCGATACTTGCCTATGCCCTTGGCGATTGGCCCGCGCCTTTCGGGATCGTGCTGGTGGCCGACCGGCTCGCCGCGCTGATGCTGGTGCTGACTTCGGTGCTGGCGCTGATCGCGCTTGTCCACGCCCTAGTGACCGGCGCAGACCGCAAGGGCTGGCATTTCCACCCGCTGTTCCAGTTCCAGTTGATGGGCCTGAACGGCGCTTTCCTGACGGGCGATCTCTTCAACCTCTTCGTGTTCTTCGAGGTGCTGCTGATCGCCTCCTACGGGCTGATGTTGCACGGGCAGGGGCCTGCGCGGCTGAAGGCCGGAGTGCAATATGTGGTGGTCAACCTTGTCGGATCGGCGCTGTTCCTGATCGCGTTGGGGATGCTCTACGCGCTCACCGGCACGCTCAACATGGCGGACATGGGGCTACGGGTGGCGGCGGTTCCGGCGGCAGACCAAGGCATGCTGCGGATTGCGGCGCTGCTGCTGACGAGCGTGTTTGCGATCAAGGCCGCGTTGGTACCGCTCCATTTGTGGCTGCCGCGTACTTACGCTGTGTCGACCCCTGCGGTGGCCGCACTTTTTGCCATTTTGACCAAGGTCGGCGTCTATTCGCTGATCCGCGTGGTGCCGCAGGTGTTCGGCGAGGGGGCGGGGGCGGCGGCGTGGGTGCCTGCGCCGTGGCTCTACCCCGCCGCGCTTGCGAGCGCCGTGGTCGGTTTTGCCGGGGTCTTCGTGGCGCGCTCTCTGAGTGAGCAGGCCGCCTATGCCGTGATCGGCTCCACCGCCACGCTTCTGGTCGCGGTCGCCGGGTGGAGCGCACAGACGCTCGGCGCGGGGCTGTATTACCTCGCCCACTCGACCCTTGCAGGGGCGGCGCTGTTCCTCGTCGCCGATGTCGCTGCGCGGCGGCGGGGGAGCTTCGGCGATGCCGCAATCGCTGGTCCGGCCTTCCCCGGTCGGGGGATGGTCGCGCTGATGTTCATGGCCGCCGCTATCGCCGCGACCGGATTGCCGCCGCTCTCGGGCTTCATCGGCAAGCTGCTGATTCTGATGTCGGTCACCACGCAGCCGGACTGGGGCTGGGCGTGGGGTGTGATCCTCGGCACAACCCTTATCGGCGTGATCGGCTTTGCCCGCACAGGCAGCGCCGTGTTCTGGAAGGTGGGAGAGGGGGCCGGTGCGCCCCCCGCGCCGCCCTCCCGTGCCGACATGATCGCGCCCGCGTTGGCGCTCGCCCTTCTCGCCGCGCTGTCGGTGGGGGCAGGGGCTGCCAGCGACTATACCAAGGCCGCCGCCGCGCAGGTACTCGACCCTGCGCAAACCGCAGCTGCGGTGCTGGTGGAGCGCGCGCCATGATCCGTCGCCTATTCCCCCATCCGGGCCTTTCGGCTCTCATTGTGATCATGTGGGTCGTGATGGTCGGCGAGGTCAGTTTCGGCGCGCTGTTCCTTGGCCTTGTCGTCGGGATCATCGTGCCGATCTTCACCGCCCCGTGGTGGCCCGGGCGCCCGGACGTCCGCTTCCTCCCCGCAGTCGTTTACATCGAGCTTGTACTGCGCGACATCGTGGTGGCCAATTTCGAGGTCGCTGCGATCATCCTGTTCAAGCGCAACCGCGACCTTCGCCCCGCATGGCTGACGATCCCGCTCGACCTGACCACGCCCGAGGCGATCACTGTGTTCGCAGGGACGATCAGCCTGACGCCGGGCACTGTCTCCGCCGATGTTTCGGCCTGCGGCAAGTTCCTGCTGGTCCACGCACTGCACGCGCCTGATCCGGCGGCGGAGGTCGCCAAGGTCAAGGCGCGTTACGAGGCGCGGCTGAAGGAGATCTTCCATGCTTGAGGGCGCGCTCGCCTTCGGCTTTGCGGCATGGGGCCTGGCACTGGCCATGAACCTGTGGCGCCTGTTCAGAGGTCCGGGCGTGGCCGACCGCATCCTTGCGCTCGACACGATGGTGATCAACACCATCGGACTGATCGTGCTCGCCGGAATCGCGAGCGACAGTGGCACATCCTTCGAAGCGGCGCTGCTGCTTGCGATGGTCGGCTTCGTCAGCACCGTCGCTTACTGCAAATTCCTGCTGCGCGGAGACATCATCGAATGAGCGCGGGCTTCACCTACGCCGATGCGCTGGTCGCCGCGCTGATCGTGCTTGGGAGCAGCTTCGCGCTGGTCGGCAGCTGGGGGCTGGTGCGCCTGCCTTCGCTGATGGAGCGGCTCCATGGCCCGACCAAGGCTTCGACCCTCGGGCTGGGGGCAATGCTGGTCGGTTCGGCCGCGTGGTTCCAGCTGGTGCGCGGGACATGGACGACGCACGAGCTGCTGGTCTGCGTATTCCTTTTCCTAACCGCGCCGATCAGCGCCAAGATGATCGCCAAGGTGCACCTCCACCTGCTGCGGCAGGGTGATCCGAGCGCGCCGGGTGGTCCTGCCGGTTCGCCGGCTCGCCCGCCTGGAGCAGCGGACTGGGCAACGCACGAGGCCCCGCATGAAGGCACCCCGGGCGACTTCGAGGGCGACTAGCCCGCTGCGACCACGCAGCAATTTCGTGAAAGCGGTTGCACTCTCGGCCTGTAACCCTAGTCCCGCCGCGGCCGAACGGCTCCAAGAACCATAACGCCAGTATCAGGGGAAATTCGATGATCGCCGGACTGCTTCGCACCACTGCTGCGGGCTCTGTTGTTGCTGCGGCCTGCGTGATCGCCGCGCCGCCCGCGATGGCGCAGCAGGCGGGGATCGAGATTGCGGTGGTGGATGCTGGCGGCTTACCGGTTGCAGGGGCCGAAGTCGTGGTCGAAAACGCCGCCATCGGTCTTGCGCGCGCGCTTGTCACCGACGCGCGCGGCGCGGTGCGGCTGGAGGGGTTGAGCACGGCGGGTGAATACCGCGTGTCCGTGCCCGCTGCGCCGGGCTTCGCCCCGCTCGTCGCGCGCGCCATCGAACTGCGCGCCAATTTCACTCGCAGCGTGATCCTGCAATTGCAGACTTCGGGCGAGTCCGGCATCGTTGTGACCGCTGCCCGAGCGATCACGGGTCTGAACACAGCGAACGCCGAAATCTCCGCCTCATTGGGCCGCGCGCAACTGGCGGCGCTGCCCGTGGAGGGCCGCGACGTGCTGGGCGCGCTGATCCGCCTGCCCAATGTCGTCCCCTCGACCGGGTTCTTCCCCGAGGCGCCGTCCATCTCGATCAACGGGTCGAACGGGCTCGATACCAACTACCTGATCGATGGGCTCGACAATAACGAGAACTTTCTGGGCGGGCTGAAATTCCCGGTGCCGCTGGGCTTCACCCGCGAGGTGACGGTTCTGGCGAACTCCTATTCTGCCGTCTACGGGCGTACCGCCAATGGCCTAGTCAATTATACCACCCGGTCGGGCAGCAACGACCTTACGGGTGAGGCCTATACGCTGGTGAGGGCCGGCAGGCCGCTTGATTCCCCCTCGCCCTTCCCCCGCCGCGACCTGTCGGGCAACCCCGTCGGCGAAAGCTTCGAACGCTATCAGGCAGGCTTTGCCGCAGGCGGCGCGTTGCAGCGCGATCGCACCTTCCTTTACGCCAACTACGAATTCACGGCCGATCGCAACACGCAGATCGTGGATGCGCCGCTGCTCGGCGTGGTCGACACGGTGACCGGCAATAACCGGTTCCATCTGGGTTCGCTGCGGCTCGACCACCGGCTGACCGATGACTGGACGCTTGGGCTGCGCGGCAACATCGGCCGCGTCACCATTGATCGTCCGGGCGGCGCGCTGGGCGGGGGCAATGCGACCTTCCCTTCGGCAGGATCGCGGCAGGATCGCTTCTCGACATTGGTCGCGGCGACCGCCAGCTATGCCGGTACGCAATGGAGCTATGACGGCGCGCTGCAATACAGCCGCTTCCGCTGGGATTACGGCGAGGCCACGGGCGCGCCCGGGCCGCAGGTTGTGGTGCGTGGGCCTTCGGGGCTGGTCGCGGGCATTGTCGGCAATCCGGGCTATGTCTTCGATTCTCTGGAAGAGACCTGGCAGACCACCCACCGTCTGGGCCGCGACATGGGCGCGCACCGGCTGAGCGCCGGGGTGGATGTGATCCTTTCCGATTTCGCGCTGCTGGGCGGAGGCAATCCTGACGGGAATTACACCGTCGATCTCACCGCTGCGCAGTTGGCGAGCCTTGCGGGGCGCGGTCTGGCCTTGAGCGCGCAGGATGTGCTGACGCTCAATCCCGCGGTGGCGAATTACGCGGTCGAACTGCGCCCGCAGAGCTTCGGCACCGCGCAGACGCTGATCGCGCTCTATCTGGAGGACGCGTGGGAATTGTCACCGACCCTCACCGCCACGCTGGGCCTGCGCTGGGATTACGACACCCTGACCGAGCGGGGCGCGGGCAATGGCGATAACGACAACATTGCGCCGCGCTTTGCCCTGAACTGGCAGCCCGATGCGCGCTCTTCGGTGCGGTTCGGGGCGGGGGTCTTCACCGGCAAGCTGAGCTACGCGGTGGTCTCCGACGCCTTGCAGCGCAACACCACCTCGGCGGGGTTCGTGAGCCAGCTCGCCCAGTTGCAGGCGCGCGGCAGCATTCCGGCGGGCGTCGACCTTCGCGACATCACCTTCGACGGCAATCTCACCGTCGCGCCGCCTTGCACCACCGTTGCGGCCTGCCCGACGCCGGCACAGGTGCAGGCGCTGCGCGATACGGCGACGCTGGGCGAGGGGCGCATCCTAAGTCCCACCGGTTACGACAACCCGTGGAGTGTGCAACTGAGCACCGGCTACCAGTATCAGGCGGCTGACACGCTGACGCTGTCGGTCGACGCGCTCTACAGCCGGTCGCGCAATCTGGTGCGGCTGCGCGACTTGAACGCGCCCGCTCCCTTCATGCCCAACCTTGCAAACCTTACCGAGGCGAACATCGCGACCTTGCGCGCTCTGCCCGATAATGCCGCGCGCTTCGCCCTCGCCCAGAGCCTCGGGCTGGTCCGTTCGCAGGCCGATGCCGATGCCTCGCGCCCGATCGCGCTCGTGCCCGGCGGGGCGCGGCAGATCACCGTCTCGGAAACCGATGGCGAGGCCGAATACCTCGCGCTGATCCTGCAGGCGATCAAGGTGCGGGGGGATGACAACTACGCCTTCCGCGTCAGCTACACCCTTTCAAGCCTCAGGAACGACACCGACGACATCAACTTCCGCGCCGCCAACGCCAATGATTTTGCGGCCGAGTGGGGCCCTTCCGCCAATGACCGGCGGCACGTGATCTCGATGGTGGGGTATCTCTATCCGGCGGACGGGCTGACGCTGACGGCGGCGGGGCTGTTCCAGTCGGGCCAGCCGGTCAACCTCGTCCCCGATGCCGGCATTTTCGGCACGCAGGACCTGAACGGCGACGGCGCGAGCTTCGGCGAGAACTACCTCGGCAATTCCGACCGCTACCCCGGCGAGCGCCGCAATTCCGCACGCCTGCCGTGGTCTGCGAGTGTGGATCTGGGTGTGCGCTATGCCCTGCCGGTGATGGGCGGCAAGCTGGAGGCGAGCGCGGACGTGTTCAACGTGTTCAACGCCAACAACCGGAGCGGCTTTGCCAACGCGGCGACGACCTCGAACCAGATCCAGCTGGGCGGGCGCGCGCCCTTCGTGCAGCGCAACGCCGGCCCGCCGCGGCAATTCCAGTTCGGCCTTGCCTACAAGTTCTGACGCGCGGCTTCAGCGCCCTGCGGCAACCGCGCGGTAGAACGGGTTGTCGGCCGCGTAGTAGTTGCAGTGGAAGCCCGAGGGCACGCGGAAGGGGATGCGCACTGTCGCGATCGGCCCTGCGGCAATATCGGTCGCGGCGAAGATCGCCAGCTCGCTGGTGGGTGAGTTGGCGCGGTGGACCAGGGTCATGGCATAGCCATCGCCTTCATGGGTTGCGCCGACGCGCGGCGCCACCACCAGCTCGCCTGCTGCCGATCCGGGGCCGAAATGGTAGTAATCCTCCTTGCCGGTTTCGGTGTCGAAATGCAGCACCGCATCCATCCCGTCGACCCGGCCATCGACCGAATAGAGGTTCATGTTGCCATAGGCGTGGCGGGTCTTGCGCGACATCAGCCGGTCGTCTGGGCGCGGGAACTGGATGTCGCGATCGTTGAGGGTTTCCTCCTTCATGCTCGCCCCCGCAATGTCGATCGTCCAGCGGCGCAAGCTCATCTTGGTTTCGGCATGGGTCAGCCAGTTGCCGTCCTGATCGGGGAACAGTGCCGTACCGTTGGCCGCGGCGACATCGGCAATGATCTTGCCATCCTCCTCCCACGCGTTGCACTCGTGGAACATGTGGCGTGGATCGAATTCGAACCAGCGCACATCGTCCGCCGTGCCTTCACGCGGCATGATCGCAATCTTGGTCGGGCGGCCGGTGTTCCACGCCGTCATCGGCCCCCCGCGCATCCCGCGCTGGATATCCGTATCGAGCGGAACGACCGGGATCACCACCCAGTTCTCGGTCAGGAAGAAGGTGTGGATCAGCGCGAAGTGCGGGATCGGGATTGTCACTGCATGGCGCACCACGCCCTCGGCCGTGGTGATGGTGTATTGCAGCGCGGCCTCGCCGGTCCAGCCGTTGATGTTGGCGCCGATATTCACAAGCTCTCCGGTGGCGTAATCGATCTTGGGGTGAGCCGAGAAGGTCGAGGCGATGGTGCCGTCGTAATCATGCACCCCCAGCGTGGTCAGCTCAAACGGGTCCATTGCCACCGGCTGCGATCCTTCCATCAGCGCCAGCAGCTTGCCGCCGTGCAGGATGATGTTGGTGTTGCCGGTGTTGTAATGCTTGCCCTGCACCGAAGGATCGGCGGTCATCGGGTTGCCGAACATCCCGAACAAGCGGCGGCCCGCGGCCTTCTCCATCTCGAATTTCTCGGTCCGCACCCAGCGGTTGCGCAAGGACACGCGGCCGTTTTCGAAGTGCATGGCATAGACCATGCCGTCCCCGTCGAACCAGTGATAGTCGCCCTCGCGGGTGGGGTAGAGCGGCTCCGGCCCGTTGCGATAAAACACGCCGGCAAGGTCGGCGGGAAGCTCGCCATCGACGATCAGGTCGGGCGCGGTCGCCTCGAACCGCACCGGCTCGTGGTGGCCGGACAGATAGGGGTGGTTGAAGAAGGGCTGGGTCATGGTGCTTGCTCTTTCGGTTTGGCCAGAAGCTGCCACAGCGCGGGCGGGGCTGCTGCTGGCATTATGAGGAAACGGTCAGTCTGCGATCAGCGCGTCGGTCGCTGCGCGGTCGAGCCATAGGGCGTGGACCCCGAAGGGCACCGGCTGGGGCAATGTGATACGGCAGCGTTCTGTCATGGTGGCGGCATCGGCCACGATCAGCACTGCGCGGGTGCCATCGGCGAGCAGATCGACCAGCCAGCCGTCATCCTCGTCCGTGCCGTCTCCGCGAGGGATGAACACCGGCTCCCCGCCGAGCAGCCCGTCATAATCGAGATACCCCGCCTCGCGCCGGTCAAACAGGTCGTATTTGAGCACGCCCTTGCCCATCACCCCGCCGCTTTCATCTAGCAGCCATGTGTAGCGCGCCGGCTGGCCGTGGCGGCGCCAGTCGATGCCGGGCCGTTCGTAGTGGTGATCCAGCAGCACATTCTCGCGCACCGCCCCGCTCGCCAGATCCAGCCGCCAGTGAACGAACTGCGTGTGGGGTTCGGCCGGGGTGTGGATCGGCATGAAGGGCGGATAGTCGCGGAATACCGGAGCGTAGACATGGATCGCGCCGTCGGCCTCCCACCCGTTGGCGATATGCCAGATATGGCCCGGCAGGCCCGTCTCGAACCAGCGCACCGGATCGCCTGTCGCATGGTCGCGCGCGATCATGCCGAAGCGCAGGGGTCGTGCGTCATCGAAACTGGCCACGCTCCCATCCGGCCCGGCGAGTCCCGCCGGATTGAAGCGCAGCGAGCTGTCGGGGAAGATGATGTGCGTGTCGGTCAGGATGTAGTCGTGCACGAAGAAGGCGGCGGGCTTGCCCTGCATCACCGTGCTGGTGGTGATTGTGTCGCCGCGCTCCAGTCGGGTGAGGTGGGTCGTCCCCGAGGTGAAATCCTGCCCAATCGAATAGACCGTGCCGGATGCGCTGTCGGTTTTCGGATGGGCGCTGAACGGGCAATCGAGCGAGCCGCCGAAGGTTTCATTGGTGCCGCGCCCGTCGAGCGTCAGCCAGCCTTGCGTATCCCGGCCGATATCGAGCCGGAAGGGCAGGGCGGTCTCTTGCAGAGCGTAAAGGCGGTCATCGTGGTGCAGCACCGCGGTGCCGTTGCTGCCCGCCTCGATGGCGCGCATCCGCGGCAGCAGGCCGAACCTGACCTTGAGCCGTTCCACCATCAGCCCTGCCAGCGCGCCCTTTCCGCCGCTGGTAAGATCGGCGATCCCCATGAACGGGTTGCGCCCTTCGCGTTCGATCCAGGCTGATCGCGGTGTGCGGATATAGGTGTTGGAATAGCGCGCTTCGCCGCCGCGCAGTTCGACCATGTGGAGCATCGCCTCGCCATCGAACATGTGGCGGCGGCGGCGCGGGGCAAAGCGGGCATTGGTGCCGTTGCGCAGGAACACCCCGTCAAGCTCGGGCGGCAGCTCGCCCTCGATCGCCAGCGCCACGCCGCGCAGTTCCGTTTGCACCGGATCAAACCCGGGATGCCCGTAAGGATCGGCCGCGGCGGGGGTCTCGATCTTGCCTCGAGCATTCATGTCGGGAGCCTTCCTTGCAAGGACGCGCGGGCAAAAGCCTTGCGGTTATATCAATATCCTGCGCGCCGACCGCCCACAGAATTATCAGGTGCATGCAAGCGATGATGCGCAGAAGATACATGATACGTAGCGGCAACCTGTCGGCGGGGGCTGTCTGCTCTTGCTTGAGAGGAGGCGCGGTTCCGGAGGCAAAATGCAATAATTGCAACAAGATGTCCTGCCGCGAAACCAGTGCTGCAGGTCGAGACCCGAAAACGGGACCATCTGGGGAGAAGTGGTATGACGTTTTTCAAGAGTGCGCGTGCGGCGATATTGCGGGCGGCCTTGCTCGGCACGGCCATGTCCGCCAGCACGGCCTATGCGCAGGCGCAAGACAGCGCCGCACAAGAGCCGTCTGACGGTTCCATCAAGGAAATCGTCGTCACTGCGCGGTTCCGCACCGAAACCTTGCAGGATACCCCGATCGCGATCAGCGCGGTCCCCGCGGAATCGATCGAGAAGGTCGTCATCACCGACGTCAACAGCCTTCAGCGCCTGTTGCCCAACGTGCAGCTCAGCCGGATCAATTTCAGCGGGCAGGCGCTTGGTGCCTCGATCCGCGGGATCAGCTTTGCCGACCTTGAAAAGAGCTTCGACCCGGCGATCGGCGTGGTGATCGACGGGGTGTTCCTCGGCACCAATACCGGCGCGAATATCGACTTCGACGATCTGGAATCGATCGAAGTGCTGCGCGGCCCGCAGGGCACGCTGTTCGGCCGCAACACCATTGGCGGCACGATCAGCGTGCGCCACACCCGTCCCACGGGCGAGCTGGGCGGCAAGTTCAAGGCGCGCTACGGTAGCTTCAATGCGCTCGACCTTGAAGGCGTGCTCAACCTGCCGCAGATCGGCGATGCACTGTCGATCAAGCTGGCGGGCCTGCGCCGCACCTCGGATTCGCCCACCATCAACCGCTACACCAACGAGCGCGAAGACGGCCGCGACATCTACAACATCAGCGCCACCGCCCTGCTCGAACTCGGGGACTTCAGCGCGCTGGCGAGCGTCGCCTACAACAAGGACCGCTCGATCTTCCCCAGCGCGATCAACCTGACGCGCGCCAGCGGGCGTTCGTTCTTCGCCGGCGGCAATATCTGCGATTTCACCAATGAAATCGGCCTCGGCGACCTGGGCTGCGACACACAAGGGGTGATCCGGCAAGCGGGGGAGAACTTCAAGTTCGCCAACACCAGCATCCCGTTCCAGAGCTTCTTCGAAGGCTGGGCCGCCTCGCTGGAGATGAACGGCAAAATCGGCAACTTCAACGTCACGTCGATTACCGGCTTCCGCAAGTCGAACGACCAGCTGCTTGAAGAGAACACCGGCACGCCGCCCGTTTCCTACACCGGGGTGCCCGGGGCGGGCGTACCGCTGTTCGTCGCCGCGCGCGATCAGGACTACAAGCAGTTCAGCCAGGAAATCCGGGTTGCGGGCGACATCACCGACTGGATGGATATCGTCGCGGGGGTCTATTATCTCAGCACCAGCTATTCGATCCGGCCCAACAGCTTCAACGGATCCCGGGCCGGCCTTGCGTGGTTGGCCGTGCCGGTATTCCCGCCGGCCGTGCCCGCGCCGACTGCGATCAACGTGCCGATCCAGAGCGCGACCGCATCGCAGGATCTCGATTCCTTCGCGGTGTTCGCGGAAAGCATCTTCAAGCTCAGCGATAACATCCGGCTGACGGCTGGTGGGCGCTACACGATCGAGACCAAGGAGTTCGAGCTCGACCAGACGCTTTCCGTGCCCTTCTCCGGGCAGGGCAAGGAGACCTGGCGCGATCCGACCTGGCGCGTGATCCTCGACTGGAAGCCGAATGACGACACCATGCTCTACGGCAGCTGGTCGCGCGGGTTCCGCTCGGGCGGATGGAACGGTCGCTCCACTACTGCCGCCGCGATCGGGCCGTACGAGCCGGAAACCGTCGACAGCTACGAGGTCGGCGCCAAGACCGCCTTTGCCGATGGCAAGGTGCAGCTCAACCTTGCGGCCTTCGTCGTCAATTACGACGACAAGCAGGAAGAGATCATCCGTCCGGCCACCGGCGGGGGCACCGAAACCATCGTCGACAATGCGGCGAATGCGCAGACCAAGGGCGTCGAGGTCGAACTGATCGCCCGTGCCACACCTGACCTGACCTTGCGCGCTGCCGGGGCCTATCTTTCGGCCAAGTACAAGAACTTCCTGATCCCCGATCTGGCCAATCCTGGCCAGTTCGTCGACATTACGGGGATCGCGAACTTCCGCCGCGCGCCGGAATGGACGGGGAATATCGGGTTCGACTACGATCGGCCGCTAGATGATCGCAACAGCATCAACCTCAACGCCAACCTGGCCTACATGGACGACTTCTTCACCTCGCCCCGGCGCGACACCACGGGCCGTAACCGCGATACCATCGTCGCGCATACCACGCTCGATGCCTCGCTGGCGTTCATCCATGAAGGCGAAAGCTTCAAGCGCCTGCGCATCGCTGTCTATGGCCGCGACCTGCTTAACAAGGGCAATCGCGTCACCAATACGCTGGATGCAGGGGTGTTCTACTTCGGGGTGGTGAGTCCCAACCGCGAAGGCGGCGTGGAACTGAGCGTCGAGTTCTAGAACGGAAGGGCCTGAGTGTCGCGCTCGCGGCATTCAGGCCCTCCCATCACGCCTGATGGATCGCCTTGGTGACCATGTAACTATCGAGCCCTTCGCTGCCGCCTTCGCTGCCGAAGCCTGATTGCTTGACCCCGCCGAACGGCGCGTCCGCGACCGATATGGCGAAGCTGTTTATCCCGACCATCCCCGCCTCCAGCGCGTCGCCCGCCAGATTGGCGGTGCGCAGATCATTGGTGAAGGCAAAGGCGGCCAGCCCGAATGGCACGCGGTTGGCCCCGGCGATGGCTTCCTCCAGCGTGGCGAAAGGGCGGGTGACCGCGACGGGGCCGAAGGGCTCGGTGTTCATGATCGCGGCGGTATCGGGCACATCGGCCAGCAGCGTCGGCTGAAAGAAGAACCCCTCGCCATAGGCCTGCCCGCCGGCGAGCAGCCTCCCGCCTTGCGCGGTGGCATCGCCGATCAGGCTGGCGAGCGCAGCAGGGCGGCGCGGGTTGGCAAGCGGCCCCATCTGCACGCCTGCCTCCAGTCCGTCCCCCACCTTGAGCGCTCCGGCCCTTGCGGCAAAACCTTCGAGGAACGCTGCGTAGATCCGCTCCTGCACATAGAACCGCGTCGGCGCGACGCAGACCTGCCCGGCATTGCGGAACTTCTGCGCCACCAGCATGTCGAGTGTCTTGTCGAGATCGACGTCGTCGAACACTAGCACGGGGGCATGGCCGCCCAGCTCCATCGTGATCCGCTTCACATCCTCCGCCGCCAGCCGCATCAGGTGCTTGCCCACCGCGGTCGAGCCGGTGAAGCTGATCTTGCGGATCACGGGCGAGGCGATCAGCGTGCGGCTGATCATGTCGGGCACGCCGTAGACCATCTGCAACACGTTCGCCGGCACCCCGGCATCGGCGAGGCAGCGGATCATCGCCGAGGTCGAGGCGGGGCATTCCTCGGCCGGCTTGGCAATCACCGAACAGCCCGCCGCCAGCGCGGGCGCGAGCTTCTTGGCGAGCATGTAGGCCGGGAAGTTCCACGGCGTGAACACCGCCACCGGGCCAACCGGCTGCTTCAGCACCATCGCCCGCTGACCGGTGGGGCGCACCAGCACCCGGCCATAGGCGCGCTTGGCCTCTTCGGCGTAGAAATCGAAAAAGGATGCCGCGCCCATGACCTCGCCCAGCGCCTCGGCTTTGGGCTTACCCTGTTCGATGGTGAGCAGGACGGCGATCGTCTCGGCCCTTTCGCGCATCAGGCTCGCGGCCTTGCGCAGGATTCCGGCGCGGGTGTCGACATCGACCGCCCGCCATGCGCGGAAGCCTTCGCCCGCAGCGGCCAGTGCCTCTTCGAGATCGGCAGGTGTTGCCACAGGCAGATCGGCAATGGCGCCGCCGTGGACGGGGTTGAGGACGGCCAGAGTCTCGCGCCCCTCGCCACTGCGCCAGCTGCCGTTGATGAAGAGCGCAAGCTCCGAAGTATAGTGCTGGGTCATCGCAGGTCCTGTCGCTTGCTTGTGCCGTGGCCTGTGTGCCTAGCCGATGCACGGCGGCGCGGGACCTGTGTTTTTTGCACTCTGATCCAGAGCACTACCTGACACAGTGGGCAGGTTGCGCCGGATGCCGCTGCCCGTCTAGGCTGCATCAGGGGCGATGATAGGGGTGGGTTGATGACGAATGATGCACATTCGGGTTTGCGGCAGGCGGCTGCCCCGCGCGATCCGATCGCGCCGGAGCTTGCCGCGCTGGACAAGCGGCTTGGCAAGCTGGTGGTCAACCGCTTCACCTATCGTCTGCTGCGGCTGCTAGGCCGGTTCCTGCGTCCGCCCTTCGATCCCGCCGGGGTTAGCCTGGCATACGACGGCGAAGGCACGCGGCGCATGGCGATTGTCATGCCCGAGACACGCAGCGGCAAGGGCGCTCTGGTACTGTTCCACGGCGGCGGGTTCGTATTCGGACGGCCGGAGGACATCCTGCCCAAGGCGGCCCACTTCGCCAAGGCGCTCGGCGTTCCGGTGATCTGCCCCGCCTACCGGTTGGCGCCGCAAGCCCCCTTCCCGGCGGCGCTGGATGATGCGCACGCGGCATGGCGCCGGGTGCTGGCGCTGGCCGACAGCATGGGGATCGACCTGGCGCGCATCGTCGTCGGTGGTTATAGCGCGGGCGGGGGGCTGGCGGCGAACCTCGTTCACCGCCTGCATGACGAAGGTGGCCCGCAGCCGGCGGCGCAGTTGCTGGTCTACCCCATGCTCGATGATCGCACCGCGCAGGACCGCGCGCTCGATACGCCGCGCCACAGCATCTGGAGCAACGCCAATAACCGCTTCGCCTGGCCCGCCTATCTCGGCGGCGGGCGCGATCCGCAGGCCCAGCCTTACGCTGTCGCAGCGCGGCGAACGGACCTTTCCGGCCTGCCCCCGGCGTGGTTGGGTGTTGGCACCTGCGACCTGTTTCTGGACGAAGGACGCGCAAACGCCCGGCGGCTGGCGGAAGCGGGCGTCGACATTTCTTATGAAGAGGTTGCGGGCGCGATCCATGCCTTCGACATGGATGACAACCCGCTGGCCCGCACCTTTACCAGCTCGCAGTCCGAATTCATTCGCCACTATGTCACCTGAGCGCCTGCTGGCCTGCTGAACTGCGTAAGCGGGTCGCCTGCATGGCGGCCCGCCACTCCGCTGACGCAGCGCAACGCGGGCAGATGCCAAAAAGCGAGGCGTATCGAGAATAATCGTCGCGATGCGCCGGTGACCGGCCCCCACTGAGTGGTCCGGATTGATTGCTAGTGCAAGATTGCCTCTGGCGCCATGGCTGGCCGTAGGTGGAGCGAAGCGGAACCGGAGGGCAGCCATGGCGGTGTCGCCGTTTCCGGTGGCGGTGGTCGCTACCCCACCCCGCCGCGCGCCCGGCGTTCGTGATAGGCGATCAGATCATCGCTCATCACCCCGCCGCCGATTCGGGTGGCATGGGCGGTGCGCGCCACGCGGTTGGGGATGGTGCAGCCGCCGATGCTGATCTGGGTGAGAACGTGGGTCAGCGTCATGTCAGGCAATCCATCCGTGCGAGAAATCATCCGTGCGGCGGCCACCGCGCGGGTAGCCATCGAGCGCTATCGCGCCGCCCGGCGGGGTATCGGAATCAATGATCACGTGGCGCTGCGCGATCTTCCACGCGCCGCCGCGCTGCTCGAAGCGATCGATGTAGCGACCCGTGACGAAGGCGCACTGGCCATCGTCAAGCGGGTGGAAGGCGATAAAGTAGCTTTCCGAGTTGGCCGCAAGGCCATCGGGATGGAGGTCGATCAGGATGTTGGTGACGTGGTGCCCGCCCACGCCTTTCGCCGAGTCCATCAGCGGCACCAGCATCGCTGCAAACTCGCGGCCGGTGCCGCGGAAGGGGCCGTGGTTCTCGTCGGCGTTATCGTGATAGACGCTGGCGATCATGTTGGCATCGCCCCGGTCGACCCCGCGGCAATAGTGGTAGAGGGCGCGCCGGATGTCGCGTTCGGCGGCGAGCTGTTCAATCAGGTCCATCGCGTCCTCCTCCGCGCTCAGAGCCGCACCAGCATCTTGCCGGTGTTGGCCCCGCCGAGCATGTCGAGGAAGGATTTGGGCATGGCTTCCAGCCCTTCGACGACCGTCTCCTCGACAACCAGTTGGCCCGCCGCTTCCAGACGCGCGAAGTCGGCGATGATCTCCGGGGCGCGGCCGAAGTAAAAGCCGGCGTTGAACCCGGTCATGGCAACGTGGCGCTCGATGATGGTGAAGAGGTTGGCGGGGCCTGCGCGGTAATTCTCCGCCTCGTAAAGCGCGATTGCGCCGCACAGCGCGATGCGTCCGCGCGGGGCCATCGCCTCGATGATTCCTTCGAGTTGCTCGCCGCCGACGTTGTCGAACGCCATGGCGAGGCCATCGGGGGCGAGCTCCCTGAGCCGCGCGCCTACATTCTCGCGGCGGTAGTTGATGAAGGCATCGGCGCCGAGCGTGCCGGTCAGCCATTCCCCCTTGGCGTCGCTCCCCGCGCTTGCAATTACCCGTGCGCCAAGGCTGCGGGCGAGCTGCACTGCGATCGATCCGACCGCGCCGGCCGCCGCGTTGATATAGATCGTCTCGTCTGCCTCAGGCTTCAGCACCCCGTGGATACCGCCCCATGCAGTGATCCCGGTGAGACCATAGAGCCCGAGAAAGCGCTGGATGTTGCCATCGGGCGCCGTCACCTGCTGGAGGGTCGCCGCTGGGGCCACATAGGCATCGCGCCACCCGTGGACCATGGTGACCACGAAGCTGCCCGCGGCAAGGCCGGGCGCGTTGCTCTTCTCGACCACGCCGACAGCACCGCCCGGAAGCGGCTGACCCGGCTGGACCGGGGCGTGGAGCCCTGCCTGCGTGGACATCGAGAGGCGCATATAGGGATCGACCGAGAGCCACAGGTTGCGCACCAGCACCTCGCCTTCGCCCGGGGCTGTCAGCGGCATGGTGTGGAGCGCGAAATCTTCCGGAGCGGGCGCGCTGCCCAGTTGGTGCCGCAAGGCGATGAAGCGCACCGTTCCCGCCATCACGCTTCCGCCCTTAAAGGATTGCCGACCACCACGTGCTGCCCGGCCTTGCTGTCATCCTCGATCAGATCTAGGATCGCGCGGGCGAAGTCGGCGGAGGTAAGCAGGTCGATCGCCTCGTCGCGTCGCTGGCGCGCATCCTTCAGGCTCACCTTGGAATAAGTGCCAAGGGATAGTTGCTGCTCTTTGCCCTGATAGCGGTATTTGAAGCGCCACAGCCTGCCGCCGGTTGGCCGGACAATCGCAAAAAGTCCCTTTTCGTCATGCAGCTTGTACTGGGTCGCTTTGGGTTTAGCGTTCTTGATCGCTGTGTCCGTCAGAGCCATTTGGGGGTCACTGCATTCGCCGGGTTTCATGTGACCCCCAGAGTGACCCCCAAATTCCACTAGCTTTGCATGGAAAGGGGTAGGCGGCACTGGACAGGCCAGAGGTCTATATAGTCGGAAAATCGACATTTTTCTAGACTTCTGTGGCAGATTTTGGAGGGAGGATTGGAGCGGGTAGCGGGAATCGAACCCGCATAGCCAGCTTGGAAGGCTGGAGCTTTACCACTAAGCTATACCCGCTCGGGATCATACGATAGCCCATGCCACCGACAAGGCGGGCGCGTCAATATCGTCGAGAATGTCGCCGGGCTGTTCAGCGCGCGGATATTGGCAGATTGTCGATCAGGCGCGTGCCGCCGATCCTCGCGGCAACCAGCAAGCGGGCAGGTTCCGGGCCGAGCGCTGCCAGCGAGGCGAGCGATCGGCTGTCGGCAAGTGTCGCGTAATCCACGCTGCCAAAGCCCGCCCCTAGGATCTCTGCCTGTAGCCCGGCGAGCGTGCTGGAGACATCGGCACCGCTCTCGATCGCGCGCACCGCCGCCTGCATTGCGCGTGGGAGAGTTGCGGCGGCAACGCGCTGGTCAGGGGAGAGGTAGCGGTTGCGGCTGCTCATCGCCAGGCCGTCGGCCTCGCGCACGGTCGGTACGCCAATGATGCTGTCCACATGGGGGCGGGTGAGATCGAGATCGCGCGCCATGGCCCGGATCACGGCAAGCTGCTGGAAGTCCTTTTCCCCGAACAGCGCCAGATCAGGTGCGACCTGATTGAAGAGCTTGCAGACCACGGTCGCCACGCCGTCGAAATGGCCTGGCCGCGCTGCGCCGCACAGACCTTCGCTTACGCTTGCTACACTGACATTGGTGGCGAAACCCGGCGGATACATCGCCTCTGCATCGGGTGCCCAGAGCAGAGCGACGCCTTCGGCCTCGAGCAGCGCGGCATCGGCCGCGAGCTGGCGGGGATAGGCATCCAGATCCTCATTCGGGCCGAACTGCTTCGGATTGACGAAGATCGAGGCGACCACATGATTAGCCATCTCTCGCGCGCTGCGCACAAGCGTGAGGTGTCCTTCGTGGAGTGCGCCCATGGTCGGTACCAGCGCAATCCGCGTCCCCGTGTTGCCACGTAGCTGCGCCAAAGCGGTTCTCAACATTTGCAACGTCTTGACCGTTTGCACCGTCACGCCTCCAGGGATACATGCAAGATCACGCCCTAGCGGCGCTTGCTGTACCATTTCAAGCCGCCTGCAGCGTTGCTTGCCGGCGGCGTCCTTGACTGGCCCGAGAGACCCATGATGTCCGCCGCTGATCCTACCGAACCCGTTGTTGCCCGCGCCCTGCGCAAGGGGCAGGCGCACCGGATCGTGTTTGCCAATGAAAAGGGCGGCACAGGCAAGTCGACAACAGCGGTGCATATCGCGGTTGCGCTGACCTTTCTCGGCGCGCGCGTGTCCGCGATCGACCTCGATCCGCGCCAGCGCACCACCCACCGCTATATCGAGAACCGCCTTGCCACGCTCGAGAAGCGCGGGCTCACGCTGCCGACGCCCTATTGCGAGGTGTTCCGGGGCGAGACCACGGACGATCTGATCGCGATGATCCGGCGGCTTGAGGCGAGCTGCGACTTCCTGATCATCGACAACCCCGGGCGCGATGATCCCTTTGCCCGCGTCGCGGTGGAGCAAGCCGATACGCTCGTCACGCCGATGAACGACAGCTTCGTCGACTTCGATCTCATCGGCCAGGTCGATGCCGAAACGTTCAAGGTGAAAAAGCTCTCGTTCTTTGCCGAGCTGATCTGGGAGGCGCGCATGAAGCGTAGCCGGATGACGATCGAGCAGCAGCGCCCCGAGATGGACTGGATCGTCGTGCGCAACCGCACCGGTCACGTCGAAGCGAAGAACCAGGCCCGCCTCCACAAGGCGCTGAACGAAATGTCCAAGCGTGTTGGTTTCCGTGTGACGCAGGGATTGTCGGAGCGCGTGATCTATCGCGAGCTGTTCCCTTCGGGGCTGACGCTGCTCGACAAGGGCCATCTTGGCGAGCTCGGCACCAGTCACCTTGTCGCCCGGCAGGAACTGCGCGCGCTGCTCAAGGCTCTCAACCTGCCCGAGTTCAGCCGCGAGCAGGGCGAGCTGGTGCTGGCCTGATGCTGAAGCTTGTGTTCGCGGTTGTCGCGCTGAGCATCTTCTGCCGCTGGGCGCTGGGCAAGTGGCCGTGGGAATATCTCCGGCCTGTGCCGACACGTTCGCAGGCAGTGTTCAAAGCGCGCAAGTTGCTCGGGGTCGAAGACGGCGCGGGGCGTGACGAGATCATCGCCGCCCATCGCCGTCTGACCACGCTGGTGCATCCTGACAAGGGCGGCACTAACGCCGCGATGCAGGAAGCCAATGCCGCGCGCGACCTCCTTCTCGACGAGCTACCCCTTCCGCACGGCGGGGCGGAGGGCTGACCATCCGTATCTCAACATAGCGCCATTGACACAATCGTCCGGCAGGGGTCTCTCGCAGCGGGGCGACTGGGCCAGGACAATCATCCGGCAGGTCGATCCGTTATGCGATGCTCCCGATATTCGCGGGGCGAAGCGGCAAGGAGAGCCTCTCAACCATGCAATACCAATTTCACCCCACCGTGCTGCGCGAATACGACATTCGCGGGATCATCGGCGAGACGCTGGGCGCGGAGGATGCGCGCGCGATCGGCCGGGCCTTCGGCACGCTGTTGCGCGAGGCAGGGGGCAAGACTGTGGCAGTGGGATATGACGGGCGCATCAGCTCGCCAATGCTCGAACACGCGCTGGTCGAGGGACTGAACGCGAGTGGTTGCGATGTGGTGCGGATCGGCCTCAGCGCGACCCCGATGCTCTATTACGCCGAGGCGTCAGCCGAAGAGGTGGATGGCGGCATTCAGATAACTGGCAGCCACAATCCCTCCAATTACAACGGCTTCAAGATGGTATTTATGGGGCGCCCGTTCTTCGGTGCCGATATCCAGAAGCTCGGGGAATTGGCAGCAGACGGGGCGTTCGCCACCGGTACCGGCACCGTGACCACACGAGACATCCTGGGCGAGTATGTCGAGCGCCTGCTCGAGGGTCTGGCCGGGATCGCGCCCGAGGCGCTGGAACATGTCCGTGTCGGCTGGGATGCCGGCAACGGGGCCGCTGGCCCCGCGCTCGAAGCGCTCGCCAAGCGGTTGCCGGGGGAGCACTACCTGCTCTTTACCGAAGTTGACGGACATTTTCCCAATCACCATCCTGATCCGACCGTTGAAGCCAACTTGGCCGATCTGCGGGCGCTGGTCGCGGAGAAGAACCTCGACTTCGGAGTTGCTTTCGATGGCGATGGCGACCGGATCGGGGCGATCGACGGCACAGGCCGTGTGATCTGGGGCGATCAGCTGCTGATGATCTACGCGGAGGACCTGCTCCAGAGGCGTCCCAATGCGACAATTATCGCCGATGTGAAGGCCAGTCGCGCACTGTTCGACCGGGTGGCGGAACTCGGCGGGCAGCCGCTGATGTGGAAGACGGGCCACTCGCTGATTAAATCCAAAATGAAGGAAACAGGTGCGCCGCTGGCGGGCGAGATGAGCGGTCACGTGTTTTTCGCGGATGAGTATTACGGCTTCGACGATGCGCTCTATGCCGGGGTGCGGCTCTTGGCGGCGTCGGCGCGGCTCGGCAAATCGGTCACCGAGCTGCGCGGCGCGATCCCGCCCATGCTCAACACGCCCGAACTGCGCTTCCAGGTCGACGAGACCCGCAAATTTGCCGCTATGGCCGAAATCGCCGGGCGGCTCACCACCAATCCCGGACCCGAGGTCGATAGCGTCAACGCTACCGATGGCGTGAGGGTCAACACCACGGATGGCTGGTGGCTCCTGCGCGCCTCGAACACGCAGGACGTGCTGGTAGCACGGGCGGAAAGCGAAACGCAGGAAGGCCTCGACCGCCTGCTCGCGCAGATCGACGCGCAACTCGCCGCCTCCGGGCTCGAGCGAGGGGATTCCGTGGCGCACTGACCGCCTTATTCCTGCCGCGAATCCAATTGCCTGAAGCGCGACCTGCGCTATGACATTTGGCATGCTCGTCGGTATTGATCTTGGCACCACCAACAGCGCTGTTGCGCTGTGGAAGGACGGTGCGCCGCAGCTTGTGCCCAATGCCCTTGGTCACGAGCTCACGCCCTCTGCTGTTAGCCTCGCTAAAGGGGGGCAAACATGGGTGGGGCAGGCCGCGCTCGACCGGATGGCGACGCACCCGGCGGACACAGTCACCAGCTTCAAGCGTATGATGGGCACGGCCTCGACGGTGACGCTCGCAGGGACCACGCTGACGCCGGAGGACCTGTCGGCGATGGTGCTGCGCAGCCTTGCCGACGATGTGGAAGCGGCAACCGGTGAGCGTCCGACCGAGGCGGTCATCACTGTCCCTGCCTATTTCAACGAGCGCCAGCGCCGCGCCACTCGCCGCGCAGGCGAGATCGCGGGGCTTGAGGTCAAGCGTCTCATCAACGAGCCGACCGCCGCCGCGCTCGCCTTCGGGTTGGCGGACCGGGGCGACCGCGAGCCGTTCCTCGTCTTCGACCTCGGCGGGGGAACCTTCGACGTCTCGATCGTCGAGATGTTCGACGGGATCGTCGAGGTCCGCGCCTCGGCCGGCGACAACCGGCTCGGCGGCGACGACTTTGACGAGGCGCTCGTCAAGCTGGTCGAGCCGATGCTGGCAGAGGCCGGCGGGGCCGCGCTCGACACCCTGCGCGCAGACAGCCGCCGCGCGCTGCTGACCCTCGCTGCCGAACGCACCCGCCGTGCGCTCACCACTTCCGACGAAGCCGATTTCACCGTGGTCGCGGACAGCGTGCCGGTCACTGTGCGTATCAGCACCGAGGCCTTCGAGGAGGCCGCTGCAACCCTGATCAAGCGGCTGCGCGATCCGGTGATCCGCGCGCTGCGCGATTGTCATACCGATGTGAAGACCCTCTCCGACATCGTGCTGGTCGGCGGGGCCACGCGCATGCCGGTGGTGAGGAAGGCGCTCACCCGGATGTTCGGGCGCTTCCCCAATTCCACCGTGCACCCGGATCACGCGGTCGCACTGGGCGCCGCAATTCAGGCCGGGCTGCTTTCGGGCGGGGACGGGCTGGAAGAGATCCGCATCACCGATGTCGCGCCCTTCACACTTGGCGTGAACACGGCGACCCGCGACGCGCAGGGGCGCTTTCACGACGATATCTTCGCCCCCATCATCGAGCGCAACACCCCCGTTCCCGTCAGCCGGATGGAGCGGTTCCACACCCTCGGCGACAACCAGCGGCAGGTCACTTTCGCGATCTACCAGGGCGAGGCGCGCGACGTGAAGAAGAACGTCAAGCTGGGCGAGCTGACTGTGCCTGTTCCGCCGCGCCCGGCCGGCGAGGTCTCGGTCGATGTGCGCTTCACCTATGACACCAGCGGGCTGCTCGACGTCGATGTCGCCGTGCCTGAGACGGGGCTGACCCGCAATCTGGTGATCGTCGACGAGGAAGACCGGCGCAGCCAGAAGGATATCGAGGCCCGCCGCAAGGCGCTCGAAAAGCTCAAGGTCCACCCGCGCGACGAGGCAGAAAATGTCGCCATGCTCGCACGGGCCGAGCGCGCCTATGAAGGCTTTACCGGCCACATCCGCGAAGTCATCGGGCAGGGGCTGACCGAGTTTCAGGGTGCGCTCGAAAAGCAGGACCCGCGCATCATCGCCGACGCGCGCGACGCGCTCGGGCGACTGCTCGACGAGATCGACACGCACTCTCCGCTATGAGCCGCCGCGCCTTCCCGTGGAGCCGCCTCGGGATCGACCCGACCAAGGACAAGGCCGCGATCCGCAAGGCCTATGCCGATATCCTGCGCGCGACCAATCTCGACGAGGACATCGCGGGCTATGCCGAACTGCGTCGCGCGCGCGATTTGGCATTGTGGCAGGCTGACCAGCCCGACCGGGACGAGACACCCGTTTTGCTTGAGGAGGTCGAGAGCGAACTTGTGGGCCTCGGCAGCCTCGACGATGACGATTGGGACGAGGATGGCTGGGACGGGGACGATTACGTCTGGGACGACAGCCCCGCTGGCCAACACCCCGATCCTGTTACGCCTGTCGGCCCCGCGCCCGAACTGACCGAGGCGCAGCAGCGCGCGCAGGCGGCGTGGAGCCGGATGCTCGAACTGCTCTACCCCGATGGCGAAAAGAGTGACGCGGCGGTCACCCACGAGGAGCTGGACGAGGGGCTCGCCGCGATGGACGTGCTGATCGCGCGCGCCGAGGAAGCCGACCTGCAGGAACACGACGCGCTCGACACCGCGCTCGCAGATCTGTTCGCGCGCACCTGGCCGCGCTCGGCGCCATTCGTGGAGCCGGCGAATGTCGCGTTTCACTGGCTGGACGAGGCCGGCGCGCTGGAAGAGCGCTATTCACTGCGCTTCCTCAATGACCGGCTGAAAGGGATGCGCTTCCATGAGAAGGTGCAGATGCCCGCGCACCCGCTCAACAAGGCGTGGGTGGAGCTGTCGCGCCCCGGGCGGGCACGTTTTGTCGACCGGCTGCGGATCAAGCGGCTGGAGGTGCACAAACTGCTCACCGGTATCCGCCAGCGCTATCCCGAGCTTGAAGTCCACCTCGATCCCGAGCGGGTCGCATCGTGGGAAGTTGCGGCGAAGGACAAGAACGGCCCGGGAAGCGCGTTGGTGCGGATCCTGCTCGTAATCTTCGTGGTGGTCGTCGTGCTGCGCGGCTGCCTTGCGGACATGCGCGACGACGACAATGGCGCGCTCGTGCCCTCGGTGCTCGAGCAAGGCCCGAGCGCCGAAGAGATTGATGCGAGGGTTGCGGAGATCTTCGGCAAGGGTACCGATATGGCTGCGGTGGACGCTGCCGATGCGGACTCCGCCGATGCGCTGCGTCCGCTCCTTGGTATGCCCGACAACAAGTTTCTCACGCCGATCAATTATGTGCGGCGGCAAGCACTGGGCTCTGCCGAGATCGCCGATGCAAACGCGCTGGCGGTGCGGGTTGATCTGAAGGCGCTGTGGCTCACCGCGGCGCGTCGCAAGTCTGCCGAAGCTTGCGGTGCGGTTGTCAGGGGGAACTTCCGGGACCTCGATCTGGGCCTGACCGAGAAGGAGAAGGCGCGCGAACAGGCACTGCTGCGCCAACTCCTCAGTGCCAAGGTGCTCGGCCATACGCCCAAGGAAGGGGAGACGCGCTATGCCATCCCCGGCTGGCTGGTGGAGGACACCCTGAAGCGCAGCGGCCTTCCGGAGAAGCGATTGGTGGCCGCCTTGCGCGATCCGAAGAGCGCGGATCGCTGCACTGTCGAGATCGCACTGGTCGAGGCGGTGCGCGCTGCGCCCTCGCGGGTGCCGGACGAGGTGCTGAAGGGGCTCTAGCCGCCGCGTGCTTGCGCAGGGCTGGCCGAGCCGCCACATGGAGCCAGTGAACGCCTCAGATCCCGCCACGCCTCCCCTGCCACCGGAGATCGCCGACTGGTTCGCAAAGCGCGGCTGGCGGGTGAGGCGGCACCAGTGGGAGATGCTGGAGAAAGCGCGGCAGGGCGTCCACGCGCTGCTGGTCGCCGATACGGGCGCGGGCAAGACGCTGGCGGGCTTCCTGCCGACTTTGTGCGACTTTGCTGGAGAGGATGTGCCGGGGGCCAAAGACCGGGAGGGCCTGCACACCCTCTATGTCTCGCCATTGAAGGCGCTGGCGCAGGACGTGAAGCGCAACCTGTTGACGCCAATCGAGGAGATCGGCCTTCCGATCCGCGTCGAGACGCGCAGCGGCGACACGCCCTCCGATCGCAAGAAGCGTCAGCGGGAACGTCCGCCGCATATCCTGCTGACCACGCCCGAGAGCCTCTCGCTGCTGCTCTCCTACTCTGAAAGCGCCGACCTGTTTGCGGGGCTGCAGCGGGTGGTGATCGACGAGGTCCACGCCTTCGCCACCGACAAGCGCGGCGATTTGCTGGCGCTCAGCCTCGCGCGGCTGCACGCTTTGGCACCGCAGGCACAAAGAGTCGCGCTGTCGGCAACGCTCGCCAACCCGCGCGACTTTCAGGAATGGCTCGCCCCGCAGACGGACGATGGCTCCGGCGAGATCGCGGCGGCCGCGCTGGTGCTGGGCGAGGAGGGCGCAGAGCCCGAGGTCGAGCTTCTCCTGCCGCAGGAAGAACGCATTCCGTGGGGCGGGCACGCCGGGCGCTGGGCCGTCCCGCAGCTGATGGAGGCGATCAAGGCCAACCGCACCACGCTGGTCTTCACCAACACGCGCTTTCTGGCCGAGTTCATCTTCCAGTGCCTGTGGGAGGCGAACGAGGATCACCTGCCGATCGGCATCCATCACGGAAGCCTGTCCACCGAAGCGCGTCGCAAGGTCGAAGAGGCGATGGCGCGCGGGGAACTGCGCGCGCTGGTGTGCACGGCGAGCCTCGATCTCGGGATCGACTGGGGGGACATCGACCTGGTGGTGCAGATGGGCGCGCCTAAGGGTTCGTCGCGCCTGCTCCAGCGGATCGGACGGGCGGGGCACCGGCTGGATGTCCCGAGCCGTGCGGTTCTGGTGCCGGGCAACCGTTTCGAATTCCTCGAAGCGATAGCAGCCAAGGAAGCGGTCGACGAAGGCCAGCGCGATGGCGAGGCCTTCCGCCCGGGGAGCCTCGATGTGCTCGCCCAACATGTCATGGCCTGCGCCTGTGCGGGGCCATTCCACGAGGATGCCTTGCTGGCCGAGGTGCGGAGCGCACTGGCTTATAGCTGGGTCGATCAGCCGACCTTTGCGCGCGTTCTGAGCTTCGTCTCGAACGGCGGTTACGCGCTCAAGGCCTATGACCGGTTCCAGCGGATCGTGCGCGGCAAGGACGGCGTGTGGCGTCTCGCTCATCCCAATCAGGCGCAGCGGCATCGGATGAATGCCGGGATCATCGTCGATAGCGAGATGCTCACCGTCCGCTTCAAAAACGGGCGCAGCCTCGGCAAGGTCGAGGAGCGGTTTGCCGCGCAGCTATCCCCCGGGGATACCTTCTTCTTTGCGGGCATGAGCCTCGAGGTCGAGGGCGTGAAGGACATGGACGTGGTGGTGCGCGCAGCCAAGAAATCCGCGACTATCCCATCCTATGGCGGGTTGCGCCTGCCCCTCACGACGCATCTTTCCACCCGCGTTCAGGCACTCTTGTCCGATCGCGCGGGTTGGGGGCGATTCCCCGACGATGTGCGCGAATGGCTGGAGATGCAGGACTACCGCTCGCGACTGCCCGCGCCGGGCGAGCTGCTGGTCGAAAGCTTCCCGCATGGTGGCAAGCACTACACCGCCTATTACACCTTCGAGGGCTGGAACGCGAACCAGAGCCTCGGGATGCTGATCACCCGGCGGATGGAGGATCGCGGCCTGCTGCCTGGCGGGTTCGTGGCGAATGATTACTGTCTGGCGGTGTGGGGGCTGAAGCCGGTCGAGAACCCCGCGCCGCTGCTCTCGCCCGATATTCTGACCGACGAGTTCGTCGAGTGGGTGACCGAGAGCCACCTGCTGCGCCGCGCGTTCCGCGAGGTGGCGGTGATTTCGGGCCTCGTGGAGCGGCAGCACCCTGGCCAGAAGAAGACTGGCAAGCAGGTCACGTTCTCGACCGATCTGATCTACGATGTGCTCAGGAAGTACGAGCCCGACCACGTGCTGATCGAGGCCGCCTGGGCCGATGCGCGGGCGCGGATGACCGACGTGGGACGCTTGGCCGACCTTCTGGAACGCTCGGAGCGCGAGCTGGTCCACGTCACCCTCGACCGCGTCTCGCCGCTGGCCGTGCCGGTGATGACCATGATCGGCCGCGAGGCCGTGCCGCAGGGGGCGGTGGACGACGAATTGCTGCTCGAAGCGGAAGGGCTGATCGCGGCGGCGATGCGGCCGGATGCGCCGCTGGAGGGGGATTGACGCCAGCCCTCCAGCGACCGCCAATGTCAGTTGAAGTCCCGATACTTCTCGTTCCCGACGAACCGGAAGTGGCCTGCTCCCTCCTCGTTGATCAGGGCGATTGTACGGGCGGACAGGTCGTAGCTTGCCAGTGCCTCGGGTTCGAAACGCAGTTCTGGTGTGATGTCCTGCGCGCTGGCGGCAGCGACCTGGGCGCGCAGTTCCTTTTCGGTGACGGGCGTGCCGTTCCACGACAGGCGGTCGGCGGCGTCGATGCCGATGGTGTTGCGCTCGATAATCGGCAGCGGGGGTTCGATGGGGGTGCCGCTCGAAACATCGACCGGCGTGATGTCGGCCTTCATGGGGGTCGCGAGGATCACCATGATCAGCAGCACCAGCAGCACGTCGATGAAGGGGGTAACGTTCATGTCGGCAATGGGGCGGGGGCGGGGGGCGTAGAGGTTGGGGCGGGTCACGGTATGGGGCATGGTCGCTCTCCTCGGCAGGGCGGCCTTGCGGAATGGCGACCGCGCTGTCGGCGTCAAGAATACCGCGAAAAGAAGAGGTTGCCTAATGCGTACCGGTATCGGGTGTGCAACGGTTTGTGCGAGGCTGTGAGTGTTCGCGCAGTGTTTTACGTGAAACACCGCCCGATTATGCGCATCGCAAAGCAAAAGAGGCGCCGCGAAGCCTCGCAGCGCCCCCTTTAAAGCGACCCTAAGAGCACCCTAAGGCACCCCTAGAGGGCAGCAATCACTTGCTGAAGTCGCGGTACTTGTCGTTACCGACGAAGCCGAAGCGGGTCACACCCGACTGCTTGATCGTGTGCAGCACCTTGGCCGACAGATCATAGCTGGCCTGAGCCTCGGGCTCGAACTGGAGTTCGGGCTCGGGGTTCATCGTCATCGACTGCTGAAGCGCGGCTTCGAGCTGGCCCTGATCGATCGGTGTGCCGTTCCACAGGATCTGGTCCTGGGGGGTGAGCACCAGCTTGTTCTTGGTCGGTTCGACCAGCGGCGGCGGCGCATTGTTCGGCTGCGGAAGGTCGATGTCGACCGAGTTGACCGCGACCGGGATGGTGATGATGAACATGATCAGCAGAACGAGCAGAACGTCGATCAGCGGGGTCATGTTCATGTCCATCATCGGCTCGCCATCGAGCTTGCCTCCAGACATACCCATGTCAGTTACTCCTTAAAAAAGCTTGGGCCGTTAGCCGTTCGGATCGACGGGGTTCGAGATGAACCCGACGATCGGATAGCCCGCCAACTGGGCACGGAAGATCGCGCCGGCCACACACTTCCACGGGGCGTTAACGTCGCCGCGGATATGGACCTGCGGGATCGCTTCAGGATCCTTCATCAGGGCTTCGGGTCCGCCGGCACGCTTCACGATCGCATCCAGACGCTTGAAGGCCTGGTCCTGAAGTTCCGTCGAATCAACCAGCGTGATGTTGTTGAAGTAGATCCGGCACTCCCCGTTGCGCGAGGCACCGGCATAGCCGGGCTCGCCCGCGCTGCGACCGGCATCGTCGGTCGAACTGACGGTGAGCAGCAGGTTTTCCACCTTCGTCTTCGCTTCGATCGATTCGAAGACCGGGATCTTGAGCTTCTCGATCGTCTGGATCGCAACCGGAACCGCGATGAGGAAGATGATCAGGAGCACCAGCATCACGTCCACCAGCGGCGTGGTGTTGATGTCGGACATGGGGGTATCGGCCCCGCCTCCCGTAGAAATCGCCATTGTGAATTCCTAGCCTGTCAAAACTTTTTGACTTGAAATGCCTGCCCGGTTTCGCCGCCTGTAGTGGCTGGCCGGGCAGCGGCGGGAGAGGGCAAGCCCGCTCCCGCCGTCATGCGGCAATGACGATCAGGCCTTGGTGGCCGGAGCAGCAGCCGGCTTCGCAGCGGGCTTGGCAGCCGCAGCCGCAGTCACCGCCGGCTTCACAGCGCCGTTCGAGTTCATGTAGGCCAGCAGATCGTTCGAGAAGGTGCTGAGCATGGCACCGATCTTGCGGTTGCGCGACTGGAGCCAGTTGAACGCGAACACCGCAGGCACAGCGACGAGCAGACCGATGGCGGTCATGATCAGCGCTTCACCGACGGGGCCGGCGACCTTGTCGATCGAGGCGTTACCGGCGATGCCGATGTTGATCAGCGCGCGGTAGATCCCGATCACGGTGCCGAGCAGACCAACGAACGGCGCGGTCGCACCGACGGTGGCGAGGAACGGCAGGCCGCCCGCGAGCACCGCGTTGATCGAATCTTCCGAACGCTGCAGCGAACCGTGCATGTAATCATGCGATTCGAGGCTGTCGGTCATCTTGCCGTGGTCTTCCTGGGCCTTGACAGCGTCGTCGGCCAGCTGGCGCCACGGACCGTCCTTCTCGAGCTTGGTCGCGCCTTCCTTGAGGCTGGCAGCGCGCCAGAACTGCGACTGCACGGTGTTGTACTGCTTCATCACCTTGTTCTGTTCGAACAGCTTGGTGAACATGATGTAGAACGAGCCCACCGACATGATGATCATGATGCCAAGGATCGACCAGGCGACCGGGCCGCCTTCCTTCATGGCTTGGACGAAGCCGAACTGGCTTTCGGGGGCGGCTTCGCCAGCAGCGGCGGCGAGAAGGTAAAGGTTCATTGCGAAAGTCCTCTTGAAAGAATTGTCGTGAAGGTGACGGCAGGGTTTCTCTGGCCGTCAGCCCGATTGATCAGTTCAGCTTGTACGTAACGCGGGTCGACCAGCTGGCGGTAATGGGAACGCCATCGTCGTTGAGCGCAGGGTCGAAGCGGGCATAGCGCTCCACCGCCTTGGCGGCTGCGGAGTCGAGAATGTCCGAACCGCTCGACGAGCTGACCGCACAGCCGCTGGCACGGCCATCGGTCGTAACAGTGCAGCGCACGCCCACGGTGCCTTCGATTTCTTCCTGCGCTGCGCGGCGAGGATAATCCTCCTGAATGCGCGCGGCCCAGCTGCGTTCGTTCTTGGTCTTCACGCCACGTGCCTTCGACGGGCCCTTGGGCGGCGTCGGCGGTCCGGGAGGCTGAACGGTCGTCGGGCGCGTGTCCGTCGGCTGGGGCGGAGGCGGCGTCGTAACCGTTCTAATCTCAGGCGGGTTCTGCGCGATGGCGAACGGCGGCGGTGGGGCCACCGGCGGCGGCGGCGACGTTGTCTCCGGCACTTCCTCAGGCGGCGGCGGCTCTTCCGGCGGCGGCGGTGGTTCCTCGACGTTGACGGTGGTCACACGTTCCACCATCTCCTTTACGGCGTCGACTGTAAGGAACAGGACCATGCCGGTGCCCACGAGGCCGACGATCGACAGGGCGATGATCAGCGACACGAGCTTCGGCCCGGTTAGTCCTTGTTGTTGGCTAGCGTAGGACATCCAGCGCTTTCTCTCCAAATACTCGCCGATCATATGATCGGCACACTCCCCACCTCCTGGCCTTAGGGGGCCAGTGAGCGGATCCCGGTAATTTCGGTCCTCCCACCGCGGTTAACAAAACACGGGCCAGCGCAACACGCATGGCCCGAAAGTTTCCCCGGCTGGTACATTCTGAGCAAAACCACCCAGTCTGCAACCTGAACTGTTCGCGCGGCAATGTCCCCAATCCCGCACAATCAGCGCTAGGGGCTTTAACGGGCAACCCCTAGCCGATCAAACGCTTTTGCGGTTCAGCGCCGATTCACTGCAAGCCTTGTGCAATGGAGGCTGGTAATACGGCGTCTTGGAGCCATGCTGGGAGGCGGGCCTGCGGACAAAGGCAAAGGGAAGATTAATGTTCTTTTTCAAGACTCTGGTGATGGCGGGCGCCGCGCTTGGCGGGGTTGCGGCGGGCGGCCTCGGGGCCTTCGCGCAGGTTCCGGCCGGCGGGGTTGCGACGAGCCCTGCGGGTGCGGTTTCCGCCCCGACCTATGCCGATCTGGCGACGCTGTCGGACGCTGCGGAGCTGGTGGTCAGGGTGCAGATTCGCAAAGCAACGGCCCTCAAACCCGAGCGCGCCCCCGGGCTTCAGTCCGGATTCGCGCGGTTTTATGTGCAGGCGCAGACCGTGTCGCTGATCGGCGGTCGCAGCAGTGTCGGCGCGGCAGTGGCCTATCTGGTGGACGTGCCGCTTGATGCCAAGGGCAAGGTGCCCAAGCTTACCAAGCGCGAATTCCTGCTATTCGCGCGCGGCGTGCCCGGCCGGCCGGGCGAGTTGCAGCTGATCGCGCCGGGTGCGCAGCTGGCTTACACGCCGGAGCTTGAGGCGCGGCTGCGGCCTGTGCTCACCGAACTCTACGGTGCCAATCCGCCGCCGCGGATCACGGGGGTAAGCGACGCGCTGGCGGTGCCGGGGACCTTGACGGGCGAATCGGAGACACAGATTTTTCTCGCAACCGAAAACCGTTCTCCGGTGTCGATCACGGTGCTGCGCCGGCCGGGGCAGCGGCCGCAGTGGGGCGTTTCGTGGGGTGAAATCATCGATTCGGCTGCGCGTCCGCCTGCGCCTGAAACCCTGCGATGGTATCGCCTCGCCTGCGCGCTGCCCGCGCAGCTGCCCTCGGGCGCGAACCTAGCCCGTGATGCCGGCGAGCGGCGGCTGGCGGCGGGCGACTATGCCTTCGTGCGCGACGCACTCGGTCCCTGCGCGCGGCAGGTGACAGCACCGTAAGCGATTGCGGGCGCATCCGCGCTTGACCGTGCGCCCTGCACGATTAAGCGCTCGGGCTGTTACCCGAAGGAGCGCCCGCTTGACCGATACCGCCGCCAGACCGCTTCGTATTGCAATTGCCGGGCTCGGCACGGTGGGCGCGGGCGTGATCCGCCTGCTCGACACCAACGCAAAGCTGATCGCCGCGCGCGCCGGTCGCCCGATCGAGGTGGTCGCTGTCTCCGCCCGCGACCGCGGCAAGGATCGCGGCGTCGATATCGCGCGCTTCGCGTGGGAAGACGACATGACCGCGCTCGCCCGGCGCGAGGATGTCGATGTTGTGGTCGAACTGGTCGGCGGCTCGGACGGCCCTGCGCTCACCCTTTCACGTGCAGCCTTTGGCGCGGGCAAGGGGCTCGTGACCGCCAACAAGGCGATGATCGCGCATCACGGGCTCGAGCTGGCCAAGCTGGCCGAGGGCGCGAACGCCGCGCTCAAGTTCGAGGCGGCGGTGGCGGGTGGCATCCCGGTCATCAAGGGCCTGCGTGAGGGCACCAGCGCCAATATGCTCACCAAGGTCTACGGCATCCTCAATGGCACCTGCAATTACATCCTCTCCGAGATGGAAGCGACTGGCGCCGACTTCGCCGACGTGCTGGCCGAAGCACAGCGGCTGGGCTTTGCCGAGGCTGATCCCGCCTTCGACATCGAGGGCGTGGACGCCGCGCACAAGCTGGCAATCCTGGCCGCAATCGGGTTCGGCGCGCAGGTCGATTTTGCGGGCGTGCGGATCAGCGGCATTACCCAGGTGCGCGCCGCCGACATCGCGCAGGCCGATGCGCTGGGCTTCGTTATCCGCCTGA
This sequence comes from Porphyrobacter sp., assembly GCA_027533455.1. Taxonomy (GTDB): domain Bacteria; phylum Pseudomonadota; class Alphaproteobacteria; order Sphingomonadales; family Sphingomonadaceae; genus Erythrobacter. Next base: position 91,237 of record JAPZUC010000001.1, on the reverse strand, counting down.
TCGGCGAGGCCGACGTGGAGGAGACCGCGGATGGCCCGCGCCTGCTCCAGCGCGTGCGCCCCTGCCTCGTTGCCAAGGGCCACCCCTTGAGCGCCGTGGATGGCCCGACCAATGCGGTGGTGGCCGAAGGCAATTTCTCCGGACGACTGCTGTTCCAGGGCGCAGGCGCAGGCGACGGCCCGACTGCCAGCGCGGTCGCCGCCGACCTTATCGATATCGCCCGCGACGAAGTGGGCGCGCCTTTCTCGATCCCGAGCGCGCAGCTCGTTGCGATGCCGCCTGCCGAGCCGGGCCACCGCACCGAGCGCACCTATATCCGCTTCATGGTCAAGGATCGCCCCGGCGTGCTCGCCGAACTTACCGCTGCGCTGCGCGACGGGGATGTTTCGATCGAGAGCCTGATCCAGCAGGGCCGGTCGCAAAGCGGCGGCGAGGTGATGGTGGCGATGGTCACGCACGAGGGGCCGGAACGCTGCGTCGCCAAGGCGCTGGCACTGCTCGAAGGCTCCGACAGTCTGGCGGGCGACCCGCTGGTGCTGCCGATCCTGCCGCGTTAGGCCCTATCCTTCAGGCGGAAGGGCCGGTGCGGCCTCGGCTGTTTCCGGCAGTCCCAGCTCCGCCTCGACCCGGCGGCGGGTGCCCTCGTCCAGAGGTGCCGCGTCGCTCTCGACCGGAGCGAGGCCCTGCGCCACCCGCTCGGCGTCGGAGCCTTCGGGCGGGGGTGGGATCGCCTCGACATCAACGACCAGTGCCGCGTCCTTGGGGCAGGGCGGGATGAAGCAGGGTCCGCTGACTGTTGCCGGACCTCGGAAGATACCTTCGCCTGCCACATCGGGCGGTGGTAGTGTGCCGGCATTCATGGTGCGCTCCGCATAGTCCTTCAGCCAGGCCTCGCGGCTGCCGCTGTAGATTTGCGAAGTGTCTGCCGGAAGTTCGCGGCATACCACGATCTCGCCCGCCACCACGCCGCGCTCTGTCGCGTCAGCACATTCCTTGAGCTCTGCCGCATTGGCGGCCTCGGAGGCCTGCGGGGCCGCGAGGATGTCGATCTTCTGCGGCGGCTCGGCAGCGGTTGGCGTGTCGGGGCCAAGGTCGATCGGCACCCGTGGAAGTTCAGGTTTCGCAGGTTTTGTGGAGGTACGACGTTGCAGCTCGGGGATGCCGGGCGGGGGCGGAACCTGCGGCCCGACCTGCATCAGAATGGCCAGCAGCGGCGCGGCGGTGATGAGGGGGAGGAGCACTGGCCTCGTGCCCTTACCCGCCCTTCTTTCTAGGGCGAGCGGGCACGGTAGTCTTGATCCCCTCCGCCTCGCGCCGTGCGCGTTCCTGTTCCTCGGTCAGCTCGCCATCCTGCCCGAGCGCGGGAAGCCCGCGCGCCAGACGATCGGCGTCGGAGCCCGCCGGAGCTTTGGGCAGGGCCGCGAAATCGACCGTGATGGCGACCGGCGGGGGCTTGCCGAAGCCGATTCCCTTGCCGTTATCGGGAATGCCGAAAGCTTCGGGTGCTTGCGGCGCGCCCTTCAGCATGGTCTCTTGCGCATAGCGCTTCTGGCTTTCTTCGCGCGTGCCGGTGAGGCCGGTGCCGTCGCTGCCGCGCGCGCGGCACACCACGATCTCGCCGTTGAGGGCTGCGGCTTCCTCGTCATCGCGGCATTCTCGCACGTCGGCCTGGCTGGGCTCGTCCCGGGGGACCGTCACCATAAGGTTCACCCGCGGCGGCACGCCGCCTTCGGGCGCTGTCCCGCCCGGCGGCACGGCTGGCACAGGCGGCGCGGCATCGGCAGGAGGCGGGGCTGTCTCGACCGCGTCATCCTGCGCTGCCAGAGGAGCTAGCCAGAAAGGCGCAAGTCCCAGAGCTGCAGCAGACAGGGCGGTACGAAAACCGGACAGGACTGGCGTTGCATTGCTCGACAAACCTGTCTCCATCCGCTTAAGCGCCGGGGTGATACTTGGTTGGTCGCAACCATAGCGAAGAAGGGCTGAATTGCACATGAACTCCGCCACGAATACCGACCTTGCCGAAACCGCACAAGCCGCGGCGGATAATGCCATCCAGCGCGTGCTTGTGCTGGAGATGGTGCGCGTCACCGAAGCGGCGGCGATTGCCGCGGCACAGCTGATCGGGCGCGGCGACGAAAAAGCGGCGGATGCAGCGGCGGTGGAAGCCATGCGCCGCGCCTTCGACAATCTCTACATGGACGGCACCGTGGTGATCGGCGAGGGCGAGCGTGACGAGGCGCCGATGCTGTTCATCGGCGAGAAGGTCGGCATGGGCAAAGGCCCCAAGATCGACATCGCGCTCGATCCGCTGGAAGGCACCACGATCACCGCCAAGGCCGGGCCGAACGCGCTCGCGGTGCTGGCGGCGGCGGAAGAAGGGTGTCTGCTCAACGCGCCCGACACCTATATGGACAAGATTGCTGTCGGCCCCGGCTATCCCGAAGGCATCATCGATCTTGCCAAGTCGCCGACCGAGAATGTCTGTGCGGTCGCCCATGCCAAGGGCGTGAAGCCCTCTGACATCAATGTCTGCGTGCTCGACCGCCCGCGCCATGCCGAACTAATCGCCGAGCTGCGCAGCATCGGCTGCGGCGTGGTGCTGATCGGTGATGGCGACGTGGCCGGCGTGATCGCGGTGACCGACGAGGAAACCACCATCGACATGTATATGGGCCAGGGCGGCGCACCCGAGGGCGTGCTCGCGGCAGCGGCTCTGCGCTGCGTCGGTGGGCAGTTCAACGGCCGTCTGGTGTTCCGCAACGAAGACGAAAAGGCCCGGGCCCGCAAATGGGGGATCGAGGACCTCAACCGCATCTACAAGCTTGAAGACCTCGCCAAGGGCGACTGCATCTTCGCTGCCACCGGCGTGACCGACGGCTCGCTGCTGCGCGGCGTCAAGCGTCGCCGCAAGCCGACCGGCGAGACGATCCTGACCACCGAGAGCGTGGTGATGCGCGCGTCGTCCGGGACCGTAAGATGGATCCGGGGCGAGCACCTGATCGGGTAAGGCGAGCGGCGTGGACGGCGCAGCGTGTCAGGCGCGCGCCAAGGTTCAGGTGTTAATTCTATAGGTTAGTTTTCGTGCCGCCAGGGACGCATAAGTCCTCTGCGTCAAAAGTTATCTCGCTGCAGTCAGCGGGAGCTTTCGCCGCAAGGAAAGTCATGTCCTTTTCAGACCCCAGGATCGTCGCGGTCGCGCCGATGGCGAGCGAATTCAACGCCTTCACCGGCCGCTTTGCGCAGGCGTTGCGGGACGCAGGCCTGCAGCCCGTGGAGTACGAATGGGGGCTGAGAGGCCTTATGCAGTGCGACGCGGTCATATTCCATTGGCCGGACGCGTTCATGAATGCGCGCGACTGGAAGTTCGCGGGCGAACAGCTGCTGCGGCTCTGGTTTTGCAAGATCGCAACCGGGCTCAAGATCGTCTGGCTCGCGCACAACGCGCTCCCGCATGATACGCAGGGCAGGGGAGCGCTGTTCCGTCACGCCTTTCTCCGCTCGCTCGATGGAGTCATCTACCTCTCGGAACGCTCGCGCGATCTGGTCCGCGCCGCGCATCGCCTGCCGCGGGGGATTGCCGAGCAGGTCACGGTGCATGGGGCCTATCCGCGTTCTGGCTCCGCCTTCGCGCCACCCACGCCCGGCGAGAGGGTGCGACTTGCCTCGATCGGGCTGGTGCGGCCCTACAAGAACCTCTCCGAACTGACCGTGGCCGCGCAAGGCGTGGCGGCCGCACGGATCGAGGTGGCGATCGTCGGCAAGCGGCACGACGCGGACTATGCCGCACAGCTTGAGACCGCCGCCGGGCGGGATTCGGCTGTGCGCTTCCAGCTTTCGAACGCGCTCCTTTCGCCCGGCGAAATCGACGCCGCGATCGACCGCGCGCATGGCGTTGTGCTGCCCTATCGCAAGATCCTCAACAGCGGGTCCGCTATCCATGCGCTGTCGCGCGGGCGGCCGGTGCTGGTGCCGGCGACCGGTTCTATGCCCGCGCTGGCCGAGCTGGTCGGTCACGACTGGGTGTGGCTGTATGACGGGCTGATCACGCCGCAGGTGCTGACCGATTTTGCGGACCATGTGAGGGCAATGCGCCCCGGGAGTGTGCCTGACCTTGCCGCGCTGTCATGGGACCGCGTGACACAGGACTTGCGCGGCTTTCTCGGCAAGCTGTTCGCCCGGGAAGAAGCAGTGGCGAGCATGGCTGGACGCCAGGCCCTCCGATGAACCTGCGCGCTCTGTTCGCGAGACCGCAGCCCGAGGAGCGCAAGGACGACGAGCGCTTCCCGGCTTTCGCCTACCCGCGCGTCGACATCTTCTTCTGGTCGCCGCGCAACAAGCTGAACTTCGGCGACTATCTCGCCTCAGCCGTGGTTGCGCGGATGCTGGCGCGCAGGGAGATGCTCGCCGACGAGCCGGTCGGGCTGCCGACCTCGCTCTTCTCGATCGGGTCCGTGCTGCACTTCGCCCGCGATGGCGAGACGGTGTGGGGCAGCGGACGCAACGGCAAGATCGCCGATGAGGCGCACGGCTTTTCCTGCCTCGATGTCAGGGCCGTGCGCGGGCCGCTTACCCGCGAATGGCTAGTTTCACGCGGCATCGCTTGCCCAGCGATATTCGGCGATCCCGCGCTGCTGATCCCGCAGCTGTTCCCGACCCGCTTCCGTCGGGCGGCAACTCCCGGGAAGATCGGCATCGTCCCCAACCTCAACGATCTTGCGCTGGTGCACGACCCGAGGGTGATCGACCCGACCGCGCGCTGGGACACGGTGATCGACGCGATCCTTTCGTGCGAATTCGTCGTCGCCAGCTCGCTTCACGGTCTGATCATTGCCGACGCCTTCGGGGTCCCTTGCACACAGGTGCGGCTGGGCCCCTTGGAGCATGACTTCAAATACGAGGACTACCACCGCGGCGCCGGCCGGACCCTCTTCTGGTCGAGCGGCAGCATCGAAGAGTCGATCGCGCGCGGCCCCCTGCCGCCGACCGCCTTCGATCCCGCGCCGCTGATGGCGGCCTTCCCCTACGATCTGTGGGAGGCGGGCAGCGCCTAGGCCGCAGCCGCCATCCCCGGCTGCAGCACCACCTTGGTCCAGCTGTCCTGCTGCTCCTTGAAGTTCTTGTAGCCGGTCGCGGCGTCCTCCAGTGGCAGGCGGTGGCTGATGAGGAAGGTGGTCTCTATATCACCCTCCTCGATCTTGCCGAGCAGGTCCTTGAGGTAACGCTGCACATGGGTTTGGCCGGTGCGCAGTTGCAGGCCTTTCTCCATTACCGCGCCCAGCGGGAACTTGTCGGTCATCCCGCCATAGGCGCCCGGCACAGAGACCCGTCCGCCAAACCGCACCGCAAGGATCGCCTGCTTGAGCGCGCTCGTCCGGTCGGCGCCGATGCCGATGGTCTGCTTGGCGATGTCGATCATGTTGTCGGCGGCAAAGCCGTGCGATTCCATGCCGACCGCGTCGATCACGGGGTCCACGCCGATCCCGCCGCTCATCTCCATCAAGGCCTCGCGCACGTCGCTATTGCGGAAGTTGATTGTCTCCGCCCCCAGCTTGCGCGCCAGCTCCAGCCGGTGCGGATAGTGGTCGATCGCGATCACCCGCGCCGCGCCCATCGCAATGGCCGACTGGATTGCGAACAGGCCGACAGGGCCGCAGCCCCACACCGCCACCGTGTCGTCCGGCTGGATCTCGGCATTTTCGGCTGCCATCCATCCCGTGGGCAGAATGTCGGAAAGGAACAACACCTGGTCGTCGTCCAGATGGTCCGGAACCACAATCGGGCCGACATCCGAGAACGGCACGCGGACATATTCCGCCTGCCCGCCGGAATAGCCGCCGGTCATGTGCGAATAGCCGAAGATCCCCGCCATCGGGTGGCCATAGTGCGTTTCGGACATATCCTGCTTTTCGGCCGGGTTCGAATTCTCGCAGGCACTGAATTGGGTGATGCGGCAATGGAAGCACCCGCCGCAGCTGATGGTGAACGGCACCACCACGCGCTGGCCCTTCTGTAGCGTGCTGTCGCTGCCGGTCTCCACCACTTCGCCCATGAATTCGTGGCCGAGGATATCGCTGGGCTTCATCGACGGGATCACCCCGTCATACAGGTGCAGATCGCTGCCGCAGATCGCAGTCGAGGTGACTTTGATGATCGCATCGCGCGGGTTCACGATCTCGGGATCGTCAACCGTCTCGACGCTGACTTTCTTGGTGCCTTGCCATGTCAGAGCGCGCATCAGCGGGCCTCCTCTTTCTGTTTCCGGTGTTCGTCGCAGGTGCGCGCGGGGGTGGCGATCTCGCCTGCCTCCATCAGCATCTTGAAACGCTTGAGGTCGTGCCGCGCCTGAAGTTCGGGGCTGCGGCCGGCAAGGGTGGCGATGGTCTGGCCTAATGACCCGCCCTTGGGCTTGTAGGCGATGATAAGGCCTACCCGCGTGCCGCGATCCCCGGGCGCTTCCTCGAATGTCACCCGCCCTTCGGTGTCGACTTCGGATTCGTCGGTCGAGCGCCATGCGATCAACTCGCCATCGATCTCGCGGGCGATGCGGGTGTTGACCGCATAGACCTTTCCGGCAGGCGCGCGGATGTGCCACGTGTTGTGGCCGGGCTCGTCCCCTGAAGGTTCGATCCGTTCAAGGTTCGTTATGAAGCGCGGCAGGTTCTGGAAATCGCGCCAGAAGGCGAACAGTTCGGCGCGCGGGCGGGCGATGGTGACAGTGCGGCCAACGACCTTGTAGTCGCCGAAAGATCGCCTTGCGGTGTAGCCCGGCGCGCTGTCGTGATCGACCGCGCGGCGGCTGCGCTTCGCTGCAACCGCAGCCAGCGGGATGGCAGCAAGGCCGATCCCTGCCAGCGCAATATAGGGCCATCGGGCGGGGTTTTCGTGTCGCATCATATCCTCCGCTTGGGTTGTCCCGGGAGGATGGCAGGCGGGCGGCGGGGTCTGCGTAACCTGAATCAGACGCGGGCCGCGTGCTGACCGCTCTCAGGCGCGGCCTGTCCTGCGGGCAAAGGAAAACCCCGGCGGATCGCTCCGCCGGGGTTTCCTGTTTTGGTGCTTGGGCCGACGCCGGCAAAGCCGGAGTCGTCAGACGGGGCCGTTGGCCCCGCTGGCCGGCATTGGGCGCGGCGGACCCAGCTTGCGCTGGCTCGCGCCCGCCCTAGCGGCTTAGAAGCCCATGCCGCCCATGTCGGGCATGGCGGGGGCGGCCGGCTTGTCGTCCGGACGTTCCACGATCGCAGCTTCCGTGGTGATCAGTAGGCCAGCAACCGAAGCTGCATCCTGCAGCGCGGTGCGAACGACCTTGGTCGGGTCGATCACGCCTGCCTTCACCAGGTTTTCGTAGGTGTCGGTGGCAGCGTTGAAGCCCTGCGTCTCGTCATTCTCGCGCAGCAGGTTGCCTGCAACGACCGCGCCATCATGGCCGGCGTTCTGGGCGATCTGCTTGATCGGGGCGGTGATCGCCTTGCGGATGATGTCGATGCCGCGGGTCTGGTCTTCGTTCGCGCCCTTGAGGCCTTCGAGAGCCTTGGTGGCGTAAAGCAGAGCCGTACCGCCGCCGGGGACGATGCCTTCTTCAACCGCAGCGCGGGTTGCGTGGAGAGCGTCGTCGACGCGGTCCTTGCGCTCCTTCACTTCGACTTCGGTGGCGCCGCCGACCTTGATCACGGCAACGCCGCCAGCAAGCTTGGCGAGACGCTCTTGCAGCTTCTCGCGGTCGTAATCGCTGGAGGTGTTGTCGATCTGGGTGCGGATCTCGGCAACGCGCGCCTTGATGTCTTCGGCATCACCGGCGCCATCGACGATGGTGGTGTTGTCCTTGTCGATCGAGATCTTCTTGGCCTGACCGAGCATGCCGACAGTGACGTTCTCGAGCTTGATGCCGAGATCTTCGCTGATCATCTCGCCCTTGGTGAGGATCGCGATGTCCTGCAGCATCGCCTTGCGACGATCGCCGAAGCCCGGAGCCTTCACAGCTGCAACCTTCAGGCCGCCGCGCAGCTTGTTGACTACGAGGGTCGCCAGCGCTTCACCTTCGATGTCTTCAGCGATGATCAGCAGCGGACGGCCCGACTGCACCACGGCTTCGAGGATCGGCAGCATCGCCTGCAAGTTCGACAGCTTCTTCTCGTGGATCAGGATATAGGGGTTATCCAGTTCCACGGTCATCTTGTCGGGGTTGGTGATGAAGTAGGGCGACAGGTAACCGCGGTCGAACTGCATGCCTTCGACGACATCGAGTTCGAACTCGAGGCCCTTGGCTTCCTCGACGGTGATCACGCCTTCCTTGCCGACCTTTTCCATGGCTTCGGCGATCTTCTCGCCGACTTCACGGTCGCCGTTGGCCGAGATGATCCCAACCTGCGCGATTTCCGAGCTGTCCGATACGTCCTTCGAACGGTTCTTGAGGTTTTCGACCACGGCGAGCACGGCCTGATCGATCCCGCGCTTGAGATCCATCGGGTTCATGCCGGCGGCAACCGACTTCATGCCTTCGTTGACGATCGCCTGGGCGAGCACGGTGGCGGTGGTGGTGCCGTCACCGGCGCTGTCGTTCGCCTTGCTGGCGACTTCGCGCAGCATCTGGGCGCCCATGTTCTCGAACTTGTCCTTGAGTTCGATTTCCTTGGCGACGGTGACGCCGTCCTTGGTGATGCGGGGCGCACCGAAGCTCTTGTCGATGACGACATTACGTCCCTTGGGACCAAGCGTCACCTTGACGGCGTTGGCGAGGATGTCGACGCCGCGCAGAATGCCTTCGCGGGCTTCGCGGCCGAACTTAACGTCCTTGGCTGCCATGATTGTTTCTCCTGAGATTGGGTTGGTAGTGGAAGGAAGCGAACAGGATCAGGCGATCAGCCCATGATCCCCATGATGTCGCTTTCCTTCATGATCAGCAGGTCTTCGCCGTTGATCTTGACTTCGGTGCCCGACCACTTGCCGAACAGCACGCGGTCGCCGACCTTGACGTCTAGCGCGATGCGCGCACCGGCGTCGTCACGGTTGCCTTCGCCGACGGCGATGACTTCGCCTTCGCTGGGCTTTTCCTGGGCGCTATCGGGGATGATGATGCCGCCAGCGGTCTTCTGGTCGGCTTCGATGCGACGGACCACAACGCGGTCGTGCAGCGGACGAAATGCCATGGTTATGACCTTTCCTTGAAGGGGTGAAATATCTTGGCACTCTCCTCTCGAGAGTGCCAACGGAGCGGCATTTGGTCGTGGGCAACGAATGAATCAACCCCTGCGCATGCAAAAAATTTGCGTGTGCCGCGTGATTTCCAGCTTGGGGTGGCCAGCGCCGGTCGGCTCCGTTATCCCGTGGCCGACCCGCACGGAGCCCCAGCGCAGAATGAAGACCCCCACGCCTCCCCCGAAGCTTGCCGTCATCAACGACCATATCGACGTCGCCCGTGAGGCTTGGCTGTGGCTAAAGATCAACCTCGCCTATCTGACCGGCGCGGTTGCGGTGCTGGTGATCGGTGTGATCCTCGCCCGTGTGCTATCGAAATGGGCTGACCGGGCGCTGACCGGCAATACGCGCATCGATCCGACGGTCGCGAGGTTCCTCAGCAACATCATCAAATATGCGCTGTGGGTGGTCGTCGCCATCACCGTGCTGACCCAGTTCGGGGTGCAGACCACATCGATCATCGCAGCGCTGGGCGGCCTTGCGCTGGCAGTGGGGCTGGCGCTGCAGGGCACGTTGTCGAACGTTGCGGCGGGCGTCATGATCCTGCTCCAGCGCCCCTTCCGGGTGGGTGAGGCGATCGCTGCGGGCTCCGTCAACGGGGTGGTGCAGGGCATCGGGCTGTTCACGACCGAAGTGCTCCAGCACGACGGCCTTTACGTGATGGTCCCGAACAACGAGCTCTGGAACAAGCCGATCGTAAACTTCTCGCGGATGCCGACGCGGCGGTTCGAACTGCTGATCGGCATCGGCTACGAAGACAGCATCGCAGAAGCGAAAGCAGAGCTTTTGGCGTTGGCCGCAGGTGATGCACGCGTGCTGGCAGAGCCTGCGCCAGCAGTGTTCGTCTCTGCACTGGCAGACAGCGTGGTGACGCTGGGTCTCAGGGTGTGGTGCCAGACCGGAGACTATCAGGGTCTGCAATGGGCGTTGACCGAGGCGGCCAAACAGCGCTTCGATGCGGCCGGCATTTCCATGCCCACTCCCCAGCGCGACGGGCGCCCGCTCCACGCCAAATCCTGAAGCGGGCTTCAGGCGTATTTGGTCAACCCGAGCCGGTCGCGCCGCGCCCAGCGCCACAGCAGCAGTGCGGCGGCGAAGAACAGTCCGGTGGCGAGCCCGATCCACACGCCTGTCCCTTCAAGCGGAGTGTAGAAGCCGAGGCCGATGGCCAAGCCGAAGCCCGGCACCCAGTAACTGAAGATCGCGATCCACATCGGCACCTGGGTGTCCTGAAGCCCGCGCAAAGCCCCCGCGCCCACTGCCTGCACTCCGTCAGCCAGCTGGAAGATCGCCGCCCACACGAGGTATTGCAGCGCAAAGCCGACCAGCGCGGCGTTTGCTGCCGCATCAGGGTCGATATAGACGCGCAGCAGCGCCGTCGGCATCAGCGTCATGGCAAGCGCGGTGATGCTCATGAACCCAGTCCCGATGGCGACCGCCACCCAGCCGGCGCGTCCGGCCGCCACGCGGTCGCCGGCGCCGTGGTGAAAGCCGACCCGGATAGTCGCCGCCTGCGCGGTGCCGAACGGGATCTGGAAGGCAAGGGCAGCAAGGTTCAGCGCCAGCGTGTGCGCGGCCAGTTCGGTCTCGCCGAAGCGGCCCATGAGCAGCGCCGCGCCGCTGAACAGGCCGGCCTCTGCCAGCACGGTCAACGAAATCGGCGTGCCGATCACCATGATCTCCCTGAGCCGCTTCCATTCCGGCCGCCACCAGCGCCCGAAGATGCGATAGCGGCGTAGGGTGCGATCGCGAGTGATGACGATAACATAGGCCGCCAGCATCGCCAGCGACGTCATGACGCTCGACAGCGCCGATCCCGTCAGACCCAGCGCAGGCAGGCCGAGGTTGCCGAATACCAGCGCCCAATTGCCGAAGAGGTTGGTGCCTAGCGCCAGCAGGGTGATCGCGGTCGCGTAACCCGGCTTACCCAGCGCGGCGACGAAGATGCGGAACACGCCGGCGACGATCATCGGGATCATGGCAAAGGCGATAACGAACAGGAAATCGCCCGCCAGCGCGGCGATGGAGGGGGCCTGCCCGCTCAGCAGAAGCAGCGGCTCTCCGGCGAAGGCAACCCCCATGCCGACGAAGCCGAAGGCCACCGCCACCCAAATGCCCATTCTCACCGAGCGGCGAATATCGCGCACCGAATGCAGCTTGCGCCCGCGCTCGGCCGCGATCAGCGGGGCGCAGGCGCCGATCAGGCCGGTCATCGCCCAGACGGTGAGGCCGAAGATCGCGATGCCGAGGCTCGATGCGGCCAGCGGCGTATCGCCGAGCCGCGCGATGAAGATCACGTCGACCGCGTGGATCAGCATCTGGAGTAGGTTCGTCGCGGCAAGCGGCACGGCCAGCGCCAGCGTCGCGCGCAGTTCTTGCCCCCAGCCGGGCGTGTCGAGAGTGGTTGTCTGTGTCATATCGGTCATCGGCCCGCAGTCGGGCGGGCCGGACCGGATAGGCGTGCGGGCGACTCAAGGGAAGGTGAAAAGCCCGCGACCGTGCCTTGGGCAGCTTCGCCGATGCGAAAAGGGCGGCGCCATCGCTGGCACCGCCCTTCGTGTCTGTCGTTGCCTGTCCGGCTCAGTTCTTAGGGGCAGCGCCCATGCCTGCCAGTTCGGAGCCGATCGTCTTGGCAACGTCGGCGCGCACCTTGTCGTTATGGTCGTCGACCGACGAGATGTCCTTGCCGTCCTTGTCGAGCAGCATCGCCTTCTGGCCCGAGCCGACCGGCGCGAGGCGCACCTTGAGCGGGCGCGGGTAGAGCGTGTTGCTCGCGCCATTGCCGCCGTCGACCACGCCGCCGATGATCCCGCCTGCAAGGATGTTGCCGAAGGTCGATCCGGCAAGACGCGACTGGACGAGGACATAGACCGGCTCGTAGCCCGGCTTCGTAATGTCGATCCGGGTGTCCGCGCCGCGCTTCAGTTCGATCGTGCAGGGCGAGGTGCACTTGAGGCCGTTGAGGAACACGATGTCCGCGCCGGTGGGGTCGGTCTGGGTCATGTAATCGATGTTGGTACCGTTCATGACGGTAGCACAGCCACCAAGCGAGGCGCCCGCCACTGCGGCGAGAACCAGAGATTTGAATTGCATCGAGATAAGGCCCCCTATTGCAAGGATCCCCCCTCGGAATCCTCCCGCTCGGGGTAGCATCAAATTTTGGCAGGTAAACGAAAAAGGGCGGCGCCATCGCTGGCGCCGCCCTCCCATCTGCGAGTGCTTCAAGACACCCGCAAAACTTCCAAAGGGGCTTACTTGAGCTCGACGGTGCCGCCGGCTTCTTCGATCTTCTTCTTGATGTCTTCGGCTTCAGCCTTGTTCACGCCTTCCTTGACGGCCTTGGGCGCGCCTTCGACGAGAGCCTTGGCTTCAGTCAGACCGAGGCCGGTGATGGCGCGGACTTCCTTGATGACCTGGATCTTCTTCCCGCCGTCGCCGGTCAGGATGACGTCGAATTCGGTCTGCTCTTCGACAGCTTCGGCAGCAGCGGCCGGGCCGGCAGCAACCGCAACAGCAGCAGCGGCGCTAACGCCCCATGCTTCTTCGAGGGCCTTGGCGAGGTCGGCGGCTTCGAGCACGGTCAGCTTCGAAAGTTCTTCAACAAGCTTGGCAATATCGGCCATGATGGTTCACTCCAAATTGTGGCGGGGCGGAAATGCCCCAAGATTGTTTCGTCGGACGAAAAGCGTCTCTTAGGCTGCCTTGTCCGCGTAAGCGGCGAAAACACGGGCGACCTTGGCCGCGGGTGCGGTAACGACCTGGGCGATCTTCGTCGCAGGTGCGTTGACCAGACCAATGAGCTTGGCGCGCAGCTCGTCGAGGCTCGGCATCGAGGCAAGCGCCCGGATCCCTGCTTCGTCGAGGACGACCGAACCCATCGACCCGCCGACGATTTCGAGCTTGTCGTTCGTCTTGGCGAATTCGACAGCGGCCTTGGCAGCCGCGACCGGGTCAGTCGACCAGGCCAGCCCGACCGGGCCAGTGAGCATGTCACTGAGCCCGACATAGTCGGTGTTTTCGAGGGCGAGATTGGCGAGACGGTTCTTCGCAACCTTGTAGGTAGCGCCAGCATCGCGCATCTTCAGGCGCAGGGCGGTGGACTGGGCCACCGTCATGCCGAGGTTACGGGTGACAACCACCACGGCAACCTCGTTGAAGACCGCATTGAGCTGGGCAACCGCGTCGGCTTTCTGCGAACGATCCATGCCATACTCCTTCACTAATGGTCGCGTAGGATGGCTCCTGCGCGACCGGCTACGTTTGTCCGCGTACGGGGCCGAAGCTCCGAACACGGGCGAGTCCGTCGAAAGGGAAGGAGGGTGTGCGCCGGCATCATGGCAGGCACGCGAGCAGGTAGCGTAAGGCTGCCTGCGAAATCTCGTTTCCCCGTCTAGGCTGGAAATTAAGAAGGCCCAATTGCCTTCACCAACTGTCTCGGACGGATGACCGGATCAGCCAAAGGCTTGGCCGGTCGGCGGGCGCATTAGCGGTGCGGGGGGCCGAGTCAAGGAATTTGTCCCTCGCGCGGACGTGCCGTTGCGGAGGCATCTGATCGGCAAACTTGCGGCAAAGCCTTGGATCGGAGCGGCTTTGGACCTATCGTGCGAGCAATGGACGCTCCTAACCCCGCCGAACCCGGCTCCAAGACCAACCCTGCCGGCAGGGCGCTCCGCTTCATCGAGCAGGGCTTGCTGATGGTCGCAGCGCTGATGACGCTCGGCGCTGCGGGGGCCGAGGTCGCGGCGGTCTATCAACGTGGCAGCATTGTGCTGGCCGATATCTTGTTGATGTTCCTCTACACCGAAGTAATCGCCATGATCGCGGTGTTCTACACCGGCAAGGCTTCGTCGTTCGTCTTCCCGATCTTCATCGCGATCACCGCAATCGCCAGACTGATCGTGCTTCAGGGCAAGGACATGCAGGCCGAGAACGTGGTCTACGAGGCGGGCGCGATCCTGCTGTTGGCGATCGCTGCGCTGGTGATGGAGCGGGTGCGGTCCGATTGAGGCTCTGCTAAAGGTGCGGTCGCTGCGGTAGGCAAACAGGCCGCCTGGCTTGCATTCCAACCCGCGCGGATCGCCAAGACGATATTGTCGCGGTGTGCGACGACCCGTGCTCGTTGGGGCGTTGACAGGGCGGGGGTGCAATCCTACATGCGCCCCTCACGCCAGCTTCGAGCAAGACCGATTCATACGCGGGGATCGGTCCCGAAATGGAAGCGGCGGATAGCCACTCTCGCGATGCAATCAGATGTTGCTGCCATCACCAGCCGGACCGGCGGGGTGGCCATGCGGCGTCTTGGCGTCGCAAGTGGCTTTTTTCGCGCCTGACGACTGCGATTTTTCCTGTCCGCGCGAGGTCTTACGCCTCGTGCGGCCCAATCAAGAGGCCCAATCTTCCATGGCAACCAAGGCGAAGCCGCCCGTGACCCGCAGCCGCAAGGCACAAGGGACCGCCAAGAAGCGCATCCGCAAGATCTTCGGCGACATCCACGAAGTCGTGCAGATGCCGAACCTGATCGAGGTTCAGCGCGAAAGCTACGAACAGTTCCTGCGGTCGGACAAGGCCACCGGTTATGTTTCGGGCCTCGAAAAGACGCTCCGCAGCGTCTTCCCGATTCGCGATTTCGCCGGCTCTGCCGAGCTTGATTTCGTGCATTACGAGCTCGAAGAGCCCAAGTACGACACCACCGAATGCCGTCAGCGCGGCATCACTTATGCTGCCCCGATGAAGGTGACACTGCGCCTCATCGTGTTCGAGGTGGATAGCGAAACCGAGACCCGTTCGGTCCTCGATATCAAGGAGCAGGACGTTTACATGGGCGACATGCCCCTAATGACGGACAACGGCACCTTCATCATCAATGGCACCGAGCGCGTGATCGTGTCGCAGATGCACCGTTCGCCGGGCGTGCTGTTCGATCATGACCGCGGCAAGACCCATTCCTCGGGCAAGCTGCTGTTCGCTGCTCGTGTGATCCCGTACCGCGGTTCCTGGCTGGACTTCGAGTTTGACGCCAAGGACATCGTCAACGTCCGCATCGACCGCAAGCGCAAGCTGCCGGTAACCGCGCTGCTCTATTCGCTGGGCCTCGATGCCGAGGATATCCTCCAGTACTTCTACAACACCGTCTCGTGGGAGCGTGCCAAGGACGGCTGGAAGATCCCGTTCAATGCCGAAGCCTGGCGCAACGCCAAGCCGACCTTTGCGCTGGTTGACGCTGCAACGGGCGAAGAAGTCTTCCCCGCCGGGCAGAAGATTTCGCCGCGTGCTGCCAACAAGGCGGCCAAGGATGGCCTCGCCGAGCTGCTTCTGCCGACCGAAGAAGTCGTCAGCCGCTATGCCGCCGTCGATATGATCGACGAGAGCACGGGCCGCATCTACATCGAAGCTGGTGACGAATTGACGCTCGAGCATATCGAGACGCTGGATAAGGCCGGGATCGACCGCCTGCCGCTGCTCGACATCGACGAAATCAATACCGGTCCGTGGATCCGCAACACCCTCAAGGCCGACAAGGCCGAGAATCGCGACGAGGGCTTGGAAGCGATCTACAAGGTCATGCGTCCGGGCGAACCGCCGACGAAGGAAACTGCCGAGGCGCTGTTCGAAGGCCTGTTCTTCGATGCCGAACGCTATGACCTGTCGGCTGTGGGCCGCGTGAAGCTCAACATGCGTCTGAACCTCGAGTGCGAGGACACCGTCACCACGCTGCGCAAGGAAGATATCCTCGCGGTGGTGAAGGAGCTGGTCGGCCTCAAGGACGGCAAGGGCGAAGTCGACGACATCGACAACCTCGGCAACCGCCGTGTGCGTTCGGTGGGCGAGCTGCTGGAAAACCAGTACCGCGTCGGCCTGCTCCGCATGGAGCGCGCCGTTAAGGAGCGCATGAGCTCGGTCGATGTGTCGACCGTGATGCCCAACGACCTCATCAACGCCAAGCCCGCGGTGGCCGCGGTGCGCGAGTTCTTCGGTTCCTCGCAGCTCTCGCAGTTCATGGACCAGACCAACCCGCTCTCGGAAGTCACCCACAAGCGCCGCGTCTCGGCGCTCGGGCCGGGTGGTTTGACCCGTGAGCGTGCCGGCTTCGAAGTCCGCGACGTTCACCCGACGCACTATGGTCGTATCTGCCCGATTGAAACGCCGGAAGGCCCGAATATCGGCCTGATCAACTCGCTCGCGAGCTTCAGCCGCGTCAACAAGTACGGCTTCATCGAAACCCCGTACCGCAAGGTGATCGACGGCAAGGTGACCGCCGACGTGATCTATCTCTCCGCGATGGAAGAGCAGCGTCACACCGTTGCGCAGGCCTCGGCCGAGCTCAACGAAGACGGCTCGTTCGTCGAAGAGCTGGTCTCAGCGCGTCACAACGGCGACAACCTGATGGCGATGCGCGAGCACGTCACGCTGATGGACGTCAGCCCCAAGCAGCTCGTCTCAGTGGCCGCCTCGCTCATTCCGTTCCTGGAAAACGATGACGCCAACCGCGCGCTGATGGGCTCGAACATGCAGCGTCAGGCTGTGCCGCTCGTCAAGGCGGAAGCCCCGTGGGTCGGTACCGGCATGGAAGAAACCGTGGCGCGCGATTCGGGCGCTGCGATTGCGGCCAAGCGTGGCGGGATCGTCGACCAGGTCGATGCGACCCGCATCGTGATCCGCGCGATCGGCGATGTCGAACCCGGCCAGTCGGGCGTCGACATCTACACGCTTCAGAAGTTCCAGCGTTCGAACCAGAACACCTGCATCAACCAGCGTCCGCTGGTGAAGGTGGGCGACGTGATCGAACAGGGTGACATCATCGCCGACGGTCCCTCGACCGATCTGGGTGAACTCGCGCTGGGCAAGAACAGCCTCGTCGCGTTCATGCCCTGGAACGGCTACAACTACGAAGACTCCATCCTGATCAGCGAACGCATCGTGA
Organism: Porphyrobacter sp.; assembly: GCA_027533455.1. Taxonomy (GTDB): domain Bacteria; phylum Pseudomonadota; class Alphaproteobacteria; order Sphingomonadales; family Sphingomonadaceae; genus Erythrobacter. The sequence continues at coordinate 74,124 of JAPZUC010000001.1, read as the reverse complement.
AGGACGACGTCTTCACCTCGATCCACATCGAGGAGTTCGAAGTCATGGCCCGTGACACCAAGCTCGGGCCAGAGGATATCACCCGCGACATTCCCAACGTCGGCGAGGAAGCCCTGCGCAACCTCGACGAGGCGGGCATCGTTTACATCGGAGCAGAAGTGCACCCCGGTGACATCCTCGTCGGCAAGATCACCCCGAAGGGTGAATCGCCGATGACGCCGGAAGAAAAGCTGCTGCGCGCCATCTTCGGCGAAAAGGCGAGCGACGTGCGTGACACCTCGCTGCGTCTGCCCCCGGGCGTGGCCGGCACGATCGTCGAGGTCCGGGTGTTCAACCGCCACGGTATCGAAATCGACGACCGTACCCGTGCGATCCAGAACGAGGAAATCGAACGGCTCCGCAAGGACGCGGCCGATGAACGCAACATCCTCAACCGTGCCACCTACAACCGCCTGCGTGACATGCTGATCGGTCAGACCGCTTCGGCAGCACCCAAGGGGCTGAAGAAGGGTATGGAGATCACCGAAGCCGTGCTGGACGATGTCGAGCGCCACGAATGGTTCAAGTTCGCGGTGGCTGATGATGGCCGTCAGGCACAGATCGAAGCGGTGAAGACCCAGTACGACGAAGCCGTTGCGGTGATCGATGCCAAGTTCCACGACCGCAAGGAAAAGCTGGAACGCGGCGACGAACTCGCTCCGGGCGTGCTCAAGATGGTCAAGGTCTTCGTCGCGGTGAAGCGCAAGCTGCAGCCGGGCGACAAGATGGCCGGCCGTCACGGCAACAAGGGTGTCATCAGCCGCATCCTGCCGATCGAGGACATGCCGTTCCTCGCCGACGGGACGCATGTCGATCTCGTGCTGAACCCGCTGGGCGTGCCTTCGCGCATGAACGTCGGGCAGATCTTCGAAACGCACCTCGGTTTTGCTGCCCGCGCTCTCGGTCACGAGATCAAGGACATGCTCGACGATTGGCGTGCTGCCAATCCGAATGCGGCGTCGGACTATGCGAATGTCGCCCCACCGGCAGCGGTCGTGGATCGTCTGAAGGACATCTACGGCGAGCAGTATTTCGAGGATCTCGAAAGCCGTTCGACCGCCGATATCGTCGAACTGGCGGGCAACCTTTCGGCCGGCGTGCCGATGGGAACCCCGGTGTTCGACGGCGCCCGCGAGCCGGACGTGTCGGAGATGCTTATCAAGGCAGGGATCGACTCTTCGGGTCAGTCCGTCCTCTATGACGGCCGCACCGGCGAGGCGTTCGACCGGAAGGTGACCGTGGGCATCATCTACATGCTCAAGCTGCACCACTTGGTCGACGACAAGATCCACGCGCGTTCGATCGGGCCATACAGCCTCGTCACCCAGCAGCCGCTGGGCGGTAAGGCGCAGTTCGGCGGCCAGCGCTTCGGCGAAATGGAGGTCTGGGCGCTCCAGGCCTACGGCGCCGCCTACACCTTGCAGGAAATGCTTACGGTGAAGTCCGATGACGTGGTCGGCCGCACCAAGGTCTACGAAGCGATCGTCAAGGGCGACGACACCTTTGAGGCCGGCATCCCCGAGAGCTTCAACGTGCTCGTCAAGGAAATGCGCTCGCTGGGCCTGAACGTCGAACTGAAGTCGATCCTCGACGAGGACGAAGACCAGACCGACTACAGCGCGATTGCAGCGGAATAAGGCACGGGGGGCGTGATGCCCCCCAGCCACCCCGCTTTCGAGATTCATCCCCCTAAGGGAACACAGTCATGAACGACCTGACCAAATTCACCAACCAGCTGGCGAAGCCCGAAACCTTCGACCAGATCCAGATCGGCATCGCCTCGCCGGAGCGTATCCGCTCGTGGTCCTACGGCGAGATCAAGAAGCCCGAGACGATCAACTACCGCACGTTCAAGCCTGAACGTGACGGCCTGTTCTGCGCGCGCATCTTCGGCCCCGTGAAGGACTACGAGTGCCTGTGCGGCAAGTACAAGCGCATGAAGTACAAGGGCGTCGTCTGCGAAAAGTGCGGCGTCGAAGTGACCGTGACCAAGGTGCGCCGCGAGCGCATGGGCCACATCGAACTGGCCGCGCCCGTCGCGCACATCTGGTTCCTGAAGTCGCTCCCCTCGCGCATCGGCCTGCTGCTCGACATGCAGCTCAAGCAGCTCGAGCGCGTGCTGTACTTCGAAAGCTACATCGTCACCGAGCCCGGTCTCACCCCGCTCGAGAAGTTCCAGCTGATGACCGAGGATGAACTCCTCGAAGCCCAGGACGAATACGGCGAAGACGCCTTCACCGCCGACATCGGCGCCGAAGCCGTGCGCACCATGCTGATGCAGCTCGACCTCGAGGCCGAGCGCGACGCGCTGATGGACGAACTGGCGACCACAAAGTCGGCCTTGAAGCCCAAGAAGATCATCAAGCGTCTGAAGGTCGTCGAAAGCTTCATCGATTCGGGCAACCGCCCTGAATGGATGATCCTCGAAGTCATCCCGGTCATCCCGCCCGAACTGCGCCCGCTGGTGCCGCTCGATGGCGGCCGCTTCGCGACGTCTGATCTCAACGATCTCTACCGCCGCGTGATCAACCGCAACAACCGGCTGAAGCGCCTGATCGAACTGCGCGCGCCGGACATCATCGTCCGCAACGAAAAGCGCATGCTGCAGGAAGCCGTTGACGCGCTGTTCGACAACGGCCGCCGCGGCCGCGTGATCACCGGCGCCAACAAGCGTCCGCTGAAGTCGCTGTCCGACATGCTCAAGGGCAAGCAGGGCCGCTTCCGTCAGAACCTGCTCGGCAAGCGCGTCGACTACTCGGGCCGTTCGGTGATCGTGACCGGTCCGGAACTGAAGCTGCACCAATGCGGCCTGCCCAAGAAGATGGCGCTCGAGCTGTTCAAGCCGTTCATCTACGCCCGTCTGGACGCCAAGGGTCTGTCGATGACCCTCAAGCAGGCCAAGAAGTGGGTCGAGAAGGAGCGCAAGGAAGTCTGGGACATCCTCGACGAGGTGATCCGCGAACACCCGGTGCTGCTGAACCGCGCGCCGACGCTGCACCGTCTGGGAATCCAGGCGTTCGAACCCGTGCTGATCGAGGGCAAGGCGATCCAGCTGCACCCGCTGGTCTGCTCGGCTTTCAACGCCGACTTCGACGGTGACCAGATGGCGGTCCACGTGCCGCTCTCGCTTGAAGCCCAGCTCGAAGCCCGCGTGCTGATGATGTCGACCAACAACATCCTCTCGCCCGCCAACGGCAAGCCGATCATCGTGCCTTCGCAGGACATGGTCTTGGGGATCTACTACCTCTCGATGGAGCGGCAGGAGAAGCACCCCGAATATATCGAGGAAGCCGACGGCACCAAGATCGAGAAGCTTCCGCGCTTCTCGGACATGGCCGAAGTGCACCAGGCGCTCGAGACCAAGGCGGTCACGCTCCACACCCGCATCATCGCCCGCGTTCCGCAGGCCGACGAGCAGGGCGTGGTGGCGATGAAGCGCTTTGTCACGACCCCGGGCCGGATGCTGATCGGTGAATGTCTGCCGAAGAACCACAAGGTGCCCTTCGACATCATCAACCGCCTGCTCACCAAGCGCGAGATCGGCGACGTGATTGACCAGGTGTATCGTCACACCGGCCAGAAGGACACGGTGCTGTTTGCCGACGCCATCATGGCACTGGGTTTCCGCCACGCGTTCAAGGCGGGGATCAGTTTCGGCAAGGATGACATGATCATCCCCGATTCCAAGGTGAAGTTGGTCGACGAGACCAAGGATCTGGTGGCTGGCTATGAACAGCAGTATCAGGACGGTCTCATCACCCAGCAGGAAAAGTACAACAAGGTGATCGACGCCTGGTCGAAGTGCGGTGACATGGTCGCCGACGCGATGATGGCCGAGATCAAGGCGCAGCCGATCGATGCCGATACGGGCAAGGAAGCCCAGATCAACTCGATCTACATGATGAGCCACTCCGGTGCGCGTGGTAGCCCGGCACAGATGAAGCAGCTTGCGGGGATGCGTGGCCTGATGGCCAAGCCCTCGGGCGAGATCATCGAAACGCCGATCATCTCGAACTTCAAGGAAGGTCTCACCGTTCTTGAATACTTCAACTCGACCCACGGTGCCCGTAAGGGGCTCGCGGACACCGCGCTGAAGACCGCGAACTCGGGTTACCTGACCCGCCGTCTCGTCGATGTGTCGCAGGATTGCGTCATCGTTGAGGAAGATTGCGGCACCGAGAATTACCTCGAAATGCGCGCGATCGTTCAGGGCGGTAGTGTCATCGCCTCGCTCGGCGAGCGCATCCTCGGTCGTACGACCATGGAGGATATCGTCAACGCCACGACCGGCGAAGTCATCGTGCCCAAGCTGACGCTTCTCGACGAAGCGACGGTCAAGGCCATCGAAGCGGCCGAAGTGCAGTCGGCGAAGATTCGCAGTCCGCTGGTCTGCGAGGCCGAAATGGGCGTGTGTGCGACCTGTTACGGACGCGATCTGGCACGCGGGACTCCGGTCAACATCGGTGAGGCTGTCGGCGTCATCGCGGCGCAGTCGATCGGCGAGCCCGGTACCCAGCTGACGATGCGGACCTTCCACATCGGCGGCGCGGCGCAGCTCAACGAAACCTCGCACCTCGAGGCGATCTCGGAAGGCCGTGTCGAATACCGCGAGATGCAGACCATTTCCGACAAGATGGGCCGCATCCTCAGCTTGTCGCGCAGCGGCGAAATCGCCGTGATCGACGCCGAAGGGCGCGAGCGCGAAATGCACAAGGTGCCCTACGGGACCGTGATCAAGATCAAGGACGGCGCTCACGTCAAGATCGGCGATCGTCTGGCCGAGTGGGATCCGTTCACTCTGCCGATCATCACCGAACAGTCGGGTGTGGTGCGGTATGTCGATCTGGCCGAAGGCATCACGCTCGAAGAACAGATGGATGATGCCACCGGTATCGCCCAACGCGTGGTGACCGAGAACCGTGCTACGGGCCGCAAGAAGAAGGAAGACCTTCGTCCGCGGCTTACCTTGCTGGCGGAAGGCAGCGGTGAAACCGAAGCGGCGCGCTACATGCTTGCTCCGGGCACGACCCTGTCGGTCGAAGATGGCCAGACGGTCGAAGCGGGCGACATTCTCGCCCGTGCCAGCCGCGAAGCCGCCAAGACCCGCGACATCACGGGCGGTCTGCCGCGCGTGGCCGAACTGTTCGAGGCGCGTATGCCCAAGGACGTTTCGGTTATTGCCAAGATTTCCGGCCGGATCGAATTCGTCCGCGAATACAAGGCGAAGCGCAAGATCGCGATCATTCCCGAGGAGGGTGATCCCGTCGAGTACCTGATTGCCAAGACCAAGGTGATCGACGTGCAGGAAGGCGACTACGTGAAGAAGGGTGACACCCTTGTTTCCGGCTCGCCCAACCCGCACGACATTCTCGAAGTCATGGGCGTGGAAGCGCTGGCTGAGTATCTCGTTGACGAGATCCAGGAAGTCTATCGCTTGCAGGGCGTGAAGATCAACGACAAGCACATCGAGGTGATCGTTCGCCAGATGCTGCAGAAGGTCGAGATCACCGATGGCGGGGACACCACCCTGCTGCCCGGCGAGCAGGTCGATCTGGCCGAAATGCTCGAGATCAACGGCAAGCTCGCCAAGGGCAAGCAGGGCGCTTCGGGCAATCCGGTGCTGCTCGGCATCACCAAGGCTTCTCTCCAGACCCGTTCGTTCATCTCGGCGGCCTCGTTCCAGGAAACCACCCGCGTGCTGACGCAGGCGGCGGTCGAAGGGAAGAAGGACACGCTGATCGGTCTGAAGGAAAACGTGATCGTTGGCCGCCTCATCCCCGCCGGTACCGGCGCGGGCATGAACCGCCTGCGTGTCACCGCCAACAGCCGCGATGCGGCGCTGAAAGCGGCGTGGAAGAGGCAGCAGGACGCTCTTGTTGAGACAGGCCAGCGCGAAACCGAGCCAGCTGCGGATGCGATTGGTTCGGAAGAGAAAATGAAGGCCGCGATGGCTGCGATGGCGGCTTCGGGCCCGGCGGTTGACGTCGAGGACGACGGCGAGGAGTAAGCTCCCCGCTTTCGCGGCAAGAGCGGCCCCGCCCGAGCGCAAGCTCCGGCGGGGCTTTTCTTTGACAGCGACGAAACGCTTATAGTCGTTATTGCAACGCACTCGCAATAAAGTAAGATGGGCGGCGTCGTCTCCCAGCTACAGCGAGGTCCCATGTCCCAATGCCCCACCGCAGCCACCCGCTCGATTATCGCCGCGCTGGCCGTGCCGCCGCGTATCGAACGTCTGGGGCCGATTGCGGGCCGGTTCATCCATGCCATGCGGCTCATCGCTGTGCACGAACGGGCAAGGCACGATCCTGTGCCGGAACTGGCGAACCGCCTCGGCAGCGTAGAGGTGGCGGCCAAGGCGCTGATCCTGGCTCAGGCGATTCCGGCCCATTGGCCCGAGAACGTCCACATTTCGAGATATTGCTGCCGGCTGCTGAGCCATGACGAAGCGACCATCGGTGCCTTTGTCGATGCCGCTGCCGAGGGTGGCCGTGGTGGTTTCGAAGCGGCGCTGAACGGCCTTGTCCGCCCCGAGCGCGCGCACCGCTTTTGGGAAGGCACACTTGCGCTGGCTGCGGCCGAAATCCGGGCGCTGTGACCGCTTGCGGGTAGCGGCGGCGCGCTCTACCGCACGGGCATGACCACCACCCGCTTCGCCCCATCGCCCACCGGCCGCCTTCATGTTGGCAACATCCGCACCGCGCTCCACAACTGGATGCTGGCGCGGCAGACGGGCGGCACCTTCATCCTGCGCATCGATGATACCGATGCCGAACGCAGCCGCGAGGATTACGTCGAGGCAATCCGTGCGGACCTCACCTGGCTCGGCCTCACGTGGGATCGCGAAGAACGGCAGTCGGCGCGGCTGGATCGCTATCAGGCAGCCTTCGATCAGCTCCGGTCGGCGGGGCGGATCTATCCCTGCTACGAGACTGCGCAGGAGCTCGACGTGAAGCGCAAGATCCAGCTCTCGCGCGGGTTGCCGCCGATCTACGACCGCGCCGCGCTGAAGCTGACTGATGCCGAGCGGGCGGCCAAGGAAGCCGAAGGCACGCAGGCGCACTGGCGCTTCCTGCTCGACCACGACGAGCCAATCACGTGGCAAGACGGCATCCGCGGCATCCAGAAGTTCGATGCGGCGCAGCTGTCCGATCCGGTCATTCGCCGCGCCGACAGATCGTGGCTCTACATGATGCCAAGCGCGATCGACGATATTGATATGGGCATCACGCAGGTGCTTCGCGGCGAAGACCATGTGTCGAACACCGCCGTGCAAATCCAGATATTTACCGCACTTTTTGCTGCAGATTATGCTGCATCAGATAGTGCAGCAAAAACCATCCCCGCCTTCGCGCACGAGGCGCTGCTGGTGGGTCGCGAGGGCAAGCTGTCCAAGCGCCTCGGCTCGCTTAGTTGCGACGCCTTCCGTGAACGCGGGATCGAGCCCGAAGCGATCATTGCGCTGCTTGCGCGGCTCGGCACCTCCCAGCCGGTCGAACCGGTTGCTGACCGTGCGGCTCTGACCGCCAGCTTCGATCTGGCAACCTTCGGCCGCGCGCCAGCCAAGTTCGACGAAGAGGATCTCGAGCGGCTCAACGCCGGGATCGTCCATCAGCTGTCCTTTGAAGCCGTGGCTTCGCGCCTACCCGCAGGTATGGATGCCGCCGGTTGGCACGCGGTGCGCCCGAACCTTGCCCATATCGGCGAGGCAGCGGAGTGGTGGCGCCTGGTGACCGGCCCGATCGAACAGCCCGCATTCTCGCAGGAGGACAAGGCATTCCTTGCCGAAGCTGGAGCCAAACTGGTCTGGGGTGATGATCCCTGGGCGGCACTCACGAGCGCTCTCAAGGAGTCTACCGGCCGCAAGGGCCGTACGCTGTTCCTGCCGCTGCGCCAGGCGCTCACCGGGATGGATCACGGCCCCGACATGGGCGAATTGCTGCCCCTTATTGGCGAGGCGGAAGCCCGCGCGAGGCTCGCCCGCGCCACTACCTAGCGCGTGGCTGGCGGGATTGGCGGCGTGTTCCAGAACAGCGCCACCTCGTCGTCCAGCCCCGTCATCTCGAAACGCGTCAGCGCAATCGGCAGACGTCCTGCAGCCAGGAACTGGTCGTGGAATTCATCGAGCTTGAAGGCCTCGCCTAGCTGGCTTGAGCGGTCCGCGAGCAGCGCGTCCATCTGAAGCTTGCCGATGGTGTAGGCGATGCCATAGCCCGGAGGACGGCGCAGGTAGATCTCGACGTCGACCCTCGCGACATCCTCGTCCAGCCACGGTGTCCGGCCGCGCATGTAGGCGACCGCCTCGGCAACGCTCCAGCGGTTCTGCTGCATGGCAATGTCGGCGGGCACGCGCGCCGCGCGGAAGATACCGAAGAGCTCGATAAACTCGTCAGCGCGCGGGGAATGGCGCGTTGCCCCGGCAATCATCAGCGCTTCCTCAAGATAAGTCGCCCAGCCTTCCGACCGTCCGCCATCGCTGTATCGACCGCGGATAGGGCGGGTGTCCCGTTCTGCCAGCACCGTATCGAAGCGGTGCCCGGGGATGACGGCGTGGAGGTGATCGGGGATCGGATCGCGGAACTGGATCTGCTCCCAGAAGTTCGGCCCGCCGGGGCGCTCGATATATGGCGTGTTGCTGCCCAGATCGCCGATATCCTCGGGGATGGTGATAATCTTCTCCTCGCGCAGGAACTGGCGGACGATGCGGTCGGTCGCGGCAATCTTGCCGGCTTGCTCGAAGGCACCCTGCGACAGGGTCAGCTGCGGCAGATCACGGTTGCGGTGGCGCAGCAGGACGAGCGCGGCAGTCATACGTTCGTGCTCGCGCTCGGCCAAAGTCTGCATCTCGGCGGCGGTCAGCGGGATCATACGGACGTGGCGGATGTACCAGTCATAGCGCTCCGGCCCGACCCCGCCCGGAGCAATCATAAAAGGGCGTTCGGCACGCAGCCAGTCGCGGAAGGCGACCAGCGCGTCGCGGGCCGCAGTGACATCGGTGACGAGATCGGGACGGGCCGTGCGGCTGCGCGCGAGCAGATCCTCGTACCATCCGATGATCCCGGCGGGCGGGGTGGTGCGGTAGGGGTGATAGTGGTTCACCCCGTCGCTGTTGTCGAGATTGTGGAGCGCAAGGTCGGCGAAGTCGCCCGCCACTTCCTTAAGGTTGACCCGCGCTGAGGCGAGCAGCGGCGGTACTTCGCGCAGGCGTGACCGCAGCTTGGCCACGTCTGCCTTGTCGCCGGAGACCTCGGCAAAGGCGACCGCCATGAGCGGATCGAGATAGAAGCCGGGGTCGCGCTTCCAAGGGCGCAGCACTTCCAGATTGAAGCGATAACCGTTGAGGATCGACTTCACGGCGAGGTAATCGGCTTGCTGCGCGCGCGGCCACGAGGTGACCGGCAGGGCAGCTAGGCCAGTGTCGAACCGCTCCAGCCCCGCCAGCTTTTGCGCCATCAGGTCATCGGCATAGACATCCCCAATTCGCGCGCCTGAATCGAGCACGACTTCATCAGTGAAGCCGGGAAGCATCCACTGCCGCAGTTCCTGGTGGAGCGTCACTAACTGGTCATAACCTGCCGGTTCGGGCGCCTGCGCGTGGGCTGGCCCTGCGACTGCTAGGACAAGGCTCAGGACCACCAGAATATATCGCATGAACGCTCCCCCCCTCGCCTGCCATCGCTTCGGGCGCAGTTCAGACCGTGTGCGGCGGCCCTGTCAAGCGTGGGCGCTGATGGGGCTGATGTGTGGTCTACCGACGACAGATGGCAATCGACCGGCCCGCTTGCTCAATGTGCCGGGGTGCGACATCTAGACCTGACAAAATCTCAGGGGTGGTATCAATGAAAGCTCTTTTTGTCGGCGCAGGCAGTTTACTTGCTTTGATCGCATTCCCGATTGCTGCCGAGGAGGGCTATTATCAGTACCCTGCGGCGCGCGGCGATGTGCTGGTCTTCGCCAGCGAGGGCGACCTGTGGCGCAGCGCCCGCGACGGTGGCAGCGCGGTGCGGCTCACCAATGCAGATGGCGAGGAAAGCGAGCCGGCCATTTCCCCGGATGGCACGCTGATCGCGTTTACCGCCAGCTACGATAGCGACCGCGATATCTATGTGATGCCCGTAGCAGGCGGACGGCCCCGTCGTTTGACCTTCGAGGGCGGGTTCGTTCGCACGATCGGCTGGACCCCGGATGGACACGTCATCTATTCCACGTCGATCACGGGCGGAGGGATGGGCGAGGTGCTTTATACCATTGATCCGTCCGGCGGTGAGGCAAAACCGGTCCCCCTGTGGCGCGCCAATGATGCGGTCTTCGGGGCGGACGGGCGCACGCTGTTTTTCATCCGCCGTGGTCTATATGCTCGGGCGCGCGACAATGCGGTGCTCTATCGCGGGGGCGGCATGGAGCAGTTGTGGCGCTGGCAGACCGGCTCTGAGGCCGAGGCTGTTCAACTGCTCGCCGATTTTGGAGCGCCGATCCGGATGCCGATGGCCTATGGCGGAAGGATCTACTTTATCGCCGACAAGTCGGGCAAGGACGCGGTGTGGTCAGTTGCCGAGGATGGCAGTGGCCTGCGTCAGGACTCCCCCGAACTCCCCTTCCCTGTGCTTCAGGCCAACATGGAAGGGGGCGACGTGTTCCTGCAGAACGGTGCCGATCTTCACGTATTCTCCACCAGCCGAGGTGCGCTGCAGAAGCTCGCAATCGACCTCGTTACCGACCGTGAGCAGACCCGCGTTCGCGCGATCGACGATCCGATGCGCTGGTTCGAGGCGGCGCGGATTTCCGCCTCGGGCGAAATGGTCGCGGTGACCGCACGGGGACGGGTTGCGCTCGCCGCGCCCGGCCAGTTGCGCCGCATCGAATTGCCGGTGCCGCTGGCAGCGCGGGCGCGGCAGGCGGTACAGTCGTCCGACGGCAAAAAGGTGTTCATGGTTCTCGATCAGGGCGACCGCGGCGATATATTTGCCCTTTCAGCCGACGGCACCAGTACTCCGGTCGCGGTGACCAAGGGTTATGATGCCCACATCTGGTCCTTCGCGATCGCGCCTGATGGCAAGACCGTGGTGGTCTGGGACAAGAAGTCGCGGCTGCAGAAAGTCGATGTCGTCACGGGCCGCGTGACATTGCTTGCGCGCAACGAGAGCGGGGCGGACGACGCGTTCTTCGATATCGTTTTCTCGCCGGATTCGACCCACATCGCCTATGCCGAGGTCGCGCTGACCAATGGCGGCAACACGGCCGACATCCAGATCCAAAATCTCGCCACGGGCCGGCGCGTTCAGGCGACATCGGGCAAGTACAACAGCTATGCGCCCGCTTTCGCGCACGACGGCGCCTGGCTCTATTTCATCTCCGACCGCAACTTCGCGCCCGAGCCGGGCAGCCCATGGGGCGACCGCAACATGGGTGTCGCCTTCAGCGACCGCGGCGAGATCTTTGCGCTCCAGCTTGATCCGGCAGCCGGTTTCCGGATGCGTGAGGACAATGAGCTGACCCGCGCAGCAGCGGAGGACAAGCCTGAAGGAGAAGCTAGAGACACGCCCGAAAGCGCGGCTGCCATGGGCGAGGCCAAGGACAAGAAGGGCAAGAAGGTAGCGCTGGCAAAGCCCTCCATCGTGCTCGATGGGGTGGCCGCCCGGCTCTACAAGCTGCCGGTCAAGCCGGGGGTCGAAGGGCAGCTGCTGGCGAACGAGAAGTTCCTTTACACCCGCCGCGACGACGACATCATCTCGATCGCGATCGACAAGAAGGACCCGCGCGAGGAAATCTTCGCGCCCGGCGCGCGCGGGATGGATCTCTCGGCCGACCGCCAGACCGCGCTGGTGCTGAGCGGGCCGCCCAACAAGCCGGTGCTCTTTCTTGTCCCCGCCGACCGGAAGTTTCCCGAAAAGCCCGCGGCCAATCAGGTCCGCCTTGGTGATTGGCGCCTGACGATCGATCCGCGCGCGGAATGGCGGCAGATGTTCGTCGACGCGTGGCGCCTACATCGCGACTTCTTCTACGACCCGGCCCTTCGCGGCGTCGACTGGGGCGCGGTGCGCGCCGCGCGCGAGCCGTTCCTCGACCGGATCGGCAGTCGCTCAGAACTTGACGCGGTGCTCGGCGAGATGGCCGCGCAGGTCGGTGCGCTGCATAGCCAGGTTGGCGGCGGGGAGCTCCGGATCGACCGTGAAAACCCGGCGATGGCCTATCTCGGCGCGCGGGTCACACCGGTGGCCGGAGGGCTACGGATCGACAGCATCCTGCGCGCCGAGGCCGATCTCGTGTCCCAGCTGCCGCCGCTGCGTCGCCCCGGCGTGGACGTGCAGACCGGCGACGTGATCCGCCTTGTCGATGGCCGTCCGGTCGCAAGCCTTGCCGACCTGCAACAGGCAATCGCGACAAAGGCAGGACAGCAGGTCAGGCTCGACCTTATGCGCGACACGCGCAAGCTGAGCGCGGTAGTCGAACCGATGACGGCAGAGGGGCACCGGCAGGCCCATTATAGCGACTTCGTACAAGGCAAACGGACCGAAACCGAGCGGCTATCGGACGGGAAGATCGGCTATATCCACCTGCGCGCAATGGGCCCCGATGATGTCGCCAGCTTTGCGCGCGACTATTTCCCGCAGCTTGGCAAGCAGGGCCTCATTATCGACGTGCGCGGCAATAATGGCGGCAATATCGACAGCATCATCGTCGGAATGCTGATGCGCAAGGCGTGGGGCTTTTGGGCCAATACCGATGGGAGCGGCATCCCCACCACCAACATGCAGAATGCCTATCGCGGGCACATCGCGGTGCTCATCGACGAGCGCACCTATTCCGACGGCGAGACCTTTGCCGCCGCGATCAAGTCGCTCGGTATCGCGCCTCTGGTAGGCACCCGTACAGCTGGCGCAGGAGTGTGGCTGTCAGATCGCCCCGTGCTGGCGGATAATGGTATCGCGCGCACTGCGGAGAGCCCGCAATTTGCGCTCGACGGGCGCTGGATCGTCGAGGGCCTTGGCGTGGCGCCGGATGTGGAGGTGGAGAACCTTCCCCACGCCGCATTCGGGGGCAAGGATGCACAGCTTGAAGCGGCTATCGGCCTGCTGGAAAATGCCATTCAGCGTGAGCCGGTGCTGGTGCTGAAACCACAACCCCTCGCGCCTCTCGGCACCCCGGCGCAGGATGTAACGGGACCGGGCCGCAAATGGTGAGCCCGGCTTAGTCCACCATCGATGTTGGCTGAAGTCTGCGGTTTTCCAACCGCAGACAAGCTAACATGGATAGGTAAATGGTGCCCAGAAGTGGCATCCTTTTTCACATTCAACTAACTGATATATATTATAAAAATTTGAATGAAGGCGCTTGCCCCCCATGCTTGCCCCGGGACTTTTTGGCTAGAACGGTTAGATTCCCGTTCCGCTCCAATCGCGAGCTTGTGATCGTCATGGTCGGCCGGGCGGGACGAAGTTTTGCTTACTCCTGTGTTAACCATGCCTCGCGACTTCGTCTTATGGTTTGGTCGTTAACTCATGCGGGATGAAAGAAACCAACCAAGTATTCCGGAAGCGCTCCAAGCTGCCCGATTGGCTCGGTGCCGCTTGCTTTCTGGCGATGCTCAATCCAGCGCCCGCTCATGCCTATCTCTCCTCGGCGGCATTCAGTGCGGTTTTTGGAGGATGCAGCAGTCAGGCGGTGTCCGTGCCTCAGCCATTCCCTGCGGCATTCGAGAGTGCCAAATCCTCGGCCATCCTTGGCGGTCAGCGCAGCGCGCTCGATCTCATCAGCGCCCAGCAGGCCGGTGAGGCAGCGTTCAGCGCAACCTACGGGGCCGAGCAATCGGCAGCAGCCCTGGCCACCGCCCTATCCTGTCCGCTCAGCGCTGGGGCGAAATCGGCGACGTTCGTGCCGCCTCTTACCAGCGCACCATCGTCAGACGATTTTCTTGGGAGCGAACGCGTCTTCATCGGCAGCACACCGCTCGATCGTGCCTGGCGGCGCGTATCGTACAAGACCGCTACCGTTTCGACGATCGCCGATCTCACAAGAGAGCGTCGCGAAACTGATGCTGATCATCTTGGCAAGGTGAACGCATGGGTTAATCGGAATGTCGACTTTGTCGAAGACAAGGCGCTCTACGGCCGATCGGATTACTGGGCGACGGCCGGCGAAACCCTGCGCCGGATGAAGGGCGACTGCGAGGATTTCGCCATCCTCAAGTATCAGTTCCTGGTGGATGCGGGCTTTGACCCGGGATCGCTCTATCTGACGCTGGTTTGGGATCCCGTCCGCCGGCGTGACCATGCGGTGCTGATCGTCAAAGTTGCTGGGGGGCACTACCTGCTCGACAACGAGACGGATCAGATCCTTCCCGCCGATGCCTCGCACGAATACACAGCCAGAATGAGCTTCAGCCAGCGGTCTTCATGGCTCCACGGCATTACAACCCGCAGCAATGACCAGCTGACCTCGCCGCCGCGGCAGGTCGCCTATTTCTCGGACAAGGCTGTATCGAACGCCCGTGTAACAGGTTTCAGCAAATAGGACAGAATGCTTTTTGAGCCGGTGATGATTTCGACTTCGGTCATCATGCCGGGGACGATCGAGAACTTCTGGCCACCCTTCTCGATAAAGCTGCGGTTGGTCTCGACGAGAACGCGATAATAGCTCTCGCGTTCGACTTCATCATAGATGCTGTCCGCCGACACTTCGACAACCTTGCCCATCAGGCCGCCATAGGTGGCAAAGTCATAGGCCGTGATTTTGACATTGGCAGGATCCCCTACCGATACAAAGCCGATGTCACGCGGACTGACCCGCGCTTCGACCAACAACCGGTCGCCCACGGGCACAATCTGCATGATTGTCTCGCCCGCGTTCACAAATCCGCCTCTGGTTGTGATCTGCAGATTGTTCACTACGCCCGCTGCAGGCGAGCGCAACTCGTTACGGCTGCGCCGCGCGGATGCGCCGCGGATGCTTTCTTCGTTGACCGCAATGCGGGTTGTCACCTCGCTGCGTTCATTAAGGGCCTGCTCCTGAAAATCGAGGCGCGCGGACTGGGTGGTCGCCTGCGCCTCGCGAATCGCCGCCGATGCCCTTCCAGCTGCCTGCTGCGCCGCAGCGAGCCTGCCCCGGACATCAACAAGTTCTCGCTGCGCCGTCAGCAGTTCTGTCTGGGGCACAATGCCTCGCGCCGCAAGAGGCTCTAGCATTTTGACCTGCTCCTGAGCAAGTCTAGCGCTCTGCTGTAACGATGCGGCAGTTTCTTCCGCTTCACGCAGATCACGCCGCCGTTGCTCCACAGCTGCGGAAAGCGCTGTCTCGCGACTGCGCGTTGCCGCCAGTCTGGCACGCTGGAGCTTCTGCTCTTCAGCGCAGACTGATCCTGCATCACATCCCATGGCCGAACCGGACGCCTCGCCCTCCAGCCGCGCCGCGCGCGCTTCGAGCCTTTCGTTCTCGGTCTGGAGCTGGCCGAGTTCCGATGCTGCCATGCTGTCATCGAGGCGCACAAGCAGCTGACCTTGTTTCACTAGCTCTCCGCTTCGAACCAAGATATCGGCAACAACCGATGGCTCCGCCGGTTGAACGAGTTGTGCCTGGCTCGAGGGGATCACCTTGCCCATCCCTCTGGTGACTTCGTTGACTTCAGCGATGCTGCTCCACACCAATAGCGTCAGCATTCCAGCCGAAGAGACTAGGATCAGCTTACGGCTTGCATCAAGCGCATCGAAGCGCTGCATCAGGTTCATGGCTTTCAGTTTCCTGGCGCAGCGGAAGGCTGCATCGTTGCAGCTTGTGTTCGCTGCTTTTCAAGCGTGGACTGTAACCCCTTGCTCGCGGCAACAGGGTCGGGGATCGCGAGTCTCCAGCCTGAGTTGGGGTCCATTCGGCCTCCTAGATCGTTGTCGGCGCGGCGTTCGGTCGGGGCACGTTGAAGATATACAGGTGATGCTTCCGCCAATGCTTCTGGCTCCTCCTCCAGGAGGTTCTTAAAGCGGTCAGGATTGAATGTCGGATAATGCTCGCTAGCGCTCCAGCGGCCCGAAAGCTGGGTGGCATGACCTGCCCGTCCGGGAAAGCGATAGAAGATATGCCGTCCCTCGACGTGAACTTTCTCCAAGCGGTATGCCCAGAAAGGCAGCACATAATCGGCATGGTAATGCGTTGCGGTTCCGACCGATTTCTCGACGTATCCGGCGAGAGCCGCCTTAGCGACAATGGCTGATTGTCGCCAGAGGCGTTCGACGGGACGCCGGGCAAGTGATCCATCGCACGTGTAACTGAACTGGCAGACTGGCTCGTTCCAGCCCTGATAGACTACCCCACATACCGACGCCGGATAGGCTGGATGGGCCACGCGATTGAGAATGACCTGCGCGACCCCCCGCTTGCCGGCTACACTTTCGTTTGCCGCCTCGTAATAGATTGCCTCGGTCAGACAATGCAGCGCATTCTTGAGAGCCGCATCTCCCGTACCGCCTACCTGGAATGGCCTTGCGAATCCGGCTGATGCCTTTGCGATAGGAATGAGCGCATTGCGCGCCTCGGCGCTTGTGGCACCGGTATCGAGCAGGGCTGAGGACTGTACGGTCAGCTTGCCCAGATCGCGCGCGAGCCCATCCGGCAATGCCGCCAGAGAATGACCACCACCAACTGCCTCGTTTGCGCTATTCGGCAGCGTGGGTGCGGTCAGCAGCGCAAACAGGCATGCGCAGCCCGCCAACCTTGTTAACAAGCGCGAGCCAAGGCCCGTGTGCGCAATCCGAGGCAACCGCGAAATCACGATTCCACCCGCGTGCGGAGGTTCTTGAGGATTTCCGCTTTTGGCCCGTCGGCAACGATCTGGCCGTCGTTGAGAACAATGATCCGCTCGCAGATATCGAACAGGGCCGGACGATGCGTCGCAACAATAAGTGTCTGGGTGCTTCCCAGCGCTGCCTTGAGTTTCTCAACCAGCAATGCCTCCGTATGAGAATCCATTGCGCCGGTCGGCTCATCGAGAAAAAGCAGCTCGAACGGGGTCATGAAGGCGCGAGACAGTGCCAAGAATGCACGCTGGCCACCTGACAATGTGCGGCCCTGTTCGCCGACTTCGCGATCGAAACCGGCCGCGTCGCGGGTCAGGTAGGCATCGGCGCCGGTCTTCACCAGTGCATCGATAATTGCGGCATCGGATGCACCCGGTGCGCCAAGCGCAATATTTTCGCGGATGCTGCCCGTGAAAAGGTTGGCGTCCTGACCGACAAAGCGAAAATTGCGCCGCAATTCCGCCGGGTAGAACTGGCGGCTATCGATCCCGTCAATCCTGACTGCGCCGTCGGACGGCGGATACAGGCCACACAGGAGGCGTCCCAGGGTGGACTTGCCTGACGCAACGCGCCCGACAATGGCGATGCGTTCGCCAGGTGCGATCTTGAGATTGATGCCGCTGAGGCTGGCAATCTCGCTGGCCGGATATGCGAAGGACATGTCTTCAAGCGTGATGCCATATCCACCCCGCTTAGAATGGGGCAGACTGATACTGCCTTGCCGTCTTTCGTCGTCGGCCTCGAACAGTGCCTCGATCGAGTCCAAGGCTTCTCGGGCCTGTCGCCCGCGGGTCAGCAGGAAAGCGATCTGGCCAGCCGGTGCGAGCGACCGCGATGCGAGCATCACAATCGCGATGATGGCACCCATGGTGATCTCACCCGCGGCAAAAAGGTAATATCCGCCCACGACCAGCGACACGCTGGAAATCTGCTGAAACGACGTGGCAAGAGCGACCGCCTTTGACGAGATTTGGCGAAGTCGCAAGTGCGAATGGCTACCGATTCTTGCCAGTGACTGCCATTTGCCAAGCAGCCGACGCTCCCCGGCGATGCTCTTGAGGGTTTCCATGCCGGCAACCGATTCCACGAGGACTGTTTGCTGCAATCCGGCATCTGTCTGCGCATCGCGGGCTGCATCGATCACCTGGCGCTGCAGGATCATCCCGGCCACGGCCATGAAGGCCAGTGCAGTCAGAGGGATAAGGGCCAGCCACCCGCCGACATAGGCGATGACCATCAGAAACAGCACCAGAAAAGCAAGGTCGACGATCAGAACAATGGTAGTCGAGGCAAAGAACTCGCGGACCAGCGTGTATTCTCCGACCCTCGCGGCGAGTGCACCCGTGCTGCCACGCCGACCACTCATCGGGATCGACAAAATCCTTGCGAACAGTTTCTGGGAGAGGCTGAGATCGAGCCGCCTTCCGATTTCGTCGACAACGTTGGTTCGGGCCGTCCGTAGCGCAAATTCTAGCAGAAAGGCCAGCGAGACGCCCGAGGCCAGCACCCAGAGCGAGGCTTCGGCCCGGTTGGGGATCACCCGGTCGTAGACATTCATCGAAAACAGGGGAAGCGCCAGCGCTAGCAAGTTGATCAGCAGCGAGGCTAGCAGAACAGACCGAAAGGCCTTGCGCTCCTTTCGCAGCTCAGACCAGAACCAGTGATTGCGACCCTTCGCATGCCACGGCGCATCTTTGGCGCGCAGAGTGTCCGGATTGGCCACTACGCTGATGTATTCGCCTGAGAAGTCATCTTCGAAGCTGGAAACGGGGGTCCAGACCGGCTCACTGGCCGCGTCTGCGAAGGTCAGCACATCGTCTGCCGACAGGTCCAGCAGAGCCAGCACTGCTCCGTCCTGCATGCGCGCGATCAAGGGATAGGCTACAGCTTGCCGTGGCAATCTGCGAGCCGTGGAGGTCTCATGATTGAAGCCGGCAAGGTCGAGTGCAGCGCTGGCCTGATGAAACGGCAGAGTACCAGCTTCATCGCGCGGCAGACTGTTGAACAGGACCCGCGGATCCGGTGTGCCGAAATGCGTCGCAATCCGGGCAATCGCCAAAATCAGCGGGTCAGATTCAGAAACCGCCGCGAACTCTTGTGAGTAATGCACTATGATACTCCGGAGAGGCCGCTATTCGGGATAGCGACGTCTCTGTAATTCCGCCGGCAGCGAAGGGCCGTAGTTGAACCTCTCGCGTTCGGCGGCTCCGGCTCCCGTGCCAGGCGCAATGTTAAGCGCATTCAGGAAATTGTTCGTTGCCGCCAATACTTGATATTGTGCAAACAGCTCGGAAAACCGCGCTGTTTCCCGGCGCACCTGCGTGTTGAACCGGGTGTTTTGCGCATCCAGCACATCCAGCAACGAGCGGCGCCCGATATTGAACTGGCTGCGGTAAGACAGCAGCAGGTCATCACTAACCTGCGATTGGCGTTCCAATGCGGCGAATACGGTCTTCTGGGTCGTCATGGCGGTCCAGGCGTTCCGCACGTCTTCTTCGGCTTCGCGCACCCGGTCATGGAGGCGGAAGCGGGCTTCGCTCGCCCGGCGGGTCATTTCCTGTACCTGCGCCGCACGGCGCCCGCCATCGAACAGCTGCCAGCGAATATAGACCCGGCCTTGAATATCGTTGGTTTCGCCCTGGAAGCCATCGATGTCGTCGCCGATCCGGCCTGTTACATCCACACCGATCCGTGGGGCCAGCTCGCCGCGCGCGGACATCACCATCCCGTGTGTCGCATCAACATCGGCCTGAGCCTCGCGGACGAGCGGGTTTGCGGTGCGCGC
Source organism: Porphyrobacter sp. (assembly GCA_027533455.1). Classification (GTDB taxonomy): domain Bacteria; phylum Pseudomonadota; class Alphaproteobacteria; order Sphingomonadales; family Sphingomonadaceae; genus Erythrobacter. The sequence goes on along the minus strand of JAPZUC010000001.1, from coordinate 54,522 downwards.
CTGCCCGATTGCGATTTCCTGAGTTGCGGGAAGGGTCTGGGCCAGCGCGGGAGGAAGGTTCGTCCGCGATATATCGAGGCCGGTCAGGCTCTGCAGAGAGGTTCTCGCATTGGTGAGATCTTCTTCTGCCTCGGCCTTCTGGACGATCGCCGCCTGCAGGCGTTCTTCTGCCTGCTGCAGGTCAGCAACGCTGATCGATCCTTGCGAGACGCCTTCTGACAGGCTGCCCGTCATTTGCTGGTGAAACAACACGTTGTCCGTTGCCGCAGCCACAATGCGTTCCTGCAGAAGGATGTTCAGATACTGGCGGGACACCTGCAGAGCGACGAATTCAGACCGTTCGAGCACACGGAGCGATGCACCGTCGACCCGTGCCGCCTGCCGCAGCAGCTCGCCCCGACGCCGGCCGAAATCGAGAACAGTCCAATCTCCTCGGACCTGCGCTTCGAGCGGATTGAGCGTTTGGTCGGCAATCCCGAGCGTCCGGCGCGTAGAGTTCTCCAGCCGCCGCACGCCTGCCGAAGCCTCGACATCGATAGTGGGGAAGTAGAGCGATTGCGCCTGTTCCCGCTCGAACTGGATCGCCTCGGTGTTCATCTGCGCCTGAGAAATCTCGGGGTTGGACGAGATTGCAGTTTCGATCGCCTCCTGCAGCGTGACCGGGCGATCATCGTTTTGAGCTATCGCCATGGACGAACAGGTCGCCATCGCGAGTGCGATCAGCATCTTTCCTGTGGTTTTCATTTTACCGTCCCCCATCACTTCGCTGAAATTTCGACGCGGCGGTTTTCTGGACTCCGCGTACCGTCCGCGAGCGGCACCCGCGGATTGGCTTCGCCCTTGGCATCGATGTTGATCGTCGTTGCTGCAGGGGTCTTGGCACCCAGAGCTGCGGCAACCACTTCCGCGCGCTTCTGCGACAGGCCCAGGTTGTACTGATCGTTACCAGCCTGATCGGTGTGACCCACCACTGCGAGTGTCATCCAACCGCAAGTGCCGGTCTGCTGTATCAATGTATCGAGATTGCTGATCGCGTCCGGGCGCAGCTCGGTCGAATCAAACTCGAAGAACACAGTCACCAATCCGCCATCGCGGCAGAAATCGGGGCGACGTGGCACCGGTGGCGGCAACAGCGGCGCCGGTGCCGCTACTATCTTCGTCTTCCGCTTCATCAGCTCGGATGCCCGAGCACATTTGGCGATGCTGGGTTCGTCGCGGGTCGACGATTTCATGTATCCCAAGGCAATGGCGCACTGTACCTTGGCCTCAAGCGCCCAGAGATGACGGCTGTCATTCGCGGCGGTCAGGCTTTCGTCTTGCGATGCCGCAAGCGCCGCATCGTAGCGGTTCGTCAATTCGGTGACGAGTGCATCTCCGCTCAACGAAGCAAGTTCGGCGGCGCCGGCCGTCTGGGCACTGCCAGGAACTCCGATCATCACAGTGCCGGCGATCGTGGATGTGAGAACTAGTCTCGCAAGTCGCATTTCAACGTCCTCCCCATTTTTCGTGACCGTTAGCCATTTACTATAGCAAGCTGAGCCGCTTCGTCGACCGAAGACGTATCTGGTGTGAACGGAGAAGCCAGGGCGGAACCGGCAATGTCATTTGACAGCATGTCCATCAGGTATCCGGTGCTGGTCACCTTCAGCACGCTGCCGCTTTCATTCGTGGCGGCAAAGTAATCGATCAGATTGTCGACAACATTACCAGCAAGAGCATCGGCCACGACCTTCTGTGCCAGACCGCTGCCCGTCAGATCGACGAACTCCGGCATACCAGCGTTCTCGGCTCCGAAGAGAAGCAGTGCGCCCATCACATCGGCCGGGAACTGTTCGCTGCCGACCAGTGATGCGGGACCCGAAAGCGCGACATTGTCGCCGACCAGCAGCAGGGCGTCCATCAAACCCGGATCGCCTGCTTGCGAGCCATTGAAGAAAATTGCCGCCGAAGGCGTGAATTCCTCGGCTGCCCAAGCCTGCGTGCTCGGTGCCCCCGAGACCTCCCCGGCAAACTCCAGCGGGTTGTGCTGGAGCTGTGCACCGGCATCGCTGACCAAGCGGGATCCGGTCAGATCGACCCAAGCCCTCGGTGCCGAATTTTCATCTAGCAGCATCGCACCTTCGAAATCGGCAAGGCCGGTTCGACCAGCCAGCACCAGAGTATCGCTGAAATTCTGGCCGAAGAAGTCGTTCGCGACAGGTGTGTTGATGAACTGGCCAAGATCGGGCTGCGCTGCAGCAGCGACCGGCAGGCCGACCAAAAGGCCGGCCAGCGCGGCATTGTTCATCGCGACGAGCGAGAGCCGCTGTTCAGCCCGAGCCGTGGTGATGGTATCGTTTGCCGCGATGCTGCTGCCGACTACAAAGGCGGCATCCACCAACACGCCAACGGCGCCATTGATTGTGAAGCTGCCAGTGCCATAGACGATCACATCGCCATCGGCCGCCGTGTAGCTTGCGCCATCGGTCGACAGGTTGATGGCGGTGATGCCGGCCTCGGCTAGCGAGGTAAACTCACCATTGTCGACCAAGCCGTTGCTATTGGCATCCTGCCATACACCGAAGCTATCAAACGCTTGGTCCGCGTCTGTGAGCTGTCCATCGCCGTTGCTGTCGAATGCCTTCGCCAGACCCTCGAGATCGGTATCGGCAAATACGGCGTCGTCGGCAAATACAATGTCGTAGCCGCCACCTTCGGTCTTACGGGCGAGCAGTCCGTCTTCTGGTGCAATCCAGGCGGTCTGGGTGGAAACGCCATCACCATCATAGTCATAAGCGACGCCTGCCGCGAGGCTGAGGAATGACACTTCCCCGTCACCATTTAGGTCGAGGCCAACAGGGGGCATAGGAGCATCGGACTTCGGAAGGACCGTGATATCGATCGCATCGGCGATCACTAGGCTATCCCCGTCGTCATCGGTAATCTTGAGATCAAGCAACAGATTGACCGGCGAGCCGCCATTCGTTTCTTCGATCTGGAGCTGAGCAAGCGAGAACTTCCCGTCAGTAGTGGAGGGTTGGCCGACGTTGTCGATGGTGAGTCTATCGTAACCGTTGCCGTCGGTGAATGTCTCCACTTTGTAGTCGCTCAAAAGGGTTTCCACCTTGATACCGCCACCCGCAACGGCAGTGTAGGTCACTCCTCCAACCGTCAAGGTGGTGGTGCCGGTCCCTATCGTAACGCCATCTGCATCCAAGGCGGTTAAGGTGATTGATGGCGATGTACCGGTGAAGTTGACCGTATGCAGGAGGGTGCCGTTAGCATCGAACACCTTCAAGCTCGTGATTTGCTTTTGAGTGTAACCGGTTTCGTCTGGAAGAGCCTGCTGGACCAGCGGTCCAGCGTTGCCAGTGAACTCATATGCTCGCAACAATACATCGACTGTAACGCCTCTGGCGACCTGATCGATGGTGAATCGGAAGCCATTGACGTCGCCTTCGCTTACCTGATCGTATCTATCGTCCGATGTCCCGCCACCATTGCGATAATACGTGAAGTCGCCGAATTCGATGCTCACGCCCGATCCGATGTCAATGAATTGGCTGCTTACGCCCAAGTCGTTCGTGTCGCTGTTGATCGAGCCAGCCGGATCTCCGTTCCCGTTAATGCGGGGAGTGAAGACGATGTCGATGTTGGCTCCGGACGTTGATGAGACTAGCTTAAACGGCGGGTTACCCGCAACGCCTCCGGAAAGATTGTCGAAGATGGCCTCAGACCCGTTGTCAATCGTCCGGGTGAGTTGGACGGTGTATGCGTTGGAGTTCTGGTCCAAAGAAACGGTGAACACGTCCTCGAGGGCTCCGTTCACCTGAGCCTTGCCTGTTAGCACAGTCCCGGAATCATCAAGGAACAGGATGATAGCCTGACCGTCGTGAAACAGGCCACTATTGGTAATGCCGCTTTGGATATTGGCGAAGGTTATCGTGCCGACCCCGTCCGCGCCGAAATTGTTGAGCACATTGTTATCAACATCGAGCGAAACCGTGGTCGTCTCGCCGACGATATTGAACAAGGCGTCCGGCGAGGTCGCATCGGCAGGTACCGGATCAGGGTCTATCGCCGTCGGTGCGTCGTCCTTGAAGACGAGCTTGTCGGCGATGTTGATGGTGGCGCTGTCGGTGTCGCCATCGAAGTCGGTGGCGGTTGCAGTGAGCGTGACGAGGTTGGCGGCCGAGAGGGTGGTCGACTGGTCCGGCCCGGCATCGGGGGTGTGGACCACGGCGCGCAGCTGGTCGAGCGTGACCGTACCGTCGGTGGCGACCGTGACCGTGAACACCAGGGCGTTACTGCCCGCGGTGCGGCCTTCGACCACATTGCCGTTGAGCGAGAGGATGACGTTCTGGCCGGTGAGGGTGTCGACCAGACCCGAGGGTCCGGCCACCACGCCCAGCGTGTAGACCAGCGATCCGCTCGCAGCCGAACCGTCGGCTCCGAACAGAGTGGTGAAGTTGGCAGCAAAGCCGGCCGATGCGTTGAGGGCGAGGTCGGTCTCGTCGACCGTCAGCGTCGGCGCGGTGCCGGTCGCGGTCACGTCCGGACCATCGTCGGCGAAGCGCACGTTGCCGCCCAGATCAACCGTTGCGCTGTCGGTGGCGGTGTCGCCATCGCCATCGGTGATGGTCGAGCTGGCGGTCAGAGCGATCTTGCCGTTGGCAAGCACCGCGAACTGGTCGTCGAACGGCGAGCCCGAGGTAGCCTCGGCGGCATGATCGACCTGCTGGTACTGGCTGAGGGTGACCACGCCGGTGCTGCTCACCGCAAGGTCGAACACCGTGTTGCCGGTGGAGACCCCGCCTTGGGTGGCGGCGGTCGAGCCGACCACCTTGCCACCGATCAGGTAGAGGTTGATCGCTGCACCATTGCTGGTGAGGCCCGAGACCGCGTCGGTCACGCTCAGCACATAGCCGAGGCTCGGCGTCGCCGCGCCGTCCGCACCCGTGGCAAAGCTCAGCGCGAACACGCCGCCGAACTGCGCCGCCGAGATGGCGGTGTCGGTGTCGATCGGGTTGCCATCGGTCTCCGCATCCTGCGTCGTCAGGACAACACCCGCATCCGAACCGGCGGTCACATCGATGCTCGGTGCGTCGTCGATGATCTGAACATCGAGGCTGGCGCTGTCGCTGGAGCCATCGCTGTCGTCGGCGGTGACGGTGAGCATCCGGACAACATCGTCCTGGCCGAGCGTGTCATGCTCCAGCGTGTTGTCGAGCAGGCTGGCGCTATAGCTGAAGGTGGCGCTGATCACGGTCACGCCATCGGCGGCGAACACTGGCGTCCAGCCGGTGATCGAGACCGCGTAGACGCCGTCGTTGGCAACTTCGACCGAGCCGACGAACGCACCATTGACGACGACATTCACGCCGTTCACTTGAACATCGCCCAGACCATCGGGCGAGGTCACGCCGAAGCTGCCGGTGACGGTCGTCGAATCGCTCTGATCCGAACCCTGGTCGTCGCCTTGGTTGGCAAGATCGTCTTCGTCGAGCGCAGCCTCGGGCGCCTCGCCGTCAAGCCCGTTGATGGTCACACCATCGTCGGCGCCGTTGAGGGTAAGGGTCAGCGTGGCCGGCGAGGTATCGCCGTCGCCGTCGACCAACACATACTCGAACACTTCAGTGAACGATTCGCCGGCGCCGAGCGTCGAGACCTGCGAGACGCCAAAGGCGCTCAGCGTGTAAGTGTAGCTGCCGTCCGCGTTTAGGACGAGCGTGCCATAGGCGCCGCTTAACGAACCCGGGGTCTGAACCACGGCGCCATCGGCTCCGGTCACATCTGCGCCGTTATCGCCATTGGCTTCGGCATCGGTGATGACGTTGCCGCTGGTGAACACCGGCCCATCCTCGGTCAGGCTGTCGGTGTCGTTTGCCGCGGTCGGCACGTCGTCGATGATCTCGATGGTAACGGTGTCGCTGGCGATATCGCCATCCAGATCGACCACCACGATGTCAAAGGGCACGTTCGTGCCATCCGGATCGAGCGTGTTGTCGTTCAGCGTGTAGGTGTAGGTTATGCTGCCTTCGCCCGTCGCTGGGTTGTAGCTGTAGGCGGTGACGACCAGCCTCCCGGTGCTGTCGGACACGATGGTCTGGGGCAGGGCATTCGGCGTCACCACGACGCCGGCCAGCGTAACGCTGGCAACGCCATCGGGCGATTTAAAGGTGATGGTGCCGTTAGTGGCTTCAGCGTTGCCGTCAAAGCTAGAGCCGGCCGGCTCGCCATCGCGGCCCGGCAGGTGCGGTTCGCGCACCACCGTACCATCGCCGGTCTCCGGCACGAATGTGATGGTATCCTGGGCGTCCTCTATCGCAATGGTCAGCGTCGCGGTATCGGTGTCGCCGTCGCCATCGGTCACCTGATAGGTGAAGACTTCGGTCACGCCTCCCGGCGTATTGACGTTGCGGGTGTAGCTGTAGCTCCCATCGGCTTTAATGGTTAGCACGCCATAGGTGCCGTTAATGACAAGCGAGCCTTCAGACAGGGTTACCAGATTGCCGCTGCTGGTGCCGGCGGCGGTGACCGTGATGCCGTCGGCGCCAGGGGTATCGGCGCCGCCATCGCCTTCGCTGTCAGTCACGACATTGCCGGTGGCCGGGCCAAAGGTGGCGGACGGAATCGTGTCGGTGTCGTTTATCGCGCTGGGAACGTCATCGACGATCGCAATGATCAGCGTCGCGCTACTAGTGTCGCCATCCAGATCGGAAACGGCGACAGCAAAGGTTTCGCTGGTAGCGTTGCCCTGGGTGGCGGTGGTCAGCGCGTAGCTGTAGGTGATTGCGCCATTGCTGATGCCGGTGATGGTCAGCGTACCGAACTGGCCGGCGATGGTCTGGCCGACCATAGTGATCGCCTCACCGTTGATGGTAAGGCCGCCAAAGCCGTCAAAGGTCTGGAAGGTGATTGTGCCGCTGGTGGTTTCGCTGTTCGCCGCGGCGTTCGAACCAGTCGGCAGACCGGCCTCGTCGACCAGAGTCCCAGCATCGTTGATACCCGGGACCGAGAGGCGGGTGCCGACATCCTCGATAGTGATATTCAGCACGGCTGTATCGGTATCCCCGTCACCGTCGACGATGCGGTACGTGAATGCGTCACGCACGCCGCCGGGCGTACCGGGATTACGGGTGTAGCTATAGCTGCCGTTGGCGTTGATGGTCAGAACGCCGTAGGTTCCGTTGATGGTCAACGCGCCTTGCGCAAGGCTCGTCAGCGAAGTGGCAGAAATGCCGGCCGCGGTGACAGTGATGCCATCTGCCCCGGCCATATCGCGTCCACCGTCTTGTTCTGCGTCGGTGATGACGTTGCCGGTCGCCGGTCCGAACGTCGCGCCCGGGATGGTATCGACGTCATCGCTCGCATCCGCCACATCATCAACGATGCGCACTTCGATGCTCGCCGTTGCCGCCGAGCCGTCGACATCCTGTGCCGTCACCACCAAGGTGCGGGTGATGCTATCTTCACCCGACTGGTTGTGCTCTCTTGTATTGTCGAGCAAGGTAGCTGTGAAATTGAACGATGCGCCTACCACTCGACCGCCGGAAACAACCGGTGTCCAACCCGTAATGATGATCGAATAGATGCCGTCGTTGGCTACTTCCACGGGTCCGACGAAAGCGCCGGCGCTGACGACGTCTTCACCGTTGATCTGGAGGCTTTCGAGACCGTCCTTAGCATCGACAGAGAAAGATCCGGTAGCCGTCGTCGAGCCGCTGCGATCTGAGCCGTCGGCAAGGTCGTCTTCGTCCAGCGTTACTTCGGGGCCTTCACCATCGAGACCGAAGATGAAAACCTCTTCATCTTCTAACGGAACCGGGATAACTTCTTCTTCGAACTGCACACCATTGGGCAATTCGGTGTAGGGAAGCAGATCACCCAGATCGAAAGCCGCCTGGATGTTGTCGGGATTGACCGCGAAGTTTCCGCCCGAGCTGGGGTTGGGCCCCGCTTCAGGCTCAGGCTCGTTACCGGCCAGAAGAGCTGCGACGTTCGCCGGAGGAATGGGCGTGCCTCCGACAATGATCTGCGGCACGATGATGACGCCATCGGGCACCACGATCCTGGTGCCATCGGTAAGTATGATGACGAGGTCTGTTCCGTCGGCTTCCAGACGTTGAATGGTTTGGCCTTCAGCGAGCACTACGACATTGTCCGCGCTCAACGTGGCGGCCTGCGCAATCTGGCGCGCTGCTTGCAGCTGCAAGTCGGGAAATGACGGTTGCGTGATGCCTTCGGACCCAAAGGAACCCTCGGCGAATGCGCCCAGTTCGTCGCTCATACTAACCCCTCACTTGCGACGCAGGGGAAACTGCCCCAGTCGTCTACGAAGTCAGCGGCTCAACTTACCCGAGAAAACTTCGGCGGAGCGCTCTCTCATTGAGGACAACCCCTAACCCCTTCGGGATAAAATTGTGCCGCGACTCGGTTGCTTATGCCTCGACTATAGTCATGATTTACAGACTGTAAACTAACCAGGGACGGCTGGTTCGGGCAGTGTCCTGAATATGGACAGATGCCAGACATGTATGAACGCAGCCACAGATGCACGCCGAGTTAGGGCTTAACCGAGCTCGGCGGCTAACGGGTTTTGCCGAATGCCGCGGCGCATCGGGACGGTGATGAGGCGCCCTGTGGTCCACCGAAAGTCATCGGAATCGACGCCGCCCGTTTCACGTTTGGAATGCGAATGGTAAAGCGGCCCGCGCAAATTTCGTTCTTTAGCAATTGGCTAATGACTGGTAACCTCCAGAACGTATCCGAATGGGTCCGAAACGGTTTGCTTGGCCGGGAATGAGTTGAGAAAGATGAGCGGCAGCGAAGAGGGCAGCGGCTATAGCTGGCAGGATATCGCCATGATCCTGCTACTGGCCGTTCTGATCCTGATCATGTCGCTTGCTTCAATTCTGGACCTACGGCCACATATAGAGCGAGCTTCGCACAGCACCTCTTATGCGAGCCGAGATCGTGTCTGGCGGCTCAGCGCTGATATCAAAGGCACGAAACTCGACGGGGAAGCGGAAGCCCTGTCGCAGACTATGCTGGATGAGGCCGCGGCTGCAAAGACAGTGATAACTTCGGAAACAGCAGCCCTGTCGCCCGACAACTCCGAGGCGAATGCGCCTCGCCCATTTTCGTTTATGGCCCTTGATTTTTCCCTGGCTGAATTGCACAGCGGAAGAAACCAATTGCCCGATGCCAGCGGCTTGTTGAAGGTCAAGAAGCCGGTCTATGCCGGAGCTCGGCTCATTGGCGACATGGAGATAACAATTGCTGGCGAGGGACAGCTGCTGCTTGATGCAAGCGAGGTAAGGTCGATTGTAGGGCAACAGCTGGGCTCGAGTGCAAACTCGTCCGCACGATTACCGGATCAGGGGCCTATTAGCTTTACGACCTTGCGCGAAATGGGGATCGACTTGCGATACGCCCCCAGTGAAGACGTCATCAGGATCAACCCCTGAGGGGCTCTCCTCCCGGGCTATCATCAAGAGCGAGACCGTAACTGCCATGTGCGGGATTGTTCGGTGGCCCCCGCCCCTTCGAAGCTTGCCGGCCGTACCGAGTCATGACCGCAGTTCGATGCAAATGCGATCCGAGGACCGCATTGGAGGCGATTTGGCGTTAACTTTCGATGCTTTGGTGCCCAGAAGAGGACTCGAACCTCCACGCCCTTGCGAGCGCCGCCACCTGAAGACGGTGCGTCTACCAATTCCGCCATCTGGGCACGGATGCTTCCGGTCGTCGCCGCCGGAGACTGGGTAGGGGCGGGCCTCTAGCGGGGGGTGGGGGGTGCTGTCAATGCTAACCTCGCCAATCCGCATGATCTGGCTGTTTCACGTGAAACAGCGCCAATTTCGGGGGTGAAAGAGGGGGCTAAGCCGGGGCAGGGCGCCCCTAGAGGGGTACTGGCGCGGATCAAGTGGCATACAGGGCGCCTCAAGAGGGGGGGAGATTCGCCAGGCTTTTTCGGACTTCGGCCCCGCACCGGCTTTCCGCGCCCCCTCCCCCGACACCCCGCCTGCTTCTCCGGGCCGCACCCCTCTTGCCTCGCCGACGCGCTTGTCGCAAAGCGCGTCGCAGCAGAAAACCTCAGCCATCACGAGCGAGCACCACCCCATGCCCTCCGCACCTTCTCCCGCCTTCACCATGGCTTCTCCGCTGGCCGGGCAGCTGGTCACGATTTTCGGCGGCACCGGCTATATCGGCAATTACGTGGCACAGGCGCTGCTGTCCCGCGGCGCCCGCGTCCGCCTTGCCAGCCGCGCGCCTTCGAAGGCCCAGAGCCTCAAGCCGCTCGCCAATCTCGGCCAGCTCCAGCTGATGCCCTGCGACATCACTAAGGAAGAGCATGTCGCAGCCGCGCTTGATGGGGCGCACTATGTCGTCAATCTCGTGGGCGCCTTCGATGGCGATCTGATCAAGCTGACGGGCGAGGCCCCCGGCACTATTGCACGGCTGGCGGCAGAGCGCGGCGTTACCGCGTTGGTCCAGATCAGCGCGATCGGCGCTGACGCTGCATCACCCACGGCCTATGCCCGCGGCAAGGCGCTGGGCGAGGCCAACGCGCTGGCCGCCTTCCCCAGGGCCACGATCCTTCGCCCCTCGATCGTGTTCGGCAAGGACGACAACTTCATCAACCTGTTCGCCGGCATGATCGAGCTGCTGCCGGTCCTTCCCGTGTTCGGCCCGCAGGCAAAGCTCCAGATCGTCTATGCCGACGATGTGGCCGAAGCGATTGCGGTGGCGCTCGAACACCCCGAAACGCACGGCGGCAAGACCTATGAACTGGGCGGGCCGGAGCAGATCACGATGCTGGACCTGCACGAGCGGATAGCCGCAGCGCAAGCGAGGAAGCGCACGTTCATCGCGATGCCCGATGGCCTCAGCGCGGCTTTTGCCGCCATGCCCCTGACCCCGATGAGCCGCGACCAGTGGACGCTGCTGAAGCCCGGCAGTACGGTCGCGTCCGGCGCGCTGGGGCTTGCCGACATGGGTATCGAGGCCAAGCCTCTGGGCCTGTTCCTCGACAAGTGGATGCTGCGGTATCGCAAGCATGGCCGTTTCGGCGCCGCGAACGAGCGGGCGAAGGCGTGCAAGGGGTAAGCCAGGTGGGGCGCCCGGAGGCGCCCCAAGCGGTCAGAACACGTCGACTGTCACCATTGCGCCGACGCCGTAATCGGGCGCACCGTTACTCAGGCCGGCAGAACCGTAGATCGTGAAGTTGAGCGCCTTCGAAATCGGCGTGCTGAACGCGCCGAAGACTTCCTGACTATCTTCGACGAGGGCGTTGGGAGACTGCCGGTAGTCATAGGATGCCAGCACCACGGATTCCCCGGCAGCCACGCTTGCGCCGACAGATCCGAACCAGACGTTCCGCAGTTCCACGCCATCCGGATCGCCCATGACCCGGTAACCGGCCTGCGCAAACGGCGTGACCGGACCGAAGGTGCGCGAGACCTCGCCGGAAAAGCTGACGTCGGTCTTGCCGGTGCCGAGGCCGGTTTCAGCGGTCGGCAGCTTGACGCGCGTGCCAAAATCCAGCCCCACACCGTAACGGTCTTCGGGGATGGCGTAATTGACGCCGAGGGTGACGTCGCCGATGCCGCTACGGGTTGTGACCGGGCTGTTGGGATCGACGATGATCGGACCGCCTTCGCCGCCAACGATGTTACCGGCGCCCTTGATGCGGATATAGGGCAGGCTGGCGTTGATCCGGAAGTCGCCCGCGCTGAAGCGCGCGTTGAGCGGAGCAACGAGAATTTCGGTGTCGACACCGGTGCCGTAGTCACCTGACGAATAATCGATCCCTGTGGTGATGCTCAATTCGGCGTCGTCGCTGTCATCGTCTTGAGCGAAGGCCGGTTGTGCCGCGAGCGTGGCGCACGCGCCGGCGACCAGAAGAATGTGACGCATAATGTTCCCCATGCAGAAAGGCGGAGTCGCATAGCGAGCTCCGCCTTTCTTTAGACATTTTTTGTGGTTAACCTCCGCGGCCCGGACGGGCGTTGCGCACGGTGTCGCGGATCGTCTGCGCGGTTTCGCGCGCCTGGTTGGCGGCAGCGCGGGCATCTGCTGCCACTTGACGACCGTCAGCAGCAGCGGCGCGAGCGTCCGAAGCGGCAGAACGTGCTTCGGCACCGAATTCGCGGCCCGATCGCGCTGCGCGAAGCTCGGCTACGGCACCGGTGTTGTCCTTGACGCTGCTGTTGTCACCGCGCGCTGCGGCAACCGCCTCGGCCTGGGCAGCAGCCGAATTCGGGTTGGCGTTGGCACGGCCGGTCACGGCATCTTCCGCGTCATCCGTGTCGTCTGCGTCCTCGGTTTCGTCTGCGTCATCTGTGTCGTCCGACGAGGTTGCAGAGGCTTCTTCTGCCTCGTCTTCATCCTCATCGCCCTCGGCTGCGGCACGGCGGGCTTCTGCGCGCGCCTTGGCCTCTGCTGAAACTTGCTCGCCGATGCCCTTGGTCTCGGCATCGCGCTGCCCCTTGGCAAGCGCGCTGACCGTGGCGCCGAAGTTGTCGGTGGTGGTCTCTTCTGTCACGTCCTGAGCGGCGAGGGGAGTTGCCGCCAAAGCCAGTGCTGCAGCGCTGGCAAGATACTTGAACATCCGGTTTCTCCTACTCGTGGTTCGTGCGGACCCTTCAAGGTTAGCACTTGAACGCGTGACGCCCCGCAGGGGTCGCGTTGGCGGCACCGTGGGAAGCGTTAGGCTTATATTGCATTTGCATCTTCGGTTAATTCGACCGGAGCAACACCATTTTCGCCGAGCGGTTCCAGATGTGAGGCAATCGCAATGGTCCGCGCAGAACCTCCGGTGTGTTACCCCAGCGCACCCTTGTAGAGCGCGAGCAGGTCCGCCTCGCCCTTGACAGCGGCGGCGATGTTGTAGGCCGGGCTGTCGGGCACCATCCAGCCGTGGTCGCCGGCGTAGACTTCGACCTTGGCCTCGACACCCGCGGCCTTGGCGGCTTCTGCGAAGGTGGTCTTGTCGGCGGGGGCCTTGGCGTCATCATCCTGCGCCACGGCGATCAGCAGCGCGGCATCGACTTGCGGCAGCAGCTTGTGCGGGCTCATGGGTGCATCAGGGCGCACCAGCCCGCCGCCGTGGAAGCTAGCGGCGGCCTTGATGCGCGAAGGGACCGCAGCCGCACTCCACACCGTGAATGGCCCGCCCATGCAATAGCCCTGCGTGCCGATCCCGCGCTTTGTGTCGATGCCCTTTTGCCGGTCGAGCCATGCCACGATTGCGGTTGCATCGCGCATGATCGCCTCGGCGTTCAGCTTGCCGCGCCATGGGCCGACCTTGCCGAAGCCGCCGCCCGCGATAAACGCCGCGAAATCGGCGAACTGTTCACCCGCGACGTCGCGGTAATAGGGGTTCACCACCAGCACGGCATAGCCGTCTGCGGCGAGCTTTCGGGCGATGTTGCGCTTGGCCTCGCGCACGCCGGCGATATCGGGCCACAGGATGACGGCGGGGTGATCACCGGCGACCGGCTGGACGATGATGCCGTCCATCGTGCCATCGGCTGTGGGGAAGCTGACGGCCTGTTCCTTGAGGCCGGGGAGCGGGGTGGTGGCGGCGCTCTCTCCGCCCGCACAGGCAGCCAGTGCTGCGGCTCCGGTGAGCGCGCCGAACTGGCGGCGGCTGATGGCACTACGCGCCCATTCCTCGAGCTTGCTTTCATCGCACATCGATCATCTCCTTGGCACACCCACCCGGCCCGCGTTCTGGCGCGGCGCGGCGTGTTCCACAAGCGGGAATGGACAAGCGGGGTTGGGCGCGGCAACATGCGTCAAAACATATACGGCTCACTAGGCCGGGGAGAGGGATCGATGGACTTCAAGCGCTGGGCTGCGGGGGCGGCCGTGTTGCTTTCGGCAGGGATGCTGGCCAATTGCAGCCAGATTTTCGGAAGCAGCGAGGGCGAGGGGATCACCACCGCGATGCTGATCGGGGCCGACGGCGATTCGGCCAACTGGATCAGCCACGGACGCACCTATTCCGAACAGCGCTTCTCGCCCTTGGACGGGGTGAACCGCGACAATGTCGGCCAGTTGGGCCTTGCCTGGTATGCCGACATGGACACCGGTCGCGGGCAGGAAGCGACCCCGCTGGTGATCGATGGCAAGCTCTACCTCACCACCGCATGGAGCAAGGTAAAGGCGTTCGATGCCACCACCGGCAAGCCAATGTGGGAGTATGACCCCAAGGTTCCGGGCGAGACGGCGGTCAAGGCCTGCTGCGACGTCGTCAACCGCGGCCTCGCGACCTATGGCGACAAGCTGTTCTTCGGCACGCTGGATGGCCGGTTGATCGCGCTCGACCGGGAGACCGGCAAGGTCGCGTGGGAGAAGGTCACCGTCGACCAGTCCAAGAGCTACACCATCACCGGCGCGCCGCGTGTGATCGATGGCAAGGTGATCATCGGCAATGGCGGCGCCGAGTTCGGCGTGCGCGGCTTTGTCGCGGCCTATTCGGCTGACGACGGCGAGCAGCTCTGGAAGTTCTACACCGTGCCCGAGGGCGGCCAGGGCGATGATGCGCCCGCCTACCTCCAGAAGGCCGCGGAAACGTGGAACATGGACGTGCTCGGCGCCAATGACGCGATCGGTGGTGGCGGCACGGTGTGGGATTCGATGGCCTACGATCCCGATCTCGACCTACTCTATATCGGCGTTGGCAACGGCTCTCCGTGGAACCGTGCCTATCGCTCGCCTGGCAAGGACGGCACGGGGGAAGGAGACAATCTCTACCTCTCCAGCATCGTCGCGATCCGGCCCAAGACCGGCGAATATGTCTGGCACTACCAGACCACGCCGGGGGAGACCTGGGATTACACCGCCACCCAGCACATCATGCTCGCCGACATGAAAATCGACGGCAAGATGCGCAAGGTGCTGATGCAGGCACCCAAGAACGGCTTCTTCTACGTGATCGACCGCGAGACGGGGCAGTTCATCAGCGCCAAGCCCTATGTCGGCCTCAACTGGGCAACCGGGGTTGATCCCAAGACCGGCCGCCCGATCGAGAACCCCGAAACCCGGATCGACAAGACCGGCAAGCCTGCTCTGGTGTTGCCGGGGCCGCTGGGCGGGCACAATTGGCACCCGATGGCCTATAGCCCGACCGAAAATCTCGTCTACATCCCGGCCTTCGAAGCGGGGATGATGTATGCGCCCGAACCCAACTGGAAGCCCGACCGCGCGCGCGGCTTCAATGTCGGCGTCAGCCTCGCCGGCGAGCTCCCGGCTGACGGGGGCTTCCGCAAGCAGGCGGCAGGGACCCTGAAGGGCAGGCTGGTGGCTTGGGACCCGGTGGCGCAGAAGGCGCGCTGGACAGTCGAGCATCCCGGGCCGTGGAACGGCGGGTTGCTGGCAACCGGCGGGGGCCTCGTGTTCCAGGGAACCACGGGCAGCGAATTCAACGCTTATGATGCAGCCAACGGCAAGAAGCTGTGGAGCTTCGCCGCGCAGACCGGCGTTGTCGCGCCGCCGGTGACCTACACCGTCAATGGGGAGCAATATGTCGCGGTGCTGGCCGGCTGGGGCGGGGCCTATGCCCTGTCGGTCGATGGCGACCTGATCAACCGCAAGGCGCCGGTGAGGAACATCAGTCGTCTGCTGGTCTTCAAACTTGGCGGCACCGCCAAGCTTCCGGCCGAACCCGCGCTGGCTGACCTGCCGCTCGACCCGCCGCCGAGCACGGCCTCGCCCGAGGTGATCGCGGTCGGGCAGGTGAAATATGGTCGCTATTGCGCGGTGTGCCATGCGCCAGGCGCGGTCGGCTCGACCGTGCTGCCCGACTTGCGCCGTGCGGGCGCGCTGGAAAGCGCCGCAACATGGCAAACCGTGGTGCATGACGGCGCGCTGAAAGATCGCGGCATGGCCAGCTTCGCCGGATCGCTCTCGAAGGCCGAGATCGAGGCGATCCGTGCCTACGTCATCAAGCGCGCCAACGAGGACAAGGCGATCGAGGGTGCAAAGAAAGTCGCCCGCAGGTAGCTATGACGAGCGATCCTCTCGACATCCGCAACTGGCAGCGACGGCCCGACGGGATCACCACTTCGGGCAAGCTCGAAGCCGGTGACCCCGCGCGCCTTGCCGCGATCGGCGTTCGCCATGTGGTGAACCTTGCGCTCGATAGCCACCCCGAGGCCTTGGCTGACGAAGCCGGACGACTTGCCGCAGAGGGAATTGCCTATACCCATATCCCGGTGCCCTTTGATGCGCCGACACGCGAGCATGTCGCCGCGCTCGAAAAGGCGCTCGCCGTGCATACCGGCCCCGCACACGTGCATTGCATCATGAACTGGAGGGTGACGGCGTTCTTCTATCTGATTGACCGCGCAGCCGGTCTACCAGAGCCTGAAGCCCGCGCGCGCATGGCTGCCGTCTGGAACCCGCTGGAAGACGAAACCGCACCTGCCGCATGGCACAGATTGCTTCAGAGCTAGGTGCTGAAGAAGTTCAGCTCCAGCAGCACGTTGTTGGGATCAGCGGCGAAGATCTGCCTTAACCCTATGCTGCTGAGATCATTGACGCGGTAATCTGCGCCTTGGCGGTCGAGCCGCGCTTTCACCTCGTCGAACTCCCCGCAGCGCAATGCGACATGGTGGATCGCGCCTGTCTCGGCCCCGGGCACGACCTCGCGGTCGAAGGCGCGCGGGCAATCAAGTGAATTGATGTGCAGGATCGCCTGTCCGCCCGCGTCATACATCCAGCGCACCTGATGTGGCGGCAGGGGTGGCGGCCCGTCACGCTCCTCCAGATCGAGCAGCTCGGCATAGAACCGCGCGGTCTCGGCAAGCCGGTCGGTGATGATGTTCACATGGTCGAGGCGCTGGACGATCATGGTGGCCAGTGTGCCTTGCCCGCGCGCATCGCACACCTGCGAAAAGCGTCTAGCCTCTGAAGACGACCGTGCGGTCGCCATTCATCAGCACCCGCTCCTGCGCGAACAGCCGCACCGCTTCGGCTAGCACCCGGCGTTCGATGTCGCGGCCCTTGCGCACCAGATCCTCGGGGGAATCGGCGTGAGTGATGCGCTCGATATCCTGATGGATGATCGGGCCTTCATCGAGGTCGGCGGTGACGAAGTGCGCGGTCGCCCCGATGATCTTCACTCCGCGCTCGTGGGCCTGATGGTAAGGCCGCGCGCCCTTGAAACCGGGCAGGAAGGAGTGGTGGATGTTGATGCAGCGCCCCGCGAAATGCGCGGATTGCTCGTCCGAGAAGACCTGCATGTAGCGCGCCAGCACCACCAGCTCGGCGTCGGTCTGCTCTGCCAGCGCACGGAACTGCGCCTCGGCGGCGGGCTTGGTGTCGGGGGCGACCGGGATGTGGTGGAACGGGATATCGCCGATATCCACCCGGATCGCGGCCTCGCGCGGGTGGTTCGAGACGATCGCGACAATGTCGATCGGCAATTCGCCGGTGCGGCAGCGGTAGATCAGATCGACAAGGCAGTGGTCGAACTTGCTGACGAGAATGATGGTGCGGCGCGGGCGGTCTTCGCGCGCCATTTTCCAGTCGAACGCATATTCGCCTGCCAAAGCGGCGAAGTCAGCGCGCAGGCTCTCAGGCGTCGAGCCGTCGGGATCGAACACGACCCGCATGAAGAAGCGGTCGCCGCCCCCGTTGCCGGCGCGATCGTTGAACTGCTGGGCATCGAGGATGTTGCACCCGCGCTCGAACAGGAATCCGGTGACCCGCGCGGTGATGCCGGGCCGGTCGGGACAGGCGAGGGTGAGGACGAGAGGTTCTGCCACCTTACTTCGCCAGCGCCGCCTCGCACTGGTGCATCAGCTCGGCGATGATGTCGGCAGCGGGTTCTTCCTTGGTAACCATGCCGACTGACTGGCCCGCCATGACGCTGCCGTTCTCGACATCGCCGTCGATCACCGCGCGGCGCAGGGCACCGGCCCAGAAGTGCTCGATCTGGAGCTGGGCCTCGCCCATGTCGACTTCGCCCGCATCCAGAAGCGCGGCGACTTCGCGCTGCTTGGCGGTGAATTCCTCGGTGCCCTTGTTCTTGAGCGCGCGCACCGGGATCACCGGCAGGCGCGGATCGACCTGCACGGAGGCGACCGCCTCGCGGGCCGAGGCGCGGAAAAAGGCCTTCTTGAAATCGGGGTGGGCGATGCTCTCGGTCGCGCAGGCGAAGCGCGTGCCCAATTGCACGCCGGCCGCGCCCATTTCGAGGTAGCTCGCGATCGCCTCGCCCCGGCCGATGCCGCCGGCGACGAAGATCAGGTGTTCTTCGGCCAGAGCGGGCAGGATTTCCTGCGCCAGCACCGAGGTGGAGACCGGGCCGATATGGCCGCCCGCTTCCATGCCCTCGATCACCAGCGCGTCCGCGCCGGAACGCAGCAGTTTCTTGGCGAGCGCAAGGGTCGGCGCGAAGCAGATCACCTTGATGCCGCTGTCGTCGGCCTTGATCGCTTCCACCGAGCCCTTGGGCGGGATGCCGCCTGCCAGCACCACGTGGGTCACGCCATGCTTGCGGCACACCGCGATCAGATCGAACAGCGCGGGGTGCATGGTGATGAGGTTGACGCCGAAGGGCTTGGAGGTCAGCGCCTTGGTCGCTGCGATTTCCTTGTCGAGCAATTCGGGTGTCATCGCCCCGCAGGCGATCACGCCGAAGCCGCCTGCGTTGGATATGGCGGCCACGAGGTTGCGCTCGCTCACCCAGCTCATCGCGCCGCACAGGATCGCGGTCTCGCAGCCGAGGAAATCGGTGCCGCGCTTCATCATCGCGGCTGTCTTGGGATAGGTTTCCATGCTCGCGCCCTAGTCGTTGGAGGGCGAATAGACAATCCGCACCGCTTGGGCGGTCTGTTTCGCCAGATCGACGGCTGCCGGAGCATCGGCGGCGCGAGCTAGCGCCACGCCCATGCGGCGGTAAGGGCGGGTCACGGGCTTCCCGAAAATCCGCACGTCCGTGTCGCCCATAGCCAGCGCATCTGAGACGCCTTCGAAGGCAAAGCTGTCGCTCTCGCGGTCGGCAAGGATTACGGCGGAGGCGGCGGTGCGGGCGGCGATTTCGGTCGGGACAGGCAGGCCGAGGATCGCGCGGGCGTGGAGATCGAATTCGGTCAGGTCCTGGCTGGCGAGCGTCACCATGCCCGTATCATGTGGGCGGGGGGACAGTTCGGAGAAGATCACCTCTTCCCCGCGCACGAAGAATTCGACGCCGTAAAGCCCCCATCCGCGTCCGTCGCCTTGCAGCGCCATAACAACCTTGGCGGCCATGTCCTGCGCGCTCGCGAGGGCGGCGGCGGACATGGCGGCGGGCTGCCAGCTTTCGCGATAATCGCCGCGTTCCTGCCGGTGGCCGATGGGCGGACAGAAGCTGATGCCACCTGCATGGCGGATGGTCAGCAGGGTGATCTCGTAATCGAAGGCGATAAATTGTTCGCAGATCACCCGCGCGCGGTCGCCGCGCATGTTGGCGACGGCATATTCCCACGCCGCCTCCAGCGCCTCCGGCCCGTCGACCTTGCTCTGCCCCTTGCCGGACGAGGACATGACCGGCTTCATCACCAGAGGATAGCCGATCCTGGCGGCAATGGTCTGCGCCTCGGCGAAGCTTTCGGCATAGCCGTATTGCGAGGTTACGAGGCCCAGCTCGCCCGCCGCCAGATCGCGGATCGCATCACGGTTCATGGTCAGCTGCGCGGCGCGGGCGGAGGGCACGATGGTAAGGCCTTCTGCTTCCAGATCGGCCAGCACCTCGGTGCGGATCGCCTCGATTTCGGGGACGATCAAATCGGGGCGGTGCTTCCCTGCCGCTGCCCGCAATCCCGCGCCATCGAGCATGGAGAAGACCTCGCGCGCGTCCGCCACCTGCATCGCGGGGGCATTATCATAGCTGTCACAGGCGATAACCCGCGCGCCGAGGCGCTTGGCTGAGATGACGAATTCGCGGCCCAGCTCGCCCGAACCGAGCAGCAGGATGGTGGCAATGTGGCTCATGGGGGCGAGGGTTTAGTGTCCCTGCCACGTGAGTCCAGTTTGGATTATGCGGCTCTCCGGTGGCCCGCCACTGCCGCCTGCCGGCCGCCGCCGGCGCGCGCCAGAACCAGACCCAGTTCCGCCTCGCGCAGCGTCCAGTCGACGGTGCACTCGACCCGCGCCAAACCGGCACTAGCTGTCAGCTGCGGCGCCTTGGGCTTGTTCGTGCTCTGGGCGGGAGCGGTAAGGCCGGCGAAGGTTTGCAGCACGTCTTCGGCCCATTCACGCGCGCCCCGCAGTGTCATTTCGGGCAGCAGAACCGCAAACCGCTCGCCATCGAGCTGCCCGAGTTCATGGCCGGGCAGCGTCATCGTCTCGAGGAACTTGGCAAAACCCCACAGCACTTCGTCGGCGGTTCGCTGTCCATAGCGCAGCAGCAATGCCCGCATCCCGTCCACCGCGAAGACCGCGACCATTTGTCCGCCGCCGCGCGCAAGGTGGCGGCGCAGGCTGGCGCAGAAGGCCTGGCGGTTGGCGAGGCCTGTAAGCGGATCGGTGACCGCGCGGGTATGCAGCTCGCCTTCGAGACTGCGCAATTGCTGCACTGATCGCATAAGGCACAGCGCCCCGTCGGGCGTGCCGTCCGAAGTGCGCATCGGGCTGAGGCTGAGCGCATACCAGCTCTGGTAAGGGGCTTCGCGGCAGTTATCGCTATCGCCGCAGGCGTTCACTGGAAACTCGGCCCAGCCGATCTGGGAGCTTCCTTCCAGAACCTGCGCCACATGTTCGGCAAGCAAGGCGGCATGGCCGCGCTCGGCCAGATCGGTGATGTGCGGCAGCAGCAGTGCGGCGGACATATCGAGCCCAAGCTCGGCAATGTTCGCCGATGCGTGAATGATGAAGCCCTGCCGGTCGAGCCTGATCACGATATCGCCAGAAGTTTCTTCAAGCAGGCCATGAAGAACATGACCTTCCACATCACTCAAACCGATTTTCATGCCGACAGTGCCCCAGCGGTTCAACGATAGATTCGCCAACTCGCTCTTAGTCAGAATTACTTGGCAACTAACGAAGTCAGAATGAAAGAAAACTTTCCCCTGTTTTCCCTTTTCTGGAATATATCTTAGTTAGCTATGTAAATTTACTAGACTAAAAAACGAATCAGCTATCTATTCAGTTTACCATAATTTTATAATGGGACAGCCTATCCAATACGTAATGGGCGCATAAGGAACCGGCACTAAGTCCGGGAACTTCGCTTCATTACACCTCGATCATGATCCGCACCGCCTGCGGATCGGTGCCGCATGCTTCGGCAATGCGTGCGCGACATTCGGCGATCACCGCATTGATCTCGCGCGGGGCGGGGGCGCAGGTAAGCAGATCGGGCGCTACACCGAGTGCGGCAGCGATGGCTTCGAGCCGTTCGGGCAGGGGCCGGGCCTTGCCCTTCTCCCATGCCCAGACAGTCGGCTTGCTCACCCCGAGCGTCGTAGCAACATCGGCGAGAGTAAGACCCGCCTCGCGCCGCAAGCGGTTGAGCCTTGTGCCGAGGCCCTCGCCTGCGCCCTGTCCGGTCTGGCCTAGGGGCGTGCCCTGAGGGCGGTTCGGAACGCCGGGGGCAAAGCCTTGCAGCTGTGCTGCCGCGAGCGCCGACCGGCCGAGCGGTTCGGCAAAGGCGCAGCCATAAAGCCGCTCGCTATGCCACACGACCGTCGCGAAGACCGGCCCCGCTTCGGGAAGATCGAGAGCGAGTTGTTCGCCCTCGGCCAGAGTGAGGCCGGTTTCGAGCAACAGGCCGGCGGCCGATATGTTGTGTATCGTGACATTCGCTTCGACCCCGTCTGGCCCGGCATCCGCGAAGAAGCCGCTGGTCTCCAGCCTCAGGGCGCGGCGCGGGCTGCTGCGCTCGCGTTCGGGATTGGCGGCAGGGGCGGCGACGGCTTGATCGAGATGGGCCTTGATGGCCATGACGTGCAACTCCTGGCTCGGAACGAGGGCCGCACACTCCGAGCCAAAACGTTAAAGCGAAGTAACCTGAATTGGTTAATTTGGACGAATTGGGTTATCTGTCAGCTAACTAGTCGGGCCGCTTGTGTTCGCACTACTGCTTGCGCATGATCGGGATATGGGTGGGACCGATTTTCTCAGACTGACGTGGCTCGGTCGCAGCCGCGTCAGGGGGTATTCTGCAATCCTCGCGATCTGCTCGATCGCGAGCTTGTGGTGGATGTTTGGGGAGGCCATGAAGCCGGGCGGTTCGGACTTCATCGCATTCTGGTCTGCGGCTGTGATGCTTGCGGACGGGGCAGGGGCGAGGATCTATGATCCGACCGCCCTCGGAGCCGTTCAGGCGACAGTCGATCCTTCCGGTATCGTTCCCTTTGTCCATCCGCCGCCCTTTCTCCTCGCGATCTGGCCGCTCGGTTACCTGAGCTATCCGGCATCTTGGATCGCATGGTCGATCACGACCTTCGCGCTGTGGTTTCTTGCGACCCGGCGGCTGTTCCCGTCGTTGGCCTGGCCCATCGCCGGCTTCCCGGGCGCATTGATTGCCGCCTGGCATGCGCAGACCGGTTTCCTGACCAGTGCGTTTCAGGCCCTGATTGCCGCTCAGCTGCGCGACAGGCCTTTCCGGGCGGGGCTATGCATCGGACTTCTCGTCATAAAGCCCCACTTGGCGGTGCTCATTCCGTTTGCGTTGCTGGGCGCAAGAATGTGGTCCGCCATCTTCGGTGCCACCCTGTCCATCCTTGTGATCGCACTTGTGTCGTGGGGGCTTTTCGGGTCCGATGTGTGGTTGGCTTACCCTTCATCATGGGGAGTCAGCAAAACTCTCATGGACATCGCCGACGATGTGTTTTTCCTCCGCCAGGTGACCATCTATGCCATGTTCATGGCCTGGGGGACGCCGGTAGTGGCTGCCTTCGCGCAGATTGCCGCAACGGCGGGATCGATCCTGACAGTCTGGAAGTTCTGGTCTTCGAAAGCGCCGGTCGATGCCAAGATGGCACTGCTCTTTGCACTCACTCCGCTCGCCACGCCCTATCTGTTCAGCTACGATCTGCCCTTTCTTGTGGTGCCGGTCTTGTGGCTAGTACAGCACTTCAAAGGCGCCTGGTCCCGGCCAGTCCTTGTCGGCCTGTACCTCTCACCATTGGTGTGCCGAGCCATGGCCTTGCCCTTGTCGATCAATCCCACACCGCTCGTCTGCATCGGCATGGCGGTGATGATCTACCGCCTTGGCCACCCGTCCGGAAAGGCGGTGCATTCGCAGGGCGTTTCGGAAGAGCGAAATCTGAACGCATAGGGGGGCTTCGGTTCCGTCGTGTATCCCCCTGGAGTTGCTACGCGCCGATCTACCGCAGCCTGCGCAAATCCTCCTGCCCTCATGCAGAAGTGTGTTTGCCTTCGATCAGGGTTGCGATAGGTCTTGCAGGCGTCGCGCCGCTCGCAACGGGTGCGGCATAGAGGGGCGACATGGATCATCATTACCGCGACCTTAGTGCCGCAGCGGTGGTGATTGCCTTCACCCTGCTCCTCTCGACGACCCTAATCGTGATGTCTCCGCACGTCACACTCCCTCCGGCATCTGGCGCGCCTGTTACCAAGGTAGAGTTCTCGCAGGATCCTCTCGGCCACGCGGGTGCGACTGATGGTGTAGGCACCCCTGCCGATCCCGCATTGTCGCGCCATGCTGCAAAGAGCGCCGTGAGGGCGGATGATGATTTCGTCCCGATGCCTGCCGCCGGCAACGACGCTCTCGATAGTGACTTCGCGCGCACGCAATTGGCCCGCGCTAATACCAATGACAGCCGCGCTCCTGCAGGAGCAGTCCGCATCGCGAAAGATCTTTACGCGGGCAGCAAGCTGGCAGGGCGGATCCAGATCGTGGTCTTGCCAGACGGCGAAATGCTCGTCCAAGGTAGCGAATTGAAGTCGCTATTGGCAGGGCCCGATTTCGCAGGCGAGGCGACGCTTGCGCGCAGACTGGGCAACGGCCTAGTGAGCTTGCGCGACTTGAGAGAGGCCGGGATTGACCTGCGCTACTCCCCCGAAGACGATTCCTTCAGGATTGTCGGCTGAGGCCTTCGCCCAGTTCCGGCAGCAAGAACCGAGGCGTGGAGCCTGATCAGCTAGGCCCCGGCTTCAACGCCCGGCAAGCCCTCGCGTTGATGGTGGCGTTTAGAGGCACCAGCGGCGTAATCGGGGTAAAGACGTAAGACGCTGTCACGACCCTTCCACAGGCTTCATCTGTCACCGTGAAGGAGGCAGCGGGTACGCTTGCGCCCATCGCAGCCTGAGCGGCAAAAGCCTGTGTTGCAGAAGCCGTTGCGCAAGAGGCGCTTTTCAAAGCCGAGCAGCGTGCCGCCGATTCGGCCGCCGTTTGAATGCTGTTTCTGAGCCACATGAAGCGGCCGAGTTCAATCGATCCGAAAACCATCGATATGAAGATTGGGACCACCAGCGCAAATTCGGCCGCCGTTGCGCCCCTTCTGTCGGAAACAACAGTCTTCATGCCTTCGCGCACGAGCCTATTCACGGGATCCTCACGGTGGCTGTTGATGAAATACTCACCGGGTTGGACAAACCCGGCCACGGATAAATGAGGGAGTAGTTCATGCTGGCGCTGACGGTGACATATTTGCCGGCGGCCCCACCCGCAGTGCAGGTGTCGCCGCAGGTTGCCAACGCTATCCCTGTGCTCGCATTGGGACAGCCGCAGGTCTGTAGCGGCGTTGCAGCCGTCACCGCGATCGATGCGCCTCCGGCTATGGCTGTGGTGATGGCGGCCACGTCGAACGCTTGTGTTGACGCAAAACTGGCGCCCGCATGGGTGGCCGATGCGACCTGGAGCCGGGTGTAGATTAGGCCGCCGAAATCAATCGCGGCAGTGATCAACAGAACAATAAGGGGCACGATTAATGCGAATTCGGCCGCGCTGGCGCCGGATTGAGAGTTGAGGAGATGGCGAAAGACATTGTAGTGCCTCATGAATTTCACTCCACCAGCACTATCTTGCCGCCACCGACTCCCTTGATCCCCGAACCTGGGCAATCGGCTTTCGTGGTTGCATTGTTTGAAAGCTCAACGTTCAACGCGACCATCTGTGTACAGCGATTAGCATCAAGATTATTGTTCATATCTAGCGTCGAATTCGGAAAATATAACGCGCCCTGTATCGAAACAGTATTGTTAATACCAAATTTATAGAGGGAGCCGTTAACAGATGTTGTATTCAGGAGCGCAATGCCACTAAACGGCCCAGAGGTCGGTGCAGTTATATCGAAAACATTATATTGTCCGATTTGAAAGTCCACCTGCCCCGGGGCTCCAGGAGTATTTGGGAAGTCAAGAATTATGGTAACATCAGTTCCGCGGAACGTGAAACCATTACCGACTTTGAATTCCTTCTGAAAATAATAAACTCCGGGCTGTAAGTTCACTACGGTATTTTTGGCGTTGTCCTTCAGATTAAGCCCGGCGCAGTATCTTCCGGGCAAGTAAGTCCCACCATTAGTGATTGCTGACCTAATACAAGGCATCGTGGTCGGTGTTACACCCGAAGTGCCCAGATAAGGATCGATAAAAAGGGGCTGATCAGTAGCCATCGATCCTGTGATCTGAGTAGTATTGCCTAGTATTATCGAGTCTCCGGCATAGAGCCCGCTAGAGACGGTGACGCCGTTTCTCAGGTCTATGTTAGAGTTGGAGTACAGCCCGCACTCCGCTTGATAAAAACTTGTGTTATTGATGAAAGTAACTGCACTACCCGTTGTGTTCAGGCCAATGACGCAGGCATTTCCGCGGCCTGAGCCGGCAACGGCCCGGGCAACGACTGCCGGTGCACCTGCGGTAAACAACGCAGCTAGACCAAGATATTGCGGCTGCCGAATAGTTACCTGCCAATACGTGGTGACCCCGGAAAAGGCGCCACTTGTGGGAGGGTTGTCAACACTAACGGTCACACCTCCCACGCCATCCTTGAACCCCATGCTTGCAGCAATCGCGCGACCTTCAATGATTGCATTAGTGCCTGCACTACTTGCTACTGCAGCCGAATAGGCCGCCTGGTCGGCAGCGCCCTGCGCTTGGCGGCTCTTCATCGACCATACGCCGACATCGATCGCAAGGGCACCAAAACCGATCAGGATCGGCAGCAGGATCGCGAAAAGCGCAGCGGTGGCAGCGCTGGTGTCCTGCTTCAACCGCAAAAAGCCATGACCGAGCTTGCGTAGGAAGGTGGGCCGGGTCAGTTTTTGATCGTACATCATAATTGAAGACCCCACAGGCCTGTGGAAACGAAGTAAGTGAACCAGCCGCCCGCGGCGATCGCAAGGCCGAACGGGACCTTCCTGAACTCCTTGGCGGTGGCCGGATCGGGGGCCATGGCCGCGATGCGAGCCCGCAGCGGAAACCACGCAAGTGCGAGGATGAAGCCAAACACGGCGACCGCGCCGAGCATCAGAAAACCATATTTGAGCGGCAGCCATACGGCTAATGCGGCATAGAACTTGGCATCCCCGCCGCCGATCACCGCACCTGCAAAAAGTGCGATACCTACCAGCAGAGCCAGAACGGCATGCGCAAGGCTCAGTCCGACCCACGTGATGTCATGCGTGACTAGTCCTGCCACGATCCCGGTGCCGAACACCGACAGGCACAGGAAGTTGGGAAGCTGGCGGTGTCGGAAATCCATATAGGCCGCGATGCAACACTGCGCCGCCAGCACCAGATTGGCAAAAACAGGAAAATTCGCGCTGTCCATCAGCGCGGCTCTCCCGCAGCAGCGGAAGGCTGGACGCCAAACGGATTATCGACAAGGCGCGCCTTGGGTGCCGCCGGTGTCGCTGTGGGCGCAGCCTCTGCGGCCTTCACGGCAGCCGCGGGCGCCTTGGCGGCATTCGGCTGGGCAGCGTATGCGACCGTTGCGGTCGGCACGGCCGGGGTTGTGGCGGATGTGATGAAAACTTCACCGCGCGAGCGCCGCTCGACATTGCCGGCCATGCGCGAGCGTTCGGCGCGCGGGTCGGGCTTTTCAGCGATGAACCCGGCTGCGCCTGGCGTTGCTTCTCCTTGCTGAGCGACGAGGCGCGCCGCATCCGACTGCGCCTTGCGGGCCAGCACGGTGTGCTGGAGCCGCAGAAGATTGGCGACGAAGCGATTGTCGCTCGGGTCAGCAGCTATGGCAGACTTGAAGTATTGCTCGGCCAGGTCTTCTCGCCCGAGCTGCGCATAGGCCACGCCGAGCGCATTGCTCGCGGGAGCACGCGTCGCAGGGTCGAGAAGCGCGGCCCGCAGCGGCCCGATGGCTGCAACAAGCTTTCCGTCCTCGAGTGCAGCGCGCCCCTCGGCAAGCGAGCGGCTGCCATCGTTCGGGGCGGTAACGGGTGCGCCGCGATCCGACCGTTTGAACATCCAGCTTGTCAGCGGGAAGGACTGGCAACCCGACAACGCCGTCATTGCGACAGCGAGCACAAGGATTTTGGGGAGAGACCGCATGGTTACGTAACCTCCTAAGAAAACGCCTGCATGATGCGAATGGCACCTGGGAGCATCAGCACGCTGATCATGACCGGCAGCATGAACACCACCAGAGGAATCGAGATGAGAACGGGAATGCGGTGTGCCTTCTCTTCGGCCCGCATGCGGCGCTTCTCGCGCATTTCGGTCGAGTAAATCCGTAATGAGTCACCAAGACTGGTGCCCATCCTGTCCGACTGGATCAGCAAAGCCGCAAAGCTGCGGACATGGTTCACACCGCTGAGCGTGCCCAGCGTCCGGAGAGCTTCCTCGCGCGGGGCACCGGCGCGCATCTGTAGCGTGGTCGTGGAGAGCAGTTCTGCGATCTCTGGGTGTGATCGCATCATCTCGCGCCCCACGCGGTTCATGGCGGATTCAAGACCAAGGCCTGCTTCAACGCACACCAGCATCAGGTCGAGGCAGTCAGGAAAGCCGAGTTCAATGGCCTCTTGCCGCCTGTCGATGCGAGCCTGAACGAACAGATTGGGAATGTAGAGCCCGAGAGCCGCGAGACCCGAACTGATCGCGTAAAGTTCAAGCAGCGAGGCTTCCTCGCCCGAAAGAGCAGTAAGGAGCAGGTACGTGCCCGGCAAGATGAACACCATGCCGAGACGGACCATGGTGAAAATCTTCGGGGCCGAGGGTTCACGAAAGCCGGCAGCAAACATCCGCTCGTGGAGTTTGTCGCCCTTCGTGTCGACAAGGTTCAACCCGGCCTTTTCCAGCGCCTGCGCAAGTTGCGCCCAAGCCGATTCATCGCGGTTCTGGATCGAGCCGTTAGCCGTTTTAAGGGCCCGGATTTGCGTGCCGATATCTCTGACCTGTCGTCGCAGATCGAGACGCGCGAGCGCGAATTGCAGGAAGCGCGAGAAAGCGAAGGTGAACAGTGCGAACAGGACGAGGAGTACTATCATCCGCAACACTGGATTGGTGAGGAGCAGATTGATCATCTCACACCTTCAAATTGACCATGGACCTGATCATGGCAATGCCGATGAGGTACCAAAGGAAAGTGAGCGGGAACCCGATGTAGAAAATGGGGTGCCCGGCGACGTCGAAATAGAAGCCGGGGTTGCCGAGAAGGATCGTACCCAACGCGAACAACGGCAGGATGCTCAGCATGATGCCTGTCATGCGGCCTTCGGAAGAAAGCGCGCGCACTTTCAGCAAAAGGCTGGCCCTGTCGCGGATCACCCGGGCGAGATTTTCGACGACCTCGGCCAGATTCCCGCCCGTTTCTGCCTGGATCGAAAGGGTGACGACGAAGATGCGCAGATCTTCAATATCCCAGCGCTCGGCCATGTCGCTCATGGCCTGGCGCAGTTCGGCACCATAGGAAATCTCGTCCGAGATAAGCCCGAATTCGGAGCCGATTGGATCCTCCATCTCGCGGGTCAGGAGTTCAAGCGCCCCCGTGACCGGATGCCCCGCGCGCAGCGAACGCACGAACACGTCGAGCGCCTCCGGGAATTGTGCCTGAAGCTTCTTGCGCCGCCGCTCTGCCGCGGCACTGATGAACGCGAGTGGCAGTCCGACCGACAGCCCTGCAGACGAAAGGATCGCGAATATCCAGATGCCTGCGCCAAGCGCAAAACCGCCCGATACGGCTGACAAAAGGATCAGGACCAAAAGCGTGATGCAAGCGATCGTGATGCCGAAGCACAGGCGCTCGAAGCTGACGTCTAGCCCCGACATGACCACCTGCCTGCGTACCGACCGCAGCAACTGGTTGAACGGACCGCCGTTCTGCTCCGCGTTCAACCAGTCGTTGCGACGCAGGATCGTGAAGACATCTTCCCGCGTGGTGCCGCTGGCGATCATCGCGATACGCTTGTTGACGGCACGGCTGTGCGCCTGCCTGCTGGCCGTCACTCTCAGAATGACGTAGCCGGCGACCGCCACGGAAAGAAACACGGCGAGAAGAGACAGTAAGCGAGTGAGTTCGGGCGTAAGCATCAGGCCTGCCCCAGCTTCACGTCGGGCCGGAAATATTCGCTCGGCACTTCGAGGCCTGCGTCGCTGGCTGCACTCAGGAACTTCGGCCTCACACCGGTCGCCTCGAAGTGGCCGAGCACTTCACCTGCATCACCCCGCCCGGTCACCTTGAAACGGAAAATTTCCTGCATCGTGATCAGCGGGCCTTCCATGCCGACCACTTCGCTTAGGCTGAGCAGACGACGACGGCCGTCCGCCTGACGGCCAATCTGCACAACCACGTTAATGGCGGACGCGATCTGCGCGCGGGCTGACATTGGCGAGATTTCCACCCCGCCCATGCCGATCATTTGCTCCACGCGCGCGAGTGCATCGCGCGGCGTGTTGGCGTGGACGGTGGTCATCGATCCGTCGTGGCCCGTGTTCATGGCCTGAAGCATGTCGAAGGCCTCGCCCGAACGCACTTCGCCGATGATGATCCGGTCGGGACGCATGCGCAGAGCGTTCTTGACGAGGTCGCGCTGCGATATCTCGCCGCGCCCTTCGAGGTTGGCGGGGCGCGTTTCAAGCCGCGCGACGTGATCCTGCTGGAGCTGCAACTCCGCCGAATCCTCGATCGTGACGATGCGCTCGCGTCCATCGATTGAGGCGGACATGGCGTTCAGCAGGGTCGTCTTGCCCGAACCGGTGCCGCCCGAAATAAGAACATTGCGGCGCGAGGCGACTACGACTTGCAGCACGTCGGCGACTTCGCGTGGCATGCTGCCGAGCTCCACGAGACGATCCAGCCCGATCCGCTTGCGCGCAAACTTGCGGATCGAGAGCAACGATCCGTCAATCGCGAGCGGAGCGACGATCGCATTGACGCGCGAGCCGTCGGCAAGGCGCGCGTCAACGAAAGGCGAGGATTCGTCGACCCGGCGGCCAACCGCGCTGACAATCTTCTGGATGATGCGAAGCAGGTGCCGCTCATCCTGGAACCGGGTCGGCACGCGCTCCAGCAGGCCGCTGCGCTCGACAAACACCGTCTTGTGGCCGTTGACGAGGATGTCGGTGATCGTTTCGTCGGCCAGCAGGGGCTCAAGCGGGCCAAGGCCAAGCAATTCGTCGAGCACTTCGTCGACCAGGTGCTCGCGTTCCTTGGCGTTGAGCGCTTCGTCTTCCTGCGCCAGCAGCGCAAGCACCACTTCGCCCACTTCTTCCTCGACCTGGGCGCGCGACAGCTTGTCGAGCATGGCAAGATTGATGCTGTCGAGAAGCTTGCGGTGGATGGTCGACTTGAGTGCGAGGAAGCGCGCGATCTTGGGATCGGGCGTACTGGAAATCACTGGCGCACTCTCAAGCGAAAGCAGGGCTTTCGTTTCATCTTCCACCGGAGCGGTCTTGGGGCCGATTTGCCAGCGCATTATGACCGCCCCATCGTTGTTCGGCCGCGGATCTTGTCGACCAGCGCACGTACATCGGCCGAATAGCCACTTTTACCGCGAACTTCCTGCACCAGGAGGCCCTGGTCTTGCGCAACCTTGATATTGGCTTCGTCCGGGCGGAGGACGCCAAGAATGTCTTTCCCCAGCGCCTGCTCCACATCGGAGGTGTTGATCGAACCGAACAGCCTGTTCTGGGCCCGGTTGACCACCACAGATACGGTCGCATCGTCGATCCCGACCGACCGGAACAGGCCTAGGAGGCGCTTGGACTGCCGCAGGCTCGACAAGCCTTGCTCGGTCACCAGCAGGATTTCGTCGGCATTTGCCAGAAGCGACAGGCTCCAGTTGGTGAGACTGGCCGGCAGATCCACGAAGACGAAGTCGTGCTGGCGGCGCACCAGTTCGAGCACCCGGTTCAGCTGGTCGCGGTCGACAGCCTCGATCGGGATGATTTCGGAGGGTGCGGCGATCACGCCAAGGCCGCTCGCATGGTGCTGCATCACAGCATCGAGCAGTGTCTCGTCAATGGCGCTACCGGCATCAAGCAGGTCCGCGATGGTGCGCCTCGACGCTATCCCGAGCACTTCGCTTGCGCGGCCCAGCTGAACGTCGAGATCGACGAGGCAGCTGGTGTGGCCGGCTTCGGCAAAAGCTGCCGCCAGATGGGTGACAAGCGTTGTCGCTCCGCCCCCGCCAAGCGGCCGTACCACAGCCACCAAGGGGGCAAGGCGCGTCTCTTCCTTTACCTGTTCTGCAGAGGCGAGAACGGCTTGAAGCAACTCGTCTCCGTCAAACGGCAGCGAGATTGCATCCGACACGCCGCCGCGGATCAGTGTCCGTACCAGGCGTAGATCGGTCTTCTCGAGCGCCACTATGACGGACAGATCGGGATTGCGGGTCCGAAGCTTTTCGATGCGGTTCATGCTGGAGGGCACGGTGGGATCCACCTGCACCACCACCACGCCGCTTGCGGGCACCATCATCGGGGTGAGTTCGTCCGTCAATTCCAGCGGGACTTGCCGGGCGCCATCCAGCAGGTTCGTCACGGCGCTCGACTGGTCCATTGCCATGAACCGCGGCGCAACGATGAGCGTCAGCTCTCCCCGCACACGCACTGACGACACTCCCGCCTTTTTACGTAACCGATCACCCATTTCGACGCTCATGATCGTTTCTTCCAAGAATGGGCCATCTAGTTGGATTGCGGCGGCGAAGCGGTGTTGGTGGTCGTACGGACCGAGTCGGGCTGTTTGACCTTGTCGGTGCGGTAGCGTTCGACAGCGTCCGCTGCATGGGCACCGCTGCTTTGCGCGGGCTGGGTGTAGACCGGATCGGGGTCGATCACTTGCGCCATCATCGTCTGGCGATTGGCATCACCGAACTTCAGGTCGCCGGGCTTCTCGGTGACGGCGTTGGTCGCGCATCCGCCGAGGCTGAGGACGAGCACCGGAACGATCACGGCGCGTGCGAGATCAGAATTCATACTTCGTCTCCGGTGCAGTTTCGCTGGTGCCGTTCGGGTAGTTCGGCAGCGGATCATAGGCCTCGCCGGTTAAGACAGTCTTGGCCGCATCGGGATCAGCGACGCGGTCGGTTGGGAGACGGACCTGATCGGGCCGGATCGGCCGCACAAGGCGCGGTGTCACTACGATCAGCAGCTCGGTCTCGCCCTTCTGGAACTCGGTCGAACGGAACAGCGCGCCGATGATCGGGATATTGCCGAGCAGGGGCACCTGCCGCACGGTCGAAGCGAAATCGCGCTGTAGCAGGCCTGCAATCGCGAAGCTCTCACCGTCGCGAAGTTCGAGCGTCGTGCTGGCACGGCGGGTCTGAATGCCCGGTATGACGATGTCGTTGAGCTGGATCGAGGCCTGACGGTCGATCGAGCTCACCTCGGGTTCGACCTTGAGATTGATCGTCTTGTCGCCCAGCACCGTCGGAGTGAAGCCGAGGCTGACGCCGAACGGCTTGAATTCGACCGTGATATTGGTGTTGCCGTTGGCGCCGCCGCCCTGCACGACCGGGATCGGGAATTCGCCGCCCGCAAGGAAGCTCGCCTTTTCGCCCGAAAGCGCAACCAGCGTCGGTTCAGCAAGGCGCTTGGCAAAGCCCTTCTGTTCCAGCGCATCGAGATAGGCTTCGACATTGGCGCCCAGCACCCGGAAGGTCGCGCCCAGCGCGCCGAAGGTCTCGGTCACGCTGCCGACCTTCAGCAGGGGCGTGCCGGTGACCGGATCGGGTGTGATGCTCGCTCCCTTGCCGATTGCGCCGAAATCACCGCCGCCATTAAAGGAGCCGCTCACCCCGATGTTCTGCCCGACATCGCGCTTTACTTCCGCAAAGCGCACTTCGAGCATCACCTGCTGGCTGGCGCCCATCGCGACCATGTTGACGACCTTGTCGCCGGCATAGGTCTTGGCCAGTTGGACCGCGCGATTGATCGAGGCAGCGTCATTCGACAGGCCCGAAAGCACAATCGAGTCGCCCGAAATGCTGGCTTCGATGCCGGAACCCGGGACCAGCTTGTCGATCTGGTCGCGCAAGGCCTGCACATCGGGGCCGACAGCGATGTCGACCACCGAAAGCACGCGCCCGCCATAGCCGTAAAGGGTCAGGCTGGTGGTGCCCACCTTCTTGCCCAGCACATAGACCGAGCGTTCTGTCACGGGCACGATATCGGCGATTTCAGGGTTGCCAATCATCACCCGCACGATCTGCTGATCGGTGGAGACGATCTGGCTCTTGTTGACCGGCACCTCGACCGTGCCGCCTTGCAGCGGGGCCGTGCCGGCTTGTTGCGCCATTACGGGGGCCGGAGCGGCCATCCCCGAGGCCGTCAGTGCTGCCAGTGCGATCACGGGCATCGAAAGCGCCTGCCGCGCACGTCCGCGGCGCAAGCGGAGGTTCAGATCAGTAGCCATTGGTCATCACACTTTCGACGGTTTCTTCGGTTCCGCGAATGACCGCCATTGTCGGACGGTAAGGCGGCGGAGCGGCTATTGTTGGTGCAGTCCCGCGCTGCGACGCGGCGCGGCGGACGGCTGCAGGGCGGCTACCGCCCTGGGCTGAACGCACTCCGCCGCCGCCAAGATCGCGCGGCAGCATGGTGGCGAGCGTTGCCGGCGTGCGGTCGCTGGCATTGCGCAGCACGAGGGTGAGCTTGCCCACCTGCGTGGCGAGCGCCAGCTTCTGCGCGCCCAGGGCATCGACCATCAGGGTCGCCGTCTTGAGTTCGGGCACCTTGCTTGGGTTGGCCGCGTCCTTGGGCTTATCTTCGGCCCGTTCGGAAGCGCGCGCATCGATGGCGAGCACGGCCACATTCTGCAGCACAACCGTTGCCATTTGCTCGTCGGAGGTGGCGTCAGATCCGGGGATCGCGCGGGTCAGCACGACATCGACCACGTCTCCGGGCATGACGAAGCCGGAAACGCCGGTGACCGGATCGACCGGAATGGAAACGGCGCGCTGGTCCGCGGGGATGCTTGCCGAAAGGAGGGAGCGCGTCGAGGCGCGTGCTTGCAGGATCGGCTCGCCCGCGACGACCGATCGCACCGCAGCATTGTTCTGCGCGACGAAGGCTTGCGCTTCGGTTTCGGGAATGGCGCCCTTCGGGACCGAGGCGGCAGGCCAGTCGACCAGCTGTACGGCGTCAGCCGTAATGGTGTCGCCAAAGGCGAGATCCTGCTTGGCGGTGAGGATCTTCACCATGCCTTGCGGCGTGCCGGTCTGGTTGCCCGCCTGCTGTTCCAGGGACCCGAAATAGGTATTGGCCAGCCACACAGCGGCCAGCCCCATGAAAGCTGCGGCAAATAGAATGATCAGATTACGCCGTTGCAAAGCCGTTCCCCCGACAGTCCAGAAGGTAATCCCTTTCCCGCAGACTTCTGCGGGAAAGGGTAATTGTTTTTCGCTTACTTGATCGGGGTGATCAGCGTCGCAGCGCTGTCGATCCGGGTGCTGATCGCGGTGCCGAGAGCGGCAGCAGCGACGGCGATGCCGGCGCCGACGACGGCGAGGATCAAGGCGTATTCAGCAGCCGAGGCACCCGACTGGTCAGCGACGAGATTCTTGAGGAGAGTCTTCATGACATTCACCTTTAAGTTAGGTCCGATACAACGGCCACGGAATGCAACCTCAGGCTGCCATTTGCGTCTCATCACGAGTTTCGGTCACTTTAACCGTCATTGCATGGTCACGCGAACATCGCCGCTTGTATTCGGAGAGGAGCCCTATCCCGTATCGCTACGGGATAGGGCGCATCTTTTCGCTTACTTGATCGCAGTCATCAGGGTCGCGGCGCTGTTGATGCGGGTGCTGATCGCGGTGCCGAGAGCGGCAGCAGCGACGGCGATGCCGGCGCCGACGACGGCGAGGATCAAGGCGTATTCAGCAGCCGAGGCACCCGACTGGTCAGCGACGAAATTCTTGAGAAGAGTCTTCATGATAATCACCTTTGCATTATGAACCAAAACACCAGCCACCGATTGCGGCCACAGGTCCTGGTCTGCGTCTAAACGCGTTCATAGGTTCGTTGTATTGTGCAACCCCCAGCCGCGGCGTTTGAAACCGTCAGACAGCTACAATGTCCCCCAGCACCCCCCAATCGTCAACAGAAAGTTAAGCCGAACAAAGTGTTTTGCCAATTTGGCACACCTTGTTGCCACATAGTTACATGCCTAAATGAGTGCATCTCTTTGACGATATCTGTGGGTCATCAGGAATTTACATCGATGTCAGTGAGATGCGAGATGGACCCGCTGTGCCCCTGACATCTGGCAGGTTTAGTTAACGTTCAAACCCTGCCGTTAGCATAGGTTAGAAAATTCGACTCGCGCGGATCGCCGTTATTTGGCCAAGCCGCCGAATCGAATAAGCTAACCTTGCTAACTGCGGCCTGTTGCGACCGCCCCGACGGCGAAATTCGGATAATCCGCGCGGTTCAACGATTAAGCGCTTTATCAAAGGATCTTTAACCTCTAGGCCCCATACGGGAGGAATGAGCGGTTTGCTGACCTACCTTCTTGAAATGAGCCTCAGGCTCGGCACGATCTTCATCGTCGCCAACGAGGTGCGCGGTGTGATCCTGACTGCACCGGTGTTCTACGGCATCTATCAGGCCGGCGGAACGCTGGCAGCGATCTGGCTGGGACTGTGCAGCCTCGGCGGAATCGCGCTGTCGGTCATCGTTCCGCTCTTCGCGGCGCGTAGGATCAAGGCGCTCGTCGCCCGCAAGCAGGCTTTGCAAGGGAACTGACTACTGGCGCTTGGGGCGGTGCCTAGGCGCGCTCAAAGCGCCTCGTCGGTCTCCGCATCCAGGTCGAGATCCCGTTCCCTGCGCTGTGTAAGCATCCGGATCGTATCCTGACGGCTCCGCATCGTGTCGATCGTGTGATCAACACCGGCAATCGTGATCGCCCAGGTGCCTTCCTCGGTCTTCATGATGAAGCCCTTTTCCTTGAGGTACCATGTGTGGAACTCGAGGTTCTTCTCGGAACAGCCGACCAGATCGAGCAGCTGCCACTCACCCGCTCCGCTTGAGCCGGTGCTCTGGCGGCGCAGATTGTAGAGGTGCATCAGGATTGTTTCGTGCACCAGCGCATCATTGGCGACCGTCGCCTGGTCAAATCCGCCGAACTGCCCGCCCGCCCCCGTCGGCGTGCGGAACAGATGGCGGTTCGCCTCGTCATATTCGAAGCGTTTCAGCGGATCGCGCAGCACCCGGTACGCGCCTGTGATTTCCTTGAAACGGTCAAGATCGGCTGTTTCCGAGTGATCGGGGTGATACTTCTTGGCGAGCGCTTTGTAGGCGATCTCGAGCTGCTTGGCATCACAGTCAGGCAGCACTCCAAGAATGCTGTAGTGATCCGGTTCGTCGGGCGAGACCTGCAAGTGCGGCTCCTTGGCACAGTAATGGCACGGCTTTCTTTGCGCGTTGCCTAGCGCCGGAGTATTCGACATCCGCCCACAATTGCAAGGCAACTGCGCAGTATTGGTCAAATATTATGCCCCGTTCGGGCAATAGCCGCCGATCAATCCTTGGCGTCGAGCCCGTAAGCGGTGTGAAGGACGCGCACGGCAAGTTCGGTCTCGTCCTCGTCGATCATCACGCTGATCTTGATTTCCGAGGTGCTGATTGCCTGAATGTTGATTCCGCGATCCGAAAGCGCGCGGAACATCGAGGAGGCGACGCCCGCGTGGCTCTTCATGCCGACGCCCACGACGCTGATCTTGGCGATCTTGCTGTCGGTGATGATGCGGTTGAAGCCGATTGAATCACGCCGATCCTCCAGCAGGGCCTGCGCGCGGGCCAGATCGGACTGCGGGACGGTGAAGGTCACGTCGGTCTCGCCCTTGTCGCGACCGACGTTCTGGATGATCATATCGACATTGATCGAGGCTGCTGCGAGCGGCTCGAAGATGTTCGCCACCGCGCCCGGACGGTCGGGTACGCGGGTGAGGATCACCTTGGCCTCGTTCTTGTCATGCGCGATGCCGGTCACAAGCTGGCGTTCCATCAGGCCCTTCTCCACCAATTCGTCCATTTCCTCGTCCGAGACGATCATCGTCCCGGGCAGATCATCGGCGGGCGGTGCGCCTTCGCCGATGAAGCTCGACAGCACCTGCACCCGCACCTTTTCCCTCATGGCAAGGCCGACCGAACGGGTCTGCAGCACCTTGGCGCCCACGGATGCGAGTTCGAGCATTTCCTCGTAAGTCACCGCCTTCTGCTTCTTCGCCTTGGCGACGATGCGCGGATCGGTGGTGTAGACGCCGTCGACATCGGTGTAGATGTCGCAGCGATCTGCCTTGATCGCGGCCGCCACAGCAACTGCCGAAGTATCCGAACCCCCGCGCCCCAGCGTAGTGATGCGATTATCCTCCGACAGACCCTGAAAGCCCGGGATGACAGCAATCTCACCTGCTTCCATCGAGGCGATCAGCGCGTCGGCATCGATCGCTTCGACTCGCGCTTTCGCATGGGCCTCGATGGTGTGGATCGGCAGCTGCCAGCCGAGCCAGCTGCGCGACTTGCAGCCCAAGGCCTGCAGGGTGAGCGCGAGCAAGCCGCTCGTCACCTGTTCGCCGCTGGCGACGACCACGTCATATTCGGCAGGGTCATACATGGGATTGGCCTCGCGGCAGAAGTTTACGAGCCGGTCGGTCTCGCCAGCCATGGCGCTGACGACTACCGCAACCTGATCGCCGCGCGCCGCCTGCGCACGCACGATATTGGCGACGCGGCGGATGCGCTCCGTCCCGGCCATCGAGGTGCCGCCGAATTTCATCACGATACGTGCCAAGGGGTACAGCTCCCGCTGGTGAGTGTTCGCGGCGGCTGTTAAGGGCGGATCATGGGAAACGCAAACGTATCGAATGTAACTATCCGTCCCGAGGAAGCCGATTTCTTCGCGGGCCTCGCGCGCGACTGGTGGAACCCCAAGGGGCCGATGGCTTCGCTGCATCAGGTGAACCCCGTGCGGCTGGCATTTGTGCGCGACGCGATCGACGCGCACTGGCCCGATGCGGCGGGCGCGACCAGGCCGCTGGCCGGCAAGTCGGCGCTTGATATCGGCTGCGGTGCGGGGCTCCTCTGCGAGCCGCTGGCGCGGCTAGGCGCAGCGGTGACGGGCGTCGATGCGGCGGCAGAGAATGTCGCTGCGGCCGCTGCCCATGCCGAGGGCGTGGGTCTCGATATCCGCTACATGGCGGGCGAGGTCGCGGGCCTCGATATCGGCACTTTCGATCTGGTGACCAGTGTCGAAGTGATCGAGCATGTGGCCGACAAGCCCGCCTTCCTGCGCGATGTGGCCGCGCGGCTGGCGCCTGATGGCTTGCTGGTCATGTCCACCCCCAATCGCACCGCCGCATCGCGTGTGCTGCTGGTGGGTGCGGCGGAGGCGGTCGGCTATGTCCCCAAGGGCACGCACCATTGGGAGGACTTCGTCACGCCCGATGAGCTGGAGGGCCTGTTGGCTGATGCGGGGCTGATTGTAACCGCAAAGCGCGGGATCGCGTGGCGGCCGGGCAAGGGGCTGCACCTGTCGGAAGATATGGCGCTCAATTACATCCTGAGCGCGCGTCGCGGCTGACGGCTAATCTGCGGGGCAGCTGCGCCCCTTTAGTGGCCCGTCGGAGAAAATCCCCGCCACCCCCGCCGCCTTCAGCAGCGCAGCGAGCTTCACGTCGCCGCAACCCTTGCCTTTGGGATCATCGCCCGTCCGCAGCATTGGCGGGAGGAACTCGTTCTCCGGCCGTACTGTCCACGCATGCACGGCAAGTCCGGCCGCCTTCGCATCGGCGACCAGCGATGTCGTTGTGCCATCGGGATTCAGCACCAAAGCAATATGCGCGCCCACCGCGTCGGCATATTTGGCGATTTCGACAAGGCCCGTGGGGGTAACCATGTCGGCATAGCGCATGGCGGGCTCGTCGGCGGGCCCGTCTTCGGGTTTGACCAGCTGCACCAGCTTGAACCCGCCGCCGCGCTGCTTGAGCCGCTGGAGCGGGGCAATCTCGAAGCTCTGGATGAACACCGGATCGGCAGGGGTGATGCCCAGCGTGCGGAATTCGCGCAGCAACAGATCGACCATGTCGATGCCCGAATCCTGCAACAGGAATTCGGGGTGCTTCAGTTCTGGATAAAGGCCGATCCGCCGCCCCGTCGCCGCTTCCTTGGCGCGCACCAGTTTCACGATCTCGGCTAGCGTCGGCACCTGATACAACCCGTCAAGCCGCGCATTGGCCGGGCGCAGCGAGGGGATGCGCTCCTTTGCGCGCAGGGTACGCAATTCGGCAAGGGTGAAGTCTTCGGCGAACCAGCCTGCAACCTTCTGCCCGTCAATCGTCTTGTCGCGGCGGCGATCTTCGAATTCTTCGCGGGTGGCGACATCGGTGGTGCCTGAAAGCTCGTTCTCGTGGCGCGAGACCAGCACCAGATCCTTGGTCGCGACCAGATCGGGCTCGATGTAATCCGCGCCCTGGCCGATCGCCAGCTCATAGGCGGTCAGCGTGTGTTCGGGCCGCTCTGCGCTGGCGCCGCGGTGGGCGATAACCAGCATCTCCTGCGCGGTGGCGGGGGCCGGGGCGAGCAGGAATGCGGCGAGGATCAGGCGGGTCTCAAGCATTCATCGCTCCTATCGCGGCCCGCGCCGCTTCCAGCCGATTGGGCCCTTGACCCGCGATCCGCGCGAACGGCACGCGGGCGTCGATCAGCACCTGCTCCACCAGCTTGGCAAAACGATGACGGTCGGCCGGGTCGCTGAAAAAGCGGGTGCCGTCATCGACCCACGGAAGATCGGGTTCAAGCAGCAGGTAAAGATCGGCCTTGGGTGCCTGCATCAGCTCGGCGGGCCGCTCGCCCAGCAACATTTCGCACCATGCAGCAGTCATCAGCGGATCGGTGTCGGCAAGAAGCAGCGGCCCGGCCCATTGGCCAGCGGCGGCGATCATCGCCTGCTGCGCGCGGCCGATGAGGAGGAGATCGTCGAGGCTCAAAGGCTCCCGGTGCACCTCGCAATGGCTGCGGCCATATTCGCCCACGGTGAGCGCCCCGGTCTCCGCAGCAAGGGCGGCGGCCAGTGTGGTCTTGCCGGTGCTCTCGGCCCCGTGGAGGCAGACGGTGCGGCGGTAATGCGCTTGCACGGGCGGCGGGAGATAGGACCAATGCGCAGCCGGATTGGATCGCACCGCGCTGGCCGAGAGGCCCGCGACCGGATCGTCCGACAGCCCCAGCACCCGGCCTCCCAAAGGAACGAAGAAGCCGCCCACCTGCCGTGCCAGCTCCGTGCCATAGTCTTCGCCTGCAAAGACATAGTCGATGGGCTCGGGGTGTGCGGCGGCAACGATACCGCGCCAGATCGGCCAGAACTCGGGCGCGTCCTCAGGCGCCTGCGGTACAGACGCGCCGTGGCCGAGCACGCGGCAATCGAGGAGCAAATCGCGCATCCAGGCGAGCCGCGCCTCCCCCGGGATCGGGTCATCGGGCAGCCAGCACACCAGCACCGTCAACTCGTCCACCAGCGCGCGGGCGGCGCGGACCAGCGCCATGTGTCCGGCGTGCGGCGGCATGAACTTGCCGAGAAGGAAACCGCGTTTGGTCACGCTTCGATGGCCTCACCCGCGCGCGCGGCCCTGGCCCACTCTTTGAGACCCATCACCGCAAGCACCAGGAACACGACGTACAGCCCCGCGGTGAGGTTCAGCCCGCGCTGAATGTAGACGGCCACCGACAGCACATCGATCGCGATCCACAGCGCCCAATTCTCCACCCGCCGCATCGCCAGAAGCACCTGCGCGACCACGCTCGCACCCGCTATGGCCGCATCGGCATAGGGAAGGGCGGCATCGGTGAAGCGCGCCATCGCCCAGCCTATCCCCAGGCTCGAGGCGGCGACTAGCGCCAGCGCGATGGCCCGCGCGCGCCAGTCCATCCAATGGACGCTGACCAACTGCGCCATGCCCCCGGCGCGCGCCCAGAGCCACCAGCCCCAGCCCTGCACGACGAAGAAAAACACCTGCAGCCACGATTCGCCATACAGCCGCGCCTCGCGGAAGATGACGAAGTAGAGCACTACCATCGCCATGCCGAAGGGGTAGTTCCAGATCGAACGCCGCACGAGCAGGCCGATATTGGCCAGCCCGAGCGCGACGGCGATGATCTCCAGCGGGTTCATGGCGGGGGAGGGTCAGCCGAGCGCTGCTGCCCATTCCTCGGGTTTGAAGCCGACCAGCAGGCCGCCGTCATGCTCCACGATCGGCCGCTTGATGACCGATGGGTTGGCGGCCAGCAGTGCAGGGGCGGTTACGGTATCGGCTGCCTTGACCTTGTCCGTGTCCGAAAGCGTGCGGAAGGTTGTGCCCTTGCGGTTCACCACCAGATCAAGGCCGGCAGCATCGATCCAGCTCGTGATCCGATTAGGGTCTGCACCTTCCTTCTTGTAATCGTGGAAGTTGTAGTCGAGGCCCTGCGATTCTAGCCAGGTCCGCGCCTTCTTGACCGTGTCGCAATTGGGGATGCCGTAGATGTGGATCGTCATGCCTGTCTCATCATTGATCGCTCGCCTGCGCTCCTCGCAATGACGAGAGTGAGGGTCAAGAGCGCGGAGCCAGATGGGCGTCGGCAATTGCGACCGCGAGCGCATCAGCTGCGTCGCGCCCGTAGATCTGGACGCCCGGCAGCAGCACCTTGACCATCGCTGCAACCTGCACCTTCTCGGCAGCCCCGGTGCCGGTGACGGCCTTCTTGACCAGCCGCGCCGCGTGTTCGTTGACGTTGAGCCCGGCCACCCCGCACGCCGCGAGCACCGCCCCACGCGCCTGAGCGAGCTTGAGGGTCGATTGCGGGTTCTTGTTGACGAAGATCTCCTCCGCCGCCGCGCGGTCAGGGCGGTACTGCGAGATCACCGCTGCAAGCCCCGCCTGCAACGCAGCCAGCCGCGCGGCCATCGGCGCCGCCGGGTCGGTCTTGATCTGACCGTTGGCGACATGGCTGATCCGCGCGCCCTCGGCCCGGATTATGCCCCAGCCGGTCGACGAAAGAGAGGGGTCGAGGCCGAGGATCATCACAGGGTCATAGTCCGACCCTGAAGCCGAACCGCCACAGCATCGCAATGAGGAACGCCGCCCCCAGAGCTATCGCCAGCAGCCATTCGCGCTTTCTCAGCCCAGCTTCTCCATCACCTCGTCGGGGATTTCGTAGTTCCCCCACACGGTCTGCACGTCGTCATCATCGTCGAGCGTGTCGATCAGCTTCATCAACGTCGCTGCGACTTCCTCGTTAACGTCGACCGAGAGCACGGGCTTCCACGCCAACTTCACGTTGTCGGCCGGACCGAGCACCTTTTCGAGTTCGCCCGCCACGCCGTGAAGCGCGTCGGCGGCAGTCCAGATGGTGTGGCCGTCTTCCGACGATTCGACATCGTCCGCGCCCGCTTCGATGGCTGCTTCGAGGATCTTCTCCTCATCGCCTGCGGCTGCCGAGTACTCGATCAGCCCGCGACGTTCGAAGCCGTGCGAAACCGAGCCCT
Organism: Porphyrobacter sp.; assembly: GCA_027533455.1. Classification (GTDB taxonomy): domain Bacteria; phylum Pseudomonadota; class Alphaproteobacteria; order Sphingomonadales; family Sphingomonadaceae; genus Erythrobacter. Next base: position 11,663 of record JAPZUC010000001.1, on the reverse strand, counting down.
CGCTGCCGAGGTTGCCGCCGTTCTTGGAGAAAGCGGTGCGCACGTTTGTGGCAGTGCGGTTGCGGTTGTCGGTCAGTGCCTCGACGATCAGCGCGACGCCGCCCGGGCCGTAGCCTTCGTAACGGATCTCGACATAGTCCTCACCGCCGGCCTGCCCGGCCTTGTCGATCGCGCGCTGGATGTTGTCCTTGGGCATCGACTGCGCGCGCGCTGCATTGACCGCCAGGCGAAGGCGCGGGTTCATGTCGGGATCGGGCATGCCCATCTTGGCCGCCACGGTGATCTCGCGGCTGAGCTTTGAGAACATCGCCGCGCGTTTCTTGTCCTGCGCACCCTTGCGGTGCATGATGTTCTTGAACTTGGAATGGCCTGCCATTGGACGACTTCACCGGAAATGTTGGAAGGATTGGCGCGGCCCTTACTCCGGAGCAAGCCGGCGATGCAAGCGCGCGCGCGATGACGGTGCGCGAGCGGCTGGCGGATGTGGCGCGCTTTGCATGGCGGCCGGCCTATTCCGCGCAGCCGATGGCGTGGGGTAAGGCGGCGGCACTGGCGCTGCTGGTGGTGTTTGCGCTCGACATCGTGCTCGACCAGTTGGCGAGCGCGCTGCTAGCTGCGGGGGACGCCGAAGCGGGATTTCTGCCTGTCGCCTATGAGCAGGACATATCGCTTGGCGAGGATCTGTTTCTCTCGCTGCTGTTCGCCCCGCTGACCGAAGAGGCTCTGTTTCGCGGCTGGATGCGCGGGCAGATCGCCGCCTTGCGCTTTGCTGCTTTCGGATTTGCCGCGCTCGGACTGTTCAGCGCGAGCCTGTGGGCGCCGCCGGAATGGACGCTGGCGATGGGCGGCGCAGGGGTGCTGCTGGTGTTCGCGGGCCTCATCCAGTGGAGCCAGGCACGCCAGCGCGACACCGCCGTGCCCGCATGGTTCACCCATCACTACGGCGCGCTGGTGTGGGGATCGACTGTGCTGTTCGGCCTCACCCATCTGGGCAATTACGAACCGCTGGCGCAGCCGCTCGGCGTGCTGGTGGTGCTGCCGCAGATGATCGGCGGATTGTTGCTCGCCTATACCCGCACCCGGTTGGGGCTGGGCGCGGCGATCGCGCATCACGCGGCCTACAACGCCGTGTGGATGGCCGGGGATTACGGCGTGTGGTGAGCGCCAGTCAGGCTCTGACGGCGGTGCCGCTGGCCGAGACCATCAGCATGGATCCGCTTGGTCCGATCACCTCGTAGTCGAGATCAATCGCGACAACCGCATTGGCACCCAGTGCTGCGGCTTCCGCCTGAAGCTCCTGAATGGCTTGATTGCGCGCATCGGCAAGAATCCGCTCGTAACTGCCAGAACGCCCACCCACGATGTCGCGGATATTGGCAAACAGGTCGCGGAAAAGGTTCGCCCCGACGATCACTTCGCCGGTGACGATCCCGCAATATTCCTGGATCGGCCGACCTTCGAGGGTCGGTGTTGTGCTTACGATCACGCCGCGCGCGTCTTTCCAGGGGGATGCCATAGCCGTGTCTCCTCAAAAAACTGTATTATTGAGATAACACGGCTTGACGCAAGTTCAATGCTCTCGCTTACGCCATGCCTAGCGCGTTCTTGTAGGTCTCGAGCAGCATGTCTTGCTCGCTGCGGTCGTCGGGCTTCATCTTCCGCAGGCGCACGATCTGGCGCATGATCTTGGGATCATAGCCGACGGCCTTTGCTTCCATGTAGACATCGCGGATATCGTCGGCGATGCCCTTCTTCTCCTCCTCGAGGCGTTCGATACGCTCGATCAGCAGGCGCAAGCGGTCGTCGGTGGAATTGGCATTGTCGGCCATCGGGAAGCTCCATCGGAAGAGAGAATCGGTTGGCCGGTTCGATAGCCAGCCTCTGGCCGAGGGTGAACAGGCGCAGCCAATTATTCCTGTGCGTTCTTCGCTACACTCGCTTCCATACGCGCCAGCTTCTCCTCGGTCGCGGGCGTCTGGCGCGAGACCTTCCACTCGCCGCTCGGCATCCCTTGGATCAGCGTGCGTGCTTCTTCCTTGTCCCCGGGGTAGCCCGCCTCGCGAATCCAGTCGGCGAGACAGTTGCGACAGAACCCGGCCAGGCCCATCAGATCGATGTTCTGCGCGTCATGACGGTGCCTCAGGTGGCGTACCAGTCGCCGGAAGGCCGCGGCGGCCTGAGCATCGTCCAGCGCATCGAGCGGATCGGCATTGCTATTCATCGCGGCTTTTCCTTGAGTTGAAATTCGCCTGTGCCATAGGCGATCCTCAAGAGGGATAGCCAATAATGTCACGACGCGATCAGTCACGGATCGACCCGCGCGGCCGCAAGGTCAAGATTCTTGCCACAATCGGCCCTGCAAGCCGCTCGCCAGAAATGCTCGAGCGGCTGGTGCGGGCAGGCGCAGACGCCTTCCGCCTCAACATGAGCCACGGCGCCCACGCCGATCACGAGGCTGCGATTGTCGCAATCCGAACGCTCGAAAAGCAATATGCCCGGCCGATCGCAATCCTTGCCGATCTGCAAGGTCCCAAGCTGCGCGTGGGCACCTTCAAGGATGGCCAGGCGGTGATCCGCCATTCGGGCCATTTCACGCTCGATCGGGACGAGACCCCGGGCGACGAGAACCGCGTGTGCCTGCCGCATCCCGAACTGTTCGGGATCATGGAACGCGGGCAGCGCCTCCTCATCAATGACGGCAAGATCCGGCTGAAGGTCCTTGAAGCGGATGACAGTCGCATCCTGTGCAGCGCCGAAGTCGGCGGGGTGATCTCGGACCGCAAGGGCGTGAACGTCCCCGATGCCGAGATTCCGATCCCGGCCATGACCGACAAGGACCGGAGCGACCTCGCATTCGCCACCGAGCACGGAGCGGACTGGATCGCGCTGTCCTTCGTGCAGCGTCCCGAGGACATCGCCGAAGCGAGAAAGCTGATCGGCACCCACGGCACCGCAATCTGCGCCAAGATCGAAAAGCCCAAGGCGGTCGATCGTCTGGATGGGATCATCGAGCTGGCTGACGGCATCATGGTTGCGCGCGGCGATCTGGGCGTGGAGCTGGAGCCTTATGAGGTGCCGCCGCTCCAGAAAAAAATCGTCAACATGGCGCGCCGCGCGGGCAAGCCTGTGATTGTGGCGACACAGATGCTCGAAAGCATGATCGAAGCGCCGACGCCGACCCGCGCCGAGGTGTCAGACGTCGCCAACGCCGTCTATGACGGCGCGGACGCGGTGATGCTTTCGGCTGAAAGCGCGGCGGGCGCGTGGCCGGAAGAATCGGTCGCCATGATGGACCGCATCGCGGTGCAGGTTGAGCGCGACGAAGGCTACAAGGAGCGCGTGCGTTTCCTTGACACGCCGCCCGATGCGACCACTTCAGACGCGCTGGCCCATGCCTGTATGACCATCGCCGACACTGTTCCGATCAGCGCGATCACGGTGTTTACCGCCAGCGGATCGACAGCGCGGCGGGTCGCGCGCGAACGGCCTGCAACGCCGGTGCTAGTGCTCACTCCTTCGATCCGGACTGCGCGGCGCATGGGTCTGTTGTGGGGGGCACACGCGGTGGCCACCAAAGACATCGGCAGCTTCGAGGAGATGATCGGCAAGGGCAAGCGCATGGCGCTGCGCCACAAGTTCGCCGCTGCTGGTGCGAAGCTGATTGTGCTCGCCGGGGTGCCGTTCGGGACGCCCGGTGCGACCAATCTACTCCACGTGGTTTCAGTGACGGGCGACGAACTCGACAAGCACGCGGGATCATCTGCCCAGTGACATATCCGGTGCTTCAACCGCGCGCGCAAGGCTGATACCTCTGCCAGCCTTGGGACCCGATGACAGGGAGGATGACATGGGGACTTTCAGGCAGACCGCCACGCATTTGGTGTTCACAGGATTGGCTGCAGCCAGCCTTTCGGGCTGCGTTGTCAGCATTGGCGATGACGAACCGGATCGCGCGGAAGCTGTGCCGCCGCCGCCGGTACCGATGGTTTGTAACGCTGCGCCTGCGCAATATCACATCGGCCATGATGCCACCCAGTCGATGGGGCAGGCGATCCTCAAGGACAGTGGCGCGGCAAGCCTGCGCTGGGGCGCACCGAATTCGGCGTGGACGATGGATTACCGCGAGGACCGCGTGAACGTACGCTACGACGCGAAGATGAAGATCATCGAGATCACCTGCGGATGAGTGGTCGAACTCGGGCGAACTCGGGATCCCCGTTCGAAGAAACCTTCGGCTTCGCGCGCGCGGTACGAAACGCCAATCGCATCATCGTTGCCGGGACCGGTCCGGTCGAACCCGACGGTTCGACCACGCCCGGCGGCGCGGCAGAGCAGGCAGAGCGGTGCTGTGCGATCATAGTCGCGGCAATCGATGAACTCGGCGGCACGGCGAAAGATGTCGTGCGCACCCGGATGCTGTTGACCGATCCGGCCGATCAGGACGCCGTTGGCACGGTGCACGCGCGCTTCTTCGGCATGGCCCGACCGGCGTCGACAATGGCAGGGGTCGCATGGTTGTGCCGCCCTGAATGGCGCGTCGAGATCGAGGCCGAAGCTCTGATTTCCGGCTGATGCGGCGGGCGTTTGTTTATCTGGCGGTCGCCGCCGCGGGCGTTGCGCTCGGTCTCGGCAGCGCGCTTTGGCTGGCGGGGCTGTGGCCTGCGGCAAGCAAGATGGCGTTCGGCAATGTCAACGTTGGCGGCTGGCGGAGCGACTTTACGACCGGCTCCGAGGCCGCCGATCCCTATACCCGCGCCCGCGTTGCGCGGCATGGCCTGCTGGCGCTCGCTAAGACCGAGGCTGTGTACTTCTCCCGCACAGACGATGATGCGGGCGAGCCCTTGCGCGAGGCCTGCTCGTATCGCTTGTCGGGCGGGGTGATGCCGGCCGGATGGTGGTCCGTTACGCTCTATGACGCGAAGAGCATGCTTCCTGCCAATACCGACGATGCGCTTAGTGTGGATGCCGAGCAGATGGGCGCAGGCGCATGGTCGGCGATTATCGCACCCGAGCGCCCAGCGGGCGGCGGTGCGTGGATTTCCAGCCGGGGTGCGGGGGTTTTCGACCTTACGCTGAGGCTTTACATGCCCAAGCCGGCGTTGCTGGCCCAGCCCGACGCCGCGCTTGTTTCGCCGCGCATTGAACGCCTGTCGTGCGAGGGTGAACAATGAAGCGCTGGATCGGTCCACTCGCTATGTTCACCATCTGCGCGGTGACGGCGCATGGCCTGACGCTGGTTCAGGCACCCGGCTTTATCATGGCGCGCGCCATGGACGCGTTGGACGCGCGCGGCGTTGCGCTCCATGCCTTCACCGCGCCGCAGCGGATAACGCCGCAGACCCAGCAAGTGGTGCGCTCCTCCCCAGATCTCTATTACGCGCTGTGCCGGTACGATCTGTCCGGGCCGGGAACGTCGCTTTCCGTCACGATGGCTGAATGGCCCGGCTACCAGTCGCTCTCGTTCTTTGACGCGCGTACCGACAATTTTACCACATTGCGCGGGACCGGACGGCAGATCGCCGTGCGACTGCTCCCACCGGGCAGCTCGCCGCAAGCGGGCGCGATCGTCAGCCCGAGCGCGAAGGGCGTGATCCTGATCCGTCGCCTCGCTCCCGATTCTGCGCGCTTTGCCGCTGCGGCTAAGGTGGGCGAGGGCGACGCCTGCCGGGTTATCGGCTGAGGCGCTCATGTGCCCCTAGCAAATTTTCGCTACTGTTCCCCTCGTGCTGCCCTTTTCCCCCGCGCGCAAGGCGGCTAGAGCACCTCGCATGAACGGACAGTTTCAACTCAACGACGACCAGCTTGCGATCCGCGAGGTCGCGCAGCGTTTCACCGCCGACAACATCACGCCCAACGCGGCTGAATGGGACGAGAAGCATATCTTCCCCAAGGACGTGATCCAGCGCAGCGCCGAGCTCGGCTTCGGGGCGATCTATGTCTCCGAAGATTCAGGCGGCATAGGTCTGGGCCGGCTCGAAGCGGCGCTGATCATGGAGGCAATGGCCTATGGCTGCCCCTCGACCAGCGCCTTCATCTCGATCCACAACATGGCCGCCTGGATGATCGACCGCTTCGGCGGGCAGACAGTGAAGGCCAAGTATCTTCCCAGTCTGGTCACGATGGAGAAGATCGCCAGCTACTGCCTGACCGAACCGGGTTCAGGCTCGGATGCTGCGGCGCTCAAGACCACCGCGCGGCGAAACGGCGATCATTATGTACTGAATGGCACCAAGCAGTTCATTTCGGGCGCAGGCGCGAACGAGGTCTATGTCGTCATGGTCCGCACCGGCGAGGATGGTCCCAAGGGCATCTCCTGCGTGGTGATCGACAAGGATATGCCCGGCGTCAGCTTCGGCGCGCAGGAAAAGAAGCTCGGCTGGCACTCGCAGCCGACGGCGCAGCTAATCCTTGAGGATGTGCGCGTCCCGGTCGAGAATCTCGTCGGCGCCGAGGGCGAGGGCTTCCGGATCGCGATGATGGGGCTTGATGGTGGACGGCTCAATATCGGCGCATGCTCGCTTGGCGGGGCGCAGCGGTGTCTTGATGAGGCGGTCAAGTACACTAAGGACCGCAAACAATTCGGCCAGGCGGTGGCCGATTTCCAGAACACCCAGTTCATGCTCGCCGACATGGCGACCGATCTGGAAGCGGCCCGCGCGCTGCTCTATCTCGCCGCCGCCAAGGTGACCGACAACGCGCCCGACAAGACGCGTTTCAGTGCGATGGCCAAGCGTCTCGCCACCGACAATGGCAGCGCCATCGTCGACAAGGCGCTCCAGCTGTTCGGCGGCTATGGCTATCTGCAGGACTACCCGATCGAGCGCTTCTGGCGCGATCTGCGCGTGCACTCGATCCTCGAGGGCACGAATCAGGTGATGAGGATGGTTGTCGGCCGCGATCTGCTTCGTCAGTGATGGCCACAAGGCTCGCCCTGACGACGCTGGTGGTGCCCGATTACGATGCCGGCATCGCGTTCTTCGTGGGCGCGCTCGGCTTCGACCTGATCGAGGACAGCGACATGGGGGGCGGCAAGCGTTGGGTCGTGGTCGGCGGCAAGGATGGCGGGCGACTGTTGCTCGCGCGTGCAGCCAATGATGTACAAGTGGCCGTGATCGGCAACCAGACCGGTGGGCGGGTCGGCTTTTTCGCTCACACCGACAATTTCACAGGTACCCAGGCACGGCTGGTCGAAGGCGGGGCGATTTTCCATGAAGAACCGCGACACGAAAGCTATGGCAGGGTAGCGGTGTTCAGCGACCCCTTCGGCAACCGCTGGGACCTGATCGAACCGAAAGACATGGGGCAATGACTGAAGACGTTCTGATCCGCACCAATGGCCCCATCGGCCATATCAGCTTGAATCGCCCCAAGGCGCTTCACGCGCTGACCCTGCCGATGTGCCACGCGATGAGCGCGGCGCTGACCGAATGGGCAACAGATGACAGCATCAAGGCGGTGATCCTCGATCATGCCGAAGGTCGCGGCTTCTGCGCGGGCGGCGATATCGCCTTCCTGCGTGACTCCGCGCTGCACGATGGGGGCGCGTCGGGACGCAAATTCTTCCACGACGAGTACCAGCTCAACCACCAGATGTTCACTTACGCCAAGCCTATCGCCGCCTTCATGGACGGCATCACGATGGGCGGGGGCGTAGGCATCTCGCAGCCCGCGAAGTTCCGTGTCGCGACCGAAAACACCCGCTTCGCCATGCCCGAGACGGGGATTGGACTGTTCCCTGATGTTGGCGGCGGCTGGTATCTGGCCCGCCTTGGCCAGCGGCTCGGCCAGTTCCTCGCATTGACCGGAGCGCGGCTCGACGGCTCGGAGTGCTTGTGGACGGGGCTCGCCACGCATTACGCGCCTCACAACATGCTTGAAGACCTGAAGGCGCGCATCCACGACCACCCAGATCGCATCGCCGGCGTGTTGAGCGAACCGGTCGGTACGCCGCCCAAGGCACGGATCGAGGCCAATGCCGACAAGATCGCCAAACACTTCGCTTCGGACCGGTACGAGGACATCCTCGCCAGCCTCGAAGCCGCGGCCGATGCTGGCGACGACTGGGCGATGAAGGAGCGCGACACGCTCGGCACCAAGAGCCCGCAGACCTGCAAGGTGGCCCTAAGGCAACTGGCGCAGAGCGCGGCTCTCACCGATTTTGCCGATAACATGCGCATGGAATACCGGATCGCCAGCCGCGTGCTCACCCGTCCCGATTTCGCCGAAGGCGTGCGCGCGGTGATTGTCGATAAGACCGGTGATCCGAAATGGAACCCGGCGACGCCCGAGGACGTCACCGAAGACCTCCTTGACGCGATCTTCGCTCTTTTGCCCGAGGGCGAGGAATGGGTGCCGCTGCCAATTTGAACAATCGTCATTGCGAGCGGAGCAAAGCAATCCAGGGCGGCGCGAACCGGCTGAAGCCGCGTCGCTCCGCTGCTCGCGCTGACGAGGCATGGAGAATGACATGACCTACGAAACAATCACCGCCGAAACCGACGCCCGCGGGACCAAAGGTGTCACGCTGCTGACGATTAACCGCCCGCAGGCATTGAACGCGCTCAACTCGCAGGTTCTGGCTGAGCTGATCGAGGCTTTCGCCGCCTATGAGGCCGATAGCTCGCAGCTTTGCGCGATCCTGACCGGCAGCGGCGACAAGGCTTTTGCTGCCGGCGCGGACATCAAGGAAATGGCCGACAAGCCCGCAGCCGATTTCTACCTTGATGATTTCTTCGGGCCGTGGACGAGCGAGATCGTCAAGAAAACCCGCAAGCCGTGGATCGCGGCCGTGAACGGCTTTGCGCTGGGCGGCGGGTGCGAGCTTGCGATGATGGCGGACTTCATCATCGTATCGGACAAGGCCAAGTTCGGCCAGCCCGAGATCAAGCTCGGTGTTGCGCCGGGCATGGGCGGTTCGCAGCGCCTGACCCGCGCGATCGGCAAGTCGAAGTCGATGGAAATGTGCCTCACGGGCCGCATGATGAACGCCGAGGAGGCCGAGCGCAGCAACCTGGTTGCGCGTGTGGTGCCGCATGAAGAGCTGATCGCCGAGACGCTCAAGACTGCCGCGACCATCGCCGCCATGCCCCCGATGGCGACCATCGCCAACAAGGAGATGGTCAACTCGGCCTTCGAAATGACCCTTGATCAGGGTTTGATCGTCGAGCGCCGCATCTTCCAAATCCTGACCGCCTCTGAGGACAAGGCCGAAGGTATGGCAGCGTTCATCGAGAAGCGTGAAGGGCAGTGGAAGGGGCGGTGAGCCCGACATCATAGGAGAGGGAGTAGCCATGAAAATCGCCTTTATCGGCCTTGGCAACATGGGCGGCGGGATGGCTGCCAATCTCGTCAAGGCAGGCCACGAGGTGCGCGCCTTCGACCTCAGTGAAGTTGCGCTTGCGGCTGCGCGCGATGCGGGTTGCAGCACTTTCGGCACCGCTAAAGAGGCCTGTCACGGCGCTGAGGCGGTCGTCTCGATGCTGCCCAACGGCGGAATCGTCAAAGCGGTCTATTGGGACGCGGTCATTGGCCATGCGCCCGAAGGTGCGATCTTGCTCGATTGCTCTACCATCGATGTCGCCACCGCGCGCGAGGTTATCGAAGTGACCGAGGCGCATGGCTACCAGATGGTCGATGCTCCCGTCTCAGGCGGGATCGCGGCAGCCAATGGCGGGACGCTGACCTTCATGGTCGGCGGCTCGGATGAAGCCTTCGCCCGCGCCCGGCCGATCCTTGCAGCGATGGGCAAGGCGGTGATCCACGCTGGCGGTCCAGGCACGGGGCAGGCCGCGAAGATCTGCAACAACATGCTGCTGGCCATTCATATGATCGGCACTTGCGAAGCATTTGCCATGGCTGAGAAGCTCGGGCTGGATCCGCAGACATTCTACGATATCTCCAGCGTATCGTCGGGCCAGTGCTGGTCGATGACGTCCTATTGCCCCGTACCCGGTGTTGGCCCGGTGACCCCGGCGGACAACGGCTATCAGGGCGGTTTCGCTGCCGGTCTGATGTTGAAAGACCTCAAGCTGGCGATGGAGGCCGCCGAGGGGGCTGGGGCCAAGGTCGAATTGGGTGAGCACGCCCGCGCGATCTACGAAGCTTTCGCTAAGGACAATGCTGCCACCGATTTCTCGGGTGTTATCCGCACACTATAGTGGGAAGGTGCTCTCTGGGACGAGCTGGGGGCAACGCCCTGCCGCGGCCATACTGAGCCGGCCGTCGGCGTCCGAGTCGCGCTGGCTCAGCGTTTTCATGGCTTGGCCAAGCTGCCCACAATCGAAGGCGGCACCATCAAGGAGGCTCATTGCCGTAATCTCGCTGAACGCCAGCGGCAGCATGACCTTGGCTCCGCGCTGCAAAAACGTCCGGTGCCAGCGTTCGCCCCCCACCACGATTGCCACCATAGTCGCTTGGCCAATACCACCCGGTGCACCCAGCACGCGCGGGCCGAGCTCCACCAGCAATCGATCCGGCGTGCCAGCGCGAAGGAATAGCGCAGCGTAGCGACGCGCGGCCTCGGGTTGATCCCCAGCCTCGAGCGCCAATCTCAGCGCATCTTCCTGCGCGATTGGATCGCGCCAGCCGCGTTGCCCGGCAATCTGGATGGTGCGCGCGGCCCTGCCAGCCTTACCGGCTTTGGCCTGAGCGATCGCAAGAAGGGTGAGGTTCTGCGACGGAAGCGGCCGGCGGCGCACGAGCCTTGGCGCTTCTGCCAGCGCCAATGCGGCCTCATTACCCTGCACAGCGTTTCTGGCGATCTGCGTCTGGGCATGGTTGCGGAAAGGTCCGGGCACAAAATCGGCGAGGCCGGGCGCGCGGCGCGACATGAAGTCGAGCTGCAGCACAATGGTCAGCAGCGCGACCGCGACGAGCCCGGTCAGCCAGAAAATCCGCCCGATCACGCGCCGACCTCTTTTCGTCCGGTCGCGATGCGGGTCAGCAGCAACAGTGCAAAGGCGGCAAATGCGAGCATCGTCTGGATTCTAAGCGGGTAATCGGTGATCGATTGCGGCCCGATAAAGCTGAACTGGGTGATCGACCTTGGTGCAAGTCTGGCCGTAATGCTGGCCGCGCTTAATTACGCCCGGCTGGTTCGTGCCCGCCCCTGTGTCGGCTGAGCCCGCGCTCAGACTGTACCGCTCAGGATGTCGGCAATGCGCTTGCTAGCGCTGCCGTCGCCGTATGGGTTATGGGCTCTCGACATCCGCGCATAAGCTTCGGGCTCATTCAGAAGGCGGCAGGTTTCCGATAGAATTACAGAGGGTTCGGTGCCGACCAGCTTTGCTGTGCCCGCCGCCAGCACCCTGATCCGGTCATTGCCCATGCGCGGCATGCCATTGCGATGCCCAGCTAATCAGGAACGTCCCACGCTGGTATATTCGAACCCTGCGTTGCGCATGTCGTCGGGTTTGTAGACGTTGCGCAGGTCGACCATGACGGGTGCGTTGAGCAGGTCCTTGACGCGCTTGAGGTCGAGGGCGCGGAAGGCGTCCCATTCGGTGACGATCACGACCACGTCCGCGCCTTCGATGGCCTCGTAGGCGCCCTCGCACATGGTGACGCCGGGCAGCAGCGGGCGGGCCTGCTCCATGCCCTCGGGATCGTAAGCGGCGACCGCAACGCCCGCATCCATCAGCGTCTGGGCGACCGCGATCGCGGGG
>JAPZUC010000007.1 GCA_027533455.1 Porphyrobacter sp. | reverse complement strand
GATCGAGCAATACACGGACGAGATTGAAGCCAGCTAACTTCCTGCTTGTCCCTACCCATAGGGACTGTCGTCAGTCATCGGCTGACGCCCTTTATCATCGGTGTGGATTGCGGACATGAGATCGCGGTAGCTTAGTGCTCCAAGACACCTCATCCGCCTTCCCGCCGTAGTAAGGGTTTTATCAAGTTCACTCGGTGGCGCACCTCTCGTGCAGCCCCGGGAGGGGGCGGCGTACTAATCACCGCGCCGCCCCACACCTCCAGGCTCCAAGCCCCGACCCATTCGTGAAGTTTAGTTCACCGGCGTCGGCGCGCATTGATCTGCCCTTTTGGCTGTGTTGGCATTCCACGTTGCGCAACGACACTATCGGCTCCGCTATCGGTTCTACTTTCCCGAGAGCGCTGGTAGGCAGTCTGGCAGTCGCGTGTCAGGTGCCTCCACCGATTATCTTTAGGTGTTGGCCGCTGATTGCCTTCTAAGGGGCTATCCTGCAACTGTATAGATGTAGGCAAAATATTCTGATATTATACCAAACGATCATGATAACATGAACACCGAATTTTCTTCTAGAGATGTAATTGATATTGTTGTTATCGCAATTTTGATTTTTCTCTCTACCTTGATTCTGACTTCTTCATTCTGAGAATAGATATTCGCTGCTGCATTGGCCTGTTGCGCGGAAATTCGTAGTTTCGCTTCCCCACCTTCAGCTTCCAAGCCCTGGCTCTAGCCAGATGAGATGGCGCGTCAGTTGGCCGATCCCCACAAGATCATCGCAGCCTGCCAGGAGCGCCGCATCAGCTACCGGGTAGAGGCGGTTGCCGCTCGTCTGCGTTGTAAGCGAGGGCGCTGCGCGCGGAAGTGCGTCACTTGCTGAAGAGGCTGCGCGATGGGTAGCTGCCCGCCCGCTTTCAGGGTCGCGGCTGATCGTGGCGAACGACCGATGATGGGCGGGAAGCGGATCTTAAAGCTTGGAGATTTGGCAGGGCCTATGTGCGCTTTAAGCTGCGATGGTCCCTAGCGACAACTTGTCCTCTGGCGTAGTTTCGGGCTTTCGTTCGACTGCACGAACTACGGTTCGCTGCTGGCCGCGAGCATCAGCGTTGGTAGCAAAAGGCACGAGCTTTTGCGGGTCACCTTGGGCGGACATTGCCATAACCAATCCAACCCGCTTCCTTTTCGCAAGATACATGAGCGTATCCGCTTGCCTAAGCTCAGCGTCGATGGCCTTTGTACCGGCAGGTAAGAACAAGATGCCGAGGCTGCATTTTAGCTTGGTTTCGTCGTCTTCGAGCTCAAGATTTAGAACACTGTTGATTCGTTCGGCGACACTTTTTGCAGCGTTAATGTCTCTTACACTCAGCATGATGACAAATTCGTCACCTCCCATGCGGGCGAAAAGATCGTTCTTGCGAATAGATTTGTTGATACGAGCAGCAAAGTCGCGAAGAGCGCCGTCTCCTGCTTCATGCCCGAATTTGTCATTCAATTTCTTCAGACCATCGACATCAGCATAGGCGATCACAGCCATACTTCCATGACCCGCTTCGTCTTTTGCTGCCTCGAAAAAAGCCTTTCTGTTCAGAGCACCTGTCAGAGGATCGAGCCGGGCAGACCGCCACTCCACTTCGAGCGCCTCGCGTGCCACGCCAAGCATGAGAATAACGGCTAAAGCGCTGAAGAACTGCAAACTCGCGTTCACAAAGGTGATCACTTCCGTACCGCGAAAGATTATCGCCTCGCCCCTCAAAAATTGAATGGATGCGACCAGGACAAAAAGCGCAACGGCGAACCGATTTCCTACAAACCACGCGGAAAAGGCGCAGATTAGCAAATAAATGGGAGCGAAACCAATTGACGAAGAAATCAAATTGCTCGCCAGCAAGGCGATTATGGCGCACGTGAGCAAGACATACGACGCTAATATTCGGGGGATCTGTATAAACATCGGCCGATCCAACCGAAAGGCAGCGTTTCGGCTCGTTCGCCTCTCCACACGCATCTGCTTCAACATGCACTGCTGGTAGCCCAAAAAGCCTAATTTTTGGATAATTCAAGCATCATCATCATTGAGGGGATGGCCCCCGGATCGGGCGCGGGCCCAGCACGCCGTGCACCCTCGTCATTCACCCCTCCCCGCTTGACCTGTCACATCCTGTCGCGGCAAGGCTGTGCGCCAAGCCGCCGTCCGGCGGGCAAGCGAGGACTTTAATGCGGAACACTTTTCGGGGTCGGTGGCTCATCGTGCTGGCAGGCTTGGCGGGAGTGGCCGCGCCAGCGGCGGCGCAGTCTTTCGCCGAAGGGCAGTTCGATCCCGCTATCCCGACGCTGACCGCATCGGCCGGCCATGCGCCGGGCAGCCGTATCACCTCGCCCGACCAGACCTATGCCTATCTGAAGGCGCTCGCCCAAGCCGCGCCTGACCGTGCGCGGCTGGTTCAGTATGCGACAAGCTGGGAGGGGCGGCCGCTCTACTACCTCGTGCTCTCGGCCCCGGCCAACATGGCAAGGCTCGATGCGATCAAGGCCGATATGGCGAATATTGCGGCGGGTCGCGCGGGCAATGGCAGCGCACTGCCGGTAACGTGGCTGCAATACGGCGTCCACGGCAACGAGATCTCCTCGACCGATGCGGCGCTGATGACCGTCTATCACCTTCTCGCCGCCAAGGACGATCCGCGCGCGGCGAAAATCATGGGGCAGACCATCGTCGTCATCGACCCGATGCAGAACCCCGACGGGCGGGCTCGGTTTGTGAACAACTTCCTCGCCTCAACCGGCATCACCCCCGATGCCGATCGTCAGGCCGCCGAGCATGACGAGCCGTGGCCGAGCGGCCGGGTGAACCATTACATGTTCGATCTCAACCGCGACTGGTTCACGCTTTCGCAGCCAGAAACCCGCGGCAAGGTCGCGGCGATCCGGCAGTGGAACCCGGTGGTAGTCGTCGACCTTCACGAAATGGGCGGGGACGAGACCTATTTTTTCTCTCCCGCCGCCCAGCCCTTCAGCCCCAATCTCACGCCCGCCCAGATCCGCGCCTACGAGCTGATCGGCCGCTACAACGCGGCGGCTTTCGACGCGCGCGGGGAACCTTATTTCACGCGCGAGGTCTATGACCTGTTCTACCCCGGCTATGGCGACACCTGGAACGCGCATCAGGGCGCGGTCGGCTCGACCTATGAACAGGGCTCGGCGCGCGGGCTCGTCTGGAAACGCCGCGACGGCACCGAACTGACCTATGCCGACACGGTCGCCAACCACTTCAGCACCAGCCTCGCCACGGCAAGCGCGGTGGCCGACAGTCCGTCCAAGTTCCTGTCCGATTTCGCCGCTTACCGCGCGGGCAATGCAGCCGGCGCAGCGGGCAAGGGCACCTATATGATCGACCTTGGCAAACGCCGCTGGAACGCGGAACGGCTCGGGCGGCGTCTTGCCGCGCAGGGGATCACCGTGCTGCGCCGCGAGGGCAGCGCCACTGTATGCGGCAAGTCCTATCCGGCAGGCTACCTCGCCGTGCCGCAAGCCCAGCCGGCGGCGCGTCTCATCCGCAGCCTGCTCGACCGCGACACGCCCCTGCCGCCCGATTTCCTCGCCGAACAGGAACGCCGCCGGTCGGTCGACCTGCCGCATGAGCTTTACGACGTGACCGCCTGGGCGGTGGGGCCGATGGCAGGCGTCGATGTCAATCTGTGCAATGCCGCGGTCGGCGGCGATGCCATGGCAGCCGATGCGCCGATCGCCGCGAAAGCCGAAGGCAGCGGCGCCTTTGCCATCGCCGTGCCGTGGACCGACAGCGGTCAGGCGCGGCTCGTCACTCTGGCACTGCGCGAGGGGATCGAAGGGCGCGTCACCGACAAGGCCTTCATCACCGGCGGCCGTAGCTTCCCGCGCGGAACTGTCGTTTTCCCCGCTGGCAGCAACACCCCTGAAAAGATGGCGCGCATCACCGCGCTGGCGCTTGATGTCGGTGCCACCACCATCGCATTGAACAGCGGGTGGGTCGACAGCGGGCCGAACCTCGGCAGCGAACACTTCGTGCGCCTCACCCTGCCGCGCGTTGCGGTGGCGTGGGATGACGGGGTTTCGCAGCTTTCGGCAGGCGCGCTGCGCTACGTGCTCGAACAGCGCCTCGGCCTGCCGGTAACTCCGATCCGCACGGCCCGTCTCGCCCGCGCCGATCTCAGCGAATATGATGTGGTTCTGGTGCCCGAGGGCGATCCTTCCGCTCAGCTTGGCGATGGAGGTCAGCGGGCGCTGCGCAGCTTCGTCCAGCGCGGCGGGGTGCTGGTGGCGATCGGCGACAGCCTTGAAGCCTTCAGCGGCGGTGAGAACCCGCTCCTCGCCGTCAAGCGCGAGGCAGCGCTGGGCCGCGATCCGGGCGAGGCAGGCGAAACCAAGGGCGACCTTGCCGAGGCAGTCGCCATCACCAGCGACGCCGAATACCGCGAGACGATCAAGGACCAGGCGGCGCTTCCCGACACGTTGCCGGGCGCGCTGCTGAATGTGGTGGGCGAGCCTGACCACTTCCTCTCCGCCGGGTATGATGACGGCGCAGTCGTGCTGGCCGCGGGGACGCAGATATTCACCCCGCTCGACCGGGCGAAGGGCATCAACGTGCTGCGCTTCGCCGCGCCCGGCAGCCTCATCGCCAGCGGCTATGTGTGGGACGAGAATCGGCGGCAGATGGCCTACAAGCCCTATCTGATGGCCCAGCCGACCGGGCGCGGGCTAGTGATCGGCTTCGCGCATAACCCCTCGACCCGCGGCTTTCTCGAAGGGCTAGACTTGATGATCGCGAACGCGGTTCTGGTTGCGCCCTCACGGGTGCGGTGAGGGGCCGCGTTACGCTGAGGACTAATCTAGGAACCTGACACTTTGTGTGTCATGCTGACAGGCATGACGCTGTTCCACGCGCTTGTTGTGCTTCATGTCATCACCGGCGCGGTGGGGCTGACGGCGTTCTGGGGGCCGATCGTCACAAAGAAAGGCGCGTTGAACCACCGCAAGTGGGGCAAGGCCGCCTGCTATGGCTTCCTTGGTGCTGGCGCGCTGGCGATTGCGATGGCATTCCTGTCGCTTTACGGCCCGGAGCAGCGCCACCCCGAGATCACCGACCGCACACTGTTTGACGGGCTGTTCGGGTGGATGATGCTCTACCTCGGCACGCTGACCATCGGTTTTGTCGACTATGGCCTTGGCGTGGTGAAGCACAACCGTAACCGCAGGGCATTGCGCGCGGCGCGCTATCAGGTGGTGATCGCAGCGGTGATCATCACGGGTGCGTGGTGCGGCTATTTCGGCTGGCTGGTCGGCCACCCGCTGATGATGCTTGTCGCCTTCATCGGCATCGTCGCCATGCTGATCCAGCAGCGCTATATCTGGCGCGAGAGCGATCCACCCCGCGGAACCCACGTCGGCGAGCACTTCCGCGCGCTGATCGGGATGGGGATCTCGGCCTATACCGCCTTCCTTTCGGTCGGCCTCATCCGGATGGTCCCGGAACACGTTTTCAACCCTGCGATCTGGGCCGGACCAAGTGTGATCGGGGTGTGCCTGATCCTGTATTTCACAATCAAGGGCAAA
The DNA here is from genome assembly GCA_027533455.1 of Porphyrobacter sp. GTDB lineage: Bacteria > Pseudomonadota > Alphaproteobacteria > Sphingomonadales > Sphingomonadaceae > Erythrobacter. The sequence goes on along the minus strand of JAPZUC010000007.1, from coordinate 37,100 downwards.
CGCTCCGCTGCCCCCAAAACCGCGTCCCAATCTTCAGGGCCGAGCCCACATCCGCAATAGGTTGGCGATGATCTTGTCGAGCGTTAGCAATTCGGCCGATTGACCCGGAAGTTGCGGGCGAAGGGCTGCACGCAGGTTTTCCAGATCGAACAGCATCTCGCGCTGCGCGGCGTCGGCGACAAGGCTTTCGATCCAACCCACACACACGATCCGCGTGCCGCGTGTGACAGGACGAACCTCGTGAATTGAGCCCGAGGGATAGAGCACTAGATGCCCTGGCTCGCCCTTCACCTCCTGCGTCATGCCCGCAGCATGGATCACCAGCTCCCCGCCGTCGTAATCGGCGGGGGGCGTCAGGAACAAAGTGAAGGACAGGTCTGTGCGCAGCCGCCTGTCACCCCGTCCCATCAGCGCGTTGTCGACGTGGTTGCCATAGTGCCCGCCCTCGCCCGTCCTGCTGATCATGATCGGCGAGAAACGGCGCGGCTGGGCGGCGGCTTTGATGACGGGGTGATCGGAAAGGATGTCGGACAGCTCGGCTTGAAGCGCGCGCCCGGCCGTGGAATTCATCGCCGCCTGATCGTTGCGCTTGACCTGCCGTGCGACAGAACCCGCCGTCTCGCGCCCGTCGCGCCATTCGAGAAGGGCGATGCGATCATGAATGGCGGCAAGGCGGTCGGCCTCGGGGATGGCGTGGACGGCAAGGATCATGCTGACGCCTTAGCGCCGCAGGACGCCTTCTGCCAGCAAGCGGTTGACGCCGGCGGCGACTTCATCGGGAGACTTGTCGGCCAATCCCCACACGGCAAACCGCAAGCCGGCAAAAACGTTCATACCCATCATCGCCCAAGCCTCGATCTCGCCAAGCCCGTCGCGGAATTCGCCCCTGGCCGCGCCTGCCTGCAAGCGTTCGACAAAGCGCGCCGCGATGGTTTCGTAGTGTTCGCGGTAGCTGGCCGGGTCGACGAATTCAGCCTCGTCGATGATGCGATAGACCTCCTTGTGCTCAGCCGCGAAGTTGAGGAAGGCGAGCAGCCCCGCGCGCTCGATTTCAAGCGCCCCCATGCCTTCGCTGATCGCGGAGCGCGCGCTGCTTTTGACCTGCTCGCTCATGTCGGCGACGAGCGCGCGGAACAGGGCGTCCTTGCTGTCGAAATAGGTGTAGAAACTGCCGAGCGCCATGCCTGCACGACGCGTGATCGAACTAACCGACGATTCGTGGAAGCCCTTCTCGCCGAATTCCTCTGCCGCCGCGTCGAGCAGCTTGCGCAAGCTGCGCCGCCCGCGCTCGGTACGCGGCGTCTTCGCGTCACCGCACGCGTCGTGTGCGACCTTTGCCGCCGTGCCACGAGTGTTGCCCATCAGCTACTCCCTCCACGCTTTCGGTAGGACGCGCAAGAGGCACGCACAAGTCTAAACTTGAAACATGGTTCACCTTTCAATAATGGTGCTGCAATAAGAGGACCAGGAGAGGGAACCTTTCGATGAACACCATGCTTTGCGCTCGCGCGCTGCTGCTCGCCGGCTGTGCCGGTATCGCCACCTTTGCCGCACCGGCTTTTGCGCAGGACAGCGCCGCCGAAGCCGCAGCAGACGCTGCCGCGGCGGCTTCCGATGCCGAAGAAGGCGTGATCTACGTCACTGCCCGCAGCCGCGAGGAACGCCTCGTCGACGTGCCGGTGGCGGTCACATCTTTCGACCAGGCCGATCTCCAGCGCACCCAGTCGATCGATCTATCGGGACTTCAGGCAGCCGCTCCCAACCTCAATCTGGTGCAGGGCCGCGGCTCGGCGGCGAGCGCCAACATCTTCATCCGCGGGCTCGGCCAGCCCGACGCGCTCCAGACCTTCGACCCGGCGGTCGGCATTTATGTCGACGGCGTCTACCTCAGCCGCATCCAGGGCGCGCTGCTCGGTCTGTTCGATGTCGAGCGGATCGAAGTGCTGCGCGGCCCGCAGGGCACGCTCTACGGCAAAAACACCACCGGAGGCGCGATCTCGATCGTCAGCCGCAAGCCCGATCTCAATGACGTCGTCGCGGCAGGCTCGGCATTCTATGGCAGCTACGACCAGATCGTGCTGAACGGCTATGCGAGCGCGCCGCTGGTCACCGACCGGGTCGCGCTCAGCCTTGCCGGGCAATGGGACAAGCGTGACGGGATCGTCACCGATCCGCGCACCGGGCGCGAATATAACGACCGCGACAGCCTCACCGCGCGCGGCATCCTGCGCGTGGCCGCGACCGACCGGATCGAGTTGATCGCGTCGGGCGACTACAACCGCCAGCGCAACGCGCTCACCCTGGGCTACGCCACCGCCAACCTTGGCGGCGTGCGGCCAATCCCTGCCCAGCCCTATGGTGCCTATGACTTCCGCGCCTCCACCAGCTTCACCGGCGACGAAGGCCAGCGGCTCGATCACTGGGGTGCCAGCCTCACCGCCAATGTGGAACTCTCGGACGCGATCACGCTGACCAGCATCACCGCGTGGCGCAAGCTTGAACCCGACCTGTTCATCGACATCGATGCCACTCAGGCCGAACTCGGCGACGTTTTCGTCGGCATCGACCAGCGTCAGTTCAGCCAGGAAGTCCAGCTGAAGTGGGACACCAGCAACTTCCGCGGCGTGTTCGGGCTGTTCTACCTCAACGAAAATATCCGCTCGCATCAGGAAGCCTATGCCGATGATCTGTTCGGCGTGCCCTTCACCCGCCTGATCGACGACGAGCAGAACACCAAGAACTATGCGGCCTTCGGTCAGGCGACTTACGACTTCACCGATCGCCTCAGCATCACTGGCGGCCTGCGCTACACCAAGGAAGATCGCCGCTACGACCGTATCACAACGACGGTTTCGACCTTCCCGGCCCTGAACGGCTTGACCTTCCGCTTCCCGGGCAGCCTGCCCGCGCCGTTCAATCTCGATAACGACATCAGCTTCGATGCCTGGACGCCGAGCGTCACCCTGTCGTACAAGCCGGGTGTGGACAGCCAGATCTACGCCTCTGCCTCGCGCGGGTTTAAATCGGGCGGGTTCAACGGCCGCGCCAACGGCTTGGGTGACCTCACGCTGGTGGTGAACGGCACGCCCCAGCTGGTGACAAACTTCGAGCCGGAGACAGTGTGGACGTACGAAGTCGGCGCCAAGGCGAGCTTCCTTGACGGACGCGTCTATCTGGCAGGCAACGTCTTCTACAGCGACTTCAAGAACTTCCAGGCCCGCGTCGGCGGCGGTGCGGTGGGCGTATTCCCGGTGCTCAATGCCGGCGAGATGTCAATTCGCGGCGCGGAACTCGAAGCCGTGGTCAAGCCGACCAAGGCGTGGACCGTGCGCAGCAGTCTCGGCTATCTCGACGCGCAGTATGAAGAGTTCAACGACGGCCGCCGCGCGCCGGCGTTCAGCTGCAACCCGACGGGCACGCAGATCACCTGCGAACCCGCCTTCGCCCCGCCGATTACCTTCAACTTCTCGACCGATTACCGCATCGGGCTGGGTAGCGCGGGCAGCCTCACCTTCGGCGGTGATGCCCGCTTCGTCGACAAGCACTTCCTGAGCGTCGACAACCGTCCAGGGCTGGTCGAGGACGGTTACTGGCTGGTCAATGCCTTCGCCCGCTTCGATGATGCAAGCCGGCGCTGGTACATCCAGGGCGGGGTGAAAAACCTCACGGACGAACTCTACAAGACCGACGGTCAGGAGTTTAGCTCGGTCGGCAACATTCAGACCGTCTATTTCGGCGATCCGCGCACTTACAACGTCATGGTCGGCTTCGCCTTCTGATACTCCCCGAGGGGCGGCGGCCTCTGGCTATCCACCGCCGCCCCTTTCTCCTTCAGGCTCAGTCGTCGGTCTGCACCGCAGCCGGTACCGGCTGCGGCAGAGCCGCCGTGGTAAGGGTCTTGCGAGGCTGGGGACGATTGAGATAGCGCTTGGCGACATAGCCGCCAGCGCGATCATGGCTGGAATGCTGAGCCGCCCCAAAACCCAGGGCACTGCCGCGCCGAGCGCCGCCCCTGTCGCACCGCCCACGGCGGGCGAGTTCTTGGCAAGCTTGGCACCGATGGCGGCGCCGATGATCCTCTTGAGCATGGTCGTTCTCCTTCACAGGACTAACCGCCTGCGGTGGCTGCCTGTTCCGCGGCAGATCGCATCTGCGGCGCGGGCTGGCTGATCGGCCAAGCCCTCTTTCCTTGGCCGCCCCGAGCGGGCATAGCGCGGCCCATGCATGACATTCGCCTAATCCGGGAAAACCCCGAAGCCTTCGACGCGGGCCTCGCACGGCGCGGGCTAGCCCCGCTGGCCAAGGCCCTGATTGCGCTCGACGAAGAGCGCCGCGCACTGACCACGCAGGTGCAGGTCGCCCAAAGCCGCCGCAACGAAGCAAGCAAGCTGATCGGCGCCGCGATGGCCAAGGGCGAAAAGGACGCTGCGGAGGCGCTCAAGGCTGAAGTCGCCGTGCTGAAGGACGAGATGCCCGCGCTGGAAGCCCGCGCGGACGAGCTCGCGGCCAAGCTCAAGCAAGCGCTCGAAATTATCCCGAACCTGCCTGGTGCGGATGTGCCAGACGGCGGCGGCGAAGAGGACAATGTCGAAGTCAGCCGCTGGGGCACCCCGCGCGAATTCGACTTTGCGGCGAGGGAACACGCCGACATCGCTCCTGCGCTCGGCATGGATTTTGAGACCGGCACAAGGCTCTCGGGAGCACGCTTCACCTTCCTGCGCGGCGGGATGGCAAGGCTCCACCGCGCGCTCGGCCAGTTCATGCTCGATGTCCAGACGGGTGAGCACGGCTATGCCGAATGCAACCCGCCGGTGCTGGTCGGCGACGATGCCATGTACGGCACCGACAAGCTGCCAAAGTTTGCGGAGGACAGCTTCTGCACCACCAACGACCGCTGGCTCATCCCCACCAGCGAAGTTTCCCTCACCGCCAGCGTCATGGGCGAGTTGCTCGACGAGGCCGCGCTGCCGGTGCGCCTCACCGCGCTCACCCTGTGCTTCCGCTCGGAAGCGGGCGCTGCGGGGCGCGATACGCGAGGCTTCATCCGCCAGCACCAGTTCGAAAAGTGCGAGCTTGTCAGCATCGTGCGCCCGGAAGACTCCGAAGCCGAACACCAGCGCATGGTCCGCGCGGCCGAGACCATCCTCGAACGCCTCGCGCTGCCCTATCGCAAGCTGCTGCTGTGCACCGGCGACATGGGCTTCGGCGCGCGCAAGACCTACGACCTTGAGGTCTGGCTCCCGGGGCAAGGCGCTTACCGCGAGATCAGCTCCTGCTCGAACACCGGCGACTTCCAGGCGCGCCGCATGAACACCCGCTATCGCGTTGCAGGCGAGAAGCGCACCGAGTTCGTCCACACCCTCAACGGCTCCGGCCTCGCGGTCGGGCGCACGCTGGTGGCGGTGATCGAGAACTACCAGAACGCCGACGGCTCGGTGAATGTGCCTGACGCATTGCTGCCCTACATGGGCGGCGTCACCCGATTGGAACCCGCCAAGTAATGCGCATCCTCCTCACCAATGACGACGGCATCCACGCCCCCGGCCTCAAGGTGCTGGAGGAAATCGCGCGGCAGTTCTCCGACGACATCTGGATCTGCGCTCCTTCCGAGGAGCAATCGGGCGCGGGCCACTCGCTGACCCTTACCCGCCCCGTGCGCCTGCAAACGTTGGGCGAGCGGCGCTTCGCCGTCACAGGCACGCCAACCGATAGCGTGATGATGGCACTGCGCACCGTCATGCCCGATGCGCCCGACATTATCCTGTCAGGCGTCAACCGCGGCGCAAACCTTGCCGATGACATCACCTATTCCGGCACGGTTTCGGCGGCGATCGAAGGTGCATTGGCGGGCATCCGTTCCATCGCTTTCAGCCAGGTCTATGCGCGCGAGGGCATGGGCGATGATGTCCCCTTCGGCGCGGCGCTGGAATGGGGGCCGAAAGTGCTCGAAAAGCTGATCGACGCGCCGATGGCAGATCGCACGCTGATAAACGTCAACTTCCCCGCGATCCCGGCAGCCGAAGTGAAGGGAATCCGCGTCGTCCGGCAGGGCTTCCACGACTATTCGCGCGGCACCATCGTCGAGGGGCGCGACCCGCGCGGCTACCGCTATTTCTGGTTCGGGCTCGACCAGATCGAGCACACGCTCGATCACGGCACCGACCTTGAAGCGATCGAGGAAGGCTTTGTCGCGGTGACCCCGCTCCAGCTCGACCTCACCCACTATTCGACCATCGGCATCCTTGCCGACCGGTTCGCCGATTGATGGCAACGGGCGCGGGCCAGCCTCCGGGCCGGAACCCGTTCCGGCGCAAGGTGCTGCTCGCCGACCAGTTCCGCCCGCTGCGCCGTCAGGTCAGGCTCCCCGTCTGGGGCGACCTTGGTCTGCGACTCGGCCTCGCCTTCCTGCTCATCGCACTGGTGGTGCTGATCCACTGGTGGGACCGCGAGGGGCTGAAGGACGGGCATGACGGCGTCATCAGTTTCCTCGACGTCGTCTATTTCACGATGATCAGCATCACCACCACGGGCTTCGGCGACATCGCCCCGATCTCCGACCGGTCGCGGCTGATCGAAGCGGTGATCGTCACCCCCGTGCGCATCGCGGTGCTGTTCATCTTCGTGGGCGCGGCCTACGACTTCGTCATCAAGCGCAGCTGGGAGAAATGGCGCATGGCTCGCATCCAGGAACAGCTGAAGGGGCACGTGGTTGTGCTCGGCTACGGCGTCTCGAACGGGCAGAGCGTCAGCGAGTTGATCGCCCGCGGTACGGATCCGCGCTGCATTGTCGTGATCGACCTCAGCGAAGACCGGCTCGCCGAGGCCGAGAAGCTCGGCGTCAACGTGATGGCCGCCGATGCCACCCGTGACGAAACGCTGAAGTCGGTACGCATCGCCGAGGCTGCGAGCGTGCTGGTTTCGGCGGGGCGGGACGACACCTCGATTCTCATCGTGCTCACTGTCCGCCACCTCGCACCGAGCGTCCCGATCACGGTCGTGGTGCGTGCCGATGACAACGAGCTGTTGGCGCGGCAGGCCGGCGCGAACAACGTCATCAACCCGGTGCGCTTCACCGGACTGCTGTTGGCAGGCAGCGTCAAGGGGGCACATATCGCCGATTATCTCGCCGACCTCGCCAGCGTCGGCGGGCGCGTGCAGTTGGTCGAACGGGTGGTGAGCGCGGCCGAATGCGGCAAGCCCATCACCGATCTCCAGAGCGGCGGCACGGGTCTTCGCGTCTATCGGAACGGCCGCCCGATCGGCTTCTGGGAGGACGAATGCCAGATGCTCCAGCCGGGCGACGTGGTGGTCGAAATCGTGCCGACCGCACCTTCCGAGAGCGCCTCTAGCTCCTGAACCACACGAACACCCCGCCCATCGCCGCCATGCCGATGATGAAGTGCCCGGCATCAATCAGAAACAGCGCGAACGGCTTTCGGAGGAACAGGTAGTTGATCCCGATCGCCGGGATCATGACGCCGGCGGCAAAGCCCATTGCCATCATCATCACCACGTGCGGCGGCGGATCCGTGCGGGCAATGAGGTGCCACAACACCATCGCGATCAACATCTCGAAGACGAAAGCGAGCGCGAAGATCACGCCCATATTGCCAGCCCGCAGCTGGGTGTTCGATAGCCCCGCTGCACGTTGCCACGGCACCGCGAAAATCACCCCGTACCATAGCGCGCCGACAACGAAGAAAGCGGCGGCACCTGCCAGCACCGGCCAGAGGGCAAAATCGCTCATCTATGTGCTCCTGCCAAATCCGGCCATTCGAGTTCGAGCGCGCGCCCTTCGGGCAGAGCGCTCCATGCGGCAAGGAAGGGATCAAGCCCTTCGCGGATGGTACCAAGTTTAGCCGCCACGCCCTCGGGCTGCGGCACGTGGCTGGCGGCCCAGGCGGGCTCTGCCATCGCCATGATGCTCGCATCATCTGCTCCGCCGCCCCAACTGGCCGCCTCGAAGCATTCCACCAGACGTTCGGCCTGAAGCAGTTCGACGATCGCCATGTCGGGCACGTCTGCCCGTTTGGCGCTGGCATGGCCGCCCGCGAGCGCCAGCGCCTGAACCTCGTCAGGTGCCATCCCGCCTGCAACCAGCCCCCAGAACGCCGACTGCATGCCTAGCGACCGCTCAACGAAGAAGTGGAACGCATCGTGCGGGAAAGGCCCCTTTTTCGGAAAGCCGAAATCCGCCTGCGAGCCATCGGCACGCATTACCGCGACGTGGTCCTGTTGGCTGCCCTTGGTGATCGCGATGCGCATCGGGGCGGGTGTAGCCCACTTCGGCCGCCGCGTGTAGTGGCCCGCACGATCAGATGACGTAAGCGAACTCTTCCTCGGCCTGAGTCGACTTGCGACCGCGCATCTCGGCATCAAGCTGCACCACGGTGCGGCTTGCGGTCTTGACGAACAGGCCCGGGACGAGCGCGTGAACCATGCAGGCGGCTCCGCCCACGACCATGCGCCAGCCAAAGCTCAGGGCGGTGCAGGCATGCTGGCCATAGGTTTCGCCGATGGCGCGCGGGTGGTCTGTGAAGAGCTTGGCGATCATGCCCAGCCTGATGCCCTCACCGGTGGGCTACGGTCAAGCCTAGCGCGGACAGCCTACACAGTGTAGGGGCCCGCCGCTATGACCTCCGCTCCCACAATCCTCCCCGACCAGAAGAAAATCGGCATGGTCAGCCTCGGCTGCCCCAAGGCGCTCGTCGATTCCGAGCGGATCCTCACCCGCCTACGCGCCGATGGCTATGCCTTCGCCGAGGATTATGCGGGCGCGGACGTGGTGCTGGTCAACACCTGCGGCTTCCTCGATTCCGCCAAGGAGGAAAGCCTTGCCGCCATCGGCGAAGCCATCGCCGAAAATGGGCGCGTCATCGTGACCGGCTGCATGGGCGAGGAAGCCGACGCCATCCGCGCCGCGCATCCGCAGGTGCTCGCGATCACCGGAGCGCACCAATACGAGCAGGTCGTCGAGGCCATGCATATCCACGCGCCGCCCAGCCAAGGCCCGTTCGTCGACCTGATCCCGCAGCCTGATATCAAGCTGACGCCGCGTCACTACAGCTATTTGAAGGTTTCCGAGGGCTGCAACCACTCCTGCGCCTTCTGCATCATCCCGGATCTGCGCGGCAAACTCGCCAGCCGCCGGATTGATGCGGTGCTGCGCGAGGCGGAAAAGCTGGTCGCGGCGGGCACGAAAGAACTGCTGATCATCAGCCAGGACACCAGCGCCTATGGCGTGGATATCCGCCACGAGAGCCGCCAGTGGAAGGGGCACGAGGTCCGCGCCCACATGACCGACATGGCGCGCGAACTCGGCCAATTGCGCACGCCCGAAGGCCATGCGCCGTGGGTGCGCCTGCACTACGTCTACCCCTACCCCCACGTCGATCAGGTCATCCCGCTGATGGCCGAGGGGCTGCTGACGCCTTATCTCGACATCCCGTTCCAGCACGCCAGCCCCAAGGTGCTCAAGCTGATGCGCCGCCCCGCCAACGAGGCCAAGGTACTCGAGCGGCTGAAGTCCTGGCGCGAAATCTGCCCCGATATCGCGATCCGCAGCTCCTTCGTGGTAGGCTTCCCGGGCGAGACCGAGGAGGACTTCCGCTACCTCCTCGATTGGCTGGAAGAAGCACAGCTCGACCGCGTCGGCGCTTTCCGCTTTGAACCGGTCGAAGGCGCAGCGGCCAATGCCCTGCCCGAACAGGTACCCGAGGCGATCAAGGAAGAACGCTACGCCCGGATCATGGAAGTGACCGAGCGGATCAGCGCCGCCAAGCTCGCCGCCAAGGTGGGCCGCACGCTTCCGGTGATCATCGACGAGGTCGGCGAACCCGACGAGGACGGCGACATCGGCGCCACCGGCCGCTCTCAGGCCGACGCGCCCGAAATCGACGGCGCGGTCTATCTGCGCAACGTGCCTGCCACGCTGGCACCGGGCGATATCGTCAACGTGTCGATTGAGGATGCCGACGCCCACGACCTTTTCGGGGTGGTCGCCCCGCAAGGCTGAAAGGTCAGCGCGGCGCGCCCTCCTTGCGGGCTACCCGCTTCAGCGCGGCCTGCGGCATGAAGGCCTCGGGCATGGGCCGTGAATGCAGCGCCAGTTCGGCGGCGAGATCGGGATAGGCCGCCAGCAGATCGCTGGCCTGCGGCAGGATCGTGGCTGTGTAGAACAGGTCCAGCTCGTCGGTCGCAAACGCGCCCAGCGTCCGGTCGCGCGCGGCGGGATTGCGCAGTCCCTCGATCAGCAGCGCCGTCGCCTCGTCCCGCAATCCGTAACACAGCAGCCCCTGGGCGGTGAGCCCCACGCCCTCCTTCCAGTTTGCGCGTAGGTAAGCGAGTTCGTCCGTCGCCTCGTCTGGGCGACCCAACCGTTCGAGCGCACAGGCGCGATTATTGGCGATGATCAGCTTGGCATAGGTGCTGCCATGCGCGTCGGCCACTTTCCGGGCGAGATCGGTCGCCTTCAGCCCCTCCCTCCAGCGCCCCTGTCCTACCAGCCGCGAGGCGCGGTTTATGACAAAATTGACGACCCACTTGTGCTCCTCGGGATCATACTTTGCCAGTTCCTCGAACACGGCATCGGCCTTGCGGGTCTGGCCGAGGGAATCATAAGCATAGGCCTCGATATTGAGCGCCCAGGCATCGCCCTCCTCGATCGCCTTTCCCCGGGCCGCGCGCTCACGCCAGCGCTGGGCGAGCGCAATCGCCTCCTCGAACTGGCCGTTATAATGGAGCGCGTGGGCCGCCTCGGAAAATCGGTCACGGTCCTCGGGTGCATTGGTCAGCCGCGCCCGGGCGGCGCGCACGTGCTCATCGCCGATGGTCGCCAGATTCGCGCCCGCACGCGCCTCGATCTGCGGCCAGAACGGCGCGTAGGAACGCAGCCTCAGCATCTCGATATAGCTCACCGGGGAGGTGATCGACACCAGCAGCCCCTCGGCCAGGTCGCCGCGCCCGGCCTTCGCAGCCGCCCGCAGGCCCGCCATCGCTATGCCTTCGTGCAGCGCGGTGTCGAGGAATGCGAACTTGCCGCCGCTCGCCCATTCGAGCGCGAGCGCATCGAGATCGTCCCTCCGGCCCAGACCGGCCACCGTGCGCCCCACGCTCCAGTAATCATCCTTGTCGAGCGTACCGAGCGCGGCATCATCAAGCCCGCGCAAGATCGCAATCAGCGATGCGGCATCCTCGAGCCGGCGAGCGAAGTACAGCGCAAGCCCAGTCGCCGGATCATCCGGGGTGAGCGTGGTGATCGCAACAGCAAGCTGCGCGCCGTCGGCGTAGCGTTTCTCCCGGTCCGCACAGAGCGCCTCGGCTATGAGGCGCAAGCGGCGGACAGGCACCGGCCGGACCGCCTTCGCCTCGAGCGCGGCGAGCACGGGAGCGCCGAAGGTGCAGGGCTCACGCTTCCAGCGGTTATCATCCTCGGTGAACAAGGCGGCAAGCGCCTTGCTGTCCATCACCGCAAGGTCGGGCAGTGGTGCGGGCGCCGGCTCCTTGGCCGCGAGCGGTGCGGAAAGAAGCACGCCAGTCAGTGCCAGAAGCGTGCGAAAGGCTGGAGTCATGCGTGCTATCCCCTTGTTCATTCTGCCTTTTCACGCGTTTCGTGGTCCGAGGAAAGACCAAAGCTGCCAACCCTTGCGCATTCTTGCGCAGCGCTAACCCCCGGCCCCTGCCCGTCCCCGCAAGGGACGCGATTTGGTTAATCGCTGGTAACCCTGCAGCCAACGCGGCATATTTGCGCCCATGATCCGGATTGTCGCCTTCCTCCTCGCTCTCTCAACCGTGCCCTTCCCGGCTTTCGCACAATCCGGCTCGGCCTCGCCGGCGCCTGTCGCGGGCAAAAGCCCCTTTGTCATCAAGTCGATCCTGCCCATCGAAGGTGCAATCCGCTATGGCGACTGGTTCTGGGATGAAAGCGCGGCGCCGAGTTCCGGCGCGCTGGTCATTACTGTCGATCTCGAAGCACGCGTCATCAGCGCCTTCCGCGACGGGCACGAGATCGGCACCGCGGTGGTGCTGGTCGGCACGCAGGAGCACCCCACGCCGCTCGGCACCTTCCCGGTTCTCACCAAGGAGCGCAACAACGTCTCCGAGAAGTACAACTACGCGCCGATGCCCTTCACGCTGCGCCTGACGTGGGACGGGATCGCCATCCACGGCTCGCCGGTGATGAACGGCTATGCCAGCCACGGCTGCATCGGCGTGCCGGACGATTTCGCCGCCAAACTGTTCGCCGCCACCAAGCGCGGCGACACGGTGATAATCACCCGTGGCCGGATGGTCGGCGTAGGCGACAAGATTCTCTGATTGCGTGCCGCTTGCGGCGCGATCAATTGAAAGAACGCGCAGGCTCAGGCCGGAAGCGCCAGACGCGCATAGTCACGCCGACTTTTTCGACCTTTTCCACCCCCGGCACCGCCAGAACCCCGCCCAGCGAGGCGTTTTCGCCCGACCAGAGCCGGTCCCAAGCCCGCGCTGCCTCGGCGCGAGTGGCATGACCGCCGAGTTCACGGATGATCTTCAGGATCGTCTCGATGGCGATAATCCGGGGGACGTTGGCGCAATAAGTGAAGCCCGGAACCTCGGTATCGCGCATCACCATCTCGTGCCAGTCGAGTTCGGCATACCATTCGAGCGCTTGCCAGCCCTCGGCCAGATGCGCGGCACTGGCGGCAATCTTCACCGGGTCGAGCCAGTCCGCCTCGGAGAGTTGCGCGCGCAGTCGGGCGCGGTCGAATGACGGGTTGGTGTTGGAGGGATCCTCAGCGGGCGTAATGCCCGCTTTCGCCACAATCTGCGCCAATTGCGCTTTGCGCCAGTCCAGCAGCGGGCGCAGCAGCGGCACCTCGCTTCCCTCGATCAGCGTGCGCGCGCGGACACCCGCGAGGCCCGCAAGTCCGCTGCCCCGGTTGAGGCGCATCAGCAGCGTCTCAGCCTGATCATCGGCATGATGGGCGGTGGCAACCGCGGCCAGCCCCGCCGCGCCCGCCCAGCGCGCGAGCGCCGCGTAACGGGCCGTGCGCGCCTCGGCCAGAATGTTGCCGGGCGCGAGCCTGACCTGAAGCGCAGTGAAGGGTATGTCGCGCTCACCCGCGATCCGCTCGACCAGTGCGACCTCGCCCGCCGCTTCGGGGCGCAGGCCGTGATCGATGCTGGCAACAGCAACGCGCCCGGGCAGCGCCTCGGCGGCCAGCAGCATCAGTGCGAGACTATCCGGCCCGCCCGATACCGCCAGCCCCAGCGTTCCTGTGCGCTCCCCTTCGGGCCACAGCGCCGCCAAGCGGGCGACGAACAGCGCCGCGGCAGGCTTTAGCTGCACTTCACCTTCGCACGTGTTGCCTGATATTCGCTGGCCAGGCGCCCGGAGGCGATCAGCGGATAGGTTTCGGCAAACTCGGCCAGTGCGATGCAGGCGCGCTTGGTGTCCTTCATCGCGATCATCGAAGCGCCGAGGTAGAGCAGGCTGTCAGGCGCGCGTTCGCCAGCCTTGTTGGCCTGATAGTTCTTGAGGAACCACTTGGCCGCATCATTGGGCATTTTATCGTCGAGGAAGGCCCGGCCCAGCAAGTTGCGGCCGAAGCTGATGCGCGAATGGTTGGGGTACTGCTCGACGAACTTGGTGAGCTGCTGGCGTGCTTCGGGGAAGAACCCGGCGCTCCACAGGCGGAAGCCGTAAGAGTACTCGTCGTCCGCGGCGTCGGCCGTCTGCGGCTTGGCGATGGCCTGTACGGCTGCCAGACGCGCGGCGCTGGGCGAGGCGGCGGTGGTGGTGGCCGCAGGCGTGGTTGCGGCAGTCGTCGCAGGCGTGATCGCGGGCGTAGTCGCGGCAGTCTGCACAGCAGGACGCTGTACGGGCGTGGGCGTGGGCGTTGCGACGGCAGGTGCGCTGGTCACCGGAATGCTCGCCGCCGGCTGGATCGTCGGCAGGGTAGGCTCAGGCGTAGCCCCCGCAATCGGCACATTGGCCGCGGTTTCGAGCGCGGCAAGGCGCATTTCCATTTGGGCCAGCCCGTTGGCCTGCTCCTCGGCGCGAGCTGTCATCGCCTGCAGCTGCATCTCGAGCGCATCGAGCCGCACGAGAATATCGGTCACCGCAGTGGTTGAAGAGGCAGCGGTGGTCGCGGTGGTGGTGGCGGGTGCCTGTGTGCCGGGCGCGATCTGGGGCTCGAAGAACTTGCCGTCGCCACCCGGGAAAACCTTGCGCTGCAACGCGCGGACTTCGGCCTCGACCTTCTTCAGCCGCGCCTCCGCAGCGCTATCCTGCGCGGCGGCCGGAACCGGTGCAGTGGCAACGGTCGCCGCGGTCGCAACCATCAGCGATGCACCGGCAAGGCGCAGGGTGATGTTCTTCAGGCGGATGGTCATAGCTCGTCAGGCTCCCTGGCAATATCCGCTGCGGCGTGCGCCGCGCGACATGAACGGTTCACGAACCCCTGCCTTGCACTGACGCCCAAGTCGAGTGCGGCAGGTGCCCTAATCAACGGGAAATCGGTTAGCGCGCAGGGTTAACGGTGGCAGCGTCGCTCGCGGCAGCAGGCTCGCTGGAAGGAGCCGCGCCGTCATCGGCAGGCGCTGGCACCGGGGCGCGACGGCGCACCGGACGCGGAGCCGTCAGCGGCACTGTTCCCTGTGCAGCCGGGGTCCCCGTGGCCGAGAGGACGGGGGTCGCCGTGCGCGCAGTCAGCGCTGCCGCAGAAACCGCCACGCCTGAGATCGTCTCGGACGTTTCGGAGAGTTTCGCCACGGTCTGCCCGCCGATTGTCACCGCCAGCGCATCAGGCCGGCCGGTGTTGATTCGCGGATCACGCGCCGTCATCGGCACTTCGAGCGTCTCGCCCTGGTTCAGCGTTCGCTCGGTCAGACGCTCGCCGCCCTCCTCATAAAGCCGCACCCAGATGCCGTTCTCCAGCGCGGTGAGTACCACCGGGCCGCTGAGCGCAGCAGCAGGGGTCGCCGCCGCCGGCGCCGGTACCGTGGCGGTCGCCGCAGGCTCGGGCGAAAGCAGCGAACCGGGCTCGGTCCCCGCACCGAAATAGGCATTGTAGAAAGTGTAGATCCCGATCGCGAGGATCAGAACGGCGCCGGCTGCTGCCCAAGCCAAACCTGCCGAGGGCAGCCGGGCTGGATCGCCCGGCTCCATCCCTGAAGAAGGCATTGTGCGGCGCATCGACCCGTCCGCAAGCTCGGCGCGCACAGCCTCGGTGATCGACACATCATCGAGGCCCACTGCCTTGGCATAGGTGCGCGAAAAGCCGATCGCATAGGCGCGGCTGGGCAAGCTCTCGAAATCGTCGGCCTCGATCGCTTCGAGGTGGCGGCGCGGAATGCGGGTTTCGGCCGCGATATGCGACAGGTCGAGACGGCGCGCCTCCCGGGCCGCGCGAAGCCTTGCGCCAGGACCGGTAGCATCCGGCATCGACGCAGCATCTGCGCTGTTCGTATTTTCGCTGTCCATGACCCGGGTCCCGCGCCTTCTTTTCGAGGCTGTCAGTGATTGTGATCGCGTGAATTACGCTTGAACGCGGACTCGCCCGCCCGGGCACGTCCTGTCAAGCTTGCGGATCGCACTCCGGCGCGCACCGCGCACGCTTCGGCCATCCTCAATCATATTCGATGTCTCGGGCATCGGCCCAAGCCGACAGCTGCTGGCGCAGATTGGGACCGGGGTTCGCGAGCCACCCGTTCATTGCGGCGGTCAGCTCTGCCAGATCGACCTTGCGCACCAGTTCCTTGATCGGGCCAACGGCTGCGGGCGTGATCGAGAGGCGGCGATAGCCGATTCCCATCAGCGCCAGCGCCTCCAGCCTGCGCCCACCCATCTCTCCGCACACGCCGATATCGACGCCGCTTCCGACGCTCGATTGGATCACGCGGCGCAGAAAGCGCAGGATCGAAGGGCTGAGCCAATCGTAGCGCTCTGCCAGCTTCGGATTCGCGCGGTCGGCGGCGAACAGGAACTGGGTGAGATCATTCGTTCCGATCGAAAGGAAGCTGAGGCGCGGCAGCAATATGTCCAGCACCTCGGCAAGCGCAGGCACCTCCAGCATCGCGCCGAACTTGATGCTTTCGGGCAGCAGCTTCTTCTGCGAGCGCAGGAAAGCGAGCTGTTCGTCGAACACCGCCTTGGCAGCATCGAACTCCCATGGCTCGGACACCATCGGGAACATCACATAAAGCGACCGTCCCGCGGCAGCCTCGATCAGCGAGCGTGCCTGGATCTTCATCAGGCCTTCGCGCTCCAGTGCCAGGCGCAATGCGCGCCACCCCATCGCCGGGTTTTCATCCTGCGCGGCAATCTCGCTTGCGAGGTAGGGCACGGACTTGTCGCCGCCGATATCGACCGTGCGGAAGATCACCGGCTTATCGCCCGCTGCATCGAGTACATCCCGGTAAAGCCGCGTCTGGCGCTCGCGTTGCGGCAGAGTGGCTGAGACGAGGAACTGGAACTCGGTGCGGAACAGCCCGACCCCGTCCGCACCGGTCATGGCAAGCGCGCTCATATCGTCGCGCAGGCCGGCATTCATCATCACCTGGATGCGTGTCCCGCAGCGGGTGAAAGGCTCGACATCGCGCAAGCTGGCATAGGCCGCCTGCTTCTCCCGACTCTTGGCAAAGCGGGTCTGGAAGGCATCGGCCACCTGCGGAAGGGGCCGCACGATCGCACTGCCTGCGGTCGCGTCGAGCAAAATCTCGTCGCCTTCGCGCACGGTGGTGCGCACGCCTTTAGCACGGCCGATCACTGGCACATTCATCGCGCGGGCGACAATCACCACGTGCGCGGTGAGCGATCCCTCTTCGAGGATGACCCCCTTCAGCCGCCGCTTGTCGTATTCGAGCAGTTCGGCCGGACCAAGGTTGCGCGCGATCAGGATCGTGTCGCGGCGCAGACCTTGCGAGGCCGCGGTGCCGACCTGTCCGGCAACGATCCTGAGCAGGCGGTTGGCCAGATCCTCAAGATCGTGCATCCGGTCGGCAAGCAGCGGATCGTCGATTTCGCGCATCCGCATCCGCGTGTGCTGCTGCACGCGTTCGATCGCGGCTTCAGCGGTGAGGCCGCTATCGATCGCCTCGTTGATCCGCCGCGACCAGCCTTCGTCGTAAGCGAACATCTTGTAGGTTTCGAGCACCTCTTCATGCTCGCCGCCCGCTCCGAATTCAGCCTGGCTGGCGAGCGTGTCGATCTGCTCGCGCATACGGTCGAAGGCGCGGTAAACCCGCTGGCGCTCGGCCTCGGTATCTTCGGCCATGACCTGCGTGATCTCGACCCGCGGTTGGTGATAGACCGCGTGGCCCGCGCCCAGGCCCTTGACCAGCGTGAGGCCCGAAAGCGTCTGCGGCCCGGTCTGTTCGGCGGTCAGCCCGAGCGCCTGCTCCTCGTCGACCAGTTCAGCATTGGCGATCAACTCCGAAAGCACCATCGCGGTGGTCTGGAGCGCCTCGATCTCGACCTCTTCGTAGCGACGCGGCTCGACATGCTGGACGCAGAGCACGCCCACAGCGCGCTCGCGGTAAACGATGGGCACGCCGGCGAAGGAGTGGAACTTTTCCTCGCCGGTTTCAGGGCGATACTGGAAGTCCGGGTGGGCCTTGGCTTCGGCCAGATTGAGCGTCTCGACCTTCTGCGCAATTGCGCCGGTCAGCCCCTCGCCGATCGCCATGCGGGTAACGTGCACCGCGCTCTGGTTGAGGCCGCGGGTGGCGAACAGTTCAAGCATCCCTTCGCGAAGAAGGTAGATCGAGCAGACCTCGCTCGTCAGGCATTCGCCGATGATTTCGACCACCTGATCAAGCTTGCCCTGCGCGTGCAGGCGCGAGGCCATCACCTCGGTCAGGCGGGTCAGGATCTGGCGAGCGGAGGCGGCAGCGGTCATGTCCTTCGCGGTGTATTCCGTCCGCGCGGCAAATGCAAAAGGGGCATTTGCCCGACAGCGCCGCCGCCTTCCGTTGCTGGGGTCAGGCCCCGGCGATCTCTTCCTTCAATCGCAATTTCTGTTTCTTGAGGGACTGGATCGTCGCGGTGTCGGGCACGGGCCGGGCAAGTTCATCGCGCAGACGGGCTTCAAGGCCGGCGTGCTTGCTCTGGAGGGCGTCGAGGTGGGAAGACACTGCGGTCGATGCCATAAGGCGTTCTCCTGTCAAATCGGGGGGATGCCCCCGGGCAGGCGACTCGGCCGATCTCGCGGCCGGGCCGCAGGGTCGAAAGAACCACAAGCAGGCTAGGATGCAAAGCCCTGATCATACCTTAAGCGGCGCATCCCTAGCGGGGTGAGATGAACCGTTGGGAGATCACGCGCGCGGCAATCGCGCAGGCATGGCGCAAAAACGCGCGTGGCATCTACCCAAGCCTTGCGGGAACGCGTAGCGCGTGGCTGCATTGGGGCGGCAACACCGCAAGACCGGACAAGGAAGCAGGGGCAGGCATGACCGAGCAGGAGCTCAGGAAAAAGCTCGAATTGCTCAAGACCGAGCATCGCGACCTCGACGCCGCGATCGCCGCTTTGACCGAGGCGGCGCGCGGCTCTACGTCCGCCGACATGCTCCAGATCGCGCGGCTCAAGAAGCGCAAGTTGCGCCTGAGAGACCAGATCGCGATCATCGAGGACACGCTGCTGCCCGATATCATTGCGTGACATGATTTGAGCCACCTTCGGTGGCGCAGACCACCCTCCCCGCCTCCCCACCCGGCCACCAATACTACCATTAGGCTCTGGTGGCCGGGTGGGGAGGCGGGAAGGGTGGTCTGATTCGCGCGTCAGCGCGATCGCCAACACGGTAAACACCTCACCAATTCTGTTCCCGTAAGGGACGTATGCGAAAATTGCTTGGAAAGTAACCATACCCTAGTGGCGGCCCGCCCCGGGGAGGCGTATTCTACGTTCCCATGGCACGAACCACAAATCTTTCCCGCCCGATCATCGAGGCGCTCTACACCGAAGCACTTGTTCTTGCTGACGAAGTGCGGGCGGTGTTTGCCGCAGGCGTGCGCGAGCCAGTCGCGGGAGAGGATGCCTTCGTCCGCCTCGCGCTTTCGACCGAGGGGCTCAAGACCACCACCCGCATGATGCATGTGCTGGCCTGGCTCCTTAACCAGAGAGCGCTGTTTTCGGGCGAGCTTTCCGAAAACCAGGTGCGGCTCCACGGCGCGCTGCCGCCTGATCGCGGGTCGGACGCGGGCCAGCTTGCCCTGCTTGAACCCGAGACCCGCGCGCTGATTGCCGATACCGAAAAGCTCCACCAGCGTATTACCCGGCTCGACGAGGCATGGCGCCAGCATTTCGAGATGGCCTCACCGGTGCAGGCGTTCCGGGACCGCATCGGACGCGAATTCGGACGGCTGGGCTAGAGCCCGCGCCATCGGCAAGTTTCACGCGAAACATCGCAAAAAGACGGGATCAAAGCGGGGCTAAGAGGGGGCTAATCCGGGTCAGGCCTGGGTCAAAGCCCCACCAAGCCCGCGCGAAGCCCCGCCAAAGGCACCCCGGCCTCAAGCCGCCGCGAGCGCCTTCTGCCAAGCCGCCAGCCGCGCGTCGCGCACTGCACTGTCCATCGCCGGTTCAAAGGTTGCCAGCCGCCCGCGCATCGCCGCGCACGCCGCTGCAAGATCGGGATAGAGACCCGCCCCCGCCGCCGCCAGCATCGCTGCGCCTAGCGCAGTCGTCTCGACGAAGCCCGGGCGCTCCACCGGCACGCCGAGGAAGTCGGCCAGATCCTGCGCCATCCAGTCGTTGGCCGACATCCCGCCATCGATCCGGAGCGTCTTCCACGGCGCGCCATCGGCCGTGAAGGCAGCGCACAAATCGTAAGTCTGGTGCGCCATCGCCTCCAGCGCGGCGCGCGCCATCTGCGCCTTGCCGCTGGCAAAGGATAGCCCGGCGATCACCCCGCGCGCCTCCGCCCGCCAGTGCGGCGCCCCGAGCCCCGCGAGCGCGGGCACGATCACCACCCCGCCGCTGTCAGGGATCGAGCGCGCCAGCGCCTCGGTCTCGGAGGCGACCTCGACGATCCCGAGCGAATCCCGCAGCCATTGCACAAGGCTGCCCGCCACGAACACCGAGCCTTCGATGGCATAGGTGCGCTGGCCATCCAGCTGGGTCAGCACCGTCCCGAGCAGGCGGTTCGTCGAGCGCGGGATGCGGCTGCCCTGACAGGTCAGCACGAAAGCGCCGGTGCCATAGGTCGCCTTGGTCTGGCCCGGCGCGAGGCAGCCTTGCCCGATGGTTGCTGCCTGCTGATCGCCCGCAAGGCCGGTGATCGGGATGGCGCGTCCGAACAGCTCGGGTGCGGTCATCGCCAGCGGGCCGGAAGTGTCGACCACTCCGGGCAGCGCCGACAGCGGCACGCCCAGCAGGTGACACAGGCTTTCGTCGAATTGCCCGTCGTCCAGCCCCATCAGCAGCGTGCGGCTGGCGTTGCTGGCATCGGTGATGTGCGCAGCCCCGCCGGTCAGCTTGAACACCAGCCAGCTTTCGACCGTGCCGAACGCCAGCGTGCCCTTGTCCGCCGCCGCGCGCACTTCGGGCACGTTGTCGAGCATCCAGCGCATCTTGGTGCCCGAGAAATAGGGGTCGAGCAGCAGGCCGGTGCGCTCCTGCACGCCGGCTTCGTGGCCCGCTTCGCGCAGCTCGGCGCAGAAAGGTTCGGTGCGGCGGTCCTGCCATACGATAGCGTTGCACAGCGGCTCGCCGGTCTGGCGGTCCCACGCCACCACAGTCTCGCGCTGGTTGGTGATGCCGACCGCCGCGATCATCGCCGCCCCGCCCGCCTTGGGGATGAGGTTCTGCACGCAGGCGAGTGTCTTGTCCCAGATCTCGCGCGGGTCATGCTCCACCCAGCCGGCCTGCGGGTAATGTTGCGTCAACGGCTCCTGCGCGCTGGCGACCAGCACGCCGTTGCTCGCGAACAGCATCGCGCGGGTGGAGGTCGTGCCTTCGTCGAGCACAAGGATGTAGTCAGCCATGAAAACGCTCTCCCGTTTTTCGGCTTCCTAGCCGCTGGGGTCGCGGGAAGTCGAGATGCGTGAAAGCGTCACCCCCCTCCGTCTCCCCGGGCTTGACTCGGGGGGACGTGAGAAAGGCATCTTCACTTGCGACAAGGCGCGCGGCAGCCCATGTCAGGCTTCATGGTCACGATCCCCGAAAAGCCCTGGCCCACCGGCCTAGCCGAAGAAGTCGAGCCGCTGGTGCGCCGCGTGCTGGCGCCCAACCCCTCGCCCTATACCTTCACCGGCACCCAGACCTATGTGGTCGGCGAAGCAAACGGGCCGGACTGCGCGGTGATCGATCCCGGCCCGGACGAGCCTGCGCACATCGCCGCCATCATCGCCGCCGCTGCAGGCCGCAAGATCCTCGCGATCATGTGCACCCATACCCACCGCGATCATTCCCCCGCCGCCGCGCCACTGGCCGCGCAGACGGGCGCGCCGATCGTCGGCTGCGCGCCGCTTGTGCTGGCGGTGGATGGCCCGCGCTCCGACGAGGCTTTCGATCCGACCTATGCGCCCGACCGCGTGCTGCTCGATGGCGAAGGGATGCGCGGCACCGGCTGGACGCTGACCGCAGTCGCCACGCCAGGCCACACCTCGAACCACCTGTGCTATGCGCTGGAGGAGAGCGGCGCGCTGTTCACCGGCGATCATGTGATGGGTTGGTCCACCAGCGTCGTCATTCCGCCCGATGGCGACATGGGCGATTACATGGCGAGCCTCGACAAGCTGATGGCGCGCGAGGACGTGCGCTACCATTCGGCCCACGGCGCCGCGATCGAGAAGCCGCGCCAGCTGGTGCGCGGCATGATCGGCCATCGCCGCCAGCGCGAAAACCAGATCCTGCGGCTGCTGGGCGAGGCGGCACGACCCGTCAGCGCCTTCATCCCCGATATGTACAAGGGCCTCGATCCGCGCCTGATCGGTGCTGCCGAAATGAGCGTGACCGCGCACCTGCTCGATCTGGAAAAGCGCGGGCTTGCTGCGAGGGACGACGCGCTTTGGAGGCTATCCGGCCCCCGGCCCTAGGCGCTGGCTTTCGCACGGCGTGACGCGGCAGCTTGCTCGTCAAGCTTGACGAGCACATAGCCTACGCCACGTTTGCAGCGGATTTCGTAGTTCTTGAGCTTGCGGTGCAGGTGATGGATGCGGACGGTCAGGGGTTCAGTCCGGAATTCGCCCGAATGGAAATCGTAGGCGGCAAGATCGCGGTACCGAACCTTTTCCCCGAGGTTGTCGAACAGGAGCTTGAGCACGGGGGCCTGAAGCGTGTGAACCGGGCCCGTCAGATTTTCTTCGCAGAACGCAGCGAAGCGGGCCTCGTCCTTGGTGTTGAGGTCATACTCCTGCTGCCGCTGCCAGTGCGATCCGATGCGGACGAGGATCTCCTGCGGTCTGCTGCGCAAATCGAAAACATCGTCGAACACCAGCCGCATCAGCGCAGCCCGCGACTGGGGCGTGGACTCAGACATGATCGCATAGACCAGCTTGTTTTGGGTGAGCGTCTTCACCTTGCGCAACATGCGTTTGGTGCGCTGCGCGTCATCGGTCAGCACCACGAGCACCGAATAGGACCCAAGCTGGCTCGAAAAGCCGCGTAAGTCGTCACAATTTACGGAATGGATGTCGACCGGACCGAATACGGCGCGGACATAGTTACCGAGCGGCGAGCCGACCTTACCCCCGATCGCCACGAACCGAATGCGGCCGTTTGCTTCGCCGGGAATCTCGCCAACCCCGCGGCACTGCGGGCCGAATGGTTCAGCCACGGGGCCCACCCCGCAATCGAAGGTCAAGGCGCTGTTATTCAGCACTTTGGGGTGGTCGCAGAGGAGAACCTCGTCGTTGATGAGTGGGCCGTCCCTTAATTCCATTTCTAGAATCCGTCATGACTCGCCCTTCCCGAGATAGGGCGGACTGCAACTGTGCAGCCTTCGCCCGGCACTTTACTAACAGTATGGTTAGCGCAGATCAGATTTCAGGACTTTTACATGTTTAAGGAAAGACTAATGTCAATTATTAAACTGTTTATTTACTTTTAGTTGAAAATCGCCTTGCATTTAAATTCGCGAACTTAAAATTGGCTCTTGCAGGCGGAGCCGGCATGAATGTGAAAAAAGGGGCGATGCAGAACCTTGCAGAGCGGTGTCAGCGGTTCGCCGCCGCGCACTTGCAGAAAACGCCAATTCATGATCAATCTTCCGGCGAGACGCGGGATCGGGGATCATTCTGATGGCTACTTTGGCACAGCGCGGCGCTGGCACCCTTGGCACGCGCTTCTTCACGATCATGGCCTTCGTGATGGCTGGTGTGATCGTTGCGGGATTCACCTTCAATCTGGCGATGGGCCGGTCCAGCTTTGCGCTGCCGCTCGCCTTCCATGTCCACGGCATGATCTTCATGGGCTGGCTCGGCCTCTATCTCGCACAGGTGGTCACTATTGCGGGCGGCAACCGTGCGCTGCACATCCAGCTCGGCAAGCTCGCCTATCTCTGGATCCCGGCGATGGTCGCGGCGGGGACGATGATCATCATCGTTTCGGCGCGGACGAGCGGCGGGCCGTTCTTCTTCGCCAAGAACGAATTTCTGGTGAGCAATCTTGCCGGGCTGTGGGCGTTCGGGGGGTTGGCGCTCTGGGCGCTGCGCACGCAACGCTACACCGGCTGGCACCGCCGGCTCATGCTGGTGGCGATGAGCATCCTGACCGGCCCGGGCCTCGGCCGCCTGCTGCCGATGCCGCTGTTCATCCCCAACGCGTGGACGATCGCCATCCTGCTGACCTTCATTTTCCCGGTGATCGGCATGATCGCCGACAAGCGCCGCGATGGCCGGGTACACCCCGCCTATTGGTGGGGGCTCGGCATCGACGCAGGGGTGTTCGTAATCTCGATGGTGATCGCCTATTCGCCGCTGGGTTACGCCTTCACCGAATGGGTGGTGGCGGGCACCCCCGGGGCCGAACGCCCTATGGAGGCCTTCCTGCCGCCCGGCTTCAGCATGTAGGCGCGGCACGCTTTTCGCTCGAAAATTGCGGGCGACCACCTATATCGGCCACTCCTGAGACAACGGGGATTGACCGATGAGCCTGCTGACCCGCAACCCCACCGGCGCCGACCTGCTGGCCGAGATCGACCGTTTGCGCAAGGAGCGCAACGCGGTGATCCTCGCGCATTATTACCAGACACCGGACATCCAGGACATTGCCGACTTCGTGGGGGATTCGCTGGAGCTTTCGCGCAAGGCGGCGGCGACGGACGCCGACGTAATCGCGTTCTGCGGGGTGAAGTTCATGGCCGACACCGCCAAGATCCTCTCGCCCCAGAAGACCGTGATCCTGCCCGACATGGACGCCGGGTGCAGCCTAGAAGACAGCTGCCCGCCCGAGAAGTTCCGCGCCTTCCGCGAAGCCCACCCCGATCACATCGCGCTGACCTACATCAACTGCTCGACCGAAGTGAAGGCCCTGTCAGACGTGATCGTCACCTCGTCCTCGGCAGAGACGATCCTCGCCCAGATTCCGCCGGAGCAGAAGATCATCTTCGGCCCTGACCGGCACCTTGGCGGATACCTGTCACGCAAGTTCAACCGCGAGATGCTGCTGTGGCCCGGCGTGTGCATCGTCCACGAGGCTTTCAGCGAAACCGAGCTGCTGAAGCTGAAGGAGCAATTCCCCGGCGCGCCCATCGCCGCGCACCCCGAATGCCCGCCGACGATCATCGACCACGCCGATTACGTGGGCTCGACCAGCGGCATCCTCAAGTTCGCGCAGGAGTTCACCGGCGACACCCTGATCGTCGCCACCGAGCCCCACATCATCCACCAGATGGAAAAGGCGCTGCCGAACAAGACCTTCATCGGCGCGCCCGGCGCGGACGGGAACTGTTCGTGCAACATCTGCCCCTACATGGCGCTCAACACGATGGAGAAGCTCTACGTCGCCCTGCGCGACCTCAGCCCGCAGATCGAGATCGAGGAAGGCATCCGCCTGAAGGCGAAGCGCAGCCTCGACCGGATGCTGGAAATGGCGAGCGGGACTGTCGGGATGGGGGACTTGGGGAAGGTGCGGTTTAGTGGGGATTAGAGCGTTCGGCGCTGCTGCGTTGATCGCTCTAGGGACGCACGCAGCGCCGGCGTGGGCTAAGGATACCGCAAAGTCTGAATGCCGTGCGTCGATGGCGCGGCAATGGCCGCAATTGGTGCGCACTGCACCTGCCGGCGCGCCACCGTCCATCACCATCAGCCTCGACCCCGCACCGCTGGTAAGGGAGCCTGCCAAAGCTCCCCGGGCCGATCCGCTTCGCGGCGAGCTCGCTCGCATGGCCGAAATCTGCGCAGGCGACCGCCTCGCACTCGCCGATATCCTTATCCTCGATGCCCAGCGCTCGCGAAACAATGCGCAACCGGAACGTGCGCTCGAACTGCTAGGACGCGCCGATGTGCGTCCGGAGGATCGCAGCTACGGTCTCTATCAGGCCGAAAGACTGAAGGCCCTGACCATGATCGGCGATATCAAGGCCGCCTGGCCCGCCGTGCTCGACACCCACGAACAGGCGCTGGCGGCTTCCGGTTTCACCCTCGAGCGCCGCTTCACCGTACAGGGCATCGCCTTCCGTGCTTACGCCAACGCAGAGCGCGCCAAGGGCTGGCTGCTTGTGGGCCTGCGCCCCAACGGCGAGATGGAGACCCTGCGCGCAGGCATCCCGGACTGGGCCGCGCGCTATTCGTTTGAGGACGACACACCGCCTTTCGATGTCTCGAACACCCGCTGCACCACCAGCGGCCAGTATTTCGAGGATGGCGGCAAGATATTCGACGAGCGTATCAACCTTGATGCGATCATCGCCCTTCTCGAGAGCAATTACGCCAACCCCGAAAGGCGGGGGAACGAGGCCGGGCTCCCCGGCATCCCCGACTTCTGCCCCAACCTCAAAGACATGCTCCCCGGCTTCGGCCCGGCGCTGGAGTTCCTTGGCACAGAGTATCGCGAAGCAGGCGCCGGCTATTCCGAACTCGACCTTCAACTCGCGCTGCAAAGCGAAGACGAGACGGAGCGCGCTCTGGCAGCCGATTTCCTGCTCGATCACCCCGATGCGGTGGAACCGATCCACCTCATATATGCAGTAACCAGCCTGATTGAACGCGGCGACATGGAGCGCGCGACCTTCTGGTATGTCATATGGCAGACCCGCACCCGCCCGTGGATGGAGGCGGACAGCAGTATCGCCCAACTGCGCGGCGCGCTCGCCTCAGGCGTGGGGCCAATGGTGCTGGAATGGGTGGGCAGCGATTATGACGCGATGATCGCCCTGTGGCGGCGCGCGATCAGATACGAGCTGCAATTCCCGCTCACCAAAGCACGCCCGGAAGGCGTGAGCGAAGACGAGTGGAAGCGCATGGTCGCGATCGCCCGCGAACAGAACAACGAGGCCAACATGCTCGGCTTGCTTCCCCCGAAGGCAGAATATGAGGCAGGCCGGAGCGCGAACGGTCTCAACATCGGCCCGTGGAGCAATCCAGGCCGCCCGCTGAAGGACGAGTGGCGCTAGGTCACGCCTTGGCCTTGCTCACAGCCAGCGCCGCGCCCACCAGCACCATCCCGACAATATCCATCCCCGACAGCACTTCCCCGAACGCTAGCCAGCCGTAGATCGACGCGACGGCCGGCTGCGTAAGCAATGCCAGACCCACCACCAGCGGCGGGAAGTATCGCAGGGCGAACACCATAAGCCCCTGTCCGACCAGCTGGCTGAGCACGAACAGGCCCACCACCGGACCCCATGCCTGCGGCCACACCGGCTCGCCCAGCGCGAGGGCAATGGCCAGCAGCACGGGCGCGCCGAAGATGCTCACCCACACCAGCAGGCTCCATGATCCGAAGGCTCCGCGCGCGTTCTGGAGGGTCAGCAGGTAGACCGCGTAAAGCAGCCCCGCCGCGACCGAGAACAGGTCGCCGATCAGGGTTTCATCCGAAATCTCCAGAGAGCGCCCCATCAGGATCGCCGCGCCAGCAAGCGCGAAGACAATCGCCAGCCACTCCAGCCGCCCGGGCAGAGTGCGCGCGACGAGGAAGCCCCAGAACAGCAGTACGATCGATCCGGCATTGCCGAACAGCGTCGCATTGCCGATCCGGGTCATCTCGATGCCGATATGCCAGCTCGCCAGGTCGAGCGCGAAGGTCACCGCCCCCAGCGCCACCAGCGCGAGGGTTTTGGTGCCCATTCCCGTCAACCGCTGGCCGTTCGCGCGCGCCAGCAGCACCATGAAGGGCAGCGCCAGAAACAGCCGCCAGAACCCCGCCGCGACCGGCCCGGTGTCGGCGATACGCACGAACCACGGCCCGATGGCGAGCGCGACATTGCCGCCGAACAGCGCCAGCAGCAGCCACGCCGCCGGGCGCGTCTCGCGGGGAACAATTTCTTCTTGGGCCACACCCTCATTTTCCATGCTTGCGCCCTAGCCCTCCACTCGCCAAGTGCCTAACCTAAAGACAACGCAACATGAGGTTTTCCCCGATGCACGACGCACTGTTCCAGCCGCTCCAGATGGGCGCGCTCCACGCCAAGAACCGCATCCACATGGCCCCGCTCACCCGCGGGCGCGCGGCCGAGCCGATGTTCACGCCCAATGAATTGATGGCGCTCTATTACCGCCAGCGCGCAGGCGCGGGCATGATCCTGACCGAAGCGACCGGCATCAGCCGCGAAGGCCTCGGCTGGCCCAGCGCGCCGGGCATCTGGAGCGACGAGCAGACCGAAGCGTGGAAGGCCACCACCAAGGCCGTGCACGAGGAAGGCGGCCTGATCGTCATGCAGCTGTGGCACATGGGCCGCATCGTCCACCCCGTGTTCCTCGATGGCCAGCCGCCCTTCTCCGCCAGCGCCACCACCGCGCCGGGCGAAGCCCACACGCCCACCGGCAAGTCGCCATACGCGCAGGCGCGCGAGATGACCCATGAGGACATCAAGCGCACGATTGGCGACTACCGTCGCGCCGCCGAGAACGCCAAGAAGGCGGGCTTTGACGGGGTGCAGCTGCACAGCGCCAATGGCTACCTCGTCGACCAGTTCCTGCGCGACAAGACCAACCTGCGCACCGACGAATATGGCGGCTCGCCAGAAAACCGCACCCGCTTCATGCGCGAAGTCTTGGAAGCGCTGATCGACGTGTGGGGCGCGGACCGCGTCGGCATCCGCCTGTCGCCCAATGGCGATTCGCAGGGCACCGATGACAGCAACCCGCCTGCGACCTTCGGCGCAGCCGCCAAGGTGTGCGAGGAACTCGGCCTTGCCTTCGTAGAACTGCGCGAGCCCGGCCCGGATGGCACCTTCGGCCAGACCGACGTGCCCAAGCAGAGCCCGCTGATCCGCCAGATCTACACCGGCAAGCTGATCCTCAACTCGGACTACACCGCCGAGCAGGCCGAAGCCGATGTGGTCAGCGGCAAGTGCGACGCGGTGAGCTTCGGCCGCCCCTACATCTCCAACCCCGATCTCGAAAAGCGGATCGCGGCGGGCGCGCACTGGAACCCGAACAAGGACGTGCCCAAGAGCTGGTACTTCCCGATCCCCGAAGGCTACGTCGACTACCCGACGCTCGAAGAAGAGCAGGCGCAAGCGGCCGAGTAAGGCTTACGCTCCCGGCAGTGTCCGCTTCGGGCGCTGCCGGGAGAGGAGCTGCCATTCAGCTATCGACCCCTAACGGCCATTGCGTTCATCTATAACCATTCGTCATGGCCTCGCCGATTAACGGTGTGGGGAGAGCTAGCCGCAAGGACATGAAACGCAACAGCATGCAGCTGATGTAAGAGGCTTAACTGGCAGGCAACCGTGCCAAAGCAGTCTTAGCCGCCGCGAAGTCCGGCCTCAGGGCGAGCGCCTTCTCAAGGTAGATCCGCGCGCGAGCGTTATCGCCGGCATTGAGAGCGATAGCGCCAAAGCTGTAGCAGCTCGGCGCATCCTTGCCGGTGCAACCCTGGTCGAATGCAGCGAGCGCAGTCGCTTCGTCCTTGGCTATGCCTTTACCGTCATAGAGTATCTGGCCATATCCGCGGCACGACAGCGGGCGATTAGCTTCGCAGCCAATCCGCGCGTATAGGGGCGCTTGCGCTTCTGCAGCAGCGTCGGGCAGCCTTGCCTGAGCATAGGCCAGAGCGTTGTCACACACTTGGGTCGCGCCGCTTGCGCAAGCGCTCTGGACCAGTTTCGCTTCTTGCGCCGGTTCCAGTGGAGCGATTTTTCCGGTTTGGGTGGCCATGATCGCCATTAAGCAAGCCGTGCCGTCGCCAAGATCGCAGCCGATCGAACCATACTGGAAAGCAGCGGCCATATCGACCTGCCGACCGACGCCTTGATAGGCTGCTTGCGAGGCGGAAACGCAGGATTTCGCATGGCCTTGGATACAGCCTTCAAGGTAGAGCCCGGCAGCCTTAGGCTTATCTTTTTTCACGTCGAAGCCGATACTCAGCTGCTGCGCCGCATTGAAGCAGCCCACACCCCCACCGCGCTGCGCTTTGCAGGTCATAAGAAAGACGGGATGCAGTATCTCGCGCAAGTCCGGTTCGTAGCCGCCGGTATCAGCCTCATATATCGCGCACGCCAGCGGATTACTGAGACCGCATGCCACGAAAATCAGTTTGCGGCCTTTCTCGATGTCCTTTGGAACGCCAGTGCCGGTCAAATAGGATAGGCCGATCCATGCGCACAGGTTGTCGTCCTCGCCTTTGGCACAGGTTTGCTCCGCCTTCGGGAGATCTACGAGCTGTTCTAGCGCTCTGAGCGCAGTCGCGTCGTACTTTACATCTTGAGACTGCGCCGGAGACGAGAGGAGCGCAACTGCGGCAACGAGCAAGCCGAACAGGCGAAGGATCATGATTATTGCTCCCCCTGAATACAAAGCCTCAATGCCTTTAGATTTTGCGCTGATCAATGAGAGTTCTGGCCACGACAGGCGCCAACGTCAGGGCTGACCGTTGGGATCTAAGGCCGCTTCCCACCCACGAGCGGTCATTCCGACCCAGCCAGCGCGCTCCCGAAACCTGCCGCGAAGCAGCATAGCTTTACCATCCCCGCAAAATCCTCGCTGCATCGTCTTCCCGGGCTTGAGCCGGGATCCCGCTATCTTTGCTTCCGGGTGGAGACAAAGGCCGCGGGCTATTCTTCCGCCTGCACAGCAGGCGCTGCAGGCGCCGGTTCCGCGCCGGGGGCCGCGCCCTCGACACCCTCGACCGGCGTGACGACCGGCTGCTCGGCATCAAGCTCTTCCGGGGTCGGTCCCAGCCGGGGAGCGAGCGGGGCCTGCGAATCGAGTTGATCCAGCGGGATCATCGCATCGCTGATTGAGCCCGGCAGCACCTCGCCCGAAGCCTGCCGCGCCTGATCGTCGGTCGTCTCGGCCTGCTGCCCGCAAGCGGCAAAAGCAGGGATGACAGCAAGGAGGAGCGCGGCGCGTTTCATCGGCAGGCTCTTTTCGCCGCTGCATCCAGCACGTCAAGGAAATCGTCGCTGGTGGCCAGCAAGGCGGCGTCCCATTCTTCGGCCGAGACCCGCAATCCCAGCCGTGCGAGGCTCGTGACGCCATACTCGGCGATGCCGCAAGGCACGATCCCGCCGAAGTGGCTGAGGTCCGGGTCGAGGTTGACCGAAAAGCCGTGCATCGTCACCCAGCGCCGCACGCGCACGCCGATCGCGCCGATCTTGGCCTCGCGCCCGTCGATGTCCTTGGTCCAGATGCCGACGCGCCCCTCGGCCCGCCAGCTTTCGACCCCGAAGGTTGCCAGTGTCGCAATCACCCAGCCCTCGATCGCATGGACGAAGCAGCGCACGTCCTTGCCGCGCTTGGCAAGGTCGAGCACGAGATAACCGATCCGCTGGCCCGGCCCGTGATAGGTGTAGCGCCCGCCGCGCCCGGCCTCGACCACTTCGAAGCGCGAATCGACCAGTTCGGCCGGATCGGCGCTGGTCCCGGCGGTGTAGACGGGCGGGTGTTCGAGCAGCCAGATCAGCTCAGCCGCGCGCCCTTCGTGGACAGCGGTATTGCGCGCCTCCATTTCCGCCAGCGCGGCGGCATAAGGCACCTGCGCGACCTCACGCCGCCATTCGATCGGAAATGCGCCGCCAGCAGCTGGAGCAATGCTTGCCATGCCGCAGCGGTGGGGGCATTGAGCGGCGAGATCAAGAGGCGAATGCGCATCATCACGCCCCGCGACGAAAGGGATCGGCAATGCAACGCAACAAGCTCGATATGGGCAAGGCCTGGACTCAGGCGACGGGTCTCATCGGGAGCAACCGCGAGACAGTGACCGCGGTGGCCGGGCTGTTCTTCTTCCTTCCGTCGTTCGCAGGCGGTGTGTTCGTGCCGGAGATCGCCCCACCTGCCGGAGCGGGGCCTTCGGGCGCCGATCCCGAAGTCGCCTTCCGCGCGCTGATGGACCAGATGACCACCCTCTACGCCGCCAACTGGCCGCTGCTGCTGGCGCTGACCGTGATCCAGTTCATCGGCTCCATGGGCCTGTTCGCGCTGCTGACCGATCGCGGCAATCCGACCGTGGGCGAGGCGCTGGGGACGGGGCTGAAGAGCATCCCGACCTATATCGCGGCCCAGTTGATCAGCGCGGTCGGGATCGGGCTTGCCATCGGCATCGTCCTCGCGCTGCTAACGCTGGCGGTCCCGGCGGCGGCGATGCTGGCGGTGGTGCTGGCAATTCCGGTGGCGCTCTACCTGTTCATCAAGTTTGCCCTGACCGCGCCGGTGATCGCCATCGAGGGCGAACGCAACCCGATCACCGCGCTGCTGCGCTCGTGGAAGCTGACCAAGGGCAACAGCTTCCGCATCGTGCTGTTCCTGTTCCTGCTGATGTTCACCATCGGGATCCTTGCCGCGCTCGTTTCGGGCATCCTCGGCCTGGTGCTGTCAGCCTTCGGCGAGCCGGTCGCGAGCATCGGGATCGATCTGGTGAGCGCGCTGGTCAATGCGCTGGTGACGGTGATCTTCCTGGTGGTGACCGTGGCGATCCACCGCCAGCTTGCCGGCCCCTCGACCGGAGCGCTGGCGGAGACCTTCGAATAGGCATCGCCCGGTGGCCGAGACCGATCCCGATCTGACCCGCGTTTCCGCCGCCCCTTCGCCGGCCCCCGCTGGCGCGATCCCGCCTTCGCGCATGGCGCTGTTGTTCATGGTGATGCTGGTCACCGCTGCGGGCAACACCGCGATGCAATCGGTCATGCCCTCGATCGGCACCGCGCTGAAGGTGGACGATGTGTGGATCAGCCTCGCCTATAGCTGGTCCGCCTTGCTGTGGGTGGTGTGCGCGCCGTTCTGGGCGCGGCGCTCGGACAAGCGCGGGCGCAAGGCGATGATGGCGCTGGGGCTGATCGGCTTCATCACCAGCTTCGTGCTTTGCGGTGCGGCGCTGTGGTTCGGGCTTTCGGGCTGGCTGACCGCGTTCTGGACCTTGATCGCCTTTGCCGCCGCGCGCAGCCTTTATGGCGGGTTCGGCAGCGCCGCACCGCCAGCGGTGCAGGCATATGTCGCCTCGCGCACGCCCCGGGCGGAGCGCACGCAGGCGCTCTCACTGATCGCATCGAGCTTCGGGCTCGGGACGGTGATCGGCCCTGCTCTTGCTCCGCTGATGGTGGTGCCGTTCCTGGGCCTTGGCCTGACCGGGCCGTTCCTTGCCTTTGCGGCGATCGGCGTGATCGCGCTGGTATTGCTGCGGCTGCGGCTGCCGGATGACGAGCCGCAATATGCCGCGCGCGGGGCAGCGGTGGCCTATTCGAGCTCCTCGGGCGCGCCGGTCGATCCGCAAGAACTGAGCGAGGCCGATGAACAGGAGGGCGAGCCGCCGCGCCTGTCGTGGCGCGACCCGCGCCTGAGGCCGTGGGTCTTCGCGGGGCTCGTCGGCGGGCATGCGCAGGCTATGGTGCAGGGCATATCGGGCTTCCTCGTGCTCGACCGCCTCGGCCTGCGCGAAACGCCCGATGCCGGTGCGGGGCCGGTCGGTCTGGTGCTGATGAGCGGCGCGATTGCAACGCTGCTTGCCCAGTGGGGGCTAATCCCGCGCTTCGACCTCGGCCCGCGCGCGGCGACCTTATGGGGCATCACCGCGGCAGCAGTGGGCACGGCGATACTGGCGGTGGCGGGCGACTTGCACCTGATTGCTTTGGGATATGCCGTCGCCTCGCTGGGCTTCGGCCTGTTCCGCCCCGGCACCACGGCAGGCACCTCGCTCGCCGTGACCCGCGCCGAGCAGGGGCAGGCCTCCGGCATCGTCGCCTCGCTGGCCGGTGCCTCTTACATCTACGCCCCCGCGCTCGGCGTGTGGCTCTATGGCCAGTCGGACTGGCTCGGCTTCGGCCTGATCGTCGCCCTGTGCGCCGTGGTTCTGGTGCACGGGTGGCTGCGGTTACAGTCGGACAGAGACCTTACCAAGGACCGCTCCTGATTGCGTGCCCGCCTCAGTGGGCACGTCCTCGGTGCTGTTCGCTTCGGGGCACCTGCGGCTCGCGTCGTGCGCTCGCGGTTGCTGCGCAACCGATGTCGCCTCCTTTCCTAGAGGACCTCCAGCACCACATCCTGCGGGCGGCACAGCCGCACGCCCTTGTCCGTCTCAACCAAGGGCCGCTCGATCAGGATCGGGTCCGCCGTCAACGCCGCCAGCACCGTCGCATCATCCGCCTCCTGCAAGCCGCGCTCGGCCGCGTCGGTGCCGCGCAGGCGCAGGCCCTGCTGCGGCGTGATCCCCGCGTCGCGGTAAATCTGCGCGAGCTTCGCGGCGCTCGGCGGGTCTTTCAGATATTCGACCACCGTCAGCTCGACCTTGCTGAGGCTTTCCAGAATCGCCAGCGTCTTGCGCGAGGTGCCGCAAGCCGGGTTGTGCCAGATCGTCGCCTTCATCTTCGCCATTGCCTATTCCCCCTCGGGCACCCGCAAGGCGGGCACTGCCTTGGCCGCGTCCTCCGGGCTGATCCCGGGCGCGGGCGCGGCGCTGACGCGCTCCTGCCGCTGCGCCACCCGCGCCGCCTGTTCGACCACTTTCACCAGCCGCGGATAGACCCCGCAGCGACAGATATTGGGCACCGCCTGGTCGATATCCTCGCGCGTCGGGGCAGAATTGCGCTGGAGCAGCGCGGCGATCGAGATAACGATGCCCGGCGTGCAGTATCCGCACTGGATCGCCTGCTGCGCCACCATCGCCTGTTGCACCGGGTGCGAGCGATCACGTGAGAGACCCTCGATCGTGGTGATCAGCCGCCCCTCGGCCTCGGCCAGCGTGATCGCGCAGGAGCGGAGCGCCACCCCGTCGACCAGCACCATGCACGCGCCGTTGCACTGCGCCCCGCCCCCGCCGCAGGCCTTGGTGCCGGTGAGGTTCATCGCCTCGCGCAGCGCGTAGAGCAGCGGCATGCGCGGATCGAGGTCGAACTCGACCGGCCGCTCGTTGACGGTCATGCGCGACATGGTCGGTTCCTAAGCGATGCTTACTGGCGCCAGCTATCGTCGATCTTGTCGACCCGGCGCTTCCACGCCTCGAAGTCGAACATCCCCGCGCCGCCCTGACCCTGCATCACCGAAAGGTCGCGCTGGTGAACGTCAACCACCGACTGCGGGACGAGCACGGGATTGCCCATCGAGAGCGTCGCCACCTGGATTTCGCAGGCACGCTGGAGCGCCCACATCTTGACGAACATCCCCTGGATGGTGCGGTCCATCACGACAGGGCCGTGGTTGCGCAGCATCAGGATGGTGTGGTTGCCGAGGTTCTGCACCAGCCGCTCGCCCTCTTCCGCGCGCACGGTCACGCCCTCGAAGTCGTGGTAGCCGATCTGGCCCTGGAAATTGCAGGCGTAGAAATTGGTCGGCAGCAGCCCGTCCTTGTGGCTCGCCACTGCCATGGTCGCGGTGGTGTGGACGTGGCAGATCGCGTCCGCGCGGCCGCCCAGATGCTTGTGGAAATAGGCGTGCTGGGTGAAGCCCGCCTTGTTCACCATATAGGGCGATCCGCCGACATTGTTGCCCTCGACATCGATCTTGACGAGGTTGCTCGCGGTCACTTCGCTATAGAGCAGGCCGAAGGGATTGATGAGGAAGGTGTTCTCCTCCCCCGGCACCTTCAGCGAGATGTGGTTGTAGATCGATTCCGACCAGCCAAGGTGATCGAAGATGCGGTAGCACGCTGCCAGATCGAGCCGCGCCTGCCACTCTTCCTTGCTGCATTCGATCCCGGGTTTGAGCTGGGTTGCCATAGCGAGGGTTCCTCTCCGTCTGCCTTGGCCTGCGGCTATCGCACGGGCGGGGAATGCTTTGCAAGCCGCGCGAGGCCCCGCTACGCCTTGTCGGGCATGTCCGCGCCCGATCCTTCCTCCGCTCGCCCCTCCTCTGCGAAGCTGGTCACCGGGAGCATCCCCGGACACCTGTTCGAGCAGACGCTTCCGGCTGTCATCGGCGTGGCGGCGATCATGTCGATCGGGATCGTCGATGCCTATTTCATCGGCCAACTGGGCAGCGCGCCGCTGGCAGCGATCAGCTTCATCTTTCCCGTCGCCGTGGCCAGCACATCGCTCGGCGTGGGGGTGATGGTGGGCATCAACTCGGTGGTTGCCCGCGCGCTTGGCGAAGGGGATCACGAGCGGGCGGCACGGCGGGCCAATTTCGGAATCGTGTTTGCCGCTGCCTGCGGGGTGGTGATGGGGCTTACCCTGTGGCTGCTGATCGATCCGATCTTCACCGCGATGAACGCGCCTGCCCACCTGATGCCGCTGATCCGCGCCTATATGGCGCCCTATGCTTGCGGCTTTCCGCTCAGCCTTGCGATCATGGGCTTCAATGGCGTGCTGCGGGGGCAGGGAGAGGCCAAGCGCACCAGCACCGTCAGCATCGCCTATGCCGCGGCCAACTGGGTGCTGAACCCGATCCTCATCACAGGCGCCTTTGGCTTTGAGGGCTTCGGCATGGCGGGCTCGGCCTATGCCACGGTGATCGGCTGGGGCGTGGGCGCCGGGATGGCGCTATGGCTGCTGCGCGGCACGTCCCTGCCATTGAATCTTGGCCTCTTGCGCAATTGCAGCCTGATCGACCCGGCCAAGGCGATCATTCGCGTCGGACTTCCTGCAGCTTTCTCGAATGCGATCAACCCCTTGGGGCTCGCCGTGCTCACATCACTGGTGGCGCTGGAAGGGCAGGCGGCGGTCGCCGGTTTCGGCGCAGCGGGGCGGTTGCAGAGCTTCGTGATCGTCCCGCTGCTCGGCCTGTCGGGGGCAATCGGAGCCATCGTCGGGCAGAACTGGGGCGCAGGCCGGACCGGCCGGGCGCGCGAGGCGGTGCTCTACGCCTTCGGGTTCTGCATCGCCTGGGGCCTACTGGTCGCCATCGCCATGATGGCCGCGGGCGAGAGCTTTGCGCGGGTGTTCACAAATGATCCGCAGGTGATCGCCGAGTTCGCGCTCTACCTCAAGATTGCAGCCTGGGGCTATGCCGGGTTCGGCTTGCTGATCGTGGGCAACGGGATCATGAATGCGGTCGACAAGGCAGGATTTGCCCTCGGCCAATCCGTCTGCCGCGTGTTCTTCGTAATGCTCCCGGTCGCGCTCGTCCTGCGCCCGGGGATGGGGTCAGCCGCGATCTACTCCGCCGAACTGGCCGCCAACCTGTTCGGCGCGGTCTCGGCAGTGCTGCTGGTGCGCCATATCTTCGCGCGCCGCACAGCCCTGGCGGCAACCTCGCGCTAGGCGCTTGTTAACCAACTATGGCGCATAGCCCTGTTCGCACAGGCGAAAGAGGGCGCGCACCTGATGGACGATCTGCTGGCGGATTTCATCGCCGAGACCCGCGCGCCTGATCTGCCCCCTTTTGAGTGGTCCAATTTCTATTTTAGAATTGGCCACGAAGGAGGGATGGAATGTCGAGGAAGCACAAGCCGGAAGAGATCATCGGCAAGCTGCGTGAAGTGGAGATCGTGCTGGCGCAGGGAGGAACCGTTGCCGATGCTTGCCGCCGGATTGGCGTCACCGAGCAGAGCTACTACCGCTGGCGCAAGGAGTATGGTGGTCTGAAGATGGATCAGGCCCGGCGCATGACCCGAAGGGCGGCGTAGCCAACGAGCTTGAGAAGGAGAACG
>JAPZUC010000006.1 GCA_027533455.1 Porphyrobacter sp. | reverse complement strand
CGTTCTCCTTCTCAAGCTCGTTGGCTACGCCGCCCTTCGGGTCATGCGCCGGGCCTGATCCATCTTCAGACCACCATACTCCTTGCGCCAGCGGTAGTAGCTCTGCTCGGTGACGCCAATCCGGCGGCAAGCATCGGCAACCGTTCCTCCCTGCGCCAGCACGATCTCCGCTTCACGCAGCTTGCCGATGATCTCTTCCGGCTTGTGCTTCCTCGACATTCCATCCCTCCTTCGTGGCCAATTCTAAAATAGAAATTGGACCACTCAAAAGGGGGCAGATCAGGCGCGCGGGATCGAAGCGCCGGTTGCCCGCGCCAAGATCGCGGACCTCAGGGACGCGCGCTGGATCTAGCCCAAGGAAAAAGGCCCCCGGTGTTGCCACCGGAGGCCTTCTCTCGATCAACCTGCGTCTCGCCGATCAGGCGTGGTATTTGGCCCAGGTCACATCGAAGCGGTCAGCGTTCATCACCTTGTTCCAGGCAGAGATGAAGTCGCACACGAACTTGCCCTCGTTCCCGCTCTCGGCATAGACCTCGGCCTGCGCGCGCAGGATCGAGTTCGAGCCGAAGACGAGATCGGTGCGGGTGGCACGCCACTTTTCCGCGCCCGTGGCACGGTCGACGCCGACATATTCCTCGTCCCCGCTGTCATTGACCGGCGACCACTTGGTCCCCATGTCGAGCAGGTTGCGGAAGAAGTCCGGCGTGAGCTTGCCTGGGGTTTCGGTGAGCACGCCGATGCGGTGGCCGTGGTGGGCATGGTCGCTCATCGCGCCCAGCGCCCGCAGGCCGCCGACCAGCACCGTCATTTCCGGGATCGACAGGCCAAGCAGGTGTGCCCGGTCGATTAGCATCTCCTCGGTGCGAACTTGCGCCTTGGTCTTTAGGTAGTTGCGGAAGCCATCGGCAAAGGGCTCGAGCGGTTCGAAGCTGGCGGCATCGGTGTGGTCCGCCGTGGCATCGCCGCGCCCGCCGAGGAACGGCACGGTCACATCGAAGCCGGCTTCCTTCGCAGCCTTCTCGACTGCAGCCGAACCCGCCAGCACGATCGCATCGGCCATGCTCAGGCTGCCGCGATGGGCTTCGATGTTATCGAGCACCTTGGCGAGTTCCGCCGGGTCATTGACCGCCCACGAGCGCTGCGGCTCCAGCCGGATACGCGCGCCATTGGCACCGCCGCGGTGGTCGGAGTTGCGGTAGGTTGAGGCCGAGGCCCAGGCCGCCTTCACTAGTTCCCGCACCGAAAGGCCGGAACCGAGGATCGCCGCCTTGAAGCGGGCGACCTCCGCATCCGAAGGAGTGGTGCCCGCCGGAACAGGATCCTGCCAGATCAGCGTTTCCGAAGGCACTTCCGGGCCGAGGTAACGCACCTTGGGGCCCATGTCGCGGTGGCACAGCTTGAACCACGCGCGGGCGAAGGCATCGTCGAGCGCGGCCTGATCCTTGTGGAACCGCTCGGAGATCGCGCGGTAGCCCGGGTCGTTCTTCAGCGCCATGTCGGCAGTGGTCATCATGGTCGGTACGCGCTTGTTTGGGTCGCGCGCGTCGGGGGCCATGTCTTCGGGATCGGGGTTGATCGGCTGCCACTGGTTGGCGCCGGCGGGCGACTTCACAAGCTCGAAATCGTACTTGAACAGGATGCGGAAGTAGTCGCCGCCCCACTTGGTCGGGTTGTTCGACCATGCGCCCTCGATCCCCGAGGTGGTGATGTTGCCGGCCGCGATTTCGGCTTCGTCGTTGAGCCAGCCGAAGCCCATCAGGTGGAGGTCTTCGCTCTCGGGAGCGCCGCCGAAGGTGTCTGCGGGGTGCGCACCGTGAGCCTTGCCGAAGGCGTGTCCGCCGGCGACCAGCGCCACGGTTTCCTCGTCGTTCATCGCCATCCGGCTGAAGGTTTCGCGCATGTCGCGGGCCATGCCCTCGGGGTCATGCGGATTGCCCTGCGGGCCTTCCGGGTTGACGTAGATGAGGCCCATCTGGATCGCGGCGAGCGGGTTTTCGAGCGCCTTGCCTTCCTGCGCATTGATGCGCGTGGCAACGCCTTCGTTGACCCACTGCTCCTCGGTGCCCCAGTAGACGCTTTCCGGCTCGAACACGTCCGCACGGCCACCGCCGAAGCCGAACACAGGTCCGCCCATGCTCTCGATGGCGACATTGCCGGCGAGGATGAACAGGTCCGCCCAGCTGATGTTCTTGCCGTACTTCTGCTTGATCGGCCACAGCAGGCGGCGCGCCTTGTCGAGGTTGCCGTTATCGGGCCACGAGTTGAGCGGGGCAAACCGCTGCTGGCCGCTATTGGCACCGCCGCGCCCGTCGCCTGTGCGATAGGTTCCCGCGGCATGCCAGGCCATGCGGATGAAGAACGGGCCGTAGTGGCCGTAATCCGCGGGCCACCATGGCTGGCTGTCGGTCATCAGCGCGGTGAGATCGGCCTTGAGCGCTGCGTAATCGAGCGTGTTGAACGCCTCGGCATAGT
This sequence comes from Porphyrobacter sp., assembly GCA_027533455.1. GTDB lineage: Bacteria > Pseudomonadota > Alphaproteobacteria > Sphingomonadales > Sphingomonadaceae > Erythrobacter. The sequence continues at coordinate 234,282 of JAPZUC010000006.1, read as the reverse complement.
CGAAGTCCTCGCCATAGGGATTGGCGCTCTTGCCCTGTTCGGACAGGATATCGACCTGCAGCGCCTGCGGCCACCAGTCGCGGTTGGTGCGGCCCAGCAGATTGCGCATGTCCATGCTGCCGTGGAACGGGCAACCGCCGCTCATCTCTCCGGTCTTTGCGTCCATGATGTGTCTCCTCTCGGGTTCAGACTCGTCTCTTTCGGGGGTCCATGAGGAGAAGATTACGCCTTCTGGATTGCGCGTCCAATCGATTAATACGCGCATTTTGATTGAGTGAGGCGATTAGTGGGGCCGACAGCGCGAGGCACAGGGCCGGTCTCTTTTCCTTACCTATGATAAGGAACGGATCCTCCGAAGGTTCAAATCCTCTGAAGTTTCAGAAAAGTATGGGGGTTAGACAAATGGAGAGCTTCGAAGAGCCTTTCAAAGCGATCCCGCAGCATCTGAAACGGCTCACGGTCCGGGAAGACCCGGACAAGCCTTCGTCCCCGTCAGGAACCAAAGCGCCAACCGCATGGGGCCTGGCTGCCCTTGGCGTGCTGATAGGGGTCTGCGTCGGCCTGGCCTACGTGTTCAGCGCGGTCTGACTTGCGCCTTCGCCGAATTTGGCGGGCATAGGCTGACGAACAAAAAAGGGCGGGCTCCCGATCAGGAACCCGCCCTTTCGCGAACTTACGGCATTGAAGATTAAGCCGCCTGCGCGACTTCCTCCACCGGCTCGTTGCGGATCAGGAAGTCGAACGCGCCCAGACCCGCCTTAGCGCCTTCGCCCATGGCGACGACAATCTGCTTGTGCGGCACGGTGGTGCAGTCGCCCGCAGCATAGATGCCCGGGATGTTGGTGGCACCATGATCGTCGATCATGATTTCGCCGTGCTTGCTGAGTTCCAGACCTGTCTCGCGCAGCCATTCGGTGTTGGGGACAAGGCCGATCTGCACGAACACGCCTTCCAGATCGATGCGCCGTTCGTCGCCATTGGCGCGGTTCTTCACCACGAGGCCGTTCACGCGGGTGCCATCGCCCAGCACCTCGGTGGTCTGGCCGTTGGTGATGATCTCGACATTGGGCATCGAGCGCAGCTTGCGCTGGAGCACTTCGTCAGCGCGCAGCTTGGTATCGAACTCGATCAGCGTCACGTAGCCGACGATCCCGGCAAGGTCGATCGCCGCTTCGACGCCGGAGTTGCCGCCGCCTATCACTGCGATGCGCTTGCCCTTGAACAGCGGGCCATCGCAGTGCGGGCAATAGGCCACCCCCTTGTTGCGATACTCCGCCTCGCCCGGCACGCCGAGGTTGCGCCAGCGCGCGCCGGTCGAGAGAATCAGCGAGCGCGCCTTGAGGCTGGCGCCGTTGGCCATCGCCACTTCGTGATAGCCGCCGACGTCCTTGGCCACGCGCAGTTCCACCGCGCGAGCAATGTCCATCAGGTCGATCTCGTACTCGCTCACATGCTTCTTGAGGCTGTCGGTCAGCTTCGGGCCTTCGGTATAGGGCGTGCCGGGGAGATTCTCGATCCCGAGCGTGTCCATCAGCTGCCCGCCGAAGCGTTCGGCCGCGATGCCGGTGCTGAAGCCCTTGCGCGCGGTATAGACCGCTGCCGCTGCACCAGCCGGGCCGCCGCCGACCACCAGCACTTCAAACGGGGCCTTGGCGGCAAGCTTCTCGGCCTGCTTGGCGCCCGCGTTCTTGTCGAGCTTGACGAGGATTTCGGCGAGTTCCATCTTGCCGTTGTAGAAGCTCTCACCGTTCAGGAAGGTCGCAGGGACCGCCATGATGTCGCGCGCTTCGACTTCCGCCTGGAAGGTACCGCCTTCGATCAGCGTGGCGTGGATGCGCGGATTCTCCAGCGCCATCAGCGTCAGCGCCTGCACCACGTCGGGGCAGTTGTGGCACGAAAGCGAGAAGAACATCTCGAAATTGTAGTCGCCTTCGAGCGCGCGGACCTGCTCGATCAGGTCGGCATCGACCTTGGGTGGGTGGCCGCCGGCCCACAGCAGGGCGAGTACCAGCGACGTGAATTCGTGGCCCATGGGGAGGCCCGCGAAACGCACCCACTTGTTCGCGTCAGACGCGCGGCGGATGACGAAGCTGGGCTTGCGGGCGTCGGTGCCGTCGAATCGCGCGGTGACGAGTTCGTGCTGCGCGGCGATCTGTTCGATCAGCTGGCGGGTCTGGCGCGACTTCTCGCTGTCATCGAGCGATGCGACCAGTTCTACCCCTTCGCGAAGGTTGCCGAGATAGGTCTTGAGCTGGGCCTGCATGGCGGCGTCGAGCATGGTGTCCTCCGGGCGCGGGTGATCGCGCGAGACGTTGATAATCCCTTGGATGGGTAACGCGGGACCGGACAGCCCTGCCCCAAGGGGGGGGAAGGGGCGGGCATCCGGTCCCGGCTACGACCCGAGGGCTCTTTGAATGGCTCTCGGGATTGCGGCCTCGCGCGGGGCCGTGGGGGGGAGGGGATGACTCCCGCGCGAGGCCGTATTCTTGAGGCCGAAGCCCTTAGATCTTGCCGACCAGGTTGAGCGAGGGAGCCAGCGTGTCGCTGCCTTCTTCCCATGCTGCCGGGCAGACCTGACCGGGGTTGGCGCGCACATACTGCGCGGCCTTGATCTTGCGGGTCAGTTCGTTGGCATTGCGGCCCACGCCTTCGCAGGTGATTTCCATGATCTGGATCACGCCATCCGGATCGACCACGAAGGTCGCGCGGTCGGCAAGGCCGACGCCTTCACGCAGCACGCCGAAGTTGTTCGACAGCACATGATTCTGGTCGCCCAGGAACGGGAAGGTCAGCTTGCCGATCTTGTCCGAGGTGTCGCTCCAGGCCTTGTGGCTGAAGTGTGTGTCGGTCGAAACGGCGTAGACTTCGACGCCCATCGCCTGAAGCTGGCCGTACTTTTCGCCCATGTCTTCCAGTTCGGTCGGGCACACGAAGGTGAAGTCGGCCGGGTAGAAGAAGAACACCGACCACTTGCCGGCGAGATCGGCGTCGGTGACGGTGAAGAAGTCCTTGCCCTTCTGGAAGGCAGTGGCGGTGAAGGGCGTGAGGGTCGAACCGATGATACCCATGGGAGTTTGTCCTTTTGATGGGGTTGAGAGAGGTTGGTTGAACTCGTGATGCGCAAATAGGGATTATTGCACTGCACAAAAGTTGATTGTTGCGATTGCGAAGATCGGAATTTTCAATCGTCCGGCCGGGAACCAATCGGTTTTCTCGTCAACGAACGCGCATCAGCGCAAGGCAGACCTAACCCATGTTATTCTGCAAAAAGGTGAACCGTGGCCTATGTGCCATAGACCGAGTAGTCCACTCGAAATCAGATAGAAAAACTGATTTAAAGGATTTTATTATATTAAAATTTACAATAATTATTGTTAAGTTTAAAAAGTAAAAAAATTAATATAGTAATGTCTATAAACAAAAATTGCTTAAGTTATTACCACGCGGCACAGGTATTTGCCAATAGTGGGACAAAAGTCCTTAAAATATGAAAGTAAGCCGGAATGTCCGAGGAATATTGCAAGCCAGTCATCGATTCGCTTGCGTTTGACTTTGATGATGTCCGCCTCGCCCCACATCAGAACTCCATCGCTCTGTCCGGCAAAGACGTGCTTGGCATCGTCCAGTCCGCCCTCGATGAGTTAGGCGCGCCGACCGAAGAAGTGATCGCGGTCAAGCGCGAGGTTCTCGGACAGGTCTCCGAAGGCAAGCTCGCCCAGGCGCTGCGCACCGCCATTGTCGGAGCAGGCAAGGCCGGCTGCACCTGCTGCGCTACTTGAGCGCGTTTTTGTCGCGCTACCGCTACGCTATTTGAGCGCGGTGCAACAGCTTGTGGTCCGCCAGCACCAGCGCCATCATCGCCTCGACTACGGGCGTGCCGCGGATGCCGACGCAAGGGTCGTGGCGGCCCTTGGTGACGACTTCCACCGCTTCTCCGGCTGAGTTGATCGACTCCACCGGCGTGATGATCGAGGAGGTCGGCTTGAACGCCACCCTGCACACCACCGGCTGCCCGGTCGATATGCCGCCCGCCGTACCGCCCGCGTGGTTGGCGAGGTAGATGGGCTTGCCATCGGGCCCGGGTCGCATCCGGTCGGCGTTTTCCTCGCCGGACAGGCGCGCGGCTTCGAAGCCGTCACCGATTTCGACGCCCTTGACCGCATTGATGCTCATCATGGCCGAAGCCAGATCGCTGTCGAGCTTGGCATAGATCGGCGCGCCCCAGCCCGCTGGAACCCCGGTTGCGACACATTCGACAATCGCGCCGAGCGATGATCCGGCCTTGCGCGCGGCATCGACTTTCTCTTCCCAACGCTTGGCAGCGGCGGCATCAGGGCAGAAGAACGGGTTGTTGGCGATTTCGGCATAGTCGATGGCCGCCGGATCGATACGGTCGCCGCCGAGCTCGCAGACATAGGCAGTGAGGGTGACCTCGGGGATCACAAGCCGCGCTACCGCGCCCGCCGCCACCCGGGCCGCTGTCTCGCGCGCGGAAGAGCGCCCGCCGCCGCGATAGTCGCGGATGCCGTATTTGGCGTCATAGGCGTAGTCGGCATGGCCGGGGCGATAGCGCTGGGCGATCTCGGAATAGTCTTTCGAGCGCTGGTCCATGTTCTCGATCATCAGGCTGATCGGCGTGCCGGTCGTCTTGCCCTCGAAGGTGCCGGAGAGGATCCGCACGATGTCGTCTTCGCGCCGCTGCGTGGTGAAGCGGCTGGTGCCCGGCTTGCGGGCATCCATGAAGGGCTGGATGAACTCCTCGGAGATCGCGAGGCCCGGTGGACACCCGTCAACGACCGCGCCCAATGCGAGCCCGTGGCTCTCTCCCCATGTGGTAAAGCGCAGCACGCGCCCGAAGGTGTTCCAGCTCATGCCACGCCATCTGGCGCAAGTGTGGGCATCTGTCCATAAAGGCTGGACGCTGAACGGGGCTTACGGCAAGAACAAACCATGATCGCGAAACTCTCAGGCAGGCTCGATGCGACCGGCGAGGACTGGGCCGTGGTCGATGTGGGCGGGGTCGGCTACCTCGTCTACTGCTCCAGCCGCACCCTCGCCGCGCTCGGCGAGGCGGGAGAGGGCTGCACCGTCCACACGCAATTGCAGGTGAGCGAGAACGACATGCGCCTGCTCGGTTTCGCCGACAGCGCCGAGCGCGACTGGTTCCGGCTGCTGACCGGCGTGCAGGGCGTGGGGAGCAAGGTGGCGCTGGCGATTTTGTCCGCGCTCTCGACCGGAGACCTGCGCGACGCCTGCGGCAAGGGCGATGCGGCAATGGTCGCCCGCGCGCAGGGCGTGGGGCCGAAACTGGCCGGCCGGATCGTCAACGAATTGATGGACAAGGCCGGCGCAATGCCGGGCGGTTCGGGCGGGTTCGCGCCGAGCACCGCAGCGGCTCCCGCAGGCAGCAAGGGCGCGGATGCAGCGAGCGCGCTGGAGAACCTCGGGTTCAAGCCCACCGTGGCCGCACAGGCCGTTGCCCGCGCGCTGGAGGAACTGGGCGAGGGCGCCAGCGAGGGCGACCTGATCCGGGTCGCGCTGAAGAAGGCGGCTGGGTGATGATTACTCAACCTCGTCATGCTGAACTTGTTTCAGGGTTCATCTGTCGGAGCCGGATTAGATGAACCTGTTCCGGAAGCAGTCGCAAACCGAAGCTTATGCGGCAGAGCTGGCGGGTCTGTTGATCGGGCAAACGGTTGTCGTGGCGCGCGGCGAAGGCCAATGGTTTTTTGCCGTGGGGCCGCAATTCGTCATGACCACTTATGGCTGGCGCCTCATCGGTGCCAAGTGCATCATAGTCACCAGCGACGATGACGGGCATCATTACGGACTGCCCTCACCGGTCGACGCAGAGAAATTGGCCAATGAGGCGCTCGCCGGAGCGAAGATTGTGGCTGTAGAAGTTGACACACGAACTGGTGATTGCACCTTGAAAATTGGCGACGCATTAACCCTTCAATTCCTGACGATGTCCATGGGTTACGAGACGTGGCAACTCTACCAGGATGGAGAGTTTTTCGGAGCGGTCGGCAACGAAGGACTGCGATGACCGCCCCCGACACCCCCCTCCACACCCCAACCCGCCAACCCGGCGATCCGGACGCAGCCCTGCGCCCCCGGCGCTTGGCCGAATTCGTGGGGCAAGAGGTAGCCAAGGGGAATCTTGCCGTATTCATCGCCGCCGCGCGCGCGCGGGGCGAGGCGATGGACCATACGCTGTTCTTCGGCCCGCCCGGCCTCGGCAAGACCACGCTCGCGCAGATCATCGCGGGCGAGCTGGGCGTGGGCTTCCGCGCAACTAGCGGCCCCGTCATCGCCAAGGCAGGTGACCTTGCCGCGCTGCTCACCAATCTCGAACCGCACGACGTGCTGTTCATCGACGAGATCCATCGCCTCTCGCCAGTGGTCGAGGAAGTGCTTTACCCGGCGATGGAGGACCGCGCGCTCGATCTGATCATCGGCGAGGGGCCGAGCGCGCGCAGCGTGCGCATCGACCTGCCGCCCTTCACCCTGATCGGGGCGACAACGCGGCAGGGCCTGCTGACCACGCCGCTGCGCGACCGCTTCGGCATTCCGGTCCGGCTCAATTTCTACACCCACGAGGAGTTGGAGCGCGTCGTCACCCGCGCCGCCGGGCTGATGGGCCTCGCGATTGCGCCGGACGGTGCGCACGAAATCGCCCGCCGCTCGCGCGGGACGCCCCGCGTTGCAGGCCGTCTGCTGCGCCGCGTGCGCGACTTTGCCGATGTGGCGGGGAGCGCCACTGTCACGCGGCATGTGGCCGATGAGGCGCTCACCAGGCTGGAGATCGACCGGCTCGGCCTCGACCTGATGGACCGCCGTTATCTCTCCATGATCGCCACCACCTACAAGGGGGGGCCGGTGGGGATCGAGACGCTCGCGGCAGGCCTTGCCGAGCCGCGCGACACGGTGGAGGAGGTGGTCGAGCCCTACCTGATCCAGCTCGGGCTTGTGGCGCGCACCGCCCGCGGCCGCGTACTCAACGATGCGGGTTGGGCGCATCTCGAAATGAGCCCGCCCCGAGAATCACCGCCCGCCCATTCCGGACTGTTCGAGGACTGAGTTCCCGCTCGGGATTGCCCCTGTGGGTCTTCTGACATCAAAAGAAGGCTGGATTAAGAGGGGGTGCGGCGTACCTGCATCGGCCTCGCATGCAAACAGGTTATTCGACCATGTCGCTCAAACTGGCCATCGCGAAGCTGTCCGCCGCTGCGGCAGGGGTCGCATTGTTGCAAGGCGGCGCCGTACGCATGGCCGAGCCCATGAACACCGACGCGCCCGACTTCGCGACGAAGATCGATGGCAAGCTGATCCAGATCGACCCGGTGACCGGCGCGCGCTACATCAAGACGCGCGAGCGGGTGATCCCCGAAGAGCGTCGCCGCCGCATTGTCGAGCGCACGGTGGAATGCCAGCCGGTCGGTCCGGCAGGTCAGGGCGGCGCGGCAAGCCTGCCTGCGGGCGCGGTTCAGGCCTATTACGATCCCAATGAATGTCCGCCGCTGGCGCAGATCGCTTATATGCCCGCTCCACTCCCGCCGCTTCCGCCGATTTCGGGCGGCGGTGGTCCGGGCGGTGGTCCGGGCGGCGGTCCGGGCGGCGGTCCGGGCGGCGGTTTCGGTGGCGGCTTCTTCGGCGGCGGCGGTTCGTCCTCGGGCGATGTCTCGGTTTCGACGACGACTTCGACTTCGGGCGGCAGCAGCAGCAGCGGTTTGAGCGGGGTCGTGATCGATATCGACATCGACAATTCGACCTCCACTACCTCCTCTTCAGGCGTGGTCTCGTCGAGCACCACGTCGTCCTCGGGGGTCATCACCTCGTCGACCGGTCAGGTCTCGACCAGCACCAGTTCCAGCACCGGGGCGGTTTCCAGCAGCACCGGTCAGGTGTCGAGCACCAGCACCTCGGGCAACGTGTCTTCGTCGACCGGTGCAGTGTCGAGCAGCACCGGCAGCGTCTCCAGTTCGACCGGCGCGGTTTCCAGCTCCTCCGGTAATGTCTCCAGTTCCTCGGGCAATGTCAGCTCGTCGACCGGGGCGGTGACCTCGTCGGGCTCGTCTTCCTCTTCGTCGAGCTCTTCCTCGTCCTCCTCGTCTTCCAGCAGCAGCTCGTCCTCTTCGAGCTCTTCGTCCTCGTCGACCTCGGGCAGCACCAGCAGTTCATCGGGCGGGCATGACGTGCCGGCCCCGCCGATGACGATCCTGTTCGGCCTTGCCGCCGCAGCCATCCTCGGGCGGCGCAAGCTGGTCGGCTGACGCGGACTTTAGCGCGCAAACAAAAAGGGCGGCTCCGTAAAGGGCCGCCCTTTTTGTTTGTCCCTGGCGCTTACTGGCCCTGAGGCTTTTGGACCGGCTGGCCCGCCGCTTCCCAGGCGAGCATCCCGCCTTCGAGATGCTCCACGGGTTGACCCGTCACTGCCGCCAGCTTCTCTCCCGCAATCGCGGAGCGCCGGCCCGAGCGGCAATAGAGCACCACCTCGCGCGCATCCGACAGGTCGAGCGCTTCGGCATCGAAGCGGTCGAGCGCGATATGCTCGGCCCCGGGGATTGTGCCCTCGGCGACTTCGGCATCGGTGCGCACGTCGATCACGCGGACATTGCCCGCCTTGATCCGTGCTGCGAGTTCATCCGGCGAAAGCGCGACAAGCGGCGTCTGAGCCGGGTCGGCTTCGGCGCTGGCTTGAGTGCCTGCGAATGCCAGCTCGAACCCGAGCGGCACCGACGGCGCATCGCGCTTGCCCTTCTGGCCTTCGGGCTCGCCCCCGCAGGCCGTCAGCGCCAGCAATAGCGGCGCCAGCGGCAGGGCAGGGGCAAACCAAAGGGCCAGATCGATGCGCTTCATCAGCCTCCTTATGCCGCAAGCTTGCGCAGAACGTAATGGAGAATCCCGCCGTGGCGGTAATATTCCATCTCGTTTGCGGTATCGATGCGACACAGGGCAGTGAAGCTGAAGGTCGAGCCATCGGCGCGGGTGACCTCGACGGTGATGTCCTGACCGGGCACCATGTCGGCCAGACCGCGGATCGAGAAGGTGTCGGTCGCCGCAAGGCCGAGGCTCTGGCGGGTGTCGCCATCCTTGAACTGCAGCGGCAGCACGCCCATCCCGACGAGGTTCGAGCGGTGGATACGTTCGAAGCTCTCGACGATCACCATGCGGACGCCGAGCAGGATCGTGCCCTTGGCCGCCCAGTCGCGCGACGAGCCGGTGCCGTATTCCTTGCCGCCGATGACGACCAGCGGGGTGCCGTCTTCCTTGTGCTTCATCGCCGCGTCGTAGATCGGCATGGTCTCGCCATTGTAGGTCGAGAAGCCGCCCTCGATGCCCGGCACCATCTCGTTCTTGATGCGGATGTTGGCGAAGGTGCCGCGCATCATCACTTCGTGGTGGCCGCGGCGCGAGCCGTAGGAGTTGAAGTCCTTCTTGGCGACCTGATTGGCCATCAGGAACTTGCCGCCAGGGCTGTCTTCCTTGATCGAACCGGCCGGCGAAATGTGGTCGGTGGTGACCGAATCGCCGAGGATCGCGAGCGGCTTGGCGTCCACGATGTCCACGATCGGCGCCGGGGTCATGGTCATGCCCTCGAAATACGGGGGGTTGGCGACATAGGTCGATCCGGCGCGCCACTGGTAGGTGTCCGACGGTTCTACCGTGATCGCCTGCCAGTGCTCGTCACCGTCATAGACGTTGGCGTAGCGGCTGACGAACATCGAACGGTCGATATTGGCCGCGCGGTTGGCGGCGATTTCGGCGTTGGTGGGCCACAGATCGGCGAGCATCACCGGATCGCCGTTCTGGTCGTGGCCGATCGGAGTGGTGGTGATATCCTCTGTGACGGTGCCCTTCAGCGCGTAAGCCACCACTAGCGGCGGCGAGGCGAGGAAGTTCGCGCGCACATCGGGGCTGACACGGCCTTCGAAGTTGCGGTTGCCCGACAGCACGCTGGCAGCAACAATATCATTGCCGTTGATCGCGGCGCTGATCGGCGCGGCGAGCGGCCCCGAGTTGCCGATGCAGGTGGTGCAGCCATAGCCTACGAGGTCGAAGCCGACCGCGTCGAGGTGTTCCTGCAGGCCCGACTTTACGAGGTAGTCGGTGACCACCTGCGATCCGGGGGCGAGCGAGGTCTTGACCCACGGCTTGGGCTTGAGGCCACGCTCGTTCGCCTTCTTGGCGACCAGACCGGCGGCGATCAGCACGTCGGGGTTGGAGGTGTTGGTGCACGAGGTGATCGCGGCGATCACCACGTCGCCATCGCCAATGTCGTGGCTCGCGCCTTCAACGCCGACGCGGGCAGCGGCGCTCTTGCCGTAGACCTTGGAGAGGTCGGAATTGAACAGGTCGTCGACTTCCTGAAGGATCACCTTGTCCTGCGGGCGCTTGGGGCCGGCGAGGCTGGGGACGACGGTGGCCATGTCGAGGCTCAGTGTCTTGGTGAAGACCGGCACATTGGCGGGATCGAACCACATGCCCTGCGCCTTGGCATAGGCTTCGACCATCGCGATGTTCTCTTCGCTGCGGCCGGTCAGGCGCAGGTAATCAAGGGTCTTGTCGTCGATGCCGAAGAAGCCGCAGGTCGCGCCGTATTCAGGCGCCATGTTGGCGATGGTGGCACGGTCGGCGAGGGTGAGGTTGGCCACACCAGGCCCGTAGAACTCGACAAAGCGGCCCACCACGCCGACATTGCGCAGCATCTGCACGCAGGTCAGCACGAGGTCGGTCGCGGTGACGCCTTCGGCCATCGCGCCTTCAAGGTAGAAGCCGACCACTTCGGGGATCAGCATCGAGACCGGCTGGCCAAGCATCGCGGCTTCCGCCTCGATCCCGCCGACGCCCCAGCCCAGCACGCCCAGGCCGTTGATCATGGTGGTGTGGCTGTCAGTGCCGACGCAGGTGTCGGGATAGGCGACCATCACGCCGTCAGGACCTTCACTCGACCACACGGCCTGCGCGAGGTGTTCGAGGTTCACCTGGTGGCAGATACCGGTGCCCGGGGGCACAGCGGTGAAGTTCTGGAAGCTCTTGGAGCCCCACTTGAGGAAGTCGTAACGCTCGGCATTGCGCTCGTATTCGAGCGCCATGTTGGCTTCCATCGCCTTGGGATGGCCGAATTCATCGACCATCACCGAGTGGTCGATCACGAGGTTCACGGGAACCAGCGGGTTGATCTTGGCGGTATCGCCGCCGAGCTTCTTGATCGCGTCGCGCATGGCGGCAAGGTCGACCACGCAGGGCACGCCGGTGAAGTCCTGCAGCAGCACGCGTGCCGGGCGGTACTGGATTTCCTCACCCGTCGCGGGGTTCGCCTGCCAGTCGACCAGCGCCTGGATGTGCGAGCGGTCAACCGTGAAACCGCCGTCTTCAAAGCGCAGCAGGTTCTCGAGCAGCACCTTCATCGAGATCGGCAACTTGCTGATGTCGCCCAACTGCTCGGCCGCCTTGGCCAGCGAGTAATAGGCGTACTGCTTGCCGTTCACGTCAAGCATCTGGCGGGTGCCGAGCGAATCCTGGCCGATAGCGGTCATGGGGGGTTCCGTCCTTTCGATTGACCCGCCCCCGATCCACCAAGGGCGCGGTATGTGTCGGCGCTCCTGCGCTGCCTCGCGCGCGAGGTCAAGGGGGCTTCCCCTAGGGCAAGGAAGTCTTACTCGAAGGCGGTCGCGGGATCGGCTCGCGGGGCGCGGGAGGCGATCCAGCAGCCGGCGACAATCAGCGCGGTTCCGGCGAGCGTCGGCCAGGTCACCGCCTCGCGGAAGAACAGCCAGCCGAAGAGCGCCGCCCAGACGAAGCCCGAGTATTCGGTCGGCACCAGCACGTTCGCTTCTGCGCGGGCATAGGCGAAGGCGATGGCGAAGGAGCCGCAGACAGTCAGCAAGGCCGCCGCACCAAGCGGGAGCAGCGCAGCAGGATCAGGCGCGCTCCAGAAGAACGGCGCGATCATCAGCAGCACCACGCCGCTCACCGCGCTGTGGAAGGTGGCGATCTCCATCGGCCCGGCCACCTGTGCCTGCCGCCGGATGACGATGAAATTGTAGGCATAAAGCAGCGCCGAGACGAACAGCGAAGCCACCCCGAGCGCGGCGCGTTCGTCGAACTGGCCCTGCCCGATCCGCCCGCCGACAATCACCAACGTGCCGGCAAAGCCGAGCATGCTCGCCCCGATGGCATGGCGGCTGATCGTTTCGCCCAGCAGCGCGCTGGCCAGATAGAGCGCGATCAGCGGGGCAATGAAGGAGAGGGCGATTGCCTCGGCCAGCGGCAGGACGGTGATCGAATAGAAGAAGGTCAGCGCCATGAAGGCCGACACCACGCCGCGCGTCAGATGCAGCTTCCACACCATAGCCGAAGGCATCCGCCCGCCGCGCAGCCACCACAGGGGCGCGATCAGCGCCGCGCCGAACAATGCGCGCAGCACCGTGGCGGTGTAGGCCCCGATCAACAGCGCGGCCTCCTTCATGAAGGCGTCCATCAGCGACAGCAGCCCCACGCCCGCCAGCGCGGCGGCAAAGGGCAGCAAAACATGATCGCGACGCAGCATCGCGGCGTGCATAGCCGCACGTTGCGGGAAGGTCACACCGGAAGTCACAGGGGTGTGCACATTAATCCAGGTGAAAGCCAAGATGGTTGATAGGGGCATGGGCCAGCGGGTATGACCGCAGGCGAATTGCAATGCCGCCACCCTCCCGGCGGCACGGGGCGAGAAGGCAATAAGGTAATGATCAGGTTCTCGGGCAGACTGGCTTGCGGCGCAGCGATCGCCGCGCTGGTGGCAACGACGGCGCTGGCGCAGGAGGGCCGTGCGGCGACTCGCGGGATCATCCTTGGCGGCCAGAACCAGGGTGGTCCGGCGGTGGTGCAGACGCCCGCACCCGCCCCTTCTCCCAAGGCCCCCGACGCCTTCAGCCAGGCCTTTCCACAGACCGTGTCCGAGCCGGTCGTGCAGGGCAGTCTGCGGATTTCCGCGCCGCTGGTACAAAGCTGGACGGTCGCGCAGGCCCGGCAGCTGGTCGCCGTGATCGAGGGGATCGGCACCGAAGGGCTCGACCCCAAGGACTATGATCTCCAGCCGCTCAAGACCGCGCTCGCCGCCGGTCCCTCGCAGGAACTCAACGAGTTGGCCTCGCAGAGTTTCATCTGGCTGGTCGAGGATCTGCGCGACGGGCGCACGCCGATGGACGCGCGCGAGCAGTGGTTCGTGGTCGATCCCGACCGCGAGGCAAACCCTTCGGGCAATGTGCTGGCCGATGCGCTGCAGTCGGGCGACATTGCCGGCACGCTGGCAAAGCTAGCCCCCACCCATCCCGATTACGCCAAGCTCAAGGCGGAACTCGCCGCGACGTCGGATGGCCAGACGTCCAAGCGCAAGCTGATCCGCGCCAACATGGACCGCTGGCGGTGGCTGGGGCGCGATCTCGGCTCGCAATACCTCATTACCAACGTGCCGGAATTCCAGCTGCGGTTGACCGTGAAGAACCGCATCATCAGCACATATCGCACGATCGTCGGCAAGCCGGGGCGCACCGCCACCCCGCAGCTTGCCGAAGTGGTCGAAGGCGTGGTCTTCAACCCGACCTGGACGGTGCCGCAGTCGATCGTCAAGGGCGAGGGACTGGGCGCCAAGGTGCTCGCCAATCCGGCATGGGGCAAGCGCAACGGCTATGTCGCAACCAAGGGCGCGAACGGGTATGTCACCGTGGTGCAGCAGCCGGGGCCGGATAATTCGCTGGGGCTGATGAAGCTCGAAATGCCCAATGAGCATGCGATCTTCTTCCACGACACGCCCTCGCGCCACCTGTTCGCCAATGATGACCGCGCGCTCTCGCACGGCTGTGTTCGGACGGAGCGGGCGCTGGAACTGGCGATGACGATGGCGATCCTCGGCAAGGGCGCAACCCGGGACGAAGCGGTCGGGATCTCGACTTCGGGCAAGTACACCAAGGTGGCCTTGCAGAAGCCTTGGGCGGCCTACATCACCTATTTCACGATGGCCTCGGACATCAACGGCCAGATGGCGACCTTCAAGGACATCTACGGCCGCGACACCAAGGTGCTCGCCAGCCTCGACAAGCCGCGCGTGCGCAACCGCTCCGCCGTGCCGACCGACGAGGTGATCGTGATCGAGGACGACCTCCGGGACAGCTAAGGCATCACCGTCCCGAACGATACGGGACAGGTCAGGGTCAGAACGCGCTGGCGATTGGCCGCCCGCCGCCTTCAATCGGCGGGCGCTGGTACATCGCCAGTTCGGGAACCGGCTGGATCGAACCGTCCTCTTCCAGCCCTAGGCTGTCCGCGTAGAGCATCCGCCCGCCCGACAGGTGCAGCAGCGCCTCGCGGAACTGCGCGGTTCCCATCGCGAAGCACCCGTTGGAGCGGCCGAGGCGGCCATACTTCTCGAGATGCGCGTCCTCGGCATAGTCGGCGTGGTGCATCACAATGTAGCGTTGCAGCGCCGCATTATTGGTCGCGTCGAGACCGCCGAGGCGCACCGAGGTGCCGTACCGGCCCTTGTACCATTCCCACGTGACATAGGCCCCGCGGCTGGTGGCGTTGGAGCCTTCGACATTCGAGAACTGCTTGAGCCAGCCGTCGTGCTGGTAATCCGAACCGATGCCGTGGCTGACATGGTGCGACTGCACCTCGCCGCGTTCGAGGTTGACGAAGTGGAAGCGCGGCTTGGCCGAATGCAGTCCGAAATCGGCAATCCCGACGATATCATGCCGCCAGATCGCATTGCCGTGCCGCATCAGCTCGCGCTTCGCGATATCGAACAGGATCCGGTCGCGCGGCGTGCCCGGCATTACCGAGGCGAACAGGCGTGTCGGCAGGGCCAATGCCGCCCCTGCCGCCAGGGTGCCCTTGAGGATGTCACGCCGTTTCATTGATCCGTAACGTAAACGCCAGATCTTGTGTTCCCAATAAGGGAGCTGTCAACTTATCGTAGGTTAGTCTCCATTCGTCGCGGGAGGTGCCGGAAATGCGGCGTTTGCCTTGGCCATTGTCAACATCGAGGCGGCATGACGGGCGGCGACGGCGCGCGGATCATCGCCATATCCTCCCCCCAGCGCACTAGCGACGGGCAGCCCGCGCTGGCGGCTTTGAGTGATGACGAAGTGGTCGCGCGCGGCCAGCCCGGCGTCGTTCAGCGCCAGCCGCCCGAGCTTATCGTCCACATGGGGATCGACGCCCGCCTGATAGAGCACGAAATCGGGTACGAAGTCGGCGAAGACTTGCGGCAAGTGGCGCGTGAGGGCTTCCATGTAGCCATCATCGGCCAACCCGTCGGGCAGGCCGATATCGAGGCTGGAGCGCGCCTTCCTGACGGGGAAGTTCTTCTCGGCATGGAGCGAGAGGGTGAAGATATCCTCGCGCCCCGCCGTAAGGCTGGCGGTGCCGTCTCCCTGATGCACGTCGAGATCGACGATCAGTACGCGCGCTGCGCGGCGTTCCGCGATCAGGCGGTTGGCGGTGACGGCAAAGTCGTTGAACACGCAATAGCCTGCGCCGGTATCGTGCAACGCATGGTGGCTCCCGGCGGCGGAATTGGCGGCGTAGCCGTGCTGGCGGGCCAGCTGCGCAGCGAGCCAGGTGCCGCCGTTGGTGTGGCGCACGCGCGATGTGATGGCGGGGGTGACCGGAAAGCCGATCCGCCGCTCCTTCTCGCGCGGGACTTCGGCCCGGAACACCTCGTCGACGTAGTCCGGGCAGTGGACCGCCTCCAGCCATTCGCGCGGCATGGGCTCGGGCGCGTGTTCGGTGATCGCCGCGCCTGACGCCCGCAGTTCTTCCATCACGAGGTAGTATTTGTCGAAGCGGAAGGTGCCGCTTTCGGGGCGCGGAGCCATATAGTCGGCGTGGTGGACAACGTGGAGCACCGCCCGCGCGCTCAGAGCCAGCCCGAATGCTCGGCGAGAATCTTTACGCCAAGACCGATCAGGATGACGCCCCCCGCGCGCTCGGCCCAATCGCCCAGATGGTCGCCCGCGATGCGCCCGAGCATCACGCCCGCGCCGCTCATCGCGAAGGTGACGAGGCCGATCAGCGCCACGGCCAGCAGCGGCGAAATGTCGAGCGTCGGGAGCGTGATCCCGGCGGCGAGCGCATCAATGCTGGTCGCAACGCCCGCAAGCAGCAGCGCACGGCCGGTGAGGGCTTGGCTCGCCTCCTCTTCGCCCACATGGCCGCCGAGCATCCGCACCCCGAGGAACGTCAGAAGCCCGAAGGCGATCCAGTGATCGATGGCTTCGACATAGATCAGCGCCACCGCGCCGATCACCCATCCGGCGAGCGGCATCAGCGCCTGAAACACACCGAAGGTAAGCGCAATCGCCAGCCCCCCGCGCGCATCGGGGCGGAACTTCGTGCCTTGTGTGAGCGCGACCGCGAAGGCGTCCATCGCGAGCGCGAGTGCGAGGAGGAGGGCTGCGATCACGGGGTAGGCGTGCTGGCCAGCGCCGCCAGCTCGGCATAGATCGCGTCCTCGCTGCGGCTCGCGGCATTGCGCCAGCTTGCGGCGGTATCGAGGTTGAGGGCCTTGCCCTCGGGCGTCAGCACCAGCAGGGCGGGAGTGCCGGGAAACTCGGTCAGGCCGAAGCGGCGCGCGATGTCGAGGTTGCGGCCTTCGCCGGTCTGGGGCACACCGACATCGACAAAGACCACCTCGTATCGCGCGGCGGTCAGCGTGGTGAAGCGCCGGGTTTTCAGCCATCCGGCGAGCGCGCGGCTGTCGTGGCACCAGTTTGCGCCCATCACCAGCAGCACCCGCTTGCCACTGGCGGCGGCGCGGGCGAGGGCTGCATCGACATCGGCGCGCGCGTCGGCTTCGGCGAGGTAGGCGCGCGCTTCGGGGTGATTCGGAGCGGCTGGCACTGTCGCGCAACTGGCAAGCGCCAGCGCCAGCAATCCGGCAATGGCGGCGCGGATCACTCGGCGGCTTCTGCCGGCTGGGCGTGGGGATCGAAGGCTGTCGCCTCGCCCGCTTCGATGGCGGCGGCCTTTTCCTCGACCAGCTTGACGATGTGATCGAGCATCGCCTCGTCATCGATGGCGTGGGCCTTCATGCCGGACAGGTAGACCATATGCTTGCCATTGCCGCCGCCGGTCAGGCCGATATCGGTCTCGCGCGCTTCGCCCGGGCCGTTGACCACGCAGCCGAGCACCGACAGGCTCATCGGCGTCTTGATGTGTTCGAGCCGCTTTTCCAGCGTTTCGACCGTGCGGATCACATCGAAGCCCTGCCGCGAGCACGACGGGCAGGACACCACCCGCACGCCGCGGGTGCGCAGGCCCAAGGCTTTCAGCATATGGTAGCCGACCTTGATCTCTTCTTCCGGCTCGGCCGACAGCGACACGCGGATGGTGTCGCCGATCCCCGCCCACAGCAGGCTGCCCATGCCGATCGAGGACTTCACCGTCCCGCCGATCAGCCCGCCCGCTTCGGTGATGCCCAGATGCAGCGGGCAATCGACCGTTTCCGCCAGCCCATGATAGGCGGCGACCGCGAGGAACACGTCGGAGGCCTTCACCGCCACCTTGTATTCGTGGAAATCGTGGTCCTGCAGCAGCTTGATGTGATCCAGCGCGCTTTCGATCAGCGCCTCGGGGCATGGTTCGCCGTATTTTTCGAGCAGGTCTTTTTCGAGGCTTCCTGCGTTCACCCCGATGCGGATCGCGCAGCCATTGGCCTTGGCGGCGCGCACGACTTCGGCGACGCGCTGGGATGAACCGATATTGCCCGGGTTGATGCGCAGGCAGGCAGCGCCAGCATCGGCCGCTTCCAGAGCGCGCTTGTAGTGGAAGTGGATGTCGGCGACGATCGGGATGCGCGCCTCGCGGGTGATCTTCTTAAAATCGCGCGTCGATTCCTCGGTGGGGCAGGAGACACGGATTATGTCCGCGCCCACTTCCTCGCACCGCCGGATCTGGTCGAGCGTCGCGCGCACGTCTTCGGTCGGGGTGTTGGTCATGGTTTGCACGGTGATGGGAGCATCACCGCCAACGGGGACATTCCCCACCATGATCTGACGCGATTTGCGTCGTTCGATTGTGCGCCAAGGCCGAATGGAAGACATGTCGACGCATATAGACGCGCAGGGATGACGGGGCAATGATCCGTCAGAAGGCTTGACTTAACGCCGCCCGGTTCCAGTCTGCCCGCAAAATGGGAGAAGACATGCTGACCGATACATCGACCGAACTGCGCAGCCCCACGCCGAGCCTGCTGATGCGCGCGGTTAAATGGGTGGTGAGCCGCCAGACCCCGGTCTTCCCGCTCGATGAGGCGGGCTTCCACCAGACCATGGCGGGCCGCAGGCTGCCGCTCGACGCGCCGATGCCGGAAGGTTTCCGCCAGCGCTTTATCATCGAGGAACACGAGGTGCTGGGCTCGAAGGTGGTGACGCTGCACCCGAAGAGCGGCCCCGGCCAGTGGCACATGCTCTATTTTCACGGCGGCGGCTTTGTGCGGCCGATGTTCAAGGAGCACTGGCCGCTGGTCGCCGAAATGGTCAAGCAGTGCGGCATTAGCGTCACCGTGCCGCTCTATCCGATGGTACCCGAGGAAAGCTACACCGCGCAGGATGCGCTGGCCGATGAAGTCTATGCCGAGCTGGCAGTGAAGCATGATCCGGCGCAGATCATCCTGAACGGCGATAGTGCGGGCGGGCATATGGCGCTCGCGCTGGCGCTGCGGCTGAATGCGGCAGGTGGCCCGCTGCCGGGCAAGCTCGCGCTGTTTGCCCCGTGGCTTGATCTCGGCCTTGCCGACCCTGCGATCGCCGCAGTCGAGCCGCATGACGTGATGCTCAAGATCGGGACCCTGCGCGCGTGCGGCAGCATGGTCGCCTCCGGGCGTGCGATCAACGATCCAGCGGTCAGCCCGCTCTACGCCCCGGCCGAGGCGCTCGCCAAACTGCCGTCGACCCGCATCTGGACCGGACGGCACGACCTGTTCATCATCGATTCGCGCAGCTTCCTCACCCGTCTGATCGCGGCGGGCGTGGATGCGAAACTCTACGAATACGAGGCCGCGCCGCACGTGTTCATGGCGATCACGCCGACACGCGAGGCGAAGGACGTGATGCGCCTGCTGCGCGACTTCATCGCGGGCTAGCTAGCTCGGGAATTTGGCTCCGGTCAGTTCCTCGGACAGCTTCCACAATCGGTCGGCGAAGCTGGAATTGACGGCATAACTGCGCACGCCGCCAGTGGAGGATTCGTCGTCCACCTCGGCCACGTGGCAGTCCTCGCAATAGACCCCGCCGCGCCCCTCCAGCTCTTCGGCGGTCGCGGCCCAGCAGCTGGTGGCCGCGCCCTGGGGGATGGTCTTCCACTGGAAGCCTGTGTCCTTCGAGGTCACCCGCGCCATTAGCGTCTCGACCATTTCGGCCGTCATGTGGCGGCCGAGGTTGGTCTGGATCCCGCCCGGGTGCACCGCATAGGCATGGATGCCCAGCACCGCGAAGCGCTGCTCCAGCCCCACGCTGAACAGCACATTCGCGGTCTTGGAATGGCCGTAAGCGATCCACGGGTCGTAGGGGCGGTGTTCGAAGAACGGATCGTCGAAGTCGACCGGTGCAAAGTGGTGCCCGCGGCTGGAAAGGTTGACGATGCGCTTCAGCTGCCCGCGCTCGATCAGCGGCATCAGTTCGGCGGTGAGCGCAAAATGGCCCAGATGGTTCGTCCCGAACTGCATCTCGAAGCCATCGCGGGTGTGGGTGAAGGGGGTCGCCATCACGCCTGCATTGTTGATCAGGATGTCGATCTTGTCGAACCGCTGCCGCGCGCGCGAAGTGGCAGCGCGAATGCTTTCGAGCGAGGTGAGGTCGAGGGTGATGGTATCGAGCTGTGCTTCGGGCTGCTCTGCGCGGATCGCGGCGACGCTCTCGTCGAGCTTGGCCTGATCGCGACCGGCAAGGATCACATGCGCGCCCTTGCTTGCCATCGCGCGAGCGGTTTCCTGGCCCAGCCCCGAATTCGCGCCCGTGATAAACACCGTGCGCCCAGCCAGGTCGATGCCTTCCAGCATCTCGTCGGTGGTGCTGCTCCAGCCGAATCCGCTCATGTCCCTCTCCCTCTCGTTATAGCTTCAATTCGAAGAGATACTCCGGATCGTAGTGATCGCCCACCTTGAAGGTGATGTCGGCGATCTTGGCAAAGCCGTGGCGCTGGTAAAAGCGCTGTGCGCCGAAGTTCTCGGCATAGACGCTGAGCAGAACGGCATCGTGTCCTTGCTCGCGCGCATGGGAGAGCGCCCAGTCCATCAGCTGCGCGCCGATTCCGCTGCCGGTGTAGCCGGGCAAGGCATAGAGCTGAGCGAGCTCGATGGGGTTTGCTGCCTCGGTGTAGTCTCCGAACTTGGTCGGATACCGCAGCTTGCAGAAGGCGACGAGTCGGCCGTCCACCTCGACCAGGCGGTGGGTGCATGCATCGCCTGCGATCTCCCCGCCGACGGCCTCGGGATTGTGCACCTCGGCGAGGAAGTCGGCGAGGTCCTTGGGCGTGTAGAGATCGCCGAAAGCGGCGACGAAGGTCTCTGCGCCGAGCTTTGCGAGGGCGGGCGCGTCGGCGAGGGTGGCGGGTCTGAAGATCATGCTTCCGCCCTAGCGCGGGCGGGACGCGCTGTTAAGCTGGCGAAACGTGCAGGGCCGCGTTACAGAATGCGGCCATGAAGAAACTCCTCGCACTGGTTGCGCTCGCCCTGATGACCCAGCCTGCCCATGCCGAAGACGCCCCGAAGTGGTCGCTCGCCATCCACGGCGGTGCCGGCACGCTCGATCCCGCGCAGATGACACCGGAAAAGCGAGCGGCTTACGAGGCGGACTTGCAGCGCGCGCTCGATGCCGGATCGAAGATTCTGGCCGAAGGCGGCGCGGCAATGGACGCGATCAAGGCCGCGATCATCATCATGGAGGACAGCCCGCTGTTCAACGCCGGCAAGGGCGCGGTGTTCACATGGGACGGGACGAATGAACTCGACGCCTCGATCATGGACGGCCGCGATCGCAGCGCGGGCGCTATTGCGGGGGTGAAGACGGTCAAGAACCCGATCCTACTCGCCGACACAGTGCGCACCCAGAGCGAGCACGTGATGCTGATGGGCGCGGGCGCGGAAGCCTTTGCGGTGGAGAAGGGCTTTGCGGCCACTCCTCCCGAATATTTTGCCACGCCTGCGCGGCGCGAGGCGCTGGAGCGGCTCAAAGCGGAGAAGCTTTCCGCCCTCCATGTCGATCACAAGTTCGGCACCGTGGGCGCGGTCGCTTTGGACCAGAGCGGCAACATGGCGGCGGGCACATCGACCGGCGGGATGACCGGCAAACGCTGGGGCCGCGTGGGCGATGCCCCGCTGATCGGCGCGGGGACCTATGCCGACAATCGCGCCTGTGCGGTGTCGGCGACAGGGTGGGGCGAATACTTCATCCGCGTCGGTGTGGCGCACGAGATTTGTGCGCGGTTGCGCGCTTTCGAGGAATTCAAAACGATAGCGGAAGCCGAAGAGGAATTGCCGGTCGAACTGACCAACGGTGCGCCGCAGAGGATTGCAGACGACGTCATGGCCGACGTTGCAAAGCTCGGCGGTGACGGCGGGGTCATCCTCGTCACGCCCGAGGGCCATGCGGTCTTCAGCTTCAACACCACCGGCATGTATCGCGGCCGCGCCACCAGCGCGGGTGTCAACGAGGTGGCGATCTTCGGCGGCGAGGAGAAGGCATCGGCCACGCCGGATCATTGAGCCTTTGCTCCCCTCCCACAAGGGGACGGGGAGAAGCTCAGTAAAGCTTGCCCACCAGCGGTAACCCGCGCTCGGGCTCGGCGAATTCCTTGATGATGCGGCCGACTCGGGCCAGCGCCTGTTCGCCGCGCGGGAGCATCTCGTCCTCGGTCTGGAGGGCACGGAAATAGCAGGCGAAGGTCAGCGGCGCTTCGCCCTTGGGCCCCTCGGCAAAGCCGATATCGATGTAGTTGTATTCGGTCCCGCCGATCAGCCCGCTGGTGCCGGTCTTGTCGCCGGCGATCCAGCCTTCGGGCAGGCCCGCGCGAACACGCCGCGCGCCGGTTTCGGTTGCGATCATCCAGTCCTTCAGCTCCGCACGCTCCGTCTCGGGCAGCACGTCGCCGTAGATAATCTTCGCTACAGTGCGCGCCATTGCGGCGGGCGTGGTGGTGTCGTGGAATTCGGCGGTGGGCACGAGGTTCATCTCGGGCTCGAAGCGGTCGACGCGGCTGACCTCGTCGCCGAGACTGCGCCAGAAAGCGGTCAGCCCGGCCGGACCGCCCAGCTCGCGCAGCAGGATATTGGCCGCCGGATTGTCCGAGGTCGTCTGCGTCGCCCGCGCCAGTTCGCGCAAAGTCGCGCCCGTCGCCATACGTTCGCGGGTGAAGGGGGCATGGCTGAGCATGTCCGCTTCGGTCCACGTCACGCGCTTGTCCGCGTCGATGGTGCCGGCCGCATCGCGCTGGAGCAGGAGTGCGGCGAGCGAGAATTTGAACGAGGAGGCATGCCCGAACCGCCGGTCCTGATTGATCCCGACCGACGCGCCGGTGGCGATGTCGTAGATCTCTACGCCGAGCGTGCCGCCCGCCGCCGCCTCGATGATCCGCAGTTCGGCTGCGAGCCTTCCGAGCGGGCTCTGGTCGGGCGGGATGCACGCCGAGGCCCCCAGCGCCAGCGATCCGCCCAGAAATGACCGCCTGTCGAGCTTCATGAGAACTTGTCCGCCTTGCGCTTGCCGAACCGCATGTCGGCTTCGAGCTTGGCCCGCAATTGCGCATAGAAGGCCTCGAGGAAAGCCCTTTCGTCGCCCGCGCCCGGGTTCCAGCCGATCTTGCGGCAGATCGCGGCGTGCGCGGCAGCGAGCGCTTCGTCGGGGGATTCGCGCAGCATCCGCTCCAGCGTCTGGAGCTCCTTTTCGCCATAGATCGAAAGCTCGGCCTCGCCGAAGTCATAGCGCACGCCGGTGACATCGCTCGCCCCCTCGGCGGCCGCGGCGCCCTGCGCCGAAAGCACGGAGCCAAGCTTGGCGCGCGGGCGCTCGACCACCCACGTGCCCGCGACGATATCGCCCGCGCGCAGCCGGTCACGGTTGAAGAAGGGGAATAGCAGGAACAGCCCGAACCACCCTGTCACCACCCAGCCGAGCATGCCCACAGGCTCCCCGCGATCTCCCACAATGACGAGCACCAGCAGTGTGATGAGCGGGTAGAAGATCTCGATATCGCGCAGAAGGTTGCGGGCGATCACTGCCTCGGGCGTCAGACGCGCGCCGCCGCGTGCGGCAATGCGGATGCCGACCGCGCGCTTGCCCAGCGTTGCGCCGCGCGGTCCCAGTTCCTGCACCAGGAAATAGCCGTACCACGTGCAGAACACGAACAGCGCCACAAGGATGCCGAGGAATTCGATTGCTGCTTCCGACATCCGGTTGGGATCGAACTGCGTGCCGCCGAGCACGCCGTCAGCGATCCAGTAGATTGCCAGCTGAAAGACGATGAGGCCGAAGAAGATGATCATCACATCGATGATCAGCGCACCCGCGCGGCTGGCGAGCGGGGCAATCGCGATCGGCAGAGCCAGCCCCTCGGGCGTGATCAGCGTGCGCGCCCGGCGGGCGTCGCTGTGTGCCGCGATTGGCGACCGGGCGCTCATGCAGCCTCCGGCAGAGCGGCATCGCCGGCGCGCGGCGCTGGGCGGTAGAGGATGAAGTAGGCGAGCCAGAATACCAGCATCGTGCCCCCGATAAGGAAGCGGCTGCCGGTATCCTCGACCAGCTGGCGCGGGAAGGCTTCGAGCAGCGCAGCGACCACCATCATGATGACCACGCCCACCATCACCGCGGCGCTTCTGCGTCCGGCGGCAGCGGCGGCTTCCAGCACCGGGAGCTTGTCGGGGAAGGCCATCGCCCGCCCGATATGCAGTCCCGCCGCGCCCGACAGCAGGATGCCGAACAGCTCGGTCGTGCCATGGACGGATAGCCACGCGGCCAGCTCCACCACCAGACCCTGCCCGTTGAACAGCCAAAGCAGCACGCCCAGCAATGCCATGTTGTGCACCAACAGCATCAGCGACGGGATGCCGAAGGCAAAGCCCAGCGCGAAGGCGAGGATGCACACGCCCGAATTGTTGCTGAACAGCTGCGCGGCGAACCCGGCGAGGCCAGCGGCGCCTTCATCATGACCGAGGCTTTCGAGCAGTTGCTCGCGCGTCGCGCCCGGTTGGCGTGGATCGCCCATACTGCCCGGGAACAGGCGATAGAACCACGCCTCGTCCTGCGCCACCAGCAGCCAGCCGACGATGGTGCCCGCGACCATCACGAACAGCGCGATGCAGATATCCAGCCACAATGCGCGGACTGCACGGCTCCAACCACCCAGCAGGAATCCGCGCAGCCAGCGCACGAAGCCTTGCCGCGGCCCGTAGACCTGGAACCACGCGCGCTGCACCAGCGCTTCGAGATAGGCGAGCGTTGCGGCGTCAAGGCTGGTCTCGCGCGCAACCGACAGCGACGAGGCGGCGGTGCGGTAAAGTGTGGGAAGGGCGATCAGGTCATCATCGGCGATCCGGCGCAGGCCGCCCTTCTCCATGCGCTCGAGGATCGCTTCCAGCCGCTTCCAATCGCTCTCGCGCTCCAGCCGGAAGCGGTCGGAACGCAACGCCGCGCTTTCGATGTCGGGCGGCGCTTCCACCTGCCCGCGCCCGAACCATGACGAGATGACGGGGGCCTTCATCCAATCGCCTCGCTGCCGCGGATCGCGAGATAGCGGTCGACCAGGCGCGGGCCGATCGTCTCCCACGGGGCCTCCAGCACATCGATCCCAAGTCGGCGCAGGCGCTGGAGCACCAGCTTCCTCTGCTGGGAAAGGCTGTCAGCCGTGACCGAGCGGGCGAGGGTGGCGATATCGCCGGGTGGGGCGGCGATAAGATCCTCGACCTCGCTGTCGGCCATCGTGACGAAAAGCACGAGATGCTTGTTCACTAGCCTCCCGAGGCTTTCCACCATCAGCTCGGCGGCGGTCGGATCGTTGAAATCGGAGAATACAACCACCAGCGAGCGGCGCTGGAGCTTGGAAGTAAGGGTCGCCAACGCGAGGGTGAAATTGGGCTCGACCGGCTCGTAATCGAGGCCTGCCGCCGCGCTCTGCAAGCGGTGGAAGGCGCGGGCGTCGGCGATGAAGGGGGTCATCAGCTGCGGTCGCCGGGCAAAGCCGAACAGCGCGACCCTGTCCCCGCCCTTCAGCGCGACATACCCGCAGGTAAGCGCCGCCGAGACCGCGCGGTCGATGCGCGGCAGACCGTCCACCGGCTCGCACATCGCCTGCCCGCAATCGAAGGCGAAGACGATCTGGTTGTTGCGCTCGCTCTCGTTCTCGCGCGCGAACAGGCGGGTGTGGCGCGCGCTCGCCTTCCAGTCGATGCGGCGCCGGTCCATGCCCGGCTTGTATTCGGAAAGGGCTTCGAACTGCGTGCCCTCGCCCCGGATACGGCGGTTGATGAGGCCGATCTGGGCGTTCCTCAGGAAGGTCTGGAGGTCGGGCGAGCGGACGGGCGACAGGTCGGGCCAGATGCGCACGGGGCGCTCGAGCGCGTAATCGACCTGCCGCGCGCCGAGGCCCAGCGGCCCCTCCCAGCGCATCCATGCACGGGCGACCATTGCGGTGCCGCGCCGCGAAGGCGTGAAGCTGGTCTCGCCGCGCCAGCCTTCGCCAGTTGGATCGGGGGTCAGGGTCAGCGTAACGCGGCCTTCGTCAGCCAGCCGTGGATCGCATTCGAGCGCGGCTTCGGCGTGTGAGGGCGCTCGGCCCGCAAAGCGCGCGGTGATGGCAAGCGCACTCGGCTGGCCGACCTCGATGTCCTCGGCGGTGCGCACTTCCCAGCCGGCGAGCTTGCCCGCCATCAGCGCATCTAGCGCCACCAGTAACAGCAGCGCAGCCCCCATCGCGGGCGCCGCGATCCATGCCCCGGGCGAGGTCGCAGCGATCACCACTGCGACCGGCGCCAGGCCCGCCGCGATCCACGCCGCGCGCTCGGTCGGCGCGACGATAAGCAGCGGCCGCAGCTGCAGCAGCAGGATGTTGAAGACAAGGCGAAGGAGGCGAATCACGTTTACCGTGGCGCCTCGGTCGCCTCGACCAGTTCGGCCACCAGCGCCTCCATGTCGCGTCCCTCGATTTCGGCGGCAGGAGACAAAGTCAGGCGGTGGCGCAGCACGGGAACCGCGAGCGCTTTGACGTCATCAGGGATCACATAGGCGCGCCCCTCCAGTGCGGCGCGGGCGCGGGCGGCGCTGGCCAGCAGCACGGCGGCGCGCGGGGAGGCGCCGACGGTAAGTTCGGAATGCTCGCGGGTCGCCCTGATCAGGCGCACCACATAGCGGGTAATCTCCTCGGCCACTGTCACCTGATCGAGCGCCGCGCTCGCCGCGGAGAGCCCGGCGGCATTGGTCACCGCCGCAACACCAAGGTCGGCGGGCCGCTGCGGGCCGGAACGCTTGCCATAGGTGGCCACGATCCGGGCTTCCTCATCCTCGGCGGGGTAGGGCACCAGCAGCTTGAACAGGAAGCGGTCGAGCTGCGCCTCGGGTAGGGGATAGACCCCCTGGTTCTCGATCGGATTCTGCGTGGCGACGACCATGAAGCGGTCGGGCAGTTGGTGGGTTTCCCCATCCAGCGTCACGCGCCGCTCCTGCATCGCTTCGAGCAGGGCGGCCTGCGTCTTGGGCGGGGTGCGGTTGATCTCGTCGGCTAGCAACAGATCGCAGAAGATCGGCCCGCGCGTCAGGGTGAACTGGCTGGTCTGGAAATTGAACAGGTTGGAGCCCAGAATGTCGCCCGGCAGCAGGTCGGGTGTGAACTGGATCCGCCCGAAATCCAGCCCTAGCGCTGTCGCGAAGCTCTGTGCAAGGAAGGTCTTGGCGGTGCCCGGGGGGCCTTCCAGCAGAACGTGGCCTTCCGAAAGCATTGCCACCAGCAGCATATCGACCATCGCCTCCTGCCCCACGATCGCCTTGGCAATCTCGGCACGGATGGCGTCGGCAAGCACGCGGACGTCGTCGAGGTTCATGGTCATTGTGGTCCCTGTGTGAGCTTGGTGGCGAGTTCATCGAGGCTTTGTGCCGCGGCAAGGAGATCGGCGGGCTTTTCTGCCGCCTCCATCCGCGCGGCGCGGCGGGTGAAGGGTTCTTCGGCAGGCAGACGGCGCGCGAGGGCGGCATCTATGGTCTGCGGATCGGGGCGCGACAGGCCGAGCCGCTCGGCCAGCTTGCGCGCCGAAAGCGCGGCATAGGGTGCGCCCAGCAGGCCGAAGCGCCGCGCACGCACGATCAGACCGGCGCCATTGGCGATGAGTTGGCGCTTGCCGAAGGCAATGTCCGGGCCATTCGCGTGCGCCGCCGGACCAAAGCGCATGAAGGCGCGCCAGCCGACGATCAGCAGCGCCACCAGCAGGCTCAGCGTGGCGGCAAGGAAGGGGGGGCGGAACGCCAGTGTCAGCAGGTTCTCCGACGCGCCGAAGCCGTTCAGCGTCATGTCGAAGGTGATGTCCTCGATTTCGCCATCATAGGTCAGCTCGTCCACCAGCGCGATCGCGGCGGCGGCGCGGGCGGGATCGGCAAGGCCGTAGTTGTTGGCGAGATCGGGGTCGGCAAGGAAGGTGACCGGATAGGCATCCTCGTCCGGCTCGCCGCCGTAATGGGGGACGACCGAGAACGCCAACACCCGCCCGCTCCCGTCAGTGATCAGCGTGTCATGGGCGCGGCCTGCCGATGGTTGGGCATAGAGCGCAGCCGCCGTCGGCATGGTGCCGGCATAGTCCATCCCTTCCCACCGCGCCGCAGGGCCGGGCTTCTCTTTCGCGGCAGGCCCGCCGCCGGGGATGGCGATCTCGACAGCGACATCGGCTTCGTTCTTGGGGAACATGCCGTGCCGGAAGGTGTACGGCGCGGGCAGCTCTTGAGGCCATTCGGAGGCTGTCGCGCCGCCCAGTATCACCCAGCCGCGCTTGAATTTTGCTTGCACTTCGGGCGGCAGGCTCTGCCCCGGCGGCATCGCCATCCATTTGGGCATGATCACCAGCGTCGGCCCGATATAGGTGCGCTTGGTCAGGATCTCGGCGAATTCCTCGGCCTCGAGGTTATTCGAAGGGGCAAGCACCAGCAGGCCGTCGGTATTCAACCCCTCGCGGCTGCGCGACTTGTCGACGCTGTAACCCTCCGCCTCGACCAGCCGGACGAGACCCGAATAGCCGTTGATCCCGTTGGATGCGGCATGGGCCTCCCCGCGCCCGCGCTCACCGCCGAAATCGGCGTCGGCGCCGATCAGCCAGATCATCGCGAGAAACAGCGCGGACCCAGCGGCAATGAGCAGAAAGGCGCCAAGGCGCGAGAAAGCTCCCGTGTTCATGAGGTAAGCCCTGCCGCGCGGTGCTGATCAAGCCGCGCGAGCGCGAACTCGGCATAGGCCGCGCGCGCGGTGTCCCAGTCGGCCCGGTCGAGAGCACGCAGCGCGAAGAGCGAGGCCTCGACCCGGCCGGCGATCACGCCGAAGGCGCTGCGGGCGGCATCGGGCAGGGCCGGCAGCGCGGCAAGCTCGCGCGCTGTGCTGGACGGTTCGACCCAGTCCGGTCGCGCGGCGCTGATCTGGCTGACGCTGCGCTGGAGCAGCAGGTGGGTTGCCTCGTCAAACCGACCCTCGGCAGCGAGCCGGTCGGCATCCTCGAGCAGTGCGAGGGTTGCCGCCGTCTCGGGCCGCCAATCGTTCTCAGTTGCTGCCGCTCCGGCCTTGTCCCGTTTGCCTAGCCGCAGCCATGCCGGGTCGATCAGCCGCACAAGCAACACGATAGCGAACAGTGCGACAATGGCGGCCAGCACCCATTGGAGCCACCACCACGATTGCGCCAAGGCGTGGCCCAGCGGCGCGAGCAGGTCGCCGAGCCAGCTGAACAGCTTTTCGAGCATTTCGGCCAGCCAGCCCGGCTTGGGCGGGGGTGTTTCCGGGATAGGCACCGGGGCAAATTGCACATCGGCGTCGGCACGCAGTGCTTCCCATCCGGCGGGGGTTGATCCCGCTGATTCGGCTGACGATTCGGAAGGTGCTTGTGCGGCCGCGGCGGTCATCCCGCCGAAGGTGGTGGCACGGCCTTTGCCCGCACGCAACGGGAAAGCGAATCAGTGGCCCTTCACCCTCTGGCGCGGGCCTGTTCGTAGCTGCCCAGAATGCGCAATTCCTTGGAATGGAACGCGCATTCCTCCAGCGCGCGGTCGACCGCCGGATCGCCGGGCGCGCCGATGATGTCGGCGTAGAAGGTGGTTGCCGAAAAGCTGGTGCCCTGCTGGTAGCTTTCCAGCTTGGTCATATTCACGCCGTTCGTGGCAAACCCGCCCAGCGATTTGTAGAGCGCGGCCGGGATGTTCTTCACCTCGAAGATGAAGGTCGTCATCACCGGCTTGCCCGCGAGTGCTTGCGGAGCGAGCGCCTGCTTGGCGAGTATGACGAAGCGCGTCATATTGTCGGCGCTGTCCTCGACATTGTTCTCGATAATGGTGAGTCCGTAAAGCTCGGCCGCGAGCGCCGGGGCGATGGCCGCGACCGTGGGATCGCCGCGCTCGGCTACATAGGCGGCCGCGCCTGCGGTATCGGCGTGGCTGAGCGGCACGATGCCGCGTTCACGCAGATAGCGCCGCGACTGGCCCAGCGCCTGCGGGTGCGAATAGGCGGCCTCGAACGGGCCGGAGCCGAGCGCCATGAGCGCATGGTGGATCGGCATGAAGTATTCGCCGACGATCGAAAGGCCGCTTTCGGGCAAGAGGAAGTGGATATCGGCCACCCGTCCGTGCTGCGAATTCTCGATCGGAATGATTGCCGCGCCTGCACGCCCGTCCTTTACTGCGTCCAGCGCGTCCTCGAAGCTGAAGCAGGGCAGAGGGGCGAGGTCAGGCCGCGCTTCCGTAGCGGCGCGGTGCGAATTGGCGCCGGGCGATCCCTGGAACGCGATTGCGCGCGCCGGATCTGCGGCAGCATCGGCGCGCATCCGGTCGACGATGGCAAGGGCGGGGCCGGGAAAGGATCGCATGGTGCGTGCCGACTAGAGGCCCGCGCGTGCTGCGGCAAGCCCGCTTGCAAAAGGTGCAAGATTTCGTGCCACGATCAGTCTTGCGCGCTTGCAAGGGCGACACTAAAGACCGCGCGGGATGACACAGGACAACTCTTCGCAGGATAACGCTGCAGGCCAGAACGGTGGCGGCGATCTGTTCAACACTGCCGCTGGCTGGGTGCTGTTTGCAGCCGGTCTCGGGCTGGGTCTTTCGATCCTCTCGGGCAAGTATTTCCACGGCGACAAGCCCGAACGGCCCGAGAAGCTCGGCTACGTGATCGAGGGCGTGGTAGAGGAAGGTGCTGGCCCCGCGGAAATCACCATGGCCGAAGCGCTTAACGCTATGCCCGCCGCCGAGATGATCGCAGCGGGTGAAAAGGCGTTTGCCAAGTGCCAGAGCTGCCACACGATCAACGCCGGCGGCGCCAACGGCATCGGTCCGAACCTCCACGGCACGATGGGCAAGGCAGTCGCCAGCCACGCCGGGTTCGGTTACAGCGCCGAGCTGAAGGCCAAGGGCGGCGCTTGGGATTGGGACAGCATGAACGCCTGGCTCAAGAACCCGAAGGCTTATGTGCCCGGCACCAAGATGAGCTTTGCTGGCCTTGGCAAGATCGAGGATCGCGCCGCGATCGCAATGTATTTGAACTCGCAAGGCTCGAACCTCCCGGTTCCGGCCTTCACTGCGGCCGCCGCTCCGACCGGTGATGCATCTGCCGCTGCCGAGGAAGAAGCAGCCGGTGTTGCCGCCGCCGAGGCTGGCACGGATCCGGCAGCTGCCGCTGGCGAGTAAGACTTGAAAAGGGCGGCTACGGGCCGCCCTTTTTGCATCAGGGCTTCAGCCCTTGAACCCTTGAGCGATAACGTACCATTCCGACGAGCCCTTGCGGCTTGCGGGGGGTTTGGCGTGCTTGACGGTGGTGAAGTTCTTCTTGAGCAGCGCCAGAAGATCGGTGTCGGTTCCGCCTGCCAGCACCTTGGCTACGAAGGCCCCGCCCGGCGCCAGGTTCTCGGCAGCGAACCACGCCGCCGCCTCGACGAGACCCATCGTACGCAGATGATCGGTCTGCTTGTGGCCGACCGTGTTGGCCGCCATGTCCGACATTACCAGATCGGGCGGACCACCGAGGGCGTCGGAAAGGGCAGAGGGGGCTTCGTCGGACATGAAGTCCATCTGGAAGATCGTCACTCCCTCCAGCGGTTCGACCGGCAGCAGATCGATCCCGACCACTTCGGCCTTGGGCTTTTTGGCGCGCACCACCTGGCTCCAGCCGCCGGGCGCAATGCCCAGATCGACCACGCGGTTGGCGTTCTTCAGGAGGCCGAACTTCTCGTCCAGCTCGATCAGCTTGTAAGCCGCACGGCTGCGATAGCCGTCAGCCTTGGCCTGTTTTACGTAAGGATCGTTAAGCTGGCGTTCGAGCCACCGCACCTGGCTCGCAGTGCGGCCCTTGGCGGTTTTGACCCGCTTGCTCGGCTCTTTGGTGCCCCGCGTCATCGGGCGGGGTGCCCGTTGACGCGCTGCTGGTTGAGTGCCTTCAACGATCGCTCCGATTGGCGTTCTGCGGCCATAATGCTCCTGAGGATTCCTTCGCGGATGCCGCGATCCGCCACGCCCAGCCGCCGTGCCGGCCACAAGTCGAGTATCGCTTCAAGGATCGCGCAGCCCGCCACCACCAGATCGGCGCGGTCTTGTCCGATGCAGGGCAAGGTGGCGCGTTCGAACGGTGTCATCACGCTGAGCCGCGCGCTGATTTCGCGCATTTCGCTCGCGGGAACGATCAATCCGTCGACCGCCTTGCGGTCATAGCTGGGCAATTCGAGGTAGAGACTGGCAAGCGTCGTCACCGTTCCGCTGGTGCCGAGCAGACGGATGTCGGGGTGCTCCGCCGCCTTGGCGACGCGTCCGGCGAAGGGCGCGAAGCTATCGGCCACCATCTGACGCATCCGTTCGAATCGGGCGAGGCGCGCAGCCTCGCTGTCCTCGCCGCGGCCGACTGTGTCAGTGAGCGAGACCACGCCCCATGGCACGCTCTGCCAGTCGAGTATGCGTGGCACCCGGCTGACCTCGCCGCCGCCCGGTTCGAGCAGCACCAGTTCGGTCGATCCGCCGCCAATGTCGAAGATCACCGCTGGGCCATCACCGGATTCGAGCAGGATGTGACACCCCAGCACGGCAAGGCGCGCTTCCTCCTCAGCACTGATGATATCGAGCGCGATGCCGGTTTCACGGCGGACGCGCTCAATGAACTCGAGGCCGTTGGATGCGCGGCGGCAGGCTTCGGTCGCGACTGACCGGGCAAGGCGGACATTGCGGCGCTGGAGCTTGTCGGCGCAGATCGTCAGCGCGGCCAGCGTGCGGTCCATCGCCGCGTCCGACAGGCGCCCGCTGGTGGCGAGCCCCTCGCCCAGCTTCACCACCCGGCTGAAGGCGTCGATCACGGTGAAATCCCGGCCCGAAGGGCGCGCGATCAGCAGCCGGCAATTGTTGGTGCCGAGGTCGAGCGCGGCATAGGCCTCGCCGTTCGACGACCCGCGGATCGCGCCGATATCGGCGAGATCGGGCCGGGTGCGCCCCGTATTTCCAGGGGTTCCGCGGGCCGGACGGCGTGCTTCGCCGTTGCTTCCCTTGGTGCGGGTATCGGGCTGAGGGGGGCGCTTGTAGCGAAAATCGGCTACCTTGCCGGACTTGCCGCCCCGCTTGTTCCCAGCATTGTTATTCCTGTCCGGCGGGAGTGTTTCCGCCATGTTCGTAACGCTTTCATATCACCGCGCGACGTCTCTCCGACAGCGCGGCACTTGACGCAAAGCTAACCCAAGCATCGCGCAAGAGCAAGCAGTCACCCGTAACGTCGGCGCTTGACCTCCGCTGCCCACGAAACTAGGGACCGCGCTCGCTGATTCCGCCGGACGCTGTCCGGCAGATGGCCAATGCCCCGTCCTCTAATGGTAAGAGAGCGGACTCTGACTCCGTCAATCAAGGTTCGAATCCTTGCGGGGCATCCAGCCACATATCCTTTGACAGCAAAATCTGCCCGCTTTGACAACAAAGCCGACCGCAGACGGGCCGAACCCCCCAGTTTCTGCTTTCATACATGTCCCGTCAGCCGCCGCACGGTAAGAGTGGGATGCTTCTTCTCATGCTTTAGCGTGCACTTGGGGGTGGCAAAGCACTTGAGTGTGTCAACGCGGCAACGCCCGCAAAATGTCATTGTTCTGTCCTTGCTTTGCAACCGTAATTCTATCGAACCGCAACATCACGGGCCTAACCGCCCCCTTGCAACCACAACACTTGCAGGGGCACGAATCATGAAATCCTCCACTTTGCGCATCGCGTTTCTCTCCAGCGCCGCGCTGATCGGCGTGGCTATCCCGGCGCAGGCTTTCGCCGCCGAAGCCGAAGCGGAAACCCTGTCAGCTGCGACCGACGCTGCCGAAGCGCCCGAAGGCGACGAGATCGTCGTGTATGGCAAGGGCGAAGTTCGCCAGGTCACCGAGATCAGCGCTGACGACATTCAGGTCACCACCGCCGGCTCCAGCCCTTTCATCGCGCTGCGCAAGCTGCCCGGCGTCAACTTCCAGTCGGCCGACCCCTTCGGCTCCTATGAATGGTCGACCCGCATCACCTTGCGCGGCTTCAACCAGAACCAGCTCGGCTTCACGCTCGACGGCGTGCCGCTTGGCGACATGAGCTACGGCAACACCAACGGCCTCCACATCAGCCGCGCGATCATCGCCGACAACATCGGCACCACCCGCGTCAGCCAGGGCGCAGGCGCGCTCGGCACGGCCTCGACCTCGAACCTCGGCGGCACGCTCGAATTCTTCAGCCGCGATCCGCAGGACGAACTCGGGATCGCTGGCAACATCACCTACGGCGACAGCAACACGGTCCGCGCCTACGGCACGCTCGACACTGGCGATCTTGGCGGGTTCAAGGCCTATATCAGCGCCGCGCATATCGATGCTGACAAGTGGAAGGGCTTCGGCACCCAGCGTTCGACGCAGGTCAACGCCAAGCTGGTCGCGGATTTCTCGCCCTCGACCACCTTCACCGCCTTCGTCAACTTCTCCGACCGCAAGGAGAACGACTATCAGGATCTCAGCCAGGGGATGATCGGCCGGCTGGGCTATGATTGGGACAACATTTCGGACAACTGGCCGCTGGCGGTGCAGCTTGCCTTCATTGGCGCGAACCGCGGCGATACCGGCGTGGCTGTGGCCCCCAACACCTTTGGCACCGTTTACCCGGCCCCGATCCTTTCGGTCGACGATACCTATTACGACGCCGCTGGCCTGCGCCGCGATTGGGTCGCGAGCGGCCGGATCGACCAGCAGCTCGGCGATAGCGCGAAGGCTGGCCTGCAAGTCTACTATCACACCAACAAGGGTCAGGGTTCGTGGATCACGCCCTATCGCGCCAGCCCCGGCGGCCTGCCGATCAGCTTCCGCACGACGGAATACAACATCGAGCGCATCGGCGTGCTCGGTGACCTCGAAGCCGAACTCGGCACCCAGACCATCCGCCTCAACGTTTGGTACGAGAACAACGATTTCGAACAGGCCCGCCGGTTCTACGACATGGGCAACAGCCAGACCGTGCCGTTGACCAGCGCGCTGACCTATCAGACCAACCCGTTCCTCACGCAGTGGAACAACGCCTACAACACCAAGACCTTCCAGTACGCGGTGCAGGATCAGTGGGACGTGAGCGACGCCTTCACGGTCACGGCCGGGTTCAAGGGCCAGTCGGTCAAGCTGGAAGCCACCGCGATCAACCCGGTCCCGGGTCCGCTCGCGCTGGGTGAGATCAAGTCGGAAGACTTCTTCCTCCCCCAGGTCGGCGTACTCTTCAAGCTGGGCGGCGGGAACGAGCTGTTCGCCAGCTTCACCCAGAACCAGCGCGCCTTCACGGCTGCTGCGACCACCGGCCCGTTCGCGACCTCGGCGTTGGGCTTTACCGCGCTGCGTGACCGGATCGCGCCGGAAACGACCGATACCTACGAAGTCGGCTTCCGCTTCGGCGAAGGCCAGCTGACCGGGGTGATCGCGGGCTATCTCGTCAACTTCTCCAACCGTCTGCTCGCCGTCCCGCAGGGCCCGGGCATCGTCGGCAACGCGCCGCTGCTCTCTAACGTGGGTGACGTGCGCTCGATCGGGGCGGAGATCGGTGTCCAATGGCAGCCGGTGCCTGCTTTCACCGTGACCGGCTCTTACGCCTACAACGAGAACACCTATCGCGACGACGTGATCAACCAATCGGGCGTTGTGGTGCAGGCGACCAAAGGCCGCACCGTGGTCGACAGCCCGGAAAGCATCGCCAACCTCGAACTGGCCTATGACGACGGCCAGTTCTACGCCCGCGGCAATGCCAACTACACCTCCGAGCGGTTCTTCACCTACTCGAACGACCGCTCGGTCGAAGGGCGGGTGCTGGTGGACGCGCTGATCGGGTTCCGCCTGCAAAGCGACAACCGCTTCCTCAACGGCCTCGCCATCGAAGGGACGGTCACCAACCTGTTCGACAAGGAATATGTCGGCACGATCGGTTCGAACGGCTTCGGCTTTGAAGGTGACAACCAGACCCTGCTCGCGGGCGCGCCGCAGCAGTTCTTCGTGACCTTGCGCAAGGACTTCTAAGCGCGGGAGAGTTACGGACGGGGCCGGCCAGCTTATCCTGGTCGGCCCCTGCCGTTTATATTGACGCGAGCACGAAATCGCGCTGCCGCTCTGGGACGATCCGAATGGGTGACCCGTCTGGAGCCGCCACATTATCTGATTTGGCGAGGAGCCAGCCTGTGATCCGCACTCCGTTCCAAACGCAAATCACGCGCCGCACGACACTTGGTAGCTTGGCGGCGGGGACAGCGGCGCTGGCGCTTCCTGATCAGACCTGCGCTGCAAGCGACGGGCCTTTTCGCCACGGGGTCGCCAGTGGCGATCCGTGTACGTCTAGCGTTGTCCTCTGGACCCGGGTGACGACCAGCGGCGAGGTTACCCTGATCGGCGAAGTCGCCGAAGATCCGGCTTTTACGCGGATCGCAGCGCGGACCGAGATAATCACCGGGCCGGACCGCGATCATACAGCTAAATGGCTGGCCAGCGGGCTGGAGCCGGGGAAGACCTTCTACTACCGCTTCCGCCTCGACAGCGAGAAGTCCCCGGTCGGGCGGGCGCGCACGCTGCCGACCGGCAGGATCGACCGGCTGGGCATAGCGCTGGTCTCCTGCTCCAATTACGCGTTCGGCTATTTCAACGCCTATGAGGCGATCGCCCATGACCCGGCGGTGGACTTCGTGCTGCACACGGGCGACTACATCTACGAGTACGGTCATGACGGCTGGGGTGACGAGGCCGGAAAGGCGCTCGGCCGCAGGCATGATCCGGCGCACGAGATTGTCAGCCTGTCGGACTATCGCCGCCGCCACGCGCAGTACAAGACCGATGCCGGTTCGCAGGCTATGCACTCTGCGCATACTTTCATGGCATGTTGGGACGATCACGAAAGCGCCAATAACCCGTGGACTGGCGGCGCGCAAAACCATCAGCCTGACGCCGAGGGCGACTGGCAGGCACGCCGCGCGGCATCGGTCCAGGCCTATTTCGAATGGATGCCCGTGCGCGAGCCAGAGTGGCTCGGCCAGCCGGGGCGCACGCGGATGCAGTTCTGGCGCAGCTACAGCTTCGGCGATCTAGCGACTCTGACCACGCTGGAAACCCGCCACACCGCGCGGGCCCAGCAGATCGACTATGCCTCTGTGATCGACAAGGCCGGTGACCCTCCGGCTATCGCCCGGTTCCGGCGCGATGTTCTGGAGAAACCCGGACGCCGGATGATCTCGCCTGAATGCGAAGGTGACCTTGCCAACAGCCTGGCGCAGTCTGTCGCCGCCGGACAACCTTGGCGCCTGATCGGCAATGCCATCCCGATTGCCCGCACTGATGTCCCAGACGTCGTCGGCCTCGGCATCCTGCCCGATCCTGAGGCCCCCGGGACACCTTTCGCTGGTGCCGCGCTGGAAAACGCGAGGGTGCTGGCTGCGAAAGGCAGGGCGGGCCTGCCATTTTATCCCGACACGTGGGACGGCTATCCTTGGGCGCGCGAACAGCTTTACGATCTTTCGCGGAAAGCCGGGGCCCCAGACCTGATCTTCCTGACCGGTGACAGCCACAGCTTCTGGGCTAACAGCGTCAAGGATGCCGAGGGACGACCGGCAGGCGTGGAGCTGGGCGCAGCCGGGGTGACGTCGCCCGGAGATTTTGTCGACAGCGGGTTCAGCGACGAGCTCTCACGTGCGCTCGACAAGGCCTTCACCGACCACATCCCCGAGGTCGTGTGGACCGACAACATGCACCAAGGCTATGTCCGGCTCGATCTGCGGCGTGATGCTGCCGAGGCGACCTTTATCGCAGTCGATACGATCCGTTCGCGGGCCTTCCGTCCTTTCATCGTCAACCGCTTTATGATTGTGCGTGAAGGCAGCGAATTGGGCTTTGCATAAGCCGTTCGGTACGCAGCTGCGTTGTATACTGGCTGCATGACTGCGGTACCCTGAACGGCTCCGCTAACCGGTTGTTGTTATATATTTGTCGCATTTGAAAAATCACTTGCTCGTGCATCTTTGCAGGCTCAGCATTTGAGTCATGGGGGAGCACCGCGACATTCTTTTGCGTCTGATTCGGCTCGCATTGGCGAATAGCAAAGACGATTCCGTGGATCTTAGATTGGCAGTGCCCGATCCCCGCGCATTGGACGCGGTCGAGAAGGCTGCCTGGATTGAATTGTGCTTCGGCGGGGACGATTATCCCACGACGACATCAGATGATCGCTGGGAACGTTGGCGCGTCGAACGGCTGAGGCATCTGCTTGCCAGCCTTCAGATGCGCTCCTTTGATCACCGATTGTAGCGGAAATCGATTCGGCATCCGGCCGATCTTTTCTCCGGCTTCTTTCGCTATCAAGGACGGGTCTGTTCGGCGCTATCAGAAGAGTTCGCCTCCAACCCTTTAGCTGTCACCCGCATTTATTGGCCGGATCTTGTTGAAGGGCCGTGCGCCGGCTTTCAGGAGGCCGCCTCAGGCCCGTTTGTCTCAGCAACAGGGTCCCAAGATCGCTATCGCGGCGCTTACATGCTGTAAGCCTTCCACTCAGGCTCCATGGCAATGTCCGGCTCCGATGCGGAGCGCGTGAGCGGGACAAGCCCCGCTAGGAACTGCCGGGTGGCCTCCTCCCATGAGAAACTGGCGGCGTACGCGGCGCAGTCCGAGCGGTCGCAATAGCGCGCGGCGTCGATCGCACGGGCAAGTTCCTCAGCCATTGCGCCAACGCGGTCGGTGAGGATGTCGAGCGGCCCCGCCACCGGAAAGGCAGCGACCGGTGTGCCGCAGGCGAGCGCCTCGATCATCACCAGCCCGAAGGTGTCGGTGCGACTCGGGAAGACGAAGACGTCCGCCCCGGCATAGCACCCCGCCAGCTCGACACCGCTTTTCTTGCCGAGGAACAGCGCGTCCGGGAACTTCGCTTCGAGTGCCGCGCGCGCCGGGCCGTCGCCCACCACCACTTTGGTGCCCGGATAGGGGCAGGCGAGAAACGCCTCGATGTTCTTCTCCACCGCGACACGCCCGACATAGAGCAGGATCGGCCCTTCGGCCTGCTTGTATTCCGGAGGCGGCGGGGCGTGCGGCGAAAAGCAGCCGAGATCGACGCCGCG
Source organism: Porphyrobacter sp. (assembly GCA_027533455.1). Lineage (GTDB taxonomy): Bacteria > Pseudomonadota > Alphaproteobacteria > Sphingomonadales > Sphingomonadaceae > Erythrobacter. Next base: position 195,474 of record JAPZUC010000006.1, on the reverse strand, counting down.
GCTCCAGTGGGCGAGTCGGGTGAGGCCCTGCGCGCGAAGCTCGGCGCGGATCGTCTCGGTGGCGACCATGACCGTTTCGGCGGGGCGGTGGAACCAGCGGATATAGCGCCAGAACAGGTTCGCCGGCAGGCCGGTGCGACGCGCGAGATAATCGGGGAACTGTGTGTGATAGGCGGTGGTGAAGGGCACGCCGCGTCGCAAGCAATAGGCTCTGGCGGCAAGGCCCAGTGGGCCTTCTGTGGCGATATGCACCGCCTGCGGCGCGATACGTGCAAGGCGGCGGCCGACCGCGCCAGGCGCGGTGAGGGCGAGGCGGATCTCGGGATAGGTCGGTGCGGGCAGGGTGACGTAGTCATCGGACGAAATCACTGTGACGCGGTGCCCCCACCCGCGCAGCACCTCGCAGGTCGTGGCGAGCGTGCGCACAACGCCGTTGACTTGAGGGTGCCACGCGTCGGTGACGATCACGATCGAGGCGGCGGCTCTCATTGACGGATCGAATTCGACGGGCCTGACCGCATCGGCATCAAGCGGGATCGAGGTGAGCCAGTTCACGCAGCCTCGCGCGCGTCGGCGCTTGCATCGGTGGCGGCTTCGTCAGCACGGCGGCGCTTGATCTCGTCGGGCCAATGAAGAATCTCCATCCGCCCGTCGTGATGTTCGACAAGGGCGTTGCAGCCTTCCACCCAGTCCCCGTCGTTCCAGTATTCGATGGCGCGGCCATCGTGCAGGAATGTGCGGAATTCGGCGGTGTGGATGTGCCCGCATACCACCCCGTCGACCCCGCACTCTCCGGCGGCGCGAGCGACCACTTCTTCGTATTTGCCGATGAATTCGACCGCGTTCTTGACCTTGTGCTTGGCGGCTTTGGACAGCGACCAATAGGGCTTGCCGAGCGCCCTGCGCACGGCGTTCAGCGCGTGGTTGCACTTCATCATCAGGTGGTAGGCATGGTCGCCGACGAAGGCGAGCCAGCGGTGCGATAGCATCACCGCGTCAAACTCGTCGCCGTGCAGCACCATCAGGCGGCGGCCATCGGCGGTGTCATGGAAGGCCGCGCGGCGGATTTCGATGCCGCCGAAGTTGAGGCCGGTAAACTGGCGGAACATCTCGTCGTGGTTGCCGGGGATGTAGACCACCCGCGTACCGCGCCGCGCCCGCTTCATGATGCGCCAGACGATGTCGTTATGCGTGGTGGGCCAGTAAAATTTCTTCTTGAGCCGCCAACCATCAATGATGTCGCCGACAAGGTACATCGTCTCGCTGTCGACATGGTCAAGGAAGTCGATCAGCAGATCGGCGTTGCAACCGCGCGTGCCGAGGTGGACGTCGCTGATCCACACTGTCCGGTAGCGGTGGCGGGCGTTCCCCTCCGGCTCGGAGGCGGGCGGATTGAGCGGGAAACTCGCGACATTGTCGCCGAAAAGGTCGGAGAGGTCGGCACTGTGCATGGGTCGGCCCTTCGCTTGTGGTGTTGCGATGGACCTTGGTTTGGCACGTTATTGTTACACCCGACTCACAGAGCAATGACGGTTCTGAGACAGCACCCAAACGGCCTGTCGCCGATCTGTCATGGCCCTGACACTCCCGCGTCACCGGGTGCGAATAGAGGCCGCAGCGAGACGGCTCCGACAAGCGGGGCAGGCGCAGGGGAACATCTCATGATTCGGAACAAGCTTCTTCTTGGCACAGCGGTTGCGGCGATGACCGCGTGTCCCGTCGCGGCCGCTTCGGCCGCGGAGCCCTCGCAGGTCGCAGCGGTTACCGCACAGTCGGGCGGGGCAAGCGCCGACACCGCGGACAGCGAAGGAGACCAGGTCCAGACGGCGAAGGAAATCGTGGTGCAGGGCTCGATCGGCTTCCGCAACCGCTCCGACGCGGCCGAGCCGATTCTGGTCTATGACGAGGAATATTTCCGCCGCTTCGAACCGCTGACCGCGGGTGACGCGCTGAAGCGTGTGCCGGGTGTGACCTTTCTGTCGGACGTGCTCGAAAGCGACGGCGCGCGGTTGCGCGGCCTCGATCCGGGCTACACCCAGATCCTGATCAACGGCGAGCGCGTGCCCGGCGGCCAGTCGGACCGTTCGTTCTTCCTCGACCGCATTCCCGCCGAGCTGATCCAGCGCGTCGAGATCGTGCGCTCCTCCTCGGCGCGCCGGACCGGCGATGCGGTGGCGGGCTCGCTCAACATCGTGCTGCGCGACGGCCTGACGCTCGATGGCGGCTATGTCCGCGCAGGCGGGCTGTTCTTCGATGACGGCGAATTCAAGCCCTCGGGCGGCTTCTACTACGGCGGCGCGCTGGCGGGCGGTCGCCTGCTGATCGGCGCCAACGTGCAAGGCCGTTACAACCCGAAGGAGAAGCTGAGCCTGCGCTACGACGACAGCCCGGAAAACAACCCCGACTTCGCGACCGATAATTTCGTCAACCGCGAAGACCAGACCGATACCCGCGACGGCACCGACTATGCCTTCAACGCCAGCTGGGGGATCGAGACCGAAACCACCGAGTTCGAGATCCTCGGCAACTTCGTGCGCACCGAGCGCGTGGAGGACGAGCGGTCGTATGAGTACAACGACGAGACTGCGATCAATGGCCCGGTGCGCACCACCACCGTGCCTGCGGGCAACCTGATCAGCGACAATGCCAACGTCAACGACATCACCACCGAAAGCTGGTCGATCATCGGCAAGCTCAATCAGGAATGGAGTCTCGGCGAAACCCAGCTGCGGGTCGGCTATGCTAGCTTCGATGATGTCCAGGACGAATTCGAACACGAAATCGACTTCGACCGCAGCTCCCCGCGTTTCACCGGCGAGCTGATCCTGTCGGACACCAGGGACACCGAATTCTTCGTGAACCTCGAGCACGAATTCGAGATCAACGACAATCTCGAATTCGCGATCGGCGGCTTCATCCAGACCAAGGATCGCGACACGCTGTTGCAGGAAACCCCGCGAACCAGCCTCAACCGGTTCAACCTGCCGGTGGCGACGCGTGAAGGCTATGACCAGTTCGTCCGCAGCCCGGTCGAGTTCGTGCCCGGAACCTTCCCGGCTTTCGACAACACCGTCATAGCGATCGAGGAAGACCGCGCCGATCTCTACGCGCTGATCGAAGGCGAATACGACAACCTGACCTTCGAGGTCGGTCTGCGCTGGGAAAGCACCTCGACCGACATCTTCGGCAGCAATGCCGACAACCCGGCCGGCACCAACGTCACTACCGACTATGACGAGTTCCTGCCCTCGGCCTCGCTCAAGTACGACATCGGCGATGGCCGGATCACGCTGTCGGGTGCGCGCACCCTGCGTCGCCCGCGCTTCGATTTCATCGCTCCGATCGAGCTGGAGACCGAATTCGGCGACAACGACTTCCGCGGCAACCCCTTCCTGCTGCCCGAAACCGCCTGGGGCGGCGATCTCGGCTACGAGCACAAGATCGGCAAGAACGGCGTGGTCGGCGTCAACGTGTTCTACCGCGACGTCAGCAACCTCACCGAACTGACCACCGCGCTGGAAGCCGATGGATCGGTGGAAGATGGCTCGGAAGGTCCCGGCACCTTCGTCTACGTCCCGCGCAACACGGGCGATGGCGAAGTCTACGGGATCGAATTCGACGCGTCGTTCAGCCTGTCGTTCATCGGCCTGCCCAACACCGGGCTTTTCGGCAACCTCGCGATCCTCGACAGCAAGATCACCGATGAATTCGGCGAGCGGCGGTTCAACGACCAGTCGAAATTCGTCTACAACTTCGGCGCTATCCAGAACATTCCCGATTTTGGCGCGGCTTTCGGGGCGACCTATCGCAAGCAAGGCGAAGCCTTTGGCCGCGTGGTGGGCGAGGAAGTCTTCACCCGTTATGGCGCTGACCTCGAAATCTTCGTCGAAAAGCGGTTCGGCGATAGCTTCACCATCCGCGCGGTCGGCTCCAACCTGCTTGACAGCACCAAGGACGAGGACTTCAACAAGTTCAACACCGTCCTTGAACAGGAAAGCCGCATCTTCGACGAATACGAACTTGAAAGCGAGCGCGCCGGGCCGGTGTTCCAGGTGGTCGCGAGGTATGCGTTCTGATGCCGAAAGCCCTCCGCGGCTTCGCCCTTCTCGCGTTTGCCGCATCGGCAGCCTGCAACACCGTTCCAAGGATCACTGGTGACCCTGCCGTCACCGTGACCCCACGGGCGGAAACTCCGCCCGTGGGGACGGCAAGGGAGGATGCCGCAGACGATCCGGCAATCTGGCGCAATCCGGCCAACCCGGCCGCAAGTCTTGTGGTCGGCACCGACAAAAAGGGCGGCCTGTACGTCTATGACCTCAAGGGGGAGCAGATGAGCTTCCTTGCAGCACCCGGCCTCAACAATGTCGATCTGATCGAGATTGGCGATGGCCGCGTGCTGGTGGCGGCGAGCGACAGGAGTGACCTTTCGACCGTCAACCTGTTCCTCGCGCTGCTCGACACGGCCATCGGCAAGCTTGCGCCAGCCGGCAAAATCGCAGTCGGTCCGGGCGAGGGCTATGGCATCTGCATGGTGGAGCTTGCAGGCGCTGAGGACGTCATTGCCTTCTCCGCGCCCAAGAGCGGGACGATCTACCGTACGGTGATCCGCGAGGCGAATGGTGCCTTCACGGGCACCACCACCACGCTGGCGCAGGTGCCGACCCAGACGGAAGGTTGCATCGCCGATCCCCGCACTGGCACGCTCTATATCGGCGAGGAAGACGCCGGTATCTGGGCGATCGATATGACCACTGGCGCCAAGCGTCTGGTCGCGGCGGTCGACAACAAGGTGCTGGTTGCGGATGTGGAAGGACTTGCAATCGCCCCTGAAGGCGAAAGCGGCGGCTATCTTGTCGCATCATCGCAAGGCGACAATGCCTACGCGGTATTCCGGCTGCCCGATCTGACCCCGGTGGGCCGCTTCCGCATCGCGGCTGGCGCCTTCGGTAGCACCGAAGAGACCGATGGGATCGCGCTCGACAACCGCGACTTCGGGCCGGATTTCCCTCGTGGGCTGTTCATCGCACAGGACGGGGTGAACGCCCCGCAGGCGCAGAACTTCAAGTATGCCCGGTGGGACGAAGTGCTCGCCGCACTAGGTGCCAGCCCCGGTAATTAGGTCTTCGGCGCGCTTTGCGTATGGCGGCTTTTCTAAGCTCCTTTTTCAGGACCCGCCAATCTGGAAGGTACCCGGAAACGGCCGTCCTGAGCTTGGTGGCCTCCCAACGCCGCTTGTGCTGAATAGACTTCGGTCAAATATTCGATAATTCTCGAATTATAGCTTGATGTTTGTCCATCAACCGGTATTTCGATATTTCTCGAAGGGTGGTTCCTATGGATGATCTCAACACGCAGTTCTGGGCTGTCGATGCTCTTGGCGCACTGGCCCATGAGACCCGGCTTTCCGTGTTCCGAATGCTGGTCAAGGCTGGCCCTGATGGCATGATCGCAGGGTCCATCGCTGAACATTGCGGTGTCCCGCCCTCGACCATGTCACATCACCTCGCCACGCTGGAGCGCGCCGGGCTCGTGCGGTCGGAGCGCGAGAGCCGCCTGATCCACTACCGCGCCGATTTTACCAGCATGCGCTGCCTGCTCACCTTCCTTATGCAGGATTGCTGCCAGGGTGCGCCCGAAATGTGCTCCGACCTGATGGTAGGGATCACTTGCGAACCCCTGAGCTGAGGTCTCCCGATGTCTGACACGCCTTTCACCGTGCTCGTTTTGTGCACCGGCAATTCCGCGCGCTCGATCCTGGGCGAGGCGCTGTTCAACCATTTGGGCGAAGGCCGGGTGCGGGCGTTCAGCGCCGGCAGCAAACCCAAGGGGGTGCCGCATCCCGGCGCGCTACGGCTGCTGGTGCGGCGCGAGATTGATGTGGCGGCTTTCCGCTCGAAAAGCTGGGACGAGTTCACCGCGCCGGGCGCACCGCCGATCGACCTTGCGATCACAGTCTGCGGCAATGCCGCAGGCGAGGCCTGCCCCGTGTTTCTCGGCAGCCCGTTGAAAGCGCATTGGGGCCTGCCCGACCCTGCCGACGTCACCGGTTCCGAGGGCGAGGTCGATGCGGCATTCGAGGAAACCTGGCGATTGCTGGAAATGCGGGTGCGGGCCTTCCTCGCGCTCGACCGCATCGCGATGGACGCCCGGCAATTGCAGGCCGTCTTGGCCGAGATCGGCGCGATGGAAGGGGCCGCATGAACACCGAAACCACTCCGCTCGGTATGTTCGAGCGATACCTTTCAATCTGGGTGCTGCTCGCCATTGTGGCGGGGCTGGGACTGGGGATCACCGCACCGAATGCGGTCGGCGTACTCGCGGGGCTCGAATACGCCTCGGTCAACCTCGTGGTTGCCATGCTGATCTGGGCGATGATCTTCCCGATGATGGTAGGGATCGATTTCGGCAGCATTCGCGACATCGGCAGGAAACCCAAGGGGCTGGTGATCACGCTGGTGATCAACTGGCTGATCAAGCCGTTCACCATGGCCGCACTCGCCGTGTTGTTCTTCGACTATCTTTACGCCGACTTGCTGCCCCGCGACGATGCGCAGGAGTATATAGCCGGGCTCATCCTGCTCGGCGCGGCCCCATGCACCGCGATGGTGTTCGTGTGGTCGCAGATGACGCGCGGCGATCCGGCCTACACGCTGGTGCAGGTGTCGGTGAATGACCTGGTTATGATTATAGCCTTCGCGCCGATCGTCGCGCTGCTGCTTGGCGTGACCGACATCGAAGTGCCTTGGGAGACGCTGCTGTTGTCGGTAATCCTCTATGTGGTGATCCCGCTGGCGGCGGGGGCATGGGCCCGCGCCCGTGTGATCGCCGGCCACGGCGGCGATGCGGCGGCGGTCGATGCTTTAACCGCGCACCTCAAGCCGTGGTCGATTATTGGCCTGCTTGCGACCGTGGTGTTGCTGTTCGCATTCCAGGCCGGGACGATCATCGCCAATCCGCTACTGATCGCGCTGATCGCGGTGCCGATCATCATCCAGTCCTACGGCATCTTCGCAGCTGCCTATGCTTGGGCTTGGGCGTGGCGCGTGCCTCACGCAATTGCGGCCCCTTGCGCGCTCATTGGCACATCCAACTTCTTCGAGCTGGCGGTGGCGGTTGCCATCGGGCTGTTCGGCCTGTCGAGTGGCGCGGCGTTGGCGACCGTAGTTGGCGTGCTGGTCGAGGTGCCCGTGATGCTCTCGCTGGTGGCCTTTGCCAACCGCACCCGTGCCAGCTTTCCTGATGAGGCAGCATGACCGAATACACCCGCCTGCGGTCCCTCGCTGACCCGACGCACCTGCCGGCGCTGAAGCCGGAGTATGTCCACGCACGCCCCGCACTCGGCCTCGGGTCGCTTGATCTGCCGCCGCGGGTGCTGTTGCTATACGGGTCGCTGCGAGAGCGGTCCTTTTCGCGCCTCGCGGTTGAAGAGGCCGCGCGGCTGCTCCAGTTCTTCGGCTGCGATACGCGGATCTTCGATCCTTCCGACCTTCCGCTTCCCGATCAAATCGCCGGTGACGATCACCCGGCAGTCCAAGAGCTGCGTGAGCACTCTTTGTGGTCCGAAGCCCAAGTGTGGTGCAGCCCCGAGCGGCACGGCACCGTCACGGGTATCATGAAGGCGCAGATCGATCACTTGCCGCTTGCCTACAAAGGAATGCGGCCGACCCAGGGCCGCACGCTAGCGGTGATGCAGGTCAACGCCGGATCGCAGAGCTTCAACACCGTCAACACGCTGCGCATCCTCGGTCGCTGGATGCGCATGGTCACGATCCCCAACCAGTCCTCGGTCGCCAAGGCTTACGAGGAGTTCGACGAGGCCGGACGTATGAAGCCGTCGAGCTACTACGACCGGATCGTCGATGTCATGGAGGAGTTGGTGCGGTTCACTGTCTTGCTCCGGCCCCACACCGAAATGCTCGTCGATCGCTATTCCGAGCGTGTCGAGCGCGATCAGTCGGTCGAAACGCCCGCGGATAAGGCGAATATTGCCACGGCCTGACAAGCAAACCTTCCGCAAACAACCCAAGGTCGGACATAAGCCAGGTCGACAGGCGAATCCAAAAGCCGCACTGCGGCTTTGGCCGGAATAAGACGTTGCACATGAATTGCGCGAACGACCAAGCCTGGGACTTAGCCGTCCTTCCTAAACGGCATGCCGGATGACCGGTCTTTCAGAAGCTGTCCCCACCCTGCTCGGGCCGTGACTAGCAGCGATCCTCAGTTCGTTTCCCGAAATCCGACATTCAGGAGGCGACCTTTTGCCACCGCGCGTGTCGTTCGGGAGATGCGCCAGGAGGTGACGTAAGTGAAGGCGAGTTGATGGCGGCGGTTTGCAGGATGGGCGTTTTCGATGACTCTTAGGCGGAACCCTTTGCTTAACGGCATTGGCAATGCCAATATATCGTCGAAAGTTGGGACATTATGATGAGGCGGATTGCCGTCGGGCTCCTGTTGGTTGTGGCGATGGCTCCGGCCGCGGCATTCCTGTTTCAGAAGCAGATCGGCGCGGTCATCTTCCAGCGCGGCGCGCAGGAGGCGTCGGGGCGCGATACACTGGCCCGCCTGGGAGACGGTCTTCACCTCGGCTTGTGCGGTACAGGCTCGCCAATGCCCAATCCCCGACGGGCGGGGCCCTGCAATGTCATTGTCGCCGGGCAGCAGGTCTTCGTGGTCGACATGGGCGAGAACGGCAATCGCAACCTCGCTCTGATGGGAATCAGCGCCGCCAAGATCGACGCCTTGCTGCTCACCCATTTCCATTCGGACCATATCGACGGCATCGGCCCCTTTATGCTCTATCACTGGACCAGCGGGGCAAGCACCGCTCCCTTGCCGGTCTATGGCCCGCAAGGCGTCGAGCAGGTCGTGGCGGGCTTTAATGCGGCCTATGCACTCGATAACACCTACCGCGTGGCGCATCACGGCGAGACGGTTGTGCCGCGCAGCGGCGCCGGAGCGGCGGCGCGGCCCTTTGTGATGGGGGGCAGCAGCACGGTGGTCCTGCAAGGCGGTGGCCTGACGGTGACCGCTTTCACCGTCGATCACGATCCGGTCGCGCCAGCTGTCGGCTACCGCTTCGATTACAAGGGGCGCGCGGTGTGCATCAGCGGGGATACCGCCAAATCGCCCAACTTGATTACCGTCTGTAAGGGGGCGGATGTGATCGTTCACGATGCCCTCCAGCCGCACATGGTCAAGGACATCGAGGCTGCCTTCACGGCCGGGGGGAATGCCAGCACCGCCAAGATTTTCGCCGACATCCAAGATTACCACGCCTCGCCCGAGCAGGCGGCAGAGAGCGCGCAGGAAGCAGGTGCGCGCATGCTGGTGCTCTCGCACCTCGTGCCGCCGCTGCCACAGTCGTATTTCTACCCCGCCTTCTTGGGCAATGCGCCCGCGCGGTTTGGCGGCAAGATCGTGGTGGGGGAGGACGGGATGCTGTTCTCGCTGCCTGCGCACAGCGAAGCGATCGAGCGCCGCGGTCTGCTATAGCAAGGCGGTTCAACGGGCACATCTATTGCCACCATAATTGCCATCGATTAGCCACGCAGAAACGGCGGATTGGGGAAAATATGAAATGAACGCGCGTCGATCGGTTCTGCTGGGTCTCGTCGCCCTTGTCGGCCTGCTGATGACGGCCAACGCGGCGCTCTGGCTGGTGGTGCCGGTGCGCGCAGCCGCGGCGCTCGCCATGCCCTTGCTGACCGGCTCCGCCCTGAGCAGCCAGATGGATATCGGCGCGTTCTTTCTGGCCGGTGCCAGCTTCATAGTGATGGCGCTGGTCACGCGCGAGCGGCCATGGTTCATCGCCGCTGCGGCACTGGCACTGGCCGCCGCCGCATACCGTACCGCTGCTTACCTGTTCCACGGAGCGCCCTTCCTTGCCGACATGATCGGGATCGAAGTCGCGATGGGCATGATCCTCATCATCGCCAGCCGCGTGCTCGGGCGCGGCGCCTAGCCCCATGCCAGGGCTGCGCTCGGCTCTGCTGCTGCCGCTTCTCGCCCTTGCCATGCTGGTCGGCGCAAGCCCTCTGGCGGATAAGCGCCCCAATGTCGTCATCATCCTTGCCGATGATGTCGCCTTGATGGACTTTGGCGCCTATGGCGGGGAGGCGCGGACCCCCAATATCGACGAGCTCGCCGGGCGCGGCGCGCTGTTCACCCAGTATCGCGCCTCGCCCTTGTGTTCGCCCTCGCGCGCCATGCTGCTGACCGGGATGGACGCGCACCTGACCGGCTTTGCCACGATTCCCGAAGTCCTGCCGCAGGAGCAAAAGGGCAAGCCCGGCTACACGATGGCGCTGGAACTGGGGGTACTCACCCTAGCCGACCGGCTACGTGCCGCAGGTTATCGCACCATCATGTCGGGCAAGTGGCACCTCGGCGAAGCACCCGGCGAGATGCCGCAATCCCACGGCTTCGACCGCAGCTTTGCGCTGGCCGCCTCGGGCGCGGACAATTGGGACGACCGCTCCTATATGCCATATTACAAGGACGCGCCTTGGTTCGAGGACGGGGCTGAGGCGAGCGTTCCTGAGGATTTCTATTCCTCGCGGTTCATCGTCGACACTGCGATCAGGTATCTGGCTTCAACCGATCCGGACAAGCCTTTCTTCGTCTATCTCCCGTTCCAGGCTGTTCACATCCCGGTGCAGGCCCCGCAAGAGTTCATTGACCACTATGAGGGCCGCTATGACACGGGCTGGGAGGCCCTGCGGCAAGAGCGCCATGCCCGCGCGCAGGCGCTGGGCCTGATCCCGCAGGGCGCGCCGCTGGCCGCGCTGCCGCCGGATTTTCGCCTGTGGAACAGCCTCTCGCCGGAGGACCGCGCGCTCTATGCCGCACGGATGGAGGTCAACGCAGCGATGCTGGAGGCGATGGATTTCCACATCGGGCGGCTGATCGCGCACCTCAAGGCGAAAGGCGAATACGACAACACGATCTTCGTCGTCTCGTCCGACAACGGCCCCGAACCCTCCCGCGGGGACGACAGCGCCAGCCTTGCCGCGTACCACCGGCTGACCGGCTATGACATTGCGCCTGCGACAATGGGCGGCCCCGGTTTCTGGGGTTTTATCGGCCCTGAATGGGCCGCCGCTGCCGCAACGCCGGGCGCATGGTTCAAGTTCTATGCGACCGAAGGCGGCCTTCGCGTTCCCCTCATCGTGGCGGGCCCCGGGATCGCGCCGCAGCGCATCTCCAGCCCCGCCATGATCACAGATCTCGCCCCGACCCTGCTCGATTGGCTCAAGGTCGATCCTGAGTCGATCCCGGGCAAGCCGATGACCGGGCGCAGCCTGCTCCCGGTGCTTGGCGGCAAGGTGACAAGTGCCTATGAGCCCGATGAGTCCCGCGCGGTCGAGGTGTCGGGCAATTCGGCGCTCTATCTGGGCGACTACAAGATCACCCGCAGTGTGCCCCCGGTCGGGGACGGCCAGTGGCGGCTTTACAATCTCGCGCGCGACCCGGGCGAGACGACCGATCTCAGCACCAGCGAGCCTGCGGTCAAAGCCCGGCTGCTTGGCGAATATGACGCCTACGCCAAGCGCATGGGCGTGCTATCCATGCCGGAGGGCTATGACTCACGGGCGCAGGTCAACCGCAACATCGCCGCGCGGCTGCTGGGCAATTACCCCTGGCTCTATGGTGTGCTGAGCGGGATTGCGTTGGTTTTCGCGGCGATGTTCTGGCTGGCCCTGCGCTGGCTGCTGCGCCGCCACCGGGCTGCCCGGCAAGCATGAGAGAGGATAAACCGATGGGCGAGACCGTTGACGTGTTCTGGTCGTTCCGCAGCCCCTATTCGCGGCTGGTGACGCCTGACCTGCTGCAATTGCCGGACGATTACGAAGTCGACGTGCAGCTGCGGGTTGTCTTGCCGTTGGCGGTGCGCAACCCTCAGGCGCTGTTCGATCCGGCCAACCGCAAGCCGCCGATGTATATCGTGCGCGACAGCATCCGCCGCGGCGAGATGCTGGGACGGCCGGTGGTGCTGCCGGCCGATCCCGATCCGATCGTCCAGGATTTCCGGACGATGGAGGTGGCGAAGGAGCAGCCCCATATCTACCGCCTCTCCAAACTGGGGGTGGAAGCCAATCGCCGCGGTCGGGGCGTGGAATTCGCCGACCGGGTGGCCGCGCTCATATTCGGGGGCACAAGGGGATGGAACCAGGGTGACCTGCTCAAAGATGCGGTGGCCGATGCCGGGCTGAACCTCGCCGCGCTCGACGCCGCCATTGCCGATGGCGATCACCTCGAAGAGATCGAGCGCAATCAAGCGGCCCTCGATGCCGCCGGACATTGGGGTGTGCCGACCATGGTGTTCCGCGGCGAGCCTTTCTTCGGACAGGACCGGATCGACACCCTGCGCTGGCGGCTCGACCAGGCCGGGATGGCCCGCCACGCACGCTGACCTGAGAGAGCCATTCGAGCGGTCGTCGGCTTTTCGGGACCAAGTACTGTGAGGCCCTCAAGGCACGGCGGAGTCAGTCGTTGCGATGCCTTGGCGGGTCGCCCCAATTCTGTGCCATTTCCGTTCATGGGCCGGGCCGATGCGCGATCCCGAAAGCGGCATGGCGGCTTTTGGCGGAACAAGACGTTGAATCCGGCGGTCGGGAATGAATGGCTCGGGTTGACTGCTGCCGGTCATGAGCGAGCTTCAATAAGTGACCTAGATTGCTGCCTTGGCCAGCTTCGTTGGCCCTACACCGCTCCTGCTCTTTTGAGTGTCAGGCGCTGATCCGTGCTGCGGGAGAGACGATCACTTGCAGGTCGTGGCTGATCATCAGCGGTGAGAAGGCGGCAAGTACGCGCTCCGCATCGGTCTCTGTAACGATGGTCACGAACAACTGCTTGGCTGTAGTGCCGGTGACTTCATCCCGGCGCCAGCGGCCGTGTACGCCCATCCCGCCGAGCGTGGTCAGCAGCGTGTAGCTTGCCACACCGGCGGTTTCGGCCAGCGTGATGATGCGCGGCACTAACGGACCGTCCACCAGCACTTCGATGCGGATATCGGTAAAGCTAAGCATGGCGGGACCTCAGGCGAGCGACAGCGCGAGGCTGGTGTAAAGCGTGATACCGATGATGATATTGAATGGGAAGGTGATGCCAAGGCTCATGGTGAGATACCGCCCCGGATCGGCCGTTGGCATTGCCAGACGCATGGCGGCCGGCACTGCAATATAGGATGCAGACGCGGCGAGGATGCCGAACTCGGCCGCCGTGCCGGCAGCAAAGCCGAGCGCAGTCCCCAGCACCACGCCGAGGGTGCCTTGCACCAGCGGCAACGCCACGCCGAGCATCGCGAGTGGCGCTGTGAGCAGCCTTGCATCGATGAGACGCCGCGCCGCCACAAGTCCCATGTCGAGCAGAAAAAGGCAGAGTGCGCCGCGAAACAGTCCATCGAACAGCGGGGCGATCGGCTTGAAACCGGCATCACCAACGATCACGCCGACGGCGAAACTGCCGGCGAGGAGCACCACCGACCCATTGACCAGCACTTCGCGGAGCAACTCGGACATGGGCGTTGCTGTTTCGCCGCTGCCTCTTGCCCGTCCCGCCAGAAGCAGGGCCGAAATGATGGCAGGCGTCTCCATGATCGCCAGAACAGCCACCATATAGCCGGCCGGCGCCAGCCCCTTGCCGATCAGGATGTCATGGCCGGTCACGAAGGTGACAACGCTGACCGATCCATAATGGCCGGCGATGGCCGCTGCGTTTATGACATCTTGTCGGCCGACATAGCGTAGGGCCAGATAGGCTGGGATCGGCAGCAAGGCGGAAAGGGCGAGCCCCAGAAATGCCGCTGTTGCCACACCGGAACCGAGTCCGACGTGCGCCACCTCGACGCCGCCACGTAGGCCGATTGACATCATCAGGAAAATCGACAGGCCCTTGGCCACGGCATCGGGCACCGTGAGGTCGGAACGGGCAAATGCTGCCAGCGCCCCCAGCAGGAAGAAGAGCACGGCGGGATTACCCAGCGCCGCTAGAGATTGATCCATCGCTTGGGCCCCGACACACAACTTGCCGGCGCATAATTGAAGGTGCGGAACGATACAAGATTACATCTCGATCAAGACGCGGGGATTGACTGGAATCCCAGAAGCCGCCCCGCGCCGATCCCTAGTCGGTTAACTGTTGTCTGACGAAGCAACGCCTGCATCCAGGCAACGTCATAAAAACCTACTGACGACCGCAGTTGCACACGAAGGTGTCACGCCGTTCAAGCACGTCCGTTGGGCAGGTTTCGGCAAGAGCCGCGGTTATTGAAGGGATCAGGGAATGGCAACATATGGGTCGAGAGTTTCCGATGCTGCTGCCAGATTGAACGGCTGCGTTCCGCCCGTCGTGAGCCAGAACTCGCCGGTGTGAAAACGATCCCCTCACTGCCATTCTTTTGTGCGACTATTTGAAGCGCCAGTGTCCCTTACGCGTGCTGGCCGTAGGCATGACGCAGTATAAGCAAAGGATGATGGCTAATGGGCATACTGGACCGGTTCCGGCTTGACGGCGAGGTTGCGGTGGTGACCGGTGCCGGCAAAGGCATCGGCCGGGCGATCGCGATTGCCTTGGCCGAGGCAGGCGCGGATGTCGCGCTCGCGTCGCGGACGCAGGCTGATCTGGACGCAGTGGCCGCTGAAATCACCGCGCTGGGTCGCCGCGCCTTGCCGCTCGCCACTGATGCGACAGATGCGCGCGCGCTCGAAAACCTGGCTGAGCAAACCGTCGCCACGCTGGGCAAACTGACCATCTGGGTCAATAATGCCGGGGGCATCCCCGATGGTACCCCGCGTTATCTGACCCGCACCCCGGAGGAAAACTTTGACGCGCAGATCGCGCTCAACCTGAAGGCAGTCTGGACGGGATCGAGCGTTGCTGTCCGCCACATGGCGGAGAGTGGCGGAGCGATCGTCAATATCTCGTCACGCTCGGCCTATGGAGCGCAGGTCAAGAACGGTCCCTATGGCGCGGCCAAGGCGGCGGTAAACAGCCTGACCGCGACCTTGGCGGCAGAAGTCGCGCCGAAGATTCGGGTCAATGCGGTTGCACCAGGTCCGGTGCCGACCGAGAACTTCGATGATTGTATGGGCACCGACACGCCCGAAAAGCGCGAGAAGCTGCTGGCGTTGATCGGCATCCCGATGGGGCGTTATGGCGAGCCTGAGGATATTGCGGCCGCAGTAGTGTTCATGGCTTCACCCGCGGCGAGCTGGATTACCGGGCAGTGCCTCTATGTGACGGGCGGCAGGTAGGCTGGCGCGGCGCTATCTCGGCAGGCCCGCACTCCAGTCCTTTGATTTCGCCCATTCGAGATGGCTCGTCGGCTCCATTCCAAGCAGATCGCGGGCGGACTTGGGGTTGACCAGCAGGGGCGAGGTGGCCTGAGAATTATAGAACGCGTAGAACTTCGCCATGCCGTCATAAATGCTCAGCGGTGTTACATCCCGTGAACCGGTAACCATCGCACTCATGCGGGCCGCGAATTCCTCCGGCGCGAGGCTTTCGAAACGCACTGTACGTCCGAGCACTTCAGAAAGGTTTGCCGCGACATCGTCGCCGACCAGCGCTTCCGGTCCACCGAGCGGGACACGGCGGCCGTCAGCAGCATTAGTCTCGAGCGCACGGCGCATCGCTTGGGCGACATCTTCAAGACACACCCAGTTGATCAGCAGATCGGGCTTCGCAGGATAAGCGAAAATCCCTTCGCGCATGATCAAGGGTCGGTTCCAGATCCGGAACTGGTTGTCCATGAACACGGTCGGTTCAATGAACACGCACGGAATGCCGGTTTCTTCCAGCGCGCGCTCGATATCGCGACGGCCGTCATGCGCCGAAAGGCCAAGATCGTGATCCGCGACGAAGCAGGCGGTGTTAAAGATGATCTTCTTCAGCCCCGCGCGCTTCGCTCCTGCGGCGATCTGGGTGCCGAAACGAGCAGCCTTCTCTCGGTCGAATTCAAACGGCAGATGAAAAGCAGCGGCATCTTGCCCGGCAAAGGCGTGGGCCATTGCATCGGCATCGGTAATGTCCGCAAACACAGTAGGAAGCTCGGGAAACGGCGTATCCGCCATGGCATTGGGCCGCCGCACCCCGGCAGTAACGTCAAAGCCGTGTGCGAGCAATTCGGCGACCAGTGGTTGACCTTGATCGGCAGGAGCGCCGAGGACGCAGACCTTGCGGATAGTCACGACCAAGTGCCCCCACGCGAGTGCACAATGCCGCGTGGACCGGCACTCTGGAGCCATACCGCTTCGCTTGCCTGAATGTCGGTGAGGATCAAGCGCGAAAATCCTGTAGCTTCGATCGACGCGCGATCGTCAGTCGGTTGAAATGGACGATTCTCAGATGCGATTTCGCTGTGCCAATTCACGATCTTGAACTCCCGTTCCCATTCACCCCGCCGCTCCCGCGGTCGTATCTGGCCGATTAACCACCGTTGCGGACCACGGATATTCTTCAAATAGGCTAGGCTGAGAACGAAGGGCCGATGCAACAGTTCATCGGGCGGGTATTCCGATCGCTGCGTCAAGGAGATTTTGGCAACTACCGGGGGCTTTCTGAGGATGAGATAGATTGATCCCAACTCCCATTTTGCAGTCATGATGGCGACTACATCCGAGCCGATCGCCATCAGCCGTTAGCTTAGCGCCATCAGCTCAATTCTGGGTGTCATATACTAGGCGGAAGCCGACATTCGAGGCACCGAGGCCCGGATCGCGTCCTTGGCGGCTTTCGGGACGATAGCGCTGGCAGTAGTTCGGCGCGCACAGATAGCTGCCGCCTTTCATGACCCTGCTGGCAAAGCCGGGATTGAGCGGGTCATAGGCATCATTCTCGCTGGGACCGCGCGGATTGTCGCGCGCGCTCGGGTCGTGGCCGGCGCGGTAGAAATCCGTTGTGACTTCCCAGACATTGCCGACCATGTCGTAGAGCCCGAAAGCATTGGGGCTGAAGCAGCCGACAGGCGCAATGCCCTTGAAGCCGTCTTTTGCCTCATTGACGACGGGGAAGACCCCCTGCCAGCTATTCGCAACATCGGGCGCGGGTTGTGCGGTAGTGTCCGGTGCGCCGGCACTGGCGGCATATTCCCATTCGGCCTCGGTAGGCAGCCGGCCGCCGGCCCAGGCGGCGTAGGCCTGCATGTCGTCCCATGCGAGGTGGACCACCGGCTGGCCCGCGACAGCGTCAGGACCGCCAGGGCCATAGGGCGTCTTCCAGTTCGCGCCCGGAACGTAGTCCCACCAGTCGGCATAGTTGCGCGAAGGCCGATCGGGCGGCGTGAACACCGCCGAGCCGGGCTGGAGCATATGGGCCGGGATTTGACTTGCCGGGACTCCGAACTGGGCGGGGTCCACCGGCTTTTCGGCAATGGTGACATAGCCGGTCGCGTCCACGAAGGCGGCGAATTGTGCATTGGTGACTTCGTGCGGGTCGATCCAGAAATCATTGATCCGGGTTTCGCGCGGGGGACCTTCCTCGGCATAGACCGCATCGCTGCCCATCAAGAAGACGCCGCCCTTGATATGAACGCGCTGCTTGGGCGGCGCAGGGCAAGCGGTCTGAGCGGCAAAATCGGTGGCGGCCTGTAGCGGCGCGGGGTCCATGTCGGATGCGCGCTCGCAGGCTGCCACAGCCAATGCCATGAATGCCGGCCATGCCGCCCTGCCCCGCAATGTCATCATCTTCAGCTCCTCGCATCACAACACCTGCACGCGCTTTGTTGGCATCATTTTTCACAAGCATGCCGAGATGAATGGGTGGTCGCAAGCGAGAGAAGGAAACGCCCCGAGAACATCGCTGGTTCAACAAAAGGCAACAGCGAACTGTTCGGAAGTGCTGCTGATTAGCCCATGGCGCGCGCATAGATTGCGAGGTCCCTTCGTTCCCTGCAAGAAGGCAACGGGCGTCTGCTCTGCCATCTGAAAACTGGACCACCAGCGGCTAACGTTTTCCGTCGTAGGTTTCCGTGGTTTGGCGAGGAGCTATGGCATGAAGGCATCGAAGTGTACGGATGCGATCTTGGCAAGTGGCAGGCCTCAGGTCCGTCAATTCGGCCAATAGATCCATTCCCCTCGCGGATCGAAGGTCTGGGCCAAGGTTCGGTCGATCGATACTGGCATGTCGAAGGTACTCGCATAGAGCGGCGCCTTGCGTCCGCGCTCATGCGCTTCGAGCAAAGCCTCGAGCTCACCGCGCCGGGCTGGCTCGCTGGCGGCAAGATTGCGTTGCTCAGTCGGGTCTGCGGCGAGATTATAGAGCCAAACTTTCTTCTGCTTGCCGTTTACCTGCAGCTTCCAGTCGCCCGCGCGAACGGCGCGATAATATCCGCTGCTCCAGAACAGCGGCGCATCAGCGCGCAGCGACGGGCCCCGTCCAGTGAGCGCAGAGAGCAAATTGCGCCCGTCGATTGTCACCCCCGGCGGCAGCGGTGCATCTGCCGCTGCCGCAAAAGTCGGCATGAGATCGACCTGGCCTACCGGCAGCGCAATCCGCGCTCCCGCCGGCACTCTTGCTGGCCACCGCGCTAACAGCGGCACGCGGATACCGCCTTCGAAGAAGGTTCCCTTTCCCCCACGGTAGGGCGCGTTCACCTGCTCGATCCCGACATAGCCCGGCGCACCGTTGTCGCTGGAGATCACCACAAGCGTATTCTCCGCAAGGCCCTCTTCCTCGAGCTTCGCCATGATCCGCCCGACGCTGCGATCGAGCGCGCGGATCATTGCCGCATAGACGCGGGCGCGGTGCGGCGCGATGTCGCCAACCGCCTCGAAATCTTCGCGGGTCGCCTGCAGCGGCGAATGCACGCCCCAGTGAGCGAGGTAGAGGAAGAAGGGATTGTGGCGGTTAGCCTCGATCACCTTCAGGCTCTCGTCCGTCCAGTAATCAGCGAGGTAACCGCCCGGCGCAAACTTCGGGCCATTGTTGTAGCTGGTTGCGAAATGGGCGGAGGCCCACAGGAAGCGATCGATCGGGTCGAAATCGACATGGGCGTTGACCACATCCGGATCGTTCTCTGGCAGGTGCAGCATTCCATCCATATTGAGGCTTTCGTCAAAGCCTTGGGCGTTGGGATGGAACTTCGCTGCGTTGCCGAGGTGCCACTTGCCGATATGCACCGTGTGATAGCCGCGCGCCTTCAGGACTTCTGCGATCGTTACTTCTTCAGGCGGCAGGCCCTGGTCTTCGAAGGGGCGCGCGACCGCATCGGCCTCGGCGTTGTAGAGCACCGGGGGGCGATCCGGCTGGATGTCGGCGGAAACCATCGAAACCACCCGAGCGAAACCGGGCGGCGTCGGAGTGAATTCAAATCCAGTGCGGGTGGCATAGCGCCCGGTCATCAGCTGCGCGCGCGAGGGCGAGCAGGTGGCGTTGCCCGCATAGGCCTGTGTGAAAATCGCGCCCTCGGCGGCAAGCCGGTCGATGTTGGGGGTCTTGACCCTTCCGCCCGCAAACCCGCCGCCAAAGGTCGAAAGGTCATTCATGCCGAGATCATCGAACAAGATGAACACGATGTTTGGTGGACGTTCAGTCGGTGGGGCTGAGGGAATCGCTGGGCCTTGCTGCCACGGCACCGGCTGATTGGCCGCGACCTCTTGCGTGCTACGCCAGCGCACAAGGCCAAGCGCCAGATCGGTGCGGACGTGATAAGCCGCCGCGCCCATCACCGCCAGCGTCGCTAGAATGCCAAGCGCGCCCTTAACCCAGCGTCTCATGCGCCAGCCGCCCCGCTACCGGCGACGCTGGCCAATGCCTGTTCGCACGGCTGACAATGCTGGTTGATGATAATCACGTTGTGCCACCCTGCCGGGCGACATCAAGGATGGCGGCAACAAAGCCTTGCGGGTCGTCTTCCTGGATGAAGTGTCCGCCCGAAAGTGTCCGGTGCGCTGCACCCAAGGTGCCCGGCACGCGGCCGATGAAGCGCGTCTCGCCGGTGCGGGTGATTGGATCGCCATCACTGAAGGCGCACAAGAAAGGCTTGGTCCAGCCTTCGAACACCTCCCAGGCCCGCTTCTGATCAGGCACGGCAGGGTTTCCCTCGAAGGGCACCAAAGCAGGAAAGATCCGCGCGCCTGCCTTGTAGCGCGCATCCGGGAAGGGCGCATCATAGGCAGCGATTTCTGCTTCCGAGAGCGTCCGTTTGGTGCCTTTTGCGACGATCTTGCCGATCGGGAAAAACGGACTCCATTTCGAAAAGGCGCGCCAGATCGCAAATGCGCGCGGTGCCGGGCCACCCTCGGGCAAGCCGCCGTTCGACAGCACCACGCCCGAAAAACGCGCGGGCATCTCGGCCACCAGTCTCAACCCGACGAGCGAGCCCCAGTCCTGACAGGCGAGGGTGATGTTGCTAAGGTCCAGCGCCTCGACCCATTGGCGCATCCAGTCGACATGCGCAGCGTAGCTATAGTCGCTCTTCGCGCCCGGTTTGTCTGACTTGCCGAAGCCTACGAGGTCGGGGGCGATCACCCGGTATCCGGCCTCGGCAACGGGTCCTATCATGCGGCGGTAGAGGTAAGACCAGGTCGGCTCCCCATGCATCATCAGCACAACCGGCGCGCAGCGCGGGCCTTCGTCCACATAGTGGATGCGCAAGGCCTTGCCAGAGGCGCGGTCGCCGATCTCGCAGTAATGCGGTGCGAAAGGGTAGTCCGGCAGGTCCGCAAATGCTGCATCGGGTGTGCGCAGGACGATCATGGCGATTGCTTCCCCCCTCCCGGCGCCATCAATTGGCATTAGGAGCGCCGGAGGTGGCCGAAATACGAAACGGCATGATTGTCTCGAAGATCCGGGCCCGGCGTTCAGCGAGGGTGAGGAGACGCTCCTTCCAACTCGCCCCTTCAAGCGAGCGGAGCATCAAGGGTAGCACCTCGACCTCGATCGCTTCAGTCATTTCGCGATAGAGCGCATCCATATCCTCGAAGTGCCGGAACACCGAGCGCAGCCCCATGCCCCCAGCTTCTGCGACCTGCGCAGCTGTCGGCGCCACCTCCCCGCCAGCGACCAGATCGATCATGGCCCCTACGCCCAGCGCACGGCTGCGATTGCTACGCCCGTCCTGCGGCGATGTATTGGCTGTCGGCGATTTCGACAGGTCGGAGGTGATCATTCTATCGCCCTCTTTAGCCCAGAGCGGGCCGTCCAGATGCTATGTTCTGGCACCTACTCTGTCAAATTCCGGCTGATAGCGCAGATGAGCTATCGTACGCTGTCGCTTGCATGTTTCACGCGAAACATCTCCCTGACGCGGGGCTAGCCAGGACTATTGCGGGTCTAACCGGGGTCTGGCAGGGGTCTAGGCATGACTGACAAAGACCTGACCAACCGCAAGTTCTACCGCGCGGGCGAGGAAACCCGCTTTGCCGAGGGTGGCCCCGAGCGCACCCCCCAGACCGCGCACCCTGCTTACAAGCTCGCCTTCCGCGACACCGATTTCCTGCTGCGCGACGAACTGCGTCCCGTCCGCTTCCAGCTTGAGTTGCTGAAGCCCGAAATGCTGCTCGACGAAGCCCGCGTCGGATCGACCCTCGTTATGTACGGATCGGCCCGCATCCCTTCGCCCGCACAGGCCGAGGCGCGGATCGAGGCAGCCAAGAATGGCAGCGAATACGACCAGAAGGTCGCCGCCCGCCTCGCCGCCAAGGCCAAGTATTACGACGAGGCCTATGCCCTCGCGCGGCTCGTCAGCGAGAAGGGCATCATCGAGAATGGCGAGCGCCAATTCGTCGTCACCACGGGCGGCGGGCCTTCGATCATGGAGGCGGGCAACCGCGGAGCATCGGACGCCGGGTCCGAATCGATCGGGCTCAATATCGTGTTGCCGCACGAACAGGCACCCAATCCCTATGTGACGCCCTATCTCAGCTTCCAGTTCCACTACTTCGCGCTGCGCAAGATGCACTTCCTGCTGCGCGCCCGCGCGGTGGCGGTGTTCCCGGGCGGGTTCGGTACGTTCGATGAATTCTTCGAGCTCGTCACCCTGATCCAGACCGGCAAGATGAAGCCGATGCCGATCATTCTGTTCGGCAAGGAGTTCTGGACCCGCGTGATCGATTTCGAGGCGCTGGCCGAGGAAGGCGTGATCTCCAAGAGCGATCTCGACCTGTTCACCTGGGTCGAAACGGCCGAGGAAGCGTGGGCCTGCATCTGCGATTTCTATGAGCTCCCCCGCGGGTGACATGATGATCCGAACTGACCGGCTGGTGCTGCGCCGGGTGCGCCCGGAAGAGGATTTTGCCGCAATCTACGCGGTACTCTCGGACCCAGAGGCTATGGCTTATTGGGAAACGCCGCCGCACGCGAGCGAGGAGGAAACCCGCAACTGGCTCGCCGCGATGGCGCAGACGACCGACGAGGAGGGTGATGATTTCATCTTCGAATATCAGGGGCGTGCGATCGGCAAGGCCGGGTTCTACCGCTATCCGACCCTTGGCTACATCATCGCGCCCGAGTTCTGGGGGCGGGGATTGGTGCAGGAGGCGCTGGTGCCCATCATCACGCGGGCCCTCACGGTCGGCGGGGTGGCGCGCATTGCCACCGAGGTCGATCCCCGCAACACGGCGTCCATCAGGATCCTCGAAAAACTCGGCTTCACCGAAACGCACCGCGCGGAAAAGACTGCGCAGATTGCGGGCGTGTGGTGCGATTCTATCTACTTCGCTCTGACAGCAGAGGGCTGGGCAGCACGCACCGCCTGATGGCCCAAGGGGCCGCTGCCTGCGCCATAGCCGGGAGCGGCCTCAATGGCTTGCAGCACGAACTGGCGGGCGAGGCGCACCGCTTCCGGCAGGCTCTCCCCGCGCCCGAGCAGGGTCGCGATGGCCGATGACAATGTGCAGCCAGTGCCGTGGGTGTGGCGCGTGTCGATGCGCGCATGATCGAAGGACAGCGGCGCCTCGCCCGGAACGACCAGCACGTCGGTGATGCGCTCGCTCTGTGTATGGCCACCCTTCGCGAGCACGGCTGCGCCAGTCGCTGCCGCCAGTTCCTCGGCCGCCGCGACCATCGCAGCGTGCGTCGGCAGTTCCCGGCCCGCCAGATGCGCGAGTTCGGGGAGGTTGGGGGTGAGCAGGCCTGCGCGCGGGAACAGCATTTCGCGCAAAGCCGCGACCGCCTCCGGCCCCACCAGCACCGCGCCCGAGGTCGCGATCATCACCGGATCGAGCACCACGGGCGCGTCGATGCCGGACAGCGCCTCGGCCACTGCGGCGATCACCTCAGGCGACGCCAGCATCCCGATCTTCACCGCATCGACCCCGATATCCTCCACGCAGGAGGCGATCTGCTGCGCGACCATCTCCGGCGATATCGGAGCGACCCCCTGCACGCCCAGCGTGTTCTGCGCGGTGATCGCGGTGATCGCGGTCATGGCATAGCCGCCGAGCATGGTGATGGTCTTGATATCTGCCTGAATCCCCGCACCGCCCGAGGAGTCCGAACCGGCGATGGAGAGGATGCGGGGGGGAAGGGTCAGGCTTGCCATGCCAGCGCCATAGCAAGCCGATGAGGATGCGGGGACGGTTTTTGTCGGGAGCGGGTCGGACGGCCGCTTTTGGGCGATCGGCGATCGGGCGGGAACGACCGGAACTGGGTGGAAAATCGCGGAGACGATCCACACGCCGTCGCCGCTTTCGTAGGCCTGGCCCGCGGCAAGGCAGGCCTCGGCATCCCCTTTCCTGCAGGCGGCGTTGTTCGCCTTCACATCGGCTTCAAGCTGCGCCCATTCGGCATCGGTATAGGTCTTGAGGTTGATCAGCTCCGAGCTCTTCATCTTGCTGAAGCTGCGCGCGAGGATGTCGAAGCCGCGATGCCTCTGCTGGATTTCGGCTTCGAGCGCGGCGTCTGCTGCGGCGGCCTGTTCAGCGGCTGTCTGCTCGTCCGCCGACTGCATCGGCTGGGCCTCGGCGGTCGATGTCGCGCCCCACAGTATCAGCGCCAGCAGGATGCCCCGCAAACCGATCCGGTCAGTCCATCCCATCCCCGCCACTTCCTCTGGGATGGTAGAGCATCAGAATGCGCAGTGCCCGTCAAGCAGCACCGGGAATCAGCCGTTGAACTTGCGTTCCGTCGAGGGTGGATATTTCGCATGGAGCGCTTTGGCCCGCGAGGGCCTGTCCATCAGTTCGCCGCCGCAATTGCGGCAGCGGTCGTCGAGATCCTCCGCGCACTCGGCGCAGAAGGTGCATTCGAACGAACAGATAAAGGCTCCCGGCGCCTCCGCGGGCAGGCCCGCGCCGCACATCTCGCAATCGGGTCGCATTTCCAGCATCGCCCGAGCCTCCTTATACCGCCGCGCGCACCGCTTCGCAGATGGCATCGACCACATGCTCGACCTGGACCTGATCATCGCCCTCGGCCATGACGCGGATCAGCGGTTCGGTGCCCGAGGGGCGGATCACCAGGCGGCCCTTGCCAGCAAGGCTCGCTTCGGCCTCGGCGATCGCAGCCTTCACACCGGCGTTCTCCAGCGGCTTGCCGCCTTCGTAGCGAACATTTTTCAGAAGCTGGGGCACCGGATCGAACACGTGAAGCAGCTCGCTCGCAGGTTTGCCCGAACGCACGAGGCTGGCGAGCACGCGCAGCGCCGCGACAGTGCCGTCGCCGGTGGTCGCATAATCGAGCAGGATCATGTGGCCCGATTGCTCGCCGCCGACATTGTAGCCGCCCGCTTTCATCGCTTCGAGCACATAGCGGTCGCCCACCTTGGCGCGGACGAGATCGAGCCCGCGGCCATTGAGA
Organism: Porphyrobacter sp.; assembly: GCA_027533455.1. GTDB lineage: Bacteria > Pseudomonadota > Alphaproteobacteria > Sphingomonadales > Sphingomonadaceae > Erythrobacter. Next base: position 170,736 of record JAPZUC010000006.1, on the reverse strand, counting down.
TAGCGTTCGAGGCCGAGGTTGCTCATCACGGTCGCCACGATCCCGCCGCCGCGCAAGGATCCGCGATCCTGCATCCGGCCCGCGATCAGCCCCATGATCTGGTCGCCATCAACCGCGCGGCCTTTCTCGTCGACCACGATCAGCCGGTCGGCATCACCGTCCAGCGCAATGCCGATATCGGCCTTCTCCTCGACCACCTTGGCTTGCAGCGCGGCGATGGCGGTCGATCCCACCCCGTCGTTGATGTTGGTGCCGTTGGGCGAGACACCGAGCGTAACCACCTCCGCCCCCAGCTCCCAGATCGCGGAGGGCGCGACCTGATAGGCCGCACCGTTGGCGCAATCGACCACCACCTTGAGGCCATCGAAGCGGATTTCGCTCGCCACGGATTGCTTGACCGCGTGGATATAGCGCCCGCGCGCGTCCTCGATCCGGCGCGCGCGGCCGATCTTTTCGGCCGGCACGAGCGGGATGTCGGTTTCCATCAACCGCTCGATCTCCATCTCCGCTTCGTCCGACAGCTTGAAGCCGTCCGGGCCAAACAGCTTGATGCCGTTATCGGCAAAGGGATTGTGGCTGGCCGAGATCATCACGCCAAGGTCGGCGCGCATTTCGCGGGTCAACAGCGCGATGGCCGGAGTGGGGAGCGGTCCGGTCATGATCACGTCGATCCCGACGCTGGTGAAGCCTGCCACCAGCGCGCTTTCCACCATATAGCCCGAAAGCCGCGTATCCTTGCCGATCACCACGCGGTGACGGTGGCCTCCCCGCACGAAATGACGCCCCGCTGCCTGCCCGACTTTCATCGCGGTCGCCGCGGTCATCACGCCCGCGTTCGTGCGCCCCCTGATCCCGTCGGTCCCGAACAGCTTCCTCGCCATGATTGCGGCCTTGCTTCCCAAAAGATTGTCTCGCGCTTCTGGCGCGGTTATCGCCCAAAGTGAAGGGCAAGACGCCCGATTAAGGATAGGCTGTTGCTGGAAAATGAAAGTACCGCTGCCGGCGGGCAGGGGAAATTCGCGCTGGTCTCGATCCGGTTGCCGGTTGCGCTGACCTTTGCCGCGCTGGTCGGCGGGCTGGGCGCGGGGATCATCGGGGCGATGGCGGGCGCGCCTGTGCTGCTTGGCGATATCGCCGGGCTGGTCGGCGGGCTGTGGCTGCGCGCCTTGCAGATGACGATCATTCCGCTGGTCGCTGCGCTGCTTGTGCTGGGTCTGGTGCAGATGATCCTTGCTGCCCGCGTCGGCTCGGTGGCGCGGCGGATGATCGCATTGATGGTGTTTGTGCAGCTGGCAGGCGGGGCCTTCACTTCGATCGCCATGCCTGCGCTGCTGCGCGCCTTTCCGGTGCCACAAGGCGCGAGCGCTTTCCTCGCGCAGACCCCGTCCGACGTGGGCGAGGTGCCGAAGGTGCTCGATTTCCTTGCCTCGCTGGTCTCGCCCAACATCGTCGCCGCTGCGGCCGAAAACGCGATGCTGCCGCTGACGCTTTTCTTCGTCATGTTCGCAGTCGCTATCACCCGTCTGCCGGAGCATCAGGGCGACCGGCTGCTCGGCTTCTTCCATGCGCTTGGCAATGCGATGCTGCTGATCATTGGCTGGGTGCTGTCCGCCGCGCCCGTCGGCGTGTTCGCGCTGGCGTATGGCGTCGGCGTCCAGAGCGGCGGCGGGGCTTTTGCGGCGCTGGGACACTATGTGCTGACGGTCACCGCTATGGGCACCTTCATCTTCCTGCTCGCTTATGCCATCGCCATCGGCCTCGGGCGCACCGGCGGGCGCTTCGTCTCCGCGATGCTGCCCGCACAGGCGGTGGCGCTGTCGACCCAGTCTTCACTGGCGAGCCTGCCCGCGATGCTCGATTCTGCCGGACGGCTGGACCTGCGCGCCTCGACCGCCGAATTCGTCCTGCCGCTCGCCGTGGTGATTTTCCGCGCGACCAGTGCGGCGATGAACCTTGCGGTTGTCTATTATGTCGCGGCGCTGGCAGGTGTGGAGGTCTCGCCCACCGTCGCCATCGCCGGGATCCTGATCGCCAGCGTCATCAGCCTCAGCGCGGTGAGCCTGCCCGGATCGATCAGCTTTGTCGTCTCCATCGGCCCGATCGCGCTGGCGATGGGGGTGCCGGTCGAGCCGCTGGCGCTGCTGGTGGCGGTCGAGATGCTGCCCGACCTGATGCGCACGCTGGGCAATGTCACGATGAATGTGGCGGTCACCAGTGCGGTTGACCGCTCGGCCGAAGGGTCACCCGAGGCGGCTTGAAGAGGCAACAAAAAATGCCCGATGCGGCCCGCGCATTGGGCATCTTTGGCGTGCCGGGCAGCAGAGTTCTCGAACCCCCGAAGCCAGCTAGAAGTTCGATTGTGCGTTGCTCTCCCCCCGAAAGGAGAGAGCAATCGCAACTATCAACCCCCGAGGTTCGCGCTGACCATGCAATAGAGCATCGGCAGCGAGAGCAGAAGGTTGGTGCGGCTTGCGGCCAGAGCACGCGGACGCAGCTTGGCCTTTTCCTCATCAGTCGCGCCAGGCACGATGTTGAGGATCTTGCGCTGTGCCGGCCAGATGATGAACCAGACGTTGAACGCCATGATAAGCCCCAGCCACATGCCGAGCCCGATCATGTTGATGCCGTCCGCACCTTCACCGCCGAAGGTCAGCGCCTGTGCGCCATAACCGTTGTGGAAGGCGATCGCGATGCCGAGAACGACCGTCGCCAGCGCCGCATAGCGGAAGAAGAAGAACACCTTTGGCGCGATATGGTTGTTGATCGCCCCGGTCTGCTCGGCCGGAATCTTCGGCATGGTCGGAACCTGCACGAAGTTCAGGTAATAGAGCAGTCCGATCCACAGGATGCCGAAGAAGGTGTGGAGCCAGCGGAACACGTCGTCCGCCAATGATTTTGCATCGGAGCCGGTCCAGCCAGTGAAGCTGATGATGACCAGAATCGCCGCGATCAGCCCGACGGCCAGCACGAGATGCAGGTTTCCAAAGAATTTTGCCATGTGATCCCCATATAGCGGTTGCCCGTGCAATCATGGCGCGAAAAAGCCGGCTTGTCACACCCGTTGTGACCTTTTCCCGCCATAATCGCGGTCCAATCGGGCGAGACCCCGCCGGGTGTATCCGCCGCATCGTCCTCCATCATGCCATAGCGAACCAGCATTGGGTTTCGCGCAATGATGAATTGGAAGGTGAGCGGCAGGGACGTCCATGCTCGCTTCGCCAACATCGGCTTTATGCAGCAGAACCCGCAACCAACGACCCTGGAGAACACCATGGCTTTCGCACTTTCCCCGCTTCCCTATGCCGACACCGCGCTTGAACCGGAGATTTCGGCCGAGACGCTGTCGTTTCACTACGGCAAGCACCACCAGACCTATGTCGACAAAATGAACGCCGCGATTGACGGCACCGATCACGAGACGAAGTCGCTCGAGGAAATCGTCGCTGCCTCGCGCGGGACCAACCAGGGCCTGTTCAATAACTCGGCCCAGACCTGGAACCACGCGTTCTACTGGCATTCGATGGCGCCTGCGACCACCGAGGTTTCGGCTGACCTTACTGCCAAGATCGACGAGGCGTTCGGCTCGGTCGATGCGCTCAAGAAGCAGTTGAAGGACCGCGGCGTCGGCCACTTCGCGTCCGGTTGGGTGTGGCTCGCCGAAAAGGACGGCAAGCTGAGCATCGAGGAAACCCACGATGCCGACACGCTGGCCGACAGCGGCTTCAACCCGCTGCTGGTGCTCGACGTGTGGGAGCACGCCTATTAACTCGATCACCAGAATAAGCGTCCGAGCTATCTCGATGCGGTGGTCGAGAACAAGCTCAACTGGGCCTTCGCCAGCGAGAACCTCGCACGCGGGACGGTGTGGACTTACGCCTAAGTCTCTCCGGCTTGCGAAAATGAAGAAGGCCCGGGGCAGCGGTGCCTCGGGCCTTTTTCTTGCCTGAGGACGGGAGGCCTTACCCCCGCGTGCTGACCCCGTTGCCGGCGGCGACCATGTCGAGTTCTTCAAGGATCGCACGGTGCGCCACGTCGTCATCGGTTGAGCGGCGCGGGATCGCGCCGTTTGCCAGCATTTCGGACAGGGCAGCGCGTGCGCGGCCCACGCGGCTCTTGATCGTGCCGACCGCACAGCCGCAGATCGCCGCTGCTTCCTCGTAGGAAAATCCGCCTGCGCCCACCAGCAACAGCGCCTCGCGCCGTTCCGCCGGAAGCGTCAGCAGCGCGCGGTGGAGGTCGGAAAGGTGGATCGGTTCTTCCTGTCCGGCGGGCGCCGTCAGGATCCGTTCGGCCACGCCCTCGTCATACTCGCCGCGAAAACGGTTACGGCGCATGTCGGTGAGGTAGGCATTGCGCAGAATCACGAAGGTCCAGGCGCGCATCGAGGTGCCGGGCTCGAACCGGTCCTGTGCCGCCCAGGCCTTCAGCAGTGTTTCCTGCACCAGATCGTCGGCCAGATCGGGCCGCCCGCAAAGCCCGCGCGCAAAAGCACGCAGGTGCGGGACGACCTGGGTCAGATCACGCTTGAAATCGGATTTGTCGGCAGCCGAGCGCCTGTCGCCGGTCGGGCGCTCATCGCTCATTGATCCTGTGTCCCGCGGCCTTGCGGCGGGGCATCGTCATTGCCTGCATTTCTGCTGCGGGCAGGATCGATTTCGTCGAGCCGGTCGAGCAGGTCCTTGAAGCTGTCGGGCAGGGCTTCCTCGACCACCGAATCATAAAGTTGCTTCAGCCCATCGGCCCATTCGGGCGGACGGCGCTGGGCGCTGCCACCGCTTCCGCCATCGCCAGCCTGTCTGTGATTGGAGGCCATAGTCTTCGGTTGTCCCTGATCCCGTTGTCCCGGCCCGCATCAGGGCCGTCCCGTCTATCCCGGCCCAGGTCAGAATGACGCCGGCCAGAACCCTCGTAAGGCGAGTTTGGACGATTCGGGAACGATGCGCTACCTGTTTGGTTCCGCCACCGGCCCCAGCGTCATGCTTCGGCTCTTGGCCCCACAGGAAATACCCGCCATCGACCCGCTCGCCTTGATCCCTGATGATGGTCCCGCCGCGCTGCCGCCACCGTCTTCCGCGGGGCGGGCGCGGCGCTGGCTCGTGCTCTATCCGCGCGCGATCCCGCTGGTGATCTTCATCGCGCTCGCCGCGATCACCGCACTCAGCGTCTTCGCGATCGAGAGCAACGCCCGCGCCCGCGAGCGCGCGCAGATGCGCGAATATGCGCAAGCCGTGGCGGCCGCGCTCGACCGAAGCGGCAGCGGGTTTACCTCCTATCTGCGCGCCGGCGCGGCGCTGTTCTCCAGCGTTCCAGAAGTGAGCCCCGAAACCTTTGACAGCTTCGTGCGGGCGCTGAAGCTCAACACCGAATATTCGGGCGCGGAAGGGATCGGCTGGATCCCGGTGATCGAGGCGCGCGATCTACCCGGCTTTCTCTCCCGCACCCGCGCAAGCCAGCCCGCCTATCCCGACATCTATCCCCGGCCTGCCGAGGGCAGCACCGGCCGCATCGCGCCAGTTGCCATGTTCGCGCCGGAAACCGCGCTGAATCGCCGCGCGCTCGGTTACGATATGTATTCCGACGCCGCCCGCGCCGCAGCGATGGCCGAGGCCGAGCTCACGCTGCGCCCCGCAGCCTCGGGCCGGATCATCCTGTTGCAGGAAACCAGCGGCACAGCGCCCGCCTTTGCGATCTATATGCCGGTATTCCGTATGGCGCGGGCGGGTGGCCTGCCCGACGAGCGCAGTCTCGCCGGTTTCGTCTACACACCGTTCCGCGCGCGCGAGTTCCTTGATGCAGCTATCGACCGGCAGGGACAGGGCCGCTTCGGCGTGCGGCTCTATGACGGAGAGGTTTCGACCGGGCACCTGCTGGTGGCGCAAACCATCGCCGACGCTGCCGACGAGACCGTGCAACAGGAGGTCAACATCGCCGACCGCAAGCTGATGCTGGTGATCGAAAGCGCGAATGTGCAGGTGCTCTCCTCGCTGTCGATGGTGACGCTGTTCTTCGGGCTGGCGCTGGCGAGCCTGCTGATGCTACTGGCACGGCTGCTGACGCAGCAGGCGTTCGAGGATCAGGCGCGGCTCGCGTTCTTCGAAGAACAGCACTCGATCCGTAATTCGCTGACCCGCGAGCTCAATCACCGCGTAAAGAACACGCTGGCCAACGTGTTGTCGATCCTTTCGCTGACCCGCCGCCGGGCGAGCGGGCTCGACGATTTTGCCGACAGCCTCGAAGGCCGGATCCGTGCGCTTTCGGCGACGCACGACCTTCTGACGGTCACCGATTGGGGCACGACCCCGATCCGCGCGGTGATCCAGGCCGAGCTTCAGCACTTCCGCGTAGCTCTGGGGGACGCGATCCTGCTCGAAGGTCCGGAACTGGAACTGGCGCCCAATGATGCGCTGTCCTTTGGCCTCGCGGTGCACGAACTGGCGACGAACGCCGCCAAGTATGGCGCGTTGAGCGTACCGGGCGGCAAGATCACGATCCGCTGGCAGCGCGGTGATGATCCCGCTGCAGAGACGGCATGGGCCGAGGTTGAATGGCAGGAAACCGGCGGACCACCGGTCGCCACTCAGCGACGCCGCGGGTTTGGCACCGAGCTGATCGAAAAGGTCGTCGCCCATGAACTGCGCCAGCCGGTGACGCTCGATTTTGCCGAAAGCGGGGTGCGCTGCGTGCTTCGGGTGCCGGTGCGCCGGCCGGCCGATTTCAAGATTCGTGACAAGGACCCGGACAGAAGGGTGCGGAAGCCTTGATTCTAAGGTCGCGCTGAAGCGCGACGCAGACCTCCCGCTCCGCCTCCCCACCCGGCCACCAATAGTACCACTATGTTATGGTGGCCGGGTGGGGAGGCGGAGCGGGAGGTCTGCGCCACCAAAGGTGGCACGAAATCAAAGAGGCCTGGTCGATCCGAAGAACAGCGCCTGGCTGATCGCCGCGCGAACGGTGGCTTCCTGGAAGGGCTTGGTGACGAGGTAGGTCGGTTCGGGCCGGTCACCGGTCAGCAGGCGTTCTGGGTAGGCGGTGATGAAGATCACCGGCATCGCGCCGACGCTCAGGATGTCGTCCACGGCATCAAGGCCGGACGAACCGTCGGCCAATTGGATGTCGGCCAGCACCAGCCCCGGCATGGCCTCGGCCACCGCCGCGCGGGCCTGGGTGCGGGTCGCGGCGGTGCCACTGACGGTGTGGCCCAGGCCGGTGACGAGATCTTCCAGCTGCATCGCGATCAGAGGTTCATCCTCGATGATGAGGACGCTGGTGGTCTGCTCGCGCTCGATCTCGGCAATGGCTTCAGCGACGAGGGCTGCAACCTCTTCCGGCGAGCGTTCGAGGATCTCTGCGGCCTCTGCCGTGGTGAAATCCTCAAGCGTGGTCAGCAGCAGTGCCTGCCGCGCTGGCGGGGTGATCACGCCGAGCCGCGCCTGCGCACCGGCCTCGTGCTCGCTGGTCGGCGTGCCTGTGGCAGCCGAGCCCGAGGCGCTCGCCCAGACCTTCCCGAAAGCGCGGTAAAGCGGCACACGCCCGCCCGAAAGGCTCGCCATCAGTGTCTCGTCCGCCAGCACCGCTTCGAGCATCTCGCGCACGAAAGCATCGCCGCTCGCCTGCGATCCGGTGAGCGCGCGGGCAAAGCGGCGCAAGAAGGGCAGGTTGGCCGCGATCTGGCTTCCGAGAGACATGAGACACCTTTGGCTGGTCTGGTTGAGCAACTGACTCGACGCCATAGCGGTTCCCCGCGCGCCCGTCGCGCCTATCCGACAAGTGGCTGGTATCCTTGAAGTTTCTCTGTTGTTTCCCTAGGGTCAAAAAAATTTTGAGGTCGCCGGGAACTGCTCGCAAGGTCGATCATTATAGCTTTGTCACCGCCAAGACCCCCCTCCCGTCCAAACGGCTGGTGATACGATCCCGAAAGGCCTCCGTTGTTCTGCAACGGAGGCCTTTTTTCTTTGGGGAGGCGGGGCGGGCGGTTTGCACCCCCGCAGGTGGCTCAATCAGCCCAACACCCGCTCGTAGATCACATATTCGCGGTTAACCGTGCTCTGTATCGTGTCCGCGATGGCGACCATGCCCTGGTTGTCTTCCAACACCCAGCCAAGCTCGCCGCGGGTCGAGCCGTACTTGCCGTTGGCCTCAAGCCGGATCGTCTCGATCATCATGAAGGCCAGCTGGCTCGCAAGGCGGCTGTTGTGGAGTTCCTTCAGCACCCCCATGAGCGGCACCCGCATCCCCGCACCTTTGGGGTGGCGCAACCAGCGCAGCATGTGGAACCAGCCAAACGGGAGCAGCTTGCCGCGGATCTTCGCCAGCGCGTCGTTCACGTCGGGGAAGGTCAGCATGAAGGCCACGGGCCGGCCATCGACCTCGGCAATCATGTTAAGCTCTTCCTTGATGATCGGGCGCAGCTTCTTGCCCGCGTAGGCGACCTCGGCCGGGGTGAAGGGCACGAAGCCCCAGTTGTCGGACCAAGCATCGTTGAGAATGCCGAGGATGATTGCCACCTCCGCGTCCCAATCGGCCTTTCGCACCCGGCGGACGTTGATCCGCGCATTCTTGTGCCCCGATTGCACGATCCGCTGCACCAGCGGGGAGAACGGCTTCGAGATGTCGAGATCGTAGGTGTAGAGCGTCTTGGCGCGCGCATAGCCCGCTGCCTCGATCCAGCCGGCATAATGCGCCGGGTGGTGGCCCATCATGATCATCGGCGCGTGATCCTGGCCGCGCACCAGCAGGCCGGGTTCTTCCCAGATCGACAGCGAGATCGGGCCGAGCACGCGCTTCATTCCCTCGCCGGCCAGCCACGCCTCGGCAGCAGCGAGCAATGCGCGGGCGATGTCCTCCGTCTCGGCATCGAGATAGCCGAAAAAGCCGGTGTCTGGGCCAAAGCCCTGATCGGCCGGCATGGCGAGCGCCAGTTCATCGATATGCGCCGAGATACGTCCCACCGGCGTGTCGCCCTGCTTCGCGATGAACAGCTGCGCGCGCGCGTGGCCGAAGAACGGGTTCTTGGACGGATCGACCAGTTCGATCTGTTCGGAGCGAATTTGCGGGACGAAATGTTCGAGCCGGTCGGAGAATGCCCGCCCGAGATCGACAAAGGCCACACGCCCACGCTTGTCCGTGACCGGTTCGATTACTATCTCAGCCCCACGGGCCAGTTCATCCGTCACGCAGCCATCCCCGTAATTGCGGTTGATCAAGGTGTCTGTGTCGCGCCGGCGCCAATCGCGCAAGGCGTTCGATAACTGTCACCAACAACCCGCGTTTGGCGCGCGACCCGTTTTCGGGTAGGGCGAGCCTCAGGAATTAAAGCCGATGACCCCCGATATGACCGTGCACCAGCCCCTCTCTCCTGCCCCCGTGAAGGCGACCCGCGTCCAGTTTATGGCCGAGGACGACAAAGCGATGCTGCGCGCCGCGCGCGACCTGACCAAGGGGCTGGGCGAAGCGAAGGCGTCGATTTACTGGCCTGACATGCTGCTTTCCGCTGGCGTGGGCTATGCCGGGATTGCGGTGGCGATCGTTTCGCAGAGCCTTGCCGTGCAGATCGCGGCAGGCCTCGTCGCGGCGCTGGCGCTGTACCGCGCGCTGATGTTCATCCACGAGCTGACCCATATCCACCGCGATGCGCTGCCGGGTTTCCGCACGGGCTGGAACCTGCTGGTCGGCATTCCGATGCTGACGCCGTCCTTCATGTATGAAGGCGTGCACGTGATCCATCACAAGCGCACGCAATACGGCACGATCGAGGACCCCGAATACCTGCCGCTCGCGCTGATGAAGCCGTGGAGCCTGCCGCTGTTCGTGCTGGTGGCGATGCTGCTGCCGGTGGCGCTGATCGTGCGCTTCGGCGTGCTCTACCCGCTCGGCCTGCTGGTGCCGCCGCTGCGCACTTTCGTGTGGGAGCGGTTCTCGTCGCTCTCGATCAACCCCGAATTCCGCCGCAAGGCGCCCGAAGGCGAGTTTGCGGGCCGGGTGCGCTGGCAGGAAGCGGGTGCGAGCCTCTGGGCGATGGCGCTGATCGCTTCCGTGTTCGTGTTCGGCTGGCAGCCGCTGGCGACCGCGCTGGCGATCCTGTCGCTTGCTGCGGTGCTCAACCAGCTGCGCACACTGGTCGCGCACCTGTGGGAGAACGAGGGCGAGGCAATGACAGTGACCGCGCAGTTCCTCGATTCCGTCAACGTGCCGCCTCCGGGGGTTGTCGCGGAAATCTGGGCACCGGTGGGCCTGCGCTATCACGCGCTGCACCACCTGATGCCCTCGATGCCTTACCACGACCTGCCCGAAGCGCACCGGCGGCTCGCCCGCGAGCTGGGCACGGGTTCGACCTATGAAGGCGCGAACCACCCCGGGATGCTGACGCTTGTCGGCCGGATCGCCAAGAGCACGATGGGGAGAAAGGCGGCCTAGGGCTGCCCGTCCCGCTTAATCCAGAAAGCAGATCATCGCGCAGCGGCGGTCGGCGGGCAGGCCGTCGTCGATCTCGTTCGCCAGTTCGCCCGCCAGCCGGATATGCGCGTCGAGCGCAGTGACTTCCTCGAAGCCGAGGCGGGCATAGAACGGCCCGTTCCACGGCAGATCGCGGAAGGTGGTAAGCGTGAGCGCTTTGAAGCCGGTATTACGCGCGTCGATCTGGGCCGCGCGCACCAGCCCGGCGCCGATGCCGCGCCGCTGGAAGGCGGGGGCCACGTCCATCTCCCAGATGTGCAGCTCGCGTCGGAAGGGTTCGGCAACGAGAAAGCCCGCCATTGCCTCGCCCACATGGGTGACAAGGCTGTGGCCCTTGCGGATCAGGCGGGCGTAATCGGCTTGCGAACGGGTGCGGGCCGGATTGACCGACGGCTCCGCTGCGAAGGCGATGGCTGCCTCGCGCTCGATGGCCGGCATCGTCTCGGCGTCTTCTGGCCGCGCCAGCCGGAGCGACCAGCTCATTCCTCGGTCCGCACCAGCACCGTCTCGCCGAGCAGCAGAAACAGGAAGAATGGTGCCCATGCAGCGAGGAAGGGCGGGTAGCCACCGAAGCTGCCCATCGCGAGGGCGGCGTTGTCGACCACGAAATAGGCAAAGCCCAGCGCCATGCCGATGATCGCGCGCACAAACAGCTGGCCCGAGCGCGCCAGCCCGAAGGCCGCCACTGAGCCGAGCAGCGGCATCAGCAGCGCCGACAGTGGCCCCGACAAGCGGTGCCACCACTTGGCGCGCATCTCGTCGGTGTTCCGGCCGGCGGCCTCGTAAGCGTCGATCGAGGCCTTCAGCTCCCAGAAACTCTGCGCGTCGGCATCGAACGATTGCAGCATGATCCGTTCCGGCGTGAGGCTTTCGCCCACCACCAGCGCCGCCGGGCGCTCGGTCACGGCACCTGCAACGTCGAACTGCACCGGCTGATCCAGCCGCCAGCCGGGCGCGGCATAGGTCGCGCGGGCGCTGCGGATCTGTTCCCGGATGATCCCGCCGGGCGCGCGGGCGTACCATGTCACGCCGCTCAGGACGATGTCCTTACCCGTTCCGGTCAGCGTCGCGGCGGTCAGGATGTTTTCGCCATCGGTGAGGTAGATGTTCGACCGCGGTTTGCCCACCTTGTTATCGGCTGCCGGGACGGGTCCGTATTCTGCCGCCTCCCATGCATCCAGCGTCGCATTGGCGCGGGTGACGATCCGTTCGTTGAAGGCGAAACTTACCGCCGAGACCAGCGCCGCAGTCAGCAGCAGCGGCGCCAGCACCTGGTGGGCGGAGAGGCCGGCCGCCTTCATCGCCACGACTTCGGAGTTCTGGTTCAGCGTGACCAGCGTGATCAACGTTGCCAGCAGCACCGAATAGGGCAGGAAGCGTGAGGCCAGCTGTGGTGCGCGCAGCGAGGCATAGCGTAAGACTTCGGCCTGCCCGTTGCCGGGCGCTGCGAGAATGTCCCCCGTCTGCGACAGCAGGTCGAGCGCCAGCAGCACAAGCACCAGCATCACCAGCACGGCAAGGATGCGAACCACGAACAGCTTGGCGAGGTAAAGCGTCAACGTACGTGAGGGGAAGAAGTCGAGTTGCATTGCCGGGGCCTACTCTGCCGGAGCCGTCTCGGCAGCGGCGCGATAGGCGTGCGGCGGCGGGCGGCGGGAGAACAGCTTGCCGATCCGCTTGGACAGCTTGGCGAAGACCATTTCCAGCGCCCCGATCGCCTGCCCGCCGGGGACATAGGCGACGCGGTAATACATCCACACAATCAGCCCCGCGAACAGCACGAAGGGCACCCAGAAGGCGAGCACCGGATCGAGCCTGCCGATCGAGGCGACGTCCTCTCCGTACTGGTTCACCTTGTGATAGGCGACCACCATCACGATCGACACGAACACGCCGAGCGCGCTGGTCGAACGCTTGGGCGGGATCGCCAGTGCCACCGCCAGCAGCGGCATCAGGAACATCATCACGATCTCGACCAGACGGAAATTGAAGCTGGCCACGCTGGCATCGCGCCGATCGGGCGCGCTGTCGCGGCTCCAGCCGATCTTGAGCAATTCGGGCAGAATGTATTCGCGCGTCTCGTCGCCGCGCGCGCGGAACTTCTCCATCGCGGGCAGATCGATCGGCAGATCGTGGCGGCTGAAGCTGAGCACGCGCGGGGTTTGCCCGCTCATTCCGGTGTCCTGGATGATCGTGCCTTCGGTCAGGCGCAGGATGATCGTATCGGGATTGTCGCGCGTGGCGAGAAAGGCCCCCTCGCGGGCACTGATCGAGAGCACCTGCCCCTTCTTGTTCGCAACGCGGGCAAAAATACCGATCAGGCGGCGGCCCTCGTCCTCGCTCGCCTCGATCCGCAATGCCATGCGATCGGCTAGCGTGGTGAATTCGCCGACCTTGATCGAGGCTCCGAGCGCGCCCGAGCGCAGTTCGTATTCGAGCTGTTCGTAATAGTAGCGGCTCAGCGGCTGGACGTAGAACACCAGCGCCACGTTCACCCCCACCAGCGCCAGTGTGATAAGGTAGGGCATCCGCAGCAGCCGGTTATACGACAGGCCGACGGCGCGCATGGTGTCGAGTTCGGACGAGGTCGCCAGCTTGCGGAACGCCAGCAGCACGCCCAGCAACAGGCCGAGCGGGATCGCAAGGCTCGCATATTCGGGGATCAGCGCGCCAAGCATCTTGAAGACCACGCCCACCGGGCCGCCTTCGACCGCGACGAAATCGAACAGGCGCAGCATCTTGTCCAGCATCAGCAACGAGGCGGCTAGCGCGAAGACGCCGAGCATCGGCACGACTGTCAGCCGCAGGATGTAGCGATCAATGCTGGGGATCAGGTTGGACAAGAGCAGCATTTTTCCGTGGATGGCGGGCGCCTTGTCGCCCTAGCGACTTAGGACGCGCGCGTCATGCCCCCAATTGCTGTGGCCTGTGCAAGCTGAGCGCTGCATTTACCAGAACCGGCTGCCGGGGATGCCCTTGAACGGCCCAGCCTCGCGGCTGGTGATCCATCCGCCATAAAAGCCGCCAGACTGCGGGGTGACCTGCTCACCATCGATTGTCACAGTGTCGAAGGGTGCGGCGTAGAAGGCGATGTGGTTTGCGATGCCGGCAAAGTCGGGTGTCGGTGAAGGGTAGCTCCAGCCAGCCTGCGCGGTGCGCTCGCCTGCGATCAACACGTCCCAATAGGCCGCTTGTCCCTTCCATTCGCAGATCGAGCGCGCGGGGTTGGGCCGCAGATGCGCCATCGCGATGTCGGCCTGCGGGATATAGTAGGTCGGTGGATGCGAGGTTTCGAGCGTGCGCCATGAAGCGCGGGTGTCGGCGAGCACGATCCCCTTGTGAACGATCCGGATGTGACGGGATGTCGGCTCGGCGATGGCGGGGCGGGGATAGTCCCAGACGCTTTCCTGACCTGACAGGACGGGATTTGGCTGCGGGTGGTGCGGCCGCCTCACCCCTGCCGCGGCCTCAGGCCTTTTCCAGCGTGCACTGGAGCGGGTGCTGGTTCTGGCGGGCGAAGTCCATCACCTGGTTCACCTTGGTCTCGGCGACTTCATAGGTGAAAATCCCGCATACGCCGACACCGCGCTGGTGGACATGGAGCATGACGCGTGTGGCCTGTTCCAGATCCATGCTGAAAAAGCGCTTCAGGACTAGCACCACGAATTCCATCGGGGTGTAATCGTCGTTGAGCATCAGCACCTTGTACTGGCTCGGCTTCTTGGCCTTGGCGCGGGTCTTGGTGGCAACGCCGACCTGACTTCCGCCGGAGCCGCCGCCGTCCTTTCCGCCATCTTCGTCTTCCGCGCGTGCAGGCACGGTCAGCGGCGAAAGCAGCTCGTCCATGGTGGCGAGGTCAAGAAGGCACGGATGCGACATGGTCCTCCATTATGGGATTCGCTCGGGCAGGTGCAAGCGATAGGTGTGATTTGTTTTGGGTGAGGGAGTACCCGTACAAAGAAAAGGCCCGAGCAAGCTGGGCTTGCTCGGGCCTGCGCCTTGCGGCGCGCTCTCGTGGACCGGGTTGGGAGAGAGAGGAGAGAGGCCCGGCCGGAGAATTCGTGTGATTAAGCGGCGGTCTTCACCTTCTCGACCGCGACGCTGACGCGGTTCGAGATCGGGGCGAAAGCTTCGTTGTAGAGCTTCACCCAGGCTTCTGTGCGCTTTGAGCCGTAGGAGACCATCGCGTCGAAGTTGCGACGGGCGATTTCGCCCTGCAGCTGGAACAGCTCGGTCGGCGACTTGATGGCGGCGACCTTCTTGGCGTCTTCAGTGACGGTTTCGAACACGGTCTTGCCGGTTTCGATGTTGTCCTTGAGCAGTTCTTGCGCACCGGCAGCAAAGATCTTGCCGCTTTCGACGACAGCTTCGACATTCGCCTTGGCGAATTCGGTCGCTTCGCTGGCGAGCACGGTGCCCTTGGCAGCAGCGGTCTTGGCGCGGGCCTGGACGTCGGCGACGACGTTCTTGGCAGTGGCGGTGATGTCGGCGGTCTTGGCAGTGGCCATGATGGTATCCTTGAGCTTGATGACGGGGTTGGTCTTGGGCGCGGCGGCAGGCTTGCTCGACTTGGCGGCAGCCTTCTTGGCCAGCACGGGCTTCTTGACCGGAGCGGTCTTGGTCGCCGTCTTCTTCTTGACGGTCTTGGCTGCAGCCGTCTTGACCGGGGCCGCCTTTTTGGCGACCGGAGCCTTCTTGGGTGCAGCGGGAGTCTTCACGGACGGAGCAGCCTTGGGGGCTTCCGCAATCTTGGCCGATGCTTCGGCGTAAGCCTTCTCGGCAGCCGCATCGATCTTGGCCACGGGAGCCTTCACTTCGGCACTGGTTTCAACGTCGGACATAGCGACCTCGCTTCATGTTGCACTGCACAAAATAGTGAGTGCGAATGCGAAGTCAAGCGTTTTTGTGCACTGCACAAAAATCGTGAATACAGTTCAATTTCAATATATTGGGTCTAACGCGTCTTCACATAGCGTCCGGGCGCGTCCTCGATCACTATGTCGTCCTTTCCGCCGGGCGCCCGCTTGCCCTGTGCAGGCACCCGCGCGTCGGACTGCTTGTGGAGCCATTCGAGCCAGTGCGGCCACCAGCTGCCCGGATGCTCGGTCGCGCCCGCGACAAAGTCCTTGAGGCTGGGTGCTGCGCTGTCTCCCACCCAATACTGGTACTTCCCGGCGGACGGCGGATTGACCACGCCTGCGATGTGCCCTGATCCTGCCAGCAGGAACTCCATCGGGCCGGTGAAGTGGCGGGTGATGCGCCACACGCTTTCAGCCGGAGCAATGTGGTCCTCGCGCCCGGCCTGTACGAAGCTGGGGGTGGCGACGCAGGTGAGATCGATCGGCGTACCGTCTGCTTCCAGCGCATCGGGCACCACCAGCTTGTTGTCGCGGTAGAGATCGCGCAGGTAGGCATTGTGCCACTTGGAAGGCAGGTTGGTGACGTCTCCGTTCCAGTGGAGCAGGTCGAAGGCCGGGTAATCCTCGCCCAGCAGGTAGTTGTTGACGACGTAGTTCCAGATCAGATCGCGGCCCCTCAGCGCGTTGAAGGCCGCAGCAAGATAGCGCCCGTCGAGATAGCCCTGCGGGGATAGCTGCCCGATCATTTCGAGCTGGCTCTCATCGATGAAGTTCTTGAGATCTCCCGCCCGCTCGAAATCCACCTGCGCGGTGAAGAAAGTCGCGCTCTTGACCTTATCCGCCTCGCCCCGGCGGTGCAGGACCGCCAGCGTCGCCGCCAGCGTCGTGCCCGCCACGCAATAGCCGATTGTGTGGACGGCCGGCACATCAAGCCGCCCGCGCACCAGATCGATCGCTTCCATCTGGGCGCGGATGTAATCGTCCCACACGATGTCGCCCATCGTCTCGTCGGCGCTTTTCCAGCTGACCACGAAAACAGTGATGCCCTGATCGACCGCCCACTTGATGAAGCTCTTCTTGGGGGTCAGGTCGAGGATGTAGAAACGGTTGATCCACGGCGGGAAGATCAGCAGGGGCACTTCCAGCACGGTCTCGGTCGACGGCGAATACTGGATCAGCTGATAAAGCGGCGTTTCGTGCACTACCTTGCCTGGCGAAGCGGCGAGGTTCTCGCCCAGCCGGAAAGCGTCGGGATCGGTATGGGTCAGCTGCCCGCGCTTGAGGTCGTTCACCAGGTGCTGCATCCCGCGCACCAGATTGGCGCCCTTGCTGTCCATCGTGCGCTTGAGCACCACCGGGTTGAGCGCGAGGAAATTGTCAGGGCTCATCGCCTCGGCGAGTGCCGTGACCGCGAATTCAAGTTGCTGGCGTTTGGTCTTGTCTAGGCCTTCCACGCCTTTCACGGCCTGCCGGAAGTAGTCGGCAAGCATCAGGTAGGTCTGGTGCAGAAGCAGGAAGGCCGGGTGCTCGCGCCACGCCGGATCGGCGAAGCGGCGGTCGGATTTGGGCAGAGCCGCAGGTTCTGGCGCGCTGGAGACTTTCCCTCCTGTCGCGCCCGCCGCGAAGCTCTGCATTACGCCGGTCCACAGCTGCATCTGTTCTTGCGCAAGCTTAGCGGAAGCCTCGAACATGCCCTTGGGCAGTTGACCTAACATCGATTGCGAGATCACCAGCCACTGTGCAGGATCGACGATATTCGCGCCGCCCATGGCCCCTTTCGCGGCTTTTTCTGCAGCGGCGGTGGTTTGCTGCGTGGCGAAATCGAGCCACAGCTGCTGTAATTGCGCTGCTGTGGCTGCCCATTCGGCCAGCTCGCCCGCGCTCATGCCCTTGGCAACGAGCGATTCGGCGCCGCCTGTCCCGGACATCATCTCGCGCATGGCTTCGCCCTGCATGTCGAAGAAGCCCCTGAGGCTCTCGCCCGCTGCCGCCATTGGGTCGGTGTCCTGTGCCATAGCCTGCCGTTGTCCTTCGTTCGCCGCGCACAGTCGATAGTGCCGCCAATCGGCTCTGGTCGCAACTTGCCGAAAACGCGCTTCCCACGATCAGCGGGTTTCGCCTAGGGAGAGCTTGCGGCAATTACATCAACCCCGCGCAAGACAAGGGTATGACGTCCATGAATGACCAATTCTATCGCATGAAGCGGATGCCTCCGTATGTGATTGCGGAGGTCAATGCCATGCGTCATGCAGCCCGTCTGTCGGGGCAGGACATTATTGACCTCGGCATGGGTAACCCCGATCAGCCCCCGCCGCAGCATGTTATCGACAAGCTGTGCGAGGTTGCGGCCAAGCCCGACGCACATGGCTATTCGCAGTCCAAGGGCATTCCCGGCCTGCGCCGTGCGCAGGCGGGTTATTATGCCCGCCGCTTCGGAGTCGAGCTCGATCCCGATAGCGAGGTGGTGGTGACGATGGGCTCCAAGGAGGGCCTTTCGAGCCTTGCCACAGCCATCATCGCCCCAGGGGATGTGGTGCTGGCGCCCAACCCATCCTATCCGATCCACACCTTCGGCTTCATCATTGCGGGTGCCACGATCCGGTCGGTGCCCACCACGCCGGACGAGCATTACTGGGAATCGCTCGAGCGGGCGATGAGCTACACCGTTCCGCGGCCATCGGTGCTGGTGGTGAGCTATCCCTCCAACCCGACTGCGGAGACGGTGGAGTTGCCGTTCTACGAGCGTCTGGTCGCCTGGGCGAAGGAAAACCAGGTCTGGGTCGTGAGCGACCTTGCCTATTCCGAGCTCTATTTCGATGGCAAACCGACCCGTTCGATCATGGAAGTGCCGGGCGCGAAGGATGTCGCGATCGAATTCACCTCGATGTCGAAGACCTATTCGATGGCGGGCTGGCGGATGGGCTTCGCGGTTGGCAACAAGCAGTTGATCGCGGCGCTGACGCGGGTGAAGTCATACCTTGATTATGGTGCGTTCACCCCGATTCAGGCGGCGGCCTGTGCGGCACTGAATGGTCCGCAGGACATCATCGAGACCAACCGCGAACTCTATCACAAGCGCCGCGACGTTATGGTCGAAGCCTTCGGTCGGGCGGGCTGGGACATTCCGCCACCGCCTGCGTCGATGTTCGCCTGGGCTCCGCTGCCACCGGCGCTCAAGTCGATGGGGAGCCTCGAATTCTCCAAGCAACTACTCACTCAGGCGCAGGTCGCCGTTGCGCCCGGCGTCGGCTATGGCGAGAACGGTGAAGGCTATGTGCGCATCGCGATGGTAGAGAACGAACAGCGGCTCCGGCAGGCCGCCCGTAACATCAAGCGCTACCTCCAGTCAGTCGGCGTTAACAGTTCTGGGGCCTAGGCAGTTCCTCGACTATCATCGCGCCCTGCTGCGTCTGACCGAGGCCGAAAGCTACGCACTCTCGATGTCGACCAATCTGCTGCGCGTGCATGACGAGCTGACCAAGGTCGCGCAGGTCCAGGCCAGCGGAGACTATGGCGAGCAGACCAAGATTCCGCCGAGCGATCTGGATGCTCTGCCGGCCTGTCAGCTGCGCGAGCAGGAGCAGCTGCAAGCCTGACCTATGGAAGACTTGCTGCACTTGTTCAACGAATACCGGGTCCCCGCACAGCACCTGATCGCCTTCTTGCTGGCAGGAGCGGTCTGGCGCTGGGGCGGGGCACCCGAGCGCTGGCTGATTGCCGTGTTCCTCGCCACCATGGTGTTGCCGACTTATGCGGTGTGGTGGCTTTTCGCCGGTTCGCCGGTTCGCCGGTTCGTCGATCGATGGTCCGATCTTGCAGGCCCGGTCGCTGATCGATGTGATCGCAACCGTCATGTTCATCGGCATCGCGCTTCGCGCCAATCGCAATTACCCGCTGTGGATCGCCGGCTTTCAGCTGGTCGCGCTCGGGGCGTACATGGTGAAAATGGTGACGCTCGGTGTGTCGCCTCTGGCGCTAGCCATTCTGATCATCGGGCCATCCTATTGCCAGCTGCTGCTGCTGATCGCTGGTTTTGTGCGACATGTACGGCGCGAGCGGCGCTTTGGCACTTATCGTGACTGGCGCATCGCTCCGCCGATCGCGGGAGGGCTGCCGATATGATCGCAGGCGCGGACTCGCTCTCCGCCTACGGCGCCGAGAAGTGTCGATGCTGACACAGGCCCTTTCCAGATGCGCCCAAGGCATGCTGACGCAAGACGATCGCGTCGGGGCGATGATCGCCTACCTGCGCAACGTCGTGCTGGCATCGCCTGCGCAATACGAGCGCGGACACGCGATCTTCGTTAATAGCCAGAGCGCCTGGCTAGGCGACGCGCCATGCGGCATGGGCAACATGACGACACTTGGGATCCGAATGCGCGCCCTTCTGGGTGAGCCATTGCGGCACGATGCGGCCGGGATCATCCTTGCACACAGCCATCCTTCTGGCGCCTGCCGCCCGAGCGGATGCGACATCGCCACAACCCGCCGGCTGGTCGACGTCGCCGCCGCGCTCGACATCGCGCTGATCGATCATCTCATTTTTACCACCGATGCGGTCTATTCGATGCGCGCCGGAGGGCTGCTATGAACGCACCGCTCCCATCGGACCACTTTTCCGATCCTTCGCATGAAGGCGCTCGTTTCCGCCAAGCGGGCGAGATGACACTCGACCTGTTCCACCGCGACGGGCGGGTCGACGACATCTGGCTTGGCTTGGGGGCCGATGAATTCGCGCTGTTGTGGCGGCTGGCCGCACAGCCGGGGGAGCGGCTGACGGGACAGCAACTGCTTGCCGACGCGTGGCACCTGGCAGACGAAACGCAGCACGAGAGTATGGCGGCGCACGCCGCACGGATGCGAGGCAAGCTGGCCGGGGCAGGGGTGGCCTACCTGATCTGTACCGATGGCGAAGGCCGGTTCTTCCTTGAAGCCCCGTCGCCGTCCGGTCCGTCGCACCGCGCCCGGGGCTAGCGCGGCTCTGGACAGGGCGTGGGCGATCAGCCAATCTCGCCCGCCTACACAGCTGCGAGGGATCACCGCATCATGTCCGCCCCAATGACCGCAAAGCCCACCACGATCGCCAACGACCGGATCGCCATCGAACTGGGCGACGATGGCGTCGCCGAAGTCCGTTTCGTGCGGGCGGACAAGATGAATGCGCTCGATCACGAGATGTTTCAGCGCATCATCGAAGCGGGCCATGCGCTCCAGCGGATGAAGGGCCTGCGGGCCGTGGTGCTGTCGGGCGAGGGCCGGGCGTTCTGCGCCGGGCTCGACCTGTCGAACTTCTCGCGCAAGCCTGCGGAGGACGAGCCGAGCCTGACCGAGCGGACCTATGGCAACGCCAACCGCCCGCAGCAGGTGGCGATGCAATGGCGCAAGCTGCCCGTGCCGGTAATCGCCGCGATCCACGGTGTGTGCTTTGGCGGGGGCCTCCAGATCGCGAGCGGGGCGGACATCCGCATCGTCCATCCCGAAACGCGGCTGGCGATTATGGAGATGAAGTGGGGTCTTGTGCCCGATATGGGCGGCTACGCCCTTTGGCGCGGTCTTGTGCGCGACGATGTGCTGCGCGAGCTGATCTATACCAACCGCGAGTTCAATGGGGTGGAAGCGCAGGCTCTGGGCCTTGCGACCTATCTCGATGACAACCCCCGCGACCGGGCGCTTGCGATTGCGCGCCAGATCGCGCTCAAGAACCCCCACGCGATCCGCGCGGCCAAGCGCTTGCAAGCCGGGATGTGGGAGCGCGGGACCGATGCGATCCTGATGGAGGAAAGCATCGAGCAGCACGCGATCATGCGCAGCCGCAACCAGGTCGAGGCGGTGATGGCCGAAATGGAGCGGCGCAAGCCCAACTTCGAGGACGTCTAAACCCTTCAGTCCGCATCTTGCGAACCGCTTGCTTCACTGCGAAGTTCCTCAAGCAGGATGCAGCGCCCGCGCACCTGCTCATCGGCTAGCAAGTCGCCGAGCGGGGCATCGCACCGGCGCTGCCAGTTCGGGTGGACATCGACCGTGCCGGGCAGATTGGGCTGCTCCTCGTCTCCCAGCATGTCCTCAAGCGATACCAGCGCGATGGCCGAAGGCGTGCGGGCGACGTAGGCGATGGCGGCATCGACCACCGGGACCGGATCATCGGGCGCAGGGCGGGGGCGGGTGTGATCTAGCGTCGACCATAGAAGCCCCCGGTCCCACTCGCGAATCGCCTCTGCCTTGGTGCGCGTCACGCCTTCGGGAAGGCGGCCCAAGTTCTCCGCCCAGTCCAGATCGCGACCGCGCCACCATCCAGCGACGGTGACGGTGTCGTGGGTTCCGGTCATCGCCGCGCTAAGGGGTTCGTAATCGCTTGCCCCAATGAAGCCGTGATCGGCCGCGCGCTCGAACCACAGCACCCGCATCCCCAGCATCTGCCGCGCCGTGACAGCCCCGTTGAAGCCGTGAGGCGCGGTGCCGAGATCCTCGGCGATGATGAAAGCGCCGGCGCGGTGCGCCTCCAGCGTGGCGAGGCGGATCAGGTCTTCGAAGGGATAGGACAGGTAAGCGCCGTCCTGTGTCGCCCCGCCCTCGGGAATGACCCAGAGCCGTGCGAGACCGAAAGCATGGTCCATGCGCAGACCTCCGCCTGCTGCCAAACCTGCGCGGATCATCGCGATCCGTGGTTCATAGCCGCTCGCGCGTAGGCCATCGGGCGAGAAGCCGGTGATCGACCAGTTCTGCCCCAGCGGCCCCAGCGGATCAGGCGGCGCGATTTGGCGCTCGAGGGCGAGGTCGCCGCCCTCTCCGCAGCCCGGGCCCGGCGTCTACAAAGCTTCGCCCGCTTTCCTGATGGCGGGCGGTGGCTCACCCTTGGCGGCGAAGACATGACACCGGGCGAATGGAACAATCCTGCAGGCCAGGGCTTAATCCATGAACCTGTGTCCAGAGATTGGCCGGTGCTCCGCGTGGATCGCGGCACCCGCACGGTCACAACGACCGATTGAGCGCCCCTACCCGAACACCGCCACGCATTGCAGCCCGTCCAGCACCTGGCGCCCGTCGGCGTCCCACATCCTCAGGCGCTCCGAGGAATAGCCCGCATCGGCATGCTGGCTGGCATTCTCGGCAAGATACCAGCCATCACGCGATAGGCTTTCGGGATCGAGCACGTTGAACGACCAGTTGATCGAACTGATCGGGCCCACGCGCTGCATCGCGCGCATCGCCCCGGGCGGCATTACGTCGCCCATCAGCACCAGCTTCGACACGGGATCGAGTTCATGCGCCTCGGTCAACCGCGCCCAACGCCGCACGGTCGCGCCGCGATCAGCGCCCTTGATCTGGCCATGGCGCAGTTCGAAGTTCTTGGCCACGAAAGCCGGAGCAAATTGGTGGGTGACGACCGCGTGCTCTTCTGGCGGTCCAGGCCAGTCTTCGGGCAGGGTCGAAGGGTGCACGGCGTTCGCCTCGCGACCCTCGCCGAACAGCCAGAATGCAGTGAGCGCGACGCGACCTTCGGACAGGATTTCGCTGCGGACCTGCGTGACGTTACGCCCCTGCCTGACAATCTCGCCCTTGAGCTCGATACCCTCGCCCACCGGTGCCACGAAAGCGATCTGCCCGGCGCGCAGTGGGGGCAAACCGGGGAAGGCGCGCACCGCCATTGTGTAAGCAACCAGTGCCGATGCCCCGCCATAAAGCGTCCTGCCCTGCATCCAGTCGGCGGCATGAGCGAGGCGGGCGGGGCCGGGCTGGCCGGTGACGGGTTCAAGCAGGCTGGCGATGGTCATGCGCAAGGCAATGCCGCGCCGCGCTGCCCTCGTCCAGACTGACGTTGCGGAAGGAAGGTCCTTCGGCAATCACAGATTGCCAAGCCGCCCCCGAATCGCTAGTGCGCCGGCTCCATCCGGAGCGCGAGCCCCGGGAGGCTCGGCCCGATGGCGGAGTGGTTACGCAGAGGACTGCAAATCCTTGCACGCCGGTTCGATTCCGGCTCGGGCCTCCACCTTTTTGCGATTGCGTGCCTGCGCCGCAAGGCCTAGGGCGCTCGCGCCGGAATGCCGCTTTAGCTCAGTCGGTAGAGCACATCATTCGTAATGATGGGGTCACGTGTTCGAGTCACGTAAGCGGCACCACCTTTTTTCCGCGCTTTCCCGCGCCAAACCAGCGTCAGATGTCCGCAAGTTCGCCCAGAACCTGCTTCAGCGGGTGGAGCCACTGCGCGTAGGGGCGCCAGACTTCCATACCGTCGCGATTGATGGGGCGACGCACCTGTTCGCTGCTCGGTGTCCTCACGACGCGATCGAGCTTGTGGAAGGATTGGATCGCCTCGTCCCAATCGAGGCCGAGGTAGTC
Source organism: Porphyrobacter sp. (assembly GCA_027533455.1). GTDB lineage: Bacteria > Pseudomonadota > Alphaproteobacteria > Sphingomonadales > Sphingomonadaceae > Erythrobacter. The sequence continues at coordinate 147,088 of JAPZUC010000006.1, read as the reverse complement.
CAGCGCCGGGCGAAGTTCGGTCTCCGGATCGTCGACCAGCGCGCGGTAGCTGACGTGGTGGATCATGCCGGGGGCCGCTGCTTCGAAGTGCCGCATGAGACTCACGTAATCGACGTAGCATTGCCCGATGTCTTCAAGGGCGAATGACGACGCGTGAGCCGCGGTGAAGGATTGCGAGAAATTGGAGAAGCAGCAGTCCATTGCCGGGCGCCGGATGTCGATGAAGCGCGCCTGGGGCAGGATCCGGCGAATGAAGAGGATGTTGCTCCAATTCTGCGGAAGCTTGTCTATGAAGATCGGGCGGTCGGTCTTTCGGTGCAAGCGCGCGCGGGCGAGATAATCCTTTCCCAGCAGCGATGCCTGCTCATCGGTCAGGCCAGCAATCGCCTGCGGTACGGTCACCTTGGTGCGCCGGGACGAGATCTCCATGAACGAGCGCAAGATGGCGGGGATGTATGGAAGCTCGCCCACGGGCTCGATCGACGGATGGCTGCCCAGCATCTGCTCCAGCAAGGTCGAGCCGGAGCGAGGCAGGCAGACAATGAAGACGGGTTGGTCGGTCCCGTTCGGTTCCGACGGCATGCGCTCCATGAAACCGGAATCCGCCATTTTCGCGGTCTCGGCCACTTCGGCGGTAAGCGCCTGCGCATCATATCCGATGGCTTCGGCACGTATCCGGTTGCCCTCGCTGTAATGATGGAAGGCGGTGGCGAAATCGCCGCGATCATGGAAGGCGCGCCCTAATGCGAAGTGCAGGGGGGCGATGTTCCGATCATCTATTGCGATGGCGAGCGCCTGTTGCATGACGGGGATGTCTTCGTCTGCCAGCACCCTGCGCTTGATGCCGGCAAGGCCCCACCACGCTTCACCATATTCATAATCGATGGCGAGCGCCTTGCGATAGGCGGAAATCGCGCCTTCGACATCGCCGGCTGCCCGCAGGCTGTAGCCATAGATCAGAAGGGCGGGGATGCTGCTGGGGTTTTCGTCGACAAGTTGTTTATGGAGCGCGAGGGCTTCTTCGTGCCGTCCCATCCGGTCAAGCAGGTTCGCCCTCAGGCCGCGAAGTTCAAGGTCGCCTTCTTCTATGATCAACCGATTGGTGAAGGAATCGGCGACATGCAGCCGTTCTTGCTGGCTGTAGATCGAGGCGAGGGTGCGCAGCAGTTCGGGGTGCTTTTCGCCCTTTGACAATGCCCGCCGCAGGAAGTGCTCGGCCTGGCCAAGAGCCCCGGTCTGAGCCGCGATGAAGCCCAGTTGTGCGAGACCGCGCGGTTCATCCGGATGTTCCCGCAGATGGGCCATGACCAGTTGCGCCGCCCGGTCATTCTCGCCCTTTTCCAGCAGCCTTACGGCCTCCGACAGACGCGGGAAAATCTTGGTGGAAACGGTGTTCGCGGTCATTTCGGCCTCGGTTTACGAGTAGCCAAGCACCGCACGAAGCCCTGGAGCGTGGTAATCCACGAGGGCTTTGTGACGGGCGGACAGTTCCTTCGGCAGCTCCATCGCCACACCTGTGAGGTTGTCCCGCGCGGTGCCGCTTTGCGCGGGGTCGGAGCCGATCCGGACCCGTTCGCGCCAATCGGCAGGCATGTCGATGCCACAGGCGCCGAGCAGGCCCGCAAAGAATGTCTCGGCCTCTGGTGTGTCCAGAGCGCCAAGGGCTCCAACCAGATCTTCGACCTTCAACGGGTGAGCGCGCGCGCCCAGCCAGGCTACGGCATTGAGCTCGTAGATCGCGTTAAGCGGCGGGAGTTTGGACGGCAGTCCGAAGATCATCATGGTCAGAAGCTCGTCGACTTCGATCTCGCCGCTCTTCAGATGCTCGACGTTGCCGGAGAACTGGTCGGACAGCAGAAACCGGGCGCGGGCGATCACCCAGCTGTACGGATCGCGATACAGCACGATGCGGCGGGTGTGAGCGGTTTCGACCACCGAGGCGTCGGCGAAAAACAGATGGCCCCAGCTCAGGCGGGGATGTGTTGGATCGAAAGCGTGGCGGTGCTGCGGCAGGTTGCCCCACTGGATGAAATCAGCCGCGTATTGCTGGCTCACGGGCACGAACATCCGCAGGATATTGCGGAGCAGGTGGCTGCCGCTCTTTTGCACGGAATTCAGGAACACCGGATGCCGCAAAGGGCTCTGCGCGAACCGCGTGTTCTCGGCGTCTAGCGTATCGGGTTGGACGAAGATCTGGGGCATTACGAAAGCGGTCTCCTCGCCCGTCTATGACAGAAGAGGCGGCATGTTGCCATGCCGCCTCTCCGTTAGGCCGTGAGTGAGTCGATCAGAACTTCGTCGAGACGTTGATGAAGCCGCGACGACCCACGAAGTCGTACTGCGAGACGGCGGCCACCGGACCAAGCGTGCTGATGGTGCCGCCGTTCAGCACCGAGACCCGCGGCGGACGCGTGTCGAACAGGTTCGACACGCCCGCGGTGATCGTGAACCGACCGTCGGCGATTTCCTGCGTGACAGAAATGTTGTGGTAGAAGGTCGCGGCTACGTCGAGATCGGGGCAATAGACACCGTAGACTGGCAAATCGTCCGACGTGTCGGCTGTGCCTTGGTTGTTAAAGGATCTCAGGCAGCCTCCGGACGTGGGCCTTCCGCGGTCGAACAGCTCACGGTTGCTGGCAGATCCGATCACGTTCACCCCGTAGAACAGGCTGAAGCCCGAAGGATGTGACCAGTTGGCGCGGAAGTCGCCCACCCACTTGGGCGAACCCACCAGGCCATTTTCGTTCAGCACCGGTGAGGTCGACAGCAGCTTGGAATCATCCTTCAGCTGCCAAGTCATGTCCGCGGTCAGCGTAAGCTTGCCCAGCGAGCCAAGATCCTGACCAGCCCGCACGGACAGATCGATACCCCTGTTCCGCTGGCTCGACACGTTGATGAACGAATCGCGCACTGTGTTGATCTGGTTGGGAGCCGTGATGTTCTGACCGCGCGTGAATAGATCGCACAGCGGCTCGGTCGCGAATTCCAGCGAGTCATAGCAACCGGCCAGGATGGTCCCCGCGCCCAGCTGAGAAATTTCGCCTTCCACCTTGATGTCGAAGAAGTCGACCGCAATGCTGATGTCGGTATCCGGAAGGAACGAAATGTTCGGCGTCAGGATCGTCCCGAAGACGAGAGCTTGAGAGGTTTCAGATTCAAGGATACCGAGACCGCCCGACGAGATGATCGTCGCGGAGATGCCGCCACCGCCGTAGTTGTTCGGGATGCCATCAGCAGCACAGTTATCTGCTCGGGTCTGCGAAATCGCACCAGCAGCAAGGTTCGCCCCCCATGCAACGCAGGGATCGATCCGGTTTTGCGGGACGGAGCTGGTTTCGTCGGCGAGGAACTGCTCGAACAGCGCTGGAGCGCGGTAGGACGTGCCGTAGCTGCCGCGGAAGCGGAGCCAGTCGGTGACCGTCCAGTTCAAGCCGATCTTGTAGGTCCAGTTGCCATTCATTGTCCTGATCGGTCTGGCCATCGGAGGCACTGGTGGCCTTTACGTTGGTGACGCGCGCTGCACCGGACAGGTTCAGTTCCTCGATGAATGGAAGGTCGGACAGGACCGGCACGTTGACTTCGGCAAAGGCTTCGCTGGTCAGACTCTTGCCCGCCGTGATGCCGCTTGCCGAGGCGCCCCAGGCGTTGGCCGCGAGGGTGATTTCGCCGGGCGTGTCATTGATCTTGTCTTCCCGGATCGACGCGCCGAACGCCACTGCCAGCGGCCCGCCCGGCAGGGTGAGCAGCTCGCCCGCCAGGATCGCTTCCGCGGTCTTCTGCGTGTAGAGCGTCTTACCTTCTTCCCAATCGGTCAGGAAGTCCGCCTGTGCCTGAGTCAGTTCGCCGCGCAGGAAATACGGGTCGGTCCAGGGGATGTCGATACACTGCTTGCCCGAGATCGGGGTGACGGTGCCGACGCAGGAAGCCGTCTGGAAGTAGCCGGTGTCGTATGCGTCTTGCAGGATCTGCTGCGAACGATAGCGGCCAATGCTGCGGCTGTACTGACCGTGGATGTCGTAGGTCCAGTTGCCCTTGCTGCTGATTTCGCCGCGAACACCGGCAACACCGCGGTAGTAATCAACCGTTTGGCTATTGTCGGCCAGATCGGTGATGCCGGTAGGGCTCAGGAAGTTGAGGCCGGTGAAGCCGTCAGCCCACAGCGTACCGAAGCCGGTGCCGTAGCCGTAAACGTCACCCGTGAAACCGAAGTTCCAGAACTGGCGCCAGCCGTTCTGGTAGGTTTCGCGGCGGTTGAACAGGAATTCGCCGAACACTTCGACGGCGCTCGAAATCTCGAAGGCGCCTTCCGCATAGGCGGTGTAAAGGTCGGTTTCGGGGATGATCGTCGATTGTTCGACGAACGGGTGGTAGGCGTTCTGCACTGCCATCGAAGCGGCATTGTATCCGGTCGGGAACCAGCCTTCCGGAGCGCCGAAGTCACCCGGGAAAGCCGGAGCGCCGTACGCCGGAATGCCGAGCGTGCCGCCGCCCGCGCCAGACGGATATTGGAACTGCAGCAGCTGCACCGACCCCGGAGTGGTCTGGATGCCCGTGTTGGGGCCACCTGGACCGTCAAGCCGCAGGTTTTCGAAACGAAGGCGGGGCCCGGTGGGATTTGCAGGGTTTCGATACGTGTAGATGTACGTCCACACATGTCCCCAGCGCAGATCTTCGCAGTGCGGCTGGCCGGTTCGCGGATCGATCAGGTCAGCGCGGTTGCCGCTTTCGTCGAAGATGTTGGCTTCCGGGCACGCCAGATAGGAGCGGTCGCCGCGCGCGAGTTCCTGCACTTTGGTATAGTCACCCGCGATCAGGATATGGCCGCGGTCGAAGGTCTTGCCCCACGCGCCGCTGATGCGGAAGTTCTCGCCGCCGCTGTCGAACGGCACGGACGCGTTGAGGTCCAGGGTCAGGCCATCGAGCTTGCTCTTGGTGAAGATGTTGACCACGCCCGCAACCGCGTCCGAACCATAGACCGACGATGCGCCAGTCTTCAGGATCTGGATGTCGCTGACGATGGAGAGCGGCAGCACGTTGAGATCGAACGAGGAAACCCCGCCACGCGTACCGGCCGGACCGGCGCGGCGGCCGTTGAGCAGCACCAGCGTACGGTTCGCGCCGAGGCCGCGAAGATCGATCGTCTGCGCGCCGGGGCCGCCATTGGTCACGAAGTTCGACGACAGCGCCGACGTCACCTGAGTGGAACCGGCAGCGATCGACGAGCCTTGCAGCGTGCTCGCGAGATCGGTGCGACCTTCCTTCTTGGCGACTTCCGGATCCAGCACCGCGATCGGGTCCGGGCTGTTGAACGGCGTGACCGAACGAATGCGCGAGCCCGTGACGACGATATCGCTTGCGGCGGGGGTGGTCTCTTCAGCCGGCGCAGCCTCTTCGGCCGCGGCATCCTGCGCGAACGCCGGCTGAGAAGCGGCTACAGCGCCAAGCGCGACCCCAAACATCAGTGCTATGCGATTTTTGCGCGTGACGAGAGACCTGTTCATGTTGTCCACCTGTTTTAGATTCATAGATGAGACGTGTGATCAAATTGGTCGAATATTCCAAGTCCTAGAAACTTGAAGGCTCCTCAAAGAAGCTCTCGCCTCGGGATTTGTGCTAATAATGTCACATTCTCGGATGCCCAACCGCTCGGTTGCGCCACGAATCCCTAACTATGTTAGTCTTGACTGGCACCTGCGGCGATTTCGCGTTGGGCCGAAACGCGGCCTGCGGCGACCGCGACGATCTTCAATGCGCAGTAGTATAGGCCCGGTGCGATGAACGATGTCGCAAAATCGGTTGCCCCGAGGCAACGCCTGCCAGCCGCGGCGCGCAAGTGATAGGCCCCCGCACTCTCGCAGGGGCGCAAACCGTCACTCATCATCCGTTGTTGCGGGTGCACACCTTTGTGCTCTATGGGGCACCTCATGCCCGTCGCGCGGGGCTAATGTCCGGGGCTGTTGGCCAGGGCGCGCGATTTGACCTTTTCCGTTAGCGTCATCCAGGCTTCAGGAGGACAGGACACTTGCAGGTATCGCATTCATACCCGGGCTCCTGCGAGCTGTCGGTGGTCATCCCGGTCTACAACGAGGAAGCCGGTCTCGACGCGCTGATCGAACGTGTGACGGCGGCTGCCCATGCCATTTTCGCCGATCGTTACGAGCTGATCCTCATCAATGACGGGTCGAAGGATGGCAGCTGGAACGCGATCTGCCAGCACGCCGACCGCGATCCGCGGATCGTGGCAATCAACCTGTCGCGCAATCACGGCCACCAGTTGGCCCTGACCGCAGGCCTCCATCATGTGCGCGGGCAGCTGGTCTTCGTGCTCGACGCCGACCTGCAGGATCCGCCCGAGCTGCTCGGCCCGATGCTCGAAGTCGTGCGCGAGGGCTATGATGTGGTCTATGGCCAGCGCGTCAAGCGCCACGGCGAGACCGCCTTCAAGCGCGGCACCGCGTCGCTGTTCTATCGCACGCTGGCGAGCATGGTTGACACCCACATCCCACGCGACACTGGCGATTTCCGCCTGATGACGCGCCGGGTGGTTGACCAGCTTAACGCCATGCCGGAGCGCTATCGCTTCATCCGTGGCCTCGTCAGCTATATCGGCTTCAACCAGACCGCCTTCCCCTATGAGCGCGACGCACGTTATGCAGGCGAGACCAACTACCCCTTGCGCAAGATGATCGCGCTGGCGGTGGATGCGATCACCAGTTTTTCGGTCGTTCCGCTGCGCTTCGCATCGCACCTTGGGATGCTGTTCGGCCTTGCCGGGCTGGCGTCTCTGGTGTGGGTCGTGTGGGCGTGGATGCAGGGCGGCGCCGTGCAGGGCTGGGCGAGCCTTGCCGCGCTCACCTTGATCCTGGGCAGCGTACAGTTGCTGGTGCTCGGCGTGTTCGGCGAATATCTCGGCCGCATGTACATGGAAGGCAAGCAGCGCCCGCTGTTCATCGTCTCCGAAGTGCGCCGCCATCCGATCGCCGCCAACGAAGAGCCGGAAGCCGGCGCGGTTGCGGCGAGCGAGACCAGCGAGGCCATCCGTGTCGCAGGCTGAATTCGACGCTTACGTTGACGAATACGATGCGCAGCATGCCCAATCGGTCAAGCTGAGCGGCGAGGACCCCGAATTTTTCGCCGAGTACAAGGCGAAGGAAGCCGCGCGCATGATGGCTTCGGTGGGTGCCGTGCCGCAGCGGATCATGGATTTCGGCGCAGGCCGCGGCAATTGCGTCGCCCATTTGCAGCGCGCCTTCCCCGATGCCGCGCTGACCGCGCTCGACGTCTCCTCACGCTCGCTGACCCATTGTGCAGCGCGTGCAGTCCGGCCGCTCGAGACTGTGTGCTACGACGGGCAGACCTTGCCCTTCGCTGATGCGAGCTTCGATCTGGTTTTCACGGCTTGCGTGTTCCACCACATCCCGGCCGAGGATCACATTCGCCTTCTCGCCGAGATCCGCCGGACGCTGGCGCCGAACGGCCGCTTCATTCTGTTCGAACACAATCCGTGGAACCCGCTAACCCGCCACGCGGTCGCGACCTGCCCGTTCGATGCCAACGCGGTGCTGATCAGCGCGCCCGAAATGCGCCGCCGCTTCCGTGCGGCGGGCTTCCAGGATGTGGACCTGCGCTGGACGCTGTTCTTCCCTGCTTTCCTCGCCCCGCTGCGCCCGCTCGAGCGCCTGCTGGGCTGGCTCCCGCTGGGCGCGCAATACCGCCTCGTCGCGCGTTGAGGATCTGCCGCAGATGCTCGCCCGCCTGCTCCGTTTCGGGCTGACCGGCCTTGCCAATTCGGCAGTGGGCTGGGCGGTGATCTTCGGCGGATTGTGGGCTGGACTGGACGGCCTCACGGCCAATGCGGCGGGATATGCGGTGGGGTTGATGCTGTCCTTCACCCTCAATCGCCGGTTCGTGTTTGGCGTGACGGGCGCGGTCTCGGCGCGAGAGGTGACGCGGTTCCTCACGGCCTTCGCCCTCGCATATGGCGTGAATGTCGCGGTGCTGCTCGCTGCGCAGTCGATGCTCGGCGCGGATAGCCCGCTTGCACAGCTTCCCGCCATTAGTGCCTACATCGTGATCTTCTTCCTCCTCTCGCAGTTCTTCGTGTTCAAACCCTCCACCTCCGAATGACCCTCTCGCCGCCCCTTTCCGCGGTGCCGCGCGCCGGCACGCTTCAGCCGTTCGACTGGCTCGACCGCTGGCCGGTCATGCTGCTTGTGTGTCTTGCCGCGATCGCTCCGCTGCTGGTGGTGGGGATCGCCCCGCTGACCGATCTCTACGGCCACCTCGGGCGATACGCGGTCCAGACCGAACTCGCCCAGCGTCCGGGCCTGCAACCTTACTTCACTTATGACTGGAAGCTGATCGGCAATCTGGGCGGGGATATTCTGGTCGAGGTGCTGCACCCGTTGCTGGGCCTTGAAGGATCGGTGCGGGCGACGGTGATGATCACGCAAGGGCTCGGTGCGCTGGGGCTTTTGCTGGTGAGCCGCGAGGTGCATGGCCGCGTCACGCCTTTCGCGATTGCCGCTATCCCGATGATATACGGCTTCCCGTTCAATTACGGCTTCATCAATTACGCCTTGAGCATGGCGCTGGCGATGCTGGCCTATGTGGCATGGCTGCGCTTGCGCCGGAGCGGGCGCGAGACGGCGGCGACGGTGTGGCTGGCGGGCGCGGGCGCGGCGATCTGGGTCGCGCATACCTATGGCTGGGCGTTCCTTGGGCTGCTTGCCGGATCGACGATGCTGGCTGAGGTGTGCGCGGCGCGGATGCATCCGGTGCGCGCCGTGCTGCGGATCCTCGCTGCGTGCTGGCCGCTGCTGTTGCCGGTAGTGCCGATGGTGATCTGGCGGACGGAATCCTCAGGAGCGGCGATGTCGGGCTGGGCGTGGCAGTTCAAGCTCAACTGGCTGCTTTCGGCCTTGCGAACCTATTGGCGTGATCTCGACATGGCGTCGCTGGCGGCGGTGCTGCTGCTGCTGGGTTGGGCGCTGTTCAGCCGAACTGTGCGCTTCGACCGCGCGGCAGGGATTGCTGCGCTGCTGTGCTTTGCATTCTTTATCATCCTGCCATTCCGGGTGTTCGGATCGGCCTTCGCCGATATGCGTCTGGTGCCATATGCGTTCGCCATCGCGCTGGTGGCGATCGCTCCGGTTCGCGGCGGAACAAGGGCACTGCTGGTGGCGAGCGTGCTGGCCCTCACCTTCTTCGGGGTGCGCATGGCGACGACGACCGCCGCCTATGTGGCGCAGGACCGGCTCGTGCAGGCAGCGACCCCCGCAATCGAGAAGATGCCCGAAGGCGCGCGGGTGGTGTTCTTCTCGGTCAAGCCGTGCCGCACCCGCTGGGCGCTCGCCCCGCTCGATCACCTTTCGGGCGCGGCGATGGCGCGGCGGAGCGCTTTCGTGAACGACCAGTGGCAGCAGCCGGGGGTCAACCCTATGAAGGTGCAATTCCCTGCGGCAGAGCCCTTCGTGCGCGATCCCTCGCACCTCGTGGTGCGCGAGGATTGCCGCGAGAGCCCGTCGCGGCCGAGGCTGTCGCGGGCTCTCGGCAGGCTGCCGCGGGGTGTGTTCACGCATATCTGGATCGTCGGGGAGATCCCCAAGGCCATGCCTGCGCCCGAAGGCTACGTGACCGTGCCGGATGCGGGCAGCGGGCTGCTGTTCGCCGCCAAGCCGCAGGATTGACCCGCCAGCAAGTTCGCCAGTTTACGCCGGTACACCGTACGCCACAAAGGCCAGACGCGAGGCAGGAGGCACGGCGATGGATCTGGGAATTGCAGGCAGACGGGCACTGGTGAACGGCGGCAGCGCAGGCATGGGGCGCGGCACTGCGCTGGCCTTGGCGCGCGAGGGGTGCGAGGTGTTCATTTCCGCACGCGGGGCCGAGCGGCTTGAGCAGACCTGCCGCGCGATTGCTGCGGAAAGCGGTGCCAAGGTTCACCCGCTGGTTGCCGATCACGCCAGTGATGAAGGCCGGGCGAGGATCCTCGCCATGATCCCCGATCCCGACATTTTCGTTGCCACCTGCGCCCCGCCGCCTTTTACCGGCGACTTCCGCACTGTCTCCCGCGAGGCGTTCGAGAAGTCGGTGGCGACCGCGCTACTCAGCCCGATCGACTACATCAAGGCGGTCACCGGCCCCATGGTCGCACGGGGCTGGGGGCGGATCGTCAACATCTCCACGGGCGCGGCCAAATATCCCGCCGCGATGCGCGTCCTCTCCGGACCGCCGCGGGCTGCGCTGGCGAATTATTGCCACGCCATCTCCAAGGAGCTGGCGCCGCACAATGTCACGATCAATTCGGTGCTGCCGGGGATGCACCATACGCCCGGGATCGAGGAAATGATGAACCCGCGCGCCGCCGCCAACGGGCGCAGCTATGACGAGGAAGTCGCCGCCTTCGTCAAGGCTGTGCGCATCCCCGCCGGGCGGTTCGGCAATGCCGAGGAACTGGGCGCGCTGGTCGCCATGTTCTGCTCCGCGCAGGCGAGCTTCGTCACCGGCCAGTCGCTGGTGGTCGACGGCGGGATGGGAACCTCGATCTTCTAGGCGGCGGTCTTGTACCCCGCACCGCGCACCAGTTTGCCCGGCCGCGCGCCGGTCGACTGGTCGAAACGGCGGATCACTTCGCCCGCAACGATGGTCGCCTCGTAGCCGGTGGCGCGCTGGTGCAGGCGGCGGCCGCCAGCTGGCAGATCGCGCACGACTTCGGGCAGGTGCAGCGTGAGCCCGTCGAGATCGATAACGTTCAGATCGGCCCTGCCGCCGACCTTCAGCGTCCCGCGATCATGCAGACCTACTGCCCCCGCAGCCTTCGCGCCCAGCATATGCGCCGCTTCCGCCAAGCCGAGCGTGAGCGGCCCATCGCCCTTGACGAATTGGGTGAGGAGGTAGGTCGAATAGCTCGCATCGCAGATCGCTCCGTAATGCGCGCCGCCGTCGCCAAGGCCGGGGACACAGTAAGGGTGGCGCAGCATCTCGTGCGCGCTGGCGAGACTGGCGTTCTCGTAATTGCCCAGCGCGGCGAGGAACAGCCCGCGACCTTCCGTCTCCAGTAGCCGGTCGTAAGCGACCTCCTGCGGCGTGCAGCCACGCGCTGCGGCTTGCCCGGCCATGCTCATATGTGCAGGCGGCGCGTAATCGGGCGGATTGTCGAGCGGGAAGAGCCAGCGCCAGTTGCGGGCTAGCTCGTTGAAGGGATGGCCGGGGGTGAAGTCCTCGGAAATCAGCGCCGCGCGCAAGGCCGGATCGCGCATCGCCGCAACCTGTTCGGGGATCGAAAGGTGCGCGATCTTGGCCCAGCTCGGACACAGCACGAAAGGATGCACGGTGAGTTCAAGCCCGGCGATCAGGCCGATGGGGCGGGGCATCACCTGCGCGTTGGCGATGCCGCCTCCGGCATTGGTGGCCTCCAGCATTTCCAGCACCCTTCTCCAGCGCGGCGGCGCGTCGTTCCCTGAGGCGAGGGTGAAGGTCGCCGGTCTGCCAGAGGCGGCGATCATGCGTTCGATGACGGGGTATTCCTTGTCCCACCCGACAAAGGCATCGAGGACCACCTGAAACGTGCCGGCGTCCGCGTCAGCCATTCCGCGACCTATGGCCTCGAGCTCGGCAATGTCGGTGTCGAAGGTCGGGATCGCCTCCCCGTCGGCTGTCTTGTGGATCGAGAGCCGCGAGGTGGCGAAACCGATCGCGCCTGCGCGCATGGCCTCGGCGGTGAGGCGGCGCATCAGCGCAAGGTCATCATGCGTGGCAACCTCGCGCGCCGCACCTCGCTCGCCCATCGCATAGACCCTCAAGGGCGAGTGCGGGAGGTACGCGGCAATGTCGATATCGCGTTTTCCCGCGGCGACCTTGTCGAGATATTCGGGGAAAGTCTCCCAGTCCCAGTCCAGCCCTTCGGTCATCACCACGCCGGGGATGTCCTCCACCCCCTCCATGACGTTGATCAGCATATCGTGATCGCTTTTGCGGCACGGAGCAAAGCCGACGCCGCAATTGCCCATCACCGCAGTCGTGACGCCGTGCGAGGATGAGGGCGAGAGTTCCTCGGCCCAGATGCACTGACCATCGTAATGGGTGTGCACGTCGATGAAGCCGGGGGTGACAATCTTGCCCTTGGCGTCGATCTCCTCGCCGCCGCTACCGCTGACTTGCCCGATGCCGACGATTCGTCCGCCGCTAATTGCAACGTCGCCTGCGATAAGGTCTCCGCCCGTACCGTCGGCAATCGTTCCGCCGCGGATCACAAGGTCGTAATTAGCCATGCCTCAGGCTCCCTGCACCAGTTTCACGATCCCGCCGATGAGCGAGCCGAGAACGAAGATATAGATCGGCGGCATCGAGACATAGAGCGGGATAAGCCGCTTCTCCGCCGCCTTGTGATATCCCAGCGCATAAAGCACGCGCATCGGTGGCCAGACCGCCCCTATGGCCGCCGCCCAAAGCGGGCTCACTGCATAGGCGAACAGCCAAATGCCGGGCAGGAAAAGAACGAGATGTTCGAGCGTGTTGTGATGCGCGCGGACGTGACGGACATATTCCTCTGGCCCCTCGTGCGAAGGCGCGGGCACTTTGAACCGCCCTCGCGCAATGCCCGCCATCAGCAGCGTGAAGTAATAGGCGAGCAGCGCCAGCGCGCTGACGATCACGACATAGATATACGGGTCTTGCATGGCGGCGCCTCTCCCCAAGCGCAGCGGTGAGGCTGGGCGCACGGAGGCGGGGCGGCAACTCGCACTTTTGCGGCTGGGCCTTGCGCGCTAGGGTGCCCGCATGACCGTACCCGCACCCACACCCCGCCGCATTGCCCTTGCCGGGGCGAGCGGCACGATCGGGGCGGCGGTGTTGCGGCAGCTGCAGGCGGACGGTCACTATGTTGCCGCCCTTCCTCGCGGCGCGATCGCCGAGACCGATGCGCTTGCGGAGGTGCTGGCGGATGATGGAATCGAGGTGGTGATTTCCTGCATCGCCTCGCGCTCGGGCGCGCCGGATGATGTGCTGGCCGTTGATTATGGTGCCAATTCCGACCTGCTGGGAGCGGCGCAGGCGGCGGGGGTTCAGCACTTCATTCTGCTCTCGGCGATCTGCGTGCAGAAGCCCTTGCTTGCCTTCCAGCACGCCAAGCTGAAGTTCGAGGCGGAGCTGGCGGCGAGCGGGATCGGGTACACTATCGTGCGGCCCACGGCCTTCTTCAAGTCATTGTCTGGACAAATAAAAAGGGTGAAAGCGGGCAAGCCTTTCCTGATCTTTGGCGACGGCAATCTGACCCGTTGCAAGCCGATCAGCGATGATGATCTGGCGCGGTTCATCGTCTCGGCCATCGATAACCCCGCGATGCGGGACACAATCCTCCCCATTGGCGGGCCGGGCCCAGCCATATCGTTGAAAGAACAAGGGGAAATCCTGTTCCGTGCGGCCGGAAAACCGCCTAAATTCAAGTCGGTGTCGCCGAAAATCTTCACCGCTGCCGAGCGTATTCTCGCCTTTGGTGCGCCGTTTTCGGGATGGTTTGCCGAGAAGGCCGAATATGCTCGGATCGCGCGATACTACGCCACCGAAAGCATGCTGGTGCTCGATCCCGCCACTGGCGACTATTCCGCGGATCTTACCCCCGAATTCGGCTCCGACACGCTCGAAGCACATTACAGACGCCTGCTGGAGGGGGGCTAAAGGGGGGCAAGACGGGTCTAGACGGGGTCTAGATGCCAGCTTGCAGGAGGCAAGGTGGCGCCTAGATGGGGCACAAAAACCGGCTCTGCGGCATAATTGAATGCGAAAACATGAGTTTGCGTGCGACGCACCCGGATTCCCTCGGGCAAATTGCGCAATTCCACACCCGCTTCGCCTGCCATCCGCTCGACCAGCAGGGCGAGCAGCGCGCGGTCGGGCCAGACGGAGCAGTATCGCACCCCGTCCTTGTAGGAAACGACCGCCCGCCCGGCCGCGTCGGCCAGTTCGGGTGCAAGATCGCTGGCGATGTCCTCGCGCCAGCGGGTGACGGCAAAGCCCCCCGTCTCTTTGGCGCCAGCCTCGGCCACACCGTCGCGCAGGCTCTCGACGCGGGTGACGGTCACGCCGGTCAGATCGCGCAACGCCCCCGGCGCAAGGCCTTCGGGGATGCAGAAGCTTGGCGATTTGCTCCCTGATCTCGGCCCGAGCAGCACCGGGCCATCGAACGCCGCGAGCTTCTCCGCAAAGCCCTCGGGCACGATCGGCAGCGTCGGCACCAGCACCATGCGATAGCCCGACAGGTCGGCCGAAGGCGCGACGATATCGACGTCGAGGCCCTTCGCCCGCAGCGCCGAATAGGTCTCGAACACCAGCTCCAGATAGCGGAAGCTTTGCCCCTGCGGCTGGATGCCGATCACCCATGCGGCTTCGTAGCTGAACACCAACGCGACCGGCGCCTTGGCGCAGACCTGAGGGCCGATCTCTTGCAAAACCGCCGCCGCCGCACGCACCTCGTCCGCCGCCTCGGCCTCGCTGCTGTCGGGGCGGAGCAGGCCGGCGTGCATCTGCTCCTGCGCGAAAGGCGCCTGCCGCCAGCGGAAGTAGCTCGTCATTTCGGCCCCGTGCGCGGCGGCCTCCAGGGTCCACAGAGCGACCATCCCCGGCAGCGGCGCAGGGTTGAAGCGCGCCCAGTTCACCGGGCCGGGCTGCTGCTCCATCACCCCCCAGCGACCGTTCGAGCAGCCGCGATACAGATCGTGATGGAAGGCGGCGATATCGGGGTGGCCTTGACGCAGGTAAGCGGCCTTCTCTTTCGCCGAGAACCAGAACTGCTCCAGAAAACCGAGCGGATAGGAATCCCAAGTCGCCACATCGATATCGCGGCCGACATCATGGTGATCGAACTCGGTGAAGAACCCCATGAAATTGTGGGTGATGGGGGTGCCGGGGGACAGCCGCCGCAGGATATCCACCTGCTCGCGGTTGAAGCTTCTCACCTGATCCGAGGCGAAGCGGCGGTAGTCGAGCCAGTGTGCGGGGTTCGCCTCGGTGACGGTAAGGTGCGGCGGATCGACCTCGGCGAACCTGCGATATTCCATGCTCCAGAAGACGTTGCCCCAGGCAGCGTTCAGCGCCTCGGGCGAGCCGTATCGCGCCGCCAGCCATCCGCGAAACGCCGACGCGGCGCCGTCCGAGAAGCTGAGCACCGTGTCATGGCAGCCATATTCATTGTCGGTCTGCCACATAGCGATGGCAGGATGCTCGCCATATCGTTCAGCCAGCGCGGTGACGATCCGGCGGCACTCGGCGCGATAACCCTCGTGGCTGAAGCAGTAGTGTCGCCGCGATCCGAAGCCGCGCGGGCGGCCCTGTTCGTCGATGGCGACCATGTCGGGCATCCGGTCCACCAGCCACTTGGGCGGCGTGGCGGTGGGCGTGCCGATGATCACCGTCAGACCTGCCGCATGCAGGGTATCAATGGCGCGGTCGAGCCAGCTCCAATGATATTGGCCGGGTTCGGGCTCGATCCGGCTCCACGCGAATTCGCCGATGCGCACGAGGTTCAAACCCATCTCGGCCATGCGCCGCGCGTCGTCCGCCCATATCGCCTCGGGCCAGTGTTCGGGGTAGTAGCAGCAGCCGAGTTTCACGCGATTTTCTCCAGCGCGATCAGCCACGCGGTTTCGGGGTGGGTGAGGGGGAGGGCAAGGCCGTGGCCCATCAGCGCCGCGCCTGAAAGGATCAGGCCTTCGCGCCACGCATCGGGGTTGGCGAGGTAGTGCCGCGCGCGCGGCGGCCAAGGTGCGGGCAGGGTCACGCGGTAGAGCGCCTCCGGCTCCAGCCCCGCCAGCCTGACGGGCGCCGCGTCGAACACGGGCGAGAAGGCGGTCTGGGCGACGAGGGCGAGGGCCTTGTCGCCATGCGTCACCATCATGCCCATGATGTTCGGGTCGGGGTGCGCTAGATGATGCAGATCGCCCGCGTGCAGCACCCCGCGCCATTGCTTATAGAGTGCGATATGCGCGGCGAGACATTCGCGCTCCTTGTCGGTCATGCGCGCGGGATCGGCCTCGACGCCCATGTGCCCGAACACCGCGACCTTGGCGCGGAAGTCCATCGCCAGCCGCCGCCCGGTAATCGGATTGGGCGAGGGGCCGACATGGCTGCCGAGCACTTCGAGC
Organism: Porphyrobacter sp.; assembly: GCA_027533455.1. GTDB lineage: Bacteria > Pseudomonadota > Alphaproteobacteria > Sphingomonadales > Sphingomonadaceae > Erythrobacter. The sequence continues at coordinate 130,949 of JAPZUC010000006.1, read as the reverse complement.
GGCAGGAGGCGGCTCCATTCGCGCATGATCCGGATACGCTCGATGGTGTCGTTGTTGTCGCTGGGCCAGAACCGCTCGATCGGCCCGAGGAGCCCCATGTCGATCCGCCCGCCGCCGCTTGAACAGCTTTCGATCATAGTATGGGGGAAGTCCGCACGCAGCTGGTCCCACATCATACGCAGCCGTCCGGGATGCGCACCCAGCGGGGGCTGCGGGAACAGGCGGCGGTTGTGGTCCCACTTGAGGTAGGCGATGTCGTTCTCGCGCAGCAGCTTCGCGATGCATGCGTGGATATGGTCGCCCACTTCCGGCCGCGTGAAATCGAGCACGAGTTGATTGCGCTCGGTCGGGCGCGGCAGGCCGGGTTCGTGCAGGCACCAGTCGGGATGTGCCCGATAAAGGTCGCTGTCGGGCGAGACCATTTCGGGCTCCACCCACAGGCCGAAATCCATGCCTAGCGCCTTTACATACGCGATCAGCGGGCCGAGGCCGTTCGGGAAGCGGACGGGATCGGGTACCCAGTCGCCCAGCCCTGCCCGGTCGGAACTGCGGCCCTTGAACCAGCCGTCATCGAGCGCGAAACGTTCCGCGCCGAGAGCGGCGGCATCCTCGGCGAGGCGCATCAGACGGGCCTCGTCGAAATCGAAGGCGCAGGCCTCCCAGGTGTTGAAGTGCACGCGGCGCTCGCGCGGGGCGTTGTGGGCATAGCTTGCCAGCCGCTCGCGGGCGTGGGCGTGAAAGGCGCGGGTGAGGGTGGCAGCATCGGGCGCCCAGCCAATCAGCGCTTCGGGCGTGTGCAACCCGCCAAAGCCGGGGGCGGGGATCGGCGTTTCCGCGACCAGCGAGGCATTGCCATCGTCGTTGCGCTCGATCCGGACTTCATGATCGCCGGTCGCAGCGATGTGGAAGCCGAGCTGCGCGCCGGTCTCTTCGTCGTCGAACACCAGCCAGTCCCCGCCCGCAAAGCCCGGTTTCCCCCCGCGCGAGGCCCAGCCCAGGCTCGCGCGGCTGACAGGCAGACGCTCGGCCCGCATGTCGTCGGCCCAGCGTCCGGCGAAGTGGGTGACCTTATCGAACCCGCGCGGCAGGGGCAGCAGCAGCGAGGCGCAGCGGGTGGTCACGACCCCGCGCTCGCCGATCGCGCGGAACCCTGTGTCGGTGAACTGCGTGTGTGTGACGATCACGTCTCCCGCACCCATCGTCCAGCTAATCCGAAGGTGCGTCTCGAGATCCCCGTCGCTCCAGTTGGCGGCAATGGTCCCAAGATCGGGGCTGGTCTCGATGTGCAGCCCCGTCCAGCGCGGGGTCACGGGCAGGCCATCGCGAGAGAACTCCGCCAGCAGCGGCCCGCGCCATCCGCTGCGCGGGTCGGGGAGGAGGCCGCCGGTGGGCGGCACATCGGGCTGGTTCTCGTGCCGCCCTCTCGCAGCGGCAGCCGCCAGCACGGCGAGGTCTTCGGCATCGTGCAGGCGCGGCCCGAGATGAAGCAGCTCCAGCGCATCCCCCCGCGCCATCCAGACCACGCTGGTGCGCTCCCCGTCGAGCCGTGCAAACTGAGGACTGCCCGTCAATTCCCTCTCCCGCGCCGGTGATGATTATCGCCCCGAGGCTTGTCCACCGCCCGCCATTGCGCTGTAACCGCCGCAAGAGAGAGGGGAAAGCGCGCAAATGCAACAAGCCACCACGGGCGGGAGCCTGACCCAGATCCTTGTGTGCCTTGGGCTGACGCTCGTCATCGCGCTCGCCACATGGCTCACCCTGCGGCGCGAGAAGCACGACGGGTCGGAAAAGGACGTCTATCTGGCGGGCAACAAGCTCAGCTGGCTGTTTGTCGCGGGAGCTATCACCCTGACCAACCTCTCGACCGACCAGCTGGTCGGGATGAACGGCAACCAGATGCTGCTGCTCGCCTGGTGGGAGATCAGCGGCTTCGTGGGCCTGCTGATCCTCGCCTATGTGTTTGTGCCGATCTACTACCGCGCGAGAGTCACGACCGTGACCGAACTGCTCGAACAGCGCTATGGCGGAGGCGGCATCCGGACGCTGGTGTCGGCGCTGTTCCTGTTCGGGATGGTGCTGATCTACCTGCCTGCCGGGCTCTATTCGGGGGCGCTGTTCCTCAAGACATCGGGCATCGATCTGCCGCTCATAGCACTGGCGGCATTCCTCGGCGTGGTCGCGGCGGCTTACACCATGGCAGGGGGCCTCAGAGCGGTGGCGGTGATGGAGACCTATTCCGGCGTCGGCGTTCTGGCGATTGCGGTGCTGATCGTGATCCTCGCGCTCAACGCGGTCGATTGGGATATTGCCCGCGGCGTGCCCGCAGAGCGCCTGACCATGATCGGCGCGGCGGATTCGCCGATCCCGTTCCATACGCTCTTCACCGGCATGATCTTCATCCAGATCTATTACTGGTCGACCAACCAGCCGATCACCCAGAAGGCAATGGCCGCGCCCAATGTGCGCGAGGCGCAGAAGGGCGTGCTGGCCGCTGCCGTGGTGCGTATCCTGATCATCCCCGCGATTGTCGTGATCCCGGGCGTGGTCGCCTACCAGTTGTTCGGCGACATCAATGACGAAGCCTATGGCCGCCTTGTCGGAACCGTTCTGCCCCCGTGGTTGTCAGGCGTATTCGCCGCCGCCATCGCCGCTGCGGTGATCGCTCACACGGCCGCCGTAATGAACGCCGCCGTCGGGCTCTACGCGGTCGACTTCCATGAGAAATTCGTCGGCAAGGTCGAAAGCCACTGGCGTCTGTCGGGCATTGTCACCGTGCTGCTCACCATCACCTCGGTTGCGCTGGTGCCGGTGTTTGCCGGGGCGCAGAGCATCATCAACCTGCTCCAGCAGCTGAACGGCCTCAGCTCGATGCCGATCCTGTCGGCCTTCATCGTCGGGCTGCTGTTCACCGGGGTCGAGAGCCGCGCCGCCATCGTCGGCGTGGTGTGGGGCTTTGCGCTCTATGCGCTGTTCAGTTTCGTTGCCGAGCCTGCCGGAGCCATCGGGCTCCATTACATCGACTTCATGGTGGTGACGCTCCTGACGAGCGTGATCGCGGCGCTCGCCTTCAACCGCTTCGCTCTTGGTGGCCGCGCGCGGTTCGCCCCGCGCGAGGTGTTTGCGCAGCTCGCCAAGCGGCCCGAGGACGAGGTGTTCGAATGAGCATCGACCTTGCCCGCCCGCACCGCCGCTTCAATCCGCTCACCGGCGGCTGGGTGCAGGTGTCTCCGCAGCGCATGGGGCGGCCGTGGCAGGGCGAGGTGAGCGAGCCCGATCCGCCGCCGCCTGCCTATGATCCGGCCTGCTACCTGTGCCCCGGCAATGCCCGCGTCGGAGGCGAGGCCAACCCGGCCTACGAAGGCGTCTACGTCTTTCCGAACGATTTCCCCGCACTCGCGGATGAACCCGGTGGCGCCGAGAGCGACGACCCGCTGTTCCGGGCCGAGGCATCGGGAGGGGTGTGCCGGGTGATCTGTTTCTCGCCCGATCACGGCAAATCGCTCCCCCTGCTTACGCCGGAGCAGCTGCGCGCGGTGATCGACACCTGGGCTGACCAGACCGCTGAGCTTGGTCAGCGCTTTGCCAGCGTGCAGGTGTTCGAAAACAAGGGCGCGATGATGGGCTGCTCCAACCCGCACCCCCACGGGCAGGTCTGGGCAACCGCGCACCTGCCGCAGGAAACCGCGACCGAGGACGCGCGCCAGCGCACCTATCTGGCGGAGCATGGCCGCCCGCTTCTGCTCGATGTCGCGGAGCGCGAAGCGGCAAGCGAGCGTGCGGTCGAGATCAACGACGATTGGCTGGCAGTGGTGCCCTTCTGGGCGGCCTGGCCATTCGAAACCTTGCTGCTGCCGCGCTTTGCCGTCCAGCGGATGCCGCAGCTTAACGGCGGGCAGCGCGACAGTCTCGCGAGCATCCTCAAGGCGCTCACCACTCGCTACGACAACCTGTTCCACACGTCCTTCCCCTATTCGATGGGCTGGCATGGCGCGCCTTTCACCGACGGGCCGGCAGACCACTGGCAACTCCACGCCCATTTCTACCCGCCGCTGCTCCGTTCGGCCTCGGTGCGAAAATTCATGGTCGGCTATGAAATGCTGGCCGAGCCGCAGCGCGATCTCACGCCCGAGCGCGCCGCCGAAATGCTGCGTGCGGCCGACGGGGACGTTCATTACCGGAGCCGCACATGAGCCGCCGTGACGATCTGATTGCCCGCGTTGTTGCGGGATACCGCGAGGCCTTCGGCACTGACCCGAGCGAGCTTTATGCCGCACCGGGCCGCGTCAACCTGATCGGCGAGCATGTCGACTACAATGACGGGCTGGTGCTGCCCTGCGCGATCGACCGCGAAACGATCGTGGCGCTGGGCGATGGCCCCGAGGCGCGGATCGAGGTCGCCGCGCTCGATATGGGGGAGGGCGCGCGCGATGCTTTCAGGCTCGATGTCCCCGTCACCCGCGTGGACGGCGAATGGCAGAACCATGTGCGCGGGGTCGCGCATTTTCTGGCCGAGGGCGGGCACGACCTGAAGGGCGCGCGGATGGCGATTGCGGGGGATGTGCCGATTGGCGCGGGCCTCTCTTCGTCCGCCTCCTTCGGGGTCGCTGTGGCACTGTCGCTGTCGCGCCATGCGGGGCATTCGCTCGCGCCGCGCCAGCTCGCCCTGATCGCGCAGGCAGCGGAGAATGATTTTGTCGGCTGCGCCTGCGGGATCATGGACCAAATGGCCTCGGCGGCGAGCGCAGCGGGCGCCGCGCTGCTGCTCGATTGCCGCACGCTCGAAACCCGCAACGTGCCGGTGCACCCCAGCCTTGCTATCACCGTCATCGATTCCGGGATCCGCCGCAGTCTGACCGAAAGCGCCTTCAACCAGCGTCGGGCCGAATGCGAAGCGGCGGCCCGCCATTACGGCGTGGCATCCTTACGTGACCTGACACCTGAAGCGCTCGAAGCCGGGCGCGGCGGGCTTGACGACGTGCTGTTCGCCCGTGCCCGTCACGTGGTCGCCGAGATCGCGCGGGTCGAGCCGATGGCCGAAGCGCTGGCGAGCGGGGACTCTGCGGCCATTTCCCGCCTGCTCACCGAAGGCCACCGCTCGCTTGCGGAGGATTTCGCCGTCTCGCTGCCTGCGCTCGACCGGCTGGCGGGTGAAGTCGGTGCGGCGCTGGGTTCGGCGGGCGGGGTGAGGCTGACCGGTGCGGGGTTCGGCGGATGCCTTGTCGCGGTAAGCGATGCTGCCGCGACCGGTGACATCATGGCGGCAGTCGAGCGCGATAACGCCGGGGCCGAAATCCCCGCGCGCATCCACCGCTTCAGCCCGGGCAGCGGGGCAGCGCCTATCGTTGCGGGGTAACGCAGTCCAGAATTGCTGGCGTCACCCGCGCGAGGGTGATTTACACATATAAAAATATCTTTATATGATCCCCTCACCATGGTGATCGAGGATATCTTCAAAGCACTGGGCGATCCCACCCGGTTGCGCATCGCCCGCCTGCTGGGCGCGATGGAACTGGCGGTGGGTGAACTCGCGCAGGTGCTGGGGCAAAGCCAGCCGCGCGTGTCGCGGCATGTCGGCATCCTGTGCGACGTCGGCCTCGCCGAACGCCGCCGTGAAGGCAGCTGGGTGTTCCTGCGCCAGAGCGAATCGGACAGTGCCGTTATCGCCGCCGTGCAGGATCTGCTCGCGCTTGCCGAGACGTCCGAACCCGCCTTTGCCGCGCTGTGCGAGGCCGACCGCCGGAAGCTTGCCGCAATCCGCGAGGCACGCGAGGCGGCGGCCGAGACCTACTTTGCCCGCCACGCCGGCGAGTGGGACGAATTGCGCGCGCTCCACAGCGCCGATGCCGACGTAGAGACACGCCTTGCCGAGGCACTGTCCGATGCGCCGCTCGGCCACCTGCTCGACATCGGCACCGGCACGGGCCGGATGGCAGAACTGTTCGCGCCTCATGCCGAACGCATCGTCGCGCTCGACAAGAACCTCGAGATGCTCCGCGTCGCCCGGGCCAAGCTCCAGCATCTGCCGGCCAGCAGCATCGAACTGGTGCAGGGGGATTTTTCCGACCTGCCGTTTGCCGATGCCAGCTTCGACACGGTGATCCTGCATCAGGTGCTGCACTTCGCCCCCGATCCCGCCCCGGCGCTGGCCGAGGCTGCGCGGGTGCTGCGCGGCGGCGGGCGGATTGCCATCGTCGACTTTGCCAGCCACGATCATGAAGAACTGCGTACCCGCCACCAGCACGTGCGCCTCGGCTTTTCCGACCGCCAGATGGCTGAACTGTTCAAGGCCGCAGGCTTCATCCCCGCCGCGCCGACCGCGCTCGAAGGTGGTTCGCTGGTGGTCAAAATATGGACCGCGAAGCGTCGCGGCGCCGCCCCCTCCTCCAAGTCCCCCGCTCTGGAAATCGCGAAATGACCCCGACCCTGAACCAGCTCCAGGAATACCGCACCGCCACCGATACGCCGCTGTTCTCCGGCCTGCCGGGCGACGTTGCGGTGAGCTTCGAGTTCTTCCCGCCCAAGAGCGAGAAGATGGAAGCGCAGCTGTGGGATGCGGTGACGCAGCTGAAGCCGCTGGCGCCCAGCTTCGTCTCGGTCACCTATGGCGCGGGCGGATCGACGCGTGAACGCACCCATGCCACGGTCGCGCGGATCATTGCCGAGGGCAAGTTGCCGGCGGCCGCGCACCTGACCTGCGTCGCCGCCTCCAAGGCCGAGATCCACGAGGTGGCCGAGCAATATTGGGAAGCGGGCGTGCGGCACATCGTCGCCCTGCGCGGCGATGCGGGCGAGCCGGGCGCGCCCTTCACCCCGCACCCGGAAGGCTATGCCAGCGCCGCCGATCTGGTCGCGGGTCTCAAGGCCATCGCCCCGTTCGAAATTTCGGTCGCCGCCTATCCCGAAACGCACCCCGACGCGCGCTCGCCGCAGGACGATATCGACAACCTGAAGCGCAAGATCGATGCCGGGGCGACCCGCGCAATCAGCCAGTTCTTCTTCTCGGCCGAAACCTTCTTCGCCTTTCGCGACAAATGCGCCGCGGCGGGGATCGACGCGCCGATTCTGCCCGGCATCCTGCCCGTCACCAATGTCGCGCAGGCCCGCAAGTTCGCCAGCGCTTGCGGGGCGGCGATTCCGGCGTGGATGGACGGATTGTTCGAAGGCCTCGATGAAAAGCCTGCCGCCCGCCAGCTGGTCGCAGCGACCGTGGCTGCCGAGCTGTGCCGCCGCCTCTATGCGGGCGGGGTGCGCGACTTCCACTTCTACACCCTGAACCGCCCCGAACTCGCCTATGCGATCTGCCATATGCTCGGGAAGCGTCCTGTCGGAGAAGCCGCATGAGCGCCCGCCAGCAACTCTTGGATGCTGCGCAAGAACGCGTGCTGATCTTCGACGGCGCCTTCGGGACGCAGATCCAGGAGCGCAAGCTTTCGGAGGCGGATTACGCCGGTTCGCTTGTCCTGCCCGCTGACCAGAAGGGCAACAACGATATCCTCGCCCTGACCCGCCCCGACGTGATCGCAGACATCACCCGCGCCTATCTCGATGCAGGCTCGGATGTGGTTTCGACCAACACCTTCTCGGCCAATCGCATCAGTCAGGCCGACTACAAGGCGGAAAGCCTCGTCGCCGACATCAACATCGCCAGCGGCAAGATCGCCCGCGCCTTGGCGGATGAATATGCGGCGAAGGACGGCAAGCCCCGCTTTGTTGCCGGTGCGATCGGGCCGACTAACAAGACCCTCTCCCTCAGCCCCGATGTCGAAGACCCCGGTTTCCGCGAGATCGACTTCGACGAATTGGTGGCGGTCTACAAGGAACAGGCCGCCGCGCTGGTTGAGGGCGGGGTGGACTTCATCCTCATCGAGACCGTGTTCGACACGCTCAACGCCAAGGCCGGGATCATGGCGGTCAAGCAGCTGGAGCGCGATCTGGGCCGCGAAGTGCCGCTGATGATCTCGATGACGCTGACCGACCTGTCGGGCCGTAACCTCTCGGGCCACACGGTCGAAGCCTTCTGGTACGCGGTGCGCCACGCCAAGCCGGTCACCATCGGTCTCAATTGCAGCTTCGGCGCCGAGCAGCTGCGCCCGCACGTTAAGGTGCTTTCGCAGATCGCTGACACGCTGCTGATGATCTATCCCAATGCAGGGCTTCCCAATGAGCTCGGCGAATATGACGAGCTGCCCGATACGACGGCGGGGCTGGTGAAGGACTGGGCGGACCACGGCCAGGTCAACATTCTCGGCGGGTGCTGCGGGTCGAGCCCGGCGCATATCGCCGCCATCGCCGCAGCGGTGGCGAAAAGCGAGCCGCGCGTCATCCCGCACCCCGAACCGGCGATGAAGCTGGCGGGGCTCGAGGCGTTTGTCGCCGCTTGATGTTCTTTGAGAGATTCTGAGTGACCCAACCCTCCTCCTCCGCCCGCTTCATCAATATCGGCGAGCGCACCAACGTCACCGGATCTGCGGCGTTCAAGAAGCTCATCATGGCTGGCGATTACGCCGCAGCGGTCGAGGTCGCGCGCCAGCAGGTCGAGAACGGCGCGCAGGTGATCGACGTCAACATGGACGAAGGGCTACTCGACGCGGTCCACGCGATGACGACCTTCCTCAAGCTGATCGCCGCTGAGCCCGATATCGCCCGCGTGCCGGTGATGATCGACAGCTCGAAGTTCCACGTGATCGAGGCCGGGCTGAAGTGCGTTTCAGGCAAACCGATCGTCAATTCGATCAGCATGAAGGAGGGCGAGGCCGCTTTCCTCGAACATGCGCGCATCTGCATGGATTACGGCGCGGCGGTGGTCGTCATGGCCTTCGACGAGACCGGGCAGGCGGACACCAAGCAGCGCAAGGTCGAAATCTGCAAGCGCGCCTATGATCTGCTGGTCGCGGAGGGCTTCCCGCCCGAAGACATCATCTTCGATCCCAACATCTTCGCGGTGGCCACCGGGATCGAGGAGCACAACAATTACGGCGTCGACTTCATCGAGGCGGTGAAGGAACTGCGCGCGCTGTGCCCCTACGCCCATTATTCGGGCGGGCTGTCGAACCTCAGCTTCAGCTTCCGCGGCAATGAGCCGGTGCGCCGCGCGATGCACTCGGTGTTCCTGTATCACGCGATCCCCGCCGGGCTCGACATGGCGATCGTCAATGCGGGCCAGCTCGACGTTTACGACCAGATCGACCCCGCCCTGCGCGATGCCTGCGAGGACGTGATCCTCAACCGCGATCCGGACGCAACGGAACGCCTCATCACACTGGCCGAAAGCTTCAAGGGCAAGTCGGTCGCCGACGAAAAGGCCGCCGAGGAATGGCGCGGCTGGGCGGTCGAAAAGCGGCTTGAACACGCGCTGGTCAAGGGCATCGACGCGCATATCGTTGACGATACCGAGATCATGCGCGCCGCGATCGCCGAAGCCGGTGGCCGCCCGATCGAAGTGATCGAAGGCCCGCTGATGGACGGCATGAACGTCGTCGGCGACCTGTTCGGCAGCGGCAAGATGTTCCTTCCGCAGGTGGTGAAATCAGCCCGCGTGATGAAGAAGGCGGTCGCCCACCTCATCCCTTTCATCGAGGCCGAGAAGGATCTCCTCCCCGAGGAAGAGCGCAAGGCCAAGGGCAAGATCATCATGGCGACGGTGAAGGGCGATGTTCACGACATCGGCAAGAACATCGTCGGCGTCGTGCTCCAGTGCAACGGCTATGACGTGATCGACCTTGGCGTGATGGTGCCGTGGACGACGATCCTCAAAAGCGCGAACGACAACAAGGCTGACATGATCGGGCTGTCGGGCCTGATCACGCCCTCGCTGGACGAGATGGTGACAGTCGCCGAGGAAATGCAGCGCGCCGGCATGACCATGCCGCTGCTGATCGGCGGGGCGACGACCTCCAAGGTCCACACCGCGCTCAAGATCGACCCGGCTTACGATGGCCCGGTGATCCACGTGCTCGACGCGAGCCGTGCGGTTGGGGTGGCGTCCAAGCTCCTCTCAGACACGCAGCGCGATGAATATGTCGCGCAGGTGGAGGACGAATATATCCACGTGCGCGATGCGCGTGCGGGCAAGTCGCAGAGCGTGCTGCTCTCGCTCGAAGACGCGCGGGCGAATTTCTACGACGCCTACCTGTCGGACAAGCCTGCGCCGCCCGAACAGCCCGGCGTCCACGTCTTCCCCGACTGGTCGCTGGAGCACCTGCGCGGCTTCATCGACTGGACGCCGTTCTTCCGCGCGTGGGAGCTGCACGGTAACTATCCCGCGATCCTCACCGACGAAGTGGTCGGCGAAACCGCCACCCAGCTCTTCGCCGATGCCAACGCGATGCTTGACCAGATCATCGCCGAAAAGTGGCTGACCGCGCGCGGTGTGGCGGGGCTGTGGCCCTGCGCGCGTGACGGGGATGATGTGACCATCCACCTGCCGGAAACCGAGGAGCATGTGCGCCTTCCCTTCCTTCGCCAGCAGGTCAAGAAATCGCGCGACCGGGCCAATATGTGCCTAGCCGATTTCATCGACCCGAACGGCGACTGGATCGGCGGCTTTGCGGTCGGCATCCACGGGATCGACCCGCACTCTGCGCGCTTCCAGGCCGACAAGGATGATTATTCGGACATCCTGCTGAAAGCGTTGGCCGACCGTTTCGCGGAAGCCTTTGCCGAGGCGCTGCACCAGCATGTGCGCACGACGCTGTGGGGCTATGCCCCGGGCGAGCAATTGACCTGCGAGGCGCTGATCAAGGAAGAATATCGCGGCATCCGCCCGGCGCCGGGCTATCCCGCGTGCCCCGATCACAGCCTCAAGCCGATCCTGTTCGACCTGCTGGATGCACCCGCCAATGCGGGCCTGACGCTGACCGAAAGTTTCGCGATGTGGCCGACGGCAGCGGTTTCCGGCTTCTACTTCGGTCACCCCGAAAGCCAGTATTTCGGCGTTGCCCGCGTGGGCCGCGATCAGGTGGAAGACTATGCCGCGCGGCGCGGGGTGAGCGTCGAGCAGGCCGAACGCTGGCTGCGGCCGAATCTCGATTGACGCGGCGGGCGGAGCGGCGATGATGCATGGCATGATTCGCCGCTTCCTCGCCGCTGCCCTTCTCCTCGCCCCGCTACCCGCGATTGCCGAGGACACCCCGCCGCCCGCGACCGTGGTGGTCGGCTTTGACGCCAAGACCATCACCCCGCTGATCGTCGAGGGGGTGGCGAACAAGGACACCGGCCGCCCGGTGGAGGCCAATGATCCGGTGCGGATCGCGTCAATCTCGAAGCTGATAATGGGCTTCGTCGCGATGCGTCTGTTCGACGAGGGCAAGATCGAGCTCGAGCGCGATGTTTTGGACTATCTCGGCTGGAAGCTGCGATCGCCCTACCATCCGAAGGCGAAGGTGACGCTCGTCGATCTGCTCTCGCACCGCGCGGGTCTGTCGGACGCGGGTGATTATGTGATCCCCTTGGGCGCAAGCCTTGAGGCAAAGATGGCCGAGCGCTCCTCGTGGCGCGACACCGGGCCTCCGGGCAAGGCGGCGTTCGAGTATGCGAACCTCGGCTCGCCGGTCGTCGCTACCGTTCTCGAAGCGGCAAGCGGCGAGCGATACGACCGGCTCGTGGAGCGGCTGGTTTTCAAGCCGCTGGGCATCACCGCCTGCCTCAACTGGATCGGCTGCGGCCTGGATTTGGAGGCCCGCGCGGTGACGCTGTACCGCCACACGGGCGAGATCGCGGCCGACGGGCCGGCGGGGCTGCCGCCTGCCTGCACGATCCCGGTGGCGGAGGGTCAGGCGTGCAGCCTTGATGCTTATGTTCCCGGCACCAACGCTTCGATCTTTAGCCCGCAGGGGGGCGTCAGGATCGGGATGGTCGATCTTGCCAAGATCGGGCAGGCGCTGCTGCGCGGGCCGGATTCGGGCCTGCTGGGCGAGAACGCTTTCACGATCTACGCCGTCTCTGCCCTTTCCGGCGAGACCGGCTCTGCCGAACTATTCTGCCATTATGGCCTGGCGCTTCAGGCGATCCAGATCCCGGGCACGCCCGGCTGCGATGACGACCTGTTCGGCAGCGGCGGCCCCTATGTGGGCCATCCGGGCGAGGCCTATGGCCTGCTTTCGGGCCTGTGGTTCGACGTCAGCCGGATGCGGGGTTTCGTCTACGTCACCACCGCCAACCCGCCCCCGCCGGGCGGCGAGGACACGGGCAATTTTACCCCGCGCGAAAAGGCGCTGATGGCGCGCGCGGTGGAGCTGGCGGACAAGTAAGGCGGCAAAGGCCGGTGGCTTTCCTGAGCGCCGGTCGGGCGCAGGCTTGCGCCCATGACCCCGCTCGTCCGCCCCGATCACGTGCCCTCCGGTGGCACCTTTGCGGTGGGGTGCCTTTCTTCCTTGGACAGTGTCTTATGTGTCTCCGACAGGAGCGTGAGGTCAGGCCTCCGCCTTCACCCGATCGCCCAGCTTCCTGATCAGCGGGGTCGCGAAGGGCTTGGTCAGCATCGTGCTGCCCACCGCCATCAGCAGCAGCGCGGTGAAGGTGGTGGGGGTGATGATCTGCTTGTCGAGCAGGATGTTCGAAAAGATGATCATGATCAGCGCCTTGGTCTGGAGCAGCCAGCCGATCAGGCTCGCCTCGGTGCGGCTCCAGCCGAGCAGCCTCCCGGCAGTGTGGACGCCCAGCAGCTTGCCCGCGACCGACGCCAGCAGCAGCAGCGCGGCGACGCCGAAGACGGCCAACCCGCCGCCCTCCCACTGGGTGCGCAGACCTGTCGAGAGAAAGAACACCGGCATGATCGTAAGCAGTACGACATTGCGGAAGCGGTCCATCGCCTCGTGCCCGAACCACTTGGCATCGAGCACCACGCCGGCAAGGAATGCGCCGACCATGAAGTGCAGCCCCGACCAGTCGCCCGCAAAGCCGCACACCGCGAGCCAGATCAGGCCGACCGGCCAGCGGTCTGCCTCGGACAGGCGGGCCATCAGGCGTCGCAGCAGGAAAGCGGCGAGCGTGAAGCCTACAAGGAACACCGCCTGACGCCCGATCCGCTCCCAATCGAGGAGAATGAGCGCCAGCACGCCCCAGATCGCGATATCGTCGAGACTGGCATAGCGCAGGATGCGCTGGCCAAGCTGTTCACGAAGGACGCCTAGCTTCTCCATCAGCAACACGAGGATCGGCAGCGCGGTTACAGCGCAGGCCATGCCGATGCCGAGCAGGGCCTGCCAATAGGCACCGTTCGGTCCGCGCCAGCCGGGGAATTGCAGGATCACCGCCGCCGCCAGCGTGCCCGCGATCAGGGGCATTCCCAGCGCCAGCCCTGCGGTCAGCCCGGTCTCGCTGCGGTGCTTCCAGGCTTGGCTGAGGTCGAGCTCGATCCCCGCGATCCACACGAAAAGCATCACCGCCCACCACGCGACGCCGTTCAGCGCGATGATCACGTCGGGCTTGAACACGAAGGCGTAGTAATCCGGGAACACCGCGCCCAGCACGCCGGGGCCGAGCAGGATCCCGCCCACGATCTGCACGACGACCAGCGGTGCCCAGTAATCGGTGCGGAAAATGCGCCACACGAGCCAGGGCACGGCGAAGATGATCGTCAGGGCGATCAGATAGATTTCGGTGAGGTTCATCCCGGGACTGTGTGTATTCAGCCGCGCTCGCCTGATCAAATGCGTTTTCCACACGGCTAACCGGTGTTCGCCCGATTGACGCGATGCAGCAATTCGCGCATCGCCGCCTCGTCTTCCGCGCGAAAAGCGATTCTCGTGCGGGCAGGCGAGCGGGAGAGCCCGATGTACCCCTTCGCAGGGAGGCAAAGGCGCCGAAGGAGCAACCGCCCCGGAAACTCTCAGGCCACCGGACCGCTCGGCTGTGTGACACTCTGGAAAGCGCCTCTCGCCGCAAGGAAGGAGGCCACCGAAGGGGAGGCGAACCATCCTGTGTGATGGCTCCGCCGAAGCTCTCAGGTCACCCGACAGAGGGGGCAGTTATGTGGCGGTGCGCAGGCATCGTCGGACTGCCGTATTCTGCCGGGGAATTCCCAAGTGAGCCACCACGACACCGAAGACCATCTCGAGGATATTCCGCTGGAGGCTCTGCCGCTGGACGCCTGGCACCGTGCGCGGGGCGCGCGGATGGTGCCTTTCGCAGGCTACGAGATGCCGATCCAGTACGAAGGTATCGTCGCCGAGCATAACTGGACCCGCGAGAATGCCGGGCTGTTCGATGTGTCGCACATGGGCCAGCTCTACATCAGCGGCGAGTGCGTCGAGGCGGCGCTTGAAGCGGTGCTGCCCATCGACCTTTCGACGCTGAAGCATGGCAACCCGCGCTATTCGCTGCTGCTGGACGAGAATGGCGGCGTGCTCGACGACCTGATGGTCACGCGCTGGTCCGAGGGCTTCTACCTCGTCGTCAATGGCGCGACCAAGTGGGACGATATCGGCCACCTGCGCGAGCATCTGCCCGACGAAATCACGATCAGCCACATGGACGAAACCGCGCTGCTCGCGTTGCAAGGCCCGAAGGCTTTCACCGTGTTGGAGCGGCTGGTGACGGGCGATACGCCGCTGGCTTTGCTGACCTTCATGAAGGGTGCGGCGTTCAAGCTTGGCGGCGTCGATGCGTGGATCAGCCGCTCGGGCTACACCGGCGAGGACGGGTTCGAGATCTCGCTCCCCTACGAGGCTGTCGCTGCCGTCGCCGACCTGATCTGCGCCCAGCCGGAAGTTAAGCCGATCGGCCTTGGCGCGCGGGACTCGCTGCGGCTTGAGGCGGGTCTGCCGCTTTACGGCCATGACATGACGCCCGAAACCTCGCCCATCGAGGCGGGCCTCATCTTCGGCATCAACAAGCGCCGGCGCACGGAAGGCGGCTTCCCGGGTGCAGACCGCATCATCCGCGAGATCAATGAAGGCACCGCCCGCAAATGGGTTGGCCTCACAATCGATGGCCGTCTGCCCGCCCGCGAAGGCGCCGAGGTGTTCGTCGGCTCCGATCAGGTTGGCATCGTCACCAGCGGCGGCTTCTCGCCCACGCTCGGCTCACCGATTGCGATGGCCTACGTCGCGAGAGAGCACGCCGCCGTCGGCACCGCTCTGGAAGTCGAGGTCCGCGGCAAGCGCCTCGCCGCCACCGTCACGCCCACACCTTTTGTCCCGCACCGCTATTACAGGGGGAACTGACCCATGCGTTATTACACTGACGAACACGAATGGATTGAAGTCGAAGGCGACATTGCCACGGTCGGCATCACCGAATACGCGCAAGGCCAGCTGGGCGACATCGTGTTCGTCGAACTGCCCGAAGTCGGCGCGCTGATCGAGCAGGGCAAGGACGCTGCTGTGGTCGAATCCGTCAAGGCCGCCAGCGATGTCTACGCCCCGATCACCGGCGAGATCACCGAAGTGAACCCCGCGCTGGAAGAAGACCCGGCGCTGGTCAACTCCGCGCCCGAAGACGGCGGCTGGTTCTTCAAGATGACCATCGCCGACGTCGGCGAGCTTGACGGGTTGATGGACGAAGACGGCTACAAGGCCTTCCTCGAAGAGCTCTGACACTTCCCACTTTCCTCTCCAGCCGAGGCTGAAAACCCATGCGCTACCTCCCCCTCACCGATACTGACCGGCAGGCGATGCTGGCGAAAATCGGCGCTGCGAGCGTCGATGACCTGTTCGTCGATGTGCCCGAAGTCGCCCGTCTCGACGGCCCGATCCGCGGCCTGCCGATGCACGCCAGCGAGATGGCGGTCGAACGCCACATGAAGGCGCTCGCCGCGAAGAATTTGGTGGCAGGGGAGGTGCCGTTCTTCCTCGGCGCAGGCGCATACCGGCACCACGTGCCTGCCAGCGTCGACACCATCATCCAACGCGGCGAGTTCCTGACCGCTTATACGCCCTACCAGCCGGAAATCGCGCAGGGCACGCTGCAGATGCTGTTCGAGTTCCAGACGCAGGTCGCGCGGCTCTATGGCTGCGCGGTGGCGAATGCCTCGCTCTATGATGGCTCGACCGCGTGCTGGGAGGCCGTGGCGATGGCGACCCGCGTCACCAAGCGCAAGCGCGCGGTGCTCTCGGGCGCGCTCCACCCGCATTACGCACAGGTCGTGAAGACCATGGCGCACTTCACCGGTGACGAGATCGCCGACGCGCTGCCCGCGATCACCGCCGAGCCTGATCTGGATGGCCTGATTGCCCGGATCGACGAGGAAACCGCCTGCGTGGTGGTGCAATATCCCGACATCCTCGGCCGGATCAGCGACCTGACGCCGGTGGCCGAAGCCGCCCACGCCAAGGGCGCGCTGCTGGTCGTCGTCAACACCGAGCCTGTGGCCTTGGGCGCGATCATGTCGCCGGGCGAGATGGGCGCGGACATTGTGGTGGGCGAGGGCCAGTCGCTGGGCGTTGGCCTGCAATTCGGCGGTCCTTACCTCGGCCTGTTCGCTGTGCGCGATCCCAAGCACGTGCGCCAGATGCCGGGCCGGCTGTGCGGCGAAACCACGGACGCCGAGGGCAAGCGCGGCTTCGTGCTGACGCTCTCCACCCGCGAACAACACATCCGCCGCGAGAAGGCGACGAGCAACATCTGCACCAACTCGGGGCTCTGTGCGCTGGCGTTCTCGGTGCACATGACGCTGCTGGGTGAACGCGGCCTGCGCGAGCTGGCAGCCGAGAACCACCGTCTGGCCTGCCTCGCTGCCGATCGCCTCGCCAAAGTGCCGGGCGTCGAAGTGCTCAACACCGCCTTCTTCAACGAGTTCACCCTGATGCTTGGCGGCAAGCCCGCGCGCGAGATCATCCGCGACCTCGCCGATCGCGGCGTGCTGGGCGGGGTGTCGCTCGGGCGGCTTTACCCGGGCGTCGAGGCGCTCGAACACGCGCTGCTTGTCGCGGTGACCGAGACGACCACCGAAGACGATATCGAGCGGCTCGCGCAGGAGCTGGAAGCCAGCATCAAGGAGACCGTGTGATGAACGCCCCCAACAAGTCCGGCTGGAAGCCTGAGATGAGCCTTGCGGAAAGCGGTTTCCTCGGCGGCCCCGTCACCACCACCGGCAACCGCGGGCTGATGCTCGAAGAGCCGCTGCTGTTCGAAATCGGCCGCGCGGATGTGACCGGCGTCGATCTGCCCGACGTCGATCCAGCCGCGCCGACGCGTCTCGGCGGTCTTGCGCGCAGCGAGGCGATCGGCCTCGTCGGCCTGACCGAGCCCGAAACGGTGCGCCACTACACGCGCCTCAGTCGCCAGAACTACGGGATCGACCTCGGCTTCTTCCCGCTCGGTTCCTGCACCATGAAGCATAATCCGCGTTTGAACGAGAAGATGGCGCGGCTTCCCGGCTTTGCAGACATCCACCCGCTCGCGCCGCAATCGTCGGTGCAGGGTGCGCTGGAAGTCGTGCATCAGCTCGGCCATTGGCTGTGCAAGCTGACCGGAATGCCCGCTGTAGCGATGAGCCCCAAGGCCGGCGCGCATGGCGAGCTGTGCGGCATCCTCGCGATCCGCGCCGCGCACGAAGCCCGCGGCGACGCGCGCGAGGTGGTGCTGGTGCCCGAAAGCGCCCACGGCACCAACCCCGCCACCGCCGCCTTCGCTGGCTACCGCGTGGAAGACATTCCCGCGACGCCGGAAGGCCGGGTCGACGTGGCCGCGCTGAAGGCCCGCCTCGGGCCGGACGTTGCCGGCGTAATGATCACCAACCCCAACACCTGTGGCTTGTTTGAGAAGGACTTCCGCGAGATCGCCGATGCGGTCCATGCGGCGGGCGGCTATGTCTATTGCGACGGGGCGAACTTCAACGCCATCGTCGGCAAGGTGCGTCCGGGCGACCTCGGGGTCGATGCGATGCACATCAACCTGCACAAGACCTTCTCCACCCCGCACGGTGGCGGCGGACCGGGTTCGGGGCCGGTAGTGCTGTCCGAAGCGCTCGCGCCCTATGCGCCGCTGCCCTTCATCCGGAAGGATGCCGAGGGCAGCTTCTACCTCGTCGAGGAAGAAAACCGTGAGGAGCGCGGGCCGAGCTTCGGCCGCATGACCGCATTCCACGGCCAGATGGGCATGTTCACCCGCGCGCTGACCTACATGCTCAGCCACGGGGCTGATGGGTTGAAGCAGGTCGCCGAGGACGCTGTGCTCAACGCCAACTATATACTGCGCAGCATGGAAGACATCCTCCACGCTCCCTTCGGCGCGAGCGGCCCGTGCATGCATGAGGCGCTGTTCGGCGACAAGGACTTCACCAATGGTCTGTCGACGCTCGACGTGGCCAAGGGCCTGATCGACGAGGGCTATCACCCGATGACGGTCTATTTCCCGCTGGTGGTCCACGGCGCGATGCTGGTCGAGCCGACCGAGACCGAGAGCAAGGCGGCGATCGACCAGTTCATCACCGCCTTCCGCGCGGTAACGGAACGCGCGCTGGAAGGTGACGAGGCGTTGAAGCAGGCTCCCTATTACTCGCCACGTCGCCGCCTTGATGAAACGGGCGCCGCGCGTAAGCCTAAGCTCGCTTACGAGGGGTAAGGCAGACCCTTACGCTTACACCGGGATGGTCTAGGATTTGGGAGGGGCGGGCCGTTGGTCCGCCCCTTCTTCGTCGGGCTCGTCCACCACCAGCCGGAACTGCTTCAGGTTCACGATCGCGACGTAGAAGCCGACCACCGCGAGCAGGCTCGATCCCAGCACCGCAAAGCTCGCGCCCTGCGCGCCCTTCCAGTCGATCGCCATCTCCAGCATCAGCAGCGCAAGGATCGTGGGGAACAATCGCACAAGGAACGCGACATGGGCCTTGCCAGCCGAAATCAGCAGGCTTTCGAGGCTCGCTCCCACCAGCTCGACCGCGCCAGCGATGCTGAGGATGATCATCGCCCAATAGAAGCCGGTGAATTCGTCACCGGCGATCAACGCCAAGCCCGGTCGGCCGAACAGAATCGCGGTGACGACCGCCGTCACCCCTGCAATGGCGGCGATGTTTGCCATGCGGCGCGCCATTTCGACCGCGCCGTCACGGGACTGGACGAGCTCGGGCAGAATCGCCTTGGAGATCGTCTGCGCTAGCGCGATCAGCGCAACGCCCAGCTGGTTGGCGATGCGGAAACCGCCCGCGAGGTAGGCGCCGCCGAAGGTGCCGACCAGCAGGATCATAACCTGCTTGCCCGCCACTGCCAGGCTGCTCGACAGGTTGGTCGAGACCACGAAGCGCCAAACGCCGCCATATCGAGCGGGTATCTTCTTGAGGTTGATAGAGGTGAGGCTCACCGGCTGCACCCGCACCGCTACCACCCAAAGCGCCAGCGCCGTGCCGACTTCCGAAGCGGCAAAGGCGAGGATGAAACCGGTGACATCAGGCATCAGCCACCATGCAAGGCCGGCGCCCCCGGCGCGGATGATCGGCTGCACCGCCTCTGCCCAGGTGGCCTTGCCGTATTCGTTGTGAAGTCGCAGCATCCCCGTCGGCGTGGTGCGGATTGTTGCCACCGAAACCACACAATACCAGAACGTCAGCCACATGAGATCTGGCGGCACATCCAGCCACAAGGGCGCGGTCAGCACCAGCACCGCCGAAGCAACAGTTCCGCCCGCAAAGGAGAGCAGGTCGAGCGCCACGGCGAACCCGGTTGCCTCGCGGGCACGGTCGATATCGACGCCCGGGTTTTCCGGATCGGCGCCCCAGCGGACGATGAACTGCCAGGTCTGAAAGCTCGAAAAACCGGTGATCGCCTGCCCCAGCGCGATGATCAGCGCCATCTGGCCGAAGCCCACCGTGCCGAGCGTGCGTGCGGCGATCGCAAGGTAGACGAGGCTCAGCACCGCGTTGAACCCGCGCCCGCCGAGCAGCCAGCCCATGTTGGCGAATACCCGCTTCATGATGTGACCGACGCGGCTTTCAGCTTTCAGCCGACGCGCGCGGGGATGGCGGGGGCGGGTTTACCATAGGGCGCGGCCTTAGCCGCAAACCGCGCGGTTAGCCAAGCACGGATAGCGAATGCTCGCGGGCAATTGCGGCGGGGCGCGCTACCCCGCCGCTTTGACTTACCCCATCGTCGGGATCACGAAGGCGTTGCTGCCGTCCTGCGAGCCGTCGGGCCAGCGCTGGGTGATCTTCTTGTTCTTGGTCCAGAACCGCAGGCCTTCCGTGCCATATTGGTCGATGTCGCCGAAGCCCGAACGCTTCCACCCGCCGAACGAGTGATAGGCGACCGGCACGGGAATCGGCACGTTGATGCCGACCATCCCGACATTCACGCGCGCGGCGAACTCGCGCGCGGCGTGGCCGTTGCGGGTGAAGATCGCGACGCCGTTACCATACTGGTGCTCGGAAGGAAGGCGCACTGCCTCCTCGAAGTCCTTGGCGCGCACGATCTGGAGCACCGGGCCGAAGATTTCCTCCTGATAGGATGTCATCTGCGGGGTGACATGGTCAATCAGCGTCGGCCCGACAAAGAAGCCCTTCTCGTGGCCCTGAAGCGAGAACCCGCGCCCGTCGACGACGATCTCCGCGCCCTCTTCCTCGGCGGTGGTGATCCACTGCTCGATCCGCGCCTTGTGCTCGGGCGTGACGACCGGGCCGTAATCGGCGTCGGGATCGTTGGAGACACCGATGCGCAGGCCTGCGATGGACTTGAGCAGCTTTTCCTTGAGGCGCTCCGCCGTTTCCTCGCCCACCGGCACCACCACGGGCAGCGCCATGCAACGCTCGCCCGCCGAGCCGAAGGCCGCGCCGGTCAGGTCGGTGACGACCTGATCAAGATCGGCGTCGGGCAGCACGATGCCGTGGTTCTTGGCGCCGCCGAACGCCTGCACGCGCTTGTTGTTCGCCGAGCCGCGCGCGTAGATATACTGCGCGATGTCGGAGCTTCCGACGAAGCTGATCGCAGCGATATCCGGGTGGTCGAGGATCGCGTCGACCATCTCCTTGTCACCATGGACGACCTGAAGCAGCCCCTCGGGCGCGCCCGCTTCAAGGAACAGCTCGGCCAGCCGAACCGGCACGCTCGGATCGCGTTCCGAGGGCTTCAGGATAAAGGCATTGCCCGCCGCGCAGGCCATGCCGAACATCCACATCGGGATCATCGCCGGGAAGTTGAACGGGGTGATCCCCACGCCGATGCCGAGCGGCTGGCGCATCGAATAGACGTCGATCCCCGGGCCAGCGCCGTGAGTATACTCGCCCTTCATGATTTGCGGGAGGCCGCAGGCATATTCGATCACTTCAAGCCCGCGCTGCACATCGCCGCGCGCGTCGGGCACGGTCTTGCCGTGTTCGCTGGAGAGCATCTCGGCGAGGCTCTGCATGTTGGCCTCGACCAGCTCCTTGAAGGCGAACATCACCCGTGCGCGGCGCTGGGGGTTGGTCGCGGCCCAGGCCGGCTGGACGCGCTTGGCGGTTTCCACAGCGCGGGCAAGCAGCGCGGCGTCACCCAATGCGACTTCGGCCTGCACTTCGCCGGTCGAGGGATTCCAGATTTGATGCTTGCGGGTGGGGGCCGGGCTGTCGCCGACAATGAAGTGGTCGATTTGACGCATTTCGGGGTCTCCTGTCTGCCGCTCCCAATGCCCCCCGAGGCGCCCCCATGCAAGCCTTGCGGCTCCCCTCAAAAGTGCTGGCATAGGCCAGTCGGAAGGGCCAAGCTGCTGTCTTGGGGCCACAGAAAAGGATGCGTATTATGCGCAGGACATGGGGATTGATCGCCGGGATCGCGGCGCTCGTTGCAAGCGGTGCCTGCGCGCAGGTGCCCGACATCTGGCCAGTGGAAGATGACGGCGTCTTCATCCCCGGCAGCATGGAAAAGGTTGGCGAGGGTTACAACTTCACCGAAGGCCCGGTGTGGGACGGGGCGCGGGTCATCTTCAGCGATATTTCCGGCGATACGGTCTACATGATGATCCCCGGTGAAACACCGCGCGTACTCTACACGCCATCATTTCGCGCCAATGGCCATACTTTCGACCGTAACGGCGCGCTTCTCAATGCCGAGCATGGCAGTGGCGAACTGACCCGCTGGACGCCGGAAGGCGGGCGGGTGACGGTGGTCGCTGCATATCAGGGCAAGCATCTCAATAGTCCGAATGATGTGGTGGTGCGCAGCGATGGTCTGATCCTGTTCACCGATCCGCCCTATGGCCTGAATAGCGCTTACAACGGGGTGCAGCGCGCCGCCGAAGTCGGCTTCAACGGCGTGTTCGCGTTCGATGAAGCGAGCGGGCGGATGGTGCTGATTGATGACGCGCTGGGACGCCCGAACGGTATCGCGCTCTCTCCGAACGAGGCGACGCTCTATGTTAGCGACTCCGCGTCGAACAAGGTATGGGCCTACACTCTCGCCGCCGCCGGTTCCGCCAGTGAAAAGCGGCTGCTGGCCGACCTCGCGATCGAGGGAAAACCGTTTCCGGTCGATGGCTTGCGGGTCGACAGCGAAGGCCGCGTGTTCGCGACCTGCCCGGCCGGGGTCTGCGTGATCGCCCCCGATGGCACCCGCGTCGCCACGCTGGAACTGCCGATCCGGGCGAGCAATGTCGGTTGGGCGAGGCCGGGCTTGTCCGATCTCTATATCACCTCAGGCACCGAGGTGTGGAAGGTCAGCACCCGCGCGCGTGGGATCGGGTCTTCAATCAAGCCCTAATCCGACGGGACCAGCGTAATTTCCGTCTGGCGCCCGTCTATATAGCGCACGGTTGTGCCGTCGAAAAACGCGTCTTCCTCGGTTCGGAAGTCGACCTTTTGCCCGCCCCATTCGGGCACGCTCGCATAAGAGGTCAGCTCGATCGACCAAGCGGTGTTCGCGCGGATCGGGCCTGCGCCGCGCGGGTCGGCCTTCTGGTTGTCCCAGAAACCGATGCTCGGCCCCGCGCCGTGGCCGTGGTGGCCGATGGGGTGGGTGTAGATCGACGGATCGAGCCCTGCCGCAATCGCATCCGCGCGCGCCTGTGCCAGCGCATCGTTGCCGCTGCGCCCGACGGCAAAGGCGCGGGTGAGGAAGTCTTGCACCTTGTTCGAATTCGCCAGCCCCGCGCGCAGCCCTGCCGGTGCTTCGGTTTCGCCGGGCTTCAGAACGTAGGCCAGATGCTGGGTATCGGTGTTGAGGCGCAGATAGGTGATGCCAAAATCGGTCCACAAAAGATCACCCGGCTGGATCACCTCTTCGCCCTCGATCATGCCTTTCGCCCCCTGCCGCTGGATCGCGACCGAGGGGTGAAACCACGGGGTCAGGCCCAGCTTCATCATCCGGTCGCGATACCACCACTGCACTTGTTCGGCGGTGGTGACGCCTGGGGTGATGACTTTGCGGGAGAACGCTTCCCCGATCACCGCATGGGCAAGGCGCACCACGGTGGGGTAGAGTTCCATCTCTGCGGGCGTGCGGGTCTCGAGCCAGCGGATCGCCAGTCCTTCGCCGCTGGCGACGCGCTCGTGCAGCGCGGAAGGCAGGGCGGACATGAAGCGATCATACTGGCTCAGCGTCATGCCGTCGGCGAACTGATAGAGGTCCGAGGAGTTGATCGCGATTTTCGCAGGGTTTCGTGCGGCGATGATTTCCGCCACCGCCTGCCACTGGTCGGGCTGCTTGTCGGGATTCCACGCGGGTGCGAACAGTCCGCCAAGGCCATAGCGGCTGACGGTCAGACGCTCGACGGGCTTGCCATTGCCGGCATCGTGGAAGATCAGGATCGTCCGCCGCCGCGCATGCATGTTCTCGGCATCTAGCATGGTCGCGACCACCGGCTCCTCGAAATATTCGCGCGCCACCAGCAGCCACATGTCGATGCCTTCGGCGCGCATGATCTGCGGGATGAGGGTGTCGAGCCGCTCGGCAAGGATGCGGTTTTCAAGCGCCGCCCGTTCACGCGGGGCGAGGATGGAGGGCAGGGCGGGAGCGGCAACCTCGGTTTCGCTGAGCGGCAGAGGGGCGTCAGCCAGCGCAGGCGTCGCCGCCAACAGCGCCCCGAGTGAAATCAAATGGCGTCCGATCATGCGCGTCCCCCTTGTCTCGCCCCAACAGTGGCCGAGGGGCAGCGCCCGATCAAGCGGGCAGCTTATTCGCTTCCGTCGTCGAACCCGATCCGCTCCGCCGCCGCGCCGCTCATGATAAAGCCGATGGGCTGCTCGGTCTCTTCCTGAAGGTGTGCGATAAGGCTCGCGGTGCGGGCGAGGAGCGAGATGCCCTTCAGCGCCGCCAGCGGGAAGCCTGCATCGAGCATCACGGCGGGGATCGCGCCGTTAACGTTGATGGGGAGACTGCGGCCAATCGCCTCGGGCAGCACAGCTTCGATGGTGCGCAACATCGCGATGTGCTTGCCCTCCATCCCGTACTCCTTGGCCAGCGCAAGCAGGCGATGCGCACGCGGATCACCGCCCGAATGCTGCGGGTGGCCGAAGCCGGGGATGGCCTTCTTCTCGGCACGCAGGGCGCGCAGGGATTCGATGGCGATAGCGGCGGCATCAGCGCCCTCGGCATCGGCGACCACCTGCGCGTAGAACTTGCCGGCCACCTCCGCGCTACCCAGCACCACAGAGCCGCAGCCCAGCAGGCCCGCAGCGACTGCGCCGTGGAACGCCTCGGGCGCGGCGGCATAGGTCATGCGGGTGGCGACGACGGAGGGAACCAGCCCGTGTTCGGCAATCGCGCACAGCACGGCATCAGCCAGCGCCTTCTGCGGGGCGCTGGGCATGGTGCCGGTCACCAGCAGCCAGAAATAGCTCGTGAAATCGACATGGCCGATGACCTCGGAACACAGGTCATGCCCGCGGACAGTGATGCTGGTAGCATCCGAGGTGCAGATCGAGGTCACCGCGTTGTCCTGCTTGCCGATGCGCATAGGGATTTGCCTTTTCGTTATTCGAAGTTGATTTCGGTATGCGAAGAATATAGAGTCTCATCGACGTCAAGGCAAGCAGATGGGATGTGTTGGATGACTGCGAGACCCCTACAGGGCGTTACCGTGCTCGAAATGGGCACCTTCATCACCGGCCCGGCCGCCGGGATGCTGCTCGCCGACATGGGCGCGGATGTCATCAAGGTTGAACAACCGGGCACCGGCGATCCGTTCCGCAGCTTCAAGGGCGAACTCTACAGCCCTCACTTCCAGACCTATAACCGCAACAAGCGTTCGATCACCATCGATCCCAAGAACCCCGAAGACCTGGCCGTGCTCGACCGGCTGGTCGCGGATGCGGACGTCTTTATCCAGAACTTCCGCCCGGGCGTGGCCGACCGGCTGAAGGTGGATGCGGCGCGGCTCCAGGGGATCAACCCGCGGCTGGTTTACGCCTCGATCTCGGGCTTCGGCTCCGAAGGGCCGGAGCGGGATCGGCCCGCCTTCGACACCGTTGCGCAGGCCGCATCGGGCTTTCTGCGGCTGCTGGTGAACCCCGAACACCCCCGCGTCGTCGGCCCTGCCATCGCTGACGCCATGACCGGCTTCTATACTGCGCTCGGCATTCTCGCCGCGTTGAATGAGCGGCACGAGACGGGCCGGGGCCGCGTGGTCGAAACCTCGATGTTCGAGGCAATGTGCCACTTCAACCTCGACGATTTTACCCACCTGCTGTCGGCCGATCAGGTGATGGGGCCGTACTCGCGCCCTCACGTCTCGCAGAGCTATGTGTTCCAGTGCGCGGACGGCAAGTGGCTGGCGCTGCATATGTCCTCGCCGCCCAAGTTCTGGGAGAACCTCGCGATCGCGGTCGGTCAGCCCGATATGCTGAGCCTCCCCGCCTTCGAAAGCCGCGACGCGCGCATTGCGCATTACGAGGATGTGGTCGCCTTCCTTGCCCCGATCTTTGCGGGCCAGCCGCGCGATCACTGGACGGCGGAACTGACCCGCCTCGAAGTCCCCAATTCTCCCGTCTACGACACCGCTGAAGTCCTCGCGACCGAACAGGCCAAGGTGCTGGGCATCGAAGTCACCGATCCGGACGGGCCGAAGGGCACTTTCCGTACCATCCGTTTCCCCCTGTCCTTCGATGGCGAGCGGATGGACAGCGTCACCGCGCCGCCCCTATTGGGGGCCGACGACGCGGCGATCCGCCGCTCCATCGAAAGGCCGGTGCATGGGATCCGCAGGGGCTGAACAGGCTGCCAAAGAGTCCGGGGCGAAAGACCCGGAGTTTCTCTCGACGCTCGAACGCGGATTACGCGTGCTGAAGGCGTTTGACGAGGATCATCCCGAGATGACCCTCAGCGAAGTGGCGGCCAAGACGGCGCTGCCGCCTGCCGTGGCGCGCCGCTGCCTGATCACGCTGGTGGAGCTTGGTTATGTCGGGCAGCACGAGCGCAAGTTTTTGCTGCGCCCTGCGGTGCTGACGATCGGCTCGGCCTTCCTTGCCTCGATGCAGATCGAACAGGTTGTGCTGCCCCCCTTGCAGGGCCTGCGCGACCAGACCGGGGACAGCGCCAGCCTTGCCGTGCTGTCGGGCACCGAGATCCTTTACGTTGCCCATGTTTCGACCGACCGGCGCTTCCGCGTCGCAGCGGGGGTGGGGACGCGTTTTCCCTTCCATGCGACCTCGCTGGGCAAGGCGCTCGCGGCATTCCTGCCCGAGGACGAGCGCGCCTCGCTCTACGCCCGCGCGCCCTACCAGCGGTTCACCGAACGCACCGTCACCGACCGGCCCGCGATGGCCGACCGGCTGCATCTGATTTCCGAGCGGGGATACGATTCGGCGCTGGACGAGCTTGATTACGGGATCGTCTCGGTCGCGGTGCCGATTTTCGGACGCGACAAGCGGGTGATTGCGAGCATCAATTGCTCCACTTCGACCACCCGGATCTCGCAGGACGAACTGGTTCGCACCCGCTTGCCGCTGCTGCGCGCTGCGGCGGGCGAGATCGAGGCTTCGCTGCGTCGTTGGCCGGCGCTCGAGGCCAGCTTGCGGCCCTGATTTCAGGCAAAATCGTCGAAAAAACGCCTCTCGAGGCCACCCCTGAGAGGGGTCAAAGCGTGTCTGGCGGGGGTCTGACCCGTCCCAAGCATAGGCTGGGGGCGGTCTGGCGCATGGGTGAATCAGCCCCAAAGTGGCATTGCAGCCACAGCCGACGGATTTCGCATATCGAAGTTGACTTCGCATTGCGAATTTCATAATTGGTCTAGCCGGGAGGGGTCGCCAAAAGAGCGGCGCGTTCGCGCGCACACAGGGGAGAGTTGTATGAAGTTTCCGGGCCTGAGCCGCGCCACCAGCGCGCTCGTCAGCACCACGGCCATCGCCGTCGCCACGCTTGCCGCAGCGCCGCTCGCCGCGCAGGACGCCGCTCCCGAGGCCGAGACGGCCGGTGAGATCGTCGTCACCTCGCTGCGTCGCACCGAGACCTTGCAGGACACTCCTGCCGCCGTGACCGCCTTCGATTCGGCGGCGATCAGCAATGCCGGGATCGAGCGTCCGTCCGACTTCATAGCGCTGACGCCGAACGTCACGCTGGTCGAGACCCAGAACGCGGGCAACGCCTTCGTCATCATCCGCGGCATCACCCAGAACCGCAATTCCGAGCCTTCGGTCGCCGTGATCGTGGATGGCGTGCAGCAGGTGAACCCCGCGCAGTTCAACCAGGATCTGTTCGACATCGACCAGATCGAAGTACTCAAGGGCCCGCAGGGCGGCCTTTACGGTCGCAACGCCATCGGCGGCGCGATCATCATCACCACCAAGAAGCCGACCGACGAGCTTTCGGGCAATATCACCGCAGGCGTCGATAACGGCTTCGGTTATTTCGTGCGCGGCGGCGTGAGCGGCCCTCTGGCGGAAGGCGTGAAGCTGCGCGTGGCCGGATCGTGGTATGACACCGATGGCTTCATCAACAACGTCTTCCTGAACGAGAAGGCCGATCCGGTGCAGGACTTCTCCCTGCGCGGCAACCTGCTGGTCGAGGCCACCGACCGCCTGACCTTCGACCTTCGCGGCAGCGTCAACCAGCTGCGCACGCAGGGTCTCTATTACAACATCGTCGGCGACGTGAACGACATCGCCCCGGTCGAGGTCAACAACCGCGGCCAGAATGATCGCGACATCTACAATATCGCGCTCAAGGTCGAATATGCGGGCGATAACGCGGTGCTGACCTCGGTGTCGTCCTACGACACGCTGAAGGAAATCCTCACCGGCGACGCCTTCGACTTCAAGCCGATCCCGGACAGCTTCTTCTTCAACCTGTTCGAATTCCTGTTCGGCGCCGGCAACGGCTTCGACCTCAACCAGAGCCAGTATCTCAACGTTAAGGCGTTCAGCCAGGAAGTGCGCCTTGCCTCGCCCGATGACGACCGCAAGTTCAACTGGATGGTCGGCGGCTACCTGATCGACACCACGCGCTACATCTCGACCGGCAACATGATCGATACCGGCAACGGGGTTTTCCCTGTGTACCGCAGCCCTTCGACCAATCCGCTCAACCCGCAGTTCTCCTTCCTTGCCGACGGGCAGGAAAACTTCGCCTGGGCGATGTTCGCCAATGCGGGTTACGAGTTCTCCGACCAGTTCCGGGTTGACGCCTCGCTGCGTTACGACCGCGACCGTCGCCGCCAGACCACACTGACTCCGCAAGGCTTCCTGCCCAACGTCCCCGGCGTGCCGCAGGCGCAGAGCGGCGAAGTGCGCACCGCGGTGTTCGACGATTGGCAGCCCAAGATCACGCTGACCTACGAGCCGACCCCTGATTTCACCTTCTACGGCGGCTATTCACGCGGCTTCCGTTCGGGCGGCTTCAACCAGACCGGCGTGGGCGCGGAATCGGTCAATGCCGGCATCGTCGGCGTGGGTGACATCTTCCAGGCCGAGACCGCCGACACCTTCGAAGTCGGCGCCAAGGCGCATGTCGGCCCGGTCCGTCTGGGCGCTGCGGCCTACACCACCAAGTCGGAGAACTCGTACTTCTTCGTCTTCCTCGCGCAGTCCTCGACCCAGAACCTCGGCAACATTCCCGAGACCCGGATCAACGGCTTCGAGCTGGAAGCGACTGCCGAAGTCGCGCCGAACTTCGACGTCAATGCCGCGATCGGCTACACCGACAGCGAGATCAAGGCCTTCCCCGATGCATCGGTGATCGGCAACGAAGCCCCGCAGATCTCGCGTTACACCCTCAACCTCGGTGCGCAGTATGCGGGGCCGATCAGCGATACGGTCGATGGCCTGTTCCGCGTGGACTACCGCCGCACCGGCAAGACCTGGTGGGAGCCGTTCAACACCACGGTCCGCAGCCCGGTCGACATCGTCGATGTGCGTGCGGGCTTCACCCTGCAGAACGGCGTTTCGGTGACGGGCTTTGCCAGCAACCTGTTCAACGAGATCTACAACGCCGAGTTCTCGCCGGGCGGCTTCGTGTTCCGTGCCCGTCCGCGGCGCTACGGGGTCGAAATCGGCTACAAGTTCTAAGGAAGCGAAACGATGACCAAGGTGCTGGTGCTCTACTATTCGAGCTATGGCCATATCGAGGCGATGGCCGCTGCGGTTGCCGAAGGCGCCGCCAGCGTCCCCGGCACCGAGGTTTTCGTGAAACGCGTTCCCGAGCTGGTGCCCGATGACGTCGCCAGGGGTGCGGGGATCAAGCTTGAACAGGCGGCTCCCCTTGCCGACCCGAACGAGCTGGCTGACTATGACGCGATCATTTTTGGCACCCCCACCCGCTTCGGGAACATGGCCGCGCAGATGCGCAACTTCCTCGATCAGACCGGCGGGCTGTGGTTCACAAAGGCGCTGGTCGGCAAGGTCGGTTCCGTGTTCGTCTCCACCGCCAGCCAGCACGGCGGGCAGGAGACCACCATCACCTCGTTCCACACCACGCTGCTGCACCACGGCATGGTGATCGTCGGCCTACCCTATACCTTCGCAGGCAATTCCGAGATGGGCGAGATCAGCGGCGGCACCCCCTATGGTGCGAGCACGCTGGCTGGTAATGACGGCAGCCGCATGCCGAGCGAAAACGAACTCGCCGGTGCGCGTTTCCAGGGGGCTCACGTGGCGCAGATCGCCGCCAAGCTTGCCGCCTGAACTGTTTAGGGATTGAGGGAGACCGCAAAATGACGAAGATTCTGGCCAACCGCCTCCACCACACCGCCTATGTCACCAAGGATCTGGAAGCGACCCGCGCCTTCTATGAAGACGTGCTCGGCTTCCCGCTGATGGCGACCTATTGCGAGAAGGACGAGCTGTTCGGCAAGGAGCGCGTCTATTGCCACGTGTTCTTCGAACTGGCCGATGGCAGTGCGCTCGCCTTCTTCCAGTTCGCCGATCCTGCGGATCAGGCCGAATTCGGCCCCGAAATGCCCGCTAGCCCCTTTATCCACATCGCGCTGCAGGTGGACGCGGACGGCCAGGCCGAACTCGCCAAGCGCATTGCCGCCGCCGGGATCGTGGAGCCCCAGACCTATGTGCTGGAGCATGGCTATTGCCGCTCGCTCTATGTCACCGATCCCAACGGGATGATCCTCGAGTTCACCCATGATGATCCGCGCGCCGAGCCGCTCGATGCCGAGCGCCGCGCCAATGCGCATGCCGAGCTGAAGCGCTGGCTGGGCGGGCAGCACCACAACAACAATCCGTTCCGCGCCGCCGAAGCGGCCTGATCCGCGCGCGGCCATGGGGGTGCAATCGCTGATGGCTGCCCCCCCGGCTGACGTTGCGTCCGATCCCGTGTGCTATGGGGAGGTGGCCGTGGCAGGCGGGCGCCTACCCATTGCCATGGCCGGCGCCATCGACTCCGGGGCAACGCCGCTGATCCTGCTGCACGGCTGGACGCTCGACCACCGCATGTGGGCGCCGCAGGTCGAAGGGCTGGCCCATAGCCGTTTCCTCGTCATGCCCGACCGCCGCGGCTGCGGGCGCGCTACCGCGCCGCCCGATCTGGCGCGCGAGGCCGAGGACGTCATCGCCATCGCCGATTTCCTCGGGTTCGAGCGGTTTGCGCTCCTCGGCCTGTCGCAAGGGGCGGTGACCGCGCTGGATGTGGCCCGCAAATTTGCCTCGCGCCTGACCGGCGTGGTCGTGTCCGGCGCGCCTCTGCCGGCGCTGGTGGCGCGCGACGAAGTGCTGGCGCTCGACACCTATCGCCAATGGGCGGCAGCGGGCGATCTGGCCAAGCTGCGCGCCGATTGGGCGCAGCACCCGCTGATGCAGGGCCGGTCGCCCGAAGTCGCGGCGCTGCTGGCGACCATGCTCGCCGATTATGACGGGCGCGATCTGCTCGTCCGCTCCGATCCGCCGGGCCTGCCGCATGAAGTGCTGCGGGCGCTGGCGGTGCCGGTGCTGGCTCTGGTGGGAGAGCATGACACGCCGTGGCGGCAGGCCTGTGCGCGCGCGCTGTGCGATGTCGCGCCGCGCGCGATGCACGCCGTTGTGCCGGGTGCGGGTCACCTTGCCAACGCCGACAACCCGGCGCGCTTCAATGCGCTGGTCGCCGGCTTCCTCAAATCCTGCGCCGATCCCAAGAAAAGGGCCTGACTGACATGACCGCCAACCGCTTCCTCACCACTCATGTCGGCAGCCTGCCGCGCCCCGAGGCGCTGCTCGATCTGGTCTTTGCCCGTGAAGGCGGCGAGGCCGTGTCGGAAGCCGCCTTCGACGCCGCGGTGGAGGAAGCCACCGCCTATGTCATCAAGCGCCAGATCGAGGCGGGCGTGAGCATCGTCAATGATGGCGAGCAGTCCAAGCCCTCCTACGCCACCTATATCAAGCACCGTCTGTCGGGCTTCGGGGGCGAGGCCGGGCAGTATGAATTTGCCGACCTCGAAGCTTTTCCCGGGGCCAAGGCGCAGGTGTTCGGCAACAAGGGCCGCGCCAAGCGCTCCGCCCCCGCCTGCACCGCGCCCATCACCGTGATCGACATGGAAGCGCCGCGCATCGATGCCGAGCGGTTGGTGCGTCTTGCGGGCGGCCACGCCACCTTCATGTCGGCCGCCTCGCCGGGGGTCACCGCACTGTTCTTCCCTAACCAGTTCTATGCCACGGACGAGGAATATGTCTTCGCCCTCGCCGAAGGCCTGCGCCACGAATACGAGACCATCGCAGCAGCGGGCATCACGCTGCAAGTCGATTGCCCCGACCTTGCGATGGGCCGCCATGTGCAGTTCACCGACCTCAGCCTTGAGGACTTCCGAAAGCGCATCGGCATGAACATCGCTGCGCTCAATCACGCGGTGCAGAACATCCCGGCCGAACAACTGCGGATGCACCTGTGCTGGGGCAACTACCCCGGCCCGCACCACTGCGACGTGGCGCTGGGGGAGATCGCCGATATCGTCTGGACCGCCAAGCCGCAGACCGTGCTGATCGAAGGCGCCAACCCGCGCCACGCCCATGAATTCGCCTTCTTCGAGGCCAGCCCTCTGCCCGAAGGGAAGATCCTGTGCCCCGGCATGGTCGAGCCGCAATCGCCCTATATCGAGCACCCCGAACTGATCGCCCAGCGCATCGGCCGCTATGCCGATCTGCTCGGGCGGGAGCGGGTGATGGCGGGCGTCGATTGCGGCTTCTCGGTCCATGCGGGCAGCAATGCGCTCGATCCGGAAATCGTCTGGGCCAAGCTGGCAGCGCTTGCCGAAGGGGCGGAAATCGCCAGCGCCAGGTATTTCTGAACAGGCGCGGCTTGCCGCGTGGCGTGACGCGGGGCTAAAACGGCGGGCATGAGCGAGCCGCTTGCCCCGCCGACCCTCACCGCGCTCGTGGTCGCGGACGGGACTGTCACCGAAATCCCCCCGGGCGAGGTCGCGGATTACAGCGGGCCGGGCTTTGTCTGGCTCCATGCCGAAGGCGCGGCCCATGCAAGCCGCGCGGACCTGCCTGCCTATGTCCCGGCGATGGCGGCCAATGCGCTGCTGGCGAGCGAAACCCGCCCGCGCTGCGACGAGGTGGATGAAGCCGTGCTCATCAACCTGCGCGGCACGGCAGCCGACACGATGCAGGACAGCGATGGCCTCGTCTCGATCCGGGTCTGGGTCGAAGGGCGGCGGGTGACATCGGTGAGCCGCCACCGCCTCGCCGCGCTGCCCAAGGTGGAAGCGGCAATGCTCTCCGCGCGGCTGAAGGACGGGGGCGATTTCGTCGCCGCTCTGGCGCAGGCGATCAGCAAGGAGCTTGATCCGCAGGTTGCCGAATTGGGCGACCAGCTCGACGATTGCGAGGGGATGCTCGACAGCGGCAATATCTACGACCTGCGCCGCAAGATTGCCGTGATCCGCAGCCAAGCGATTGTGCTGCGGCGGTTCGTCGCGCCTGATCGCGATGCGCTGTCCGCCATGGCGCAGCTTGAATTCGACTGGATCGACAAGGAAGACCGGCTGCATCTGCGCGAGGCGGCAGACCGTTTTGCGCGCATGGCCGAAGAACTGGAGGCGGTGCGCGAGCGCGCCGCGCTGGTGCACGAACAGCTCACTGACCTGCGCGCCGAGATGATCGACCAGCGCAGCCTCGCCATCGCAGTGACTGCGTTCATCTTCCTGCCGCTGACCTTTGTGACCGGCCTGCTGGGCATGAATGTCGAAGGCATTCCCTACGCGAAGGACCCCTGGGCGTTCTGGGGCGTGGTGGGCTTTTGCGTGCTGATCGGGGCGGGTGTCATGGGGTGGTTCGCGCGGCGGCAGTGGCTCGAAGGGTAGCTGCAGCTCTCTAGGCCCGATCGTTGAAGGCCGCGCGAAAGGCGGCAAACAGCCGGTCGCATTGCTGGCGGTAAGCGCCCGCACCGGCATAATCGCCCGCCCGCGCTGCCAGACCGATGTTCCGCCTGAGGTTGAAATCGGCAAGGATGGCAAACCGCGTCCCCGCGATCGCCAGCGAGCGCGGGGCGACCGTGATGCCGACCCCCGCTGCCACCAGCGCAAGCGCGCGTTCGTCGTTGTGCGACTTGAACGAGAAGCGCGGCCGCACTCCGCGCGATGTGAAGAAGGCGCTGGTCTCGCGCAGCCGCTCGCAGGATCGCCGGGCAATCATGACGTCGCCCGCCAGCTCCTCGGCATCCACCACCGTTTGCTCTGCGAGCCGGTGGTCGCCCGGCAGGAGGACGCCGTATTCCTCATGGAACAGCGGGAGGATTTCCAGCCCTTCGGTGTCATGCGCCGAATGGTCGGCGAGGGCGCAATCGATCCGCCCCTGCCGCACCGCGCGCAGCAGGGAGGCGGCGTCCTTCTCGACAATCTCGAGTTCGAGGCCGATCAGTTGCCCTGCGGCCAGCGCCAGCTTAGCGATCGGCAGCGTCGGCATGACGCCGAGGATGAACGGCCGGGCCTTGGTCGCAAGGCCCGGAATATCACGCTCGGCGCGCAGGAATTCGCTGTTGATGCGCCGCGCGATGGGGAGCAGCCGGTTGCCCGCCGCGGTCAGGCGCACGGCCGGACGCTGGCGATCGAACAGCGGCTCGCCCAGGCGTTCCTCCAGCTCGCGGATACCGCTTGAAAGGCTGGGCTGGGCGATCCCGATCGATTCCGCGGCGCGGGTGAAGGACCCGGTATCGACGACCGCGAGAAACTGTCTGATGTGCTGTCGACTTATCATAGGTAAAGCCTATGCCAGATATTGCTCAAATCAATTTTACCTGTGGCGGCAAGTTGCACAAGTGTGTGGCGAGAAGAGGACCCTTGAAAATGCGCGCTACTCCCGATTTCGATTTCCAGCTTGGCGAGGCGGCCCGGATGATCCGCGATACTGTTGCGCGCTTCGCCGACGAGCAGATCATGCCGCTGGCCGACCGCACCGACCGCGAGGACCGTTTTCCGCGCGAATTGTGGGAGCCGATGGGCGCGTTGGGCCTGCATGGCATCACGGTTGAAGAGGAATGGGGCGGGCTGGGCCTCGGCTATCTGGAGCACGTCATCGCGGTCGAGGAAGTTTCACGGGCAAGCGCCTCGGTGGGCCTTTCCTACGGCGCGCATTCCAACCTCTGCCTCAACCAGATCCGCCGCTGGGGGAATGACGAGCAAAAAGCGAAGTATCTCCCCAAGTTGATCTCTGGCGAGCACGTGGGCAGCCTCGCCATGTCGGAAGCGGGCGCGGGGTCGGACGTGGTCTCGATGAAGCTGAAGGCCGACGAGGTGCAGGGGGGCTATGTCCTCAACGGCACCAAGTTCTGGATCACCAACGCGCCCGAGGCCGATACGCTGGTGGTCTATGCGAAAACCGATGGTCACGCCGGCAGTCGCGGCATCACCGCCTTCCTGATCGAGAAGGGTGACGAGGGCTTTGCCATCGGACAGAAGATCAGCAAGGTCGGCATGAAGGGCTCGCCCACCGCCGAGCTGGTGTTCACCGATTGCTTCATCCCCGAAGACCGGATCATGGGGCCGCTGAACGGCGGCGTCGGCGTGCTGATGAGCGGGCTGGATTACGAGCGCGTGGTGCTCGCCGGATTGCAGCTCGGCATCATGCAGGCGTGCCTCGACACAGTGATCCCCTACCTTCGCGAGCGTAAGCAGTTCGGAAAGCCGATTGGCTCGTTCCAGCTGATGCAGGCCAAGGTCGCCGACATGTATGTCGCGCTGCAATCGGCCCGCGCCTACACCTATGCGGTCGCCAAGGCGTGCGACGCGGGTCAGACGACGCGCTTCGATGCGGCAGGCGTGATCCTTCTGGCGTCCGAGAACGCCTTCAAGGTCGCCGCCGAGAGCGTGCAGGCGCTGGGCGGCGCGGGCTACACCACCGACTGGCCGGTCGAACGCTACATGCGCGATGCGAAGCTGCTCGATATCGGCGCGGGCACGAACGAGATTCGCCGGATGTTGATTGGCCGCGAGCTGATCGGGGCAGCGGGGTGAGCGGCGAGGACGACTACGTCTATGACGAAGCGAGCGGTGAGTGGCTGCCCGCGTCCGAACTCGCTGCCAAGCGCGCGGCGGAGGACGTCGTCGAAGTGCGCGATGCGGTCGGCAACATCCTTGCCGATGGCGATGCGGTGACGCTGATCAGGGATCTCGAGGTCAAAGGCGCAGGCCAGACACTGAAGCAGGGCACGCTGATCAAGTCGATCCGCCTGACCGGCGACGCGCAGGAGATCGACTGCAAATACCCCGGCATCAAGGGCCTCGTGCTGCGGGCCGAATTTGTGCGGAAACGCTAAGGACCACACCATGACCGCCCCGACCCTGACCACCAAGCTGGACCGCGAGAGCCCCGAGGCCAAGGCCCGCCTCGCGCATAACCACGCGCTGGCGCAGCAACTGCGCGCCGCCGTGGCCGAGGCCGCGCTGGGCGGGCCGGAAAAGCATCGCGAGCGACACGTGGCGCGCGGCAAGCTTCTCCCGCGCGAGCGGGTGGAGCGGCTGCTCGATCCGGGCTCGCCCTTCCTCGAAGTCGGCCAGCTCGCCGCGAACGGGATGTACGAGGGTGACGTCAACGGTGCCTCGATCATCACCGGTGTGGGCCGCGTCTCGGGCCGGCAGTGCATGATCGTGTGCAATGATGCGACCGTGAAGGGCGGCACCTACTATCCGATGACGGTCAAGAAGCACCTGCGCGCGCAGGAGATTGCGCAGGAGAACCGCCTGCCGTGCATCTACCTCGTCGATAGCGGCGGGGCGAACCTGCCGCATCAGGCCGAGGTCTTTCCGGATCGCGATCACTTCGGCCGCATCTTCTTCAATCAGGCGAACATGAGCGCCCTTGGCATCCCGCAGATCGCCTGCGTCATGGGAAGCTGCACGGCGGGCGGCGCTTATGTGCCCGCCATGTCCGACGAGAGCGTGATCGTGCGCAATCAGGGCACGATTTTCCTCGCCGGCCCGCCGCTGGTGAAGGCCGCGACGGGCGAGGAAATCACCGCCGAGGACTTGGGCGGCGGCGATCTTCACGCCAGGAAATCGGGCGTGGTCGATCACTTGGCCGAGAATGACGAACACGCGCTGACCATTGTGCGCGATATCGTCAGCCACCTCGGCGCGAATACCGAGGCGGCGAAAGACGTGGCGCTGAAAGACCCGCGCCCGCCCAAGTTCGACGCGGAAGACCTCTACGCCCTCATCCCCGAGGACGTGCGCGCGCCCTATGACGTCAAAGAAGTGATCGCGCGGCTGGTCGACGGCAGCGAGTTCCACGAATTCAAGGCGCATTACGGCGCCACACTCGTGTGCGGCTTCGCCCACATCTGGGGGATGCCGGTCGCGATCCTCGCCAACAATGGCGTGCTGTTCTCAGAGAGCGCGCAGAAGGGCGCGCACTTCATTGAACTGGCCTGTCAGCGCCGCATTCCGCTGCTGTTCCTCCAGAACATTTCGGGCTTCATGGTCGGCGGGAAATACGAGGCGGAAGGCATCGCCAAGCATGGCGCGAAGCTCGTCACCGCCGTGGCGACCGCCACCGTCCCCAAGGTCACCGTGGTGATCGGCGGCAGCTTTGGCGCGGGCAATTACGGGATGTGCGGACGGGCCTACTCGCCGCGCTTTCTGTTCACCTGGCCCAATGCGCGCATCTCGGTGATGGGCGGGGAGCAGGCCGCATCCGTCCTCGCCACCGTCCACCGCGACGCCGAAAGCTGGACGCCCGAACAGGCCGAGGCCTTCAAGCAGCCCATCCGACAGAAGTACGAGGACGAAGGCAACCCCTACTACGCCACCGCGCGCCTGTGGGATGACGGCGTGGTCGACCCGGTGCAGACCCGCGACGTCCTCGGCCTTGCCCTTGCCGCCTGCCTCGAAGCCCCCATTGCCGAGCGCCCCGCGTTCGGCGTGTTCCGGATGTAAGCGCCATGATCACCAAGCTCCTGATCGCCAATCGCGGCGAGATCGCGTGCCGGATCATGCGCACCGCGCGCGCCATGGGGATCGCGACGGTCGCGGTCTATTCCGATGCCGATGCCAAGGCGCTGCATGTGCGGAGCGCCGACGAGAGCGTGCATATCGGCCCCTCGCCTGCGGCGGAGAGCTACCTCGTCGGCACGAAGATTATCGCGGCGGCGCAGGCGACCGGCGCGGATGCGATCCATCCGGGATACGGCTTCCTGTCCGAGAACGCCGACTTCGCGCAGGCGGTGCTGGACGCGGGGTTGATCTGGGTCGGCCCCAAGCCTGCGAGCATCCGCGCGATGGGCCTCAAGGACGCGGCCAAGCAGTTGATGCGCGCGGCGGGCGTGCCGGTGACGCCGGGCTATGACGGCGCGGACCAGTCGGTCGAGCGGCTGACCAAGGAGGCCGAGGCGATCGGCTGCCCCGTCCTCATCAAGGCCGTCGCGGGCGGCGGCGGCAAGGGGATGCGCAAGGTCGATGCCCCCGCTGACTTCGCCGAGATGCTGGCAAGCTGCCGCCGCGAGGCCAAGGCCAGCTTCGGCAATGACGAGGTGCTGCTGGAGAAGTGGATCACCTCGCCCCGCCATATCGAGGTGCAGGTGTTCGGCGATGCCCACGGCAATGTCGTCCACCTGTTCGAGCGCGACTGCTCGCTCCAGCGCCGCCACCAGAAGGTGATCGAGGAAGCCCCCGCCCCCGGCATGGACGAGGCCACCCGCGAAGCAATCTGCGTCGCCGCCGTGCGCGCGGCCAAGGCGGTCGATTACGAGGGCGCAGGCACGATCGAATTCATCGCCGACGCCAGCGAAGGCCTGCGCGCCGACCGCATCTTCTTCATGGAGATGAACACCCGGCTCCAGGTCGAACACCCCGTCACCGAGGAGATCACCGGGGTCGATCTGGTCGAATGGCAACTGCGCGTCGCGAGCGGCGAGCCGCTGCCCAAGCGGCAGGACGAGCTGTCGATCAACGGCCATGCGATTGAAGCGCGATTGTATGCAGAGGACCCGGCCAAGAGGTTCTTGCCGAGTACGGGGCGGCTTGAGCGTCTCGACTTTGGTCTGTCCTATCGGATCGATACAGGCGTGGCCGAAGGCGCCGAGGTCTCGCCGTTCTATGACCCCATGATCGCCAAGGTCATCGCGTACGCGGACGATAGAGAAAACGCGATCGACGCACTGATCGACTCGATGAACGGACTTCAGGTCTGGCCGATCCGAACCAATGCTGCCTTCCTGCGTCGCTGCGCCGACCATCCCGATTTTCGCGCGGCCAATCTCGATACCGGTTTCATCGGCCGGAACGAGAATGCACTCATCCCGGCCGACGCGGCAACCGAAGCTGAATGGCAGGCGGCGGCAGGGTTCGCTCTGGCTGACCAGCCAGCCGAGGCCGAATATTTGCCACAGGGTTTCCGGCTCAATGCTCCCTCAACCGCAAGGGTCGCCCTGAGCCATGCGGGCGAAACGCGTGTGATCGAGCGCGCCGCATCGACTGTCCCGATCCATTCCGATTTCGGAACCATGATGCTGGCAGGCGGCGATGAGAGTGCACGCGCGTTCTCGGCCCAGGTCAGCGATGACGAAATCGTGCTGTTTTCGGAAGGCCGGGCCATCGGCTTCTTGCGCTCGGTTCGCGGAACCGGCCAAGCCTCCGCAGCCGATGGTGCGATCATTGCGCCGATGCCGGGCAAGGTCATCGCGGTCGATGTCAGCGAAGGCCAGGCCGTCACCGCCGGGCAGCGGCTCATGGTGCTCGAGGCGATGAAGATGGAACACGCCCTCACCGCGCCCTTCGACGGGGTGATCGAGGGGCTGAGCGTCACCGCCGGCGCGCAGGTGCAGGTCGAGGCGCTGCTGGCCAAGGTCGTCCCTGCGTCCGAAGACTAGGCGCCCCACCGTCGCCTCACCCCGGCGGTCGGCGGGAAAAAACCCGTTGACCGCCCGCCACCACCGTTGCACATAGCCCCCGCCTCCGGGGCAGCAGCCATGCGCTCCGGAACAACGCACTTCAGGCTGCCAGAAGTCCCTGAAATGCGGGTGTAGCTCAATGGTAGAGCAGAAGCTTCCCAAGCTTACGACGAGGGTTCGATTCCCTTCACCCGCTCCATTCTCGTTCGGGTCATTTCGCCGCTTCCGGTTCCGTTGTCCTCGCTTCGCTCGGTCAGCTTAGCGCTGCGCGCTGCGCTTCCACCCGCTCCAGCGCTGCACCCCGCTATGGCTGTTGCACTCGCCCCTCAGAGGTTCTCCATCTCGTAAGGCACCGCTCCCCTGCGGAACAGGTCAACGCTGATCTCGCGGTCGCTGGGCGGATAGGCGCGCTGGTCGCAGTTGATGCGCGGGCAGATGCGGCACGACACGCCGATGGGAGTCGCGGCGCGTTCCGATACGAGGTCGATGCCGTCAGCATAGACGAATTCCTCCGCGTGCTGCACCTCGCACCCCAGCGCCACGGCGAACCGCCGGGGCATGCGGTCGAACCGGCCGGAAGGCTTCACGAGACCCTTGGCAATCGAGATGTATCTCTGTCCGTCGGGCGTTTCGGCGACCTGCACGAGGATGCGGTCGGGGATCGCAGCGGCTTCGTGCACGATCCACAGCGGGCAGGTGCCGCCGAACCGGGCGAACTGGAAGCGCGTGGCGCTGTGCCGCTTGGTGATGTTGCCGGCCATGTCGATCCGGCAGAAGAAGATCGGCAGGCCGCGCTCGCCCTCGCGCTGCATGGTCGAGAGGCGGTGGCAGGTCTGCTCGAAACTGGTCTGGTAGAGCAGGGCAAGCCGGTCGACGTCATGGCGGAATTCCCGCGCGGAACGGCGGAAGTGGCCATAGGGCATCAACACTGCCCCAGCGGCATAGTTGGCGAGGCCGATGGTCAGCAATTCGCGCGCCGCGGCGCTCCGCAGCCCGGCATTGTCGGCAATCGCCTGGATGGCATCGCTGAGGCTGGTTGCAGCGACATGGTAGGCGATCTGGAAGCGGATGCTGGCGGCGGTTTGCCCCGATGCGATGTGCAGCACGCGGGCGGCGGCATCGTAACTGCGCAGCGCTTCGCCCAGCGCGATCTCCACCGCGATGCCGTGGCGCTCCATCAGGTGCGCTTTGAGCGCCTCAGTATCTGCCACCCCGAGCGGCCCTGCAATTGCCGCGGCAAGCTGTTCGGCGGAACGGTCGATGAGATCGACGTAGTTGTTGGACAGGTGGAACCAGTCGCGCACCTCCTCCCACGGAAGGCGCGCACTGGCATCGGAATCGGTGGTCAAGGCCTCGTCCGCCATCTCGAGCCGCTGGTTGGCGCGGCGATAGGTGCCGTGCAGTTCGACAAAGCGCCGGGCAAAGGCGGGCTGCTGTTCGGCAAGCCGCGCAAGGGCATCGGGCGGGAAGGGGGCCTCGAACATCGGATCGGCCAAGGCCTCGCGCAGCATCAGAGCCAGCTGATCGGTATCGTCGCCGCGGAAGTCCTGCCAGTCGAGCGGGAACAGGCTGGCCACGCGTTCTACCAGCTTGGCGGTGAGAGGGCGATCATCGTGCTCCAGCTGGCTGAGATAGGAGGGGCTGATCGCCAGCTGCCGGGCAAGCTCGGCCTGTTTAAGGCCGCGCCGTGCGCGCAGCTGGCGAAGATGTCCGCCTGCAAACAGGCGCTGTCTTGAGCTCATCGGCTGCGTCTACTTTGCAAACAGCAGCTTTGCAAATTTGCAAATTTACATTGGACATCGCAGCGGTGCTGGAGGAACCCGACAGCGCGCATCATTGCCGCGCACCCCCAGTGGAATACCCGTCGGGAGAAACGCCTTGGCCACGAACGTCCTCGAGCTTTACCGTTTCGACCAGCCGGACGATCCGCGCGCGCTGGCCGATTTCGTCACCATCCGCGCGCCCGAGAACATTCTTACCGCGGCCATGTGCCTCGCCCGCAAGGCCCGCAGCTGCGGATTGCGCATGATGATCTGGCACGATCTGGCGACCCTGACGGCGACCTCCGACGCGCAGGGCCACGAATTGAACGCCGCGATCTTCGGGTGGAGCGCGGAAGTACTGGCGCATTGGCGTCAGCCCGACAAGCTGCTGCGATCGCACGTGCTGCGCGCCGCGCGGTTGGAAAGCGAGCCTTTCTGGATCAACCGCGACGGGATCGGGACCCTCTGGGCCAATGCCTTCCTTGACCAGATCGAACTTGATGATCTTGAGGAGATCACCGGCTTTGCGGCCGCGATTGTCATTCCTGTCCATCTTCCCTTCGGGCAGATCGGGGCTGCGATTCTGGCACCCGTGGATGGCGGCGCGATTGATCTGGAAGCCGACTTTGCAAACCTCGCCGATGACTTCGCAGGGGCGGTCCGCCGCTTCATACGCGGCTATGTGATGGTGACGCGCGACGCACGCTATCTTCCCGGCGATTGCCAATTGAGCCCGCGCGAAGTCGAATGCCTGCGCTGGGTCGCACAAGGCAAAACCGATTACGAGATCAGCGTGATCCTTGGCTGCAGCCATGCCGGCATCCGCTATCACCTCACCCGGGCATCAGAACGGCTCGGCGCCATGAACCGTGCGCAGGCTGTCTTCCGCGCCGGCCAGTTGGGGTATCTGGGCCTGACCGAGCGGCACGCCTGACCCTCAGCAGCCCAGAAGGTCGGCGAGTTCGGTGAAGCTGGCAGCGGTCCATTCCCACGCCTGTTCGTGGCGCGCATCGGGCGCGGCCGCGCCTCCATATTCGTCCGGGCGGTCGATATAGGCGCATTGCAATCCGCAAGCCCGCGCGCCTGCCAGATCGCCGTGGTGGGCAGCAACGAGGCAGAGTTCGCCCGGCGCAATCGCCAGCAATTCGGCGGTGCGCAGATAGGCTCTGCGGTCAGGCTTGTAGAACCCGCTCACCTCGGCGCCTAGGATCGCGTCCCACGGCAGGCCGGCGCGGCGGGCCATGTTCAAGAGCAGCGCGACATTGCCGTTGGAAAGGGTGACAACGGGAAAGCGGGCCTTCAGCCGCGTCAGCCCCTCGACCGCATCGGGCCACGGATCGAGCCGGTGCCAGGCGCGGTTCCAGTCGGCCAGCAGCGCCTCGTCCAGCGCCGCTGGATCCGCGCCCCAATCGCGCAAGGTGGCCTCGAGCATCTCGCGGTGGAGCACATCGAGCGGCACGAATTCGCGCCCTGATTTGCGCATCCCGATCATCGCCGCGATGTATTGCGCGCGCCACGCATCGGCGAAGGCGGCAGGGTCGCGCGCGCCGAGGCCTACTGCCGCGAGGAACCCTGCGGATTCGCGCGCGATGCTGGTGCGCCAGTCCACGACCGTGCCGAACACATCGAAACCGAGCGCCTTGGGCAGCGTCATTCGGCGATGCGCTTCGGCTTGCCGATGGCCTCGGCGGCGATTGCCTTCGCGCTGAAGGGCAGGCGGTGCCACTCCTTGGCCGAATAGGCGCGGGTCTGGTCGGCGGCATGGGGCGAGGCAGGGTTGGTCGATTGCGAATAGCTGAGGATCGCGTCGGCGACCGGGCCTTTCTTGTCGAAGCCGACGATCTGGATGTAGCTTGTTCCGTGGACCGGCATCAGCCCGCCCCACGGCGCGGGGCGCGATTCCTGCATGTTGAGAACACCGAGCGTGCCCGGGCCGCCGTGGATCGCGATTGCCTCGTTCCCCGCCATCATGCGCTGCACCTCGCCCCACGGCGCATCGAGCGCGATGCCGGCCTTGTCGAGTTCATCAACCGCCTCGGCGAGCGCGGCGAGCAGCTTTTCGCCTTTCGCGCCGTCAATGGCGAGGGTGCCCGGGGTGTTCACCGGATCGGCCGGATCGAAAGGTACCTGCCACAGCCCGGGCAGGCGTGCCGCCTTGGCCCAGAAGACGCGGAACAGGGCTGCGCCGCGGCTGGATGCCTCGAAGCGGCGATCCCACCCGGTCAGTGCCACGCAGCCGCGAGCGACCGGCTCGGCAAGGATCGCTGCGCCGGAACACAGCCCCACCAGCGGCTCCACCGCCATGTCGGCGGCTAGGCTCTTGTTGGCAAAGGCAAAGCCTTGCGCCCGGGCGTGATCAAGCTTTCTGGCCGCCAGCAGCGCGGTGGTTTCGGTGAAGTTTGACCGCGTCCGCAAGGACCGCGCCGTCGCGTACTTGCCGAGGATGGGCGACAGCTCGCGGTGCGGAATCGCAGGGTTGCTGACCCAGTAGCTGTCGTTGGAATTGGTGAGCCAACTCTTCACAACCGTCGCCGCCTGATCGCTCGCAGGCATGAGGCCCGGGACAGGGGTGCCGGATGCAACATCCCAGTCGCAGGCTGCCTTGCTGCCATCCAGCAGGATCGCGAACTCGGCGAACAGTCCGGCGATCGGCGTGGCGCAGGTCTTGGCCTTCTGAGCCGAGACATTGGGCACGGCGGTCACATCGGCGTGCAGCGCATCGCCATAGCGGTCGGCGGCGATGGTGTTGACCCAGGGGATGCCGAGCGTTTCACTGACCGCCGCCCTGACCTCGCCGACGTTTTTCGCTTCGCCGATGCGCAGCCATGTCTCGATTCCGCGCTGGTTGCCGCGGTTGGC
This sequence comes from Porphyrobacter sp., assembly GCA_027533455.1. Taxonomy (GTDB): domain Bacteria; phylum Pseudomonadota; class Alphaproteobacteria; order Sphingomonadales; family Sphingomonadaceae; genus Erythrobacter. Next base: position 86,749 of record JAPZUC010000006.1, on the reverse strand, counting down.
ATCCTTGAGCGCGAAGGCCGATTGCGCGGTCCACGCGATCCCGCGTGCAGGTACGATGAAGACCGGCCCGAAGCGCGAGGAATAGAGCGTGCGGGTGACGGGGGCTTGCCCCTCCGGCATCGGCACGGTGACGGTTTGCGCCGTCATCGCCTCGCTGTTTCCGTCGATCATGTAGCGGGTGGGGTCAGCCGGATCGAGCGCCAGCTGGTAGAGCGTGAAGTGCCGCGCCTCGGTGACGGTGTGGGTCCAGGCAACGTCCTTGTTGAAGCCTAGCGTCGGCATCGGCGTACCCGCGAGGCCGACGCCCATCACGTCGTAGCCGTCCGGCCCTTTGACGTGCATCTGCCAGAAGCGGCTGGGGCCTTTCCACGGGAAGTGCGGATTGCCGATCAGAATCCCGCGTCCGCTGACGGTGGAATCGCCGCCGAAGGCCCAGCCGTTGCTGCCGATGCCGAGCTCCTTGGGATCGGGCAGGGAAATTGCCACCTTGGGCACGGGATTGCCCGGAGGCGCGGCATTGGCGATCGCGGGGGCGAGGTTGAGCGAGCTCGCCAGCAGCATCTGCTTTTCGTTGAGGCGCAACATGTCGTCGATGGTGATGGGGCGCACCCAAGCCTTGCCGCGACATTCGGCCGGAGTGCCATCGGTGCCAGCGTCCTTCAGGAAACGGTTATAGCCCGCGACATAGCCCGCCATGAGGTCCTGCACCCGCGGGCTCAGGGTCTTCGCGCCTTCGCGCAGGTTGGGGAGGTCTATCACCGCGCGGAAGAACACATCGGAGGAGAGGTTGTCGACCTCCTCGAAGCCGAGCACTGCCTTGGCCTGCGCGCCGAAATGCCGCGATCGCTCGCCCGCCACAGTGGTGAATTCCTCGGCGAGCAGGCACAGGTTGTCCTCGGCATAGGCATAGGCGACGCCGTAGCCGACGCCGCGCCAGTCGCGCGCTTGGATATGGGGGATGCCGAAGGTGGTGCGGGTGATGGTCGCCGCATAGGGCTTGCCGGCCAGCGCCTCGCTTGCCGGGGCTACCACCAAGGTGACGGCGGCCGCCGCAAGAACCGAAATCCGCTTCATCATCCCTCTCCTGTCACCCTGTTCGGGTTGTCAGGAGAAACCTATCGGGCAGGCGCGCAAAAGGGAACACGCAAAAGGAAAGGGGGCGCCCCGCCGCTATGGCCGGACGCCCCTTTTCTTGTGATCAGGCAGCGATCAGAACGACGCGGTGACCGAGAATACCACCGTCGCATCCGAGATCGAGTTGCCGTCCAGCGTGGCAAAGTTCGGGCGCAGAAGGTCGGCTTCGGATTCGGAAATGTCGGTATCGACATAAGCGGCCGAGAGCGTCAGGCCCGGGGTCGGCACGACGTCAATGCCGAGCAGCCAATCGAAATAGGTGCCGGTCGGCGCGACGCTGGTGCCGTTGGGGCCAAGGCCGGGGTTGCCGTCCGAGTAACCGATGTGGGCCTTGAGCGTGACGGGCAGGTCGGGAATGCCGTAGGCCGCATCGCCGGCAAGGTAGAGGTTGTCTTCCTTGTCGCCCGGATCGACCGCGGGGCCGACGGGATCCCAGTTGCCGAGCGCTTCCTGTGAAGGAGCGTAGGCAACGGTGGCGGTTAGGCCGACCGGGCCGGCGGTGCCAGAAAGCTTGAGGTAGAGTTCGGCAAAGTCAGTCTCGCTCGCGCCGCTGGGGTACATGTACCAGGTCAGGCCCGCATCCAGCGTGCCTTCACCGATCGGCAGCTTGTAGCCGGTGAACAGGTCGAGTTCCATGTTGGCGCCGCCGAAGGTGCCCCAGCCGGCGAGATTAGAACCCCATGCGCCGAAGTAGAATCCGCTGGTGTGCGACAGGGTCACGCCGCCCTGAATAGCCATGCCTTCATCCGACTGCGACACGCCGCGGAAGCGGTAGTCGGTGACGAGGGTGGCCGAGCCCGAGACGGTAAGATCCGGGGCGGCTTCTTCCTGGCCGGTGGCTTCGGCAAGGTTGATCGGCGCGAGCGCCGGGGTGCCGGCGGACGTATCAGAAACAGAGATTTCGATTTCGGTTTCAGCGGCCGGGCCGACGATTGCGGCATCTGCGTCCCCTGCGAAGGCAGGTGTGGCAAAGCAGGCAGCGAGAGCTACGGCCGAGGCGGCCGATGCGAAACGAATGGACATAAGGAACGCTCCATGAAGAGGTTTGGATCGTTCCACCTGCGCGGCGTGCAGAAGTTTTTATCCGAAGAATCGGGTTCCCGTCACGTCACGGACATAATTCCTCATGCTGCACTTGCGCACAAAGCTTATGTGATTGGGCTGACGCGTATTACGTTGTTGCGTGGCTTTCCTGCCACACCTTGCATATGTACCTAGCCCGACCGCCCGGCTGCGGTCGATACGTCATGCATCCACCGTCGCGCAGGCTTGTCCCAGCCTGCCGGAGCGGCACTCAGGCGGGTTCGCGCAGGCTCTCCATGTCGATCACGAAGCGATATTTGACGTCGCTCGCTTCCATCCGCTCGTAGGCGGTTTCGATGTCCTGCATCGCGATCACCTCGATATCGGGGAGGATGTTCTTCTCGGCGCAGAAATCGAGCATCTCCTGCGTTTCGGCGATCCCGCCGATCCCGCTGCCGGTAAGGACCTTGCGCCCCAGCAGCACGCCCGTATGGATTTCGGGCATCGGCCCGATCAGCCCGACCAGCACCTGCACACCGTCGATCCGCAGCAGATGCAGGTAAGGCACGACATCGTGGCGCACCGGGATGGTGTTTAGCACCATGTCGAAATAGCCGCGCTTGGCCTTCATCGCGGCCTTGTCCTCGGTGTTAAGGAAGTCATGGGCGCCGAGCTTTTCCGCGTCCGCACGCTTGCTTTCCGAGCGGCTCAGCACGGTTACCTCCGCCCCCATCGCGGCCGCCAGCTTCACCCCCATGTGTCCGAGCCCGCCGAGCCCCGCGACCGCGACCTTGCTGCCCGGCCCAATTTTCCAGGTCCGCAGCGGCGAATAGGTGGTGATCCCGGCGCACAGCAGCGGCGCGGCCTCGGCCATCGGCATGCCTTCGGGCACCTTGAGCACGAATTCCTCGCGGCACACGATCCGTTCGGAATAGCCGCCGAAGGTCAGCGATCCGTCGCGGCGGTCCTTGCCGTTGTAGGTGCCGGTGTTGCCGCCATCGAGACAATATTGTTCCAGGTCCGCCTCGCAATGCGCGCATTCAAGGCAGGAATCGACCATGCAGCCGATGGCCACGCGGTCGCCGACCTTGTGACGGGTGACGCTATCGCCGATGGCCGTGACGGTGCCGACAATTTCGTGCCCGGGCACGATCGGATAGGTGGTGAACCCCCAGTCATTCCGCGCGGAGTGCAGGTCCGAATGGCAGATGCCGCAATGGCTGATCTCGATCAGCACGTCGTCGTGGCGCAAACCCCGGCGGGTGATCTCCATCGGTCCGACGCCGCTATCTGGCGCGGTCGCGCCGTAGGCCTTGCTCGGGTATTCGTTGGTGGCAGTGGCCATGATAGTCTTCCTTATTTCGGCGGCATGCGGATGGCCCCGTCCAAACGGAACTGGTGACCGTTAATGTAGCTGTTGCGGGCAATCTCTAACACCAGTGAGGCAAACTCCTCGGGCTCGCCGAGGCGCTTGGGGAAGGGGACGCTGGCGTTGAGCTGTGCCCACATCGGCGGATTGCGATCTTTCATGCCGAGCATCAGCGGGGTGGCGAAGATCCCCGGCATGACCGAGTTCACGCGGATTCCCATGTCCATCAGGTCGCGCGCCATCGGCAGCACCAGCCCGTTCACCCCCGCCTTGCACGAGCCATAGATCACCTGACCGATCTGCCCGTCCTGCGCGGCGACGCTGGCGGTGAGGATGATGCAGCCACGCTCGCCATCGGCGTTGACGGCTTCAGCGTTTGCCATGCCGAGCGCCGAGATCGATGCCACGCGGTAGCTTGCGATCAGAATGCCCTCGGCCCCGAAGGCATAGTCCTCGGTCGAGAGGCGCTTGTACTGGCCGCTCTCCTTGTCCCAGCCCAGCGTCTTGCCGCGCCGGCTTGCCATCGCGCAGTGGAGCGTCACGCGCTCCTGCCCGTGCGAGGCGCGTGCCTTGGCGAAGCCTGCCTCGACGCTGGCCTCGTCCATGATGTCGACATGGCAGAAGATGCCGCCGATCGCCTTTGCGTGGGCCTCGCCCGCCTCGTCATTGATGTCGAAGATCGCGACCTTGCACCCCGCATCGGCAAAGGCCTGCGCGCTCGCCTTGCCAAGCCCGCTCGCACCGCCGGTGACCACCACGGCCATGCCGCTCTCGAGTTTCATGCCGTTCCTCTCCAATTTCTGTTTTGCCCTTGGCTAAGCGTTTCGTCCGCGCAGCGCTAGCTGTTCAAATGCAGGATGAGGGCCTGCCTGCGGGGACGATTTCTTGCTAGGTCACCTTCGGCCAAGTAAACTGACACCTGTGACGCAAATCTTCACCACGCCTGATCGCCGTCGCTTTCTCGGCACCACCGTCGCTGCCACTGCGACGGCATTTGCTGCTCTTGCAGCCAGCGGCTGCAGCAAGCGTGGGAGCAGCTCGGCCGACGGACCGTGCTCTGCCGCAGGCGGCTTTGCCGGCTATGGCGCGCTCCGCCCCGATCCTGCGGGCTTGCTGGATCTGCCGGAAGGCTTTTCCTACCGCGTCCTCTCACGCCTTGGCGACCGGATGGACGATGGCACCACGGTTCCAGACAATGCCGACGGCATGGGATGCTTCGACATCGGCAATGGCGAGATCGCGCTGGTGCGCAATCACGAGCTTCAGCCGAAGCACGACGCCGGCGGGCCAATTGCCAAGGGCTATGGCAAGAGGAACGGCGTCTTTGTTCCCGGGGGCACCACGACCATCGTGCTCGACGCGCAGACGCTGGCCGTGAAGCGCCAGTTCCGCAGCCTTGGCGGCACGATCCGCAATTGTTCGGGCGGGGTCACGCCGTGGGGCAGCTGGCTGACCTGCGAGGAAGCGCCGACCGGCCCCGGACAGCCTTATGGTGAAGGTCTGGAGAAGGTTCACGGCTGGGTGTTCGAAGTTCCCGCCTCGGCGCGCGGGCTCGTCGATCCGGTGCCACTCAAGGCGATGGGCCGCTTCAACCACGAAGCGGCCAGCGTCGATCCGGCGACCGGCATTGTCTACATGACCGAGGACCGCGACGATTCGGTGCTCTACCGCTTCATTCCTAAAGTGCCGGGCAAGCTCGCCGAGGGCGGGCGCTTGCAGGCGATGGTGGTTGAAGGCCTCGCCGATACCCGCAACTGGGGCAGCCCCGCGATGCCGGTGGGCAAGCCCTTCGGCGTCTCGTGGGTCGATCTCGACGATGTCGAAGCGCCGAAGGACGACCTGCGCCAGCGTGCTGCTGCAAAGGGCGCGGCGCTGGTCGCGCGGGGTGAAGGCCTGCACATGGGCGTCAAGCGCGGCAAGGCCGAGGTCTTCGCCTGCTGCACCAGTGGCGGGGCCATGCAACTCGGCCAGATCCTCAAGCTCACGCCCGGCGTGGCCGGTGCGCCCGACACGCTCGAACTGTTCTTCGAAAGCGAGAGCACCGATCAGTTCAACTTCGGCGACAACCTCACCGTTGCGCCCTGGGGCCACCTGTTCGTGTGCGAGGACCAGTATACTTCATTCGTCGACAACCACATCCGCGGGATCAACCCGCAGGGCGGCGCTTACAATTTCGCCAAGCTGCGCGCGCAGACGGAGCTGGCCGGTGCCTGCTTCTCGCCCGATGGCAAGGCGCTGTTCGTGAACGCCTACGACCCGGCGACCACGCTCGCCATTACGGGACCGTGGGCGGCCTGATCAAGGCCTTCGGACAGTGAACGGCTTTCTCCTGTCGCTGCTGCTGGTCTTTGCACTGGCAACCGGCGGGCGCGATCAGTGGATGGTGGCGCGCTGGGCCGACAGCCTTGGACGCAGCACTCGGCTGCTGGCGCTGGCGATAGTGTGCGCCTCCTTCAGTGCGGCGGCGATGGCGTGGGTGGGCGCAGAGTTTGCCGCTCTGCTGCCGCGCCGCGCCGGACAGATGCTGGTCGCCTTCGCGCTCGCCATGGCTGCCTTCGAACTGGCGCTGCCGGTGCGCTTCATACAGCCGAAGGAGCCGACCCGCTCGCTTGCCGCATTGGGCCTCGTGCTGGTTGCCCGCCAGATCGGTGACGGTGCGCGCTTTGCCGTCTTCGCGCTCGCTGCGTGGAGCGAATGGCCAATACTGGCGGGGATTGGCGGGGCGCTGGGCGGGGCAGCGGCGGTGGCGTTTGGCTGGGCGGCAGGGGGTGAGGCGCTGGCCCGCTGGCCGCTGCGGCCCTTGCGCGTGTGCTGGCAATCGGCCTCGGCATCGCGGCGCTTTTCATCGGCATCGACGCGCGGTTCTGATCGCCGAGGCACTCGCCCCAAAACAGTTTGGCATTCCATTTGAAGGAACGCGCAGCCCAGACCCGCAAGGTCAGCGGGCCCCTTTTCAACGGAGATTATCATGGCCGACGCCAACGACAATTCCAAAGCCGTCCTGATCGACGAGTTGAACGGCCTGCTTGCCGATCACTTCGCGCTCTACATCAAGACCAAGAATTTCCACTGGCACGTGAAGGGCCGCCACTTCCGCGACCTCCACTTGCTGTTCGATGAACAGGCGCTCCAGCTGCGCGAGCAGATCGACGTCATTGGCGAGCGCGTGCGCAAGCAGGGCGGCGATACGCTGACCTCGGCTGGATCGGTGTCCAAGCACACCCAGATCAAGGATCAGGACAGCACTTCGCTCGCGGCCGAGGCGATGATCGCCGAACTGCGCTACGACAACGTCAAGGTTGTGGGTCGCCTCAAGCGCATGAAGGAAGTCGCTGACGAGGCAGGTGATAACGCGACCGATAGCCTGATCGACGACTGGACCGACGAGGCCGAAGAACGCGTGTGGATGCTCAGTTCCTTCCTCGATGAAAGCGCTACTAGCGCATAGCTATCCACAAAGGGCCGTCTCTGTTGCCGGGGGCGGCCCTTTTGCTATGCAGTGAGCATGCCCGACATCACGATCATCGAGAATGCCGACGCGCCCTCCATCGCCAGCTGGCTGCGTGACCGTCTCGGTGGTTCGGGCGCGATCACCATCCCGGGCGGTTCGACCCCTTTTCCCATACTCGCCGAACTGGGCGGGCAGGGCGGCATCGACTGGTCCGGCTGGACGGTGTGGCCGAATGACGACCGGATCGTCCCGGAAGCCCATGATGCCTCCAACACCGGCAAGATGAGAGCGCTGCTGGAGCCCCGCGGCGCAGCGATAGTGCCGCTCGCAGAAGATGCGCGCCCGCCGCATTTCGCGCTGACGTGGCTCGGCATGGGGCCGGACGGACATATTGCGTCGCTGTTCCCGAACACCGATCCGCAGGTGGACGATCAGCAGGCTGTGCGACGCCTGACTCCGGATCCGCTGCCGCCCCACGCCCCTTTCGACCGGATCACGCTAACGATCCCGGCGCTGCTCGATACGGACGCGATCCTGTTCACGCTCGGCGGCGCGGCCGACAAGCGCGCGGTTTTCGATGCGGCGGCGCAGGGCGAGAACGACCTGCCCGTCGCTCGCCTGCTCAAGGCCGCGCGCGAGCGCGGCATTCCCGTGACGGTCTTCACCTGATGCGGCGCATCGTCCCCGCTCCGCTGCACCGTACGCTGATGCCGTTAGCGCATATGCTGCGGCATTACTGGCGGCGCTGGCGCAAGGCGCCGATTGCCGGGGTGAGCGTGATCGTCACCAATCTCTCCGGCGACGTGTTGCTGCTGAAGCATTCCTACGGAGCTGACGTCTGGAGCCTGCCAGGCGGGGGGCTAGGCAGAGGGGAGAACCCGGTCGAAGCTGCCCGCCGCGAAGTGCGCGAGGAACTGGGCGTTGAACTCGCCCGGATCGAACCGGTGGGCACGCTGGACGAGGTGCTCTCCGGCTCGCCCCACACTGCCCATATCTTCACCGGAGTGTGCGACCGCCAGCCGCAGCCGGACCGGCGCGAGGTGATCGTGGCGCGCTTTTTCCCCTCGCACTCGCTCCCCGAGCCGCTCGGACGCATCACCCGTGATCGCATCGCCGTGTGGCGGGCGCGGGGCGTGGGATAGCTAGAGCAACGAGAGCTGTGCCTCGTCGCGCGGCGCTTTGTCGTCCTCCGCGCCCTCCAGCCCTGACAGCGTCAGCCCCATCAGCCGGATCGGCCCTCGCAAGGGCAGCTCGGCCTCCAGCAGCGCGCGGGCGAGCCGGGCGAATTCGGTCTTGTCGCTGACATAGTCGGGCAGCGAGGTTGCACGGGTCATGATCTGGAAGTCGGTGAACTTAAGCTTGAGCGTTACCGTCCGCCCGCGCGCTTCGGCGGCCTCGATCCGGTCCCACACGATATCGATGATGTTCTCCAGCGTGTCGCGTAAGCCTGCGCCGCTGCCGATGTCCTCGGAAAAGGTGCGCTCCCCGCCCACAGACTTGCGGATACGGTGCGCGCGCACGGGGCGCAGGTCGATGCCGCGGGCGGCGCGGAACAGGTAATCGGCCATGCTGCCGAAATGCGCGCGCAAGAAGGCGATGTCCTTGGCGGCAAGGTCCGCGCCGGTGGCAATGCCAAGCCGTTGCATCTTTTCCTCGGCCTTGGGGCCCACCCCGTGGAACCGCCGGATCGGCAGGCCCGCGACGAACTGCACGCCTTCGCCTGGGCGGATCACGCACAGGCCATCGGGCTTGTTCTGGTCGCTCGCCAGCTTGGCGAGGAACTTGTTGTAGCTCACCCCCGCGCTCGCGGTCAGGCGGGTCTTGGCGCGGATTTCCTGGCGGATCAGCGTGGCAATGCGTGTGGCGCTGCCGATGCCGAGGCGGTCGTCGGTGACATCGAGATAGGCCTCGTCGAGACTGAGCGGCTCGATAATCGCGGTATAGTGCTCGAACACCCGGCGGATCTGGCGGCTGGCTTCCTTGTAGGCATCGAAGCGCGGACGCACGAAGATGAGGTCGGGGCACAGGCGCGACGCCGTGACCGAGGGCATGGCGCTCCTCACCCCGAACTTTCGGGCTTCGTAACTCGCGGCGGCAACGACCCCGCGCCCGCCTGCCCCGCCGACCGCGACGGGCTTGCCCTGAAGCTCCGGATTGTCGCGCTGTTCGACGCTGGCGAAGAAGGCATCCATGTCGACATGGATGATCTTGCGCAGGCCGAGCTCGTCTGAGCGCGCTTCACCATCTTCGTCTGACGGAGCCGTTTGGGTCATGCCTTGCAAATAGAACCTTGCATCGCCCGAAGGAACTGTTGCTGGAACCATTCACCCCTAGTGCCATTTTGTGCACATGCGAAAAGAACAGTGGTCTTCCGGCGAACCGATTGGCAAGGGCCCCGCGATGGCTACCTCGCTTGCGTCCTCTCCCGCAGCCGCCTCGCCCGCCCGCAAGGCTTTGGGCGAGCGCGAGTTGATGTGGATGATGGCGATGCTGATGGCGCTGAATGCCTTTGGGATCGACGCGATCCTGCCGGCTCTCGATTCGCTGGCCGCCGATCTTTCGGTGGCCGGAAACGACCGCCAGTTCGTGATCGGCGTGTTCCTGCTAGCCGGCGGTATCGGTTCGCTGGTGCCCGGTGCGCTCGCCGACCGCTTCGGGCGGCGGCCGATCCTGCTGGGTGCCGTTGCAGTCTATATCGTGCTTTCGATCCTCTCAGCGCTCGCGCCGACCTATGACGCGCTGATTGCCGTCCGCGCGGTGCAGGGCTTCTTTGCCGCGGGGATCGTCGCCCTGCCGCCCGCCATCATCCGCGACCGCGTTGGCGGCGACAAGATGGCGCGCATGATGAGCCTGATCTTCGTGATCTTCCTGATGGTGCCTGCGGTCGCCCCGACCATCGGCAAGGCGATCCTCGGCTTCGGCAGCTGGCGCGCGATCTTCGGCGCAATGGCGGTGCTGGGCGTGGCGATGGGCCTGTGGGTGCACATCCGCCTGCCCGAAAGCCTGACAGAAGAGAACCGCCAGCCGATCCGCCCGCGCACCATCACCGCCAATATGGGCCGCGCACTCGTGTTGCCGAGCGTTGCGGGATATGTGATCGGATCTGCGCTGGTGTTCGGCGCATTGTTCGGCTTCATCAATTCCTCGCAGCAGCTGATCACCCAGACTTTCAATGCGGGTGACATCTTCACCTATGTCTTCGGCATCTGCGCCGGATCGATGGCGCTCGCGAGCTGGTCGAACTCGCGCATTGTCGAGCGTTTTGGCGCGCGGCGGGTGAGCCACACCGCGCTGTTCGCCTTCATCGCGGTGAGCGCGGTGCAGGTGATGTTCGCCTTCCAGCCCGAAGAAAGCCTGTGGCATTTTGTGCCGCTGATGGCGATCAACATGGCGCTGCTCGGCTTCGTCGGCAGCAATTTCGGCGCTATCGCGATGAACCCGTTCTTCGGTATCGCGGGCGCGGCCAGCTCGGCGCACGGCTTCGTGCGGATGACCACCGCAGCGATGCTGGGCGGTGCGATCGGCTATGCCTATGATGGCACTGCACGGCCGCTGGCGCTGGCGCTGCTCGCGAGCGGGCTTGCCTGCCTTGCGCTGGTGCTGTGGAGCGAGAAGGGCAAGCTGTTCGGCCCGAGCGACGCCGAACTTTCGCGCTGATTCCGGTCGCGCCAGCGACCGCAAGGCCGACCGGCCGCCCCGCATCGACGCGACCTTCAGGTCGCATGAGCGAGAATTTCGCACGGCGGATGCCGTGCGGAATATCAGGACGCTTCGAGCCTTCTCCAAGCCAGCCCGGCGAATTCGCACAGCAGCGGCCGCGTGTCGCGCGGGTCAATGATGTCCTCGACATTGAAGCGTTCGGCTGACCGGAAGGGTGAGGTGACCTTGGCCAGCCTTGCGCGGATTTCCTCCAGCAAGGCGGCCGGATCGTCCGAGGCTTCCAGTTCCGACTTGTAGGCGACCTCGAGGCCACCCGCGATGGGCAGGCTGCCCCAGTCGCCGCTCGGCCAGCAATAGCGGTACTGATACCGCTCGGCATTGCTCATGGCGCTGCCCGCGATGCCATAGGCGCGGCGCAGCACGATGGAGGCGAGCGGCACGGTGGCGCGGTAGATCGCGTTCATTGCGTTGACCCCGTAACGGATCGTTCCCGCCATCTCCGCCTCGCGCCCGATCATGAAGCCGGGGTTGTCGACGAGGTGGACGATGGGCAGCCGGAACTGGTCGGCGAGCTTGACGAAACGTTCGACCTTCTCGCTGGTTTTGGCCTCCCATGACCCGCCGAGGTAGGAAGGATCGCTAGCGATGACGCAGACCGGCCAGCCGTCCAAACGCGCAAAGGCGGTGATCGCGGCGCGGCCCCATTGTCTGCCCATCTCGAACACTGTGCCCGTGTCGAACAGCATCTCCATGCAGCGGCGCATCGAGTAGACCTGTTTCGCGTCACGCGGGACGAGGCTGAGCAAGGCTTCCTCGCGCCGGTCGGCAGGGTCATCGCAAGCCGCACGGCGGGCAGTCTGGCCGACATATTCGGGCATGAAGCTGAGGAAATGCCGCGCGCGGGCGAAGGCTTCGGCCTCAGAGGCGACCTCGTCGTCTACCACGCCGTTACGGGTGTGGATTGCCGAACCGCCGAGCGCTTCCTTGGCCTCCTCGTGATTGGCTGAACCGCCCTTGTAGGCATCGCCCAAGCCGTCGACCACGGCGGGGCCAGCCGCGAAGATCTGCGAGAGGCCTTTCACCATGATCGAATAGTGGCTGGCGACGGTGCGTGCCGCGCCAAGGCCCGCGGTCGGCCCCAATGCCAGCGCCACGACCGGCACCGTATCGAGGTTGGTCACCACATCGCCCCAGCCGGGCACGGCGGGGATATAGGTTGCGCCGATCTGTTCGAGCGTCTTCACCGAGCCGCCGCCGCCCGTTCCGTCGATCATGCGGATGATGGGCATCTTCAACTCGTGCGCCATCATCTCGGCCTGCACCATCTTGCGGCTTATCCCCGCATCCGCCGCACCGCCGCGGATGGTGAAATCGTCCACGGTGGCGACGACGGGGCGGCCGTTGATCAGCGCCTTGCCGAACAGGAAGGGGGCGGGGGTGACGCTTTGCAGATCACCATTGGCATCATACTTGGCGCTGCCAGCGATCTTGCCGATCTCGCGGAAGGAGCCTTCGTCGCACAGCGCCGCGAGCCGCGCGCGGGCATCCATCTTCCCGCGTCTGTGCTGGCGCGCAACCTTGTCCGCGCCGCCCATCTGCTCGGCCAGAGCTTCGCGCGCGCGCAGTTCCTCGAGTTCCTTCGCCCAGGTCATGGTGTGGTCACGCCGGGCGCACCGAGCGCCTCGCACTGGTCGGGCGGGACCATCGAGAAGCTGGTGTTTGCGACTTTCCAGCTGTCCGCACGCTTCACGAGGCTCAACATGTCGATGCCGCAATGGGTGGTCTTGCCGTTCATCATGAAGCGATAGGGTCCCCACGCCATCGCCATGTCGCCATCGACCAGCACGGCGGTGTAGATCATCCGCTCCTCCAGCCCTTTCGGCGACTTCAGCCAGTTCTCGAGATGCTTCGCGACGGGCACGACGATCACTTCGGGTGCGGACGGGTCCATCCGGTCGTGGATGTAGATCATGCCGGCCGGGTCCATCACCCGGGCCAGCGCGGTCTTGTCGTCGCTGCCGATCGCCGCGAAGAAGGCTTCCGAGGCGGCGATAACCTCTGCCTCGTCGGCGGCGTTGTCCTCCGCGGCGAGGGGGGCGGCAGCAAGCGCGGCGACGATAGCAAGGACGGCTCTCATGCCCGCGGGATTAACCCCGCACCCCGCTCGTGTCGAGCGTAGTCGAGACAGCGGGGAAGGACTCTAGACATCGCTCGAGGCGACCGGATGCGGTCAGCTTGGCCGGTAATCGGCAATGCCCCAGTGGATGCCGCCTTCGGGCATTTTCTCGCGGTTGATCACAGCGGAGAGGAATGCGCGCACGCCATAGAGCGCTTTTTCGCCGCGCGGCACATAGGTGCGGCTGGCCCACGCCTCCGGTCCCCGGCTGCGCACCTTGCGGCCGATCGCGCCATAGATGCGTGCCGCCGAGAGCACCGCCCAGCGGCTGCGGAAGGGGAGCTTGGCCGCGCCCACGCGCGCCGCGGCCTCGTGCTTCTCGACCAGCGCGACCAGCCGGGCGGCCATTTCGGCCAGTTCCTTACGGTGGTGCGGCTTGGTGTGCTGGCCGGGCTCGATATCCTGTTCGACCAGCCATTCGATGGGCAGATAGCAGCGCCCTGCCGCATCATCTTCGACGATATCGCGCGCGATATTGGAAAGTTGGAAGGCAAGGCCGAGATCGTTCGCGCGGTCGAGCGTTTCCTGATCCTCGGGTGACACGCCCATCACCACCGCCATCATCACGCCGACTGCGCCCGCGACATGGTAGCAATAGCGCAGCATGTCGGCCTCGGTGCGCGGTCGCCAGTCTTCGGCGTCGAGCTGGAAGCCGGCAATCACGTCCTCGGCCATTTGCGGGGTGAGGCCCACTTCGGCGGCGACCACGCCTAAAGCGTCAAATGCCGGGTCGCCGGTCGGCTGGCCTTCAAACGCCAGCGCAGTCAGCCGGCGGATGCGGGCGAGGCGGTCGGCAAGGTCCGACTGGTCGCCCAGTTCCCCGCCCAACTCCTGATTGTCGGCAATGTCGTCCGCCCGGCGGCACCACGCATAGAGCAGCCATGCCCGCTCCCGCGTCTCCTTATCGAACAGCCGCGCGGCTGCCGAGAAGCTCTGCGAGCCGTGCTTGATCGTCAGCCGTGCGTGCTCGACCAGCGCGGCGCGGGTGAGGGCATCGACCGCCATTGCGGAGCCTACAGTTCCTCGGCCTTCATGCGGAAGATCGGGGTGTGAGGCTGGTAGCTTTCCATCTTGGCGAGCAGTTCGTGGATCGATGTTGCCGCGATCAGGATGTTCTGGTGCGCGGGGCGGACAAACCCGACCTCGGCCATCTTGGCGTTGAAGGCGAGGAGGTGATCGTAGAAGCCGAAAGCGTTGAGCAGGCCGACCGGCTTGGAATGGTAGCCCAGCTGCGACCAGCTCATCGCCTCCCACAGCTCGTCCATTGTGCCCACCCCGCCGGGGATGGTGACGAAGCCGTCCGACAAGTCGGTGAAGCGCTGCTTGCGCTCGTGCATTCCGGAGACGGTGACGAGTTCATCGCAATCGTGGTTGGCGACCTCGGCCTTGACGAGGTGCTCGGGGATGATGCCGATCACTTCGCCGCCGGCATCCTTCGCGCCCTTGGCGACAGCGCCCATCAGGCCAAGCTTGCCCCCGCCATAAACGAGCCCGATGCCGCGCGCGGCGAGCTCCGCGCCGACTTCATAGGCGAGCTGGACATAACGTGGATCCTCGGGCGAGGCCGAGCCGCAATAGACCGCGAGACGTTTCACACGCCCACCTTCGCCAGATCCTCCAGCATCAGCCCGGCGGTCGCCTTTGCGCTACCGACCACGCCGGGGATGCCGGCGCCAGGGTGGGTGCCCGCGCCGACGAGGTAGTAGTTGTCGATCACGTCATCGCGGTTGTGGCCGCGCAGGTACGCGCTCTGCCACAGCACCGGTTCGAGGCTGAAGGCGCTGCCCATGTGGGCGGAAAGGTCCTGCTTGAAGTCCTTGGGCGCGTAGCTGAACTTGGTGATGATCCGGCTGTGAATGTCGGGGATCAACCGGCGCTCCAGCTCGTCGAGGATCATCTTTTCCAGCTTCGGGCCGACTTCATCCCAATCGAGCGGCATCTTGCCCATGTGGCTGACGGGGACGAGCGCGTAGAAGGTGCTCTTGCCCGCGGGTGCCATGCTCGGGTCGGTTACGGTCGGGTGGTGGAGGTAGATCGCGAAATCTTCCGGCACCACGCCATTCTTGTAGATGTCGTCGAGCAGACCCTTGTAGCGCTTGGCGAACAAAATCATGTGGTGCGGGATGCCGGGCCAGGTGCCCTCCAGCCCGAAATGCACCACGAACAGCGACGGCGAAAAGCTCTTGCGGTTGAGGCTCTTGGCCATCGCCTTGCCGCGCTCGCTGCCCGACAGCAGGTCCTTGTAGGAGTGCATGATGTCGGCGTTGGAGGCGACCGCGTCGAAACGCTGGCGGAACCCGCTCTTGGTCTCGACTTCGGTGGCCTTGGTGCCGAGCGTGTGGACCTGCACCACCGGATCACCGACGATCATCTTGCCACCAAGTCGCTCGAAGTGGCGCACCATCCCGGCGATCAACCTGTTGGTGCCGCCGCGTGCCCACCAGACGCCGCCGTCCTTCTCCAGCTTGTGGATCAGGGCGTAGATCGACGAGGTGTTCATCGGGTTGCCGCCGACCAGCAGCGAGTGGAAGCTGAAGGCTTCGCGCAGCTTGGGGTGCTCGATATAGCTCGACACCATCGAATAGACCGAGCGCCACGCCTGCTCCTTGATCAGGGCAGGGGCAGCCTTCAGCATCGACTTGAAATCGAGGAACGGCTTTGTCCCCAGCTTGAGGTAGCCTTCCTCATATACCCGCGCCGAGTATTCGAGGAAGCGCGCATAGCCTGCCACGTCCGCCGGGTTGAGCTTGGCGATCTCGGCGTTAAGCTGCTCTTCGTCGTTCGAATATTCGAAGTTGGTGCCGTCGGGCCAGTTGAGCCGGTAGAAGGGCATGACCTTCATCAGCTCGACATCTTCGGCAATGTCATGGCCGGTAAGCTGCCAGAGTTCTTCGAGGCAGGGCGGATCGGTGATGACGGTCGGCCCGCCATCGAAGGTGAAGCCGTCACGCTCCCAGAAATAGGCGCGCCCGCCCGGCTTGTCGCGTGCTTCGATCACAGTGGTGGCGATGCCCGCCGATTGCAGGCGTACGGCCAGCGCCATGCCGCCAAAGCCCGATCCTATCACGCAGGCGGTGCGCCCGGCATAACGTTCGGACGAAGCGGGGTTCACGCCCTTGCTGCCGGAAAGATTGAGCTTCGCATCGGCGTTCATGCCGGAGTCTCCGTTTTGAATGGCTTGCCTGAGGAAAAGAGTGCGCGGATCGCGCGCGGAATAGCTACGGGCGGCTTGCCCGTCAGGATGCGCAACCGGTCAGGCCAGGTCGAACGGCCCGCATAGAACCGCTCGACCAGATTGCCCTTGAGCGCGTAGAAATGTTCGAACACCACCACCCGCTTGCCGGGCTCTGCTGCCTCGAACAGCATCCGGCTGAGCATCCGGTAATAGGCGGTCGCGCGCCAGTGGCGTTTGGCGCGGCGCTGGCAGAAGGCGGAAAGCTCGGCACCGGTCAGATCGGGCCGCCGCGCGATCAGCTGCGCAATCGCCAGTGCATTGTTGACGGCAAACGGGATGGTGTAGCTGGTCAGCGGGTGCGAGAAGCCCCCGCGCGCGCCTGCCAGCGCCACGCCGGGTGTCGCGACCTCGGCCAGCGCGGCGTTGAAATCTCCGCCCGAGATCACGGGGAGGATCCCCGCTTCCTGATCGATCACCTCGCCCTTCCAGCCGTTGCGATGGGCATATTCGGCGACGCGGCCCTTGAGGACATCGGCGTCCATCCTGGGCTGATCGGCATAATAGGTGTCCTCGATGAACACCTCGTCCGCCGATAGCGGCAGGACATAGACGAAGCGGTAGGCCTCGCCGTTGCCATAGGGCGCGATCTGATCGACGCTGGCGTCCATGATCACCGGGCGGGTGAGGCCGTGGGGCTTGTCGCACTTGAAGTGCTGGCCGAGGAACACCTGCCAGCCGCCGCTCAGCGCATTGGAGGATTTGAACGGGCGGCAATCGATCACGCGCTTCGCCGCCAGCCGCGTACCATCGGTCAAAGTTACGCCGCCTGTATCGAGACTGGCTGCCTTGGTTTCCAGCATTACGCGATCTGCGGGGAGTTCGGCCATCAGCGCGCGGTGGAACTCGGCGCTCGCGAGCGAGCGGTAGGCAGTCGGCAAGGTGCGGCCAAGGCGCGGAAAGGTGATGTCGTAGCCTTCGTCCCAGCCGTTGAGGTGGAAGCCCGCCACCAGCGTTCGATCGCTGACGGGAATGTCGGTTTCGAACCAGCTCCAGCGGTGATGGCCGCCCAGCGTGCGCCCGGCTTCGATCACCACGAAACGGCAGTCGGGAGCATGGCGATGCAGCGCCAGCGCGATCAACCCGCCTGCAAGCCCCCCGCCGACAATCGCGACGTCATACGCGTCGGCTTGGCCGCCAGTAGGGGCAGGGCTGTGCTGGGAATCGACCATTACGTTGTGCCCTAGGGCAGGCGCGCGTGATGGGCAATCGCGCTGGCTCTCCGGCACGCAATTGCAATGTTGCAACATTACGTGGAAACATTAGGGCGTGCGCGTGTTTCACCGCCAACTCTCTACCAGTCCAGAATTGCCCACCCGAGGATCGCACCCATGACCCGCTCTTTCGCCCTTGCTCCGCTGGCGCTTGTCGCCTGCCTGGCCGCCACACCTGCCTTTGCCGGAGAGGAAGAAGCTGAAGCCGAGGCGCAGCCTGCGCCCGCACCTGCCGCAGCCCCCTCGTTCGCTCTCGCCAAGCCGGTGTTCGATGAAACCTGGGCCACCATCGGCCTCGGCGTCGGGATGGTGCCGAGCTATGCGGGATCGAATGACTACATCGCCTTCCCGCTGCCGTTGATTGCGGGGCGGGTGGGCGGGGTCGGCATCGCGCCCAACGGGCCGGGCTTCGTGCTTGATTTCAATTCGCCCAAGCCCGCCATGGGCCCGCACAAGGGTGCGCGGATCGCCTTCGGCCCGGCCTTCCGCTTCCGCAATGATCGCAACAACCGCATCAGCGACGACGTGGTGGCGCGCGCGGGCAAGCTTGATGCGGCGCTGGAAGTGGGCGGCAATGTCGCCGTCAGCTTCCCCGGAGTGTTCAAGCCCTTCGACCAATTGAGCATTGGCGTGCAGGCGCGCGCCGACGTTCTGGGGGCGCATGACGGCCTGATCATCGAACCCCAGGTCAGCTACCGCGCGCTGCTGGGCAAGGGCTTCACCTTGCAGGCACAGGCAAGCGCCGAATTCGTCGATGACAATTTTGCTGACTACTACTTCACCGTCTCGCCTGCGCAGGCATCGGCCACTGGTCTTGCGCAATACCGCGCCGATGGCGGCCTGAACCGCGTCGGCACCACCGCGATCCTTGCCTATGATCTCGACCGCAATCCGCTCAACGGCGGGTGGAGCCTGACCGGCGTGGGCGGCTATTCGCGGCTTGTGGGGGACAGCGCCGACACGCCCTACACATCCGTGCGGGGCGATGCGAACCAGTTCATCCTCGGGGCGGGGGTCGCCTTCACCTTCTGATCCCCGCGCTCTTGCCTTGGGTCCGCGCCCGCGCCATCACGCGGGGGAGAAACCCAAGGGGAGAGACATGATCCACCATTTCCGTAAAGGGCTGATGGCGGGCGCCGCCCTGCTTGCCGCGGCCGCCCCGTTGGCCGCTGAAACCGTCGCCGTCCGCGCAGGCAGCGTCATCACCGACGCCGCGAGCGACGCGACCGGCCCGGCCACCATCCTCGTCACCGACGGCAAGATCACCAGCATCACCCCCGGCCACGGAGCAGTGACCGCCGACCGCGAGATCGACCTCAAGGGCAAGACTGTGCTCCCCGGATTGATCGACCTCCACACCCACCTCACCGGCGATCCGGGCGGAGACTTCTGGAAGGAAGCCGTCGAGCCCGAGGAATGGGGCGTGGTCGTCGGCGCGAAGAACGCGCGCGTCACCGCGCTCGCGGGCTTCACCACCGTGCGCGAGGCAGGCAGCGGGCAGGAAACCGCCTTCTCGCTGCGGCGCGGCA
Source organism: Porphyrobacter sp. (assembly GCA_027533455.1). Lineage (GTDB taxonomy): Bacteria > Pseudomonadota > Alphaproteobacteria > Sphingomonadales > Sphingomonadaceae > Erythrobacter. Next base: position 67,961 of record JAPZUC010000006.1, on the reverse strand, counting down.
CGGCCGAGGGCGTCATCCCCGGGCCGCGCATTGTTGCGGCAGGCCCCGCGCTGTCGATCATCGGCGGCCATGCCGACGTCAACGGCTTCACCCCCGCAGTCAATGAACTGCTCGATAGCGGCTTCACCTGCACCGGCGTGGTCGAGTGTGCCGCCAAGGTGCGCCTCGCCAGCCAGAACGGCTCCGACGTGATCAAGATCACCGCCACCGGCGGCGTTCTCAGCCAGCAGGGCCGGGGCCTCGAAGCGCATTTCACCCCTGAGGAAATGAAGGCCATCGCCGACACCGCCCATTCGCTGGGCCTCAAGGTCATGGCCCACGCCCACGGCGCGCGCGGCATCCAGCAGGCGGCTGAAGCGGGGATCGATTCGATCGAGCACGGCACCTATCTCGATGAAGCCGCCGCCAAGGCGATGAAGGCGCGCGGCACGGTGCTGGTGCCGACGCTGATGGCGCTGGAGGGCGTCTCCGAAGGGCTGGGCAAGGGCGTCTACACCCCCGTCGTCGAGGAGAAGATCCGCGCCGTCCAGCCGCTGATGGCCTCGCTCGTCAGCCGCGCGCGGCAATATGGCGTGACCGTGGTGTTTGGCACGGATGCGGGCGTCTACCAGCATGGCCGCAATGCCGAGGAACTGGGCTTGATGCGCAAGCGGGGCATGACCGACCGCGAAGTGCTCGCTTCGGCCACCACGGGCGCGGCCAAGGTGCTGGGCATGGAAAGCCAGATCGGCCGTCTCGCCCCCGGCTTCTCGGCCGATATCATCGCGGTGGACGGCAACCCGCTGGCGGATGTGACCGTGCTGGAAGAGGTCGACTTCGTGATGGTGCGGGGGCGCGTGATCGAGTGAGGGGCGTTTAGGTCTGATGGGCACGCTTACCCCCGACCGCCGCACAGTTTTCGTTTCGATCGCCACCGCGATTGTCGCTATCGGCATCCTGCTCGCGATGGGCCGCGTGCCGATCTGCGAGTGCGGCTATGTGAAGCTGTGGCACGGCCAGATTAACGATGGTGGCAACAGCCAGCACATCGCCGACTGGTACACGCCCAACCACATCATCCACGGGATGATCTTCTACGCTTTCGGCTGGTGGATGTTCGTGAAGCGCGGCTGGGGCGGAGCGCAGGCGTTCCGATGGGGGCTGCCGCTCGCAGTGCTGCTGGAGGCTTCGTGGGAGGTGCTGGAAAACACCCCGATGGTGATCAATCGCTTTCGCTCGGTCACTGCCAACTGGGGCTATACGGGCGATTCAGTGCTCAATTCGGGCGCGGATATTCTCTGGATGTCCTTCGGCTTCTGGCTGGCGCTGCGTCTGCCGGTCAGGGTGACCGTGGCACTTGCCATCATGGGCGAGCTGGTGGCGGGATATGTGGTGCGCGACAATCTGACGCTTAATGTGATCATGCTGCTGTTCCCGCTCGATACCATTGCAGAGTGGCAGGCAGCGGGCGGGGTGGCCTGATACCGGCGCTGGACTCGACTCCCGCCATCGCCTAATCCCTCCCCATCCCCGGGGAGCGTGCTCGCGCTGAGAGGGGCGGTTAGCACCGTCCGACCCGTCGAACCTGAACCTGTTAACACAGGCGGAGGGAGTGGGCTGGTCCTCGTGCCACGGTTCCCGCGTCCTTTCCGCCCGTTGGAGAGAGATAAGCACATGGCCGACATCAACAGCCCCGTCGAAATCGGCGTCACCACCGGTCCCATTCGCGGCAGCCGCAAGATCCATGTCGGCGCGCGCACCGGCAGCGGTATCCGCGTAGCCATGCGCGAGATCGACCTAGAGGGTGGCGAGCCTTCGGTGCGCGTCTATGACACCTCCGGCCCCTATACTGACCCCAATGCCCACATCGATATCAACGCCGGCCTGCCGCAGCTGCGCCGCGACTGGATCATGGCGCGCGGCGATGTCGAGGCTTACGACGGGCGCGAAGTGAAGCCGGAAGATAACGGCCAGCTCGGCCCGGATCGCAGCGGCGGCGTCCCGCAATATCCCAATGCGATCAAGCGCCCGCTGCGCGCCAAGGCCGGCATGAACGTCAGCCAGATGCACTATGCCCGCAAAGGCATCATCACGCCGGAGATGGAATATGTCGCCGAGCGCGAGAACCTGGGCCGCGAAATCGCTGCCGACATGGTGCGCGACGGGCAAAGCTGGGGCGCGGAAATACCGACCATCATCACGCCGGAATTCGTGCGGCAGGAAGTCGCGCGGGGCCGCGCGATCATCCCCAACAACATCAACCACCCCGAAAGCGAGCCGATGGCGATCGGGCGCAACTTCCTCGTCAAGATCAACGCCAATATCGGCAACTCCGCCGTGGCCTCGAACGTGGCGAGCGAAGTCGACAAGATGGTCTGGGCGACCCGCTGGGGCGCTGACACGATCATGGACCTTTCGACGGGCCGGAACATTCACGACACCCGCGAATGGATCATCCGCAACAGCCCCGTCCCGATCGGCACCGTGCCGATCTATCAGGCGCTGGAAAAGGTCGGCGGCGTCGCCGAGGAGCTGACATGGGAAATTTTCCGCGACACGCTGATCGAGCAGGCCGAACAGGGCGTCGACTACTTCACGATCCACGCGGGTGTGCGGCTCGCGTACGTCCCGATGGCCGCCAAGCGCGTCACCGGCATCGTCAGCCGTGGTGGTTCGATCATGGCCAAGTGGTGCCTCGCCCACCACAAGGAGAGCTTCCTCTACGAGCACTTCGACGAAATCACCGAGATCATGAAGGCCTATGACATCGCCTACTCGCTGGGCGATGGCCTGCGCCCCGGATCGATCGCGGACGCCAATGACGAAGCGCAATTCTCCGAACTCTACACGCTGGGCGAGTTGACCCACCGCGCCTGGGCGCAGGATGTGCAGGTGATGATCGAAGGGCCGGGCCACGTGCCCATGCACAAGATCAAAGAGAACATGGAAAAGCAGCTGCAGGTGTGCGGCGAGGCGCCGTTCTACACCTTGGGCCCGCTCGTGACCGATATCGCGCCGGGGTATGACCACATCACCAGCGGCATCGGCGCGGCGCAGATTGGGTGGTATGGCACTGCGATGCTCTGCTACGTCACGCCCAAGGAGCACCTCGGCCTGCCCGACCGCGACGACGTGAAGGTCGGCGTGATCACCTACAAGCTGGCAGCCCATGCCGCTGACCTCGCCAAGGGGCATCCGGCCTCGCAGGTGCGCGACAATGCGCTCTCCAAGGCGCGCTTCGAGTTCCGCTGGCGCGATCAGTTCAACCTGTCACTCGACCCCGAAACCGCCGAGCAGTACCACGACCAGACCCTTCCGGCCGAAGGCGCGAAGTCGGCGCATTTCTGCTCGATGTGCGGGCCCAAGTTCTGCTCGATGCAGATCAGCCAGGACGTGCGCGATTTCGCCGCCAAGCAGAACAGCAGCCCGGAAAGCTTCCTCGCTTCCGAAAAGCTGGGAGCGGACACCGCCGAAGCCAGCCGTCAGGCTGCGCTCAAGGGCATGGAGGAGATGAGCCGCCGCTATAACGAGGGCGGGCGCGAACTCTATGTGGGGGCAGGCGGACGCGAGCACGATTGATCTGCACCCGAACGGCGGCGGACGGCGTAGCTGGCGCATCTTCAGGAGAATGAACCGATGCGCCTAGCCTTCGCCGCCGCCACTGCCCTCGTCGCACTCGCGTCTCCCGCCGCTGCGCAGCTTGCGCCTGCCATCACGCTGGCGCAGGCGCGCGCCTCGACTGCGGGTGCGTGGGAGGGCGAGCTGCAATATCTCGATTACCAGTCGGGCGAGTGGCAAGGCATTCCGGTCAGTGTCACCGTGACGCTGGAGCGCGATGGCAACACTCTCCTCCGCCGCGCCGTATTCGACGACGGGCCGCGGGTTGGCAATGTCTACATCACCGGCATCTCGATGCTCGGCAAGGACGGGGTGACCGAGTATGGCACCGGCTTCCGCACCGGTCGCACGCCCTCGCTCGAAGCGGCGACCCTCACGCTGGCAACGGCAGGCGAAGCGGAGCACTGGATCATCATCGCCGTCCGTGAAGGCATGGACGACAACCGCCCGGCGCGCATCCGCGAGACCACCACCCGCGACGGCCCGAGCCTGGTCACGCTCAAGGAAGTCGATTTCCTCGATGACGCTGGCGAAGAATGGTTCAGCCGCAACCGTACCGTGCTGAACCGGACGGCCGGATAGCCGCCGCTTCTCTTGCGCCAGATCAATGCGCGCGCTGACGGGCCTGCCAGATTGCACGGTAGGCCCGTCAGCGATGCTGGGCGGCAAGGAGGCGGCGATGCGACCGATCAACACATTCAAGACGGGTCTGGCGACCGGCGCGATGCTCGGCCTGCTGCATCTAGTGTGGGCGGCACTGGTGGCGAGTGGCTGGGGGCAGGCGGTGCTCGCCTTCATCCTGCAGCTCCACATGATCCACTTCGATTTCACCGTCGGACCCTTCGCGCTGGCGACGGCGGCGGGGCTGGTCGGGCTGACCGCGAGCATCGGCTTTGTCTTCGGGCTGGTGTTCGCGCTGATCTGGAATGTTCTCGCCGCGCGCGCAGTTTGACCGGTTTGGTGGCTGAGGCGCAGACTGGCACCCTCATTAAGAGAGGGGAGACGATCATGGCCTATGCCCATTTCCGCAAGGGCGCGAGGGCGGCAGCGCTGCTGTGCGCGCTGACTGCCGCCACTGCGGCACACGCCGCCGAGCCCAAGCAGACCATCATGCCCCAAGACCCCGAGGCCCGCGCCTTTCAGGAGGCGGTGGGATTCTCCGATGCGGTGGTGCATGGCGATACCATCTACCTGTCGGGCGTGGTCGCCGCGCCGATGGCGGGCGAGACAGACCTCGCCCCCGCCTATGAACGCGCCTTCGCCCGGCTCGATGCGACGATCAGGCGGCTGGGGGGTGAGTTGGGATGACGTGCTGGTGTTCGACACCTTCCACGCCGGCACCAACATGGCCGCCCAGCTCGACGCGCTGGTGCCGGTCAAGAACCGCTACATTACCGCGCCCTTTCCGGCATGGACAGCCGTCGGCGTGACCGAGCTTTACGAGCCGACCGCCGTGACCGAGATCAGGCTCACACTGCGCAAGCCATAGGCGGCCCCAACACCCCCCGGTACAGCCCGGAAGCTGCATCAGGATCATCCGCGTCCGTCACGCAGAGCAGGTGCGCCCCGTCTGCCATGATCTGCGCGGAGAGGCCCTCCACCTTCAACACGGGGTCCAGCGGCTCGACCCTGCGCACCGCAAGATCCGCGCCCAGTTCAACGATCGCCGCCCCCACCAGCGCGCCATCGGCATAGCTGTTGTCGGTCGCCTCGGCGGCGGCGGATAACAGGATGTGGCCGCTTGCCAGCAGGCAGGCATCGGTCACGGTGAGGGGCACGCCCGAGACTGTGGGCAGCCGAAGCCCTGCGCGCAGCCTCGCCGTGATAGGACCACCACTCAGCACCTCCGCCAGCGGCACCGCGATGATCTGCGAGGCGGGATGGGCGCTATTGCCGCGGTTGAAGAGCAGCAACTCCTCCCCCCGCAGCACCGCGCCTTCCAGATTGATCTCGGGCACCAGCGGGACGATGGCAGCAAACAGCGATTGCAGATCGATCACGCGCACGCTGGCAGGCGCATCATCACCCGGCAGATCGACCACCACGCCGCGCATCCGCCGCCCCGTCGATCCGGAGCCGAGCGCGAGCAACCGGATGCCCGCCGCGCAAGGCACAGCGAGCAGGATTTCGAAATCGGGCTTCCGCTTCTTCCGCTCGGCCGCATCCACCGGCAGATAGCCCGCGATCAACGGGATCAGCCGCCCCGGTGCAGCGCCCTCAAGGTCAAACACCCCAAGACACTGTGCATCATCGGCAACGACATAAAGCGCGGAGCCGCACGCCACCATCCCGCTCGCCGCGGACAGAAAGGCATGGCCGGAAGGCAGCAGCGTATCGACCGCCAGATCGCAAATATGGGTAAGCTGCATCACGCCCGCCATAGGCAAGAACACCCGCACCGCCAACGCGGCGTGAGGGGCGACTTAGCTGTTCTTCATATTCTCCAGCCCCTTGATCCCGCCGGGCTTGAGGCTGGGCTGACTGGCATTGAGCTTGGGCCCCTTGTCCTTCTTGGGCTTGCGCGCTTCCTTGCTCTTCTTTTGCTGGCCCTTGGCCATAGGTGCTTCCGATCAGAGGGCGAAATGCCCGAGCGCGGAGCGTGGGCCTGAAGGGGTGGGGTGTCAATGTGGGGGCATGGAAGGTAAACCGGCGCAAGGTCAGCCGCGCTGGCGCCGGTTACGATCCGGGCACCAGCTTCTCGACCAGCGCGCGCAGTTAGCTGGGTGTTGTGTGGCCTGCCACGATCTCGTGGTAGCCGATCCCGGCCCTTCTCAGCGCTTCCTTCTTGATCGCGTCGCGCGCCGCGGTGCTGTCACTCAGGTGATGGCCGTTGCCTTGATATTCGAGCGCGTGGCGCACGCAGCACTTTTCATCCATCAACGCAAAGTCGACCCGTTTGGAATTGACCGCGAGATAAGCGTCCTTGTCCGGGCTGGCGAGAAATTCGCCCAGGCTGGCCTGCGCCATCACCTGCCACCCAGGGTTGCGTGCGATTACCGCCTTGTCGAGCGCGGCAAACACATTGGCTTCCGAACGGTTGAGGAGAGGGCGTTGCGCGAACTCGGCCTTGCTAACGATGTTGAGCTGCTCAGCGGCAAAGTCGGCGGGTTCCTGCTTGTTTGGCGTGCGGTCGATTGGAACGACCTTCGACTTGCCCTTGGCGTCGTTGCGCCCGCGCCAATAAGCCTTGCGCTTCTGCTTGTCGAAGTGCGCGGCAAGGCGTTCCAGGCCGATGCCAAAAGCTGCACCGGTTGCCAGCACAATAAACAGTGCGACAGGGTGGTCCAGAAAGAGGTCTATTGTTTGCATAGAGAGGGTTATACGCCAGACATCTTGGTTGCGTAAAGTCACGGCCCCTATGCTATTCTCACGCGCAAGCCATGCTCCGCGCTCCCCTACCGCCCCATCCCCACCAGCACCCTATCCAGCGCCTGCAGGAACCGCGACCGATCCGCCTTGCTGAACGGCGCGGGGCCTCCGCCCACGCCGTCCATCCCGGCGCGCAGGTCGGCCATGATCGCCCGGTTGGCGATCGCGCCGCCGATGCTGGCGGCGGTGAAGGCCTCGCCATTGTGTTTCAGCACGCGGGCGCCGGCTTTCAGGCAGCGGTCGGCCAGCAGGATGTCGGCGGTGATGACCACGCTCCGGGCGTCGGCAGCCTCGGCAATCCAATCGTCGGCGGCGTCGAAGCTGCCCGATACCACCACGCGCTTCACCCGCGGGCTATCGGGGATGCGGAAGGGCGCGTTGCTGACCACACGGACTTCGGCGCGGTATCGCTCGGCGACGCGATAGATCTCGTCCTTCACCGGGCAGGCGTCGGCGTCGATCAGAATGGTGACGGGTGACATGGCACGCGCCTAGCCGAGCGGGACGGCTCCCGTAAATGCCGCTCCGCCGTTTCCCGCCTCGGCTCGCCGCCGGTTACCCTCCCAGGTTAGCGCGCCCCTGCCCCCTCGGGCGCACGTTCTCTCCTCCCAAAACGAGGATAGATCATCATGACCAGCCATAACAAGGATATGCGTCGGGACCGCGAGCCCGGCACCCTCGACCGCAGCGACGATACCCGCAAACGCGCCAATCAGGAGGCGGCCAGCCGTCCGGGCGTCGATGCAAACAATGCGCTCGATCATCGCGGGCACATGACCAGCACCCCGCACGAGGGGAGCGCCTTCCAGCCGCTGCGCGAAGGCTCGGACGAGCAGCGCCAGCGCGACGAGGACAGCGCCTATGTGCTCGATCAGGGCGCGCAGGTCGATGATGGCGCGGGCGTCAGCCGCCGGGGTGCCGGGACGCAGCACGGCGATGCGATGCGGGAGACCGATCCGGCACCGGGCGGGGGCAGCGTATACCAGCCGCTTGCCGGCGATCCGCGCTATCTTGAGGACGTGCACGAAAAGCAGCGCGGCAATCCGGCGGGGCAGAGCCAGCAGGGCCTCAACAAGGATGCCCACCACGAAAGTGGCCCGGGCGAGCAGATCCGTGAGCGGCGGGATGATGAACCTCGCGAAGATGAGCCGCGCGGCATAGCGGGGCAGGACCGCCGCCAGCCCTAGGCTTGCGGCTCGCTTGGCTGGCAAGGCGGGCAGGGGAGCAGCGCGGGCTTGCTGCGCTTTCCTACTGCGCGCCTTGCCGCCATTCCGGTGCGCGCAGGCGCGGGCTTTGGTGCCCGACGGAAGGTGCCAAACGCCCGAAATCGCGGCGAAAGCCGGCGTGAAACATCGAAACATGAGCGGAAACAGGGGTTTGGGTCTTTGGTCCGCGCAATCCTGCGTCCGCTCGCTCCCTGCCTGACCCGTCCTATACCCCGCCTTGCCCTCCGCTAACCCCGCTTTGCGCCCGGCTCGCAGCGGTTTGGGGCGCCTCTGGAGGGGGGCGGATTAGGTGAATGGGGCAAGGCGTGCTAAGTGAACCGCGCTGACGTCGAAATTTGCGACGGACTTCGAAATTTGCGCTCGCCGCCTGTCCTTCGGGACCCCGGCGTTAACCAGACGACGACTTCCTTTCATCGGACGATAACGCACTACGCTTTGTGGCCCTGCGGCCACGGGGCACACCCGCGGGCCTTTTGCCGGCGGGCAACTAATTGTTCTTGAAAGGAACGACCCATGACCACCAAGACCGGAACCGTAAAGTTCTTCAACACCGACAAGGGCTATGGCTTCATCCAGCCCGACGACGGTTCGTCGGACAGCTTCGTTCACATCACTGCCGTGCAGGCAGCGGGCATGAACAGCCTCGAAAAGGACCAGCGTCTGAGCTTTGAACTCGAGCGCGGCCGCAACGGCAAGGAAAGCGCCGTCAACCTCTCGGCTGCCTAAGCACCGGTCCGGAGCGGGGCGCGTTTAGGCGCGCCCCGCTTCACGCCTACCGCCCCGCCTCCCCCCTCCAGTGGCAGGACACAAGACATGGCCCAGACCTACGAATTCTATTGCGAGCGCGCTGATGAAGCCGCTGTCCTTGCCGCCAAGGCAACCCTCGAAAACGTGCGCGAGCGCGAACTCAGGTCGGAGAAGACCTGGCGCGGCCTGGCAGAGCACGCCCGCAAGACGATCGAAGAGCGCGTGAAGGCAGACACCGCTCGCGCTGAACGCCGGGCGGCTGAAAACCCGCTTCCCGAACGCCTCGCCGGATAGCGCTGGAAAGCCGGCACACGGCTCACCATATTCTCCTTGGGCAACAGGTCACTGAACCCAAAGGAGACGATGCCATGAGCACCATGCAATTCCAGTTCAACACCGATAGCTCGGTGATGGGAACCGCGGATGTGGCGCGGCGGATCGAGGCGCAGGTGCGCCATCGCCTCGCGCGCTTTACCGACCGCCTGACCCGGCTGGAGGTGCACGTCTCCGACGTCAATGGTCGCAAGCACGGTGCCGATGACAAGCATTGCACGATCGAGGCACGCCCGCGCGGAAGTCGCCCGATCGGCGTCACCGGCAAGGCCGCCGATGTCGACGCTGCTGCCCGTATTGCTGCGAACACCATGGCAGAACGGTTGGAGCGCATCTTCGGCAAGGCAGAGCGGCACCGCCGCGATCCTTCACCTGACAAGCAGATCTGAAACCTTGCGCGGGTGCAGGGGCTCTAGAGGCCCTTGCGCCCGAACATCTGCACACGCAGCCCGCGCCCGCTGACGCCCGGCAGTCCGGGCTGGCTGGGTGTCGGCGCGATCACAGGCCGCGGTTGCGGAGGCGGAGGAGGCCCGTCGTTCTCTCTCGCCTGTCGCACCTCGAACCGTCCGCCGATCCCCTCGGCCAGCTTGCGTTTCTCGCCCCATTCGTTGGCGAGCGCCATCTTGGCGTCCTGATCTCCGGGCATGATCGCGGCTGGAAAGGCGCGATCCTCAAAGACATTGGCGTCGGGCACATGCTCGGGCGCGACGAAGCCGTGAGCGAGGTGCTTGAGCGGCACCAGTTCATAGAACGGGACGTCGGCCGGCTCGGGCTCGGCGTAACCGATGTTCGCGCCCTGATCGTGATGCAGTACGCGATAGGACAGGCTGCGGTCTTCCGGGCCGAAGGTGTCGCCATCGGGGATGACATAGCCGTTCGGCATGGTGACCACCCGCAGGAACGCGAAGATCGTTTCGAGATTGGCAACCCACGGCAAGACGTTGGGCTGGATGATGATCTCGCGGCCCAGCCAGTGGCGTGCGCCGAAGGTGCGGATGCCGACCAGCGCTTTCTCGCCTTCGACCACGGCGGGACCGAACAGGGAGGGGTGAATGTGGAGGGCGCCCGGCGCATCGTTCGCGGCGGCCAGCGTATCAAACAGCTCGCCCGAGATCAGCATATCGGACTGGGTCCAGTGCACCGCGAGCGGCATGGCATGCTCGGCCGCGATCCGCGCCATCAGCGCAAGCACGCCCAGCCGCCGTGCGAACTGCGCCTGCGTGGCGCCCGATCTGGTGCGGCCGACTGTCTCGAAAAAGGAGGCGATCTCGGGATTTTCCTCGACCCCGGCGAAGACGCCGTGGGATACCTCAAGCAGGATGTGCGTGCCGCTGCGCGCGATCCGTTCGCGGATGTCTGGGGTGGCGATGCCGGTGAAGGGCGAGGACAGCGCCGGGCGGAACAGGTCGGCGCTGCAGGGGCGGTCGAGGTATTCGAATGTCACCACCAGCTCCTCCGCCCCGTTATAGAGGCGGTAGAAGCGGCCCGGGTTTTCTTCCGGCACATTGAACTGTGCGCCGCTGCGCATCCCCTCGATCCGCGCGAAATCCCGCATGATCGCCTCGAGATCGGCGATCGGCCGGTCGAACAGCAGCGCGGCCTGGATGCGGTTGGGGTAGAGCATGGCGGGGCAGTCCATGGCAGTAGATGATGCGCCGCACCCTAGGTCAGCACGGTTAAGACGGGGTTGAAATCACCGCGCCGCGCCCGCGATCCCGCATTCCGCCATGAGGCCGTCGATCGCCTTGGCAACCCCGAAGAAGCCCGCCTTGGCCAGCGGCCAGGTGGCGCGGTCGAGATCGGTGAGCAGGGTGACGACGCGGCCCTCCGCCACGAGCGGGGCGAGGTCGGGCCACAGCGCGTCGCGGGTCCAGCCGGCAGGCAGGTAGGGCAGGGCGATCCGCTCCACCCCCGCCTGCGCCAGCAACGGGGCAAGCGGCTCGCCCGCGCGCCATTTCACTGCCGGGCAGGCGAACGCGGCAGCGGCTTCGGCCACGCCGCTTGCGAGTGCGCCCGCTGCGAAGCTACGCGCATGGGAGCCAATCGCATGGGGCGAGCGGGCATCGGGGCGGCCCGCGCCGATCACCAGCGCGGGCACGGCCGGCAGGGCGAGCGGCGCGTGGTGCGCAGCCTCGTCATGCAGCAGCAGCGCAAAGGGCTGCGCGAGGTCGGCAGCGGTGGCGCGTGCGGGCAGATCGAGCTTCTGGCGTGCGTAATCCTGCGGCTCGGTAAGGGGCTCTGCTTCGTCTCCTGCGAGGCCCGCCGCGGCAAGTGCTCCCTCGGGCCGCCCTGCCGTGTAGCGCGCGATATTGTCTGCGCGCGCGAGGTAGTGCTTGCCCTTGGTGTGCAGCCCCGCGACCCAGCGCCACGACAGCGTGTTCGATGCCGCGTCGGCATCCATAAGGTGCCGCAGAAAGACATCCGCGCCCAACCGCCAGTCGAGCTTCAGGGTGAAGATCCAGATGCTCGCAAACCACATCCGCGCGTGGTTGTGGAGGTATCCGGTCTCCACCAGCTCCCTTGCCCAGACATCGAAAGCCTCAATCCCGGTCCGGCCTTCCACCGCCTGCCCGTAAGCCGTCCGCAGCCCGGCATTGCGCTCAATCGCGGCGAGCGCTCCATTGCGACCTTTGCAGTAATCGTCCCAGATCGCAGGGCGCTGTTCGAGGTAGCCCTTGAAGTAGATCCGCCAGAACACCTCGGCGATGAACTTTTCCGCGCCGCGCGGGCTGTGCTGGCCCAGCACCGCCTTCAGCACCTCGGGCGCGCCGATCACCCCGGCGTGAAGCCATGGCGAAAGCTGGCTGACATTGCCGCGCCCCTCGGGCAGCGGGCCGTCATCGGCATTGCGGGTTTCGGCATAGCGGCGGCCGGCGGCGGGAAGAAATGCGGCGAGGCGAGCCAGCGCGGCCTCGCGGGTGGGGGCGGTGTCCATGCCGGCCCAATGCCTTGGCGCGGCGCTGGTTCCGGCCTATTCCTGCAAGTCTAGGAGAACCCGATGACACCCCGCCTTCTGCCGCTTGCCGTTCTGATGCTCGGCCTTGCTGCCTGCACCCCTGCCAAGCAGGATGGCATCGACCCGAAAGGCGAGGCCTTCGATGCGGTCACGCCGGGCGAAACCGTAACTCTCGTCGGCACCGAGCCGTTCTGGAATCTCAGGATTCAAAGCGACGAGGGGCTGTGGGCGACGCCCGACAATCAGAACGGCGCGCGGTTCCCGCTCAAGCGGTTTGCCGGTAACGGCGGCCTCGGCTTCACCGGCACACTCGAAGGCAAGAGCCTCACCGCCACGCTCACGCCCGGGACGTGCAGCGACGGGATGAGCGACCGGCGCTATCCCTTCGTCGCCACTATCGCTTTGGGCGGTGAGACATTCGAAGGCTGCGGCTATACGGACAAGCAGCCGTTCACCGGCCCCGCAGCGCCCTGAGGCGCACGGGCAGACAGGGGAGAGACACGCATGACCATGACCGGAGGCTGCCTGTGCGGCGCGGTTCGCTACACCTGCGAGAGCGATCCGCTGCTCTGCGTCACCTGCCATTGCAAGAACTGCCAGCGTCAGGCCGGCAGCGCGTTGTCGGTGATTGTCGGAGTGCCGGAGGACGCCGTTTCATTCGAGGGCACGCTCAAGACCTATAACGACACCGGTGATAGCGGCGCGACTGTGCGGCGGCAGTTCTGCCCCGAATGCGGATCGCCGGTCTTTACCCGCGTCGATAGCCCGCCGGGAATGATGTTCATCAAGGCCGGCACGCTGGACGATACCAGCATCCTAAAGCCCGCCTTCCACTGCTACGCCAAGAGCAAGCAGGACTGGGTGGATCTGGGCGATACGCCGAGCTTCGAAACAGTGCCGCAGGGGTTGTAAGCCCCCGCGGCACGTTCGTCAGCCTTAGTAGAGGCCCGGCAGCTCGTGCTGCGCAGGGCCCGGCCGGCGCGGTTGGAGCGGTTCGCGCTCGGGCAGATCCGCACCGCCGAAGGTGGTGTCGCTCTGCGTCGGCCCGCCCAATGCGCTGGCGATGCCGCCGGACGTGATCGGCGAACAGGTTCGCCCGCCCAGGAAGTTGAGCGCGGCCACAATCGACGCCTCGCGCGGGTCGCCCAGCGGGAAGCTGATGTCATCGCCCGCGCGGCAGGTGTTGGGCATCACGCTGGCAAGACCGCTATAGTAATCGCCCTGATCATTGGCATTGACTGTCCGGAAGGCCACAGCCCGGATGCGCAGGTCGCAGGCGGCAAGATCGAAGCCGAACTGGCCGACCGGCTTACCGAAGGAGTTAGCCCCGACCAGTGCCAGATTGTTACCGAGATAGGGGATCAGCGAATTGGCGACGAGCTCGCTCGCCGAGGCGCTCGATCCGGTTGTGATCACCGCGATCTTGGTGGGCGTTATGGCATTGGGCTCGGAGCGGAACAGCTGTGTGCTATTTTCCGCCGATTTCGATGCGCGCAGCACTTCCTTGCTCCACACCTGACCGACGCGGCCCTTGCCCATCAGGTCACCCAGGGTGTCGGCCACGCTCACCAGCCCGCCGCCATTATAGCGGAAATCGAGGATCAGCTCGGTCACGCCTTGCGAAGCGAACTGGCCGAAGGCGGTACGCAACTGGTTGGCGGCATCCGAAATGATGAAGGTGCGCAGGTTGATATAGCCAACCCGCTTGCCCCCGTCGTTGAGGATCAGCGCGCCGTAGCGGTCGGAGACGGGATCAAGCGCGAACTCGGTCTTGGTGATCGACCGTTCGATCACTGCACCGCCCGGCTGGGTGAAGCGCAGCACGCGGGTGACGCCCGGATCGGACGGGCCGAGTGCATTGGCAACCGCCTGTGCGCCGCCGCTGGTGAACAGGCTCGACACCGACTGGAGATTGGCGCTGGAGGTGCCGATCGCGGTGATCTCGGTCCCGCGGTCGAGGCCGGCGGCAAAGCCGTTGGCGTTTTCGTAGGCCTCGACCACGAACAGGCGCCGGTTGGTCGTGTCATAGGCGAGACGAATCCCGAAGCCCGCCGAAGAGCCCGAGTTGATCAGCGCGTTTTCTTCCGCGATCGAGGTCGCGAATGTGAAGAAGCGGTCGCGGTTCTGCGCACGCGCCGGAGCGACGCGGGCGTCGAGATAGTCATCGAGATTGGAGACCGAAGAAGGGTTCACCGTCGCGAGCAGATCGGGGAACAGGTACCATTCGTTCAGCACCCGGTCGGCGAATTCCTGCTGCGCGCTGAGCGAACAGGTGCCCGACGTGGGGGTCGGGGTCGGGGTGCCGCCGGTGGGAGGCGGGGTAGACGAGTCGCCGCCACCGCAGGCGACAAGTTGAGCGGCCAGGACAAGGCTGATGGCAGTGCGGGCGAGCTTCATGGGGGTGCAACTCCGGCGTATCTGATCTGGGCCAGGGGGAGGCCCAAGACGCTTGGATGCAATGACACCGGGCCAAGAGCAAGGCGGACAAGCGAGAATCGTCCATGAAAGCAGCAAAAGCGTGACCTTTTTGCCTGCATTTGCTGGGTTTTCCTCAGAAACAGCGCAAAACCGCCTTGCAACGTCTCGTATCGCGCCCCTGAACGCACTAGCACGAGGGCAAGGACCTGACAGAATCATGACGGATTTCCCTGCCTGGCTTGCACCTAATGTGCCCGCGCCTGCCCGCCATCCCGGCCTCGCCATCGCGAAGCTGGGCTCGGCGCAGTTGCTTGCGCGCGGCGGCTTTGCGCTGACCAGCCCGGCATTCCGCAACGGCGAGGAGCTCGATGCGAGCTTCACCGCGGCCGAGGAAGATTCTGTCGCCCCGCCGCTCGAATGGAGTGCGCCGCCGCCGAATTCCGGTGAACTGGTGCTGGTGGTCGAAGATGCCTCTGCGCCCGGCGCCGATCCCGCCTGCCACTGGCTGGTCTGGGGCCTGGCCGGTCAGCGCGGCAAACTGCTTGAAGGCGAAACGCCGCCGCGCACCGGCAAGAACGCCGTGGGCAATTCGGAATGGCTGCTGCCGGCCCCGCCCGAAGGCGAGACCCGGCATTACCTGTTTCAACTTTTCGCGACCGAACTGCCGCTGGTGCTGATGCCCGGCGCAGGGCGGGCGGAACTGCTCGCATCGCTGCAAGGGTCGGTAACGGCCTGCGCGGTACTCCACGCCACCTTTACAGGCGGCGGGGAGGATGATGATGCGGACTGGGAAGACGATGATTTTTGATCAACCTGCCACTTACATAAGGGAGTAGATGATGGCTGGATCGACCAATGCACTTCAGAAGCCGGTAACGCTTTCGGGTGACCTCGAAGCGGTGATCGGCAAGGGCCCGATGACCCGCGCCCAGGTGACCTCGAAGGTGTGGGAATACATCAAGGCCAACGGCCTGCAGGACACCAAGGACAAGCGTCAGATCAATCCCGACGCCAAGCTCGGCGCCGTGATCGGCAAGGACCAGATCTCGATGTTCAAGATGACCGCTGCGGTCAGCAAGCACCTCAAGTAAGCTGCGGGGCGCCTGCGGGCGCTCTTCAGACTTGAAGCATCAGCGGCGCGCGATCCGGAAGGGTCCGCGCCGTTTTTGCGTCATGCCGCGGCGCGCTTGCGGCGCAGGGGCAGGCATTCGCCCACCCACAGTGCGAGCCAGATGATCACCGGCTGGGCGATCATGCGCGGGACGTGATAACCGAGGCCAAGCCCGCCATCGGCGCGCGCCATGTCCATCGCGAAGTGATTGATGTTGGCCGGCCACACACAAAGCGCATAGAGCGCCAACCCCCATCCTGCCGCCTGCCGCAGCTTCGGGGAGAACGGCTGGACCAGCCCGATCGCGCCGAGAAGCTCCGCCACCCCCGTCCACAGCACCACCGCCTCGGGCGCTGGCACCCACATGGGCATGATGGTGAGGAAGGGGGCGGGAAGGGCGAGGTGGATCACCCCGGCGGCGAAATAGAACACCGCCAGCAGCCAGCGCAGTGCAGCGCGGATCACGCCCGCTCTCCGGTTCCGGGTTCCCAGCCCGGCGCGGCGAGCCGGAAGCCCGCAAAATCGAAGCCCGGCACCACCACGCAGGATACAAGACTGTAGCCATGCACCCCCTCGCCGAAGGGCCGCGCTGCCTGCCATTCGCCCGGCGCGACGAGGCCCTGCAGCTGCTGGCCCGCCGCCACATCGGCGCCAAGGATAACCGAGCGCGCGGGGCCTTCATCCGAGGCCGACAGTCGCAACTCCACCGGGTCGCCTGCCTGCCAGATCCACAGCTCCGCCGTATCGACCGTGTGCCAGTGCGATGCCTCGCCCGCACGCAGCAGGAAGATGATCGCGGTGCCGCTCGCGCGGCCATCCGGCCCGGGTTCGCCCCGCCACGTCTCTTTGTACCACCCGCCTTCGGGGTGAGCCGCAAGGCCCAATTGTTCGATCAGTAGCGCTGCGCTATCCATGTGTCTGTCCTTGCCCGCGTCCCCGCGCGCTCTAGCTTCCGGAGCCTCCCCCATGCAACTCTCCGCGCCCTCATTGATCGCTGTCGCCGCCGCTCTGGCTCTGGCGAGCCCGCTTGCCGCGCAGAAGGCGAAGCCCCTAGTCATCGACGAGGCTGCCGCCACCGCCACCGCCAATGCCGCGCTGGAAGTCGCGCCGATCTTCGACGGGCACAACGATGTTCCCAACCAGCTGCGCGCGCGGGTCGCGAACCAGATCAACTCCTTCGACTTCGAGGACACCACGCACACGGGTGAAGCCCACCCCCAGGGCGCGGTCATGCAGACCGATCTGGTGCGGCTGCGGCAGGGCAAGGTCGGGGCGCAGTTCTGGTCGGTCTATGTCCCCTCCAACCCCGACGAGCCCGAAGCGGTGCAGGAGGTGATCGAGCAGATCGACGTGACCAAGCGTCTCATCGCCAAGAACCCCGATGCCCTGCGCTTTGCCACCACCGCCGATCAGGTCGAGCGGGCGATGGCCGATGGCAAGATCGCCTCGCTGATGGGGATGGAGGGCGGCCATTCGATCGGATCGAGCCTGGCCGTGCTGCGCCAGCTCCATGCGCTGGGCGCGCGCTACATGACGCTGACGCACAACAGCAACACGCCTTGGGCGGATGCGGCGACCGACAATCCGAAGTTCGATGGCCTCACAGACTTTGGCAAGGACGTGGTGCGCGAAATGAACCGCATCGGGATGCTGGTCGACCTCTCCCACGTCAGCGAAGCGACCATGATGGACGCGCTGGATGTGGCAAAGGTGCCGGTGATCTTCAGCCACTCCGGCGCGCGGGGCGTAAACGGACATCCGCGCAACGTGCCCGATTCGGTGCTTGCACGCCTGCCCGAGAATGGCGGGGTGGTGATGGTCGTCGCGCTGCCCGGCTTCCTCAATGAAGAACGCCGCCA
The DNA here is from genome assembly GCA_027533455.1 of Porphyrobacter sp. Lineage (GTDB taxonomy): Bacteria > Pseudomonadota > Alphaproteobacteria > Sphingomonadales > Sphingomonadaceae > Erythrobacter. The sequence continues at coordinate 50,345 of JAPZUC010000006.1, read as the reverse complement.
GTGGTTTGCGCGCCGCTCTGCGGAAGAAGCGCGGCTGAAGGCGCTGTGGCAGGGGCAACCGGCCAAGGTGACGGAGGCGATGGACGCGTGGGACAAGGCCAGCCCCGAGCCTGCAACAACGATCCAGCACATGGCCGACCATATCGACCACATCCGCAAGATCGCAGGCGTCGAGCATATCGGCATCGGCGGCGATTTTGACGGGATGCCGTCCGGCCCCGTCGGGTTCGAGGATGTGCGGGGCTATCCGCTGCTCTTCGCCGAACTGGCCAAGCGCGGCTATTCGCAGGCCGAACTGGAAATGATCGCGAGCCGCAACATCCTGCGGGTGATGCGTGAGGCCGAGGCCTATGCCGCCAGCGTAGCGGGCGAGCCTCCGATCGAAACGCTGATCACCCCACCCGCGAAGGCAGAGTGATCAATGCGCCGCGCGGGCGAGCGCGGGGATGATCCACACAAGGCTCATCGCGATCACCGCGAAAGCCAGACTGAAGCCCAGCACATAGCGCAGCCCGGTGTTGGTGACGGCACCGCGCGCGGCTTCTTCACTGATGCGGACGGTCTCGTTGGTGTCGGCCATGAACGCTCTCCCCATGGTTGACGTTAGGGAATATCTTTCCGTAACGTCAACCAACGGTCAAGGGGAACAAATGGTTCCGGCTATCGCGCGAATGTGAAATTATATTGCATTCAGTGCGCGGGCCTGAGTTCGCTGGCGAGTTTCAGCACCTCGTCGCCATCTTCCTGTTCGATCAGGTAGGCAGGGTCGTCCGCATCACCGATCCGGGTGACGTCAGTGCCCTTGATCTTGCGTGTCACCTTTCGCTGGTAGCGGTCCTTGATCCGCCCCGTGGCTGTGCCGCCGTGCCATGACCAGTTGACGATCTGGCCCTTGCGGAACGTGTCGCTCATCGGCTGGTGGAGGTCCGGGGTGCGCCTGCATCGGGATCGTCGCTGGTGATGCCGTCGATCGAGCTGTTGTCCGGTGCGGCCTGATCCTGCTGCGCCTCGATCCGGCGTTCGACATTCATCTGGCTTTCGACCGGGTCCTGTGTCAGCGCGCCGGTGACCCAGATCACTGTCATCGCGACAATCGCGAGCGTGAGGCTGATCAGCAGCACCCAGCGGACTACGCCTTCGTTGCTGCCTGCCTTGGCATCGGTTTTGTCGATGCGAGGGCGGCGGTCGGGTTTCTGCATGGGGGTCTCCTGCGGGAATGGCAGGGGACTATGCGGCGCGGGTGCAGATGTTTCGCCGCCTTTTGTTGGGGCGGAGCGGAAACGCGGCAGGGCGAGCCTGCGCCCCGGTCAGTCGCGCAGCAGCTCGTTGATGCCGGTCTTGGAGCGGGTCTGCGCGTCGACCGTCTTGACGATCACGGCGCAGTAAAGGCTCGGGCCCATCGTGCCGTCGGGCAGCGGCTTGCCGGGCATCGAGCCGGGGACGACCACCGCATAGGGCGGCACTTCGCCCATGTAGATCTTGCCGGTCGCGCGGTCGACGATCTTGGTCGATGCGCCGAGGTAAACGCCCATCGACAGCACGGCACCTTCGCCCACGCGCACGCCTTCGGCCACTTCAGCGCGGGCGCCGATGAAGGCGTTGTCGCCGATGATGACGGGTTCGGCCTGCAGCGGTTCAAGCACACCGCCGATCCCTGCGCCGCCCGAGATGTGCACATTGGCACCGATCTGAGCACAGGAGCCAACGGTTGCCCAGGTGTCGATCATCGTGTTCTCGCCCACATAGGCACCGATGTTGACGAAGCTCGGCATAAGCACCGCGCCTTTGGAGATATGCGCGCCGCGCCGCACGACAGCCCCGGGCACCACGCGGAAGCCGCCATCGCGGAAGCGCGTGTCGTCCCAGCCAGCAAACTTCAGCGGCACCTTGTCATAGGCAGGAGCGCTCGCCGCGCCGCCATCGACCACGGCGTTGTCATTGAGGCGGAAGCTCAAGAGCACCGCCTTCTTGAGCCACTGGTTGACTGTCCAGCCGCCATTCCCGTCAGGCTCGGCGACCCGCACGGTGCCGGAGTCGAGCATGCCGAGCACCTCGTCGACCACCGCTGCAACATCAGTGCTGGCGGTGTTGATCTCCGCGCGGCTTTCCCATGCGGCTTCGATGGCGGTGATCAGGGCGTCGGTCATGCGAGGTCTCCGGCGGTCAGAAATATGCCTGCGCGCCTAGCCGCGCCGGAGAGCCTCGGCAAGTTTTACGCTGGCATCCCCGCAGCCAGAGCAAAGTGATACGCTCTTTCCGCCAGTGGTCGCACGCGGTCGCTCATCGCCTGTGCGTGGGCGCTGGAGGCGGTGCCGTCGATCACGCGCTTCTTGATGCCCTGCATGATCCCGGCGAGGCGGAACAGGTTATAGGCGAAGTACCAATCCATCGGCGGCACGGGGAAGCCGGTGCGCGCGACATAACGCTCGACCGCTTCTGTCTGCGAAGGAATGCCGAGGCTCTCGATATCCAGCCCCATCAATCCCGCACGGCCATCGGCGGGGTTGTGCCAGTTGAGCATCAGGTAGCTGAAATCGGCGATCGGATCGCCCAGTGTCGACAGCTCCCAATCGAGCACCGCGATGATACGCGGTTCGGTCTTGTGGAAGATCACGTTGTCGAGCCGGTAGTCGCCGTGGACGACGCTCGAGCCGTGCTGCGGGGGGATGGTCTGCGGCAGCCATTCGATCAGCCGTTCCATCTCGGGCATCAGCTCGGTTTCGGAGAGCTTGTACTGCTTGGTCCAGCGGGCGATCTGGCGCGCGCAGTAATCGGTCGGCTTGCCGTAATCGCCCATCCCGATCTTTTCGGGTTGGTTCAGGTGCAGGTCCGCCATCGTGTCGATCAGCGCGTTGTAATGCGCGCGGCGTTCCTCCGGTGTGAGGCCGGGGAGCGCGCCGTTCCACAAGGACCGCCCATCGGCCATGCTCATCACGAAGAACTTCGATCCGATCACCTCGGGGTCTTCGCACAGCCCGTAGGTGCGCGGCACCGGGAAGCCGGTGGGGTAAAGCCCGGTCATCGCCGCATATTCGCGGTCGACCGCGTGGGCGCTGGGGAGCAGCTTGCCGAAGGGCTGGCGGCGCAGCACGTAGGACGCGGCGGGCGTGTCGATCCGGTAGGTCGGGTTGGACTGGCCGCCCTTGAACTTGGTGTAGCTGATCGGGCCTTCGAAGCCTTCGACATTGGCCTCGAACCATGCGGTCAGCGCGGCAAGGTCGAGCGCGTCCTTCTCGGTCACTTCGACCGTGCCGACCATCTCGGTATCGAAATCGATGTTGGGAGCGTCGGTCATCAGTCGAACACCACCACTGTGCGGGCCGAGGTGCCCTTGCGCATCGTGTCGAAGCCTTCGTTCACCTGATTGAGCGTGATGCGCTCGGCGATGATCGTGTCGAGATCGAGCAGCCCGCGCAGGTAGAAGTCGACAAGGCGCGGCAGATCGACGGGGAAGTGGTTCATCCCCATGAGCGCGCCCATCAGCTTCTTGCCGCCGAGCAGGTCGAAGGCGGAAAGCCCGACCTTGCAGTCCAGGGGCATCATGCCGAGGATCACAGCGGTGCCGCCGCGCCGCAGCGAAGCCACCGCGAGATCGGCAGAGGCTTGGCGCCCCACCGCCTCAATCCCCCAATCGACCCCGCCGTTTGAAATGGCGATGATCTGCTTGGCGGCATCTTCGGCCAGCGCATCGACAGTGTGGGTCGCGCCCAGCACCTTGGCCAGCTCGCGCTTTTCGGGGAGCGGATCGGCGGCGATGATCTTGGCTGCGCCCGCAATCTTGGCGGCATTGATCGCGGCAAGGCCCACGCCGCCGCAGCCGACCACCAGCACGGTTTCACCCGGGGTCACTTTGCAGGCGTTGAAGATCGTCCCCGCGCCGGTCGTGACCGCGCACCCCAGCAGGGCGGCGCGGTCAAACGGCATATCCTTGTCGATCGCGACGCAGGCGTGTTCGTGGATCAGCATCTGTTCGGACAGGGCCGAAAGGTTCAGCATCTGGTTGACCGGTGCCCCATCGGCAAAGGCAATGCGCGATGCGTCACCCTTCATGCGGCGGGTGTCGGCGCCCATGCACAGCGCCATCCGGCCCGTGACGCAGAATTCGCAGTGGCCGCAGAAGGCCGAGAGGCAGGAGACAACGTGGTCGCCCGGCTTGACCGTGCGCACTTCGGAACCGACCGCGCGCACGATTCCCGCCGCTTCGTGCCCCGGAATGCAGGGCAGGGCATGCGGATAATGCCCGTCGATGAAGTGCAGATCCGAATGACACAGCCCGCAGGCCTTGGTGTCGATCAACACCTCGTGCGGGCCCGGCTCGGCATAGGTGACTTCGGCAATGCGGAGGCCTTGGCCGGGTGCTTCAAGTATGGCGGCTTTTGCCAATTGTCGTCTCCCTAGGTTCCCCTCCTCGCGAGAGGAGGGGAACAATGCTTACCTCGCCACGCCCATGTCGCCCGAGCTGAAGCTCTGGGTGTCATTGACCGCCCGCCCATGATTGCCGCGCAGGGCGTTGGCAGTGGGACCGGGGACGGGGGCGTGCTTGGCGAACTCCATGTGCGCGATCGAGCGGGCGTGGACTTCGTCCGGCCCGTCGGCGAGCCGGAGGGTGCGCTGGTGGGCATAGGCCGATGCAAGGCCGTAATCTTCCGACACGCCGCCGCCGCCATGGGCCTGGATCGCATCGTCGATGATCTTGAGGGCCATGTTGGGCGCCTGCACCTTGATCATCGCGATTTCCTGCTTGGCCGCCTTGTTGCCGACCTTGTCCATCATGTCGGCCGCCTTGAGGCAGAGCAGACGGGTCATGTCGATATCGATGCGGGCGCGCGCCACGCGCTCTTCCCAGACCGAGTGCTTGTACACCGGCTTACCGAAGGCTTCGCGCTCCTGCAGGCGGCGGCACATCTTGGCCAGCGCCTCCTCGGCGACGCCGATGGTGCGCATGCAGTGGTGGATGCGGCCCGGCCCGAGGCGGCCTTGCGCGATCTCGAAGCCGCGCCCTTCACCGAGCAGGATGTTCGAGGCCGGAACACGGACGTTGACCATCTCGACTTCCATGTGGCCGTGCGGCGCATCGTCATAACCGAACACCGGCAGGTGGCGCAGGATGTTCACGCCGTGGCTGTCGATCGGCATCAGGATCTGCGATTGCTGCGCGTGCCGCTGCGCATCGGGATTGGTCTTGCCCATCACGATCGCGATCTTGCAGCGCGGATCGCCGAGGCCCGAAGACCACCACTTGCGCCCGTTAATGACGTAATGATCGCCGTCACGTTCGATGCGGGTCTCGATGTTGGTGGCGTCGGACGAAGCGGTGTTCGGCTCCGTCATCAGGAAGGCGGAACGGATCTCGCCGTTCATCAGCGGACGCAGCCACTGTTCCTTCTGTTCGCGGGTGCCGTAGCGGTGGAACACTTCCATGTTGCCGGTATCGGGCGCGGAGCAGTTGAATACTTCCGATGCCCAGCCGATGCGGCCCATTTCCTCGGCGCACAGCGCATATTCGAGGTTGGTGAGGCCCGGGCCTTCGAATTCGAAGGTGTCATCGACGTGGTGGTGGCTGTCATTGCGCGGCGGCATGAACAGGTTCCAGATGCCCGCTTCCTTGGCGAGATTCTTCTTGTCCTCAATGATCTGGATCACCTTCCAGCGGCCACCCTCGGCGTCCTGCGCCTTGTAGGTGTCCATGTTGGGGCGCACATGCGTTTCGATGAAATCGCGCACCCGGCCCGCCCAATAGGCCTGCCGTTCGGTGGGTTCGAAATCCATGGGGGTGTTCCTCTCTCGTCCTCAATTGTAACCAAATCTACGTCGAATCTGCGCTGACCGTGGCAGAGCGCGCGGCCAGCGCCAAGCTCTCATTTGTGCGGCGCGGCTCCTGCCGCAGCACCGCGCTGGCCCGCAATCCGCGAGGCAAGCCGGGCCTCGTGATCGGCGCGCGTAATCGGGAAACGGGCGAGCCAATAAGCCGCCGTGAAGGTCAGCACGGCGGACACAAACAGGTAGGCCAGCGCAAGGTTCGTGACCACATCCGGTGCGACCGCATCCTGCGCGGTGCCCGGCTCCAGCCCGATCGCCTTGACGATCAGGCTGGTCAGCAGAATGCCGCCGCCGGTCGCCGATTTCTGGACCAGCCAGTTGCCCGCATAGAACGTCCCCTCGGCCCGCTTGCCGGTGCGCTCCTCGAAGGCCTCGACGATTTCGGCGACCATCGAAGTGGCGGAGATGATCGCGACCACCCCTGCGGTGTTGGCGGTGACAGTGAAGGCGATGAACAGCACGGTCGAAAGGGCCGATCCCGTCTGCGGCCATAACCCCGTGAGAAACAGCACATAAGGCGTGCCGGCGATAATCAGCGTCAGCACGGAAGCCCGCGCGCCTGTCACCGGCTTGCCGAAACGGCGGTGCAGCGGGCCGACCAGAAAGAACATCGCGACCACAGACAGGCCAAGCGCAACCGGATAAAGCTTGAAGGCCAACTCGCTGAACTGCCAGACGTAGCGGATCACATAGAGCGTGATCGATAGCGAGACGCCCTGGCTGATATAGGCCGCAAGCGCACCGAACGCGAAAACCACGAAGGCCCGTTCGCGGAAGGCGTCGAAGATATCGGCGAAGGCGAGCCGCAGCGAAAAGGGCGGCGGCGCGCTGTCCGGCCAGCGCGCGACATAGGGGTGCTGGCCCGCTGCCGAGCCGATCACCGACACCAGCATGACCAGCGCGCCGACCATGCCGAACACGGCATAGCCATCAGGCTGCATTTGCGTTTCGGGCGTCGGCAGGAACACGGTGAAGGCTAGGATCGACATGGTCAGCCCGCCGATCCAGCCCGACAGGAACCGGTACCGGAACAGCGTGGTGCGTTCGACATAATCGCCGGTTATTTCAGGCACCAGACTGATCGAGGGCACTTCGCAGGCGGACAGCAGCAGGCGCACGCCGACCGCCAGAGCGACGATCTCCGCATAGGTGGGCACGCCAGTGAACGGCGGCGACCACAGGATCGTCCACGCCAGCGCCAGCGGCACCGGTGCAAGGTAGAGCCACGGCAACCGGCGGCCCCAACGGGTGTATGTCCGGTCGGAAAGGTGCCCGATCAGCGGGTCGGCAAAGGCATCGATGATCAACGCCGTCGCCAGTGCCGCGCCGACGATCCCCGCATCCACCCCTAGGACCAGATTGTAGAACGGCAGCAGGAAGAACGAAAAGCCACCGTCCTTCACCCCGAAGGCGACCGCGCCGAAGCCGTGCATCAGTTTGAGCCTGCCCGGAAGCGGCCCGGAAATCATGCTCATCCGCGCCTGCCTTTGCAGCATGGCGACTTGCCGAATCCGGCCAAATTCTCTCTCCCAGTTCCGTTTCGAACCTAGACCGATTGGGCCACTCGTCAATCGCGCTGCGCATGACGCTACGGCATTGCTCGCCTGACGATGAACCCTTGCAGCCGCCCTCGAAATGCTCCTAACGTAAGCGTCAAGTAAGAGACGAGAGAGGAGAGTCGGCATGCCCGATCTTGAGAATTTCCGCACCGAAACCCGCGCCTGGCTGGAAGCCAACTGCCCGCCCGAAATGCGCGAGCCGGTGCGCGGCGAGGACGATATCTACTGGGGCGGCCGCAACGCCACCTTCAAGAACGATGCGCAAAAGGCGTGGCTCGAAGCCTGCATCGCCTTGGGCTACACCGTGCCGATGTGGCCCAAGGCCTATGGCGGCGCTGGTCTCACTGCGGCCGAAGCTAAGGTGCTGCGCGAGGAAATGGGCCGCATCAATGCGCGTCCGCCCTTGAGCTCCTTCGGCATCTGGATGCTCGGCCCGGCGCTGCTGCATTTCGGCACCGAAGGCCAGAAGCAGCGCTTCCTGAACGAGATCGCGCGCGGCGAAATCCGCTGGTGCCAGGGATATTCGGAGCCGGGCTCAGGCTCGGACCTCGTAAGCCTTCAGACTTTCGGCGAGGACAAGGGCGATCACTGGGTCGTCAACGGCCAGAAGATCTGGACCTCCTACGCCGACCACGCCGACTGGATCTTCTGCCTCGTCCGCACCGACAAGGCCGACAAGTATCAGGGCATCACCTTCATGCTGTTCGACATGGCATCCGAAGGCGTTACCACCAAGCCGATCAAGCTGATCAGCGGCTCCTCGCCCTTCTGCGAAACCTTCTTCGACAATGTCGCCGTGCCCAAGTCCTATGGCGATGATTGCCCCGCTCAGGTGGGCACGATCAACCGCGGCTGGGACGTGGCGAAGTATCTGCTGGGCCACGAGCGCGAGATGATCTCGGGCGCGGACGGCGGCGAGCGGGCTGCGGCGATCGGCGCGGCGATGAAGCGCCATGCCGCCAAGCTTGGCGACGAGATCGACCCGGTGCTGCGCGCCGAGCTGGCGAATTTCGATGTCGATGCGCTGGCCTATGCCGCGATGGGGGAGAAGTTCCTCGACGAGATCAAGGTCGGCAAGGCGCACCCCGCGCAGCCGAACATGATGAAATATGCCGGCACCGAGCTGAACAAACGTCGCCACGAACTGGTGATGGCGGTCGGCGGCAGCCGCGCACTGGAATGGGAAAGCGAAGCGACCGAGGGCGGAAAGCCTTCGAAAAGCTGGCTGCGGACCAAAGCGAACTCGATCGAGGGCGGCACCAGCGAGGTGATGCTCAACGTCATCGCCAAGCGCATCCTCGACCTGCCGGGGGCCTAAGAACCATAACCAACCCCGTCCCGGGCCTGACCCGGGACCCGGCTTCCTTCATGCCATTGGCAAGAAAGCGGGGCCCCGGGTCAAGCCCGGGGTGGGGGGATGAAGAATTCGGGAGAGTGAAAAACCAATGCCCCTGTATCACAACGAAGATCAGGCGATGCTCGCCAACACGGCGCGCGGCTTCATCGCCGAGGAAGGCAATATCGCCAAGCAGCTGCGCCACTGGCGTGACCGCAATTGCAAGGACGGCTTCGGCCACGGCCTGTGGAAGCAGATGGCCGAGATGGGCTTCACCGGCATGCTGGTGGAGGAAGCCGACGGCGGGCTCGGCATGGGCCATGTCGAGGCGGGGATCGTGCTGGAAGAAATCGGCCGCAACCTGACGCCTTCGCCGTTCCTGACCTCCTCCGTGCTGGCAGCGACCGCGCTGAAGCATGGTTCGAACGATCTGAAGGGCCGCTACCTGCCCGGCCTGATCGCGGGTGACTCTGTATTTGCTGTCGCGATCGACGAGACCGCCAAGCACCGCCCCTCGCGCATCACCACCCGCGCCGAGAAATCGGGCAATGGCTTCAAGCTGAGCGGCTCCAAAAGCTTCGTCATCCACGGCAGCAGTTCCGACATGATTGTCGTCGCGGCGCGCACGTCCGGCTCTGACGAAGATGCCGACGGGATCACCCTCTTCGCCGTCCCCAAGGATGCGGCGGGCATGAGCCATGAAGCGGTGCGTCTGGTCGATAGCTCGATGGCGACCCACACGAAGTTCGATGCGGTCGAGCTGGACGGTGATGCCGTGATCGGCGAGATCGATGGCGGGCGCGCCGTGCTCGATGCCATGCTGCTGGCCGGGCGCGTCGGTGCGGCGGCGGAGGGCGTCGGCGTGGCGAGGGGCGCGATGGACATGACCGTCGATTACCTCAAGCAGCGCAAGCAGTTCGGGCGTCTGATCGGCGAGTTCCAGGCGCTCCAGCACCGCACCAGCCACCTCTATTCCGAGGTCGAGATCGCCCGCGCGGCGACCATCAAGGCGCAGCAGCTGCTCGATGGCGGTTCTGCCCATGCCGAACTGATGGCGAGCGTTGCCAAGGCCAAGGTCGCCAAGACCGCGCGCCTTGCGGTGCAGGAAGGCGTGCAGATGCACGGCGGCATCGGCATGACCGACGAATACGACATCGGCCTCTACATGAAGCGCGACCGCGCCTTGGCCGAATTCCTGGGCGATGCCCATTTCCACGCCAACCGCGTGGCCGAACTGAGCGGGTACTGATCACATGGACATTCAATCACTTTTCAGCCTCGAAGGGCGTGTTGCCCTCGTCACCGGCGGTTCGCGCGGGATCGGCAAGATGTTCGTCGAAGGCCTGCTCGCGGCAGGCTGTGCGCGGGTCTACATCTCGGCGCGCAAGCTCGATCAGATGCAGGCGACCATCGACGAATTCGGCGCGGACCGCGTGATCGGCATCCCCGCCGACCTCAGCCAGATGGACGGCATGGTGAGCCTCGCGAATGAGCTGAAGGCGCGCGAGAGCCACCTCGATATCCTCATCAACAACGCAGGCGCGGCCTGGGGCCAGCCCTATCTCGAGTTCTCCGAGGCCGGCTGGCACCGGACGATGGACCTCAACGTCAAGACGCCGTTCTTCCTCACCCAGAAGCTGCACGATCTGCTGGTCGCGGGCGGCAAGCAGGGGCATCCAGCCAAGGTGATCCATGTGTCCTCGATCGATGGGCAGCGGATCAATCCGTGGGAAACCTATGCCTATCAGGCGTCGAAGGCCGCGGTGATCCAGCTGACCCGCCGCATGGCCGCGCGGCTGATCCAGGACAATATCGTGGTCTCCTCGATCGCACCGGGCGCCTTCCCGTCCGAGATGAACAAGGCAGCCAAGGACGCACCGGACACGAGCGCCTCGGGTATCCCGGCCAAGCGCATCGGCACCGCCGAGGACATGGCAGCTGCCGCGATCTACCTGTGCAGCCGCGCGGGCGATTATGTCGTGGGCGAGACGCTGACGGTCGATGGCGGCGTGGTCAACGCGCTGCTGCCCAACCACTTTGCGGACCCCTCGGGCGGGCACTGATCCGCCAAGGGGCCAAGCAAAAGGGCCGCCGGAGCGATCCGGCGGCCCTTTTTGCATCCCGCGCCAAGGGTTGGAGCGGCGCGGGCGAGGGGTGAGCGGTGCAAACCGGGAGGACACTTGCCGCCGGGATGGGGTATAATGCTCCACCGTCAAAGCGGAAGGACCACCAATGGCTACCATCCCCACGCCGAACCCCGACATCGTCGAGCCCGCCGCGCCGCCGATCGAAACCCCGCCGCCGCCAACCGAGCCAGACTCGCCAACGCCGCCTGAAACCGAACCGACCTCGCCCGATTTCGACGAGCCCGGGCGCGGGCCGGACGAGCTGCCGCCGGAGTGAATTTCACCCCGGCAGCGGCATCAAATCAGGAGTTCTGCCTCAATAATTCCACTGCGCCTGCACGCGCAGGATCTGCCCCTCGGCCTGTCCGAAGCGACGCTCGTCGGCCTCCTTGCGTTTCGCAAAACCATAGGTGGTGGTGATTTCCAGCGCGGAATCGAGCTGGAATTCGAAGCCCAGCTCCAGTTCCTCGGTCTCCAGCCGCGGCGAATTGATCGCAGCCTTGAAGCCGCCGCGGTAATACTGCCAGCGGGCGAAGGGATAGAACGGGCCGATCGGCGACTTGTCGATCTTTCCCATCACCTGCACATAGCCGCCGTCGAGCGGACGTTCCTCGATCCGGCCGGTGGCGGGCACGAATTCGGGGCCGGTGCCCCAGTTCCACTCTGCCTGCACGCCGATCGGTTGGGGGTAGAGGATCGCGTGGATCCCGGCGCGTTCGTCCTTGTAGCTCGCGGCGCTGAGGCCGCCGGTGCGGATTTCGGAGCGGATGCGATTGTGCATCACCGACCCGCCGATTTCGAACACCTGGCCATCGAGCCCGAGGCCGTCGAGTTCGAAGGGCCAGGTCGCAAGACCCACCAGCATCACGCCGTCATTGCCCTCGGTGCGGTTCAGACCCTGACCATTGAACGCGCCGAAGCCAAAGGCACCGTAACTGCCGAACAGCTTCTGCCCGTCGGCCGAAAGGCGGTCCCAGATTTTCTGCACCTTGGGCGGCGTGTAATAGGCGACGACGCCAAGGTCGCGCTCGCCCGACGCCGCGGAGTTGATCGCATCGGTACGATCAAGCGCGAGACGGTTTGACGAAGACTGGAGGTTTTCCCAGCCGAAGGGCACCTTCGACTGGCCCAGACGGATGCGGAAGGACTTGTCGTCAAACGGGAAGACGTCCGCATACATGTCGCGCAGCGAAACCGTGCCCTCGCGCCGTTCGCCCGCCGACTGGTTCGAGACCGCGGCGGCAAAATCGGGCTGGAAGTAGAGCGAAAGGTGGTCGTTCACATCGCCCTGAAGGATCAAGCGCATCCGGCGGAAGCTGAAATTGTTGTCGGGCCGCACTTCGCCATCACCGATGGTGCGCAGGCGCGAAATGCCCGCCGGGGCATTGGCATCGCCCGAGACGATCTGGTTGAAGCGCATCTGGGTGTAGCCGCGCAGGCGCAGCTTTTCGTACCATGCCTTCGCCTTGGGCTTGGCGGGCGAAGGCGCGGCGGCGAGCTGGGCCGGAGTGATGGGCGCGCCCGCGGCGGGGGACTGGGCGGTGTTCGTGACAGCCATGGCTGGCGTACCCGGGGCGGGCGACGGCATCGCCACCACGGCGGGTGCGGGCGCTGTCGCCTGCTGTGTCTGGAGCGCGGAGACGATCGCCTTCAGCTCGTCAATCTGGCGCTGGAGATCGGCGATCGTGCGCGCCTCTCCCGACTCGGACAGCGTGGCCGGGGCCATGCTCTGGGCGATGGCGGGGGCGCTGGCAGAAAACAGAAAGCTTGCAGCAATCAGGGAGATGGCCGTTTGGCCGTTTTGGCGGAACATAAGGTCGGGCTCTCGCATAAAGCCCATCCACGATGAGCCGGATGGCTCGCTAATATGTCGGCTACATTTCACTGATGTGACAAATGCGACCGAATTTTGATCAAATGTGACCATCAGCCCCGGCCAGCCGCCAGTCGGGACGCTGGCCGGCGGCTGCCTGCCCTTACCAGGCGATGGTGATCCCGCTGCCCGCCTTCACCCGGCCTGCCATGTCGTCGATGATCGTCTTGGCGGACAACACGCGGTATTCCATCCCTGCCAGTTCGGGCGGCAGAGTGGCCGAATTGACCAGCCGCACCCGCAACTGCGCTTCATAGCCCGAAGCAAAGGATCCGCCGTCGCTGCCATACATCCCGATGATGTTGGTCGTCAGCTCTGCCGAACGGCGCGAGAGGATCACCAGGCTATCGCGGCCCTCGCGCTGGGCCGTCAGCGCTGCGCCATAGACCGCCAGTTCCTCCACCACGTGGATCGGCGCGGTCTTGTGGACGAAGCGGACTGTCCAGATCTCGCTCTTGTCTTCCTGCGCGCGCGACAGGCCGGTGTCGCTGAGGAAATAGCCGTCGCCCGCCGCCTTCATTACCGGCATCATCTTGGCGGTCAGGCGGCGCGGCAGCAATTCGGCCAGCTGGCGGTTGTTGACCGTCATGGCCTGGCGCTTTTCGGCTGCCAGCTCCTTGTAGAACTGCTCCACCGCCGCATCGCGCGAGGCGCTCTGTTCAGGCGTGGTCAGGTTGAGCCGCTTGAGCACGGCCGCGAAGATGGGCAGCTGCGCAAACGGGCTTTTGGTGAAATCATGGAAGGCCACTTCCGGCGGACGGCCCGGCACGCTTTCCACGAAGGACGCTGCCTGCTGCCACAGCTCGAGCTGGAGCTTGCCAGCCTCGGCATAGGGCTGGCGCGCTTCCCAGTCCTGCATATCCCTTTTCTTGGGCGGCTTGCCGCCGGCACGCTGCGGGGGAAGGGCCATCGCCTCGGCCAGATCGGCGGAGGCTTCCTGCACCACCAGCGCGGCTTCCTGCGTGCGGCCCTCCAGCGTCAGGGCGAAAGCGAGTGCGCCGGTCACTTCCGCGCGTTCCTTGATCTTTTCGAGCCGCTGGCGCACCTCGCCATCCATCACCCATCCGCCGCGCTTCTTGGGCAGATCCCAGGTGATCGCCGGCGCATAGTCGATCGCCGCAACGAAATCGGTCCGCATGATCGCGTCCCAATACAGCAGCCGCGCGTTTTCGGGGGCGAGGACGATATTGGCGCGCAGCGAGGCTTCGGCGGTCGGCTCGTCGATGCGGTACTGGAGCAGGGTGGTAAGCCGCTGGATGCTGGCAGACCACGGACGCGCGGCGCTGACCTTCTCCAGTGCGGCGAGGGCTTCTTCCTTGCGGCCAAGACCGCCGAGCGCGAGCGCACGGATCGCCTGATTGCCGAGGCCGAGGCTGACAGCGAAGAAGGGATCGGCCTTGCCCGTCTCGTCGCTCTGGCCGACGGCCTCGAGTGCGAGTTCCGGCTTGCCGATCTGGATCGCGTGGAGCGCCTTGGCCTGTTGCAGGTTGGCGCGCCGCAGCCATTGATCGGGTTGCAGCAGCGAATCGGCGAGGGCGCGGTCGCAGGCTTCGATCCCCTTTTCGCTGAGGCGCATATCGGCGGGGCGCAGATCGACCGTGGCGGTGGCAAGGCCGAACATCCATGTGCCTTCGGTCATGCCGTCGGTCTTCTTGGTCGGAGCGTTATAGCCGTCGCAGGCGGTGAAATCGTCAGCCCGTACCGATTGCGCGGTGATCGCCAGCGCCAGTGCCGCGGCCCCAGCCGCCTTCCGCATTTTCGTCATTGTGCCCTTTTGCGTGCCCCTCGCGGGATACCCCCCGGGCACCGCATTCGGAACTATCCTGGAGCGCAAGCTGCGCCAAATCAACCGGAAAGCCACGCGTGAGCGGGCGGGGGATGGGGCGGCAGCACGTCAGGTGTAGCCAGACTTGGCTTTGCACCCTGCCTGACCGGGGTTAGACCACGTCCAGCCCTGCCTTGCCTCGGCTTCGGACCGTGTTTGCGGCGAGGTTTTGCAGGGAGGCGGTGCAAATGTTTCACGTGGAACAGCCGCGGAGGCTGTCGCGGGTAAAGCGGCTAAGCCATCAATCCGCGCACAAAGGGAATCAGCCCGGTCTGGCGCTGGCGCTTCATCCGCTCGGCCTCCAGGATCGCGTGAACCTTGTCGAAGCACACGTCGATATCGTCATTGATGATGACGTAATCATAGCCGTCCCAGTGGCTGATCTCGGCCCGGGCGCGCTCCATGCGGGCGGCGATCACCTCGGCGCTGTCGGTGGCGCGGCTTTGCAGGCGGCGGTGAAGTTCGTCGAGCGAGGGGGGCAGGATGAACACCCGCACCACATCCTGCTGATCTTTTTGGTAAAGTTGCTGGGTTCCCTGCCAATCGATGTCGAACAGGAAGTCCTGCCCCTGCTTCAGCGCGGCGCGGATGATCCCCTTGGGCGTGCCGTAGCGGTGGCCGAAGACCTCGGCCCATTCGTAGAAATCGTCCTCTTCGACCATCTGTGCGAAGCGTTCTGGGCTGACGAAGTGGTAATGCACCCCGTCGACCTCGCCCGGGCGCGGCGGGCGGGTGGTGGCCGAGACCGAGAGCTTGATCTCGGGGTCCTTGGCCAGCAGCATCCGCGACAGCGTGGTCTTCCCCGCGCCCGAGGGCGAGGAGAGGATGAACATCAGGCCCCGGCGGTGGAGCCGGTCGTCGGGATGGTGTGAGGAGTCGCCCATATCGCCCGTTGCACCAACACTGGGGCGCAAATCAAGGGGCGGTCAGGATTCGCTGTCCGGGCTTTCCTTCGTGCCGGCCTTCTTCTGAAGCCGCTTGCCGCGGTCATAGAAGACCTTGGCTGCCAGCCCTCCGGCGACCACCGCAAGCCCCAGCGGGGACCGGCGTGCCATGCGGCTTGCGCCCCACAGCGCGAGGCTGGAGGCGACGCCGCGCCCGTCGACCAGCTTGTCAGCCTTGTCCTGACCGTGGCTCTTGACCAGCAGGCCCTTTTCGAGCCGGTCCTTGAGCAGGCCGCCCGCCGCGCGCAGAACGATATCGGCGATGATCAGGTTGGTGCCTGCAACAGGGCTAGGTAGCGGGACGCCGCCGGGGCCGGTGGGTGTGGGCTTGGTCGCTGGATCGACGGCCTCAGGCGCTCCGGCCTTGCCCCGCTTGCCCCGTGCTGCCCGCTTGGCCCCCGCCATAGGGCGCTATTTCTTGCGGCCGAAATCGACCGAGACGACGTTCGAGCCATCGGGATCGGTGTCCGGTCCGTCGTTCTCGGCATCCTCGTGCGCCTCGGGCTCAAGCTCGTCGACCGCGGCCTGGAACTGGAGGCCGAAATCGACCGCCGGATCGACGAAGGCGGTGATCGCGGCGAAGGGAATCGTCAGCTTGGCCGGGACCTGGTTGAAGGTGAGGCTGACCGAGAAAGAGTGCGGCAGCACTTCCAGATCCCAGAACTTGTTCTGGAGCACGATCGTCATCTCGTCCGGAAAACGCTCGCGCAGGTGCGGCGGGATCGACACGCCCGGCGCACCGGTCTTGAAGGTGATGTAGAAGTGATGCGCGCCGGGCAGGGTGCTGCCGCCGCTGACGATCGAGCCGAGCACCCGGCCAACCACTGCGCGTAGAGCTTCCTGCACGATCTCGTCATAGGGGATCAGGCTGTCGGGTGTTTCACTGTTCATGGCTGAGCGGATTCGTGGCGGCACTCGCCCGCTTGGTCAAGCCCTTTGCGTCGGCTGCCGGACTGGTGGCACCCGCAAGCACATGCGCCTCGCGCTTGTCATGTGGGCCAAGCCGATTATAGCGCCCCCATGGCCAGCATCCCCTCTCGCACCGGCTCGGTTGAGCGAAACACCACCGAAACCAAGATCGCCATCGCCGTCAATCTTGACGGGACCGGCGCCTATGACGTGTCCACCGGCATCGGCTTTCTCGACCATATGGTCGAACAGTTCAGCCGCCACTCGCTGATCGACGTGACAATGAAGGTGGAGGGCGACCTGCATGTTGACCAGCACCACACCACCGAGGATTCGGCGATCGCGCTGGGTCAGGCGATCAGCCAGGCCCTGGGCGACAAGGCCGGGATCGGGCGGTATGGCGCGGCCTATTCGCCGATGGACGAGACGCTGAGCCGCGTCGCGCTCGACATTTCGGGGCGGCCATTCCTCGTGTGGAAGGCCAAGTTCACGCAGGAACGTCTGGGCGAGTGGGACACCGAGCTGATCGAGCATTGGTTCCATTCTGTCAGCCAGAGCGCCGGGATCACGCTTCACATGGAACTGCTCTACGGCAGCAACAACCACCATATCTGCGAAAGCCTTTACAAGGGTTTCGCCCGCGCCATGCGGCAGGCGGTCGAGCGCGACCCGCGCAAGGGCGAGGCCGTGCCGAGCACCAAGGGGCAGCTGGGTGGCTAGCATCTTCATCGCCTCGCTCACCTATACCGTTCCCATCGCCCGGGTCGACGCGGTGCTGGCCGAGCATTTGGCGTGGCTGGATGCCGGACACAAAGCAGGCCACTTCATCGCCTGGGGCCCGCGCGAACCGCGCGATGGCGGGCTGATCTTCGTGAAGGCCGCAAGCCGCGACGAGGCCGAGCGCCTGCTGGCAACCGACCCCTTCATGCTGGAGGGGCTGGCCGATCTGGCGATCACCCAATGGACCCCGCGCCTCGCCTTCCCCGGGCTCGAGGCGTTCAATGGCTGAGGTCGTCGCCCTCGTCGATTACGGCGCGGGCAATCTCCATTCCGTCCACAACGCGCTGAAGGCGGCGGGAGCGAATGTCACCGTTACCGCTGATCCCTATGTAGTGCGTGCGGCGGACCGGATCGTGCTTCCCGGCGTCGGCAGCTTCAAGGCCTGCGCCGACGGACTGAACGCGATTCCCGGCATGGTCGAGGCGATGAAGGAGCGCGTCCATGTGGGCGCGGCGCCGTTCCTCGGCATCTGCGTGGGAATGCAGCTGCTGGCCGACCGCGGGCTCGAACATGGCGAAACCCCCGGCCTTGGCTGGGTGCCGGGCGAGGTGCGGCTGATCGAGCCTTCCGACCCCGCCATCAAAGTGCCGCACATGGGCTGGAACGATGTCGCGATGCTGCCCCACGCGAAGGACCATGAGGTGATCGAGGAAGGCGAGGCCTATTTCCTCCACTCCTACCACTTCGCCGCCACCGATCCTCACCATGTCGCCGCCATGACCGATCATGGGCAGGGGCTGGTCGCCGCCGTCGCCCGCGACAATATCATCGGCGTGCAGTTTCATCCTGAAAAGAGCCAGTCTTACGGGCTGGCGACGCTCCGGCGCTTTCTGGAGTGGTATCCGTGATTGTATTCCCCGCCATCGACCTCAAGGGCGGTCAGGTCGTCCGCCTTGCCGAAGGCGACATGGACCGCGCTACGATCTACGGCGATGATCCCGCCGCGCAGGCGCTGATCTTCGCCGAGGCGGGCGCGGAGCATCTTCATGTCGTCGATCTCGACGGCAGCTTTGCGGGCGAGAGCCGCAACCGTGCGGCGGTGGAAGCGATTATCGCGGCCTTCCCCGGCTACGTGCAACTGGGCGGCGGCATCCGCGATGCTGCGGCGGTCGAGGGCTGGTTCAACCTCGGTGTCGCCCGCGTGGTGATGGGGTCGGCCGCGCTCAAGAACCCCGAGTTCGTCAAGGACATGGCGCGCGAGTGGGAGAACGGCATCGTCGTGGCAGTCGATGCGAAGGACGGCATGGTCGCGACCGAGGGCTGGGCGGAAGTCTCCGACGTCCCCGTCACCGACCTCGCCCGCCGGTTCGAGGATGCCGGTGTCGCCTCGCTGCTGTTCACCGATATCGGGCGCGATGGCTTGCTGAAGGGCGTGAACATCGAGGCGACCGTGGACCTCGCCCGCCGGGTGGACATTCCGGTGATCGCCAGCGGCGGGGTGAAGGGGCTGGACGACATCCACATCCTCGCGCTCCACGCGCACGAGGGGATCGAGGGGGTGATTACCGGGCGAGCGCTTTATGAAGGGCGGCTCGATCTGGCGGCGGCGATCGCGATGGGGGCGCGGGTGGCATGACCGTCCGCATCCGCGTCATCCCCTGCCTCGATGTGGCCGAGGGCCGCGTGGTCAAGGGCGTCAATTTCGTCGACCTCAAGGACGCGGGCGATCCCGTCGAACAGGCGCGCGCCTATGATGCGGCCGGCGCGGACGAGCTGTGTTTTCTCGACATTTCCGCCAGCCACGAAGGGCGCGGGACGCTGCTCGACATGGTGCGGCGGACGGCGGAGGTATGTTTCATGCCGCTCACCGTCGGCGGCGGGGTGCGCTCAGCAGAGGATGCGCGGGCGCTGCTGCTGGCGGGGGCGGACAAGGTTGCGGTCAACTCCGCTGCCGTCGCCCGGCCCGAACTGGTGGGTGAAATCGCGGAGCGCTTCGGCAGTCAGTGCGTCGTCGCCAGTGTCGACGCGCGCCGTACGCCGAGGGGCAACTGGGAAATCTTCACTCACGGCGGGCGCAAACCGACCGGGATCGACGCGGTCGAATATGCGCTGAAGGTCGCAGGGCTTGGCGCGGGCGAGCTGCTCGTCACCTCGATGGACGGGGACGGGACGCAGAAGGGCTATGACCTCGATCTTACCCGCGAGATTGCTGATGCCGTCAGCGTGCCGGTGATCGCCAGCGGCGGGGTTGGGAGCCTGGAACATCTCGTCGATGGGGTGACCAAGGGCCATGCCAGTGCGGTACTCGCCGCCTCGATCTTCCACTTCGGCCACCACACCATCGCCGAGGCCCACGCCGCGCTCAGAGCCGCAGGCTTGCCCGCGCGGGGGGTTTGATCGAAAAGGCCTACATGGACACCCTGACCCGCCTCGAAGCGACCATCGCCCAGCGCCTGACGGCCTCGCCTGAGACAAGCTATGTGGCAAAGCTCCACGCCAAGGGGCTCGCCAAAATCGCCCAGAAGCTCGGCGAGGAAGCGACCGAGACGGTGATCGCCGCGCTCGCGGGCGACGAGACAGAGCTGGTCGGCGAGGCAGCGGACCTGCTGTTCCACCTCATGGTGCTGCTCGCCGAAAAGGGCGTGCCGCTGGCCGATGTGCTCGCTGAACTCGACCGGCGCGAAGGCCTGTCCGGCCTCGCCGAGAAAGCCGCACGGAGCGAATAATGCCGATCGACCCGACCCTGCCCTACGACGACAACAACATCTTCGCGCGGATCCTGCGCGGCGAAATCCCCTCGAAGAAGGTCTACGAGGACGACTGGGCCTTCGCCTTCGAGGATATCAACCCGCAGGCCGAAGTGCACACGCTGGTGATCCCCAAGGGCCGCTATGTCAGCTGGGACGATTTCAGCGCCAAGGCCTCGGATGCCGAGATCGGCGGGTTCGTACGCGCGGTCGGCGAAGTTGCCCGCATGAAGGGGCTGGTCGAACCCGGCTACCGTCTGCTCGCCAATATCGGCCAGCACGGCGGGCAGGAAGTGCCGCATCTCCACGTGCACATCTTCGGCGGGCAGCCGCTCGGCCCGATGATCTGGAAGCGGGGCTGAGCCCGCAATCGTCCACCGTTCGCCTACGGTTCATCGACAAATCCCGAACAGCGGCCTTTGCACGGAATCCCCGCTAGGCTAGGTGACGCCTGATGACCTCTCCCAATCCTCCCGGCGGCATCCTTGATGGTGCGCGGCATCTCTATGCTGTGCGCGTCTATTACGAGGATACCGACCTGTCGGGGATCACCTACCACGCCAATTACCTGCGCTGGTTCGAACGCGCGCGTTCCGATCTGCTCCGCCTGCTCGGTATCGACCAGCGTGCGGCGATCGAAAGCGGCGAGGGGGCCTATGCGCTCTCCGAGGTCAATCTGAAGTATCTGCGACCCGCCAAGCTCGACGATGATGTGGTGATCGAAACCCGCT
This sequence comes from Porphyrobacter sp., assembly GCA_027533455.1. Taxonomy (GTDB): domain Bacteria; phylum Pseudomonadota; class Alphaproteobacteria; order Sphingomonadales; family Sphingomonadaceae; genus Erythrobacter. The sequence goes on along the minus strand of JAPZUC010000006.1, from coordinate 29,755 downwards.
GCACCGAACTGGGCGCAGCCTCGTGCCGGATGCACCAGATCGCGCGGCGCGGGGATGACGTACTGTGCGAGGCCAACCTGCGGGTCGGCTTCATTACCCTCGACGGCCGCCCGCGCCGCCAGCCCGCCGAATGGCGCGCCGCCTTCCAGACTTTCATGAACAAGGACGACTGACCCGTGACGCTTGCTCTCCTCAGCGCCGCCGCTGCTCCGACCCGCCTCGATCCGGTCGAGCTTTTCCTTCAGGCCGATATCATCGTGCAGGCGGTGATGCTGGGCCTGATCCTGGCGAGCGTGTGGGTGTGGATGATCATCGTCTCCTTCTCGACCCGGATCGGCGGACTGACGAAGAAGTCGCGCGAATACGAGGCCGAGTTCTGGGAACAGCGCGACCGCGAGGCGCTGCTGACCAAGCAGGTGCGCAAGGAAATCCCCGCCGCGCGTGTCGCTGCGGCCGGGCTCGATGAATGGCGCAAGTCGACCGCCAAGCAACCGGTCGACCGTGATGCTGCCCGCCAGCGCATTGCCGCGGTCATGGAGAGCCAGATTGCCGAAGAGGCCGATGAACTATCCGAGCGGCTCAATTTCCTTGCCACGGTCGGATCGGTCGCGCCCTTTGTCGGCCTTTTTGGCACGGTGTGGGGGATCATGAACTCCTTCTTCCAGATCGGCGCGCAGCAGAGCGCCAGCCTTGCCGTGGTCGCCCCCGGGATCGCCGAGGCGCTGTTCGCCACCGCCATCGGGCTGTTCGCCGCGATCCCGGCCGTCATCGCCTACAACCGCTTCGGCGGAGCCGTGGACCGCTACGAGGCCGGGCTCCAGCGCTTTGCTGATAAACTCCACACCGGCCTCAGCCGCGAGTTGGACCGCGCCTGATGGGCATGGGTGTTTCTTCCCGCCGCGGGGGCTCCAAGCGCAGCCGCCGCGCGGCGATGTCGGAGATCAACGTCACGCCCCTGGTCGACGTGATGCTGGTGCTGCTGATCATCTTCATGGTGACGGTGACCCTGCCCGCGGTGGGCGTGCCCGTCGAACTCCCCGAAAGTCGCGCCGCGCCGGTCGAGGAAAAGCCCGACCAGATCACTGTATCGATCGACGCGGCTGGCACGATCTATATCGAGGACGCGCCTGTCCCCACCGGCGGGCTTCCCGCTGCACTGGAAGCATTGAACCGCGGCGGCGAACAGCCGCTGGTGGTCCTGCGCGGCGACCGCAGCCTTGATTACGGCAGAGTGATGCAGGTTATGGGCGAATTGGGCCGCGCAGGCTTCACCTCGATCTCATTGGTCACCGACGGTTCAGTTTCGGCTCCATAGTCCGGTGAGGTGATGGGAGAATACGCGCTCCGAAATGACGAGAAGATCGGTCTCGCCGCCGCCGTGCTGTTGCATGGCGCGCTCGTGGGCTTTCTTGCTTTGCAGACGATGCGCAGCGAGGTTTCGGTCTTCCCCGAGCGGATCAATGTGAGCCTTGCGACCGATGTCGGGCTGGAAGCGGCCTCGCCTGACCCTGTCTCCGAAAGCCGCGCTTCGATCGCGCCGACGCTGGACGCCAACCCCGCGCCTGCGCCCGAGGCAAAGCCAGAACCCGCCGAGCGTGCCGCCCCGACAGTCCCGACGCGCGACCGCTCGCGCCCGGACCGCACGCCGCCCAAGTCCGCGACAACGCCACCCAAGCAGGCCGCATCCAAGAGCGGCGGCGGCAGCCGGATCGGGGATGATTTCCTCGACGGCAAGGGGAGCTCGAGCACCGCCACCGAAACCCGCGCGCCTGCCGCAACCTTCGGGGCGAAGGAGGCCGCCGACCTGCGCTCGGCGATTTCGCGCCAGATAAAGCGCAACTGGTCCGCCCCCAACGGGGTCGATGCCGAGCAGCTCGTGTCGGTGGTGCGCTGGCAGCTCAACCGCGATGGCACGCTTAAGGGCCGCCCCACGTGCCGCACGAACCCCTCCAGCATCACCGAAAGCAATCGCCCTCAGGCTGGCCTGCATTGCGAACGGGCGATCCGAGCGGTGCAACTGGCCGACTTCTCGACCCTTCCCAACGCGTTCTACACCCGCTGGGATGATCTCGAATGGCAATTCGACCGAAGGCTCTGACATGACCAAGACGTTTCTCCTGCTCCTCACCACCGCGCTCGTCGCTGCGCCCGCTGCCGCACAGGATCTCGGCGCGCAGATCCCGCAGGACCAGCAGGTCGAGAGCGTGGCGATCGAGGGCGAGGATGATGGTCCGCTACGCGGCACCGTCACCGACGAAAGCGCCTGGTCCGACATCGGCATCGCCATCCCCGCCTTCGCCACCGACCGCGAACGGGCCACCCCGGCCAACGAGGCAGGCACCGGCGCGCTAGGCCGCGAGGTCGCGCGGGTGATCACTGCCAACCTGCGCAACAACGGATTGTTCAAGCCTGTCGGCCCGGACAGCCTCCCGCAGCCCGCTTTTGGCCAAGTCCGTGCTCCCGCCTATGGCACGTGGAGCGGGCAGGGCGCCGAGATGCTGGTGCAGGGCTATGTCACCGCGCGCGACGACGGGCGGCTCGTGGTCGGTTGCTACCTTTACGACGTGCAACTCCAGCAGCAGCTGGTGCGCGAGGGCTGGGTGGTGGCCGCGGGTGACTGGCGGCGCGCGGCGCACAAGTGTTCCGACCTCATCTTCAGCCGCCTCACCGGCGAGAGCCCGTTCTTCGACAGCCGCATCGCCTATATTGCCGAGACCGGCCCCAAGGATCGCCGCGTCAAGCGCCTCGCGGTGATGGACAGCGACGGGGCGAACCACCGCTTCCTCACGCTGGGCAGCGCCACCGCGCTCACCCCGCGCTATTCGCCCGACTATTCGAAGATCCTCTATCTCAGCTACGTCGACGGCAATCCGCGGATCTATGTCTATGACATCGGCACCGGCAAGCAGACGCTGGTGACCGAAAACCGGAACCCCACCATCGCCCCGCGCTGGTCGCCCGATGGCAAGTCGATCCTGTTCTCGATGGGGGTCGCGGGCAATACCGACATCTACCGCATCCCCGCGACCGGCGGCACGGCCATCAAGCTGACCGACAATCCCGGGATCGACGTGGGCGGCTCCTACTCGCCCGATGGCACCAAGATCGTGTTCGAGAGCGACCGTTCGGGTAGCCAGCAGTGCTATGTCATGGACGCCGACGGCAAGAACCAGAAGCGCATCAGCTTCTTCGGCGGGCGCTGCGCCACGCCTGAATGGAGCCCGCGCGGCGACCAGATCGCCTTCACGCGTATCGCGGGCGATTTCAACGTCGCGGTGATGAACACTGGCGGCGGCGGGATGCGGGTGCTGACCAGGGGATGGCAGGACGAGGCCCCCACCTGGGCGCCCAATGGCCGCATCATCCAGTTCTTCCGCACGGAAAAGAACAGCGGGCGGTCGGGCATCTGGCAGGTCGATCTGACCGGTCAGAACGAACGCCGCCTGCCCACGCCTGTCGACGCCTCCGACCCTGCATGGGGTCCGATCCGGCCCTGATCAGGCCTGAATTTTGCCAAGATTGGCATTACACTTCTGATTTTTTCACTGCCCCTCCCCGCAACAGTCTGAAAGGACGACAATCATGAACACCAAGATTGCCACGATCCTGCTGCTGGCTTCGGCCACCGGCCTTGCCGCCTGCTCGAAGAAAGCCCCCGAGACCCTGCCGCCCGAGCCGGTGCAGACCACGATCCCGACCACGCCGACGCCCCCCACTACCCCGACTGGCCCGAGTGTCGGCACGCAAGCGCACTTCGCAGGCGCCGTCGGTTCGTCGACCACGATCTATTTCGACACCGATCGTTTTAATGTGGATTCGCAGGATGCCGCCGCCTTGCAGGCACAGGCGCAGTATTTCGCGCGCTATCCGCAGCTCACCTTCACCATCGAAGGCCATGCCGATGAACGCGGCACGCGCGAATACAATATTGCGCTGGGCGAAAAGCGCGCCAACTCTGCCAAGGCCTATCTCGTTAGCCTCGGCGTCGATGCGAATCGCATCGCGGTGGTGAGCTATGGCAAGGAGCGCCCTGTCGCGCTGGCATCCGACGAAGCGGCATGGGCGCAGAACCGCCGCGCCGCGAGCGTGCTGATCAACTGATCGTCAGACGTCCTGCAGGTCGTGCGAAAGCGCGGCCTGCTCGGCGATCACGGGTGCATCGAAGCCCGTCAGTTCCCGCGTGCCGGTGACCACGCACAGCCCCGCTAGCGCAAGCACGCAGAACAGGCTGGAAAGGGTCAGTTGTTGGCTCATGGTTACCTGTAATGCGGAGCGTCGGAGGGCCCGACGCCTTTGTTGGACTGCAATGCAACATTTCACATTGCAACTGGTTCCCGCATTCTCACGCCTTTCCATTCCGGGCCACAGCGCCTAGATTGACCGCGTGACCCAATCGACAAACGACATGATGCCGGGCAGCCCCCGATGAGCCGCGCGCGCCGGTCGATGGATTGGGGCTTCCCGCGCTGGCGGCCCTATGGTTCCTCGCAGGAGGCGACCAATGTCCGCATCTGTGACCGTCACGGCTGTGACGAGCCGGGCAATTGTCCCGCCCCCAAGGCCCCCAACAGCCCCGACCGCTGGTATTTCTGCCAGAAGCACGCGGCCGAGTATAACTCCCGGTGGGATTACTTCGAAGGCCTCGAACAGGCCGAGAAGGACGAGCGTGCCCGCGCCGAGCGGCAAGAAAGCGCAGGCTATGCCGAAAGCGCGCATTACGGCTGGGCCGGATCGGGTGACGGGTCGCGCTCGGCCGACGAGATGCGCGCGCTGGAAGTGCTGGGGCTGGAAGCCGACGCCGATTTCAATGCGGTGAAGAAGTCTTACCGCGCCCGGGCCAAGGAAGTGCATCCCGATGTGAAGCCGGGTGACAAGGAAGCCGCCAGGCAGTTCCAGCTGATCCAGACCAGCTATGAAGTCCTGCGCTCCGCCGAAGAACGCCGCGAGTGGCGGGGCTGACCGCCTAGGTTTTTGGCCCCGCAAACCCCTTGCCCGTCGAATTGATCTGCGGATCGGGGTTGTCATTCCACCACGGCACGTCGGTCCACGGACGAACGTCGACCTCGTGGCTCCAGCAATTGCGCGGCTGGTGGGCGAGGTGCCAGTAGGTTTCGGCGAGCGCGGCGGGATCGATGATGCCTTCGTGGCCCTTGTTCTGTTTGAACGTCTCGTACTTGTCGCCCAGCAGCTTGCCTAGCGTGTCGGGCGCGTCGACCGGACCGTCGACGATGACGTGGGCAACGTGCACGCCTTTAGGCGCGAATTCGGCGTTGAGCGTCTGGCACAGCATCCGCCGCCCGCCCATCGCTGCGGCATGGCTGTGCTGCCCTGCATTGCCGCGCACCGCCGCCGTCGCCGAGGTCACGAGCAACGTGCCGTGCGGGCCGGAGCCTTCGTTGGCGCGCTCCACCATGTGCGGGAACAGCGCGTGAGCGAGGCGGAACACGCCATAGGTGCCCAGCCGCCAGCCCAGTTCGAATATGCGGTGCGGAGTTTGGTCCAGCGCGCGGTTCCCGATCTGCGCGCCGAGGTTGTAGAGCGCGGCGTGGATCGGGCCGATGTCGGCCTCGACCCGGGCGACCAGCTCCTCGATCGATCCGTCCTCGGCAGCGTTGAGCAATGTCCCGCTTGCGCTGCCGCCGGCCGCCTCGATCTGGCTGACCATGCGGGCGAGGCCATCCTCGTCCGAACGGCGGGCGAGCACCGCGTGGTAACCCCCCGCGGCAAACCGCATCGCGGCATTGCCCCCGATCCCGGCGCCTGCGCCGATCACGAGGAACACGGGTTTGCGGCTGTCGGTCATGCTGGTCTCTCCCTCGGCTTGCCATTGCCCTAGCAAGCCGAGGGAGAAAACTCACACTTGTTCGAGCGCCTGCGCGAAGTCGGCGATCAGATCGTCTGCGTCCTCGATTCCGACGCTGATGCGCACGAGATTGTCGGTGATGCCGAGCAGGTCCTTGCGTACCTTCGGGACGGACAGGTGGGTCATCGAAGCCGGGTGGCTCGCCAGGGTCTCGGTCCCGCCGAGGCTCACGGCGAGCTTGGCGATGGTGAGGTTGTCGAGGAAGCGGAAGCACTCCGCCTCGCCGCCCTTGATGAAGACCGAGAAGGTGGACCCTGCACCAAGGCAGTGGCGGTCATAGATGTCCTGCTGGCGCGCATCGGCGATGAAGCCGAGATAGCCAAGGCCTTCAACCTTCGGATGGTCACGCAGGAAGGCGCACACCTTCGCCGCGTTCTCGCCCGCGCGCTGCATTCGCAGCTCCACCGTTTCGAGCGAGCGCAGCAGCATCCACGCCGTATTGGGATCGACGATCCCGCCCATCGTGTTGCGCAGCGCGCGCACCGGATTGATCCAGCGCTTGGCACCCGCAATCGAGCCCGCGACAAGATCGGAGTGGCCGCCGACATACTTGGTCAGCGAATAGGCGACGATATCCGCGCCCTGATCGAGCGGGCGTGCCCAGAGCGGGCCAAGGAAGGTGTTGTCGATGGCAATGGGCGTATCGGGCATGGCCGCGTCGCGCGCATCGCGCACCGCTTCGACATCGACCAGCGCGTTGGTCGGGTTGGCGGGGCTTTCGAGGTAGATCATGGCGACCTTGCCGCCGCGCTCGGCGGCCTGCGCCGCTGCCTTGGCGAGCACCGCATCGATCTCCTCGCGGGTCGCGCCTGCCGGGAAGTCGACATAGGTCACCCCGAAGCGCGAGAGGGTCTTGGCGACGAAGCCTTCCGACGCGGCATAGAGCGGACCGGAATGGACGATCACGTCATTCGCGTTCGCATAGGTCATCATCAGAATGCAGATCGCGGTCATGCCGCTGCTGAACGAAAGCGCGTCTTCGGCCCCGTCCCACACCGCGAGGCGGTCTTCGAGGATTTCCTGGTTCGGCCCGTTGAACCGCGAATAGACGAGGCCCTCCGCGCCGCCTTCGCGCAGGCCGGTGATGCCTTCGAAGTGGCGCTTGCCTGCCGCTGCGCTCTCGAAGGCGAAGGTGCTGGTGAGGAAGATCGGGGCCTTCAGCGAACCTTCCGACAGGACCGGGTCATAGCCGTGGCCCATCATCAGGGTGGACGGCTTCAGCGGGCGTCCGGCGATCTCGCGGCGGGCGGGCTTGGGCTTGCGGCGGGGAGTGGGGGTTTGGGTGGCGTCGACGGCGTCGGGCATGGCGACGGGTCCTTACTTGTGCTCATGCTCCCAGGAAGGCGGGAGCAGATGCGGCGGGCAGGGCGCCCGTTCCTAACCTCCGCAGGAACGCCTCTCCGCTGCGACCGCTGTGCTGGACAAGGGGTATCGTGCGCGCATGATAGTTTCAAGCCTTGCAACGATCGTTTCACACGAGTGTTGCGATAACCCACACCACGCCCACGATGAGCAGCACGCCCGCCGTGTCGAGCAGCGCGCCAGCAGTCACCATCCGGTCGATCCGGATCCGTCCCGTCGCCCAGGCGATAGCGTTGGGGCCGGTGCCCGCAGGCAGCATGAAGCCCCAGCTCGCCGCCAGCGCCGCGGGCAGGGCCAGCAGCACCGGATCCGCCCCGATCGCCACCACCAGCGAGGCGACGACAGGCACGATGCCGGTGGCGGTCGCGACATTGCTCGCAAATTCGGTGATGACGATCACCAGCGCCGTCACCGTGAGCGCGACCAGCAGCAGCGGCCAGCTCGCCAGCGGGAGCAGCGCCGTGCCGATCCAGACCGCCAGCCCCGAGGCTTGCATCCCGCCAGCGAGCGCCAGCCCGCCGCCGAACATGAAGATCACGCTCCACGGCGCGCGCTCGGCCTCGTTCCACACCAGCAGCGGGCGGCCGGTGCCGTCGGGGAGCAGGAACAAGGCGAGCGCGGCGATCACTGCGATTGTGCCGTCGGTCCATGATCCGGGCGGCAGCAGCGGCGCGACCAGCGGTTGGGTGGTCCAGGCGATGAAGGTCAGGATGAACAGCGGCACCAGCCGCCTTTCGGATTCGGACCAGTCGGCGTGAGTGTCTATGGCGGCACGCGCAGCGGCGATATCGAAGGGGTGCGCCGCAACGTTCTGCACGCGGGCCACGATCCACGCGGCCAGTGGCACGCTCAACAGTACCAGCGGGATGCCGTAGAGCGACCATTCGGCAAACGTGATGCGCACCCCCGCGATCTTGTCGAGCAGCCCCACGGCAATGGCATTCGTGGGCGAGCCGACAATGGTGCCGAGCCCGCCGATGCTGGCGGCAAAGGCGATACCCATCGGGAGCGCTCCCCAGATGCCATCCTGCCGAACGGCCTCGCTGTCAGTCTCGACGCCGCCGCCACCCTCCAGCACGGCCAGCGCCATCGGCATCATGATCAGCGCGGTCGAGGTGTTCGAGATGAACATGGACAGCAGCGCCGTCGCCAACATGAATGCGATCAGCAGCCGCACCGGGCCGCCCTCGCGCCCGACCAGGCGCAGGATCGCGAGGCTCAACCGACGATGCAGCCCGGTGCGCTCGATCGCCAAGGCGATGAAGGCGCCTCCCAGCAGTAGGAACAGGATCGGCGAGTAATAGGTACTCGCCGTCACTTCGGCGTTCGACACGCCGGACAGCGGCAGGATGACGAAGGGCAATGCCGCCGTAACCGCGAGCGGCAGTGCCTCGGTCATCCACCATGCGGCCATCCACAAAGTTAGTCCGGCAACAAGCCATGCCCCCGTCGCCATGCCTGCGGGCGGCGCGCTGAGCAGCGTCAGCGCGAAAGCCAGCGGGCCAAGGATCAGGCCGATCCGGCGTGCGGTCATGACTGGCAATGCTCCCCCGGCTGATGCTTGCGCAGGGAAGTATCAGGCCCCGCCGCTGTACGGCAAGCCCTGCGCGGGTGCTATCCGGTAAGAGCGGGTGTTCATGTCGGGCCAGGAGAGGGCTGCGGTCTGGACAGGCTTGGCGGGGACCTAAGTGCCTTCCAGACCGCAGACCTCTTGTAACACTGCTGCGCGAAGCTGTGTTGCCCGCAATCGACTTGCATGGGCGTTTTGTCGACGCTGCACGTCGCTGGTCGGCACATATGCAAAGGGCGGAGCGGCCAAACGGCCACTCCGCCCTGCTATCTCCTTGCGGAGAGGCGATTACTTGGGTGAGAGCACCATCAGCATCTGGCGGCCTTCCAGACGCGGGAAGGCTTCGACCTTCGCGTATTCGGCGACATCGTCCTGAACCTTCTTGAGCAGGTCCATGCCAAGATGCTGGTGCGCCATTTCACGGCCGCGGAACCGCAGGGTGATCTTCACCTTGTCGCCATTGCCGATGAACTTGTGCACGTTGCGCATCTTCACGTCATAATCATGCGTGTCGATGTTCGGGCGCATTTTCACTTCCTTGATGTCCTGGGTCTTCTGCGTCTTGCGCGCCAGGTTGGCCTTCTTCTGCGCTTCAAAGCGGAATTTGCCGACATCGAGATATTTGCACACCGGCGGGTCCGCGCTGGGGGACACCTCGACGAGGTTCAGGCCCTTCTCGTTGGCCTGCTCAATCGCTTCGCGGGTGAACATCACACCAAGGTTTTCGCCTTCGTCATCAATGACGCGGACCTTGGGGACGTTGATCATGTTATCAAATCGAGGGCCGCTTTTTACGGGCGGGGCCAACGAGCGCCGGGGTGGACGTGATATGGGGTGTTCTCCTGTGGTTGCTTCGTACTGCGCGCTCCTTAGTCCTAAACGGGGGCGAGCGCTAGGTGAGTCTTACGCCGCGGCCTTCCATAACGGAAAGCGGGCGATGCGGTCCCTGGCGGGCATCAACGCTTCGATCCGTGCGGCTGGTTGCAGCGCGCCGAGGATTTCGGGTGAGCCTGCGTCCATCCCGCCGGTCAGTGTGCCGAAAGCGGGGAGGATCATGCGCTCCGCCCCGCCTGCGCTGCGTCCCATCACTGCGCAGGGGCGCGCGATGTGGCGGTTGCGGATGCTGACCCGCAGCTTGGGGTGATAGTGTCCGGAGAGCTCGGGCGCGGTCTCTCCGGTGCGCGCCTCATGGCGCAGGATCACGCCGCCGACCACCAGTTCGGGCACGATCGTCCCTCCGAACGCGCGCGGCAATTGCTCGTCATGGTTGCCGGTGATCCACACCCAGTCGAGCGCGCGCGTCAGCGCCTCCAGCATCCCGGTGCAATGCGCGTCCAGCCTGAGCGCGCCTGCATCATCGTGGAAATTGTCGCCCAGCGTGATCACCCGCCGTGCACCTGTTTGCCGCACCGCGTCGGCCAGCCGTTCGAGCGTGTCGCGGCTGTCATAGGGCGGCAGCATCGAGCCCCGTGCGGCAAACCAGCTCGCTTTTTCCAGATGCAGGTCAGCCAACAGCAGCGCGCGCTCCGCCGGCCAGTACAGCGCACGGCCTTGCCCGAGCGCAAGCTCGTGTCCGGCAAAGGCAAAAGGGGTGAACATAGCGCGAACCATTCCGTCTCTCTGCCGCCAAATCCGCAGCTTGGCAACATCGCCTCCAAGCCGAAGCAGGGCTTGTGCGACGCGCCCTATCGCCTATGGTACGCGTCATTGACGGACGGGGATGTATGACGGACTGGACACCTTATACGGATCGCGCGCGGACGTGGTTCGAAGACTTGCGCGACCAAATCTGCGCCGAATTCGAGAACATCGAGCGTGAGGCAGGCTCTGACGCCGCCTTCCAATACACCCCCTGGAACCGCGAGGAGGAGGGCAATCCCGATCCCGGCGGCGGGGTGCAGGGGCTGATGAAGGGAAAGGTGTTCGAGAAGGTCGGCGTCAATGTCTCTACCGTGCGCGGCAGCTTCGCCAAGGAGTTTGCAGGCTCCATCAACGGCGCGAGCGCGGACAGCCCCGGCTTTGTTGCCACCGGCATCTCTCTGGTGGCGCACATGAGCAACCCGCATGTGCCCGCGGTGCACATGAACACCCGCTTCCTCACCACCACCAAGGCGTGGTTTGGCGGCGGTGCGGACCTCAATCCGCCGCTGCCCTATGACGAGGACACGCAAGCGTTCCACGCAGCGATGCGCGCGGCCTGCGATCCGCACAACGAAAGCTATTACGAGCGCTACAGCAAGTGGGCGGACGAGTATTTTTACATCCCTCACCGTCAGGTCCATCGCGGCGTGGGCGGGCTGTTCTGCGACCACCTTGAATGCACCGATGACGCTTCATGGGAGCGCAACTTTGCCTTCATTCAGGACATCGGCAAACAGTTCCTCGAAGCCTTCCCGGCGATCGTGCGCAAGCGCATGAACAGCAACTTCACGCCCGAGGACGAGGCGCAGATGTTCGAATACCGGGGGCGCTATGCCGAGTTCAACCTCGTCTATGACCGCGGCACGATCTTCGGCCTGAAGACAGGGGGCAACATCGACGCAATCCTGATGAGCCTGCCTCCCCGCGCCACCTGGTCGTAACGGGGCGTTAGGGCGCTCAACGCGCCTGCTCACCCTTCAGCGGCGCGTAGACCCGCACCCAGTCGACATACATGGCGACCTTGCCGGCCTTGATCTGATCCACGGTCGAGGCCGGCACCCCGTTATAGGGTTTGGCGATGCGGCTCGTCTTGAACGGATAGGCACCGCCCAGCGCGAAGTTCAGGATCAGGTGCTTTTCGTTGTCGAACCGCCACTTGCCATAATGTTCCACCATCGGCCGGGTGACGCGGTACGTCAGGCGGCCATCGATTGCGAACAGCACAGCGTCTTTCGTCCATTCGATGGCATAGACATGCCAATCGGTCGCGTCCGTGCCCGTATCGAAGACAAACTTGTTCACCAGCGGCGTTTCGCCCGAATAGCCTGGCCCGTGCAACGCCACGCCGATCCAGTCCTTTTCGCCGACATATTCCATGATGTCGATTTCGCCGGTGTCGGGCCACGCGCCATTGCCCAGCATCCAGAACGCGGGCCAGACGCCTTCGGCATCGGGCATCCTGATGCGGGCCTCGATCCGGCCATAGGTAAACTCGGCCTTGCCCATTGAATGGATCCGGCCCGAGATGAAATCCGCCTTGCGGCCCTTGTGGGTGTCCACGCCGGGGCGATAGACCGGACGCAGCACCAGCGCGCCGCCATCAGCGCCTTCGATGCCGGTCGCAAGCTGGATTGTGTCCGGGCTGTCGACATAGGCCTGTTGTTCGTTGTTGACCCAGAAATCCATGCCCACGACGTTCCATTTCGACCGGTCGAGCGCGGGGCCATCGAACTCGTCGGCAAACACGATCGGTCGCTCGCCGCTGTTGGCGGGCGCGGCATGGTCGTCGGCTGCGGCGTCGGTTGCGGCAAAAAGCATAGCGGCGGCGAAGGCCTGTGTGCTGGCGAAAAGGCGCATGGCTCTGTCTCCGTCTGTGTCTCGAGGTGGATAGCATGGCTGGCGGGCCAGACCAGTCTGACCTTGCGCGAATGTGCGCGAACTTGCGCACCGTGCAGATGCCCCTTGCCCGCAGGTTGCCTCGGTCACATAGTCGCAAGTGATGCTGCGCCAATACGAACTCGTCGAAAAGGTACTGGATTACGATCCGCAGGCCGATGAGGCCATGCTCAACCGTGCCTATGTCTACACCGTGCAGAAGCACGGGTCGCAGAAGCGCGCCTCGGGCGATCCCTATTTCTCGCACCCCGTCGAAGTTGCGGGGTTGATGACCGATCTGAAGCTGGATCAGGCCACCATCATCACCGCACTGCTCCACGACACGGTGGAGGACACGCTCGCCACGATCGACGATATCGAGGCCCATTTCGGCCCCGAGGTCGCGCGGCTGGTTGACGGGGTCACCAAGCTCTCCAAGATCGAGGCCATGCCCGAGAACGAGCGCGCGGCCGAAAACCTGCGCAAGTTCCTGCTCGCCATGTCGGAAGACATCCGCGTGCTGCTGGTCAAGCTGGCCGACCGCCTGCACAACATGCGCACGCTTCACTTCATCAAGAAGCCCGAAAAGCGCCAGCGCATCGCGCGCGAGACGATGGATATCTACGCTCCCCTCGCCGAGCGGGTGGGGATGTATGAATACATGCACGAGATGCAGGCGCTGGCCTTGCGCGAGCTGGAACCGGAAGCCTACGCCACGATCACGAACCGGCTCGAACAGCTGCGTTCGCAGGATGGCGGTCAGGTTGACGACATTGCCCTCAAGATCAAGCAGCGGCTCGCCGAGGCGGGGCTCAAGGTCGAAGTCTACGGGCGCGAGAAGCACCCCTTTTCGATCTGGCACAAGATGGCCGAACGCCATGTCAGCTTCGAACAGGTCACCGATATAATGGCCTTCCGCGTCCTTACCGACAGCGAGGAGGACTGTTACCGGGCGCTGGGTGTCCTGCACACCACGTGGCAGTTCCTGCCGGGCAAGTTCAAGGACTATATCTCGACGCCGAAATCGAACGGCTATCGCAGTTTGCACACCTCGCTGATGTACGAAAATTCGATGCGCGTCGAAGTGCAGATCCGCACCCGCGAGATGCACCGCACCAATGAATTCGGCCTTGCCGCGCACTGGGCCTACAAGCAGGGCGACAAGCCCGATGGTGCGGTGGGCTGGCTGCGCGATCTGATCGAGATCGTCGATGCCAGCAATGATGCCGAGGAACTGCTCGAGCATACGCGCATGGCGATCTATCAGGATCGCATCTTCGCCTTCACCCCCAAGGGCGCGCTGTTCCAGCTGCCCAAGGGTGCGACCGCAGTCGACTTTGCCTTTGCGGTGCACACCAATCTGGGCATCCAGACAGCAGGCGTGAAGATCAACGGTCGGCACATGCCGCTGCGCACGCCGCTCGCCAATGGCGACGTGGTCGAGATCATCAAGAACCCCCACGCCTCGCCGCAGCTGTCATGGCTCTCCTTCGTTGTCACGGGCAAGGCGCGCGCCGCAGTGCGCCGTGCGGTGCGGATGAAGGAGCGCGCCGAGGTCGCCGCGATCGGATCGAAGCTGTTCGACGAGATCGCCGCCCGCGTGCCCGCCCGCATCGGCAAGAAGGCGATCCGCGCTGCGGTCGAACGGCTCGGCATGGAGGAGCCGGACGACCTGATGTACGCCATCGGCGCGGCCAAGATTGCCGACCGCGAGGTGATGGAGGCGCTGGTCCCGGGCTGCACCGCAGGCATCGCGGAGGACGAACACTGGGAGCGCCGCGAGCGAGCGATCTCGATCCGCGGCCTCACCCCCGGGGTTGCCTTTGAACTCGCGCCCTGCTGCCACCCCGTCCCCGGCGACCGCATCGTCGGCATCCGCCGCAAGGGCGAACCGGTGCTGGTCCACGCGATCGACTGCATGGAACTGGCGAGCGGCGTGGATAGCGACTGGATCGATCTGGCCTGGGGCAACCAGTCGTCCGGTGCGACCGGACAGCTTTCGGTGACGATCTACGACCGGCTGGGGACGCTCGCGGAAATGGCGGGCATCTTTGCCCAGAACAAGGCCAACATCATCACGCTGATGCAGGCGCATATCGACCACCCCTTCGTCACCTACGAGGTCGAGGTCGAGGTTGAGGATGTGGGGCATTTGAACCGCATCGTCTCGGCCCTGCGCGCCAGTGACGCCGTGGCGCAGGCGGAGCGGCAGTAAAGCTGCTTTCGGCCCACGCTGTCGGCTGGCTTTGCCACGCGCTAAGTTGGCCTCAGCGCGGCTTCGACCTCTGCTAGACCCCCTCTAGACCCCGTTCGGACCCCCTCTAGCCGGGGCTGCCACGATGTTTCACATGAAACATCGCTCATTTTGGGCTCAATCCGCCACCCGCCGCACCGGCACCTTGATGTTGCAGATGTCGGCGCCGCCTGCGGGGGTGATAAAGAACGGATCGCGGCGGTTGGCGATGGCATCGGCGTAGCGGGCGAAAGTCTCGCTCTCGGTCGAGAGATATTCGAAGCGCGGTTGTTGGGCGGCGGGAAGATCGCTTGCCACCCGTACCGTAAGGATCGGGGTGCGCTTGGCGGCTTCCTCGGCGGTGTAGAAGCCGAGATCGCCCTTGCCGCGCGGCAACGAGGAAAGATGCTCCATCCCCTCGATCACCCGGCCGACGAGGGCGATATTACGATCGAGGTGCCGCGGCGCATGGCCGATCACGGTATAAAGCTCCGCGCCAGAGCCCGTGTCCGGCGAATAGTTCCGGCCTACGCCGACCATGCCGTAGCAGTGGGTTGGCGACCAGATCTGCTCCCAACCTTGGCCTGCTGAGGCGACCGCCCAACCGTCATAGAAATCCACCCATGAGGCATAGGCATCGCTTCCGTGCCATTTGGGATAGGGATCGCGGACGACGGGGGCGATGATTGGAATGGTTTGGCTACGATCCTGCTGCTCCTTTTCACGTTGCCGGTTACGGGCCTGCCATTCGGTGAGGTGGGAGGTGTATTCCCCCTCCGTCATCACCTTCAGCCCCTCGGGCAGCGGCTTCGGCTTCCCCGTCGCTTCAGGATTGTCGTAATTGGGATCGCCCCACTGGGTGACGTAATTGTCCTGCACCCGGTTGACCGAGATGCCGTCATACCACTTGGCGCGGGCGAACAGCCGGATGTTGTGGACCCAGCCCTGCGAGAAGGGCGCAGGGATCAGCTGGATCACCACGGTGCGCGGCTTGCCGTCCGCATCTGGCGCGAGGGTCATCACCAGAAGGTCTTCTGCCGCGATCGCCGTCCAATCGGCCTTGGGCGCGGCGGCGACAATCTCAGACGGGGCGGGCGCTCCCTTCGGCTCCTCCTGCGCTGCAGCAGGCAAGGTCAGGGCGAGGGCAGCCGAAGCGGCAAGGAGTGCGGTTCTCATGGGCAGCGTTCTGCCACATTCACGGCCCAATCAAAAACCCCTTTCCGCGCGCCCAAAGGGGCGGAAAGGGGCTTTCGGGGCAGCGTTCGCAGGGAATGCCGGATCCGCGCAGCGCTGGCCTTGCGACTCATTTATCACGAGTCCCGACCCTCACCAATCCTCAGCGCCTTGCGGAAGTGTCGTTCTGCCGCTATCCGCCGCACCTTGCCTCCCCCCGCACTTAAGCAGCAAAGCGGTAGCGTACAGGGAAGTCATACGGAGCAGTGGCCGAGTGGTCGAAGGCGCACGCCTGGAAAGTGTGTATACGTCAAAAGCGTATCGAGGGTTCGAATCCCTCCTGCTCCGCCATTCAACCCATTGGAATCATTCTATTCCATGGGTCATGCGCAAAAAATCCAGTGCATTTCAAGGGTTATAGGTAAAAACCTCTCCACTGCACATCTGCAGAGCCGGGGCGAATATGCTCTCTTAGACCCAATATTCTCCAAAGCTCTCGACCGGACCTATTTTAGTGGATGAGAGTAAGGCCTTTAAAAAACGTAGTTTTCTAGTTTGGTGCTTTTGGAGTTGGCGCTGAGTGCCGACAACACGGATGTTGCTCAACACCAACCACTGAGCCCGAAATCTTGTTACCGAACCACCCAGAATGGGCGTCAAGGCACGTGAAAGATGTCAACCTTGGTTTCGAGGCACTTACGCAGCGTTAGGTCGTTTGCGCCGACTTCAAACCAGCTACTGGGCTTTTGATAGAAGTCGAGGCCCCGGCCGATTTTGATGTGCCATCCGTTATCAATCCTGATCTCTCGATCATGCAGGTTGGGATTCAGCGATATGTTGAGAACAACGTCGGCCTCGACCAGGCTCTGTTTCAGATCCTCGAGCTTCTCGGAAATGTCTGCCAGCTGGGTGTTGTCATCGTAGCTGCTGATCAAATTGATGGTCTTGATCGATCCTGATTTTAGGCAAGTCTCACAAAAACGGACGAAGTTTTGGATCTGATGCTGCATCCGAATGTAGGGGTCTTCAATTGTTACCTCCTTCGCTCCTAGAAGGTATGGCCCCATGATTGTCTCATAGCTATGCCCACTATCCCCATAGAGAATAGTGAAATGCTGCTCCTTAGGCCGGTTGATCGATTGGTCCGGCTGTGAAGGAGCCCCCCCTTCAAATGGTGCAAAGACAGGCTGTAAAGGAGGAGCGTGGTGGGACCTAATGGGCTCTTCGCCGTTCGGCATGGCAATTACCGCACCGGCCTTTTCCAGCTGACGTCGAGCCGGCTGCTGGGTGGCCAAAGCATCTTTCGACTCGGGACAAAAAACAACGATCTCCGTCCCATCGGCGGCGAAATAAGAGAGATTAATCCTAGCGAATTCCTCGTCCGGCTTCCGCTTGTTCATCTGCTCTTTCACGCGGCGGCGGCACTCGACGGCATACTCGACATATTCTGCGAATTCTTGCGCGCTAGCGGCGCCATCAGGGTGAAGGATTTTCAAGAAAGCTGCGACGGTTTTCTTGATGCCTTTCTCGTCCCGTCCCTCAATGTCCTTGCCTAGCCGGATTTGTCGACTGACCTCTTCATAGCGGTTCGTGTGCTTGAACTGATAGTGGAAAGCCTCTGCGAGATAGTCAGTGATGAACCCATATCTCGAGGTCAGAAACTCGCTGCTGTTTTTCGGCATCTCCCAGCCCGGAATATATGCCGCAAAGCGGTCCATAACTGCCAGATCCAGCTCAGGAGGGAGCGGCTGAAACAGGTCATACTCTGTCGAGTTTACCACCTGGGAAACGGAGAGGTCGATGTTGCCGACAAAGCTCAAGCTCGCATCTGCAATCACCTCTGCTCCCCTTGAGAAGCGACCATTTGCCATGAAGTCTTTCATGATTTGAATGGTGTCTGGGTCGCGAACCTTGATTCCGCCAACCTCGTCAAATGCGACTGTATCCCAGTATCCAACCAGGCCAACTTTCCGACGCGCGTTGTTGTAAAAAAGCGTGGCCTTGGTCGCCTGTCCGCCAGATATCAAAGTGGCATAAGGCGAGAATTCGCTGAAGAAATATGACTTCCCCGTCCCTCTTGGCCCAAGTTCAATGTAATTATAATTGGGTTCCACAAGAGATGCCAACCGGGCTATGAAGTGCAACTTCACACGCTGCGAGAGCTTGGACGGCTCAAGGCCCACAGAACGCATAATTGCGTCCAGCCACTGATCGCGCGTGAAGGATTTCCTTCCTTCAGCATATTGCTCGAAGTCGAACCTCGAGAGCTGAATTGGGCGCAGATCCTCTATGTAAAATGCGTAGTTGTCCTCGTCGACTTCGTTATGGGCTAAGGTAACTTCAGCCCAGATTCCGCCCTCCAAGAGGCGATCGTTATCTCTGTAGAATTTTTCGCCGACTGCTATCCGTTGAGAATTGAAGTTCTCGAGAGAGGCCCAATGACGCTTCTCTTTTTCAACAAACCGGACATGCACTT
Organism: Porphyrobacter sp.; assembly: GCA_027533455.1. GTDB lineage: Bacteria > Pseudomonadota > Alphaproteobacteria > Sphingomonadales > Sphingomonadaceae > Erythrobacter. Next base: position 11,562 of record JAPZUC010000006.1, on the reverse strand, counting down.
TATCAATAAATCGGTGCTTACCTTTTGTCGCAACCTTGGACTGCGCGGCATTAGCCTCATCGGGCCTGACATAATTATCCTGCAGTGTAGCAAGGACAGCTTCCATGCCGGCATCAATCTCAGCCTGGTCGTCGCTGGCGCAGAAACGGGCAAGGAGGAATTCCAACACGAACGTAGGAACGTTGGTCCCTTTCTTGATCCGATGAAGAAGATCCTTTCGGACAACCTTGCCGTCAAATGCGGCAATCAGCTGCCTGTCAAGTTCATCCAGTTGGCTCATACCGTGTAGTCCGTTTCTAAGGAGATTGCGCAGAAGCTAGCCAGTGTGGTGGGATTAAGAGCTTTGATGGTAAACTTTCCTTCAAAGTCAGCATCCATCCTCAAGGCGATCTGCTTGCTCTGCCCAGGCATTAAAGAAAGCGTCCGTGTGGCGGGATTTAGATCACCGCCTGGTCTCGGTTCCCCGATCACATTGCCTTTCGTATCCTGTGCTTCAATCAGCACTTCAATCATCGTATCTTGAGAGAACATGTCGTCCGACGTTAATTTAATATCGATCACAGGCACTCGCGTTGTGATCCGCTTTGCTCCATTCTTATAGGAAATCTCTACTGTCACCTTGCCTGACGCGATCTGATCATCGTCATCAAGGCGCATCAGCAGGACAGGAACGACAGCTTCGGCGAGCGAGGCTCCCCCATGGAAGTAGAGATGCCCTGATCGATAGGGCGCCATGCTCCGGGGCATAGCAACCTGAGAGAAGTCGCCCCTGATCCCAAGCTTCTCAGCGGCAACAACAGCGTTATGAGCGTCTGCGTTTCCATCTCCGAGCATCAAGCGATCATGTGCGTTTATGGCCCAGTTACCTTGTGGCTTCATGCAGACATCGCCAGCTCCCGCCTGGGCATTTAGGAAAAACCCATGATCGGTCACTATGACCGCCTCCTTGAAACCCATCCCTCGAAGTTTGTGGAGGGCGACCCGGATCGTTTTTAGAGTTGAAGGGATAAGACCCAGAGTAGTCTCGGGGTTGTTCTCGAGCTGGCTGTCAATCTCTGTAGAGCGTAAAACGAAAAGGTCCGTCGTCTCAGAAATTTTTGGTTTTCCGCGGACAAATTCGTTGAGCGGCATCTCTTGGAAACGGTCGCCAAACCTCTTTCTTAGCACATCCATGCGCTGGGCGACATTGCCTACGCGCATATCACCCAACTTCGGGATAATCGTGTCAGCTTCGAGCGCCAGAGATAATTCGGTTCGAGCTCCTGGCAACAGACTGGCCATGCCAACGAGGGTGATCGAGGGAAGTTGGGCGTAAGCTGCTTGCAACTCAACCGGGCCATCCTCAGAGAGCATTTTTTCGAGCGCCACGCCGAGTTCATATCGCAAGGCGTCGATCATCAGGTATGCTACTCGGCGCCCGTTTTCCTTAAGGCGATCGGCGAGGAGGCGGTCGAAGACGTCAGCGTTCGACAAGCGCCCTTGTGGCGGCCATCCAGCAGTTTCAACGTGCTTTACAAAGACGTTCTGCACTTTTTCTGCAAGCCGGCGATAGCGCCCTCGTGCCTGATCAATGACCACTTCCATCAAGCCATGTGTGTCAAGGAAGTCTCCGACGGCCTGTTCAAATTCACGCTGTAGCCGGTCAGCTTCGCGCAAACTGCCAAGGTAGAAGTCCAAGAGGTCAGACTGTGACCTTGCATGGTCTGGAAGCTGACGCTCGAAGTCATCGCAAGCTTCAATGAGGCTCAGACCTGCGCGAATTAGCTCCCACTGAGCCAGGCTTTCACCCTTGCCCAACCATACAGAATTCTTGTTTCGTGCCAGCATCCGACGGGTTGCATCGGTGTCGTTGGCGGTGATGCCATTGATCGCGGCCTTGAGGAACGTTCGCTCCTCAAATGGAAATGTGTCGCGCTCACCAAGGTCATCGATCATGCTGCATTGCGCGGGAAGGTCTAACTCCGCTTCGATGGTTTCTGCGCGCTCAATGTAGGTAGCTCGGATGTTGGCATCACCTCGGAGCCTGTTGCAGACATCTTCTAAAACTGGCCTTGCCTCAAGTGATGCGTGAGGAACGCCTTTCAGAGATTCTGGTAGGGCACCGGGAAGGTCGAAAACAAATTCGCTGAAAAGAACGAAGCGCCAAAGCTCGTCAGCAAGCGGATTCCATGTCTTGCCCCGCGTTTTGATCGACATGCCCAGTGTCGATTGGACAAATTCGCGTGCTTCATCGGACCAACCATCCTGAGCCTTTAATACTTCGAGCTGCGAGCTAGTTGGCGCTAGCAAAGCGGTCAGGATTTCCCGCGCAGAGTCGACTTTTAGCACGGAGCGCAATTGAGGCCAACTCGCGCCGCGACCGATCGCATCTATTACTGAAAAGGCAGGGCCATCGGACGTGCTCGCAAACACACGACGCACTTCGGTGGCGTGATCCGGCTTGGCGCGAAGGCATATGCTCAGATAATCATCACCATCGTCATGTGGGAAAACGGCTCCCCCCTCGGCATAAATTGCGAAAGGATCGACCTGCTTTTCCTCATCCGTCAGAGGCGGCTTTGTTGGAACGTAAACCAGAACCGCATCTAGTGATCTTTGTGGCAGCCCAATCTCGCGCAATGCCATAATGGCTGCCAGGCGACTTTCGATGCTACTGTCGGATGCATCGACAAAACCGGTGCGATCGTCGGCGATACCAGCGCAAATTTGCTGATAGCGTCGGGCTGGATCGTAAACGACCAGGCAACCGGCACTCGATAGACGCGGCTTTAGAACATTGTCCCGGATGAATGCGGCAATGCTCATTCTGCATCCTTTTTAAGCTTACCAGACTTCGGTGACCTCGGTTCGGGCTCAATGTAAAGCGCCTCCAGGTCGTGCGCGATGGCTAATGACTTGTCGGTCTTGCACTTTTCACGAACCCGGTCGGGCCAATAGGCCATCGCGAGGTGAGCCCAATCGTATTCGCCCTTTTCCAGTTTGGTCCAGGTGTCCTTCAAAATTTTCTGCCACGGCTTGTAGCGAAACAGCTGCCAGAGCGGGGCGGCGGTAATTTGGACGCCGTCGTCATGGTTCGGGCGATAGGTCGGCGCGATATGAAGCAAGGTGTCGCGCAGCTCAATCAGCTCCAGCTCGAATGTCCGGAGCGCCTCAAGCGCCTTTTCGTCATCGCGTGAGCGGGAGGTACCCTTTTCGCGCAGAATAGCTGTGTCTTTGCTGATCTGCTTCAGCTTCGGCTCGACGAAATCATTGATGGCAGTGTAGAGCGTCTGACTGGTCAGATTGGGATAATATATCCATAGCGTATAGCTGCCAGAGGAGGTGGATATCGGCCAATAAATCGGCGCAATGCGTCGGCTCCTCGAGTACATAGATAAATGGGATTGGAAGAATCTATCCCTGAGATATTCTGCTAAGCGAGTTCTGCCGAGCAGTGATAGAATCTCCTGCTCCACTACCTCCGCACGCGATCCCCAGATATCAGATATCGCGGACGAAACCTGGTCGGCCAGATTATCGGATTCAAGTACATCACACCGTTCCCCGGTGTCATACATTGCTCTACCTGGCTGAAGGACCTGAATCGGTGAGAATGGATCGACGATTTCTGGCCACGCCCTATCGTCCACTGAGTACTTGTAGTTCCATCTGCCGAATACGATGCCCACAAGATAGCTAAACACTGCACCTACCCAATCTTGAAGATCAAGTAATTTGGCGATGTCAGGCTCAATGTTTCCGTATCGAGAAATTTCCTCCTTCACGAAATCATAGTCACTGATCCCAAGTGCACTGACCACAGCCAAATCAGCCTTGCCCTTCTCTGACTGCATACGAGCAATAGCTGCGTCCCTCTCAACGGCGAGCTCCTTCCAGGCTTCAGTGAGGCTCTTGCCTGACAGCACCGCCGGAGCCACAAAGTAGACTGAGGTCTCACGCTTCTGGGAGAGCGATGCCAGTCCCAGGATGGCTGACTTGATTTCGCCTGCGTCGAGAGGTCCGCACGTCTTGCGAAAATCCAACGGAAGACCCGAAACGATACCTTCGCCGTATGATCTTGAAGAATCTTCTGCCGCCCCCACAAATGTATCCATAAACACCTGTGAAATATCAGTATTTAGGACCATTAAGAGCTTAATAAGTTCGTCATTACTATCCCTGATGGAATTGCAGTTCGGTATAAATATGGCTGATCCCTTTGTATCAAAAATAGAGCCGGCCGGCATCGCTCTTGGACCGAATTTTGATGACGTTCTGGTCGGATATGTAAGGCCAGGCCTATTTAGATATTTCTCAGCGTTTTTTGTAACAAGACAAGAAAACACAGTTGTATTTCCGTTGAAAAATTCCTGCCACTTATTGCCCCATGAAACAAGGAGATGAGTATCGTAAAAAAATGGGGAGTATTCTCCGCCTTTTGAGTATGGGTGCCAAATTCTGTATATTTTTTCTGGAGATACTTCTGGGAATAGTCTCAAAAAACGAAAATTATCTCCAGTTGCTATTCCTTGTTTAACCTCAACGCCATCTTCCCTAAGTTTTCTGCCTACCTTTCGCGCTGAAGCGATGCCTTGCGGCAGCCAATACGAAAACGCATTGAGATCACCATCGAGGAAGAGCTGAGGATCTGCTTCGAATTTACCGCGACCACTTCCATGGATGGCATCTGCAACTGCATGCTCTTTCTCGTCGTGGCTTGTAACTCGGATGAACGATGCGGGCTCCATTTGGGCGGCGCTCGTAGAAAACGTCGCAGCCGCTGCCTCTACCATCGCATCTAGAACACCTGATCCGAGGTCAACGAAGCTTGTAAGACGCGCATCGGTGAGCACACCTTCGCGAAATCGCGATAAGCGTGACAGGAAGTATATAGTCCTATTCGAAAGAATACCAATTTGACCATTCTTGCGCATCATCTGAATTCCTCGTTCGAGGAATACCGCGCCGATATCGTATTTACTCCGGGGGAAGTTCTTTGCGATTGTTGCTCTTTGATCGTAACTTGACTCTCCAAACGGAGGATTCATTACGATAACGTCGAACAACTCGCGACAATGGTCGATCATCCGCAGTCCCTGGAGGGCATCTTCGGCAAACAGCCGCCCTTGGTAAGTTGATTGCGTCGCGTGAGCATAGTTCGCCAGAGCTTCACGGAGCCTCTCCTCGGCCCTCTGCCATTGCGCCATGTCCTCGGCGCGGAACAAGCCCCCATGCTCGCCGAAAACCTTGCGGATCAGCGAAGGCAACTCCTTTTCGACCTGTAGCAGCACGCCAAGCTCAGGTAGCCCCTTGAGCATAAACAGCGTTTGTTCGAACAGCTCTGCATCCAGGGGATCCAGCTCTTCCATGAACTGGTTGCGCAAGTCCACTTCGGCCGGCGGTGCCACGGCCGCCACCACATGCCCCTGGCCGACCTGTGGCCTGTCCTTGGCCTTTACGCCAGCATCATGCCAGGCCCGTTGCGCACGAAGCCACAGCGCCAGTGATGCAATCTGAGCCGCACGAGGATCGATATCGACGCCATAAATGTTATGTTCGATGATCAGCCGGGGCACGTCGCGCAGAAATGCGTCCCGGTCAGCGTAGGTGTCGGCGAGAGGTTTAAGTTCTAGATTTCCGCCGGTTTCCCGATCCAGCGCACCCAGGCCATGGGCCTGTTCCCAATCCCAAGCCTCGCGATAAATCTGAAGAAACAGATCGAAGGCATAAAGCCCGAAATGCATCGACCCACAGGCGGGATCGAGCAGCTTGATCGTGCGCGGATCACGCAGGCGCTCAGCCGCCTCGGGCCGCTCGTCCGGCTTGACCAGCAGATATTGGCAGCGGTCGCGCAGTGCGGTTTGGCCACCCGTCCAGTTGAACCAGAGCCTGCCCAGCGTGTTGTCGACCAGGAATTCCACCACATAGCGCGGCGTGAAAAACTGGTTGCGGACGGCCAGTTCGCGGCTGTTGCGCGGCGCCTGCGATGCATCGCGCATCGCTTTGCGCTCTTCCTTGGAATTGAAGTACTGATAGATCCAGCCGATGGTCTCATCCTCGGCCCACAGCGGATCAATCTCACCGTGATTGATCTGGCCCAGCACCTGCATCAGCGCCGCCTCACGCGGGAACAGGCGACCCTGGGGGGAGTATCGGTCAAACAGGCCAGGCAAATCCTGAGACAGTTCGTCGAATACGCTCTGCAGATAGACCCGATAGGCGTCGCCCGTTTCGCCCAGGCCAGCCCCTGCTAGCCTGGCGTAAAGCTGGAAGCCCTTGGCTTGATAACCGTTGCCGACGGATTCAATCAGCAGGCCGCGCGCCTCAGCCATTCGAAGTGCGGCCAGCCGATTGAGCACGGTAAAGGCCTGCTCACGCACGATGCGATCCAGCGCGGATTGCGCATCGGTGCCCGGACTGGCGCAATAGTGGGCCAAAGTGTCGCGCATGATCCGCGCGGTTTCGCGCTGTTGATCGTTGATGTGCCGCAGGTTCTCGATCGGGGTGACGTTCCCAGAGGCTGGGTCCATCCCGTAATCGTTCTGCAATTGGCGCGTGAATTCCTCTTCCAAAATTCGGCGCGTGTCGGTTACGAAGCGCTGTAGGCGGTTTCGAGTAGCTTGATCGAACGCCATCGTCAGGCATCCCCTTCCACGATGAACGAGACATCAAGATCATCGTATCGTGCGATTTGCATTTTTAGCTCACTAAGCGCTGCAATGAGCGCATCCAACTGGGCAGGCGTTGTTATCTTGCTCGGCACCGGAACAGAACGAAACATCGTTCTGGGTTCTCGAACTCCTTCAAATTCTGCCTCTCCCTCGGCTTCTTTGATCCAACGCTGCTGATCTTGACGAATGATTGAGCGTTTTAGGTCCTCGATCGTGGTACTGATTTCGTAATCACGAGCGAGCAGCTTCTTAAGCCCCGCCAGATCTTCCGTGGCGGAAATGCTCAATTCATCCAACTGTGCAAGCGCATTGCTGCGCTCTTCCTGCGTTAGACTTCCCCACTGGGGAAGCCGCTGAAGGTCTTCCGCCCCATCCTTTAGGCGCACCTTCTGTTGATCGGACAGTGAGCTAACGGCTTCTCGGACACGAGCTTTGACATGCGTGAGGAGCGAATTGAGATCAGCCGCATGCTTGAAAAAGTCATCCTTCTGGAGACGCTCGTTCAGCATCGTCAGATCATCATTAAGCTCCTTGCGAAGCTCACCAGGTGCTCCGGTGCTAGGAAGGTCTTCGATGTCGCGGCGGTGTGCTTGAAGCTCACGGACTGTGATGTCGAGGCCGTTATCAAGCGCCCGCTTGACCTCTAGAGCCCACTTCAAATTTTCGTATATTGCTGACTCTTCTGACCCAAGGCGCTGAGGCGCATCCGAGGCATCGGTGAAAAGAACGTCGGCTATGTCTTGGTTCATGGCCCGAATGCGTTCGCTGCCGGCGAGACCTAAACCACTCAGCTTCTCTGACAACGATCCATAGTCATTCTGAAACCTTGGGAAATGTTTCGCCGCAGCCCTGCTAATTTCCTGCTCAAGAGGAATGACGATGTCACCGACAAGCTCGGTCAAGCGCTCCGCGGCTCGACCAAGAGTTTCGTTGGAAGGACGTTCTTCTCTGAGCGATACGCCAATCGGCTTAAAGGAGTTGTTGGTTTTGAGGGCATCAATTGCTTGCTGCCCTGCTGCGGTGACCTCCCTCCCTGAGACCTTGAGCTTGATCTCACCGGCCATCAGCATGGCGGCTAGAATATAGCGGGTCGTGTCTGGTGACCACCCAAAGGGATCGCTGCCGAAGTGGTCCAGCAGCCGCTTTCCATCGACAACGCCGCTTTTATCAATGTAGTCGCGGATGCTGATCATAGCCCTGTGATCAGTCCGAAAGCTTGCGCGCCCGCCAGCGGACTGCACCAGACCAAGCGGATCCAGGCTACTACTTATGGCTGAGGGGTTAGCCACCTTAAGAAATTTTTCGGCGTTATCGGTCGCGACCCTCTCGGGAGCTTCGGCATAACGGTCGAACACTTGCCCAGCCACATCGGAAAGGAGCTTTTTTGAAGCTTCAAGGAGATCAACGTGGATAGCTGAGACCGCAGTGGCCTGGCCACGAAATATGAAGGAGCCGCCCTGCAGAGTTTGCTTGATTTTGCTTTTTAGCTGAGCGGCCAGCTTGGCAGCCCTATCAAGTTGGGCCGCGCAATAGTCCCTGATTTCCTGATCGGGTTCGTTGCGATGAAGCTCTGCAATCCGTTGACTGCGGTAGATTTCATTCGCGAAATCATCGAGATCGGGGTTGCTGCGAGCCAGCAGCCCGATGACATTCTTACCCGTCCGGCTTCGTGAGTCATCAAGCATCCGGTTGCGAGCAGCGTCATGGTCCGCGCCTGTGACCAGCTCGATAATCATCTGAATTGGGTTCTGGTCACCGGCCAAGCTTGTGGCGGCTCCACCAGATTGAACCTTCAGCCCCGAAGCGACCGCCAATGTTCCGTGCAGGGTTACCCTTGGCAAAGGGTCGAATGTATCCCGCAATGCATCGTTGAATGCTCGCCGGACATCAACTGAACGTAACGCTAGGGCACCGCGCTCCTGTTCGATGTCACGAAGCTTCTCGCTCAGAAATACGAGATATCCGTCCTTTTCCCCGAGCGGCACGAGGACGTCGCTAAGCATCTCGTCAACGGCCTTCCGTACTTCCTCAAGTTCTGAAGCTGCCGTGATCGAAGACTGCATCAAACTCGCAACGTTCTCCACCGTGATGGGGAGATTGCTCAGTATCTGGAGCACCGCGATGGTTTTCGCGACATCCTGATGTCGCTGAGTATCCGGGAACCGAACAAGGACCTTGCCGACTGCCTGGTGGATTGAGGGGAATGCGCGTCTAATGTCCTTCTCGAGTTCGTTGTAGAGCGTAACCGTCGTCGCAAGCCAGCCAACAGGCTGGTCAGCCATAGCGGTAACCCCATCTTCTCCCTTTAGAACATCCTGAACCACCTTGATGGCCGAACGCAGCCCGATGCCACCTGTCGACTTCGCAAGAGCCCCAAGTAGGTGCAGAAGGATATCGAAATGTGCGGGCAGGAAGGGATATAGGTTTATGAAGGTTTCGCGGCTGAAGTCGGCACTGTAGTATTTCGCGTCTTGCAGCTTGGTATTGTGCCGTAGTGCCTGCCCGTGAGTGTCAAATAGTTTGCCGAGGGTGTCCTCGCCTGAGGGGGATTTGCCTAGCAACCTTCGGTAGCAAATTTCCTTGATGTCGCTTGACTCAAGATCAATTTGGATCGGGAATCGATCCTTAAGCTTGTAGAGCTTGTCGGAATTGAGCGTGGCTCGTGGGTCATCTTCGGTCAGTGTTTGTTGGGCAGTCGAAATGATCCAGACCTTGCCATTCCCCAGCCGTTTTAGGTTCTTAGCCAAGCCATCGAGATTTAAGATAAGATTATCTCGAGAAGCTACATATTGCCCCACCTCATCGATGATGAAGATGATGTTCTGTTTGCCACTTTTTTCGCGAACTATGTCGATCATCTCTTGGACACGCTGGTCCTCGAACTGAAAAAATCCGTCAGTGTTGGACGAAAATGACTTCGCTTCTGGGAACAGCCCAGGGTACATTTCATGAGCGATTTTGGGAATAAGCCCGTCAATTGCCAGCGGGTTGTTTTGAACGCGATCCCATGTAGCCCCAGGTAGAGCTTCTGCTACGAGCTTATAGAGCTCTTCCGTCCGATTGTCCTTCTCAACCATCCGCTCGAATGCGGCTACCTTGAGGTTACGAGAATAGCCGGCCCACTGTAGGACCTTGAAATAGAGAACTGTTGAGACTTCCTCCATCGTCGCTCCAGCCAGCATTTCGCTGGCGAGATCGAGCAGGACGACAGCGGCTGGGAAGCGTTGAGCAACAGTGCTGAGAAGGGCCTTCGTTTGGGGCTTATGGAGACGGTCCTGCAGATGCTTTATGAACGGCGTTCCATCGATAGTCCGTCGGTCATCGAATGCGAGGCCCAGGTACTTGGTGAACGAGCTTTTGCCCGAACCATAAAAGCCTGAGACCCAAACGCCGACTTCGTTTTCTCCGCCAGCCTCCATTGCGAGCTGCATCCGATCTAGAAGCTTGCGAAATTGCTCCTCGATGCTTTCCGTCACAACATATTCGGAAATTTCAGCCTTCAGGCGGTCCTCCTGGGCAGCACCATAGGTGATGACCTTTTCGATCGTCCTGAAAATATCATTCGATGGATCAAACAATTCGCGAATGTTCACCGCTTAGTCCCTTTGCCTGTTCTCAGCTTCTCAACCGCCGACATGGACGGAACGATAGTTTCCATCCTCGGGATAAAAGCCGAGGAATTTTAGACGGGTTTTCCCCGTTCTCACGCCAGGGTATAGAAACACCGTCGGCACGTGAAATTGCCCTTGGAGCTGGCTCTCGATGGCTCCGATCCGTAGAAATGGATGGAGCGCCTCCAAGTCTGTGACTAGCAGGAGCGCATTTGGCTTACCTTCGAGAGCTAGAAGGTTATCTTCTAAGCGCTTGAGGAGCCCTCCGCTGGCGGTGATTAGGTCAGCTAAGGATTTGTTCGTTCGCTCCCAGTCGAGAGGTGAAGCTTTATCCTCGTTGACACAAAGCTGCCAGAAGGGGTCGTTTTGCAGGAGATCCCAAATTTGCTCTGCTACGGAGAAGCTATGAACGTCCCAGCCTTCCTGGTGGAGCTTCGCCACCCAGGCAGGCGTTTGACGCTTTACCTCAAGGATCTGATCTGGAGAAAAAATCAGATAGTAGATCGGCTCGAAGCTGGCATGACCAAGCTCACGGCCGTGCCGAATGCGCTCACGCAACTCGTCAAAATCAGCCCTGAGTGAGGACATCGCAAAGCTCCTGCATGTTTGATTGTTTCCAGCTTATGCGAACAACATCGCCTGCGACCTGGACAATGAGATGTCCTTTCAAGAACAGCCTTTTAAGCTCATCAAGCACTTCATCTTTAGCCAACCCGAACAGCTGCCAGTCGGGATGGGATAAGAGGGCATTATCGCCAATGCCTGCGAGGTGCAGGTCGTAGGCCAAATACGCAGATGCGACCGGTGAGATTCTTAATGGGTGTATCCGGCGTGCCGAGCGCGCGCCCCCGGAGAGCAATCCGTAGTCGGCACAACAGCCTGTAAGATAGGCGGAAATGCGTCTGACGGTGGATTCTGACCAACGTATGCTCGTTTTACCATCATCAATCGCTCGTTCCACAAAGGCTCTAGCGTCGTCGTTGGTGATTTCTGCATAGCCTCCAGCATAGCGAGGCCAAAAAACGGTGCGTATGAAATCTCCCAAAATTGGGTTCGCGCGGGCCGTGTAAATCAGCATGATTTGGGTTAAATCTGCCGCCGGAATGCCGCCAGAAAGCTGCTTCAAACACTGAGCAGGAGCGCCATTCGAAATAAGGTAGTGAACCGCCCCGGGATTGCCGGAGGCCCTAACTCCTGAGAGGAAGGGTCTACGATGAGCAAGACAACGAACAAGTTTTCCCCTGAGGTGCGTGAGCGGGCGGTCCGTCTCGTGCTGGATCAGGAGGGCGAGCATCCCTCCC
>JAPZUC010000013.1 GCA_027533455.1 Porphyrobacter sp. | reverse complement strand
CGGTAAAACTTATTCTAGCGGCGATGTTGATACCCTCGCACATCTGATAACTGATGCGTACACAGCTGAACCGGCATGGAGCCCTGAACTCGAGCACCACCTTCACAGCCACTCAGGCCCTAAAGTTGCCGAGCGTTATCTGCTACTCATCCAAATCACCATTGGTCTTACATGAACATTACGCGGAAGAGAACGCGCGTCGATTTGTTAGTCTTTGGTGGAGGCTTTCAGCACACAGGAGGAATAGAAGCCTTTACGGTTGACCTTATGAGGTCTCTTTCGGATTGGCCTTACACAAAAAGACTTGTCATTTGGGGAAACAGAGTCCCCGCCCTCGAGATCATCCAGAATGCCGGAACGGCGGTAACACGTTCAAGCCTTCAGAAGGGTTGCCGCTTCGCGTTACCAGATCTCATTTTAATAATCGGACAGTTATATTACTTTATTCGTGCACGTACTATATTATTCACGAAGCTTCCTCAAAATTGGGTCTTTCGGCTGCTGATATTGCTGCTTTCAATCTGCCGAAAACCTATGCCCCAGATGATCTACGTCACTGCATATCGACCAAGCGAAATGTGGCCAAAGGGGCTTCCTAGATTGGCGGGAAAATATCTGACCAAAATATTGGTTCAAGCAGATGTGTTTCGCGATGATATCCGAAGTATGGGTTATTCTGGACCCGTTGTCGTACTTCCCTTGATTCCACCTGAACCTGCCACAACCGCAGGCCCAACAAGCCGTTCTAAGCGCGTCATAAAAATAGGGTTCGTCGGACGGCTTGTGGCGCAGAAGAACGTTGATTATCTCCTGGCTATCGCCAATGAGCTTAAAGCGGCGCCGCTAGAATTTCACATCTTCGGTGGAGGTGAGGACGAGGATGCCCTCCGCTCGAAGGCTGCAGCTACCAGTGTCAACATTAACTTTCATGGCGAGATCGAGCGGCACTCAGTCCTGGATGCTATCGACAGTTGTGATGCTATTGCTGTGACTTCAATATCGGAGGGGCAATGCCTGGTTGCGCTTGAAGCCTTGAGCCGAGGAAAGCCGTTGCTCGCTACGCCGGTCGGGGCCTTGCCGGAAATCCTCTGCTCTGGGCGTTTCGGTGTTGAGCTTCCATTGAATAATGAGAAGTACGCCGCAGAAAAAACTTGGAAGCTGGCCGAAGAAATATTCCGGGGTGAATGGAGCCGGAATAAAATAATATCAGAGTATTCTGTGGCGTTCAGTCGCGATCAAATTCTGCACGACTATAGGAAGCATTTGCAATGGTCTATGGATTCGTCTCAACAATGATTGGGGCGTTCATCGTTTTAGCTGCTTTGGTTGTGTTTGGGCCTCTATTGAAGAGCTACACCATATGAAAGTTGTTGTCGCGCAAATTGGAGCGAGGATGCACTATGCAGTGCCCAGAATTCTTGCCGATCATGGATTGTTAGAGCGTCTGTACACGGACACCTATATTGGCAACAAAAAAAAACTAAAGACGCTTCTTGTTTCAACGCCGTCAGCCATTCGTCCTCGAGCGTTAGACCGTTGGCTTGGCCGCTCTTCTGTTTCTATTCCGAGCGAACTGGTCACAAATTTCGAACGGTTAGGGCTTGAGTATAAATTCAGCCGACGATTTTTACGAAAAAATTCAGATCTTGATCGAATTTATGCAGATTTTGGTCGGCGGTTTTGCGAGCAAGTAGCGGAATATGGTTTCGGAGAAGCGGATATCGTCTACTGTTTCAATGGTGCGGCTCTTGAAGTGTTTAAAGCGGCGAAAATTGAGAAGAAACTCTGTGTTTTGGAGCAAACCATGGCTCCACTCGCTGTTAGCGCGCGGCTAATTCGAGCCGAAGAAGATCGGTGGCCGCAGTACACGAATGGCGAGGCGTCTGCTCCCTTCAGACTTACATCTGAACGCGAAGAGGCAGAATGGCTACTTGCCGATATCATAGTGTGTCCGTCCCAGTTTGTTGTTGATGGAATTGCTGAGCGGGGCGGGCCTGCGGAAAAATGTTACATCCTGCCATATGGTGTGGGCGATGCAAAGCTGCACGGCTTACAGCCAAAGCCGAAAACTCTTACAGCGGAGCCACTGCGAATTTTGTTCTGTGGGGAAGTAGGGCTAAGGAAGGGAGCACATTATTTGCTTGAAGCCGTCAAGCAAGTGCAATCAAGATCAGTCGAGGTTCGTCTTGCTGGTGCGGTGGCGCTTCCAAGTGAAGTCGTGAAATCGGCGCCTAAGAACATGCGCTTTGAAGGGCGAGTTCCGCGCTCGCAAATAATGCCTCTCTACTCGTGGGCCGATGTTCTGGTATTACCCTCAATTTGTGAAGGCTCTGCAACCGTAATATATGAGGCAATTATGTCCGGAATTTCAGTTATCTGTACGCCAAATTCCGGCCCGCCAAACCATAGTGGAATAACCGTGATACCCGCTGGCGATCTGAAAGCTCTCGTGCATTCGCTTGAGACATTTCAAACAACCTCAGACACCTTTTCATATAACTCAGCGGATGAATACTCTCTGAATGGTTATGGAAAAAGGATTATAAAAATGCTGGATCAAGTAAAGATCAATTTACAATGACGGAAATTTTATTCTTCTTTCTAGTTACCATTTGCGCCTGGCTGCTTTGGGCAGCAGTTTACAATCTCAGAAAATTTTGCGAATTTCCAACTCTAATCGCGGCACTCTATGCTGGCTTCGTATTACCTCAGGCGCACCAGTTGCTTAAGGACCCTGCAGCGCCTCAAGATGATTTATCCAAAGTTTTGGTAATTGCTATCGGCTTGTTGGGCGCAACAATCCTTGGATGGAGGCTCGCCGCTTTCCAACGTGGAAAACTCACTTTCGCTGTCTACAATGAAACTCAGCTTCGCTGGGCAGTTGTCGGGGCTTCATTAGTGGGAGCGATTTTCTCCATTTGGCTCAGGCGCTTGCCAAGCGAATTGACTGGCGTGTCTCAGTGGACTGGTGTGCCTACTATTCTGTATTTTTTCTCAAAATTTCAAATCCTCGCATTCGCAATTAGCCTGCTCTGCTATTTACGCAGCTATGATCGTAACTTCCTCTATTGGGCACTTTTCAATGCTGCATTTATCGTTCCAGCGGCGCTTCTGGATGCACGAAGGGAATCTACCGTTGAGATAGCTCTGATCGTAATCATAGCCGGATGGTTTGCGCGTAGACAGCTTCCGAGCCGTCTAATCCTCTTGGGTGGCGGAGCTGTTGCTGCGATACTGGTCAGCTCGATTTCGCAAGTCCGACGAATAATTTTTCAAACAAATGAAGATGGAATTCGTGTCCGGGGAACGTTTTCCGTAGAAGAGTTGTTAAAGATTGATCCGTTTGCGAGCGATGTAATGCCTCTGTATACAGAGCTTGGGAATGCGGTTCGTGTAGTTGGTGCGGTGGACGCCTCAGGAGGTCACACTTGGGGGCTTCGAATCTGGGATACGTTTGTCTTCAACTATGTGCCAGGGCAGTGGTTGGGTTATGAAACCAAACGATCGTTGCAGATCTTTGACCAAGGTGTCCCTCAATCTGCAAACGTCAAAACGGATTTAGGTACGGTTATAACCGCGTTTGCGGACACGTTTGAAGCATTTGGATACGCTGCACCTCTAATTTACTTAATCGTTGGATTCGCATACGGTTGGCTATTTAGGCTAGCTATGGCTGGTTCGCTTTTCCACCAATACTTTTATCTTATTGCGTTATCTGCGGGCTTAATCTCGATCACCCATGGTTTTTTGGTGTTCCCAGCGCGCCTTCCAGCCTTGGTAGTCTTTTCTCTTTTCATTTTCGGATTTTTGAAGCGTCGCCGCATCGCAATTGGTCGGCGGTCGCATTCGGTCCGCCCCTGATCAATTGGGCCGAAAAGCCGGTCAAACCGACGCTTCAATAAACACATGATCCATGCAAACGCTCTGGCTTGGAAACAGAATTGAAAATGACGCCCGAAACCAAGTTCCTGCTGTATGTTGAAAGACTTATACGGCAAATTCAGAATTTAGCCGCTAGGAATCTTTCTGCGGCTTTTACGGCCGGGATCAGAATATTTTCCGCCATTGCGTCTCTCGCTTTTTCAATCGTCGGTGCGCGATTGCTCGGTGCAGAGGCGTTCGGAAACTATGTTTCTCTAATGACGGCTGCGAGCCTCGGAGCTGTAATAATTTCGTTCGGTTTACCCCAGCTCCTAGAACGGGAGCTTGCGCATTCCCGAGGATCTGGCGATCGAGCTAGCTTAGTGCCGATCGCGAAATTGCTCTGTATCTCTTCGTCGATAATCCTATTTGCTACGATTTTGACGAACAGCTTTTGGGACAGAAGCTACGCTTTGGTCCTGGCATTCATGACCTTAAGCGGCTTGGCGGGAGTGCTTGCTGCCATTCACGCCGGACTGGAGCGCGTACTACTTAGCGCATGGGTCACTGGGTTTTGGCGACCTATAGCTGCGCTTGTATTTCTTTTGGCGTTGGCTGCCTTTGGCTCAACATCCCTGATTTCAGCTCTCGGGTCACAGATCGCCGGGGTTGCAGTGAGCATTGCTTTACTCGCGTATTTCCTTTTTACGAGGAATTATCCGGATCTCGTTTTAGTCTGGACTGATGTTAGAAACGGAGATCTTTGGGATCAACAACATACGCGCGCGCTTTCGTCCGCTCTTACATTCGCCGCAGTTCAGTTGGTGATAAATGCAACTACTCAAGTAGATATAATTGTTTTGACAGCGCTTGCTGATTCAACCGTAGTGGCCCACTACTATGCGGCAGCACGAGCGGCAAACGTTATTTCCTTTTTTTACGGCGCTTCGATTGCACTTGCATCTCCTACCATTGTTCGTTTGGTTGCCAAAGGTGACATAATTGGCACCGCTCGTTCTGTTCGAGAGGCAGCGATGTCTGGAAGCATTTTGACAGTTTGTGCTGCTTGTGTGGCCGCCGCGGGTTCTCATGCATATTTAAGCTTTTATGGTCCCAGCTTTACTGAGGCAAAGTGGCCTCTGATTATACTGTTGATCGGCTTCTGTGGCATGAGTTTGCTGGGGCCCGCGCAGCCGGTTCTATTGGCGTTTAAAAAGGAGAGAGTTGTATTTGCAATTACGTTGACATCATTAGGGGTGAATGCGCTTGTCTCGTTTCTTTTGGTCCCGTCAATAGGAATGTCAGGTGCTGCAATCGGAACCTGTGTTCAGTTGGTTTGTTATATGGGTGGGCAGTCAGCAGCGTGCTATTTCCTTTGCGGCGTCCGGACAGACGTTTTCCAGAACAGCAATATAGAGGAACGCTGACTTGATTCAGGAAACTGCCTCGATGCACTCGGCTGTTAACTACAAGCGTGTCGATGCTATAGATGCGATGCGCGGTTTGGCTGCAATCGCTGTCGTTTTATACCATGCTCGTGTGGAGTTTTGGGCGGGATTGTCGGCAGTTTGGCGAACTTATGGAATTACTATTTGGCCTGACGCGCTGATTGGGTATGCATCGGCCCCGTTTTCTTTTGGATGGTTCGGCGTCCAAGTGTTCTTTGTTTTGAGTGGTTACTGCATTCATCGTCGAGCCTCCCAGCAATTTGCAGCAAGCGACCAAGTTGCCGTGGACTGGTTGCTTTTCTACAAGCGCCGAGCTCTCAGAATCTATCCAGTTTATTTGGCAGCGTTGATGCTTACCTTTTTGGTTTCCCACATCGAATTTTTGAGAGGCGTTGAAATACGCGATGTGGATCGCTCCGCGTACGCATTTTTTGTTAGTGTTTTATCTCTTCAGGGGATAATTGCGCCAATGTATAGTTGGAACGGAGTGTTTTGGACGCTTTCGATAGAGATTCATCTTTATTTGTTCTACCCCATTGTTTATTTTATTTCGAAGAAATTTGGCGCGTATGCGATGCTGATCGCGTCGGCCGCAATATCGACGGTGTATGTGGGACTCGATTTTTTCTTCCGATGGACAGAAGCAAACCCGTTTGCCTTCGGAGTAACACCGATTTTCTTTGCTTTTTTGTTCATGTGGACTTTCGGGGCATATATTGCCGAATGCGAGTCTTCGCGGGGGCGGCTCCCCCACGGTATTTGGTGGTGGGGGCTCTCCATAATCTGCGCGGTAACAGGAGGGATCGCTCTGGACGGAAGCCAGTGGGGACGGAGTACATCAGTGCTAAGTTGTCTGCCGTTGACAATTGCAGCGGGTGCATTTGTCATTTTGGGTTTGCGGTTGGGGCAATTGCGGAGACCTTGTGTCGAATTTTGCCTATCATCGCTTGCGTCTATTGGGATTTTCAGTTTCTCCATCTATGCGACGCATGTGGTGACCTTCCACGTACTTAAGCTTTTTGGCCTTCCTATCGGTTCACATAGCTTGGCTGGAGCATTGACGGCAACATTAGCTTCGGTCGTATTCGGATATACACTTTACCTGTTCGTGGAGCGGCCAGCCATCACAATGGCTACACGCATAAAATAACATAAATAAGCCATTTCTGTTTGAATATCAGGATCTGACAAATCTGCCGAATAGATGTTCCCGAGGTCTTTTTATCGAATATATTGAACTCGACAAATAGCTTGAATAGAGTTACGTGGCTTGGAATTATATAAAATGGAAATTGCAATAATTGTTTCAGCTGTGCCTCATTACTTTGCAGGGCGAATTAAGGAATATAGCAGAACGGGTGCTAAAACGCTTCTAGTGAATGCGAGAAGTAGTGAGATGTTTTATTCAGATATTAGGAGCGATGACGTCGGTGATGTAAAGTTCATCGAATTGATCGGCGTGAAACCAAATCGGATTTTCCGATCCATTATGGCTGTGCTTGATTCACATAAGCCTGATGTCGTCGTGATTGCTGGTTGGGCAACTGTTCAGTGCTTCGCTGCGATTTTGTGGGCGAAGCGTAATCAAAAGAAGCTGGTTGTCATGTCAGATAGTCAGTATTCGGACGCCGCTCGCTCGTTACATCGTGAAAAGTTAAAATCACGGATTGTAAGAACCTGCGATACTGCGCTCGTTGGAGGAAGAGTTCATAGAGATTACATTGTTTCTCTTGGTATGCCTGAGGAAAACGTCTTTGTTGGTTACGACACTGTCGACAATCGGCATTTTTTTGCGGGTGCAGCGAGAGCTCGTGCTGAGGGTGAGATTGAACGTCGTCGCCTAGGTTTGCCTGCAAGGTATCTGTTGGCTTCGGCGCGATTTATCCCCAAGAAAAATCTGCCTCGGTTGATTCAGGCATATGCTAAATCGATAGGCTCGACTTGTGACGCGCCGGATTTGGTCCTTTTGGGTGATGGGCCCGAACGCCGATCGGTCGAGGCTGCAATTCTGGAAAATGACGTCACTGACCGGGTGCATCTGATGGGTTTTCGTCCCTATGATTTGCTTCCATCGTTCTATGGGCTTGCAGAAGGTTTTGTGCACGTCTCTACTGCTGAGCAATGGGGATTGGTGATCAATGAGGCTGCTGCAGCGGGGCTTCCCTTGGTGGTTTCAGCGCCATGCGGCGCCAGTCCTGAGCTGGTCCATGAAGGGAAAAATGGCTGGGTAGTCGATCCGTTGAACGTTGAAGATATGGCGCTTGCCTTGTCTCTCTTGATTGCGCTATCTCCAAGCGAGCGAGCTAGAATGGGTGAGTTTAGCCGTCAGATTGTTGCTGAATGGGGTCCTGAACGTTTTTCTGAAGGCCTCTCAGCTGCTTGCAAATTGGCTTATCTGCTTCCGCAAAGGCGCCTGAAGCCTTGGGACGAGCTGCTCATTCGCTTTCTTTCAAAACGTGAAATCAGAACCGTCGCGTGATCGGACTATTGGTGTCGTTTTGAAGGTTGCCCTTGTAACCCATTCACTCTCGCACCCGGGTGGCGGCGTGAGTGCTGCTGTAGAGGCGACCTCCCTAGCTTTGTGTAAGCAGTCTTTGGAACTTCGAATCTTGGGACTGGAAGATGCCGCCTGGCTTTACGAAAGCCAAGACTGGGGTGGGGCGAAGGTAGATGCTTTTCCTGCCATCGGCCCAAGTGCACTTGGTTGGGCGCCTAAGCTATTTGAGTCTTTGTGCAAAGATCTGCCTGATATTGCACACACACACGGAATTTGGATGGCTACATCCGCCCAAGTAGCTGATTGGGGACGAAGGTTTCGCAAACCATACATCGTTTCGCCCCACGGAATGCTGGAGCCCCATGCTCTAGGCATCTCCGGCTGGAAAAAGCAGATCGCTCGACGACTTTTTGAGGATCGCCATCTCACTGGAGCTCAGTGTATCCATGCACTGAATTCTGCTGAGGCTGATCACATTCGAAAATTTGGCTTGCGCAACCCTATAGCCATCGTCCCCAACGGTGTCTCTATACCCGGGCCTCGGACGGCGGACGTTCCGGCACCGTGGGTGAATCAGTTCGCAAAAGACGTACCTGTGCTTCTCTTCCTCGGTCGAGTTCATCCCAAGAAAAATCTCGCCGGGCTAATCCGGGCGATCTCAGATCTAAAACGCACAAGCCGACTAGGCGGTTGGAAACTTGCAGTTGCTGGTTGGGGGCAGCAATCTCACGCAGACGAAATCAAGAAACTGGTTAGCGAACTTGACCTTAATGCTGAGATTTCGCTTTTGGGTCCGTTGTTCGGCGCAGAGAAGGACGCTGCTCTCCGGCATGCATCTGCATTCATTCTCCCTTCGTTTAGCGAAGGTCTGCCGATGGCCGTGCTCGAAGCTTGGGCCTATGGGCTTCCTGTCGCTATGACGACTGCGTGCAATTTGCCGGCTGGTTTCGAGTGTGGGGCAGCCATCGAAATCCCCTCCACACCAGAGCAAATGATCGGCCCACTGACGGATTTTCTTCGGATGAGTGGTTCGGACCTTGAGGCAATGGGGCGGGTTGGTCGCAAACTGGTCGAGAGAGATTTTTCTTGGGATGCCGTCGCCGCTTCGTTTGTTGATCTCTACAAATGGGCGCTTGGCGAGGGGGCGCGACCGGATTTTGTGTTTGAGGCAAACGACGCGAGCGGTTGGGCTCTCTGATGCGGGTTTGTAGGCGCCTACATTCTGCTGCACCTGCTCGGTCAAGCGCAAACGAGATTGTGGCGAAACACTAAATGCTCAACATGTCCGAAGAACCTGCCATCCATCTCGCGCGCTTCCGTAATCCGCAATTTGACCGGGCGCGGCCTAAATGGTTCGAAGCGATCTGGATGGTGACGCAGGCCCTCTTCGTTTCATCCCGGTTGCCTGGGTCTGCGCACCGGCGGTTGCTCCTTAAAATGTTCGGCGCCCGTATCGGTGTGGGCGTAGTAATCAAGCCAAATGTCAGGATCAAGTTTCCATGGAGACTTGAAGTCAGTGACCATAGTTGGATTGGCGAAGATGTCTGGATCGACAATCTCGCGCTGGTGAAGATCGGATCAAACGCTTGCATTTCACAAAGCGCGTATTTGTGCACCGGCAGTCACGACTGGAGCTCGATAACGTTTGACTTGATAGTCAAGCCGATCACGATCGGGGACGGAGCATGGATCGCCGCTAGATCTACCGTTGGGCCAGGCGTTACTGTCGGAGAAGGGGCCGTGCTCGGGCTTGGGAGTACAGCCAGCAAAGACCTCGATCCGTGGAGTATCTATTCCGGAGCACCCGCGGAGTTCGTGAAGAAGCGCGTCCTCAAGCCGGCTGAGTCAGTCTGAGCCTAGATTGCAGCGAGAGCCGGGCATTTCTGGGAGACGGCCCGACTGATTGGCGGGGTCGCGAAACGAGAGCCGATCACCAGCGAACGTCTAGCGCCTCGTGCGCTTCTAGCTGCTTAGGCTCGCCCAACGGCGCCGGTGCAGGTTCTGCGCTGCAGCATTCTCGACATAGCGCGCGACCACGTCGAGGGTCTTCCATCCTCCTGCCTGCATGATGGCGAGGTGGTCGAGGCCGGCAGTCATCATGTCCTGCGCTGCGCCCACCCTCATCGAGTGACCCGAGAGCTTGACTGCCTCGCCGTCGTCGTCGGCACGCATCCCTGCCCGCTTAACCAATCTCCGGATGGCGGAGGTCGAAAGTGGCTGACCCGACAGCTTGCGCGTGTGCAGGCTCTGGAATAGCGGGCCGCCGGTGATCCCGCTCGCGTCCAGCCACTCCATCAGAATTTCCTGCGTGCGTGGGGCGAGATAGGCGAGGCGCCCCTCTCCACTCTGGTCCGTTTTTGAGCGGGGGATCAGGATCGTCGAGCAGGCGCTCGATACATGCTCGACCTCCAGCAGCGATAACTCGTAGCTGCGTGCCAGGCTGTCGTAGCCGACGCAGATGATCGCCGCGTCCCGTTTCCCTGCGAGACTGTCGGGGCAGGCATCAAGGATGCGCCTGAGTATCTCGTGCGTGAGACCGTGCGACTGCTTGGGCCGAGCACGGTTGCTGCGCATCGCTCGCCGCAAGGCGAGCTTGACCTCGCTGTTGGCGACGGGTGAGGGCAGGTCGAGCATGCGGTGCGCGAATTTCACCGCCTCGACCCGCCGTTTGACCGTAGAGAGTGCCTTGCACTTGGTTTCTTCGTCGATGAACGCGGCGACCGTGGCCGGCGAAGCGGGTAGCCACGCCTTGTGTCGCGCCTCGCTCCAGCTCTGGAACTGTTCTAGGTCATTGCGGTAGCCAGACAGGGTGCGTTCAGCGTAGGCACCTTGGCAGCGCTCGAAGATTCCATCTAGACACAACTCTCTGACCACTTGCGAAATCTTTCCTGCCTCCACTACGATATAATTTATATCACTCTGTCGGATTGTCAATGATCTCTGGAGCACAAATCCGCGCAGCGAGAGGGCTGCTACAATGGTCGGCTGTGCAACTCGGCACGGCTGCTCAAGTCTCTTGGGCCACCATCCAACGGTTCGAAACGGCAGAAGCGATCCCTGTTTCGCGAGGCGGCACGCTGGAGCGGATCCAAGAGGCATTGGAGAACGCAGGGATCGAGTTCTTCGGAGACCCAATCCAATCCCCCGGCGTACGCTTGCACCGCGACCGAGCTCAACGGGACGACTGAGGCCCGATGCTGATCGAGCGCCTGTTTCAGCTGCTGTTCTGGTCGGCACTCGTGTTCGCCTTCGTGATGGCCAGCCTGCCGCAGCCGCCGGCCTTGCCCGGCGACCCCAGCGACAAGGTGCTCCACGTGCTGGCGTTCCTCGTCCTGGCGGGCCTTGCCGCGTTCGCCTATCCGCGCGTCCGGCTCGTGGTGATCTTCCTCGGCCTTGCCCTCTTCGGCGGGGCAGTCGAAGTCGTGCAGGCCATTCCCCAGCTCGGCCGCGAGCCAAGCTGGGTTGACTGGCTGGCAGACGCAGCGGCTGCCGCTGCAGTGCTGCTGGCCGTAGGCGCGATACGGTTCTTCGGGCGATCCGCTCGATGAGCCCCAAGTCGTTGCCCATCGCGCATCAATCGTCGCCCTCGAAAGACATTGTTAACCATATTCGGTAATAGAGTGTGGCTGCCAGCCGTAAGCCTCCCCGCTAGCGGGGGTGCCCGGAGAGAAAAAACAGGGGACTGCAATGCGTGTTCTGCTGATCGAAGACGAACCGGCCACCGCCAAGGCGATCGAGCTGATGCTCACCACCGAAGGCTTCAATGTCTACTCGACCGACCTCGGCGAAGAGGGCCTCGATCTGGGCAAGCTGTATGACTACGACATCATCCTGCTCGACCTGAACCTGCCCGACATGCACGGCTACGACGTGCTGAAGAAGCTGCGCGTCGCCAAGGTGCAGACGCCGGTGCTGATCCTGTCGGGCTATTCGGAGATGGATTCGAAGATCCGCAGCTTCGGCTTCGGGGCTGACGACTACGTCACCAAGCCCTTCCACCGCGAGGAGCTGGTCGCCCGCATCTATGCCGTGGTGCGCCGCTCTAAGGGCCACTCTGAGAGCGTGATCCGCACCGGCAAGCTCACCGTGAACCTCGACGCCAAGACGGTCGCGGTCGATGGCGCCCGCGTGCACCTCACCCCCAAGGAATACGCGATGCTGGAGCTGCTCAGCTTGCGCAAGGGCACGACGCTGACCAAGGAAATGTTCCTCAACCACCTCTATGGCGGGATGGACGAGCCTGAACTCAAGATCATCGACGTCTTCATCTGCAAGCTGCGGCAGAAGCTGAGGCTGGCCTGCGGCGGTGATAGCTATATCGAGACCGTCTGGGGCCGCGGCTACGTGCTGCGCGACGACGAGACGGCGTCCGTAGCCGAGTAGCCCCTCCCGCCCCCGCCGATCGAGGCACCGCGAGCCGGTCTCGCTGGCCTCGATCACACGGCCCTGCGCTAAAACGCTCAGCTGCGGGCGAGGGCAGGGCTTGGCGCCGCGCGCGGCGGCTGACTGGCCTGCCTTCGGCCTGCCCTCAGTCCCCAGCCCGCGCGGCGCACGAGCCCCCCTCAATAGCTACGCGTATGCGGGCCTGTACTCTTGATCAGCGGCTCCGAGGATGAGGTGCGAACCGGACTGGGCCGACTTCGGCGCCAACGTCCTCGGCATCGATGTTGCACTAATCATCGTGATTTTCGTGCGATGGCTCTTCCATCGTGAGGCAGCCACTGACGCCGTCACCGGCGCTGATTGATACATCCAGGGGAGCGGTCCTCGCAACAGCGTCGCTTAGGCGACGACAAGGGGCATTGATTGGGGCCGGGAACCGTTGCTATTTCATGCCTCCTCTTCAAACGACCGCAGCCCCTCACGCATCTCGCGCAACAACTGGCCCAGAGCCCTACGCTCGGCGATCGCCTCGCGCGTATAGAGCCCATGCTTGAGCGCATTGCTGTTGCCTTTGGGTGCGCCCGACCCTTTAGCGCCGCCATGCATCCGGCATCGCGCCTTTCCCTGTACCGCAGGCGCGCGGCAGGGCTCGCCCGATCGGGTCTTTGCGCCGCAACGCTGACTTGCAGTCATTGGCTCGGTGTTGCGCGGATGATCGCCGAACGGCTTCCTCGGCACTAGTCGCGCCTCTTCCTCGGAGACTTCGCTGGCTTAGCCTTCAGTGCGCGGGACAACTCCTCGCCGTCGGCGCTCGCGGCACTGTCATCGCCGAGGGCCCCCGCCATTGGCGGCACCGCGGTGGCGGGCGAGGGTGGAGCAGCCTGCCCTTTGTTGACATCGCCCACGATAGCTTGCCCGCCGGCTTGCACGGTGATGTGCTCGACCGTGATCTTCTGCCGTCCCTTTCCGCGACGCTTGTCGAGCGCGGCAAGCTGTCGCTCGTAGAGGCTCATCAGACGGACTGCATGCTTGAGGGTCAAGTCGATGCCCTTCATGCTCTGGTCTGGGAGGTTCGCCCGGCGCATACATTCCATCGCCGCATGATGGGTCGCCACCATCTGCGCGGCCAGCATGCCCTCTGCCTCGTCACGCGGACGAATGCCGCGCAAGGCATCTAGCGCTGCTTGCAGAGCCTCGTCAGTGGCCATCTTATTCGAGCGGTCAGTCACCCAGATCGTTTCGACCGCACGCTTAAACAGCGAAAGCGCAAAGGCCTCCGACTGCGAGCCGGAAGCCTCAGCCAGATTACCGGGCATGATTACAAAATGCGGACCGTCGCCCTTCTCGCCTTTCGAAGCGGAAGGATCTTTGTCCCCGCCTGATCTGCCATCGGAGGGCTTGCGCCGTGTCATGTTTTTCCGCCTCCACCGGTTTTGGATGCGAACAATATAGGAGCAGGGCCTCCCCCCTTAAACCCACTCTTTCCTACTGTGCATAGGGTTGAATTGTGAGTTTCGGATTCACCCTCCCCCCACCCCCCACGCCCGATAACCTGCTCTGGCGCTCAAGTATCCGCGGCTCTCTGTCCTGATTATCTTCACCGGCCTCGCGCTCTTTGGCGCCGCGATCCAAGCAGTGCAGGCGATCCCCAAACTTGGCCGAGACCCGAACTGGATCGATTGGCTGCCAGTGGGGGCCATAAGGTTCGTCCTCCCCCCGGCGCACTGACTGACAGAAGTTGTCTGCGCTGTGGGCGTCACCGGTGGGCAGGAGACAGCCTCGACGTGATCGAGCGCAAGCCGCAGCCGCCGCATCTCCGATGGTATCAGCGCCGCGTTTTTCTTCTTCCAGTTGAAGTAGGTCGCCTGGCTGATTTCTGCCTTCCGGCAGATCTGGGCGACCGGCGTGCCTCCCTCGCCCCCTGCCTGATGGCGAACGCCTTCCGCGCGCCCGTGAACCTCGATGCCCTCATGCCGTACCCTCGCCTGGCCGAGGAAACCTATGGCAGAAAACTCTACCCCCAAATGGCCGAGTTTTCAGGCGGCAGAGCACCCTCAATACCCCTCGCCCAGTAGCGGCTGATCAGCAGTTTTGCCACACAAGCGCCAACACGCGAGACTATAAGAGACCCCCAAGATCCAATGCGTGCAATCGCTGCAGGCCACTGCCGAGGACAGCCAGGCGCCACGTTGAAATACCGGCCGCGACCGAAGCGCAGCGCCCGGCGCTGCGCTTCGGTTTAATGGCGCGCGCCGTCAGGGAATAACAACGCCAATGGTACACCCCGTGCTAGGAGCCCCGTAAACCATCCCACCATTGCCGACACCCCCTCGCAGCAGAATGCCGGCAAGATGCGGCGCGGCCATCGAAGTTCCCGAAATGGTTCGGTAGCCCTTCCCGATCCAGGTCGAGTAGATATCACGCCCGGGTTCGGCGAAGTCGACCGGCGGGATGCCGAAGTTTGAGAAACTCGACCAGTTGTCGCCTTTGTCGACGGACGATACGGTGTAAATGTTGGCCCCGTCGGCACGGGCGGGCGAATAGTTCTCCGCGTTGGCCGCGCTATTGCCCGCCGCAATGGTGAAGCGCACGCCTTTCGCTGCAGCGTTAATGACTGCGGTATCGAGCGCCGTACTCACCCCGCCGCCCAGGCTCATATTGGCAACGTCGCCATTGCTGCCTTTCTCGGCCACGTAATTGACGCCGGCGATCACACCCGAATTGCTCCCCGAACCGTTCCGGTCGAGTACGCGTACGGCGACGACAGTTGCGCCGGGCGCGACGCCGATCGCGCCGACCCCATTAATCCTCGCCGCGCCAGTTCTGCGCCAACACAGAAACGGATAAGCGCCTCGCGCTTTGAGCGATCCCGTAGAACCGGACTGACAGGGCGTGCACTCCCACTCTGTCAGGCCCGCGCATCCATCTTCGCCCTCGAAACACATTGTTAACCATCTTCGAAATAGAGTGTGGTTAACAGCCGTAAGCCTCCCCGTTAGCGGGGGGCCTGGTGAGAAAAAATAGGGGCAATAATGCGTATTCTGCTAATCGAAGATGACAAGGCGACCACTAGGGCGATCGACCTGATGCTCACGAGCGACGGCTTCAATGTCTACTCGACCGACTTGGGGGAAGAGGGCCTCGATCTGGGCAAGATGTATGATTACGATATCATCCTGCTCGACCTGAGCCTGCCCGACATGCACGGCTATGACGTGCTCAAGAAGCTGCGCGTCGCCAAGGTGCAGACGCCTGTGCTGGTCCTTTCGGGCAATTCGGAAATGGATGCCAAGGTTCGCAGCTTCGGCTTCGGCGCTGACGATTACGTGACCAAGCCCTTCCACCGCGAAGAGCTGGTCGCGCGCATCCACGCCGTAGTGCGCCGCTCGAAGGGCCACGCGCAGAGCGTGATCCGCACCGGTAAGCTGGCTGTGAACCTCGACGCCAAGATTGTCGAAGTCGATGGCGCGCGCGTGCACTTGACCGGCAAGGAGTATGCGATGCTCGAGCTACTCAGCTTGCGCAAGGGCACCACGCTGACCAAGGAAATGTTCCTCAACCACCTCTATGGCGGCGTTGACGAACCCGAGATCAAGATCATCGACGTGTTCATCTGCAAGCTGCGGCAGAAGCTGAGGCTGGCCTGTGGCGGTGAGAACTACATCGAGACCGTCTGGGGCAGAGGCTACCAGCTGTTCGATCCGCAGGAGCAGGCTGCGGCGGCCTAGCCCCTCCCGTCCTCGCCGTTCAAGGCGCCGCGAGCCGGTCTCCGTCGCCTCGTTCATACGGCGCTACGCGGAAACGCTCAGCCGCGCGCGAGGGCAGGACTGGGCGTCGCGCGCGGGGGGGCTGACTGGCCTGCCCTCGGAGCGACCTTAGGCCCTGGTTCTCCTCAAATCCCAACCTCAAATCTGTGCCATTGGTGCTGACGGGGGACATGGCAGCTCCCGCCGCTGACGTGAGGGTGCTCGAGCGCGTGGCGCACATGGTGAACGGCAGGCAAGTGGTGCGCTGAGCATTTTTACTGGGGGCGCGCCGTCGCAAAGTTCCATAGTCTCCCGCAAAAGAACCGGGAGAGGTGATCCTGATGCATGACGTGATCATTCGTGGCGGCAGGATCGTAGATGGCTCGGGCAGCACGCCGTTCATTGGCGACGTGGCGTTCAAGGACGGGGTGATCACTCAGGTGGCCCCGAAGATTTCTGGCGCGGCGCGCCGCGAGATCAATGCCAAGGGGCACATCGTCACCCCTGGCTGGATCGACATCCACACGCATTATGACGGCCAGGTCAGCTGGGACGACGAACTCGCGCCCTCCTCTCACAACGGCGTTACCACCGTGGTTATGGGCAATTGTGGCGTCGGCTTCGCACCTGTGCGTCCCGGGCAGGAAAAGGAACTGATCGAGCTGATGGAGGGGGTGGAGGACATCCCCGGCACCGCGCTCTACGAGGGGATCGAATGGGGGCGCTGGGAGAGCTTCCCCGAATACATGGATTATATTGCCTCGCGCACTTACGCGATCGATGTCGGCGCGCAGATCGCCCACGGCGCGGTGCGCTATTATGCGATGGGCGAGCGAGGGCGCACGAACGAGGACGCGACGCCCGAGGAGATCGAGCGCATGGCCGATCTCGTTGAGGAAGCCGTCGCGGCGGGCGCGGTCGGATTTTCCACCTCACGCACCATCGGTCACCGCGCGCTGTGGGGCGAACCGGTGCCGGGGACCTTTGCGCCAGAGGAAGAACTTCTCGCCATCGCCCGCCGCTTCAGAAAGCTGGGCAAGGGTGTGATCGAGGCGATCCCGGCGGGCACCGTGGGTAAGCTCGAAGCGCTCGGCGGTGAACGCAGCGAACCGCTGGCGGAGCTCGAACTGTTCCGCCGCATTTCGGAGGAAAGCGGCCGCCCGCTCACCTTCACGCTGGTGGAAATCCGCGAATATGCGCCCGATCTGTGGCGGCAGATGCTGGAGCGTTGCCGGGAAGCGAACGAAAGCGGCGCGCACCTCTTCCCGCAGGTACCCTCGCGCATCATCGGCTTCATCCACGGCCTTTCTAGCTATCACGCCTTCATGCGCCGCCCGACCTATCTTGAAAAGCTCGCGCACATGCCGCTGCCCGAGCGCGTCAAGGCAATGCGCGATCCGGAAATCAAGCGCCAGATCCTGTCGGAACGGGATGTGCCGCATGAAGCGCCGGGGTCGATGCAGAACGTCTACGGCCTATTCCGGCGCGGGGCTAACAGCCTCTACCCGCTCTCCGAACCGATCAACCTCGAAGCCGAAAAATCCGCCTCCATCGGCGCTCGGGCCAAGGCAGAGGGGCGCGATGCGCTTGAGTACCTTTACGATGTGATGCTGGAGGACGAAGGCCGCACGTTCCAGGCGCTGACGCAAGGGGATCAGCAGAAAAGCCTTGCCGTGTTGGAAGAGATGCTGCGCCATCCAGATACCGTCACTGGCCTGAGCGATGCTGGCGCGCATGTCACGCTGATCTGCGATGCCACAATGCCGACCACACAACTCAGCTTTTGGACCCGCGACCGCAAGAGCGGGCCGACCCTGCCGCTGGAATTCCTCGTCCACAAGCAGACCGCACGCAACGCTGCGCTCTATGGTTTCAGTGATCGCGGCCTGCTGAAACCTGGCAAGCGCGCCGACATAAATGTCATCGACTACGCCAGCCTCACCGTCTCCCCCCACGTGGCGCACCACGATCTCCCCGCAGGCGGCACGCGCCTGATGCAACCGGTGAAGGGCTATGCCGCCACCTTCTGCAATGGCGTGATGATCCGCGAGAACGATGCAGACACTGGCGCACGGCCAGGGCGACTGGTGCGGAGCTAAAGCTAATCAGAAACTGCGGGCACAGATCGCGACCTTAATGGGATGGAGCGCGCCTGCCATCTAGAAACCGCCGCGTGTGAGCGGATCGGCCGCTGAGACATCGAATAGTGAAGAACGGCTCTCTGCTCCGCGTCTTGCATTGTCGCCGACCTCCGAATTGAATACGATCGCGTTCGATCTGCGAATAGCCCGCGCAGGATCTCAGTCCCACTAGCGCGAAGGCATTCTTATGAGAGTTCTCATCACCGGAGCCAGCGGCCAGCTTGGCGGCGCTCTGCTGCGCACCTCGCCCAGCCATATGGATCTCAATGCCATCGGTGCCGATGATGTTGATTTTACTGACCTGGGAATGCTGCGCGCTCGGCTTGTGGTCGAGGCTCCCGATCTCATTATCAATGCCGCCGCCTATACTGATTTCGGTGCGGCTGAGCGTGAGGAGGACCTCGCCCGAGAGGTCAACGCCGACGCTGTCGCTGTCTTGGTTGAGGCGATGGAGGATACCGGCGGCAAACTCGTCCATATCTCCTGCGATTGCGTGTTCGATGGGGCAGCCGCGCGCGCCTATCTGCCCGATAATGCCGCCAATCCGCTTTCAGCCTACGGGCGGTCCAAGGCCGAGGGCGAGGCCCACTTGAGGCAGCAAGACCTGTTGGTTCGCACATCCTGGCTCTACGAGGCAGGCGGCAACAATTTCGTGCGAGCCATGCTCGAGCAAATGCTGGAGTGCCGCGAGGTTGTAGCGATCTCCGACCAGATCAGCTCCCCGACCTGGGCGACGGGCCTTGCCCGCACGATCTGGGCATTGGCGGCGCGAAAGGCGAGCGGCTACTTCCACCACAGTGATGCTGGAGTAGCTAGCCACTATGACGTTGCTCTCGCGCTTGCCGAAGAGGCGCTGGCGTTAGGGTTGATCGAGCGGATACCCGCGATCCGGCCCATCACAACTGCAGAGGCCCAGGAGCCTGCCCGGCGACCTGCCTTTTCCGCCCTCGACTGCACCACTACCCGTGCGTTCCTTGGCAATGAGGCGGCCCATTGGCGCGCGAACCTGCTCCTCATGCTGCAAGCGGAAAAGAAGCTTGGCTAGCCTGCTCGTCACGGGCGGCGCTGGTTTCATTGGCGGCAATTTCGTCCACTATTGGAATGCGCATCATCCTGAAGACAGGGTGATCGTGCTTGATGCGCTGACCTATGCCGGTAACCGCGCTACGCTTGAAGGCGCGTCCCATACCGAACTCATTGTCGGCGATATCCGGGATACACAGCTGGTCATGCAACTGCTGCGCGATCATGATATTACGACCATTGTGCACTTCGCAGCAGAGAGCCATGTCGATCGCTCGATCTGCGCCCCAGATGCCTTCATCGATACCAATGTCGTCGGCACCCATAGCCTCCTGAAGGCGGCGCGGGCGGTGTGGCTCGCAGGCAGCGGCCGGCCGCACCGCTTCCACCACATATCGACGGATGAGGTGTTCGGCTCGCTCGGCCCCAGCGATCCCGCATTCAGCGAAACGACGCCCTACGCGCCCAATTCGCTGTATTCGGCATCGAAGGCGGCGTCAGATCACTTGGTGCGCGCCTACCATCATACGTTCGGACTGGAAGTGACGACCAGCCATTGCTCGAACAATTATGGGCGCTTCCAGTACCCGGAAAAGCTGATTCCCTTGTTTCTGCTCAATGCACTCCATGGTCGGCCACTGCCCATTTACGGCGATGGCATGCACGTGCGCGATTGGCTGCATGTCGACGACCATTGCCGTGCGATTGATGCCTGCCTGACCAAGGCGGGACTCGGCGAGACATACAATTTCGGTGGCGGCGCTGAGCTTACCAATTTGACGGTGATCAACACCATTTGCTCGGAGGTTGATCTCGCGTTTAAAGACATCGACGGATTGGATGAGAGGTTTCCCGAGGCGCCTGCGGCTAGCGGACGCAAGAGTGAAGAACTCAAGACATTTGTTCCGGATCGGCCCGGGCATGATCGTCGCTATGCGATTGACGAGAGCAAGGCGCGCCGGGAACTGGGCTATGCGCCTCAGTGCAGTTTCAAGGGGGGGCTGCGTGAGACGCTACGCTGGTATCTCCACCATGAAGACTGGTGGCGCTCCCTTGTGAAGTGACCGAGTTCTGCTTGCCTCCTTAGCCAGCGAGGCTGGCCGAGCGTCGCTGGTGAAGATTGCGCTTCGCGGCACTTGTATCTGAAAGGATTGCCTGGTCCGCAGTCAAAACTGCGTCCAAGCGAAAGCGCCAAGCGCAAATACCCCTATAAGAAGCACAATGATGAGGTCTATTTCCCACCAACTACCATCGCGCGCGCGCTCATCGGAAATGCCCAGCAAACCCGCAAGAGCGGATCTCAACTGATGCAAGGGGCCCAGTCTACGCATAGCCCGGTACATATCGTAACTTTGAGGAGCCTTCTAGCCGACAACCGAAATCCAGCTGGGAGGACGACAGTCGTCACCCGTCTTTCCCGCTTAGCAAGCATTGCAGGTCAACAAGTTGCGGCCACCAGCCGACCGCGCCTGCATTGCGCCAAAAAGAAGTTTACGATCAAGCATGGGTAGAAAGCCGTCTGTCCATAAGCCATCTACTCAGCAAGTCAGCTTCGAGGTTCAGGCTTTGTTTTTTATCCGGCTTGCGGATTGGATGGGTGAGGCAAACTCGCCCGATCGACTGTATCTGACTCTCTACGTTGCGATGCTGCAGTCGGCCACATACCCTCGGATTTGCGCAGTGCCGCTTCGCGGCGAGGGGCCGGAAAACCAAACAATCTGCGCTGCAATGACCAGTCGGTCGGTATATTCGACATCAGCAGGCGCGATCTGGTGAGCGCATCGGGCTGGGTACCATCGAGTATTGCCGCTCCCCGAGCGCAAGGCCTTCCGCGAGGCAAAGCTGCGGATCGACAACACCGCAGCAACCGATCAGATTGATCGCAAGCTGGTCGGCCTGATCGCCGAAGCGATGGAGGTTCGCGAGCTGGTGCTCGCCTCGCCGGCACTCAGTCTCAATCAGCTGGGAAAGCGTGAGGGGCGCTGTCGGACCCAGCTTGGCAAGCTGTTTCGACTCTCATGGCTGAGCCCGCGCATCATCGCAGCGATCATCGATGGACGTCAGCCCGCCCGCCTTGATCGCCGGATGCAGACCTGCCCACCTGCTGGCAGGCGCAGGAGCGGATGCTGAGGTTCGCCAACTGACGATGCGCGGCCCCACTTGCGGTGAGCTATTTTTGGACAGAGAACTAGGAAGAGAAGGGCTGAGCCAACCGGCTCTTTCTGCGTGCTCTGACACACCTAGCGTCAAGGCCGCTGCCGGGTTCCCGCAGAACTGCGCCACTCTCGTGGAGCTGTGTGCCCGAAGGCTAAATCATGATTTTCGGAAAGACTGTTTGGTGCGGTCGAGAAGACTCGAACTTCCACGGGCTTTCGCCCACAACGACCTCAACGTTGCGCGTCTACCAGTTCCGCCACGACCGCACTCGGGTTTATCGGGGCTGCCAAGTAGCTGGCCCCGCGGTAGGAGCGCGCCACTAGCAAGGGGTTTGGGTACGTGCAAGCTCTTTGACGAGAGTTTGCGCGAGGGCGCTTAACGGGGCGCCCAGCCGAGCGCCGCGCCGGCTGCGCCGGGGGGGATGTCGGAGATCGCTTCTGTGACCATCACGGTCTCGCCCGGAGCGAGCCTGCGCTTGGAAGGAACGACCACCCAGTCACCGATATTGCGATCGCGCCGGTCGTTGAACACCACCAGCAAGTTGGGCACGTCGAGGCTCTCGCTCGCGGTGTTGGTGATCTTGCCGCGCACGCGGAAGATGAGCTCGCCGTTCTCGAGCGGCTCCTTGCGCTGGTCGGCCTTGGGGAAATCGAGCTCCAGCCCTGGCTGGCCGACGCCGAAGGTGGGGCGTTGCAGCGGCAGCCATGCGGGAAGGCCGTAATAGTTTACCGCCACCGCAGTGCCGGTCGCCAGTAGGGCGAACAGCAGAGCCGCCAAGGTCCACATCCGCAGCGGATTGCGGCGGCGGGTGAAGGGAGCGCGGTAACCGAACCGCGTACCACCGCTATCGCCGCCGTCGCCATAGTCATCTTCATCGACGAATGGCGGGTCGACAAACTCGTCTGCCGGTGGCGACGCATCGGCGAAGGCAGGCGGAACATCGCCCCTACTCTGCGCGTCGACTTGCCCACCCAGCCCGCGCCGCAGGGCCCGTGCGGCCAGCGGTGCATCCTCGATAGTGTAGCCGCATTCCTGCTCGGCTTCGGCCGTGCGCCAGTGACTGATCGAGGGGCCTTCCTCTTGCGGCTCGGGCGCGACAACGGGGGCGCTGGCAGGTGGCGCCGGCTCCGGCACAGATGCGGGCGGGGCTGCGACCGTGGGAGGATTCTGCTCCGGCTGTTGCTCGGGAACCGGTTGTGTCTGCGTCGGCGGCGGCGAAGCCGATGGTGGAGAGGCAGGCGCCGCAACTTCGGGGGGATCCTGGAACCAGCTGTGCTTGCACTTGGCGCAGCGCACGGTGCGACCTTCGCTGCCGATGGCAGCATCGGGGACCGAGTAGCGGGTGCCGCAGGCTGGGCAGGCGATAATCATCTCGCATTTGCAATAGTCCACGCGCCATCGCGCACAAGAGCAAGCGTTGCCGAGGCGGCCATTTACCCGCTGTTTTCCACATTGCGGCCAAATTGCGGGGCGTAAATCGGGTGTGGGGGGCTGTCAGACGCGTTCTGCGGCTTTTCCGCCGCCTGCCCCCCTGTTAGGTGCGAGGGCATGGACGATGCTCTGGCCGGTCATGTGAAATTCGACAATGTCGGGCTGCGCTATGGCACCGAGCCCGAGGTGCTTAGCAATCTCAGCTTCACGCTCTACCCGGGGAGCTTCTATTTCCTGACCGGCGCGAGCGGGGCAGGCAAGACCAGCCTGCTCAAGATGCTCTACCTCGCGCAGCGGCCCTCACGCGGGGCAATCCGCATGTTCGGGCAGGACCTCGTGACCATGCCGCAAAGCCGCCTGCCGGAGCTGCGCCGCCGCCTTGGGGTGGTGTTCCAGAACTTCCGCCTCGTCCCCTACCTCACGGCGTTCGACAATGTCGCCCTGCCGCTGCGGCTGGCCGGCACTGAGGAGAAGAAGGTCCAGCGCGCGGTCGGCGATATGCTCGACTGGGTGGGCCTGTCGCACCGCGCCCACGCCGTGCCGCCGACCATGTCGGGCGGGGAGCAGCAGCGTGTCGCCATTGCCCGCGCGGTGATTGCCCGGCCCAGACTGCTGATCGCCGACGAGCCGACCGGCAACGTCGATCCCGACATGGCTTTGAAGCTGCTGAGATTGTTCGAGGCGCTCAACAACCGCGTCGGCACCACGGTGGTGGTGGCGACCCACGATGTGCACCTGCTCAAGAAGGTGCCGGATTCGCAGATCATGCGGCTGCACAAGGGCCAGCTTTCCGATCCGACCGGCGCGCTGCGCTATCCGCCGCTGCCTGCCGGAAGCGGGAGTCCGGGCGCATGAGCACGCTTCCCCCGCTTCCCGCAGCGCCCGAAATCGACACCGATGATGCCGCGCCGGTGCGCCCGCGCGGGCGCGCTGCGGCGCGGTTGCTGCCGCCTGCGCGCCTGACCGGGCCGATCCCCTGGGTCATAGCGATCCTCATCGCGCTGGTGGTGATCGCCGCAGCCGGGGGTCTCGCCCTGCGCAATCTCGCCAACAGCGCCAGCACCGGCCTGTCGAGCGCGGTGAGCGTGCAGGTGATCGAGCCCAATCCTGATCTGCGCGCCGCGCGCGGGGCCGAGGCTGCCGAGGTGCTGCTGGGGATCGAAGGGGTGTCCGCCGTGCGGGTCGTGCCCGAGGCGGAGCTTGTCGCCATGCTGGAGCCCTGGCTGGGCGAAGGCGCGGGCAGCGGCGATGTGCCGATCCCCGCCCTGATCGATGTCGAGCTGTCGCGCAGCGTGGGCCCCGCAGATGTCGCCCGGATCGAAGCGGCGCTCGTCGGCAAGGTCCCCGGCGCAAGGGTCGATGCGCAGGGGGATTTCCTGCGACCGGTGAATGATGCGCTGGCCGCGCTGCAATGGCTCGCACTCGGCCTTGCGGTGCTGGTCGCGCTGGCAACCTCGGCGGCGGTGTGGCTGGCGGCGCGCAACGCCTTTGCGAGCGCCCGCGACACGGTCGAGATCATGCACCTGCTCGGTGCCAGCCAGCGCCAGATCACCGCCGTTTTCTTGCGCGACGTGCTGCGCGAGGCGGCAGCGGGCGCGCTGATGGGCGCAGGTCTGGGCGTGGCGGCAACATGGCTGCTGGGCCAGCAGTTCGCGGCGCTGGGCAGCGGGATGGTGAGCGGCGGGGGGCTGATGCTGGCCGATTGGCTGGTGATCGCTTCAATTCCGCTGGGCGGAGTGCTGCTTGCGCTCGTTACCTCGCGGATCACCATTGCCTATGCCCTCAAGGCCATGCTTTAGGCGGCCTGATTATGATCCGGCGCATCATCTCTCTGGCCGTTCTGGTCTGGGCCATCGGCTTCCTATGGTTCGTTGTGGCCCTGCCCAAGCCTGCCGACGGCGCGAAGACCGATGCGGTGATCGTGCCGACCGGCGGGCCGGGGCGGATCGCACGCGGGCTCGCGGTGCTTGACCGGGGCCTTGCCAAGCGGATGCTGGTGAGCGGGGTCGATCCCGAAGTGCGCCCGCAGGAATTCGCCGTGCAGTTCGGGGTCTCCCCCCGCACCATGGCGTGCTGCGTGACGCTGGGCTTTGCCGCGGTCGACACCCGCTCCAACGCGACCGAGACCGCCAAGTGGGTCGCCCAGAATGAAGTGCGATCCTTGCGCCTCGTGACCACCGATTGGCACATGCGCCGCGCTGCGGGTGAGCTTGACCGGATGCTGCCGGGCCACGTCACGGTGATCCGCGATGCCGTGCCCTCGCAGCCGAACCTCAAGACGCTGTTCTTCGAATATCACAAGCTGATCGCAAGCCGCGCGGCGGGACTGGCCGACCTTTGAGCTGGCTGATGGCCGCGTTGCGTTCGCTCGCCTTTTACGTGCTGTTCTATGGCGGCTCGGTGCTGCTGGTGCTCGCCTCGGTGGTGGCGGTGATCGCGCGCCCGCGTGCGCTGCGCCCGGTGGTGGCGAAATGGGGCGCGTGGCACCTGTGGTGCACGCAGAACCTCCTCGGCATCAGGGTGGTGCTGGAGGGCGCACTGCCCGAAGGCCCGGTGCTGGTGGCTATGAAGCACGAGAGCATCTTCGAGGCGATCGACACCCCCCGCCTGTTCACCGACCCGGCGGTGTTCGCCAAACAGGAGCTGTTCCGCATCCCCGGCTGGGGCCATTCGGCGCTGGTCTACGGCCTGATCCCCGTGGCGCGCGAAGAAGGTGCCAAGACCCTGCGGCAGATGCTGGCGCTGGCCAAGCAGCGGGTGGAAGAGGGCCGCCCGCTGGTGATCTTCCCCGAAGGCACGCGCGTGGAAATCGGCACACAGCCGCCGCTGCAGGCGGGCTTCGCCGGGCTCTACAAGCTGCTGCGCCTGCCGGTGGTGCCAATCGCGGTGGATAGTGGGCGGGCCTATCACCACGTGGTCAAGCTTCCGGGCCAGATCACTTACAAAGTTGGCGAGCTGATCCCTGCCGGCTTGCAGCGCGAAGAGATCGAGGCGCGGGTGCACGTGGCGATCAACGCGCTGAACCCTGTTTTATCCGATCCCGGGCCATCGCATCCGTGACTGCGGGGGACGAGCACACCGGCGATCGGCATTCCGAAACCGATCCGCGCAAAGTGGGCGAAGTGCTCGGACCGGGGTTGATCACAGGGGCGGCCGATGATGATCCGAGCGGTATCGGCACCTATAGCCAGATCGGCGCGCAGTTCGGCTTCAGTCTCGCGTGGATCATGGTGTTCAGTTACCCGCTACTGGTCGCCACGCAGTTAATCTGCGCGCGCATCGGTGCGGTGACGGGGCACGGCATCGCGCACAACCTGAAGCGCCACTATCCGCGCCCGGTGCTTTGGTTTGCCGTGATGCTGCTGCTGATCGCCAACACGATCAATCTCGGTGCGGACCTAGGTGCGATGGCGGCTGCGCTCAATCTGCTGCTGCCAGGGCCAATCATGCTCTATGTCGTGCTCTTCGGCGCGGTTTCGGTGCTACTCGAGGTGTTCGTCGCCTATGCGCTCTATACGCGTATCCTGAAGTGGTCGGCGCTGTCGTTGCTTGCTTACATTCTTGTGCCCTTCGCCGCGGATATCTCCCCTCAAGAGGTGTTGCGCGGCATGCTGGTGCCTGAACTCACCTTTGACCGGCAGACGGCAATGGCCGTCATCGCGGCGCTAGGCACGACGATCAGCCCCTACCTGTTCTTCTGGCAAGCAGGGCAGGAAGTGGAGGAGCAGCATCGTCTGCACACTCGCCCCCTCCGCGTGCGCCCGCGCGCGGCAGGCCCCGGTCTCAAACGGATGCAGACCGATACCGTTATCGGCATGGGGGTTACCAGCGTAACAGCGCTATTTATCGTGATTGCCACGGCCGCCACGCTTCATGCAAACGGGATCAACGAGATCGCCTCTGCCGATGCTGCAGCCAGCGCGCTGCGCCCGATCGCAGGGGATTTCAGTTTTCTTCTGTTTGCCGTGGGTATCATCGGCATCGGCTTGCTGGCGGTGCCGGTGCTGGCGGGATCGGCCGCCTATGCGCTGTCCGAGACCTTTGGCTGGACCGAGGGGCTGGACCGCAAGCCGCATGAGGCCAAAGCCTTCTACGGCGCAATCGTTGTCGCGGTGCTGGGCGGAGTGGCACTCAACTTGATCGGCATCGATCCGATGCGGGCGCTTTACTGGACTGCGGTAATCAACGGGCTGCTGGCACCACCCTTGATGGTGATGACCATGCTGGCAGCGAGCAATCCCAAGGTGATGGGCCGGTTGACCTTGCCGCCGCTGCTGAAGTTCGGCGGATGGGCGGCAACGGCTGTCATGATCCTTGTCTCGGGAATGTTCCTGCTGAGTTAAGCCCCGTGTTCGCGGCCGAAATCGGGGCGTTCGTCGTCCTGGCCTTGCTCGATCACCGCGCGGCGGATGGCGCGTGTGCGGGTGAAGAGGTCGAACAGGGTGTCCCCATCGCCCGACCGGATGGCGCGTTGCAGCGCGGTAAGATCCTCGGTGAAGCGGCCCAGCATCTCCAGCACAGCGCCCTTGTTGGTCAGGAACACGTCGCGCCACATGACGGGGTCGGAGGCGGCGATGCGAGTGAAATCCCGGAAGCCGCCGGCGGAGTACTTGATGACCTCGCTCTGGGTGACGTCCTCGAGATCGGAGGCGGTGCCGACGATGGTGTAGGCGATGAGGTGCGGGATGTGGCTGGTGACGGCGAGGACGAGATCGTGGTGGGCGGCGTCCATCAGCTCGACCCTGGAGCCGAGCGCCGTCCAGAAGTCCGACAGGGCTTCGAGCGCAGCCGGATCGCATCCCTCGGGCGGGGTAATGATGCACCAGCGCCCGGCGAACAGGGTGGCGAAGCCCGCCTCAGGCCCAGACTGCTCGGTCCCCGCGACCGGGTGCGCGGGGATGATGGTGGCTCCGGGGAGCGCCTCGGCGAGCGCGGTGGCGACCGCCTCCTTGGAGGAGCCGACGTCGCTGACGATGGCGTGGGGGGCTATGCCGGGCGCGATGGCGCGGGCGGCATCGCCCATCGCGCCGACGGGGACGCACAGGATCACGAGATCGGCGTCTGCCACGGCAGCCTCGGGCGTGTCGTGGACGGTGTCGACCAACCCTCGCTCGGCGGCACGCTGGCGGACGGCGGGGGCGCGGTCCCAGCCGGTGGTGGTGACGGGCAGCCCGCGCGCCTTGACGGCGAGGCCGATCGAGCCGCCGAGAAGGCCGAGGCCGATGATGGCGACGGAGCGGATGGTCATGCCGCCTCTCCGCACAGCCGCCGGAGCGTGGCGATGACGTCCGAGGTTGCCTCGGTGGTGCCGATGGTGATGCGCAAGGAGCGGGGCAGGCCCTGCGAGGGCAGGTGGCGCACGGCGTATCCGGCGTCGGAGAGGGCCTCGAGCGCGGCGGTGGCAGTCACCGCGCCCTCGAAGTGGATGAGGAGGAAGTTGGCTTCGCTCGGGCTAGCGGAGATGCCGTGGTTGCCGAGGGCGGCGATAGCCTCGGCCAAGCGGGCGCGTTCGCGAGCGTTGTGCTCGCGGCTGGCGGCGACGAAGCTCTGGTCGCCCAAGGCGGCGAGCGCGGCCTTCTGCCCGCTGACCGATACGTTGAACGCGCCGCGCATGCGGTTGACGAGGTCAATCAGGTGCGGTGCGCCTGTGACCCAGCCGACCCGCTCGGACGCGAGGCCATAAGCCTTGGAGAAGGTGCGGCTGACCAGCACGTTCTCGTGCTTCGCCGCGAGTTCGAACCCGGCCTGTTGCAGCGCCGGATCGATATACTCGCCGTAAGCCTCGTCAACCACCAGCAGCACATCGGAGGGGAGCCCGGCGTGGAGCCGCGCGACTTCCGACGGGGGCAGGAAGGTACCGACCGGGTTGTTCGGATTGTCGAGCAGCACGACCTTGGTGGCAGGCGTTACCGCCGCGAGCAGCTTGTCGACCGATGCAGCGTAGCCCTCGTCCTCGGCGAGCACCGGGCTCGCCCCGACCTTCTGGGCGAGCAGCGGGTAAAGCGAGAAGGAATAGCGCGAGGCCAGAACTTCGTCCCCCGGCCCGCATAGCGCCTGCACCGCGCAGTGCAGCAACTCGCCCGAGCCGGTCCCGCAGACGATCCTGTCAGCCTCGAGCCCATGCACTTCGGCAATCTTTTCTCGCAGGCCGCGCGCATCGGGATCGGGGTAGTCCGCCGCAACGTGTCCCTTGGTCAAAGCCGCCAGCGCCGCCGGGCTGCTGCCGAGCGGGTTCTCGTTGGCCGACAGCTTGGTCAGCGGCTTGCCGCTCGCAGACTTGGACTTGCCGGGGACATAGGCGTGGATCGCGCTGATCCAGGGTTTGGATTCGGGTCTGGACATGGGAGCTGGGCGATAGCCAGTTTGGCCCCGCGAATACAGGGCGAAAACGATGGCGGTGCGGGTGGCGATTGACATGGGCGGGGGCCTCCCCCAATTCGCAGCGCCAATGAACGCCGCTCCGCTCTCCAAGGTCTATAGCATCCCGCATCCCCTGCCGCTCGACAGCGGGCAGGTGCTGGAAGGTGCCGAGATCGCTTACGAGACCTATGGCACGCTCGCGCCGGATGCCTCGAACGCGGTGCTGGTGTGTCATGCACTGACCGGCGACCAGTATCTGGCAAGCCCCCACCCGATCACCGGAAAGCCCGGTTGGTGGGAGCGGATGGTTGGACCCGGCAAACCGATCGATACCGACCGGCACTTCGTGATCTGCGCGAACGTGATCGGCAGCTGCATGGGATCGAGCGGCCCAGCGAGCCTCGCGCCCGATGGTCAGCCCTATGCCATGCGCTTCCCCGTCATCACCATCCGCGACATGGTGCGCGGGCTGGTGGCCTTGCTCGACGGGCTGGGGATCGACAAGCTCCACGCCGTCGTCGGCGGGTCGATGGGCGGGATGCAGGCGTTGAGCCTTGCCTCCAACTGGCCGGAGCGCGCCGCGCGCGTGCTGGTGATCGCCTCGACCGCGCGGCATTCCGCGCAGAACATCGCCTTCCATGAGGTCGGGCGTCAGGCAATCATGGCCGATCCCGCTTGGGCCGGAGGCGATTACTACGCCGCCGAAGCCAAGCCCGACAACGGCCTCGCCGTGGCACGGATGGCTGCACATATCACGTACCTGTCGGAGGCAGGCCTGACCGAGAAATTCGGGCGACGCTTGCAGGACCGCGAGGCCAAGGGGTTCGGTTTCGATGCCGAGTTCCAGGTAGAAAGCTACCTGCGCTACCAGGGAAGCGGCTTCACCCGCCGGTTCGATGCGAACAGCTACCTCTATATCACCCGCGCGATGGACTATTACGACATCGCCGAGGAGCATGGAGGCAAGCTGGCCGATGCTTTCTGCGGCACGCATGCGCGGTTCTGCATCGTCAGCTTCGATACCGACTGGCTCTATCCCACCGCCGAGAGCCGCCACGTCGTCCACGCGCTGAACGCAGCCGGCGCGAAGGTCAGCTTCGTGGAACTCAGCGCCCCGCACGGACATGACAGCTTCCTGCTCGAACACGACCAGCTCGACCGCGTAGTGAAGGGCTTCGTGGAATGAGCGCT
Organism: Porphyrobacter sp.; assembly: GCA_027533455.1. Lineage (GTDB taxonomy): Bacteria > Pseudomonadota > Alphaproteobacteria > Sphingomonadales > Sphingomonadaceae > Erythrobacter. Next base: position 64,765 of record JAPZUC010000013.1, on the reverse strand, counting down.
CTCCGCCCGGACCTCGCAGCCATTGCCGCCCACGTCGCGCCGGGAAGCCGCGTGCTCGATATCGGCTGCGGCGACGGCGCGCTGATGGCGGAACTCGAGAGCGCGAGCGGCTGCGATGCGCGCGGGATGGAGCTTGACGGCGCGCTGGTCGAACGCTGCGTGTCGCGCGGCCTCAGCGTGGTGCAGGGCGATGCCAATATCGACCTCGCCAATTACCCCGACAAGGCCTTCGATTACGCGATCCTCAGCCAGACGCTCCAGACCGCCACGCGGCCCGACCTGATCCTTGACGAGCTGCTGAGGGTGGGTCGGCGTGCTTTCGTGTCGTTCCCGAACTTTGCCCACTGGCGGACCCGCGCGGCGCTGATGTTCGGGGGGCGGATGCCGGTGACCCGCGCGCTGCCGGTGAGCTGGTACGAGACGCAGAACATCCACCATGTGACGGTCGAGGATTTCCGCGATCTGGCCCGAATGAAGGGCGCGGCAATCGAACGGGCATGGTTCTTCTCGGGCGAAAAACAGACTGGCGCGCCAGCAGCTAACTGGCGCGCCGAATTCGCGGTTTTCGAGTTGAGTCGGTAATCAGCCGGCGCGGTGCAGCATGCATAGCTTGTGGCCGTCGAGATCGAGCACATAGCCGAGGTTCAGCGTGCCCATCGCGCCTCCGCGCGGCCCCGGCGGGTCTTCGATCGACTTGCCGCCCGCAGCCACTGCCGCATCGTGGAACGCCTGTACCTGCTCGAGGCTGTCGCAGGCAAAGCCGATGGTCGAGCCGTTCGAGCAAGTCGCGGGTTGATCGTTGATCGGCTCGCTGATCGAGAACATTCCGCCATTGTGCATCCAGAAGGCGCGCTTGTGGCCGGTGGCGGCGACGTTGATCATTCCGGGGCCTGCGCCGAGCGTGGCGAGCACGCTGTCATAGAATGCCTTGGCGCGATCGAAATCGCTGGTGCCGAGCATGATGTGACTGAACATGGGTATGCCTCTCCTCTTGTAAGGTAAGTTGCGGATTAGGACGGAAATGCCGCATCCGCAACGCCGATTCCGGTAGCCAGAGGCTCATCTGTCCAGGCATAGATAGGCTCATGCTCACGACCCTCCTCGCCGCGACGTTAGCTTTGCAGGACGCACCCGTCACCGCGACCCCCGAACCGCCGGCGGAGATGTCCGTCTCGCTGGATGCGCTACCGATCGAACAGGCCGCCGCAGCCCGCTGCGCGATTGCCTTTGCCACGATCAGCCGCTGGCAAAAGGCGGGCGAGGAGCGCGGCAAGGCCTATCCCGATATGGAGGCGGGCGGGGGGCGCGAGTTCTTCGTGCGCGTCATGGCGCGGCTGATGGACGAGGCGGGTCTCACCCGCGAAAACATCGCCGCGCTGTCTGTCAGCGAGGCGCAATGCAACGATGCCCCCGAAGGCGCGGCGCGGCTTGCGCGGATGATGCCCGCCTGTGAGATGATGAAGTCAGCCGCCGGGTTATAGTTTCACCCACATATCCCCCGTCGCCCCCGCGCGGCTCGCTGGATTCGGGCCGCTACATGGGGCATGGGGAAGGACGTCATGTGGCACCTTTACCAATTCCCCCTTTGCCCCTTCAGCCGCAAGATCCGGCTGTTGCTGAGCGAGAAGAACATCCCCTTCGATCTGGTGCGTGAGGACCCTTGGGCAGCATCCGATCTGTTCTTCAACCTCAACCCTGCCGGGCGCACGCCGGTGATCGTCAATCAGGACAAGAACATCACCATCCCTGATAGCCGCGCGATTGCGGAGTATTTCGAGGAAACGGTCGACCGCAATCCGATGATCAACGGCACCGCCACCCAGCGCGCGGAGATCCGCCGGTTGGTCGCGCTGTTCGACGAGAATTTCTACGCCGACGTCACCGCGCCGCTGCTGTCCGAACGCATGAAGAAGCGCATTCTGCGCCAGCCGCCCGACAGCGGCGCGCTGCGCAATGCGATGAAGATGGCGCACGGGCATCTCGACTATCTCGACTGGCTGATCGACAACCGCCCGTGGGTGGCGGGCTCCACCATGAGCCTTGCCGATCTGGCGGCTGCGGCGCAGATTTCGGTCGCGGATTATCTCGGCGGGATCGACTGGGCCGGGCACGAACAGTCGCGCGGCTGGTATGCGGTGTTCAAGAGCCGACCGAGCTTCCGCCCGCTTCTCACAGAGCGCATGGACGTGATCAAGCCGCCCGCTCACTACGCCTTGCTGGATGGTTAGGTAACGAAAGAGCGCTCGCTTGCGAAATGCCACTCTCGGCCCGATATTGGCGATAACGAGAGAGGTAGCCCCGATGACCGACGATCCCCGAAGACTGACCGACGCCGAATGGCGCGAGCGGCTCACCCCGATGCAGTATCACATCCTGCGTGAGGCCGGCACCGAGCGCGCCTTCACCGGCGAATACGACAAGTTCTATGACGAGGGAGAATATCACTGCGCCGCTTGCGGGACGCAGCTGTTCTACTCGACCGCGAAATACAATTCCGGCTGCGGCTGGCCCGCCTTTACCCGCCCGGCGGATGAAGAGGTGATCCAGGAACACCGCGACGTCAGCTACGGCATGGTCCGCACCGAAGTGCGTTGCGGCAAGTGTGACGGACATCTTGGTCACGTCTTCCCCGATGGTCCGGCCGATCAGGGAGGCTTGCGCTATTGCATCAATTCGGCCGCGCTGGTCTTCACCCCGCATAGCGATTGAGGCGGCCCTCCCGCATGCTGGGGGAGAGCCATGTAAGATCGGGTTCACCCACGGTTACAACTTGCCTATGCACAGGGCCGCTTCGCGCCTCTGAAACGGGGCGACATCAGATGGGCGCAGGTCATGTCGAAAAGGGGTGAGCAGTTGCAGAACAAGGGCGCGCGCGGAAACCGCCGTGCGGCAAGCGAGCGCTCGGGAACCGCAGGATCGGGCTCGCCCGGAACCCCGCCGCCCTCGCTTTGGCGGCGGTGGTTGAAACGCGGTCTGGTCTGGGGCGGCGGGCTTGCCGTGCTCGGCCTCGTTTTCGTTGCCTTTGCTGTTGGCTTTGCTGCTTCTTCGCTGCCTGACTACGGAACGCTGAAAGCGACCCAGCCCGGCCAGACCATCCTCGTGCGGGCGCGGGACGGCCGCGAGCTGGTGGAGATCGGCCCGAGCTTCGGCGAATGGCTCGAATATGACGACATTCCCGCCAACATGACCAACGCCATGGTCGCGGTGGAGGACAAGCGCTTCCGTTCGCACTTCGGCGTCGATCCAGTGCGCCTGACCGGTGCTGTGGTGGAATGGGTAACCGGATCGCGTTCGCGCATCGGCGGCACCTCGACCATCACCCAGCAGCTGGCGCGCAACCTGTTCCTCAACAACAATCGCACCCCCGACCGCAAAGCGCGCGAGGCTGTGCTGGCGCTGGCGCTTGAATGGAAGTTCTCGAAGGACGAGATCCTCGAGCTCTACCTCAACAAGGTCTATTTCGGAGGCGGGGCTTACGGGATCGATTCTGCCAGCCGCAAATTCTTCAGCCACCCGGCCAACGAACTGAGCGTAGGGGAAGCGGCCATCATTGCAGGGCTGGTGAAGGCGCCGAGCCAGTATTCGCCTACCGCCGACGTGCAGGCCGCAGTCGACCGCGCCAAGGTGGTGCTCGGTTTGATGCGTGAGCAGGGCTACATCACCACCGATCAGGCGCAGGTCGATGTCAGCGCGGTGCAACTGAAGGAGCAGGCTGGGCAGAACTCGGTGCGGTATTTCACCGACTGGGTGCTGCCGCAGCTCGATATCATCCTGCCTGAAACCTATGAGCCGATCGAGGTGTGGACCACGCTCGATGTTGGCATGCAGCGCGCCGCGACCTCCGCCATCGAGGGCAATACGCCCAAGGGCGCACAGGGCGCGCTGGTCAGCCTCGACCGCGATGGGGCGATCCTCGCGATGGTTGGCGGCACGGATTACGTCGCCAGCAACTACAATCGCGCCACGGCCGCCCTGCGCCAGCCTGGCTCGGCGTGGAAGCTGTTCGTCTATCTCGCCGCGCTGGAAGCGGGGTACACGCCTGAAGACAAGGTGGTTGACACCCCCGTCACTATCGACGGGTGGAGCCCGCGCAATTCGAACGGGCGCAATGTCGGCGAGACGGATCTGCGCACCGCCTTTGCCTATTCGATCAACACCGTCGCCGCGCAGCTTGGCAACGAGGTCGGCTTCGGCACGGTGGCTTCGATGGCGCGGCGGTTCGGGGTCAATTCCAAGGTCGATACCTACCCTTCGATGGTCCTCGGCTCGTCCGAAATGCGGGTGATCGAGATGACGCAGGCCTTTGCCGGGATCGCCGCCAAAGGGATTCCGGTGGAACCTTACGGGATCACCAAGGTGACCGGCGCAAGCGGCGAGGTGCTCTATCGCCGCGAAGGCAAGAGCCAGTCGCCCGCCTTGCCCGATCATGTCGTGGCCGGGATCACCGACCTGCTTCAAGCCGCGGTGCAGACCGGCACGGGCCGCGCTGCCGACATCGGGCGTCCGGTAGCGGGCAAGACCGGCACGACTTCCTCGAACAAAGATGGCTGGTTCATCGGCTTCTCCTCCGGGATCACGACAGGTGTGTGGATGGGCCGCGACGATGCCAAGGCGGTGGCGGGCCTCCAGGGCGGGCGCGCGCCGGCGCAGGCTTTTGCCTCCTATATGCGCTTTGCCGTCAAGGACCGCCCGGTGGAACAGTTCGACGTCACGCTGGAATTGCCGGAATGGCAGCTCGAGCCTGACGAAGAGGCGCTGTTCGGCGAACCGGAGGATTACTATTATATCGACGAGGAGGGCAACATGGTCGAGCCCGGCAGGCGCGATCCGGCGCAAAGCCCGATCGATCCGAATGCACCTCCCGCGGCAAGTGAGGACTTCCTTGAAGAGGCGACCGGCGGCGTTTTGCCGACCCAGCGGCCCCAGCGCGAGAACCGCAGACCTCCGCCGCCAGCGGTAAAACCGCCCGGGTAGGAGCGGCTTCGACTGTTTGCAGGCACGAAAAAGGCGCCGGGATCGCTCCCGGCGCCTTTTCTCATGCCGTCCAGCGCGTCAGGGGCGCAGGCGGACCGCGATGAAGGCCGGCGGCGTGTTGCGACGCTGGATGCGCAGCAGGATCGCCTCGCGTTTGTCGGCAACCGCTGCATTGACCTGCGCGAGCAGCGCATCGACCGTGTCGGTCGGCTGGTAATTCGCCGACAGGATGATGTCCGCGCGCCGCAGACCCTTGGCCGCCGCATCGCCATTCGGGTCGACCGCGGCGATAACCACGCCCTTGGTATCGGCAGGCACGCCGAGCGAGCGGGCCACAGCCGCGCTCATCGGCATGACCTGCATCCCGAGCTTCTGCTCGATCGTCTGGTCAGAGGTGCCCGGTGCCATCGGCTCTTCGGAATCCGGGTCGAAGTTCTGCGTCTGCGCCGCCAGCTCCTGCTCGCTCGGGCGCTTGCCGAGCGTGACATTGAGGCTCACCCGCTTGCCATCGCGCAGCAGTTCAACCGGCACGGTGGCGCCCGGCTGGAGATTGGCAACGAGATAGGAGACCGTCTGCTCGGCGGTTACCTCCTTGCCATTGACCTTGGTGACGATGTCGCCCGACTTGAGCCCGGCCTTGAACGCGGGGCCGGTTTCTTCGACCATCTGCACCAGTTCGCCGCGGCGCTTGGGCACGCCGAGCGAAAGCGCCAGATCCTCGTCGACCGGCTGGAGGCGGACGCCGAGGTAACCGCGCTGGATTTCCTGACCGCTGCGCAGCTTCTCGACGATCGGCGCGGCGATTTCGGCGGGGATGGCAAAGCCGATCCCCACGCTCCCGCCAGAGGGCGAGAAGATCGCGTTGTTGATGCCGATCACGTTGCCGCGCATGTCGAACAGCGGGCCGCCCGAGTTGCCACGGTTGATGCTGGCATCGGTCTGGAGATAGCGGTCATAGGCGCCGCCCTGACCGGTGTTGCGGTACACCGCCGAGATGATCCCCGCGGTCACTGTGCCGCCGAGACCGAAGGGATTGCCGATCGCCACCACCCAGTCTCCCACGCGGGTTGCGGCCGAATCGCCGAACTTCACGAAGGGGAAGGTCTTGTTGGCGCGAATCTTGAGCACCGCGAGATCGGATGCCGCGTCAGCGCCGATCACGTCGGCCTCATATTCCGTCCCGTCGGCAAGCGTCACGGTGATCGCTTCAAGCTTGGCGCGCGTATCGGGCGGGGAGATCACGTGGTTGTTGGTGACGACAATGCCGTCAGCCGAGATGATGAAGCCCGACCCCAGCGATTGCGCCTCGCGGGTCTGCGGCTGGGTGCCGCTGCCATTGCCGCCGTTACCGCCCTGTCGGCGGTTGAACAGCTCGGCAAAGGGCGTGCCGGCGAAGGGGTTGTTCTGAACCTCCACACGCTGGCGGGTGGCGATGTTGACCACTGCGGGTTGCAGCTGCGCGGTAAGGTCGGCGAAGCTTGTCGGAGCGCCTTCGACCGGTACGATCCGGTTCATCACCGCATCGTCGTTCTGCGCCACCTGCGCACCGAGCGGCGAGCCTGTGATCAGCGAGATCGCGGCGCCGCCAACCAGCAGCGCGCTCGAGAGTCCATACACGTAGCGCACGTTGTTCACGTCCTCTTGGTCCTTATCCTGTGAAGGAATGCGCAGGAGCCCTGCTGCGTTCCTCAAACCATTCGCGCGGCCTGCCGCAAAGAGCAGATCACCGCGCCCCAAATGCCCTTTCCGGGGCTGAACGCTGATTGAACACGCCTATCGCCCGTCGCCGCGCGTCGGCGATTGGTCGATTGCTCAGCGTTCACCCTTGAACTGGCGGAAATACTCGCTGTCCTCCGACAGAACCATCGTGCTCTGGCCTTCGCCCGCAAGGAACGTCTGCCGGTAGCTCTGCATGGCACGGTAGAAATCGTAGAACTTCGGATCCTTCCCGTAAGCGTCGGCATAGATGCGTGCCGCTTCGGCGCTGGCTTCGGCCTGGATGATCTGCGCATCGCGCTGGCCTGCGGCCCGGATCGTTGCGGCTTCTTCCTGACGGTCGGTTTCCATCCGGGTGAAGGCGGCATCCAGCGGGCGGCCTTCGGGAAGGTCGGCCGCCTTGATACGCACGTCGAGCACCTGCGCGCCATAAATGCGTGCCTGCTGGTCGAGCGTGGCGGTGATGTTCGCCATCGCCGTCCCGCGCTCGGCATTGATCAGCGCGGAGAACGGCCGGCGGCCCAGTTCCTGCCGCAGCACCGAAGTGAGGATCGGCAGCAGCTGCGATTCAAGCTGGCGTTCGTTGCCCGCCTTCTCGACCAGCTTGACCGGATCGATGATGCGGTAGCGGGCATAGGCATCGACTTGCAGGCGCTGCTGGTCGTTGGAGAGCACCTGCGTGCGCTCCATGTCGAGATCGAGCACCCGGCGGTCGACCATCTGCACCTGTTCGAGGAACGGGATGCGCAGCTGGATGCCCGCGCCAGTTTGGCCATAGGGCACATCGGGGCGGAACTGGTTGAAGACGCGCACGGGCTTGCCCGCCTGCACCACCACGCCCTGGTGCGTTTCGGGCACGATCACCACGCTCGATGCAAGCGCAACCACCAACGCCACAGCGACGATGATGAGGTTGCGCGAGTTCTGGAAGTAGCTCGTCATGGTCTTACTGCCCCTGCTGCTGCGGTTGCGCCTGCGCACGGCGCTTCAGTTCGGGAAGCGGCAGGTACGGAGTGACATTGCCTCCGTCGACGATCGTCTTGTCTGTCTTGGACAGGATCTGCTCCATGGTCTCGTAATAGAGGCGGCGGCGCGTCACCTCGGGCGCGAGCTTGTACTCCTCGTAGATGTCGTTGAATTCGCTCGCGTCACCCTGTGCGCGGGCGAGCACCTGCTGGGCGACCGCGCGCGAGCGGTTGATCGCGGCATCGGCATCCTGCTGCGCGGACGAGACGTCCTTGAAGGCCTCTTCCACGCGGCTCGGCGGATCGACCTTGTTGATTTCGATGCCCTGCACCGAAATGCCCGAGCGGTACGCATCGAGCCGTGCCTGCATTGCCGCGCGCACATCCTGCTCGATCTCGGCGCGGCCCGCGCCGGTGAGTACGGAATCGAGGTTCTGCCGCGCCACGGCCGCGCGCATCGCGGCTTCGCCGATCTCGAGGAGCGCGTTGCGCGGATCGTTCAGCTGGTACTTGTAAAGCTTCAGATCGCTTATGTTCCAGCGGATCAGGTAGCTCAGATCGACCAGGTTCTGGTCGCCGGTCAGGATCAGCTTTTCGGTCTTGGTGCCCGGCACTTCCTCGAGCCGCACCTGCGAGACGTTTTCCTTCTCGACCATGTGGATAGGCCAGGGTGCGGTCAGGCTGGTGCCGCTGTCGAGCTCGTGCGAGTATTTGCCGCCGAACCAGGTGACCACCGCCTGCTCGCCCGGCTGGACGAAGTGGATGCTGGTGATCGCCACCCATACCAGCGCCGCGCCGGCGACGATGACTGGCGCCCAGCTCTTGCCGTCGGGACGTTCGGGCAGACGGAAACCGGTGCCGCCACCACCACCACCGCCCGAGCGGCGCGGGCCTTCGGGACCGCGGCTTTTGAAGATGTCCTCTATGCTGGCAGAACGCCGCTTGCCCGGCTCGCCGCCGCTGCCGGGCAGCCACGGATTGCGCGGGCCGCCAGCCTCGTTGCTGCCGCCATCGCCGGACGAACCGTCCTCGCCCGAGCCATCGTCGCCGCCACCACTGCCGCCGCCGCCCCAGGGGTTGTTCTTGCCTGCCATGGCAAGGCCCTTAAGGCCTGCACCAAGGCGTTCTCTCCAGCCGTCAATACTCTGCATAAGTCGTTTATAGGCACGGGTTCCGGCGAAAAACAGGGGTTCGCTGCGTGAATTTGGTGTTAGAGGCGTGGCGAAATGGACAACCTGCCCGATCCCCCCCGCCAACCGGAAGCTGAAGAGGCGCTGATCCGCGCCGCGCTGACCCCTGAAATCAACCACCGCCTGCGCTCGGCGCGGATCGTGGGCGCCCGTGCGGTGGTCGTTGCCGAGGCGGGTGATCTACCTGATCAGGCCCGCGCCGCGCTCGAAGCGGATATCACCGCTGCGCTTTCGGCCCTGCCCGGGATCGACGAGGTGCGCATCGCCCTGACCGGCGAACGCCGCCGCCGCCGGTTGATCGCGGTGGGGAGCGGCAAGGGCGGGGTCGGCAAGTCGACGCTGACCACCAATCTCGCGGTCGCGCTGGCGAAGATGGGCCGCCGCGTGGGCGTGATCGATGGCGATATCTACGGCCCGTCCCAGCCCAAGCTGCTCAAGACCGAGGGGATCAAGCCGACCGCGACACCCGATGGGTCTCAGCTTGTGGCGATCGACAGTCCTTACGGCGTCAAGGTGCTCTCGATGGGGCATATCGTGGCCCCCGGCAAGGCGCTGGCGTGGCGCGGGCCGATGACGGGCAAGGCGCTCTCGCAGCTGGTCGATGCCGACTGGGGGGAAACCGATCTGCTGCTGGTCGATCTTCCGCCCGGCACGGGTGACGTGCAGCTCTCGATGCTCTCAGCGCACAAGCCCGATGGCGCGGTGCTGGTCTCGACCCCGCAGGACCTCGCGCTGATCGATGCCGCACGCGCCGGACAGCTGTTCGAACAGGGCGATGTGCCGATCATCGGTCTCGTCGAGAACATGGCGGGCTATTGCTGCCCGGAATGCGGCCATATCAGCGATCCCTTCGGGCATGGCGGCGTGGAGAAATTTGCCGCCGCGCTCGAAATCCCGTTCCTCGGCCGTGTGCCGCTGACGCTGGCGACCCGGATCGCGGGTGACAAGGGTGAGCCTCCCGCAGCAGGCGATAACGAGACTGCCGCGCCCTTCGTCGCCATTGCACAGCAGCTGGCGCGCTGGCTCGATACGGGGAAAATCTAGAACGATGGCGATTACGCGGCGCGGATTGCTGGCTGGCGCTGCGGCGGGCGGCGGGCTCGTGGTCGCCTGGTGGCTGATGCCGCGCAGCTACCGTTCGCCATTGGTCGCAGCGCGGGACGAACACGTGTTCGGCGCATGGCTCAAGATCGCGGCCGACGGTGTGGTCAGCGTTGCCGTCCCGCAGCTGGAGATGGGCCAGGGGATCACCACGCTGCTGCCGCAGATCATTGCCCATGAACTTGGGGCGGACTGGCGGCAGATCGCGGTCGAGCCAGCGCCGCAGTCAGGGGCCTATGCCAATATCCCGCTGGCCGAGAAATGGATGGCGCTGTGGGATTCCAGCTTTGCCGGCCTCTCGTCCGCCAGCGACGATCTGATCGCGATGCGTTTTGCCCAGTCGCGCCGCTTCAACGCCACCGCCGACGGCACGTCGCTGGCAGCCTATGAACTGCCCTGCCGCGAGGCAGCCGCCGCCGCACGGGCGATGCTGGCGCAGGAAGCCGCCTCGCGATGGGGCGTCGCCTGGGAGGAATGCGAGGTCGAGAACGGCCTCGTTACGCACGCCGCCAACCGTGCCACCTTCGGCGAGCTGGCCGAGGCCGCTGCTGCTTACAGCCCGCCCGATCCGCCGCCGCTGCGCCCCGAACCCATGCGGGAAAAGCCCGTGCCCGCGGATCTCGACGCTGCGCCCGCCTATCCGCGGATTGACCTGCCCTCCAAGGTCGATGGCTCGTACCGTTTTGCCGGGGACGTGCGGCTGCCGGGTATGGTCTTCGCCTCGATCCGCCACGGCCCGGTCGATGGCTCGCAGCTTGCCGGGTTCGACGCCAAGGCTGCCGCGGGCATCCGGGGACTTGCCGGGATCGTCGAGAGCAAGCGCTGGCTGGCGGTCGCCGCAGAAACCTGGTGGAGCGCGGAAAGCGCGCTTGCGGCAATGAAGCCGCGGTTCACCACCGCCGCCCCCGTCAACAGCACCGACATCGCCGCACGGCTCGACGCGGTGCTGACCGCAGGCGAGGCCCATGTGATTGCCGAGACCGGCTTTGGCGGCGAAGCGCTCCAGCGGGTCGATATCGGTCGCCGCTACGAGGTCGAGGCGGCCTATGCCGCGCCCAACGAGACCGCCACTGCGACCGCGCGCTTCACCGACGGGCGGCTCGATCTGTGGATCGCCACGCAGGCGCCCGAACAGACCCGCATCGCTGCGGCCCGCGCCATCGGCATCTCCACCGAGGATGTCGCGCTCTACCCCATGCCCGCAGGCGGGAGCTTCGATGCGCGGCTGGAGCATGGCCACGCCATCGAGATCGCCCTGATCGCGCGCGAGCTTGCCAAAGACGGCCCGCGCCCGGTGCAGCTCACGTGGCCGCGCCGAGACGAGCTGATCCGCGCCCGGCCGCGCGCGCCGGCATGGCTGCTGCTCGGCGCGCAGCTCTCCAAGCGCGGCGACGGCGCGATCGAGGCTATGCGTGTGCGGATCGCGACGCCGCCAGCCGCGCGCGAATTCGGAAAGCGGTTGTTCGGCAATCTCACCCCCGCCGCCGCAATGCGCGAGACGGCGGGCGAGCCCGACCCGCTCGCCTGCGAGGGAGCGGTGCCGCCTTACCAGCTGCCCGCGGTGATGGTCGAACACATCCCGGTGGAGATCGGGCTTCCGGTCGGCCGGGTGCGCGGCAATGCCTACGGGCCGACGATCTTCGCGATCGAAAGTTTCATCGACGAGATTGCCGCCAAGGCCAAGCGCGAGCCGTTTTCGTTCCGGATGTCGATGCTGGGCGGCGATGTGAGGCTGGCTGCCTGTCTCCAGCGTGCGGCGCAGCTTGCGGGCTGGGATGGCGGCGTCGACCAGAGCGGGCAGGGGCTCGCCTGCGCGCGGCTGGGCGAAGGGCCGGATGCGCCGCGGATCGCCTGCGTTGCCACCGCGCGGCAGGGGGAAGGGGGTGTGCGTGTGGTGCGTCTGTCCGCGGCAGTCGATATCGGCCGGATCGTGAATCACGACATTGCCCGTCAGCAGATCGAGGGCGGTCTCGTGTTCGGCACCGGCATCGCGCTTGGTAACGCGGTAGCCCTGCGCGCGGGCCTGCCCGAGATCGCCGATGACACCGCGCTCGGGCTGCCGACGCTCACCGATTGCCCCGAGATGCGGATCGAGTTCATCGCCAGCGATGCTGGCCCCGCGGACCCCGGCGAGCTTGGCGCGGTAGTGGCTCCACCCGCCATCGCCAACGCCCTCTATTCGGCAACGGGCTTGCGCCTGCGCCGTCTGCCCCTACTTTCGGACGGCATATGACCCCGATATATTTGTCACATCGGGCGCAGGGTTTTGCCTTGGCGCGGAAACGAAACGCCTGCCGACCGTTAGGCGGACTATGACCTGGCAGACCCAGCGCCTTCCGGGCGATCACCCTCCTGCGCGCAGCGGCAAGATCGGAGCGCTGCTGATCAACCTCGGCACGCCCGACGGGCCTGACCCCGATTCGGTGAAGCGCTACCTCAAGCAGTTCCTGTCCGACACGCGGGTGGTGGAGATTCCGCCGATCGCGTGGCAGCTGATCCTGCGCGGCATCATCCTCAACACGCGCCCGCAGAAGAGCGCGAAGGCCTATCAGAAGATCTGGACCGAGCGGGGTTCGCCGCTGGCCGACATTACCGCGCGGCAGGCCGAGGCGATGGTCGGGCGGTTTGGCGAGAAGGTCTACGTCGATTGGGCGATGCGTTACGGCAACCCCTCGATCGAGAGCCGCCTCACCGCCATGATGGCCGACGGCTGCGACCGCATCCTGATCGCGCCGATGTACCCCCAATATTGCGCCGCCACGACCGCGACCGTGTTCGACGAGGTCGCCCGCGTGCTGAAGAAGATGCGCTGGCAGCCGGCGCTGCGCTTCGTGCCGCCTTACCACGACGAGCCTGGCTACATCGCCGCGTTGGCCAATGACCTGACCCGGCAGGTGGGGGCGCTGGCCTTCAAGCCCGAGGTGATGCTCCTGAGCTTCCACGGGATGCCGCAGCAGACGCTGGAAAAGGGCGATCCCTATTACTGCCATTGCTCCAAGACCGCGCGGCTGCTGCGCGAGGCGCTGGAGACGCGGCCAGAGTTTGCAGGCGTACGGTTCGAGACGACCTTCCAGTCGCGCTTCGGCCCAGCAGCTTGGCTTGAGCCTTCAACCGATGCGACGCTGATGGCCGAGGGCGACAAGGGCACCAAGCGGCTGGTGGTTGCCGCTCCCGGCTTTTCGGCGGACTGTGTCGAGACGCTTGAGGAACTGGCGCTGGAAGGGCGTGACGAGTTCATCGAGCATGGGGGCGAGGACTACGCCGTGCTCGATTGCCTCAACACTTCGGACGACGGCCTTGCCATGATCGATGCGATGCTGCGCCGCGAGCTTTCCGGCTGGATCTGACATTCACGCAAGATTGACCGGCGCGCGTATTTACATCAGAGTCAGTTGCGAATCCGAACCTTCACCGGAGCATCGAGACGACCATGGCCACCCTTGCCGAAGCCCCGCGTTCTGCCGCCCCCGCAAATGTCCCGCGCCACTGGGGCGAGGGTCGCCTGACCGAGGCCGATCTCGCGCATATCCCGGGCGAAGCGGGCTGGCCGGTGGTCGGCAACACCTTCACTATGCTGGCCAATCCGCACGCCTTTGCCGAGCGGATGATCAAGACCCACGGCAAGGTCTACAAGAATCGCGCCTTCGGCGGCTGGCAGATCGCGCTGATCGGGGCCGAGGCGAACGAGTTGCTATTGTTCAACAAGGACAAGATCTTCTCCAGCGAACAGGGCTGGGGCCCGGTGCTCGACCAGCTGTTCCCGCGCGGATTGATGCTGCTGGATTTCGAGCATCACCGGATCGATCGCCGCGCGCTGTCGATTGCCTTCAAGCCCGAACCGATGCGCCACTATTCGGGTGCGCTGAACCGCGGGATCGCCCGCGAAGTGGCAGGCTGGGCAGGGCCAAAGGAGTTCTACCCGGCGATCAAGAAGCTCACGCTCGATCTCGCCGCCGACAGTTTCATCGGCCTGCCGTGGGGCCCGGAAGCCGACAAGATCAACGAGGCTTTCGTCGACATGGTGCAGGCCTCGGTCGCGCCGGTGCGCAAGCCGCTGCCCTTCACCAAGATGAAGAAGGGCGTGGATGGCCGCGCTTTCCTGGTCGACTATTTCACCCGCGAAACCCTGCGCCGCCGCGCCGAGGGCGGGGGGCAGGACATGTTCAGCCAGTTCGCCACCGCCACCCGCGAGGACGGCAGCTTGCTGCCGGTCGACGAGGTGGTCGATCACATGAACTTCCTGATGATGGCGGCGCATGACACCATCACATCGTCCGCCACATCGCTGATCTATCACCTCGCCACCAACCCCGAATGGCAGGAGAAACTGCGCGAGGAGATCATGGCGGTGACCGGCGGCCCGGATGGTGACGGCAACCCGCGCCCGCTCGATTACGGTGATCTTGCGAAGCTCGACCTGACCGAGATGGCATTCAAGGAATCGCTGCGGATGATCCCGCCGGTGCCTTCCATGCCGCGCCGGGCTTTGCGCGAGTTCGAATATGGCGGCTATCGCATTCCGGCAGGCGCGATGGTGGGGATCAACATCTACTGGACCCACCATTCCGAGGAATATTGGGAAAATCCCTACGCTTTCAATCCGATGCGCTTCACGCCCGAACAGGTGAAGGCGCGGCACAAATATGCCTGGGTCCCGTTCGGCGGCGGCGCGCATATGTGCCTCGGGCTGCACTTCGCCTATATGCAGGTGAAGATCCTGCTCGCCCAACTGCTCCAGCGCTACCGCGTCGAGGCGGCCGAGGGGTACAAACCCGAATGGCAGGACTGGCCGATCCCGCAGCCCAAGGACGGGCTGAAGGTTACCTTCAAGCCGCTGTGAAACTTGCGTGTTTCACGTGAAACATGGGTTCTGGAGCGGTCTAGAGGGGGGCTGACAGGGGGCTAAACGCGGCTGGACGGGGTCTGGACGCGTTTGCGCCGGGTCGGGAATCAGAAATCGACCGCGATCCCGTCTCCCCGCTCCCAATCGCCGTAGCGGGTGGGGGAGAGCTTTTCGTTGTTCGTCACAGCCTTGGGTGCAGGCACCGGATCATTGGTCCAGTGGACGGGCTTCTTGAATGCCTTGGCAGCTTCTGACTTTTCCTTGGTCATGCCTTACCAAATGCCCATGCTGGCACTTTGTTTCAAGCGCGGGTAGGGGTGGGGCATGTCAGCCACCCCCGGACTTCCCGTGCGCCGCGCCGCGCTTCGCCTGCTTGATGCCGTGTTCCGGCGGGGCGAGACGCTCGAACAGGCCGAAGCGGTTGCCCTCGGCGATGTCCGCAAGGCGCCCGACCGCGCGCTTGCCAAGGCGATTGCGGGGGAGAGCCTGCGCTGGCTCACCGATCTCGACGCTCTGATCG
Source organism: Porphyrobacter sp. (assembly GCA_027533455.1). Classification (GTDB taxonomy): domain Bacteria; phylum Pseudomonadota; class Alphaproteobacteria; order Sphingomonadales; family Sphingomonadaceae; genus Erythrobacter. The sequence goes on along the minus strand of JAPZUC010000013.1, from coordinate 49,456 downwards.
ATTCTGCCACCAAACAGCGCCTGCCCGATGACGCCAAGGTGCGGATGGTCCTGCGGATCATGCTGGCGCAGGCGCTCAGGCTCGACACGCCGGCTCATGCCGTGATCGCCACCGGCCTGCCGCTGCTGGCGGGCGGCCCCCGCAGGCTGGCGCATGGGGTGTTCTCGGCGCTGGTGAAGCCGGGACGCAGCGTGCTGCCAGAGGCACCGACCCTGCCCGAACGCGTGGCCGAACGCTGGGGCGCCGAGAAAGCCGCCGCTATCGCGCCGGGGCTGGCCTTCCCGCCCGAGCTTGATCTGGCGCTGAAAGACTCGGCCGAAAGCGAGACCCGCGCCGTGGCGATGGGCGGCGTGACGCTCGCCCCCGGCCATGTCCGCTTGCCGCGCGGCGCGGCGGTGGACACGCTCGCCGACTTCAAGGCGGGCGATTGGTGGGTGCAGGATCTCGCCGCTTCGATCCCGGCGCGCCTGCTGGGGGAGGGAGCGGGCAAACACGCGCTCGATCTGTGCGCGGCCCCCGGCGGCAAGACAATGCAGCTCGTGGCTGCGGGCTGGAATGTCACCGCGCTCGATAGCTCCAAGCGGCGGCTTGAACTGCTCAAGGACAACCTCAAGCGCACTGGCCTCAAGGCGTCACCGGTGCGCGCCGATGCGCTGACTTGGGAGCCCAAGCACCGCTTCGATGCGATCCTGATCGACGCGCCCTGCACCGCCACCGGCACCTGCCGCCGCCATCCCGATGTGCTCCACCGCATCGGCAAGGGCCAGATCGGCGAGATGGTCGAACTGCAACGCGCGCTGGCGGCCAAGGCTGCCGAATGGCTGAACCCGGGCGGTGTGCTGGTCTATGCCGTGTGCTCGCTGGAGGCCGAAGAGGGCGAGGAACAGGCAGCGTGGATCGACGCGAATTGCGGCCTTTCGCCGATGCCGATCACGGCTGAGGAACTGCCCGCCGGCCTTGCGCCCACGTATGAGGGCTGGCTGCGGACACACCCGGGGATGCTCGCCGATCTGGGCGGGCTGGATGGGTTCTTCGTGGCGCGGTGGGTGAAGTCGTAGAACAAACCCGTTATCCCGGGTTTGACCCGGGACCGCACTCCTCCTCGACCTTGTCCATGTTCGAGAGCGGCCCCGGATCAAGTCCGGGGCGACGGCTCTCTCACTTCACATACTTCTGAAACGACTTGCGCAGCTTCATCAGCTTGGGCGGGATCACCGCAAGGCAATAGGGATTGCTCTGGCCTTGGCCGTCCCAGTATTCCTGATGGTAATCCTCGGCCGGATACCACTCGGCGGTCTGAGCGCCGCCGGATAGGCCTTCGATGGTGGTCACCGCCACTTTGCCATGATCCGCATTCCAGCGTGCAATCGCGGCCTCGGCCTCGGCGCCCTGTTCCTCGGACAGCGGGAAGATCGCAGAACGATACTGCGTGCCGATGTCACCGCCCTGCCGGTTGAGCTGCGTCGGATCATGCGTGCCGAGGAACACGTCGTAAATTTCGGCAAGGCTGATCGCGTGGGGATCGAAGGTCACGCGGATCGCTTCGGCATGGCCGGTCGTGCCGGTGCACACCTCCTTGTAGGTGGGGTGCGCCTTGGTGCCGCCGATATAGCCGCTTTCGACCTGGCTCACGCCGATCACATCGCGGAACACCGCTTCGGTGCACCAGAAGCACCCGCCTGCAATGATCGCCGTATCTTGATCGCTCATCGAATTCTCCGTTGGTTTCTGGCAAAGATAGGCTAGCAAACCGCCATTGCTACCTCGCAAAGGGTGGCATTCCTCAATTCCCCGGAGAGAGAACCCATGAACAAGCTGATCCTCGCCCTCGCCACCGTAAGCGGCCTCGCAATTTCGGCGCCTGTGCTGGCGCAGCACGCGGGCCATGAAGGCCACGCCGGTCACGCCATGAAGGCGGGCGAAGTCGACGAGGCGCACGTCAAGGACACCGCCCATTTCATGAAGATGCACGGCGAGGCGCTGTCGGGGGCGATCAATCACCCGACCCGCGCCGAGGACAAGGCGCGCGATGCCTTCCGTCACCCGGCCGAAACGCTCGCTTTCTTCCATGTCGGCCCTGAAATGAAGGTCGGCGAATATTCGCCGGGCGGCGGGTGGTACACGCGCCTGCTCGGCCATTACCTCGGCGGCGAAGGGCAGCTGGTCGGCATCTATATCAACCCGGTCAGCGCCACCTCGGATCCGGCGCGCCAGCAGCGCATCCGCGATCAGGCAGCGGGTTTCGGCAAGGAAGTGGCGGGCTATACCGGGCTGCCGGCCGAGCACTTCAGCGGCATCACGCTCGACAATATCGAGGGCCAGAAGGGCACCTTCGACCGCATCCTCTTGATGCGCGCGCTGCACAACCCGCTGCGCATGGGCATCCTCGACACCGAACTGCGCGCGATGCGCGAACTGCTCAAGGATGACGGGCTGATCGGCGTCGAACAGCACCGCGCCAAGGCGGATGCGCCGTGGTCCTATGCCAACGGTTCCAAGGGCTATCTGCGTCAGGAAGATGTGATCGACATCATGCGCATCAACGGCTTCGAACTGGTCGCCGCGAGCGAGATCAACGCCAACCCGAAGGATACCGCCGATCACAAGGACGGCGTGTGGGAAATGCCTCCGACGCTGGCGACCAAGCGCGAAGACCTGAAGGGTCTGGGTGAAAGCGACCGGATGACGCTGCTCTTCAAGAAGGCCAAGTAATGAGGTAGGGGCGGCCGCATGACTGCAATCACCGTCGCCGCCCTTCAGCTTCCCCTCGGCTCTTCGGACGAAGCCGCCAATATCGCCGCCGTCGCCGCGCTGGTCGAGGAGGCCGCCGCCAAGGGCGCGCAGCTGATTCTGCCGCCCGAGCTATTTAGCGGCCCCTATTTCTGCCGCGAGGAAGACGAGGCGCTGTTCGCGCTCGCCCGCACGACGCTCGAGCATCCCAGCGTCATCGCGATGCAGGCACTCGCCGCGAAGCTGAAGGTGACGATCCCCACCAGCTTCTTCGAGCGCGACGGGCACCACTATTACAACACCTTGGCGATGATCGGCCCCGATGGGCAGATCATGGGCACCTATCGCAAAAGCCACATCCCCGATGGTCCGGGCTACGAGGAAAAATACTATTTCCGCCCCGGAAACGACGGCTTCAAGGTGTGGGATGTGCCGGGCGAGGGCGGCGTGCTGGTCAAGGTCGGCGTCGGCATCTGCTGGGACCAGTGGTATCCCGAATGCGCGCGGGTGATGGCGCTGCTGGGAGCGGAGCTGCTGCTCTATCCCACCGCGATCGGGTCCGAGCCCTATGACAGCGATCTCGACACCAGCCGGATGTGGCGGCGCGCGATGATCGGGCATGCGGTGTCGAACTGCATGCCGGTGGTCGCTGCCAACCGCATTGGCCAAGAAGGGCCCGGGACCAGCGCGCAAAGCTTCTACGGCCACTCCTTCATCACCGACGAATGGGGCGATGACCTTGCCCTGTTCGGTGCGAGCGAGACCGGCGTGCTGACCGCTCGCCTGGACCTCGCCCGCGCGGCGAAGCACCGCGCCGGCATGGGCTTCTTCCGCGACCGCCGTCCGCAGCTCTACGGCCGGATTTCGCAGGACATCTGAGCCTGAGCAGCACGTATCTTGTCGCGGCTGGCAGCAACCGGCGGCACCACCGCTATGGCGCGCCCGAAAGCGTCGTGCGCGCGGCGATGGAGGAGTGCGCCGCCTTCGGCACGGTCACGGCCCGTTCTCCGGTCATACCGACACCTGCAATGGGCGCAGCATCGCGCCGTTTTGCCAATGCCGCGCTGGTGCTGGAGAGCGAGCTCGACCCGCCCGCGCTGCTCGCAGCGCTGAAACGCACCGAGCGCGAATTCGGCCGTCGGCGCGGCCAGCGCTGGGGCGACCGGGTGCTTGATCTGGATATCGTGCTTTGGAGCGGCGGCGCATGGCGGACCAAAGCCCTCACCATCCCGCACAAGGCCTTTGCCCAGCGCCGCTTCGTCCTCGACCCGGCGTGCATCATCGCCCCCGATTGGCGCACGCCTCTGCACGGTTTGACACTTGCCCACACCCAAGCCCGCTTGACCCGCCCGCGCCCCCTGCCTAGTTGACCCCGCATCCCGCGCATCGCGGGACAGGCGTGGGCCCGTAGCTCAGTAGGTAGAGCAGCTGACTTTTAATCAGCGGGTCACAGGTTCGAATCCTGTCGGGCTCACCATTTTCTACTTTTCAATGGGATAAATGGAGGGTGGGGCAGTTTGTCCCACACTTTTGTCTCGCATCCTTCACGTGTCCGTCGTCAGAACATTTGGCACAGTTCGCGGCGTAAAATAGCGGGGAGCGGGCCTCGTCTGGTGGTTGATGTTAAGCGGCGAGCTTGCGGTGTTGCAAGCGCCGATGTTCGATGGTCTGTCGCTTGATCCTTTCGCGCTGTTGGATGATGTCTGGGGCCCTGCCGAAGTAGGCGTCGGCGGGCGTCACATTGGACAGCGCTTCGTGGTAACGCTGGTGGTTGTAATGCTCGACGAACGCCTCGATCTGGGCCTCGAGGTCGCCGGGCAGGAAGTAGTTTTCCAAGAGGGTGCAGTTCTTCAGTGTCTGATGCCAGCGCTCGATCTTGCCCTGGGTCTGCGGATGCATCGGGGCGCCGCGGACGTGGCTCATCTTGTTGGCCTCAATGTATTCCGCCAGTTCGCCCGCGATGTAGCTGGGACCGTTGTCGCTGAGCAGCCTTGGCTTTTGCAGCACCGTGGCACTGTCGCAGCCTGAGGCCGCAAGCGCGAGATCCAGCGTGTCGGTCACGTCCTCGGCCCGCATGTTGGTGCACAGCTTCCAGGCGATGATGTAGCGCGAGAAGTCGTCGAGGACCGTAGACAGATACATCCAGCCCCACCCAATGATCTTGAAGTAGGTAAAATCAGTCTGCCACATCTCGTTCGGCCGGGTGGTCCTGGTGTGGAACTGATCTGCAGCCTTGATCACGACATAGGCCGGGCTGGTGATCAGATCATGGGCCTTGAGCAGCCGGTAAACCGTGGCCTCGGACACGAAGTAGCGCTTCTCGTCGGTGAAGCGTACCGCAAGTTCGCGGGGGCTGAGCTCGCTGTAATCCAGTGCCATTTCGACGATCTGGTCCTGGATGTCCTCTCCGATGCGGTTCCACACCCGGCTTGGCGCTGAGGGTCGATCCGCCAACGCCTCCGGCCCACCCTCAAGGTAGCGGTCATACCAACGGTAGAACGTCCGGCGGGCGATGCCGAGCTGATCCAGCGTCCGCTTGGCGGGCAGGTGCGACTGCTCGACGATCCTGATGATCTCGAGCTTCTCGGATGCGGGATACCTCATTCTTCGTCGCCCCCATCCGCGATCATGCTTTTTTTCAGCAGACGGTTTTCGAGCGTCAGGTCGGCCACGCATTCCTTAAGGGCGCGGGCCTCGCGGCGCAGATCCTGCACCTCGCCGGTGGTCGCGGCACGAGCAGTATCACCGGCCAGGCGGCGCTTGCCGGCTTCCATGAACTCTTTCGACCAAGTGTAATACAGGCTCTGGGCAATGCCTTCCTTGCGGCACAGCTCTGCGATGCTGTCTTCGCCGCGCAGGCCGTCCAGCACGATCCGGATCTTGTCTTCGGCAGAGAAATGGCGCCGGGTCTGCCGCCGGATATCCTTCACTACCCGCTCGGCAGGGGCCTTGGAGGTCGATTTTTTTAAGGAGGGTTGGGTCTTCATCTTCGTTCCTTCGTCACTACGACGAAGCCCCAACCCTCCTTAAATCACAACCTCAAATCTGTGCCATTGGTGCTGACGGGGGACACTCCGGTCCACTCGAAAGAACGAGCACCGAGGTGCCGACCAAACCTGCAATCAGAGCTTGGCCGAGCGCGCCGAAAAGACAAAATCGCAAGAAACCGTCGAGCGACTGGAGGGATTCCTCCCACTTGCCGAGGCGGGAAAGAATCAGCGCAGGGATGACCGTGGCCAGCGCATTGCCCCCGGCGATGGCGATCTCCGCCCAAAGGGGTTGTTCTGATCCGGTAAGCACTGATGCGGCAAGCCGTCCGACCACAATGGCCGGCCACAGCCGCACTCCTCCAAGCATGAGGCCAGCGATACCCACCCCCGCTGCCGGCCATATCGGCGATCCGGCGCCACGAACCTGAGCCCAGCCAAGCCCGATGGTACTCAGGGCGGCGTAAGCAACCGCGATCGCGAGGAACGACAAGGCGGTTCGCACCTGTTCCGCTTTGGCAAGGTCGCGGTCCATTCTTTGCTCCAGCCTGCGGGGATGCCCACGTCTGCGCGCAGCAGATTACCTTCCCAATACTGCTCCCGTTTGCTTGATATCGCCGATGCTGGCTGCGCCGCAGGTTGGTCTTCGGGGTTGCCTCACTTCTAGAGATTAGAACATACGAGGCCAGAGAATTCTCGCTATGCGTAAGCAGACCCAGGGCCGTGCCGGCCGGTTGGATGCACAGGGGTCAAACGCGTGCCTAGCCCTTTTTCGCGTCGAGCCAATGCGCCGCCTGTACCCCGAAGGTAATCAGGAACGGCACCAGCACCACGCTCAGGAGCACCTTGGCCAGCACCTGTCCGATCATCAGGTCGGTAATGTCGAACTCGCCATAGAAGGCCAGCGTGATGAAGATCACCGAATCCACGGCCTGTGACAGCGCCGATGCAATCGCCCCGCGCACCATCAGGCCGAGCGTGCTCTCGCCCTCTCCGCTGCCGCGCAGCCGGTCGAAGATCCAGATGTTGAGCAGCAGCGAGGTGATGTAGGACGCGGGGCCCGCCATCCACACCCGCCAGGTCGATTGGTGCACGCGCTCGAAGGCAGCAAGATCCTCGGGGCGGAAGGCGAGCATCTCGGACGATGCGGGCAGGGCCAGAACCAGCTGCATCAGCAGGGCAGACAGCCCCAGCGGCAGGAAGCCCCACCAAACGATCCGCTTGGCCGCGTCACGCCCGTAAAGCTGCGAAAGGGTGCTCGATATCACCACCAGCAGCAGAAAAGGGAAGATCCCGCTCTCCACAGCAAGGCTCGTCGGCCACAGTTGTACCTGCTTGAAGGCGAGCACGCCCGCCAGCACCGTCATCCCGCCATACAGCAGCGTGTAGACGAACATCCCCAGCGGCATGGAAATGCCGGCAGGCGGCGTGGTTGCGGCGAAGGGGGCTGCGGCCGGAGCGGGTGCGGGTGCGGGCGTATCCATCGCGCCTGTGCTAGCCAGCGCCAGGCCAAAAGAAAAGCGGTGCGCCCCGCCTGTCACCGATGCTTTCAGGTAGCCGTTGTAAACCGCGCCGTGTCGCAAGCGGCTTGCAACTGGCTTCGCAAACTGCCACGCCCGAGCGTGCTGCGTGCGCGACGGGATGCTTGCGCAGGATCGGGTCAATCTCGCACGTCAAGGATATGCCGCCGCCGTGAACGGAAGTCTCACGTCTACCTTGCTGAGCCTTGCAGGGGTCCTCGCCATTCTTGCCATCGCCTTCGTCCTGTCTTCGGACTGGCGCAGGATCAATCTGCGCGTGGTCGGATCGGCCTTCGCGCTGCAGGCGTTCACTGCATTGGTCGTGCTGCGGACCGATGTCGGCGTGGCGGTGATCGGCGGCCTTTCGAGCGGGGTTATCGCCCTCCTCGATTTCTCCAAGATCGGCATCACCAGCGTGTTCGGGCCGATGGAGAGCAATCCCTTCGCCAACACCTTCGTCATCGCAGCGCTGCCGGTGATCGTTTTCTTCGCCGCGATCGTCTCGATCCTTTATCACCTCGGCATCATGCAGCGGCTGGTGCTCTGGGTGGGCGGAGCGATCGGCTGGATCACCGGGATCAGCAAGGTCGAGGCGCTGGGCGCGGCAGCCAACATCTTCGTCGGCCAATCGGAAAGCCCGCTGGTGGTGCGGCCCTATCTGGCGGCCCTCAGCCCTTCGGGCCTCTTCACGCTGATGACAGTGGGGATGGCCGGGGTCGCAGGGACGATCCTTGCTGCCTATGCCAGCTTCATCGGCACCGAGGCAGTGCCCTTCCTGCTGGCAGCAGCCTTCATGTCGGCCCCGGGCGGGATCCTGATGGCCAAGATCATGATGCCGGACGAGCCGCAGCGGATGAGCGGCTATGACGGTTCGGTTGCGAGCGAAGCTGTCGCCCGGGCGCGCGGCAAGGCCAATTCCCTGACCGAGGCGACCCGCGTGGTCAAGTATGACGAGAACGGCGAACAGGTCGAACTGCCGCAGGCTCGAATCAGCGCGGTTGGCCCGGCGGCACTGGTCGAGGGCGGCGGGAAAGCCGATGAGGTAAGCGCGGCCGAAACTTTCGAGGAGGGCCAGCGGCCTGCCAACATCATCGAGGCCGCGGCCCAAGGCACGCAGACCGGCGTCAAGCTGGCGGTTGCGGTGGGCGCGATGGTGATGGTGTTCGTCGCGCTGGTGGCGCTGGCGAACGGAATGCTGGCAGGCATCGGCGGTGGGGTTGTCGGCCTTGCCGCGAGCGCCGGGGCGCCTTTCTCGCCCGAGACCGCCGCCTGGCTTTCCACCATCAGCTTCCAGCGGCTGCTCGGCTACCTGTTCGCGCCGGTGATGTTCCTGATCGGCATTTCCGACTGGGATCAGGCGCAGATTGCCGGCGGGCTGTTCGGCACCAAGATTGTCTTGAACGAATTCGTTGCCTTCATCGATCTCGGCGCGATGCAGGCGGGCGAGCTGACCAGCCGCAGCCGCGCGATCATCACCTTTGCACTGTGCGGCTTTGCCAATTTCTCGTCGATCGCGATCCAGATGGCGGTGACGGGCGGGCTTGCCCCCAACCAGCGTCCGGTGATCGCCAGGCTCGGGCTGAAGGCGCTTGCTGCGGGGAGCCTCGCCAACCTGATGAGCGCGGCGCTGGCGAGCCTGTTCCTGCCTTACTGACCACTCGCCGCTAGGCCCTTGGCAGGTCGCGCTGGGCGGGTGTAAGGCGCTCGCCATGATCAACATTGCATCCGTCAGCCTCGCCCAGCCGCTTGAAACCATCGCCGACGAACTGGGCCGCAGCTTTGGCGAATACGGCTTTGCCGTGGTGCGCGATCACGGCATCCCGCAGGACCTCATCGAAGAGGCCGAGGCAGTGTCGAAGGCGTTCTTCGCCCTGCCCGACGACGTCAAGCGCGCTTACAAGATCGCAGGCGGCGGCGGCGCGCGCGGCTATACCCCGTTCGGCACCGAAAAGGCCAAGGACGCCGAAATTTTCGACCTCAAGGAGTTCTGGCACGTCGGCCGCGATCTGCCCGCAGGCCACCCGCTTGCCGAATTCATGGCCCCCAATGTCTGGCCGACCGAAGTCGAAGGTTTCCGCGAGACCATGAGTGCGTTGTTCAGCGCCTTCGAGGTCGCCGGTGGCCGGGTGCTCGAGGCAATCGCGCTGCACCTCGGCCGCCCGCGCGATTTCTTTGCCGACAGCGTCGCGGACGGCAATTCGGTGATGCGCCTGCTGCATTACCCGCCGCTTGCCGAGGGTGCCCCTGAAGGCGCGATTCGCGCCGCCGCGCACGAGGACATCAACACCATTACTTTGCTGCTGGGCGCCGAGGAAGCCGGGCTCGAACTGCTCGCCAAGAACGGCGAATGGCTGCCGATCCCTGCTGCAAAAGGCGCGCTGGTGATCAATGTCGGCGACATGCTCCAGCGCCAGACCAACGGGCGGCTGCGCTCGACTACGCACCGGGTGGTGAACCCGCGCGGCGAAGCAGCGCGGCGGGCGCGCTATTCGATGCCGTTCTTCCTGCATTTCCGGCCCGATTTCCTGATCGAGGCGCTGCCCGAATGCATCGATACCGAGGGCGCGAATCCGCCGCCGCCGCCGATTACGGCGCATGATTACCTCATGCAGCGCCTGCGCGAGATCAACCTCGCCTGAGGGGCGGTTTTTCGCTCACCTTTGATTGCTTTGGGAAATTCCATCCGGGCGTTGCTGCAATGCAACACCCGAAGGCGGAACACGCGCATTTCCTACACTTTTCTGGCGTTCTGAGAGAGTCCGATTAAGGAAACGCGCCATAGCGGCATAGTTTTTCATCAAACTGTCACAGAACAGTCGCTTTGCCGCAAGCGTTCGCGCCTAGCGCAGGTCACACCACCCGTTTCAGATCTCTCTCCATTGCTACCCAGGGGCTAGTAACCATGAAGATTAAATATCTGCTTGCCGCGAGCATCGTAAGCCTCGCCGCGACCACCACCATCGCAACGCCGGTCTTCGCTCAGGAAACCACCTCGTCGGTTCGCGGCGAAGTGCTCGACCAGAGCGGCAACCCGGTTGCCGGTGCGACTGTCACCGTTACCCACGTGCCGTCGGGCACCAAGTCGGTCCAGACCACCGATGCGGCAGGCGGCTTCAACGCGGCCGGTCTGCGTCTCGGGGGCCCCTTCACCATCGAAGTGAGCGCGGACGGCTTCGAGACCGCCTCGCAGGAAATCGGCTTCCTCGCCGCCGGTCAGGCGCAGCGCATCAGCGTCTCCCTTGCCGAGCAGGGCCAGACCATCGTCGTCACCGGCTCGCGCACCCGTTCGGCCATCACACTGTCGACCGGTGCCGCTACCGTGCTGACCGCCGCCGATATCGCAGGCGTCGCCAACATCAACCGCGACGTGCGCAACCTTGCCGCGCGCGATCCGCTGGTGACCCTCGACGCGACTAACAACGGCGCGATCAGCATCGCCGGACAGAACAACCGCTTCAACCGCTTCACCGTTGACGGTGTGGCCTTCGGCGACCCCTTCGGTCTCGAATCGGGCGGCCTCGTTTCGAGCCGCGGCCCGGTGCCGCTTGACGCGATCGGCGAATTCTCGGTCGAAATCGCTCCGGTCGACATCCAGCAGGGCTTCTTCCAGGGCGGCGCGATCAACACGCAGCTCAAGTCGGGTGGCAACGCCTTCACCTTCATGGGTGCGGCCTACTACCAGAACGACGATCTGCGCGGCAGCAAGGCCGATAATCTGCGTCGTCTCGGCGCCTTCGATTCGCAGGTCTACGTGGCACAGGTCACCGGCCCGATCATCAAGGACAAGCTGTTCTTCGCGGTCACTTACGAGCGCACCCGTGACACCGTTCCGGCTGACGTCGATCCCTCACAGCTTGGCATCACCACCGCTGAAATCGACGCGATCAGCGCCACGGCCCAGTCCGTCTACAACTACGACACGCTCGGCGTTGCCAGCGACATCGTGGAAAAGGACGACAAGCTGATCACCAAGCTGGATTGGAACGTGGCTGACGGTCACCGTCTGACCGCCACCTATATCTGGAACGACAGCGCACTGCTCGCCGGCCAGACCGGAACCGGCCAGATCGCTGCCATCGGCAACGGCAACCCGACCTACAACCTGCTGTCGAACAACTACACGCAGGGTGCCAAGAACCACTTCGGGATCATCCAGTCGAACAACCAGTGGTCGGACAACTTCTCGACCCAGCTGCGCGTGTCCTATGCGGATTACGTGCGTCTCCAGCAGCCGCTTGGTGGCCGTGAATTCGGCCAGTTCCAGGTCTGCCTTGATCCGGTGAACCCGGTCACCGCTACCCCGGCTCTGGGCGGCGGTCCGCTGAACTGCACGCCGGGCCAGCAGCGCATCAACTTCGGTCCGGACGTCAGCCGTCAGGCTAACGAGCTCGACAGCCAGTCGCTCGCGATCGAATTTGCCGCGACCCTGAAGACCGGCAGCCACACGCTCAAGCTGATCGCCGAGCGTCGTCGTCAGGACGTGCGCAACCTGTTCGCCCAGCGCGTTTCGGGTGCGTTCTACTTCGACAACCTCGCCGACTACCAGGCGCGTCGTGCCAACGAACTCGATTACGCGGTTCCGCTGCGTGGCGGAATCGACACTGTCACCGCCGAATTCCAGAACAATAGCTGGACCTTCGGCCTGATGGACACGATCGACGTGACCGACACCCTGACCGTTGTCGCGGGCGTGCGTTACGACCTGTTCGATTCGCCGGACCGTCCGTTCTTCAACCAGTTCTTCCTCGGTCGCTACGGCTTCCCGAACACCGCGACTCTCAATGGTCGTGACCTGTTCCAGCCGCGCTTCGGCCTGAACTGGAAGCCGACCGATCGCCTTCAGGTGCGCGGTTCGGCGGGCCTGTTCGGCGGCGGCAACCCGCTGGTGTGGATCTCGAACAACTTCTCGAACCCCGGACCGACGCTGCAGCGCATCCGTCTGCGTCGCAACGCCGACGGCACATTCACCACGCCCGAGCAGGCCGCCATTGGCCTGACCACCGCGCAGGTGCAGACCCTCGGCGCCGCGGCGCTGAACAACGTTTCGGGTGGCCCGGGCGTGCCGCAGGCGCTGATCGATGCCGTGCGTCAGGCCGGTTTCGCCGGTGCGCCGACCAACGCGCTCGATCCGAACTTCGAAGCGCCCTCGCAGTGGCGTTTCTCGGGTTCGGTCGACTATGAAGCCAACCTCGGCTTCCTGGGCGATGGCTGGAACTTCGGCGCCGACGTGATCTATTCGAACGTGAACAACGCGCTCGAGTGGACCGATCTGCGCACCGTTCGCCAGACCGGCCCCAACGCCACGCTGCCGGATGGTCGTCCGCGCTACAATGTGCTTCCGGGCGTCGGCGGCGAAAACACCGACATGTTGCTGACCAACACCAGCTTCGGTGAAAGCTGGAACATCGTCGGCCGCCTCGACAAGCGCTTTGACTCGGGCTTCTTCCTGAATGGTTCCTACACCTTCCAGGACGTTAAGGATCAGAACCCGGGCACCTCGTCGGTGGCTCTGTCGAACTACCAGAACACCGCCTTCTCCGATCCGAACTTTGCGGCTCAGGGCATCGCCAACTACCAGCGCGACCACCAGTTCCGTCTGGGCACCGGTTTCGACAGCGAGATCTTCGGTGACAACAACACCCGGATCGAGTTGTTCTACAATGTCCGTTCGGGTCAGCGTTACAGCTTCACCATGAACGATCCGACCGCTGGCCGTTCGGCGGTGTTCGGCGGGATCGAGCGCGGCAGCCGCGGTCTGCTCTATGTGCCGAACGTGAGCAGCATCACGGCTGATCCGCTGGTGACCTACGATTCGCAAGCGACCTTCGCTGCAGTCCAGAGCCTCGTGCAGAACTCGGAGCTGAACGCCTACCAGGGCGAAATCGCGCCGAAGAACATCGGCAAGACCCCCTGGGTGCACAAGCTCGACCTGTCGTTCCGTCAGGAAGTGCCGTTCGTCCTCGGCGGCAAGCTTGAACTGATGGCCGACGTCGAGAACATGCTGAACCTCATCGACAAGGACTGGGGCACGATCCGTCAGGTCGGCTTCCCCTACACTGCGTCGACCGTGAACGTGACCTGCCTCCAGACGGTCGGCGGCGCTGCCACGACCAACGCAAGCCAGCCTTGCGCGCAGTATCGTTACTCGAGCTTCCGCGCGCCGAACGAAGCGACCAACATCAACGGTTCGCTCTGGGGTGTCCGTTTCGGGGTTCGCGTCCGCTTCTGATCGTATCTGAGACAGTGGAAACACGAAAGGGCGGTCCGGCAACGGGCCGCCCTTTTGCTTTGGGTTGCAGAGCGGCTCAGCCGCGCCCGGCAGCGGATGCCGGGCCAGCTGCCGCTTCATTGCGCCCTTCTGCCAGCATCGCATGGGCGAGCGCGGTGCAGGTCGCCGAACTCGCACCCGTCACCAGAGCCCGCTCGAGTGCGCTCGCGGCCGTGCCGAACTCCGGTTCGCCGAACATTGCTGCTGTTCCGGCCACCTTGTGCAGCAATCGCGCCAGTTCGTCCGGCGCTGCAGGGACTCCGGCAAGCAAAGTGCCGCCGGCCAGCACCGCCTCAACCGCCGCCAACGCCTCGCTCCGCCGCACCTGCCAGCGCGCGATCAACCGCGGCGAGCGCGCTAGCACCGAGGCCCGCTCGACCACTGCGCTCCATCGCCATTTGCTGCGGCACTGCTATAGTGCGCGGCTCCCGTACTGAGGGGACGGAATGGACCCAAAGGACGGGCAAGCGACGGCATGGCGACCAAGCAACCTTACAGCGCGCAGTCGCGGCGGCTCAGCTGGCCGCTGATTGCGGGGATCGTCGCGCTCCACATCCTAGCGCTCTATGGCCTCGCGCGCGCCTTTGCGCCCGAATTCACCGCGGCGGTCGAGCGGGAGGTGTTATCGGCCTTCACCGTCACCAATGTCCCGCCGTCCGATCCGCCTCCGCCGGAAAACCAGCCCGAGCCGGCTCAAGGCGCACAGGGCGCGCCCGGACGCGAGGCTTTGGCAAAGCCCGTCACCGCCCCCTCGCCCAAGGTGCGGGTGAAGCAGGATACTGCCATGCCGCGCGCTTCCTCCACCGGCACCGCAACCCGGTCCGGTGCGGCGACAGCAGGCGATGGCACCGGGGCGGCTGGCAGCGGCGAGGGCACTGGTAGCGGCAACAGTAGCAGCGGACGCGGCGGGATCCCCGTGACCAAGCCCGTCCACATCTCGGGCGGCATCGACAATGCGCGCGATTTCCCCGTGCCGGCCGGCGGACGCGATGCGCGGCGCGGGACGCAGGTCATCGTGCGGGTAGTCGTCGGCACGGATGGCCGCGCGCGCGATTGCACCATTGCCCGTCCCAGTCCCGATCCCGAGGCCGACCGCATTACCTGCAAGCTGGTCGAAACCCGTCTCGGTTTCCGACCGGCGACCGACGCCAATGGCAATCCGGTCGCCGCGCCCTTTTACTGGCGGCAGAAGTGGTTCTAGACCGGCAATAGCGATGCCGGATCGGGGCCGGACGGGCCGCAGATGCGGTGAGCGGGAGATATGGCTGTGACTTCGTTGCAAGCGCCTGATATAGCGCGGCAAACGACGAAAGGGATTTTGCAAGACGTGTCGGCGATCCAACCGGTTATTCTATGCGGCGGCGGCGGAACGCGCCTGTGGCCGGTGAGCCGCGTGGCGGTGCCCAAGCCGTTTCTGCCGCTGGTCAGCGAGGAAACCCTGTTCGAACAGGCGATCCGGCGGGTGGTCGGCGATGATCGTTTCGCCGCCCCGATGGTTGTGGCGGGCACGGACCATGCCGGTCTGATCATCGCACAGCTCGGCGACACTCCCGGTGCACGGCTGGTGATCGAGCCGGCGGCGAGGAACACCGCTCCAGCCATCGCGCTCGCTGCCGCGCTGCTGCCGGCCGAAACGGTGATGCTGGTCTGCCCGAGCGACCACCACATCGCCGATGCAGTTGCCTTCCGCTCGGCCGCTCTGGCAGCGGCGGCGCTGGCGCGGGACGATTACCTCGTCAGCTTCGGCATCGCGGCCGATCGGCCCGAAACAGGCTACGGCTATCTCCAGCGCGGGGAGCCGCTGCCAGGAGGCTTTGCCATCCGGCGCTTCGTCGAAAAGCCCGATCTTGCCCGCGCGCAAGAATATCTGGCGAGCGGCGAGTATAGCTGGAACGGCGGGATTTTCGTCTTCCGTGCCGGTCACCTGCTGGACGAGCTTGCCGCACACCGGCCCGAAATGGCGCGTCTGGTGGCCGAGGCGGTGGCCGGCGGGAGGGATGAGGGCATCTGCTTCTACCCAGCGCCCGCGCCCTTCGCTGCCATCGCGGGGGATTCGATCGACTACGCCGTGATGGAGAACACCGATCGCGCCGCGATGGTGCCCGCCGACATGGGCTGGTCCGATATCGGAAACTGGGCCGCTCTTTCCGATGCACTCGCCGGGGAAGCTGATCCCAATGGCAACATCGCTCGCGGGCAGGTCGATTTCGCGCAGTGTCGCAATGTCTTTGTCATGTCGGATGGCCCGCACGTGTCGGCGCTCGGGCTGGAAGGCGTGTGCATCATCGTGTCGGGTAACGAGGTGCTGGTCACCACCCGCGAAGGCGCGCAGGCGGTCGGCAAGCTTCCGGGTGCGGTGAACCAGTAATGGCGCGCAAACTGCCGACCCGCATGGTCGCCAAGGTCTGGGGCCGTGACGCGCTACCCGCGCCTTTCGCAGCCCCGGCGGGTGAGCGGATCGGCGAGATCTGGTTCGAGCCTCCGCCCGAAGTTCCGCAGGTTCTGGTCAAGTACCTGTTCACAAGCGAGAAACTTTCGGTGCAGGTGCACCCCTCCGACCACAACGCCTTGCTGGGCGAGGCGGGCAAGGAGGAGTGCTGGCTGGTGCTCGATGCCGAGCCTGATGCGCGTCTTGCGATCGGGTTTGAACGCGAGGTGGCCTCTGCCGAGATCGAGGCTGCTGCTCTCGATGGCTCGATCGAGGATTTGCTGACGTGGCACCCGGCCCACCCCGGGGATCTGTTCTATCTGCCCGCAGGCACCGTCCACGCGATCGGCCCGGGCCTCGCGCTGGTCGAGGTGCAGCAGACCAGCGATACCACCTTCCGCCTTTACGACTATGGCCGCCCGCGCGAACTGCATCTCGAACGCGCCCTCGCAGTCGCCAGCGGAGCGCCCTACGGGGTGCAGCACAAGCGCTCCATCGCGGACGGGCAGGTGCTGGTCGATGGCCCGCACTTCCGGCTCGACCGGGTCGAAGGGGCACCCGATGCGGCGACCATTGCCGCCTATTCAGGGCCGCTGCTCGCTCTGCCGCTTGCGGGCGAGGTCGCCGCCAGGGACGGATCGGCGCTGGCCGGTGCGGGCGAGTGTCTGGTGGCAGACGCGCTGGAGAATCTCGATTTCAGCCGCGCCGGAGTGACCCTGCTCACCCGCGGGGTCTGAAGCCTTGCGACGTTTCACGTGAAGCACGCTGCAAGGGCCCTGCTGAACAGGGGTCTGGAGGGGGGCTAGCGGGGGTCTAACCCCCATCAACACTCCTCAAGCGCCCACCAGCAGCCGTTCGATCTCGGTCATTCCATAAGGCTTGCGCAGCACCGCTTCCGCGCCCAGCCGGTCAAAGCTGCTCGCCGCTTCGGCATAGCCTGTGGCCAGCACGAAGCGTACGCCCGCTGCCCGCAGCGCCTCGGCGATGGGTTCTGAGCTTTCGCCGCCCAGATTGAAGTCGATGATCGCAAAATCCCAGCGACCTTCGCCGATCGCCGCCAGCGCGCCTTTGACCGAGCTTTCCAGCCGCACCTCGGCGACGCCCAGCCGGATGAGATTCTCCTCGGTATCAAGCGCGATGATGATGCTGTCCTCGACCACCAGCACCCGCGCCGGATGCACCGCGCCCGCGCCCGTTGCGGCGCGCAGGGGATCGGGGACGGGCGGGGCGATGCGCCGCGCACCGGCTTCGGGCGTTGCCAGATAGCGGCCGGGCACGAGGAAATCGGCCTCCACCCCGGCCAGCTTGTAACGCACGTCGGCCTCGCCCTGCAGGTCGTGGGGGATCGACCGGGTGATGATCGTGGAGCCGAAGCCATTCCGCGTCGGCGCGGTCACCGGCGGCCCTCCGATCTCGCGCCAGCGCAGTGACAGATCGCCGAAAGCGGTCCGCGTGAGGGTCACCTCGACTGTCCCCGCACGCGCCGAAAGGCTGCCATATTTGGCCGAGTTCGTCGCCAGTTCGTGCACCACCAGCGCAAGGATAGTGTAGGCCTCGGGGGTAACTAACACGTCCTCTCCCGAGAACCTGAAGCGCGCGCGATCGGCCCCGTCATAGGGGGCAAGCTCGCCCTCGATCAGCCGCGCGAGGCTGGCCGGGCCCCAGTTCCGCTCGGTGATATTGTCATGCGCTGCCGCCAGCGCCGCGATCCGCCCGCCGATGATGGCGGCAAAGCCGGGGACGCTCAGCGCTTCGGCCTGCGATTGCGAGACCAGCGCGCGGATCAGGCCGAGGATGTTGCGTACGCGGTGGTTGAGTTCGGCGATCAGCAGGTCTTGCTGGTCGGCCGCACGGGCGCGTTCACGGGTGAGGTCCTCGCTCATGCGCAGGATCACCTCGATCAGCGTACGGCGCAGGCGCGCGGCGATCTCGCATTCCTCGGGCGTCCAGTCGGTGGAGTGGCCGCGGACTGTTTCCTGCCACGCGGCAAAGCTGGCGCGTGGCTGTAGCAGTTCGCCGGGGGCTGCGGCCGCCTTGGCCGGCTCGCCCGCCCAGGTCACGGTGCGGGTCTGCGGGCGGCGCCACAGCACCAGCGAATCCCGCGTGCCTCGCGACAGCGGCAGCACCAGCGCGCCCGCCGCGCGGGCCGCAAAGGCAGCGGCGTCGGGGATCTGGTCGGCCAGCCGCGTGGTCGAATGGGTCGCCCCGCCCAGTGCGCTGGCGAGCAGCGGTGCAATGGCGCGGAACTCGGCTTCCTCCGGCGCCTCCCCGCTGGCGCGGTATTCGCCGCCGGCAAACAGCGATATGCCATCGTGCTGGATAGTGCCGCGCAGCAGCTCCTCGATCATCGGCAGGCTGTCAGCGAGGGACACGCCCCCCGCAAGGCGCAGCAGCAGCCGGTCGTTCAATTGCCGCGCCCGTTCCCGCAAGGCCTCGGCCTGCGCAACGAGGATGCGGTCAAGCATCAGCGAGAAGGTCTGG
Organism: Porphyrobacter sp.; assembly: GCA_027533455.1. Classification (GTDB taxonomy): domain Bacteria; phylum Pseudomonadota; class Alphaproteobacteria; order Sphingomonadales; family Sphingomonadaceae; genus Erythrobacter. Next base: position 31,042 of record JAPZUC010000013.1, on the reverse strand, counting down.
CTGAGCAGTTCGGCCACGGTGCGCAGCGAATAGGGCGGCAAGCGGGCCTCGCGGTGGTGGCACGAGATCATGCCCCACAGCCGGTCATGCCGCACGATCGCAATGGCAAGCGAGGCGCCCACGCCCATGTTGCGCATATAGGCGAGGTGCATCTTCGAATGCGAACGCAGCATTGACATCGACAGATCAAGCGGCGCGTCCTCGGGGCCGAGAGCGGGGATGATCGGCACCGCCTCCGACTGCATATCGGCGATGATGCGGAACCGGTTGCGGCGAAACAGCTCGCGCGCCTGCTGCGGGATATCGGCGGCGGGGTAGCGCAGGCCCTTGAAGGGTTCGAGGTCCGCATGGCGATCCTCGGCGATCACCTCCCCGCTTTCGTCGGGGTGGAAGCGGTAGACCATGACACGGTCATAGCCGGTCATCTGCCGCACCAGCCGCGCGGCGGTATCGCAAAGGGCGCCGAGGGTGGCGGCCTGTTCAAGCTGGGCGATCACGGGAATGATCATGCTGACATGATCGGCAAAATCGTTGCGGGCGTGGCGCTCGAACTCGATGATCGCCAGGTCGCGCACCCTGTGCACCGCGCAGTCGAAGAAGCGATTTTCTCCTGTGAGATCTAGGCCGAAGCGGCGTTCCAGCGTGTCGATCCCGGCGAGGTTCGCCAGTGCCGCGTCAAGTGTGGCAAGTGCGGCAGGCGCGAGGAATTCGGCGAGCGGCACACCCGTTTCGGGCAATTCAGCGAGGCCCAGCAGTGCGGCGACATTGGCGGAACAATGCGCCACCTGGCCTTGGGCATCGGCGGCGATCAGCCCGCCGAAGTCCTGCACCGCGGCGATGTGATGGATCGCCTCGCGGTCACATTCTGTAAGCGTGTCAGTGCGCTGCTGGAGGTTCACGCCGGAATACTTTCAGGCGTGATTGCAGAGGCTTGACCGCCCTCGGCCACGGCGAGGAAATGCGCGAACACCGCTTCTGCCGCGCGGGTTGCACCTTCGGCCTCGGCCGGCGCGGCGGGGCGTTCGATGCGGGCGCGCAAGTCCTGCCAGAAGCCCATCATCGCTTCGTCTCCGAGGAAGGCGAGCGGCCATTGCCCGCCGCCGATCCGGGTGACCTGCTTGGCAATCGCCTTGTTCCCCAGCGCCGATCCGGCCAGCACCCATGCCGCTCCGATGCTTGCGTGTTCCACGTGAAACGCGGCTACTGAAGCCGGGCTGGCGGGGGTCTGCGAGGGGTCGAAGCGGGGGCTGGAGGGGGGCAAGGTCTGGTCTAGCGCCGCCAGATCGCGGGCGATCAGCGGAGTCTGGCGCGGCGGGACGAGATCGGCCGGAGCATTGGCGGCGAGCCATGCTTCGAGCGGCTCGCGGGCGGCGTGTTGCAGGGCGAGGAAGCAGGCGTAGTCCTCCCGCGTTTCCCAGCCGCTGGCGGCCTGCATCGCGTGGTCGAGCAGATCATGTGCGGCCATCGTTGCGGCGCGCAGACCGGCCCGCAGGCTTTCGCCCGGCCCTGCCTGATGAGTGGCCGCCGCATAACTGGCCGACGCCATACCGCCCGTCCTTCCCGCCCGAATCGGCTAGTGGGCCGAAATGCCCCTACGATCCCGCGTGTAAGGCAAAATTGGCACAAAAATGTGTCTAATAAATATGACACACCTGCGTCGGCTTGGCAAACGGCGCCGCAGAAAGGGCGGCGCTGGGGTCAGGGGGCGAGCAGGCGCCCGGCTTCCTTCTTTACGGCGGCCTCAAGCGGGCCTTTCATCACCGAAAGCAGAAGCGGCAGATCCATCTCGATCACCACTTCGGTGTCTCGCACCTCCACCCCGCCGGGGATCGTCTGGCCCATCACCTCGGCGGTGATGCTCATGCGGTCCTCGCTCGGCCAGCCGGTGGTGACGCGCGCGAGGCCGGCGGGGAAGAAGCTGCCGATCTCGTCGGCGTGCTTGTGCATCCGCGTGCGGACCTCTTCCTTGGTGAGACTGTGGGGCAAGGTCACGCGCATGGCTCAGCGCTCCTTTGTCGTGGGGATCGCGGAGAAATCGGGCAGCGGCACGCCGGTATCGGGCATCCCTGTCATGTCTTCTAGCGCCTCTGCACCGCCATAGCGGTATTCGAGATAGCGGCTCTTGATCGCCAGATCGTCGAGCGCGCCTTCGGCCAGCCGCCGCGTCACGCGGTCGACCTCGCCCGAAAGCTTGGTGAGGCTTTCGGTCAGGCGCTCGTCGGCGGTCTTGCCGGCATATTCCTCGGTGCGAAGGTGCGCGGGGATCTTGCGGTAGTTGTCGATCGTCTCGGGGATGTATTCGCCCACCAGCTCGCGCACCTCGGCCATGGCTGGCTCATTGTCTCCGAGGCCTTTCAGTTGCAGCCCCAGCGCGTCGAGTTGCACGCCGAGCTGGTCGACCAGTGCCTGCGCGGGCGGGGGCAGGGCAGGGCGTTGGGATTCGAGCCAGATTTCGGTGCGCGCGACCATCTGCTGCGGGTTACCCAGCTTCAGTTCGGCGCGTTTGGGCACCTTCACTTTAGGGAAGCTCGAGAACACCGCAATCGCAATCGCGGTGGAGACGATCACCGCCATCACGCCCCAGAACCCGATCCCGCCAACGAAAGCGCCCGCAATCCCCGCGCCCAGCCAGATCGCGAAGATCGCCAGCGCGATATTGCGCACCTTGATCAGCAGGCTCTTGAGCTTCAGCTGGGCCGAACCCTTGCCAATGCTTTGCCCGCGCGGCGCAGGGCGGTGCGTCCCGCCGTCGCGCTGGGTCGCCAGCGATCGCTTGGCGCTGCGGAGTTGCTGCTCGGACGTTTCGTAGACCATCAGGCTCCCGATCAGCGATCCAGCGCCAGCAGCGACGGCGTCTGCGAGGCAACCTTGGCCTGCGCCTGCGCCTGGCCTTCGGCCCGGGCGATATAGCCCTTGGATCGCTCGACCTCGCTGGTCAGCACGGTCACCGTCTGCTTCATCGAATCGAGCGCGCGCACCTTGAAGGCGTCCACCTCGTCCATCGTGTCATAGATGTTCTGGAAGGCGCGCTGGAGCGTTTCCAGCGGGATGGTGCTGGCGGCGGCCTGCTCGTGGATCTGCGCGGTCTGTTCGCGCAGCAGCGTGCTGGTCGAATCGATGATGTCGCTGGTGGTCTTGTTGAGCGCCGTGATCTGGCCGAGCACCAACCGCTGGTTGGTCATCGCCTGCGCGACGGTAACCGCGGTGCGCAGCGCGCCCACAGTGGTGGTGCTGGCGCGGTCGACGCCCTTCACCAGTTCGACATTGTTCTTCTTGACCAGATCGAGCGCCAGATAGCCCTGCACGCTCACCGCCATCTGCGTCAGCAGATCCTGCGTGCGCTGGCGGACATAGAACAGCGCGCTTTCCCGCAAGGCCTTGGCCTTTTCGGGGTCCGAGCTGTCGAGTTCGAGCGCCTTCGCCTCCAGCCGCTTGTCGAGCGTTTTGGCGATGTGGATCATCTGCTCCAGCTCGCCCATCGCCGCCCACAGCTTTTGGCGTTCGGTATCGATTGCCGCGTTATCGAGATGCAGCTCCTTCTTGCCGCTTTCGAGCCGCGTGAGGATCGACGAGATATGCCCCTGTGCCGAGGTGTAGCTGTCGAAGTAGTTCTTGATCTTGTTGCCGAACGGGATGATCCCGAGGATCTTGCGCGGACCGGACAGCTTGCCCTGCTTGCCGGGATCGAGTTCCTCGACCGTGCGGCGCAGTTCCGCAAGGTCTTTGCCCACAGAACCATCGGCATCCATCGCGCGCACCGGGCGATCGAGGAAGCGGTTCGACATCGCGGCGGCAGCACGGATCTGCTCCTGCCCCATGCGGGTGATCTGGTCGACCTTCTCGCCGAACTGGGGCGATTTGGCATCGGCCGCGAGGAGCTCGTCGACAAAGGCATCGACCTTGGTGTCGAGTTTGGACTTCTGTTCGGTGGTGACAGGCACCAGCCCCGCAGCCTGCTCGGGCGCGACAACCGGCACCGGATCGGGCGGGGTGAGGGTGAATTCAGTGGCGGTGGCGGTCTGCGTCTCGGTGCTCATGCCTCAATCGTGCTCCCTGCAACCCCGCGCGCGCGCCGGGCAATCCCCACTGTATTAGTGACCTAAAACACGCCTTTCAAGCGCGGAGCCATGGTATGCCCGAATCCGCGCCCGCGTCCACCTTGCCACAGAGCGGCTTGGCATTCGCGCAAACAGGCGGCTATCCTCCGGCAACTCCACGCGAATGGCAAAGGGCCGCAGATGAACGAGATAAGCGGACCGGCCAGCCTCAGCGCAGCGATCGCTCGCACGCGGGAATGGTGGATGGTGCACGTGATCGGCCAGGTCGATCAGACCGAGGTGACCGAGCGCCGCCGCGAGGATGGCAAGCTGTCCGAACACTACTTGTTCATGACCGCGATGAGCGGCGGGATCGCGGTGCTCGGCCTGCTGCTGGCCTCGCCGGCGGTGGTGATCGGCGCGATGCTGCTGTCGCCGCTTATGGGCCCGATCATGGGGCTGGGCTTTGCGCTGGCGATCGGTTACTCGGACTGGGTGAAGGGCAGCTTGCGCACCCTGCTGATCGGCAGCGTCATGGCGGTGCTGCTGTGCGCCGCGCTGGTGTTCTTCTCGCCCATTCAGGCGGTGACCAGCGAGATCGCCGCGCGCACGCGTCCCAATCTGTTCGACTTGTTCGTTGCGCTTTTCTCAGCTCTGGCGGGGGCCTATGCGATGATCCGGGGCAAGGAAGGCGCGATCGCCGGCGTCGCCATCGCCACCGCTCTGATGCCGCCACTGGCGGTGGTGGGCTATGGCCTCGCGATGTGGACTGGACAGTGTTTTCGGGCGCGCTGCTGCTGTTCGTCACCAACTTCATCACCATTGCGCTGACCGCTTTTGGGATGGCGCGGCTCTATGGCTTCCGGGCGAAGCTTTCGCGCGGGCAGTCGCGGGTGGAGAGTTTCCTGGTGGTCGCGGTGTTCCTTGCGCTCGCCGTGCCGCTGGGCTTCGCGCTCCAGCGGGTCGCATGGGAGGCCAATGCCCAGCGGATCGTGCGCAGCGAGCTGCGGGCGCAGTTCGATGCGCGCGCCAAACTCGACACGCTCGAGATCGATTTCGCCGCCGCGCCGGTGGGGATCGAAGCGGTGCTGTTCACCCCTGTGCTGCGGCCCGGGGTGGAGGGCGGGATCGAACGTGTGCTGGCTGAGCGGCTGGGCGAGCCAGTGAAGCTTGAACTGGTGCAATACGAGGTCGGCACCGATGCTACCGCGGCCGAGCGCGCGCAGCTTGCCTCGGCGCGCGAGCGGGACGAGCGGGCGGCCTCGACCCGCGCGGCGGCACTGGCGGTGCGGCTGGCTCTGGCGGCGGGCGGTTCTGAAACCGACGTGCTGATCGACGACACCCGCCGCCGCGCGCTGGTGCGCGCCAAACCGCTCCCTGGAGCAAGCCTTGCGACCTACCGTGCGCTGGAGGCGCGGATTGCAGGCAGCGAGCCCGGATGGCGGATCGAACTGGTGCCGCCCGCGATGGCGCTTTTTGCCACGATTGCGGTCGAGGATGGCGAGCCGGGCGCAGGCTCGCTCGGCCTTGTGCAATGGGCCGCCCAGCGGCTCGATCGCGGCGTGGTGCTGACCGGGCCTTCAGCCGATGCCGAGGCGGTGGCGGAGGCCTTGCGCGCAGCAGGCGTAGCGGTCGAAACCCGCGCTGGCGGGGCACCCTTGCGCGCGGGCTGGGTGTAAGAGGGGCAGTAGGGGGCCGTACGCTATATTTATCGTCACCCCAGCCAAAGCCGGTGCCTAGAGACTCAGAGTGCAGCGCTTGCCGCTCTTGGTCCCAGCTTTCGCTGGGATGACGAAAGAGGTGAGATCAGGCCGCCAGATCGATCGGCACGATCTCGCCCGCCAGATAGAGCTTCTTGGCCTTCGCCCGGCTGAGCTTGCCCGAGGATGTGCGCGGCAGGGTGCGCGGGGGGACCAGTTCGACAATGCAACTCATGCCGGTGACCGAGCGCACCTTGTCGGCGATCTGGTCGCGCAGCTTCACGCGTTCCTCGGGGTCGGAGACCTTGCAGTGGACAAGCACGGCGGGTGCTTCCTCGCCGTTTTCCATCTCGATGGAGAAGGCCGCGATATCGCCGTGGTTAAAGCCGGGCAGCTGTTCCACCGCCCATTCGATATCCTGCGGCCAGTGGTTCTTGCCGTTGATGATGATCATGTCCTTCGCCCGGCCGACGATGAACAGGTAGCCCTTGGCGGTGTAGCCCATGTCTCCGGTGTCGAGCCAGCCGTCTACCAGACAGTCGCTGGTCGCTTCCTCGTTGCGGAAATAGGAGTGCATGACGCTGGGGCCCCGGCACCACACCTTGCCAATCTGGTGGTCGCCCCGGATCTCGCCGTTCTCGCCTTTGATGGCGACTTCCATGTCGGGCAGCGCCTTGCCGCAGTTGACGATGGCGCGGTAGCGGGCGGGGCGCGAGAGATCACGCGGGGCGCCCGACAGGCGCTCTTCCTCGACCAGTTCGACGCGGATACCTTCGCCCGGCGGCATCACAGTCACCGCCAGCACCGCTTCGGCGAGGCCATAGGACGGCGTGAAGCTGGAGGCCTTGAAGCCCGCTTCGGCAAAGGCGTTGACGAAGTTCTGCATCACGTCCGGGCGGATCATGTCCGCGCCGTTGCCCGCAATGCGCCAGCGCGACAGGTCGAACCGCTCCGCCACGCTCGACTGGCTGGAGATACGGCGCGCGCAGATGTCGTAGCCGAAGGTCGGGGAGTAGCTCAGCGAATTCCCCTTGTTGCGGCTGATCATGTCCAGCCACGCCAGCGGGCGGCGCGCAAAGGCATCGGGCTTGAGGTAATCGCCCGAAACCTGGTTGGCGATCAGCGACAGCAGGCAGCCGACCAGCCCCATGTCGTGATACCACGGCAGCCAGCTGACGCAGCGGTCATTGGTGCCAAGCTCCATCGTGGTCGAATGGCCGTAGAGGTTGTGCAGCAGCGCAGAGTGGGTCACCGCCACGCCAGTCGGGAAGCGGGTCGAACCGGAGGAATATTGCAGATAGCAGATATCGTCCGGACTCGCCGTCGGCAGCTCGCAATCGGGCGCGGGGCGCTGGGCGAAATCCTGCCAGCTTTCCGACCCGCAGCCCTGCCGCGCGGCGGCGGCTGCGGCCATCTCGGCGATCTCTTCGGGATAGAGCAGGATCTTGGGATCCGAGCTCATCAGCTGGATTGCGAGCTGGTCGATGAAGTTGTCCTTGCCACCGAAGGTGGTCGGCAGCGGCAGCGGCACCGGCCATGCGCCGACATAGACGCAGGCGCAGAACAGCGCGGCAAAGTCCGGACCGGTTTCGGCGATCAGGGCGACGCGGTCTTCCTTGCCGATGCCGGCCGCGATCAACCGGCGCGCCATCACCAGCGCATCGGCCCGCATCTCCGAATAGGGATAGACCCGCGCCAATTCGCCGCGCATGTCGTGGAAGTTGAGGCCCTTGCGGCTTTTCGCGGCGTAGTCGATCGCTTCATTGAACGTTGCAAATTGCGCACGGATTCGCGGCAGATCGCAATCATTTGGCGTCGGCGTCAGAACGTCGTCGGTCATAATTTTCAGCGATACCCGTCAGTTGCGGCGCGATACATGGTATGCTCCCGTTCGCGCACTGGCGTAACCCCGTGTCGCCGGGCATACCGGCGGCGTCCTGTGTTGCGCATTTGATAAGGAAAGTGGCACGAATAAGGCGAAATGGTTTCACGTAAAGCGAATTCGTCATCGTCCGGCCATGGTGCCGGGGAGGATTCCGGGCGGGAACGCCGGGAGAGGAAGCGCGTGAAACCGCCGCTCGGAGAGGCGCAGCTGCGCGATCTGGCGCTGCATTACGCGGCCCGCTTTGCCACCACCGCTGCCCGGGTCGAGGCCTATCTTCTCCGCAAGATCCGCGAGCGCGGGCTGGCCGAGGACGGCGCCGAAGAAGGGGGTGGGCGGACGGTGGATGTCGACATCCCCGCACTCGTCGCCCGACTGGTCGAGCTCGGCTATGTCGATGATGATGCCTATGCCCGGATGCGGGCGCGCGATCTGGGCGGGCGCGGCTATGGCGCGCGGCGGGTGGAGGAGAGCCTGCGCCATGCAGGCGTTGGAGAAGGGTTGCGCCGCCAGCACGCACCGGGCGAGGGCGCCGCGCGGCGCGCGGCAGCGCTGATGGCAGGCAAGCGCAGGCTCGGCCCGTTCGGCGGACAGGTAGACGCGCTCGATCCCCTTCTTGCCCGCAAGGCCCACGAAAAAGCCGTTGCAGCAATGCTGCGCGCAGGCCACCAGTACGAACACGTGAAATTCATCCTCGGCGCTGGCAGCGTCCATCATGTCGAGGAGTGGGTCGCTGAGGCGGCGGACGAGGAAGGGACAGACGCATTATGGTAAGGCAGAGGCTGGCGAGCGCGGGATTGGTGCTGGGGCTGCTGGCGGCCTGTTCGCCCGGCGAAGGCGCGACCGCGAGCGCACAGGCTCCTGCAGCTGCGGCGCAACCCGCGCGCCATCCGGTTTCGGGCCTCGAGGTGATCGACCTCGTGGTGGAGCGCGGGGACAAGAAGCTGCCCTTCCGCGTCGAGGTCGCCGACACGCCCGAAGCGCAGGCGCGCGGGTTGATGTTCCGCACCGCGCTGGCCGACAACGATGGGATGATCTTCCCCTCCCCCGCGCCAGAACCGCGCAGTTTCTGGATGAAGAACACGCCGCTCTCGCTCGACATCATCTTCATCGGCCCCGACGGGCGGATCCTCAACATCGCGGCCAATACCGTGCCCTATTCGCTCCAGCCCGTGTCATCGAACGGCAGTGCCAGCGCCGTGCTGGAACTGCGCGCAGGCCGCGCGGCGGCGCTGGGGATCGTGGCGGGGGACCGGGTGGATTGGTAGTTTGCGCAGCCGCCTCCGCGCGTCTTTGTGTTCCGCAGCGCCTCCGCGCTGCGAAATCCTCGCTCACGGGGCCTGAAGGCCCCGTAGCAGCGGGCGGCCGGTCGGCCTTGCGGTCGCTGGCGCGACCGATAGCTTCACAAACCTAAGACTTTGGCTGTGCCTCGGTCGCGCCAGCGACCGCGAGCGCACGCGCGCGAGCCGCAGGCGATCAGACCCGCAGAGTCTGAATCGCGCCGAGGATGTGCCCGCGGATGCGGGCACACAAACATAAGTCTCCCCCCTTGGCGCTCCCCGCCAATTCCGCTAGGCGCACCCCTCATGGGAATCCTGATGAAAATCTTCACCTGGTGGGACGGCGCGACGATCGGTACCCATCTCTGGGCGAGCCGCGCCAAGGGCGAACACGTCGGCACCGATGCTGCGGGCAACAAATATTACCGCGCTAGGGCGAAGGCGACCGCCGTGAACGACGGCTCCTACACCAGCCGCGAGAAGCGCTGGGTGATCTACAACGGCGCCAATGATTCCAGCCGCGTGCCTTCCGAATGGCACGGCTGGCTCCACAGCACCTATGACGAGGTGCCCGAAAGCCACCTTCCCCCGGCCAAGGTGTGGGAGGTCGATTACACCCCCAACGCTACCGGCACTGCCGCCGCTTATCGCCCGCAAGGCGCGCTCGAGCGAGGCGGCGTGCGGGCGCGGGCTGTCGGCGATTACGAGGCGTGGACGCCCGGCAGCGCGGACTGAGGGGCGCCGTGAAGGCCTCCCTTCGCCTTGCCTTCCCGCTGGCCTGCGCGCTGACCTTGGGGGCGTGCGATTACTTCGCTCCGCAGCAGTCCGAAACGGTGAAGGTGCCGCTGGACGACGCGACGCCCGCCGCTGCGGCTCCCGCCAGCACCGCTGCACCGGTCGATGATTACGGCGCCACTCCGATGAACGAGCGGGTCGCGGTGATCGGCCTGCTCAACAAGCGCAACAATGTCTCGGAAGAGATCAAGCTAAAGCCCGGCGAGGCGCGCGAGATCGGCGCGGTCATCATCCGCGTCTCGGCTTGCGAGCGCACCGCGCCGTGGGAACTCCCGCAGCAGACCGGCGCCTTCGTGCAGGTCGATATCCGCGAGCGCGGACAAGCCCAGCACAAGCGTGTGTTCTCGGGCTGGATGTTCGTGGAAAGCCCCAGCCTCAACGTGGTCGAACACCCGGTCTATGATGTCTGGGTGAAGGATTGCACGATGCGCTTCCCGGGCGAGGAAGGCCCGGCATCGCCCAAGGCCGATCCTTCTGCCAAGCCTTCGGCCACGCCTTCTGCTGCGCCGATGCCCGCGCCGACCCCGTCGCCCGCCGCCGCCACACCGCCTGAAGCATAGCTGCGCCACGCCATCCCGAGGCTGAGCTTCGGCTGCCCCTGCGCGCCTTCCACCAGCTTGCGATAATCGGTCTGCGCCAGCTCCGCTGCGCCCATCGAGCGCAGGTGATCGGTCATGAACTGGCAGTCGAGCAGCACCATCCCCGCGCGCCGCATCAGCGCCACCAGCCACGCGAGCGCGACCTTGCTTGCATCCGGCACGCGGCTGAACATCGATTCGCCGCAGAACGCCCGGTCGAAGCTGACCCCGTAAAGCCCGCCCACCAGCTCCGGCCAGCCCTCCTCGCCGGTCTGCCAGCACTCGACCGAATGCGCGTGCCCGGCGCGGTGGAGGCCGATATAGCTCTGCACGATCCGCTCGCTGATCCATGTTTCGGGATGCTCGGGCCGTGGCTCGGCGCAGGCGCGGATCACCCGCTCGAAAGCGCGGTCGACCGTCACCGTGAATCGGTCCGCGCGGATCACCTTCTTCAGCGACTTCGACAGGTGCAGCCCTTCGAGCGGAATGATTGCCCGCTCGCGCGGTTCGACCCAGAACACCTCGGTATCCTCGCGGTTGTCCGCCATCGGGAAAATCCCGCTGCGATAGGCAAGCAGCAAGGTCTCTACCGGGATCGGAGGGCGGGTGGGCGCGTGCATGGAGTGCACCATACTACAGGTGCACGCGGCTTGAGGCAAAGAGGATTGCCTAAGCCGGGCAGTGTCGTTAAAGGCCGCGCCCTAGCCAGTGCAGGGGTGTAGCTCAGCTGGTAGAGCATCGGTCTCCAAAACCGAGGGCCACGGGTTCGAATCCTGTCACCCCTGCCAACTTCCTAAAATTGTTACTTTAGAGTCTCTTATGTCTCGAAAGGGGTGCTGTGTGAGCCAGCTTGGTAGGCCGAGACCGCGGCTTATGGCCGCATTCGTCACCTGCGCCTCCGGGTGCGATTCATCCTCGGGTTCGACCGGCTGGCTTCAGGAGCGCGTGTGGCGTCTGCGGACGACCGCAAGTGGTTCGAAAACTGACATTAACTTCTTTGATTTTCTGCTTTCCGGCGGCGCAAGGCGATTGGTTGCAGCCGGGCACGGGTGTAGCGTTGAACTAAAGTCGGATAGAGGTTTGCTGCCAGATTTGTGAATGCCAGCCACGCTGCCCAATCCACCCAGTCTATCCGCAAAGCGTAAAGGGCGACGATCATTCCGCCAGCAAACGATTTAAGGTGAGATCGCTCATTCGTTCGCCCGTCGTCGGACACCTTTTCAATCCTGTCCGCGAAGGCGTAGACCCGGTAACCGGGAAAACGGCGGCGAACGATGCGATTGACTAGGTCGCCGTTGCTCACCACCGCCCGCATCGCCTTGACTCCGAGCCTTTCATAGATCCGGCCGTTCGCTTCGAACGAGCGCATGCGATACCAAGAGGGTGGTAAGAAGCGGATTGCATAGCCGACAAGCAAAGATCCGACGAGCCACCAGAAGGGCGCGCTGTTTGGTGATACTCGGTCGAACGAGCGCAAGGGGCCGAATGCCTGCAGCCAGAACAACACCGTTGAGCCGAGCCACAGGCAGAATAAGGCGATCGGAAAGATGTTCAGCCGATTGGCGTACTCCGAGGCATCTGTGGAGTTTGGAACCGCGTTTTCGTCCATCATATGATGTTACGCTCATTCGAACGAAATGTCTGCGTCGGGCTCGGTTGCTGAACGTCAGATTTTTTCTTCTGTCGCTTCCTAGCTGCCGGTTTCTTGCTCTCACTCAGAAACAAAGCAGGGCATCAGGCCCCCTCGCGCGCCAAGCTGCCTTGCATTTGCGCTGTCCGGCGCGTATGAGCTTGGTCGTCTTTCCGACATCGGCAGAATCTCCAGCCCCTCCGGCGACCTTGTCCCGGGCGGCGCGGAGCCCTACCTGAAAGCTGGCCGGACAAGACGAGACGGCATTACGCGAAGGATAAAGGCTGGCATGGCCGACAAGTTGATCGTCCCCAATCCCAAGGACGGGGCAGAACCGAAGAAGCCGAAAACCTCGCCCGGCGAGTTCATGCGCCAGGTGCAGGCCGAGACGAACAAGATCGTCTGGCCGACCCGCGAAGAAACCGTGCGCACGGCGATCTTCGTGTTCATCTTCATGGTGATTCTCTCGGTCTTCTTCCTCGGCATCGACGGCATTTTCGGTTTCAGCGTGAACGCGCTGATCGGCCTGCTTAAGTAAGCTTCCGCGAACCCCGTCTTCCTCCGCTAGATCCCCATTTCCCAAGGACTTCCCATGGCTGCTCGCTGGTACATCATCCACGCTTACTCCGGTTTCGAGAACAAGGTGCGCGACGCGATCATTTCCGAAGCTGAGCGGCTAGGCCTGTCTGACGGCGTCGAGGAAGTGCAGGTCCCAACCGAGACCGTCAACGAAGTGAAGCGCGGCAAGAAGGTGCAGGTCGAACGCAAGTTCATGCCCGGCTACGTGCTCGCCAAGCTCAACATGACCGACGATGTCTACCACCTCGTCAAGAACACCCCCAAGGTGACCGGCTTCCTCGGATCGGGCAGCAAGCCGCAGCCGATCTCCGAAAAGGAAGCCTCGCGCTATTTCGGCGGCGTTGCCGACGCGCAGGCCGCGCCCAAGCGCGAGATCAGCGTCGATTACGAGATCGGCGATTCGGTCAAGGTGCTCGACGGCCCATTCGCCAGCTTCAACGGGATCGTGGAAGAGCTCGATTTCGACAAGGCCAAGGTCAAGGTCTCGGTGTCGATCTTCGGCCGCGCGACGCCGGTCGAACTTGATTTCGAGCACGTGGAATTGTCCAAGTAAGAACCCGTCCCGGCATCTGCCAGCGCAAGCGCCGCTTCGCTTCCCGCGAGGAAGCTGACGCGGCCGCCTTCCGGGCCGATGTCACCCTGCGAACTTACAAATGCGCGCTGTGTGGCCAGTTTCACCTCACCAGCCGCACCAAGGGGCTGCGGGTGCCGCGCAGTTTCGGTTGATTTCGCACAGGCCTGCGCCTATGCGCCCCCATCGCCGGCCCTTGGCCGGTGATTCCGTGCGGGAGCTTCTGTTGTGCACGCAGCAGGAGCGCTGGACCGCTTAACATGAGCCTGCGCTCGATAGAGCGGGGCAACAGTGCGACAGGAGTAAGGCCACATGGCCAAGAAAATCGAAGGCTATATCAAGCTGCAGGTGCCCGCCGGCTCTGCAACCCCCTCGCCGCCGATCGGCCCGGCGCTGGGTCAGCGCGGCGTGAACATCATGGAATTCTGCAAGGCGTTCAATGCTGCCACGCAGGAAATGGAAAAGGGCATGCCGATCCCGACCGTCATCACGGTCTACGGCGATCGCTCGTTCACCTTCATCACCAAGACCCCGCCCGCGTCGTACTTCCTCAAGAAGGCCGCTGGCCTGAAGTCGGGTTCGAAGGAGCCCAGCAAGATTTCGGCCGGAACCATCAAGAGCTCGCAGATCCGTGAGATCGCCGAAGCCAAGATGGCCGACTTGAACGCGAACGACATTGATCAGGCGATGAAGATCATCGCCGGTAGCGCCCGCTCGATGGGCCTCGAAGTGGTGGAGGGCTAAGCACATGACCAAGATCACCAAGAAGGCGAAGGTTCTGGCCTCGCTCGATCGCGAAAAGCTCTACACCGTCGAGGAAGCCCTCGCGACCCTGCGTCAGCACAAGACCAAGTTCGACGAAACCGTCGAAGTGGCGATGAACCTCGGCGTCGATCCGCGCCACGCTGACCAGATGGTCCGTGGCATGGTGTCGCTGCCCTCGGGCACCGGCAAGGACGTGAAGGTTGCGGTGTTCGCCCGCGGCGACAACGCCGAAAAGGCGCTGGCTGCCGGCGCTGACAAGGTTGGCGCTGAAGACCTCATGGAAGACATGCTGGCCGGCAATCTGGATTACGGCCGCGTGATCGCTTCGCCCGACATGATGGGCGTTGTGGGGCGTCTCGGCAAGATCCTCGGCCCCAAGGGCCTGATGCCGAACCCGAAGCTCGGCACCGTGACCCCGAACGTCGCGCAGGCGGTCAAGGACGCCAAGAGCGGCCAGGTCGAATACCGCGTCGAAAAGCAGGGCATCATCCACTCCGGCATCGGCAAGCTCAGCTTCTCGGACGACGCACTGAAGGCGAACTTCAAGGCGCTGACCGAAGCTGTCGTGAAGTCGAAGCCTGCTGGCGCCAAGGGCAAGTACGTACGCAAGGTCACCATGACCTCGTCGATGGGCCCGGGTCTCAAGGTTGACCTCTCGGAAGTCGAAGGCGCGTAATTTGTAGCGCCTCAGGTCGGCCTTGCGATCCCTACGGGATCGGGGTGCTGCATCAAGTTCAAGGGGTTGGAGGCGTTGCGCTTCCGGCCCCTTTGCTTTTCCTGCTCAGGTTATGTCACTTAGCCCCTTGTCTTGCCGCGTTTTTAACCCATGTGAGTTGCTGAAACGCAGCGGCGTTCTCCTCCCCTTGGCCGCGCTTCGTATAAGAGGTCTGTCTCATGCCCGTTCCTTCCGAACGCCTTACCCGCTGGATTTCGCCAACATGGCTCGTTTCGGGCGCGGCGCTCGCGGCTGATGGGCTGCTGCTGAACTTTGATCTGCGGCTGGGCCTTGCTGCCATTGTGCTGACTGTGGTGGTGGCGTTGGTGTGGCTTTATATCGCCGTGCGCTTCGGCTCGCTCAGCGGGGTGCCCTCGGTGCGCTCGCCTCTGGTGGAGCGTGCCCGGCAGCAGGCTGCCAACCGCCGCCAGGCTGAGGCGCAAACGGATGCGGATCCTTCCTCGACCCCGTGACGGTGCCTCCTCGCGCTTTGGCGGAGAGGCTCAGATGCCGCCTTGCGTGACCTCGTGCCCTTCGGCGGCGAGGCCTTCGGCAAGCTGCGCGCAGCACGCCTTGAGATCATCGGCGCTGGTTGAACGGATGACAAAATTCGCGCCCACCCGGCCTTCGCGGAAGAAGGGATAGGAGCCGATCTGGCAGGTCTCGTACGCGGCCTCTGTGCGGCGCAGCAGGTCGGCGATCTCGCTTTCGGGGATCCATCCGCCGAGCGTCTCCGAGAGCAGCGGAGCCCCGCCTTCGAGCTGGCCGGTAAGCGCATCGAGCATCCCCGCCGTGATGTGCGGGACGCCCGCCATCAGGAACAGATTGCCGCGCCGGATGCCGGGCGCGCCGGACATCCGGTTGGGGATCAGCTCCGACCCTTCCGGCACCCGCGCCATGCGCAGGCGGCCTTCGTTGAGACCGCCGCGGGTGGCGTAATAGCGTTCGAGAAGCGCGCGGGCCTCGGGGTGGATGACAACAGGCACGCCGAGCGCGGCTGCGACCGCATCAACGGTGATGTCGTCATGCGTGGGGCCAATCCCGCCGGTCGTGAACAGGTAATCATAGGCCGCGCTCAGCGCGTTCACCGCTTCGACAATCCGCGCCTCGACATCGGGCACCACGCGTACTTCGGACAGGCGGATGCCCTGCACCTGGAGCCAGGAGGCCACCTGCGCGATGTTCTTGTCATGCGTTCGGCCGGAGAGGATTTCGTCGCCGATGACGATGAGTCCGGCGGTCCAGATCTTGTCGGGAGAGGTCATGGGGGAAGGTTAGGCGAAGGCGGGCGCAATCGGAAGAGATTACCGCCCGCCTTGCGCGCTTATTCCGCTGCTTCCAGCTGCTCCTCGCCGGCTTTCGCATTGGCGCCTGCGCGGGTGAAGGTCAGGATGCCGTCGGTCAGCGGATCGTCTTTCATGCGCTTGCGGTCGATCACATATTCCTGATTCAGCCGCCATGGATAGCTGACCGAGTTTCTTGGCATGATGTGCTTGCCGCGCTGGATGTAACCGCTCGAGAAATCGAACACGTCGTCCTCGGTGATGGCGGCCTCGGCTTGCGGGGTCAGCACCGGCGTGGCGATGGTCGCGCCGGTCTTACGCATATGTTCGAGCACACGGCACACGTAGTCTGAATTTATGTCCGCGCGCAGGGTCCAGCTGGCGTTGAGGTATCCGAACACCACCGCAAGGTTGGGCAGGTTCGAGAACATGCAGCCCTTGTAGTAGAACCGCTCATGGAACTTCACCGGCTCGCCATCGACGCGGACGTCGATCTTCCCCGCCAAGGCAAGCTTGAGTCCGGTGGCGGTCACGACGATATCGGCGGGCAGGAAGGTCCCGTCGGTCAGTCGCACGCCGCCCTTTTCGAACTTGGCGATATGGCCGGTGACGATATCCGCGCGCCCTGCCTTCATGGCCTTGAACAGATCCTCGTCGGGGACGAGGCACAGACGCTGTTCCCACGGCTTGTAAGGCGGGGTGAAGGTGGCCTTGTCGTAATCCGGGCCGAGCGAGGATTCGATCTTTTTGTAGAGCGCGTCGATCACCTTTTGCGGCTTGTCGCGCGCCAGCTTGAAGCTGAAATCCTGCATCTTGATGTTCTTGAAGCGCGTCAGCCGGTAGGCGAGCTTTTCCGGCAGCACGGCGCGCAGGAAGTTCGCGACCGCATCCTTGGCGGGGCGGGTGAACATCCAGGTCGGCGTGCGCTGGAGCATGGTGACGTGCGCAGCGTCTCGCGCCATCGACGGGACGATCGTAACCGCAGTTGCCCCCGATCCGATCACGACGACATTCTTGCCTGCGTAATCGGGGTTTTCGGGCCAGAACTGCGGGTGGAGCACCTGTCCGTCGAACTCGCCGAAATCGAAGCCGGGATCATAGGGCTCGTCGTAATCGTAGTAGCCCGCGCCGAGGTAGAGGAAGCCCGCGGTGAGGTGCGTGCGGCTGCCGTCGGCCTTTTCCATCTCGACGTGCCAGCGCGCGTCATCATGGTGGAAGTCGGCGCTGATGACCTTGTGACCGAAGCGGATGTGCTGGCGGATGCCGCGCTCGTCCACGATCCGGTCGAGATATTCGAGGATCGCGGGCGCATCGGCGATGCTCTTTTCATGCCGCCACGGTTCGAAATCGAAGCCGAGGGTGTGCATGTCGCTGTCCGAGCGGATGCCGGGGTAGCGGAACAGATCCCACGTGCCGCCCAGATTGTCGCGGCGCTCGACGATGCAATAGCTGTGATGCGGCGCTTTCATTTCCATGTGCGCGGCCATGCCGATGCCGGAAATGCCGGCACCCACGATAAGCACATCGAAATCAGGCGGTGTAGCGAGCATGACGGGGCCTCTCTCTCCCTTGTTGACACCGATGTAACCACACAGCTTTGCCAAAAGCGAGTCTTGAATGGCAATCTGCAACTGACTTTGTGGTGGCGCAGCGCGAGGCAGGCTTTAAGGCCCGCGCCATGACCATCCGCGCCCGCCTCCTCGCCTCGCTCCCTCTCGCCCTAATCGCGGCGCCGCTTGCCGCGCAGGAGGAAGTCCTCGATGAGATGCCCGAGGAAATTTCCCAAGAGATCATTGTCACGGGCCGCGGTCTCGATCCGGCGCTGTCGACCGGCATTTACGCCACCACCACCATCGAGCGCGAGGCGATCGTCGCCAGCCCCTCGGGCCGGATCGAGGACGTGCTGCGCGGTGTCGCAGGCTTCCAGCAATTCCGCCGCTCGGACAGCCGTTCGTCCAACCCCAGCGCGCAAGGGGTGACGCTGCGCGCACTGGGCGGCAATGCCACGAGTCGCGCGTTGGTGCTGCTTGACGGGGTGCCGCTGGCCGATCCGTTCTTCGGCTATATCCCGCTGTCCGCGATTGCGCCCGAGACGCTTGGCACGATCCGGGTGACGCGTGGGGGCGGGTCGGGGCCGTTCGGCGCAGGCGCGCTGGCGGGCACGATCGAGCTCGAAAGCGCAGAGCCGGGCGGAACCGCCGGTTTCCTCGGATCAGCGGCGATCAACAACCGCGCCGAGACCGAGGCGAGCGGGGTGCTGACGCAGAAACTCGGACGCGGCTTTGCCGCCGCGAGCGGGCGCTGGGACCGGGGACGGGGGTTCTTCACCACCCCCGAGGGTCAACGTGTACCCGCCACCGCGCGTGCCGGCTTCGACAGCTGGAACGCGGCCCTGCGCACCGTCGCCCCGCTGACCGAAACCGTCGAGGTGCAGGCCCGCGTCGCGCTGTTCCGCGATGCGCGCACGCTGCGCTTCAAGGGCGCGGATTCCACCAGCGAAGGCGAGGAAGCCTCGATCCGCTTCGTCGGGCGGGGCGACTGGCAGTTCGATGCGCTGGCCTATGTGCAGGCCCGCGATTTCTCCAACATCGTGATCTCCTCGACCCGCTTCACTCCGACGCTCGACCAGCGCCGCACACCTTCGACCGGTGTGGGCGGCAAGTTCGAGCTGCGCCCGCCGCTGCTCGAAGGGCACGACATCCGCATCGGCGCCGATTACCGCCGTGCCGATGGCGAGCTTCAGGAGGAGGCCATCAGCGCGGTCTCCGGTGCGATCACCGAACGGCGGCGCGCGGGCGGAGCCACCGGCAATCTCGGCATCTTCCTCGAAGACGACTGGCAGATCGGTCCGCTGACCCTCAACGGCGGCCTGCGCGCCGACCGCTCCAGCATCACCGGGGGCTTCTACCGCGCGGTGAGCGCCAGTGGTGTGCCCGTCAGCACGATCACTGCGCCCGACCGCTCCGACTGGTCGCTGAACTGGCGCGCAGGCGCACAGGTCTATGCGACCCGCCGCCTAGATCTGCGCGCGGCGGCCTATACGGGGCTACGCCTGCCGACCCTTAACGAGCTCTACCGGCCCTTCGTGGTCTTCCCTGTCACCACCGAGGCCAATGCGGGCCTCGTGAACGAACGCCTCAAGGGCTTCGAAGTCGGCTTCAACTGGCAGCCGGTCAACGCAGTCGTGGTCGCGGTCACCGCCTTCGATAACGAAGTCGAGAACGCCATCGCCAATGTCACTGTCGGCCCCAATCTGCGCCGCCGCGCGAACCTTCCCGCGATTGACGCGCGCGGGATCGAAGCGAGAATTGCGGCCCGGCTCGGCCAAGTCAGCCTCGAAGGCGCGCTCGCCTGGACCGATGCCGAGGTGCAAGGCGAGGGCGCGTCGCTCGATCTGGACGGGCTGCGCCCGGCACAGACTCCCGAACTGGCTGCGACAGTTACGCTGGGATGGGAGCCCGCGCCCGGCTGGCGTGTGGCCGGAACGCTGCGCCACGTCTCGGCGCAGTTCGAGGATGACCGCGAGACCGACCGACTCGCGCCGGCGACCACGATCGACGCCTTTCTGGCCGCGCCGCTGGTGGGGAAGCTGTCGGCGATCTTGCGTGCGGAGAACCTGACCGACGAGACGATCATCACGCGCAACCAGGTCGGCTCGATCGATCTGGGCGTGCCGCGGACGTTGTGGGCAGGTTTACGCTACGGCTTCTGACACAAAGTAGTGGGTCCGAAATTATATTGCCCACGCCCGCGTATGACTGGCCGCATGATGCGTGAAATCGAACAATGTGGCATTTTTGCTACTGTGCGCGATAAGTTTACCTGTGACTCTTGTTAGGGCGCAGGACACTGATAGGTTTTGCCTCGCTAACCCAAGACCGGCTCAAGACCGGCTGGATTGTGGAGAGAGGGAAACTCATGACGCGCAAGTTCGCTACGATCGCCTGTGGCCTGATGGCATGCAGTGCATTGACCACACCTGCTTTTGCCCAGAACAACCAAGACGGCGCGTCCACCACGGACGAGAACGTCATCATCGTGACCGCGACCCGCCGTGCGCAGGACGTGCAGGACATTCCTCTCGCGGTGACCGCGATTGCCCCGCAGCAGCTTGAAGCGCAGCGCGTGGTCAACATCCAGCAGATCGCCGCCCTCGCCCCGTCCTTCACCGCCAGCCAGGCCCAGCTTGCCTCTGGCTCGGTGGTGCTGCGTGTGCGCGGCGTCGGGACGACCTCGAACAACATCGGCTTCGAAAGCGCGGTCGGCATCTTCATCGACGGTGCCTATCAGGCCCGCCCGGGCGTGGCGCTGAGCGAATTCGTCG
Source organism: Porphyrobacter sp. (assembly GCA_027533455.1). Classification (GTDB taxonomy): domain Bacteria; phylum Pseudomonadota; class Alphaproteobacteria; order Sphingomonadales; family Sphingomonadaceae; genus Erythrobacter. The sequence goes on along the minus strand of JAPZUC010000013.1, from coordinate 10,903 downwards.
ACGTCGAGCGTGTCGAAGTGCTGCGCGGCCCGCAGGGAACGCTGTTCGGCCGCAACACCTCGGCCGGTGCACTCAACATCACCAACGTCCGCCCGGACGTCACCGAATTCAGCGGCTTCGTGAATGCTGAATACGGTAATTTCAACGAGAAGAGCCTGCAGGGCGCGGTCAACGTGCCGATCGTGAAGGACACCGTGGCGATGCGCCTCACCGGTGCTTTCCGCGAGCGTGACGGATTCCTCGATGTCGTCAACGGCGCCGGCACAAAGGTTGGCGAAACCAACTCGGTCGATCAATGGCTGGTGCGCGGCCAGATCGGCTGGGACACCGAAAGCGGCCTGCGCGGCCGCATCATTGCCGACTATTCCAAGAGCACGTCGAGCTGCTGCGGCGCGATCGAGCTGTATCAGTCGCCGCTGGTGACTGGCGGTGCCTATGCCGCGGTCGGGCTCGGTGCCAATGGCGGCAACGGCCAGCCCTCCGTCAGCACAGCCCCCCGCGATCAGGGCGCCTTTGAACGGGCGATGGACAACCGCGTGGTTTCGGCCAACTTCGCCCCGATTGCCGACATCGACAACTACGGTGTCACCGGCGAACTCGAATTCCCGGTCTCGGAGAATGCCGACCTGATCTTCATCGGCTCGTACCGCAAGTACAAGAGCTTCGAGAACTACGATTCCGACTTCACCGGTCTCGACATCTTCAACGTGCCGGGCCTCAACCTCGAAATCGACAACTGGACCGCAGAACTGCGGCTTCAGGGCGAGGGAATGGATGGCGCGCTCAACTACATGATCGGCGGCTTCTATTCCGACGAGACGATCGACCAGTCGGTGAGCTTCTCGCTGGGTTCGCAGTTCGAAGAGAACTTCGGCGCGCTGCTCGGCGGCCTCCTCGGGCCGAACCCGCTCCAGCTGGTGCACAGCCTGACCCCGGGCGTCACCCCGCGTGATCCGGCGGGCACCGCCAACACCAACCGCTTCCAGCAGGATGCCAAGAGCTACGCGATCTTCACGCACAACTCTCTGGAGATCACCGACGGGCTCGAGTTGACGGTGGGCGCCCGCTATTCGTGGGAAGACAAGTCGGGTGGGTTCACGCAGACAGCGACCAACAATCAGGTCTGCCCCGCCACCCTGGCATCGCTCGGCACGCTCAACTTGCTCTCGCCGCCGCCTCCGGGCGCGACGACTTCGGCGCTGACCGGACCCTTCATCGGCATCGGCTGCTTCGGCTTCACCGCGCCTGCCAACCTGCCGCAGGCTGCCGTCCTGCCGCTGGTGCGCACCTTCCAGGATAACTTCAAGGACGAGGAGCTGATCTACACCGTCAAGCTCGGTTATGAATTCAGCCCGTTCGTGAACAGCTACGCCAGCTTCACCCACGGCTACAAGGCGGGCGGCATCAACCTCGATACCACCGCTGCAGTGGGCGGGGCTGACCCTACCTTCAAGTCGGAAGAGGTCAATGCCTACGAAATCGGCGTCAAGGCGCGCACTTCGGATGGCGCCGTGACCGTCAATGTCGCGGCGTTCTACGAAGAGTTCACCAACTTCCAGGTGCTCGAATTCACGGGCACGGCCTTCGCCACCTTCAACGTGCCGATCGCCGAGACCCGCGGTGTGGAAGTCGAAAGCGTCATCCGTCCGGCCGACGGCCTGACCTTGAACCTCGCTGCGACCTTCCTCGAAGCGAGCTACCCGGAAGATTGCGCCGGCACGCAGACCTCGGTGCAGGTGGTTGCGTTGTGCGGCAACGATCTCACCAACGCGCCGCAGATCGTCGCGCTGGCCGGGGCGATGTGGGAAAAGCCGATCAACGACTCGATGGAATTCTTCGTCGCCGGTCAGGTGCGCATGGAAGGTGACCAGCGCACTTCCACCCAGGCGAAGATCCTCCCGACTGTCGCAGCCGGATCGACCCAGGCGCAGGTGCAGACCGCGGTTAATGCCGCGGCTCCGATCATCGCCGACATCCAGGACGGCAAGGCCTTCGTGAACCTGCGTGCAGGTCTGCGCTTTGCCGATGGCAAGTATGCGATCGAAGGCTGGGTCAACAACCTCACCGACGAAGTGGTGCGCGGGGTGACCTTCAACACCACGCTGCGCGGCTCGGGCGCTGCCAACTCGCGCTCGGCCTTCACTCTGCCGCCGCGCCAGTACGGCGTGACGCTGCGCGCCAAGTTCTAAGCGCGTAGAACAAGTTAGCTCCGGAAAACGGAGCGGGAGAGGGGAGCGGCCTGCCTTGCGGCAAGCCGCTCCTTTCTTGTTTTACGCTCGCCCCTCCGGGCGAGCGTCCTCGGGCTGTTCCTCCGCTGCGCTCCGGGCCCCTGCGGGCGCCCAGTCGCGCAGAACGACGCCGCAGGCGTCGTTCAGCGCGACTGGGAGAGGTTTGGGGTGGGCAACGAAAAAGGCGGCCCGTTGCGGGGCCGCCTTTCCTTGTCACAATTAACGCGCCGGAACGGTCGCGCTACCGACCGCAAGGCCGACCGGCCGCGAAATCACATACTCCTCGCGATCAGCATCTTCATGATCTCGTTGCTGCCACCGTAGATGCGCGCGATGCGGGTGTCGCGGTACATGCGTGCGATGGCGTAGTCGTTGATGTAGCCCGCGCCGCCGTGGAATTGCAGGCACTTGTCGACCACTTCGCTCTGCAGCTCGGTAACCCAGTACTTCGCCATGCTCGCGGTTGCGACATCAAGCTTGCCTTCGAGCAGCTTGGCGATGCAATCATTGACGAACACCCGTGCGGCAGTGCCGCGCGCCTTGAGGTCGGCAAGGGTGAACTGCGTGTTCTGGAAATCCCAGATCGTCTTGCCGAAAGCCTTGCGGTTCTTGACGTATTCGACCGTCACATCGAGCGCCTTTTCGATGCCCGCAATGGCGTTCATCGCGATCACGAGGCGCTCCTGCGGCAGCTCGCCCATCAGCTGGTAGAACCCGCGCCCTTCGACTCCGCCGAGAAGATTGTCAGCCGGAATGAAAACGTTATCGAAGAACAGTTCGGACGTGTCCTGCGCGTCCAGCCCGATCTTGTCGAGCTTCTTGCCGCGCGCAAAGCCTTCCGCGCCCTCGGTTTCGAGCAGCAGCAGCGAGATGCCCTTGGCGCCTTCGTTGGGATCGGTCTTGGCGACGACGATAATGAAATCGGCCAGCTGCCCGTTCGAGATCCAGGTCTTGGACCCGTTCAGCCGGTAGCCGTTGCCGTCCTTCAGCGCGGTGGTCTTGATCGACTGGAGGTCGCTTCCGGCATCAGGCTCGCTCATCGCGATAGCGCTGACCAGGTCGCCGCTCACAAGGCGCGGCAGGTACTTCTGCTTCTGCTCCTCGGTGCCGTGGCGCACCAGATAGGGCAGGATGATGGTGTTGTGGAGGCTCGCGCCGAATCCATCAACGCCGTGCTCGCCCTGCTTGGAAATCACCACCATGTCGTGCCGGAAGTCGCCGCCATGGCCGCCGTATTCGGTGGGGACCGAGACGCCGAGCAGGCCTGCTGCCCCCGCCTCGCGCCAGAACTCGCGTTCGACCATCCCGTCCTCGCGCCACTTCTCGACCCGCTTCTGGGGGGCGTGCTGGGCGTAGAACTTGCCGACCGCATCGGCGAAAATGGCGATCTCTTCTTCTTCCATGAAGGCCGGCTGGGGCACATCGATGACGGGCATTTCTCTCTCCTAGTGTTCCACGTGAAACCCCTGAACGAGCAGGGGTCTGGAGGGGGTCTAACCGGGGTCTAAGGTGGGCCTGACCCCACCTGAATCCGCGCGAGGCCCCCTCAAAATCTTGCTTACTTGCCGGTCCAGTTGGGCTTGCGCTTCTCGGCAAAGGCGGCCGCGCCTTCGCGGGCGTCATGGCTGACGAACACCGGGCCGATCAGCTTGCCCTGATTGGCGTAGCGATCTTCCATCGCCCAGCCGCGCGATTGCTTCATCACAGCCTTCGACACCTTGACCGCGAGGGGGCCGTTCGCGGCGATCTTCGCTGCCAGCGCCTTGGCGCCTGCCAGCGCCGAGCGTTCGGTCACTTCGTTGATCATGCCGAGCTGGTAGGCGCGCTCCGCGCCGATGAAATCGCCGGTCAGAGCCAGTTCCAGCGCGATGCGTTCAGGGATCTGGTCGGGCAGCATCATCACGCCGCCAGCGGCTGCCACAAGGCCGCGCTTCACTTCGGGGATGCCGAACTTGGCGTCCTTGTGCGCGACGACGAGATCGCACGCGATCATCAGTTCCAGCCCGCCCGCGAGCGCATAGCCTTCCACCGCTGCGATCAGCGGCTTGGCCGGGGGTGCCTGCACCACGCCGCCGAAGCCCTTGCCTTCGACCGAGGGGGTCTCGCCGCGCAGGAAGCCCTTGAGGTCCATACCCGAGCAGAAGGTCCCGCCCGCGCCGGTGATGATGCCGACTCGAAGGTCATCATCGCTATCCAGTCGCTCCATCGCCGCCGCGATTCCCTCGGCCGCAGCGCGGGTCATGGCGTTTTTGGCTTCGGGGCGGTTGATGGTGACAATGAGGACGCCGTCCTCCACTTCGGTCAGCACTTCGGGGGCAGCGGTCTCGCTCACGTCTCTCTCCTGTCAAAAATGTGATTGCGATTTGAAACGCAATTCTTGTGCGAGTGGTGAAGCGGGTTTACGTAACCGTCAACCGCAATTTCGCTAGAAACGAGAGAGGATCACCATGGCCGAGGCTTACATCATCGACGCTGTCCGCACCCCGCGCGGGATCGGCAAGCAGGGCAAGGGCGCGCTGGCCGCGTGCCACCCGCAGCATCTGGCCGCGACCGTGCTGAAGGCGATCAAGGACCGCAACAACCTCGACACCGCGACGGTCGATGACGTGATCTGGTCGGTCTCGACCCAGGACGGGATGCAGGCGGGCGATATGGGCCGCATGGCGGCGCTCGATGCAGGCTATGACATCACATCGTCCGGCACCACGCTCGACCGCTTCTGCGGCGGCGGCATCACCAGCGTCGCGCTCGCCTCCGCGCAGGTGATGAGCGAGATGGAAGATTGCGTCGTTGCAGGCGGCACCGAGATGATGAGCCTCACCGCCGCCATGAGTCAGGAAAAGATGCGCGCCGGGATCAAGCCGCCGATGATGGGCAGCTACAACGCGCGCCTTCAGGCCGTGCACCCGCAGTCGCACCAGGGCATCTGCGGAGATGCGATTGCATCGAAGGAAGGCTTCACCCGCGAAGAGCTGGACGAAGTCGGCTACCGCTCGCAACAGCGCGCGGCCGAAGCGATTGCCGCGGGCCGCTTTGCCAAGTCGGTGGTGCCGGTGGTGGCCGATGACGGCACCGTGCTGCTCGACCATGACGAATATCCGCGCCCCCAGACCACCCGCGAAGACCTCGCCAAGCTGGAGCCGGCCTTCCCCAAGATCGCCGACGTGCCGCTGGACGAAGCGGGCACGACTTTCCGCAAGCTGATCAACCAGAAGTATCCCGATCTGGACATCCAGCACTTCCACCACGCGGGCAACTCCTCGGGCGTGGTCGATGGCGCTGCGGCGGTGCTGATCACGTCGAAGGCCTATGCCGAAAAGCACGGGCTGAAGCCGCGTGCCCGTATCGTTGCCACCTGCAACATGGGCGATGATCCGACGCTGATGCTCAACGCGCCGGTGCCTGCCGCGAAGAAGGTGCTGGCCAAGGCCGGCCTCACCAAGGACGACATTGACCTTTACGAAATCAATGAAGCCTTCGCGGTCGTCGCCGCCAAATTCGTGCGCGATCTCGATCTCGATTGGGACAAGGTCAACGTCAACGGCGGCTCGATTGCGCTGGGCCACCCGATCGGCGCGACCGGATCGATCCTGATCGGCACCGTGGTGGACGAGCTCGAGCGCCGCGGCGGGCGTTATGGCCTCGTCACCATGTGCGCGGCGGGCGGCATGGCCCCGGCGATCATCGTCGAGCGGGTCGACGGCTTCGTCGACTGAGGCCAGATACATGATCGCTGACAACACACCCGTCATCATCGGGGTCGGACAGTATTCGGAACGGGTCGGAGAGCCCGGCTACGAGGCGCTGTCCTATATGGACCTTGCCGGACGAGCGCTGGGGGCGGCGATTGCGGATTCGGGGGCGAGTGGTTCGGTGGTAGGCGCCATCGACACCCTCGCCGCGATCCGCGCCTTCGAAATGTCGCGGCCTGACAGGAAGCCGCCGTTCGGAGCAGCGAACAATGTCCCGCGCGCGATTGCCAGCCGTGTCGGTGCCAATCCGGTGCGGGCGATCCTGACGACGACGGGCGGGCAGACCAATCAGCAGCTGGTGGGCGAATTCGCTTCGGCCATCGCGGCGGGGGACAGCCGCTGCGCGGTGATCGTCGGCAGCGAGGCGATTTCGACCGTGCTGGCGCTCACCGCCAAGGGCGAGATCCCCGACTGGTCGGAGGAGATCGAAGGCGATTTCGAGGATCAGGGCTTCGGCGTTGATGAGTTGATGGAACCCGTGCTGTTCATGCACGGCGCGAGCGGGGCGATCCCGCTCTATGCGCTCGCCGAGAACGCGCGGCGGCACCGGCTCGGCATGGGGCTGGAGGAATACCGCCTCGAAATCGGCAAGCTGTTCGCGCCGTTCACGCGGGTAGCGGCGGCGAACCCGCATTCGGCGGCTCCGGTGGAGCGCACGGCGGAGGAACTGGCGACCGTCACCGACCGTAACCGGATCGTGGCCGAACCCTATCCGCGCATGACCGTGGCGCGCGATCAGGTGAACCAGGCTGCCGCTATCATCGTCGCCTCGGCGGGGCTCGCGCGCGAATTGCGCGTGCCTGAGGACAAGTGGGTGCATATCCACGCCGTCACCGCCGCGACCGAGCTGAAGCTGTCGCAGCGGCCTGATCTGGCGGGCAACCCCGCCTCGCTGGCGAGCGTCGATGCGGCGCTGGCGCGGGCGGGGAAGGGCATCGGCGACATAGGCTACATCGACTTCTATTCCTGCTTCGCGATCCCCGTGTTCAACCAGTGCGACCACTTCGGCCTATCGGTCGATGACCCGCGCGGTCTGACGCTGACCGGGGGCTTGCCGTTCTTCGGCGGGGCGGGGAACAACTACTCCGCGCACGCCATTGCCGAGGCGGTGCAGCGGGTGCGGGCCGACCGGGGCGCTTACGCGCTGGTGGGCGCGAATGGCGGGTGGATGAGCAAGTATGCCACCGGCATCTACTCCACCGAGCCCGCCGACTGGTCAGTGAGCGACTGCTTCGCAGTGCTCCCCAAGGCGACCGACAAGGTGCCCATGGCGAAGGGGCCAGTGGATGCCGCGGTGGTCGAGACCTACACCATCAACCGCGGCCCCAAGGGCGCCGAGGCTATCTTCATCGGCCGCTCGGATGCGGGCGAGCGGGTGGTGGGCAATGCCGATCTGTCGGACCCCGCGACCGGCGAGGCCTTCGAAAGCGGCGAGCCTTTCGGCAAGCGGCTCTCCCTGACGCAGGACGAGCGCGGGCGGACTGTCGGGCGGGTTAGCGCCTAGCCCCGCCGAGAAAGTCGAGCGCGTCGAAGCCCTCGGGCGCGGGCACCTCGGTGATCGGATCATCGCGATCATCGAACTCGGTGCGCAGCGCCCGGCTCATGATGGTGTGCATGTGATAGAGGCAGGTGATGTAGGTCAGCTCGAGGATTTCCTCGTCGCTGAAGGCCGCCTTAAGCTCGGCGAACAGCGCCTCGGGCACCCGCCCGCCGTGGCACACCAGCCGGTCGGCATATGCGAGGACGAGGCGCTCCTTGGCGCCGAACACGTCGGCAGTCTGCCATACCGGCAGGGCTTCGATCTTGGCCTCGCTCACCCCCAGCCCACGCAGGGACTTGCAGTGCTGCGAGAAGACGAACTGGCTGCCGGCCGCCCAGCCCGCCCACGTCTGGCCCAGCTCGCGCAGCACCGGATCGAGCTTGCGTTCCGGCGAGCGGTAGTAGGCAAACCCTTGCGCGGCGTGGCGCAGGGTGTCGGGGGAATTGGCGAATACCGTCCACCAGTCGCCGCGCGTGCCGGTGGCGGTGCCGGGGTTGCTCACGGGGTCGCGCTCGCCGAACAGCTGGGCGTAGATCGGGCGGGTGACCTTGGCGTCGGCCTCGGCCAGCGGCACTTGGCGCAGGCGCGGCATCAGGCGTCCTCCGCCATTGTCGCAGGGGCATGACGCACGTCATCCGGCCCGAAGGCGCGGGTGGTCGCCGCGAATTCGAGCATGATGCCGTTGGGATCAGTGAAATAGACCGAGCGCACGAACACGCCGTCGTGCATCTCCTTGGCATAGCCCGAGGGGCTGTCATCGTGGTTGAGCACCATGTGGGTGTGCGGCACCCCGGCGGCCTGCAAACGCTCCAGCGCCGCCTCCAGCTCGCTCTCCGCCATATCGAAGGCGAGGTGGTTCATCGAGCCGATTGCCGTCTTGGCGTCGAAGGGGAACTTCTTCACCGAGGCGATCCCCGGCGCGGCGGGCGGGGCATCCTTCCACCAGAAGAACGCCACCGCATTGCCCCCGCCGCAGTCGAAGAAGAAGTGCTGGCCGCCGTCGGGCAGCTCCACGGTCTTGAACAGCGGCATGCCCAGCACCTGCACGTAGAACTTCATCGTCTCGGCCATGTCGCGGCACACCAGCGCGATGTGGTTGATGCCCTTGGTCCTGATCATCGCCTGTCTCCCCCTGCGGAGCGTCAGACTGCCCCGTTACCGCGCGGCTGGCAATGCTTGCGCGAATCGGGGATTTCGGCTAACTGGTTTCAATTGAAACTATATCGCCAACGGGAACTGAACCGATGAACGCGCCGACCACCACGCAAGGGGCCAAAGACCTGTTCGACAACCCCGCGGGGCTCGACGGTTTCGAATTCGTCGAGTTCTGCGCGCCGGAAAAGGGCATGCTGGAACCGGTGTTCGAGAGCATGGGCTTCACCCGCGTCGCGCAGCACCGCTCGAAGGATGTGCACCTGTGGCGTCAGGGCGGCATCAACCTCATCGCCAATTACGAGCCGAAGAGCGCCGCGTGGTACTTCGCGCGCGAGCACGGGCCTTCCGCTTGTGGCATGGCCTTCCGCGTGCGCGACGCCGCCAAGGCCTATGACCACCTGATCGCCAAGGGCGCCGAGCCCGTCGCGGTCCAGACCGGCGTGATGGAACTGCGCATTCCGGCGATCCGCGGCATCGGCGGGGCGATCCTCTATCTCGTCGACCGCTACGAGGGCGCCGAGAAGGGCAATGGCCTCACCATCTACGACATCGATTTCGAATACCTGCCCGGCGTCGACAAGCACCCCGAAGGCGCGGGCTTCCACACCATCGATCACCTCACCCACAACGTCTATGGCGGGCGGATGAAGTTCTGGGCGGATTATTACGAGACCCTGTTCAACTTCCGCGAGATCCGCTTCTTCGACATCAAGGGCGAATATACTGGCCTCACCTCCAAGGCGCTCACCGCGCCCGACGGCAAGATCCGCATCCCGCTCAATGAAGAGGGCGCCAATGAGAAGGGGGGCGGCAAGGGCCAGATCGAGGAATTCCTGCGCGCCTTCAATGGCGAGGGTATCCAGCACATCGCGCTGATCTGCGATGACCTGCCCGCCTGTTGGGACCGCCTGCAAAAGCTGGGCGTGCCGTTCATGACCGCGCCGCCCGCGACCTATTACGAGATGCTCGAAGGCCGCCTACCCGGCCACGGTGAGGATGTCGAGGCGCTGAAGATGCGCGGTATCTTGCTAGACGGGACGACCGAGGGCGGCAGCCCCCGCCTGCTGCTCCAGATCTTCGCGCAGGCGCAGGTCGGCCCGGTGTTCTTCGAATTCATCCAAAGGAAGGGCGACGAAGGCTTCGGCGAGGGCAACTTCAAGGCCCTGTTCGAAAGCATGGAGCGCGACCAGATCGTCCGCGGCGTGCTCAATGTCGAGGAGCCGGCGCAATGACCCATCCCGTGAACCTGTCCGGCATCCACCACGCAGCCTATCGCTGCAAGGACGCCAAGGAGACCGTGGAGTGGTACGCCCGCGTGCTCGGCATGACCTACACCACCGCCTTTGCGGAGGATCACGTGCCCTCGACCGGCGAATATGATCCCTACATGCACATCTTCCTGGATGCCGGGAACGGCAACATCCTCGCCTTTTTCGAACTGCCGAACCAGCCGGAGATGGGCAAAGACCCGAACACCCCCGCATGGGTGCAGCACCTCGCGCTGAAGGTGCCTTCGGAAGAGGCGCTGCTTGCGGCCAAGGCGCATATCGAGGCGCAAGGCATCGACGTCCTCGGGCCCACGCATCACGGCATCTTCAAGTCGATCTACTTCTTCGACCCCAATGGGCACCGCGTGGAACTCGCCGCGGATATCGGCACGCCGGAGCAATATGCCGAACTCGCCCGTGTCGCTCCGGTGATGCTGGAGGAGTGGTCTGCGACGAAGAAAGCCCCGCGCCACGCCGACTGGCTGCATGATTTGGCGCGAGCGGAACACGCGGCGAAAGGCTGACGCTGAACATTTGATCGAACGCAAAGCGCATAATCGGCGCCTCCCTCACCTTGGCACCATCCAAGAGAGGGGGAATCGGCCCATGCGCATTCTGTTCGTTCATCCCAATTACCGGTCCGGCGGGGCCGAGATCGCCGGGACATGGCCGCCCGCATGGGTCGCTTATCTCTCCGGCCCGTTAAAGCGCGCAGGCTTCACCGATATCACCTTCATCGACGCGATGACCGAGGGGCTATCGGATGAGGAGCTGGCCGAGCGGATGCGCGCCGCCCGGCCCGATATCGTCGGCAACCACTGACCGACCCCCACTGAGTGGTCCGTGATGATTGTTAGTGCAAGATGGCCTCTGGTGCCATGGCTGGCCGTAGGTGGAGCGGAGCGGAACCGGAGAGCAGCCATGGCGGTGTCGCGGTTTCCGGTGTCGGTGGTCGATACC
>JAPZUC010000002.1 GCA_027533455.1 Porphyrobacter sp. | reverse complement strand
ATTGTAAAAAGTAGTCAAACAGGCGACACACTTGATGGAAGCGAATGCAAAAGATCACGCACTGCCGCCGTCGTTGGCGTGGTTGACTACTTAGAGGGGAGGAGCGGTGCAGCTAATTATCCGAACGGGTGTAGTCAGTATTCGCCCGCAAGCGGCTCATGAGTTGAGGCCCAAAAATAATACTGGATTAACAATATATTAACCGTTGATTATTGCGCTTATTGAGGCTCGTTCCGAAGGCTCAACATTATTTCGCCGTCTGAATTTGGTTCAGTAGCCGGCCAAACGTTAACGCAAACCGCATCGGATCGGCGCTTTGGGATAGGAACGGCGCAAGCACCTATGCCGAGGGTTAACAACCCTTTGCTGTTTGAGCGATTTGGGGCTGCATTGGGTTGGCAAACTGCAAGAACATCCTGCCGCATCGCGCCGACCCGCCATCTATTAGCGATCCGCTCGCCGAGGCGAAGAACATTCGGTGTGGGGGGAGATGTGGGTAAGCGAACGCATCGCTGAGATTAAGGCACTGAAAATTTCTCGAAATTTCCAGAAAATTTGGCTCCCCGAGTAGGATTCGAACCTACGGCCAAGTGATTAACAGTCACCTACTCTACCGCTGAGCTATCGGGGAGCAACTCTTCCAAGCGGTCTAAGGAAGAGCGGATGCGCGCCTATATGGGGGGCGCTTCGGTATTGCAAGAGGGTTTTGCGCCGCCGATTTCGATCGTCATGCGGTAATGAACTGCTCGGCCACAATCCGCTCCTCAAGGCTCTGGCCGGGGTCGAACAGCAAGGTCAGGTCGTTGTCGTGCGCTATCTGGAGCCGGACCTCAGCGATATCGCGCAGTTCCTTCTGGTCGGCCACCGCCGCGACGGGACGCTTGGCCGGGTCGAGAACCTTGAGGATAATCTTCATCCGGTCCGGCAAGATTGCGCCCCGCCAGCGGCGCGGGCGGAATGGGCTGATCGGGGTGAGTGCAAGCATCTTGCTGTCAAGCGGCAGGATCGGGCCTTGGGCAGACAAATTGTAAGCGGTGGAGCCCGCGGGGGTCGCCACCAGTACGCCGTCGCATACCAGCTCGCGGATCCGCACGCGGTCACCCACAGTCACTTCGATCTTGGCGGTCTGGCGGGTTTCGCGCAGAAGTGAAATCTCGTTGATAGCGTTCAGCACATGGGTCTCGCCGTCTTGAGTCACGGCTTCGACGCGCAAGGGCGATATCGTCCAGCGGCGCGCCTTGTTGACCCTCGCTGCAATTGCGGCGCGCTTGTCATAACGGTTCATCAGGAAGCCGACCGTGCCGAGGTTCATCCCGTAGGCAGGGATCACACGCCCCGCATCCAGCATCGCGTGGAGCACCTGGAGCATATAGCCATCGCCGCCGAGCACCACGGCGGCATCGGCTTCGGCAAGCGGCACCCAATCGCCTTGCTCCAGCAGCGCCGCATGTGCCTCCTGCGCCCGCTCGGTGTCCGAGACTAGCAGCGCAAGTCGCTGAAAGGCCGTGCCATTGCTCGCCATTTTTTCCCCTCCGCCCGCCAAGTGCCGGGGCAGCTTTCCCCAGCGGCGTCTTAGGCGGTTGTCCTGATGTGCCAATTTTGGGCGGATTGCAATTGATGCGAGGCAGGCGCAGATTCAAGGTCTAGGGGACGAGGAGGGGCAAAGAGGAGCGCGATGGAACAGGGTCGGACATCCTTGCGTGGCAGCGTGTCGCGTGCGCGCTTGCCCGGCGTGAGCCCGGGCGTGCTCGAGGCCGATCTGCTTCGCGCGCTCGACCGCCGCGAGATCGAGGTGTTGTTCCAGCCGCAGTTCAGCTGTTCCACCGGCGCCTTGGTCGGGGCCGAGGCACTGGCTCGCTGGCGCCACCCTACGCTGGGCGCTATCGGTGCGCGCGACCTGTTCGCTGTCGCCGAGCGTGCGGCACTGGTCGCACCGCTTTCGCGCCACGTGGTCGCCCGTGCGCTGGAGGATGCCGCCACCTGGCCCGAGGGGCTTACCCTGTCGCTTAATATTACGCCCGAGGAACTGGGCGACCCGCGCTTTGCCGCCGATTTCGCCGCGCTGATCGGGCGTTCGGAGATCGTGCCTGAAAGGCTGATGCTCGAGATCACCGAGGACGTACTGCTGCGCAACCTCGGGCAGGCTGCGAGCGCCCTGAAGGCGCTGCGCGGCCTCGGCTTCCGCACGGCGCTTGACGATTTCGGCGCTGGATTTTGCAATTTCCGTTACCTGCGCGAACTGCCTTTGGACGCTCTCAAGCTTGACAAGGTAATGGTTGAGGGCGTGCCCGCCGATGGCACGGCGCTGGCCGTGTTGCGCGCGATCGTTGCTCTGGCGAAGGCGCTCGGGCTTGCGGTCTATGCCGAGGGAATTGAGGACGAAATCCAGTGTGCCGCGATCACCGCCGAAGGCTGTGATTATTGGCAAGGCTTCCTGCGCGCCCAGCCGATGCCGAGCGACGGTGTGCTCGCGCTGGCGCGCACCGCGCGTGGCATGGGGCACGGGTAAGCCCGAGAAGCCTCCCCTATTTCCGAAACTCCACCCGTGTACCGGGGCTGACCATCAGCGCAAGCCGGGCTGCATCCCAGTTGGTGAGCCTGACACAGCCGTGGCTTTTGGAGCGGCCGATCGCCTCGGGTGCAGGCGTGCCGTGGATGCCGTAATGTTCCTTGTCGAGATCAATCCACACCACCCCCACGGGGTTGTTCGGTCCGGGCGGCAGGCGCTGCTTGTTCTCGCTGTCGGGAACGTCCCAGAACAACTCAGGGTCGAAGGTGAACGGGGGGTTGTAGGCGACACCCTTCACGCTCCAGTTGCCGATCGGCAGGGGATCATGCTGCGATCCGGTGGTGACAGTGAACATCGCCACTAACCGGTCCTTGCCGTCATAGGCCTTGAGCCACCCTTCGGATTCGTCGACGAGGATGCGCATTACTTCGGGTTGCGCATTGCCGACGCCGAGCGAGCGCATGGTCGTCAACTATTCCTTGTTGTCGATGGTTCCGGGCTCGATCGTGTCGGCACCGACATTCGGGACGCGCAGCCGCTGACCGGGGCCGAATTGCGGCTTGGCAGCAGGCGCTACCGAGGTGATGGTCACGGACGCGGTTCCCCCTGCGCCTGCCGGTTTGCCGCCCGGATTGAGCGCGGCGAGGACTGCGGGATTAGTGTGGAACCGCTCTGCCAGTTTTTCAGCCATATCCTCGTACCCGAGCCGGGCCAGTTGTGCCTTTGCGGCCATGTCGTCAGGCAGCGGACCGAATTGCTCCCCGGCCCACTCCCGAGGGATGGTCACAATGCGGGTCGCGGGGATGTTTTCCCATTGCGATAACGCGGTGCGCGTGGCCTGATCGAGCACGCCGGTCACCGGCAGGTCGCGCGCTTCCTGAAAGCCCTTCAGCGCATTGGCGAATGATACGCCTTCCTCGCCGTTGATCACGCCAGAGGCAAAGCCGAGCCGTTCGAGCACAACCTGCGCCTGCATCACCGGACGTGCCTCCGCGTCGGGCAGGCCGGTCTCGGCCACCTCGCTTGGCGCAGGGTCACGCGCAGCCATTGTGTCCGCGCCTAGCTCTGGTGCCGGTGGTTCTTGCGATGCGGGGGTGTCTTCAGTTTTTTCGGATTGGCAGGCCACAAGCGATACGAGGGAGAGGGGGAGGGAGAGAATCAGCGACGAAAAGCGCATCAAAGGTCCTTGGTAGAGGGTGAGGCGCCTGTGCCGGTCACCCAGTCATAGGCTGCGGCATATTCGGCAGCTGCGAAGGCGCGCGACTCAAGGGGTAGGATGGAGCGGAAGCTCTCCACTGCTGCGGCAGCCAGGGCGGGTGCGCCGACGACGGCATAGCGGCTGACCGGACCGATCGACTTGATGCTGGTCAGGAGACCTTTGGGAGAGAGGAACGCGCCCAATGCAAAGTGCTCGGTCTTGCGCAGGTCGAGCAGCAGGCGCAGCTCGCCATTTCGGGCAATCGCGTGATCGACCATTTCAGCCATCGCCACCACCTGCGCGCGGTCGAGGGTGCGGTCGAAGGCAAAGATCAGGCATGTGGGGCCGTCTTTGTCCGGCTGTTCAGGCATTTTCGACATTCTCCACGCGCGAATGCCTCTCTTGCGCGGAGGGCGCAGGTGGCGTCCCTAACCCAGGCTGGCATTGTTCGTGGCGGCCTCCGAGCGCCAAGCTGCGAGGCCTAAGGCTCGCCTCAGGACGGCAATTCCATGATGAAGTCGATCGGCTTGAACGTGCCACCGTTCGACGCATAGGCCGAACAGGCGGTAAGGCCGACCACAAGGTCCATTTCGGCGCGGAACCGGGTGAAGTCGCCGGGCTTGGTTTGGGGCGGGAGCACCGCCAGCCGGCCGTCCGCACCGATGGTCACGTTCATGAAGATATTGAAGGCGGCCGGGATCATGTCTGCCTCCACCCCTAAAGGCGCCAGCGCTTCGGCAAGGTTGCCGAAGCAGCCGCGATGCACTGGCTTGTCCGGGTAAAAGTGCCGGAAGGTATCGAATGAGAACGGCGTCAGCAGGAAATCATGGTGCGGTGCGGTGTCCTCGACAATCGTCAGCATCACCCGGGAGCGGTTCGACCACAATCGCGCTCCGGCCGTGAGGCGGACGGTTTCCTCGTAATCGAAGGTGCGCCCGTTCGAGATGATCTCACGCGGGTCTTCGGCAGAGACGGCGAGCATGTCGCTGACCTGCCCGCCTTCAGGTTCGATGACCGTTAGCAGTGCGCCCTTGGGCAGACGCACGGCGACCCCGCTGCGCGGAGCAATCCGCTGGATCACCGCTGGCTCCCTGAAGGCGCGAGAGGGCAGGCCCAGTCTTCGTCCACCGCGCGCCCGCTATACTGCCGGGCCTCGCTGATCTCGCCATGGCGGGCGATCATGGGGTTGGGTGATCCATCGAATTCCGTATCGCGGGCAATAATGACCTCGCGCATCCGTTCGTATTGCTTGGCCTTGCGCAGGCGGGCGAACTGTTCGTGACGGTTGAATACTATTGTCGGTGCGGGTGCACGTCGCGCCCGGCGCGAGGCGCCCGGATGGAGCCCTACCGCAAAGTAAGCCGCGCCGCCGAAGCTTAGCGCGAATGCGGGATCGCGCGGGTCGGTACTGAATTGCGGATCGGGGACAAACCCGCGCGCGCGGTCGATCGCGGTAAGGGCGCGAAGCCTAGCCCACAGCGCCGCTTCGAAGCCGCGTTCGTCAAGGTCGAACGGCCCGGCGAACACCACGGCAAAGCTGCGTAGCATCTTGCCATCCGGACGGTGGCTGCGGGTCCAGCGGACCAGCCGGTGATGCAGCCGCAAATCATCCCGGGTCGCGGTTATGCACTGTGCCGTCTCGACCACGAGGCCGCCGCGCGCCATCGCCGACTTCGCGCCCACGCAAGGAAAGTCGGGCTGTTCCACGAGACCGAAGAATCCCTCCCTGAGCCGCGCGTGATCGGTAGCTGGCACAAGGCGTCGGCTAGCAGGCGCATGCATCCGGGACGGAATTGGCGAGCGTAGCGGGTTAGGACCATACCTTGCAGGGCAAGAAGGGCGGCTCTCATATATTGTCTTGGTTTTCACCCGCCTAGGGTAAGCGAGGCGCACGTATTCTAACTTCACCCACAAGGTTAGCCTGCATCAAACCCCGTCCGCAGGCCGTGCCACTGCCGGGATCAACGGCGGCATCCTGACGAAAGAGAAGGGATTTCTCAGGCTCCCACCTCTTACGCTGAATCAGAACGCGATTGATGCAGAGGCCCGGGCCGTGCGCGGTGCACCTTGCAGGAGTGCGGGGGTGAAAGCGTCGAAGGACGAGACCCGGAAGGCCTTGTCGAACACATTGTCGACCGTAAGCCGCAGGGTCACAGGTGAATCGCCCGCCGCAAACACATAGCGCACGCCGAGGTCGACCTTGATCCCGACGGGGTCCTCGACTTCAGCGATATGAGGCAGGCCGCTCTCGATATCCTCGCGCAGCTTTCCGACCTTGGTCTTGTCAGTTTTGCGATGCTGTCTGGCGGCAAGGGCGTCCATGTTATCGTTCCCCTGACCCCCAGCCATTCATGGGACCAACACAAGGATTTCGCGCGCCGCTTTAACGAGGGGCTCGCACCCGATGCGCCGGAGCGCTTCACCGCGACGATCGCAAGGGCCAAGCGACGCGGAAAAGATCTTTATCGACTGGCTGCGCAACCCTCGCGGGACGACTGCGGTGCTGCCCCATTCGGTCCGCGCCCGGCTAGGCGCGCCTCAAGCTGCCTTTTTCGCTTTTGCAGCCTTCTTCACGATCCCGCTCAACCCCTTGGTCAGCTGGAACAGACCATTCAACCGGCTCAGCGGGTCGGCCCAGGCGCGGTTGATCACCAGTTTCATGTCGGGGCGCAGCTTGGCCGTCTCCTTGCCGCCTTCGTTGAGCCGCGCGACATAGGCAATGAGGCCCGCGGGATCAGGGAAGTCGTCATTGTGGAACGTGACAAGCGTGCCGCGCGCGCCGACATCGATTTTGGCAATATTGGCACCGATCGCCTGATGCTTGATCTCGATCAGGCGGATCAGGTTCTTGGTCGGCTGCGGCAGGTCGCCGAAACGGTCGATCATCTCTGCCGCCATGCTTTCGATCTCGTGTTGACCGTCTGCCTGATTGAGGCGGCGGTATAGCGCCATCCGCACGGCCAGATCGGGCACATAATCTTCGGGGATCATGATCGGCGCATCGACGGTGATCTGCGGGGTAAGCTTGTCGCGCGGACGTTCCAGGCCCATCTCGCCTGCCTTGGCGGCCAGGATCGCCTCTTCGAGCATCGCCTGATAGAGCTCGAAGCCGACTTCGCGGATGTGGCCGGATTGCTCGTCGCCGAGCAGATTACCCGCGCCGCGAATGTCGAGATCGTGGCTGGCGAGCTGGAAGCCGGCACCCAGCGTGTCGAGATCGCCCAGCACCTTCAGCCGCTTTTGTGCGATCTCCGACAGCGCTACGCCCGCCTCGTGGGTGAGGTAGGCGTAGGCACGCAGCTTGGCCCGCCCAACGCGGCCGCGCAGCTGGTAGAGCTGCGCGAGGCCGAAGCGATCGGCGCGGTGGATGATCATCGTATTGGCGCTGGGAATGTCGAGCCCGCTTTCAACGATGGTTGTCGAGAGCAGCACGTCGTATTTACGCTCGTAGAATGCGCCCATGCGGTCCTCGACCTCGCTCGGGCTCATCTGGCCGTGTGCGGAGACCGTCTTGATCTCGGGGACGTTCTCTCGCAGCCATTCCTCGACGTCGGCCATGTCGGAAATCCGGGGGACGACGATGAAGCTCTGCCCGCCGCGGTGATGTTCGCGCAGCAAGGCTTCACGCATCACCATGTCGTCCCACTCCATCACATAGGTACGCACCGCGAGGCGGTCGACCGGCGGAGTCTGGATGGTGGAGAGTTCGCGCAGGCCGCTCATCGCCATCTGCAACGTGCGCGGGATCGGCGTGGCGGTGAGGGTGAGAACGTGAACGTCGGCCCGCAGATGCTTAAGCTTCTCCTTGTGGGTGACCCCGAAGCGCTGTTCCTCGTCGACGATCACCAGGCCGAGGTTCTTGAACTTGGTTGACTTGGAAAGGATCGCATGGGTGCCGACCACGAGATCAATATCGCCGCTTTCGAGTCCCTCGCGCGTCTCTGCGGCTTCCTTGGAGGTGACGAGGCGCGAGAGGCGTCCGACCTTCAACGGGAAGCCAGCGAAGCGATCGGCGAAGTTCTGGTAGTGCTGGCGGGCGAGCAGGGTGGTCGGCGCGACGACGGCGACCTGCTGACCGTGCATCGCCGCGACGAAGGCAGCCCGCAGCGCAACCTCTGTCTTGCCGAAGCCGACATCGCCGCACACTAGTCGGTCCATCGGACGGCCGCTTTCCAGATCGCCGAGAACATCGGCAATCGCGCGCTCCTGGTCTTCGGTCTCCGACCAGGGGAAGCGATCGGTGAACTGTCCGAGGCTGGCGGGATCGGCGGGCAGGGCGGGAGCCTGTCGCAAGGCGCGCTCCGCCGCAACCTGCATCAGCTCGCCGGCGATTGAAGTGATGCGCTCCTTGAGCTTTGCACGGCGGCGTTGCCACGCCTCGCCGCCCAGCTTGTCGAGCGCGACTGCATGCTCGGACGAGCCGTAGCGGGTGAGGACGTCGATATTCTCGACCGGAATAAACAGCTTGTCCCCGCCCGCATATTCGAGCGCGACGCAATCGTGCTGGCTCTTGCCGACCGGTATTGCCTCCAGACCGAGATACTTGCCGATCCCATGTTCGACATGGACCACCAGATCGCCTTGCGACAAGGCCTGAAGCTCGGCGAGGAAGACATCGGAATCTTTGCGTTTTTTCTTACGCCGTACCAGCCGGTCGCCGAGGATGTCGGCCTCGGTGAGGATTTCGACGGTGTCACTGGCAAAGCCGGTTTCCAGCGGCAGGACAACAACCGCTGTCTTGTTCTTCGCCGCCAGGCCCAGCGCCTGCTGCCAGCTATCCGCCAGCGCTGTGGGCGCTCCGGCCTCGTCAATGATCGCGCCGATGCGCCGTGCGCTGCCGGTCGAATAGGCGGCGACCAGTGATTTGCGGGACGATTTTGCGACGGTCTTGAGGTGCGCGGCGGCGGCCTCATAGACATTTTCGCCCCGGCCACGTTCCGGCGCAAAGTCGCGCGCTGAACGGAAGCCGAAATCGATCATGCCGACGCTCTGTTCGGCGGCGAAGCCCGTGGCGCGGTGGGCCGGCATGGCGGCGAGCGCGGCGTTGAACTCGGCGCGCGCAAGATACAATGCGTCGGGGGCGAGGGGGCGATAGGATCCCTTCTTCTCGCTGGCGATCCGCCCGCGCTGTTCATGGTAATCGGCGATATCTGTGAGCCGCTCCTCAGCCGCGCCGAGCGCGCCTTGGTCGATCACCACAACATCATCCTTGGCCAAGTGGTCGAACAGGCTCGCCAGCTTGGTTTCGAACAGCGGCAGCCAATGCTCCATCCCCGCAAGGCGACGGCCGTCGGACACGGCTTCGTAAAGCGGGTCCTGCGTGGCGTTTGCGCCGAAAAGCTCACGGTAACGGCTGCGGAAACGCTTGATGCTCTCCTCGTCGAGCAGCGCCTCTGACGCGGGTAGCAGCAGGTGACTGTCGATCCGCTCGACAGTAAGCTGTGTCGCCGGGTCGAACAGGCGCAGGGACTCCAGTTCGTCTCCGAAGAAATCGAGCCGCAACCCGCTGTCCAGTGACGAGGGGAAGATGTCGACCAGGGACCCTCGCACCGCGAACTCGCCATGGTCGATCACCGTGTCGGTGCGGCTGTAGCCCTGCCGCGTAAGCAGAGCAGTCAGGCTTTCTTGCGCGATCTGCGTGCCGACCTTGAATTCGCGCACGCTCTCGCGGATCCGGAAGGGGGTCAGCACCCGCTGGAGCGAGGCGTTGACGGTCGTCACGAGCAGTTGCTGCGCGGTGCCGGGCTGTTGCAACTTGTGGAGCGCCGCGAGCCTTTCAGCGCTGATCGACAGGGCGGGGCTGGCGCGGTCGTAAGGCAGGCAGTCCCATGCGGGGAATGTCACCACGTCCACTTCGGGCGCGAAGAAGCGGGCAGCCTCAGCCGCGGCGCGCATGGCTGCATCATCGGGCGCGATGAAAACCGCGCGTCGTTTGGCGGCGCGGGCGAGATCGGCCAGCACCAGCGGAAGGCTCCCGCGCGGCAGCGAGGCGAGGGTCAGCGGTTCGCGGGCCGCCAGGATGCGGTTGAGGTCGGGCATCGGGTCACTTTACAAGGGCGCAAGAGGGTCAACGCAGAAGCACCCCCACCTCAATTCGAGGAGGGGGTCACAAAAGGGTTTGGGACGCCCAAGCCAAACTGCAGGGGCGCAGGATTTGTTCCGGGCCTTTAGCGGCGCGCAGCCGCCTTGTCGAACAGGCAGGCGCTCAGCGCGGAATATCCACGTAATCGAGCTTCTGCATGGTCCCCAGCAAGTCGCCCGCAAGGTGTTCCGGCGGGTCTTGCGCGCCCAGCGCCCAGGCCATCACGTCGACATCATCCTCGTCGAGCAGGGCTTCGAACCACACCAGTTCAGCCTCGCCCCAACCGGCGTGGTAGCGATCGTAAAAACCGCCGATCATGTAATCGGCCTCGCGCGTGCCGCGGTGCCAGGCGCGGAACTTGGCGCGGGCGAGACGCTGCTGGAACGTGGGGGTGTCGGTCATGCGATCCACCTAGCCACAGCTCCGCATCGCTTCAACTCGCAATGATGCAACCACAGTGATAGCGAGTACAACATGCGCCCCGAGACTCTCAATCCGCTGTTCGCCGAGGTCGAAACGCTGGAAGGCGTTGGACCCAAGCTCTTGAAGCCGTTGGAGAAACTTGGCCTGACGCGGGTCAAGGACGTGGCCTACCACTTACCCGAACGTTTCGTCAGCCGCCGGGCGGTGACCAATCTTGATTCGGCAAGCGAGGGTGAACAGGTGATCATCGCCCTCACCGCCATCGAACATCGCGCGCCGCGTCCCGGAAGCCGCGGGCCTTACCGCGTGCTGGCGCAGGACGCGGCGGGCAATGTCTGTTCGCTGACATGGTTCGGCAAGGCCGCCTATGGCGCGAAGAAGCTGGTGCCCGTGGGTGAGCAACGCTGGGTGGCAGGGCGGCTCGACCGGTACGGCGATATGCTCCAGATCGTTCATCCCGACCACATCGAAGCCGAGAGCGCCGCTCACATGGCCCGCATGTCCGAGCCGGTCTATAGTCTCTCGGAAGGTCTCACGCAGCCACGGATCGCCGACTTCGCCGCGCAAGCCCTTTCCCGGCTCCCGGAACTACCCGAGTGGATCGAGCCCGGCCAGCTTGAACGCGCCGGATGGCCTTCATGGCGGGAGGCGCTGCGGCTCGCCCACGAGAACACCGACGCCAAGGTGCGCGACCGGCTGGCCTATGACGAACTTCTAGCAAACAGCCTAGCGCTGCTGCTGGTCAAGGCCGACGGGCGGCGCAGGCGCGGACAGGCGCTGGCGGGGGACGGCGCGCTTCGGGCCAAACTGCAATTGCCCTTCGGCCTGACCGGTGCGCAGACCCGCTCCATCGCCGAGATCGCCGGCGACATGGCGCAGGAAGCGCCGATGCTGCGCCTGCTGCAAGGCGATGTCGGCGCGGGCAAGACCGTTGTGGCGCTGAATGCCATGCTTATCGCGGTCGAGGCCGGCAAGCAGGCGGCGCTCCTCGCGCCGACCGAAATTCTCGCGCGCCAGCACTTCGAAACCTTGCGCAAGATGCTCGGCCCGACAGGCGTCGAGATTGCGCTGCTGACGGGTCGCGCCAAGGGGAGGGAGCGCGAGAGCATTCTGATGGGGCTGCTCGATGGTTCGATCCAGCTGCTGGTCGGCACCCATGCGATCTTCCAGGACACGGTAAACTACCGCGATCTCGGCCTTGTGGTGATCGACGAGCAGCACCGTTTCGGCGTTGCACAGCGCCTTGCTCTGGCAGCGAAAGGCCGCCGTGCGCCGCATACCCTTGCCATGACAGCAACCCCGATCCCGCGCTCTCTCACCCTTGCGCAATATGGCGAGATGGACGTGAGCCGGCTCGACGAATTGCCCCCGGGGCGGCAGGCGATCGATACCCGTGTGGTGGCGATGGAGCGGGTAGACGAGATCGTCGATGGCGTGGCGCGGCATATCGCCGGAGGGCAACAGGCCTATTGGGTGTGCCCCATGGTCCGCGAGCTGGACGGTGTCCCGGACATGGCCGACATAGCCGCGGCCGAGGCGCGGTTCGCTGCCTTGAAAGAGCGGTTCGGGGATGCCGTGGTGCTCGTCCACGGCCAGCTCCGCCCCGAGATCAAGGACGCCGCCATGGAGCGTTTCGCGACCGGTGAAGCCCGCCTGCTGGTGGCAACGACCGTGATCGAGGTCGGGGTCGACGTTCCTTCCGCCACCCTTATGGTAATCGAACAGGCCGAACGCTTCGGCCTTGCGCAATTGCACCAGCTTCGTGGCCGGGTGGGACGGGGGGCGGAGAAATCGACCTGCCTGCTGCTGCGTTCGGGTGCGCTGTCCGAAACCGGCCGCGCGCGGCTTGCCCTGATGCGCGAGACGCAGGACGGGTTCCGGATTGCCGAGGAGGATCTTGCGCTGAGAGGCGGAGGCGAATTGCTCGGCACGCGGCAATCGGGAGAGGCGGGTTTCCGCATCGCCGATCTGGAACAGACGCAGCGACTGCTTCCCGTCGCGCACGGTGATGCCCGATTGCTGATGGAGCGAGATGGAGGATTGACTTCACCTAGGGGCGAAGCGGCGCGGCTGCTGCTCTACCTGTTCGAGCGCGATTGGGGGGTCCAGTTGCTGCGGGGCGGGTAGATCAGGGCCGCTGCTGCCGGTCTACCTCCGCTATGAGTCGGTCTGCCCACGCCTCGACCCCGAGGGTCACTGCGCTCCATGTCATCTCGAAGGTAAGGGTATTGCCGTAGTAAGGGTCGGCCACGGGCTCCCCCTGGCGACCATCAACCGCATCCATCAGCATAGCCAGTTGCGCCGTTGCGTCACGGGGTGCCTTGCTGCGCAGGGATTCAAGATTGGCGCGGTCGAGCGCGATGATGCGGGTGAAGCGGTAAAAGTCGTCCCGTTCGACGGGGCGGGCTGATTGGCCGCCAATGTCGATTCCGTGCTGTGCGGCAACCGCTATCGCGCGCGGGTCCGGCGGGCTGCCGACGTGGTAAGAGGCGGTTCCGGCGGAATCGATAAGCGCTGCAAGACCGCGCTGTTGCGCGGCTGCGCGGAAAGCGCCTTCTGCCATCGGTGATCGGCAGATGTTGCCGAGACACACGAAAAGCACGCCGACCCTGTGTTCAATCCCCCCATGCATGGCAGCGAGTTATAACAAGTGAGACAGCATGTCCATCGCCTATCTTGTTGGTTTCACGTGAAACATGCGCCGCTTTAGGCAGAATGGACGCGAAGCTGGGTTAACATGGACCTAACCCGGGTCTGGAGAGGGGCAATGCGGGTGCAAGACCGGTTCAGGCCGCCTCTGCCGCACGCGGGGTAGTGCTCGCCAGAATGTCTTCCGTGATGCGCCGGATATTGACTTTGGCCTTGAGCCGCGCGCCCAGCAGCGCCGTGCCGCTCACCTTGCGCTGCACGAACAGGGTCTCGATCGGCGGGAAGGCCCAGGTATCCTTGTCCTGCGCGATTGCCCAGCCTTCCTCGCGCAGCAAGGGAATGAAAGCGCGGTCGCCGAAATCGAAGGGCGCGTCGGCCCGCATTTCATTGATGACGATATCGATCATGCGGCCTACCCGCTCGGGATGCTTTTCGGCAACGATCGGCATCATGAAGCCTGCCTCGACCGTGGCTTTCAGCACCTCCTGCGCATTGCCTTCCAGCCCTGCCTCCAGCATCTTGCGATAGCCGTTGGCGACCATCGGATCGACCGGGCGGCAGGCGCCGAAATCAAGCAGGACGATCTCGCCTGTTTCGCGGCGATAGCGGAAATTGGCGAAGTTGGGATCGGTCTGCATTACGCCCAGATCGAACAGCTCGCGCGTGACCAGCTTGATCAGCCGCGCAAACACCTCGTCGCGGCGCTCCGGGGTTTCGTTGCCGAGTTCCTCGATGCTGACGCCTTCCTCGAAGCTCATCGCTAGGATCGAACCGCGCGTCAGGCCGTCGTGCAGACGCGGCACGACAAAGCCCGGCGTATCCGCCAGCATTGCGCGATAGAGCGCCATCTGGCGGCCTTCGCGCTCGTAATCGGCTTCCTCGTGAAGCTGTTGCTTGGCCGCCGCCATCAGCTTGTCCATTTCGAGTTCGGGTGGAGCGAAGCCTGAAAGCTTGAGCAGCGTCATCACATTGTCGACATCGCTGTCGATCGACTTGGCGACGCCGGGATATTGCACCTTGATCGCCAGTTCCTCGCCATCGCGGGTCAGCGCCTTGTGAACTTGGCCGATAGAGGCGGCGGCGATGGGGCGGGGGTTGAACCAGCGGAACTGCTTGCGCCAGTCCGGCCCCCATTCGGCCCGCAGAACGGTATCGAGCTGCTTGGTCGGCATGAAATTGGCCTGATCGCGCAAAGTGGCGAGGATCTTCGACAGCTCATCGGGCAGGAAATCGCCTGCATCCAGACTGATCATCTGCCCCATCTTCATCGCTGCTCCGCGCAGGTGCGACAGACGGTCGGTCATGCGTTGGACATTGCCAGGCGTGAGGATCAGATCGCGCGGAGAAATGCCTTCGCCGCTGGCGAGCCGGCGTGCGCCTTCGGCCACCATGCCACCCGCGACCCCGCCCACCAGCCGCCCGAAAGTTCCCAGCCGGGCGATCCGACCGGACGGCACGGCGCGCTGGCGACTGCGGTCTTCGGGCCGATCGGCAAAATCAGGGGTCTGGGGATCATCGGACACGGGGATGGGGGCTTTCCGTTCGGAGGAGGTGTTTAACCGCTAACGGTCGGACAGGTTCGGTGTTCCCCCCTCAAGAGATGCAAAGGCCTCCATCGACCGGCAAGCATTGCCCGGTAATGTAATCTGAATGAGGCGAGGCGAAGAACACCGCCAGCCCCTCAAGCCCCGCATGGTCGCCGGGGCGGCGCAGCGGGATCCGGCGGCTCATCCACTCGGCGAATTTGGGATCGGCCTTGGCGGTGATGTCGGTTTCATAAAAGCCGAAAAGCAGGGCGTTGGCGGTGATCTGATAACGCGCAAGTTCAAAGGCGGCGGCGCGGGTCAGGCCGTTCAGGGCAGCCTTCGATGCCGCATAATCCGACGAACGGTTGACCCCCATGATCGACTGGCCTGACGAGGTGGCGATCAGCTTGCCGCCTTGATCGCCTTGCTTGGCGCGCTCGATCATGTGGCGAGTGACGTGCTTGTACACCAGCGCCGCGCCGCGGGTGTTGACCGCCATCGTGTGGTCCCAGCCTTGCGTCGTGATGTCGGGGATCGCCGTGCCCGCGCCCGAAATCCCGGCATTTGCGAAGCACGCGTCGATCCGTCCGAACGCGCCGAGGGTTTGTGCGATTGCCGCTTCTATTGCGGCATCCTCGGCTACGTCGCAGGTGAGCGCGAGGATATCTCCCGCGCCAAGCCCGCGCAGTTCCTCCACCGCCGCGGCATTCTTGTCGGGATTGCGCGCAAGGATCGCGACATTCGCGCCCGCCTTCGCAAGGCCGCGTCCCATGGAAAGGCCAAGCCCGCCATTGCCGCCCGTGATGATGGCCGTGCGGCCCGAAAGATCGAACAAGGTCATGCGGCAGTGGTGGCGCAAAGGTGCCGCGCCCGCAAGCCTTGCGGGAACCGCCACACCTCCCTGCGGTTACTGGCGGCATGGACGGACAAAATTCGCTTTCGCAATCCTCACTCTCAGGGGCGGCGCGTGCATTGGGATATGCCGGGCTGCTGCCGCAAATCCTGTGCATCGGACTGATCCTTGTCGGCCACGAATGGCGTTATGCCGCGCTCGCGGGAGGGTTCGCTTATGCCGCCGCCATCTTCAGCTTCCTTGGCGGCGTATGGTGGGGACAGGCCCTTGCCAGCGGGCGGGTGGGCACCGGCGCCTATCTGCTTGCCGTCATGCCGAGCTTGCTGGCGGTGGCGCTGTTCCTGCCGTGGACGCTCGGGTGGGATTGGCCCGGGCCGGCGCTGTTCTACCTGGGGGCACTGCTGCTGGCATCGCCGATGGTGGACCGCGCGCTGGGCTATGCGGCGGCAGACTTCCTGCGGCTGCGCTGGCACCTATCAATCGGTTTGGGCAGCTTGACCATCGCGCTCGGCCTGCTTGCGCCGCAGGTCATTTAGTCATGCCCGGCGGCCCGTGCGCAGCGCAATATTTGCGATGAATTAACCACTGCACCCTAGGGAGAAGCTTGATTTTCCCTACGGGATTGCGCGCCTGATGAATGCCTCGTTTAAGTCCCTGGCCGACAAGATGCGGCAGGCGCTCGGTTTTTCCGGCGAGGAAAAGGCTGTTCTTCCACAGAAAAGTGCCCGCCGGTCGGCTGCCGAGCAGCTCGGCAAGAAGCGGGTCAAGGTCGCGGCTTTCGCGATCTTGTTTGGCGTGATCTCCGCTCTGATCGAGTTGCCGCTTCCGGCCGAAGATGCCTACACCGCCGCCCGGGCGCAATTGCGCGTACGCGCCGCGCCGCAAGACATTGCCATGATCGCGATCGACGATGCGACGCTGAACGACTTGGGCGTGCCGATCCCGACGCGCAAGGAAGACGCCGAGGTGATCGATCGCCTGGTTGCCGCTGGTGTAAAGAAAATTGCCTTCGATCGCGCGCACGCGGACCCCGAAACCCCCGAGAGTGACGCGCTTTTCGCGCAAGCTCTGGAACGCAACCGTGGCAAGGTTTGGCTGGGGATGACGCCGAAGGACGTCACCAGTTTCCGGGAAATGGACGCGATCGTGCCGCTCAAGGATTTCCGCGAACACGCAATGATGGCTTCGATGATGGGCTATTTGGGGCCATTCCAACTTTCGGTGCGGTTCCCCACTGAGGTCGAACTGGACGGCGCACGCTATCCGTCGATTTCGGCATTGTTGGCAGACTACCGCGGACCGCCAGTCCGCTATCGACCCGATTATGCCTTCAATCCGAAAACGGTGCCGACCTATCGCTATGTCGATGTCCTCCGCGGCCGAGTGGACGCGCGCGAGCTGGCTGGCAAGAGCGTGATCATTGGCAGAACTTTCGTCGAGTCCCCCGATTTCTACCGACACCCCCTCTACGGGAAGGTGCCCGGACCCTACTTCCATATTCTCGGAGCCCACACGCTCAAGCGCGACACGCCGCTTGACCTGTACTGGTTCCCGGGTCTGTTGGTGGCGGCGGCCGCCATTGTATTGCAAGCGATAGGGCGGCGGCGCAATTCGCGGCCGCTGTGGATCACGACGCTCGGTCTGGTCGCTGTGCCGTTCCTGCTGGACGAGTTCACCATTCAAATCGCCATCATGCCGGCACTGCTGGCGATGGGCTGGGCGGCGATTGGCTTCTACCGTATCAACCGCAAGTATTACAGCAGCGGCGTCGATGCGATGACGACATCGGCAATCAGCTCTGATCGGGTAAGCGGGGAGCGCGATGTCTATGCGCTCAAGATCGCCAATCTTGCAGAGCTTTCCGAGGATTGGTCCGAGCGCGAGATCGGCGATTTCGTCAACACGCTCATCACCTATGTCCGCGGGCCGGGCGAGGTCGGGGACATCGCCTTCGAGCGCGATCTGCTTGTCTGGCTCGCGCCGCGAATGGAGACCGTCGAGCTCGAGCGTCATGCCGATGGCCTCGCCATGATGCTCAAGACCGCGATCAGCCACGACTGGCAGTCCTCGCAAGGGGCGCCGGCGCTGGGTATAGACACCAATTACGACCTACCTGTCGCGCTGCGCATCAAGAAGGCGATGCAGGCCGCGGACGAGGCCGCCACCCGCGGTGCGCGCTTCATCATCAACGATGCTGCTCATCTTGAGGCGCGCAACCAGCGTCTGGAACTGATCCGAGTGCTGGAAAAGGGCCTGCGCGACCGCGATATCGGCGTTGCCTATCAGCCCAAGATCGATCTCGCCTCGGGCCGTATCGTCGGGGCCGAAACCCTGATTCGCTGGCGACCCGATGGCGGCAAGCTTATCAACCCGCAGGACCTGGTTCTGGCAGCCGAAGCGGGCGACCGGATCAACGAGCTTACTCTGGTGGTGATGGAAGCCGCGCTGCCCGACGGGAAACAGGCAATCGCGCTCGACCCGCGCTTCAAGCTAGCGGTCAACATGTCGGCCAAGAGCTTGTCGGACACGCATCTGCTGTTCGACATCATGACCCTGCTTGGCCGCTTCGATTTCCCGCCCGAGAACCTGACACTCGAACTGACCGAGACCGCCAAGCTCGAAGACCACCGCATCGCGCCCCAAATTGCTGCCTTGAAGGCGCGCGGCATCTGCCTGTCGATCGACGACTTCGGTACCGGGCAGTCGAACCTTGAGTATATCGAGAAGCTTCCGAGTTCGGAGCTGAAGATCGACAAGCGGTTCGTCCAGCATATGGCCAGCTCGGAAGAAAGCCGTGCCGTGGTGCGCGCAACGATCGAGATCGCGCATTCGCTCGGCAAGATCGTGGTCGCCGAAGGGGTCGAGGATCTCTCGGTCGCTGCCGCCTTGCGCGCGATGGGGTGTGACCAGGCGCAGGGCTATCTGTTCTCGCGGGCGATCGCCATGCCCGAGTTGCTGGCGATGATGGGAGGCGGTCAGGCAGCACTTACTGCTTGATTAAGGTTAATAAAGTGTTAAACGGTCCCTACAGCTTTTGGCGCTGATTAGGAGACACGTTATGTGGGCATGGTGCGTAGAAGTCTTCGGCGGCCGGTAATCTGCCTCCGCTAGGTAAGTAGAAAAGCCTCGGGAAACCGAGGCTTTTTTCGTTTCTGATCAGGGATTTGCGGACGAGCGGCCATCTGTCTTGCCGTATGAAACGCGACATTGATGCATGACGGATGCTCGACAGCGCATCAGACTTGGCGAACCTGCCGAATCGGTAACCTTAACACTGGTTAGGCTCGCGCTCGGGACGCTGCCTTTGCCGCGTACCATCCTACCCGGCCTCCGCACCGCCAGGCGGTGCCGAAACGGCAGCCCACGGCTTCACCCGTCTGGCGCAACTCCGTGAACTATCTGATGACGCAGCCCTTCGACGATGACCGGCTTCTGTCCCGTTCGTCGATTGAGGCGTGCATTTCGTCGGCTGCCTTGCCCAAAGTGGGCGGCACGGTTGCAAGAGTGCCGGATCGGGGCGGTGTTGCTGGCCGCAAGCATGAGTCCTGCGGCTCAGGGTCAAACGATTTGACCGGGCAGCGGGCAATCGGCAGTGATACCCCCCGTTGCAGAGCAACCGCTGTGCCGTCTTCGGATGTTCCGAAGCAAGGCCGGCCGGATCGGGGAGTTTCCAAGTGGATAGACGCGATTTCTTGGCGCTCAGCACCTTCTTTACAGGTGCTGCGCTTTCACCCTCGATATTCGGCAAGGCGATTGCCGCCAGCCAGTTGCAGGATGCGATCGATATTGCCGTAAAAAAGCGGCTGTCTGATGCGGCGCTGACCTCGGCCAAGGCGGCTGGGGCGACGTACTGCGACGTGCGGGTCGGTCGATACCTGCGCCAGTTTGTCATCACCCGCGACCGCAATGTCCAGAACATCGTCAAC
This sequence comes from Porphyrobacter sp., assembly GCA_027533455.1. Taxonomy (GTDB): domain Bacteria; phylum Pseudomonadota; class Alphaproteobacteria; order Sphingomonadales; family Sphingomonadaceae; genus Erythrobacter. The sequence goes on along the minus strand of JAPZUC010000002.1, from coordinate 815,883 downwards.
ACCGAAAGCACCGGCTCGGGCGTGCGCGTTATCGCTGACGGGGCGTGGGGCTTTGCCGCTACCAACGCCATGACCGAAGACGCCGTGGCCGATGCCGCCCGTCAGGCGACTGCGATGGCGAAGGCCAATGCCCGCACCCAGCTCAAGCCGGTCCAGCTTGCCCCCACGCCGGGCGTGGGCGAGGTCAGCTGGCGCACCCCGATCAAGAAGAACGCGATGGACGTGCCGATCGCCGACAAGGTTGATCTGCTGATGGACGTCAACGAGGCCGCCTTCGCGGCCGGCGCCAACTTCGTCAATTCGCTGCTGTTCCTTGTCAACGAGCAGAAATATCTCGCCTCGTCCGATGGCTCCTATATCGATCAGGACGTCCATCGCATCTGGGCGCCGATCACCGTGACGGCGGTCGACATGGCGACTGGCAAGTTCCGCTCGCGCGAGGGCCTTTCGGCACCGATGGGTCTGGGCTGGGAGTACATGGATGGCCGGCCCGAGGACAAGTTCGTTCTTTCGAACGGCCTCACCACCTACGGCAATTCCTACGACATGAAGGAAGATGCCATCGCCGCGGCCAATGACGCCAAGGAAAAGCTGAAGGCGCCGTCGGTCAAGCCGGGCAAGTATGACCTGGTGCTCGATCCGAACCACCTTGGCCTGACCATCCACGAAAGCGTAGGCCACCCGCTCGAACTCGACCGCGTGCTCGGTTACGAGGCGAACTACGCCGGCACCAGCTTCGCCACGCTCGACAAGCGCGATGCGGGCTTCAAGTATGGCAGCGAGATCGTGAACCTGTTCGCTGACAAGACGCAGACCGGGTCGCTCGGCGCGGTCGCCTATGATGACGAAGGCGTGAAGACCAAGCGTTGGGATCTGGTCAAGGACGGCATCCTTGTCGACTACCAGACCATCCGCGATCAGGCCCACATTGTCGGCAAGACCGAATCCGATGGTTGCTGCTACGCCGACAGCTGGTCGAGTGTGCAGTTCCAGCGCATGGCCAATGTCAGCCTCGCGCCGGGCAAGACCAAGATGAGCCCCGCCGACATGATCGCAGGGGTCGAAAACGGCATCTACATTGCCGGGCGCGGTTCCTTCTCGATCGACCAGCAGCGCTACAACGCGCAGTTCGGTGGGACGGTCTATTACGAGATCAAGAACGGCAAACTCGGCCCGATGATCGAGGATGTCGCCTACCAGATGCGCACGCCGGAATTCTGGGGTGCCTGTTCGGCCATCTGCGACGAGAGCGATTACCGGATGTTTGGTTCCTTCTTCGACGGGAAGGGGCAGCCGAGCCAGGTCTCGGCGGTCAGCCATGGTTCGTCGACCACCCGTTTCGACGGTATCAACGTCATCAGCACCGCCCGGTCGCTCGGTTAAGCGCGCGCAGGAGAAGCAGACATGAGCATCCTTACTGAAGCGCAGGCCAAGGCCATCCTCGACAAGGTCATCGCCTTTTCCACCGCCGACGAATGCAGCGCACAGCTGGGCGGCGGCATTGCGGGTAACGTCCGGTTTGCCCGGAACGACATCTCGACCGCTGGCATCGTCGACAATACCGAGCTGGCCGTGCAGGTTGCGTTCGGCAAGCGGGTCGGCACGGCCACAATCAACCAGTTCGACGACGCCTCGCTGGAACGCGTGGTGCGCCGGGCCGAGGATCTGGCCAAGCTTGCGCCGGAAAACCCTGAATTCGTGCCCGCGGTCGGCAAGCAGTCCTACCGCGTAACCGAAACCTTCAGCGCATCGACCGCGGCCCTGACGCCCGAGGCCCGTGCGAAAATCGCTGAAGCCTCGATTGCGCCGTGCCGCGATAAGGGCCTGGTCGCGGCCGGCTTCCTTGAAGACGGCACGTCGTTCTTCGCCCATGCCAACTCCAACGGCAACTACGGCTACCAGCAGTCGACCGCCGCCGATTACACCTGCACCGTGCGCACCGAAGACGGGCGCGGTTCGGGCTGGGTTGGCAGCAGCGTGCAGGATATCGCCGCTTTCGATGCGGGCAAGGATGTCCAGATTGCCATGCGCAAGGCAGCGGCCTCGGTCGATGCGCAGGCGCTGGAGCCGGGTAAGTACACCGTGATCCTCGAACCGGCAGCGGCCGCGGGGCTCATCAGCTTCATGATGAACTTCTTCGACGCGCGTTCGGCCGATGAAGGGCGCAGCTTCCTGTCCAAGCAGGGCGGCGGCAACAAGATCGGCGAGCAGATCATGGATCCGCGCGTCAACATCTACACCGATCCGTGGAACCCGGCTGTCCCGGTGCTGCCGTGGGACGGTGATGGCCTGCCGCGCGAACGCACCCAGATCATCGATCAGGGCAAGGTCGCCAATCTGGAATACTCGCGCTTCTGGGCGGGCAAGCAGGGCAAGCCCGAAACCGCTGGCTGGGGCAACGTCATCATGGAAGGCGGCACCAAGTCGACCGCCGACCTGATCGCCGGGACCGAGCGCGGCATTCTGGTGACCCGCACCTGGTACATCCGCATGGTCGATCCGCAGACCGTGCTGCTCACCGGCCTTACCCGTGACGGCACCTTCTACATCGAGAACGGGCAGCTGAAGTATCCGATCAAGAACTTCCGCTTCAACGAAAGCCCGGTGATCATGCTCAACAACATCGACGAGCTGGGCCGGTCGGTGCGCGTGAAGGCGGACGAGGGCAGCTCGATGATGTTGCCGCCGATGAAGCTGCGGGACTTCACCTTCACCTCGCTCTCCGACGCCGTCTGAGAACGCGGGTATCGCGGGCGCGGGCGACATGAGCGGCACAGCCATGACCCGCGCCGGCTTTCTGCGTCTGGCCGGCAGCGCGCTTGCGGGCACGCTGCTCGGCGGGCCGCTGGCCGCGATGCAGCGCGCAGGCGGCGCGGCGGCGGGTGGTTACGACTTCTGGTTCACCCGGCTAAAATACAATTCCGGCGACTGGGACGTCGACCAGCGGATGCCCGCCAACCTCATTACCTCGCTGGTCGATTACACCACCTTGCGGGTCGATCCCAAGGAACACGTAGTGGCGCTGAGCGATCCGGCGATTCTGGCGGCCCCGTTTTGCTACCTTGCCGGGCACAAGGCGGTTGAATTCTCCGATGTCGAGGCCCGCAATTTCGAACGCTACGTCAGGAACGGCGGGTTCGTGTTCGTCGATGATTGCAACCACGATATCGACGGGCTCTTCGCCAAGTCGTTCGAGGCGCAGATGGGGCGCATCTTCGGGGGCGACGCGCTGAAGAAGCTGCCCAAGGATCACCCGGTCTACTCAAGCTTCTTCAAGTTCGACGGCCCGCCCGCAACCTCGTTCGAGCTGAACGGATGGGGTGACGACCTCATCCATGATTACCTCAAGGGTATCACCATCAACGGCCGCCTCGGCTTGCTCTACAGCAACAAGGATTACGGCTGCGAATGGGATTACGACTGGCGCAACAAGCGCTTCCTCGCCGTGGACAACACCCGCTTCGGGTTGAACATCGTCATGTACGCGCTGACCAATTGAAGGGTTTGAACAGGTGACACAGCAGGCTCCGGCAAATGCGGCGGCGATCGAGAGCCGCGTGGGCAAGCTCGATGATTTGCGGCGGGCGATCGCGATGGCGATCGTCGGGCAGGGCGACGTGGTCGAGCAATTGCTGATTGGACTGCTGGCGGGCGGCCACTGCCTGCTGGAAGGCGTACCCGGCCTCGGCAAGACGCTGCTGGTGAAGACGCTGGGCGAGGCGCTGAAGCTCGATTTCCGGCGCGTCCAGTTCACCCCCGACCTGATGCCGAGCGACATCCTCGGCACCGAGTTGCTCGAAGAAGATCACGGCACCGGTCACCGTCACTTCCGCTTTCAGAAAGGCCCGGTCTTCACCAACCTGCTGCTGGCTGACGAACTCAACCGCACGCCCCCCAAGACACAGGCCGCCCTGCTTGAGGCGATGCAGGAAAAGACTGTCAGCTATGGCGGTCAGACCTATCAGCTTCCCAAGCCGTTCTTCGTGCTGGCGACCCAGAACCCGCTGGAACAGGCCGGAACCTATCCGCTGCCCGAAGCGCAGCTCGACCGCTTCCTGCTGCTGGTGCGCGTCGGTTATCCGACCGCCGAGGAAGAACGCGATATCCTCGCCATGACCACCGGCAAGGCGGGCGAGGCTGTGCCCTGCGTGATGGAAGCTGCCGATGTGCTGGCGCTCCAGGCCGACGTGCGCGGGGTCTATCTGAGCGAGGATCTGCTCGAATGGATCACCACGCTGGTGCGGGCGACCCGTCCGGGCGATCCGGCGGCGCCTTCGGCTGTCTCCGAGTACGTCCGCTGGGGCGCAGGGCCGCGTGCGGGCCAATCGCTGGTGCTGTGCGCCAAGGCGCGCGCGCTGCTCCACGGGCGCTTTGCCGCCACGCGCGAGGATATCGCGGCGCTTTCCGCGCCCGTGCTGCGCCACCGCCTGCTGCTGTCCTTCGCCGCCGAGGCCGAGGGCAAGAGCGCGGATGATATCGTCGCCGCATTGCTCGCACACCTGCCGCCGCCCGCCGCGTAACCGATGGCCCGCGCGCCGCTCACTATCCCGCCCGAGGTGCGCAGCCGGCTAAGGCGGCTTCAGCTGCGCACGCGGCGTGACCTTGGCGACCGCGGTTTCGGGCTGCATGCGAGCCGCAACAAGGGCTCCGGCCTCGAATTCGCGCAGTACCGTGCCTACGAGCCGGGTGACGAGCCGCGCCGGATCGACTGGAAATTGTTCGCGCGCTCGGACAAGTTCTTTGTGCGCGAGGCGGAGCAGGAAAGCCCGGTCTCGGTCTGGACCCTTATCGACGCGAGTGACTCGATGGGGCAAGCAGACCGCGCGCGGCCTGACTGGTCGCGGATGGATGCAGCCAAGCTCCTCGCGCTATGCGTGGCGGAGCTTGCGATGATGCAGGGCGATCGCTTCGGGTGGATGACCTTGCAGGATGGGGCGCTGGGCGTTGCCGACCCGCACCGCGGGCGCGCGCAGTATGACCGGATGCAGGTAGAGCTTTCGCGGCTCGAACCTGCCGGCACATTCGCCGACGCGGCGACGCTCGGGCCGGTGTGGGAGCGGATATCGGCGCGCGATCTGGTGCTGTTCTTCAGCGACTGCTTCGACGAGGCGGGCATCGCCATGATCGAACGCCTCGCCAAGGCGGGGCGTGAGGTGCTGGCGGTGCAGCTCCTGACCGTGGAAGAACGCGATTTTCCTTTCGAGGGCGGCTACCGCTTCCGCGATCAGGAGACCGCCGAGGAGCTGGTGACAGATGGTGCGGCACTGCGGGACAGCTTCCTTGCCCGCTTCGCCGCCGCACGGCAGGCGCTGGACGAAAGGCTCGACGCGGCGGGTATCCGGCACATGGCCTATGTGCTCGATGAGCCAGTCGACGCGCCTTTGCAGGCCTTTTTCGGACGCGGGGGCAGGACGCCATGACACCGCTGCTGCTGGCCCCGCTGGGCCTTGCCGCGCTGGCGGCGCTGATCATTCCGCTGGTGATCCACATTCGCCGCCGCACCGAGGAGGTGCCACTCGATTTCGCCGCGCTGCGCTGGCTCGACGCGCAGCCTCGTCCGCGCAGCCGCCTGCGGTTCGACGAGTGGCTGCTGCTGATGCTGCGGCTGCTGATCGTGGCACTGCTGGCTCTGCTGTTGGCGCGGCCGGCTATGCTGGGCTGGGAAGGCGAGGGCGCTAGGGTGCTCGCCGCAACCGGAGTTGATGCTGAGGCCGCGCGCAACGCAGCGGGGCCGGATGCCGAGCTGCGCTGGATCGCGCCGGGATTTCCTCGAGTGGGAGAGGCTCGCCCGTCCGCCCGGGCCCCCGTCTCCAGCCTGATCCGCCAGTATGATGCTGAACTGCCAATGGGCGCCGCGCTGACGATCCTCGTCCCCCCGGTCCTTGATGGCGTCGACGCCGAGCCGCTGCGTCTGACGCGCAAGGTGACATGGCGCGTTGTCGAGGGTCCTGCTGAGGCTCGCACTCCTGCACCACCCGCCGCACCCGCGCTGGCCGTGCGCTATGCCGAGGGGCAGGGCGGCGGGGTGCGTTATTTGCGCGCGGCTTCGGCAGCGTGGAGTGATCTGCCAAAATTCGATGCCTCGACCGCGAGTGATCTTCCGCCGCGCGGCACCGTGCTGGTCTGGCTCAAGCCCGGCCGCGTTCCCCCGTCCCTCACCGACTGGGTGAGCGCAGGCGGCACCGCGCTGCTGGGCTCCGCCGCCGAAGTCGTTATGCCCGCAGCCACCGCACCGCTGTGGCGCGATGAGACCGGCGGCACGCTGGTCGAGGGCGGAGTGATGGGGAAGGGGCGCCTGCTGCGCCTCACCCGCCCGCTTGCTCCAGCGGCCATGCCCGACCTGCTTTCGGGCGGCTTTCCTGCCACCTTGCGCGAACTCGTGACGCCCCCCGCGCCGCCGCCCGCGCGGGTGAGCGCTCCGGCTTTCGCGCCTGTGGCAGGCGCCACGCCCTTTACGCTGCCGCCCCTCGAGGTGTCCAACTGGCTCGCTGCAGCAATCGCCGCGTTGTTCCTCGCCGAACGACTTCTGGCGACCCGCAGGCGGAGGTTTGCGGCGTGAGCTCCATCGCCGACTTCACCGACTGGATCGCCCCCGCCCGTCGCCGCGCGGCTACGGACCGCGTATTGGTGTGGACGCCGCTGGTGCTGGTCTTGGCGGCGCTTGGCCTTGCCAATAGCGGCCCCTTGCTCGCTGCAGTTATGCTGGCGTGCGGAGGACTCGCGCTCGCATTGGCCGCGCGCCACGTCACCCGGTGCCTCGACCGCGAGTGGCTAGTGCGCCGCCTCAACGCGCGCGAGGCGAGCCTTGAAGACAGCGCCGCGCTGGTCTTCACCGCTTCTGACCTCGCCCCGATGGAGCGCCTGCAAGCCGAGCGCATTGCCGCGCGCGTTGCGGCCATCGATCCGGCGAGCCTTGCCGATGGCTGGTCGCAGCGGCGCATTGCGATGGCCTGGGTTCTTGGCGCTGCGGCGCTGGCGGCGATCCTCGTTTGGCAGGCACGCGAGCAAACCGCGCCGCCGCTTGCCCCCGCCGCCGCCGATAGCGCCGCCGCCGCGCCGGGCGAGCCGGGCCTCACCGGCCAGCGCGTGCGCATCATCCCGCCCACCTATACCGGCCTGCCGCCCCGCTATGCCGACAGCCTCGACATCCGCGCCCCGCAGGGTTCGCGCATCGAGTGGACCTTCGGCTTCGATCCCCAGCCATGCGCTGCAGTGGTGCAGTTGGTCGGCGGTCAGGCGATCCCGCTTGCTCGCACTGGCGAGGGCTGGAAGGGGGCGCTCCGGCTCGACATCCCGTCGCTCTACCGCGTCACGGCAGAAGGCATGCGCGCCCAGCAGCCCGCCTACCGGCTTGAACCTGTCGCCGACGAGCCCCCGCAGGTGCGTGTGGTCGAGCCGGCCTCGGGCCTTGCCACCATGACGCCCGGGCAGCGCAGCTGGCGCGTGGTGTTCGAGGCGGCGGATGATTACGCTGTCGACAGCCTCGCCCGCGCGACCATCACCACGGCCATTGGCGAAGGCGAGAACGTGCGCTTTTCGGAGCGCAGCATCAGCGTCACGGGGAAGGGCGATCCGCGCCGCCGTCGCTTTACGATCGACCTTGCGCTCGGCGGGTATGGCCTCCAGCCAGGAAGCGATCTGGTGGTGCAGCTGACCGTCGCCGACACCCGTTCGCCCGGCCCGCAGTTGGTGCGCGGCCCCGGTGTCATCCTGCGCTTCCCGCCGCCGCGCCCCAAGGAGGTCGAGGGGCTCGATCTCATGGCCAAGCAGCAGATGCCCGCCTATTTCCGCAGCCAGCGGCAGGTGATCATCGACACCGAGGCGCTGATCAAACAGCGCCGCAGCCTGTCTGCCGACGACTTCCTTGTCCGATCCGACACAATTGGCGTCGATCAGCGTCTGCTGCGTCTGCGCTATGGCCAGTTCATGGGGATGGAGGCCGAGGACACCCCCAAGCCCCCGCTCCCGACCTCCGACAAGGATGAGGACGCACCCGCAGAGCCGGATCATTACGACGGTGACGGCCACGATCACGGAGAAGCGCCGGAAAACCCGCTGTTCGGCGGGATGGGCAATGTCCTTGCCGAATTCGGCCATACCCATGACGAGAGCGAAGCTGCGACACTGCTCGATCCCGACACGCGCGCACTGCTCAAGCTCGCACTCGATGCGATGTGGGAGGCGGAGGTCAACTTGCGCACCGGCAAGCCCGAGGCTGCGCTCCCATTCGAGAACAAGGCGCTCGATTATATCAAGCGCATCCAGCAGGCGACGCGCATCTACCTGCCGCGCGTCGGCACGCAGCTGCCGCCGGTCGATATGGCGCGGCGCATGACCGGCAAGCGCGAAGGAATTGTCGGGCGCGGCGCGGCGCTCACGCCCTTTGCCATCGAGGATGCTGTGCCGGCGACGGCATGGCGGGCGCTGGCGGCGGCGGGGACGATCGATCTGGGTGGGCTCGATCGCTGGGTGCGCGGCAATAGCGCGCGGCTGCGCGATCCGCTGGCGGTGCTGGCCGCGATTGACGGGCTGCGCAGCGCGCCCGGATCGCGGGCAGCGCGCGAAAAGCTGCGTGCGCAATTGTGGAGCGTCCTTACCCGCCCGCCAGCGCAGGTGCGGCGGCGGCCCGATGGCGGCGAAATGGGCCGCCGATACACGGGTTCCTTGCGGTGATGCCGGCGCCCGAGACTCTTGCTGCGGTCCTGATCGCCACCGGCGCACTGGCAGGAGCCATGCGCCTGCTGCTGATGCGCCGGGATGCGCGGGCTGCCGCGCTTGCGCTGCTGACGCTGGCGTGCGGCGGACTGCTCTATCTTACGCTGTTCCCCCCGCTGCTGCCGGTTGGCGGCGAGACGTTGCTGGTCGCTACGGCTGAAACGCCAGCGAGCACCAAGGCAGGCCGGGGCGAGCGCCTGATCGCGCTACCCGAAGCGCCGCGTCTTGCGGAGGCCGATCGGGTGCCCGATCTCGCCACCGCGCTGCGCCGCCACACCCGCGTGGCTGCGATCCGCATTCTGGGCCGGGGCCTCACCGCGCGTGACCGCGACATGGCAGCGGGCATCCCGGCGAGTTTTACGCCGCTGCCGACCCCGCTCGGTCTCATCAGGCTCGATCCGTCCGCCGATACGCCCGCAGGTGCGGTATTCGCTCTCGGCGGCGAGGCTGCGCGGCTTGAAGGCGGCGCGGCCGAATTGCTCGACCCTTCGGGCGCGCGGGTGGACCGGCGGGTGATCGGGCCGGAGGGTGTCTTCACCCTCGGCGCGGCAGCCCGCGCGCCGGGTCTTGCGCTGTTCACGCTGCGGCTGCGCGGGCGCGACGGGGCCATCGTCTCCGACACGCCCGTGCCGCTACGTACTCTGGCCGAGCCGGAGCCCTTGCGCGTGCTTCTGATCGGCGCACCCTCGCCGGAAGCAAAATATCTGCGGCGCTGGGCAGAAGACTCCGGCATCGCGCTTCAGAGCCGCCTCGAAGCAGGCGGCGGTGTCGATCTGGGCGATGCCGAAGTTCGGCTCGACGCTGCAAGTCTACGCGAGCTGGATGCTGTGATCATCGACGACCGCACGCTTGCCGCATTGGGCAGCCGATCGCGCTCGGCGCTTGCGCAGGCGGTCGCAGGCGGGTTGGGCGTGGTGTTGCGGATGACCGGCCCCGCCACCGTCGGCAGCCGCGAAAGCTGGCGCGCGCTTGGGCTGACGGTCGAGGGCGGGAGCGATGTTGCCGAAGTGGCGCACGCCCCGCTGGCCGAGGATGCCGAGGCACTGGCAATACGGCGCGGGCCTGCTGCTGGAGACATTCCGCCCGACACTAATTTGCTGGAAGATCCCGCGCCCGATCTGGGCCGCTGGGCAGTGAAGGCGGGTGCGGATTTCGTGCCCACCGTGCTTGATGCCGACGGCGCTATGCTCGCCGGATGGCAGCAACGCGGGCAGGGCAGGGCAGGGCTGTGGACGCTTGCCAACAGCTTCGCGCTCGTCCTCGGCGGGCAGTCCGACCGCTATTACCAATGGTGGAGCGAGATGGTGAGCGCGGTGGCGCGTCCCGCTCGCGTATTCCGGCCGGAGGTGCGGTCGCTGCTGATCGCGGGCGAGCGTGCCGCTCTTTGCGGCCTGGCCGGATCGCCGCAGGTGCGTGCGCCCGCCGGAAATGAAGTGCCGCTCGCAATAGATCCCGAGGCGGGGCCGCGTGGCTGTGCTGCCTATTGGCCGCTGCACGATGGCGTCCATGTCATCATCCAGCCCGGTAAGGATGGCGAGGAAACATATCCCATCGCCGTCTTGCCAGCCGATGCACTACTCGCCTCGCAGGCAAGGGAAACGGGCGAAGCAACAACGCGTTGGGTTGCCAGCCAGAATATCGCGGTCACCACCCGTGATGTGCCCGACAGGCAGGGTCCGGCCTGGCCCTGGTTGCTCGGATGGCTTACTGTAAGTGCAGCGCTGTGGTTTGGCGAGCGGCGCTGGCGGATCGAACCGGCTTGATGCGGTCAGCGTGATCCGCGCGCGGCAAGCACGCTCGGCACGGTCAGCATGATGATCTTGATATCGCGCAGCATGGAGCGGCTGCTGACATAGCGCACATCAAGCAACACCCGCTTGAAGTAGTGGATGTCGCTTCGGCCCGAAATCTGCCAGAGCCCGGTGATGCCGGGGCGCACGAGGCAATAGAGTGCGAAATGCTGGCCATAGCGTGCAGCCTCGGTCTCCACGATCGGGCGCGGGCCAACGATACTCATTTCGCCCATCAGAACGTTGAAGAGCTGCGGGAGTTCGTCGAGGCTCGAGCGGCGCAGGAAGTTGCCGAGCGGTGTGACCCGCGGATCATCCGTCAATTTCTGGTGCTCGGCCCATTCGCGGGCTGCCAAGGGGTTGCTTACGAGAATCTTCTCGAGCCGCGCTTCGGCGTCGACCACCATCGAGCGGAACTTCCAGCAGCCGAAGGTCTTCCCGCCCAAGCCGACGCGACGATGGCGGAAGAAGACGGGGCCGGGGTCCGCAATTTTGATCGCCATCGCGATAAGAGCGAACAGCGGAAGGAAGAACAGCAGAGCGACCTAATGGATGGGGTTGGGGCCGATTGGGCCGAATTGGTCGGGGAGAGAGGATTCGAACCTCCGGCCCCTGCCTCCCGAAGACAGTGCTCTACCAGGCTGAGCTACTCCCCGACCGTGTCGGCTCCACAGGTGCAAAAGCCCCCGTGGATCGAGGCAAGGCGCGCCCTATAGGTGTGGATGAGCACAGTGGCAAGCGGGCAATTACGGCCTATAGTCGCCGCCATGGCGAGCGCACCGATTCCCCTTTCCCCTTCGGCGGAAGTCCATCCCGAACAGCAATATCTCGATCTGATGCGGCAGATCTGGGAGACCGGCAGCGAGCGGATCGACCGCACTGGCATCGGCACGCGTTCGGTGTGCGGGGCGGTGCTGCGATTCGACCTTGGCGGGGGCGCGATGCCGCTGCTCACGACCAAGCGCGTTTATTGGAAGACCGCGACCCGCGAGTTGTTGTGGTTCCTGACGGGCGAGACCAACATCCGCCCGCTGGTGTTGCAGGGCGTGAAGATCTGGAACGAGTGGCCGCACGCGAATTATGTTCGCGAGACAGGTGAACAAATCGCGCTTGACGATTTCGTCCAGCGAATCGCCGATGACGAGGCCTTTGCCCGCCGTTGGGGCGATCTCGGGCCGGTCTATGGCAAGCAGTGGGTCAATTGGCCGACCTACCGCTACCGCCCGGACGGGCTCTACGAAAAGGGCGAGGGGATCAACCAGGTCGCCGCTGTGATCGAATCCCTGCGCACCAGCCCCGACAGCCGCCGCCATATCATAGAGGGCTGGAACGTTGCCGAGCTGGACCGGATGGCTCTGCCGCCGTGCCACAAGACCTACCAGTTCCACGTCGCGGGGGAGGGGGAGAATGCGCGGCTCAACTGCCTGCTCTATCAGCGCAGCTGCGATGTCGCGCTCGGCCTGCCGTTCAATCTGTGGTCGGCGGCGCTGCTGACGCGCATGATCGCGCAGCAGGTCGGCATGGAGCCGGGCGAGCTGGTGTGGATGGGGGGCGATGTGCACCTCTATCTCAACCACGCGCATCTGATCGAGGAACAGCTTGCCCGCCAGCCACAGGGTCGCCCCAGGCTTGAGATCAGGCGCCGGCCCGAAACAATTTTCGACTACGAGATCGAGGATTTCGTGATGCATGATTACGCCCCGCTGCCCCCGATCAGCGCACCTGTTGCGGTTTGATCCTTGGAGGCACCCCTAGCTTGACCGCTTCCTGCCGTTGAAATAAAAATACGTAAGCAAGCAATGATCACACCCGCTCCGGGCGTGCATCATCAACGGGAGAGCGTGTCAGATGGCCGATCCAGCCAAACCGGGAGAGACCAACCGCCCGGCGCTTTCGCTGCACGTGCCCGAGCCTAGATATCGCCCGGGCGACAAGGCCGATTTCTCGCATATCGATATCGGTAACCCCGGCGACCAGCCGCGCCCGGATGAGGGCATCCACCCCTCGCAGATGGCGGGCCTTGCCTATGGGATGGTGCGGGTGCTGGGGGACGACAATCAGGCTCATGGCCCATGGAACCCGCGGCTCAGCCCTGACACCTTGCGCGCGATGCTCGGCCACATGGCGCTGGTGCGCGCCTTCGATGAGCGGATGTTCCGAGGCCAGCGGCAGGGCAAGACCAGCTTCTACATGAAGTGCACCGGCGAGGAGGCGACCTCGATTGCGCCCGCAATGGCGCTCGCGAGCGATGACATGGTGTTTCCCAGCTATCGCCAGCAGGGCATCCTGATAGCGCGCGGCTATCCGCTGATCGACATGATCAACCAGATCTATTCGAACAAGGCCGACAAGCTGAAGGGCCGCCAGCTGCCGATCATGTATTCTAGCCGAGAGCACAGCTTTTTCTCGATCTCGGGCAACCTTGCCACGCAATGCCCGCAAGCGGTGGGCTGGGCGATGGCGAGCGCCGCGCGCGGCGACAGTCGGATCGCGGCGAGCTGGGTGGGCGAAGGCTCAACCGCCGAGGGCGACTTCCATTCCGCCTGCACCTTTGCCGCCGTCTACAACGCGCCGGTGATTCTCAATGTCGTCAACAACCAGTGGGCAATCAGCAGCTTCAGCGGGTTCGCCGGGGCCGAACGCACCACCTTTGCCGCACGCGGGTTGGGCTATGGCATCGCGGCACTCAGGGTCGACGGCAATGACGCGCTTGCCTGCTATGCCGCTGCCGAATGGGCTGCCAACCGCGCGCGCGGCAACCATGGGCCGACGCTGATCGAATACTTCACCTACCGTGCCGAAGGGCACTCCACCTCGGACGACCCGAGCGGTTACCGTTCAGCACAGGAACGCGAGGAATGGCCGCTGGGTGATCCGGTGACGCGGCTGAAGAACCACCTCATCGCCATCGGTGAATGGGACGAGGATCGGCAGGCGGCGATGGATCTCGCTTGCGCCGAACAGGTCAAGACCACCACCAAGGAGGCCGAGAAGAACGGCATCCTCGGCCACGGCCTCCACCACCCGTTCCACACCATGTTCGAGGACGTTTACGAGGAGCTGCCCTGGCACCTCGAAGAACAGGCCGAGCAGGCGATCCGCGAACGCATCACCAAGTTCGGCACCGAAAGGCCCTTCGGATGAGCGAGGACATTGCAACCTTGGGCGAGCCTGTGCTGGCTGAGCGCCGCCTCAACATGATCGAGGCGATCAACGAGGCGCTCGATATCATGCTCGTGCGTGATCCCGACGTGATCATCATGGGCGAGGATGTGGGCTATTTCGGCGGCGTGTTCCGCGCGACTGCCGGACTTCAGGCCAAGCACGGCAAAAACCGTGTGTTCGATACCCCGATCTCCGAATGCGGGATCATCGGCGTGGCGGTGGGGATGGGTGCCTATGGCCTTCGCCCCGTGCCGGAAATCCAGTTTGCCGATTATATCTATCCCGGCCTCGACCAGCTGATCAGCGAAGCCGCGCGGCTGCGTTATCGTTCGGCGGGGGATTACATCGCGCCGATAACCGTGCGCTCGCCCTTTGGCGGGGGGATCTTCGGCGGCCAGACCCACAGCCAGAGCCCCGAGGCATTGTTCACGCATGTTGCGGGTCTCAAGACCGTGATCCCGGCCACCCCTCACGACGCCAAGGGCTTGCTGATCTCTGCGATCGAAGACAATGATCCGGTGATCTTCTTCGAGCCCAAGCGCATCTATAACGGCCCGTTCTCCGGCTATTACGACAAGCCGGTGGAGCCGTGGAAGAAGCACCCCGATTCTGTCGTGCCTGAAGGCTACTACAAGATCCCCCTCGGCAAGGCGCGTACAGTGCGCGAGGGCGAGCAGCTGACGGTCTTGGCCTACGGCACGATGGTTCACGTCGCCGAGGCGGTCTGCACGTCCAAGGGCGTCGATGCCGAAATCCTCGATCTGCGCACGCTCGTGCCGCTCGACATCAAGGCGATCGAGGCCTCGGTCGAAAAGACCGGCCGCTGCCTTATCGTGCACGAAGCAACCCGCACCAGCGGGTTTGGCGCTGAGCTTTCGGCGCTCGTCACTGAACGCTGTTTCTACCATCTCGAGGCGCCCGTCGAACGCGTCACCGGCTTCGACACACCCTATCCCCACAGCCTCGAATGGGCCTATTTCCCCGGTCCCGTCCGCATCGGCGAGGCCATCGACAAGCTTCTCAAGGACTGACCGCAATGGCGAAGTTCATTTTCAAGATGCCCGACGTGGGCGAGGGCGTGGCCGAGGCGGAAGTCGTCGAATGGCATGTGAAGGTCGGTGACCGCGTCGAGGAAGACCAGCACCTCGTCGACGTGATGACCGACAAGGCGACCATCGATATCGAGAGCCCAGTCGCAGGGATTGTCACAACGCTCGCGGGCGAGGTGGGCGATACCATCGCGATCGGCTCCATGTTGCTGGTGATCGAGGTTGAGGGCGAGGCCACGGCAGAAGAAGCCGAATCCGCCGCCGAGCAGGTCGAGGACAAAATGTCCGATGCGCCGACGTCCGAAGAGGTGGCCGAGCGGATCGAGGTCGAGAACCCCGACGCTTCGGACGCGGACGATGCAATCGCTGCCGCGCCAGTGCCCCCTTCGGCGCTTGAGAACAAGGCCGAAGCCAAGGTCCTCGCATCCCCTGCCGTGCGCCAGCGTGCGCGCGATCTCGGGATCGACCTTGCGCAGGTGAAGCCCGCTGCCGATGGCCGGGTGCGCCATGCCGATCTCGATGCGTTCCTCGCCTACAACGCCGGCATCGGATTCGGTCCGGCGGGCAAGGCGCGCACTGACGAGACCATCAAGGTCATCGGGCTGCGCAAGCGCATCGCTCAGAACATGGCCGCCGCTAAGCGTCACATCCCGCACTTCACCTATGTCGAAGAGTGCGACGTCACCGATCTCGAAGAGCTGCGGGCCCAGTTGAATGCAGCGCGCGGAGATCGGCCCAAGCTCACCCTGCTGCCGCTGCTGATCACCGCAATCTGCAAGACCATCCCGCAATTCCCTATGATCAACGCGCGCTATGATGACGATGCGTACGTCGTCACCCGCTTTGGCGCGGTGCACCTCGGCATGGCGGCGCAAACCGACGGGGGGCTGATGGTCCCGGTGATCCGCGACGCACAAGCCAGGAACCTGTGGCAGCTTGCCCGCGAGATCGGGCGTCTGGCGGAGGCCGCGCGCACCGGAAAGGCGACCTCGGAGGAGCTTTCGGGCTCGACCCTTACTATCACCTCTCTCGGCCCGCTCGGCGGCGTGGCGACCACCCCGGTCATCAACCGGCCCGAAGTGGCGATCATCGGCCCCAACCGCATTGTCGAGCGACCGATGTTCGTTTCCGACGGCATGGGCGGCGAGCGAATCGCCAAGCGCAAGCTGATGAATATCTCGATCTCCTGCGATCACCGCGTGGTGGACGGGCATGATGCGGCAAGCTTCATTCAGGGCATGAAGAAGCTGATCGAAACGCCTGCGCTTCTGCTGATCGATTAGGGGGAAAATATTGCGTCAGAGGGTCGCAAGAGGGCGTTGACAGCCCGAGGCACCGGCCCTAATGGCGCTGCTCCACGAGCGGCACGGCATCGCCGGAAGGCTCGAAAGGACAAGATGCGCGGGTGTAGCTCAGTTGGTTAGAGCGCCGGCCTGTCACGCCGGAGGTCGCGGGTTCGAGCCCCGTCACTCGCGCCACTTGTTCGTAGGAAAAACGCCCTGAAGGGCACAGGCAAGGCGGGCTTCGGTCCGCCTTTTCTTTTGCCCGCGCCGGATTTTTATTCGGGCGGGCTCCAACTGCCCGTTTCCATCCAGATCAGGAAGCGTTTGAGCGGCAGCAGCCAGATTAGACCGAGCACCACGTAGACGACCGTCTGCGCCCCACCTGACCAGCCGCCGATAATGTCGGGCGCATAGCGCGCAATGATCACGCCATAGATGATCAGCAGAATGAACAGGCTGACGATGCCGAAGGGAATTCGCCAGGTGGGAGTTTCGCGCATCAGTTCAGTCCATAAATCCGGGTGGGGGTGACGACCGCATCGAGTGGCCTGTCGTGGGGTTCGGTCGGCAGGGTCTCGCAAGCTTGCGCGTCCCATGCCAAGCCAACGGCGAGCACGGGGGGATGTTCCGCGAGCCAGCGGTCATAATGCCCGCCGCCTTGCCCGAGACGAGCGAGATCAGGCGTGAAGCCGACCAGCGGGACGAACAATACGTCAGGCACCAACGGCTCGGCATCGGCGGAAGGCTGGAGGATGCCGAAGGGACCGACTTCGAGATCGTCCTGCGCGTAAGGATCAGTGTGGTGGCGGAAGGTCATCGGCGCACCGCGATCCGCGAAATGGGGAAGGGCGAGGGCATGGCCGGCATCGCGGAAGAAGCGCGCATAGGCGGCCGCGGGCGCCTCGAACGGGCCGGCGTGGTAAAGCCCGATAGTCGCCTCCTGCGGAATGCGCGCAAGGAGCGGCGCCGGGGGACGATGGAACATGAGTGCGCGCAGGTTATCGGGCAGCGCATCGACATGGGCCTTGCGCGCGGCGAGCAGCGAGCGGCGGAGGTCGGATTTTGAGTTGCTGGTCATCACAACATCAGCGGTAGGCCACGGCCCAAAGGGCCGCAAGGGCGACCGCCCGCCCGCAGGGGTGGCCCTGAAAGGGCCGGGTCCCCGGAGGAAGTCGCATCGCGGAGGCGATGCGGCTAACAGGAAACGGCCCAAAGGGCCGCAAGGGCGACCGCCCGCCCGCAGCGTGCGCAGCTATGCTGCGCGTCTAGCGAGGACCGCGCGCCGGAGGGCGCGCGGAAAACTAAAAGGTGACGGAACCACCATGGGTCGTTTGCGCTAGAAATCCTCTGACGCGTGGTACGTCAGGTGGGCGCCGTATGCCCAAGCCTTCCGGACGAACCAGCAGACGAGGGCAGGGACAACTCCCATTTGGATTACTTATAGCCTCAGGGATATTCAATCGGCTCGTGCCGGGTAGTCCCGCCGCCTACTATCTAGGCGTTTGCAGCCGCAGCTTCAAGCGCCGCAGCGCTGGCTTCGGCCTTACCTGCTAGGGCTTCTAGGCGGGCCGCAAGCTCATCGGTCAGTGCTTCAGCTGCCGGCGTGCCGCCGAACAGGTCGAATTGCGGAACCGTGGCGGACTGTGATGCGGGGCGTGCGGCGGCTTCGCGCGCGGCGGACAGATCGGCCTCAAGCGCGGCAATAGCGTTCTGCAAGGCAGCTATGGCCTCCGGATCGACCGGTTCCTGCGCAGGCGCAGGCTCGTGCACCTCGTTGAGGCGCTTCTTCGCCTGATCGAGCTCGTCTGCCATGAACAGCGCCGCAAATAGCAAATTCTGCGCCTCGAGCGGCGCGCGGGCGCTGCCGAGCTGGGCATATTTTTCGGCAATCATTGCGCCGAGCTCCTTGATATGCGCTTCCTGCCCGTCGGCGCAGGCGACCTGGTAGCTCTTGGGACCTATGCTGAGAGTGACGGTGCTCATAGCGGCGGGTCAATCCTCCAGCTGGATCAGAAGATCGTCAAGTTCGCGAAGACTTTCCGCGACTTGCTCGCGCAACTTCTCCTGGACATTGACGAGTTCGACCACCCGCGCCGATGCTCCTGCCCCGCGGGACTCGGCCCCCGCTGTGGCTTCGCGCGCTGCATTGATGCGCGCCAAGGCGGCTTCGATGCGTGCAAGGGCAGCGGCGATGCGGTCAGCACTCATAATTGCTACAGATACCAAGAGAACCACGCAGGCGCAAAGCTTTGCGGTGGGCTGTTGATAAGTGCGCGACCAGCCGCCGCATGATGATCTGTGCGCGCAAGGTTGACCTCCCCCGTCCCCTCGGCAATGGCACGCGCGACCGGAACCGGGGTCGAATCGCGCGAATGTGCGCGGGGCGCCTCCCGCAGGAGAATAGCGTGCCGATGAACCTCGATGCCGCCCGTCTTCAGCCGATGGCGAACGCCATCCGCGCCCTCTCGATGGACGCGGTCGAGGCCGCCAATTCGGGGCACCCCGGGATGCCGATGGGCATGGCCGATGCGGCGGCGGTGCTGTTCACACGGCATCTGAAGTTTGATCCCACCGCGCCCGACTGGGCCGATCGTGACCGCTTCGTGCTTTCCGCCGGTCACGGCTCGATGCTGATCTACAGCCTGCTTTACCTCACCGGTTATGCGGCGCCGACGATCGACGACATCCGCAATTTCCGGAAGCTAGGGAGCCCGTGCGCGGGCCACCCCGAGAACTTCCTGCTCGACGGGGTGGAATGCACCACCGGCCCCCTGGGGCAGGGTCTCGCGATGGCGGTCGGCATGGCAATGGCCGAGCGGCATCTGAACGCGATCTATGGCGATGACCTCGTCGATCACCGCACCTGGGTTGTCGCGGGCGACGGCTGCCTGATGGAAGGCATCAACCACGAAGCGATCGGGCTTGCCGGGCACCTCAAGCTGGGCCGCCTCAACGTGCTGTGGGACGACAACCGCATCACCATCGACGGGGCGACCGACCTGTCCTCGTCCGAAGACATCAAGGCACGCTATATCGCCACTGGTTGGCACGTTGCCGAGTGCGACGGGCATGACTTTGCCGATATCGACCGCGCACTGTCCGAAGCGAAGGCCGATCCGCGCCCGTCGCTGATCGCTTGTCGCACGCTGATCGGCAAGGGTGCGCCCAACAAGCAGGGCACCAGCGGCGTCCACGGCGCGGCGCTTGGCGCAGCCGAAGTGGCCGCCGCGCGCGAGACGCTGGGCTGGTCGCACGAGCCTTTCGTGGTGCCGTCCGAAATTCTCGCTGACTGGCGCATGGCGGGTGAGCCGGGCCGCAGCGCGCACGGCGCCTGGGCCGGGCGGCTCGAGGCTTCGGACAAAAGGGACGCGTTCCTCGCCCAGATGACGCTGATTACCGACCTCGTCCCTGCGGCAATCGAAGGCCACATCCGCGGCCTTGCCGCCGCGCCGCAGAAGATCGCGACCCGCAAGGCCTCTGAAATTGCACTCGGCCCGCTGACCGCTGCGATCCCGCAGCTGGTGGGCGGTTCGGCCGACCTGACCGGATCGAACAACACCAAAACCCCGTCGACCCTGCCCATGACCGCCGAGGATTACGCAGGCCGCTATGTCTATTACGGCATCCGCGAATTCGGCATGGCTGCGGCGATGAACGGGATGATGCTGCATGGCGGGATCGTGCCTTACGGCGGCACCTTCCTGATCTTCTCCGACTATTGCCGCAACGCGATCCGTCTCTCGGCGCTCCAGCAGATCGGCGTGGTCTATGTGCTGACCCATGACTCCATCGGCCTTGGAGAAGACGGCCCGACCCACCAGCCGGTCGAACAGGTCATGAGCCTGCGTCTGATCCCGAACCTCAATGTCTATCGCCCCTGCGATGCGATCGAGACCGCCGAGTGCTGGGCGCAGGCGCTTTCGACGCCCGAGACCGCTTCGGTGCTGGCGTTGACGCGCCAGAACCTGCCGCAACTGCGCGGGGAGGGGGACGAGGCGTGGACGCAGGCCGCAAACCGCTGTGCGCTGGGCGGCTATCGCCTGCGCTCCGCGATTGCCGCGCGCAAGGTGGTGCTGGTCGCGACCGGTTCGGAAGTGGCGCTGGCGGTGGAATGCGCCGCTGCGCTCGAGGCTCAGGGGATCGGCGCGGACGTCGTCTCGATGCCCTGTATGGAACTGTTCGACGCTCAGACCGATAGCTATAAGGCCGATGTAATGCCCACCGACGCGCTAGTCGTATCGATCGAGGCAGGCTCGACCCTGGGCTGGGAACGCTACACCGGCCGCTCGGGCATCAACATCGGTCTCGACACCTTCGGCGCTTCGGCTCCGGCGGAAGACCTGTTTGCCCATTTCGGTTTCACCGCGGACAAGATTGTTCCGCAAATCCTGAGCAAGATCAAGAACTAAGCAGGAGTACCTCTCATGGCCACCAAAGTTGCCATCAACGGTTTCGGCCGCATCGGCCGCCTCGTCGCCCGCGCCATTCTCGAGCGCACGGATCACGATCTCGATCTGGTCGCGATCAACGATCTGGCCGACGCGAAGGCCAACGCGCTGCTGTTCGCGCATGATTCGGTCCACGGCCGCTTCAACGGCGACGTGAGCGCCGATAGCGATGCGATCATCGTCAACGGCAAGCGCATCGCGGTGACCAAGGAGCGCGATCCCGCCAATCTGCCGCACGCCGCGATGGGCATCGATATCGTCCTCGAATGCACCGGCTTCTTCCAGTCGGACGAAGCCAGCCGCCCGCACCTTGCAGCAGGGGCCAAGCGCGTGATCATCTCGGCGCCCGCGACCGGCGTGTCCAAGACCATCGTCTTCGGCGTCAACCACGAGACGCTCACGGCCGAAGATGTTATCATCTCGAATGCCAGCTGCACCACCAACTGCCTCGCGCCGGTGGCCAAGGTCCTGAACGACGTGATTGGCATCGAGCGCGGCTTCATGACCACAATCCACTCCTACACCAACGACCAGCGCATGCTCGACCAGATCCACCCCGATCTGCGCCGCGCCCGCGCTGGTGCGCAGAACATGATCCCGACCACGACCGGCGCTGCCCGCGCAGTCGGCCTCGTCCTGCCCGAACTCAAGGGCAAGCTCGATGGCTCGTCGGTGCGCGTGCCGACCCCGAACGTCTCGATGGTCGACCTTGTGTTCGTGCCTTCGCGCGAGACGACCGCCGACGAGATCAACGCCGCACTCAAGGCCGCCGCCGAAGGCGCGATGAATGGCGTGCTCGATTACACCGACCAGCCGCTCGTCAGCTCGGACTTCAACCACTATCCCGCATCCTCGACGGTCGACAGCCTCGAAACCTCGGTGATGGAAGGCAAGCTTGCCCGCGTCGTCAGCTGGTACGACAACGAGTGGGGCTTCTCCAACCGGATGATCGACACCGCAGGCGTAGTGGCGAAGTTCCTCTGAAACCCAAACTTCCGTTCGTGTCGCGCGCTGTCGAGACACGGTTCGACACGAACGGTTCTAGACTGCGCGCGAACCGAACGGATGATTTGGCCCTATGAGCTTCAAGACCCTTGATGATCTCCCCGCTGACCTGACCGGCGAAGTCGCGCTGGTGCGCGTGGACCTCAACCTTCCGATGAAGGACGGCTCGGCGACTGATGTCACGCGGGTGGAAGCGGTGAAGCCCACCATTCTCGAACTTTCAGGTCGCGGCGCCAAGGTTCTGCTGCTGGCGCACTTCGGCCGCCCGGGCGGCGCGCGGTCCTCGGTCCTCTCGACCAGCATGGTGATCGGCGATGTCGAGAAGGTGATCGGCAAGGAGATCATGTTCATCCCCGAGATCGCCGGCCCCGTGGTGGCACAGGCGGTGGAGACCATCCTGCGCGCTGGCGAGATCGGCCTGCTCGACAACACGCGCTTCTGGCCGGGCGAGGAAGCGAACGACCCCGAACTCGCCAAGGCGATCGCTGCCCACGGCACGCTCTACGTCAACGACGCCTTCAGCGCGGCGCACCGCGCCCACGCGACCACCGAAGGCCTTGCCCATTTCCTGCCGGCCTATGCGGGCCGCTCGATGGAAGCCGAGCTGAAGGCATTGGACGCAGCGCTTGATGCACCGGAAACGCCAGTGGCAGCCGTGGTCGGCGGAGCCAAGGTTTCAACCAAGCTTGCCGTGCTCGAGCATCTGGTGGGTAAGGTGCAGCACTTGATCATCGGCGGGGGCATGGCCAACACCTTCCTGGCCGCGCGCGGGGTGAATGTCGGCAAGAGCCTGTGCGAGCACGACCTCGCTCCAACCGTCGCCCTGATCATGGACGAGGCCGATGCCAAAGGGTGCACCGTGCACCTGCCTTATGACGTCGTCGTGGCGAAGGAATTCGCTGCTAACCCCGCTTCCCTGCGGGTCTGCAACGTCCATGAGGTCGCCGAAGACGAGATGATTCTCGACCTCGGGCCGCAGGCGGTCGAAGCGCTGGCGGATGTGCTCAAGACCTGCCGCACGCTGGTGTGGAACGGGCCGCTGGGCGCCTTCGAGACAGAGCCGTTCGATGCCGGCACCGTTGCGCTGGCGCGCACGGCTGCGGCGCTCACGCTGGAAGGTTCGCTGATCAGCGTAGCGGGCGGCGGAGACACGGTCGCCGCACTGGCACAGGCCGGCGCATCGGAAGATTTCACATATATTTCAACAGCTGGCGGCGCCTTCCTCGAATGGATGGAAGGACGGGTCCTGCCCGGCGTCGCCGCGCTCGAAGGCTGATCATGGCCAAGACGGAAGCCGAGATCGAGGCGCTTGCGCTCACAGCCATGCGGGCGTGGGTGGCGGGCGATGCCAAGGCGATGAAGAAAATCGTCGCGCGCGATTTCATGATGGTGGTCGGTAGCACACCGCCGCAACTGCTTGACCGTCCAAGCTTTCTCGCGGGCGTCGAGCGGGGTTTTGCCTGCTCGCGCTTTACCTTCCGCGAAGTCGTGGTGCGAACGCACGGCAAGGCTGCGTGGTTCGTCGCCGGGGCGGAGCTTGAGCTCGGTTTTGGGCCGAAGACGTGGTCAGGCGGTTTCCTCGTCACCCAGCTTTGGCGCAAGGGCGCGATCGGCGGATACAAGCTGGCCGAATGCAGCCTCGCGCGGCTCGACGGGGATGACAGCATCGCCGCGGCTGTCAGCCGCCTGCAATTGTGGAAGTGAACATGAGCGACGCCAACGAACAGAGCTTCGGCCAGTTGACCACCATGGAAGACGGCGAGTTTGCCGGGTGGCAATACTGGCAGGGCGATCCTTACGAGACCCGCTCGGGCCCGTTCTATCACCGCCGCGAAGATGACGGTTCCTACGTCAGTGCCTTCCGCGCCGAGGCCCGCCACATGAACGGCGGCGGCTTCATGCATGGCGGTTGCATGTTGACCTTTGCCGATTTCGCGCTGTTCGCCATCGCCACCGATGAGTTGAAGGGCGACCATGCGGTGACGCTCAACCTTGCAGGCGATTTCCTCGGCGCGATTCAGGTGGGCGCTTTGGTCGAGGCGCGGGGCGAGGTCACGCGCGGGGGCGGCAAGACAATCTTCGTGCGCGGCCTTGTGACCGGGGACGGGAAGCCCGCGCTCAGTTTCACCGGGATCATCCGGCGTCTTGCGCGGCGTTGATCCGAGCGCACTATCCTTCGCGGTTGCAGCACTGGCTTGGCCTCGCTAAGGGCCCTTTCAACGGCCTATGCATAGGTATGCATAGATGGCAAGCGGGCGCCAGCCAGACCTAATTAGCACCGGAGACAGCCAGTCATGAACACCCTCGAAATGACGACCCGCATCGCCACCGGACAGGGGTTCATCGCCGCGCTCGACCAATCGGGTGGCTCGACCCCCAAGGCGCTGCGGGGCTACGGTGTCGAGGACAGCGAATGGTCGGGTGACGAGGAAATGTTTGCCCAGATCCACGCGATGCGCGCCCGCGTGATTACCGCGCCGTGCTTCTCCAGCGGCAAGGTGATCGGCGCAATCCTGTTCGAGCGGACGATGGACGGCCATGTGGATGGCAAAACTACGGGCGATGCGCTGAAGGCGCGCGGGATCGTCCCCTTCATCAAGGTCGACGAGGGCCTGGCGGATGAGACTGATGGCGTCCAGTTGATGAAGCCGATGGTCAAGCTTGAGGTGCTGCTGGCAAAGTCGGTCGCAGCCGGGATGTTCGGCACCAAGATGCGCTCGGTCATCAAAAGCGCCAACGGAGCCGGCATCGCCGCCGTGGTCGCCCAGCAGTTCGAGGTGGGCGCGCAGATCATCGCCGCCGGCCTCATGCCGATCATCGAGCCCGAATATGACATCATGGCCGCCGACCGCGTAGAGGGCGAGGCGATCCTGCTCGCGGAAATCCTCAAGCAGCTCGACGCGCTGCCCGAGGGCCAGCAAGTCATGCTCAAGCTCTCGATCCCGGCAACGCCCGGCCTCTACACCCCGCTGACAGAGCACCCCAAGGTGCTGCGCGTGGTCGCGCTGTCGGGCGGGTTCTCGACCGACGATGCCTGCGCGCGCCTCGCCAAGAACCCCGGCATGATCGCCAGCTTCAGCCGAGGGCTGCTGCAGGACCTGCGCAAGGGCCAGACCGACGCGGAATTCAACGCGGTGCTCGGCAAGGCGATCGACCAGATCGCCAGCGCGAGCATCTGACACGCCTCAGCGCGCGTCGCCGCTCACTTCATTTCATAAGTGAAGCGGTAGGCGTCCTTCGTGATTTCCTTGCCTTCGCCTATTTCGGGCGCGGGGTTGCCGGACGTCAGCGCGATCACTGACCCGCGGGTGCTCCACGGTTCGCCCAAGGTCAGGTCTGCCGTGTCGCGCCAGCCGGCGCCGTCGATGCGGGTCGTCACCACCAGCCGTCCGGCCCAGACGCAGCGCGCGTTGATCGGGCAGCGGCTGTCCTCGACCACCGCCATCGGTGTGGCAACGACAGTGCCTACCGTGACCGCCTGTCCGAGGGCAACAGGTGTGCCCATCGGCAGCGCGGCAACTTCGGGGCGCGGCGCGTCGGGGATCACCGCGCAGGCCGGAAGAAGAGCGAAGAGGAGGGCAGGGGCGAGGGGGCGCAGCAGCTTGGTCATGACCGCAGTATTAGCGCCTGCCAGCCTGAGTGCCGCCTGAACAGGTGACAGACACGCCGCCAGCGATTAGCGGAAGGCCCCATGACCCAGACCCAGCTCTATCTCATCTCCCCCCTCGACGTCGGCGGCGACTTTCCCCAGCGGCTCGAACGCGCGCTGGCTGCCGGTGCGCGGCGGCATGGAGATCTTGTCACCGCCTTCCAGTTCCGGGTGAAGGGCGTCGACAGCCACGAGGCCGCCGCGCTGGCAGAGCCGCTTCAGGCGATCTGTGCGGCGCATGATGTCGCCTTCATCGTCAACGATTCAGTGGCGCTCGCCAAGCGGTTGAAGGCGGACGGCGTGCATCTGGGACAGGACGACGGCTCGCCCCGCGAAGCCCGCGAAGAACTGGGCCGCGAGGCGCAGATCGGCGTCACCTGCCACGCCAGCCGCCACATGGCGATGGAAGCGGGCGAGGCTGGCGCGGACTATGTCGCCTTCGGAGCCTTCTTCCCCTCGACCACCAAGAATAAGGGGCCGGACGCCGAGGTGCCCGATCTCGAGTTGCTGCAATGGTGGAGCCAGATCTTCGAGATCCCCTGCGTCGCCATCGGCGGCATCACGCCGGAAAACTGCAAACCGTTGATTGATGCTGGCGCGGATTTCATCGCGGTGAGCCACGCCGTGTGGGGCGGGGACGAGGTCGCCGCGATCGAGGCATTTGCCAAGGTGATGCGGGGGTAACTTACACGCGAGTCGCCCCGCGGCTAAAACAAAATATCAGATCAAAGTCACATTCAAACCACACAGCGTTTCATTTTCACAACGCGCACGGCAGGCGTTCGTGAGAGTTCGAAGCAAGAACAACGTGTTTCCTGAATACCGTTGACACTCCGCATGGTAAGCGTAACCAATAGTGTTGGACTTCGCATGTGCCCGCAGGCGTTCGTTGCCCGGATCGACCAGTGACCGTTATCGCGGAGCAGATAAGTGTCGCACGGCACGCGGTACTCTCGTCGGCCGATCATCTTTTTGTATCGAAAGGATGATCTCATGCAAAGTAAACTTGCCTCCGGAATCGCCGCTGTTTTGCTTGCGACTGGCATCGCATTACCGCTCGCGTCCCAAGAGATTACTGTGACACCGAAGTCGCGCAACGCTCAGGCGTTCGTGGCTGACGTTTCGCACGCACTCGATCGGGAACTCGACCGGATCTACATATCGCCCCGGCAAAACGTGCGCGGCATCGCGCAGGTGCGCTTCCAGATCGATAAGGAAGGGTACCCGGTTAACGCCAGTCTCTTCCATCGGTCAGGTGGCGGCGATGTTGGCCGTATCGCCCTGAAGGCCGTTCGAGGGCTAGGGGATGTGGGACAGCTGCCATCCGGCCTCCCGACCGATCAGATCGTTCAGGCGAACATCATCTTCGCTGACAGCACACATGATCTGGCGCGGCTGAAGACCCAGCTTGCGCGGATCGAGGCCACGAGGATGCAACAGGTGGTGCATTCGAACAGCCGACCGGTGCTGGCCCTCACGATTTCGGCGAGTTCCCGTTTCTGACCCCCAGAAGCCGGGAAGTGTTGGCGCCGGCGCGGTCTGATCTGCGGGAAGACCGCTGTCGGCGCCAATGTCGCTATGTATATGCCACTTGAAAATTGCGGGCTGAACCCGCGCGTGTTTTCCCGACTGAGCCTTGCTCAGTTCCCGTTCGAGACCCGCGTGCAGATCAGCTTGCTCAGGCTACCGTCGGCTTCCAGCTTTTGCAGCGTGTTCTCGCCCAGTACGCGGAAGCGCTGGTTTTGCTTGGGGCCACGGGTGAAGACCACCTCGGTCCCGCGCAGCAGGTAGATTCCCGCGCCAGTCGGACTGAGATAGCTCGATGCCGTGCCGATGCGGAATGCCTCTGCCGGCTGTGGCACGAAGGCCTCGCCGCCCGCATCGCCGGGTAGAGCACATTCCCAGTCGCCGTGGCGCAGGATGCCGAGCACGCCGCCCGAGGCCGCACCGGTGCCAGGCTGCGGGCGCGAGGCTTCACGGTTGGTGGGCACGGTCTGGCTCTGACCGCGCGCCGGCAACAGCGCGGCAGCGGCAGCGGCGCTGATCACCAGCAGGACAATGTAACGCGTTTTCATGGCTCCGGGCTCTACCAGCCTGCGCGTGCCAGCGCCAAACCTTTTGCGCTTGTCTTTCCCGCCGCTTGCCGATGGGGGCCGCCTCGGCTATGGGCGCGCATCATTTCGGGCGCGGCGCCGTTCTGGCCGCTCGCCCTCGTGCTCTTTCCATCTCGAATAAAGGCCCACAGCCCATGAAGATCAGCGGCGTCGATATCCGCCCCGGCAATATCCTGGAATATGAAAAAGGCATCTGGAAGGTTGCCAAGATCCAGCACACCCAGCCGGGCAAGGGCGGGGCCTATATGCAGGTCGAAATGAAGAACCTGCAGGATGGCCGCAAGACCAACGTCCGCTTCCGCAGCGCCGACACGGTCGAGCGCGTGCGCCTCGACACCAAGGAATTCCAGTTCCTCTATGCCGAGGGCGATGACCTCGTCTTCATGGACAACGACACCTACGAGCAGATCACGCTGCCCGGCGACCTGCTCGGCGATGCCCGTCCGTTCCTGCAGGACGGGATGCAGGTGAACCTTGAGCTGTGGGACGAAAAGCCGATCTCGGTCGAACTTCCCTCGCAGATTGAAGCCACCATCGTCGAAGCCGACGCCGTGGTGAAGGGGCAGACCGCCTCTTCCAGCTACAAGCCCGCCATCCTCGACAACGGCGTGCGCATCATGGTGCCGCCGCACATCGGCAGCGGCACGCGCATTATCGTCGACGTGTACGAGCAAGCTTACGTCGGCAAGGCGAACTGAGGGGGCGAGGCCCCCTTTTCCAGTCGACCCTCGTCGCACCACATAAACGCCGCGCAGTCCCTCAAGCGGGGCGAGCGGCAGAGAGTTCTGTAATGGCAGCTATTTCCGGCCTCATCCGCGTCATGGAACGCGCCGCGCGCAAAGCGGGCGGGCGTCTGCGGCGCGATTTCGGCGAAGTCGAACACCTTCAGGTCAGCCGCAAGGGCCCGGCCGATTTCGTCAGCAAGGCCGATATCCGCGCCGAGCGCACGCTCTATGACGAACTTCTCGCCGCCCGTCCGGGCTGGGGCTTCGTCATGGAAGAAGCTGGCGTAATCGAGGGCGATCCCGGCATGCCGCGCTGGATCGTCGATCCGCTCGATGGCACCAGCAACTTCCTCCACGGGATCCCGCACTTTGCGATCTCGATCGCGGCGCAGGAGCCGCGCGCGGACGGCAAGGGCTGGGGCGATGTGGTCGCGGGCGTGGTCTATCAGCCGATCACCGACCAGACCTTCTGGGCCGAAAAGTCGCGCGGTGCGTGGCTTCAGGATGCGCGCCTGCGCGTCTCGGCCCGCTCGCGTCTGGCCGATGCGCTCGTCGCGACCGGCGTGCCGTTCTTCGGTCACGGCGACTTTGCCGAGTGGAGCCGGATTTTCGGTGCCATCGGTCCAGAAGTGGCAGGCATCCGCCGTTTTGGCGCCGCCTCTCTCGATCTTGCCTATGTGGCGCAGGGGCGGTTCGACGGCTTCTGGGAAAGCGGCCTTTCGGAATGGGACACGGCTGCGGGCTGCCTGCTGGTGCGCGAAGCGGGAGGGTTCGTCTCCGATTACCGCGGCCGGTCAGAACCGATCCATGCCAATCAGGTGCTGGCAGCAAACGATGCGCTGCATTCCAAGCTGCACAAGCTTCTGGCAGGCGCGCTTCGATAAGGCTTCGCGGGGTTTTGCTGGTGGTTAGACCCCCCTTTGACCCAGTTTAGACCCCCTCCAGAACGATGTTTCGCGTGAAACATTTGCCAGAGCGATTGGCGGACGCTAACAGCCCGCCATCCGCTCCGGGGCCCCTGTGGTGGAATTGGTAGACGCGACCGACTCAAAATCGGTTTTCGAAAGAAGTGCCAGTTCGAGTCTGGCCAGGGGCACCACTAATCTGGGTTAGGATGAAACCGCTTGTCCGGCAGGGCTTAGGCTCTAGCCTTGGGACGGGTGATGCTGGAGCCTCCTTCCTACCATGTGATGGCGGCGATGGCGGTGACCATCGTGATGTTCGTCGCCTTTGCCCGAGGGCGATATCGCGAGGAGATCATCTCGCTGGTGACCATCGCTGTGATCGCGGTGGGCCTTTACTTTGCACCCTTACCAGGTACGCGCCCTACTGACGGGCTGGCGCTGGCCTTCGCCGGGTTCGGCCATTCTGCGCTGGTGACGATCTGCGCGCTCATGATTATGGGGCGCTGCCTGATGGTGACCGGCGCGCTTGAGCCGTTTGCGGCGGGGCTCGAAAAGGTGTTTCGCATCAACGGGCAAATCGGCCTTCTGGTCGCCTTGCTGGTGGCGTTCTTCCTCTCGATGTTCGTCAACGACACACCGGTGATGGTGGTACTGATCCCGATCGTGGTGTCGATTGGGGCCAAGGGGTTGATGCCCTCGTCCCGGGTGCTGATGCCGGTCAATACCGCGGTGCTGATTGGCGGTATGGCGAGCACAATTGGCACCTCGACCAATATTCTTGTCGTGAGCATTGCCGATGATCTGGGGATGCTGCCCATCGGCGTGTTCCAATTCACGCCCATCGTGCTGGTCGCCGGAATGGTCGCGCTTCCCTATCTTTGGTTGCTGATGCCGCGGATGCTGCGCGACAATAGCGGCCTGCCGGAGGAGGGCGCGCGGATTTTCCACACCCGGCTGCGCGGCGGCGAAGCGGCGATCCAGGGCGGCCGGCTGCCGACTGAGATCACACTCCACACAGCGCCAGCCGGCGAGGATTCTGCTGCCGATCATATCCATATCTCGGGCACCCATACGGCTATCGAAGATGCAGCCCGGGCGCTGAAAGGCGAGCTTGCCCCGGTCTGGATCGTCGAGCGCATCCGCAGGGTCTCGAAGGTGCGCGGCGAGGATATCGTCGCGGTCGAGATGACGGTAACGGCGGATTCGCGCCTTGTCGGACGGACACTGGCCAGCTCCGGGATCGCTGACCTCTATGGTGTCGCAGTGCTCGGAATTCATCGTCCCGGGCTCCCCATCCATGAAGCGCAAGGCAATCCCGTGATCCGCGAAGGCGATGTGCTGCTGGCGATCGGGATCGATGAGGATCTTGCCAGCTTTGCCCGTGCCGACGGCCTGCTCCGGCTCGAAGGCGCGCGCGAATTGCCGCGCCGGTCGAAGGCGGTGCTGGCGGGCGCGATCATGCTCGGTACGATTTCCACCGCCTCTCTCGGCCTGCCGTGGTTCGATGCTGGTGGCTATGCGCCGATCAAGCTGCCGATTGCCATTTCCGCGCTTGCGGGGGCGATCCTCATGTTCGTGACAGGCTGCGTCAACTTCGACCGGGTCGGTCGCGCGCTGTCGGCCAAGGTGATCGTATTGATCGCGGCGAGCGTTGCCATCGGGCGGGTGATCGATGCGAGCGGTGCTGCGGCGTGGCTGGGCGAGGCGCTGTCGCTTGGGCTTGCCTATCTGCCGCCGGCGTTGGTGCTGGCGGCGATCATGCTCTTCGTGACTATCCTTACCAACTTTGCGTCCAATGCGACTGCGGCAACCATCGGCACGCCGATCGCCTGCAGCATTGCCCGGCAACTGGACCTGCCAGCCGAACCGCTGGTGCTGGCCGTGCTGTTCGGCTGCAACCTGTGCTACGCGACCCCCATTGCCTATCAGACCAATCTGCTGATCATGGCCGAGGGCGGCTACAATTTCCGTGACTATGCGCGCGCAGGAACGCCGCTGGTGGCGCTTATGGTGATGGTGCTCTCGGTGCTGCTGGTTCTATGGTACGGGCTGTAAGCGCGATCGCGAGGGAGTGAGAATGATGAACAGGATGATGGCATGGGCGGCAGGCGCGAGCCTGCTGGCTTTGGGGGCAACGCCGGCGCAGGCCGATGAGTTGCGTGACGCCGTGGCGGCGGACCTGCCCAAGCTGGTTGAGTTGTACCGCGACCTCCATGCCAATCCCGAGCTGTCATTCCAGGAAGTCGAGACGGCAAAGAAGCTCGCCGCCCGCGCCCGGGCGATGGGTTTCGAGGTCAAAGAGGGTGTTGGCAAGACCGGTGTCGTCGCGGTTATGCGGAACGGCGAGGGCCCCACAGTCATGCTGCGCGCGGACATGGATGGGCTGCCGGTGATCGAACAGACCGGGCTACCCTTTGCCTCAAAGCGCCGCGCGGTGGCGCAGAACGGTACCGAGACCGGCGTGATGCACGCCTGCGGGCACGATACTCACATGACAGCGTGGATCGGCACAGCCCAACTGCTCAGCCAGCGCAAGGATCAATGGTCGGGCACGCTGGTGATGATCCTCCAGCCCGCCGAGGAAATCGGGCAGGGCGCCAAGGCGATGCTCGACGACGGACTTTTCAGCCGCTTCCCCAAGCCCGATTACGTGCTGGCCTTCCATGATGCGGCCCAGTTTCCGGCAGGGCACATCGGCTATTCCAAGGGATTCGCGCTCGCTAATGTCGACACGGTCGATATCGTGGTGCCGGGCGTGGGCGGACATGGTGCCTATCCGCACACTACCAAGGACCCGGTGGTGCTCGCCTCGAGTATCGTCATGCGCCTGCAGACACTGGTGAGCCGCGAGTTGAACCCGACGGATTCGGCGGTGGTCACGGTCGGCAGCTTTCAGGCCGGTTCCAAACACAACATCATTCCCGAGGAGGCGCGGCTCCAGCTGACGGTGCGCAGCTATGAGGACAAGACCCGCCAGCATCTGCTCGACGGGATCGCCCGCATCGCGAAGGGCGAGGCAATTGCCGCTGGCATGCCCGAGCACAAAATGCCCAAGGTGACCGTGCAGAACCCCTATACCCCCGCGACCTACAACACCCCCGAATTCACCGAGCAGGTAATGGCTGGCCTCACCCCGCGCTTTGAAGGTCGGATCATGGAGACCCCGGCGGTGATGGGTGGCGAGGATTTCAGCCAGTTCTACCGTGCCGACAAGGCCAATGTCGAAAGCCTGATCTTCTGGGTTGGCGGCGTTCCGCAGGCGGAGTGGGACAAGGCGCAAAAGGGCGATGTGACGCTCCCCTCGCTGCATTCGCCCTTCTGGGCGCCTGATGCACTGGTGGTGATCGCGACCGCCACCGAGGCGCTGACTGCGGCGACGCTGGGGCTTATGGCCAAATAAAGTTTGGCCGCCGGAGCGTGCCCTCATCAGGGCGCTCCGGCGGCCATTTCTCCTCCCCAGGAGAACTGTGAAACTGGTATTGGGGCCCTATTCGCCCGAGGGCACGTAGGTGCCGAGGCGGTGGTGGAGCGCATTGATCTTCGCCAGCTCCTCGCGGTCCTCGGTGTTGCGGGCATGGCTTTCAAGCGCGCGGCGCAGCAGTTTCATGTCGGCGGTGGAAAGCAGCGCGCGGGCGCGGGCGGGCTCGGTCTTGGGGGTATCGGTATCGGTCATGTCACTCTCCGCTGGGTGATCTCACCGGCAGGGTCTTAGGCGGTTAGAAGGCATCCCGGAAGGCCGGATTGTCCGATCCTCCGGGGATTCTCTCCCACCCTTGCAAAGCTGCTTACGCGGCCTCGAACTGGTTCATGGTGTTGTGCGCACCGCCCGCCTTTAGGGCGGCTTCACCGGCGAAGTACTCCTTGTGATCATCGCCAATGTCGGAGCCCGACATATTCTGGTGCTTCACACAGGCGATGCCCTGACGGATCTCCTCGCGCTGCACGTTCTTGACGTAGCCGAGCATCCCAGCCTCGCCGAAGTACTCGCGGGCGAGGTTGTCTGTGCTGAGGGCTGCCGTGTGGTAGGTCGGCAGCGTGATCAGGTGGTGGAAGATGCCGGCCCGTGCAGCAGCATCGCGCTGGAAGGTGCGGATCTTCTCGTCGGCTTCGTCTGACAGCTCGGTGCCGTCGTAGTCGACGCTCATCAGCTTGGCGCGGTCATAGGCCGAGACACCCTTGCCCGCCGCTTCCCAAGCGTCGAACACCTGCTGGCGGAAGTTCAGCGTCCAGTTGAAGCTGGGCGAGTTGTTGTAAACCAGCTTGGCGTTCGGCACGACTTCGCGGATGCGGTCGACCATGCTCGCGATCTGCTCGACATGGGGCTTCTCGGTCTCGATCCACAGCAGGTCGGCGCCGTTCTGGAGCGAGGTGATGCAGTCGAGCACGACGCGATCCTCACCCGTGCCTGCGCGGAACTGGAAGAGGTTGGAGGGCAGGCGCTTGGGAGCAAGCAACTTGCCGTCGCGGCTGATGAAGACCTGGCCATTGTTGATGTTGGCCGGATCGACTTCATCGGCGTCGAGGAAGCTGTTGTACTGGTCGCCAAGGTCGCCCGGCTCCTTCGAGAAGGCGATCTGCTTGGTGAGGCCGGCGCCGAGCGAGTCGGTGCGGGCGACGATGATGCCGTCCTCCACGCCCATTTCGAGGAAGGCCATGCGGCAGGCGCGGATCTTCTGGAGGAAATCCTCGTGCGGCACGGTGACCTTGCCGTCCTGGTGACCGCACTGCTTTTCATCCGAGACCTGGTTTTCGATCTGGAGCGCGCAGGCGCCTGCCTCGATCATCTTCTTGGCGAGCAGGTAGGTTGCCTCGGCATTGCCGAAGCCTGCGTCGATATCGGCGATGATCGGCACCACGTGGGTTTCGTAATTGTCGATCGAGTTCTCGATGCGCTTTGCTTCCACGGCGTCACCGGCCTTGCGGGCAACGTCGAGCGCGCGGAACATCATGCCGAGTTCGCGGGCGTCCGCCTGCTTGAGGAAGGTGTAAAGCTCCTCGATCAGCGCGGGCACCGAGGTCTTTTCGTGCATCGACTGGTCAGGCAGCGGGCCGAATTCGCTGCGCAGCGCGGCAACCATCCAGCCCGAGAGGTAGAGGTAACGCTGCTTGGTTGTGCCGAAGTGCTTCTTGATCGCGATCAGCTTTTGCTGCGCGATGAAGCCGTGCCAGCAGCCGAGCGACTGGGTGTATTGGGCGGTATCCGCATCGTAGGCAGCCATGTCGGCGCGCATGATCTTGGCCGTATACTTGGCAATATCGAGACCGGTAGTGAAGCGGTTCTGAATCGCCATGCGCGCGGCGCTTTCGGGATCGATCGCGGCCCAGCTCGGCCCGTTTGCGGTGACGACGTCGCGCATGCGGCCGATGGCGTTCTGGTAGGTCATGCTATTCTCCTGTCCATCCTGGGGAGAGCTACGGGCCCTTCCGGGCTCGTGCCAACTGGATGGATGCTATGTGCCGTGGTGCGGCGCAGCATGACAGGGAAACTTACAGAAAATCGTGTCACTATGAGGACAATTGGCTGCAAACTTGTGTCAAACAGTAAAGAAGGTTACAAAGCCGCATGGCCGATACCAATCTTCTCGCAGGTCCCGCCCTGCGCCGCCTGCGCAAGCGCGAAGGCCTCACGCAGGCCGGCATGGCGAGCGTCCTCGGGATCTCGCCCTCTTATCTCAATCTGATCGAGCGCAACCAGCGGCCGCTCTCTGCCCGCGTGCTGGTACAGGTGATCGAACGTTTCGACTTCGACCCGCGTTCGCTGCGCGAAGATGACGCTATCGGCGGGCTGGATGGCCTTGTGCGGCGGATGGCAGACAAGCGCTTCGCCGACCTCGGTATTGACCGCGAAGAGGTGCAGGAATTCCTCGCCGCCGCGCCGCAAGTGGCCGCCGCTTTCGTGCGTCTCTACGATACGGGTGGAAGCGAGCGGATTATGGTCGAGGATGCCGCCGCCGCTGCCCGTCGCGCGGCCGAACGCTGGCAGAACCACTTTGCAGATCTCGATCACGCCGCCGAGGACCTGGCCGATGAGCTGCGCCTATCGCGCGGGGAAATTAGTGCGGCCCTCTCCGAGCGGCTTCGCGAGAAACACCAGCTTCAAGTCCGCATTCTTCCTGCCGAGGTGATGCCGGGACAGGTCCACCGGCTCGATCTTCACGCCCGCCAGCTCCAGCTTTCGGAGATGCTGCCCGGCGCTGCACGCCGCTTCCAGATCGCGCGGCAAGTGGGGCAATTAGAAATGCGCGAAGGGATCGAGACGCTTGTCGCCGGTGCAAATCTTGCCAGCATCGAGGCCCGCGATGCCTTGCGAGAACATATTGCCGATTACCTCGCAGGTGCCCTTCTGCTGCCTTATCGCCGTTTCCTGCGTGCCTGCGAGGCGACCGGTTACGACCTTGCAGTGCTGCAGCGCCGTTTCGCGGTCAGCTTCGATCAGGTGGCGCAGCGCCTTACTACCTTGGGCCGGGTGGGCGAGCGAGGCTTGCCGTTCTTCATGGCGGTGATCGACCGGGCAGGGCGAATGACACACTTCACTGCCGGGGGAAGCGGAGCAGTTTACCCGCTGGAAGGCGCACGCTGGCCTGCGTGGGTGCCCTATGCGGCCTTCGAACGTCCGGGCACGGTGCTCACCCAAGCTGTGACCTTTGGCGAGGGCGAGGCGGCGGCGCGGCACTGGTTCACCATCACCCGCACGGTCGATGGCGACGGGGTCATGTGTTCCGGCCGCCGCGCGGTCGTGCTGGGGATCGAGGCGCGCTTTGCGGGAGACATTGCCCATGCGCGGGGGGTCTCGCTCGACCGTGCGGATGCTGTGCCGCTCGGCGTGCCCTGCGGGCGCTGCGGCAAGGCAGAATGCCTCAACCCAGCACCGCCCCGTCTCGCCAGCACGCTGCCCCGTCCGCGGCTTTGATCATCACTTCTTTGCTAACCCTCGCACCCCGCAGAATTTCGCGCGCGCGGCCCTGGGTGTAAAATTCACCGACACTTAAGGTCTCAGGCCTAGAAGCGGCAGGGCATGCACCAAAGGCCCGCTTCATGATCCGCCCGTTCAAGCACTATATCCCGCACGCCGTGCTGCTGCTCGGTCTGTTGGATCTCGGCTTGCTTGTCCTGGCGAGTGAGCTCGCCTGGCAGTGGCGCGTTCACCAGATCGGCATGGACACGGGGGCACTTTCCGGACGCGGATGGGCGCTGTTCGGCACGGCGATGGTGATCTGGCTGGCGATGATCGCGGTCGGGGTCTACGGCCCATACGCGTTGCGCAGCCTCCGATTTGCAGGCGCGCGGGTACTGGTGGCGATCAGCCTTGGGATTATCGCGCTGGCGGTGTTCGATTTCGTGCTGCCGAGCGAGCTGTTCTGGCGATCGACCCTGCTTTACACCATGGGCATCGCGATCCTCGTGCTGATGGCCGACCGCTTGCTTCTCAACTCCTTCCTCGGGTCTTCGGCGTTCCGCCGCCGGGTGATGGTGCTGGGTGCCGGTGATCGCGCACAACGGCTGCGTGAGTTGGCAGATCGGCCCGAAACCGGCTTCGCCATCGTCTCTTACGTCGCCATGAACGATAGCAACCGTGTGGTCGAAGAAGCCATCCCCCGCTCGGCGATCCACGATCTTGGCCGCTTTGTCGAAAATCTCGGCGTGTCCGAAGTGGTGCTGGCCTTGCAGGAGCGCCGCAACGCGCTGCCCCTGAAAGACCTGCTGCGGATCAAGACCAAGGGCGTCCATGTCAACGATTTCTCGAGCTTCATCGAGCGCGAGACCGGCCGTGTCGATCTCGACACCATCAACCCGTCGTGGCTGATTTTTTCTGACGGCTTTTCCAGCAGCCGGATGTTTTCAAGCGTTTCGAAACGTGTCTTCGACATCACCGCCAGCTCCATCCTTCTGGCGGCGACCCTGCCGATCATCATCCTGTTTGCGCTTTTGGTGAAGCTCGACAGCAAGGGGCCGGCCTTCTTCCGCCAGAAGCGGGTGGGGCTGTATGGCGAGACTTTCACACTCATAAAGCTGCGCTCGATGCGCGCCGATGCGGAGAAGGATGGGGCAAAGTGGGCGGAGGAGAACGATCCGCGCATCACCCGCCTTGGCCGCTTTATCCGCAAGATGCGCATCGACGAGTTGCCGCAGACCTGGAGCGTGCTCAAGGGCGAGATGAGCTTCGTCGGCCCGCGGCCAGAGGTCCCGGGTTTCGTCGAGAGCCTTGAGGAGGAAATCCCCTTCTATGGCGAGCGTCACATGGTCAAACCGGGCATCACCGGGTGTGCGCAGATAAACTATCCATACGGTGCATCGGTCGAGGATAGCCGCTGCAAGCTCGAATATGATCTCTACTATGCCAAGAACTACACGCCGTTTCTCGATCTGGTAATCCTGCTCCAGACCTTGAGGGTGATCCTGTGGCCGGAGGGCGCGCGATGATCTGGCCCGGTGTGCTGGTCCCGCTGGTGACGCTCGCGACGTGGATTGCGGGTGCTGTGCTCAGCGTGGGTGCAATGCTTTGGATCTGGTATAAGGGTGAGCGCACCCGTCCCGACCGGATCGGGCTGATGGTCGCTTCTGCTGCGAGTGCTGTCTGGTGTGCGCTTGCCGCTGCCCTCGGGACGGAACACGGCACAGTCGCGATCGCTGCCGCAGCGCGCAACCTTGCGTTGATCGCTACCATGTACTGCCTGTTCGCCTTCGATGGCCGTACCGCGAGCCTCAAGCCTGTGCGCGCAGTGATTGTGGCCTTGGTGCTGGCTCAACTCCTCCAACTGGCGGTGGTGCTGGCGGGCAATCCGTTCACGGATGGAACGCCTGTTGCTCGCACTGTGTTCGAGGTGGGCGTGCAGATCGACATGCTTGTGGCAATCGGCGCGCTTATGCTGCTGCACAACCTCTATGCCGGCGCTGCCAGTGCGATGCGCCCAGTGCTGCGCTGGACGGGCATGGCGTTGACGGGCATTTTTGCCTTCGATCTCAACCTACACGCGCTGACCTATCTGGGTGGAGCGGTCCCGCGGATGCTTGGCGACGTGCGTGGGTTATTCGCAGGCGCAATGGCCGTGCTGTTCGCGCTTGGTATGAGTGCTGCCGGACCCCGGGTGCAGTTCAGCCCTTCGCGTGCGGTAACATTCCGAACGCTCTCGCTGCTGCTGATCGGCGGTTATCTTGCCGGGCTGGTGCTGATCACCAAGTCGCTTGCTCTCATCGGGGGCGATGTCGCACGGGCAAGCCAGATCGTGTTTGTGGTGGCAGCGACCCTCGGTGCCGCGCTCGCGCTTCCATCACCGCGCCTGCGAGGGTGGCTGCGCGTGACGGCGACGAAGCACCTCTTCCAGCACCGCTACGATTACCGCCAGGAATGGCTGCGTTTCACGCGCACCATTGGCCAAGGGGGCGCCGGCAGCGCGAGCCTTGAAGAGCGTGTGGTCAAGGCGCTTGCCGACATCACCGAAAGCCCCGCCGGGCTACTGCTGATGCCCAACGAACAGGCGCAACTTGAACTGACCGCGCGCTGGAACTGGCCGACTATCGCTGTGCCTGCGGTTGCGGCAGAGTTCGGGTTGTCGGGGATGCTTGAACATAACAATTTTGTCCTCGCGTTGGATGAGGCGCGCGGCGGGATCGACCATCACGGCGAGGCTGCCGAGGTGCCGTTCTGGTTGATGGAGGCCGAGGACGCTTGGGCGCTTGTTCCACTAATCCACTTCGACCGTCTTGTCGGGGTGATCGTGCTGGCTCGTCCGCGAAACCCGCGCCAGCTCGACTGGGAGGACTTCGATCTTCTGCGCGTCGCAGGCCAGCAGCTGGCCAGTTATCTTGCCGAACAGGCCGGCCAGCAGGCCCTGATGGATGCAAGCCGGTTCGATGAATTCAACCGCCGCATGGCCTTCGTCATGCATGACATCAAGAACCTCGTCAGCCAGCTCTCGCTGCTCGCTGCCAATGCCGAGAAGCATGCCGACAATCCCGCCTTCCGTGCCGACATGCTCGTGACGCTGCGCAATTCGGCGGACAAGTTGTTGGCGCTGCTTGCAAGGCTGGGGCGATACGGATCGGGGCAGGTTGCCACGCTTGGCCCGATCGATTTGGTTGAACTCGCCCGAGGTATTGCCGCGCGCTTTGGCAGCACTCATTCTGTCGCACTAACCCGAGAAACGCCGGTGCGGGTGATGGGCAATAGCGAGGCGCTGGAGCAGGCGCTGATCCATCTCGTCCAGAACGCGATCGACGCCACCGAGGATGGCAGCCCTGTACTTCTCGATGTGTCGTCTGAAAGGCTTAGCGGCACCATCGAAGTCGTCGATTCGGGCAAGGGCATGAGCCCAGAATTCGTCCGGACCGGGCTATTCAAGCCCTTCGTCTCGTCAAAGTCCGGCGGCTTCGGCATCGGTGCTTTCGAGGCCCGCGAGCTGGTGCGGGCCATGAGCGGGCGCGTCACGGTCGAGAGCCGCGAAGGGCTCGGTACGCGCTTCGCGCTGACCCTCCCGCTTGCCGACGCAGTGCGCCTTTTCGGCGCTCGAGACGCTGACAATTCACCGGATCAAGAGGTCGCATAATGGCTGACAAGAAACCCGTGCTGCTGGTGATCGAAGATGATCCCGGCCTTCAGGCTCAGCTCAAGTGGGCATATGATGATTTCGAGGTGGTGATTGCGGGCGACCGTGACAGCGCCATTGCCGCTCTGCGATCCGAGGCGCCAGGGGTGGTGACGCTCGATCTCGGCCTGCCGCCCGATCCCGACGGGACAACCGAAGGTTTTGCTGTGCTTGACGCCATCATGGCGTTGAAGCCCGATACCAAGGTGATCGTCGCGTCCGGCCACGGTGCCCGCGAAAGCGCGCTCGCCGCGATCGCGCGCGGGGCTTATGATTTCTACCAGAAGCCGATCGATATCGACGCGCTGGGCCTGATCGTGCGCCGCGCCTTCAACCTACGCGCCATCGAGGAGGAGAACCGCCGGCTCGTCGCCTCGTCGAGCGCTGACAAAACCGTACTCGGCCGTATGATCACCGGCGCGCCGGAAATGGTAAAGGTCGCCCGGACGATCGAACGGGTGGCGCGCACCAGCGTATCGGTGATGCTGCTGGGAGCGAGCGGGACCGGCAAGGAACTGCTCGCCAAGGGACTTCACGATGCCAGCGACCGCGCGGGAGGGCCGTTTGTGGCGATCAACTGCGCGGCGATCCCTGAAAATCTGCTCGAAAGCGAACTGTTCGGACACGAAAAAGGCGCCTTCACCGGCGCGGTAAAGACTACCGAGGGCAAGATCGAGAGCGCTGACGGAGGCACGCTTTTCCTCGACGAGGTAGGCGATATTCCGCTGCCGCTTCAGGTCAAATTGCTCCGCTTCTTGCAGGAACGCACCATCGAGCGTGTCGGGGGCCGCAAGGCCATCCCGGTCAATACTCGCATCGTGTGCGCAACCCACCAGGACCTTGAAACGATGATCCAGCAGGGCAGTTTCCGCGAGGACCTGTTCTACCGCCTCGCCGAAATTGTCGTGCGCATCCCCGGTCTGGCCGAACGCCACGGCGATCCAGTTTTGCTGGCGAAAGCCTTCCTCAAGCGCTTTGCCGCCGAGATGAATCCCGCCGTCACCGGCTTTGCGCCCGATGCGCTTGCCGCGATCGACGGGCATGACTGGCCGGGCAATGTCCGCGAGCTGGAAAACCGGGTGAAGAGAGCGGTGATCATGGCCGATGGTAGGATGGTCAACGCCGAAGACCTCGATCTGGGCGCATCTGACGAGCGTGACCTCGATGTGCTCAACCTCAAGTCGGCGCGCGAAGCCGCTGACCGCCGTGTCATCCGCCACGCGCTTGCGCGAAGTGAGGGCAATATATCGAGCACTGCCAAGCTGCTGGGGATCAGTCGCCCGACACTCTATGATCTGCTCAAGCAGTATGACCTCCAAGCCTAGGCCCCTAGCGGCTTTGGCGGCCCTGGCGCTGGGTGTGCTGGCTGCTTGTTCGCAGGGCGCAGTGGATCGGCCGGGACGGGGGCCAGTTGAGGGTACACCTGCAGTAACCCGGTTGCTCGCCGAAGCTGATAGGGCAATGGCTGATGGCGCTTTTGCTGATGCAGGGCGCAAGCTGGATGAGGCGCGCAGTCTTGCGGCCGAAAACCCCGACTTGTGGCTTGCTATCGCACGGCTGCGACTGCGCGGGGGCGAGCATCTCACTGCGCTTGAAGCGGCGGACCGCGCGCTTGCGTTCGGGCCGGATTACGCGCCGGCGCTGCGTTTGCGGGGCCTGATGGTTCGCGACGCCCACGGCACCCGCGATGCGCTGATATGGTTCGAAGCGGCGCTCAAGGCCAATCCCGATGATCCCGACATCCTGGCCGATTATGCTGCGACGCTTGGGGACAGCGGCAATGCGCGCGCAATGTTGGGAGCTGTGCGCAAGCTGGACGAAATTGCGCTGGAAGACCCACGCGGGCTGTATTTCCAAGCGGTACTGGCAGCGCGAGGGCAAAACTTTGCGCTCGCCCGCAGCTTACTCGCGCGCAGCGGCATGGCAGGGAAAGGTGTTCCGGCGGCGCTTCTGCTTGATGCTGTGATCAGTCTTTCTGAAGGCAATGCCGACAGTGCCGCTGTGACACTCGAGGCGCTCGCGCCTCGGCAGCCTGCCAATGCGCGGGTGCGCGAGCTGCTTGCCCGCGCTTTACTTGCGGGCGGGCGCGAAGATGCGTTGATCCGTCGCTTCGGTCCAGAGGCAACGCTGCCGGAGGCCTCGCCTTATCTGCTGATGCTGGTTGCGCGTGCCTACGAAAGGATCGGTGACCGCGCGGCAGCAGCGCCACTGCTCGCACGAGCTTATCGAGCCGCTCGGTCTGAGCCGGTTCTACTTGCGGTTCGTGATCGTCTGCCGCAGCCGACTGCCGGTGTGCGGCGCGCCTTTTGGAACGATAACTCGCGCGAAGCGAGGAAGCAGGCAGAAGCTTTGCGCACGCGCAATCCTGCATCGGCGGATGTCGCTTCGCTCGCAGGCGATGCACTGCTGGGTGCAGGCGATCCGCGCGCAGCTCTCACCGCCTATGCTCTAGCATCCGAGGTGCGGCGACCTTGGCCGCTTACACGCAAGGCAGCGTGGACTTTCGCGCGCCACGGCAATCAGGGCGCAGACGAGCTGCTGCTGACCCGGCAGGTTTCAGGCGAGCCTGACACCGCGAGTGCGCTCGTGACACTGGCAGAGCGGCAGTCTGCGCGCGGCGACTGGCGCCGTGCTGTGCTGCTGCTGGATCACGCCATCGGCCTTGGAGCGGGCCATGACCCCGCGCTGCTTGCTCTGCGTCTGCGTGCCGCACAGGAATTGGGGCATGCCGGTCATGCGCAGCGGCTTGCGGCCGCGCTGGCCGAAGTGCGTCCGCGCAGCTTCGCCGCAAGATAGGTGCGCTCTTTCTCGACAAGCGCGGTCTAGCAAGGCAGGGGCATGACCCTGATGTCCAAGCCTGCGCGTTTTCCTTTGCTGACCGATCCGATGATCGCTGTGCTGGTCGTTGCCACAGCCCTCGCACTGGTTCTTCCTGCGGCGGGTGAGGCGCGGACGACCGCGACCACCGTCTCCAATGTCGGTATCTTCGTGCTGTTCCTCGTGAACGGTATGCGCATCAGGCGCAGCGAGATCGCCAAGGGACTCGCCAACTGGCGGTATTTCGGGCCGCTTATGCTGTTCGTGTTCGGGGTGATGACACTTGTCGGCTTCTGCTTTGCCCAGCTGGCCGCACCATGGCTGCCGCCGCTGGTGGCTATCGGCTTCGTCTACCTCGGCTGCCTTCCTTCAACCGTGCAGTCTGCGACCTCCTACACTAGCCTTGCCAATGGCAATGTCGCGCTATCGGTGGTGGGGGCGGCGCTGATCAATATCGCGGGCGTCGTGGTTAGCGCGCCGCTGTTCGCAGCTGTCGGCGGAGGCGCTGCGGGC
Organism: Porphyrobacter sp.; assembly: GCA_027533455.1. Taxonomy (GTDB): domain Bacteria; phylum Pseudomonadota; class Alphaproteobacteria; order Sphingomonadales; family Sphingomonadaceae; genus Erythrobacter. The sequence continues at coordinate 773,122 of JAPZUC010000002.1, read as the reverse complement.
GACATGGGAAGCGGTGCGATCATGCGGATCGTTCTGATCCTCGTTCTACCGTTCGCAATCGGCCAGGCGGTGCAGGACTGTTTCATCGACAAGCTGATCGCTCACAAATCTACCGCGGCCTGGCTTGACCGCGCCGTTATCGGCATCGCGGTCTATGTCGCCTTCTCGGGGGCGGTCGAGCAGGGACTGGCGACGATGTTCCCACCCGCCGACTGGGCGGCATTGGTCGTTCTGGTGCTGGTGATGCTGGGGATCGCATTGGCGGGTGCGTGGGGCTGCGCAGGTCTGCTAGGATTACCGCGCGGCGACCGGATTGCCTTTCTGTTCGCTGGATCGCAGAAAAGCGTCGCTATCGGTGCGCCGCTCGCCGCAATCCTGTTCCCACCGCAAAACGCGGGTTTCGTGATCGCGCCCTTACTGCTCTATCACCTCGCGCAGCTGGTGCTGGCAGCCCCGTTGGCGGGGCGTCTGGCGAGGGGCGGCTAGGTTCAGGCCTTGGGCTGGTAGGTCTGGTCGGGCGTCGGGAAACTGCGATCACGTACTTCTTCGGCATAGCGGGCAACGGTGCGGTCAATCACGCCGGCGATATCCTCGTAGCGCTTTACGAAGCGCGGCACCCGTTCGAACATGCCGAGCATGTCCTCGGTGACCAGCACCTGACCGTCGCACTGGGCCGAAGCACCGATGCCGATGGTGGGGCAGGTGACCGCTTGGGTTGCAGCAATGGCGATCGGCTCGACCACGCCTTCGATGACGATGGCGAAGGCTCCGGCCTCGTCCAATGCCTTGGCGTCCGAGACGATCTTCTCGGCTTCGGCATCTGAGCGGCCCCGGGCACCATATCCGCCCAGCACGTTGACCGCTTGGGGTGTCAGGCCGACATGGCCCATAACCGGAATGCCGCGCTGGCTGAGGAAGGCGACCGTCGGCGCCATTGCCGCGCCGCCTTCAAGCTTCACTGCCGCAGCCCCCGTCAGCTTCAGCAGGAAAGCCGCGCTCTCGAACGCTTGCTCGGGCGAGGCTTCGTATGAGCCGAAAGGCATGTCGACCACCACCACCGAATGATACGAGCCGCGCACCACCGCCGCGCCGTGGTTCGCCATCATTTCCAGCGTGACCGGCACGGTCGAGGGAAGGCCGTAAATCACCTGTCCGAGAGAATCGCCCACCAACAGCAGGTCACAATGCGCATCGAGCAGCTGCGCCTGGCGGGCGGTGTAGGCGGTGAGCATCACCAACGGTTCCCCAGTCACGCCGTCGGTCTTGCGGCCGCGGATTGCGGGCACGGTCAGCCGCCGCATCGGCTGCGGGGTGGGGTTGGCGCGGCTTGTGCTCGTGTCGAGCTGGAAGGTCGTGGACATGGTGTAGCGGTCTAGCGGCTGCGCGCGTCGGGGGAAAGCCTGCGCATTGCCGCTTGTTTTGCGGGCGTGTTGCGCTAGCGTTAAGCCCAGTCGATCGCGCGGGGGATTTGCCGCGATCATTGGGAGACCAAACTCAGATGTTTCTTGATCGGATCAAGCCGTGCGCCATTCAGGCGCTCAGGGGGAACTGCTAATGGCAAGTGCACCCAGAGGAACCGTTTTTCAACGGATGTTCGCGCGCAAATCTATCGCGCAGGTCCAGCGTGAAACCCAGACCAGCGAGCTTAAGCGCACGCTCGGCAAGTGGAACCTGCTGCTGCTCGGCGTGGGTTGTATCATCGGGGCGGGCATCTTTGTGCGCACGGGTAGCGCTGCGGCGCTTCATGCGGGGCCAGCGGTTATGCTGTCCTTCGTGGTTGCAGGCATCGTCTGTGCATTCGCCGGACTGTGCTACGCCGAGTTGAGCTCGACTCTGCCGGTTTCCGGTTCGGCCTACACCTACAGCTACACGACGCTGGGCGAGTTCGTCGCCTGGATCATGGGGGCGCTGCTGCTGCTCGAATATGGTCTGGCAGCTTCCGTGGTCGCCGTTGGTTGGGGCGGTTACGTTGTCAGCTTGTTGGCGGACTTCGGCCTGGTCATTCCGCCACAGTTTACCGGCCCTGCTGGCGTTACGCTGATGCGGGATGGTCTTCCGGTGGTGATCGACGGTCAGACCGTAACGACGATTTTCAATCTCCCGGCGTTCCTGATCTGCATCGCGCTTTCTGGCCTTCTGATGTTGGGCGTGTCAGAATCGGCCAAGGTCAACAATGTGATCGTCGGCATCAAGGTCAGCGTGCTGGTGGCCTTTATTGCGGTCGGTGGGTTGATCGTTCTGTCCAACTTCGGCGAGCTGATGGCTACCAACTGGGTGCCGTTCATTCCCGAATATGACCCTGCCGCCAATAATGGCGAAGGCGCTTTCGGTGTCGACGGGATTATGCGCGCTGCCTCGATCGTGTTCTTCGCTTACATTGGCTTCGAAGCGGTTTCGACGGCCGGGCAGGAAGCCAAGGACCCGGCGAGGGATATGCCGTTCGGCATTCTGGGCTCGCTGATTGTCTGCACCGTGATCTATATGTTGGTGGCCGCGATCATGACGCTGCTGGTGCCTTATGGTACGCTCAACGTTCCCGATCCGGTTGCAGTGGTGGTCGACAATTTCGGTCCGACCTGGGGTTGGCTTGCTAAGATCATCAAGGTCGGCGCGATCATCGGTCTGACTTCGGTCGTGCTGGTGCTGATGTATGCGCAGACCCGCATCTTTTACACTATGGCGCGTGACGGCTTGCTGCCGAAGGTATTCAGCAAGGTGCACCCGAAGTACCAGACACCTTACGTGAACACGGCTCTGGTCGGCATCATCACGGCTGTGGCTGCGGGCTTCTTCGACATCAACGTGCTGGGTGACATGACCTCGGTGGGCACGCTTGCGGCTTTCGCCATTGTCTGCTTGTCGGTGATCTACCTGCGCCGCAACGCGCCGGAACTCCCGCGCGGCTTCAAGGTCCCCCTGTATCCGGTGACCCCGGTGCTGGGCATCCTTTCTTGCGCCTATCTGATCTATACTGTGCCACCGAGCGTGCTGATCTTTTTTGCCTGGTTCATGGCCGGTATGATCGTGCTGTATTTCGTCTATGGCTTGTCGCATTCCAATCTCCAGCATGGCGAGTGGCAGGATGACGCGCCCGACATGGGCGAGTTTCCGGGGCCGGTGATCGACGACTGACCCTCGTCATTCAGACGTGCTTTGAAGGGCACGGGGAGCAGATATGCTTCCCGTGCCCTTTGCATTGCAACCTGAGCAATGTTGGAACATAAAGCGAACATATGAGTCGTTCATCCATGTTCTCCAAGCCATCGCCTGCCCGCATCCTGTCCCGTGCGCTCGCCGAAACACGCTGGCGGCCGGGCTTGGCTACCCAGCCGTTCCACTCCGAGATATTTGCCCCGGCCGGCGAAGCGAGCGGGACGGGGCTGGCGTTGACGCTGGCGCAGGATGCCTTGGCTGCGGCGGGTGAGGGGGATAACACCCGTCAGGTGTTGTGGGTTCAGGACGTGAAGGCGATCCGGCTCGGCGGGCGCCCCTGCCTTGCAGGCCTGCCGCCCGGGCTGCGCCACCGCCTGATCCACGTCGCCGCTGTCACGCCCGAGGACGCGCTGTTCGCGCTGGAGGAAGGGCTCAAGTGTCGCGATCTGGCCTGCGTGATCGGCGAGATTGCAGGCAACCCGCGCGCGCTATCCTTCACCGCCTCGCGCCGTCTCAGCCTCACGGCCGAGCGGAATGGGGTGCGATTGTGGCTGGTGCGGCTTGATGCGGAGCCTGACCTCTCCTCGGCACGGATGCGCTGGCGGGTGAGCGCTGCGCCGTCACCGGACCCGCGCTGGAACTCTGCCGCACCCGGCACTGCCACCTGGCACGCCGAACTGTTCCGCGCGCGCACCCACGCACCGGGCGAATGGATATTGAGCGATGACACCGGAACCCTGCGCATCCACCGCGATCCCGACACTGGTCTCCTCGCCGCGCCGGATCTTGTCGGTCTGGCTCGCGCGACTGTCGGTCGATCGCTGGCGGCTGTCGCACGCGCCTGAGGCTCGCGCTGCCGTAGATGCCGCCCCGACCGCGCTGATCATCGAGACGGCGCATGGCCCGCGCATCACCGCCGCCAATGTGGCGGGCACCGCGGCAGGCGCACACGCTGGGATGCTGCTCGCCGATGCCCGTGCGCTGTGCCCTGATCTCGCCGCCATCCCCGCCGATCCCGCAGGTGACCTCGCCAGCCTCGAGAAGCTCGCCCTCTGGGCGCAGCGCTGGGGGCCGTGGAGCGCGCTTGATCCGCCCGATGGTTTGCTGGTCGATGTGACTGGCGTGGCCCACTTGTTCGGCGGGGAAGCGCGGCTGATCGCGGATGTCACCCGCGCCTTTGCACAGCGCGGCCTTGCCGCGCGCGGGGCCCTCGCGCCGACGGCGGGTGCGGCGTGGGCGCTGACCCATTACGCGCGGGCGGGTGCGATCCTCGATCCCGGTGACGATCCGCTGCGGCTGCTGGGCGATTTGCCGGTCGCGGCGCTACGGCTTGATGATGATGTGCTGACCGTGCTCCGCCGCCTTGGCATCAAGCGTCTGGGCGAGCTTGCCGGGGTAAGCGGCACCGGCGACGATCCCGCGCAAGAGGCTGCCGCGCGCGATGCGCTGCGCCGCCGTTTCCGCAATCACCGCTCGCCCGCGGCCAATCCGCTGCTGCGGCTCGACCAATTGCTGGGACGTGTGCCTGAGCCTCTGCTGCCAGTCATTGCCCGCCCGATGCCGCTGGTGCAGCGCCGGCTGATGGAGCCGCTGCGCCACCGCGATTTGCTCGACCGGGTGGTGAATGATCTGGCCCATGACATGGTGCGCACACTCGAAGCGCGGGGGGAGGGCGCGCGGCGGCTCGAACTGGCACTGTGGCGGGTCGATGGCGAGGTGCTGATGCGCCGCATCGAGCTTGCCGCTCCCACCCGTGAGCCCGCGCACATCACCCGGCTGTTTGCCGCGCGGCTCGATGATGTCGAAGCCGGGTTCGGGATCGAGATGCTGCAATTGCGCGCCAGCTGGAGCGAACCGCTACACCTTTCGCAGGCCGATCTTGATGCCGCTGCGCAGCAGCACGGCACCGCGCTCGCCGCTTGCATCGACCGGCTGACGGTACGCCTAGGTCCCAAGGCCGTCACCCGCCCCGTTGCCCGCGCCAGCCATATCCCCGAACGTGCGCAGAGCTGGCAGTCACCGCTCGCTCCCGCGTCGCTGGCTCAAAATCAGCTTGCCTTCCACACACGTCCCTTGAAGTTGCTTGACCGGCCGGAGCCCATCGCGGTGCTTTATGCCTCGCCCGACGGTGTTCCCCAGCGCTTCCGCTGGCGGGGGCAGGTGCGCGAGGTTGCCCGTGTGGAAGGACCCGAGCGGATCGCCCCCGAATGGTGGCGCGAACGCTCCACAGCACGCCTGCGCGATTATTACCGGATCGAGGACGAGGCCGGACGGCGGTACTGGATCTACCGGCAGGGGATCAACGGTGACGGGCGCGGCGGCCTGCCAGACTGGTTCCTGCAGGGGCTTTATGCCTAATTCCCTTTCACCTGCTTGCTTAGCTTTTCTTTACGGCTTTGTGCCAGGTACTTTTCATGGTCATGCAATCAATTCCGCGCTCGTCCGATAGACGGCCAATGCGCCTCACCGTGAAGAGCCGGGTGCGTTCGCGCCTGGTGTTCGTCGATCTGATCGACCTGTCCGAGGGTGGCTGCAAGATTCGCGGGAAAGCAGGCTTTGCCGACGTGGGCGATCTGGTGACCATCAAGGTGGCCGGTATCAACGCCCCGCTCGGCTCAATTGCCTGGATCGAGGGCGGGATCGCCGGAGTCGCCTTTGAGGGCGCGATGCATCCGGCCGTGATCGATCATCTTTGTGAAGGCGGCTCGCCCGCCGAAGAGGGCCTGAGACAGCGCCGGGTCCTCTGAACGCATCCGCAGGGGGCTTGCAAGCTTTGCATTAGGCAGAAGGATTGTTGGAACATATAAGGAACACGAAAGGTGTTCCCTAGGTTCCTATGGCCCAGCAAACTCTCCGCCAGAAGCTCGAAATCCTTGCCGATGCGGCGAAGTATGACGCGTCCTGTGCGTCATCCGGAACGGCGAAGAAAAACTCGCTGGGGGGCAAAGGCGTCGGCTCGACCGAGGGGATGGGCATTTGCCACGCCTATGCGCCTGACGGGCGGTGCATCTCGCTTTTGAAGATCCTGCTGACCAATCACTGCATCTTCGACTGCCACTACTGCATCAACCGCAAAAGCTCGAACGTGGCGCGCGCGCGCTTCACGCCGCAGGAGGTGGTCGACCTCACACTCAATTTCTACCGCCGTAATTATATCGAGGGGCTGTTCCTTTCGTCGGGCATCGTCAAGAGCGCCAACCACACGATGGAGCAACTGGTCGAGGTCGCCCGGATCCTGCGCGAAGAGCACGACTTTCGCGGCTACATCCATTTGAAGACCATCCCGGAGGCCGATGCGGAGATCATCCATCAGGCAGGGCTTTATGCCGACCGGGTTTCGATCAATGTCGAGCTCCCTACCACGGCTGGGCTGACGCGGCTCGCCCCTGACAAGAATGCGGGCCAGATCGAAGGGGCAATGGGTCGGACCAAGGCGCGGATAATCGAGGCCAAGGATGAAAGGAAACGCTTCCGCCATGCGCCCCGCTTCGCGCCCGCAGGCCAGTCGACCCAGATGATCGTCGGTGCGGACGATGCCAATGATGCCGCGATCATCGGTAAGGCGAGTCGGCTTTATGACAGCTTCGGCTTGAGGCGCGTCTATTACAGCGCCTTCTCGCCGATCCCCGATGCCTCCGCCGTGCTGCCGCTGAAGCGCCCACCGCTGCTGCGGGAGCACCGGCTCTACCAGTCCGACTGGCTGATGCGCTTCTACGGCTTCGCGCCACAGGAAGTGGCGGATGCCGCCGAATCGGACGGCAACCTGCCGCTCGATATCGATCCCAAGCTCGCCTGGGCGCTGAAATTCCGGGAGAGCTTCCCGGTCGATGTGAACCGCGCCGCCAAGGAGCAATTGCTGCGGGTGCCGGGACTGGGAACCAAGGCAGTGGCGCGCATCCTCAGCGTAAGGCGGCACCGGACACTACGCTTGGAAGATGTGGCACTGCTGACCACATCGATCGCCAAGGTACGGCCCTTCATCTGTGCGCTCGACTGGCGGCCCACCCTGCTGACCGACCGCGCCGACCTGCGCGGGCTCATCGCGCCAAAGTCGGAACAGCTGGAGCTGTTCTGATGACAGCGATGCAGAATGTCTCAATCGGCGCGCACTACGCCATTCATCTGCCGGCGCCCGACGATTTCGCCTTCTGGCGGGAGCGGGCACGCGGGCTGATCCAGTGCGACGTGCCGCCTGACCGTGTGGCGTGGATCGAGCCGGGGGCGACCGGAGACCTGTTCGGCAGTGAAGGTCCGTCTCGCAGCGGCGACAAGCGCCTGCCCGCGCCATCCGCCGATGCCTCGCCCGTGCGTGCCAGCCAGCGCTTCATCACCATTGCCCGCAGCGCTGCGCTGCACAGCGATCCTGCGCGTTTCGGGCTGCTTTATCGGGTGCTGTGGCGGCTCCAGCGCCAGCCCCGGCTGATGGAGGACAAGGCCGATCCGGACGTGCGCCGCTTGGAAGACCTCGCCAAATCGGTGCGCCGCGATGCGCACAAGATGCATGCCTTCGTCCGCTTTCGTGAGGTTGCCGAGGAAGACGGCACCCCGCACTTCGTCGCCTGGTTCGAGCCCGATCACCACATCGTGCGCACCGAGGCGAGCTTCTTCATGCGCCGCTTCGCCAATATGCGCTGGTCGATCCTCACCCCGCGCGGGAGCGTCCACTGGGACGGCGAGACCATGCGCGAAGGCCCGCCCGCACGCCGCGAGGATGCGCCGGGGGATGACCCGGTCGAAGACCTGTGGCGGTCCTACTATGCCTCAATCTTCAATCCGGCCCGGCTGAAGGTGGGTGCGATGCTCTCGGAGATGCCCAAGAAGTACTGGAAGAACCTGCCCGAGGCCGAGCTGATCCCGCAGCTGATCGCCGGGGCGCAGGCGCGGGAGGCGACGATGGTGGCAGCAGGCGCGCGAGCCGAGCGGGCGCGGCCTGCAAGCCTTGCTGAAATCGCGCAAAGCATTACCGCCTGCCGCGATTGCCCGATTGCCGATTGCGGCACCCGTGCGGTGATGGGCGAGGGTGCGCCGAGCGTACCTCTGATGATCGTCGGCGAGCAGCCGGGCGATCAGGAGGACCTTACCGCGCGTCCCTTCGTTGGGCCAGCAGGGCAGCTTCTCGACACTTATCTGGAGCGCGCCGGAATCGACCGCTCCAGCGCCTATGTCACCAACGCGGTCAAGCACTTCAAGTTCACGTGGAAGGGCAAGCACCGGCTCCACCAGTCGCCCACCGCGAAAGAGATCGACACCTGCCGCTGGTGGCTCGAAGCAGAGCGACAGATCGTCCAGCCCCGCATTGTTCTGGCGCTGGGTGCGAGCGCGGCGCGGGGGCTGCTCGGCCGTACACTCAGCATTACCCGTGAGCGGGGCAAAGCGATCATGCTCGATGACCGAACCGAGCTATGGGTGACGGCGCACCCTTCCTATCTGCTGCGATTGGACGGCGAAGCGCGCGAGCAACAGGCCGTGCTGTTCGCGGCCGATCTGGCGGCGTTGCGGGAGCGGCTTGCGGAACTGGCGGGCTGACATGCCCGAGGGCCCGCTCACCCCCGACAAGCGCACCTTGCAGGTCGATCCCGAGGGAATCGCGCCCCCACCCCGTGCGGATTTCGTCGAACTCGGCCTCGTCAGCTGCTTCAGCTTCCTGCGCGGAGCGTCCGACGCTGTTGATCTGGTGCTGGCCGCTCATGCAGCAGGTTATGATGCGGTTGCGATCGCGGACATAAATTCGATGGCGGGCGTCGTGCGCATTCACACCGAAGCACGGACGCTGAAGTTGCGCCCGGTGATCGGCTGCCGGATCGAGACGGTCGAAGGGCTGGCCTTTCTCGCCTATCCCGAGGACCGCGCCGCCTATGGCCGCTTGTGCCGGTTGATCAGCGCCGGGCGGATGCAGACGCTCAGTGGAGAATGGCAGGACAAGGGCATATGCGAGATCGATCTCGCGATGCTGGCGGCGCACAGTGAGGGCGTGCAGTTGATTCTGCTGCCGCCGGAGGACGTCGACGCTGACTTCACCATTGCGGTGCCGAGCAACGTTATCCCCTTCCGCCGCCCCAGTTCGCGAGCCGGAAACCCGGTTCCTTCCGGTGAAGAACCCCAAGAAAGGAGGGTCTCGGATCAGGTTCGGGACGGGGAGGGTGTGGAGCGCACCGCCCCGTTCCCCGAGCTCCTCCCACACCTCATCGAGCAACTCCCCACCCTCCGCCACCTAGCGGCGAGCTACCTCTATCGCGGGGACGATATCGCCCGGATCGAGCGCCTTGACGCACTTGCGCGCACCCATGGTCTCGGCCTCCTCGCCACCAATGACGTCCACTACCACGTGCCCGAGCGTCGCGCCTTGCAGGATGTGATGACCGCGATCCGGCACAAGACCACCGTCGCCGCCGCCGGCCACCTGCTCCACCCCAATGCCGAGCGGCATCTGAAAAGCCCGGTGCAGATGCAGCGCCTCTTCGCCCGCTGGCCCCACGCAATTGCCGCCGCGCGAGAGGTGGCGGACCGCTGCAATTTCAGCCTTGATGAACTGCGGTACGAATACCCCGAGGAAATCTACCCTGATGGCCAAACCCCGCAGGCTTTCCTCGAAAGCGAAGTCTGGAAAGGGGCAGGGCGGCGCTACCCTGACGGCTTGCCCGAAACCGTCCGAGCCACACTGGTGCGCGAACTGGCGCTGATCGCCAAGCTTGATCTGGCGCGCTATTTTCTCACCATCAAGGACATCGTCGACTTCGCGCGGGGGTGCGATCCGCCAATCCTGTGCCAGGGGCGGGGGAGCGCTGCAAATTCGGCAGTGTGCTACGTCCTCGGCATCACCTCGGTCGATCCGGCCAAGCACCAGCTGCTGTTCGATCGCTTCATCTCCGAGGAGCGTAAGGAGCCGCCCGATATCGACGTCGATTTCGAGCACGAGCGGCGCGAGGAGGTGATCCAGTACATCTACCGCAAATATGGCCGCCACCGCGCGGGGCTCTGCGCCACGGTGATCCACTACCGCCCGCGCATGGCGATCCGCGAGGTGGGCAAGGCGATGGGGCTCTCCGAGGATGTCACCAGCGCCCTGTCGCGCACCGTGTGGGGCGGGTGGGGGCGCGAGATCAGCGAGAAGCACGCCGCCGAAACCGGCCTCGACATCACCGACCCGCACTTGCGGCGTGTGCTGAAGCTCACCGAGCAAATGATCGGGATGCCGCGCCATCTGGGCCAGCACGTCGGCGGGTTTATCCTCACCGAAAGCCCGCTGACCGAGACCGTACCTGTCGGCAATGGCGCCATGCCCGAGCGCTCTTTCATCGAGTGGGACAAGGACGACATCGACGCGCTGGGCATCCTCAAGGTCGATGTGCTGGCGTTGGGGATGCTGACCTGCATCCGCAAATGCCTCGATCTTTTGGGTGCGCATCACGGCCGCGCGCTGACGTTGGCGAGCGTCCCGCGCGAGGATCCGGAAACCTATGCGATGCTGCGCAAGGGGGATTCGCTCGGGGTATTTCAGGTCGAGAGCCGCGCGCAGATGAACATGCTGCCGCGCCTGCGCCCGCGCGAGTTCTACGATCTTGTCATTCAGGTGGCGATTGTGCGTCCCGGCCCGATTCAGGGCGACATGGTGCACCCCTACCTCAAGCGTCGCAGGGGAGCCGAGCCGGTGCAAATACCCGCGCCTTCGCCGGAACATGGCCCGCCCGACGAGCTCACCAGCATCCTGGGCCGAACGCTGGGCGTGCCAATCTTTCAGGAACAGGCGATGAAAATCGCGCTCGATGCCGCGAAGTTCTCCAGCCTCGAAGCCAACCGACTTAGGAAGGCAATGGCGACTTTCCGCAGCCGCGGGATGGTCGACGAGCTTCAGGACATGATGGTGGAACGCATGGTCGCGCGCGGATACGACCACGACTTTGCGCAGCGCTGCTTCAACCAGATCAGGGGCTTCGGCGAATATGGTTTCCCCGAGAGCCACGCTGCGAGCTTTGCGCAGCTGGTCTATGTGTCGAGCTGGCTCAAGTGCCACTACCCGGCGGCGTTTGCCTGCGGCTTGCTCAATTCGCAGCCGATGGGTTTCTATGCGCCTGCACAGATCGTGCGTGATGCGGTGGAGCATGGGGTGCGGGTGATGTCGGTCGATGTGAACCACTCGGCTTGGGACTGCACCTTGGAGGGGGAGGGGGAGCCGCTCGCTCTTAGGCTTGGCCTAAGACAGATCGACGGGCTGCCGGAACACGTCGCTGCCGCGCTGGTGAGCGCGCGAGAGAGCGGCGGGCCGTTCCGCGACATCGCCGATCTGCGCGTGCGGGCCGGGCTTTCGCCTGCGCATATCGAGCGGCTTGCGAGCGCTGATGCCTTGACCTCCCTGGGCCTCACCCGCAGGCAGGCGCTGTGGGATGCGCGCAGCCTGATTTCCGCTCCCGATCTCCCGCTGTTCCGCGCTGCCGGGGTGCGTGAGGAGGGGGCGGAGCGGGCCGCGATCCGTCTGCCCGCCATGCCGCTTTCAGAGGAAGTGGTGGCCGATTACCAGACCACCCGCCTCAGCCTGAAGGCGCATCCCATGGCCTTCCTGCGCGCCGATCTCGCCGCGCGCGGGTTCGTGCGGGCCGCCGATCTGCGGATGCGCAAGTTCCGCTCCATGGTGCAGGTTGCAGGCGTGGTGCTGATCCGCCAGCGGCCCGGCAGTGCCAAGGGCGTGACCTTCATCACACTCGAAGACGAGACGGGGGTCATCAATCTCGTTGTCTGGCCCGACCTGAAAGAGAAGCAGCGCAAGGTGGTGATGGGCGCGCGGTTGATGGAGGTGCGCGGACGGGTCGAGTACGATGACGAGGTAATCCATGTGATTGCCGCCCACATGACCGATGCGACACAGCAGCTTCATGCCCTGTCGGATGATCTCCTGAGCGCTCCGCTTGCCCGCGCCGACGAGGTCAACCGGCCGATGCCGGAACGGGGGCCGTCTCAGCCTCGCGATCTGATCGACGAACTTGCCCCGCAACCCAACGTGTCCGGGCACCCGCGCGACCATCGCATTCTGCCCAAGTCGCGCGATTTCCACTAAGGATCTGGCCATGCCCCGCGCCCAATCCAATCCGCATTACCGCGCCGCCCTACGCGTGCTCTACGCGCTGACCCCGATCGTGGCGGGGATTGCCGGATGGCAGTACCTGCAGAGCCATCCTCAGCACAACCCATGGGCTCCGCTCGATCTCAACGATCCGCCCCAGGGTGGGCCACGCGCACAAAGTTATGAAGCTGCGTAGCGACGTAAACGCATGCCGCGCGGTGCTGGAACGCAGCGGGATTACCTTCACCGCGCTGCCGTCCGCCGGCGAAGGTGACTGCGCACGCACAGACCGCACGCAGCTTGGTGACTACCCGCTCGCTCCCGATACGCCGCCCCTGACCTGCCCTGTCGCAGCGGCGCTGGAGATCTGGCGGCGCGAGAGCCTTGCGCCTGCCGCACGGGACATTCTGGGCAGCGGAATTGCCCGGATCGAGCACCTCGGTGCCTTCTCATGTCGCCGGATGTATGGTGGAAGCGACGGTCCGTGGAGCGAGCACGCGACTGCAAACGCCATCGAAATCGCGGGTTTCGTTTTGGACGACGGACGAAAGATCAATGTGTTGCGTGACTGGAATGGCGAGGATGCAGAAGCACGCTTCCTGCGGGCAGCGCGCGATGGTGCCGGCACCAGCTTCGCGACTGTCCTCTCGCCCGACTATAACGCCGCCCACGCTGACCACTTCCACTTTGATCAGGATGGCCGCTGGGCGGGAGTATGCCGTTAGCCGCAGTCCCTGACAAAACCGCGCGATTTCCAGCAGGAATCGGGTTAGCATTCGGGTCGAGGGAGATAGACCATGAACAAGACCACTCTGCTAGCCGTAGCCGCCGTCGCAACGCTTGCGCTTCCTGCGCACAGTGCACCGCCGGGTGAGCTGCCGCCTGCGATCTACACGGATCCCGCACCCGATCCGGCCAGCCCCGCGCGGATGGAAGTGCTGCATATCCCGAGCGGAGGAGTGGAGATCAACGGGGTCGCCTATCTCGCCTCAGGCAAGGGTCCACATCCCACGGTGATTATCTGCCATGGCTGGCCGGGGAACGAGAAGAACCTCGACCTTGCCCAGACAATACGTCGTGCGGGCTGGAATACGATCACATTCAACTATCGTGGCGCATGGGGGAGCCCCGGGGTGTTCCGCTTTGCCCAGAACCCGCAGGACGCGAAGGCAGTGCTCGCCTTCCTGCGCAATCCCCCCAATGCCGCCAAGCTTGGCGTGGATCCTGGGCGTATTGCCATGATCGGTCATTCGATGGGAGGCTGGGTGACCACGTTCGTCGCCTCCGAGGACGAAAGCCTGATAGGTGCCGGACTGATCTCCGCCGCCAACATGGGCGTGATGCGCGGGCTAGACCGCGAGGGGATCGTAAAGCTTGCCGGGGAGAATTCCGAAGCTTTGGCAGGGACGACGCCCGAAGGGATGGCGGACGAGCTGATTGCGGGGCAGCCGGACTTCGACTTTATAAGGACCGCACAGAGACTCGCGGGCAAGCCATTGCTGGTGCTCAGTTCCGATGATGGCCTCGCGCCGCAGACCGATGCACTGGTTGCAGCCGTACGCAAGGCCGGCGGGAACCGGATTACAACCTACCATGCCACAACCGATCACAGCTGGTCGAACAGCCGGATCGACCTTGCGGAGAGGGTCATCAAATGGCTGGAAAGTCTATAAAAAATAGCCTACGCCTATACGGGCTCGATCGCGTATCCAGCCGAGCGGACGGTACGAATCGGGTCGCGGGCGCTGTCGAGGGTGATGGCTTTCCTCAGGCGCCGGATGTGAACGTCTACCGTGCGCAGCTCGATGTCGGAATCCGTGCCCCACACTCCGTCGAGCAACTGGCCGCGGCTGAATACGCGGCCGGGGCTTTCCATGAAGAATTTCAACAGCCTGTACTCGGTCGGACCGAGCTGCAGCGCCTTGCCGCGGCGGTGGACCTTGTGGGCGACGGGATCGAGCTTGAGATCACCTACCTCGATTGTCTCGCCCGCCAGCGCGGGGCGGATGCGGCGCATCACGGCGGCGACGCGGGCTAGTAACTCTCTGGGAGAGAAGGGTTTTGTCAGGTAATCGTCAGCGCCCGTTTCAAGCCCTCTGACCCGGTCGTCTTCAGCTTCGCGGGCGGTGAGCATGATGATGGGGACGTGCGCAGTTGCCTTGTCACGGCGCAAGCGGCGGCATACTTCGATTCCGCTGGTCCCTTCAATCATCCAGTCGAGGATGATGAGATCGGGCGTCTCCTCCGCCGCCAGCACCAGGGCCTCGTCCCCGTCGCCGGTGCAGCGGACAGAATATCCTTCGTTCTGAAAGCGATATTCGAGCAATTCCGACAAAGACGGATCATCTTCGACGAGCAGCAGTTTGGCAGCGGACATGCGCAAGGTGCCTCCTCAAGCCCGCAAGCGCGGGACGATGCCGCACGCTATGTGTCACTCACGCGACAGTTTGATGAAACGCGCGCCGAATTCAACCACGGCATGTCAGGCGGCCGACGATTTTGCCGAGCTGACCAGCGGTTTCACGTGAAACACCGAAAAAAACCCCCGCTGAGGGGCAGGCAAGGCGCGGTTAAGCGCGGGCGAGGCGGAGTCTGGCCCCGGTCAAAGGCATGCGAAGGGCGACCGAACACCCCCCGAGCTGAAATGCCCCCAAACGCTGGCCTCAGCGGTCGCCTTCGGGGGGATAAACGCCGGTTGCCGCAAAGTGCACCATCTCGGCGACATTGGTCGCATGGTCGCCAATCCGCTCGATGTTGCGGGCCACGAACAGCAATTGCGCCGCGCTCGAAATGGTGGAAGGATTTTCCACCATGTAGCTGACAAGATTGCGGAAGATCGAATTGTAGAACCCATCGACCTTGGCGTCGGTGGCAATCACCTCACGCGCCAGATCGGGATCACGCGCGGCATAGGCGGTGAGGACGTCGTGGACCATCTCGCCCGCAAGTTCGCCCATGGTCGGCAGAAGGGTAAGAGGTTCGAACCGGGCGCGGCCTTCGATCATGCCGGTGCGCTTGGCGATGTTCTTGGAATAGTCGCCGATCCGCTCCAGCACGCCCGCGATCTTGAGCGCGGCGATCACTTCACGAAGGTCATCGGCCATCGGCGCACGCAGCGCGATGATCCGTACGGCCAGCTTGTCGACCTCCATTTCAAGCGCGTCCATGCGCTTGTCGCGCAGCACAACCTGCTCGGCCAGTGCCTCGTCCCCGCGCACCAGCGCGTCGAGCGATTCGGCGATGGCTACCTCGGCGAGGCCGCCCATTTCGGCGATCAACCCGCGCAGGCGGGTGATGTCTTCGTCGAATGCCTTGACGGTATGTTCAGCCATCATCCGTAACGTCCTGTAATATAATCCTTCGTCCGCTCCTCGATGGGATTGGTGAAGATTTCGGAGGTGGGACCATACTCTACCATCTTGCCGAGATGGAAGAATGCGGTGCGCTGGCTGACGCGTGCGGCCTGCTGCATCGAGTGGGTGACGATGACAATCGCATAGCGGCCCGATAGCTCGTCGATCAGTTCTTCAATCTTGGCGGTGGCGATGGGATCGAGCGCGGAGGCCGGTTCGTCCATCAGAATCACCTCGGGATCGACTGCAATTGCCCGCGCGATGCACAGGCGTTGCTGCTGGCCACCCGAAAGCGCCGTGCCCGAATCCTCGAGCCGATCCTTGACCTCGTCCCACAGACCCGCGCGGGTCAGGGATCGTTCGACCACCACGTCCAGATCGGCCTTCTTTTCGGCAAGCCCGTGGATCTTGGGGCCATAAGCGATGTTTTCATAGATCGATTTGGGGAACGGGTTGGGCTTCTGGAACACCATGCCAACTCGCGCACGCAGCTGCACCACGTCCATACGGTTGCCGTGGATGTCTTCGCCGTCCAGTTCGATCAGTCCCGTCACCTTGGCGGCGCCGATCGTGTCGTTCATGCGGTTGAAGCACCGCAGGAAGGTCGATTTGCCGCAGCCCGACGGGCCGATGAATGCGGTGACGTAATTGGGCGAGATGTCGATCGACACTTCGTCGATCGCCTTTTTGTCGCCGTAGTAGACGCAGACGTCCCGCGCGCGAATCTTCGCGTTGTCGTCTGTCATGTTGGGATGGATTACAGTCACCAGCGTTTCTCGAACTTGTTGCGAAGGTAGATGGCAAGGCCGTTCATGGCGAGCAGGAACACCAGTAGCACAATGATAGCGGCGCTGGTGCGCTCGACAAAGCCCCGGTCGATTTCATCCGACCACAGGAAGATCTGCATCGGCAAAACCGTGGCGGGCGAGGCAAAGTCTTCGGGTGGAGTCGCCACGAAGATGCGCATCCCGATGAGGAGCAGCGGGGCGGTTTCTCCGAGCGCGCGGGCCATGCCGATGATGGTGCCGGTCAGCATCCCGGGCAGTGCAAGCGGCAGGACGTGGTGGAACACCACCTGCACTGGCGATGCGCCGATAGCGAGCGCGCCATCGCGGATCGAAGGCGGCACGGCCTTGATCGCGTTGCGGCCGGAGATGACGATTACCGGCATGGTCATCAGCGCCAATGTCATCCCGCCGATCAGCGGCGCCGATCTCAGGTTGGGGAAGGCGGCGAGGAACAGCGACAGGCCGAGCAGGCCGAAGATGATCGAGGGCACCGCGGCCAGGTTGCTGATCGACACTTCGATGATATCGGTCCAGCGGCCGCGCGGCGCGTATTCTTCCAGATAGAGCGCCGAGAGGACGCCAATCGGGAAGGCCAGCACCAGTGTCACCAGCATGGTCAGCATCGAGCCCTTGAGCGCCCCCCAGATGCCGACCGATTGCGGGCTGGTGGCGTCGGAGCGGGTCAAGAAGCCCCGGTCGAAATTGCGCGACAGTTTGCCTTCATCGGAGAGCTTGGCAGCGAGCGCCTGAAGCCCGGGTTCGCCTTCGCCGCTCAGCGCCGCCGCGAAAGCAGAGGTGGTCGGCAGGCTGAATGTCTCTGAACGGGTGATGAGGCTGGGGTCTTCGGCCAGCGCCGCGGCGACATCGCGCCAGGCTTCGGGCGCGATCTGTGCGGCGGCGTCCTTGCCGACCTGCTCTTCCGCGAAGATTGTGACGAGCTTGGGCAGGCCCTGCATCTCCAGGGTCTGGACGGCGCTTGGTGCGGTCAGCGAGGTGGCATCACCGGCGAGGCCGCTGGCGGGGAAATCGATGGTCACCTCGATCTCGGTGCGCTGGAAGCCGGCGATACCGTTCAGCAGCATGTTGCCAAGCAGGAACACCAGCACGGCGACCGAAAACACCACCGCGCCAAGGCCGATGCGGCGGAAGTTGCGTTCCTGCCGGTAGCGGCGGGCGAGGCGGGCCTCGAAGGTGGGCGTGCGCGTCGGGCCGAGGCTCTGCGCGGCTTCGCTTGCCGAGGGGGGGAGGGCGGTATCGCTCATTCGTAAGCCTCGCGGAAACGCTTGACGACGCGCAGGGCGATGAAGTTGAGCGCGAGCGTCACCATGAACAGCACGAAGCCGAGGGCATAGGCGCTGAGGGTGGCGGGGTGGTCGGTGCTCTGTTCGCCGGTCAACAGCTTGACGATCTGCACTGTGACAGTCGACATCGGCTCAAGCGGGTTAGCGGTTAGGTTGGCGGCAGGCGATGCGGCCATGACCACGATCATGGTCTCGCCGATGGCGCGGCTGACGGCGAGCATGATGCCCGCCACGATGCCGGGCAGGGCGGCGGGGAAGAGCACGCGGCGGATCGTTTCGGACTTGGTGGCGCCCATCGCAAGGCTGCCGTCGCGCATCGCACCCGGCACTGCCGCCATCGAATCGTCCGCCATCGAGGAGACGAAGGGGATGATCATCACCCCCATCACGATCCCGGCGGCCAGCGCGCTTTCTGTCGAGGCATTGGCTATGCCAACCGCAACGGCGGTATCGCGGATCATCGGGGCAAGGGTGAGCGCGGCGAAATAGCCATAGACCACGGTGGGCACGCCCGCGAGCAGCTCAAGCAGCGGCTTGATCCAGGTGCGCACGCGCGGATCGGCATATTGGGTGAGGTAGATCGCGCTCATCAGGCCGAGCGGGATCGCCACGATCATGGCGATGATCGCGCCGATGAAGATCGTCCCCCAGAACAACGGCACCGCGCCGTAGCGCGATGCGTCCACGGCATCGGGGTTGCCCATCGTGTCCGGCCCCCACTTGGTGCCGAGCAGGAAGTCGATCGGGGACACCATCCCGAAGAAGCGCACAGTCTCGAACACGAGGCTCGCGAAGATGCCGAGCGTGGTCAGGATCGCCACCATCGAGGCAAGCAAGAGGATCGTCAGCACGGTCCGCTCGACCTTGGTGCGCGCGCCGAATTGCGGTCGCAGCCGGAGGAAGGCGAGCGCGCCCCCGGCTAGCGCAATCAGGACGGTGACGATGATGCCGATGGTGTTGTAACGGGCAAAAGCCTCGCGGAAGGGGGCGATCAGCGGTTCGGCCTCGTCATTGAAGACGCCCGGCGCCTGACCCAGCGCCACCGCGCGCGCTTCGCCCAGAAAGGCGTCACGCTCGAACCCGAAGATCGGAAGGCTCTCGGCAGCGGGTGAGGCAAGCACCGCCTGCAGCACCAGCTTGGGGGCAATCACGCCCCAGGCGACCACGAACACCAGCACCGGCAGCACCACCCACAGGGCGACATACCAAGCATGGTAGACCGGACGCGAGGCGGTGCGAACGCCCGCGTCGCCGGCCTGGAAACTCCACGCCTTGGCGCGGCCGGCCAGCCAGCCGAGCAGGCCGAGGCCCAGAGCAATCAGGATCAAAGTGATCGGCGACATTTGGTGAGACCTGTGTTTCCTGCCCGAACGGCGCTGCGGCGCGTCATGCTGAGAGCCCCCGGGATGGCAAGTACCGTACTGACGGCTTTTGCCTCATTGGTGGCCCATGTTGTAGAATCAAGACACTATTGTGACAATTGCCGGGTTTCCGGCGCGACGGTGGTGTTTCCCTCGATTTCGGCAAGCGGGAGACGCACCACCACCCGCGTCCCCTTGCCCACTTGGCTGGTGATGTCGAGCCGTCCGCGATGGCGTTCCACAATGTGCTTGACGATGGCGAGACCGAGACCCGTCCCGCCCGAGGCGCGGCTGCGGCCGGGATCGGTGCGGTAGAAACGGCGGGTGAGGTGCGGGATCTGGTCGGGCGCGATGCCTTCGCCTTCGTCCACCACCGCAATCCGCGCCAGATCGCCCTGCGCCAGATCGAGCGTCACGCGCACCGGCGTGTCATCCGCGCCGTATTTCATCGCATTATCGACGAGGTTGCGCACCACTTGTTCGAGCTGCTGCCGGTCGCCCGCCACCACGGGCTCCGCCGCGAGGTCGAGCGCCAGCCGCTCGCCCCTCGCTGGCCCTGCCGCATCGCGCGCGGCACGCTCGACCAGTGAAGCCAGATCGATCCGCTCGGTCGGGAGATCGTGCTTTTCCGCCTCGACCCGGCTGAGGCTCATGAGATCGCTCACCAGCGCCTGCATGCGCTTGGCCTCGCGTTCGATGATGCCGAGGAACTTGCGCGCGACCGGCGTGTCGATGTCGCCATCGCCTTCCTGCAAGGTTTCGACATAGCCGAGGATCGCGGCCAGCGGCGTGCGCAGTTCGTGGCTGGCATTGGCGACGAAATCGGTATGTGCGCGGCTGATGTCGGCCTCGGCGGTCTGGTTGATGAATTCGAGCATCGCGAGCCGGTCGTCGATCATCTGGCGGTTGATCTGCCAGATATCCCCGCGCCGCACGAGCCCGCGCACGATCGCCTCGTTGCGGCTCTCGTCGCCGAGCAGTTCCACCGCACCAGGATTGCGCAGCGCCACGCGGGTGTCCTGCCCGATCACATGCTGCCCGAGCATCTTGCGCGCCGCATCATTGGCAAGAGCGATGGTGTTACGATCGGTGATGACCAGCGGGATCGAGGAGTTTTCGATCAGATCGCTGATCGATTCCAGCGTCAGAGGCTGCTTTACCTTGGCCTTGGGCGGTTCGGGCGGACGTCCGGCGGCTACCAGCAGCGATCCCACCCACACCGTCAGCACTGACAGCGCAATGATGAAATCCGTGCCGAGCCCCAGCAACGCCAGAAAGGTCACCGCCGCAAGGCTGATGCCGGCGATGGGAATGTTCTGGCTGCTGCCCATGCCCAAGGCCCATATCGCCAAGCATCGGGCGAGGGAAGGCGCAGGCCGCGCTTGTCATGATTCAAGCAGGAAAAAACTGCGGAGCAATGAAAAAGGGCGGCGGGCCCAAGCCTGCCGCCCTGTTCAACCACCCTGTGAGGTGGTGACCCCTACGGGAATCGAACCCGTGTTTCAGCCGTGAAAGGGCCGCGTCCTAACCGCTAGACGAAGGGGCCGTCGCGATTGCGAGAGCGCGCCTTTAGGAGGGTGTTTCAGGACGGTCAAGCTTCGTTTGCGGGCGCAGGTGGGAAATTTTTCCACACCTGTCGTCCGGCCGGCAAGCCCGATCAATCGGCGAACGCGGCGTCTTCCAGCTGCAACTCGGCCGCCGGGCGATTACCCCAGTCGTCGATCTTGGCGCGGCCTGCCAGATGGAACAGGCGGCCCTGACTGCGGTGGAGCAGGGTCTGACCCATCTCGCTCTCGGCTGCGCGGAAGGCGATCGCCTTGAAGCTCTTCCCGTCATTGCCGCCCACAATCAGGCGGACATGATCCTTGCCGACGATGTCCGCCTTGATAATCCGCACCGGGCCGACCGCCACGCGCGGTGCAGGCCAGCCCACACCATAGGGGCCGGCAGCCTCCAGCGTTTCGACCAGAGCGGGAGTGAGCCCGCCGGGCGCCAGCGCCAAATCGAGCAGCATCGCCGCGCCGGAGCGCGCGCGCTCGACATCGCGGGCAAGCCGGGTGTCGAGAAATTCGGCAAAGTCGGACAGGCGCGCAGGGTCGATCGTCAGCCCGGCGGCCATCGCGTGTCCGCCGCCCGCCACAAGCAGGCCCGCTTCCCGCGCGGCGATGATGGCAGCGCCCAGATCAACCCCGCTGATCGAGCGTCCGGAGCCCTTGCCCTGCGCCTCGTCGAGCGCGATCACCACGGCAGGCTTGCCGGTCTTTTCCTTGATCCGGCCTGCGACGATCCCGATAACGCCGGGGTGCCAGCCATGCCCGGCGATCACCTGCACCGCCATGTTGTGTTGCCCTGCGATCTGCGCCTCGGCGGCTTCCTGCACTTGCCCCTCGATCGCGCGCCGTTCTTCGTTCAGTTGCGAGAGCTGCGCAGCGATTTCGCGCGCTTCTTCGGGGTCGGTGGTGGTGAGCAGGCGCACGCCCAACGTCGATTCGCCGATCCTTCCGCCGGCATTGATGCGCGGGCCGAGCGCGAAGCCGAGGTCGCTGCACTGGGGCGCGCGGGTCAGGCGGCTCGCGTCCATCAGCGCGGCCATCCCGATCCGCTCGCGCCGGGCGAGCACCTTCAGCCCCTGCGCTACAAAGGCGCGGTTGAGGCCGTGGAGCGCGGCGACATCAGCCACTGTACCCAGCGCGACGAGATCAAGCAGGCCGATCAGTTCCGGCTCGCGGCGATGCGCGCCGAACCATCCCTTGCCGCGCAAATCTCGCACAAGGGCAATGCCGAGCAGGAAGGCGACGCCGACCGCCGCCAGATGCCCGTGCGCCGCGCCAAGGTCGCTCTCGTCGAGGCGGTTGGGATTAACCAGCGCGTGGGCCTCGGGAAGCTCGGGCGAGCACTTGTGGTGGTCCACGACGATCACGTCGACCCCGACAGCCTTGGCCATCGCCAGCGCCTCGTGCGCCATCGCGCCGCAATCGACCGTAACGATCAGCTGCGACCCGCTCTCGGCCAGCTTGACGAGCGCCTCTCCGGAAGGGCCGTAGCCTTCGAGCAGGCGGTCGGGAATATAGTATTGCGCCTCCAGACCCAGCTGGCGCAGCAGTTCCACCAGCAGCGCCGCACTGGTCGCGCCGTCGACATCATAGTCGCCGTAGATGGTTACCCTCTCGCCAGTCATAACTGCCCGCGCGAGGCGTGCGGCGGCGGTGTCCATGTCGCGGAAGGTCGAAGGGTCGGGCAGGAACCCCCGCAAGGTGGGTTGGGCGTGACGCGCGAGATCATCCTCGGCGACGCCGCGGGTGAGCAGAAGCTGGTCGAGGATTGAGCGGTCGAGGCCGCCTGCGCCACCGGATGCCGTGTCACCCAGCTCCATGTTCCCCCCGCGCCAGCGCCATGCCTTGCCAGAGAGCGACGAAGCGACACCGAAGACCGGCGAGAAACCGGGCGGGGGCAGGGGATTGGTGGCCATTATTGTCCGATAGCGTAAAGCGTCCGGCGCTGACAGAGCGTGGCGGTTGACAATCGACAGGAGGGCAGCGCAGCCTCGCGCCATGATCGCCGCGCCCCGTCTCATGATCGTCTGGCATAGCCGCACCGGCGCGAGCGAAGCGCTGGCGCGGGCGGCTGCCGAGGGGGCGGGAGATGCCGCCCGTCTGGTCCCCGCCGCCAAAGCGACGCCGGACATGCTACTCGCCGCCGACGGCTATCTCTTCGTCTGCCCGGAAAATCTCGGCAGCATGAGCGGACTGATGAAAGAGATGTTCGACCGCGCCTATTATCCGCTGCTCGGGCAGGTCGAGGGGCGGCCCTACGCAACACTCATCGCCGCTGGATCGGACGGGGAGGGGGCGCGGCGCCAGATCGACCGGATCGTCACGGGGTGGAGGCTGAAGCGGGTGGCCGAGCCGGTGATCGTGGGCCTTGCTGCCCAGACGCCGCAGGCCATTGCCGCGCCCAAAACCGTCCCCGCCACAGCGCTCGCCGCGGCCCGCGACATGGGTAGCGCGCTGGCCGAGGGACTGCGCCTCGGCGTGTTCTAGAGATTGCACCATTCTGGCACGGCATCGCCCATGGGGGGCTCGACGACTCCGGGCAAACGCGGCAAACGTGCGAACTATTCTGGTTTGAATCGCGCAACTTAAGAGGGGGTGTTGACGATTTTACAGTCGCCGTGCGCCCATGACGCTGAGCTCTATCTGCTGTTTGCCAAGGGCAAGCGGCCGGATCGGCTTGCCATCAAGGCCTTCGCCGACCGCCTGCCCTACCTCGCGGTCACCCATGATCCGGCGCATGACGATGCTGCCTCTGACGAACCAGCGGGTGATGGTGGCGGGGCGGGGCAGCACAATTGGCTCGAGCTGCTGCGCGATGGACTGACTTTCGATCTCGTCGGCATTGCGCCCGGCCCGGCTGCCACTTTCCCGCAAGTCTCGCACCGCTTTGATCTGCCCGTGCTGCCGGATGCGCAGGATTACGAAGCGCTGACCTTGCGCCCTGGGCCGCATATTGCCTCTGCCGGCAGCTCCATGCCGCTGACGCGCAGCCTGCTCGCGCTGGCCAGCGATTTCGTGCGCCAATTCGATGATCTGGCAGCAGTGGTGTGGCGTCCTGCAGAGAGCGCGATCGGGCGGCGCTTCTTCGAATCCGCCACCAGTGCATGGCTTGATGGCGGGCCGTTTCCTGCGCTGGGCCTCACCGCCTTTGTCCAGACCGCTGACGGCGCGCTGGAAAGCGTGGGACTGTCGTTCTGGATCGGGCAGGAGCTCCGGATCGAGCCGCCGCTCTGCGCCGACCGGGTGGCTGCCACGCGGCTTGGCATCCGGCTCGTCAATCACCTCGTCCTTGCGGGCGGTCTTTCGCAGGACGACCGCATTGCCGCGGCTGATGGCACGCGCCTTGCTCTGCGCCCGTCTCGCAACCGCGCCCTGATCAGTGTCTGGCGTGAGTAGGAATGCGGACCTGGGATCATTCACATAGCCTGACCGAGATCAACTTCCGCTCTATCAACGCGCGGGGGAAACCGGGTTACAACCCCCGTGTCCAGCGCCACCACTTATTGCCCTGCCAGCTTTTGTCGCAGCGCTGCTTTTGCCCGATGTTCGCAGCGGTAAGGCGCGAGCGGGTCGGGTTCGACGATTTCCGCCGCAACGGCCTGCTGCTGCCCGCTACCGAGAGCGCATCGGTGTGCATGGGAATGCCGCTCCACCGCGGCCCGCACCGGCGTTACAACGAGATGGTGATCGCTCGCGTCGGCATGATCGAGGCAAGCTGGTCGCAAACCCGCTTTCGCGATGACGGCGCAGCGTTGGCCGAGGCGCTGCTCGGGCTCTACCTGCTGCAAGGCGCGTTGCGGCGACAATTGCTCGCCGAGCGCCGGCGGGTCGTGCTCAACCGCAAGGACCCGCTCGGCATCGGCCATGATTTCAGCGAACTCGACGCGATGGCCGAGACCCTTTGGCAGGCCAAGTAGGCGTTACTCGGCGGCTTCCGCCATCGCGCCCCACGAGACATATCCCGAATTGCTCGCCAGCCGCGCCTTGGCCTCGTGATACTCACGCTCGAAGCGGGCGACGAGATCCTCGACCGTGCCAACTTCCTTGATCGGCCCGATGCCCTGACCCGAACCCCAGATGTCCTTCCACGCCTTGGCTTTGGTGTTGCCGCCGCTGCCGAAGTTCATCTTGCTCGGATCGCTGACGGGCAGGTTGTCGGGGTCCATGCCCGCCGCCTCGATCGATGAGCGCAGGTAGTTGCCGTGCACGCCGGTGAAGAGGTTGGTGTAGACGATCCCTTCTGACGATCCTTCGACGATACCGTTCTTGTAGCCGTCGGTCGCGTTGGCTTCCTTGGTCGCGATGAAGGCGCTGCCGGCATAGGCGAAGTCTGCGCGCAGGGCCTGGGCGGCAAGGATCGTCGCACCGTGGCCGACCGCGCCCGACAGCGCGACAAGCCCGTCGAACCACTCGCGGATTTCCTGCATCAGCGCGAAGGGCGAGAGCGAGCCGGCATGGCCGCCGGCACCCGAGGCTACGGGGATGAGGCCCGTCGCGCCCTTTTCGATCGCCTTGTGGGCGAAGCGGTTGTTGATCACGTCGTGCATGGTCACGCCGCCCCAGTTGCGCACGGCGGTGTAGATATCCTCGCGCGCGCCTAGCGAGGTGATGACCATCGGCACCTGCCACTTCTCGCACGTCGCCATGTCGGCATCGACGCGGTCGTTGGTCTTGTGGACGATCTGGTTGACCGCATAGGGCGCGGCCGGACGGTCAGGGTGCGCGCGGTTATGCGCGGCGAGTTCTTCGGTGATCTGATGCAGCCACTCGTCCAGCTGCGATTGCGGCCGTGCGTTCAGCGCCGGGAAGCTGCCGATGATCCCCGCCTTGCACTGCGCGATCACCAACTCCGGGCCGGAGACGATGAACAGCGGCGATCCGATCAGCGGCAAGCGCAGGCGATCAAACGGGGCGGGAAGGGGCATGGGTTTCTCCTTAAAACTGTATCCTTAACCAGCGTCTCTAACGCAGGTTCCAGAAGTGCCAAGCGTGAATTTGGGAGTGCCGCGGCGTCAACTGGGCAGGCCTTCAAGGCGGTAGAAGCGCGCCGCATTGCCCGCGAACAGCGCGGCCTTTTCGTCCGTGCTGGCGCCTTGGCTTATCCGCTTGAAGGTGTTCCACAGCACAGGGTAGGTCGCCCCCCAGCGATCGACGGGGTAATTGCTTTCGAACATCGCGCGGCGCGTGCCGAAGGCCTCGATGCAGGTTTCGATATAGGGCCTCCAAAGCCTTGCGAGTTCTTCCGAACCTATGCCCGCGGCGGGGCCTTGTTCGGGCATGGCGCAATTGTGCATCGCCAGCCCGCCGAGCTTCACCATCACGTTCTCGCAACGCCCGAGTTCAAGGATTGCCTCGCGCCACACGCCGAAACGTTCGCCAAGCCGGCCTTCATAGCTCGCGCTGCCGAGCGGCGTGCCGCAATGGTCGAGGCAGATCGGCGTATCGGGGAAGGCGCGCGCGAGATCGATGACGTCGCCGATTTGCGGCTCGAGGATCCACGCATCGAACGACAGCCCGCGCTTCCCAAGCTCGGCAAAGCCTTCGCGGAAGGTTGCGTCGCGGTACAGCCCCGGAGGCGCGTGGAACGGCGGGCCAAGCACATCGGGGTCTGCGTCCCATGCGCCTTGATGGCGGATACCCTTGAAGCGTGCCGGCGCGGCAGCGGTCAACGCATCGAGCACCGCGCCTGCGCCGCTGCCAAGCAACAGGTTGGCGTGGCCGACGATCCCGGCGCAGGCGCGCAAGGGGCCGTAGAGCCCGCTCGCCGATTGGGCTGCCACGCCGTTCACATATTCGACCTCGCCGACCGGCTTCAGCGCATCGCCATAGGCGCTGTTATAAAAGGCGCCGCATTCCATGAAGACCGTGGCGATGATGTTGTGCCCGCTCGTCACATCGGCCTGCAAGTGATCGAAGGTGTAATGCGCCGCCGGCACGAGCGTTTCGAGGAAGCGATGGCGCGGCTCGGGGAACATCGGCAGCAGGGGGCGCAAATCCCACAGGTGGTGGTGAGGATCGATGATCGGCAGATCGGGCTCGATGATGGCTTCGGTCATGTCTCTCTCCCTTGCGCATCTTGCGGCGCTTATTGCCAGAGAACTAACCGACGCATGGCGCGGCGCAAGGCCTCAAAGGGTCAGGCCACTGCGCGCACATAGAGGTGCCAGGTCGCATGGCCGAGCACCGGCAGTGCGACTATCAGCCCGAGGAAGCTGGGCAGCATTGCGACGAACAGCAGCGCGGCGATGATGGCGGCCCAGCCGAGCATTACCGCGAAATTGCGCCGCACCACGGCAAGGCTCGCGATGATGGCGGTGAGGAAATCGACCTTGCGCTCCACCAGCAGCGGCAGGCTGATCACGGTCATGGCATAGAAGGTGAATGCCAGCACCGCGCCGACCGTGCTCCCGACCGCGAGCATGGCGAGCCCCGAAGGGGTGATCAGCGCCGCCAGCGGGTCTCGTCCCATGCCGCTTTCGGCCATGAATACCGCGAAGATGGCATGGGCGATGATCATCCAGAACGAAAAGGCGACGAAGACGATCACCCCCATCGACAGGATCTGGTCGTCGCCATGACCTTTCAGCGCGCCGAGCACTGCGCGCCATGTCAGTGGCTCGCGGCCCGCCCGCCTGCGGCTCGCTTCGTAAAGTCCGACGGCGACGAAGGGTGCGACCAAGGGAAAACCGGCAATTGCGGGGATCAGCCATGTGAGGTTTCTGCCAGACATGGTTGCCCAGCCGATCGCGAGGCCGGCCAGGACATAGACCCCGCCGAAGAACAGTCCGAAGCGCGGCATGGCGAGAAAATCACGCCAGCCCGCCGCCAGAGCAGCCGTCAGATCGGGCCACGCAAGGTCGCTCGCGACCTGCGGGCCGGACGGCGTCGGCGCGGCGGGCACGCCCGGATTGGTCGGCAGGCCTTTCATCGCGAGTGTTCTCCCCTCTCTCCGGCCGAAAGACTGCGCGCAAACGCGACGCCGTGCAAGCGCGTCAGGGTTCAGGCGGCGGGAGAGGCCACAGCTGAATTGGCCGCCGACAGCACGGCGCGGACGCTGGCGGTGGCGATATCCTCGTCGATCCCGCAGCCCCAGATGGTGCGGCCATCAGGCGCGCGGCATTCGAGATAGGCGGCGGCCCGCGCATCAGTGCCTGCGCCCAGCGCGTGTTCGGTATAATCGACCACTTCAAGCTCGACACCGAAGGCCTCGCGCAGCGTGCCCATGACGCTGGAGATCAGCCCGTTGCCGCGGCCCGAGACAGACCGTTCCGCGCCGTCCACCGCGATGGTGCCCGCGAAGATGCGCGTGCCATCGGACGCGCGGCTTTCCTCGTAGCGGACCAGCTGGAAGTGCTTGGGGTGGATCTTGACGTGATAGGCGCGGCGGAAGGCGTCCCAGATGTCGGCGGCGCCCAGTTCGCGGCCCAACTCATCGGCCATGGCTTGCACGTGCTTCGAGAAATCGGCCTGCATCTTCTTGGGCAACTTGAGGCCCTGATCCTTCTCCAGAACCCAGGCGAACCCGCCCTTGCCGGACTGCGAATTGACACGGATCACCGCTTCATAGCTGCGCCCCAGATCGGCGGGATCGATGGGGAGGTATGGTACGCGCCATTGCTCGTTATTCTGCGTCTCGCGCGCTTCGAAGCCCTTCTTGATCGCGTCCTGATGGCTGCCGCTGAACGCGGTGTAGACCAGTTCGCCGCCATAGGGGTGGCGCTGGTGGACGGGCAGATCGTTGCAATAGGTGACGGTCTCGATCACCCGGTCGATATCCGAAAAATCGAGCTCCGGGTCGACGCCCTGCGTGTAGAGATTGAGCGCCATCGTCACGAGGCAGCAATTGCCGGTGCGCTCGCCATTGCCGAACAGGCAGCCTTCCACGCGGTCCGCGCCCGCCATCAACCCGAGCTCCGCTGCTGCTACGCCGGTGCCGCGGTCGTTGTGGGTGTGGAGCGAGAGGATCGCGGCTTCGCGGTTCGGCAGATGCCGCCCGAAATACTCGATCTGGTCGGCGTAGATGTTGGGCGTCGCCGCCTCGACCGTGGCGGGGAGGTTGAGGATGATGGGATGTTCGGGGGTTGGCTGGAGGACTTCCATCACCGCCGCGCAGACTTCGATGGAGAAATCGAGCTCGGCGGTGGAGAAGGTTTCCGGCGAGTACTGGAAGTGCCAGTCGGTGCCCGGATAGCGCGCGGCTTCATCGCGCATCACCTTGGCGCCTGCAACGGCGATCGCTTTCACCTCGTCCTTGCTCATCCGGAACACGATTTCGCGCCATGCGGGGCTGACCGCGTTGTAGAGGTGGACGATCGCTGCGCGCGCGCCTTCGAGGCTGGCGAAGCTGGTGCGGATCAGATCCTCGCGGCTTTGGGTCAGCACCTGCACGATCACGTCTTCCGGGATCGCATCGGATCTCACGAGGCCGGAGATGAAGTCGAACTCGGTCGCGCCCGCACTGGGGAAGCCGACCTCGATTTCCTTCAGTCCCACTTCGACCAGCAGATCGAAGAAGCGGCGCTTCTTCACCGCATCCATCGGGTCGATGATTGACTGGTTGCCATCGCGCAAATCGGTGGAGAGCCAGCGCGGGGCCTTTTCGATCAGCTTCGAGGGCCACTGGCGATCGGGCAGGTTGATCTGGCCGAACGGGCGATACTTGGCGGAAGGCTCTTTCAGCATGGGCATGGAATGAAGCTCGTCGCGAGAAGGTCTGGGAAGCTGCGGCAGGTTACCCTTGGGAGCGGTGCCGCGCTGTTCCTGACGCGCGGCTTCCTACGCCCAAGGGCGCATAAGTCGAAGCAGCGAAAGTCCGTGTCCCGTCATGGCGAGCCTCATTGCCGATTATTGCGCGCCGCGCAAGCCGGGAATGGCCGCTGTTGCCTGCAGGCGTCAGCCGCAGCGCGCATCGCGGATGATGTTCTGCGCATCAAGCATGATCGACAGGCGCGGATTGGCCGGGTTGGGGTTGACGCTCACGTTGCCCCCGAACGCGACGAAGCGCAGATTGTCGGTGCGGCCGAGGGTGGTTGCGATGGCCGTCCGCGTCGCTTGGTCTGCGGTCTTGCCGATGAACGGCCCCATCAGCGGCGCCCCGCAAGATTGCGCCGCAGGATCGGTCAGAGTGCCAGGCGCATAGGCCCCCGGAGCAGCACCGGGGAGCGGGGTCGCAACGGTCGGCGCGACGGTGCCCTGCGCGGTCGGTAGCTCCGCAACCGGTGTCGCCCCGGCCTGCCCGATGCGCGCGGCATAGCTTTGGGCGTCATTGCCCGGCTGTTCAGGCTCGGAACCGCACGCCGTTAGAACCAGGGCGAGGGCGGGAAGAGTGAAGGCAAAGGCGCGCGCGGCGTTGATCATGGTGTGCGGTCCCTTGAAATGCGATCCTGCCTCAAGGCGCGGAAAGTTACCATGGTATGACAGCCGCGCCGCTAGTTGCGATGCCGGATCCGTTCGCGCGTCAATTGATCCAGCTGCGTCACCCCCGCCAGCCGCATGCCTCGCTCGATTTCATCCTTCAGGATGCCGAGCGCACGCTCGACCCCGTCCTGCCCCGCCGCCGCGAGCGCATAGAGGTAAAGCCGCCCGCCCGATGCCGAGGTCGCGCCGCTGCACAGGGCCTTGAGCACATGGGTGCCGCGCCGCACGCCGCCATCGCAGATGATCTCGATTTTTCCGCCTACCGCATCGACGATCTCGGGCAGCTGGTCGAAGGGCGCGCGGCTGCCATCGAGCTGGCGGCCGCCGTGGTTGGAGATCATGATCGCATCCGCCCCGATCTCCACCGCGCGGCGCGCGTCGCCGGCGCTCATCACGCCTTTCAGCACGAATTTGCCGCCCCAGTCCTGCCGGATGCGCGCGGCAGTGTCCCAATCCATCGCGGTATCGAGCATGGTATTGAAATACTCGGCGATGCTCACGGCCTTGCCGGTGCCCTCGCTGACATGGGTGTCGAGATTGGGGAGGCGGAATTTCTCGCGCAGCAAGTAATCGAGCGTCCAGCGCGGGCGGGTGGCATAGCTGAGCATGCTGGCGGGGGTGAAGCGGGGTGGCGTGGTGAAGCCGGAGCGCAGGCACCGCTCGCGCTTGCCCGAAACAATGGTGTCGACTGTGAGCGCCAGCGCATCGAAGCCGGAGGCCTGACACCGCTGGATCATGCTGGCGTTCAGGCCCTTGTCCTTGTGGACATAGAGCTGGAACAGCTTGGGGCCATTGGTGAGGGCGGCGATCTCCTCGATGCTGCGGGTCGCAAGGCTCGATATGCCGAACCACAGGCCGAACTTCTCCGCAGCCTTCGCCACCGCAGTCTCGCCTTGCCAGTGGAAGGCGCGCTGCACTGCCGTGGGCGAGAGCATCAGCGGCAAAGCGGATTCGCGCCCGAGGATAGTGCACGAGGTGTCGATCTCGGCCACGCCCGCGAGCACATCGGGCACCAGATCGACGCTGGCGAAAGACGCCGTGTTCCTTGCCTTTGTCAGCTCGTCATCGGCTGCGCCGTCGATGTAATCGAACACGGGGAAGGGCAGCCGCGCTTTGGCGAGCTTCCGGAAATCTTCGATATTGTGGCAATCGGACAGGCGCATCGTGGATGCAGGCCTGCCCGATTGGATGGTTCAAGTCGAGTGCGCTTTTACTGCTTCTCGAACGCCACGCTGATGTCGAGCTCTACCTCGTCGCTGACGAAGGGGATGCCGTAGTTCACGCCTAAGTCGGACCGCTTGATGCTGGTTTCAGCCTCGAAGCCGATGGTCGCCTTCTTGTTGAAGGGGTTGTTGCCCGCGCCGGTGAATTCGGCCTCAAAGGTGATCGGCTTGGTGACGCCGTTCAGCGTCAGATCGCCGGTGATTGCTGCCTTGGTTGCGTCTTTGGCATCGACCTTGACCGCCGTCGAGACGAAGCGGGCAGCTGCGGGGGCCGGGCCGAAGAAGTCGGGCTTGCCGCCATCCTTACCCGCACGCAGCAGGTGATCGGTCAATGCCTTGCTGGCGGTGGTGACATTGGCGACAGGGATCGTCACATCGACCTTGGCAGTGTTGGGGTTGGCCGGATCGATGGTGAGTGTGCCCGCGACATCTCCGAAGATGCCGAAATAGTCGTTGAAGCCGAAGTGGCTAACTTCCCACCCGATCAGCGAGTGATTGGGATCTGCGGCGTAGGTCCCGGCGGTCATGCGCGACGGGTCCTTGACGCCGGGCACTTGCGGCGCGCCCTGTGCGGTCAGCGCGGGGGCAAAGGCGGTGGCGCCAGCGGCGAAGGCAAGCGCTGCAACAGCAGAGAGAGCGGTGCGATTCATCGGGTAAGGTCTCCTCAAGATATGGAAGACCAATACGCGACGCCCCGCAAAGGTTCCACCGCCCGCCGCGCAGGACGGGCGGTGAAAATCTTTCAGACCTAGTTCTTGGCCTTGTCGACCAGCTTGTTGGCGGCGATCCACGGCATCATGGCGCGCAGCTTTTCGCCGGTTTGCTCGATCGGGTGAGCGGCGGCCTGCTTGCGCGCGGCCTTGAGTTCGGGCTGGCCGGCGCGGTTGTCGAGCACGAAGTTCTTTACGAAGCGGCCCGACTGGATGTCGGCGAGCACGCGCTTCATCTCGGCCTTTGTTTCATCAGTAATGATACGCGGACCGGTGGTGATGTCGCCATATTCGGCGGTGTTCGAGATCGAATAGCGCATGTTGGCGATGCCGCCTTCATACAGCAGGTCAACGATCAGCTTGGTTTCGTGGAGGCACTCGAAATAGGCCATTTCAGGGGCGTAACCGGCTTCGACCAGCGTTTCGAACCCGGCCTGGATGAGGTGGGTGATCCCGCCGCACAGCACGGCCTGCTCGCCGAACAGGTCGGTCTCGCATTCCTCGCGGAAGTTGGTCTCGATGATCCCCGATCGCCCTCCGCCGACGGCGCTGGCATAGGCGAGGGCAACGTCATGCGCCGCGCCGCTCGCGTCCTGGTGGATGGCGATGAGGCAGGGAACGCCGCCGCCCTTCACGTACTCCGAACGCACGGTGTGGCCCGGGCCCTTGGGGGCGATCATGATGACGTCGATGTCGGCGGGCGGTTCGATCAGGCCGAAGTGGACGTTGAGGCCGTGAGCGAAGGCGAGTGCAGCGCCCGGCTTCATGTGGCCCTTCAGGTCGTTCTCCCAGATCGCGGCCTGATGCTCGTCGGGCGCGAGGATCATCACAAGGTCGGCCCACTTGGCCGCTTCCGTGTTGGTGAGCACCTTGAAGCCGGCGGCCTCGACCTTCTTAGCGGTCGCCGAACCTTCGCGAAGCGCGATGGCGACTTCGGCAACGCCGCTGTCACGCAGGTTCTGGGCGTGGGCGTGGCCCTGCGAGCCATAGCCGACAATCGCGACCTTCTTGGGCTTGATCAGATCGAGATCGGCGTCGGCGTCGTAGTAAACCTTCATTTCCTGTCCTTACTCTGGCGAATAGGTTTCTTGATAAAAGTCGGCGAGTTCCGCGAGTTCATCGGCGCGGCGGGTGATGAGATCGGTGTAGCAGAGCTGACCTTGCAGCCGGTCGAGGGTGCCGCCGCGCGCGAGATAGTGTATGCAGGCCGCCTCCTTGTAGGCGATCCACGCGCGCTGCTCATTCAGGAGCGCAGCGCCCACATCGGAGTTCTTGCCGCCAGCAGCCTTGATAAGCTGCTCCCAGTTGGCATTCAGCCGCGCATCCTCGGCATTGGCGAGCGCGACGTAGCAGTCCTTGATGGCGAGATCAGCACCCCCGGCCTTCTCGACGCAGACGTCAAGCTCAGCCTGCGCCTCAGGCGTCGGCCCTTCGGCAAGCGCGGGTTGCGCCAGCGTCAGCGCGGCGAGCGCCAGAATGGGAAGCCGCAGGGACACGCTCAGGCCCCCTGCGCGCCGCGCATCATGCCTACGATCCCGGTGCGGCCCACTTCGACGAGGCCCAGTTCGCGCATCAAGGCGATGAAGCTGTCGACTTTGTCGGGCGGGCCGGTGATTTCGAAGATGAAGCTTTCGGTGGTAGTATCGACGGGCCTCGCGCGAAATATATCAGCAAGGCGCAGCGCCTCGACCCGCTTTTCGCCCGTGCCGGTGACCTTGATCAGCGCCAGCTCGCGTTCCACGTGCGGGCCAGCGGTGGTCAGATCGGTGACCTTGTGCACCGGCACCAGCCGTTCCAGCTGCGCCTCGATCTGGTCAATCACCCGCGGCGGCCCGTTGGTGACGATGGTGATACGGCTGATTGCGTGGTCTTCGGAAATGTCGGCCACGGTCAAGCTGTCGATGTTGTAGCCGCGCGCAGTGAACAGCCCGGTGATCTTGGCGAGGATCCCGGGTTCGTTATCGACGGTGACGGCGAGCACGTGGCGTTCCGACGCAGCTTCAGCGATTTTCATGGGCATTGTTCGGGTGTCCTAGACCAGCGCCTTGGCTTCGTCATCCATCGTGCCGTCGACCTTGTCGCCGTAGAGCATCATTTCGGTATGCGCGGCGCCCGAAGGGATCATCGGCAGGCAGTTGGCATCCTGCGCCACCATGCAATCGACGATCACCGGGCCGTTGTGATCAAGCATCCGCATGATGCCATCATCCAGATCACGCTCCTCGGTGATGCGGATGCCCTTCCAGCCATAGGCTTCGGCCAGCTTCACGAAATCGGGGAGGCTGTCGGAGTAGCTGTTCGAATAGCGGCTCTCATAGGTCAGCTCCTGCCACTGGCGGACCATGCCCATATATTCGTTGTTTAGGATGAAGATCTTGACCGGCAGGCGATACTGGCTCGCGGTGCCGAGTTCCTGAATGTTCATCTGGATCGAGGCTTCACCCGCGATGTCGATCACCAGTGCATCGGGGTGGCCGAGTTGCGCGCCGATGGCGGCGGGCAGGCCATAGCCCATCGTGCCCAGACCACCGGAGGTGAGCCATTTGTTGGGGTCTTCGAAACCGAAATACTGCGCCGCCCACATCTGGTGCTGGCCAACTTCGGTGGTGATGATCGGGTTGAGGCGATGGGTAAGGGCATGCAGCCGCTCGACCGACTTTTGCGGCATGATCATGCCCGGATTCTTGGCCGAGCGTTCGGGATAGGCAAGGCATTCACGCGCGCGCCATCCGGCGATCCGCGCCTTCCATTCGCCGAGGTTCCTCGCCTGACGGCTGCCCCAGGCCTCGATCAACTGCGCCAGCACAGTGCTGCAATCGCCGACAATGCCCATGTCGACATGCACGACCTTGTTGATCGAGCTGCGGTCGATATCGATGTGGATCTTCTTCGAATTCGGGGAGAAGGCATCCAGACGCCCGGTCACGCGGTCATCAAAGCGCGCGCCGATGCAGACCATCACGTCGCACTGGTTCATCGCCATGTTGGCTTCATAGGTGCCGTGCATCCCCAGCATTCCCAGCCAATCGGGATGCCGCGAGGGGAAGGCACCAAGGCCCATCAGCGTCGAAGTGACAGGCGCGCCGGTGATATCCTGAAGCTGGCGCAGCAGCGCGCTTGCCTCGGGGCCGGAATTGATCACCCCGCCACCGGTGTAGAAGATCGGGCGGTGCGCGCTCGCGATCAGTTCAACCGCCTCGATGATCTGTTCGGCCGGTGCAACGGTTTGCGGCGTATAGCGATGCGATCCGGCGCGGACCAGCGCGCGGCGTTCCGAGGGGACGGCGATCTGGACGTTTTTGGGGATGTCGATCACCACCGGGCCGGGCCTGCCGGTGGTGGCGATGCGGAAGGCTTCCTGAATTGTGGCGGCCAGATCGGCCGGGTCCTTCACGAGATAATTGTGCTTGGTGCAGTGGCGCGTGATGCCGATGGTGTCGGCTTCCTGGAAGGCGTCCGTCCCGATCAATGCGGTCGGCACCTGACCGGTGATGACGACGAGCGGGATCGAATCCATCCATGCGTCCGCAATGCCGGTGATGGCATTGGTCGCGCCGGGGCCGGAGGTGACCAGCACCACGCCCGGCTTGCCGGTGGCGCGGGCATAGCCTTCGGCGGCGTGGGCCGCGCCCGCTTCATGACGGACGAGAATGTGGCGGATGCGTTCATCGCCGAACAGCTCGTCATAGATCGGCAGAACTGCGCCGCCGGGATAGCCGAATACGAATTCGACGCCCTGTTCGATCAGGCACTGCACAAGAATTGCCGCGCCGCTCATGGCGGTGGCATTGTCCGACGCCTTGGGCGGCGTGGTCGGGGCAGGGTCCGGCTTACCGGGCACAGGAAACTCCATCAATTGCGCGCTTCAATAAGAAAACCGGCCCGACGCAGGGGGGTGCGCATCGGGCCGACTGACCTCGCCGCTAAAGGTCATAATCTGATAAGTCAATCCCTATTTGCGCAATAATGATGCAAATAAGCTATCGATGTCGTTATTTTCAGACTGCCATTTCGGCTGTGTCCGAGGCCAATCGGCGGGCGGCTGCCGCCGGAACCAGGTGAACTGGCGCTTCGCGTAGTTGCGGGTCGCCTGACTGCCTGCGGCAACCACGGCGTCTGCATCGATCTCGCCCGCAAGCCATGCGCTGATTTCCGGCACGCCGATCGCGCGCATCACCGGCAGATCAGCGTCGAGCCCACGGGCCAGAAGGGCCTCGACTTCGGCAACCGCGCCGCGAGCGAGCATCGCTGCGAAGCGCGCATCGCATCGGTCATAGACCCACTGGCGCTCCGGCTCGACAATCAGCGGATAGAGGTTGATCTCTTCGCCGATTCCTCCGGACTTGGCGCGTTGCCAATCTCCCAATGTTACTCCGGTCGAACGCTTGACCTCGAGCGCACGGGAAATACGCTGGCGATCACCGGGATCAAGTTGGGCTGCCCGTTCCGGATCCTCGACCTGAAGCAACTTGTAGGCAGCGGTCTCTTCCAGCGCGCGCACAGCGGCGCGCACGGCCGGGTCGATTTCCGGAATGGGAGCGATGCCTTCGAGCAGGACCTTCAGATAGAGCCCCGTGCCGCCGACGAGGATCGGCACCGCGCCCGATGCATGGCAATCGGCAATCTCGGCCTTGGCGCGGTCAGCCCATGCAGCGGCCGAACAGGCTGTGCTGCCATCCCACGCGCCGAACAGCCTGTGCTCGATCCCGCCCATTTCTTCCTCGGATGGGCGCGCGGACAATACCTGCAAGTCGGCATAGACCTGCGCGCTGTCGGCATTGATGATGACCGCCCGGCGGCGATCCTTGGCGAGGCGGTGGGCGAGGGCGACGGCAATCGCGCTCTTGCCGCTGGCGGTCGGCCCTGCGATGAGCGCGAGCGGATTTTCAGGAGTGACAGAGATGCTCATAGCGCGGCTGATAGCAGAGACGAGTGAATGTGAAACGCGTCTCGATGCGCTGTCTGGTGCGCTGGCAGCGGCGGGCGTGCCTCTGATCGCGGCAGCAATGCCGGAAGGCGATGCCAGCGTCCTTGAACTCCATCTCGAAGACGGCGACGTGGCGGCGGTCCTTGCCGCGATTGACACCGCGTTCGAGGCGCCTGCGATGCTTGTGGCGCGCGAGAGCATCGAGGTGCCGAAGCTGTTTGTTTCGGACATGGATTCGACCATGATCGGGCAGGAGTGCATTGACGAACTGGCCGATTACGCCGGGATTAAAGCGCAGATCGCCGAGATTACCGAGCGTGCGATGCAGGGCGAACTCGATTTCGAGGCAGCCTTGCGCGAGCGGGTGGCGCTGCTGGCGGGGCTCGATGAAAGCGCGATCGGTACCTGTCTTGCCGAGCGGATTACCGCCACCCCGGGCGCGAAGACGCTGGTGGCGACGCTTGCTGCGCTCGGCACCCGCACTGTGCTGGTGACGGGCGGATTCCACCATTTTGCCGATCCGGTCGCCGAAATGCTGGGTTTCCACCGCGTGGTCGGCAACCGGCTTGAAGTCGAAGGCGAAAAGCTCACCGGCGGGCTGGTCGGCCCGATCACCGATAGTGCAGTGAAGGCGGCGGTGCTCCGCGAGGAAATAGCAATGCTGGGCGAGGGCATCCACAGTCTCGCCACTGGTGACGGCGCGAACGATATCCCGATGATCGAGGCGGCAACCTACGGTTTTGCCTATCGCGCCAAGCCCAAGGCGCGGGCTGCGGCCAATGGACGGGTCGACAGCATGGATCTGACTGCGGTCCTCACCTTGCTTGGCGTCCCGCAAGAGGATTGGCGCGATGGTTGATCGCAAGCCGGGCGCGAGTGCTTGGAAAAAGGGTTTTGATTTGCGCACCGAATCGGCTATTAACATTCATGTAAGCAAGCCGCGGCTACAACCGCGCCATTGCACAGGAACTCGCCCGCATGACCCAAGCTGCCCGTGACCAGTTTACCCGGATGTTTGCACCCGATGGCACGGTGTTGTTGCACCCCGATCGCCCGCAGGCGAAGTATCGTCCGCTGCGTGCGGTACGCAACTTCCAGATCCTGATGAAGGACAAGGAAGACACAGTGGCGGTTTTCAAGATTTTCGAATCGCTCCCATCGAAGGATTTCTTGCCGCGCATCGCGCAGCTTGCCCTGTCCGGAAAGGGCGAGGAACTGCGCCGCACCGAGGCGTGGCTGCCCGAAATCCTTGACGATCATGCCGCGCTGCGCCGCACGCCCAAGGGCAGCCTTGCGCACGCCTATTGCGATTTCATGGAGGCCGAGGGCCTGAGCGCCGCTGGCCTCGTCGCCGAAAGCGAGCGCAGCGGGCGTCCGCGTTTCCCCGATCTCGTCGAATGGTACATCAACCGGTCGCGCGATACGCATGACATGTTCCACATCCTCACCGGCTATGGCCGCGATGCGCTGGGCGAGGCCAGCGTGCTGCTGTTCACCCACGGCCAGCAGCCGAGCCAGGGCCACCTGCTGATCGGTTATGCCGGTGCGGCCAACATCAAGAAGATGGCCAAGGGCACCAAAGCTCCCGTCTTCGGTGCCGTGCGCGAAGCCCATCGCACCGGTAAGGGCGCGCCGCAGTTGATTGCGCAGCCGATCCGCGAACTGCTCGCTCGTCCGCTCGCCGAAGTGCGCGCCGAAATGCGCATTCCTGAACCCGAGCAGTACCGCGAATGCCATCGCATCTGGCAGGCAGAAGGGATCGATCCCCACAACCTGCTTGCCAGCAGAAAACCGGTCGAGCCCGAATTGCTTGCCGCCTAAGAGGTTGTGACGATGTCTGTGACTGATCTTCCGCTGGTTGCCCCCGATCGCAAGACTTCGGGATTCCGCCCGTTCAAGGTGCTGCACCATTTCGGCAAGCTGGTCGAGGACAAGGAAGACACCGAGCAGGTGTTCCACATCATTGAAGCGACCAAGGGCCGCAAGAGCCACGCGCAGGCGCATGCCTTCATCGCCTCGCCCGAAGGCCAGCGCTTCATGACTGAAGGCGTCAGCATTCCCGCGATGCTTGATGATCACGCGCGCTGGGCCGATTGCGGGTCGGAGACGGTGGCGGCGCACTACATCGCCTTCATGAAGCGCGAGGGGCTGTCGGCCGCCGGGCTGGTGGCGGAAAGCCACAAGTGGGCGCCGCCCGAAAGCCTGCCCAAGGATCAGACCCAGTGGTATTTCGATCGCCTGCGCGACACGCATGACCTGTTCCACGTACTGACCGGATACGGCCGCGACGCGCTGGGCGAGGCGAGCCTGCTCGGCTTCAGTTACGAGCAGAACCACAACACCGGCATCCTGTTCATCGCCTATGCGGGCGCGAGGCAGATCGGCAAGGTGTCGGGCACCAAAGCGCCGTTGTTCGCCGCGATCAAGGAAGGCCGTCGTTTGGGCCGCGCTGCGGCCAAGATTGCGCATCAGGATATCGCGGCGCTGATGCGCGAGGATATCTCCGCTGCCCGCGCGCGGCTGAATATCGGCAAGCCGGATGTCTACCGTCAGTGCCTCGCGATCCTTGCGGGGGAGGGTATCCTCGGCGAGGAACTGACCCTCGGCAGCAGCACCGCGCCGCAGCCGCAGGCCGCCTGATCGTCAACGCAATTCCTTGCGGATCACCAGTTTGAGGCCCGACCAGGTCTCGTCGATGGCGCACACCTTGGTATCGACCAATCCCAGCGGTAGGCAGACCTCGCGGATCGTGTCTTCAGTGATGTCGGTAGGGACTTTGGAGGCCTGCTTGGGCCAGCTCACCCAGATCTGCCCATCCGGCGCGAGCCGCCCGCGCAGCATGGTGAGGCGTTCTTCCAGCACCGCCCGCTCCGTCACGAAGATATGCGCGGCGTCGAGGCCCTGATGGGGGGCGGCCACGAAGATGAGGTCGAGCGCATATTCGTCGATCTCGTCGATGACGTGTTCGGGCATGGCGTCAAACCACACCCGCATCCCGTCACGTAGAGTGAGTTTCTTGACGAGCGGAGTGCCGGAGTAACCTTCGGTCACGCTCAGCCCTCCATCCACTCCACGAAGAACCGCTGGTTGGCCGCGCGCAGATCGGCAAGGGTTACGCCCAGCACGCTATCGCCGCCGACCGTGCCAATCCGCTGGAAGCCGATCTGGGCGGTCTCGTCGTTGCGGGTGCCCTTGGCGAGTGCTTCGTTGAGTGCGGCCACATCGGGCACAGTTACGAGATAGCGGCCCTGATCCTCGCCAAACCACCATTGCGCGGCGGTGTATGCGGGGTTGCCCGCCAGATCGGTCTCCGCCCCGATTCCGCCTGCGAGCGCCATCTCGGCGAGCGCGACCGCAAGACCGCCATCGCTGAGGTCGTGTACCGCGTTGACGAGGCCGTCGGCAATCAGCTCGTGGATGATCTCGCCCGCATTGCGCTCGACCGTGAGATCGGTCGGCGGGGTGCGTCCGGCTTCCATACCCTTGACCACGCGCAGCCACAACGACTGGCCGAGGTGCGAGCGGGTGGGATCGGGCTTGGCCCAGAACTCGGGGCCGACGAGGTAGATCGCGTCACCAGCCTGCTTGAAGTGCATGGTCATCATCTTCGACAGATCATTGATGATGCCGACGCCGCCGATGGCCGGGGTGGGCAGGATTGCGCTGCCGCCTCCGGTCGCCTTGCTTTCGTTATACAGGCTGACGTTGCCCGACACGATCGGGAAGTCGAGCGCGCGGCAGGCGTCGCCCATGCCGTCCAGGGCGTGGACGATCTGCGCCATGATTTCGGGCCGCTGCGGGTTGGCGAAGTTGAGGCAGTTGGTCACCGCCAACGGTCGCGCGCCAACGGCGCACAGGTTGCGGTATGCCTCGGCAATAGCCTGCTTGCCGCCTTCATAGGGGTCGGCGAAGACATAGCGCGGAGTGCAATCCGTGGTGATGGCGAGCGCCTTGCCCGTCCCGTGAACGCGCACCACGCCGGCATCCCCGCTGGTCTGGAGCGTATCGGCGCCGACCTGCGAATCGTACTGCTCGGCAATCCAGCGGCGCGAGGCGAGGTCAGGCGAGCTGATCATCTTGAGCAAGTCCGCGCCGACGTGGTCAGTCGAGGGCACTTCGCCCAGCGGCTTCACGCCCGCCCAAACGGCGTATTCCTCCTTGGAAAGGTAGGGCCGGTCATAGAGCGGCGCATCGTCAGCGAGTGGGTCGAGGGGGATGTCGCACACCACCTCGCCGTTGAATTCCAGCACCATGTGGCCGGTATCGGTCACTTCGCCGATGACTGCGAAATCGAGTTCCCACTTCTTGAAGATCGCCTCGGCCATGGCTTCCTTGCCCGGCTTCAGCACCATGAGCATCCGCTCCTGGCTTTCGGAGAGCATCATCTCGTAGGGCGTCATGCCGGTTTCGCGGCAGGGCACCTTGTTCATGTCGAGCCGGATGCCGGCGCCGCCCTTGCTCGCCATTTCCACAGAAGACGACGTAAGGCCCGCAGCGCCCATGTCCTGAATGGCGACGATGGCATCGGTCGCCATGAGTTCAAGGCAGGCTTCAATCAGCAGCTTCTCGGTGAAGGGATCGCCGACCTGCACCGTGGGGCGCTTAGCTTCGGCATCCTCGCCGAAATCGGCTGAAGCCATAGTCGCGCCGTGGATGCCATCGCGCCCGGTCTTGGAGCCGACATAGACGATCGGATTTCCGATGCCGGTGGCAGCGGAATAGAAGATCTTGTCCTGATCGGCGACGCCTACGGTCATCGCGTTGACGAGAATGTTGCCGTCATAGGCCGGGTGGAAATTGGTCTCCCCGGCCACTGTCGGCACGCCGACGCAATTGCCATAGCCGCCGATCCCGGCAACCACGCCCTGCACGAGGTGCTTCATCTTGGGGTGGTCAGGCCGGCCGAACCGCAGCGCATTGGCGTTGGCGATGGGCCGTGCGCCCATGGTGAACACGTCACGCAGGATGCCTCCCACACCCGTCGCCGCGCCCTGATAGGGCTCGATGTAGGAGGGGTGGTTGTGGCTCTCCATCTTGAAGATCGCCGCCTGATTGTCGCCGATGTCGATCACGCCGGCGTTCTCGCCCGGGCCGCAAATTACCCACGGCGCTTCCGTCGGCAGCTTCTTCAAGTGCAGGCGCGAGGATTTGTAGCTGCAATGCTCGGACCACATCACCGAGAAGATGCCGAGTTCCACAAGGTTCGGCTCGCGGCCCAGCGCGTGCAGGACGCGTTCGTATTCCTCGGGGGAAAGGCCGTGCTGTTCGACGATTTCGGGGGTGATGGTGGTCATGAGAGGGACTCCTTGCGAGGCCCCCTAGATTACCGCGCGGACAAGGCCAAGCCGCCGCGTTTCCTGAACCAGCGATTCTCCCCGACCCATGCTGCCAATGCAGTAAGGACAGCAAAGGCAAACAGTGCCTGAAGGTAGAGAAACGGACCAGCGCTCGCCGGATGGGGCGCGAACCAGTTTGCCAGCTGGAACAACAGCATGACGCCTGCCAGTACCATCGGCGGCCCGGCCGGTCCGCGGGTTCGGCGCAGATAGAAGGCGAAAGCCCCTAAAACGAACGACAGTTCGAGCGGAATTGCCACCCATGGCAGGTTCCACAATCCAAACCCCAGCTTGGGCGGCGTGCCGTCCAGAGTCAGATCGGGCACATGGACAAGCAGATCGCACAGCCAGTGCGACAGGACCACGATCCCGGCGAGCAGGCCGATGCGCCAGCTGCTCTGCCAGATCGCCACCGTCCCGAAGAACGCCGCAGCCCAGATCGCCGTGCCGAGCAGGCTGTGGGTGTAGGGCATCTGGTAGAGGTCGAAAGGCACCATCACGCTTGCTGCCGGATCGACCCGCATTTTCTCCACGCCGAACAGCGCCAAAGTGAAGAAACCCCAGTCGACCAGCTGCGCCGCCACAAACATCGCTCCCAGTCGCGGCCGTTCCGGGCTGACCGCGGCAGCGATAAAGGCCGGAGCGAAGTGGCCTATGAACATGTCAGCCGACGGCCGGCGTAGCGACCGGAGC
Organism: Porphyrobacter sp.; assembly: GCA_027533455.1. GTDB lineage: Bacteria > Pseudomonadota > Alphaproteobacteria > Sphingomonadales > Sphingomonadaceae > Erythrobacter. Next base: position 730,252 of record JAPZUC010000002.1, on the reverse strand, counting down.
GAAGCGCAGCACCGCCCATGTGGCGATCGAGGCCGCAGCACCGGTCACGAAAGCACCCCACAGGATGTCGAGCACCGAGATGTGTGTCGCCCACACCTTCATCACGGCCTGCGAGGTCAGGTCGAAGGTCGCATAACACAGTGCACCCAGCAGGATGCCGTTGAGCATCGCTGCTTGCACGCCGCCGCCTTCCACACCCGGACGGATCGCGAACCAGGTGATTCCGGCGATGTAGATCAGGTAGAAGGCGACTGCCGCCCCGACATTGAAATCCTTGGCCATGATCTCGCCGATCACCGGCTTGTAGAGGTTGCCCGCCGCCCAGCGAAGCCACACGATGTCGAACGCCAGAAACGACACGGCAGCGACGCCATAGGCGATGATCCACTTGAGCATGTGCACGATTATCCTGTGTTTGGTTGAAGCCGCCCGTTGCTGCCAGCCTTGACCGCGCCCGCCCGCGCCGTCAATGCTCCGCACCATGGACGAGGGCACTTCAACACCGGCTGATGCCGGGCACGACATCGCTGGTCTCAGCTTCGAGCAGGCGCTCGCCGCGCTCGAGCAGATCGTGCAGCAGCTTGAACGCGGTGACGTGCCGCTAGATCAGTCGATCAGTCTTTACGAACGGGGCGAGGCGCTGCGCACCGCTTGCCAGCAGCGGCTCGATGCGGCGCAGGCGCGGATCGAGCGGATAGTCACTGCCGCTGATGGCCGGGCAACCGGCACCCGTCCCTTCGACGCGGAAGGGTAAGGCGCGATGCTCGCAGAAACACAAGCCAATATGCTTGGCGACGAGATCAAGCGCGTGCAGTCGGAGATCGATTCGGTCTTCGACGCGCTGTTGCCGGTGCCCGACGACACCAGCGCCCGTCTGGTCGAGGCGATGCGCTACGCCGTGATCGGTGGCGGCAAGCGGGTGCGTCCGCTGCTAGTGTGCAGCACCGCCGGGCTGTTCGGCGTGTCGCGTGATGCGGCGCTGCGGGCAGGAGCCGCAATCGAGGCGATCCACGTCTATTCGCTGATCCATGATGATCTGCCATGCATGGACAATGACGACCTGCGCCACGGCAAGCCGACGCTGCACAAGGCCTATGACGAGGCGACGGCTGTGCTCGCCGGCGATGCGCTGCACGCGCTTGCCTTCGAGATCCTCGCCGATAACGCCACCAGCGAAGACCCCTTCACCCGCAGCGAGCTGATCCTCACCCTCGGGCAGGCCAGCGGTATGAGCGGCATGGCCGGCGGGCAGATGATGGACATGGTCGCGGATGAAGAAGGCGTGATCTATGACCTTCAGGCGATCACCCGGCTCCAGCAACTCAAGACCGGCGCACTGCTTGCAGCAGCGGTAGAGATGGGCGCGATCCTCGGCAAGGTCGCGCCGCAGGGCAGGGCGCACTTGCGGGCCTATGCCCGCGACATTGGCCTAGCGTTCCAGATTGCCGACGATCTGCTTGATGTCGAAGGCGATATCGAGAAGGCAGGCAAGGCGCTGCGCAAGGATAACGAGCAGGGCAAGCAGACATTCGTCACCCTGATGGGCGTCGACAAGGCCCGCGAACAGGCCCGCGCACTGGTCGATCAGGCAGTGCTGCGGCTTGCGTCCTACGGGGCCGAGGCGGACATCCTTCGCGCGCTCGCCCGATACATTGTTGAGCGCGACCGCTAGACGTCGCGCCGGAGAGGACACGCCATGACCCGCCGTATCGGAATCTATCCCGGGACCTTCGATCCCATCACTCTTGGCCACGCCGATATCATCCGGCGCGGGTCGAAGCTGGTCGATCATCTGATCATCGGGGTGACGACCAATCCTTCGAAGAACCCGATGTTCTCGACCGAGGAACGCTTCCGCATGGTGGAGCGCGAGGTGGCGAACATGGGCCTGACCAATGTCGAGGTGGTGGGGTTCAACGCGCTGCTTGTGAAGTTCGCGCAGAAGCAGGGCGCGAATGTCATCATCCGCGGCCTGCGCGCGGTCGCCGATTTCGAGTACGAATACCAGATGGCCGGCATGAACCAGCAGCTCGATCACAATATCGAAACCGTGTTCCTGATGGCAGATGTCTCGCTCCAGCCGATCGCCTCCAAGCTGGTCAAGGAGATCGCGGTCTATGGTGGCGACATCGCGAGGTTCGTGAGCGCGCCCGTCTGCGAGGAAGTTATCGCGCGGGTGCGCGAGCAGGGGCTCAAGGGCGATTACTGAGCCGAGCCTTTCCCGTCTGTCACGCCATCATTCATTGCAGTGACAGACGGGCGGGGCTACACGGCCACCGAAATCCGGATGGAACAATGATCACAGCCAAGTTTGCCACTGCCTTTGCTGCGCTTGCACTGCTCGCCGCGCCGCACGCCGTCTTCGCCCAGCAGCGCAAGGACGATACCCCGCCCGTGGCCTTCGGCGACAATGCCGGTAAGCCCGACGAGGAAGCGGCGCCCAAGGCGAACCGCACCTATATGCCGATCGATTACGATGCGGCATCGGACCCCGAAAACGTTTGGGTTCTCGACCTGTCGAATGGTCAACGCGTCAAGATCCGGCTCCAGGCCGACTGGGCGCCGGCTCACGTCGAACGGATCAAGACGCTTACCCGCGCCGGTTTCTATGATGGCGTTGTGTTCCACCGCGTGATTGACGGTTTCATGGCGCAAGGCGGCGATCCGACCGGGACCGGACAGGGCGGCAGCGAACTGCCCGATCTCAAGGCCGAATTCAATCCGATGCCGCATGTCCGCGGGACGCTCTCGATGGCTCGCGCCGCTTCGGACGACAGCGCCAACAGCCAGTTCTTCATCGTGTTCTACCCGCGTTTCAGCCTCGACAAGAAGTATACCAACGTCGGCCGGGTGATCGAGAACATGGAAGCGATCGACGCGATCAACCGCGGTGAACCGCCTGCCACGCCGAGCTACATCGTTCAGGCTTCAATCGCGGCGGACAACAAGGCGCCGCCACCGCCGCCGGCCCCGGCTGCTGATGAGCCGGTCACCGCCGACATGCTGAGCGCGCCGCTTCCGGGGAAGTAAGCCTCTTTCGCAGCGGCCGCGTTCCCGCTAGGCGCGCGCCCCATGAAGGTTGACCTGTTCGATTTCGAGCTTCCGCCAGAGCGCATTGCGCTGCGGCCGGTGCGACCGCGCGATGCCGCGCGAATGCTGGTGGTGCGCGGGGCCGATGCCCCCTTCGAAGACGCGGGCGTGCGCGATCTGCCGCAGCTGCTCAAGGCGGGTGACGTGCTCGTCTTTAACGATACCCGCGTGATCCCCGCCCAGCTCGAAGGGCGCCGCGCCGACAGAGAGGCGAAGATCGGCGCCACGCTGCACAAGCGGATCGACCTGCGCCGCTGGCAAGCTTTCCTCAAGAACGCCAAGCGCGTGAAAATCGGCGACCAGCTGATCTTCGGTGGCGGGGTCACCGCGATTGCCGAGGATCGCTTTGTCGATGGCTCGCTCACCCTGTTCTTCGAGGGTGAGGAGCCGGTCGAAGTCCTGCTTGATCGTGCCGGTACAATGCCGTTGCCACCCTATATAGCTTCCAAGCGCGGCATCGATGCCCAGGATCTGGAAGACTACCAGACCATGTTTGCGCGCGAGGAAGGGGCGGTCGCCGCTCCCACGGCCTCTCTGCATTTCACGCAAAGGCTGGTCGATGCGATTGATGCGGCGGAGATCGGCCGGGCGATACTGACGCTGCACGTGGGCGCGGGCACCTTCCTGCCGGTCAAGGCCGACGACACCGACGACCACCAGATGCACGCCGAATTCGGACGTATCTCGCAGGAAACCGCGGATCAGCTCAATGAAGTGCGCGCAAAGGGTGGCAGAATCATCGCGGTCGGCACCACCTCGCTGCGATTGCTTGAAAGCGCAGTGGACGAGCACGGCGTGATCCAGCCCTTCGCCGGCGACACGGCGATCTTCATCACGCCAGGCTACAAACTCAAGGCGGTCGATGGTTTGATGACCAATTTTCACCTGCCCAAATCGACCCTGATGATGCTGGTCAGCGCGTTGATGGGCCGCGATCGGATGATGGCTGCCTATGAACACGCCATCGCCAATGAATACCGCTTCTATTCCTATGGTGACTCCTCGCTCCTGCTCCCGTAATCAGTTGCAATGCATGAACCCATTCTGTCGATCCGCGGTCTGACCAAGACCTACACGAACGGCCCGCGCGCACTTGATTCGGTCGATCTCGATATCAAACCGGGTGAAATCTTCGCGCTGCTTGGGCCGAATGGGGCGGGCAAGACGACGCTGATCGGCGCGGTGTGCGGGCTGGTGCGGCCAACCGGCGGCACAATCACCGCCTTCGGGCAGGATCTGTCGAAGGACTGGCGCAAGGCGCGTGCGCGCATCGGGCTGGTTCCACAGGAACTCGCCACCGACATGTTCGAGACCGTGTGGCGCGCCGTTACCTATTCGCGCGGCCTGTTCGGCAAGGCGAGCGATCCTGTGATGATCGAGCATATCCTGCGCAGCCTATCGCTGTGGGACAAGCGCGACGCACAAATCCGCGCGCTGTCAGGCGGGATGAAGCGCCGCGTGCTGATCGCCAAGGCCCTGGCACACGAGCCGGAACTGCTGTTCCTCGATGAGCCGACTGCGGGCGTGGATGTCGAACTGCGCAAGGATATGTGGCAGCAGATCGCGGCATTGAAGGAACGCGGCGTAACCATCATCCTCACCACCCATTACATCGAGGAGGCCGAGGAGATGGCCGATCGCGTCGGCATCATCCAGGCCGGGCGCATCCGAATGGTCGACGAAAAGCGCGCAATGATGGAACGACTAGGCACGACCGAGGCAGTGATCGATCTGGCCGCGCCGCTGGCTGCCTTGCCCGAGGCGCTCGCAGGTTTCGCGCTCGAATTGTCGCAGGGCGGTACCCGGCTCACTTATCGCGGCGGCAACGGGGAAGGGAAGGGCCGCGCCGAAGTCGCGCAGCTTGCCCAGGCGCTGACCCGCGCCGGAATCGGCTTTACCAGCCTCGACATCCACGACAGCTCGCTAGAGGACATTTTCGTCGGGCTACTGGGCGAAAAGCAGGGGGAAGCCGCGTGATGCATTTCAACCTGCGCAGCGCGCTGGCGATCTACCGCCGCGAGATGGCGCGTGCCTTTCGCACCGCTTTTCAGTCGATCCTCTCACCGGTGCTCACCACCTCGCTCTATTTCGTGGTGTTCGGATCAGTGATCGGCGCGCGGATGGAGCCGGTGGGCGGGGTGCCTTACGGGGCCTTCATCATCCCCGGACTCTTGATGCTGACCCTGTTGGGAGAGACCACCAGCAATGCCAGCTTCGGCATTTATATGCCGCGCTTTACAGGCACGATCTACGAACTGCTCTCCGCCCCTGTGGGCGTGGCCGAGACGCTGGCCGGGTTTGTAGGCGCGGCGGCGACCAAAGGCCTTATCCTTGCCACGATCATCCTCGGCACCGCACGCCTTTTCGTCGATTACGAGATCGCCCATCCCCTGCTCGCCGCGGTTTACATCATGCTGGTTGCATCCAGTTTCGCGCTGTTCGGGTTCATCCTCGGCATCTGGGCCGACAGTTTCGAGAAGCTGGGCATTATCCCGATGCTGATCCTGACCCCGCTCACCTTCCTCGGCGGCACCTTCTATTCGATCCGCGATCTGCCCGCGCCATGGGACGCCATCGCCCTCGCCAACCCGATCGCCTTTCTGGTGAGCGGACTGCGTTACAGCTTCTACGGGGTTTCGGATGTGCCGATTGCGGTGTCGCTTGGCCTGACCCTGGGGTTCCTCACTGTCTGCGTGGTCATCATTGTAGTCATCTTCCGCACGGGTTGGCGGTTGCGAGAGTAACTTAATTTATAATTATAATGCGTTCATATGATGCGTTGCACCACTCGACAGACATTAACAACAATCATAACCTTCGTTAATTACGCGGCAAAGCCCTCCTTCCTACCCGCCTTTTCGACGTCGCACCTCCCGCGGCGGTTCGCAAAAGGACACACGAATAATGAAGAAGCTCGTCTTCACCACGCTCGCAGCCGCTGGCGCGCTCGCGTTGCCCGCCGCCGCTCATGCCCAGAGCGCACCTGATTCCACGAAGCCCGACATCACCATCGGCGCATCGGTCGGTATGCACGATCTCGGCGTCGACCTCGGCGATCTCGACGCTGACGATGGCGAATTCGACGATTTCAACATCGACGACAGCGGCGAAATCTACGGCGTCTTTGCCGCAGTCGATGTCCCCGTCGGCGACAGCATGTTTGCCGGTGTTGAAGGCAACTTCCACTTCGGTAGCGGCCCGATTGAATCCGAGTATGGCGTTGCGGGCCGTCTCGGCTTCAAGACCGAAGGCGGCAGCAAGATCTACGCCCGCGGCGGTTACCAGTGGGTCGATCTCGATCTTGGCAACCTGACCGGCGTCGATGAAGACTTCCTCGACGATAACAACATCGACGTCAGCGACGTTGGTGGCGATTACCTGGTTGGCGTTGGCGTCGAAGTTCCGGTGAGCTCTGTGGTGCTGCGCGCCAATGTCGACACGATCGCCTTCGACACCCTGCGCGGAACCGTGGGCGTCGGCATCAAGTTCTGAACTATGACAGGACGCCGGAGGGTTGCAGCAGTAGCCTTTCGGCGGCCGTCCTTGGTCGATCCGGGCAGGCCGTTTGTCGGCCAGCCACGTCGTCTGCCGAGACTGAACGTCAGCTTTTCCCGCAGTTCATCCTGGCGAAAGTGATAGGGTCATAAGTGCCCTCCCATCGGCGCACGCCCCCAGTGCGCCGCATAAAACAAGGGAAAACAGAATTATGAAAACCCTCACCTTCACCACGCTCGCCGCTTTGGGCGCGATTGCCGTTCCGGCGGCCGCTCAGGCCCAGTCGACCGCGCAGGGCCCCGAAGTCTACGTGGGCGCCACTGCCGGTATCCACGATCTCGGCATCGGCCTGCCCGATGATGACGGCGGCATTTACGGCCTTGTTGCCGGCGTCGACCTTCCGGTCGGCGAAACCCTGTTCGTCGGTGCCGAAGGCAACTACAACATCGGCGACGGCGCGATCGACAGCGAATACGGCATTGCCGCCCGCGCCGGTGTGCGCGTTGGCGACAGCGCCAAGGTCTATGTCCGTGGCGGCGTCCAGGAAGTCGACTTCAACCTGAGCCGTCTCGTCCCGGGTGCCCCGGCAGGCTCTGACGATACCGATGGCGACTACCTTGTCGGCGCCGGCGTCGAGTTCGGCCTTGGCGACAGCCCGATCGCCTTCCGCGCCGGGATCGACACAATCGCGTTCGATTCGACCCGTGCCACCGTCGGCGTGCTCTACAAGTTCTAAGCCACGCGCTTAGATTGACTGCTGAGGGGCAGGGGATACGAGGCACGTTCCCCTGCCCCTTTTCGCGTCGTCATGCCGGGACGTGACAGCACAGCCCGGCACGGCTAGGGCGCACCCGCAATGACGCCGCCCCGTTTCTCCTTCACCCTGCACGCCACCGATGGCAAAGCGCGCACCGGCACGATTGCCATGCAGCGCGGAGAAATCCGCACACCCGCCTTCATGCCGGTCGGCACGGCCGCCACTGTCAAGGCGATGAAGCCCGAGGCCGTGCGCCAGACCGGCGCCGACATCATCCTCGGCAACACCTATCACCTGATGCTGCGTCCCGGCGCAGAGCGGGTCGCGCGGCTTGGCGGCCTTCACAAATTCATGAACTGGCAGCGCCCGATCCTCACCGATTCCGGCGGCTATCAGGTGATGAGCCTGTCGGAGCTGCGCAAGCTGACCGAACAGGGCGTCGAATTCCGCAGCCATATCGATGGCAGCAAGCACATGATCACGCCCGAACGCAGCATGGAAATCCAGCGCTTGCTCGGCTCCGATATCGTCATGGCCTTTGACGAATGCCCCCGCGCCGACCGTCCGCGCGACGAGATCGCGTCATCGATGGAGCTTTCGATGCGTTGGGCCCGGCGCAGTCGCGAGGGGTTTGAAGCAGGCGAGGAACACGCGAGCCGCGCGGCTTTGTTCGGCATCCAGCAGGGCGCGCTTCATGAAGACCTGCGCCGCATCAGTGCCGACATGCTCACCGACATCGGTTTCGATGGCTATGCTGTGGGCGGTCTTGCCGTGGGCGAGGGGCAGGAGGCGATGTTCCGCGTGCTCGACTATGCCCCCGATATGCTCCCGGTGGACCGCCCGCGCTACCTCATGGGCGTGGGCAAGCCCGACGATCTGGTCGGCGCGGTGGAGCGCGGGATCGATATGTTCGATTGCGTTCTGCCCACCCGCTCGGGCCGCAACGGACAGGCCTTCACCTGGAACGGCCCGCTCAACCTGAGGAACGCCCGCTTTGCGGAAGATACTGGCCCTCTTGATGACCGCTGCCATTGCCCGGTCTGCACCACCTATAGCCGCGCCTATATCCACCATCTCGTGAAGTCAGGCGAGATGCTCGGCGCGATGTTGGTGACCGAGCACAATCTCAGCTTCTATCAGGCCTTGATGCAGGCCATGCGCGATGCCATTGCGGGCCAGCGTTTCGCCGATTTTGCCGCCACATTCCGGCGTGATTACCTTGGAAGTTCATGATTAATGTCTGATCGCGCCACCAAAGACCCCCAAGCCTGCGAAACCATGCTGGACGTGCGCGCCGGGGTTGATGCGCTGGACCGCGAGCTGGTCGGTCTGCTCGCCAAGCGCTTCGGCTACATGCGTGCCGCCGCGCGGATCAAGCCGAGCCGCGACGCTGTGCGTGACGAAGCGCGCAAGGCGAGCGTGATCGCCGCCGCTTTTGCCGAGGCGGAAGTGCATGGGATCCCCACTGATGTGGTGGCCGATATCTGGGAGCGGCTCGTGGAAGGCTCGATCGCCTACGAATTTGCCGAATGGGACCGCACGCGCGTTTGATCGGCAGGCTGACCACGCCAGCGCCACAAAGCCCTCAGAAAGACCAACAAAAAAGGGCGGCCCCGAAAGGCCGCCCTTTTTGTGTCTGGTCGCTGAAGCGTCGGATCAGCGCGAGTAGAACTCCACCACCAGGTTCGGCTCCATCGTGACCGGGTAGGGCACTTCGTCGAGCTTCGGCACGCGGGTGAAGGTGATCTTGTCGTTGCCATCGGGCTGGACGTAATCGGGAATGTCACGCTCGGCGAGGCCCTGGGCTTCGATCACGAGCGCCATTTCCTTGGCCTTGCTGCCGAGGCTGACGACATCACCGATGTTCACGCGGCGCGAGGCGATGTTGCACTTCACACCGTTCACATAAATGTGACCGTGGCTGACGATCTGGCGCGCGGAGAAGATGGTCGGCGCGAACTTGGCGCGGTAGACAACCATGTCCAGACGCTGCTCGAGGAGGCCGATCAGGTTCTGGCTGGTGTCACCCTTCATGCGCGAAGCTTCGGCATAGGTGCGCTTGAACTGCTTTTCAGTGACGTCGCCGTAGTAGCCCTTGAGCTTCTGCTTGGCGCGCAGCTGAAGGCCGTAGTCGCTCATCTTGCCCTTGCGGCGCTGACCGTGCTGGCCGGGACCGTAGGAACGCTTGTTGACGGGCGAATTCGGGCGACCCCAGATGTTTTCGCCCATCCGGCGGTCAAGCTTGTACTTGGCGCTCTTGCGCTTCGACATAAGTCGTATCCTTCAAATTTGCTGGGCTGCCCACTGCGGGAAGCCTTGAACCCGGAACCGCACCACCCCGCGAGGCGGGATGCGGCCACTGCTTCACCGGGGTGCAGGGCCAATTGCGAAGGCGCGCGCATAGCAGGACGGGGTCAAAGGTCAACCCGCCACAGGCGCATGCGCCCCCGGTCAGTGGCGAATTGTGCGGGCCAGCGTCGTCAGAACACCGCGCAAGGTGCGTACCTCGAGGTGATTCCAGCCCGGCTTGGTGAGCACTCCACGCAACGTGCGGCGGGTCGCTTCGGCGCGGCCTTCCGGCAGGAAATAGTCGCGCGGTTCCAGCATTTGTTCGAAATGGGCGATCAGCCCTTCAAGCTCTTCCTGCGGAGCGGGAGGCAGGGTGTCCTCCAGCGTCGGCTGCACCAGCACCGCGTCACCGCCCGCAATCTCGCGCCCGATCCGCGACCATTCATAGGACACCAGAATCACAGCCTGCGCGAGGTTCAGCGAGGCGAATTCGGGGTTGATTGGGATGGTCAGGATGTTGCGGGCGAGCGCGACGTCTTCGGTTTCGAGGCCCGAGCGTTCGGGGCCGAAGATAATTGCGTGACGTCCGGCAAGCGTATGGACCTGCCGCCCAGCCTCGTCTGCGCCGATCACCGGCTTGGTGACGCCGCGCTTGCGAACCGTGGTGGCGTGGACATACGCGCAGTCGGCCACCGCCTCGGCCGTGGTGGCGTAGACCTTCGCCTGCTCCAGCACGATATCGGCGCCCGATGCGGCCGGTCCCGCGGAAGGATTGGGCCAGCCATCGCGGGGGCTAACGAGCCGCAGTTCAGTCAGCCCGAAATTGAGCATCGCGCGCGCGGCCTTGCCGATGTTTTCCCCGAGCTGCGGGCGCACGAGCACGATCACAGGTTTGTTGAGATCGCTCATGTTCCGGTTAATCCTTCGCGGCTTGCTGCACGGTGTGAGCAAATTCCTCGAAGTCGCGCGCTTCGGAAAAATCGCGGTAGACGCTAGCGAAGCGGATATAGGCGACACTATCGATCTGTCGCAGCCCTTCCATCACCAACTCGCCGATATGCGAGGAGGGCACCTCGGCCTCGCCCGAGGTTTCGACCTGGCGCTGGATGCCGCTGATCAGCTGATCGATCCGCTCCTGGTCAATCGACCGCTTGCGCGTGGCCAGCGAAACGGATTGCTCGAGCTTCGAACGCTCGAACGGCTCGCGCCGGTCTCCGGACTTCACCACCACGACCTCGCGCAGCTGCACGCGTTCGAAAGTGGTAAAACGCGCGCCGCACGACGAGCACTGGCGGCGGCGCCGGATCGAGGCATTATCCTCGGTCGGGCGGCTGTCCTTTACCTGGGTATCGTCATGGGCGCAGAAGGGGCAACGCATTCAGAAGGTTACTTCTTGATCCTCTGGTACAGCGCAAAGCCCGCACCGGCCAGCAGGCCGATGGGCAGCGATACGACTGGCAACAGCCAGCCCGCCACCGCGCCGATTGCCGCACCGGTTAGCACCGGCGCGGTCGAAGGGTGGTTGAGGCCTTCCTTGGCCATGCCCGTCACTTCGGTCTTCACTTCTTCGACCCATTCGGGCGTCTGGCGTGGTTCCTGATCCATGGCCCAAGGCTCCTTACATACCGGGATAGACGGGGAAGGCCGCGCACAGCGCGCTGACCCGCTGGCGGACACTCTCTTCGATCTGTGCATCCCCTTCGGGGCCGTTCTTGCTAAGGCCTTCAATCACTTCGGCGATGAGCTTCCCGACTGTGCGGAATTCTTCCGGGCCGAAGCCGCGGGTGGTGCCGGCGGGCGTGCCCAGGCGGATGCCGCTGGTCACGAAGGGCGAGCGGGTGTCGAACGGGATACCGTTCTTGTTGCAGGTCAGCCAGGCGCGATCGAGACCCTTTTCGGCGTCCTTGCCGGTGACATCCTTCGCGGTCAGATCGACGAGCATCGAGTGGTTGTCGGTCCCGCCGCTTACGATGCGCAGGCCGTTCTCTTCAAGGCTCGCCGCGAGTGCGCGGGCGTTCTCGACGATGCGGTGGGCGTATTCGCTAAAAGACGGATCGAGCGCTTCCTTGAAGGCGACCGCCTTGGCCGCGACGATGTGCATCAGCGGGCCGCCCTGCAAGCCTGGGAACACCGCCATGTTGAGCGGCTTGGTGTACTTCTCGTCGTTCCAAAGGATGATCCCCGAGCGCGGACCGCGCAGGGACTTGTGGGTGGTCGAGGTGACGATGTCGCAATGCGGGAACGGCGAGGGGTGCGCGCCGCCCGCGACGAGGCCTGAGATGTGGCTCATGTCGCACAGCAGCACCGCGCCCACTTCATCGGCGATGGCGCGGAAGGCGGGAAAATCCCACGTGCGCGAATAGGCCGTGCCGCCGCAGATGATGATCTTGGGCTTGCTCTCGCGCGCCTTGGACACGACTTCGTCCATGTCGATCGTCTCGGTCTCGCGGTTAACGCCATAAGAGACGACGTTGAACCACTTGCCGCTCATGTTGACCGGCGAGCCATGGGTGAGGTGCCCGCCCGAATTGAGGTCGAGCCCCATGAAGGTGTCACCCGGATTCAGCAGCGCGAGGAACACCGCCTGGTTCATCTGCGAGCCCGAGTTGGGCTGCACGTTGGCGAAGTTGCAGCCGAACAACTGCTTGGCGCGCTCGATCGCAAGTGTTTCAACCACGTCGGCATAATCGCAGCCGCCGTAGTAACGCTTGCCCGGATAGCCCTCGGCATACTTGTTGGTGAACACGGATCCGGCCGCTTCCAGCACAGCGCGGCTCGCGATGTTCTCGGACGCGATCAGTTCGATCTTGTCGCGCTGGCGGGCGAGTTCCTTGCCAATGGCGGCAGCGATTTCGGGATCGGCGTGGGCCAGGTCATTGTGCCAGAAGCCGTCCATGGACGAACCGGCAGTGCGGGCGGCGAAATCGATCGGGGCGGTGCTCATTGGTGGGTCTCAATGTGATCGGGCTGGAACGGGGGCTTGCCGAGCTTGCCGACCCGGCGCTGGTGGCGCCCGGCAGGATCGCCGGCATCGGCGAATTCTGTATCGAGAAATGTTGCAACGCAGGACTTCGCCATTTCGATCCCTACGAGCCGCGCGCCCAAAGCGATGCAATTGGCATCATTATGTTCGCGGGCGAGGGATGCAGAGAGTGGTTCCGACACTAGCGCACAGCGCACCTGCGGGTGGCGGTTGACGCTGATCGAAATGCCGATCCCGCTGCCGCACAGGGCAACGCCGAATTCGACCGTGCCTTCGGCGATGATCTCGGCAAGGCGGTAGCCGTAATCGGGATAGTCGACGCTCTGCCCCGGTTCCGGGCCGAGGTCGGCAACCTCGTGACCTTCTTCGACGAGCCATTCGGCTAGTTCGGCTTTGAGGTCGACGGCGGCGTGATCTGAGGCGATGGCGATGCGCATGACGGCCCTATAGGCGCTGGGGGCGCGATTCTCCACCCCCGCCGCGTGCCTTTTCGACCGGCGGTTTAACCGCTGGGGAAGGGCGATGTGCTATGGCGCGAGCATGGATGCTCCCTCGCCCCGCCTGACGGCCGAACAATGGCTTGCCCGCCTCTTTGCGGACGACCGGCCGCGCCATCTCGGCACAGGCTGGCTGAGCGGCTTGCTCGGGATCGTTCTGGGCCTGCTGGCGCTGCTGGCGGTGCTGTGTCTGCACTTTCCGCAATACCTGACGCTCCCGGAGCTGCGAGGGCGCTATCCGCTGGCGCTGGTGCGGCTCGCCATCGACGTCGCGCTGCTGGCGGCGATGGGGTTTGCGGGGCTTTCGATGCTGCTGCGGCGCAAGAAGGCGCTCGGGGTCGCAGGCCTTGCGCTGGCGGGGGCGGCCCTGCTGCTGGGTGCAGGAGGCGTGGAAATTCCGCGGGGGGGAGCGAGCGCGGTCTATCTCGGGATCGACTGGTTTGTGCTGGGCGTGCTGAGCACTGCAGCGGTCTTCGTGCCGCTGGAGGGTGCCTTTCCTCACCGGCGAGAGCAGGCTGCCTTCCGCCGCGGGTGGCTGACCGACACGCAGTATTTCTTCGCTAGCCACGCGCTCGCACAGGTTATGAGTGTCGCTGTGCTGGCCCCGGCGGTGGCTCTGGGGAGCGTGCTGGCGGTGACGCCCGTCCAGGATCTGATACAGAGCCTGCCGCTGGTGATGCAGTTCGCCCTCGCGGTGATGGTTGCAGACCTCGCGCAATATGCCGTGCACCGCGCGTTTCATGCCGTGCCGGTCCTGTGGCGCTTCCACAAGGTGCACCATTCGGTCGAGGTGATGGACTGGATCGCCGGATCACGGCTGCATCTGGTGGATGTGATCGTGACGCGCGGGCTGGTTTTGCTGGCGCTGCTGGTGGCGGGCTTCGACCAGGTGGCGGTCTATGCCTATCTCGCGCTTGTGAGCTTCCACGCAGTGTTCATCCACGCCAATTTCGTCCCGCGCTGGGGCTGGCTTGAACGCTGGATCGCCATGCCCCGCTTCCACCACTGGCACCACGGCGTGGAACCCGAAGCGCGCGACGTGAATTTCGCTGTCCACCTGCCGATGATCGACCGCTGGTTGGGGACCTATCATATGCCTGAGAACCGCTGGCCAGAGGGCTACGGCATTGCGGGGGAGCGTGCGCCCGAAGGCTGGATGCGGCAGCTGGTGTGGCCGTTCCGAAGGCGGTGAGTTTTCCCGGGACCCTCGCGTTACCGCGGCGGCATAGGTGGGGCAGGCACTACGGGAGGGGCAGGAGGAGCGGGCGGTGGATTGTCCACTATCATGGTTCTCGCTTCGCCATCGCTATTGCTTGCCCGTTTTTTTGCAAGGTACGTCTTTGCTTGCCGGTCCCAATCATCCATGATCTGGTCCATCGCCGCCGGTAAGGTGGCGAGGAAGCGCTTGTTGGCCGCAGCGACAGCCGGGTCTTCGAGCATCTTCATACTTGCGCCCAGATAATGCGTACCGGCAGAAGACACCGCGAACTTGCGGACTTCCCGCAATTCTCTCGCCGAGAATTCCCGGATGTAAGCCTGGGTCATGGCATCGGCCATGTCGCTCCCAAAGGCATCGATCGCTGGCCGCAGACGCACCGGCAGGTCGGCCATGAACTCCTCGAACATCTTGGCCATCACGGGCTCTCTCCTCGTCGATCAACCCCGATTGCACCATTTGTGTGCCCACCACGTTCATGACCTGCTGCAGGCTGGCGGTCCGTTGCGCTTCTGGGACAACCGCCTGAACAATCACGCGCGCATCGTCGAGTTCGGCCCTGTCTTCCAAATTCGCTCCTGCTTGAGCCGTGAATGGAACAGTGGTCAGGAGAGCGACAAGGACTGCCAGACTTAAGCTATGGCGCATATTGGATTTCCACGATTGGGACGTTGATGGCAGGGCTTGGGTTCACATAGCAGGTAAGGACAATCCGTCGCCTATCGGGCGGTGTACCGGTGCAGATGCAACGCGGCGTCTGCTCCAGTCCTGATCGGCAAGTGAACAGCGTCTGGTCGCAAGGTATCATCAGTTTTCATTGCGAAAATGGCGGATCATCGCCGACATCGACGAGCGATTCCGTCGGGGCAAGGGCCACGCCAAACCGCATGAATGAGGGTGACGGAGGATAAGGCGGCTTTAGCGGTTTGGCCTAGCCTGGTGCGGCTCAACCATCAGGAGTGCCTGCGATGCCCGCCAAGTCCAAAGCTCAGCAGAAGGCCGCCGGTGCGGCGCTTTCTGCCAAACGCAGCGAAACGCCCAAGTCCAAGCTCAAGGGAGCCTCGAAAGAGATGGCTGAATCGATGAGTGAGAAGGAGCTTCAGGACCTCGCCCACACCAAGCGCAAGAAACTTCCCGACCGCAAAGGCTAAGCCCGCGCGGATGTGAAAAACCACGCCGGAGCGGGGCTTTTCGAAAGCGACTACTGGTCCAGGAACGAGCGCATTTTACGCGACCGGCTCGGGTGCTTGAGCTTCCTCAGCGCCTTCGCTTCGATCTGGCGGATACGTTCGCGCGTCACCGAGAACTGCTGGCCGACCTCTTCTAGCGTGTGATCCGTGTTCATGCCGATGCCGAAGCGCATACGCAGCACGCGTTCCTCACGCGGGGTGAGTGACGCGAGCACGCGGGTGACGGTTTCCTTGAGGTTCGCCTGTATCGCCGCATCCACGGGGATGATCGCGTTCTTGTCCTCGATGAAATCGCCGAGGTGGCTGTCTTCCTCGTCGCCGATCGGCGTTTCGAGGGAGATCGGCTCCTTGGCGATCTTCATCACCTTGCGCACTTTCTCCAGAGGCATGGAGAGGCGCTGCGCCATTTCCTCAGGTGTCGGCTCGCGGCCTTCCTCGTGGAGGAACTGGCGGCTCGTGCGCACCAGCTTGTTGATCGTCTCGATCATGTGCACCGGAATGCGGATGGTGCGCGCCTGATCGGCGATTGAGCGCGTGATCGCCTGACGGATCCACCACGTCGCGTAAGTGCTGAACTTGTAGCCACGGCGGTATTCGAACTTGTCGACTGCCTTCATCAGGCCGATATTGCCTTCCTGAATAAGATCAAGGAATTGCAGGCCGCGGTTCGTATACTTCTTGGCGATGGAAATCACGAGACGCAGGTTCGCCTCGACCATTTCCTTCTTGGCGATACGCGCCTCGCGCTCGCCCTTCTGGACCATGTTGACGATGCGGCGGAACTCGGGAAGGCTCATGCCGGTCTGCGCGGCGATGTCGGCGATTTCCGAGCGGATGCGCTCGATCGCGTCTTCCTCGCGCTCGGCAAAGGCGGCCCACTTCTTGTCCTTCTTTGCGCGTTCCTTGATCCACGCATCGTCCATCTCGTTGCCGACATAGGCGGTGAGGAAGTCGACGCGCTTGACCTTGTGACGCTCGGCCAGGCGGAGCATCTGCCCGCCCAGCGTGGTCAACCGGCGGTTGAAGGCATAGAGATTGTCGACCAGGAATTCGATCTTGGTCGCGTGGAACTGCACGGACTCGACCTCGGCGGTGAGGTCTTCTCGGAGCTGCTCGTACTTGGCTTCCTTACCGGGGGGGAAGGCATTGCCCACGGCCAGCGTATCCACCCGCTCGCCCTGAAGCTTCTCGAAGGCGTTGAACAGCGAGGTGATGCGCGCGAAACGCTCGAGCGCCTCAGGCTTCAGCGCGGCTTCCATCTGGGCGAGGGAGAGGGTGTTGTCCTCCTCCTCTTCCTCTTCGCGCTTGGGGCGGCTTTCGCCGTCCTCGTCCTCGTCAGCGTCGGCTTCAGGCTCGTCAGCGACCTCGTCATCCTCGCGGATGGTCGGGCCGGCGGTGGCTTCGGAGATTTCGTCATCGTCATCATCCTCGGCGCCCTCGGCCATCTTTTCGGCCGGGGGTTCCTTGGAGAGCATCGCGTCAAGATCGAGGATCTCGCGCAGTTGCATATCGCCGTTATTCAGCGCTTCGGACCACTGGATGATCGCGTGGAAGGTGATCGGGCTTTCGCACAGCCCCATGATCATCATGTCGCGGCCGGCCTCGATTCGCTTGGCGATGGCGATTTCGCCTTCGCGGCTGAGCAGTTCCACCGCCCCCATTTCGCGCAGGTACATGCGCACCGGATCATCGGTGCGTTCGCCTGTGGCGAGCTTCTTGTTGCCCGCACGGGCGTCCTTGGGAGCCTTTTTCTCGCCGTCGTCCTCATCGTCGTCATCATCGACGACCGCGTCATCGGATTCGCCGTCCTCGCGATCTTCGGCTTCGGCCTCGGCGTCTTCGTCGCTCTCGACGATCTGCACGCCCATTTCCGACAGCGCGGTCTGGATGTCCTCGATCTGGTCGGGGCTCATCTCGCCAGAAGGCAGCGCCTCGTTGAGCTCGTCATAGGTGACATAGCCGCGCTTCTTCGCCTTGCTGATCAGCTTCTTGATCGAAGCCTCATTGAGGTCGATCAGCGGGGCATCTTCCTTCTCGGCCATAAACTCGCATCATTCCGTTCTGGGGTAGCCAGCCGCTGTGCGCACAGCGGATTTGCCACCCGTTAATCCCATAACCGCCGGTCAGGCGGTATCGCTATCCGTTGCCACAGGTGCCGCCTTGCGGCGCCCGAAGGCCTTTAATCTTTCTTCCACTGCCATGAGCTGTGTCCGCAAACGGGTCTGCTCGGCAAACGATCCATCAGGATCGCTGTCGAAACGCGCGATCGTGGCCGCAAGCGCAGCCTCAAGTGCAGGCCTTTCGACCAGCAGCGACACAGCTTCAGCCAGTTCCTCGCACGCAGCGTCGGGATCGTTGCCTTCGTCAATGAAGGCGTAGCGGATATCTGCCGACGGGGCGGGTTGGCCTTGCGCGTTGCATATGGCGTTTGGCGCGGACGAATCAAGCGTTTCCGCAAGTTCGAGGAGCGATTCGACTTCAGCGGCCACAGACGGGGTCAGCCGGGCGAGGGCGGAAAGCGACTCCGTGTGCCGCGCGATCTGGTGCGGATAGCGGGCAAGGCCCGCCAGAACCGCGTCGAGCAGGCCCTGCCGCTGGCCACCTGCCATGATGCCGGAAAGCCGCGCGCGCGCCTCTTCCGACAGACCGGGGGGAGCGAAGTTGGCTCCCTTCCACGGCCGGCGCTGGCCCTGCTGCGAGCGTGCCTGCGGGGCGGGACGTGCCGCGCGAGGCGGGTAGGCGAAGGCCGAGAAGCGGTCACCGAGCTCCCGGCGGTAAAGGCTCTTGATCTCGGGATCGGCGATGGTTTCGACATGCGCCATCAGCCGCGCCTTCAAACCCGCCTTGGCCTCTGGGGTGGCGAGAGGCTGGGCGTCGCGCTCGAAATCCCACAGCGTATCGATGAGACTGCCGGGCGCGGCGAGGAGCTTTTCCATCGCGGCTTTGCCCTGCACCTTGATCAGATCGTCGGGATCGAGCCCGGCAGGCAAGCGCACGATCCCGAGCGAGCGCATCGGCGCCAGCATCGGCAGCGCCCGGGTGATCGCCCGCATCGCGGCGCGCTGGCCGGCCGCATCGCCATCGAAGCACAAGACCGGCACCTCGACCATGCGCCACAGCAATTCGAGCTGCATTTCGGTGAGCGCAGTTCCCAGCGGTGCGACCGCATCGGCAATCCCGGCATTGGCGAGCGCGATCACGTCCATATAGCCTTCGACGACCACGACCCGACCTGACTGGCGCGAGGCGGGGGCGGCGCGGTGGAGGTTGTAGAGGGTGCGGCCCTTGTCGAAGAGGTCGGTGTCGGGCGAGTTGAGGTACTTCGCCACGCCGTCCCGCTTGTCGAGAATGCGCCCGCCGAAAGCGATCACCCGCCCGCGCGCGTCCTGGATCGGCAGCATCACCCGTCCGCGGAAGCGGTCGTACCGTTCGCCCTGTTCATTGGCGGCGCGCATCCCTGCGCCTTCGAGCATATCCTCGCCGAATTGGGCCAGCGCCTTGGGCAGCGCCTGCCGCTCATCCGGTGTCCAGCCGAAGCCGAATTCGGCCATGATCTGAGGGGAGAAGCCGCGCCGCTGGAGGTAGTCGCGCGCCGCCCCCCCGCTTGGCCCTGCAAGGCTGGTTACGAAGAATTTCTGCGCGGCCTCTGTCACGTCGATCAGACTGGCGCGCTGTTCGGCGCGCTTGGCCATGACGGGATCGGGGGCAGGGACCTCCATCCCGGCCATGCCCGCCAGCTCCTTGACGGCGTCCATGAACTGGAGGCCCTGCTGGTCCACCATCCAGCTGATCGCATCGCCATGTGCGCCGCAGCCGAAGCAGTGGTAGAACTGCTTCTGGTCGTTGACGTAGAAGCTGGGCGTCTTTTCCTCGTGGAACGGGCAGCACCCTTTCCACTCGCGCCCCGCCCGTGTCAGCTTGACCGAACGCTGGACAAGCGTCGACAGCGTGATCCGCGCACGCAGCTCGTCCTTCCATTGCGGGGTGATGGCCATGGGCGTTAGGTGCGCCGGATTAGGGCAGTGTTCAAGCGCGCCCTGTGGACGGGTCTGTGGTTAGGAAAGCGCAGCCTTGACCAGCGTGCTCGCCAGCTTGCCATCGAGCACCGCGCCGTGGCGGGTGCGCAGTTCGGTCATCACCGTGCCCATATCGTTCATTGAAGACGCGCCGGTCTCTGCCTTGATCGCCTCGATCGCGGCCTTTGTGGCGGCTTCGTCCATCATCTGCGGCAGGAATTCCTCGATCACGGCGAGTTCCGCGCGCTCGACCGCCGCGAGTTCCGCGCGGCCGCCGGCATCATACATCTCGATCGATTCGCGGCGCTGCTTGGCCATCTTCTGGAGCACGCTCGTCACCAGCACGTCATCATCGGCCACCGGAGCCGCAGCGGTGCGTTCCTCGATGTCGCGGTCCTTGATCTTGGCGCTGATCTGGCGGAGCGCGGCGGTGCGGTCCTTCTCGCCGGCCTTCATCGCGGTGATGGTGGCGGCCTTGATATCGTCACGGATCATCGGTGTTTCCTGTGGATTGAACTGATGCGCGGCCCCCTAACGCAAATAGTGGCCCAAGCCTAGGTTGACGCGAGGGGGCGAGGGGCCTAGCGGGCAAAACTTAGCAACATCGCTGGCTTTACCTGTAACGGAGCGCCTCATGGCCGACCCCGCATCCACCCGCGCGCAACCTGCAGGCGCGACCGGAGTCCTTGTGCTGGCTGATGGCACTGTCGTCTGGGGCCGGGGCTTCGGAGCCGTGGGATCGTCGGTGGGCGAGGTGTGCTTCAACACCGCCATGACCGGCTATCAGGAGGTGATGACCGATCCTTCCTACGCCGGGCAGATCGTCACCTTCACCTTCCCGCATATCGGCAATGTCGGTGCGAATGGCGAAGACATTGAAAGCAAGGTTGAAGGCGCGGTCGGCTGCGTGGTGCGCGAGGACGTGACCGAGCCTAGCAACTTCCGCAGTATCGAGCGGTTCGCTGACTGGATGGTGCGCAACGGCAAGATCGGGCTTGCGGGCATCGACACCCGCGCGCTCACCCGCCGCATCCGCCAGACTGGCGCACCCAACGCGGTGATCGCCCATGCGCCGGACGGCAAGTTCGATATACCCGCGCTGGTCAAGCGTGCGCAGGAGTGGCCGGGGCTGGAGGGCATGGACCTCGCCATCCGCGTGACGCGCGACAAGCACGAGGGCTGGGAGGGCGGCTACTGGACGCTCGGCAAGGGCTATGGCCGCGCGGTGTTCGATGCCAAGCCGCACGTGGTCGCGATCGACTATGGCTCCAAGGACAATATCTTCCGCAATCTGGTGAAGGCCGGCGCGCGGGTGACGGTGGTTCCGGCGAAGACGTCGTTTGACGAGGTGATGGCTCTGGCGCCCGACGGCGTGTTCCTGAGCAACGGCCCGGGCGATCCGGCGGCGACGGGCGAATATGCCGTGCCGGTGATCAAGGCGCTGCTCGATGCGGACGTGCCGCTGTTCGGCATCTGCCTCGGCCACCAGATGCTCGCGCTCGCCGCGGGTGCGAAGACGATCAAGATGCATCAGGGCCACCGCGGCGCAAACCACCCCGTGCAGCGCGTGGGCGAGGGCTGGGGCGAGACCACCGGCCTCGTCGAGATCACCTCGATGAACCACGGCTTTGCGGTGGACGCGAGCACGCTGCCTGAGAATGTCGAGCAGACCCATGTCTCGCTCTTCGACGGGACGAATTGCGGCATCGCGCTCAAGGGCAAGAAGGCCTTCGCGGTGCAGTATCATCCCGAGGCATCGCCGGGGCCGCAGGACAGTTTCTACCTGTTCGAGAAGTTTGTAGGGGGGCTGGGGTGAGGCCCGCCTTGATCGCCTTCGCAGCCGGTTCGGTGGTAACATCGGGGGCTTGGCTTATCGGCCAGTCATTTGGCTCAACCGAGCCCCTATCACCGGTTCTGGAAGTCGAGAGTAGGGCGCAGACCCTAGAAGATGTCGTGAAAAAGACTGACGAAGAATCCGCCGTCCGGACGTCGAGCTCAGCTTTGATCCGCAAGTGCGGTGCCAGCGAGTTCACCGCTGAGATGGGGCACACCGGTCCGCGCTCACGTGTAAACATCGCCCCCGGAAACGAGACGGTCATCGACTGCATTCTGACGAACGCGCAGAAAGAAGGTTTCCCCTTGTTTATCAGCTTCAAGGCTCCCTAATGCCCAAACGCACTGACATCTCCTCGATCCTCGTCATTGGTGCTGGTCCGATCATTATCGGGCAGGCCTGCGAGTTCGATTACTCCGGCACGCAGGCGATCAAGGCGTTGAAGGAGGAGGGCTACCGCGTCATCCTCGTCAACTCCAACCCGGCGACGATCATGACCGATCCCGAGTTCGCGGACGCAACCTATATCGAGCCGATCACGCCCGATATCGTCGCCAAGATCATCGCCAAGGAACGGCCCGATGCGCTGCTGCCCACGATGGGCGGGCAGACAGCGCTGAACTGCGCGCTGGCGCTGGATGCGAACGGGACGCTGGCGAAGTACGGCGTCGAGATGATCGGTGCCAAGGCTGACGCGATCGACAAGGCCGAGAACCGCCAGCGCTTCCGCGAGGCGATGGACAAGATCGGGCTGGAGAGCGCCCGCAGCGGCGTTGCCACCACGCTGGAGCAGGCCCGCGCCGTGCTCGAACGCACCGGGCTCCCGTCCATTATCCGCCCCTCCTTCACCCTCGGCGGCACCGGCGGCGGGATTGCCTATAACAAGGCCGAATTCGACCAGATCGTGCGCGAAGGCCTCGATGCGTCCCCCACCACCGAAGTCCTGATCGAGGAATCGCTCCTCGGGTGGAAAGAGTTCGAGATGGAGGTGGTGCGCGACCGTAAGGACAACGCGATCATCGTCTGCTCGATCGAAAACGTCGATCCGATGGGCGTGCACACCGGGGACTCCATCACCGTCGCCCCGGCGCTGACGCTGACCGACAAGGAATACCAGATCATGCGCAACGCGAGCATCGCGTGCCTGCGCGAGATTGGAGTGGAGACGGGCGGTTCCAATGTCCAGTTCGCGGTCAATCCCGCCGATGGCCGGTTGATCGTGATCGAGATGAACCCCCGCGTCAGCCGCTCCTCGGCGCTGGCATCCAAGGCGACCGGCTTCCCCATTGCTCGCGTCGCGGCCAAGTTGGCTGTGGGCTACACGCTCGACGAGCTCACCAACGAGATCACCGGCGCTACCCCGGCGAGCTTCGAGCCGACCATTGACTACGTCGTCACCAAGATTCCGCGCTTCGCTTTCGAGAAATTCAAGGGCGCGGCCAATGACCTGTCGACCGCGATGAAGAGCGTCGGCGAAGTCATGGCGATCGGCCGCAATTTCCAGGAGTCGATGCAGAAGGCGCTCCGGGGACTTGAGACCGGGCTGGACGGGTTCAACCGCGTGCCCGAACTGGAAGGCGCGGACCGCGATGTCATCACTGCAGCACTCTCGCGCCGCACGCCGGACCGTCTGCTCAAGGTCGGACAGGCTTTCCGCGAGGGCATGAGCGTGGAGGACGTGGCCGCGGTCACCTTCTATGATCCGTGGTTCTTGCGCCAGATCGAGGCGATCATCGCAGCCGAACGCGAAATCCAGAAGGACGGCCTCCCGCGCGATGCCGCAGGCCTTCGCCGCCTGAAGGCGATGGGCTTCTCCGACAAGCGCCTTGCCACCCTTGCGGTGCGCTCGGTCGGTGTCGCAGGCGGCCTCGCCGAAACGCAGGCCAAGCGTTCGGGCCTGCTCCACGATGCGCTCGTGGCGATGGCCGGTGCAACCAGCGCCGAAGAAGTGCGCGCCCTGCGCCACAAGCTCGGCGTCTTCCCCGTCTTCAAGCGCATCGATAGCTGCGCTGCCGAATTCGAGGCGATCACGCCCTACATGTATTCGACCTATGAGGCCCCGACCTTCGGCGAACCCGAGTGCGAGGCTGCCCCGTCCGACCGCAAGAAGATCGTCATCCTTGGCGGCGGGCCCAACCGTATCGGGCAGGGCATCGAGTTCGATTATTGCTGCGTCCACGCCTGCTTCGCGCTTGCCGAGCAGGGCTACGAGACGATCATGATCAACTGCAATCCTGAAACCGTCTCGACCGATTACGACACCTCGGACCGCCTCTATTTCGAGCCGCTGACCGACGAGGATGTGCTGGAGATCCTGCGCGTCGAACAGCAGAATGGCACGCTCGTGGGCGTCATCGTCCAGTTCGGCGGGCAGACCCCGCTGAAGCTGGCGCAGGCGCTGGAGGATGCGGGCATCCCGATCCTCGGTACATCGCCCGACGCGATCGACTTGGCCGAAGACCGCGAACGCTTCGCCAAGCTGGTCAACAAGCTGAAGCTGAAGCAGCCCGAAAACGGCATCGCCCGCAGCCGCGACGAAGCCGCGGCGGTCGCCGCACGGATCGGTTATCCGGTGCTGCTGCGCCCCTCTTACGTGCTCGGCGGCCGCGCGATGGAGATCGTCGACAGCGAGGCCCAGCTCGATAATTACATCGCCACGGCGGTGAACGTCTCGGGCGACAGCCCGGTGCTGATCGATCAATATCTGCGCGATGCGATCGAGTGCGATGTGGATGCGCTGTGCGATGGCACCGAAGTGCGCGTGGCCGGCGTGATGCAGCACATCGAGGAAGCGGGCGTCCACTCGGGCGATTCTGCCTGCACCCTGCCGCCCTATTCGCTGCCCCCGGAAATCATCGCCGAGATGGAACGTCAGGCCGAGGCACTGGCCTTCGCGCTCGGCGTGGTCGGCCTGATGAACATCCAGTTCGCGGTGAAGGACGGCACCGTCTACCTCATCGAGGTGAACCCGCGCGCGAGCCGCACCGTGCCGTTCGTCGCCAAGGCGATCGGCCAACAGGTCGCCAAGATCGCCGCGCGCGTGATGGCGGGCGAGCCGCTCAGCAACTTCCCGCCGTTCAAGCGCGATCTGCCCTATATGGCGGTAAAGGAAGCGGTGTTCCCGTTTGCGCGCTTCCCCGGCGCCGATCCGGTGCTTTCGCCGGAAATGAAGTCGACGGGCGAAGTCATGGGTATCGATACCTCCTTCGAAGCTGCCTTCCTCAAATCGCAGCTGGGTGCAGGTATGGTGCCTCCGCAGGGCGGCACCGTCTTCGTCAGCGTGAAGAATACCGACAAGGCGGTAATCGTCCCGGCGGTGCGCCGCCTGATCGAACACGGCTTCCGCGTCGTCGCCACAGGTGGCACACAAACCTATCTCGCGGAACAGGGCCTTGCCGTGGAGCGCGTGAACAAGGTGGCCGAAGGCCAGCCGCATATCGTCGACCGGATCATCGATGGCGATATCGCGCTGATCTTCAACACCACCGAGGGCTGGCAGTCCTTGTCGGACAGCAAATCGATCCGGCAGGCGGCGCTTTCGGGCAAGGTTCCGTATTACACCACGGCAGCCGCATCGGTCGCGGCAGCAGCGGCGATTTCGGCGATCCGGCCGGACCAGCTTGAAGTCCGCTCGTTGCAGGACTATTATAGGGACTGACTAAAAGTCCCTCTGCCTTGGCTCCCTGAAATCGAGAGTGATTGACGTCGTGCAACAGGACGGCGTTCAAACCTCTCTTTTTCCTTGAACAGGCAGGGCACGACACGACCGACGGAAAGACGAAAGTTATGGCGACGATGGAAAAAGTCCCGATGCTGGCCGAGGGTTACGAGCGGCTCACCGCCGACCTCAAGGTCCTGCGCGACGAACGCCCAAAGATCGTCGAGGCGATCGAGGAAGCGCGGGCGCACGGCGATCTTTCGGAAAACGCCGAATATCACGCCGCCAAGGAACGCCAGGGCCAGGTCGAAGCCATGATCGGCGAGATCGAGCACATGGTCAGCCGGGCGCAGATCATTGATCCCACCACGCTTTCGGGCGACAGGATCGTGTTCGGCGCGACCATCACACTGCTGGACGAGAACGACGCGCCGATCCGTTACCAGATCGTCGGCCAGACTGAAGCTGATGCGAAGAAGGGGCGGATTTCGTACAATTCGCCGCTGGCGCGCGCGCTGATCGGCAAGCAGGTGGGTGACGATATCGAGGTGACGGTTCCTTCGGGCGAGAAGTTCTACCACGTCGAGAAAATCGAATTCATCTGACACTGAAGCAGGGGGCGCAGGATGGCCGGTGTTCCGGTGAGGCCGATTGCCGAGCGCAAGGTGGCCGAGCATTTCCTTGATGCCGGCGCTGTAAGCATGGCGGACGCAATTCCCTATTCTCCTGCCCGGCCGAGCCGCCAGCGCGCTTTCGAGCGGCTGAAGGGGCTCGACATCGTCAAGACCGATGGCAAGGGAAAGTGGTGGCTCGAAGAAGATCAGTGGCGCGGCCGCCGCTCGGGCCGCAGGACGCGGATGGCGCTGGCGCTGGTCGCGATTGCTGCGGCGGCTGCGGCGGCGCTGCGGTAGGCGATTGGTAAAAAAAGGAGGGTGGTCGAATCGTCCCTCCCGCAGGTTAGGCCTCGCCGGCCTCCAGACCTGCATCAACCGCACCTCGATCCACCTTAGACCCGCCTTAGGCCCCGGTTCGCCCCCTTCCAGAACGATGTTTCGCGTGAAACATCGGGGCGCGATTCAGCCGAGGTGCTTTTCCATGGCGTAATTGTGAATGGCGACCTCGCCCCCCTCAAACGCGATCGGGAAGTCCCACCGGTGAAGCACGGCATAGCCGGCGCGCGCGAAAACTGGCCGGGCAAGTTCGCTCGCCTCGGTGAAGAGCCGGGTAACGCCCTGTTGGTGCGCCGCTGCTTCGGCCTTGGCCAGCAGGGCAAGGCCGAGGCCCCTGCCAGTGTGATCGGGGTGGCAATAGAGCATGTCGAGATGCCCGCCATCTTCCAGCACGGTGTAGGCAATGGGCTGGTCGGCATCGCCCCCCGCCACGAGGATCACATGGCCGTTGGCGGCCCACTCCAACACCCGCGCAACCGAAAACCGCGCGGACCATGCTGCAACCTGCACGGGCGAATAGGCGCGCAAAGCCGTCTGCCGGATCGCTGCCAGTGTCAGCGCAGCTATCGCTTCGGCATCGCTGTCGCGGTAGGGGCGGATCACCGCCACGAGCAGATTACTCCTCGGGAGTCAGAAGCTTGTGGATGTGAACGACAACGTATTTCATCTCCGCGTCGTCCACGGTCCGCTGCGCCTGGGCGCGCCATGCGTCGACCGCCGCTTCGTAGGAGCTGAACACGCCGACGACGTGAATGCTCTCGGGATCCTGGAACTCGATTGCCCGGGGATCCTTCACGCGGCCCCCCATCACGAGGTGGAGCCGCTGGGTGGGAGTGGTTTCTGACATAGTCGTAAGCCCTTGGGGAGGAAGGATGCGCGCCCCTTAGCGCCTGACGCGCCAAGGGCAAGCCTTCAGGGCAGCAATGGCGTTTCAGCCCTTGGTCTGACGCCGGATATCCCGCACCACGCCAAGGGCAGCATCGCGGGTCTTAATGGCCAGCGCGCGGGTGCTTTCGGCGGCCGAACCCGCTGCATCCGAGGCATTGGCCGAAAGCTTCTTTGCTTTTGCCCCCGCAGCATTGCCCAACTCACCGGCCCGTTCCTTGCCCTCTTCAGCTACGTCGAGCATCTCGTCGAGCACAGTCATTGCATAGGCCACCGCCGCTTCGCCGATCATCTTCCCAAGCCGCGATCCGCCGCGCGAGGTGATGCTCTTCACGCCTGAGGAAGCGCTTGAAGCGGCTCCTGAAATGGCGTCGCCAGCGCCGTGCAACGCCTTGCCAGCAACACGGCGGCCGGGGCGGCTGAGGAGGCCCAGAACCAGTCCGAAAGCGACTGCTCCGCCGACCACGGTGAGGGGGTTTGCGCGCGTATAATTGACTGCGGCATTGGCCGCATCGCGCGCCTGATCAGCGATATTGCGCTCGGCATTGCGGCGCTCCGACGCCTCGATCCGCGCCCGCAGTGCGTCGCGCTTGTCGCCGGAAGCGAGGGGGGTGGCTTCGGTCATTCGGGGTCTCCGTCAGGCGCAGATTCGGGGGGAGCGGCGCTCGTATGGTCATCATCATCATCATAAGAGCTTTCTTCGATAAGCTCCTCGATCCATTCGAAAATCGGCGCGCGGGCGAACCACAGAATGATCGCGCCGATGAGCAGCGCGACAACGCCCTTGTTGTCGCCCGCCTGCGCCTTGGCCTCGGCGAGAACGTCGCGCGCTCCATCCTTGAGCCGACTGGAAATGGTCGAGGTGACACCAGAGGAGACCCGGCTCGCGATACCCTGTTCCGACAGGCTGCCTCGCAATTGCTCGATATCCTCCGTCAGCACCGCAAGGGCGGCGTCACGAAGATTGCGATCCTCGATGAAGCGGGCAGGTAAGCGGCTCATTGTGCCTCTCCCGATCCAAACATCGCGCCCAGTAGTTTGCCATCAGCTTGTGCCGCATGAACGAGCAAGGCGACGCCGATAAGCATCACCCCCACCACAATCGCGATCGCCCCCCAGATGGTAACCAGCGGAGCAAGTGCAATCACTGCGCCCACGGCAAGCGCGATGAGCGCGATGTGGAGCAGAACCAGCGCCAGCACGAGCATCACCAGCGCGCGCGCACCATGCTTGCCCGCAAGGCTTGCACGCGTCTTCTGGAACGCGACCTCTGCCTCGGCATAGGTGCGCGCATCCTCCACCAGAGCGGTCACTTCGTCCCGCAGAGCGGTGAAGCCGGTTGCACCCTCGGCCGTTTCTGTCGGCTTCGACGTCAGTGCCGGATCAGCGGGGGCAGTGTCCGTGGGCAGGGCAAGGCCGGGATCGGTATCATGCATGGGCTCGCCTTTCGGGCGGGATCAGCTGCGCTTTCCGCGGAACAGCCGAGCGAGGAAAAAGCCCACGACCGCAGCGACGCCGACAGCGACGCCCGGGCTCTTGCGGACCATCTCGCGTGCATCCTCGCCCAGTTCCTCGACGCTCTTGGCTTCGAGCTTGGCCGATGTTTCCTGCAAGGATCGGGCAGCCTTGCGGGCGTAATCGCCATATTGCTCGCCCAGCTTTTCGTCGATCTGCGCGGCGCTGTCGCCCACGACCTTGCCGAGCGAGGCAATCGCGTCGGTGGTGACCTTTTTGCCTTCGACCGCGATT
Organism: Porphyrobacter sp.; assembly: GCA_027533455.1. Taxonomy (GTDB): domain Bacteria; phylum Pseudomonadota; class Alphaproteobacteria; order Sphingomonadales; family Sphingomonadaceae; genus Erythrobacter. Next base: position 701,643 of record JAPZUC010000002.1, on the reverse strand, counting down.
TCGCCTGCCTTACCGAGCGCCTGTTCGCCGTAGGCCTTGGCATCGGTCACCAGATCAGTACCCTTGCCCTTGGCCTGTCCGCCAACCACGGTCAGCCGGTTTTCGGCCTCGGCACGCAGGGCAGCGGCCCCGGCCTTGGCTTCCTCGAGCGCAGCGTTGAAACGGCTCTTTGCCTCAACCACCTGCGCCGAAGCCGGCGCGGCGTCAGGTGACTTGCCGGTCGCCGCAGTCTTGCGCGGCGCAGCCTTGGAGGCGCCGCCATTCGTGGTGACTGCGCCCTTAGCCGATTTCGAAGGGGTCTTCTTGACCGAGGGTTTTTCGGGTTGAGTGGTATCTGCCATCGAAGTGCTCCTTGTTGTCTTTTTGGGCGATCCACCGCGCGTGCCGCATCCGCTTGCACGCGGAAGTTCCCGCGCATAGGGACATCTCGCCGACGGCGTGTGGCGGAATCGTCAAGCTAGAATCATGCCGTTGCCAATAGCATAGGGCCCAAGTGCCTTAAAACTCTAAACCACATTACAGCCGGAGCCAAACATGACCGCGATCATCGACATCCACGGGCGCGAAATTCTCGATAGCCGGGGCAATCCGACCGTCGAAGTCGACGTTTTGCTCGACGATGGCAGCTTCGGCCGCGCGGCGGTGCCGTCTGGCGCGTCGACCGGTGCGCACGAAGCGGTGGAATTGCGTGATGGCGATGCGGCCCGCTACCTTGGCAAGGGCGTGCTCAAGGCCGTCGAGGCTGTGAACACCGAAATTCGTGATCTGCTGATCGACAACTTTGATGCCGAAGACCAGCGCGACATCGACTTGGCGCTGATCGCGCTGGACGACACGCCGAACAAGGCACGCCTCGGTGCGAACGCGATTCTCGGCACTTCGCTCGCAGTCGCTAAGGCCGCGGCAAATGCGCGCGGCCTGCCGCTCTATTCCTATCTCGGCGGGGTCTCGGCCCACATGCTCCCGGTGCCGATGATGAACATCATCAACGGTGGCGAGCATGCCGACAATCCGATCGACATTCAGGAATTCATGATCATGCCCGTCGGCGCGAACAGCATCGCGGAAGCGGTGCGCTGGGGCGCTGAGGTATTCCACACGCTGAAGAAGGGCCTCGCGCAGAAGGGTCTCGCCACCAGCGTCGGCGACGAGGGCGGCTTTGCACCCAACCTCGCCAGCACCCGCGCCGCGCTCGACTTCATCATGGAAAGCGTCGCCAAAGCCGGCTTCAAGCCCGGCGAGGACATCGTGCTGGCACTGGACTGCGCGGCGACCGAGTTCTTTAAGGGGGGCAAGTACGAGATTTCGGGCGAGGGCCTGAGCCTCACACCCCACGAAATGTCCGATTACCTCGCCAAGCTCTGCGCTGATTACCCGATCCGCTCGATCGAGGACGGCATGAGCGAAGACGATTTCGAGGGCTGGGCAGCGCTCACCGCGCAGCTTGGCGACAAGGTTCAGCTGGTGGGCGATGACCTCTTCGTCACCAACCCCGTGCGCCTCAAAGACGGCATCGGCCGTGGTCTGGCCAACTCGCTGCTGGTGAAGGTCAACCAGATCGGCACGCTCACCGAAACGCTCGCCGCTGTCGATATGGCGCACCGCGCCCGCTACACCTGCGTCATGAGCCATCGTTCGGGTGAGACCGAGGATGCGACCATCGCCGACCTCGCAGTTGCGACCAATTGCGGGCAGATTAAGACCGGCTCTCTGGCGCGGTCGGACCGGCTCGCGAAGTATAACCAACTGATCCGTATTGAAGAAGAGCTGGGCGATAGCGCCGCATTTGCCGGGCGCGGTTGCTTCGGTGCTCGGGCTTAATCAGCGGCTTCAGAGAAGCGGTCCATCGCAGCCTGCCCGGCCGGCGTTAGTCTGACGAGCACGCGGCGATGGTCATCCGCATCGGCCTCGCGCATCACAAGGCCCTCGTCTGCCAGCACGCCGAGCCAGCGCGGGCCGGTGGTGGGCGGCGCTGCCGAGCCGATGCAGGCGCTCGATACCGAAACCTGCTTGCCCTCGCCGTGTGCGATGTACAGGTCGAGCAGGATGTCCCACGCCGGTTCGCCGAACAGGTCGGGATTGCCGAAGATCACGGTGCGCTTGCGGCGCAAGGCATAGGCCTTCCGGGCGAACGCGAGATGATTACGGGCGCGAGGGAGGCTGTCCGATGGCTGCACCTGCTCGGCAGCAATGCGAAGCCGCGCGGCAATCGCCATCAGATCTTCGGCAAGCAGGTGATAGTCCAGAGCGGCGTCTCGAGGCATTTCGTCCCCGGCATCATGGCCCTCTGCGCGTGTCATTTTGTTTACCAGTCCGCCCTCAGGAAGCTCTGCGATCACGTATGACCGGTGTTTGTCCTGAGGTGCGTAGTAAAAGAAAGATACCCCCGTGGCTCTAAGGGCAATTACGCAGTGCTTTGTAAAATATATGAAACGTGAGAGGGAAGTTAGCGCCGGTGGTTCGTGAGGTCGAGCCGAAACTGCTGGATGGCGGCGTCGAGATGTGCGGCGGAGATATATGATCCTAGACGGTCGAGCGCAGCGAGTTGCTGTTCGAGCGTAGCAAGAATGTGATGTGCGTCCGTTTCGCACGACGCCACCGGAGAATTATTTTCCAAGACCATATCTCACGAATTTTCGAGATTGCCTGCTTCCCCGTTCGTCCAACGGGCGACAGCAAAAGCTGGCCGGATATCGCTTTAATGCCTTATGGAAAGATACAGAGGGAAACTACGTAGCGGCCGGCACGTCCCCATTTGGCACGCGCTTGGCACCGGCTTTCAACCGAAGCGGCTCTGGAGCGCGAGGAGTGACAATGCCGCCTTGGCCGCCTCGCCGCCCTTGTCCTTCTGGGCGGGGTCGGCGCGGACCAGCGCCTGTGCTTCGTTTTCAACCGTGAGAATGCCGTTGCCGATAGCGATACCGTCCATCGTCAAGGCCATGATCGCGCGCGCGCTTTCGCCGGCAACGATCTCGAAATGGTAGGTCTCGCCGCGGATCACCACGCCGATGGCGACGAACGCATCATAGCGGTCAGCCTCGGCTGCAAGGACGATGGCACCGGGAATTTCGAGCGCGCCGGGGACGGTCAATACCTCTACCTTGTGCCCTTCGGCTTCCAGCGCAGCGCGGGCGCCGGCGATCAGCATGTCGTTGAGATGCGAATAGAAGCGCGCTTCGACGATAAGGATGTCGGCCATGCTGGTTTACTCCGGAATGGGGTGGAAGTTAGTGATGGTGAGGCCATAGCCTTCAAGCGCGACCAGATCGGGGCGGCTGTTCGACAGCAGCACCATATCGGAGACACCGAGGTCTGCCAAAATCTGCGAGCCGATGCCGATGTTACGCTGCTCTTCGCCCGGCTGCCATTCACCGGTACCCACGCGTCCCGTGAGGATCACGATCACGCCAGATCCGTGATCCCCTACCGCCTGCATTGCACGCTGAAGCGTGCGCTTGCGTGCGCCGGGCTGGCCCAGCACGTCGTCGAACACTGAAATCGGGTGAACGCGGGCGAGGGTGGGTTCGCCGGGGATGACGTGGCCCTTCTGGAGCACGTAAGCCTCGCTGCCGGCAACACGGTCGCGATAGGTGATCATGCGCCACTGGCCGCCGTAATCGGAGGTGAAGGCGCGTTCGCCAAGGCGTTCGACCAGGTGGTCGTTGCGCATGCGGTAGGCGATCAGATCGCGGATCGTACCGATCTTTAGATCATGCTTGCGAGCGAAGGTGATGAGATCGTCGAGCCGGGCCATGGTCCCGTCGTCGTTCATGATCTCGCAGATTACGCCTGAAGGATTGAGACCTGCAAGCCGCGAGATATCGACGGCTGCCTCTGTGTGACCGGCGCGCACCAGTGTGCCACCGTCGCGTGCCATCAGCGGGAAGACGTGGCCGGGGGTGACAAGATCATCCGCGCCCTTTGCCGCATCGATTGCGACCGAGATGGTGCGAGCGCGGTCAGCTGCGGAAATGCCAGTGGTGACGCCCTCCTTCGCCTCGATCGAGATCGTGAATGCGGTCTGCATCGATTCCTTGTTGTTGCGGCTCATCGGCTGCAATCCGAGGTGCTCGACGCGGTCCTTGGTGAGAGCGAGACAGATCAGTCCGCGACCATACATGGCCATGAAGTTGATCGCCTGCGGGGTTGCCATTTGCGCGGGGATGATGAGATCGCCCTCGTTCTCGCGGTCTTCATCATCGACCAGTATGTACATCCGGCCATTGCGAGCTTCGTCGATGATCTCCTCGATGGTCGCTAGCACCGGCCGGTCCGCGTTAGCCTCAAGAAAAGCTTCGAGCTTTGCGAGAGTTTCGGCGGTGGGGTTCCAGCTGTCCTCGCCGCAGTCGCGCAAGGTGTTGGCGTGTAGCCCGGCAGCCCGGGCTAGTCCAGCTCGGGTCATGGTCCCGAATGTGACCAGATCGCGGACGCGTGTGATGGTTGATGTGCTCATCACATCCAAATATCACATTTGGATGTGATGGCAATAGTGCTCCACCATGCTACTCACTCCGATAAACGCCAGTTACGCGCACCCCTCCTGGACCGTATCCCACCTATAGGGGGAGTTCACATGGCATCCATCGACGTTCGCACCCATTCGCCAGATCGTTCTCCAATCGCGATCAGCAACTTCAGTAAGGAGCGGTATGTTTCGTCCGAATGGATGGCGACTGAAACTGCCACCATCTGGGCAAAGAGCTGGCTGGTGGCAGGAGTCTCGTGCGACCTTCGTAACCCGGGCCAGTTCATCACCTTCGATATAGGTACCCAAAGCGTGATTGTCGCCCGGGGAGGGGATGGGCACCTGCGCGCCATGCACAATGCCTGTACCCACCGCGGCACGCGGCTTGTGACCGAAAGTGCAGGCACCTTGCGCAAATTTGTGTGCCCCTATCACGCGTGGGTCTATGGTCTCGACGGCGCGCTGGAGAGCGTGCCGGGTGCCGCGCGGTTCTCCAACGGCGTCCCGAAGTCGGACCTCGCGCTACGCCCTGTCGAAGTTGAAGAGGCGCTGGGCCTTGTATTCGTGCGGCTTGAACCCGACGGGCCGTCGCTCGCCGAATTCTTAGGGCCGTTGCTGGAGATGGTTGGCACCTACTGGATCGATCTGATGGACGTGACCAACGACCAGACGGTCTCGCACCTTTGCAACTGGAAGGCGATTATCGATAACTTCGCCGAGCTTTATCACGTGCCGTTTCTGCACCCAATCCACCGCCGTATGTTCGAATGCGCCACGGCCCCGATCTCGCTGTTTGATCATGGGCACACGGCGGTTTACGTGGAGGGCGGGGTAACGGATTCAGGTTTTCCCACAGCTGACGTGCCGAGCGATATGCAGGCGATGCAGTTGAAAGCCTTCGGGCTCGATCCGGTGGACTTTCACGGACGAGTGTCGGAAATTAGGCCGGCATTGCAGGCCGCCAAGCGCGCGCTCGCAGATAGTCAGGGTCTGGATTATGCCTGCTTCTCCGATGCGCAGCTGACAGATGTCTGGCAGTTCAACCTGTTTCCCAACGTTATCCTGTCCGTGACGCCCGAGAGCGCGTGGCTGATGCGCTCGCGGCCTGATCCGGGTGATCCGGGTAAGAGCATGCTCGACATGATTACGCTGGTTCGCTTTCATGGGGAGGAGAGCCGCGAAGCTAGCGCAGATAGTGACGACCGGATCGGCACGCATTTCCGCCTGAACGGACCGCGCCCGGTCGATTATGTTCGCCCGGTGCGGGACGTATTTACGCACGAAGACATTCTTGCCGGGCGCAAGACCATGACCGTGACGATTGACGAGGATATCTCGCTGCTGGGCCGGGTGCAGCAGGGAATGGCATCGCGCGGCTTTGAGGCAGTATGGCTAAGCGACGAGGAATGCCGCGTCCAACACTTCCACGACGCGCTCGAAAGCAGCATGGGGCTGGGTAACTGAGGCCGGAAATTCGAAGGAATGGTGGACGCACTAGGGCTCGAACCTAGGACCCGCTGATTAAGAGTCAGCTGCTCTACCAACTGAGCTATGCGTCCATTCCGATCTGGTCGGAAACGCGCTTCCGGAGGGCCGAGGCCGCGTCCCGATTCGCGTGAGGCGCTGCATTTAGCGCGTGTGGACCTGATGGCAAGGGCCTAATTGCGGCAAGTCGCCTAGATCGCGAGACCGCGACGCGGCGCCTCGCGATTCCAGCGGTTCACCATCATCAGCAGGCCGATGCAGATCATGTTGGTCATCATCGAACTGCCGCCATGGCTCATCCATGGCAGCGGAATACCCTTGGCCGGTGCCATCCCCATCACCATGAGGAGGTTGATCGCGATATAGAAGAAGATCGTTGCGGTGGCACCCGCTGCAAGCAGGGCGCAGAAGCGGTCACGGCTCTCGCTTGCGACCTTCCAGCCCCACCGCAGAATGAGCGTATACATGGCGAGCACGAACAACCCGCCCATCAGGCCCCATTCCTCGGCCATGGTGGCAAAGACGAAGTCGGTGTGCGGTTCGGGCAGGTAGTTGAGGTGGCTCTGCGTCCCGTTGTTGAATCCCTTGCCGAATATCCCGCCAGATCCGATCGCGATCTTCGACTGGGCGATGTGATAGCCTGCGCCCAGCGGATCGTTTTCGGGGTCGAGGAAGGTTGTTACCCGCGCGCGCTGGTAATCGTGCAGCGCGAAGAAATAGACCAGCGGCAGGGCCGCAATTCCGAGGCCGCCGGCTGTGAGAAACCACCACAAAGGCAGGCCGCTGAGGAACATCACCACAACTCCCCCGAACGCAATGGCTACGGACGTGCCAAGGTCTGGTTGCATCAGCACCAGGCCGATTGGCAGGACGATCAGCATTCCGGATGGCACAACCGAGCGCCAGGAACCGATCAAACCGGCAGGCAGGGTTTCATAGAAGCGCGCCATTGCCAGCACCACGGCAGGCTTCATCAACTCGGAAGGCTGGATACGGATCGGGCCCAATTCAAGCCAGCGTTGGCTTCCGCCACCAACTTGCCCGACCACCTCTACCGCGAGCAGCAGCAGCAGCACCATCGAATAGGCGGGGTACGTGAGAAGTCGCACGGCATCACGCGGAAGCGAAGCGATTATGGCGGTCATCACCGCGAACACGCCGAAGCGGATGAAGTGCGACAGGGCGAAAGGCTGCATTGAGCCGCCGCCCGCCGAATAGAGCACGAGCCCGCCGAAGCAGGTCAGCAGCACCAGAGGTATCAGCATTTCCCAAGGCTGGCGGGCAATCGGCTCGGGAACAATCCCGCGTGCGGCGACGGTGTTCATCAGGTCGTCTCGACAGGTGGCGCAGTCTGCGCAGGAGCGGGTGAAGACGGTGGGGCAAGGGATGGCGCAGGGCCCGCGGATGTGCCCGGCGGGGTGCCCGAGGGATTGGCTTCAGGTCGCGGGGCGATCACCTCGTCGGCAATGGCATCGGTTTGCGTGGCGGCACGCCGAGCTTCGGCCTCGACCCGGTCGAAAATCTCTTCATCTCTGCGCGGCGGTCGGTTGACGATTGCGCCGCGCTCTGTGGCATAGGACGCGTAACGCCTTTCAAGCCGTTGCTGAGCGGTGCCGCCCCATCCAGCTTCAAGCGCCGCGAGGGCCTCCAGCCCCTTGGCGGGGTCGAACAGGAAGGTCATCACGTCACGCGCAATCGGATAGGCAGCGCCTGAACCTCCGCCATGCTCGATCACCACTGCTCCTGCATAGCGCGGCTTGTCATACGGCGCGAAGAAGATGAACAATCCGTGGTCGCGGTACTTCCACGGGCCGGACTTGCCGTTCGAGATTGACAACGAAACGACCTGAGCTGTGCCAGTCTTGCCCGCCATCAGCGTGCCATCGATCGGCAGGCGCGCGCGTCCTGCGGTGCCGGGGCCGTTGACGACATCGCTCATCGCCTTGCGGACATATTCCACCTGCTCGAGCGGGAAGTCGATATCGTTGAAACCCCTGGGCTTGGTGTCGAGTGTCAGGCGCGGCATCACGTGGTGACCGGTGGCGATGCGCGATGCCATCACGGCAAGCTGCAGAGGGCTCGACAGCATGTAACCTTGGCCGATCGTGGCGTTGACCGTGTCGAAGGTCTGCCACTCGCGGCCCCACTTTTTCATTTTCCACGCCGGATCGGGCACCGTGCCGAAGAACTGGCTGGTGACGGGGAGGGGAAACTCCTGACCCATTCCGCAGCGCCGCGCCATCTCCGCGATCGGATCCATACCGATCCGCTGGGCCATGGCGTAAAAGTAGACGTCGCAGCTCTGATATATGGCCTTGGCCATGTTGGTCGCGCCATGTCCGCGCCGGTTCCAGCAGCCGAACACGCGGTTGCCGACCCGCAGGCCCCCGCCACAATTGACGGTCTCGTCAGGATCGATCCCGGCCTGCATCAGCGCCATCGAAACCATCGGTTTCACCGTGGAGCCGGGCGGATAGAGCCCTTTCAGCACCTTGTTCCGCAGCGGCACGCGCTCATCGTCGCGCAGCATCGCATATTCAACCCCGCCGATCCCGTCGGAGAAAGAATTCGGATCGAAGCTCGGCATGGAAGCCATGCACAAGAGGTCGCCCGTGAGGCAATCCATGACCACCACCGAGCCGCTCTCCAGACCGATCCGTCGCGCGGCATAATCCTGAAGCGGCCCGTCGATTGTGAGTTTGACAGGTGCGCCCTGAACATCCTCGCGCGTTTCTAGATCGCGCACGATCCGGCCACCTGCGGTCACTTCCACGCGGCGAGCGCCGGGCACCCCGCGCAACTCTTTCTCGAACTGCTTTTCCAGCCCGTCCTTACCGATCTTGTAGCCCGGGGTAATAAGCAGCGGATTGGGATCTTTCTCGTATTCCTCCGCAGACGCCGGCCCGACGTAACCGATCAGGTGCCCTACGCTAGACGCCGTGGGATAGAACCTTGAGAAGCCGCGCTGCGGAACCACGCCGGGAAGGTCCGGCAATCGCACACTGAGCGCCGCGAACTGTTCGTAGCGCAGTCCGCTTGCGACTTCGACAGGCTGGAAACCGCGGGACGTGCTGACCTTATCCTTGATATCCGCGATCCTTGCCGAATCGAGCGAGAGCAGTTCACCGAGTCGGTCGATGGTTTCCTTGGCATTGACGAGCCGCTCGGGGATAAGGTCGACGCGGAAGTCTGCGCGATTGGAGGCAAGCGGCGCTCCGTCACGGTCGAGGATCCATCCCCGGCGCGGCGGGATGAGGGTGAGGTTGACGCGGTTGCTCTCGGATTCAAGCCGGTATTTCTCGTTCTCCGCGACCGAGAGATAGCCGAGCCGCAGCGCCAGGAGCGCCCCGATTCCCCCTTGTACCGCCCCGATCACCACCGAACGCCGCTCGAAGGTGCTGCGCAGTATCGAGGCGCTGATCATCCGCGCAGGCTTTTGCGGACCGTTCTGGAGAAAAGGAATCTTCATCAATCGAGTTTCCGCGATCGGGAAAGGCGGAACCGGTCGAAGCTGGCCACCATGCGCGCAATGATGGGATAAAGCAGCACGGCTAGCAAAGCCTGCGGTGCTGCAACACCGACCATTTCCGGCGTAACGCTGGCGCCCGAAACGAGCAGCGCGGCGAGCCAGTAACAGAACGTCATAACGCTCGCGGTGAACCAGTCCTGCCAGAATCCGCGCCAGGGAAATCGGGTTTCGATCATCTCAATGGCGATCATGGCAAGCGACCACAGCAGGATCGCGCTACCGAAGGGCTGGCCGCTGAACAGGTCGTCAAATGCTCCCAGCGGGGCGCCTGCCCACAGCGGCAGCAGCCCCGGGCGCACCATTCGCCAGGCAAGCAGCAATAGGAAACCGAACGAGGGCAGCAGCGGCATTGTGTCGGCGATCAGCAGTATGGGAACGACCGAGCCCATCATGATCGACAGGTAAGGCACACTGACCGCGCGCCACGGAGAGGCAGCGCGGTTGATACGCAGCCCGTAGATGTCGGAGCGGGCGCGAGGATCGAGCCGCTCCATCACTCCTCCGGCGCGGTGGCGCTGGCAGATGAAGTAGCAGCAGCGGGCGCAGGCTTGGCGGCGGGGGCTAATGCATGCACTTCTGGTGCTTCGAGTTCAGCCACAGCTTCGGCTTCATGAACCGGCATGACCGAAACGTAGTTGGTCGCTGCGGGTTCTGCGACTAGCCGCGCGATGCCGCCATCGTTCGTAATCTGTGCGATCACGGCTACGGCGACGCCCGGCCGGTAATAGCCGCCCGCACCGCTCGTCACCATCATGTCCCCCACTTTCAGTGGATTGACCCCGAGATTGACGAGCCGAATGCGCAGCAACCCATCGCCACGCCCCTCGGCAAATGCGATGACATTGTCGGTGGCCCGGCGTACAGGCAGTACGCTCTCGCTATCGGTCAAGAGCAGCACGCGCGCCGAACTGCGCCCCGCTTCCAGCACACGACCGATCACGCCGCGGTCCGATATCACTGGCATGCCGGGTCTGATCCCGCGTGCCGTGCCAACGCTGATATAGGCATGGCGCCGGCCACTGGTGGCGGTGGAACCGACAAGGCGTGCCACAGCAAGCGGCTTGCTTTCATCATCGCGCAAGGCCAGCAGCCCTTTAAGACTCCGGTTCTCGGCCTTGATCGCCTCTGCCTCGACGAGACGGATGCGGGCGAGTTCATTCTCGCGGCGCAGCTCGGCATTCTGCGAGCCGGCATTGAAGTATCCCGCGATGCTTGCGAAGAACCCGTGACTTTCGGCGCGCACAGCGGCGCTTGCGGAAGCGACCGGCATCACCGCATCGCCAGCCACACCGCGCAATGGAGCAAAGGCAGGCGGATTCCACAAGGATATGACCAGCAAGGCCAGTCCTAGCACAGCACCAGCACCCGCCAACAGGTAGCCGGTGAAACGCGAATATTGCGCTTTCTTCGAGAAGCCGGTGCGGCGCGAAGAGGGGGGCGCCATGCCTTTAAAATCCCTTCTGCCGCTACGACCGGCTCACGTGAGTGCGGATCACGCGGTCATCAGTACGCCGCGATAGATCGGATCCTCCATCGCACGGCCAGTGCCGATGGCGACGCAGGTCAGCGGATCCTCGGCGACCGATACGGGCAGACCCGTTTCCTCGCGCAGATGCTCGTCCAGACGGCGGATCAGTGCGCCGCCACCGGTGAGCACGATACCCTGATCGACTATGTCGGCCGCCAGCTCGGGTGCGGTGTTTTCCAGTGCGATCCGAACGCCTTCTACGATCGCGCCGATGGGCTCGCTTAAGGCTTCGGCGACATGCGCCTGGTTAATGGTGATTTCCTTGGGAACACCATTCACGAGATCGCGGCCCTTCAGGGTGATGATTTCACCTACGCCGTCTTCCGGGATCATGGCGATGCCGTAATCCTTCTTGATCCGTTCCGCCGTCGCGTCACCGATCAACAGGTTGTGGTGGCGGCGCACATAGCTGACGATAGCTTCGTCCATTTTGTCGCCCCCGGTTCGCACCGAGGTGGTGTAGGCGAGGCCGCGAAGCGAAAGCACTGCGACTTCGGTCGTGCCGCCGCCGATGTCCACGACCATGCTGCCGACCGGTTCGGTCACCGGCATGTCGGCGCCGATGGCTGCCGCCATCGGTTCGAGGATCAGGTGCACGTCCGATGCGCCCGCGTTCGACGCCGCATCGCGGATCGCGCGGCGCTCGACCGAAGTCGAACCCGACGGCACACAAATCACGATTTCCGGATAACGGAACATCGACTTCTTGCCGTGCACCTTCTGGATGAAGTGCTTGATCATCTGCTCGGCCACTTCGATGTCGGCGATCACGCCGTCACGCAGCGGGCGGATCGCCTCGATGCTGTCCGGGGTCTTGCCCATCATCATCTTCGCGTCGTTACCCACGGCTTTGACCCGGCGGATACCGTTGATCGTCTCGATCGCGACCACGGAAGGCTCGTTCAGCACGATCCCCTGATCCTGTACATAGACCAGGGTATTGGCGGTCCCGAGATCGATCGCCATGTTCTGCGACCGAAATTTGAAGAAGTTGGACAGAAAACTCATGGGTGATTGTGTTCCAGTAGTGGAGGGTCTGCAAGCTGGACACGCGGTAGCTGCAGGGGAATTCGACCCGATTATGGCATGACACCGCGCGCCTAGCGAATCCGCAGACAAAAGGCCAAAATATTTCTCCACTGTGGCGGTGATTTTGGAGCAACTGCCCTCGAAATTGCGGCAGCTCGCCGCTAGCGTTGCGACAAATGCCCGAAATTCGCCGCCTCCCTTCCAGTCTGGTGAACCGCATCGCTGCGGGCGAGGTGGTCGAACGTCCGGCTGCGGCGCTGAAAGAGCTGGTTGAAAACGCGATTGATGCAGGCGCGCGGCGAATCGGCGTTGTGCTGGCAGATGGCGGCCTCTCACGTATCGAGGTAGTGGACGACGGCTGCGGCATGAGCCCCGAGGCGATGGCTTTGGCGCTTGAGCGCCATGCCACATCCAAACTTCCCGATTCGCTGATCGGCCCGGAAGGCGCGATCGAGCTGGTAACGACGCTGGGCTTTCGCGGCGAGGCGCTGCCGAGCATCGCCAGCGTGGCGCGCCTCACCATTGAAAGCCGCGAGAGCGAGGCGACCGAAGGATGGCGACGGGTGGTCGATCACGGCGGGCTGCTCGCCGACGAACCGGCGGCGCTCCCCTCTGGCACCCGCGTTCGGGTGGAAGAGCTGTTCGCCAAGGTCCCCGCTCGCCGAAAGTTCCTTCGTTCGCCCCGCAGCGAATATGCGGCGTGTCTCGATGTCGTGCGTCGTCTCGCGATGGCGCGGCCCGATATCGCCTTCACGCTTGAAACGCTGGGCGATGGAGCGAAGCGCACGGTGCTGTCGCTGCAAGCCGGCGAAGAAATGGCCACCCGCGTCGCGCGGATCATCGCGCATGAGATCAAGGATAACTCCGTTCCCATTGAACTGGTGCGCGAAACGCCGCACGGAGTTATGCGGCTGACTGGTGTTGCCGGTCTGCCCACATGGAACCGGGGGGTGGCCGATCACCAGTACCTCTTCGTTAACGGCCGGCCGGTCAAAGACCGGCTGCTTGTGGGCGCGGTGCGCGGGGCCTATGCCGACATGCTCGCGAGGGACCGCCACGCGGTGCTCGCCCTGTTCCTTGAGCTGCCGCCGCAAGATGTCGACGTGAACGTTCACCCCGCAAAGACCGAGGTGCGCTTCCGGGATTCGGCAGGGGTGCGCGGGTTCATCGTCTCAGGCTTGAGGCAGGCGCTGGCGACCGGGGACCGGCGAAGCGCGCAGGGGCCGGATCGCGCCGCGATGGCACGTTGGCAGGCGGAACCGGTTGCGCACGCCGGTGCTCCAATGACGCCGCTGCTCGAAAGCGTGTTCACAGGGCGGGACTTGTCTGCTCCGCAGCCGCGTGTTGGTGAAGCACGGCCCACATGGCCAACGCCGCTGGCGCAACCTCAGGGCCGCGCCGAAGAAGCCGCTCCCATCTCTGCCGAGGCGCAAGCCTATCCCCTCGGCATCGCGCGCGGGCAGGTGGCCAACACCTATATCGTCGCTGAGGCTGCCGACGGATTGGTGCTGGTCGATCAACATGCCGCGCATGAACGCCTCGTCCTCGAGCGGCTTCGCGCGGCCGGAGCCGACGAAGGCATGCGCCGTTCGCAGGCGCTGCTTTCGCCCGACGTGGTCGAAATGGATGAGGTCGATTGCGACCGTCTGGAGGATGCCGCCGAGGGGCTGGCGCGCTATGGCCTTGTGATTGAGCGCTTCGGCCCTTCCGCATTGCTCGTCCGCGCGCTCCCCTCTGCGCTGCCCAAGGCGGACAGCGCAGCACTGCTTCGCGACCTTGCCGACGACATCGCCCAGCACGGCAAGCAGGAAGACAGCGGCGCGCTGCTGCTGGCCGAGCGGCTCGAACTGGTGATGGCGACGATGGCCTGCCACGGGTCGGTACGGGCTGGGCGCACCCTCAGCGTCGCCGAGATGAATGCCCTTCTGAGAGAGATGGAAGCGACACCCCGATCAGGCCAGTGCAACCACGGGCGCCCGACGTGGGTGAAGCTCAGCATGGAAGACGTCGAGAAGCTGTTCGGGCGGCATTGAAGGGATCACCCGCGGCAGATTTCTGGAGATGTCGATCGGTCCCGGTACGCTCGCTCACGTTGTCGTGCCAGTCTGGCTCGCCTAGCGGAGGCTCGGCGAGAGTCTGAAGGAGGTGGCCATGGCCAAACGTTTTATCGGAGCAGCCGAGGGTGTTCCCGCTTCTCCATCGCCGATATCCAATGCAGTGGTATGCGGTAACACATGCCACATATCGGGCCAGTTAGCCGTTTACGATGACGGATATCACCCGGGCCCCGCGCGCGAAGAAGCCGAGCGAGCCTTCGATCTGGTGTTTTTGATTGCAAAGGCGGGAGGGTTCGACCGAACCGATATTGTCTATGTCGACATCGCCTTTACCAACCTTGAGCAAGACTTGCCCGAGGTGAACGCGCTTTGCCGCGAGCTGTTCGATCCTTTTCCGGCCCGGCCGATCTATCAGGCCGCTGCCTTACCCTTTGGGGCCAAGATCAAGATCCAGGTGATTGCCCAGCGGGACTGATTCCCGCAACACGTGCCAACCCTTTACCACCTATTCTGTGCGTTACCGCCGCAGCGCTTCCTGCACATCCGCCAGCTTCCCGTCAGCATCCGCATCTTCCGGCAGTCCCAACGCCGCGCGAAGCAGCGCCGCCACCGCGACATTGTCGAACACAGCAAGCCTCGCGCCCTTCGCGAACGCAGGCCCGCGCGCGATAAACAAAGCGCGCATTTCGGAGTCGGCGTTGTCATAACCATGGGCGCCGCCCTTCACTGGGTACATCGGCGGGCCGGAGAGGATCGTCCAGCCAGCCTCGGCGATGCAAATGATCGCCGCTACGCGCGGATTGGTGCCCCAGTGCAGGCGCTCGGGCAGGTCCTCCTTGCGGGTGCAGTTCATGTGCTCGTGCGGCACAAGCAGCGCTTTGGCCACTCGGTCGTCGGTACCGGTGACCGGCTCAATCGCGGCATAGGGCCCGGTCTCGACCGCGATGTAGCTCGGGCGGTCGATCAGGGTGTCGAGTTGGATGACGCGGGCATCGTCGGTGGCGCGCATGCCGTGGTCGGCGACGATCACGAGGTTGAGCGTCACGCCCAGCTTCGCCGCGCCGTCGACCAAATCGCCGACACGCGCATCGACCTCAGCCAGCGCCGCGTTCACCTCCGCGCTGTCAGGGCCAAAGCGGTGGCCCGCAGTGTCGACCGTGTCAAAGTAGATCGTCGCGAAGGCCGGGCGGATGACGGTAGGGCGGCGGAGCCAGTCGATCAGGGTGTTGACGCGCTGAACATTGCCAACGTTCTGGTCGTAGCGCAGCCAGTCGCTCGGGCGCGTGCTGCCATAAGCGACTTCGCTGCCCGGCCAGAACATTGTTGCGGTGCGGATGCCGGCGCGCTCGGCGGTGATCCACACGGGCTCGGCCTCGCCCCACCAGAAGGGATCGAGCGCCTGTGTCGCATTGCCAAGGCTGAACATCACCCCCGGACGGCGCGGATCGATCATGGAATTGCCCGTGATGCCATTGCGGTCAGGTCGCTTTCCGGTGACGAGAGCATAGTGGTTGGGGAAGGTCTTGGTCGGGAAGCTCGGCCGCATCGGGCCGGTTGCTCCCTCCGCAGCGAGCTTCGAAAGGCGCGGAGTGACACCGCGATCCAGATAGTCTGCGCGGAAGCCGTCGATGCCGACCAGCACGGTCACGGGGCGTCCACTCTCTTTGGCTGCAAGGCCAACGGGGAGGAGGAGCGCGGCAATCAGCAGGATCAGACGCATGGATAGGTCCTTATGCGCGTATGACGACAGGAGCGAGACAGCCGCTCAGACGTTGAACTTGAAGAGCAGCACGTCGCCGTCCTGCACTACGTATTCCTTACCTTCCTGCCGCAGCTTGCCTGCTTCTTTCGCGCCAGCTTCTCCGCCAAGGGCAATGTAGTCGTTATAGGCAATCGTTTCGGCGCGGATGAAGCCGCGTTCGAAATCGGAGTGGATCTCGCCTGCTGCCTGCGGTGCCTTGGCGCCCGCCGGGAATGTCCAGGCGCGGGCCTCCTTGGGACCGCAGGTGAAGAAGGTCTTCAGGCCGAGCAGCTTGTACCCGGCGCGGATCACGCGGGCGAGGCCGCTTTCCGTGAGACCGAGCGCTTCGAGGAATTCGCCCCGATCCTCCATTGGCATGGCGACGAGTTCAGCTTCGATCGCGGCGGAGACGACCACTGCCTCGGCACCCTCGGCAGCGGCCTTGGCGAAGACTTTAGCCGAGAGGTCGTTGCCGGTCGCGGCGTCCTCTTCGGCGACGTTGCAGACATAGAGGACAGGCTTGGCGGTGAGCAGCTGGGCCTGCTTGAATAGACGCTCCTCCTCGTCATCGACCGGTACGGTGAGGCGAGCAGGCTTGCCTTCGCGCAGCAACTCCAAGGCCTGACCGAGCACGCTCGCCATCGCCTTTGCTTCCTTGTCACCCGCCGCACCGCGCTTGGCAGCAGCAGGCACGCGTTTTTCGAGACTTTCGAGGTCCGAAAGCATCAGCTCGGTCTCGACCACTTCGGCGTCCGCGATGGGATCGACCTTGTTGGCGACGTGCTGGATGTCGTCATCCTCGAAGCAGCGCAGCACGTGGACGATCGCGTCCACCTCGCGGATGTTGCCGAGGAACTGGTTGCCGAGGCCTTCGCCCTTGCTCGCGCCCTTTACGAGGCCGGCGATGTCGACAAAACCGAGCTGGGTTTCGATTATCTTGGCGCTCTTGCCGATAGCGGCGATCTTTCGCAGCCGCTCGTCCGGCACTGCGACCTGGCCCACGTTGGGTTCAATCGTGCAGAACGGATAGTTCGCTGCCTGCGCCGCCTGTGTTTCGGTGAGAGCATTGAACAGAGTGGATTTGCCGACATTCGGCAGACCGACGATCCCGCAACGGAAACCCATGATGATTGTCTCTTGGCTAAGGCTGGAAAGCGCTGGCCCTTAGCGCCGCTTGGGCGCCATGACCAGTGGGGTGAAAGATGCGATCAGGCGAGACCGTTCTCGGTCCGCCATTTTGCCAAGGTGGCAGGCGAATGGAGGCGGATCACCTTGTCGGCATAGGGTGCGAGCTTCACCTCGGTGCGGGGGCGTGGCCCGAAATTCCAGGTCAGTACATACAAGAAGAAAGCTGCATCGAACCGTTCGGGGCAACCTTCGGGCATGTCGGGACGGGATTGCCCGTTAAGCGTCACAATCCGCCGCATCAACCGCCACAAACATAGATGGATCGGGAAGTCGAGATAGATCACCGTGTCAGCGCGTTCGAGCCGCGGGGCTAGCGTGCTGCCGTAATTGCCCTCGATCAGCCATTCCTCGCCTGCGACAGCTTCAGCGAGCCGGACGTTGAGTTCGGCCTTCTCGGTCTCGATCCAACCCGCCTGCCAGCCAAGCTGGTCCATGTGGACGAGTGGCAGGCCCATCCGCGGCGCCAGTTCGCGGGCCAGCGTGCTTTTGCCCGAACCGCAGGGACCGATGATGAGAACACGGTTCATTCCTCCGTTCCCTTCGCCTGCGCGCGTCGCAGATACTCGCGCCGTTTGCGCTTCAAGTAAGCAGCTAGTTCAGTCGGCACTTTGGCCATCGGGGTCGGGATCTGGTAGCCACTGGCCCACAGGCCGCTCCAGTGTCGGCGCGGCAGCCGTGATCCGTCGACTTCGATCGCGACGTGGTAGCCGATGCCTTTAAGGTTTATGCGCCGCTCGATCCGCGTGATTTCTGTCCAAGACAGCGAATGGGTCCAGAAATTGCCTATGATCCGCAATCCACTAGCACCGATTTCGAGCCGGTAAGTGAAAAGGACGTTGAGCAGTAGCACCTCGAGGAACAGCATGAAAATCGCGCTCGCCAACAGAAGCAGCCCCTTCCACCACCCTCCGGCCTCGCCAATTAGCCGGAGGCCAGCAAATCCCATCGCCGCAGTCAGAATCGCGAAGATCGGTATACAGAACAACAGCATGAGGTACCCCCACCAGCGCATGCGGATGACGGTCACCTTATCGGACATTGTCTAGCCCTGAAGCCTAAGCGCCACATCATTCATGAAGCGCACGTCATCGCCCTTTGCGAGCCATTCTGCCTCCGCACCGATTGCGCCGAGCATGGCGACCAGATCGTCCTGTTCGTCCTTAGTGAAATTGCCGAGCACGTGGCCGGTCACGCGGTCCTTGTGCCCCGGATGGCCGATGCCGAGGCGAATGCGGCGGAACTCTGCGCCCATATGCTGATCGATGGATCGCAGGCCATTATGCCCTGCGTGGCCGCCCCCTTGTTTCACCTTGACCTTGAAGGGCGCAAGATCGAGCTCGTCATGGAACACGGTCAGCGCCTCGGTGCCCAGCTTGTAGAAGCGCAGCGCCTCGCCCACCGCGCGGCCGCTTTCGTTCATGAAGGTGGCTGGCTTCAGCAGCAGCACCTTGTGCGTACCGATGCGGCCTTCCTGCACCCAGCCCTGAAACTTGGTTTGCACCGGGCCAAAGCCGTGCATTTCAGCAATGACGTCCACGGCCATGAAGCCGACATTGTGCCGGTGGAGCGCATAGCGCGGTCCGGGATTTCCTAGGCCGACCCAGATCTGCATGGCACCCTCCCTAACTGCGACCGCTGCAATGTGAAACGCCGGACTTCTTGCGAAGCCCGGCGTTCGGTTAGCCGTTGCTTGCGCTGGCGGATTACTCCGCTTCGGCGGCTTCGCCTGCGCTGCTCTTCAGACCCGACGGGGCGATCAGCGTCGCGATGGTGAAATCGCGGTCGGTGATCACGCTGGTGACGCCCTTGGGCAGGGTCACTTCGCTGATGTGGATCGAATCGCCGATTTCCTTGCCAGTGACATCGATCTGGATTTCGTCCGGAATGTCAGCGTTGGGGCAGAGCAGTTCGAGTTCGTGACGCACGATGTTGAGCACGCCGCCCTTCTTGAGGCCGGGCGAATCTTCTTCGTTGATGAACACCACCGGCACCTGCACTTCGACCTTGCTGTCGCCGGTCATGCGCAGGAAATCCACGTGAAGCGGACGGTCGGTTACGGGGTGGAACGCCACATCCTTGGGCAGAGTGCGAATGGTCTTGCCACCGATCTCGATGTTGACGATCGAGTTCATGAAGTGACCGGTGCCGAGTTGCTTCACCAGTTCCTTCTGCTCGACGTGGATCAGGGTGGGTTCTTCCTTGCCGCCATAGATGACTGCAGGAGTCCGACCTTCGCGGCGAATTGCACGGGAGGCTCCCTTGCCAGCCCGTTCGCGCGCTTCAGCCGGCAGGTTCAGAGCTTCGCTCATAATAGTGCCTTTCGAATGCGTGTTTAAGAATAGTCACACGGCGAACCGCCTCCAGGGATGACCGGAGCGCCGAAGCGCGGGCCCTTAGAGAGACAATACCCGAAAGGCAACCTGTTTACGGCGGCGAGAGCCGGCGAATGCGGTAGCCTTCCGCCTTGAGCAGCTCAGTAAGCCCGTCAGGGCCGACCAGATGCGCGGTTCCCACTGCGATGAGCGGGCGAGGGGGCTGATCGAGCAGCGACACCAAAGCGGCCGCCCAGCGCCGATTGCGTCCGACAAGCAGCGCTTCGCGCAAGCCGGGATCTGTAAGGATTCCCTCTCGGGTCGAGACTTCGATGGTTTCCGCATCGCCGGAAAGCCATGCCCGTTGAAGCCGCTCGGGATCTTTTCGGGCCGCCTCGCTCTCGCGGACCACAGCGGCAAGCATGGCACGCTGCTGCGCCTCGGGCAGGCGATCGAAGATCGAGAGCTGGCCGGCAGCGCCTTCGAGTTCGCGGATCGGCCTTCCGGCGAATTCCGCAATCAGTGCGCGGTCGACGCCGTTCGCGGGATCGCCGGAGGCATCGACGCGGGCAAGGGTGAGGGCGGCAGCCCAGGTTTCCATGGAGGCGAAGGTGTCGGGCGCAAAATCACCGCGACTTACCAGGGAAGCTAATGGGGCAGCAAGGTCCGGCGTTACGCGCTCGCCAAGCGTGGGAAGGTCGGGGCTGGCCGACAATGCCGCGAAAGTCTGCGACAGCGCCCGACCGTCATCCAGCGCGGCAATCTCTACCACCAGCAGATCCGCCTGTTCGATGGTTCCCGTAATTGTAGGTGTGCGCCAGGCAGTGTCCGGCGGAAGGGCGTGGATGGTGCCGAGCATCCAGCCTTCTATCGTACCGTCGGCCGACGCGATCTCGTACAGGAGCGGGGTAGGGCGAGGTCCGTCCGCGGCAGTCTTGTCGGGTGCATCACTGCACCCGACAAGCGTGATGTTGAGAAGGAGAGCGATGACCGCGGCGAACTGCCGCCAGATCGTCGCCCCTGCCTTGTCGCGCATTTCGCAATCTATCCCGACTTACTTGACCCGGGTGACCTTGATGCCCTTCTTATCCAAGAAGTCCTGAACGCTCTTGGCGCCGGCAAGGTGACCTGCTCCGACCGCAATAAAGACGTTGCCGGGCTTGTCGAGCCGGGTATCGATCCACTCGGCCCAGTTGGCGTTGCGATTATAGAGCAATGCTTCGGCAACCTTCGGATCGTCCATGCCCTCGTTCATCACAGCAGCTAGCTGATCGGGATCGCCCTTGACCCATTCGGCCACCATGCGGTCGAGCATTGGCTTGGCCTTGTCCATCTGAGTCAGGGCTTCCATCATGAAAGTGACCTGCGCGTCCTGCGGCATGCCGTCGAAAATGCCGAGCTGGAACTCGGCAGTCTCCAGCGCGTCCTTCTGCTTGTCAGCGGCCTTGGCCAGCAGCACCTTCTCGACGCCGCTGTTCGGATCGTAGCCACTCTGCATTAGCGGAACGAGCGAGAAAGTCAGCCCTGCAAGCCAGGGCTTGAGCGGGTCGAAGGCTTCGGCCGGAGCGCCCAGTTTCGCCAGCCCCGCAGTGTAGGATGCTGTCTGCTCTGTAGTCAGAAGCGAGCGCAGCGTAGTGCCTGCCGGAAGCATGCCCTTTGACTGGGCCAACGCGCCAAGAGCCGCCTCGCTTGCAGGGTCCATCGGGATTTCGGTGACGATCACGTCCGATCCCTCGAAGGCCTTCGCGATGGTGGCGTCGTACCACTCGATCTCTTTGGGCAGCACGTGCACTGTGCCGAAAAGGTAGATCGTGGTGTCTTCGTCGGCAACCTTCCACAGCGCCGGGCCCTTGGCAGCGGGAGCGGCACCCGCCGCATGATCCGCATGACCATCGGCCAGCGCCGGGTTGGCAGCGAGCAAGGCAAAGGAAAGGGTGCTTAGGGTGAGAAGAGAACGCAGTTTCATCGGGAGTTCCTTTCTTGGGTGTATGGTGTTGTTGGGTGTTAGGATGTTGAACAAGATGCCGGATGCCACGGTTACAGCCGCCAGCGGGCATAGAGGAACGACGCGGTCATCGAGACAAAGGCGATGGCGAAGACGCCGAAGGCGTGCGGTGCAGGCGAAAACCCGCCAGCGTGGAGCGCGGCCCAGATCGGAAAGCCCGCGAGGACCGAAACGCACCCACCGGTAAAGCCGATCAAGTTCTGTTCGCGCTTGTAATCATCGATCATGCGAAAACCGGAGATCGGCAGGACGACGAACCCGCCGAACAGCATCACGGCAAGCAAGATTGCCAGCGCGGGCGGCAGCTTGAGGTCTGCCCAGTCGCCGGTGAAAAGGCTGCCATCGCCCTGGTCGAAGATGCCGGTGAAAAGCCCAATGACCCCTCCGATCGCTCCTGCGAATCCAATGTAAAGCCACTGCTTGCGGTCCCGCTGGCGGTTGCGTGCTTCGCCGGGTCCGAGTTCGCCATTGCTGTTCCAGATCATGCGACGTCTCCATCGTCGAAAATATCCTCGATCCGCATGTCGAACAGGCGTGCGATGCGGAAAGCGAGGGGGAGGGAAGGGTCGTGCTTGCCGGTCTCGATTGCATTGACCGCCTGGCGCGAGACATCGAGCCGTTCGGCGAGTTCCGCCTGGCTCCAGTCCCGTTCGGCGCGCAACACCTTGAGGCGGTTCTTCACCGTTCAGATTCCGAGCGCGTCGGTCAGAGTGCCAGTAACGGCGCTGTTAATGTCGCCGCTCAGCCGAAGCATGGTGAGCACCTTCCGATGCTGAATGGAGATAGTTTTTGTGAGATATTCCATCGCGGTTGTCCTTGTCTTGGCGAAGGTCATGTCAGGTATGCCTGACTATATGTCGTGATTCGCTGACCATGTCAAGTACACTTGACTTAGTGTCGCATCTTCGTGACTTAAGGAACCCGCAGATGTTGCTCTGCCGCGCGGAATCCGGGCCCTGATCACCTTTCGCTTGGGCGATGCTGCGCCGCGGCATTGACGCTTGCAAGGGGTTCGGCCATGGCGGGCCGCCATGAGTTCCTCACCTCTTTTCACCCCCGCGCCGCGCGATCCTGCGCGATCATTTCAAGACATGATCCTGACGCTCCACGACTTCTGGAGCGCCGAGGCCGGCTGCGTCATCCTCCAGCCCTATGACATGCGCATGGGGGCGGGCACGTTCCATACGGCGACAACCTTGCGTGCGCTCGGCCCCGAACCGTGGAACGCCGCTTTCGTGCAGCCCTGCCGCCGCCCGACCGACGGGCGCTACGGCGAAAACCCCAACCGGCTGCAGCACTACTACCAGTATCAGGTGATCCTGAAGCCGAGCCCGAGCGACATTCAGGAGCTGTACCTCAAGAGCCTCGCCGCGATCGGGATCAATCCGCTGGCGCACGACATCCGCTTCGTCGAGGACGACTGGGAAAGCCCGACGCTCGGCGCATGGGGGCTGGGCTGGGAAGTGTGGTGCGACGGGATGGAAGTCACGCAGTTCACCTATTTCCAGCAGATGGGCGGCTTTGATTGCAAGCCGGTCGCGGGCGAGCTGACCTACGGGCTCGAGCGCCTCGCCATGTACATCCAAGGCGTCGACAACGTCTATGATCTGGCGTTCAACGCCTCGGGCGTCTCTTATGGCGACGTGTTCCTCGAGAACGAGCGCCAGATGTCGAAGTGGAACTTCGAAGTCGCCGATACCGACGCGCTCTTCGATCTCTTCGCCAAGGCCGAGGCCGAGTGCCGCAATGCCCTTTCCGCGGGCGTGCCGATTGCCGCCTACGAACAGGCGGTCGAGGCGAGCCATGTCTTCAACCTGCTGCAAGCACGCGGCGTGATCTCTGTGCAGGAACGCGCCAGCTACATGGGCCGGGTGCGTGACTTGGCGCGCTCGTCCTGCGAGGCCTATGCGGCGAAAATGACACCGGAATGGGAAGCGAAATATCCAGGTTGGAGTCTCGTCTGATGGCTGACTTCCTGCTCGAATTGCGCTGCGAGGAAATCCCCGCCCGGATGCAGCCCAAGGCCAAAGAGGATCTGGCGCGACTGTTTGCCGATGCACTGGCCAAGGCCGGGTTGACCGCAGGGTCGGTCGAAACCTTTGCCACACCGCGCCGATTGGCCCTGATCGCCAAGGACCTGCCGCTTGCTACTGCTGCGGTGAGCGAGGAAACCAAGGGGCCGAAGGTCGGCGCTGCGCCGCAGGCGCTGGAAGGCTTCCTGCGCAAGGTCGGGCTCACTGAGGAGCAGCTGACCGAGCGTGACGGCGTGTATTTCGCCGTCGTCGAGAAGCCGGGACGAGAAACTGCAGAGGTGCTGGCCGAAACAATTCCGGCGATCATCCGCGCCTTCCCATGGCCCAAATCCATGCGCTGGGGTGCAGCATCGCTCAGCACGGAGTCCCTGCGGTGGGTGCGTCCGCTGTCGGGGATCGTCGCCCTGCTGGACGGCGCGGTGGTGCCTTGCGAGATTGACGGGATCGCCAGCGGGCGGACGACGATGGGGCACCGGTTCCATCATTCTGGCCCGGTCGAGATTGCCAACCCGCAAGCCTATATCGAGACCCTGCGCGGCGCCCACGTGATCGTGCATTTCTCCGAGCGCTGCCAGCTTATCCGCGAAGGCGCCACCAAGGCTGCTGACGAAGCGGGCCTGACGCTGGTCGCTGACGAAGGACTGGTGATCGAGAACGCGGGCCTGACCGAATGGCCCGTGCCGTTGCTGGGCCGTTTCGACGAAACCTTCCTCGACGTGCCGTCCGAGGTGATCCAGCTCACCGCGCGGGTTAACCAGAAGTATTTCGTGTGCGAGGACGAGAGCGGCAAGCTCGCCAACGCCTTCATCTGCACCGTCAATATCGATCCCATTGACCCTGCCGTGGTGGTCGACGGCAACCGCAAGGTGCTTGCCGCACGGCTTTCGGATGCGCGCTTCTTCTGGGAGCAGGACCAGAAGACCCCGCTCGCGGTTCATGCCAAAAAGCTTGCGCGCATCACATTCCACGAAAAGCTTGGCACCGTCGCCGACAAGGTCGAGCGCGTGGCGAAGCTCGCGCGCTGGCTGTGCGAGGAGGGGATTGTTGCGGGCGATCCCGCGCTGGCCGAACAGGCCGCACGCCTGTGCAAGGCCGATCTCGTCACTGAAATGGTCGGCGAGTTCCCCGAATTGCAGGGCCTGATGGGCGGCTACTACGCCGCGAAGGAAGGCCTGCAGCAGGAGGTGTCGTACGCGATCCGTGACCATTACAAGCCGGTCGGTCAGGGCGACGATGTGCCAACCGCTCCGGTGACGGTGGTGGTGTCGCTGGCGGACAAGCTGGATACGCTGTTCCAGTTCTTCCTGATCGACGAGAAGCCGACCGGATCGAAGGATCCGTTTGCGCTTCGGCGAAGCGCCCTATCCATTGCCGCTCTAGTGCTCCGCAATGGTCTGCGACTGCCGTTCCGCCATGCGCTCGACTACTGTGGGGATGAGGAAGCTTGGCGCTTCGAAAAGCTTCCGGAAAGTGCGTGGACTGCCAAGTGCGGGAAGTCACGGGCAGACCTTGAGGCCGCCGGCTTCCGGCCCGACAATGACGAGCAGGCTCGCGGAATGCTTCTTGGCTGGCCAACCGGCCTAGCCCGGGATGCGGTCGTGGATTTCCTGATCGACCGCCTCAAAGTCCAGCAGCGCGAGGCCGGCGTCCGCCACGACCTTATCGACGCGGTGTTTGCGCTCGGCGGAGAGTACGATCTCGTCCGCCTGCTCGCGCGAGTTCATGCGCTTCAAGCCTTCGTCACCACCGAGGACGGCGCCAACCTCCTCGCGGGCTACAAGCGTGCGGCGAATATCCTCAAGAAGGAGGGTTGGCGCGGGATAGAGGGGGAGATTTCCCAGACCGGCGAGGAAGACCCGCTGGCGATGGTCGATGATCCCGACCTTGCGCCCGTAATCGCCGCCAAGATGGCCGATCGCCACGCCCTCACCGATCAACCGTCCTACACCCCCGAACCGGCCGAGAAGGCCCTGATCGACGCGCTCGACGCCGCAGCCCCTCGCGCTGCCGATGCTGTCGAGGCGGAACAGTTCGCCGATGCGATGGCCGCGCTCGCCACCTTGCGCGCGCCGATCGACAGGTTCTTTGAAGAGGTAACCGTGAACGCTGACGAGGCCAAAAAGCGCGCCGCGCGGCTTGCGCTGCTCGCGCGGTTCCGCGATGCGGTCCACCGTGTCGCCAATTTCAGCCGGATCGAAGGATAATCCTCTTCGCCGCTCCAACACTAATGCGGGAACTGCCATGACATTGAAGACGGTCTATGTTTTCGGAGGCTCGGCCGATCACTCCGATCCGCGCCAGAAGGACAAGACCGTCGCGGGAGGCAAGGGTGCTAACCTTGCCGAAATGGCGAGCATCGGCCTGCCGGTTCCCCCTGGTTTCACCATAACGACCGAAGAATGCGTGCGTTATCTCGCAACTGCTGCGCTGCGTCAGGCCCAGGGCGATGGCAGCAGCGGGTTCTCCACCGAGATGAAAGCCGCCGTGGCCGACGCGCTCGGTCATATCGAGGCTTCAGTGGGTAAGCGCTTCGGCGATGCGGATGATCCGTTGCTGGTCTCAGTGCGTTCGGGTGCGCGGGTTTCGATGCCGGGGATGATGGATACTGTCCTCAACCTTGGCCTCAATGATGCCACGGTCGAAGGTTTGGCAGCATCCTCCGGCGATGCGCGTTTCGCCTGGGATTCCTACCGCCGCTTCATCCAGATGTATTCGGACGTGGTGCTTGGCATCGATCACGGATTGTTCGAAGAAGCGCTAGAGATCGCCAAGGAAGACAAGGGCTTCTACAACGATACCGAGATGGCGGCTGAAGACTGGCAGGCGCTGGTCAGCGAATACAAGCAGATCGTCGTGGACGAGCTGGGCAAGCCTTTCCCGCAGGACGTGACCGAGCAGCTGTGGGGCGCGATCCGTGCCGTCTTTGACAGCTGGGATTCCGACCGCGCCAAGGTCTATCGCCGACTGAACGACATTCCGGGCGACTGGGGCACCGCAGTCAATGTGCAGGCGATGGTCTTCGGCAATATGGGTGAGACAAGCGCCACCGGTGTTGCCTTCACCCGCGATCCGGCAACCGGCGAGCGCGCCTATTACGGCGAATACCTAATCAATGCACAAGGCGAGGACGTGGTCGCGGGCATCCGCACCCCGCAATACCTCACCAAGGCTGCGCGCGAGACGGCGGGCGCCAAGCCGCTGGCGATGGAAGAGGCGCTGCCCGAGGCTTACGCCGAGCTCGCCCGGGTCTTCGACTTGCTCGAACTGCACTACAAGGACATGCAGGACATCGAGTTTACCGTGGAGCGCGGCAAGCTGTGGATGCTCCAGACCCGCTCGGGCAAGCGCACGGCCAAGGCCGCGCTCAAGATGGCCGTCGACATGGTCGAAGAGGGCCTGATCGACGAGCGTGAGGCGGTGCGGCGGGTCGATCCGATGGCATTGGACCAGCTGCTCCACCCGACACTCGATCCCAAGGCGGAACGCCATGTGCTGACCACAGGGCTTCCCGCATCGCCGGGGGCAGCCGCGGGCAAGATCGTGCTCGACGCTGATACGGCCGAACAATGGGCCGGGCGCGGCGAGAAAGTCATTCTGGTGCGGGTAGAAACCTCACCGGAGGACATCCACGGGATGCACGCCGCGCAGGGCATCCTGACCGCACGCGGCGGAATGACAAGCCACGCGGCGGTGGTGGCGCGCGGTATGGGCCGGCCTTGCGTTTCGGGAGCGGGAGCAGTCTCGATCGACAGGGCGAGCCGCACGCTCCGCATCGGTTCGACCGAGTTGAAAGAGGGCGATGCCATCACCCTTGACGGGGCAGCCGGACAGGTGATGCTCGGCATCGTGCCCACCGTCGAGCCGGAGCTGGCGGGCGACTTCGGGACGCTGATGGTGTGGGCCGACAAGCTGCGTCGCATGAAGGTGCGCACCAATGCGGAAACTCCGGAGGACTGCCGCATGGCGCGCCAGTTCGGGGCCGAGGGCATCGGCTTGTGCCGCACCGAGCACATGTTCTTCGAAGCCTCGCGCATTAGCCTCGTTCGACAGATGATCCTCGCCGATGACGAGGCGGGTCGTCGCCGCGCGCTTGAAAAGCTGCTGCCGGAGCAACGCGCCGATTTTACCGCGATCTTCGAGGTCATGGCTGGTCTGCCGTGCACGATCCGCCTGCTCGATCCGCCGCTTCACGAATTCCTCCCGCACGCGGACGAAGAATTTGCGGAACTTGCGGACGCGACTGGCCTCGGGGTCGATCACCTCAAGCGCCGGGCGGGCGAGCTCCACGAGTTCAACCCGATGCTGGGCCATCGCGGCTGTCGTCTCGGGATCACCTATCCCGAAATCTACGAGATGCAGGCCCGGGCAATCTTCGAGGCGGTGTGCGCGGTGAAGATTGCGAGCGGCGAGGCGCCTTTGCCGGAAATCATGATCCCGCTTGTGGCCACCAAGCGCGAACTGGCGATCCTGAAGGCGCTGGTCGACAAGACCGCCGAAGCTGTGTTCGCCGAAGTCGGCACGCGGGTCGAATATCTGGTCGGCACCATGATCGAACTGCCGCGCGCCGCGCTGATGGCAGGGGAAATCGCTGAGGAAGGCGCATTCTTCAGCTTCGGCACCAATGACCTGACGCAAACCACGCTCGGCGTTTCACGCGACGATGCGGCACGGTTCCTGAGCGTCTATGTCGAGAAGGGGATCTTCCCGCGCGATCCTTTCGTCAGCCTCGACATCGAAGGTGTTGGCCAGTTGGTCGAACTGGCAGCGGAGCGGGGCAGGGCGACCCGTCCCGACATCAAGCTTGGCATCTGCGGCGAGCATGGCGGCGATCCGGCAAGCATTGCATTCTGCGAGAGTGTGGGCCTCGATTACGTCAGCGCCTCACCCTACCGCGTGCCGATCGCGCGCTTGGCAGCGGCGCAAGCTGCACTCAAGAAGTCCTAGGTTCCGGCGAGGGATCGTCGCCCGGTCAGGGTGACGATCTCGAAGCTCTCGGTCACCCTCCCGTCAGGCTCGGCCATGCCTTCAAAAGCGGCAAGGGCGAGGGCGAGGGCTGCCTTACCAAGTGGCGCAGCAGGCCTGGCAAGGGCATTCCCGAGGCCTTGATCCCGCAGATCGGCCACCAGTCTGCCAAGTGTAGCGTAGCGCACCCGCAGCGTGTGAGTGTCGACGACCGGGTCTTTCCAGTCAGCGCGCTGGAGAAGTGAGGGAGCGGCCCGGGCATCAACCATCGGGTGAAGCCGTGCTGCCGGGCGGTGGGGCTCTGCGGCCATCATCGCCGCGCGCAAGGCAGGCAGGCTTTGCCCGCCGACAAAGCTTGCGATCGCCAGTCCGCCGGGTGTGAGTCCGTTGCGAAGATGGATCAGGGCTCCGGGCAGGTCATTCACCGCGTCGAGCTGACCGATGACGCCGATGAAGTCGTATGGCCCATCCGCCAGCGGCTCGGCCGGATCGATGGTTGGATCGACAATCAGCTCGGCATCGTCCCGGCGGAGGAAGGCAGCCAGCGCTGCAGTGCAACCGCCGATGATCAGCGCGCGCGCGGGGGTGTGACACACGAACCCGAGTCGCTCGATCATGTCGTCGGCCATGTCTTCTATGAGGAAGCTGGCACGGTCTCCACTTGCCGCAAGCCGCCGGGCCGACCGCAAGCTGCGCGCCACGCGCCGGCGCTCGGAGAAGATGGTGGGGACAGAATTGCCAGTCATGGCCGTGCCCTGCCGTGCTTGCCAGCGCGGCGCAAGATGTGCGACACTTGTTGCATGGCAGTGGTCGCACAACTTGCCCGACATTTCGCGCCTCTGGTTGATTTCATCTATCCACCAAGGTGCCCGTGCTGCGGGGCGGCAATCGCCAGTCAGGCGGGACTTTGCATCGATTGCTGGAACCTGCTGGAGGTGCCCGCCGAAATAGAAGGACGCGGCGATCCGGTTCCGGTCCATGCTGCGAGCTTTTACAACGAGACATCGCGGGCGCTGGTCCTGGCCTACAAGCACGGTGGGCGGATCGCGCTGTCGCGCTTGCTTGCCAGATTGATCGCAGCGAGAATGCCATCGCCTGATCCCGGGCGGACGCCTCCCCTGCTGGTGCCTGTGCCGCTCCATCGGTGGCGTCTATGGGCGCGCGGGTTCAATCAGGCCGCATTGCTGAGGACTGGGCCGCGAGGCGCGCGAACAGATGCTGGCAGGAGCCATCCGGCTCGATCCGGCCCATGTGGCACGGATCAAGGGGCGGGACGTGATATTGGTGGACGACGTGCTGACGAGCGGTACTACAAGCCGCGCCTGTGTGAGCGCGATTGCGAAGGCGGCACCTGCGTCGATTGCTCGCGCCTGCTTTGCACGGGTTGAAGTAGACCACCACCTCGGGCCGTCCAGCCAGGGCTTCGATAGCCCATAAACATAACGCCCGAGGTCTTTCGACCCCGGGCGCCACGTGACGAAACGGTGCGGACCCGCTCTAGCGAGCCGAGGCAGCGACCCCCTAATTTCGCTGCCAGGATCCAATCCCTATCGTTCAACCAGTCGCGCTGGCACCCCGCTGCCAGTCTGCGGTCCGGTCACCCCCTGAACCTGACACCGGGCGGTGTCATTGTTCGGTTGAGAACCCCTTGCGAAGGTTCCGAGGGCTTTCTTCCACCGACTTGCATAAGGCGGAAGACCAAACATCTGGGCGTGCGTTTTTTTGTTACCTGCTGTTGTGTGCTTGCAACAATCATCGCATGGGCCGGCGGGTGGCCTGCAAGGAGTTGCTATCGTGACTGACACAGTTTTGACCACCGAGGAGCGTGAGGCGGGATCCGTTTTCGCCCCGAAGTTCGACTCAGCAGGCTTGCTTACCGCTGTAGTGATCGACGCGAGGAACGGTGCAGTTCTCGTCGTGGCCCATATGAATGCCGAGGCTCTTGCCGCAACGCTGGACACTGGCAAAATCCACTTTTGGTCCCGCTCCCGCGACAGGCTTTGGCTCAAGGGGGAGACTTCGGGTCACTTCCTGATGCTCGAGTCGATCGCCGTCGATTGCGATCAGGACGCCCTTCTTGTCCGGGCGATCCCCGCCGGTCCGACCTGCCATACGGGGGCACAGAGCTGCTTTTATCGACAGATCGAGGCGAGGGACGGCGGAATTGCGCTGCGGCGCATCGATACTTGACGCTCACGTAAACGTAAGGTAGGTAACTGGACATGGCTACCGCACCTGCTCAAACACCCGCCGATCCCGCAAACGAAACACGCCGCAACGGCGCGCATCTCGATCGGCCGGACGTTCACAAACGCGAACAGTTCACGATCTCCGATCTCACATCAGAATTCGGCTGCACCGCGCGCGCCTTGCGCTTCTACGAGGACGAAGGGCTGATCAACCCGGCCCGACTGGGTCTCACCCGCGTCTATTCCAAGCGCGACAGGGCGCGCCTAGCATGGATCATGCGCGCCAAGAACGTCGGTTTCTCGCTAACCGAAATCCGCGAGATGATCGACCTATACGATCTCGACGATGGCCGCGTCGAACAACGCCGCGTCACCATCGCCAAGTGCCGTGCACATATCGCCAAGCTCAAGGCCCAACGCGACGACATCGATTCGTCGATCAATGAGCTCACCGAGTTTGTTGCCGAAATCGAGAAGCTCGACCTGCGCTAAGGCGCTAGCCTCACCCCAATTTTACACACGTCTGCATACCGAAGGGATCATCAGATGCCGACCTATACCGCGCCCACCCGCGACACGCGCTTCATCGTCAACGAAGTGCTCGACCTCGCCAGTTACGGCAATCTGCCGGGCTTCGAGAATGCCAGCCCCGACATGATCGACACCGTCATCAACGAAGCTGGCAAGTTCTGCGCGGAAGTTCTCGCGCCGATCAACCAGGCTGGTGATGAGCACGGTTGCACCCGTAACAACGATGGCAGCGTCACCACTCCTCCGGGCTTCAAGGAAGCCTATCAAGCCTATGTCGAAAGCGGTTGGGGCACGCTCGCCCAGCCCGAGGAATTTGGCGGACAGGGCCTGCCGCATGTGCTCGGCTTTGTGCTCGAGGAGTACACCGGCACCGCCAATCAGGCCTTCGCGATGTATCCGGGCCTGACCGCCGGCGCGATCTCGGCGATCCTTGCCAAGGGTTCGGACGAGCAGAAGACGACCTATGTCCCCAAGATGATCTCGGGCGAATGGTCGGGCACCATGAACCTGACCGAACCGCATTGCGGCACCGATCTTGGCATGATCCGCACCAAGGCCGTGCCGAACGGCGATGGCAGCTATGCAATCACCGGCACCAAAATCTTCATCTCTGCTGGCGAGCATGACCTCACCAGCAACATCATTCATCTGGTGCTGGCCAAGACGCCGGGCGCGCCGGATTCGACCAAGGGTATCTCGCTCTTCATCGTCCCCAAGTTCATCCTTGGTGCCGATGGCAACCCCGGCGCGCGCAACGGCGTCACATGCGGTTCGATCGAAAAGAAGATGGGCATCCACGGCAACGCAACCTGCCTACTCAACTACGACGGCGCGACGGGCTGGATGGTCGGTGAGGAGAACAAGGGTCTCTCCGCCATGTTCATCATGATGAACGCCGCACGCCTCGGCGTCGGCATCCAGGGCTATGCTCAGGCCGAGGTCGCGTACCAGAACGCAGTGAACTACGCGCTCGACCGCCGTCAGGGACGTGCACTTACCGGCCCCGCCGATCCGGCGGCGAAAGCAGATCCGATCTTTGTCCACCCCGATGTGCGCCGCATGCTGATGGATGCCAAGGTCTTTACCGAAGCCATGCGGGCACTGTGCCTGTGGGGCGCGCTGCAGGTCGATCTGACCCATAAGGCGCAGACTCCCGAAGAGCGCGAGCTGGCCGACCTCCTGATCGGCCTTATGACCCCGGTCATCAAGGGCTACGGCACCGACAAGGGTTACGACATCGCCAACAACATGCAGCAGGTGTTCGGCGGCCACGGCTATGTCCGTGAGTGGGGCATGGAGCAGTTCGTGCGGGATAGCCGCATCGCCATGATCTATGAAGGTGCGAACGGCGTGCAGGCGATGGACCTTTGCGGCCGCAAGCTGGCCGCCGGCGGCGGCAAGGCGATCCAGGCGTTCTTCGCGATGATCGACGAAGAAATCGCCTCGGGCAAGCAGGTCGCCGAGCTCGCCCCGGTCGCGGAGCGTCTCGAAAAGGCGTTGGGCGAGCAGAAGGCCGCGACCATGTGGTTCATGCAGAATGCGATGGCGAACCCAAACCACCTCGGCGCGGGCGCGCATCACTACATGCACATCATGGGCATCGTGACGCTCGGGTTCTTCTGGCTGAAGATGGCCAAGGTGGCGCTTACCAAGCTGGCCGAAGGGGTTGAAGACAAGGCCTTCTACGAAGCCAAGCTGGTCTCGGCCAATTACTACGCCGAACGTTTCCTGCCCGATGCCGGCGCGCTGCGTCGCAAACTCGAAGCGGGCAGCGAATACATGATGAAGCTGCCCGCCGAAGCCTTCGCCACTGCGGCGTAAGCCTCCGCTACACCAGACAAGGAAAGGGCCGCCCCGCATTACGCAGGGCGGCCCTTTTCATTGTGCAGCCTTACTTCTTCGCGGCCTCTTCGGCGATGATGTAGAGGTAATCGACATAGGCCATCGTCACTTCATCTAGGCCATAGACCTTGGGGTCGCTGCTTTCGATAAGGAACCATTCGTTGGGCGCGTGCGCCCCGCCGCCCCGGCCGAGACCAAATTGCGAGGCGGGCAGGTTCAAGGGCGCTCCGTTGAAGATCACCCCCGGCCAGCTTCCCGCATTGCGCGGGCGGATGGTGTAGGGGATGCCTTGCGCCTCGAAGAGCTTCTTCTGGGCACGGATCAAAACGGCATCCTCTGCGGTTTCATTGGGCCCGTAGCCCCCGGACACGGTGACACGCACATCATCGAACCCGCGCTTGGCGAGGTGGGCTTGCAGCTTGCTGACGGCTTCGGCCTTGGTCATGTTCGGCACAAGCCGGAATTCCAGCTTCGCCTCGGCGCGGCCAGGCAGCACCGTCTTCCCGCCTTCGCCGGTATAGCCCGAGACAAGGCCCTGGATGTTGACGGTCGGCTGGGAATAGAACCGTTCGAGGCTGGTCTTGTAGTCCTCGTCATCGATCCATTGGCCTATGCCGAGCAGCGCCTTTTCCTGCTTCTCGCGCTCTGGGGTGGCCCCTTGGGCAATCAGCTCCTTCTGGCGTGCGGTGAGGGGCTGGACGTTCTCGAACCAGCTATCGATTGCCGGCGTGTGCCCGTCATCGGCGACCAGCGTGTCCAGCGCTTTCACGAGTCGCCACGCGGGGCTCTCGATGCGGGCGTAGTTGGAGGAATGGACGTCGGTTTTCGGATATTTGTCCGAGGTTTCCCCGCCTACCACCAGCTGGAACTCGACCGCACCCTTGGCTCCCAAGGTGATTTCTGCACTGCCGTCCCTGTTCTGGCTGGCCGAGGGAATGAACACCCCGATCGCCTTTGACAATGCGGCCTGAACTTCGGGCACCGCCACGACCTGATCGAAATGGGTCGAGGCGACCTCCTCCTCGCCCTCGGCCACCAACACGAGGTTGACGGGGAGCTTGCGGCCGCTCGCCTGGATCGCCTTGATCGCGGCAAGGAATGCCATTTCCGGCCCCTTCTGGTTGACCACACCGCGCCCGACGATAGCGGTCCCTTCGCCTGGACGCTCGACCAGTGTCGCTTCGAGCGGGGGCGTTTTCCATTCGGCCGGGTCGAACTGCTTCACGTCATACATGAAGTAGATTCCCACCGTGGTCCTGGCCCCGGCATCGAGCGTCGCGAACACAGCAGGGACGCCATCGGTGGGAACGATCTTGGCCTGCTGGAAACCGGCATCGAGTGCGAGTTTGCGCATGTATTCCGCCCCTTCGGGCGTACCGCGCTTTTCGGCAGCGATCGTGGGGAGCGCAATCCAGTCCTTAAGCGACTTAAGCGTCGCTTCGTGCTGAGCTTCGACCGCGGTGACGATCTTGTCGCGCGCGGGGGTCTTGGCTGCGAGGGGCACTCCCGCCAGCGCGATCGCGGCTGCCATGCTCCATCCGGTAAAATGCCGTTTCATTCTCTTCTCCCCTGTCCTGAGAGGAGAAGGGTAACGGTAGGAACGGCTTTCGCAACGGCTTTGTGACCGTACCGCGGGAAGTGCTCTATTCCAGCATTCCCATCATGCGCTGTGAGCCGCTTATCATCTGGTTGTCCTTTGGCGGAGTTGAGGCGGAGCGTTCCCACATTGAGGCTGACCGCGCCGAAACCTGGTCCGGGCGCGCTGGGGTAAGGGCCGGATCTGGCGTGGACACAGCTTGGGGCGAAAGCGAGGGCGCGTCGAGATGCGGCGATGCAGTGAGCCGCTCTGGCTCAGCTTCGGGTGTCGTTTCAATGACCAGCACGGGATGGAAATCCGGCCCGGGCTGAGCGACGGGTGGATCGGCAGGTGCAGGGTCTAGCTCAAGATCATCCGAATTGTCTGCCGTATTGGCCGTGCCCGCAAGTACCTTCGCGGCCACTTCTTCGATCGAGCCCACCACCAGCAGCGGCTGTCCGCCAACCATGCCGACATTTGTCTGCCCGTTTTCGGCTGCACGCAGCCACGCAATGTTGCTGGCAACCACGAGATAGTTGCCGCCGCGCGACTCGAGCTTGATGAATTTCATGAAAGCCGTTTCCCGGATGACATGGTGGCCCATGCCATCCATGCACCAACTTACCCAGCGCGGGTTAAGGAAACGGTTCGCGGGGCGATGGCGTCGATCAGGCCCATCATCGCATTCCAAGACTGGTGGTCCGCGACCGGATGGAACGCGGGGTTGGATGTGCCTGCGGGCGTCAGCGAGTTAGTGAAGCCGTGCTCGACCCCGGCGAACGACATGAAGTGCCAGTCTGCGCCTACGCGGTCCATCTCTTCCCAGAAGGCGATCACATCAGCCCGCGGTACGAGCGTGTCGGAATCGCCGTGACAGACCAAGAGGCGTGGTGTGATCGGCCCGTTCGCAGGCAGCGGCGTGGCAAGCAGGCCGTGGAAGCTCGCAACCAGAGCAAGGTCGGCCCCGTCCCGCGCCAGTTCCAGCACCGCCATTCCGCCCAGACAAAAGCCGATGGCGATCTGCGGCACATCCGGCGCAATCCTCGCCAGAGTTTCGAGTGTTGTGCGCAGCCGCCGGCGCATTGCCAGCGGATTGGCACGCAGCCGCTCCATCGCGGAAACGGCGCTCTCGAAATCATGGGGTGCGTCAGGGCCGTAGAAGTCCCCCACGAGTGCCACGCAACCCGCCTCCGCCAGAGCGAGCGCCTTGGCCTCGACGCCCGGCGTGATGTTCATGAAGGTCGGAAAAACTGCCACCGCTGCCCGCACCGGCTTCGCAGGCCGCGCCAGCCATCCCGTGAGCGCGGTCCGGCCATCGGTATAGGCGATGCGTTCCAGCCCCATTATTCCACCGGCAGGAAGTCGGGCACCGAGAGATAGCGTTCACCGGTGTCATAATTGAAGCCGAGCACCCGGCTCCCTGCCGGCAGCGACGGGAGCTTGCTGGCGATCGCCGCCAGCGTCGCTCCGGAAGAAATGCCGACCAGCATCCCTTCCTCGCGCGCGGCTCTGCGTGCCATTTCCTTGGCGTCCTCGGCATCAACCGTGATAGCGCCGTCGATTGCGGCCGTATGCAGGTTGCCCGGAATGAAGCCTGCACCGATGCCCTGGATCGGGTGCGGGCCAGGCTGGCCGCCATTGATAACCGGTGAGAGAG
Organism: Porphyrobacter sp.; assembly: GCA_027533455.1. Lineage (GTDB taxonomy): Bacteria > Pseudomonadota > Alphaproteobacteria > Sphingomonadales > Sphingomonadaceae > Erythrobacter. The sequence goes on along the minus strand of JAPZUC010000002.1, from coordinate 665,514 downwards.
CTGGCTCGACCCCATAGGCCTTCATCGCCGGCCAATGCTTCTTCAATTCCTCGGCGCAGCCGGTCAGGTGCCCGCCCGTGCCGACGCCAGTTACCATCACGTCAATTGGCGCATCGGCGAAGTCGGCAAGGATCTCTTGCGCGGTGGTGCGCGCGTGAACGGCGGGATTGGCGGCATTGTCGAACTGGCTCGGCATCCAGGCGCCTGGGGCCTGCGAGACCAGCTCCATTGCGCGTTCGATCGCGCCCTTCATGCCCTTCTCGCGCGGGGTCAGGTCGAAGCTCGCGCCATAGGCCAGCATCAGGCGGCGGCGCTCGATCGACATGCTTTCGGGCATTACCAGAACGAGGCGATAACCCTTGACCGCAGCGACCATGGCGAGGCCGATTCCGGTGTTGCCGCTAGTTGGCTCGACGATGGTGCCGCCGGCCTTCAGCGCGCCGCGGGCTTCTGCATCTTCTACCATCGCCAAGGCGATGCGGTCCTTGATCGATCCGCCGGGGTTCGACCGCTCCGACTTCACCCATACCTCGTGATCCGGGAACATCCGGGCAAGACGGATATGCGGGGTTCTGCCGATTGTGGCGAGGATGTTGTCAGCCTTCATGTGTCGATACCTCTCGTTTGAGTTCCTGCGGTTCGAAGCTGCGGGCGCGGCGCAGTTCCGGGAAATACCACGCCCAGACCAATGTGACGACTATCGCACCCATGCCGCCGAATACAACCGCGCCGACCGCGCCCAGCAAACCGGCTGCCACGCCCGACTGCATTTCCCCCAGCTCATTAGAAGCGGAGATCGCCAGGCCCGAGATAGAGGAGACGCGCCCGCGCTTATCGTCAGGGACGAACAGCTGGACGAGCGAAGACCGGATAAACACCGAAATCATGTCGACAGCCCCCATCATCACCAGGATCGCCAGTGAGAGCGCGAGGCTGCGCGAGAAAGCGAAGGCGATGGTGAGCGCCCCGAAAGCAGCAACAGCCCATAGCATCTTGACCCCCACCTCGCTCTGGAGCGGACGGACCGAGAGCCACAGCGCCACGCTAGCCGCGCCCACAGCGGGCGCTGCGCGCATCAGCCCAAGGCCTTCCGGCCCGACGAACAGGATATCGCGCGCGAAAACTGGCAGGAGTGCAGTCGCCCCGGCTAGCAACACCGCGAACAGATCGAGCGTGATGCACCCCAGCAGGAATCTCTCGCGCCAGACGTACACCATGCCCTCTGCGATGTGCTTCAGGGGCTTTAGCCGCGGACCGTCGTGCTTGGCCTTGATCGGGCGGACGGTGAGGATCAGCAGCATGCCGCAGGCCAGAAGCACTGCCGAAATCGCATGAGGCAGCCACTCGGCCCGCGCGAAGATCAGCCCGCCCAGCGCTGGACCAGCTACGCTCGCGGTCTGCCAGGCAATCGAGGAGAGGGCGATGGCGCGCGGGAGCAGGGCAGGGGGCACAATGTTTGGCGCAATCGCGCTCATCGACGGGCCAAGGAACACCCGCGCCGCGCCATGCAGTGCTGCCAGAGCATAAAGGATCGGCAGGTTCAGCGCGTCGGCCCACGTCAGCAGTGCCAGTGCTACTGCAACAAGCCCGTCAATTCCGTTGGCGAAGGCTGCAACATGACGCCGGTCGAACCTGTCCGCGGCAAGGCCGGCGACGGGGGTCAGCAAGAACAGCGGCACAAACTGGGCAAGACCCAGCAGGCCGAGCTGGAACGAAGCCTCGGCTACGTTCATCCCGTAATCGTCCCGCGCGACGGCGTAGAGCTGGTATCCGAGCAGGACAACCATCGACATGGTGGCGAACACGCCCATGAAACGCGCAAGCCAATAGCGCCGGTAATCACCGATCTGCAGGGGTGAGGTTGGTTCTGTCACAAGCTCTGGCACAGTCGCGCCATGGCAGGCGATTGCCGCACTGCCAAGCAGGCGAAGCTTGCTACCTGTAAGGTTGTGCTATTGCGCCTCAGCGCGACTTGCGCAGGCGCGGATTGGGCTGGAGTTGATCAATGATCGCCACAAAGTCGTCGAGGCGGATAATGCGCTCGAACTGGAGGCCTGCGCGGGGCTCGCGAGTCCAGATGACATAGGCCTCGATCCGGCCCACCACCGGCAGACGAATGATGACCCGGTCACCGCGCTGGAGCTGGCTGCAATTGTCGACCATGAACCCGTGTGCGGACAGGTTGCAAATGTGCATATGGAGATCGCCATGCACGAAGTGCTCGACGATCGCGGGAAAATCGACCGGATGACGCGCCGCGCGGCGCAAATCGGTTACACTGAGGTTAGCTCCACCCGCCACGCAATGCGTTCCTTCCGTACATTTAGATCACGTAGATCACTTGCAATGGATGATGGAAAAAGGCTGACAATTGGTAAAGGGCGATATTTTTAGCGGCAAATCAATGCGTGCCGCTTCTTGCCGAGACTGAGACGAAAAGTCTGGCCTTCTTCCGGCAGCACGAGTTGCGCAGGGTCAGTAACTGTCTCGCCTTCAAGCTTTACCGCGCCTTCTGCAAGCTTGCGCTTGGCCTCACCGTTCGATGCGGTAAGGCCGACCTCGGTCAGGATCGCGGCAAGCCGCATCCCTTCAGGGCCAGTGGCGAGAGCCGGCAAATCTTCCCCAGCGCCGCTGCCTGCAAAGGTTACGCGCGCAGTCGCCTCAGCGCGGGTGGCGGCATCCTCGCCCCGCACGAGCTTCGTGACTTCGTTGGCAAGGACGATCTTGGCAGCGTTTATCTCCGCGCCCTCCAGCCCTTCGAGGCGGTTGATCTCGCTCAGTGGCAGATCAGTGAACAGGCGAAGGAACTTGCCGACGTCCCGGTCATCGACATTGCGCCAGTATTGCCAAAAGTCGTAGGCGGGCAAGCTTTCCTCGTTCAGCCACACGGCGCCGGCGGCTGTCTTGCCCATTTTGGCTCCGTCGGCAGTAGTGAGTAGCGGGGTGGTAAGCCCGTAAAGATCTGACCCGTCCATGCGGCGGCCCAACTCGATCCCGTTGATGATATTGCCCCACTGGTCGCTACCGCCCATCTGCAAGCGGACATCAAGTTCCTTCGACAAGTGTCTGAAATCATATCCTTGTAGGATCATGTAATTGAACTCGAGGAAAGTCATAGGCTGCTCGCGCTCGAGCCGCAGCTTGACCGAATCGAAGGTCAGCATCCGGTTGACTGTGAAATGCGTGCCGACCTGCTGGAGCAGCTCGATGTATCCAAGTTGCCCGAGCCAGTCGTGGTTGTTGACCATCACCGCATCGGTGGGTCCATCCCCGAACTTCAACAGCTTGTCGAAGACCGTGAAGATCGATTGGATGTTGGCCTCGATCGTTTCGTCGGTGAGCATTTTGCGGCTTTCGTCACGCCCGGTCGGATCTCCGATACGGGTAGTGCCGCCGCCCATCACGACCACCGGCTTGTGGCCGGTTTGCTGCAACCGCCGCAGCATCATGATCTGCACCAGGCTGCCGATGTGGAGCGAAGGTGCGGTCGCATCGAAGCCGATATAGCCCGGCACGATTTGCTTAACGGCAAGGGCATCAAGCCCCGCCGCGTCGGTCAGCTGGTGGATATAGCCACGCTCGTCGAGCAGGCGCAGGAGGGCGGATTCGTAGGTGCTCATGGCGCGCGGCCCTAACAGGCGGCGCGCGCGACGGGAAGTGGCTTGCCGAGGGAGCAAGGAGGCGGCAGACAGCGGCGATGCACCCACTGATGCTCCACGTCACCTGCGACCTCGGCCCGATCCGCGCCGTCACCGCTTCGATAATCGCGACGCCGCAGGGATGCGAAGCAGAGTTCAAGTTTGATGGGCATATCCCCGCCATCGCGCTTCCGACGCCGGCTACGCCCGCCCGGCGCGACAATCTTTGGCAGACCACCTGTTTCGAGATTTTCTGGCAACCACTCGGCGGGAAATTCTACCGCGAGTTCAACCTTTCACCCTCCGGCCAGTGGGCGGCCTACGACTTCGATTCCTTTCGCGAAGGGATGCGCGATGCGCCGGTTGAGGCCATCGCAATTGCCTGTTCGCACGACGCGGGGGGACTCGTCCTAAGGGCCAGCATTGTCGCGGAGCTGCCCGATCCGGCGCAGGTTGCCCTTAACGCGGTTGTCGAGCATGCCGATGGCGGCAAGCAATTCTGGGCGCTCGCCTTCCCGCCCGGCAAGCCCGAGTTCCACTCCGAAGCCAACCGTGCGTTGATTATCGAACGTTAGGCCGCAGCGGTTTTCCCGAACGGACGGTTCAGCTGCACAATCTTCCAGTTGAGCACGAAGGCGAAGGTCACCCAGATGAAATATGGCACATTGAGCCAGCCTGCGAAACTGTCCCCGACAACGCGCGGCAGCGCCACCATCAGCCCCACAACCGAGAGCCACAGAAACACGTTTTCTGCCAATGCCCAATCCGGCCGCCTGAACTTGAAGAACAGCGGCGACCACAGGAAGTGGAGCACGAAATTGGCGGTGAACAGCGCCCACACACCAGCGCGAGCATCCGGCGTGGGAGCCTGCGTCAGACCCACATAAAAGCTCCACCCGGCCAGCGAAAGAATCAAGGTCCAAGCCGGGCCGAACAACCAGTCAGGCGGCTGCCACGGCGGCTTGCGCAAATCGCGGTACCATAGGCCGATCTCGGTCAGCGCGCCCCCAGCACCGCCTAGGATGATTGCCCAGCCAGCGGCGATGGCGACGGGTGTCCAGTCAATGTCCATGTGACGCTAACTGGCACAGTCTGCGCAATGTTCCCACCCCCATAAGCCAAGGATTGCCTTTGCGCCGCGCCTGTTCCAACGCTGGTGACCATGAAGAACGGCATTGACCGGCTGCTCGCCGACCCAGAACTCCTCCGTCAACTCAAGGGTCGCCGCGTGGCGCTCATCGCGCATCCTGCGAGCGTCACGGCAGACCTTACCCACAGTCTCGACGCCCTGATTGCTGCCGGCGTGCCGGTCAACAGCGCCTTCGGGCCGCAGCATGGGCTCAAGGGCGACAAGCAGGACAATATGGTCGAAACCGCGGACGAGATGGATCCGCGTTACGGCATCCCGATCTTCTCGCTCTATGGCGAGGTGCGCCGCCCCACCGGCCAGATGATGTCGAGCGCGGACGTGTTTTTGTTCGACCTTCAGGACCTCGGCTGCCGGATCTACACTTTCGTGACCACGCTGCTGTACCTGCTCGAGGAAGCGGCAAGAGCGGGCAAGGAGGTGTGGGTGCTTGATCGCCCCAATCCCGCCGGCCGTCCTGTCGAGGGCACACTGCTGGTGCCGGGGCAGGAAAGCTTCGTCGGCGCCGCCCCGATGCCGATGCGCCACGGCCTCACGATGGGAGAAATGGGCCACTGGTTCATCGCGCATTTCGGTCTCGACGTCGCTTACAAGGTGGTGGCGATGGAGGGCTGGTGCCCCGACGACGCTGACGGCTTCGGATGGCCGACGTCACGTCTGTGGATCAATCCCTCGCCCAATGCCGCCAACCTCAACATGGCTCGCAGCTATGCCGGCACGGTGATGCTTGAAGGCACGACGCTGTCGGAGGGGCGGGGCACGACGCGGCCTCTAGAGGTGCTTTTCGGTGCGCCCGATATCGACGCGGGCGGCGTGCTCAAGGTCATGCGCAAGCTCGCGCCGGATTGGCTGGAGGGCTGTGCCATCCGTGAATGCTGGTTCGAACCAACTTTCCACAAACATGCAGGAAAGCTCTGCAATGCATTGATGATCCATGCGGAAGGCGCGTTTTATCATCACCAGATGTTCAAGCCTTGGCGGCTTCAGGCGCTCGCCTTCAAGGCGATCCGCCTGCTCTATCCCGACTATCCGCTGTGGCGCGACTTCCCTTACGAATATGAACTCAGCCGGCTTGCGATCGATGTGATCAATGGCGGTCAATCCTTGCGCGAATGGGTCGACGACACGGCTGCAACCCCTGACGATCTCGACGTCATGACGTCACATGACGAAGCGGCATGGGTTGCCGAGGTGCGCACGCATCTTCTTTACTGAAAGATCATGCCGTAATGCGCATGGCGCAAAGGATGGCGGAAAAATCGCCACCGATGGGAGAGAGAACACATGGCAACCGCCGCAGCGAACGGCACGGGCATGCAATCGCTCAGGCTGACTTTGTGGATCCTGCTGACGGTCTACGTCTTCAATTTCATCGACCGCCAGATCGTCAATATTCTGGCCGAGCCGATTGCCCGTGATCTGCATCTTTCCGATACCCAGATCGGGTTGATGACCGGGCTGGCCTTCGCGCTGTTCTACACCGTGCTGGGCATCCCCATCGCGCGGCTGGCGGACCGGCAAACGACAAGCCGCCCGCAGTTGATCGCGGTTGCGCTCGCCTTGTGGTCGGCGATGACGGCGCTGTGCGGACTGGCGCAGAACTTTGTGCAATTGCTCCTTGCGCGGATCGGCGTCGGAGTCGGCGAGGCAGGGTGCACGCCGCCGGCCCATTCGCTGATCAGCGACTTGGTGCCGCCCGAAAAGCGCGCGTCGGCGCTTGCATTCTACTCGCTCGGAATTCCGGTTGGCACCTTGCTCGGCATGATCATCGGCGGGACGCTGGCCGACAGCCTAGGGTGGCGCAAAGCGTTCGTGGTGGTGGGACTTCCCGGCGTCGCGCTGTCATTGGTCGTATGGTTCGTCCTCAAGGACCCACGCCGCACTGACGCCGCGGCGGTGCTTCGCGCGAAAAGCCAGCCCGCCGCTCTGCCATTGGGCCAAGCAGTGCGTGAAGTCATGCGCTCGCGCGCTTTCGTGCTTCTGCTGTTTGCTGGTTCCGCAGCGTCATTCCTTGCCTACGGCAAGACAACCTGGACGACGATCTTCTTCCAGCGCACCCATGGTCTGACGCCGGGGCAGGTCGGACTGTGGTTCGGGCTGCTGGCTGGCGTGGGCGGAATGCTGGGAACGTGGCTCGGCGGCTATCTGGCGGACCGTTTCGGAGCCAAGAACCGCCGCCACGTGCTGAGCGCGCCTGCGATCGGCATGGCGCTGGCGGTGCCCATCGCCATCGCGGCCTACCATGCGCCGAGCTGGCCGCTCGCGCTTGCACTGCTGTTCGTTCCTACGGTGTTCAATTCCTTCTACTATGGCCCGACCTATTCCGCCGCACAGGGCCTCGTCCCGATAAGGGCGAGGGCGATTGCTGCGGCCACGCTCCTGTTCTTCCAGAATCTTATCGGGCTGGGGCTGGGGCCGCTGTTCTTCGGGATGCTCTCGGATGCGCTGCAACCCGTCTACGGCGCGGATTCGGTTCGCTACGTGCTCTACGGCGCGGCAGTGCTGGGGCTTGTGCCGGCGTTCTTCTTCTGGCGGTGCGGGCTACAGCTTAATGAGGAACTTGACCGGAAAGACCTCAATCCGGCGCCCGCACCCGTTATACCAGCGTCACAAGGACGAAGCTGATCAGTAGCAGCAGATTCAACCCCGTCCCTTAAGCCCCGTGCTTCCGCGAGAGCTCCCGCATCGCGCTATCCAGCCCTTCGAGCGTCAGCGGATACATCCGGTCGCCGACCAGCTGCTTGATCATCTTGGTAGACTGCGAATAGCCCCACTGCTTTTCTGGCACCGGGTTGAGCCACACGGTAGCAGGATAGGTGTTGGTGACACGCTGGAGCCACACCGCGCCCGCTTCCTCGTTCATGTGCTCGACGCTACCGCCCGGGTGGGTGACCTCGTAGGGGCTCATCGCCGCATCGCCGACGAACACGATCTTGTAATCGTGCCCGTATTTGTGAAGCACGTCCCAGGTCTTGGTGCGTTCCTGCCAGCGGCGCTTGTTGTCCTTCCACACGCCTTCGTAGAGGCAGTTGTGGAAGTAGAAGAACTCCATGTTCTTGAATTCGCTGCTGGCGGCGCTGAACAGCTCCTCGACCAGCTTGATGAAGGGGTCCATCGATCCGCCGACGTCGAGGAACAGAAGCAGCTTCACCGCATTGCGGCGCTCGGCCCGCATGTGGATGTCGAGCCAGCCCTGCTTGGCTGTGCCCTTGATCGTCGCGTCGATGTCGAGCTGGTCCTGCGCGCCTTCGCGGGCGAAGCGGCGCAACCGGCGCAGCGCCATCTTGATATTGCGGGTGCCAAGTTCCTTGGTGTTATCGAGGTTCTTGAACTCGCGCTTTTCCCAGACCTTGATAGCCTTGCCGTGCCGCGCCTCGCCGCCGATCCTCACGCCTTCGGGGTTGTAGCCCGAGTTACCGAAGGGCGAGGTGCCCCCGGTGCCGACCCACTTGTTGCCGCCCTGATGGCGCTTTTCCTGTTCTTCGAGCCGCTTCTTGAGCGTCTCCATGATCTCGTCCCAGTCACCGAGGGACTTGATCTTCTCCATCTCCTCAGGGCTGAGGAACTTCTCGGCGACGGCCTTCAGCCAGTCCTCGGGGATGTCGACGGGGTTCTGGCCGTAATCGGTCATGATCCCCTTGAAGACCTTCTGGAACACCTGATCGAAGAGGTCGAGCTTGCCCTCGTCCTTCACGAAGGTGGCGCGGGAGAGGTAGTAGAACGCCTCGGGCGTCTGGTCGATCACGTCGCGATCAAGCGCCTCCAGAAGGGTAAGGTGCTCCTTGAAGGAGGCTCCGATGCCGGCCGCTCTAAGCTCGTCGATGAAATTGAAGAACATGGCCGCGTGCTTAACCCGCACCGCTTGGCGTGACCAGTCCCCATTCTTGCGAGGGGAAGGGGTAGCCACTTAACCGTTCGCTTACGATCCTGAGGCTAGACCGCGCGCCGACACAACAGGGGCCGCCACTGCATATGAACCAGCTTGCCATCGATACGTCCAATGACCACGCCTTGGGGATGATCCCGGAGAGCTGCGGCGCGGTGACCGTGGGCTGCAGCGACGTCGCCGGTGTTGTGGAGGCGGTGATCCAGTCCTCCAAGACGCTCCGCGACGAACACGAGGCGCTGGCCGAAACTGTGCGCGCGCTGGAGGCCGACCAGACCAAAGTCGCCGAAGCAAGCGACGAGGCGCGCCTGCTGTCCGAACGTGCGATCGAGCGCCTCTCGAAAGGCACCGGGCTGATCCAGTCATCCCTCGGACAGATCGCTTCGCTGATCGAACTGGTCGATACCCTCGGCCAGCACGCCACCAGTTTCTCGGCCGCGATGGAGCAGGTCCGCCACTCGGCGCAGGACATCGGCGAAATTGCCGAGACGACCAATATTCTGGCCCTCAACGTCACCATCGAAGCCATGCACGCAGGCGATGCCGGTAGGACGTTCGCGGTTGTCGCGGCGGAGGTTGAGCGCCTTGCCAACGAGACCCGCAAGGCGACGGAGGAAATCGCCTCCACCATCGACGCCCTCGGCGGCGAGGCGGAAGTGGTGATCGGGCGGATCGAAGCAGGCTCCAAGGCCAGCGGCGATGCCCGCGCGTCGGTTGCCCGGATCGAGAGCACCATCTTCGATGTCGGCGCGCTGGTCGAGGAAGTCGACAAGCAAAACGATGTCATCGCGCGTTCGACCGGGACCATTTCCAGCCATGTCGATAAAGTCCAACGCGTTCTGACCAGTTACGACGCGGCATCGCGCAAGAACGAAGATCGCCTACACGGCGCCCATCGCAAGATGGAAGAGCTTGAAATCACTGCGTCCGAGATGTTCGACCGCATTGTCCACGCCGGCCTCAGCCCCGAAGACAGCGCAATGGTCAGCCAGGCGCAGGCGATCATGCAGGACATCATCGCCCATACCGAGGCAGCACTGGCGAACGGCTCGATCACGGCTTCGGCGCTGTTCGATACCGATTACCAGCAGATCCCCGGCACCAATCCTCCACTGTTCCGCACCCGCGCGACCGATTGGGCCGATGCCGAGTGGCGCCCGTTCCTCGACCGCGCAAAGGCGAGCGATCCCAGAGTCTTGGTCGCTGCCTGCACCGACATGAACGGGTTCCTGCCAACCCACATGACCGAGCGTTCGCGCACACCAACGGGCGATTTCAACCATGATACCCAGTTCTGCCGCAACGGCCGGATCATGCTGGAGACGATCGACCGCAAGGCCAAGGTCTCGGGCGCGTCCTACATGATGGCGGTTTACCGTCAGGAGGGCGATGGCGATTCCTACGTGGTGGTCCGCAATGTCTATCTTCCGCTGATCCTCGCGGGTCGCCGCTGGGGTGATTTCGAGTTGGCCTACAGCTTCGATTGATCTCGTGCCGAGCGATGTTTCACGCAAAACATCGTTTTGGCGGGGTTCTGGAGAGGGTCTAGCCGGGGTCTGCTAGGGGTCGAAGGCGGATCTGGCGCGATCTGACCGGGGGTCTGAGCGACCCTGCCGTCACCCCATCTTTATCGGCGCCGAGCCCGGGCCTGCTTCCAGCACTGGCATGCCGGCAGGGGAGGGCGCCCAGCTTGGCGCGCTCCTGCCGCAGATGATCGTCGTCAGCGAGCTGATGTCCCAATCGTGGAGCGTGCCCGCGCACCTGCATCGCCCGCTTGGGACCGATCACGGTGCGGCTGAACATCTGCGCGCCGCCGACTTCGCAGAAGTTGCGGTCCGCGATGTTGCCGCTGTCCGCGACGAGGCGCAGGAGCGCCAGCTCGTCACAAACGCCGAGGTCCTTACCATTTGCTATGCCCTGGCCTGCTGCCACCATCGCGTTGCGGCATGAATGCCGATCGCCAGCCATCCGAGGCCGATCATCTGCGTCGAGATTGGGGCAATTCGGAACGGATCGAGCATGCCGGGCACGAAAAGCAGCACCGCAGGCAGGCAGAGAAGCGCCAGAACCCAGCGACGCAACTTTGCAAAAGCCCAAGCCGCGCCGCCACAGGTTGCCGCCAGTAAGCCGAACTTGATCCAGACCGGATAGGCCAGCAGGGCCATTTCATCGAGCGGGTTGGCCATATCTGCCACCATGCTGAACATCAGCGCGTTCTCGACCGCGTCGGCCAGTGCGGCCACGATGCCCAGCCAAGTGAAGACTGTCCAGATCCGCTCACGCCGTTCGCGGGCAATGCCGGTAAAGAAGCTGAAGGTCATCAGGCCGTAGGCAGGCATCAGCAGGTAATCGATGGCGTTCCCGGTGTTCATCCCGGCAATCCGCGCCGAGCGATCCAGATCGCCCAACTCGCCGAAAATGTGCACCAGATGCCTTGGCTGTGATGCGAATTCGAGCAGCAGCACCGGGCGGATGTTGCTGCCGGGAAGGGGGATCGCCAGTTCCTGCGGGAAGAACTGCCCCATGACCAGGAATAGCCCGACTGTGGCAAGAAACAGCGCCAGCGTTACCTTGTGATCCCCGATCCGCATAAACCCTCAATCCCCGAGTTGATTTGGGACAGTATCGGTCATGCGGTATTCGCTGTCGATCCAGCCTGGCACACCGGTACGTATGGTCCAGGCAGGAGGGGCATTCTCTCCGCGTTGCGTCGCGTCCCGACCAGCGATCAGCTAGGGTTGCGGCGGGCCATGAAGGCGAGGCGTTCGAACAGCATGATGTCCTGCTCGTTCTTCAGCAGCGCGCCGTGCAGCGGCGGGATGGCGCTTGCCGGATTGCTGTTCTGGAGCACGTCCAGCGGCATATCCTCGTTCAGTAGAAGCTTGAGCCAGTCGAGCAATTCGCTGGTCGAGGGCTTCTTCTTGAGGCCCGGCACTTCGCGCAGGTCATAGAAGATATCCATCGCCTTCTTGACGAGAGCCTTCTGGATGCCGGGGAAGTGGACGTCGATGATGTCCTGCATCGTCTCGCGGTCGGGGAACTTGATGTAGTGGAAGAAGCAGCGGCGCAGGAAGGCGTCGGGCAGTTCCTTCTCGTTGTTCGAGGTGATGACGACGATCGGGCGTTCCTTGGCCTCGATCCGCTCCTGCGTCTCGTAGACGTCGAAGCTCATGCGATCGAGTTCCTGCAAGAGATCGTTCGGGAACTCGATGTCGGCCTTGTCGATCTCGTCGATCAGCAGCACGGGCAGCTGGGGCGAGGTGAAGGCTTCCCACAGCTTGCCCTTCTTGATGTAGTTGCGGATGTCATGGACGCGTTCCTCGCCCAGCTGGCCATCACGCAGACGGGCGACGGCGTCATATTCGTACAGGCCCTGATGCGCCTTGGTGGTGGACTTGATATTCCACTCGATCAGCGGGGCGTTCAGCGCCATGGAGATTTCATGCGCCAGCACGGTCTTGCCGGTGCCGGGCTCACCCTTGACGAGCAACGGGCGGCGCAGGGTGACGGCGGCATTCACCGCAACCTTGAGATCCTCGGTCGCGATATAGGACTTGGTGCCTTCGAAACGCTGCTGCTGATCGGTCATGGGTTTTCCTGTGAGACTGAATTTCGGCGTGCAGCGATAAGCGGCAGCATGGCGCTGCGCAAGAGGCCCGCCGCTGGCGGTTTAGCGAGTGGCCCGATAATCGAAGCGCCCGGTCAGGCGTCAATCAGGTCGCGGTCGATGTCGCCTGCTCGGTTCTGGATGAAATTGAAGCGGTGTTCGGGATTGCGGCCCATCAGCTCGTCCACCAACCGTGCGACGCCCGCGCGTTGCTCGAATTCCTGCGGCAGGGTGATGCGGATCAGCCCGCGCGTTTCTGGCGCCATGGTGGTCTCGCGCAATTGCTGCGGGTTCATTTCGCCAAGGCCCTTGAAGCGGCTGACCTCGACCTTCTTGCCCTTGAACACCGTTGCCTCCAGTTCAGCGCGATGCGCATCGTCGCGCGCGTAGCGGCTCTCCTTGCCCAAAGTCAGACGGTAGAGCGGCGGCTGGGCTAGGAACAGGTGCCCGCGCTTCACGATGTCGGGCATTTCCTGGAAGAAGAAGGTCATCAGCAGCGTCGCGATATGCGCGCCGTCGACATCGGCATCGGTCATGATGATGATGCGGTCGTACCGCAGATTGTCGGCGTTGCAGTCCTTGCGGGTGCCGCAGCCCAATGCGAGCGCCAGATCGGCGATTTCGGAATTGGCGCGGATCTTGTCGGCTGTGGCGCTGGCTACGTTCAAAATCTTGCCGCGGATCGGCAGGATCGCTTGGCTCTTGCGGTCGCGCGCCTGCTTGGCACTGCCGCCGGCCGAATCCCCTTCGACGATGAACAGTTCGGTCTCGCGCCCGCCTTCGCCAGAACAATCGGTCAGTTTGCCGGGCAAGCGCAGCTTCTTGGCGTTGGTCGCGCTCTTGCGCTTGATCTCGCGCTCCTGCTTGCGCTTGAGGCGCTCGTCCATGCGCTCCATCACTTCACCGAGGAGCGCCTTGCCGCGCTCCATATTGTCGGTGAGGAAGTGGTCGAAATGGTCGCGCACCGCGTTCTCGACCAGACGCGCAGCCTCGGGCGAGGTGAGGCGGTCCTTGGTCTGCGACTGGAACTGGGGATCCCGGATGAAGACCGAAAGCATCACCTCGGCCCCGGTCATCACGTCATCAGCGGTTAGGTCCTTGGCCTTCTTGGCACCGACCAACTCGCCAAAGGCGCGAAGCCCGCGGGTCAGCGCCGTGCGCAGGCCCTGTTCGTGGGTGCCGCCATCGGGAGTGGGCACGGTGTTGCAATACCAGCTGGTCGCGCCGTCGGAATAGAGCGGCCAGGCAATTGCCCATTCGACCCGGCCTTGCCCCACGCCGTCTGCCACCGGAAAGTCCTGCGATCCGGCAAAAGGCTGGGCGGTCACGCATTCGCGCGTGCCGATCTGTTCGGCCAGGTGATCCGCAAGCCCGCCGGGGAACTTGAACACGGCTTCGGCCGGCACATTATCGGAGACGAGAAAGGGCGCGCATTTCCAGCGGATTTCGACGCCTGCGAACAGATAGGCCTTGGAGCGCGCGAGCTTGAACAACCGCTTGGGGTTGAAGCTGCGGTCCCCGAAGATCTCCGGATCAGGCACGAAGCTGACCGTGGTGCCGCGCCGGTTGGGCGTGGGGCCGAGGTTCTGGATCGGGCCTCTGGTGATCCCCTGCGAGAACTCCTGCGCGTAAAGCTGCTTGTCCCGCGCGACTTCGACGCGAGTGTCGATCGACAGCGCGTTGACCACGCTGACGCCGACTCCATGCAGGCCGCCGCTGGTGGCATAGGCCTTGCCCGAGAACTTGCCGCCTGAGTGCAGCGTCGAGAGAATCACCTCGAGCGTCGACTTGCCCGGGAACTTGGGGTGTTCCTCCACCGGAATGCCGCGACCATTATCGGAGATGACAAGGCGGTTGCCTTCCTCCAGCCGCATCTCGATCCGCGTGGCATGGCCCGCCACCGCTTCGTCCATGGCGTTGTCGAGCACTTCGGCGGCGAGGTGATGATAGGCGCGGTCGTCGGTGCCGCCGATATACATCCCCGGGCGGCGGCGCACCGGCTCAAGCCCTTCGAGCACCTCGATGGCGGACGCGTTGTAATCGCCGCTCGAGGTGGGTGTGTTGGCGAAGAGATCGTCGGGGTCGGTTGCGGCCATGGGCCCAGCTTATAGGGCCGCGCCCGCATGGCTCAAGCCACGCCCCGGTGTTTTACTCAGCCACCGAAGCCCGAAGGCGCCGGATCGACCGCGGTGATCTCGCCACCCTTGATCTCGCGCACTTCCAGCGCACGCTCGACCACGCCGTTCGGCGCGAAGCGGAAGGCACCGTCCACCCCGAGGAACCCGCCCCTGTCGTAGAGCGCTTTCTTCGGGAAGGGTGTGCCGACCTTCCAATCGCGCGCCACGCGAAGGGTCAGCAGGACCGCGTCATATCCCAATGTCGCCATGCGGTGCGGCTGCCCGCCGAAGCGCGCCGCAAAGCTATCGGCAAAACGCTTGTAGCGCTGGTCGGAGACAGCCGCGAACAATGCGCCTTCCAGCGCCGGAGTGCGGGCGAGGGTAGAATCCCCGCTCCACAGTTCGGTGCCGAGAATGCGCACACGGTTTCGCGCGCGCTTGTTGAGCTCGCCGGCCGCATCAACCCCGAGGCGCGGCGCATCGGCAACCAGCACGGTGTCATAACCGCCCGCCGCCCGCAGCCGCGCTGCTGCGCTAACGATCGAGGTGTTCTCGCGCGCGTAGCTTTCCTTGCGCACCAGCGCGCCGCCAAAATCGCGCAGCGCGTTTTCGAAAGCCCACACCGCACGGGTGCCATACTCGCCTTCTGGTGCGAGAACCGCGAATTTTGCCGCACCACGCCCACGGGCAAATTCGACCGAGCGGCGGATCGATTGTTCGGGCAGGTGGCCGATCACGAAAACATCGGCGCTGGCAACCGAGGCATCATTGGCGAAGGCTATTACCGGCACGCCTGCCGGGCGCGCAGCGGCCTGCACCGTGGGCACGGCATCGGCGGTCAGCGGGCCAAGTATCAGCCTGTTGCCATCGGCAATGGCCTTCTGCGCGGCTGCGCCGATACCGCCGGCGGTGTCATAGGTGGTGATCCGCAGATTGTCGGCGCTGGTATCCAGGAGTGCCATCGTGGTGGCATTGGCAATTGCCTGCCCGACTGCGGCGGCATCTCCCGCCAGCGGCACCAGCAGGGCGATGCGGTGGCGGCCCGTATCGGTCGGCAGCGCGGTGGCAGAAGGCTCCGGCGCGGGGCCGGTCGTCCCGGTCGAGGAAACGTCGCCCTTGGGCACGACCGAGCACCCTGCCGCCAGCATCGCCGCACCCGCCAAAGCGAGATTGCGCGCCCGCACCGCCTGAAAGGCAGGCACCGGCCAAGCAGTCCAAATCGCCTTGTCCCAAAGCTTCATTCTTGCCGACCCCTCAGCCGTGCGCCATGGACGATTGCAGCATGTCCGTGGCGCTTCCATCTCTTCCCGCGTGGGAACCCGTACCCGGGCTGTATATCCTTGCGACCCCGATTGGCAATCTTGGCGACATCACGCTGCGCGCCCTTGCGGTGCTGCAAGGCGCCGCGCTGATCGCCTGCGAGGACACGAGAGTGACCGGCAAGCTTCTGAAACATTACGGAATTAAAGCAAGGCTTCAGCGGCTCGACGATCACGCGCCGCCCGAAGCGCGCGCCCGGATAGTCGATGAAGCGAGGCAGGCAGCAGTTGTGCTGGTGAGCGACGCCGGCACCCCGCTGATCTCCGATCCCGGCTACCGTCTCGTACGCGAGGCGCGGGCGGCGGGCGTGATGGTGACCAGCATCCCCGGTGCCTGCGCCGCTGTCTCGGCACTGGCGATGGCCGGGCTGCCGAGCGACCGCTTCCTGTTTGCAGGCTTCCTGCCGGTAAAGGACAAGGCCCGCCGCGAGGCATTTGAAGGCGTCGCCAACGTCGCAGCGACGCTTGTCTTCTACGAGACTGCGCCCCGGCTGGAACGCACGCTGCTCACGATTGCCGAGCTGTGGCCCGAACGCGAGGTGGCCGTGGCGCGAGAACTCACCAAGCTCCACGAGGAATGCCGCACCGGCACCGCCGAAGTTTTGGTCGCCCATTACGCCGCGCACCCGCCGAAGGGCGAGATCGTGCTGCTGATCGGGCCGCCTTCGGAAAGTGAAGCCCCGGTGCTTGATACCGATGCACTGCTGCGGACTGCGCTGGCTGCAGCAGGTCCGGGCAAGGCTGCCGGAGTGGTCGCCAAGGCGACCGGCATCGACCGCGGGACGCTCTATGCCCGCGCGCTGGAACTGAAAGGCGAATGAATCCGCCCCGCACACCAGAGCAGCGCCATGAGGCCGACAGCCGCGGACGCGAGGGCGAGGCTGAAGCGGCGATGTTCCTCGCGCAAGCCGGCTGGCGGATCGTGGCCGAGCGGGTGAAGACCAAGGCGGGCGAGATCGATCTTATCGCAAAAAGGACCGGCCTCGTCGCTTTCGTCGAGGTGAAGTGGCGGGCGCGGGCAGCCAGCCTCGTCGACGCGATCGACGAACGCCGTCTCGCACGGGTTGCGCGGGCCGTTGAAATCGTGTGGCAGGACTATGCCACGCAGGGCGAGGATATCCGCATCGACGTGATCCTGCTTGCACCCGGGCGCAAGCCGAACCACATCGAGAATGCGTGGATGCCTTTCGGCTGATCCCCTGGAGTTTAAGAATGACATTGCGCGTAGCCGTCCAGATGGACCCCATCGACAGCATCAAGATCGCCGGGGACAGTTCATTTGCGCTGATTCTCGCAGCCCAGGAGCGCGGGTATCCGGTGTTTGAATACCACGTCGAAAGCCTTACGCTGGACGAGGATGACCGCCTGTTTGCCCACGCCTGGCCGGTGACGGTGCAGCGGGTCGAAGGCAACCACTTCACCCGCGGCGAACAGGTGCGGCTTGACCTTGGCAAGGATGTGGATGTGGTGCTGATGCGGCAGGATCCGCCGTTCCACATGGGCTACATCACCGCCACCCACATGCTGGAGCGGATCGCGGACGAGACGCTGGTGGTCAACGATCCGGCCAATGTCCGCAACAGCCCCGAAAAGGTGATGGTGCTGAACTACCGCCGCTTCATGCCACCCACGCTGGTGACGCGTTCGGTGGACGAGGTGCGGCGCTTCATGGCCAAGCACGGTGCGATCGTGGTCAAACCGATTCACGGCAATGGCGGCAAGGCGATCTTCCGTATCGGCGAGAACGCCGAGAACCTGACCGCGCTGTTCGAGGTATTCAACCAGACGTGGCCCGAACCGCATATGGTGCAGCCCTTCCTCCCCGAGGTCGCGCTGGGCGACAAGCGCATCGTGCTGATCGACGGCGAGGTCGCCGGCGCGATCAACCGGCTGCCGGGGGAGGGCGAGTTCCGCTCTAACCTCGCGATGGGCGGCTCTGCACAGCCGACGCAGTTGTCGGAGAGCGAGGCGGATATCTGCGCCGCGCTCGGTCCTGATCTCAAGCGGCTCGGTCTTACCTTCGTCGGGATCGACGTGATCGGCGGCAAGTGGCTCACCGAAATCAACGTGACGTCCCCAACGGGCATCGTGGCGATTGACCGCTTCAACAACACCGATACAGCGGCCATGATCTGGAACGCGATCGAACGGCGCATCAACGAGCGCCGCGCCGCCGCCTGATCCGCCCCTCTCCCAGCGATTGACACAGACCCATGACCGACTTCCTTCTCGAACTGCTCAACCAGGGCGGATATATCGGCATCTTCCTTCTGATGGCGGCCGAAAACATCTTCCCGCCGATCCCGTCCGAGGTGATCATGGGCGGGGCAGGGCTGCTGGTCGCCAAGGGCGAGATGACCTTCTGGACGGTGTGGGCGGTGGCCACGGCGGGTACCGTTGCGGGCAATCTGTTCTGGTACTGGATCGGCGTTCGCTGGAGCGAGGAACAGCTAAAGGCAATCATCGACCGCTGGGGCCGCTGGCTGACCTTCGAATGGGATGAATTTACCAAGGCCCGGAATATCTTCCGCAAATATGGCGACGGGATCGTCTTCGCGCTGCGCTTCTCGCCGATTTTGCGCACCATCGTGTCGCTGCCCGCGGGCCTTGCGCAGATGAAGCTGTGGCGCTTCTGCCTGTTCACCTTCCTTGGATCGGGGATCTGGAACGCGGTCCTGATCTTCGGCGGCAAAGCGCTCGAACCGCTGGTTGACCGTTTCGAGAAGCTGGTCGGTTACGGCGTGGTGCTGTTCGTGCTCGCAGGTGTCGCCTTCTACATCTACCGCGTAGTGACGTGGAAGCCGGTCAAGGCGCACGAGAGCGGCGAGTAACGCGCCTCACCCGCGCGGGTGGGCTTTCCGGTAATTCTCCAGCAGCGCGGCTGCATCGACGCGGGTGTAGATCTGGGTCGACCCCAAGGAGGCATGACCTAGCAGTTCCTGAAGCGAGCGCAGATCCGCTCCCGCGCTTAGCAGGTGGGTCGCGAAGGAGTGCCGCAAGGCATGCGGCGTCGCCGTGTCAGGCAAGCCGAGTGCGCGCCGTGCATTCGCCATCGCACGCTGCACCATGCCGGGCGAGAGCGGCCCGCCCTTGGCACCGCGAAACAGCGGTTCTGCGGGCGTGAGGGGCCATGGGCAGGTCTTCACATACTCCCCGACCGCCTGGCGCGTGACCGGCAGCAGCGGCACCATACGCTGCTTGCCGCCCTTGCCGGTCACCATCAGTACCTCGCCAGGCATAGCGTCACGCCCCGTGAGCGAGAGCGCCTCGGCAATCCGCAGACCCGATCCATACATCAGCAGCAGTACCGCCCGGTCGCGCGCGCCGATCCAGTCCTCGCCCGCGAATTCATCGACAAAATCGGCAAGGTTTTCTGCCTCGTCAGGTGTGACGGGGCGGGGGAGGCCCTTCTTTATGCGCGGCCCGCGCAGGCGCGGTGCGGCAGGATCGGGATCGCCCGCCTGCACTCTTGCAAAGGCGATGAAGGCCTTGAGCGCCGAAAGCTCGCGCGCGGTGCTGGCATTGCCCAGACCCTCTACACGGCGTGCCGCGAGGTGCGCGCGCAGATCATGCGCTTCAATCCGGGCGGCACCGGGCCAATCCTCCAGCTGCCGCGCCGCAACCAACCGCTGCGCTGCTGCGACATAGGCCCGCACCGTATGGGGCGAGCGGCGGCGGTTATCGGCAAGATGCGCGCGCCACGCCTCCAGAAGCGTGCCCGCGCTCATGCGGCAACCAGCGTGTCGGCCACAACCTCGGCCAGCAACGCATCGAGCAGAGGGCGGCCCGGCGGAGCGACGCCGATCCGGGAGCCATCAGCCCAAATCAGCCCGAGATTGCAAAGGCGAGCCAGCGCTGCTTCGTCTACCAGACCCCCGCGGGGTAGCCCGAAGCGGGCGGACAGCACCGCCAGATCGAGACCCTCGGCAAGGCGCAGCCCCATCAGCAATGCCTCGGCGGCCTGTTCACTCACTGGTAGGTTTCGCGCCTCGGCGATCCCTTCCCCCTGCCGTGCCACGGCGGCGAGGAAATTCTCGGGCTTCTTGTGCCGCACCGTCGCCACGCCACCGCGACGCCCATGCGCGCCCGGGCCGATTCCGGCGTAATCCTGATACCGCCAATAGGCGAGATTGTGCCGGCTCTCCTCGCCAGGGCGGGCGTGGTTACTCGTTTCGTAGGCAGGCAATTCGGCCGCTAGAGAGAGTTCCTGAGTGACGTCAAAAAGTTGTGCCGCCGCGTCATCGTCCAGCGGCGTGAGCCGGCCGCGCCGCACATCGCTGGCAAAGCGCGTGCCGGGCTCGATGGTCAACTGATAGAGCGACATATGCCCCGTCCCGAAGCCCAACGCGCGGCTCAACCGTTGCTCCCACAGCTCGGGCGTGTGGCCGGGCAGGGCGTAGATCATGTCGAAGCTGACGCGCGCGAAATGGGCCTGCGCGATGTCCAGCGCTGCCAGCGCCTCGTCCGCGCCGTGCAGCCGCCCGAGGAACCTGAGCTCCGCATCGTCCAGCGACTGCACGCCGAGCGACACGCGGTTCACGCCCGCCGCCGCCAGCCCTGCAAACTTCGCTGTCTCGACCGAGGAGGGGTTGGCCTCCAGCGTGATCTCGATCCCTTGTGCAAAACCCCACAGGCGGTCTGCCTCGGCTATCAGCGCGCCGACCAGCGCGGGCGGCATGAGCGAAGGGGTGCCGCCGCCGAAGAAAATCGAGGTGAGGCTCTCGCCTCCTGCGACCGCAGCCTCGGCACGCATGTCCGCGATCAGCGCCGCCTCCCATGCAGGCACATCGACCCCGTCCCTGACATGCGAGTTGAAGTCGCAATAGGGGCATTTCTTGGCGCAGAACGGCCAGTGGATATAAAGCGCGCGGGCCACGGAAAAAGCTTCAGCCTCGCTTAATCAAATCAGGATAGAGCGATGTCATGCGCCGCTTTAGCCTTGCATCGCCGATTGCCCAAGCCCTTGGTGTCGTGCTCGCCCTGACAGCGGCGCCTGCACACCCGCAGGCCGACCGCTATCCCTCGCCCACCGAGCGTGATTTCCTCACCGCGCATAATCTCGCGCGGAACGACGCTGGCGCGCCCTTGCTCGTTTGGAGCGACCGGCTTGAACGGGATGCGCAAATTTGGGCCGAGCATCTCGCCGCGCGCGATCTTTACGAACACGCTTCGATCGAACAGCGCAAGGGGCAAGGCGAAAACCTGTGGCGCGGCCCGCGCGATCGCTGGTCGCCGTGGGAAATGGTCGGCTTTTTCGTCGACGAGAAACAGCACTTTCGCCCCGGCAATTTCCCCGAGGTCTCCCGCACCGGACGCTGGAGCGATGTCGGGCATTACACGCAGATAATCTGGCCCGAGACGCGCGAAGTCGGCTGCGCCATCGCCCGCACCCGAACCGACGAGGTGCTGGTCTGCCGCTACTGGCCCGCAGGCAATATCTGGGGCCAGCGCATCGAAACCGCCGGCGAGCGTAGCCGGCGTTAAGCTAGCGCCCGAACTGTTCGGCGACGAGCTTGGCAAAGGCATTGGCGCGGTGGCTGATGGCGTGCTTTTGCTCCGGTGCGATCTCGGCGAATGTCTGGCCGCTACCGGTGGGTACGAACACCGGATCATAGCCAAAGCCGAGCGCGCCGCGCGGTGGCCAGGTGAGACTGCCATCACAGCGGCCTTCGTAGATCGCATATTCGCCGTCGGGCCAAGCCAACGCGAGCACGCAATGGAACGCGGCTGACCGGTCGACCTCTGCACCTTTCGCGGCGAGCATGCCTTCGACCTTGCCCATCGCCATGTACCAGTCGCGGCCCGGCGCGCCTTCGAACCATTGCCGGGCAGCCCAGTCAGCGGTGTAGACGCCGGGGCGGCCGTCCAGTGCCGCGACGCTGAGGCCGCTGTCGTCGGCGAGTGCCGCCAGCCCAGAAGCCTCCGCCGCCGCACGCGCCTTCAGAAGCGCATTCTGGGCGAAGGTGGTGCCGGTCTCGGCCGGTTCGGGCAGGCCCAGCGATCCGGCCGAGAGGCACTTCACGCCGTAAGGATCGAGCAGCGCGGAAATCTCCTTGAGCTTGCCCGCATTATGCGTGGCAATAACAAGCGATCCCGAGCCGAGGCGGCGTGTCATTTCACTGCGTCCAACTGCGCGGCAAAGATGCGGTCGCAGCCGATGCGGGCGAGGCGCAGGAGGCGCAGGAGGGCTTCCTCGTCGTAGGTAGCGCCTTCGGCGGTCGCCTGCACTTCAGCGATCTTGCCGCCCGAAAGCAGTACAAAATTGCCGTCAGCTTCGGCGTTCGAATCCTCATCGTAGTCGAGATCGAGTACCGGCGTGCCCTTGAATATCCCGCAGGAAATGCCCGCGACCTGCGCAGAAATCGGATCGTGCTTGATATCGCCCGACGCCATCAGGCCATTCACAGCCAGACGCAGCGCGATCCAGGCGCCGGAAATGGCCGCCGTGCGCGTGCCGCCATCGGCCTGGATCACGTCGCAATCGAGCGTGATCTGCCGCTCTCCGAGCTTCTGGAGATCGACCACGGCACGCAAGCTGCGCCCGATAAGTCGCTGGATTTCCTGCGTGCGGCCTGTCTGCTTGCCCTTCGCCGCCTCGCGCTGTCCGCGAGTATGGGTTGCGCGCGGGAGCATCGAGTATTCACCCGTAACCCAGCCTTCACCTTTGCCGCGCAGCCATGGCGGCACGCCTTTTTCGACGCTGGCGGTGCACAACACCTTGGTGTCGCCGAAGCCGATCAGCACCGATCCTTCGGCGTGGCGGGTGAAACCGGTCTGAATCGTGATGGCGCGCATTTCATCGGGCGCGCGTCCTGAAGGGCGCATGGGGATTGTCCTTATGATGTTGCCGACCGCGCTAGAAGAAATTGCGGTGCTTCGACAAGCTTGCGGCGAACGGAATTTGAGAAAGCTGGCGATAGCGGTTAGCAAATCGCCATGACCTCGCTCCCCGTCACCGAACTGACCCAGCGCGCGCGCGACATTTTCCAGCGTGTGGTGGAAGAATATATCGCCAGCGGGCAGCCGGTCGGTTCGAAGACCCTTGCGGCAGACGGCACGCTCAACCTCTCGCCCGCGTCGATCCGGTCGGTACTGGCCGACCTCGAGACCGCAGGCCTGCTTGCCGCGCCGCATACCAGTGCGGGGCGGTTGCCCACCGATGCGGGGCTCAGGATCTTCGTCGATGGCATGATGCGCGTGGCCGAGCCTACCGCGCAGGAACAGGCGGCGATCGAGGCGCGGCTGGCAGGGGCGGGGCCAGTCGAGGCCGCACTGAAACAGGCTTCAGCGATCCTTTCCGACCTGTCGGGCGCAGCGGGCATGGTGCTGGTTGCCCCGCGCGAACAGCGGCTTGCGCAGTTCAGCCTCGTCGATCTGGGGCAGGGCAGGGCGCTGGCCGTGCTGGTGGGAGAGGATGGCGCGGTCGAGAACCGCGTGCTGACCATTGGCGGCGCGCTCAATCCCGGGGCGCTCGACCGGGCATCGAACTATATCACTGCGCGCCTCGCCGGACGCACGCTTGCCGAGGCCGCGCGCGCCATGCGCACCGAGATCAGCGCCGGTCGCTCGCAGCTCGACGATGCCTCGCGCGATCTGGTCGAACGCGGGCTGGCAGTGTGGAGCGAGGATGCCGCCGCGCGGCCCGTGCTGATCGTCCGCGGCGCGGCGAACCTGCTGGATGAAGTCGCGCTCGGCGATATCGAGCGGGTGCGGATGCTGCTTGAGGATCTGGAGAACAAGCAATCCGTCGCCGAATTGCTCGATTCGGCGCGCGAGGCTGACGCGACCCGCATTTTCATCGGTTCCGAGAACCGCCTGTTCGCGCTTTCCGGCTCATCAGTCATCGCTTCGCCCTATCGTGACCGCGAGGGACGGGTGGTCGGCGTGCTGGGCGTGATCGGCCCCACGCGGTTGAATTACGCGCGGGTTGTCCCCATGGTGGATTTGACCGCCCGTTCGCTGGGCAAGCTCATCGCTTGAATGGAAAGCCGACAGAAATGACCGACAAGGAAAAGCCGCTGGATCAGGCGGTTGAAGATGAATTGAAGGGCGTGCCCGAGCATCTGCGCGAGGGCGGGGATGAAGCCGAGGATATGGCCGAAGCGCTCGAATCGCTGCGCCGTGATCTCGAAAACGCCAAGCAGGACGTGCTATACGCGCAGGCTGAAACACAGAACGTGCGTCGCCGCCTGGAGCGCGAGAAGGACGAGGCGCGCGCCTATGCAGCGACGGGCTTTGCCCGCGACATTCTCTCGGTGGCGGACAACCTGTCGCGCGCGATCGATGCGATCCCCCAGTCCTTGCGCGAGGACGACAGCATGAAGGGCCTCGTGTTCGGCATAGAAGCCACCCAGCGCGAGTTGGAAAAGGTCTTTGCCAGCCACGGCATCACCCGCATCGCTGCGGTCGGCCTGCCACTCGATCCGAACCAGCATCAGGCGATGCTCGAAGTGCCGAGCACCGACCATGAACCGGGCACGGTCGTCTCGGAAATGCAGGCCGGTTGGATGATCAAGGACCGCCTGCTGCGCGCTGCAATGGTGGCGGTGGCAAAGAAGCCGGACTGATCGGCCCGCGCGCGCGCCGAGCCGAGGAACATACATGCCTGCTCACCGGTAGCCTCGGGTATCCACCCGATTATCCGGAGAGACAGCATGACCAAGCGATTTTTCACAGGCTTCCTCGGCGCGGCAGCGGCGTTGTCGCTCGGGGCTTGCGCCGATAACTATGCTATCGAGGGCGCTGCTGTCGGTGCTGCGGCGAGCGCTGCGGTAGGGGCTGTTACCGGTGGCGATGTCGGCACCGGCGCGGCAATTGGCGCTGCGGCGGGCGGTGTCGGAGGAACGCTAATCAAGAAGCGCGACAACGGCGAATGCTACCGCGTCGATGAAAACGGCCGCGAATACAGCGTGCGCTGCCCGAACTGAGCCCGATTACATGGCATAAATCACGAGATAGCGCGCGATCAGCAGCCCCAGCACGGCAATGTTCGCGCGCTTACCTCTGACAACCATCCCCGCCAGCATCAACACGACCAGAATGGCCGTCGCACCAATGCTGGCGAGCGTGACCAGCCTACCTGAGATTGCAGAGACCGAGAGCAGAAACAGCCACTGCACTGCCACCATCAGCAGTAGCATCCCGAACACCGTCCGCCTCACCCGGAAGTAATGCGTGTCGAGTTCGGTGAAGTTCTGCGGGTCGCTCGGAAAGACGAGGCGGCTCGCAAGGGAGATAGGCGCTCGCGAACACCAGCACGCCGAGGACGGTGAAGCGCTCGGCGATGACATGGTCCTGCACGATCCATGCAAAGATCCAGAACGACAGGAGGTCGAGAATCACGAACAGCGCCAGCAGCGGGGTCAGCAAGCCCAGCGAGAAAGCCCTGTCGCCCTTCTGCCGCGCGAGCTTGAACTCGAGCGTCCGGCCAAGCCCGTTCAGCAACTCGACCAGCGAGAGACCGAGGATCAGGCTATAGAGGACGAAGACGAACTCGAAATCGCTCATGCATCCGCTCCCGCAAAAGCGACGAGGTTATCATTAGTTGCTGCATCGCCGACGCCGGGCACCCGTAACCCGCTACGCAGCACGAAGGCATGGCGCACGATCTCGGCCTGTTGTTCCAGCCCGTAGCGCTCCAGATCCCAGCCCGGCTTCAGGGCGTAATCGTATCGGCACCAAGGGTGGCGGCGCAGCACCAGATACCAGCGTCCGCGTGTCTATACCTGCCAGACGTGCGTCATTTCGTGGATGAAATGCGCCTGAGCATCGAGATCGGCGGCGGCGAAATCGTCACAGTAATGGGGGGCTTCGGGGTGGAAATGGAGGTGGCCCATCGGAGCCATCGTCACGACCCGTGGCTGCAGCGGGAAGAACTTGCGGCGCTTCACTGTCACCTGCGCATAATCGATCGCATCGCCAAATACCGACCGCGTCAGCGCGATTTCGCCCGGGGTAAGGAACCGTGCGCCGCCTGCCGGGCAGGTGAGGGCGGGGGCCGGAGATAGTCCGGCCCGTTCCCGCACGGCGGGGGGCATGATCAGCGCTCGTCTCCTGCCGCACGCACCGGAGCATCGAGAGTGGCGGTCATCCCGTTCGACAGGGTCAAGGTGACCTTGGCATTGCCGCCCGCCTTCAGCGCGTCAGATGGATCCATGGCCATTACATGCAGGCCTCCGGGGGCAAAGCTGAGCGGCGTGCCTGCATCGAGCGGCACGGCATCGGTCATCACCATTTGCATCTTGCCGGCGCTTTCCGCGTAATCGTGGATCATCGTCATGCCCGCGCCTGCTATGTCGACGGCGTCAAGCGTAACGCCGGGCGCGCCCTCATAGGACAGATCGAAGTAGACCGCCGCCGGATTGCCCGCGACCGGCGGCAACACGACGCGGGCGTTGGAGACGGTCAGACCCGCGCTCGCCTCAGCAGTCACTGTGCCTTGCGCGGGGGTATCAGCCTCGTCCGAACAGGCCGCCAGAGCCGGCAGAAGCGCGCCAGCCAGAAGCATCAGCGCGGCATTGCGGATGGAACTCACGGTATTGTCTCCCTGTGAAACGGCATCAATTCGCCCGAAATCTAGAAGCGGGGCTCTCTTGTGCCAAGCGAAAGCACACCTATATCGCCCTCACAAACGAGCCGCCAACGTGCTTTGCCGATATCCGGGAAGCTGAAGGCAGCGGTGTCCAACAATTGTCCTTATGGATGGGGAAACAATGGGTAAAGTAATCGGTATCGACCTCGGCACCACCAACTCCTGCGTTGCTGTCATGGACGGCGGCAAGCCCAAGGTTATCGAAAATTCGGAAGGCGCGCGCACCACGCCGTCGATTGTGGCCTTCACTAAGGATGGCCAGCGCCTGATCGGCCAGCCCGCCAAGCGGCAGGCGGTCACCAACCCCGACAATACGCTCTTCGCGATCAAGCGCCTTATCGGCCGCCGGTTCGATGATCCCATGACCAAGAAGGACATGGAGCTCGTCCCCTACAAGATCACCAAGGGCAAGAACGGCGACGCCTGGGTAAATGCCGGCGGCGAGGATTACAGCCCCTCGCAGGTCTCCGCCTTCATTCTCCAAAAGATGAAGGAAACCGCCGAGAGCTATCTTGGCGAGACCGTGACGCAGGCAGTCATCACTGTGCCCGCCTACTTCAACGACGCCCAGCGTCAGGCCACCAAGGATGCTGGCCAGATCGCAGGGCTTGAAGTTCTGCGCATCATCAACGAGCCGACGGCGGCCGCGCTCGCCTATGGCATGGACAAGGACGACGGCAAGACCATCGCCGTCTATGACCTTGGCGGCGGCACCTTCGACGTCTCGATCCTCGAAATCGGTGACGGCGTGTTCGAAGTGAAGTCGACCAACGGCGACACCTTCCTCGGCGGTGAAGACTTCGACAATGCGATTGTCGAGTTCCTCGCTGATTCCTTCAAGAAGAAGGAGAGCATGGACCTCAAGACCGACAAGCTCGCGCTGCAGCGTCTGAAGGAAGCCGCCGAGAAGGCCAAGATCGAGCTTTCGAGCGCCGCGACCACCGAAATCAACCTGCCCTTCATCACCGCGCGCATGGAAGGTGGCAGCACCACCCCGCTGCACCTGGTGGAGACGATCACCCGAGCCGACCTCGAAAAGATGGTCGACGGTCTGATCCAGCGCACGCTCGATCCGTGCAAGAAGGCGCTCGCTGACGCGGGCATCAGCAAGGATCAGGTCGACGAGGTGATCCTTGTCGGCGGGATGACCCGTATGCCCCGCGTTCGTGAAGTCGTGGAGCAGTTCTTCGGTGCCAAGCCGCACACCGGCGTGAACCCCGATGAGGTCGTGGCAATGGGCGCTGCCATTCAGGCGGGCGTGCTTCAGGGCGACGTCAAGGACGTGCTGCTGCTGGATGTGACCCCGCTGTCGCTCGGCATCGAAACGCTGGGCGGCGTGTTCACCCGCATGATCGACCGCAACACCACCATCCCTACCAAGAAGACCCAGACCTACTCGACCGCCGAAGACAACCAGAACGCGGTGACGATCAAGGTCTATCAGGGCGAACGCGAGATGGCGGCTGACAACAAGTTGCTCGGCAATTTCGACCTGATCGGCATTCCCCCGGCGCCCCGCGGCGTGCCGCAGATCGAAGTGACCTTCGACATCGACGCCAACGGCATCGTGTCGGTGGCGGCCAAGGACAAGGGCACCGGCAAGGAGCAGACGATCAAGATCCAGGCTTCGGGCGGTCTCAGCGACAACGACATCGACCAGATGGTCAAGGATGCCGAGAAGTTCGCCGAGGAGGACAAGAAGCGCCGGGCTGCCGCTGAAGCGCGCAACCAGGCCGACAGCCTTGTCCATGCGACCGAAAAGCAGCTGGAAGAGCACGGCGCCAAGATCGACGCCGGCACCAAGGCCGACGTCGAAGCCGCGATCGCCGCGGTCAAGACGGCGCTTGAAGGCGGCGATGCCGATGACATCAACGCAAAGGCGCAGGCGCTGACGCAGGCCGCCATGAAGATGGGCCAGCAGATCTACGAAGCCCAGCAGGCCGCAGGGCCGGATGGCGAGGCTGCTGCCGCTGAAGAAGCTCCGGCCGAAGACGTCGTCGACGCCGAGTTCTCCGAGGTCGACGAAGACAAGAAGGGCTAAGGCCCCGATGCAATCCACAGGCCTGCCGCTGCGCCCGGATCACCATTCTGGCGCAGCGGCAGGCGGTGGTTACGGGGATTAGGTCAGCGATATGTCCACCGCCCAGCTCGATTACTACGCTCAGCTTGAAGTCACGCGCGATTGCGACGCGGCGGCGCTCAAGAGCGCGTACCGCAAGCTCGCCATGATGTATCACCCGGACCGCAATCCGGGCGATGCATCGGCCGAGGCCAAGTTCAAGGCGATCAGCGAGGCTTATGACTGCCTCAAGGACCCGCAGAAGCGTGCGGCCTATGACCGCTATGGCCACGAGGCCTTCACCCAGGGCATGAACGGTGGCGGCGGCGGCGGTCCCTTCGGCGGCGGCTTTGGCGGCGGTCGGGGCGACTTTGCCGATATCGGCGACATCTTCGAAACGATCTTCGGCAGCGCCTTTGGCGGCGGGGCCGGCGGCGCGCAGCGACAGCAGAACCGGCGCGGCGCGGACTTGCGCTATGACATGCAGGTCTCTCTCGAAGAGGCATTCCACGGGAAATCGACCGAAATCGAAATCGAGGTCTCGCAATCCTGCGACACCTGCGATGGCAGCGGCGCGACCCCCGGGACCAGCGAGCGGCAGTGTAACCTGTGCCAAGGCATGGGAAGCGTGCGTGCCAAGCAGGGCCTGTTCGTGATCGAACGGCCGTGCCCAACATGCTCGGGGCGCGGCACTGTGATCGAGAACCCCTGCCGCGTCTGCCGCGGCGAAGGCCGGGTCGACAAGGCCCAGACCCTCAAGGTTGATATCCCTGCGGGCGTCGATACCGGCACCCGCATCCGCCTGTCCGGCAAGGGCGAGGCTGGCCAGCGCGGTGCGCCTGCGGGCGATCTTTACATCTTCCTCCACGTAAAGCCGCATCCCTTGTTCGAACGCGAGGGCACGACGCTTGCCACCCGTGTTCCGGTGAGCTTCACCACGGCAGCCCTTGGCGGCTGTGTCGAAATCCCGGATCTTGACGGTTCGACCAACCGTCTGGAAATTCCCGCCGGTATCCAGTCGGGCAAGCAGCTGCGCATCCGCGGGGCCGGGATGCCGGTGCTGCAAGGCCGCGGGCGCGGCGACCTCGTCGCAGAGATCGTGGTCGAAACGCCGAGCAAGCTGTCACGCCGCCAGAAGGAAATCCTCGAGGAATTCAAGGCGACCGAAACGGGCGACGAATGCCCCGAAAGCCGCAGCTTCTTCGCCAAGCTGAAGGACGCCTTCGGGGGCTAACCCAGCTTCTCGCGCACTTCCATCCGGATCTGGTCGATCAGCCCGCGCTGGCAGCGACCGGTGTTTTCCTCTTCCTCCAGCACCGCAAGGAATGCGGCGCGCTTGGCCGCGCGCACAGCCTCGGCTGACACCCCGCCGTTCACGGTGGACGCGAGCAAGTCGATCATCCGCTCCGCGCCGTGCAGGCGGCCCCACAGGTAATCGTTCTCGCGATAGTCGCGGCTGAAGAAGGCCCCGAAATTATAGAACTCGACCCCGCGCAGCGTTGCCGCAGTGCCGCCGTCGCGGATGCTCAGCGCATCATCGGGCGAGATGCGGTCGATCTTCACCGGGTTGAATTCGTCAAGCCCCTCGCGCCGCGAGAGGGTCAATGTGGCAACATCATAGAAGGGGAAGCCCAGATAGGTCAGAAGCATCCGCCGCTTGAGAACCTTGGGCATATCCTCCAGCGCATCGATCAGCATTTCCTCTGCGCGCAGATCGGTCGCTGGCAGCAAACGCTGGGTGGCGAGGAAGTCGAGCACGGCACCCGGCCGCTGCAAGGCTTTAGCGGCCAGCTCGCGGAACTGCGGCACATGGAGCACGTCCTCGTCAGCGTTGTAATAGAGCGCGAGGATCTCATAGAGCCGGTCGCGCGCGCGATCCAACGCGTCCTCGGCCACGTCCGAATCCAGCTGCCAGTCGCGTGCCAGTTTGCGGGCGAGCAGTTGCAACCGGCGGATGCGGAAACCGGTATCGTGCGCGCGGAAGAAGGTGATAGCTTCCGCCGTGGCTCCCCCGCCGGCTTCGGTTAGCTGATCGAGCCCGCGCGCCTCCAATTCGCAGCGAAGCGCATGAGATAGCGGCGCGGTGTCTGCCATTGGTTGCCCCGCAGCCTTCAATGTCAGACGTGCCAGTTGGTCGAGGATGCCATCGAACTTGGTCAGCGCGTAGGCGCCGAATGCATAGCCCGCCTGCTCGGCGGCGGCCTGCTGTGCTTTGGCGCGCCACGCAGCAAGGCGTTTGGGGTTCGGGCGGTCGAGCAGGAAAGTGTAGCCGAACAGCTTTTCGACTGCGCGGTCGATATCGCCTTGCAGATCCATCACGATCCGCTTCAGCCGCTCCGCATCTTTCGATTGCTGGGCGATGCGCTCCAGATCGTCGCGGATCGGCTGTTCACGCGGGATGGTCGAAAGCGAGCCGAAGATTGCGCCGAAGAAGCCTATCCCGCGTGCGCGCATGGCGTTGGTCGGCGCGGCACCCTCGGGGCGGGGATCGAGATAGACGAAGCGGCGGTCGACTTCGCGCTGGGAAGGTCGGCCATAGAGCGCGGCGAACGCGGCGCCGAACGGCGCGTTGACCAGCACCGCACCGTCGATCAGCGCGATCTCCTCGATTGTGCCGCGCGCAACGTGGGTAGGCATGACGCGCGCTAGGAAAGCCTCGCGGTTCTCCCAATTATGGCCTTCGTCTGCAGCCAGCGCGTCGATTTCGGCAAGCGAGAGCGGCGGAAACGCGCCCGGGAAACTGGCGGTCGCGCGGGCAGCCAGCACCAGCTCGATCGGGTCGGCGAGCACCTTGCCTTGGCCAACCCGCGTGCGGAAGGTGATCGGCAGGCGGTGCTCAGTTTCCTCGACCTGCGCTGGCGAATTCAACCGCAGCGTTTCGGGATGCCCGCGGAAATCCGTGGCGGTGACGGCGAGTTCGATCGGGTAGCCGTCGGGCAAGAGCGGGATGTTGTCGCCTTGCTCGGCCATCCGCGTCAGCGCCTCGTGCAGCATCCCCGAAAAGCGCGCGCCGGAGAATGGCGGGCTGAACCACCGGCCGCGTACCAGCCTTGATACCTTGGCGCGCACTTCGGCCCGGGTCTCGCGCGAAACTGTGGCGGCCACAGCATTGCCCGGGCGCGACAGGAACCATTCGGCAATGGGTTGCGCCCAGAACTTGGCAAAGCGCCACAGCGGCTCTGCGTCCGGATCGGTCAGCTCGCTCACATCGGCATTCGTCAGCCACAGATCGGTCAGCGGCTCCAGGCTGTGCCCGCCATGGATGGCCTGAGCGAGGAAGACCGCATTGATCCCTCCAGCGCTCGCCCCGGTGAGAATGTCAGGCAAGACGCGCAAGCGAAGCCCGTGTTCGCGCTCGATGATGGCGAGGAAATCGCGATATGCCGCCGCGACACCGTCAAGCTGTACCGCGGCGGGGTGATGAAACGCACGGCTCGCCCGGGCGAGGTGCCACACCTCCTTGGTGATCCCGTGCATGTAGACCGCCAGGCTGACCCCGCCGTAACATACCAGAGCAAGGCGCAGTTCCTTCTGGCGCATAGGGGCTTCCTAACGTGCATTACCTCGGCAATGCAATTGCGTTCGTCATCTGTTCTCGTTATTGCGCGTTGCTATGGCAAAAACGAAGCGTCGGTATGTGTGTCAGGAGTGCGGCTCGGTCTCGCACCGCTGGCAGGGGCAATGCGCCGATTGCGGGCAGTGGAACACTCTGGTCGAGGAAGTGCCAGCGACGGTGTTCTCGCAGAAGCATGACCTCTCGAGCGGCGGACGCGCGGTGGCATTCGAGCCGCTGAACGCGCCGACCCAGCTTCCGGTGAGAAAATCGACCGGCATGGCCGAGTTCGACCGGGCCTTGGGTGGCGGGCTTGTACCGGGTTCGGCGGTCCTGCTCGGCGGCGATCCGGGTATTGGCAAATCGACCTTGCTGCTGCAATGCGCGGCGACCATTGCACGAGGCGGCAATGATGTCGTCTATGTCAGCGGCGAGGAAGCAGCCGGGCAGGTGCGCCTGCGCGCAAGCCGCATGGGCGTGGCCGATGCGCCGATCCGGCTCGCGTCCGAAACCTCGGTGCGCGATATCCTGACCACCCTCGGTCAGGGCGAGCCGCCCGCGCTGCTGGTGATCGATTCGATCCAGACGATGCATTCAGACACGATCGAAGGTGCACCCGGCACGGTGTCGCAGGTGCGCGGCTGCGCGCTCGAACTGATCCGCTATGCTAAGGAAACCGGCTGCGCGGTGGTGCTGGTCGGCCACGTGACCAAGGACGGCACCATCGCCGGGCCCCGCGTACTCGAACACATGGTCGATGTGGTGATGAGTTTCGAGGGCGAAAGGTCGCACCAGTACCGCATCCTGCGCGCCTTAAAAAACCGCTTCGGTGCGGTCGACGAGATCGGCGTGTTTGCGATGGCAAGCGAAGGGCTGGAGGAGGTCGCCAATCCCTCACTGCTGTTCCTGTCAGGCCGCGAGACGCCGCTGGCAGGCAGCGCGGTGTTCCCTGCGTTGGAAGGCACGCGCCCCGTGCTGGTCGAGATCCAGGCACTGATCGTGCGGCTGCAATCGGGCGCGACGCCGCGCCGGGCCGTGGTCGGGTGGGATTCGGGGCGGCTGGCAATGCTGCTGGCCGTGCTCGAAGCGCGCTGCGGGCTGAATTTCTCCACGGCCGAGGTCTATCTCAATATTGCGGGCGGATATCGCCTGACCGACCCTGCCGCCGACCTTGCAGTGGCCGCAGCGCTGGTCTCGGCGCTCGCGGATCGGGCCTTGCCGGATAAGACCGCGTGGTTCGGTGAGGTCAGTCTTGCCGGAGAGATCCGCCCCGTTGCCCACGCTCCGCTGCGATTGCGCGAAGCTGCCAAACTCGGCTTCACGCGCTGTTATGGCCCGGCTGGCGCAGCTACTGGCGGGGGCGGCGCGGATTATCGTGGACTTGCCGCACTTGCGAACGTCGTTGACCAGGTGATTGGCAACGCATAGTCCTTGGCGGACATGGCACTTCTCGACATCCTCATCGGCCTAATTGTGATCGTCGCGGCGGTCGGCGGGTTCATGCGCGGATTGGTGCAGGAGGTTCTGAGCCTTGCGTCCTGGGTCATGGCGGCTTTTGCGCTCCATTTTCTCCACCCCCTGCTGGCAGAGGGCCTGCGCAATTTCTACCGCGCGGAGCCTGCCGTTTCGCTGCTGGCATTCGCGCTGCTGCTGCTGATCCCCTATGCCGGAATGAAAGTGATCATCGGCACAGCCAGCGGTGCCTCGGATGGCGCGGTGCTGGGGCCCGTCGACCGGGTCCTCGGCTTCGGCTTCGGCGGGCTCAAGGGTGTGCTGATCGCGATATTCGCCTTTGCGATGCTGGTGACGGGCTTTGACGACAAGTGGGGATATTCCGGCCGGCCGCAATGGATCACGGGCGCACGTACTTATGCCGCCGCCGACGCCTTCTCGCGCCAGCTGCTGCCGGAAATTGCCATCCGGCGTGACCGGCTGCGCGGCGAGAATGAAGCGCGTGAGGCTGCGGCAGCCCGCTTTAAGAAGTAACCGCCGGTGAGCGCGCGCGCATCGACGAAGTTGTATTCGCCTGCCTTGCTGGGCCTTGCGACCGGACTTTCCCGTTTTCCGCTGACCAACGACCTGCCGCTCAAGGCCGAGGCCCGATCGCGCAGTTGCGGCAGCGTAATCGCGCTCGGCCTTGCGCTTGACGAAGCAGGGATGGTGGCACGCATCGGGATGCAGGTCAGCGCCTGCGCCATAGGGCAGGCCTCCGCCGCACTTCTGGCAGAGGCAGCTTCCGGTACCGATCCGGTCATCATTCAGCATACCGGCGACACGCTTGCCGCATGGCTGGCGGGCGAGGGTGATCTTCCCGCCTGGCCGGGGATCGAAGCGCTCGCGCCTGCCCGCGAACACCCGGGCCGGCACGGGGCGCTGCTATTGCCGTGGAAGGCCGCAAGCGAGGCGCTTTCACAGGGCGATAACGCGCGCTAGGGACGTGAACCGAGAGAGCGTCCCCGGAAATTCGCAGGGGGCGGCGGCAAAGGGGATACAAGGGACATGGCAGAGGCGCAGGCGCTCGCTGGCCGAGAGCCGTCCGAGAAGGAAATCCGGCTGGTGATAGGTGCATCATCGGCTGGCACCATCTTCGAATGGTACGATTTCTTTATCTACGGCACGCTCGCCTACATCCTGAAGGACGCTTTCTACGCCACCGACAACGAGACGCTGGGGCTGCTTCTGGTGTGGTCGACCTTCGCGGTCGGCTTTGCCTTCCGCCCGTTGGGCGCGGTGCTGTTCGGCTTCCTGGGCGACCGGCTGGGGCGCAAATACACTTTCCTTGTGACCGTCACCCTGATGGGCATCGCAACAGCGGGCGTGGGCCTGATCCCGACGATCGACACGATCGGGATTGCCGCTCCGATCATCGTCATCCTGCTGCGCGTGGTGCAGGGCCTTGCGCTGGGCGGCGAATATGGCGGCGCGGCGATTTACGTTGCCGAGCACGCCCCGCCTGAAAAGCGCGGCTTCTATACCAGCTTCATCCAAGCGAGTGTGGCGGGGGGCTTTGTCCTGTCGATCATCGTCGTGATCGCCTGCCGCGCGCTGATCCCTGCCGACGCCTTTGCGGCTTGGGGTTGGCGAGTGCCGTTCCTGCTCTCCATCGCGCTGCTCGCGATTTCGCTGTGGATGCGGTTAAAGCTTTCGGAAAGCCCGGTGTTCCAGGCGATGAAGGCGGCAGGCGAGACGAGCGGCAATCCGTTCGTTGAAAGCATGACCTATCCCGGCAATCCCAAGCGGCTGTTTGTGGCGCTGTTTGGTATCACCGGCATCCTGACGACGGTGTGGTACACAGGCTTCTTCTCGGCGATGAGCTTCCTGCGCGGGCCGATGCATGTCGATGACGTGACGGTGGAACTGGTCCTGCTGGTTTCGGGTCTGATCGTGATGAGCTTCTATGTCATCATCGGCAAATGGTCCGACACCGTGGGACGCAAGCTGCCGATCATTATCGGCTCGGTGCTGACGCTCGCCCTGCTGTTCCCGTTGTTCTGGCTGATGGGCAGCTTTGCCAACCCGCAACTCGCTGCCGCGGCTGAGCGCACGCCGATCGTGGTCAGCGGCCCAGCGTGCGAGACCGATCCCTTCGCCGAGCTGTTCAAGCGCGACCAGACCGATTGCGGCAAGCTGCTCGAGACTCTGACCGCCTCGGGCGTGGCCTATAAGTTGGAGCCGTCCGAAACGCTCGGCATAACCGCAGGTGGCAAGCCCGTGGCGATCGATCCGGTGTGGTTTGCCGACAGTGCAGCGCGCCGCAGCGGATTGCAGGCGGGCCTCGGCGCTTACGGCTTCGATTTCGCCAAGCAGAGCCCGCCGATGGGCCGGGTAATCGGCATTGTCGGCGTCTTGCTGGCGCTCGGGATGTTGTCGGCGCTGACCTATGGTTCGGTCGCGGCGCTTTTGTCCGAGATGTTCCCGCCGCGCATCCGTTATTCCTCGATGTCTATTCCCTACCATATCGGCGCAGGCTATCTTGGCGGCTTCCTGCCCTTGATCGCAGGCGTGATCGTGGCCCGCACCGGGGATATCTATGCCGGACTGTGGTACACTTGGGCGGTGGTCGCCTTCGGGGTGCTCGTGGCCTGGTGGGGCATTCCCGGAGGCCCGCCGCGAGATTTTGTCGATGATTGACAGAAACTTGCGGGAAATGGGCCGGATTCCAGACCACCTCTTGCCCCCTCCCAGCCTGCGCTTGACCCTCGATAGGGGTGCGCTTGCGTCCAATTGGCGGGCGCTCGATGCCCTGTCAGGCAGCGCAAAAGCAGGGGCCGCGGTCAAGGCGGACGCCTATGGACTGGGCGTGGACAATTGCGTGCCGGTTCTGCGCGACGCGGGGTGCGATACTTTCTTCGTCGCCCACTGGAGCGAGTTGGCGGGCGTGATCGCCCATGTTCCGGCAGAGCAGGTCGCTGTCCTCCATGGGGTGCTGTCCGAAGCTGATTGCGCCTACGCCCGGGCGACAGGGGCGGTGCCGGTAATCAACTCGCTGGAACAGGCTGCGCTGTGGCTGGCAGGCGGGGGCGGGCGATGCCACCTGATGGTGGACACCGGCATCAACCGTCTGGGCATCGCGCCGGGCGAGGCGGGTGATCCATCCGTCCAGGCGCTCAAGATCGACATCCTGATGAGCCACCTCGCCAGCGCCGATGAGCACTCGGCGACGAACCCCATGCAGGCCGAACTGCTGGGCGAGGCGGCCGGGGCAATCCCGCACCAGCGCCTCAGCCTTGCCAACAGCGCTGGTATCGCACTTGGCGAAGCCTTCGCCTTCGATGTTACCCGGCCCGGCCTTGCCCTTTATGGCGGCGTACCGCGACCCGAGCTGGAAGGTCATATCCGGCAAGTCGCGCGCATCGAGGCCCAGATCCTCCAGTGCCGCAATCTCGCGCCCGGTCACGCGGTCGGCTACAATGCAGCTTACATCGCCAATACCCCTATGCGGGTCGGCACGGTCTCTATCGGCTATGCTGACGGCTTCCTACGCAGCCGGGGCCCGGGCAATGCGCTGTTGCACGGTGACCGGGTGCTCCCGGTCCTCGGTAAGGTGTCGATGGACATGGTGGTGGTCGATCTCGCCCAGGCGGCCGATCTGGGTGTGGGAGACTGGCTTGAGGTGCCGTGGAATATCGCCGATGCTGCGCAGCAAAGCGCTCTGTCGCCTTACGAAATGCTGACTGTGATAGGGCGAAGGTTAAGGGTGGGCTAAACTGTACAACTGGCGTTGTTGCACCGCAGCTTGTGCGAGTGCTATGACGCATCGCACAAAGAGGTCAGTGCGCGGGATCGAACATCATGGTCAGAACGAAAGCTGCATCGGGCGAAGCCGGCGATGCAATCATTATCAAGAAATACGCCAATCGGCGGCTCTATAATACGGCATCCTCCAGCTACATCACGCTCGAAGACCTCGCCAAGATGGTGCGCGAGAATGTCGAGTTTCAGGTGCTGGACGCCAAGTCCGGTGACGATATCACGCACCAGATCCTGACCCAGATCATCATGGATGAAGAGGCCAGTGGCGGGCAGCAGATGCTCCCGGTGAGCTTCCTGCGCCAGCTGATCGGCATGTACGGCAATTCGATGCAGGCGATGATGCCGTCCTATCTCGAAGCCAGCATGGCCAATTTCCGCGACAACCAGTCGAAGATCCGCGAGGCTTTCGAAAAGGGCATCAGCGCAACGCCCTTCGCCGCGATCCATGAAACCAACATGGCAGTTATGCGGGCGGCGGCCGATGTGTTCATGCCGGGCCTCGGCAAGAGCAAGGACAAGCCTGCGGCCAAGCCCGCTGCCGAGAGCCGTGACGAGATCGCCGTGCTGCGCGAACAGATGGCAGCGATGCAAAAGAAGCTGGACGAACTCGGCAAATAGGGCAAAGCGCCCGGCGCCAGCGGCAACAGTCGCAACCCGTTCAAGCAGGAAGCCAAAACCCGTGTCCCAGATCCGCCATGCGCTCACCGTGAAGCGCGAAGATGACTTCGCCAAGTGGTACCAGGAGGTCATCTCCGCCGCCGATCTCGCCGAGGAATCCGGCGTGCGCGGCTGCATGGTCATCAAGCCGTGGGGTTATGGAATCTGGGAGCGCATCCAGCGGTTGATGGACGACCGGATCAAGGCTGCGGGCGTGCAGAACTGCTACTTCCCGCTATTCATTCCGCTGTCGAACTTCACCCGCGAGGCCGAGCACGTTGAAGGTTTTGCCAAGGAAATGGCGGTCGTCACCCACCACCGTCTGATTGCGGACGGCAAAGGCGGGCTGATCCCTGATCCCGCGGCCAAGCTCGAAGAGCCGCTGGTGGTACGTCCCACGTCGGAAACGATCATCGGCGACGCCATGGCGCGCTGGGTGCAATCGTGGCGCGACCTCCCTCTCCTCACCAACCAGTGGGCAAACGTGGTGCGATGGGAAATGCGCACGCGGATGTTCCTGCGCACTAGCGAGTTCCTCTGGCAGGAAGGCCACACCGCGCACGAGAACCACGAGGATGCGCTCGCCGAGACGCACCGCGCGCTCGAAATGTACCGCGCCTGCGCAGAGGATGATCTGGCGCTCCCCGTGATCGCGGGCGAGAAGCCCGAGAACGAGCGCTTTCCCGGCGCGGTGGAGACATGGTCGATCGAAGCCATGATGCAGGACGGCAAGGCATTGCAGGCGGGCACCTCGCACTACCTGGGCACCAACTTCGCGCATGCGGCGGGCATCCAGTTCCAAGACCGCGAGGGCACCCAGCAGTATTGCCACACGACCAGCTGGGGCGTGTCGACACGCCTTATCGGCGGGGTAATCATGACACACGGCGACGACGATGGCTTGCGCGTGCCGCCCGCGATTGCGCCGCAACAGATCGTCATCATCCCGATGCTTCGCGAGGCTCCGGAAGACGCCGAGCTGATTGCCTGTTGCGAGGCCGTGCGCGCCGCATTGGCCGTGCAGACCGCGCTGGGCGAGCGCATCCGCGTGCTGCTCGACACGAAGCCGGGCAAGGCCGCCGCCAAGCGGTGGGACTGGGTCCGCAAGGGCGCGCCCGTCATCATCGAGGTCGGCCCTCGCGACATGGCCGAGGGCAAGATCGCGGTGCTGCGCCGCGACCAGCTGTGGAACGCCGCAAACGGCAAGCCCGCCTTCAACTACCCCGCGCACGGCGATTTCGTGGCCGAGGCGGGCGCGCTGCTCGAAGCGATCCAGCAGGGCCTCTACGAGGAAGCCCGCGCGCGCCGCGATGCCAACATCACCCGCGGCGTCAGCGAATGGTCAGCGGTCGTCGCTCACTTCGACAAGGGCGGCAAGTATCCCGGTTGGATCGAGGTCGAATGGGCCAAGCCCACCGGCGCTGCACTGGATGCTGTGGTCGAAAAGCTGAAGGCGGTGAAGCTCACCATCCGCAACGTGCCGCGCGGCGGCGACGCGGCGACTGGGTCCTGCATCTTCACCGGAGCGCCCGCCATCGAGCGGATTCTGGTGGCACGCGCCTACTAGACTTGCGCCGCCGCAAGCTCGCGGGCAGACAGGAACAATGCTCAAACATGCCCTGCTGCTCGCCGCGCTGATCGCGGCTCCGCTCGCTGCCCAAACGCACCCCGCCGACGAAGTCTCCGCCGAAAGGCTGGAGGAGGACGTCGCCAAGCTCGTCAGCTTCGGCACGCGCCACACGCTGTCCTCGCAGACCGATCCAGAGCGCGGCATCGGTGCGGCAGTCGATTGGGGCCTGGCGGAGTTCAAACGCATTGGTTCGAAGTGCGGCGGGTGCCTCGAGGTGATGCCCGTCGGCGAGATTGTCACCGGCCCGCGCGTTCCCACGCCGACGATGGTGCGCAACGCCGTCGCTATCCAGCGCGGGACCGAACGGCCCAATGAGGTCGTGATCGTGCAAGGCCATATCGACAGCCGCGTTTCCGACGTGATGGACGCGACCTCCGATGCACCCGGTGCGAACGACGATGGCTCGGGCACCGCACTGGTGATCGAGGCGGCGCGGGTGCTGTCCGGGCAGAAATACCCCTCGACCATCATCTTCGCGCTGCTCTCGGGCGAGGAGCAGGGGCTCCATGGCGGGCAGATTCTCGCCAATTGGGCCGAGGCGCAGGGCTTCACCGTCAAGGCGGTGCTCAACAACGACATCGTCGGCAATTCCTGTGGCAAGGACGGGTACTGCGAACCCAAGGTGGTGCGCGTCTTCTCCGAAGGCCCGCGCGCCGACTTGACCGAGAAGCTCCGTGCGGCGGCCACGCGGTTCGGAGGCGAGAACGATACGCCCTCGCGCAATCTTTCGCGCTGGGTGGCCGAGCTTTCGGCGAAGCACCCCGAGGAAATGCAGGTCCGCCAGATCTGGCGCACCGACCGCATGGGCCGCGGCGGGGATCAGGTGCCCTTCCTCCAGAAGGGCTACCCCGCGATCCGCTTTTCGGTCGGGGTGGAGGATTACGACCACCAGCATCAGGATCTGCGGACCGAAAACGGGGTGTTTTACGGCGATACCATTGAGGAGATGGATTTCGCTTATCTTGCCGGGGTGACGAAACTGAATGTGCGCGCTCTGGATGCGCTCGCCCGCGCGCCGATGCCGCCCAAAGTGACGGTTGATGCAGCCGTGCGGGTGGACACCGAATTGAAGTGGACAGCTGTTCCCGGTGCGATGGTCTATTCCGTCGCCTCGCGGGCGACGGATGCGCCGGAATGGAACAGGGAACTGGTGCTCGTCTATCTCGACGGATCGCAGGAAGATAACGCAGCGGTTGTGGCCCAAGGGCGCGAGTTTACCCATGTCCGCAAGCTGCGAGGTGATGACTGGATCTTCGGTGTCGCGGCCTGTGCAGGAAAATTCTGCTCGCCCGTTTCCAGCGCGGTTCCCGGCGGAGCGTTCGAGCCGGTGGGCAAGAAATAGTCCAAGGCTTCGACAAGTCCGGCCTGAATGGTTAAGGGGAGGGCATGCCCAAACCTCCCAAGCTGCCGCAAGGCATGCCGACGCCTGCCCAGGTGCTCGACTTCATCCAGTCCTCCGACATTCCCGCAGGCAAGCGCGAGATTGCCAAGGCGTTCGGCCTCAAAGGGCAGGAGAAGATCAAGCTCAAGGCCCTGCTCAAGGACATGGCTGAGGACGGGCTCATCGACGGCAAGAAAAGCGCCTTCCACCGCATGGGCGGGGTTCCGAAGGTCACGACGCTCAGGATCGTCGCCATCGAAGACGGTGATCTGATCGGCGAGCCCGACAATTGGGACCCCGAAGCCCCGGGCAAGCCGCCGCGCCTCACCATCCGCGAACCGCGCCCGCGCCCCGGCGTAAAGCGCCCGCCCGCCTTGAAGCGCGGCGACCGGGTGCTGGCGCGCACCGAAGAAACCGAAAGCGGCGCCTGGATCGCCCACCCGATGAAGAAGCTCCCCTCGCGCACCGAGGGTCTGATGGGCGTGGTCGAGATCGACAAGACCGGCAAGGCGTGGCTCGCGCCCGTGGACAAACGCGTGCGCCAATCCACGCCCATCGCCGATGTCGGTGAGGCAGAGGCAGGCCAGCTGGTTATCGCCGAACGCGTCGGGCGGTCTGACCGCGCAGGCGTGAAAGTGATCGAGGTGGTGGGCGATCCGCTCGCCCCCAAGAGCTTCAGCATGATCGCCATCGCCAAGCACGGCATCCCGCACATCTTCCCCGAGGAGGTGCTGGAGGAAGCACCCCGTGCCGCGAAGCTGAAGCTCTCCGACAAGACCCGCGAGGACCTGCGCCACCTGCCCATCGTCGCCATCGACCCTGCCGACGCGCGCGATCATGACGATGCGATCTGGGCCGAGCCGGACGGGCAGGGCGGCTTCAATGCGCTGGTCGCCATTGCCGATGTGTCATTTTACGTCCGTCCCGGCTCCGCGCTCGACCGCGAAGCGAGGAAGCGCGGCAACTCGGTCTATTTCCCCGATCGCGTGGTGCCGATGCTGCCCGAGGTGCTATCCGCAGACGTCTGCTCGCTGAAAGAGGGCGAGGATCGCGCGGCAATGGCCTGCCATCTGCACATCAGCGGTGAGGGCAAGGTAACGAGCTTCCGCTTCACCCGTG
Organism: Porphyrobacter sp.; assembly: GCA_027533455.1. GTDB lineage: Bacteria > Pseudomonadota > Alphaproteobacteria > Sphingomonadales > Sphingomonadaceae > Erythrobacter. The sequence continues at coordinate 623,557 of JAPZUC010000002.1, read as the reverse complement.
CGCTGGTCCGGATCGCGCATAACATCGCCTATGAAGACGCGCAGGCGGCGGTCGATGAGGGAAAGCCGCCCGAATATCTCGTCAACCTCTGGGCTGCATGGAAGGCACTCGCCGCAGCGCGAGATGCCCGCGATTCGCTCGAACTCGAACTGCCTGAACGCCGCGTGGTGCTCGACGAGCAGGGCCGCATCGCGTCAATCGCGATCCGCGAGCGCCTCGATGCGCACCGCGTGGTCGAGGATTTCATGATCGCCGCCAACGTCGCGGCGGCCAAGGCACTGGAGGCCAAGACGGCGCCGGTTGTTTACCGCATCCACGAGCCGCCAAGCCGCGAGAAGCTGATTGCCCTACGCGATTATCTCGCGACGATGGGCAAGAAGCTGGCGCTGGGTCAGGTGGTGACGCCGGGCCTTTTCAACCGGATGCTCAAGGACATCTCCGACGAGGCCGAAAAGGCGCTGGTGATGGAAGCGGTGCTGCGCAGCCAGACGCAAGCCTATTACGGGCCTGCAAATGCGGGACACTTCGGCCTGAGCCTCGGATCATATGCGCACTTCACCTCGCCGATCCGCCGCTATTCCGACCTTTTGGTGCACCGCGCACTGGTGGATGCCTACAAGCTCGAACAACCGGCCCCGCCGGGGTCGTTTCCGCCGGCCTCCGGCCTGTCGGACCGCGACCGCGCCTCGCTTCAGCAGGTCAGCGACGCGATCAGCCAGACCGAGCGCCGCGCTATGGAAGCCGAACGTGATACCATCGACCGCTATGTCGCTGCGTGGCTTTCGGGCCGTGTGGGCGAGGTGTTCGACACCCGCATCACCGGCGTGCAGGCCTTTGGCTTCTTCGCCACCATCGACGGGCTGGGTGGTGACGGTCTGGTGCCGATCTCCACACTCGGCGGCGAATACTTCCGCCATGACGAGGCGGCCAAGGCGCTGGTGGGATCGGAGAGCGGGACGACCTATGCCAGCGGCGATAGGCTGAAGCTCAAGCTGGCCGAGGCAAACCCGCTCACCGGGTCGCTCAAATTCGTGCTGCCCGATGCCGATGCGCGCGCAATCGAGCCGCGTGGCAACCGCCCCGATGACCGCAATCGCGGGCCGAAAAAGGCGGGCAAATTCATGGCTGGAAAGCGCGGGCGGCCGGGCAATATCCGCCATCAGGGCCGCAAGAAATAGCGCCTCAGCTTACAGGTGGAGCGCATTTCCGGTCTCGTCGTAATCGCCCGGAATGATGTAGAGCGGGCAGGGCAGACTGCCCGCTGCGCCTGAGAAATGGCTCACCAGCGGCCCCGGCGTGCCCCCCTTGGCCGCGCCCAGAACCAGGGCGGCAACCTCGGCGTGCTCGGCAAGGAATTCGCTGACGATCTTCTGCCCCTGGCCGATCTTGACCGAGATTGTCGGCATGATCCCGCTTTCGACGAAGAGATTGCCCGCAACCCCGTGCGCGAGCATTTCCGCGCGGTCGCGTGCCTCGGCCTCGATCGTGGCCTGCACCGCGCCGAAAGCGCTGAAGTTCTGCTGCGGCACCAGCGCGAGCAGATGCACCGCGCCGCCCACCGAAGCCGCCCGCCGCGCGGCATAGCGCAAGGCCGCGGTTGCCTCCTCGCTCTCGTCGATGATGACCAGAAATGTGCGCATCGTCTCAGCCCCGTTACAGGGCGGGGGTATCAATGCATTCGTATGGATTGGCAAGTGCGGAGCAGTTCCTGACGATTCGGGGCCTTGCCCGCCGCTAGGGAATTGGCCAGAGACGGGCCAAGGATCGATTACGGGAGTTACAGCGGATCATGGCCCTCGACATCAGGATGCCGGCTTTGTCGCCCACCATGGAAGAAGGTACGCTGGCCAAGTGGCTGGTGAAAGTCGGCGATACCGTGCGATCGGGCGACGTAATGGCCGAGATCGAGACCGACAAGGCGACGATGGAGTTCGAGGCGGTCGATGAAGGCGTGATTGCCGAAATCCTGATCGAGGCAGGCAGCGAAGGCGTGAAGGTCGGAGCGGTGATCGCGCGTCTGACGGTCGAGGGCGAGGAAGCGACGCCTGCGCCTGCCGCTCCCGCCCCGGCCGCTGCGGCTCCGGCGGCAGATGGCCCCGCCGCGACCCCGACAGCGCGCAAACTGGCCGAGGTGAACGGCATAGACCTCGCCGGGATCGCTGGCACCGGCCCCAAGAGCAAGATCACAAAGGAAGACGTCGAAGCGGCGATCACGGCTGGCGGCGGCACTCCTGCACCCGCACCTGTGGCAGCTTCCTTTGCTGCTCCGACTCCGGCTCCTGCTGCGGCGGTTTCGGGCGAGCGCATCATAGCCTCGCCGCTCGCCAAGCGGATCGCAGCCGACAAGAGCATCGACCTTGCGCAGGTGAAGGGCACTGGCCCCAATGGCCGTATTGTGCGCGAGGATGTCGAGAACTTCATTCCCGGCGCGGCTGCGCCTGCCGCAGGCCCTGCCGCGAGCGCTCCGGCCCCGGCGGCCGCACCTGCACCTGCTCCCGCCATCGAAGGCGGCGCGCCGTTCGCGGAGGAAAAACTCTCGGGCGTGCGCAAGGTCATCGCCCGCCGCCTCACCGAGAGCAAGCAGACGGTCCCGCACTTCTACCTCACCATCGACATCCGGCTCGATCCGCTGCTGGAACTGCGCGCGCAGCTCAACAAGTCGCTTGAGCCCGATGGCGTGAAGCTGTCGGTCAACGACCTGCTGATCAAGGCGCTCGCCCGCGCGCTGATCCGCGTGCCGCAGTGCAATGTAAGCTTCCACGGCGACACACTGCGACGGTACAGCCGCGCCGACATCTCGGTGGCGGTCGCCGCTCCCTCGGGCCTGATCACGCCGGTGATCACCAGCGCCGACACCAAGGGCCTCGCCGCGATCTCGACCGAGATGAAGGCGCTTGCGGGTAAGGCCCGCGACGGCAAGCTGATGCCGCACGAATACCAGGGCGGCACGGCGAGCCTTAGCAACCTCGGCATGTTCGGAATCAAGCAGTTCGACGCGGTGATCAACCCTCCGCAGGGCATGATCCTCGCGGTCGGCGCGGGCCAGCACGCGCCCTATGTGGTGAACGGCGCGATTGAGGTGGCGACTGTGCTCCACGCCAGCGGCAGCTTTGACCACCGGGCGGTCGACGGCGCAGACGGTGCGCAGCTGATGGAGGCGCTCAAGCAGCTCGTGGAGAACCCGATGGGGCTGGTGGTGTGAGTTAAGGTGGCGCGCAAATCCAAAGGACTGGCCTTTTCAGCGTCATTTCTGGTGGCCCCGCCAGCAGCTTTGGCCGCCTTCTTTGCGATTCGAGAGAACGATATGTTCGCGATCTTCAACACCGAGGCTGACGTAACCGCGACCGCTGCCATGCTTATCATGAGCTATCTTCTCACCTTCTGCGGCTTGCTTGTTATTGGCATTCCGCTCGCCACCATGCTTGAAAAAGGCGGTGATGGAGCGATGGTCGGCGCAGGACTTGGCGCCTTTGCTACGTGCTGTTCGATTGGAGCATTCATGACCGGCAGTTTCGAGCAGTTAGCCTTTCTTACGGCAGGATTGTCGTCAGCGATCTTCGCGCTGGTCTATTTGCTGCCCCAACAATCGGTTCCGGCACACCATGACTGACCGCTCCCCCCAGATCCGCGTCACCGCCATGCCGGCCGACACCAACCCCTATGGCGGGGTGTTCGGCGGGTGGTTGATGGCACAGATGGCACTCGGTGCAGGGTCGCTCGCGAGCCGCGTCGGGCAGGGCAAGGCGGTGGTCGTCTCGGCAACCGACTTCGCCTTTCCGGGTGCGATGGCCGTTGGCGACGAACTCTCCGTCTATTGCGAGGTCCTCGCCACCGGCACCACCTCCATGACCATCGCCGCAGAAGCCATCGCCCGCGAGCGAAACGGCGAAACCACCGTCAAGGTCGCCCAAGGCACATTCAAGTTCGTGCTGATCGGCGATGACAACCGCCCGCGCGCCATCGCGGCGCAGGAACCGCTTCTCCTCCCCAAGGACAATGACAATGGCCACTAACTATGACGTGATCGTGCTGGGTTCCGGACCCGGCGGCTATGTCGCGGCGATCCGCTGCGCGCAGCTCGGGCTCAAGACCGCAATCGTCGAGCGCGAGAACTTGGGCGGCATCTGCCTCAACTGGGGCTGCATACCGACCAAGGCGATGCTGCGTTCAGCCGAAATCTTCCACTACATGCAGCATGCCGGCGATTACGGCCTCGTCGCGCAGGGAATCGAAGCGGATCTTGCCGCTATCGTCAAGCGCAGCCGCGGCGTGGCCAAGCAGCTCAATCAGGGCGTCACGCACCTGATGAAGAAGAACAAGATCACGGTGCACATGGGGCAGGGCACCCTGACAGGTCCGACCAGCCTGACGGTGAAGAGTGATAACGGCGAGGAGCAGCTCTCTGCCAAACACATCATCGTGGCGACCGGTGCGCGGGCGCGCGATCTGCCGTTCGCCCCTGCCGACGGCAAGCGCGTGTGGACCTATCGCCACGCCATGACCCCGACCGAGCTGCCGGCCAAGCTGTTGGTGATCGGATCGGGCGCGATCGGGATTGAGTTCGCGAGCTTCTACAATGATCTTGGCAGCGAAGTGACGGTGATCGAACTGCTCGACCGGATCGTGCCGGTGGAAGACGACGAAGTGTCGGCCTTCCTTGAAAAGTCGCTGAAAAAGCAGGGTATCACCATCAACACCGGCGTCGGACTGGAGGGTCTGAAGGTGACGCCGAATGGAGTGACGGCGACGATCAAAGACAGGGCCGGGAACATCACAACCGGTGATTACTCCCACGTGGTCGTCGCCATCGGCATCGTGCCCAATACCGAGAATATCGGGCTCGACAGCCTTGCCGATTTGGACCGCGGCTTCATCCAGATCGATCCCTATGGCCGCACCAAGTCCGCTGGGCTCTGGGCGATCGGTGACTGCACGCCCGGGCCATGGCTTGCGCACAAGGCCAGCCACGAGGGCGTCACCGCCGCAGAAGCGATCGCACAGGAACTGGGAAACACCGAAGTCCACCCGCACCCGTTGAACCGCAACAACATTCCGGGCTGCACCTATTGCCACCCGCAAGTAGCCTCAGTCGGCATGACCGAAGCCAAGGCAAAGGAGGCGGGTTACGAGGTGCGCGTCGGAAACTTCCCCTTCATCGGCAACGGCAAGGCGATCGCGCTCGGCGAGGCGGAGGGCTTCATCAAGACCGTGTTCGACGTCAAGACCGGCGAATTACTGGGCGCGCATATGGTCGGCGCGGAAGTCACCGAACTGATCCAGGGCTACACTGTCGGAAAGACGCTCGAGACCACAGAGGCCGAACTGATGCAGACCGTCTTCCCCCACCCGACCCTGTCGGAAATGATGCACGAAAGCGTGCTCAACGCCTACGGGAGGGCGCTGCACTTCTAAGGGTGGGTAACGTGGCGGACAGGGTGTCCCCCATACTACCGGCAAATGACGACCTAGGAGGTCAATCAAAGCCCTTGCAAATGTGAACTTTCTAAGGCGAACGCCTTGCAATCTTTCCGATGCTCGCCAATACGGTTCCCATAAAGCAAGCGTTCCATCGGGGAACGGTTGTGGGAACAGGGGCGATGATCCATGCCGCGCAAACTGCACAACGCGCTTACCGCCGTGGAGGTCAAGACTGCGAAGCCCGGTCGCCATGCCGATGGCGGGGGGCTGCACTTGCTGGTGAAAGAGACTGGGGCGCGCTCTTGGGTTTATCGGTTCATGCTCAAGGGCAAGTCGCGGGATGTTGGCCTAGGTCCGGCTGGTCCCGGCGGTATCTCGCTCGCCGATGCCCGCGATCTGGCGACCGCGCTTCGCCTAAAGGTCAAGGCGGGCATTGATCCGCTGGAGGAACGGCAACGCTCCGAGGCTGAGGCGAAGGCAGCGGAACAGGTGGCGAAGGTCGCCGGAATTACGTTCAAGGCGATGGCGGAAACCCATATCGCGGCGAACAAGGATAGCTGGCGCAATGCCAAACATAAGCAGCAATGGGAGAACACGCTCCAGACCTATGCCTATCCGATGATTGGCGATCTGCCGGTTGCCGCGGTCGATACCCCGCACGTGCTCAAGGTGCTGGAGCCGATCTGGCGCGAGGTTCCCGAGACTGCGAGCCGGTTGCGGGGGCGGATTGAAACCGTGCTCGATAGCGCCAAGGCGCGCGGCTATCGACAAGGCGAAAACCCCGCCCGTTGGCGCGGACACTTGGCGCAAATCCTCCCCGCCCGCACAAAGCTATCGCGGGGCCATCACAAGGCCATGCCGTATGATGCGATCCCCGCCTTTGTGGAGCAGCTGCAAGGGCGCGAAGCGGTTGCGGCGCTAGCGCTGGAGTTTGTTATTCTCACTGCAGCACGGACGGGCGAGGTTATCGCCGCCCAATGGAGCGAGATTGATCTGGCCAAGGCACTGTGGACGGTGCCAGCCGAGCGCATGAAGGCGGGCAAGGAACACCGCGTTCCGCTGTCCCCTCGCGCTATTGCGATACTGGAGGAAACGAAGCAGCTGGGCGGCAAATACCTGTTCCCCGGCGCGCAACGCTCCAAGCTGTCCAGCATGGCCATGGCGATGCTGCTTCGCCGCATGAAGCTGGACGTAACGGTTCACGGCTTCCGGTCCGCGTTCCGCGATTGGGCGGCGGAATGCACCGGCTATTCGCATGAGGTAGCCGAGATGGCGTTGGCGCATACAATCGGCAACGCGGTGGAGCGGGCCTATCGGCGCGGCGATCTATTCGACAAGCGGCGGCGGCTTATGGCGGATTGGGCAACCTACTGCGCAAGCGGCGCTCCGGCTGGTGGCAAAGTCACACCTATAAGGGGAGAGGTGGCGGCATGAGCAAGCAGACAAACCCCGATTGGCCGGACCCCACTGACTGGGCGCAGCGTCTCCACTCTCAGCTAGAAGTGCTGGGCGAGGAATATTTTGCCACCCCGTGGCAAGTCGCTGACGACTCTCGACACTTTGCTGGCCTAAATCTGAAGCAGGCCCGTGCAACTGAGATTTTGATTGCTGTGCACCGTGCCCTTCGAGAACTTCCGCTTTTTGAGAACTCGAAAGGGGCGGCAGTCCTCCACGATGTTGCCGGGGCATTGCATGATGTTGTCATGGGAGGGAGTCCCCGGCTTTTCGCAATGTCCACCAAAGGGAAACCGGGAGGCGATGGAATTGCTCGAAATTACCTCAAGGTCTTCGTCGTTCGATCTGTCCGCTTGCTTGTTGAGGCGCACGACTGGCGGGAAACTATGGCGGTTAAGGCTGTCGCTGGTAGATTTGCAGCAGCCGGGGCGACTGGACGAAAAGGCAATCCCCTAAGCGCCTCCACCGTTCAAGACTGGTGCAACAAGGCAAAAGCGGATTCGCTAAACTTGGACGATGCAAAGGTTGGACGAGAAGTCGAAGCGTTTATCGAAAAATGTCGCACCGATCCCAACTGGCCCGTCGCTCTCGACAATACATTGGGATGGATCGAGAGAATGGCAAAGCACCCCCTGCTATCCTCGAAATACGGTTAAGTCAGATTTAACCGGGAGAGTTTCCGTCTGAAATTGTCCTCGTTCAATTCCGAACGAGGTATCTCTATGCAGACCATTAGACCTGAACTTCCGAAACTCGCCTATTCGATCCGCGAGGCGGTGACAGCTACCAGCCTTAGCAAGACCACCCTCTATGCCAAGATTGCCGCAAATGAGTTGCGCGCTGTCCGCGTTGGCGGGCGGACCGTGATCCCGGCGGAATCGCTCCACGCCCTTATCCATGGGGAGAGCTGAGGCATGGGCCATTATCAGACCCCAAAAAATGAAACCCCGCTGGCTGCAACCGGCGGGGCTTCGTGCAATCAACTGAGCGGCTGCTTGCAAGACACCCTTACCCTGTCCGCATACCGCGCTCAACACCTTATCGTCGAGCACGGCATTCGCCCGGACCTCGCCGCGATGATGGCGAGCCTCGCATTCGGAGGGCAAGGCCATGGCTGAGACCCGCACACTTGGCGATACGCAGACCGGCTGGAGCTATACGCAGGCCCGCACCCCGGTTGCGTATGTAATGCCGATCGATAGCCCCGGCGACGCAACCGTAATCACCTTCCCGAACTGGTCGAACGCACTGCGGTTCGCCGTGACGTTTGCCAGCCTCAACAGCTGCGAATTCATGGGGGGGCCGAGCGAATGAACGCGCCCACTACTATCCCGCTCGACTCGATCCGCACGTTCCTGGGGCATGGTATCCCAGCCGAGGAGTATGAGCGCCGCCGCAAGCTGGAAAGCTACCGAAACGCTGCCAGCGCCCTAGTTGCACGCACTGACTGCGATACGGCCCGCTATTTGGCATGGGAGGTCATTGAGTGGGCCACCCCGAACCTCTACGCCCCCGCGCCGCTCGCTTGGCTCGACCAGCTTAACCAACTCGCCTCGCGACTGCTCAAAACCGCGCTTCAGGCCGAGCAAATGCACGATATGCTGAATAGGGGCGCGTGCGATGACTGACTTTGAGAAGCGCATTGATGGCCTTGCGCGGCAGCACGAAGGCCGAGCATTTAATCCCCACGGCCCGGAAGCAGAGCCGGACGATGACCCGCATGGAAACTATGCGCCAAGCATGGGCCGCAATGGCGAAGTTAGCGAGGATGCCATCGCGCTCGCCTTCGCGCGCCGTCACGGCAACCGCCTGCGCTTCGACCATAGCGCGGGGCGCTGGTATGAGTGGGCCGGGGGACGGTGGCAGCGCAATGAGACCAAATTAGCGTTCCACTTCGCCCGCGAACTTGCGCGCGAGGCGAGCGAGGGCGCAAAGGGCTTTTGTAAGGCCAGCGCAGCGAGCGGGGTTGAAGCCTTCGCCCGCGCCGATCCCGCGCTTGCAGTTACTGCCGACGTTTGGGACCGCGACCCTTGGCTCCTTGGGACGCCCGGCGGAACCGTGGATCTTCGCACCGGGCAGCTGCGGGCCGCGCTTCACGCTGACCTAATAACCAAACAGGCCGGAACCGCGCCCACGCCGGGCGAACCGCGTCTATGGCTGCAATTCCTCGCCCAGGCTACCGCAGGCGACCGCGACCTCATGCGCTTCCTTCAACAGGTGGCGGGATACTGCCTCACCGGCCAGACGAACGAGCACGCGTTGTTTTTCATCTATGGCCCGGGAGGCAACGGGAAATCCGTTTTCCTCAACCTGCTGAACTACGTCTTGGGGGACTACGCCACGACCGCAGGCATGGAGACCTTCACCGCTAGCAAGAACGACCGCCACCCCACGGACCTTGCGATGTTGAATGGGGCGCGGCTGGTGAGCGCCAGCGAGACCGAGGAAGGCCGCGCATGGGCGGAGAGCCGCATCAAGCAGGTGACAGGCGGCGACAAGATCAGCGCCCGTTTCATGCGGCAGGACTTTTTCGAGTTTGTGCCGCAATTCAAGCTGGTCATTGTTGGCAATCACGCGCCGGTGCTGGGCAACGTGGATGAGGCGGCGCGCCGCAGGTTCAACATCATCCCGTTCACGCAGAAGCCCCGCAATCCCGACCGTGAATTAGAGGACAAACTGAAGGGTGAAGCTGGTAGCATCCTCGCTTGGGCGATCGCTGGTTGTCTCGACTGGCAGGCCAATGGGCTTGTCAGGCCGGAAATCGTGACCGCCGCAACCGCAGATTACTTCGAGGATCAAGACCTGTTCGGGCAATGGATCGAAGATCGCTGCGAACGCGATCGCTCAAAGTGGGAGCTGCCCGCGAAACTCTACAACGATTGGACGGACTACGCCCGTGCGGCTGGTGACGATCCGGGCGCAATGAAATCCATGAAAAGCAAGTTGGAGCGCGCTGGGTTTCAGGCCGCAAAGACAATGGGCCACCGAGTCTATCGCGGGCTTGCCCTAAAGCCAAAGGGAGGCAGCGATGGCTGGAACTAAGGCAGGGACGGATGGGGCCGCATTGGACGCATTTTTCCCATTATCGGCTCCACGTGCGCGCGCGTGTGGCAATCATACGGAACAACCGTCCCTATGCGTCCCTCGCGTGAATCTGCAGACCTCGCATCGTCGCCTCGCGCGAGAAAGGGCGTACTGATGCCAAGTGAGAAAAGCCAAAGTCCGGGAACGCCACCCCTGCAGGACGGGCTTATTGATCCAGCGTCGCTAGACGCTGCTGCGACGCCGCGCCGGAAGCGTCGCACCCGCAATCGCCCCGATCCAGCCGACGAGCTGCGTGACTGGGAAGAAGCGGCAGAGCGCAGAGCCTATGCACGGCCCTATCCTCCCGGCGTAATGCTGGAGGCGGCGGGCATGGACGAAGAACATTGGACCGCGCCTCACAACGATCCTAGGTTGTGGACGCTCCAGCTTGCCGATGCCTTCGGCACACGGTCGCAAGCTGTCATCGCGACATTCATGCGGCAGCTAGAAGCCTTGTGCGGTCCTGACCATTGGGACGAAGAGGCAAAGCAATGGAGGCTCGACGAGAAGCTGTTCAGTGCTGCCATTGGCATCGTCAACAGCGTTAAGCCGAGGAACGAGATGGAGGCAGCGCTCGCGGCGCAAATGGTCGCCATTCACCTCCTAACCATGAAGGCATCGGCAATGGCGCTCCGATACGAATGCGACACCCGGACGGCGGCGACTGCGGCCAAATTGGCTAGAGCCTTCACTGAGCAACTGGAGGCGCTGAAACGGCTCCGTCAGCGTGGGCGCACTGCAAAGCAGTCGATCAATGTCCGCAAGGAACTACACCAGCACATTCACTATCACAGGGGGGAGGGGGAAAGTGACGGACAACCCCATGAACGGGGCGCGTCCCCTGCTGACGAACGCCCCTCTTTGCCAAGCCCGCAACCGGGCGGGGAACCCGTGCCGCTGCCCCGCGATGACGGGCAAGAAGCGGTGCAGGCTCCACGGCGGCGCTAAAGGCTCGGGCGCACCGCGTGGTGAGCGCAACGGTAGCTATAAGCACGGTGGCGAGACGAAAGAGGCGCGGGCCTTGAGTGCGGAAGTGCGTCAATTGCTAAAGGGGTTGCGGCGCGATGCGTGAGAGAGAGATTGACCCCACACGATAGCCGAGCGGGCCTGATGGGATGGCGTGGCTGTCGCTGGCGCCGGGATGAAGTCACCGGCACTACAGCCAAGCAGTTGTTCGTGACCATCGTTACAGAGGCTGATGCGGAGCGCGTACTTGCCGCCTTCTCACCGCTGATGATCAGCCACGACCTGCAAGTGATCGTCTCTCCCGCAGCACGGTTCAGCGCCTAAAACTCAAAAGAGCAGGAGCGGTGTAGGGCAAACGAAGCTGGCCAAGGCAGCAATCTAGGTCACTTATTGAAGCTCGCTCATGACCGGCAGCAGTGACCCAGAGGCGGTCATTCAAGTTTACCGTATTGAACGTCTGGTTAAGCCAGAAGCGGCCATTCGGTTTTCAGGATCGCGCACCGGCCCTGCTTATGACCGAAGGTGGGTGGGAAGAGGAATGGCACAGAGTCATTCTCCGGGATGCCTCGAAAGCCTTGTAGTGATTTCAACGTGAGCCTTTAAAAAACCTCGAACTGGCCGTTCGATCCGTCGGTTCCGGGTCGAAACCATCCTGCGCTGCGCGGGCCCTCATACGAAAGCTCCCTTGCGATTCAACGCGAATGACCACCGCTAGCGCCGGCGGAAAATGCGGCAGCGACCATGTCGAGCGTCACCTCGATCCTTTTCGCAAATGCCTGCGGATCTCGGCGAGGCAGCTGCTCGACGTCCGAAAGGACCAGCATGTTTGCAAAGATCAAGTGCCCCAAGGCTACGCGATAGTCTCCCTTGTCGCGATCGGGGACTTGCATGCAATCATAGATCAAATGCAACAGTCTGGCGATGTTGCTGTTGGAGAAAGTCGGCTCATCAGCCGCGTGAGAGATGCCAAGCGGTCGCATCCTGAGCTGATATTGGATGAGGAATGCCGCATAGCTGTGGCGGCCCTCCGCATCGGTCAAATCGAGTAGCGGCAGGCACAGTACTTCTGCGAGCGTCCGCAAATCCGAAAGCTTGTTATCGCGCTCGGCGTGCGCGAGCATCGCCTGGCGCGGACTCTCCATCTGCCAAACGCGCCAGCTAAATATTGCCTGAAGCAATTCGTCCTTGCCGCCGAAATGGTACTGCACCGCATTGGTATTCTGGTTGCCGGCGGCGAGCGCAATCTCACGGAGCGACACAGCTTCAATCGCATTGGTCGTGTAGAGCGATTCTGCCGCCTCAAGGATGCGTATCTTCGACGCGCTAAGTCGTTCGAGATCAATCCCTCCCGTTTTCTTGAGTGTGATTTCGGACGAAGTTGGGGCCGTTGGCATCCTGCATGAAATCGGACTCAAACCGACTGTCGTCAAGTCACGCTATCACTCCCCATTAAAACAGGTGCGTTAATTTTCTGCTCTGGCATCTATTGATCCAATGGCAGCACTCAAATGCCTTTAAATGCAACGGGGAGAGGAAATGCTCATGATCTTGAAGAAAAATGCCGCATTGGGGCCGAGAGGATTGCACTGGACCCTCCTTGCAACGACTGCGCTTTGTGCGGCGACACCTGCCTTGGCGCAGGCGCAGGGGGCCGAAGGCGCTAGCGACGATGTTCAGGGCGGCATCCAGGAGATCGTGGTCACCGCCCGCAAGCGGCAGGAATCCACTCAGGACATCCCTGTATCCGTCACCAGCTTCAGCGCTGAGGCCATCGCGGCGCAGGATTTGTCCAGCCTTGAGCGCGTTGCGGCAATCAGCCCGCAGTTCGTGATCGGTCGCTCGCCATCAGGCTCCGGCGCCACCCTTGTGCTGCGGGGCATAGGGGCCAACACGACCTCGATCGGCCTCGAGCAATCAGTCGCGGTGGTCGCGGATGGGGTGTATTTTGGACAGGGACGTATCATCAACGAAGGCCTGTTCGATCTGGGCAGGATCGAATTGCTGAAGGGTCCTCAAGCACTCTTCTTCGGCAAGAACGCGACCGCAGGCGTGGTGAATATCGTAACCGCCGATCCGGGTGACAAACGGGAATTCATCGCCAAGGCGGGTTACGAATTCGAAGGCCGGAGCTATTTCGGCGAGGCTGTGGCCTCGGGTCCATTGTCGGACACCTTGGGAATTCGCGTCGCTCTGCGTTATGCTGACAGCTCACAAGGTCTTTTCAGAAACCGTGGCGTACCTATCGTCTACACCACCACCGATCGCACCACTACGGCAGTTCCCGGCGTAGTGACACCACATCCTGCGCCTGCTGCAGACGAATTCATGCCGATCACCCGAGACATTCTCGGCAGGGTAACACTGCGTTGGACCCCGACGGACAGGACCACGGTTTCGCTCAAGGCAAGTTACGCCGACAATCTCTCGAATAGCCCTAGCGGCAATGCCGTGATGTATCGTTGTCCGACAGGGTCTCACCAGTTCAACGCGGCAATCCCTTGCCGCGAGCAATTCGTCACCTATCAGAACCGGTTCCCGCAGGCGATTGCAGACTCCATCCCCTATGGTCAGGAAGGCGGTGATCTTGCCAACAAGTATTACTCTTGGTCGATCACAGGCACGATCGAACATGAATTCGAAAATATGACCCTCACCTGGGTCAATAATTACAACCAGAACCGCAACATCTTCGTATTCGATGCCGACGGTGCGCAATCAGCCATCTCGCCTACGCAAGTCTGGGCTACCGAGTGGTCGAAATATCGCGCCTTTTCATCCGAAGTTCGCATGCTAACCGAATTCGACGGGCCGCTTAACGCGATGGTGGGCGCGTATTATCAAGATACGTTCCGCGACTACCAGGCGTGGACTGCATCCGGCGGATTGGAGAATAGCGCGGCGACGCCCGCGTTCAGGCGCTATCTTGCCAACTCGAAGGACTCGCAAACCAATGGCGAAACGATCGCCGTGTTCGGCCAATTGATCTTCAAGCCGATCGATCAGATCGAAATCACCGCCGGCGTCCGTTATACGGATGAAACCAAAGACAGCTACTTCCTCCAGCCATATTCACATCCGATCCGGGTGGCGCAAGGCATCTTCCTGCCGGGCGTTACGCTTGAAGCGGACCAGAGCTGGACCGATTGGTCGCCCGAGGCCACGATTACCTATCAGCCTAGCGACGATGTGACGCTCTATGCCGCGTACAAGACCGCTTACAAGTCAGGCGGATTTTCGAACTCGGGGATTCTCAGCCCCACCGCAGGCATTGACGACTTCGCCTTCGAACCAGAGACGGCGGAGGGTGTTGAAGGCGGTATCAAGACCCTTCTTGCGGGTCGGCAGCTCAAAGTTAATCTTGGCGCCTATTGGTACAAGTTCAGCAATCTGCAGCTCGATTTCTTTCGTTCCGACATCTTCGCCTTCACCACCATCAATGCTGGTTCCGCCACGACTAAGGGATTCGAACTGGAATACCAGTTCCAGCCAGACGCATTTGAAGGTTTCGAACTGCACGGTAGCCTCAATTACAATAAGGCGCGATATGGCGACTCGCCTGGCGCGCCATGCTATCAGGGACAGACCCAATCGCAGGGCTGTAACTTGAGGGCGACAAATGTTTTTGCTCCGGGCAATCCAGTTCCAATCGGCGTAACGATTGGTCCAGTCCCCGCAGGTGAAAACGCAAATCGGCAGAACCTCAGGGGTCTGCCGACCGCGAATGCACCCCTTTGGACCGCAACGATGGGGTTCAGTTTTGAACGCCCTGTATCCCAAAGCATGGCAGTCGGCGTTTCGTTCGACGGCCGCTTCAGCGATGACTACATCACGTCGGCTTTCGGAAACTTCTATACTGAACAAGAATCATACGTGCAACTCGACGCCTCGATCCGGCTGAAGGCGGCGGATAAGAGGTGGGAGCTGGCGCTAATCGGCAAGAACCTCAGCAACGAATTCTATGCAACCGGAGGTGTCGATGCGCCCAATACGGGTGCTGGGGCGGGGTCCTTTGCAGGACCTTGGCGGCTAGCTGATCAGATCGGCTACATTGCACCACCCAGAACCATTCAAGTCCAAGCGACGGTGCGCTACTGATATTGTGTTCATGTCAGTGGAGGTGGCGGCCGCAACTGGCGCGGTCGCCACTCTCCATCCGCATAGGGGATGCGTTAAAATGGCAGACAACAAATTACGTTTGAAGATTCGCGGGCTTTCCGGACTTGTTTTGGCGGCCAGTGCTTCGATTGCCGTGGGAGCCGTGCCCAAGTCCGATGGGGTTCAGCCGGCCAGCTATTCACCCGTTGTCCGAGACGAAACTGTCACAAACCTCTATTGGGGTGATACGCACCTTCACACGCGCAGCTCTGCCGACGCCTTTACCGCCCACAACGAGGGGATTACCCGCGAAGATGCCTTTCGCTTTGCTATGGGACTGCCTGTGCGCGCTTCCAATGGCATGGCGGTTAAGCTTCGCCGGCCGCTCGATTTCCTGGTAGTGACCGATCATGCGGAATATCTGGGGGTCTTCGCTCGGCTCAACGAGGGGCGAGACCCGGTGCTGATGCGCTGGCCGCTAGGCCAGCGCTGGGCTGAGATGCTGCGCTCGGCCGAACAGCGGGTAGGTCTTGGCGAGGAATTCGCCGATGCGATTCAATCCACTGATCCAGCCAAGAAAACGCCAGAAAGTGTGCGTCAATCGATCTGGGACGAAGTTTGGCAAGCGGCTGATCGCTTCAACGCGCCAAGCCGCTTTTCTGCATTTAGTGGCTACGAGTGGACCTCAATGCTCAAGGGGGACAACCTTCACCGTATCGTAATGTTTCGTGACGGAGGCGAGAAGGTTGGTCAGACTTTGCCGTTCTCTGCTCAGGACAGCACTGATCCGGAGGATCTTTGGGCTGCGTTGCAGACCTACGAGGACATGACCGGCGGACAGGTTCTGGCGATCGCGCATAATGGCAATGTTTCAAACGGGCGCATGTTCGCGCCGGAAACGCTTTCGGGCGTAGCGCTATCATCCGACTACGCGCGCCGCCGTAGTCGCTGGGAGCCCGTCTACGAGATGACACAGGTCAAAGGGACGGGGGAGACCCATCCTGCGCTCTCGCCAACTGACGAGTTTGCGAATTTCGAGATCTGGGACAAAGGCAACATCTCGCTCTCAGCCCCCAAACAGGGTTGGATGCTGCGTTACGAATATGCCCGATCAGGTCTGCTGGAGGGTCTCGCGCATGAGCAGCGGATAGGGATCAACCCGTTCAAGTTCGGGATGATTGGTTCCAGCGACAGTCATACTGGATATTCTGCCGTGGCCGAGCATGACTTCTGGGGCAAATTTCCTGAATCAGAGCCATCTGCCAATCGGGTCGAGGCGAAAATGGCAGGCGTGTTGCAGGAAAGCTGGGAACTTGGCGCGTCAGGCCTTGCTGCAGTGTGGGCACCAGAAAACTCGCGTGAGGCAATATTCGCTGCGTTCAAGCGCCGTGAAGTCTATGGAACGACAGGCTCGCGCATCATGCTTCGCTTTTTCGGTGGGTTCGATTTTGCGCCCGGCGATGTCGACCGACCAAACTACGCACAGATCGGCTATCGCAAGGGTGTGCCGATGGGAGGCGACTTGATCGGCGGATTAAAGAAGGGGCGGAGACCCAGCTTCATGGTGGTAGCGGCCAAAGACCCGGATGAAGCGAACCTTGACCGGATTCAAATCGTGAAGGGCTGGGTAGATGGGAAAGGACAGTTGCGCGAAAAGGTCTACGATGTGGCACTGTCTGATGGACGTCGTGTTAATCGACGAACGGGCAAGGCACCACCGGTCGGCAATACTGTCGATCTCAAGACTGCTACCTACACCAACTCCATAGGGGATCCCGAATTGGCGGTGCAATGGACCGATCCGAATTTCGATCCCAGTATTCGCGCATTCTATTATGTCAGAGTGATCGAGATCCCTAAGCCTCGATGGACTGCTTATGATGCCGTGTTCTTCCAACGAGCGATGAAGGCCGGCATACCAATGACCGTCCAGGATCGCGCCTATTCCTCTCCCATCTGGTATGAGCCATAGCCTGAAAAGATGATGAGGTGGTGGGACCCTTTGGGGTGGGCAAAGCGAGAGCCGCTCGTCCTGTTCATATTGGCCGGAAGCACGCTGTTCGGGGCGCATGCATTGTTTGCACCGGCCTTGGGCTGGGATGATAGCTCGCGACGAATTTCCGTCGAAAGCTCCGATCTCGTCCGGTTTTTGCAACTGCGTAGCAGGTTGTTCGACGAGAAGGAGGCTCAGCAACGCTTCAAGCGGATGTCGCGTGCCGAGCGCCTCACTTTGATGGACGACTATGTCCGTGAAGAAGTACTCTACCGTGAAGCGCTCGAACTTGGGCTCGACAGTCAGGACTATGTCGTCAGGCGGCGGCTGGTCCAGAGCGCCGAGTATGCGCTGACAACGGATGTGCGCCAGGCAGAAGTGCCAAGCTTGGCGGCGTTAGAGAAATGGTACAACGGCAACAGGCAGCTTTACTCCAAAGCGCCCGCCATCACGTTCCGGCATGTCTTTTTCCGTGGGCGCGATGGCGAGCAACGTGCTGCGGCAGCCCTCGATGGCCTGGTTTCGGGACGCACCGACCCAACTGATACGGGCGATCGCTTTCTATACAGCATGACATATGTCGAACAGACGCCGGAAAGTGTGGCCGCGCACTTCGGGCAGGCCATGGCCGATGCCCTTTTCACCGGTCAGGCAAAGCAAGGCTGGATTGGCCCTCTCGCTTCACCGCACGGTTTTCATCTGGTTTGGGTCGAGAAGGCAGAACGCGGCGGCCAATTGCCATTCGAGGCCGTACGAGCGCAGGTGGCGAGCGATCTGCAAGAAGCTTGGCGAAAGCAGGAAGCAGCGCAAAGGATCGCTGAACTGACAGGAAAATACCGGGTTGTGCTGGCGCCGGAATTGGGAGCGCTGCGGTGATCCGTTCTGCCTTCGCGGCGGTATTGTTGGCCCTTTTGCTCGCCTTCCCAGTGCGTGCGCATGACGGTCTCCCCGTCACCGTCAACGTAGAGGAAAGCGATGTGGGGCGTTTTTCGCTTACATTGGTAATTCCTCCAGCGGTGCCACAATCAATGTCACCGCAGGCCCGGCTGACCGCGCCGTGTGTCGCTGCGAAAGGTTCCTACTTCGTCTGCCCTCGCGACTTCAGTGGCGCCTCGGCGGAACTCGACTGGCCCAACGGAGCTCCCGCAGTCCCAATTCTGGTCCGTGTTACCTGGCGGGACGGGCAGCAGGCAACCGCGTTAGGCACAGAAGGCCAGAGCATTGTACTGATACCTGCGAGGGAAACGGCAAGCGGGGTATCGGCGGCGTATTTTCTGCTGGGTCTGGACCACATTCTCGGAGGTTGGGACCATCTCGCCTTCCTGGCATGCCTCGTGCTCATTGCCAGTTCAACGAGGCGGATACTGTTTGCGGTTACCGGTTTCACGCTTGGCCATGCCTTGTCGATCAGTGCTGCTGCGCTCGGCCTTGCGGGATTGCCGCCAGCCCCAGTCGAGGCAGCAATAGCACTAAGCGTGATGTTTCTTGCCGCCGAAGCGTTACGAGGCCGGCAGGACACACTCATGTTTCGCTTCCCGGTCCTCGTCTCAATGCTGTTCGGATTGCTGCACGGGTTTGGCTTTGCATCTGCGCTTCGCGACATTGGGCTGCCGCAAACGCAATTGCCGATGGCGTTGCTAGCGTTCAATCTTGGCATCGAAGGGGGACAATTGCTGCTGGTGGCCGTAGGTCTGATGATGTCTATTCTGATGCGGAAGTACCGCTCAGGCTGGGCAGACCCAGTCAGAACGTGGCTCTGTTGGGGAGCAGGCTCGGTCGGAGCATTTTGGTTGCTGCAGAGGCTTCCGGCGGTCTTCAATCTGGCATGATTGTTGTCAATGACCCAATGCCTGACCCGCATGGACGAAACTTAAGTTTTGATCGGTGAATGCGAGACTGCGCGTCGTTGCATGCGGAGAAAGAAGCAAGCTGGTCAAAGCCATTCATAATGTTTGCTCATTTGCGAATGGCCGCAATCAAGGTCGTCTGCCCAACAGCGGCTATCGCGACTGGATCGCCGAATATCCAATGGTCAGGAATCGGCCCAACCTCCCTCAATACAGCCATCGCCAAGCGCAGCGTAGGCCGCCCACCTGTGATTGACCCCGCCGAAGTCTGGCCTCTGGTTCTGAGCTATATCGTAGCCATGGAACCGCGAAGGCGGCGACCCATTCAAGTCGGCTGTCCATCGGGGAGCTATTATGGTAACGTACGGCCATTGAGAGAGAAAGTATAATTTTTACAGATACTCATGGCGGACAGGGTGGGATTCGAACCCACGGTAGGCTTGCACCTACGGCGGTTTTCAAGACCGCTGCCTTAAACCACTCGGCCACCTGTCCTATGCGGCCACCGGCTAGCGTTGATGGGCGCACTTGTCACCTGCCTTGTGGCTTAAGCGCTGCTAAAGGGGAGAACATCGTTCCCGTTGTTGGGGATTCAGACAAGGTGTGACATCCCTATCCGCATGATTCCCCGTCTGCTTCCTGCCGCCGCGCTTGCCATCGCGGCCTTGGCGACTCTGGGTTCGCCGCCTGCGTCTGTGCCGGCGACCGCACAGGTGAGTGCCGACGGGATCCCCTTCGACGCCTATCTTGAATTGCTGAAGGCCCGCGCCAGAGCTGCGGGCGTGCGCGAGGAAACCCTGGACCGGATGACGGCAGGGCTGACCCCGAATTCCCGCGTGATCGCGCTGGACAACAACCAACCCGGCAGCGCCACTTCTCGCGGTTTCCCGCCGATGTCATCCTATATCGCTACGCATGTCGATGCCGCACGGATCGGCGGCGGGCGCGCGGTCTATGCCCAGCACCGCGATCAACTGGCACGGATCGAAGCGCAGTATGGCGTGCCCGCTTCGATCATCGTGGCGATCTTCGGCCATGAGACCAGCTATGGTCGAGTAAAGGGCGACTTCGACCTGGCACGCAGCCTTGCGACACTGGCATGGGAAGGACGCCGCCGGGAGCTGTTCGCGGGCGAGTTCGTCGCATTGATGAAGATCGCCGAGAAGGGCTATGATCGATCGCAGTTGGTGGGGAGCTATGCCGGGGCTTTCGGCAACCCCCAGTTCCTCCCCAGTGTGTACCTGCGCATCGCAACGGACGGCGATGGCGATGGGCGCGCGGATATCATGTCGAACCGGGCGGACACATTCGCTTCGATCGCCAATTACTTCCGCGACGCCGGATGGCGCGCCGGCCAGCCTTGGGGCGTTCGGGCCTCGGTTGACCCTAGCTTTGATGTTGCATCCTACCGCACGCGGCTCGTCTCGCCGGTGTGTCCGCGGGTGCACGAACGCCTCAGCCGGTGGATGACCGTGGCGGAGTGGCGGGCTGCGGGCGTCGTGCTGCAGCGCCCGCTCGCCGATGACGTGATGGCGGCATTCTTCCAACCCGATGGCCCTGGGACGCCGGCATGGCTTCTCACCGGGAATTACCGCGCGATCCTCGAGTACAATTGCTCAAGCTATTACGCCTTGAGCGTAGGGCTACTCGCCGACGAAATCGTGAACTGAGAGGCCGCGCCGCCTCGCCAAGCGCATGGGGTGCGGGTATAGCCGCCGACGTGATGCTCGTCCGATATTCGCGCCTTGCCGCGCACCTGCTTATACTGTTCTCCTTTGTGATCGCCCGCCCTGCGGACGCGGTGCCCGATCCGGGTCCCGTGCCGCCTGCCGTACCGACCGCCATTGAGGCACCGGTCGCGCTCCTTGTCGATGTTGGCAGCAATCAGGTGCTCCACGCCCGCCATCCCGACGCGCGCTTTATGCCTGCTTCGGTCACCAAAGTGATGACGCTCTACCTCGCCTTCGAACTGATCGAGCAGCGCCGGCTCGATCCCGCGCAAATCTTCGTGATGAGCCCCGCCGTAGCGCGTGAATGGCGGCGCAAGGGGTCAACCATGTTCCTCGACACCGGCGAGCAGGTGCGGGTTGATGACCTTCTGCTCGGCATCGCCAATGTCTCGGCCAATGATGGCGCGGCGGTTCTGGCCGAAGGGCAGGCCGGATCGCTCGCCGCGTGGACCGCGCAGATGAACGCCGCCGCGCTCGCTCTGGGCATGACGGGGAGCCATTTCGAAAGCCCCAATGGCTGGCCCGATGAAGGCCGCACCTTTACTACTGCAAACGATCTCGTTGCTCTGGCGCGGGCCATGATCACACGCCATCCCGACAAGTTCGGCTATTATGTCGGCCGCGCGGGCCTCGCTTACAAAGGCATCGCACAGGTCAATCACGATCCGATGATCGGGAGAGTGCCCGGGGCAGACGGGATCAAGACCGGATTCACCAACGAAGCAGGATTTTCCTATCTCGGCACCGCGCGGCGAGACGGGCAGCGGCTAGTGATGGTGCTCGCCGGTGTCGAGAACGGGCGGCTGCGTGCGAAGCTGGCGAAGGCCTATGTCGAATGGGGCTTTTCCGCGTTTGATCGCAAAATGCTGTTCGCCAACGGTGTAGCCATCGGCGAGGCCCGGGTGCAGGATGGCGATGCGGGCCGTGTTGCTCTCAAGGCTGCAGGTCCGGTCGCCATCAACCTGCCGCGCGGAAGCAACAGCAAGCTCACCGCAACGATCCGCTATGATGGTCCTCTGCGTGCGCCGATCATGGCCGGGCAAGAGGTGGCCGTAATGGAAGTAACCGCAGAAGGGGTCGCACCAGCCCGGATACCGCTTTACGCCGCCGAAGCGGTGCGCACGGCAGGACCGATCGACCGGATTGTAAACGCCATCGCAGGCGTGTTTCTGTGAGCACGCCGGGGCGCTTTATCGCATTCGAGGGCGGGGAGGGGGCAGGCAAGTCGACCCAAGGCCGCCTGCTGGCAGAAGCGCTGCGAGCGCGAGGGTTGTCGGTGGTGGTCACCCGCGAACCGGGAGGGACCCCCGGCGCGGAGGCAATCCGAGCCTTGCTTCTTGATCCTCCCGGTGAAGCCTGGCCCTCGCAAGCGGAGGCGTTGCTGTTTGCAGCGGCCCGCGCCGATCATGTCGCGCACCTGATCCGCCCGGCGCTGGCGCGGGGTGACTGGGTGATCTGCGACCGGTTCGTTGATTCGAGTCGCGCTTATCAGGGCGGGGCAGGAGGCCTCGGCGATCCTGCTATCACTGCGCTCCACGCCTTTGGCAGTGACGGGTTGCGCCCTGACCGGGTCATTCTCCTCGAAGGCGATGAAATCGCGCTCTCGGCCCGTCTTGAGGCACGCGGGGGAGCTGCAGACGCAATCGAGGGCCGCCCGGCGGAGTACCATCGCGCTGTCGCCGCCGCCTTCCGCGCGTTTGCCGAAGCGGACCCCGAAGGGTTCGCCCGGATCGACGCCATCGGCACGCAGGCCGATGTCCATGCCCGCATCCTTGCGGCCATAGTGGACCTGCTGCCGTGACCGATTGGCCCAATCACGCTGAAGCGTGGCGCCAGTGGCGAGATGCGCTGGGTGGCGAGCGGATGCATCATGGCTGGCTGCTGGCAGGCAAGGCTGGCCTCGGCAAGCGCGACTTCGCAATGGCCGCCGCCCGCGCGCTGGTCGCCGAGGAAGGCGTGCCGCAACCGTCGGGCGAGCACCCCGACATCATAACGCTCACCTATGGTCCCAAGGACGACAAGGCAGAGCGCGCCGCTGCCGATGGCAAGCCCTTCGAACTCGCTCGCTCGATCCGCATCAAGCAGATCCGCGCAATGCAGAAGCGCCTCATCACCCGCCCGACGCTTGGGAGCCGCCGCGCCATTATCATCGATCCGGCCGATGACATGGAAAAAGCCGCCGCCAACGCACTTCTGAAAAGCCTGGAAGAACCGCCTGCAGGTACGTTCTTTCTGCTCGTCACCCACCGTCCGGCGCGGCTACTGCCGACGATCCGCTCACGTTGTCGCACGCTGCGCTTTCCGATGCTCTCCGACAGCCAGCTTGGCACTATGTTGCATGAAGCGGGGCTGCCGTCAGACCATCAAGCGATTGCCGCTGCTGAAGGCTCGTTTGGGGCCGCGGTGCGCTTCGCCGAGCAGGACCTTGCCCCCATCGCAAGGGTCATATCGGGACTTCTGGCAGAAGGCGACAACGGCATCACCGGACGCGGGGAACTCGCCAGGCTAATCGGTCCGCGAACCGATCGCGAACGCGTTCAAGCGGTGCTCGACCTCGCTCAATCGCTCGCCGCCCGCGCCGCGCGCAATGCCGAGGACCCTATCCGCCGCGCACGCCTGATCGACGCTCACACCGCGCTGGTGAGCCTTGCCGGAGAGGCACCCACGGCCAATTTCGATCCAGCCATGCTCCCCTTCGAGATCGGTAGCTTGCTTGTCGCGGCCGCCCCCGCTAGCGAACCGGCCCATGGCTGACACCACCCCCTTCTACATAACCACCGCAATCAGCTACCCCAATGGCCGCCCGCATATCGGCCATGCCTACGAGGCGATCGCGGCTGATGTGATCGCGCGGTTCCAGCGGCTTCAGGGCCGCCGTGTGCGCTTCCAGACCGGCACTGACGAGCACGGTCTCAAGATGGCCCGCAAGGCCGAGGAACAGGGGCGCACGCCCAAGGACCTCGCGGACGAAATGTCCGGGTATTTCCGTGATATGTGCGATGCTCTGAACGTGTCGTACGACCGCTTCATCCGCACTTCGGATGCTGACCACCACCGCGCCAGCCAGGCGATCTGGCAGGCGATGGAGGCCGCCGGAGACCTCTATCTCGATCGCTATGAAGGCTGGTACTCGGTCCGCGACGAGGCCTATTACGACGAGAGTGAGCTGGTCGAAGGGGAGGGTGGCGCAAAGCTTTCCCCTCAAGGCACCCCGGTCGAATGGACCGTGGAAGAAAGCTGGTTCTTCCGCCTTTCGAAGTATCAGGACTATCTGCTCGGACTGCTGAAGACGCCCGGCTTCCTTGAACCGGCAAGCCGCCGCAACGAGATGATCGCCTTTGTCGAGCAGGGGCTGCGCGACCTGTCGGTCAGCCGCACGTCGTTCGACTGGGGGGTCAAGGTTCCCGGTTCCGATAGCCACGTCATGTACGTGTGGGTCGATGCGCTCACGAACTACCTGACAGGGCTCGGCTATCCCGATGACATGGGTGATTTCTGGCCCGCCAGCCTGCACCTTATCGGCAAGGACATCGTGCGCTTCCATACGATTTACTGGCCGGCCTTCCTGATGAGCGCCAATCTTCCGGTTCCGCAGAAGGTTTTCGGGCACGGCTTCCTTTTGAACCGTGGCCAGAAGGAATCGAAGTCGCTCGGCAATGTCACTAATCCTCTGGCATTGGCCGAAACTTTCGGGGTCGACGCCCTGCGTTATTTCCTCATGCGCGAAGTCGCCTTCGGACAAGACGGTAGCTATTCTCCTGAAGCCATTGTTTTGCGGGCCAATGCCGAACTGGCGAACAGCTTCGGCAATCTGGCGCAGCGCACCCTTTCGATGATCGCGAAGAATATGGACGGGGCGCTTGAAGAATTCACACAGGCGGATGCGGACGCAGATCTTCTGTCGACGGTGAAGAACGCGTGCGCAGCGGAACTCCCGCGTGAGTTCGAGGAGCTATCTTTTTCCACCGGGATCGAAGCGTGGATGAGGGCGGCTTATGCCTGCAACCAATATGTCGACGAGCAGGCACCTTGGGGTCTGAAGAAGACCGATCCCGAGCGGATGAAAGCCGTGCTTCAGACGCTTTACATGGCGCTGCGCGACCTCACCATTGCGATCCAGCCCGTCGTTCCCACCAAAGCAGGTGCGCTGCTCGACCAACTCGGCATCCCAGATAGCGAGCGCAACTACGCCGCATTGCATGATCGGGATTGGTTCAACCGCCTCGTCGCCAGCGGCTTCAACGTCGCGCCGCCGACCCCGCTGTTCCCCCGGCTCGAACTGCCTGCTGAGGCCGAATGATGCTGGTCGATAGCCACTGCCACCTCGAATACAAAGGTCTCGTCGAAGACCGCGAGGGTGTGCTCGCGCGTGCGCGAGCAGCGGGGGTGGGGGCCTTCCTCAACATCTCGACCCGTCAGAGCGAGTGGGATCAGGTCGTCGAAACCGCCGCGCGCGAACCTGACGTGTTCGCCAGCGTCGGCATCCATCCGCACGAGGCTGATGCCCACCAGGATCTAGGCCGCGCGGCGTTGCTCGAGGCTACCCGGCACCCGAAGGTGATCGCAATCGGCGAAACCGGGCTGGACTACTACTACGACAAGTCGGACAGAGAGGCGCAGAAGCGCTTGTTCCGTATGCATATCGACGTCGCTCGCGAAACGCAGCTGCCGATCATTATCCATACCCGCGACGCTGAGGAGGACACGCACGCCATTCTCGCCGATGAGATGGGGAAGGGGGCATTTCCGGCCCTCATCCACTGCTTCACCGCTTCGGCCGATTTTGGCGACAAGGTCTTGGCGCTGGGGCTCACGATTTCGCTTTCCGGAATCGTAACCTTCAAGAACGCCAAGGAGTTACAAGAGGTAGCGAAGGTCATACCTGAAGATAAGCTGCTGGTCGAAACCGACAGCCCCTTCCTTGCCCCGGTGCCGCATCGGGGAAGGGTATGCGAACCGGCCTATGTCTCAGACACGGCAGCTTTCGTGGCAGAGCTCAGAGGAACGGACGCGGAACACCTCAAGCAGGTCACGACGGCGAACTTCTTCAATCTTTTCAGTAAGGCGACGCAGTGAAACTGGTGATGCTCGGCTCTGGCACCTCCACCGGGGTGCCGCGGTTGGGAGGTCCGGATGGGACGGGCGACTGGGGCGACTGCGATCCGGAGGAACCGCGGAACCGCCGCAGCAGAGTTTCGATTATGGTGGAGAGCGATGACGGCAAGCGCCTTCTCGTCGACACCTCGTCCGATTGCCGTGCACAGCTCCTAGCTAACCGGGTCGGGCATATCGACGCGGTGTTCTGGACCCACGATCATGCCGATCATTGCCACGGCATCGATGACCTGCGCGTTCTGCGCTACGGGCGCGGTGGACCAATCCCCGGCTTCGCGTCGACCGAAACCGTACGGCGCCTGCGCCAGCGCTTCGGTTATGTCTTCGCCGGTCAGGAAGGTTATCCGACTATCTGCACGATCGACACGCTCGACCGACTGAGAATGATCGCGGGCTTCGGCGTGGATTGGTGCCAGATGGCACACGGGCCTGGCGAGACAACTGCCTTTCGCTTCGAAGCTGATGGCAAGAGCATCGGCTATGCCACCGATTTCAGTGAGCTATCTGACGAGATGATCGACCTTTTCTTCAAGGTCGATATTCTCGTGAGCGATTGTCTACGCCGTGATCCACATCCGACTCATGCACATCTCGGTATGGCGATTGAATTTGGCGAGCGTACCCGCGCAGGACGCGTAGTGCTCAGCCATCTCGACAAAAGCATGGATTATCGCGCCTTGTGCGAAGAGGTGCCGGACTTCGTGACCGTCGGATATGACGGGCTGGAGATGATCGCATGAACCCCGAGCTGGTTCTTCCGTTGGTCACAAGCATCGGATGGCTCGTTCTGGCGATGAGCGCGCTTGCGTCGCACCGCCTCGGTTGGGGGCAGATGATCAAGATGGCACTGGCATGGGTGACGATCTTTGCAGGCATATTCGTGATCGTCGAATGGTTCCTCTATGCGCAGGGCACGGCATCATCGTTGATGTGGATTTTACATAATATATATTATCCATCTTGAGGAACGGGATGAACAGCCCCCCGCCACTGTACCCCATTGACCGCATCATCTCGATCATGGCGCGGCTGCGCGATCCGGAGCGCGGCTGTGAATGGGACCTCGCCCAAACTTTCGCGACCATCGCGCCATACACAATCGAAGAAGCATACGAAGTTGCAGACGCGATTACGCGCGGAGATGTTGCGGAACTGCGCGAGGAACTCGGCGACCTGCTCTTCCAGGTCGTCTTCCACGCCCGCATGGCCGAGGAAGCGGGACATTTCGCCTTCGACGACGTGGCAGCCTCGATCATCTCGAAGATGGAAGCGCGACACCCGCACATTTTTACAGACGCTGGCGGGTCCATGGACGAGACCCGGTGGGAGGATCTCAAGGCCGAAGAGCGCAGCGCCAAGGGCATCGCTTCGGCACTTGATGGCGTGGCACTCGCGCTT
Source organism: Porphyrobacter sp. (assembly GCA_027533455.1). Lineage (GTDB taxonomy): Bacteria > Pseudomonadota > Alphaproteobacteria > Sphingomonadales > Sphingomonadaceae > Erythrobacter. Next base: position 596,456 of record JAPZUC010000002.1, on the reverse strand, counting down.
CCGGCGCTGATGCGCGCCGAAAAGCTCCAGAAGCGCGCTGCCCGCACCGGGTTCGATTGGCCCGATCCGTCAGGCTCTGAAGCCAAGATTTTCGAGGAAGTCGAAGAACTCAAGACCGCAACCACCGAGCAAACACGGATCGAGGAAGCCGGCGATCTGCTGTTTGCCGCCGTAAACTATGTCCGCGCCTACAAAATAAGCGCCGAAGAAGCGCTGCGATCAGCCAACGCCAAGTTCGAGAAGCGTTTTCGTGCAATGGAGGCGCTTGCCGGAACGGAGGCCTTTGCGAAGCTCTCGCTCGAACAGCAGGAAGAGCTTTGGCAGCGCGTCAAAACCGGCGAATAAAGCTCAGGAAAGGCTAGCGAACTGCCCCATTTCCTTGGGGTTCAATCTTACAGTTACGCGCCGCATAGGGCCTTCATCGCCCTCGCCTGCCTCATCGTCCGCAAGAACTTCGCCATGGGCATAGAGCCATGCTAGTCGCCGCCCGTCGCTGACAGGGAGCAAGAAGCTCACCTCGCGTGCGCCACCGGTGAGCATGCGGGCGAGTTCGGCTTCAAGCAAATCGACCCCCTCACCCGTTGCTGCCGAAAGGACCACGGCTCCCTGCCCTGCCGCCATCTCGCGCAATTCCTCAATAGTTTCAGCGTCAAGCAGGTCGCACTTGTTCCAGACTTCGAGGATCGGGATGCTGCTCGTTCCCGTCTCGCCATCCACCACATCGAGATCTGCAAGCACTTCCAGCACCTGCTTTTTCTGTGCCGCGTGCGACGGATTGGCCATGTCGCGGACATGGCAGATCACGTCGGCGGCGGTGACTTCTTCAAGCGTCGCACGAAATGCTGCAACCAGCTGTGTCGGCAGATCAGAGATGAAGCCCACAGTGTCGGACAGGATCGCCTTTTCGACCCCGGGCAGGCTGATCGCGCGCATCGTGGGGTCGAGCGTAGCGAAGAGTAGATCCTCGGCCATGACCTCGGCGCCGGTCAAGCGGTTGAACAACGTCGACTTGCCGGCATTGGTATAACCGACCAGCGCAATGACCGGCCAGGGCGCACGCCCGCGGCGGTCGCGGTGCAGTGCACGGGTTTTCCTGACCTGTTCAAGCTCGCGGCGCAGGCGGCCCATACGCTGCCGGATCATCCGGCGGTCAGCCTCGATCTGGGTCTCACCCGGGCCACCCAGGAAGCCGAAACCGCCACGCTGGCGTTCGAGGTGGGTCCAGCTGCGCACAAGACGGCTCTGCTGGTAATCGAGGTGCGCCAGCTCGACCTGAAGCCGGCCTTCCGCCGTTGCCGCGCGTTCGCCGAAAATCTCGAGAATAAGCCCGGTACGGTCGATCACTTTGCGTTTGAGGCGATCTTCAAGGTTGCGCTGCTGGATCGGGGTCAAGGCGCCATCGACGATCACGAGTTCGGCCTCGTGCTGTTCGCACCAGATGGCGATATTCTCGACTTGCCCGGAGCCAAACAGCGTGTTGGGCTGCATCTGGCGGATCGGCAGGATAGCCGAATGGGCGATCACAACGCCGATTGCTAGCGCCAGCCCTTCAGCCTCGGCGAGGCGCTCTGCCGGGTCGATGTCATAGCGTAAACGGCGGATGTCCGGGCACAAGACGACTGCCCGCGCACCGCGGGTCACTTCATCCTGAAATTCGCTGTCAAAGCTCAGTCGTCTATCCCGTCGTCTTCGCCGTCATCGTCATCGACACTGAGGTCGACCGGCGAAGCGGGCTGGATGGTCGAGACGGCGTGCTTGTACGCAAGCTGCACTGCGCCATCGCGCTCGAGCAGCATACAGAACAGATCGTAGGCGGCAATCCGACCTTGAAGCATCACGCCGTTCACCAGGAACATCGTGACTTGAACTTCGGCCTCAGCAACGCGGCTCAGAAAGATGTCCTGCAGCAGCTTCTGCTTGCGTCCGCCCGAATGGCTGCCGAACTGACCCGGATCGAGCAATTGACCCGGCATGATCGTGCTGATCGCGTGCTTGTAGACCAGCTGAGATTGGCCATCACGGCGCAGCAGGATCGAGAAGTTGTCGAACCACGTGACGATGCCCTGCAGCTTGACGCCCTTCACCAGAAACATGGTGACGGGAATCTTGTTCTTGCGCAGCAGGTTGAGGAAAGCATCCTGAAGATTGCCACCCTGTCGGGGCATTTGTCCGCCGCTCTTGGTGTCTTGGGTTTCGGCCTGGACCGCGGGCCGCGAAACCGGTCGCGGGGTGAGCGTTCGTCCGTTGGGCATGGTTGTGGCTCCTGTTTTTGGCGGCCCGTGTGCCGGTCCGCATGAGATCGGGCTGTCGCAAAAAAACGAAGGCGACGGCTGAGTTCCTCCATAATGGCGATAGAGCCGCCCAGCGACAAGTTCAGATTTTGCAAGAATCTGCCAAGAGGCAGGCTACCGCTTACTCTTCGTCGTCGCGGCGGTCAGCCATGCCGAGCAGCTTGAGTTTGCGGTGGAGCGCGGAGCGTTCCATGCCAATAAAGCTCGCCGTCTTGGAAATATTGCCCGAAAAACGGCGGATCTGGATCGAGAGGTATTCGCGTTCGAAACTCACTCGTGCCTCGCGCAGGGGCACGCCCATGATCGCCGAAAGGCTATCGCTGGCAAGGCCGATCTGCCCGCCGATGATTTCGGGGGGGAGCATGTCTGGCTCGACCATGCCGAGTCTCTCGCGCGGGGTCATGATGATCGTGCGTTCCACCACGTTGCGCAGCTGGCGTACGTTGCCGGGCCAGTCATAGGCCTGCAAGGCCGCCACTGCTTCGGCCGAGATTTCCGGAGGAGCAAGGCCCTGATCGTTCGAATAGCGCGTGAAGAAATGCTCGGCGAGCGCCGGGATGTCCTCGCGGCGCTGCGACAAGGCAGGCAGCACCACCGGAACGACGTTCAGCCGGTAGAACAGGTCCTCGCGGAAACGCTTCTCGGCCATCTCGACCGTCAAATCGCGGGTGGTGGAGGAAACGACCCGCACGTCCACCCCGATCTGCCGTGTCCCGCCAACGCGCACAAAGCTTTGGTCGGTCAGCACCCGAAGGATGCGGGCCTGCGTCGAGAGCGGCATATCCGCGATCTCGTCGAGGTAAAGCGTGCCGCCGTCCGCCATTTCGAGTAGCCCGGGACGCACCTGCTTGCCGTTGGCCTCCTCACCGAACAGTTCCTGTTCGAAACGTTCGGGCGTGATGCGCGCCGAATTGACCAGCACAAAAGCGCCGTTGGCCCGTGCGCTCCAAGCGTGCAGCAGGCGTGCCGCGACTTCCTTGCCCGCCCCTGCCGGCCCCGAGATCAGCACCCGACTACCGGTGCTCGCAACACGCTTGAGCGTGGCGCGCACAGCATTGATGGCGGGAGAGTTGCCGGTGAATTCGGCATTGCCCCAGCTGCCCTCGCGTAGGCGCGAATTCTCTCGGCGCAAGCGTTCGGTCTCGGTCGCGCGCTCAACGAGCAGCAGCAGGCGCTCGGCTTCGAACGGCTTCTCGATGAAGTCCATCGCCCCGCGCCCTACCGCAGCCACCGCCGTGTCGATGTTACCGTGACCCGAGAAGATAATGACAGGCAGGTTCGGCTCGCGCGTCTTGATCGCATCGAGCAGTTCCAGCCCGTCCATCTGGCTGCCATGCAGCCACACATCGAGCAGCACCAGCGAAGGTCGGCGCTCGTCAATCGCGGCAAGCGCCTCGGTGCTGTCGGCGGCGGTGCGGCAGGCATATCCTTCATCGCCGAGGACGCCGGCCACCAATTCGCGGATATCGCGTTCATCATCAACGATGAGAATTTCGAGGGCCATCAGGCGGGTCCTTCACAAAGGATAACAATGTCGATCGAAAGCGGGTTCATGTGGCACCACCTTCAATCGGGTTGGGGTTGCGGGCGAAGCGCAAGGTGACGCGGGTGCCCCCGTTCGCTGCGGCAGCAAAGCTCATGTCGCCGCCGTGTTCGTCGACGATCTTGTTGACGATCGCGAGGCCGAGCCCTGTGCCCTTGTCGCGGGTGGTCATGTAAGGCTCGGTGATTCGTTCGCGGTCTGCAGGCAGGCCGATGCCGTTGTCCTCGATGGTGACAATGATCGCCTGGCCTGCATCGCGCATTGTCACGGCGATTTCGCCAGCATAGGCGCCCTTGGCCTCGGCGGCACGCGCCTCGACCGCTTCGACCGCGTTCTTGAGCACGTTGGTCATGGCCTGGCCGAACTGGTGGCGATCGCAGCGCACTTCGCGATCGATAAGCTCCGAGGAAGCGACGCTGAAAGCGATACCCGAATGGGCTACCTCCTGAAGGAACACCGCCTGACGCACCAGATCCAGCGCATCCTCGTCACGGAACACCGGTTTGGGAAGCCGTGCGAATGAGGAGAATTCGTCGACCATCGTCCGCAAATCGCCGACCTGACGGACAATGGTGCTGGTGAGTTCGTCAAACAGATCGCGGTCCTCGTCGCCCACCTGCGTGCGGTACCGGCGCTTCAACCGCTCGGTCGCAAGCTGGATCGGGGTCAGCGGGTTCTTGATCTCGTGCGCGATCCGGCGCGCGACATCGGACCACGCCGCCTGACGCTGGTCGAGCAGCTGGCGGGTGATGTCCTCGAAGGTGATCACGTGCCCGCCACCGGATCCGGGCGCGAACTTGACCGCCAGCGTCAGCAATTCTGTGCCCTTGGCATGAGTGACGATTGCGCGTTCCTTGCCCTCAGCCAGGATCCGCGCGACTTCAGGGGCGAGCGACTCGAGCGACTGGCCGATGAGATCGCCGGAGAGGCCGTCGTGCGCCAATAGCGACTGCGCTGAGGAATTCATAAGCGTGACCCGCGCCTCAGCATCGACAGAAACAACGCCGGCGGTAACGGATTCGAGCACGGCTTCGGTGAACGCGCGGCGATCATCAATCTGGCGGTTGGCGCTGACGAGGGCTTGAGTCTGCTTTTCGAGCTGGGCGGTCATACGGTTGAAGGCACGATTGAGCAGACCGATTTCGTCCGCGCCGGTGCGGCCTTCCAGCCTCAGGGCGAAGTTGCCCTGCCCCACCTTGCGCGCCGCGCCGACCAGATCGGTCAGCGGTTCCACTTGCCGATCGGCAAAGCGCAGCGCGAACCAGATCGCGACACCCACCAGCAGCAGGCTCACCGTGACGAGCGCAATGTTGAAACGTAGTTGAAGCGTCCGTGCGCTTCCCGTCAGCCGGTCATAGGCGGTGACGATCGATTGCGCGCGCGACCACGAGTTGAACATCGTCTCCTCGGTGGTGCGGGCGTTATAGAGGTAAACGCCGGACTGGGAGTCGATCGGCACCAGCGCCTCGATCCGTTCAGGACTACCGACCACAACTGCCAGCTCGCCGCGGTCGAGCCGAGGGAGCGCGGCACGGCTAAACTCGAGCGGGCTGTTGTTCTTGGTAAGATTGAGTGCAGCTGCCGTGCGAAAAGTTCCGTCTTCCATGCGCTGCAACACCGCGCTCTCGGAAATCTCGCGGCCCTGAGCCTGATAGGCGTAGAAATCGGGAAAATCGGGATCTGTGATCGGGACGCGTGCAAGGATGCTGCGCATATCCGTCGCCATGATAATCGAGTTCTGTTCGACGTTGCGTTGGTTGGCGTCGTAATAACTCTGCGCCAGTACGTTCGCATTCTGCATCAGCCCGCGGGATTCATCGGAGAACCAGAAGTCGACCCCCGTCTGGAAGAGGAAAGCTGCGAAGCCTGCTACCAGCAGTGTCGGCAAGGCGGCGACCATCGAGAAGAAGAACACGAGCCGCACATGTAGCCGCGCGGTGCTGCCCGAGGCACGGCGCAATGCGTGGCGGCGCCCGATCAGCACCAGCAACGCCATTGCGGGCACCAGCGTTGCCATCAGCAAGATCGATACCTGTCCTGTGGGTAGCAGATCGCCCGGCCGGCCGGCACGCTGGTAGGTCGACCATGTTGCCGCAATGGCCCCGGCAAGCGCCACGACCGCTACAATCTCCAGCCACATGAAGATATTGGCGCGCCGCGCCGCGAGCATGAACCGTCGCCACCATCTGGGCGGCTGCCGCAGGGCCATGCGTGACGTTCGGGGCGGTGATTCCTCCATCGTTGCCACTTTACAACAATGGTGTGGCAAAAGTGCAAGACCGATCAGGCGGAAAGCTGTGGCTCTGCGCCATCACATGCCCCAAGTGCGACAATCAGGAGGAGGAAAAACGGTCAGGATCAAGGCCGAGTTCGCCGATCCTTTTGCGCAGCGTGTTGCGATTGATTCCGAGCAACTGCGCAGCGCGCAACTGATTGCCGCCGGTGCGGCCCAAAGCATATTCTATCAATGGCAGTTCGAAAGCCGCAAGCGCGCGGTGATAGAGCGCCCCGGGCGGTGGGTTTTCTGCCGCGAGCCAACCGGCCAACGCTGCGCCGAACCCATCCTGCCCATTGCCCTGCGACGTGGTCGGCGCGGTAAGTTCCGGGCCGATGATGTCCGTAACGCTCTCTCCGTCGATCCGCTCCTCGCGGGCCATCAAGGCAAGACGGTAGACGACATTGCGCAGCTCGCGCACGTTGCCGCGCCAGTTGCGTGTCTCGAGCCGCTCCATAGCCTCGGGGCTGAGAACGCGCCGCGGAAGGCCGTCCTCGGCGGCGAGCACAAGGAAGTGCTGCGCGAGCGCGGGAATATCCTCGCGCCGCTCGCGCAAGGGTGGCAGCACGATGGGGACGACGTTCAGGCGATAGAACAGATCCTCACGGAAGGTGCCAGCGGCGATCATGGGCGTCAGATCGCGGTTGGTGGCAGCGATGATGCGGACATTCACCGCGATCTCCTGCCGACCGCCTACGCGCCGAATGCGTCCGGATTGCAGCGCACGCAGCAGCCGGGTCTGCGCTTCTGCCGGCATGTCGCCGATTTCATCGAGGAACAGCGTGCCGCCATTGGCCTGCTCGAACTTGCCGATCGCCTGCGCGATGGCGCCGGTGAAAGCGCCCTTCTCGTGACCGAAGAGCTCGCTCTCGACAAGGTCTGCCGGGATTGCCGCGGTGTTGACCGCCACGAACGGTCCGGTGCGGCGGTTGCCGAGCTCGTGGATGGCCTCAGCAACCAGTTCCTTGCCCGTTCCGCTCTCGCCGGTGACAAGCACGGTCAGATCGTTGCGCAACACGCGCGTGATCATCCGGTAGACGCCCTGCATCGCCGGACTGCGGCCAACCAGCGGCATCCGCTCCCCCTCGCCCGGGATCGCGGTCCCCGCCTCCTCGGCTGCGGGCGACCGCGCACCTGCAGCCTGCCGCACTGCGTGCACCAGTTCGTCGAGATCGAAGGGCTTGGGGAAATACTCGAAGGCCTCACTCTCGCTTGCACGCACGGCGGTGTCGAGCGTGTTCTGAGCCGAAAGCACGATGACCGGCATGTCGGGCGCGCGGTCGCGCACGGCCGAAAGGCTCGCAAGGCCATCCCCGTCTTCAAGGATCACGTCGGTCAGCATCACCGAGAAGCGCCGCGAGGCAAGCTGCGTGTCGCGCGCTGCGATGCTTGTGCAATGGGCGATGGCGAAGCCCTCGTCCTCGAGGGCGGCGATGATCACCGTGGCAATCGCGATGTCATCCTCGACGAGCAGGACAGGATCATTGGAATGGGCCATGGATCAGATCGCGTCCGCAGCCTGTGGCAAATGCAGGCGAAAATGGGTCAGGCCCGCACGGGTATCGCGGTCGTGGCTGATATTGCCGTTCATGTCGCGCACCAGCTTGCGCACCAGCGAGAGGCCGAGCCCCTGTCCCGAAGGCTTGGAGGAGACAAATGGCTCGAAAACGTGGTCCCGCAAAGTGGGCTCGATGCCAGGGCCGTTGTCAGAAATGGTGATCTCGATCGGCAGCGGAACCGCGCGGCCGTTGCGAATCGCGCTGAAAGCGAGGCCACTGACGAAGCGCGTCTGCACGATCACGACACCGTCCTTGCTCCCCGGACCTCCCCGCCCCAGCGCAGCATCGCGTGCGTTGGAGATCAGGTTTATCAGCACCTGCTCCAACGCATCGCGATTGGCGAGAACCGGGGGGAGCGAAGGATCAAACTCCTCGCGGATTTCCACCTCGCCTAGCGTGCTGCCGGCCGCACGCATGGTGGCAACGGCCGCGCGGATCGCCTCATGCGGATTGCATGGATCGACCGAGGCCGTGCGGGTGCTGCCCAATTGCTGCATCCGGTCGATCAGGCGGGCGATGCGATCGACCTCGTCGATAATCATCCGGGCGAGTTTCTTGTCAGCAGCGGGAAGTTTGCGCGCCGCCAGCTGCCCTGCACCCCGGATCGCGGCGAGCGGGTTCTTGATCTCGTGCGCCAGCACTGCAGGCGCGCCCAACATCGCCTCGCCGCCTGCAGGATTGGCGTTATCGTCATGACCGATCTGCGACAGGGTCACGACCCGCCAGCCCGGATAACCGCCGAGCGGTGAGGCGGTGAGATTGGCCCGGGTTTCTTGCACCCCGACGCGGATCGCCAGATCGCGTGCCACGAGGGCCTCCTCGCCAACAAGCCGCGCCTCGACACGCGGGTCAAGCGGGCCGATCCTTTCGGACAGGCGCGTGCCGATCAGCCGGACCGCGCTGGTGCCAAGAAGGTCCTCGGCGGCATGGTTGACCTCGGCGATCAGGCCATCGCCATCGATCAGCACTACCGCAAAAATCAGCCCGGCCAGCTGCGAGCGGGCATCGGGACGCCCGCCTGGCTGTGGCTGGATCGGAATGCTCGCCACCCTCAGGCGGCCCGCTGCATGAGGAAGGGCGTGTAGAACCGCTCGATTTCGCCGAGCACCTGATCGGCGTCGTCGATGAAATTCACCTGGTTGCGAAACTCGGCCGAGCCATGGAGCCCCTTGGTGTACCAACCGAGATGCTTGCGGGCCATCTTCACGCCCGTGTCACGCCCGTAATGATCAAGCATCCGGTTATAGTGTTCCACAACCAGCGCATATTGCTCGTCAATGCTGGGCGTAGCGCGCGCTTCGCCCGTGCGCCACCAGTGCATCACCTGTCCGAGCAGCCACGGTTTGCCATAGGCGCCGCGACCTATCATCAGCCCATCCGCGCCCGATTGCTCCAGCGCCTTGGCGGCATCGTCAATCGTGCAGATGTCGCCATTGACAATCACCGGAATGCTGACCGCTTCCTTCACCGTGCGGATGAAAGCCCAATCGGCGCTGCCCTTGTACATCTGGTTGCGGGTGCGACCGTGGACGGTGATCATCTGCACGCCGATATCTTGGGCCATTCGCGCAAGTTCGGGGGCGTTAAGACTGCTGTGGTCCCAGCCCATCCGCATCTTGACCGTGACCGGCACCTTCACCGCCTTGACCGTCGCCTCCATCAGGCGAACCGCGAGCGGAACCTCGCGCATCAGTGCAGAGCCTGCGAGCTGGCCCACGACCTTCCTGACCGGACAGCCGAAATTGATGTCGATGATCGCCGCACCATTGCCTTCCTGGATCTTCGCCGCTTCGGCCATGCTGGCGGGATCGCAGCCGACCAGCTGCATCGAGACAGGTTCCTCGATCCGGTCCCAGGCTGTCTTCTGCGTGCTGACCCGCGTCTCGCGGATCGCGGCCTCGCTCGCGACCATCTCGGTGACGTTGAGGCCGGAGCCATAACGCCGCACCAGCGTGCGAAACGGCATGTCGGTCACACCCGTCATGGGCGCAAGCACCACCGGCTCGGCAACGGTGACCGGGCCGACAGCTATCGGCTTCAAAGGCGGCGGAGGGGGAAGCTGTGACATAGCGGGAGGGTTTGCCTAAAATTTGGGCATGCGCTTAGTGGATTGCCCAAAGCGCGTCCAGACCTTAAGCGAACGGCCCGATGGCAACCCCCTCACCCCTACCACCTTTCGCGGCAATCGTGGTCGCAGCAGGCAAAGGCCTGCGGGTGGGCGGCGATACCCCCAAGCAGTTCCGTGATTGGCGCGGGAAGCCGTTGATCCGGCACTCTGTCGAAGCCCTGCTGGAAGCCGGAGCCAGTCCGCTGGTGGTAGTGGTCGCACCGGATGCGCGAGACCATGCACAGGCGGCGCTTAGGGGACTTGCAGAGCTACAGTTCGTGGTAGGCGGAGCGACCCGACAGAATTCCGTCCGCGCTGGTTTGGAAGCGCTCGACGAGTCTGCGCCCGCGCATGTCCTGATCCATGATGCTGCACGCCCCGACCTTCCCCGCGCGGTGCTTGACGGGCTGCTGGCGGCACTTGAGCACCATCCCGGCGCCATACCTGTCCTCCCCGTGGTCGACAGCCTCGCGTTCGCCTGCGACGGTGTGATGGCCGGCAAGGCGGAGCGCGAAGTCCTGCGCCGTGTCCAGACCCCGCAAGCCTTCCGCTTTATCGATATCCTCGCCGCCCATCGCGCCTGGACCGGCGCGACCAACGCTGGCGACGATGCGCAGGTATTGATGGACAGCAATCGTTCAGTCGCACTGGTAGATGGCGACGAACGTTTGAAAAAGATCACCTTTGCCGAGGATTTCATGGACAGCAGCACCCTCCCCGAGTTCCGCATCGGACAGGGTTACGATGTCCACCGGCTTGAAGCGGGTGAAGAACTGTGGCTCGGCGGCGTGCTGATCCCGCATAACATGGGCCTTGTCGGGCATTCCGATGCCGACGTTGCTCTCCACGCGATCACCGATGCGGTGCTGGGCGCGGTCGGCGAAGGCGATATCGGGACGCACTTCCCGCCAAGCGATCCGCAATGGCGCGGCGCGCGCTCGGGACAATTTCTTGAACACGCCGTCGGCCTCGCCCGCGCGGCCGGCTACGCCATCGCCAATGTCGACCTCACCCTGATTTGCGAGGCTCCGAAGATCGGCCCGCACAGACCCGCCATGCGGGCCGAAGTGGCGCGGCTGATGGCGCTCGATGAAGGAGCGGTGAGCATCAAGGCCACCACCACCGAGAAGCTCGGCTTCACCGGCCGCGGCGAAGGCATCGCTGCGCAGGCCGTCGTCCTCGTCACCCGCACCGCTTAAGAAGCCCCCGACATGACCATTCGCCGCATGACCGCCCCTGCCATCGCGCTCGCCGCGCTCGCCTCGGCTCAGGCCGCGCAGGCGCAGCAGGCCGCATGCGTCAGCGCCGCAGACCTGTCGGACGCGGTTGTCTACGCCATGCCGATCGCATTCGATGCAACCCGCACCGCTTGCGCCAACCGCCTCGCGCGCGACGGCTTCATCAAGCGGCAAGGCGACGCCTATATTGCCACGTTCCGCACGGGTCAGGACAAGGCATGGCCGGGCGCTTTCCGCTTCCTCAAGACCTACATGAACCAGGAGAGCGCCGCTTCGGGCGATAATGTGGACATGCAGGCGATGCTTTCGTCCATGCCCGAAGAAGCGCTGCGGCCTTTCGTGGATGCTTTCGTCGGTCAAATGATCGCGGACGAGATCAAGGGTGACAGCTGCACCAAGATCGAGCGCGGTCTGGAATTGATGAGCCCGCTGCCCACCGAGAATGTCGACGGATTAATCGCATTCATCATCGAGTTGTCCGACATGAAAAACCCCAAACTGTGCCGCACGCCTGCGACCGGCAGGCGATCAGGGCAGTAATCATGCACTCGTTACTGCCCGACGATATTGCCGCGCTTGCCGCCCGCGTCGTTGCCGAGAACGCCGCTCTGGGCCGCAAGGTTGCGACCGCCGAAAGCTGCACCGGCGGGCTCGTGGCCGCCGCGATCACCGAAATCGCAGGATCTTCGGCTGTGCTGGAGCGCGGCTATGTGACCTATTCAAACGAGGCGAAGATGGAAATGCTGGGGGTCCCCCTCGAGATCATCGAGGCCTTCGGTGCGGTTTCGATTGCCTGTGCGTGGTCGATGGCCAAGGGCGCGCTCGAGCGGAGTCACGCAGATGTGGCCGTGGCGATCAGCGGAGTTGCCGGGCCGGGCGGCGGGACCATCAACAAGCCCGTCGGCACAGTCGTATTCGCGCGGCTGGTCCGCAATGCGGTGGGTGACCCCGAGGGTGAACTCAAGTTCTTCGAAGGCGGAGAAGGCCCGGGCGGGCGCGCTGAAATTCGGCGTCAGGCGACGCTCTGTGCACTCGAATTGCTGCTGCCGTAAAGCTGCGCCGCGCGGTTCTCGAAGGCTTCGACCATCTTGCGGAAGGCCTTGTCGAAATACTGCCCCGCAATTTTTTCGAACAGGCGGTTCTTGAAGGTGAAATCGACGAGGAAGTCGATCTCGCAAGTGTGATCGTTCACCGCGCGGAAAGTCCAGACATTGTCGAGGTCGGACAATGGCCCGTCGACATAATGCACCGCGATCTCGCGCGGGCGGTCCTTGGCGACGCGCGAGGTGAAGCTCTCACGGATCGCCTTGAAGCCCACGACGATGTCTGCGACCATCTCGGTCTCGCTGTTCGAACGCACGCGAGTGGCGATCACCCACGGCAAGAACTCGCCGTAGCGGGCCACGTCCGCGACCAGATCGAACATCTGCTCGGCGCTGTAGGGCAGGCGGCGGGTTTCACGAATGCCGGGCACTAGGGCTAAACCTTGGCTCCGGCGCGCCCGATTTCTCTGGCGAGCTTCTCTTCGCGGGCTGCGCGCATCTTCGCGAAGTCATCGCCGGCGTGATAGCTCGAACGGGTCAGCGGAGTCGAAGCAACCTGCAGGAAGCCTTTGGCCCGCGCGATAGCGCCATAAGCGGCAAAGGCCTTGGGCATCACGAACTCTTCGACCGTAGCGTGCCTGGGCGTTGGCTGGAGGTACTGCCCCATCGTAATAAAATCGACTTCGGCCGAGCGCATGTCGTCCATCACCTGGTGGACTTCCAGACGCTGTTCGCCAAGGCCGAGCATGATGCCCGACTTGGTGAAGATCAGCGGATTATGCGCCTTCACCTCCTCCAGCAGCCTGAGCGAGGCGTAGTAGCGCGCGCCCGGACGGATCGTGGGATACAGCCGCGGCACGGTTTCGAGGTTGTGGTTGTAAACGTCCGGCCCCGCTTCGCAGATCATCTCGACTGCGCGGCGCATCTTGCCACGGAAGTCAGGGGTGAGGATCTCGATCGTGGTGTTCGGCGTGTTGCGGCGAAGCGCCTCTATCACTTTGACGAACTGCGAGGCACCGCCGTCGGACAGATCATCGCGGTCGACGCTGGTGATGACGATATGCTCAAGCCCCATCTTGGCCGCGGCAATCGCGGTGTTCTCGGGCTCGAACGGGTCGACCGCCTTGGGCATCCCGGTCTTGACGTTGCAGAAGGCGCAGGCCCGCGTGCAGACATCCCCGAGGATCATCACCGTGGCGTGCTTCTTGGTCCAGCACTCGCCGATATTCGGGCAGGCGGCTTCCTCGCACACGGTGTGGAGATTGAGCTCGCGCATCAGCCGGCGCGTTTCGTTGTAGCCTTCGCTCACCGGCGCGCGGACGCGGATCCAGTCGGGCTTGCGCTGGCGTGCGGGACGGTCTTCGGGGACCGGCGACTGCGGCGTGCTGGCGAGATCGTTCATGGGGGCCATTTAGGCGCGCATCGCCGCTGCCGCAAGCGCGGGTCCGCTTGCAATTTGCGCCGCGTCCCTGACAAAAAAGAGCGCCGGTGCGGTCAGCCCGCCCGGCGCCCTTTGGGTTTTGCGCTGTTGAAGCGATCAGCTTCCGGTGGCAGCCGCTACCGGAGCAGCCGGTGCTGCTGCTGCCTGCTGTTCGGCATATGCGCTCCACAGCATTGCGACCGGAGCGCGCACGCCCTCGACCTTGGCCAGCGTCGCGCGCGCCGCATCCGTATTGCCGGCACCGATCTGGGCGATGCCGAGACGGGTCAGCGACAGGTTGCGGTCAACATCCGGGAGCGCAAGGCTGCGCTCGTAGAAGGCGGCAGCCTTGGCGTATTCGCCGTAGCTGAGGAAGGTGTCTCCCGCCGCGATGATCGTACGCAGCTTGGCTGCCGGGGCATTGGCGTCACGCTCAAGCGTCGGCAGCGCCGCCCTATCCTGCGTCACAAACGCGTTGACCACCTTGGACTGCTCGTCCACCCAGCTGTCGCTGCCCTTGGGGATCGTGCCCTTGGCGTTGGCTTCGTCGATCACGGCCTTCACTTCCGAAGGGAGACGACGCGGGTCAGCGGCTTCAATGTAGAAGACGTAGTCGTTCTTGTCCTTCAGCGTCCCGACCTTCTTGCCGAGGCGCATCAGGTCGAGCAGTACGGCGCCGTCGTAATCGTTGAGGTTGCGGGTCAGGTTGATTGCATCGCGCCAGTTGTCGGTCGTTGGATAATCGGCGACCCAGTTCTTCACGAAATCATAGACCTGCGGCACAACCTCGTTGGTGTATGCGACCGAGATGCCGCGGCGGTACCACTTCGCATCGACCTGCTGGCCCTGCGCCTTGCGCGCCGCGATAAGGTCGTCGAGGTACTTCAGGCCCTCGGGATAGCGACCTTCGGTAAAGTAGATCTCGGCAAGATTGAGCTGCAGGTCAGCCACCGTGGTGGTGGGCGTGCTGTAGTTCAGGTCGATCGCCTTCTGGAGATAGGTCCGAGCCTTTTCGTAATCGCGCAATTCGTTTGCGAGCTGGAAGGCGACCACGCTGAAGCGGGCCGTGTCTTCGGGCTTTGCCTTGCCGCTGCCAAGCATCATCTCGGCGCCCTGTAGCTGGAGCGGATAGTCCTTGCCGGTGATGCCGGCGTTGAACAGCAGACCGCCCAGCGCCTGCTTGTCGTCAGGCGTCAAGGCGAGCGGCACAAGCGCGAGAAGCTGCGGCTTGAGCGCGGCAACATCTGCGCCGGGCGCCTTAAGGGCAGCGTCGGCGGGCTGATAGGCCTTCACGAAGGCTTCGGTGTAGGCGGGCTTTGCCTCGCCCTTGTCATCGCCCTTCTTTTTCTTCTGCGCGTAGGCCGCACCTGTGAAACCGGGTACCGCAAGAACCGCGGTGCCTGCGGCGAGCGCCACAGCGAGCGCAAGCTGGCGAGCAAGGCCGGTTTGACGGCGGGGCGAAGAAATATTGGTCACTGCATCCTCCACAAGTAGCACAGCCTGCGTGCGCCATAGCCGGCACACCCGCTGCCCAAAATCCGCACCCGCCTTTGAACGGCTCGCGCGGGATTTGCAATTGCCCGCTAGGCGTGTCGTGCTGAACGGGCTTTGAATGCCTTTCATCCGTTCACGCAGCCGCGTGGCTTCCAAGTGTGGAAAAAAGCGTGACGTTCGCGCTGTGTTCGCCCTTCAAGGTGGCGAAAGCCCCGTCATGCGCCTAGATGGAAGGGACATGCCGGCTCTGATATGGCCCGGCCCGCCGCACTCGGCACACAAACACAAACAGAAACGGCCCAAACCTTGAGCGACGACAGCGACATCATCGATCCTCCCGCCGCAAGCCCGATGGGCGGCTTCGAACGGATCGACATCGTCGACGAGATGAAGTCGAGCTATCTCGACTACGCGATGAGCGTCATCGTCAGCCGCGCGCTGCCGGACGTACGCGACGGGTTGAAGCCGGTGCACCGCCGCATCCTGTTCGCCAGCCAGGAAGGCGGCTTTGTCGCCGGACGGCCCTATCGCAAGAGCGCCAAGATCGTTGGCGACGTGATGGGTAACTACCACCCGCACGGCGATAGCGCGATCTATGACGCCTTGGCGCGCATGACTCAGCCTTGGTCGATGCGCGTGCCGCTGATCGATGGTCAGGGCAACTTCGGCTCGATGGACCCCGATCCGCCGGCCTCGATGCGGTACACCGAAGCGCGTCTGGCGCGCGTGGCGAACTCGCTGCTCGACGATCTCGACAAGGACACGGTCGACTTCACCGAAAACTATGACGGCAGCCGTAAGGAGCCGACGGTGCTGCCGGCGCGTTTCCCCAACCTTCTCGTCAACGGTGCGGGCGGGATCGCGGTCGGCATGGCGACCAACGTGCCGCCGCACAATCTTGGCGAAGTGATCGACGCCTGCTTTGCCTATATGGACAACCCTGCGATCACCTCGGAAGAGCTGATCCAGTACATCCCCGGCCCCGATTTCCCGACCGCACCGCTGATCCTCGGCACCCACGGTGCGCGGCAGGCCTATACCACCGGACGCGGCTCGATCCTGATGCGCTGCCGTCACGAGATCGAGAGCACCCGCGGCGCCAAGAGCGAAGGCCGCGAGAGCATCGTCTTCACCTCGATTCCCTATCAGGTCGGCAAATCCAACCTCGTGGAAAAGATCGCCGAGGCTGCCAAGGAAAAGCGGATCGAGGGGATTTCCGACATCCGCGACGAATCCTCGCGCGAAGGCGTGAGGGTGGTGATCGATCTCAAGCGCGATGCCACGCCTGAAGTGGTGCTCAACCAGATCTGGCGGCACACGCCGGCGCAATCATCGTTCCCGGCGAACATGCTGGCAATCCGCGGCGGCCGCCCGGAAACCCTGCGCCTGCGCGACTTCATTCAGGCCTTCATCACCTTCCGCGAGGAGGTGATCACCCGCCGCACCAAGTTCGAACTCGCCAAGGCGCGCGAGCGGGCGCACATCTTGCTCGGTTTGGTGGTCGCGGTGTCGAACCTCGACGAGGTCGTGGCGATGATCCGCACCGCCCCCAATCCGGCCGAGGCGCGCGCCCGGCTGCTGGTCAAGGAATGGCCGATTGGCGACATCGCGCAATATATCCGCATCGTCGAAGCGATCGAACCGAGCGCGGACGAGAGCGGGGGAACGTACCGCCTTTCCGAGCGGCAGGTAAAGGCGATCCTCGAACTTCGCCTCCATCGCCTGACCGCACTGGGCCGCGACGAAATCGGGGAAGAACTGAAGGAACTGTCGCTTTCGATCGAGGAATATCTCTCAATCCTGGCAGACCGCGTAAAGCTCTATGCCGTGATGCGCGGCGAGCTCGAGGAAATCCGCGCCACCTACGCCACCCCTCGCCTCTCCGAAATCGCGCCCGCGTGGGACGGTCTGGAAGATGAAGACCTGATCGAACGCGAAGAGATGGTCGTGACCGTCACCCACGGCGGCTACATCAAGCGCACACCACTGGCGACGTTTCGGGCTCAGGCCCGCGGCGGCAAGGGTCGCAGCGGCATGGCTACAAAGGACGAGGATGCGGTCGTCGAGCTGTTCGTGACCTCGACCCACAACCCGGTGCTGTTCTTTACCAACACCGGGCGCGTCTACCGCATGAAGGTGTGGAAGCTCCCCGAAGGCGGCCCGCAGACCAAGGGCCGTCCGATGGTCAACCTGCTGCCTCTCGGCGACGAGGAGCGCGTCACCAACGTGCTACCGCTTCCCGAGGACGAAGCGAGCTGGGCCAGCCTCAACATCGTCTTCGCCACCGAACAGGGCATGGTGCGGCGCAACTCGATGGACGCCTTCGCCAACATCCCGACTGCGGGGAAATATGCGATGGGCTTCGTCGAGGGTTCTGGCGACCGGTTGATCGGCGTGCAGCTGCTCACCGAGGAACAGCAAATCTTCCTCGCCAGCGATTCGGGCAAGGCGATCCGCTTTGCCGCCACCGATGCACGTGAGACCAAGAGCCGCACCGGCATCGGGGTGCGCGGCATGAGCCTCAAGAAGGGCGGCAAAGTCGTCAGCATGGCGGTGCTCGATCCGCTCACCGCCGACATGGAAACGCGCGAGGCGTATCTGCGCGCGGCGGCATGGAAGAACAACGACGCTGTCTCCACTCTACCTGCCGAACAGGTCGAGGCGATGGCCGAGAGCGAGGAGTTCATCCTTACCATCACCGCCAATGGCTACGGCAAGATTTCGTCGGCCTATGAATACCGGACCACCGCGCGCGGTGGTCAGGGGATCACCAATATCGGCACGCCCGACAGCAATCCGGAACGAAACGGTCCGGTGGTGGCAAGCTTCCCTGTGAAGCACGGTTCGCAACTGATGCTGGTGACCGATCAGGCCAAACTGATCCGCGTCGGCATCGATCTGCGCCATCTGGTCGAAGGCGGATTCGAGAACCTCAAGGGCTTCTCGATCTCGGGTCGCGGCTCTTCGGGCATCCGCATCTTCGACGTTGCCAAGGGCGAACACATCGTCGGCGCGGCGCTGATCGACGATACGACTGATCCGGAAAATGCAGCCGAGGAAGCGATCGCCGCGGAAATCGGCGGCGACAGCGAACAGCCCGTTACCTGACGGGCTGTTCGCCGCGCAGGCATTGCGTGATGCCGGTCGCGATCATGATCTGCGCCGCATAATACAGCGGCCAGATCAGGATCGTGTTCGCCGGTTCCAGATCAATAGGTCCCATGCGCGCGAAGATCAGCCAGTCGCTCAGCACGAACAGCACCGCGCCGGTGCCGACGCGGTAGCGCGGATAGTGGCTCATCCATGCAGCCGCGGCCATGGCGCCCAGGGAAGCGGAATAGACCGCGATCTGCCCCTGCCCGCTCAGCAGATAACTCACTAGCGGTGTAACCAGAAGCAATGCGGCGCCCGTCAGCTTCTGTATCGGCGAAGGGCGCTGATGCCTGTTCCTCAGGTACAACACCACCGCAACCACGTGCGCCGCGGCAAAGAACGTACCGCCAGTGAGGAAATCAAGCTCGATCGCCACATCGCCGCAGGCCGCAAACACGAGCGCGCCCACCAACAAGAAACCGTCAGCGCGGTGCTTGCCCTGCGGAATGCGCAAGGCCGCAAAGAGCGCCAGCAGGCCCACGCTCGCACCCTTCGCCAGCAGGCCCCAAGTGCCTTCGAACACCGGATTGTCGCTAATGAAATAGAACGCGGTTGCGGCAGCGATGCTCGCCAGCAGCCACGGTCTCTGTTCGATTAATGCGCTCTTCGCCATCGGTCCTTGTCCCGCCCGAAACCCCTTGGGGCTTGCCGCGGGGCTAACACGCAATTACCTGCTCCGCCATGACCGGACACGAGACTACCCACGATGTGCACATAATCGGCGGCGGCCTCGCAGGGAGTGAGGCGGCATGGCAGCTAGCGCGGCGCGGGGTGCGCGTGCGCCTGTCGGAAATGCGCGGTTCCGGGGAGACGACCCCGGCGCACCAGACCGATGGCCTTGCCGAGCTGGTCTGCTCCAACTCGTTCCGCTCGGACGATGACACCAAGAACGCCGTCGGCCTGCTGCATCACGAGATGCGCGCATTGGACAGCCTCGTGATGCGCGCCGGACACGCGGCGCGGGTGCCTGCGGGAAGCGCAATGGCAGTCGACCGCGATGTATTCTCGGCAGAGGTGGAGAAGGCATTGAGCCAGCACCCCAACGTCACCATCGTGCGCGAGCGGGTGGACACACTGCCCGAGGCAGGCCTCACCATCGTCGCCACCGGACCACTGACGGTCGAGGCGCTGGCGGGCAGCATCGTGCGCGCCACC
This sequence comes from Porphyrobacter sp., assembly GCA_027533455.1. Lineage (GTDB taxonomy): Bacteria > Pseudomonadota > Alphaproteobacteria > Sphingomonadales > Sphingomonadaceae > Erythrobacter. The sequence continues at coordinate 577,178 of JAPZUC010000002.1, read as the reverse complement.
GGGGCAGAGCGGCTCGCCTTTTTTGATGCCATCGCTCCGATCATCCATCACGATTCGATCGACATGTCGAAGTGCTGGATCCAGTCGCGCTGGAACAAGCGGACCGAGGCTTCGAACGAAGGCGGCGATTACATCAACTGCCCGATGACGCAGGAGCAATACCTCGCGTTCCACAAGGGGTTGATGGAAGGCGAGAAGACCGAGTTCAAGCAGTGGGAAAAGGACACGCCCTATTTCGACGGCTGCATGCCGATCGAGGTGATGGCCGAACGCGGGGTGGAGACGCTGCGCTATGGTCCGATGAAGGGCGTGGGGCTCGACAACCCGTTCGATACCTCGCTCGAGTTCCCGCAGGGGCGCTGGCCCTATGCGGTGGTGCAGCTGCGGCAGGACAACAAGCTTGGCACGCTGTGGAATATGGTCGGCTTCCAGACCAAGCTCAAATATGCCGCGCAGATCGAGCTTTTCCGCACCATCCCCGGCCTGGAGAATGCCGAGTTCGCGCGACTGGGCGGGCTGCACCGCAACACCTTCCTTAATTCGCCCGAAGTGCTTGATCGCCAACTGCGCCTCAAGGCCGCGCCCCATATCCGCTTTGCGGGGCAGGTCACGGGTTGCGAGGGCTATGTCGAGAGCGCCGCGATCGGTCTTGTCGCAGGGATGATGGTCGCAGCCGAATTCGCGGGGCGGGCCTGGACGCCGCTACCAGCGACCACCGCTTTAGGAGCGCTGCTAAGCCACATCACCGGTGATGCCGAAGCCGAGACCTTCCAGCCCATGAACGTCAATTTCGGCCTGTTCCCGCCGCTCCACGAGGTTGGCAAGAAGGTGCGCAAGGAGGCCTATACCTCGCGCGCGAAGGAAGATCTGGCGCGCTGGATCGCCGAAAGCCGCGAGGCGGTTGCCGCCTAGGCGATCAACACTTGCAAGCGGGTTTCTTGGTTACCGGCTTGGGCGCAGTGGCGGCAAATTCGCGCGGAGTGAGGCGACCATCGCCGTCCTTGTCGAGCGCGCGGAAACCGTCGGTGCGGGTCGAGAGCATCTCATCGCGCGTGATCATCCGGTCGCGGTTGCGATCATAGCGGAAGAAGCGCTGCTCCTCGCGGCTGAGATCGCTCATTTCGGGCGGCGAAGGCCCTGTCATGCTGCCCGGATCGGCAAGCGGCAGTTTCATCGGATCGGGCGCCGGCGTGGCAGCAGGCGGCGGCGGTGCGCCAGTCTCGATCGCGGCGCGGCCCTGCAACCAGAACACACCCACTCCGGCGAGCACAAGCCCGCCCAGCACTCCCATTAATGCGTGACGCAAGGGTCTGCCCCCCTCTTGCTGCTACACCCATCCGCGTAACTACACGTAATTACACAGGAAAGATAGAAGCCCTGAGCGCAGCAAGCGGTGCGCCGCGTCCCTCCATCAGAGGGCGGCCACCACGGCGCAACGCGCGCAATGCGAGCGCTTCAAGTACGGCAAGGCCGCGCAATTCGCCCCGAATGCGCCCAGACGCAAGGCTTACGCCTAACCCGGTGTCGACCAAAACGGCACGCTCGGCAGGGTCCGAAACCCCCGCCGCAGCATCGGCGAGAGCCCAGCGGCGCCCGGCTGCCGCAAGTCGCGCCGCGCGTTCCGGTGCGGCGTCGTCAGAACCCAGCGCCGCAAAGAAAGCGCCCCGCCCAGTCCCGAACCGCTCCGCCTCGTCTGGACCAATGCCCTCGGCAGTTACCAGAACCTCCCACGCATCGACCATGGCAACCAGAGCGGCTTCCCGTCCGTGCCAGTGCAGGGTGATCCCGTCGAGCACCGCATCGCCTTTCGGCCGCTCCGTCACCGGCTTGCCCAGGGCCTCGCGCCACCAGGCGAGCCGCATCTGCCCGAGAATCGGCTCCTGCGTGCGGGCAACGATCCGCGCCAGCCTTCGGTCAAGCTGTAGCGCCACACTGAGCGGCGCGCGCACCCTCGGCCCGCTCCAGGCCAGAGCCAGTTCGGCCTCGGGCGGCCGCGGATCGGGCGGATCGGATGTCATGGCTACGTCGAGACCGAGCCGCTCAGCGCGTGCTGCCCATCCGACAGGATCCGGACAGGCAGCACGCGCTGACGCGACCTACTTGTAGCAGACCTTGCGCGCCGCCTCGGCAATGCGCGCAGCATCGATCAGCGCGAGCTTTTCGAGGTTGGCCGCATAGGGCAGCGGCACATCCTCGTTGCACACCCGCAGCACCGGCGCATCGAGGTGGTCGAAGCCTTCCTCCATGCAGATGCTGATGATTTCCGACGCGATCGAACAGGTCGGCCAGCCCTCTTCCGCCACGATCAGGCGGTTGGTCTTGGCGAGACTTTCGAGCACGGTCTGCTTGTCGAGCGGGCGGAGGGTGCGAAGGTCGATCACTTCGGCATCAATGCCCTCGTCCGCCAGCTTCGCCGCCGCTTCGAGCGCGAGGCCGACGCCGATCGAATAGGTGACAATGGTCACATCCTTGCCCTCGCGCACGATCCGCGCCTTGCCGATCGGCAGGACATAATCATCGACATCGGGAACATCGAAGCTGCGGCCATAGACCAGCTCGTTCTCGAGGAAGACCACCGGATCCTCGCAGCGGATCGCCGCTTTCATCAGCCCTTTCGCGTCCGCCGCGTCATATGGCGCGATCACGATCAGGCCCGGGACGCTCGCATACCACGGGCCGTAGTTCTGCGAGTGTTGCGCGCCCACGCGCGAGGCCGCGCCGTTGGGGCCGCGGAACACGATCGGGCAGCGCATCTGGCCGCCCGACATGTAGTTGGTCTTGGCGGCCGAGTTGATGATGTGATCGATCGCCTGCATCGCGAAGTTGAAGGTCATGAACTCGACGATCGGGCGCAAGCCCCCCATCGCCGCGCCGGTGCCGATGCCTGCAAAGCCATATTCGGTGATCGGCGTATCGATCACGCGCTTGGGGCCGAACTCGGCCAGCAGGCCCTGCGTGACCTTGTAAGCGCCTTGGTACTCGGCGACTTCCTCACCCATCACAAACACGCGCGGGTCGGCGCGCATTTCCTCGGCCATCGCATCGCGCAGCGCCTCGCGCACGGTGGTGCTGACCAGCTTCGTGCCCGCAGGAATCGCGGGATCGGCGACAGACGCGGCGGCGGCGGTCGGCTTTTCAGCCTTGGGGGCCGGTGCGGGAACTGGAGCCGGGGCAGGCGCGGGTGCCGCTTCAGCGGGCGCCTCCCCTTCCCCCGCAATCAGCGCAATCACCGCGCCGACAGCAACGTCCTCGGTCCCGGCGGGCACGAGGATCTTCTCGAGCACGCCTTCGTCGATCGCCTCGAATTCCATCGTCGCCTTGTCGGTCTCGATCTCGGCGATGATGTCGCCCGGTTCGATCCGGTCGCCTTCCTGCTTGAGCCACTTGGCGAGCGTGCCTTGCTCCATCGTCGGGGAGAGTGCCGGCATCTTCAGTTCAATAGCCATGGCTCAATACTCCCCCACCAGAACATCGGTGTAGAGTTCACCGGGGGTGGGCTCGGGCGAGGTTTCAGCAAAGTCAGCCGCTTCGGCCACTTCGGCCCGGATCGCCTTGTCGATGGCCTTCAATTCGTCCTCGGTCTTGCCGGCCTCGATCAGGGTCTTCTTCAGCCCCTCAATCGGGTCGTGGTGATCACGCTGCTCCTGCACTTCCTCGCGGGTGCGATACTTGGCCGGATCGGACATGGAATGCCCGCGGTAGCGATAGGTGTTACACTCCATGAGCACCGGGCCCTTGCCTGCACGCACATGGGCAAAGGCCACTTCGGCAGCAGCGCGCACCTCGAGCACATCCATGCCGTTCACTTCCATGCCCGGAATGCGGAAGGCAGTTCCGCGACGATAGAAGCGGGTTTCAGCCGACGAGCGCTTGGAAGCGGTGCCCATCGCGTACTGGTTGTCTTCGACCACAAAGACGATCGGCAGGTTCCACAAGGCAGCCATGTTGAAGGTCTCGTAAACCTGACCCTGGTTGGCCGCGCCGTCACCGAAATAGGCAAGGCACAGCCCGCCGTCGTTGTTGTATTGGTGCGCGAGCGCGAGGCCGCCGCCCAGCGCCACCTGCGCCCCGACGATGCCGTGGCCGCCGTAGAACTTATGCTCGGTCGAGAACATGTGCATCGACCCGCCCTTGCCCTTCGAGATGCCCGCCTCGCGGCCGGTAAGCTCTGCCATAATCACCTTGGGATCGATCCCGTAAGCGAGCATATGGCCGTGATCGCGGTAGCCGGTGATCACGCTGTCACGCTCGTTATCCAGCGCCGACTGCAGTCCGATCGCGACCGCTTCCTGACCGATATAGAGGTGGCAGAAGCCGCCGATCAGGCCCAGGCCGTAAAGCTGGCCCGCCTTTTCCTCGAAGCGACGGATCAGCAGCATCTGGCGGTAGAATTCGAGCATCTCCGCGTCGCTCGCGGCGTAACGCTTCTTGGCTTCGAACGCGTCCTGAAGCGAATGGAGCAGAAAATCGCTGTCATCCGCGTGGCTCGCGGATGGTTTTGCGGGCTTTTTGGCCAAGACAAGTATCCCTCTATCTGGCGCACTCATGGGGAGGAGAAGCGCCGTCCAATGGCTCACTCTATAGGCGGGCTATCGGGGATGACGCAACGGCAAGGCCTTGCAGAAAACCGAACACGCATACGAAATCAGAACGATTTAAGGCCTTCGGTCAGGTCACTCGTCTTCGAGCGTGATGACCACCTCGTCCTCGCGCATGACGCCGAGCTGATCGCGCACAAGCTGGCTGGCAAGATCGGGGTCGGCAGCATCGGGATCAAGCAGGCTGACCCGATTGCGCAGCGCATCGCGCTTCGCGGTGAGCTTGGCAATCTCGGCTTCGCGAGCTTCAAGCGCCGATGCGTTCTCGCTCCACGCGAGCAGACCCGTCGGTCCGGCGACGGCGAGGCCGGTCAGGAGCAGCAGCGCCGCGAGCGCCACAGCACGCTTCAGCCTGCCTTCGGTTACCGATTTGCGCATTGCGCGAAATTCCCTTGTCGCCTGACGCAACAGAATCACACTTGGCCCGCCGCTGCAAGCGCAATGCGCCGCAATCCGCACAAAACCGCGCCGTTCGGCCGATTTTTAGTAGGACCGGGGCAGGCCGAGCACATGTTCGGCAAGATAAGAGAGGATCAGGTTGGTGGAGATCGGCGCGACAGTGTAGAGGCGCGCCTCCCGGAACTTGCGTTCGACGTCGTATTCCTCGGCAAAGCCAAAGCCGCCAAAGGTCTGCACGCACATGTCAGCGGCGGCCCAGCTAGCTTCGGAAGCCAGCAGCTTGGCCATGTTGGCTTCCTCGCCCGGATTGCCACCTTCATCGTAAACCCGCGCGGCGTGATGCACCATCAGCTCGGCCGCGCGCATCTGGGCGTAGCAGCGCGCGATCGGGAACTGCACGCCCTGGTTCTGGCCGATGGGCCGGGCAAAGACGCTGCGATCTTTCGCGTAGCCGGTCGCTTTCTCGATGAACCACTTGGCATCGCCGATGCACTCGGCCGCGATCAGGATGCGCTCGGCGTTCATGCCGGACAGGATGTAGCGGAAGCCTTTCCCCTCCTCGCCCACCAGCGCGCTGGCCGGGATGCGCAGATCATCGAAGAACACCTCGCAGGACGAGTGGTTCATCATCGTGCGGATCGGCTTGATCGTCATGCCGCTGCGCTGCGCTTCCCGCATGTCAACGAGGAAGATCGAAAGCCCTTCAGTCTTGCTCGCCGCTTCCTCGCGCGGGGTGGTGCGGGCAAGCAGGAGCATGAGGTCGGAATATTCGGCCCGGCTGGTCCAGATCTTCTGGCCGTTGATCACATAATGGTCGCCATCGCGAACGGCGCGGGTCTTCAGGCTGAGTGTATCCGTGCCGCTGGTCGGCTCGGAAACCCCGAAGGCCTGCAAGCGCAATTCTCCGCTGGCGATGCGCGGGAGATAGGCGGCCTTCTGCTCGTCCGAGCCATACCGCAGCAGCGTGTTCATGATGTACATCTGCGCATGGGCGCTTGAGCCGTTGCATCCGGAGGCCTGGATCTCCTCCATGATGACACAGGCCGCCTCAAGGCTGAGGCCGCTGCCGCCGTGCTCGGTGGGGATCAGCGCGGCAAGGAAACCCGCCTTGGTCAGCGCGTCCACGAACTCCGCCGGATATTCCCGGACAGCATCCTTCGCACGCCAGTATTCGCCCGGAAAGCCGTCGCACAAGCTGCGCACCGCGCGGCGGATTTCAGCGAGTTCCTCGGGTTCATGGGCGGGCTTGGACACGCAATTCCTCCTGTTTGCGGTGAGGAATTGCCTGCTTGGCGCGCCCAAGTCCACCTGATCAATTAGCGTGCTTTTCGGCAAGTCGCGGGGAATGGCAATCCCGTTTCGATCTGCTACCCAACAACTCGCATGCCCGAAACACTAACCCAGCCAAGGCCCGCCCTCGCCTATCTCACCCGCACGCAGGAGCGGGCGCTGGCGCTCACCATCGCCGTGGTGACGGCCAATGCCTATTACATCCACCCGATCATCGGCGAGGTTGCGCGCGGCTTCGGGGTAGGCGAGGCGGAGATCGGGCTGGTGCCGGCACTGAACCAGCTGGCACTGGCATTGGGCATCCTGCTGCTGCTGCCGCTCGGGGATTTTTACCCCAACCGGAGGTTGTGTCTGATCTTTGTGGCGGGGCAGACATTATCGCTGGGCGGGATGGTGCTTGCCCCGAGCTTTGCTCTGTTCACCGCCGCTTCGACCGCACTCGGCTTCTTCACCATCGCGCCCTATCTGATCCCCGCCTTCGCCTCGAAGCGCGTCGCGCCCGAGCGGCTGGGACAGGTCACGGCGCAGCTGACCGCAGCGGTGATCTTCGGAATTCTCGTCGCACGCGTGGGCGCGGGTGTCATTGCTGCCCACACCGATTGGCACACGGTCTATATCGGAGCTCTGGTGCTGATGGCGGCGGTGACCGCGTTCCTGCCTTTCGCGATGAAGAGCGAGGGGGTCAGCCCCAAGCAGTCCCAAGCGGGCTATGGCGCTCTGATCGTCTCGGTCTTCACGCTCGCCGCGCGGCACCCGGATATGCGGATTTCCGCTGCGATCCAGGGCCTGAATTTTGCTATCTTCACCGCCAGCTGGCTGGCACTGGCGCTGCATCTGACCGGGCCGGTTATGGGATACGGCACCGACGACGTTGGCTACCTTGCTGGAATCGCGGCGGTGAGCGTGTTCACCACGCCGCGGCTCGGACGCTGGGCCGACAAGGTAGGCCCTCGCCGCGCGCGGGTGGCAGCGGCGGTGGTGCAGTTTGTAGGGATTGCGCTGTTCTACCCGCTGGGTTTCTCGATCTGGGGTGTGCTCGTGCCGCTGTTCCTCGTCAATCTCGTCGGGCCGACGGTCGATGTGACCGGACGCATGACGCTCTTCACGCTCGCCCCCGAAATCCGCACGCGACTGACCACCAGCTATATCGTCACGATGTTCGTCGGGGGCGCAGTGGGAAGCGCGGCTGGGACCGCGGTGTTCGACTGGGGCGGCTGGGGCAGCACCTGCGCGCTGCTGCTGGCAATGAGCTGCTGCGTCCTTGCCCTCGCACTCCACGCGGAGCGCCGCTGGCGGCTTCAGAGCGAGGGGTGATGGTGACCCCGGCGCGATTCGAACGCGCGGCCCCCAGATTAGGAATCTGGTGCTCTATCCGGCTGAGCTACGGGGTCCCGCCGCGTTCAATAGCAGGACGGCCTTTCCGATCAATTCAACTTTTCCGGCGGTGCGACCGGGAACGGCAACGGGGCGACCGGCACGCCTTCCTCGATCAACGCCTTGGCCTCGGCTAGGCTAGCCTGCCCGTGGATCGGAGCCTCGTCGCGCTCGCCATAGTGCATCTTGCGGGTTTCCTCGGCGAACTTGTCACCGACCCATGTCGAGTTCTTGAGCGCTTGGGCCTGTACCTCGGCAAGCTGGCGAAGCGCCTTGCGCATTTCGTCCGGCATAGGTGTGTTGACCATGGGCTGCGGCGTCTGCGGCGGCAACGCCTCCTTCCGCACATTGCCCTTGGCAGGCACGGCGGGGGCCATCGGGGCCTTGGTGACGGCGCCCGAGCCGCAGGTCGGACAGCACAGCAGTCCGCGTTCGCGCTGGTCCTCGAAATCGGCCGAGGAGCCGAACCAACCCTCGAACCGGTGGCCATTTGAACAGGACAGGTCGAAAACGATCATGCCATCAGGATCTGGCGATTTCGCGGCGGTTGGCAAGAGACGGCACCTGCGCGCGCACTTCCGCGATACGGCGATGGTCGATCTCGCAGAAAGCCAGCCCCGGCTCATCACCACCCATATCGAGCAACACTTCGCCCCACGGATCGACGACAAGGCTGTGACCATAGGTCTCGCGCCCGTCTTCATGCTTACCCACTTGCGCTGCCGCGATGATGAAGGCGCTCGCCTCGATCGCGCGGGCGCGCAGCATGACGTGCCAGTGGGCAGCACCCGTGGGCCGTGTGAAGGCGGCGGGCACCGCGATGGCGTCACAGCGGCGGTCGCCCAGCGCGCCGAACAGCGCGGGGAACCGCAGATCGTAGCAGATTGTCAGGCCGAGCCTGCCGATGGGGGTTTCCTCGACAGTGACGACCTCCTCGCCCGGTGCATAAGCCGCGCTCTCGCGCCAGGCCTCTCCGCTCGCCAGTGCGACATCGAACATATGCATCTTGTCGTATATGACGGGAGGGGCGAGGTCAGGGTGGAAATAATAGCTGCGATTGGCCCATCTGCCGCCGCCTGCCGGAACCGGCATCGATCCCACCACAATGTCGAGATGCTGCTTGGCTGCAATCGTGGAGATGCGCTCGATCATATCGGCAGGCGCGTCGCTTTCGATCCATTCGCGCGCCCGAGCGCGGTCACGGTCGAGCAACAGCGACATCTCGGGCGTGAAAAGCATCAGCGCGCCCCGCTCAGCGCACTGCTTCGCGGCATTTTCGATGACCGCAAGATTGGCCTCGGGATTAACGCCCGAAGTCATTTGCAAGACGCCGATCGTAGTCATCAGCCCGCCAGCAAGGCGTCAAGCTTGCCCTCGCGTTCAAGCGCGGCAAGATCGTCGCTTCCACCCACATGGGTCTCGCCAATGAATATCTGTGGCACCGTCATCGCGTCGGGTGCGCGGGCGAGCATTTCTGCGCGCTTGGGGCCGCCCATGGTGATGTCATGCTCGATGAACTGCGCGCCCTTCTCGCTCAGAAGGCGCTTGGCGCGGACGCAGAATGGGCAGGCGAACTTGGTGTAGATGTCGATCCGGGGGGCGGCCATTGGTGTCCCTCTTGCCAAAGGTCTTGAAAGCTTCATTCGCCAAACCAGATAAGCACAGTCGCCGCGTTTCGCCAGTCTCGGGAAACACCACGGCGGCAAGGCGGGCGCTGCATCCGGCAGGCTCGCGTCAGAACCAGATCGCTCTATGAAGAGGATTTGCCATGTCGCGTTTTGATTTTACTCCCTATCGCCGCTCCACTGTGGGCTTCGACCGCCTGTTCGACCTGCTCGAAAACCAGGCGCGCCTCAATGCAGGCGACAATTACCCCCCTTTCAACATCTCTCGCCGCGGCGACGACAATTACCGTATTACGCTGGCCGTGGCGGGCTTCCGTCCGGGTGATATCGACATCACGGCGCAGCAGAACCTGCTCGTGGTGCAGGGTCGCAAGCGCGATGAGGCCGAGGAAGGGCAGGAACTAATCCATGTCGGCATCGCCAATCGGGGCTTCGAGCGCCGGTTCGAACTCGCCGATTTCGTGCGGGTCGAGCGTGCCGACCTGGCCGATGGCCTTCTGATCATCGACCTTGTGCGTGAGGTGCCCGATGCGATGAAGCCGCGCAAGATTGCGATTGGTGGCACAGCAACGCTCACCGCAGTGCCCACTTCTGGCGATGGTGAGGACTCCGCAAGCGCGGCCTGAGCCGCCTGCCACAAGGATCAATGGAAAAGAAAAAGGGGCGGATCTTGCGATCCGCCCCCGCGACTTGCGTCGCCCTGTCTGGTCCTATCCGTCCGGGTCGCAGAAGACGAACAAAATCAGACAAGCTCTTATCGCGGAATCCTTGCGCTGGCGGCACTGTCATATTTGTCGCATTTCGATTGCGGCAGTCAGACAGGCCTTGGCCCCGGAATCCCTAGAAAACCTTGAAACTCTGCTTCGCCCCTAATGCGGAATGGCAAGGTTACGCAAGGGTAATCTGCAAGACTTGTAAGGATGCGACAGGCAGGATCGCATCATAATACAAAGGTTTGCATGCTTGCCTGATGCAAGCTGCGGTGCCGCAGCCTAAGTTCGGGGCGATCAATCGCGAGCAGACCCTACCCCGGCTCAGACCAAGCGCGATTGTTCCAGCGCGGCGGCAATGAAGCCGGCAAACAGCGGGTGCGGATCAAACGGGCGCGACTTCAACTCCGGGTGGAACTGCACGCCGACAAACCACGGGTGATCGGGCCGCTCGACGATTTCAGGCAGCAGACCATCGGGGCTCATGCCGGCAAAGATCAAGCCCTCCTTTTCCAGCGGCTCGATATAGGCACTGTTGACTTCGTAGCGGTGGCGATGGCGCTCCGAAATTGTCTCCGCGCCGCCATAGATCCGTGAGACATGGCTGTTGGCGCTCAGCTTTGCCGGATAAGCACCTAAGCGCATGGTCCCGCCGAGATCACCACCCTCTTCGCGCTGCTGAAGGCCTTCCTTGGTCATCCATTCGGTGATGATGCCGACCACCGGCGTATCGGTCGGGCCGAATTCGGTCGAGGAGGCGTTGGCAAAGCCGGCGGCACGCGCGCCTTCGATACAGGCCATCTGCATCCCCAGACAGATGCCGAAGAACGGCACATCGCGCTCGCGCGCGAAGCGGACCGAAGCAATCTTGCCCTCGCTGCCGCGCTCGCCAAAACCGCCAGGAACGAGGATGCCATGCATCGGCTCCAGCGCCGCAATGATTTCGGATTCGTCGCCTTCAAAGATCTCTGCGTCGATCCATTTGATGTTGACCTTCACGCGGTTGGCCAGCCCGCCATGGACCAGCGCCTCGTTGAGACTTTTGTAGGCATCGGGCAGCCCGACATACTTGCCCACCACTGCAATCGTGACTTCGCCTTCGGGGTTCGAATAGCGGTCGGTCACGTCGGTCCATGCGGCAAGATCGGGTTCGCGCGCATCGGTAATTCCGAAAGCGCGCAGCACCTCACGGTCTAGGCCTTCGGCATGATATTGCTGCGGCACCGAATAAATCGAGGGCGCGTCCAGCGCCTGGATCACCGCTTCGGCGCGCACATTGCAGAACTGCGCGATCTTGCGGCGGTCGCTCTCCGGAATCGGATGCTCGGCGCGGCACAGCAGGATATCGGGCTTGATCCCGAGCGCGGCCAGTTCGCGCACCGAATGCTGGGTCGGCTTGGTCTTCAGCTCGCCCGCCGCCTTGATGTAGGGCACAAGCGTAACGTGGACCGAAACGGTCTGGAACGGTTCAAGCTCGTTCCGCAGCTGGCGGATCGCTTCCATGAAGGGCAGCGATTCGATGTCGCCCACCGTCCCGCCGATTTCGCACAGGATGAAATCATGATCGCCCTGGTCGGCCAGCGCGAATTCCTTGATCGCGTCGGTGACGTGCGGGATCACCTGCACGGTCGCGCCGAGATAGTCGCCCCGGCGCTCCTTGGCGATGATGTCGCGGTAGACGCGCCCAGAGGTGATGTTGTCGCTCTGCCGCGCCGAGACGCCTGTGAAGCGTTCGTAATGCCCCAGATCGAGATCGGTCTCGGCCCCGTCGTCGGTCACATAGACCTCGCCGTGCTGATACGGGCTCATCGTGCCCGGATCGACGTTGAGGTAGGGATCGAACTTGCGGATGCGGACCTTGTAGCCGCGCGCCTGTAGGAGAGCAGCCAATGAGGCTGCCATGAGACCTTTGCCGAGCGAGGAGACCACGCCGCCGGTGATGAAAATGAACCGCGCCATGGGATTCGGGCCTTAAGCAACAGGAGGGATTCGGGGCAAGCGAATTGCTTGCCCGTAACGTGCGCCATCCACAGCGACGTCGATTTAAGGCGTCGGAAAGGGGCTTGCGCTCCCATTCGGGCCGGATTGTTATTGCGCGGGCTGCGCCGGAGCTTGTTCGACCGGGGCCGGCTGGGCCGGAACAGGCACCGGATCGGCCAGCAGATCCGGCTTGGCCGGCGCCGGCGCGCCGCGTTCAAGCGTGGTCGAGACATTGCCGACCTGCCCCTGACGCGCTGCCATTGCGGCGAGCAGGATCGAAAGGGTGACAAAGGCCACCGCCAGCCACTTCGTTGTCCGCGTCAGGAAATCCGCCGCACCGCGCGCGCCGAATGCGCCGCCGGGGCTGGAGCCGATGCCGAGCCCGCCGCCTTCCGATCGCTGCATCAGCACAACGGCGACGAGCGCGGCGGCCACCAGGGCCTGGATCACGGTAAAGAAGATAAACAGGGACATGAAAAATCTCGTGGCCGGGGGCGAAGCACTCGCCCGGATTGCAATTTATCGGCGCCATGTAGGCGCGAGACGCCCGCGCGGCAAGCCTGTGGGCCTGCGACGGGCACGGGAGCCTGCGTCAGCTCTCGAACGGCTCGCTTGCGGCAAGCGCAATGCCCATGAAGCTGTCGGCGGTAAGGCTCGCCCCGCCCACCAGCGCCCCGCCCACTTCGGGCACTGCAAAGATCGCCGCCGCGTTATCCGGCTTGACCGAGCCGCCGTAGAGAATGCGCACCTCGGCGCCCTGCTCCTCGCCGAACAGATCGACCAGCAGCGCGCGGATCGCGCCGTGCATCTCGGCGATATCCTCGGTGGTTGCGACATTGCCGGTGCCGATCGCCCAGATCGGTTCGTATGCGACCGTCAGACGCTCGGCGACCTCCGCCGGCATGGAATCGGCGGGGGGCAAAGAGGCCATGAGCTGCCCGGTGACGAACGCAACCGCATTGCCCGATTCGCGCGTTTCCGCGCTCTCGCCGCAGCACATGATGATGCGCAGACCCGCAGCCAGCGCGCTTTCGGCCTTGGCTCGCACCAGCGCGTTGCTTTCGCCGTGGTTCTGGCGGCGTTCCGAATGGCCGAGAATGACAAACTTCGCGCCCGCATCGGCAATCATCGCGGCCGAGACGTCACCGGTGTGTGCGCCGCCATCGGCTTCGTGGCAATCCTGCGCGCCGACAGCGATCTGCTCTGCCTCGCGGTGAATCGCGTGGATCAGCGTGAAGGGCGGCGCGATCGCGACCTCGACCTTCATGTGGCGCTGCGCGGCACGATCGATCGCGCGTGCTTCGGAAAGCATCGCGCGGGTGCCATGCATCTTCCAGTTTCCGACGATATAGGGTCGGCGGGTCATGACGTGTCTGCACTTCCTGCAAATTGAGAGGGATAGGCCCGGAGCGCTTTGATTCTGTGTTTTGCTGTAGTGGTCCGGGGCCGCGTCCGCTAGCCGAGGACGACACGCTAGTCAAAACGCATGCGAACCTGTTGCCGCGCGGTCGCAGGGCCTCTAAAGCGCGAACCGCGCCGCGGGGCAACCGCGGTGCTTGCCCGAGAATTGCCGGCATTGCGCCAGCCACACCCGGATGGGATCCGTTACGTCATGATTTCCTTCTTCCGCCGCTTTTTTGCCTCGAAGATCGGCCTGCCGCTGGTCCTGGCCTTCCTGGCCCTGATCGCGCTCGCCTTTGCTGCGGGAGACCTGTCGAACACGCAGTTCACCGGGGTTTCGGGGACGGACAACCTCGCGGTGGTGGGCAGCGAGAAGATCCCGCTGACCGAGCTGTCGGTCGCGGCTAATACCGCGCTCGATCAGGTGCGGGCGCAAAACCCGACCCTGTCGATGGCTAAATTCGTTACCGAAGGCGGGCTCGACGAGGTCGTGAAACAGCTGATCGACCGCTACACCGTGGGCGAATATGCGCGCACCTATGGCCTGCGCGCAGGTGATAATCTTGTGAATAGCGAGATTCTGAAGATCCCGGCCTTTCAGGGTCTCACCGGCGCATTCGACGAAAAGACCTATGTTGCCGCGCTTCAATCGCGCGGGCTGACCGATGCGACCTTCCGCCGCGATCTGGAAGACGGGCTGCTGGAACAGCAATTGCTGCGTTCGGCCGTCGCAGCGCCGCAGCTTCCCGAAAAGATCGCGCGCCAATATGCCGCGCTGGTGCTGGAAAAGCGCAAGGGCGAGATCGCGCTTATCCCGAGCACTGCTTACGCGCCCACCGCCAATCCCACCGATTCGCAGCTTGCCGCCTGGTATGCCGACAATCGCACCCAGTTTATCCGGCCCGAGCGGCGCACATTGCGCTTCGCGGTATTCGGTTCGGACACGCTCGAGGTCAACGCCATCCCGACTGCGGCCGAAGTGGCCGAACGTTACAAGCGCGATGCCGCCAAATATGCCGCCAGCGAAAAGCGTGCGGTGACGAGCTTTGTTGTCCCCACGCAGGACGCCGCCAAGGCGCTCGCCGCCCGGATCCGCGGCGGGGCGAGCCTCGAAAACGTGGCGCGCGAGGCGGGCTTCACCTCTTCCAAAAGCGAAGCGCGTGACCGCGCGGCGATGGCTGCTGCCAATGGCGCCGCCTTTGCGCAGAACGCCTTCCAGACCGCGCAAGGTGGGGTGATCGAGCCTGTGCAGGGCACGCTGGGCTGGTATGTGGCACGCGCCGACACAATCGAGCGGCTGCCCGCGCGCAGCCTCGCTCAGGCGACCCCCGAGATCACTGAAGCACTCACCACCGAAAAGCGCACCGCAGGCGTCTCAGACCTGATCGCGGAGATCGAGGGCGAGATCGACGGCGGCACCGCTCTGGCCGATGTCGCCAAGGCCTATGGCCTCAAGATCGAGACCACGCCCGCCTTGCTCGCCAATGGGCAGGCATTTGGCCAGCCCGGTGTCCAGATCGTGCCCCAGCTCGCCCCGGTGCTCCAGACCGCGTTCCAGATGGAGGAAAGCGCGCCGCAGCTCGCCGAAGTGGTGGCGGGCAAGCAATTCGTGGTGTTCGAGGTCGCGCGCATCGAGGAAGCTTCGGCCCCGCCGCTGGCGCAGGTGCGCGATGGCGCGATCGCCGGCTGGAAGCGTGCGCAGGGCGCGACCCTCGCCAAGCAGGCCGCCGAACGCATCCTTGCCAAGGTCCGCAGCGGCATGCCGCTGGCCGCAGCATTGGTGGCCGAGAACAAGCCCGGCTTCGAACGCGAGGTGATCGACCTTGAACGCCGCCAGCTGCTTGCTCAGTCTCAGGGCCGTATCCCGCCGCCGCTGGTGCTGATGTTCAGCATGGCCGAAGGCACGGCCAAGACGCTCGAGGGGCCGCGCAATGCCGGCTGGTATGTCGTCGATCTCGAAGACATCAGCACCCTTCCGCTCGACAAGGAGCCGCAGCTGGTGGCGCAGACCCGCCAGCAGCTGGGTCAGGCCCTGTCGCAGGAGTATCGCGCGCAGGCCACCGCCGCGATGCGCAAGGAACTGGGCGTGACCCGCAATGACGCCGGCATCGCTGCGGTGCGCAAGCAGCTCACCGGCGAGCAGTAAGCGCTTGATCACGTGACCACAGCAGGATTGCCCGAAAACGCCGCTGCCGCCACCGCCACGCTCGCCGCAGGCAAGCCGGCGCTGGTATGGCGGCGGATCATCGCCGACAGCGATACGCCGGTTGGCGCCGCGCGGCGGCTGATCGTGCCCGGGCGAGGCGACTTCCTGCTGGAAAGCGTCGAAGGCGGCGAGGTGCGCGGGCGCTACAGCCTGCTCGGGATCGACCCAGATCTGGTGTTCCGCGCCAAGGGCGAGGTTGCCGCGATCAACCGCGACTGGCGCACCAACCGCGAGGCATTCAGCCCGCTGGCAGGCAATGCCCTCAAGGAACTGCGCGCACTTGCCGCAACCTGCCGCATCGACCCGATGCCCGAGGGGCTCCCCCCTGCGCTCGCCTGCCTCGTCGGTTATTTCGGCTACGAGACCATCGGCCTTGTCGAAACTTTGCCACGCGCCGCGCAGAGCGACCTCGATCTGCCCGACATGCTATTCGTGCGGCCGACGGTGATCTTCGTCTTCGACCGTCTGACCGATGCGCTGTTCGCCATCGCGCCGATCTGGGAGGCGGCCAATCCTGAAGCCGCGGTGGAGCGCGCGGGCGAACGCATCGATGCAGCGCTGAGCCAGCTCGGTCAGGCCGCCCCCGCCCCGCTCATGGACACGGTGCCCGATACCCTGCCCGACCTCGCGCCGGTAATCGCGCCCGACGACTACAAGGCGATGGCCCTGCGCGCGAAGGACTACATCGTCGCCGGCGATATCTTCCAGGTCGTGCTCGCCCAGCGCTTCACCTGCCCCTTCACCCTGCCCCCGCTGGCGCTCTACCGCGCATTGCGGCGGGTGAACCCTTCGCCCTTCCTCTATTTCCTCGACCTGCCCGGCTTTGCACTGGTTGGCTCGTCGCCGGAAATTCTGGTGCGGGTGAGAGAAGGCGAAGTCACCATCCGCCCGATCGCCGGAACACGCCCGCGCGGAGGAACGCGCGAGGAGGATGACGCCAACGAAGCCAGCCTGCTCGCCGATCCCAAGGAGCGCGCCGAGCACCTGATGCTGCTCGATCTGGGCCGTAACGACGTGGGCCGCGTGGCCGCAGCAGGCACGGTGGAAGTCACCGACAGCTTCACCATCGAGCGTTACAGCCACGTGATGCACATCGTCAGCAATGTGGTGGGCCAGCTCGATCCCTCGAAGGATGCGCTCGACGCGCTGTTCGCAGGCTTCCCGGCCGGGACCGTATCGGGCGCGCCCAAGATCCGCGCCTGCGAGATCATCGCCGAACTCGAACCCGAAACGCGCGGTGCCTATGCAGGCGGCGTCGGCTATTTTGCGCCCGATGGCAGCCTTGATAGCTGCATCGTACTCAGAACCGCAGTGGTGAAGGACGGCGTGATGCACGTGCAGGCGGGCGCTGGCATCGTCGCCGATAGTAACCCCGATTACGAACTGGCCGAATGCCGCGCCAAGTCGGGCGCCCTGATCGCCGCCGCGCGCGAGGCGGTGCGGGTCGCTGGCGAACCGGGATACGGACAATGAAGCGCGCTGCCTTCACCTTGGGTCTGCTGCTGACCCTTGCCGCCTGTTCCGAACCACAGGCGGGCGACGCGGTGACCAAGATCAGGTTCGATGGCTCGCAGGCCGAAGAACCCCTCGCCGCTGCAACTGCGC
Source organism: Porphyrobacter sp. (assembly GCA_027533455.1). GTDB lineage: Bacteria > Pseudomonadota > Alphaproteobacteria > Sphingomonadales > Sphingomonadaceae > Erythrobacter. Next base: position 559,990 of record JAPZUC010000002.1, on the reverse strand, counting down.
CCGCAGAAACAGCCGGGCCGTCGGCATGCGAGAGCGTGACCTTCGAAAGCGTCGCCCTCACCCACTGCGTGGCCGATCCCGCGCAGCACCGCATCGAAATGGCCAACCTAGGCGCGGACAAGCAACCCTTCGCTTCGCTTTCCGCCTTCGCGGCGAGCGTCGATCCTTCCACCATCGCCTTTGCCATGAACGGCGGGATGTATGGCGATGACCTCAAGCCGATTGGCTACTACGTCCAGAACGGCGAGCGCCTGAAGGAGCTGAACCGTGGGGACGGAGAAGGCAATTTCTACATGAAGCCCAATGGCGTTTTCTTCGGCAGCGGTGCCGGGTGGCACGTGCTGGGGAGCAACACCTTCTTCAACACCGTGGGCGATCGTCCGCAGTTCGGCACCCAGTCCGGGCCGATGCTGCTGGTGGATGGCAAACTGCACCCTGAAATCCAGGACGACGGCCCCTCGAAAGCGATCCGCAACGCGGTCGGCGTCGACGGGTCGGGCAAGGCGCATTTCGTTATCTCCGAAGCGCCGGTCAGCTTCGGCCAGCTCGCCCGCTATTTCCGTGACGTGCTGAAGGTGAGCAATGCGCTTTACCTCGACGGCGCGGTGTCCTCGCTGTGGGATCCGGCGACCGGACGGCTAGACAAGGGCAGGATCGGCCCGGTCATCGTGGTGACAAAGCGCGAGAAGACACAGCCAGAGGCAGAGGCAACGGCAGAATGATCCTCGTCATCGACAATTACGACAGCTTCACCTTCAACCTCGTCCATTACCTGATGGAGCTGGGGGCCGAGGTACGCGTCGAGCGCAACGACGCGCTGACTGCCGCCGAGGCCTTGCGCACGAATGCTGCCGGATTCCTGATCTCGCCCGGCCCCTGCACGCCGAATGAGGCTGGCATCAGCCTCGATCTGGTCGCGGCCTGTGCCGACGCAGGAAAGCCCTTGATGGGCGTCTGCCTTGGCCATCAGGCAATCGGTCAGCATTTCGGCGGGACAGTTCAGCGCGGCGGGCTGATGCATGGCAAGACCTCGCCGGTGACGCATGACGGGACGGGGGTGTTCGTTGGCCTGCCCTCGCCGTTCATCGCGACGCGCTATCACAGCCTCGAAGTGGTGAATGTGCCCGCAGAGCTGATCGCGAATGCCCACGCGGAAACACCTGGCGCGGATCACCTCAGCGTCATGGGCTTCCGTCACGCGACCCTCCCGATCCACTCGGTGCAGTTCCACCCCGAGAGCATCGCTACCGAGCATGGCCATGCTTTGCTCGCCAATTTCGTGCGGCTGTGCGGGTTGGAGCCTGTGCTCCCCGCAAGGCCGACCGCATGAGCATGCTCCCTGATGTGACCACGCCGCTCTCGGAAGCAGAGGCGGAGGCGGCATTCGGCGTGCTCCTCGACGGTGCGCCGTCGGAGCAGGAGATCGCCGACTTTCTCGTCGCCCTGTCGGCGCGCGGGGAGACTGCGGATGAAATCGCCGGCGCTGCGCGGGCGCTGCGCTCACGGCTGATCCCGATCGAGGCCCCTGACGGCGCGATCGACGTCTGCGGCACAGGCGGCGACGGGCACCACACCCTCAACGTCTCCACCGCCGTAAGCCTCGTGGTCGCGGCCTGCGGCGTGCCGGTCGCGAAGCACGGCAACCGCGCGGCAAGTTCCAAGGCGGGCGCGGCGGACACGCTGGAAGCCCTCGGCCTCGACATGGACGCCGCCGGTCGCACAGCGGAAAAGACGCTCGCCGAAATCGGCATCTGCTTCCTCTTTGCCAAGAACCACCACCCCGCGATGGCGCGCATCCAACCCATCCGGGTGCGGATCGGCCAGCGCACGATCTTCAACCTGATGGGTCCTCTTTCGAATCCGGCAAAAGTGAAAAGCCAGCTGATCGGCATCGCGCGGCCCGCCTATGTGCCGATTTATGCGGGCGCGATGGCGCGGCTTGGCACGGGCAAGTCGCTGATCGTCTCGGGTGACGAGGGCCTCGATGAGTTGAGCCTCGCGGGCGGAAACGAAGTGGCGGTGGTCACCGGCAACACCTTCACGATGGAGCGCCTCGACGCCTCGACAGCGGGTCTCGCCCATGCACCGATCGAGGCAATCCGGGGCGACGATGCCAAGCACAACGCAGCGGCCTTGAAGGCGCTGCTGATGGGCACCCCAGGCCCCTATCGCGACGCCGTGCTGTTCAATGCAGCCGGCGCGCTGACAGTGGCGCAGCGCGGCAGCGACTGGCGCGAACGCGCGGCGATGGCAGCAGAGGCGCTCGACAGCGGCGCCGCGCTCGCGCTGCTCGGCAGGTGGATCGGCATGGCGAAGTGAGCGCGTAGTGAGAGAGATGAACAAACTCGAAGAAATCTGCGCCACCAAGCGCCTCGAAGTCGCCGCCCGCAAGGCTGCGACCACCACCGCCGCGCTGGAAGCCGCCGCCGCTGCACAAAGCGCGCCGCGCGGGTTCGAGGCTGCCCTGCGTGCGCGCGCCGCCGCGGGCTATGCCCTGATTGCCGAGGTCAAGAAGGCCAGCCCCTCCAAGGGACTGATCCGCGCCGACTTCCATCCCGCCCATCATGCCGCCGCCTATGAAGCAGGCGGCGCTGCGTGCCTTTCCGTCCTCACCGACGCGCCCTACTTCCAGGGGCACGAGGATTACCTCGTGCAGGCCCGCGCGGCCTGCGCCCTGCCCGTGCTGCGTAAGGACTTCATGGTCGATCCGTGGCAGTGCCTCGAAGCACGCGCGATCGGGGCCGACGCGATTCTCATAATCGTCGCCGCGCTGGAAGACGCGCAGATGGCCGAGATCGAATTGGCAGCGCGCCAATACGGCATGGACGTGCTGGTCGAAGTGCACGACGAGGCCGAGATGGCCCGCGCCGCCGAGGTTCTCCAGTCGCGCCTGATCGGTGTCAACAACCGCGATCTCAAGACCTTCACCACCAGCCTCGCCACCACCGAGCGCCTCGCGCCGCTGGCGCCCGAAGGCACGCTGCTCGTGGGCGAGAGCGGGATCAACAGCCATGCAGATTGCCAGCGGCTCGAAGCATCGGGCGTCCGCACGTTCCTCGTGGGCGAAAGCCTGATGCGGGCTGACGATATTGCGAGTGCCACCCGCGCCCTGCTCGGCGCAGATATGGCGGCATGAGCAAACTCACCCACCTCGATGAAAGCGGTGCCGCGCGCATGGTCGATGTCGGCGGCAAGCCCGCCACGGCGCGCCGTGCGGTCGCCTCGGGGCGGATCGCCATGTCGGCAGAGGCGCTCGCCGCGATCCGCGCGGGCGATGTCCCCAAGGGCGACGTGCTTGGCACCGCGCGCATTGCCGGTATGATGGCCGCCAAGCGCACCGGCGATCTGATCCCGCTGTGCCACCCGCTCGGGCTGGAGGCGGTCGACATCGACTTCACTTACGAAGCCAACGCCATCCGCGCCATCGCGACCGCGTCGTTGACGGGAAAGACGGGCGTTGAAATGGAAGCGATGACAGCCACTTCCATCGCGCTCCTCACAATTTACGACATGGCCAAGGCGATCGACAAGGGTATGGTCATCTCCGAGGTGCGCCTGATCGCCAAGACCGGCGGCAAATCAGGCGACTGGAAAGCCTCCCTTTGACCGCGCTGCTGGGCCTCGAGGAAGCGCAGGCCCGCCTGCTCGCCCTCGCGCCGCTGCTGCCGCCCGAGACCATCCCGACCGAACAAGCGCTCGGCCGTAATCTGGCCGAGGACCTCCGTGCCGCGCGCACCCAGCCACCCGCCGATCTTTCCGCGATGGACGGCTATGCGCTGGCGGGCGGAGAAGGCGCGTGGACGCTGGCCGGTGAAAGCCGCGCGGGGGCGCCCTACCGCGATGTTCTTGCCCCCGGCGCGTGCGTGCGGATCTCGACCGGCGCGATTGTCCCCCAGGGTGCCGACCGCGTACTGTTGCAGGAGGACGCCGTGGACGAGGCGGGTCGGATCGCCGCCACAGACCTCGTGCCCCCGGCGGGCCGCCACATCCGCGCCCGCGGGTTCGATTTCCACGCGGGCGACCTGCTGCTTACCAAGGGCTCCCGCATTACGCCTGCCCGCTTGGCACTCGCGCTGGCCGGAGGGCACGCGGCGCTCCCCGTCGCCCGCCGGGCGCGCGTGGCGGTGATGGACAGCGGCGACGAACTCAGCCGCGATCCGGCACACTGCCTTCCCCACCAGATCCCCGCCAGCAACGCGGCCATGATCGCGGCCATGCTTCATGATCTGGCCTGCGATGTGACGCGGATCGGCCCGGTGCCCGACAATCGCGAAGCACTCGCCGAGGCACTGGCACAAGCAGCGGACGCGGACATCCTGATCACCTCTGGCGGCGCATCGGTGGGCGATCACGACCTTATCAAGCCCGCGCTGGCTGATTGGGGCGCCGAAATCGCCTTCTGGAAAATCGCAATCAAGCCGGGAAAGCCGCTGCTGGTCGCCATGCGCCCGAAGGACGGAGCAGCGCAGGTGATCCTCGGCCTTCCCGGCAACCCTGTGTCGAGTTTCGTGACCGCCTTCCTTTTTGCGCTGCCGCTGGTGCGCAAGGCAATGGGCGATCCTGATCCTCTGCCGACCGCTGTGACGATGATTGCGGGCGAGGATCTTCCGGCCATCGGCCCCCGCCGCGAGTTTCTGCGCGCGGTGCGTGCGGGTAACGAAGTGCGCCTTGCCGGATCGCAGGATTCCTCGGCGCTTTCCGCGCTGGCGGCGGCGGACTGCCTGATCGACCGCCCTGCGCACAGCCCCGCCTTGCGCGCAGGCGAGCCTGTCCGGGTGTTCCGCCTCCAGAATGGCTGAATTGCGCGGTTCGCCTGACGACCGTGCTTGACTAGCGTTCCGCAGTTGCCTAATTGTTCCTTGTTCGTTCACCTTAATGGCGGAACGGCAAGTGCTCACAACGCACCCAAGAACGGTGCCTCTTGGCGCACGCAAGGGATTGGCACGGCGTTTCCGGCAACGGGTGCGGCGTGGGTGCGACCACAGGAGATTTGACCAATGCTGACCGCAAAGCAGCGCGAGCTCATTGTTTTCATCCAGCAGCGGCTGGAAGAGTCCGGCGTCTCGCCGAGTTTCGAGGAAATGAAGGAAGCGCTCGATCTCAAGAGCAAGTCCGGCGTGCACCGGCTGATTTCTGCGCTGGAGGAACGCGGGTTCCTGCGCCGTCTACCCAACCGGGCGCGCGCACTCGAGGTGATCCGCCAGCCCGGCGACACGACGCCTGCGCGGGCCACGGCACCTGCGGGCGGGAATGTGGTTCCCATGCCTTCGCCTGCGGCGCGTGCGCCGGAAGCGGCGAACGACGTGATCGAGCTGCCGCTCCACGGACGGATTGCCGCAGGCGCGCCGATCGAAGCGCTGGAAGGCCAGTCGACCCTGCCGGTTCCTGCCGCCTTGCTTGGCCCCGGGGAGCATTACGCGCTAGAAGTATCGGGTGATTCGATGGTCGATGCCGGAATCTTCGACGGCGATTTCGCACTGGTGAAGCGGACCAACAGCGCGCGCGATGGCGAGATCGTGGTCGCACTGGTGCGCGGCGAGGAAGCGACGCTCAAATATCTGCGCCGCGAAGGCGGCCAGGTTCGGCTTGATCCGGCCAATGCGTCCTATGACCCCCAATACTACCGCCCCGACGAGGTGGAAGTGCAGGGCAAGCTTGCGGGCCTGCTTCGGCGCTACCACTGAGGCGCCAGAGGTCGAAAGCTGGGGACGTCGCTGACCGGGGTATTCCTGACCCGAGTCCCCGGTGATTTGAATTATGTTGGATTTCGAGGGGCGCCAGTGGCGCCCCTTTTCGCATGCCCTTCGCGCGCCTGCAGACCCCGCTTAAACCCCCTCTCGACCCTCTATAACTCGGCTCAGGGTGCCGTTTGACCCGGCCTTGCCGAAGCCGGGCCTTCCGGGCGAGGTTTTCCAAACGGATCCTCCTCCACGCGCCACCAGCCATGGGATCCCTGACCCTCGGCCACGGTGGTGATCCGCTCGCTCCCAAGATCGATGGCGAGCCCGCCCGACTGCGCATGATAGCGGCGGTCGGCCTTGAGCCAGCGCGGGCGGCAGGAACGGGGGAGAAAGCGCTCGGACACGACAATGTCGGCCCGGGCGCAAGCTGCCGCAAGCGCCCTTTCCTCCACCCGCTCACGGCCGCGCCCGAGGAGTAGCTCCCAGTCTCTCCCGCCGCGCCTGATGGTCAGCGTACAAAACGCCGAGGAGCAGCGTGCCCCCGGCCAGTCAGCCAGAGGCACAGGCACTGCGCCGACGCCCGCAAGCTCCATCAGATTGTCGCGGGTGTAGGACGATCGGCTATCGCGCAGAGAGATGAGCCGGGGCTCACCATCAACGCCGGTCATGGTTATGCCCACCTGCTGCCTGTCGCCCGCGATCAAAAGGTCGGGAATCGGATTGAACGCCACCAACACGCTTGCAAGCGAAACCGGCACAAGTCCTGCAAGCCGAATCCGCCCGCGCCACAGGCCTAGCCACAGGCCGCCAGCGGCAAAAAGCGCCACCGAAAGCCCGCTGATCTGCGGCATCAACTGCACCGCCCCTGCCTGCCCTGCAGTGAAGTGCGCAATCCCCAGCAGTAGCGCCAGCGAACGTTCGACCAGCCACCAGAACGGAGCGCCTGCTCCCACCAGATCGGCTAGCAGTGCCAATGCAATCAGAGGCATGGAGACGAAGGTTACTAAAGGGATTGCCACCACATTCGCCAATGCTCCGTACATCCCGGCGCGGTGGAAGTGGAACAGTACGACCGGCATCAGCGCGAGTTCGATAACCACGCCGGTAACGAACAGCATCACAGTTCGCCGCGCGATCCGCTGCCACCACGGCTCTTCGCGCGGGGCGAGAAAGGCTTTAACTGGCGCGCTATTCGACAGGGCAATGATCGCCAGCACTGCGGCAAAGCTCATCTGGAAGCTCGGCCCGATCGCGCTCTCGGGCCATAGCAGCAGCACGAACCCGGCAGCCACAGCGACCATCCGCAAGGACAGCGCCTCGCGCCCCAGAACCAGCGCACCCAGAACCAGCAGTGCGGCAACGCAGCTCCTGACCGTGGGCACCTCGGCGCCGGTGACGAGGGTATAGCCGACCCCGACCAGTGCGCCGGTGGCCGCAGCGACGATCGGCAGACGCACCCGCAGCGCGAGCGCGGGCCAGAGGGCCAGCAGTCGCATCACCGCGAAATAGGCGGCCGCGATCACCGCGCTCACGTGCAGCCCGCTGATCGAGAGCAGATGGGTGAGGCCCGAATCGCGCATCGCCGTATCGTCCGCATCGCTGATCCCGCCGCGATCACCGCTGGCAAAGGCCGCTGCAATAGCGCCCGGGGACCCCGAGACCTGCGCCTTGATATGCCCAGCCAAGGCGCGCTGGAGGCTGGCAAGGCCATCGCCGGCCGGGTCAGGCTCGACCACCACCAGCGGGCCGACCATCGATCCCGTCGCCGACAGGCCCTGGAACCACGCGGCCCGGGCAAAGTCGTAGGCGCCCGGCAGCATCGGCGAGGCTGGCGGCATAAGTCGCGCCCGCAGCCGTACCACCGCACCTTCGGCGAGGCCCGCGGGCGGCCCCTCCGGCCCGAGCGCATCGAACGGCACATTGACACGCACCTTGCGCGCCACGCCCGCCTCCGCATCGCGCATGGCCAGCGTCAGGCGCAGACGCCGCTCGGCCGGCTGGTCCTCGCGGGCGAGCACCCGCCCTTCGATGAGAATAACGCCTGGCCGGGCGATGGGCACAGTCCCGACGATCGCGGACCTTGTCCAGACCGTGCCGACGCCGAGTGCGAAGATCATCCCGCAGGCGACGAGCGCGAGGCGCAAGTTCGCTCGTGTCTCGTCAGCCGCGCTGCCATGCGGCCAGACCGCCACAGCGCCCAGCGCCAGCCCCACGCCGGCGGCAAGCGCGGCAATCCACTGCCATTGCTCCGGCAACACGAACCAAGCCGTGATCCCGGCTGCAAAGACCACCGCAAGCCACGGCGCCCGCTCGAAGCCAGCACTTGCCAGAAAGCGCTCGGCGGCATCGGCGTACCGCCCTACGCCGCCGGTGCTGGACAAGCGTCGCGCGGTTTGCCAAGGGCGCGACGGCGGGTCTCCGGCGGCATCTGGGCTGCCCGGGTCCTCTCCCATCGGAATGATCGGCACATCGCGCATCGGCTCGTCCCCCGACCGGCCATGCCCCTACGCAAGCCGCTCAAAGTGAACAGGAAATTAAGGCCAATGGCAAGCGAAAGCAGCATCCCCGTCGCGGAGCCCACAGGCGAAGTCGTGACCCGCTTCGCGCCCTCGCCGACCGGCTTCCTGCACATCGGGGGGGCGCGCACTGCGCTGTTCAACTGGCTTTATGCCCGTCACCACGGCGGACGGACGCTGCTGCGGATCGAGGACACCGACCGCAAACGCTCCACCCAGGAGGCCATTGATGCCATCATCGAGGGCCTCGACTGGCTCGGGCTCGATTATGATGCCCCCCCCGTGTTCCAGTCCGACCGCGCCGAGCGCCATGCCGAGGTTGCCTGGCAACTGCTGAAGGCGGGCCACGCCTACAAGTGCTTCGCCACCTCCGAAGAGCTCGAGGCGATGCGCGAGGAGCAGCGCGCCAACAAGAAACCGCTGCGTTACGATGGGCGTTGGCGCGACCGCGATCCCTCGGAGGCGCCCAAGGGCGCGCCCTTCACCATCCGCCTCAAGACACCTACCGAGGGCGAGGTGACGATCCACGACCGTGTGCAGGGTGCAGTCACGGTGAAGAACGAAGAAATCGACGACTACATCATCCTGCGCGCCGACGGCACGCCGACCTATATGCTCGCGGTGGTGGTCGACGATCACGACATGGGCGTGACCCATGTGATCCGCGGCGACGATCATCTCAACAATGCGTTCCGTCAGTTGCCGATCATACGCGCGATGGCCGCCATCGAGGGCAACTGGCCCGATCCCGTCTACGCTCACATCCCTCTGATCCACGGCAGCGATGGCGCGAAGTTGTCGAAGCGTCACGGCGCGCTCGGGGTCGAGGCCTATCGTGACGAGTTCGGCATCCTGCCCGAGGCACTGTTCAACTACCTGCTGCGTCTCGGCTGGGGGCACGGGGACCGGGAGGAGATCACCCGCGAAGAGGCGACGCAGCTGTTCGATCTCGATGGCGTGGGCAAAAGTCCCTCGCGGTTCGACCTCAAGAAGCTGGAAAACCTGAATGGCCATTACCTGCGCGAGGCAGATGATTCCCGCCTGGCCGCGCTGGTGGCCGCCCGCATCGGTGATCACGCGGATGTCGATCTTCTCACTCGCGCCATGCCGGTTCTAAAGGTTCGCGCCAAGAACCTGAACGAAGTGGTTGAAGGGGCAGCATTCCTGTTCGCCAAGCACCCGCTCGAAATGACCGAGAAGGCGGCAAGCCTCCTCGAAGGCGATGCACGTTCGATTTTACGCAAGATTTACGAGGCGCTCAGGGCGGAAAACGACTGGACAAGCGAGGCGCTCGAAGCCACTACGAAGGCGCTTTCCGAGGAACTGGGATTGGGTCTCGGCAAGCTGGCGCAGCCGATGCGCGCGGCGCTGACCGGGACAACCACATCACCCGGTATTTTCGATGTTCTGGTCCTGCTCGGTCGAGACGAGGCACTTGCCCGGCTCGACGCGCAGGCCGCCTGAAATACCGCCTGAAACAGGGCAACCGGCGGGGGCCGGAAGAGAATTTTGGACAGGAGACAGATCTTGGCAGACAAGACGGCGAAACTCGAAATCGGCGGCAAATCCTTCGAATACCCCGTATTCGAGGGCAGCACCGGCCCCGACGTGATCGACATCCGCAAGCTTTATGCGCAAACGGGTGCCTTCACTTTTGACCCCGGTTTCACATCAACCGCCGCTTGCGAAAGCGCGCTGACCTATATCGACGGCGACGAAGGCGTCCTGCTGCACCGCGGCTATCCCATCGGCCAGCTGGCAGAGCATTCGAGCTTCATGGAGGTCAGCTACCTGCTGCTCAATGGCGAACTGCCGAGCAAGGACGAGCTCGACGACTTCAGCTATACCATCACCCGTCACACCATGCTGCACGAGCAGCTGATGACCTTCTACCGCGGCTTCCGTCGTGATGCGCACCCGATGGCGATCATGTGCGGCGTGGTCGGCGCGCTGTCGGCATTCTACCACGACTCTACCGACATTTCCGATCCCGAGCACCGCACCATCAGCTCGCACCGCCTGATCGCCAAGATGCCGACGATCGCGGCGATGGCGTACAAGTATTCGGTCGGTCAGCCTTTCATCTACCCGGACAACTCGCTGAGCTACACCGGCAATTTCCTCCGCATGACATTCGGCGTGCCGGCCGAGCCCTATGAAGTGATCCCGGCTGTTGAACGCGCGATGGATCGCATCTTCATCCTCCACGCCGATCACGAGCAGAACGCCTCGACCTCGACTGTGCGTCTCGCCGGTTCGTCGGGCGCGAACCCGTTTGCCTGCATCGCGGCCGGCATTGCCTGCCTGTGGGGCCCGGCGCATGGCGGTGCTAACGAAGCGGCGCTCAACATGCTCAAGGAAATCGGCACGCCCGACAAGATTCCGCACTACATCGAGCGCGCCAAGGACAAGAACGATCCGTTCCGCCTGATGGGCTTCGGCCACCGCGTGTACAAGAACTACGATCCGCGCGCGACTGTGATGCAGAAGACCGTGCGCGAGGTGTTCGATGCTCTGAAGGTCACCGATCCGCTGTTCGAAACCGCGCTGCGGCTCGAAGAGATTGCGCTGTCGGACCCCTACTTCATCGAGAAGAAGCTGTTCCCGAATGTCGACTTCTATTCGGGTATCATCCTCTCGGCGATTGGTTTCCCGACCACCATGTTCACCGCGCTCTTTGCTCTCGCCCGCACGGTGGGCTGGGTTGCGCAGTGGAACGAGATGATCAGCGACCCCGGCCAGAAGATCGGCCGTCCGCGCCAGCTCTACACGGGGCCGACACAGCGCGATTACGTGCCCGTCGCCAACCGCTAGGGCGCTGAAACGCCATGATGATGCTCAGAGCGACAGGAATGTTTCTTGTCGTGTCTGGCATCATCTGGGCTTTACAAGGCAGTGGCTTGCTGAACTGGCCCGCAGGCAGCTTCATGCTGGGAGAACAAGACTGGACTGCCCGAGGCCTCGCCACTGCTGCCGCCGGGGCGGTGCTGCTGCTGCTTGTTAATTACCGTTCCCGCCGCTGACGGGCCGCAGACGGAACGCCGCTGGCGCGCATTGCCTCAGTTGGCGGGCAGTTCCAGTCTGAACAATGCGCCCCCACCCGGCGCGCTTGCCACGGTCAGAGTGCCCTCCATCGCCTCGGTTAGCCGGCGGGAGATATAAAGCCCTAGGCCTGAGCCCTTGTCCTTGCCACTGTCGCTATCGCGGCCGAGACGTTCGAACTTGTCGAATATCCGCTCCGCCTGCTCGGGCGTAATACCGGGACCCTCGTCTGCAACCGTGACCGCAACACGCCCCTCGCCCTCGGCAAAGGCGCTGATTGTCACCCTGCTGCCTGCGGGAGAGTAGGCAATGGCGTTGCTGACGAGATTGATGAGGATCTGCAGCACGCGGCGGAACTCGGCCGTGGCCACAGCTGTGCCGCGCTCGCCTTCGACCACCAGTACCGTGTCGCGGTGCTGCGCGCGCACGCCGAGGATGCCCGCCGCGCGGCTCGCCGCATCGACAAGGTCGACGGATTCGCGCGCCGTGCCAAACCCGGGGGTCTCGACCACTTCGAGATCGGCGAGATCATCGAGCATCGCGGCAAGGTGCTGGCCGGCGCTCGCGATAGTTCCGGCATACTCGCTATATTCGTCCCGCAAGGGCCCCGCGAGACGCGCGCGCATCGTCTCGGCATTGGCGATGATCCGCGCCACCGGCAGACGCAGGACCGGCGTAAGCGCAGTGCCGACAAGCCGGGTTGGCGAAGCCTCGGGAGTGATGTCTTCCGCTGCGGATACGGCTCCGGCACCGTCGGCCAATTGCTCCTCAGCGATCAGCAGCAATTCGAAACCATGCGGCTGCTGGGCATCGGGGCCGAGTGGAATCATTCGCACGCGCCAATTTCGCCGTGACCCGGCAAAGCGGCAGACCGCGCCGTCCAGCAGCCGCCAGTGGAGCGGCTGATGGTGGGTGATTCCGGTAAGTTCGACGAGTTCAGTCCAGTGGATGCCCGGGGTCGCCAGCGCCGCCGCCTCCAGTGCCGCCGCATCGGGCGCGCGGGCGCTAAGCACCTGCACCCGCTGGCCCGCATCGAGCCTTGCACTGACCTCCGCTGTGACCCGGTCGATCGAATCAATCCGCTCGGCGAATTCGCGCGCGCCGGGTTGGGCCAGCACGCTGCGTTGCCAGTTCTCGACAAGCACCTCGCAGCCCCCACCGTCATGTTCGCCGACCGGGTGGATGCGGGCAAAACCGGAGACTTCGGCATCACCATCGAACGCGGAAAAGCTGCGCGCAATCCTGAGACCCATGCGCCGCGCCTGCTGCACTAGCGCGAGCAGTTCCGGGATCGCCAGCGTGCCGGGCAGATCGCCGCCGCATCGCTCTTGCAAGTCAGCCAGCGGAGCATCGGCGCTCAGCAGTCGGTCGCGCGCGTCAGTCAGTCCATAGGAACCCAACAGGCTTTCGGAGTGATCCATGCCGTTCATCACCCTGCCAGACCAGCGCCGAGCAGCGCGGCGGCACGCTCGGGCGACAGCTCGTCAAGCGAGCGTGGCAGACGCGCGGCAGGATCGATCATCACCAACTGGCGCTCAATCGCGGTGGGCGAGAGGCCGGCGGCGCGCAGCAGGAGCGCCAAGCGGATCCCCTGCCCCTCGTGACACGCCAGAACGGCCTCACTGCGGGCCTTTCGGGTATGAGCGGCAAGCGCGCTGGCGAACAGAGCGGTCCCGGTGTGATCGAGCCCGAGCGCGGCCACTGAGCCGCGCCGCATGGCTGCGACAAGCCGCGCGATGAGTCCGAGCCGGGAGGTCGCTTCATCATATCCTGTCTGCAGCCGAACGAGACCCGCGCCCTCGCCAAAGCCGACCTGCACCCGTGCCAGCAGAGCGTGGAACAATTCCGCCGGCAGTTCGCCAAGCGGCAGTTCCATGCGGCGCTGCCCCTGCACGAAACGCGATTGTGCTGCGAGGGCCGCCATCGCCAGCGCGGCCACGGCGCCGTCCTCCGATGCGATCAGTTCCTGAAGAAGCGGGCTCAGCACCGGATCGACGGCATGGCGCTGATGCAGGCGCTCGGCGATGAGGCCTTCCGCGGCAAGGGCGTGACAATGGGCAAGCAGCGCTTCGTCGGCCATCAGGCCGCCGGCAAGGCGATCGAGCGCGGCGGGATCATCGGCGGCCATGCGGGTTGCAGGATCGCGCCCGGCCTGTGCCGCAAGCAATTGCCCCGCAAGATCAAGGATCATTCCTCTCACCCGGGCCAGCAGAGCGTCGTTCACAAGGCCCTGCGCTTCGGCCCCGAGCAGGTGGCGCAGAACCGGGACGACCGCCGTCAGCGCGCGGGCTTCGCGCGCGGCACCATCCCGCAGGATCGCCTCGACAGCAGCGTCGGCGGCAAGGTCCATCGTCTCTTCGCCCATTGTCCGGCAGGCATAGTGCCCGCATAGTTAAGGACGGGTTAGATTATTCCTTGTCGCGGCGCAGCAGCAAAGCTGCAAGCAGCCCCAACGCGAGACAGGCTAAAGTTTCAGGTAAAAAGCCGAAGGCAGCGGACAGGGCAAGAAGCAGCAGAAGGCTCGTCCGGTCGCGGGCTGCTGTAGCCATCCCCGTGTCTCCGCTGGAGGCCAGAACACGTGCCAATCCGATGACAACCGGACCAAGCACGGCAAGCGGCACCCAATCCGGCCACGGCGCGAGCGCGAACCACAGGACGATGCCCGCCAGGACGTCGACTGTCCCGGCCAGAATCGCCTGGGCATTCTCCGCCGGCTCTTCGCGCCGCAGACGGGCGGAAATCGCTCCGAAACCACCCGCGACCTGACTTCCGAAAACACCGAGCCCCGCTGCCGCCAGCCCGAGGGCGGGGAAGCCGAAGGCTGCGGCCATCACCCCGACCAGCATCAGCGCCAGACTCGAGCCGCCCGCAATCAGCCCGCCCTGCGCAATCCCCCGCGGCACCGCTCTGCGCACCAGCGCCGATGCCAGCGCGAGCGATGGGGCGCGCCAATCGGCAGGCGGCGCGGCGCGGGCAATCAGCGCAGTCTCGTGCCGGGCGAGTGCTGCAGGGCTTTCAGCCAGAAACCAGCTTTCCGGCACCAGCTCGCGTGCGGTAAGATCCTGCGTCGGCGTACCCGCCTGAAGTGCGATGCGGAGCAGCACCGGGATTGGATCGGCATCGGCAGGAAAGTCGGCGAGCTGTTGCACCGGAGCGCCGCGCATAGCCAGCACGCCGGCCCAATGGCGGCCTGCATCGATACGTTCGAAGTCTTCAGGGTGCGCGGCGGCGAGCGGGTGATCGGCCGGCGCGGTCGCAACGGCGCGTGCGAGGCCGTCCTTGCCTCCGAATACCGCCTGCACGACAGCAGGGTCGGGCACCAGGCCATCGAGCAGAATGACGAGGTCGTCCTCAGCCCGCACCAGCGCGGGGATGGCGGCAAAGCCCTTGAGCGCGTGGAATTGCAAGCCTTGCCCTTCGAGCTCCTGCTGCAAGGCGATAACGTCGGCACTGGTCGACTCGATCAGGCATAGCACCCGCTCCACCCCAAGCGACCGGAGCAGCGCCGCTTGCCACGCTAGGACGCTGCGCCCGGCAAGGGGCAGACTGCCACGCAAGCTGCCGTCCTCGCTGGCCCGCAGCATCGCAATCAGGCCGACGCGCATCGCACTCCCCCTCCCTCGTCACGGAGCCAAGGCATGAGGATTGGCGCTTTCGGCGCATGGGTTCAAGACGGCAGGATCGCTTTGCCCCCACCGGTTACCGCTTTGCTGGATTAGATGCGGTTGGGATCGCGCGGCTGGGAGCGGCTGAAACGGGCAATCACGGCTTCGACCTCGCGGATTGCCAGCGGCTCTCCGGGGGCGGCGTGGAGGGCAATCTCTGCGGCTTGAAGCAAATCCTCGGCATTGAAGCTGGCAGCAAGGCCCTTCAGCCGCATCGCCGCCACGTGCCAGTTTCCGTCGCAACGCGCACGCTTCAGCAAATCGAGCTGGCGCGTTGCGCTTTCGAGAAACACGCTGCGCAGCTCGCGCAAAAGGGCGGCATCATCGCCTGCAGCAGCGGCGAGGGTCGCATCGAGGGCTCCGTGATTGAATGCCATGCGACGGGTCTTAGGCGAGATTGGGTTAAAGCGGGGTTTATCACGAGTCCGGCTGTGTTATGAAGCGGTATGACCGGACGGCACCAGATGCGCGCCTTGGGGCGCAAGAGCGGCGATGATGGCGCCGGCGACACCGTAAACCCCGAGACGGAGGTCGGCGACGAAACTCTCGACCTGTCCGACAACTGGGTCGCTGACGATGCCGCACCGGACGGCGCCGCACCCTCGCACTCACGGTTCGGATGGGTTGCCCCGGCCCTCGCTTTGCTGGGGATAGCAGGATGGACAGGGTTCTTCGGCTGGGCCCAGTGGCCCAAGATGATGGTCGGCGCGCCACCGGCGCAATGGGCCGAGTGGCTTGTCGCCTGGGCCGTACCGGTAGCACTGGTTGGCGTCATCTGGCTCCTCGCCATGCGGTCTTCTCGTGCCGAAGGGCAACGCTTTGCCGCGATGGCCGCGCTTATGAGCCGCGAGAGCGCAGAGCTCGAAACCCGGCTTAAGGTGGTCAATCGCGAGCTCAGCCTCGCCCGGGAATTCCTTGCTGCACAGGCGCGCGATCTCGAAGCGCTCGGCCGGATTGCGGCTGAGCGGCTTTCAAACCATGCGGGCGAATTGCAGGCGCTGATCGCGAACAATGGCGCAGAAGTTGCAGCCATCGCCACCACCAGCGAAACCGCGCTTGGCAACATGAACCGCCTGCGGGACGACCTGCCCGTGATCGCCAATGCCGCCCGCGATGTTGCCAACCAGATCGGCAGCGCCGGCCGGACGGCCGACGACCAAATGGCTCGACTTTCGGGCGGATTTGAACGGATCGTTGCGATCGGCGCGCAGAGCGAAACGCAGATCTCGAACCTCGGCAACAGCGTTGATGAGATTCTTGCGGGGTTCGAAGGCCAGCTGGTCCGGATCGAGGCTATCGTGAGCGAGCGCTTCAGCGCGCTCCAGTCCGAAGCCGAGGCCTATCGAACGGCTGTCGGTGCGCTCGAGAACGAAGCGCTCGGCGCGCTGCGCGAGCGGGCGAGCATTGCCGCGACAGAGACCGAAAGTGTTGCTGCAAGGCTACAGGAGGCAGGCGAGAGCGCACATGCGCGCCTGTCGGAAACCGTTACCGCGCTGCATGATGCGATGGTCGAAAAGCTGCGGCTGGTAGAGGAGCTAGATAGCACTACCAGTGCGGCCGCGCGCCAGCGCATCGCACAACTGCGCGACGAGGCGCTGCGCTTCGATCACCAGCTTGAAGCGCGCAATCGCAGTTTCGACGAGATGATCGAGCAGCGTCAGGCCGTGTTCGAAACGCAGGCCGCACAGGCCAGTGAAGTGCTCGCCCAGCGCCTAGCAGCACTCGACGATGCGCTGGCAGAGCGCCGCGAGGCGCAGCTCGCCGACATTGAGAAGCTCGTCGCACAAGGCGAAGCCGTATCGGCGCGCGTGGGCCAGCTGACACAGGTCATGGGCGAGGCCGGACAGACCGGCGAGACGGCGCGGACTCAGCTCGGCAGCGCACTCGATACACTCGCGCAGCAGCTCGCCGACAAGCGCGCCGCACTCGCCGCAACAGAAGCGCAGATGGCAAAGCTGACCGACAGCGGCGTGCGGCTCCTAGAGATCCTCCAGTCGGGCGCAAACACCTGCCGCGAGGAACTGGCCGTCGCGATCGACGGGGCCAACGCATCGCTCGAAGGCGTCGAGCAACGGGCCGGCCAGGTCGGAGACATGATGCTGCGCACCAGTGGGGCCGGGAACGACTTGTCGGGCTATCTTGTGCAGACCCGCCAGCAGATCGACGCGGCCACCGAAGCGATGGCCGGTTTCAAGACACAACTGGCCGAGGACACCGAAGACGCGCTCGCCCGGCTGCAAGGTCTTCGCGGTGGCTTCGCGCGGCTTGCCGAGGAAAGCGGCACGCTTGCCGGCCAGACGCAGGACTCATTGCGCGAGGCACTCGGGGCACTGGAAGTGGCCATCACCAAGGCCCTCACCTCGCTTGATGAAGGCGCGCGCGAGAAGATGCTGGCGCTCGCCGGCAGCCTTGGCGCAGAAGCGGTTGAAGTGCTGGAGCGCACCCTTCGTCTCGAGAGCGCCGCAACACTCGGCAAGCTCGAACAATCAGCGGCCCATGCCTCGGGCGTCGGGCGTGAGGCAGCGATCCAGTTGCGCGACCAACTGGTCAAGGTCAACGAACTCACTGGCAATCTGGAACAGCGTGTCGCACGGGCCCGCGAACTCGCCGAGGAACAGGTCAACAACGACTTCACGCGCCGCATGGCGCTAATCACCGACAGCCTCAACTCGGCCGCGATCGACATCACCGGCGCGCTCTCACGGGAAGTCGCTGACACGGCATGGGACGCCTATCTCAAGGGTGACCGCGGCATCTTTACCCGCCGCGCAGTGAAGCTGGTCGACAACGGCACCGCAAGGGACATCGCCGCGCTCTATGCTGCGGACGAGACATTCAAGTCCAACGTCGGTCGCTACATCCACGACTTCGAAGCATTGCTGCGCCAGACGCTCTCGACCCGTGACGGCCACGTGCTGAGTGTAACGATGCTGGGTTCGGATATGGGCAAGCTCTACGTTGCGCTCGCCCAGGCGATCCAGCGTTTCCGTTAGCCGCCGCCCGCGCCCGGGGGTTTGGGCAGGAAGTCGATATCGCCGGCGGTGATCCAGCCATATTGGTAGTTGGCCACGAACAGCGCTGTAGCCGCAGCCGCCACCACAGATGCGCGGATTGCGACCTTTCCGGGTTGAAAATCGATGGGCGCACTATCAGCTTGCCCCGGCACTTTCTCCACGCCCGCCTCATCCGCTGTTTTCACACCGAAGGGCAACATCAGAAAGCCGGTCATCACCCAGAACAGGAAATAGATCGCAAGGATCGAGGTGATCCCCATCAGGCTGCTGATCCCGGCATCACCACCCGCACCTGCGGCTTCTTGCCCGACCAGCGTTGTGCGGCACGACGTGCGGCAAGCCGGGCAGCCTCGCGGATCGCAGTCTCGTCTTTCGCGTCACGCCCCTTCAGCCGGCCAATTGCCTTGAGCACATCCTCAGCGGCTTCATCGAGAAATTCCGGCAGATCCTCGTCAAGCGGCAGGCCCACCGCTTCAATCACTGGCCTTGCGCCGCGAGCCAGCACGACCACCAGCACGCCCTCACCGGCAATGCGGCGGCGCATAGTGATCGCATCGCCATCGGCCGGCGCAATGATGTCGCCATCGAGCACCAATCGTCCCGCGCGCACTTCGGCAAGCTTGCCCGGCTTACCCGGCGCGAGGCGCACGATATCGCCGTTCTTCTGGACCACCTGAGCGGGGATGCCGCTAGCTTTGCCGACACGCGCCTGTTCGGCCATGTGGCGTATTTCGCCGTGGACGGGGACGAGGATTTCAGGCTTGAGCCAGCTGTAGAGCGCTTCCAGCTCAGGTCGCCCCGGGTGACCCGAGACGTGGATCAGCGCCTGCCTGTCGGTCACCATCTGGATCCCGCGTGAGGCGAGCTGGTTCTGGATTTTCCCGATCGCAATTTCGTTGCCCGGAATTTGCCGAGAGGAGAACAGCACCACATCGCCCGCCACGAGCTCGATCGGGTGGTTCATGTCGGCCATGCGTCCTAATGCTGCGCGCGGTTCGCCCTGCCCGCCGGTGGCGATGATCAGCACCTCGCCGCGGGGCAAGCCCATTGCGGTGTCGAAATCGACCGGTTTGGGAAAATCGGCGAGATAGCCGTTGTCTTGCGCCACTTCGATGATCCGGTCGAGCGAACGACCCGCGACGCACAGCTGGCGCCCGGTCTCGCGTGCGACTTCGCCCAGCGTCTGGAGCCGGGCGACATTGCTGGCAAAGGTCGTCACGACAACGCGCTTGCCCTTGTGGCCCGCCACTTCCTCCATAAGCGCGCGGTGCACCGCGCCTTCGCTGCCCGAGGCGTTGGGATTGAAGACATTGGTAGAATCGCACACCAGCGCCAGCACGCCCTCATCCCCGATGTCGCGCAGTTCCTCTTCGGTCGTGGGCTCGCCGATGATCGGTTCATCGTCCAGCTTCCAGTCGCCGGTGTGAAAGATGCGCCCGTGCGGCGTGTCGATCAGCAGCGCGTTGCCTTCGGCGATGGAGTGGGCGAGCGGCAGGTAGGTTATCGAGAACGGCCCCAGATCGATCTGGCCGTGGTCTTCCTCGATGATATTGAGCTCGACCTTGCCGAGCAGCCCGGCCTCTTCCAGCTTCCTCACCACCAGATCGGCGGTGAAAGGAGTGGCGTACAGCGGCACGCCGAGGTCGCCTGCGAAATAGGGCACCGCGCCGATATGATCCTCGTGAGCGTGGGTCAGCACGATGCCGATCAGGTCCTTGCGACGCTCCTCGATGAAGTCGAGATCGGCAAAGACCAGTTCGACGCCCGGGTATTCATTCCCCGAAAAGGTCATCCCCAGATCGACCATGATCCACTTGCCCTGACAGCCGTAGAGATTGACGTTCATGCCAATCTCACCGGAGCCGCCGAGGGCCAGAAACAGCAATTCGTCTTCGGGGGTGTAATCTTTTTTCACAATGTCTCTTACGCTATGCGCACTCAGGCGGTTTCAGCCTGGCGGGCGAGGATGGCGAGGCCATCAAGGGTGAGGTCGGCATCGACGTGGTCGAAGATGTCGGTCGCGTCATCGAACAATATGGCGAGCCCGCCGGTCGCGACAACCTTGGCGGGGCGGCCGATTTCGGATTTCATCTTGGCGACCATGCCCTCCATCATCGCGACATAGCCCCAGAACACACCGATCAGCATCTGATCTTCGGTGTTCCTGCCGATGACGCTGCGGCTGGCTGGGGCCTTGATGGCAATGCGCGGCAGCTTAGCGGTCTTGCCGACAAGCGCATCAAGCGACAGATTGATCCCCGGCGCGATCGACCCGCCCTTGTATGCACCGGTGAAGTCCACTGCCTCGAACTTGGTCGCCGTGCCGAAATCGACGATGATCAGGTCACCGCCATACTTGTGGTGGGCCGCAAGGATGTTGAGCGCACGATCAGCCCCTAGCGAGGACGGCTGATCGACATCGATCTCGAAGCGCCAACGCGCCGTCCCCTGCCCGGCGAACAGCGGGGTGATACCGAAGTACTTCTCGCACAATACGGTGAGGTTGTGGTCAGCGCGCGGCACCACAGAGGCGACGATGATTTGGGTGATCTGATCGCGTTCGACCCCTTCGATCTTCAGCAGCTGGAGCAACCACACGGCATATTCGTCACCCGTCCGGCGCGGATCGGTGGCGATGCGCCAGCGCGCACGGATGGTGTGCGTGCCGTCAGGCTCGTAGTTGAAAAGCGCGAAGACGACATTGGTGTTACCGACATCGGCGGCGAGCAGCATGGGTGGATCCTTCTTAGGAAATATCGCCAGCGCGAATGACACGTTCACGGCCATCCGCCAAGCGCAGCCGCAAGCCTCCGTCGGATTCCTCAAGCCCTGCGAAGGTGCCCGAGACGACGGAACCGTCGATATCATGGACTGTGAGCGGCGAGCCCTGCGAATGAACCGAAAGCGCGAGGAACGCCTGAAGCGTGGCGCCAAGGCCATAGGTTCGCCACGCTGCCAGCCTTTGTTCGAAGGCGGCTGCCAGCGAAGCAGCGAATTCTTCAAGCACAGGAGGCACGCCGGTGGCATCGGCAAGCGCGGCAGTCTTGCGCCCTTCAATACGCGGTGCACGCACCAAGTTCACGCCGATGCCGACAACAATCTGCCCGCGCACCATCTCAAGCAGAATGCCCGAGAGCTTGCCGCCATCCAGAAGAACGTCATTGGGCCATTTGAGGCCGAGCGCTGCGTCATCACCCAGCACACCGCCAGCGGCGTCACGCACCGCGAGCGCCGCGACGAAGCTCAATGAAGCAGGCGGCGGGTTTCCCTCGCCCAGTATTACCGCGGTCGAGCCCATGAAGTTGCCCGCGCCGTCAAACCACTCACGCCCCTGCCGACCGCGCCCGGCGGTCTGGCGGCGGGCAACCAGCCAGCTGCCCTCCGGCCACCCTGCCCCCCTGCGGATCGCAGCGGCGAGGTCGGCGTTGGTCGAGCCGGTCTGTTCGGCGAATTCGATCAAACCGCGAGGAACAGCGAGGCGGCAGCCTTGCCTGCCAGATCGGTCAGCGAAGGTGTGAGAAGGTAACCCAGCGGCGAAATGATCAGCGCGGTCAGCGCAAGCAGCACCCAGTGACCCGTCTCGCTCTTGCCGGTAACGACGCCGGCCGGCTCGTCAAAGAACATCACCTTGACGAACTTGATGTAGTAGAACGCCCCGATCACGCTCGCCGCGATGGCGATAGCGCCAAACACTACGAGGTTGGCCTCGATTGTGGCCTGGAAGATCACGAACTTGGCGTAGAAGCCGAGCAACGGTGGGATGCCCGCCAAGCTGAACATGAACAACAGCAGCGCCCAGGCGATCGCGGGACGGGTCACGGAAAGGCCGCGGATATCGGCAAAGGTCTCGAACAATGCGCCCTCTTCATCGCGCAGCATTAGCAGAGCGACAAAGCACCCTAGGCTCATCGCGACGTAAATGAACAGGTAGACCAGCATCGCGCTCGCCCCGTCGGCGTTCGCCACGGCAAGGCCCAGCAGGATAAAGCCGACATTGTTGATCGAGGAAAACGCCAGAAGGCGCTTCAGGTTCTCCTGCCCGATCGCCCCCAGCGCACCGAAGACGATCGAGGCCAGCGCCATGAACATCACGATCTGCTGCCACGCGGCAACCTGACCGCCAAACACCTCGAACACCACGCGGGCGGTAAGGGCCACGGCGGCAACCTTTGGCGCTGTGGCGAAGAAGGCGGTGACGGGCGTCGGCGCGCCTTCATAGACGTCGGGAGTCCACATGTGGAACGGCACCGCGCTGATCTTGAAGGCAAGGCCCGAGAGCACGAAGATCACACCAAACAGCGCGCCAGTGCCCATCTCGCCGGTCAGGCCAGCGCGAACCGCAGCAAAGCTGGTGCCGCCGGTGAAGCCGTAGAGCAGGCTGATGCCGTAGAGCAGGATCCCCGACGCGAGCGCGCCGAGCACGAAGTACTTAAGGCCAGCCTCGCCCGAGCGCGTATCGCGTCGCAGGATCGCCGCAAGGACGTAGGCCGAGAGGCTGTTCAATTCGAGCCCGAGATAAAGGCTCATGAAGTCATTGGCCGAGACCATGATACTCATGCCGAGACACGCGAACAGCACCAACACCGGGTATTCAGCGCGCATCCCGCGCTCGGTGCCAGCGGAAGGACTGGCGAAGAATGCAGGCGCGATCATCAGCGCGCCAATCGCGGAAAGGTAGATCAGCGCCTTGGCGAACAGCGCAAAGCTGTCGATCTTCAGCAGTCCGCCAAATGCGAGCGTCGCGGGGCCGTCAGTCCCGTTGTGCAGCCCCGGCACCAGCAGGAGGCCCGACGCGAACAGCGCAGACGCGGCGAGGATGGCGATCGGACGCGCGGTCTTGTCCCCGCCCCATGCGGCAACCAGCAGCAGCACGAGGCCCGTGGCCGTCAGAACCAGCTCGGGCAGGACGAGCGCGAAGGAAGCGGCGAAATCCATCAGTGCGCGCCCTCCTTGGCGCTCTCGTGTTCCATGCCTTCATGATGCCCGAGCGCATTGGCGGCCTGGGCACGCGGGGTGCCCGGCGCGAGGCGCGCGTCACCGGCAGGCGCAGCAGCGGCAAGCCGCGCGTCAAGCACGGCGATATCCTTGCGCATCGGGGCGAGGAAGCTTTCGGGGTAGACACCCATCCACAGCACGGCAGCGGCGATGGGGGCCATCATGATCCATTCGCGCGCCGAAATGTCGGGCATCGCGGCGGCGTCCTCGTTGGTCTGTCCGCCGAATGCGACGCGTCGGTAGAGGTAGAGCATGTAGGCCGCACCGAGGATGATGCCGGTGGTGCAGATCAGCGCGACGGTGCTCGATGTCTGGTAGATGCCCGCCAGCGACAGGAACTCGCCGACGAAGCCGCTGGTGCCCGGCAGGCCGATGCTCGCCATCGTGAAGAGCAGGAAGAACAGCGCGTAATAGGGCATGTTGATCGCAAGCCCGCCGTAGCGCGTGATCTCGCGCGTATGCAGGCGGTCGTAGATGACGCCGACGCAGAGGAACAGCGCGCCCGACACGAGGCCGTGGCTGAGCATGACGATCATCGCACCTTCCAGCCCCTGCACGTTGAAGGCGAACAGGCCGACGGTCACAATCGCCATGTGCGCGACGGACGAATAGGCGATCAGCTTCTTCATGTCGGACTGCACCAACGCCACCAGCGAGGTGTAGACCACCGCGATCATCGACAGCGCGAAGACCAGCCATGCGAACTGCGCGCTCGCCTCTGGAAACATCGGCAGGCTGAAGCGGATGAAGCCGTATCCGCCGAGCTTCAGCAGCACGCCCGCCAGAATAACCGAACCGGCGGTCGGTGCCTGCACGTGCGCATCTGGCAGCCAGGTGTGGAGCGGCCACATCGGCACCTTGACCGCAAAGCTCGCAAAGAAGGCGAGCCACAGCCAAGTCTGCGCACTGGCCGGGAAGCCATATTCCATCAGCGTCGGGATGTCGGATGTGCCCGCCTGGGCCACCATCCAGAACATCGCGATCAGCATCAGCACCGATCCGAACAGCGTGTAGAGGAAGAACTTGTAGCTCGCATAAATGCGGTTGTCCCCGCCCCACACGCCGATGATCAGATACATCGGGATCAAGCCTGCCTCGAAGAAGACGTAGAACAGGAACAGGTCCTGCGCGGCGAAGGTGCCGATCATCAGCACCTCCATGAACAGGAAGGCCGCCATGTATTCGCCGACGCGCTTGGTGACCGAATCCCAGCTGGCAAGGATGCAGACCGGCATCAGGAAGACGCTGAGCATGATCAGCATCAGCGCAATCCCGTCGATCCCCAGCGCATAGCTGAAGCCAGCGAACAGCTCAGCGCGCTCGGTGAACTGCCATTGCGGCCCGCCGATCTGGTAATTGGACCACAGGATCACGCCGAGCACGAAGGTGACGAGTGTCGCTCCGAGCGCGATCCAACGCGCGGCGTTGGCGCCCGAAAACAGGCACGCCGCCGCGCCGGCCAGCGGCACGAGCATCATCAGCGACAGGATGGGAAGGCCTTCCATTACGAAGCGCGCTCCTAAAGCAGAACAAAGGTGACAGCGGCGACCAGCCCGAGCAGCATGATCAACGCGTAGGTGTAGACGTAGCCCGACTGGATCGACTTGGCCGCGACCGAGGACCGTTCGACCATCCAGGCGATGCCGTTGGGGCCGAAGCGGTCGATGGTGCCGATATCGCCGAGCTTCCAGAAGGCGCGGCCCAGTACAAAGGCGGGTTTCACGAAGATCGCGTCATAGAGCTCGTCGAAGTACCACTTGCGGTAGACGAAGTTGTGCAAGGCCGAGAAGGTGCTGACGAACTTCGTCGGAATATCGGGCTTGGCGATGTAGGCGAGATAAGCGCCAGCAAACCCGACCAGCATCACGGCGGTGGCGGTCAGCTTCACCCACAGCGGCACGCCGTGTATCGCGTGGATCAGGCCTTCGTTGTAGAAGATCGAGCCGTTCCAGAACGCCACGCCGTCGATGAACTGGGTGTGGAACACAAAGCCCGCCATTACTGCGCCGACGCTGAGGATGCCGAGCGGCAGGAGCATCGAAAGCGGGCTTTCATGCGGGCGATAGCCCGCCGTGCCATCTCCCGAAGCGTGGGTGTGATGGTGGTCATCATGACCATGCCCGTGATCGTCGTGAACGGCGTGCTGGATATGCTCCGATTGCTCCCAGCGGGGCTTGCCCCAGAAGGTCAGGAACATCAGGCGCCACGAGTAGAAGCTGGTCAGCAGCGCCGCGATGGCTCCCGCCCAGAAGGCGAACTGCCCTGCCCCGTTGTGCCGTGCGAAGGCGGCTTCGAGGATCGCGTCCTTGGAGTAGAAACCGGCAAAGCCGAACACCCCGAGGATGCCGACCCCGGTAATCGCGAGTGTGCCCGCCATCATCGCCCAGAAGGTAAGCGGAATGTGCTTACGCAGGCCGCCGTAATAACGCATGTCCTGCTCGTGGTGCATTGCGTGGATAACCGAGCCCGCACCGAGGAACAGCAGCGCCTTGAAGAAAGCGTGGGTGAACAGGTGGAACATCGCCGCACCGTAAGCGCCGACGCCCGCAGCGAAGAACATGTAGCCGAGCTGCGAGCAGGTCGAATAGGCGATCACCCGCTTGATGTCCCACTGCGTCGTACCGATTGTCGCCGCGAAGAAACAAGTCGAAGCGCCCACGATCGTGACGATTGTCAGCGCGGTCGGCGCGGTCTCGAACATCGGCGAGAGGCGGCACACCATGAACACGCCTGCGGTCACCATGGTGGCTGCGTGGATCAGAGCGGAGACCGGCGTCGGCCCTTCCATCGCGTCCGGCAGCCATGTGTGCAGGCCCAGCTGCGCGCTCTTGCCCATCGCCCCGATGAACAGGAGGATGCACAGGATATCCATCGTGTAGAGGCGCATGCCAACGAAGGTAATCGTCGCGCCGCTCATCGAAGGCGCGGCTTCGAGAATCGCCGGGATCGAGGTCGTCTGGAACACCAGATAGGTGCCGAAGATGCCGAGCATAAAGCCGAGATCGCCGACGCGGTTGACCACGAAAGCCTTGATCGCTGCCGCACCTGCGCTGGGCTTCTTGAACCAGAACCCGATCAGCAGGTAGGACGCGAGGCCCACCCCTTCCCATCCGAAGAACATCTGGACGAGGTTGTCAGCCGTCACCAGCATCAGCATCGCGAAGGTGAACAGTGAGAGGTAGGCGAAGAAGCGCGGCTGATCCGGGTCTTCGTCCATGTAGCCCCAGGAATAGAGGTGGACGAGCGCGGACACGGAGTTGATCACGACCAGCATGATAGCGGTCATGGTGTCGACCCGCAGCGCCCAGTCGAAGGTCAGCGTGCCGCTCTGGACCCACTTGAGCACCGGCATGACCTGCGCCGTCTCGGTTCCGCCAAGGAAGCCGAGGAAGATCGGCCAGCTGAGGCCCGCAGCAATGAATAGTCCGACAGTGGTCACGCTCTTGGCGGCGACATTGCCGATGAAGCGGTTGCCCAGACCTGCGATCAGAGCAGCCACCAGCGGCGCAAAGACGATAATGAGGATCGGATGCATCGAGGCTTACCCCTTCATCCGGTTGATATCGTCAACCGCGATCGAGCCGCGGGTGCGGAAGTAGATCACCAGGATCGCAAGGCCAATGGCAGCCTCGGCAGCTGCCACGGTGAGCACCAGCATCGCGAAGACCTGACCGGTGAGGTCGTTGAGAAACGCGCTGAAGGCGACGAGATTGAGATTCACCGCGAGCAGGATCAGCTCGACCGCCATCAGGATGACGATCACGTTCTTGCGGTTGAGGAAAATCCCCAGCACGCCGAGCACGAACAGGATCGCGCCAACGGTGAGGTAATGTTCGATCCCGATCACAGCTCAATCCCCTGCCCGACTTCCGGGTTCTTCATGACGGTTGCATCTTCCGGACGGCGGCGGATCTGCTTGCCGACATCCTGCCGCGCGCGGGCGCCAGCCTTGGGCGGCTGGAAGGTCAGCACGATCGCGCCGATCATAGCGACCAGCAGGATGATCCCGGCGATCTCGAACAGTACGATGTAGCGGCCATAGAGCAGCGCGCCGAGCGCCTCGATATTGGAGGTGTCAGCCGCCTGCACCGCGTCACCCGCCGCCTTGCCAAGGCTCAGCCCGCCCGCGTTGTATGCCCCCACCGCCAGCAGCAGCTCGGCCAGCAGCACAGCCGCAATCAGCAGCCCCAGCGGGGCGTTGCGGCTGAAGCCTGCGCGCATCTCGGCAAAATCGATGTCGAGCATCATGACGACAAACAGGAACAGCACCGCGACCGCGCCGACATAGACGATCACCAGCAGCATCGCGATGAACTCCGCGCCCAGCAACACCATCAGGCCGGCCGCGTTGAAGAACGCAAGGATCAGCCACAGCACTGAGTGCACGGGGTTTCGCGCCATGACGACCATCACGGCGCTGGCGACGACAATCGTCGCGAAGAAATAGAAGGCGATGGCCTGTATCATGATGTGTCTCCGCCGATCCGTAACCTCGGCGACACGCCGAAGCCCAGAAAGCGGCATTTGATCCCTTAGTCCAAGATTGGCCACGGCAGAGCGCCGCAACCAAGAATTCAATTGACCCCGTATCCCTTGTCGCCGCGCGCCCTAGCGGTAGGGTGCGTCGGCTTCAAGATTGGCCGCGATGGCCCGTTCCCATTTGTCACCATTCGCAAGCAGCTTGGTCTTGTCGTACAAGAGCTCCTCGCGGGTTTCGGTCGAATATTCGAAATTCGGCCCTTCGACGACCGCATCGACCGGACAGGCTTCCTGACAGAAGCCGCAGAAGATGCACTTGGTCATGTCAATATCGTAGCGGGTGGTGCGGCGACTGCCGTCCTCGCGCGGTTCGCTCTCGATGGTGATCGCCTGCGCGGGGCACACGGCCTCGCACAGCTTGCACGCGATGCAGCGCTCCTCGCCGTTGGGATAGCGCCGCAGCGCATGCTCACCGCGGAAGCGGGGCGAGAGCGGGGCCTTCTCGAAGGGGTAGTTGATCGTCACCTTGGGCTTGAAGAAATACTTCAGCGTCAAGGCGTGCGCCTTGAGGAATTCCCAGAGGGTGAAGCTCTTGATGAGGTGGGAGACGGTGGTCATTGAAGCCCTCAAAAGATCGCGAACTGGTCGCCGAAGGCTCCAGTGGCCATCAGCCAGCTGCTCGTAGCGGCGACAAAGAACAGGCTCATCGGCAGAAATACCTTCCACCCGAGGCGCATCAGCTGGTCGTAGCGGTAACGCGGCACGGTCGCCCAGATCCAGCTGAACATCAGGAAGAACATGAAGGTCTTCAGCAGGAACCAGATAATCCCCGGCACCATGTACAGCACCGGAATGTCGAGCGGCGGCAGCCACCCGCCCCAGAACAGCAGCGTGTTGAGCGAGCACATCAACAAGATGTTGGCATATTCGCCGAGCCAGAACAGCGCGAAGCTCATCGAGGAATATTCGGTCTGGTAGCCCGCGACGAGCTCGCTCTCCGCCTCGGTAAGGTCAAACGGCGCGCGCGCGGTTTCGGCCAGCGAGGAGATGAAGAACACCACCCACATCGGGAAGAGCAGCGGGTGCACCACATACGCGTTGATCAGCCCGAGCCCGAAGCCCTTCTGCGCGCCGACGATGCCCGAGAGGTTAAACGTGCCCGCGAACAGCACCACACAGACCAGCACGAAGCCTATCGAGACCTCATAGGAGATCATCTGCGCAGAGGCGCGCATCGCCGAGAAGAACGGGTATTTGGAGTTCGACGCCCACCCGCTCATCACCACGCCGTAAACCCCCATCGAGGAGATCGCGAGGATGTAGAGCAGGCCGACATTGATGTCCGAAACAAGCACGCCTTCATCGAACGGAATCACCGCCCAGGCCGCGAGCGCGACCGTGAAGGTGATGATCGGCGCAATCAGGAAGATGCCCTTGTTCGCGGCGCTCGGGATGATCGTCTCTTGCAGGAAGACCTTGAGGCCATCCGCGAAGCTCTGCAGCAGACCGAACGGACCTACCACGTTCGGCCCCCGCCGCATCATGATCGCGCCCAGCACCTTGCGGTCGACGTAGATGACCATCGCCACGGAGAACATGACAAGCAGCGAGATGATCAGGATCCCCGCGAAGGTCGCGATGGTCCAGGCCCATTCGTAGCTGAAGCCGAGGGATTGGAAGAAGGCGGTCATTCCGCAGCCTCCTTGACGTCAGCTCCGTGGAGCAACTCGTCCGAACACCGCTGCATCACCTCACTGGCGCGGGCGATGGGGTTGGTGAGGTAGAAGTCCTTGATCGGGTAGCCGGCAAGCTCGCCCTCGAACTTCGCACCGCTGTCGGCCTTGGGCAGCGCGCCGTAAGTGGCCAGGCCCTCTTCGCCCAGCGCGGGGACGGCGGCGATCATCTTGGCCTGAAGCTCGGAGAAGCTGTCGAAGCCGACGTTGACGCCCAGCGCATCGGCGAGCGCGCGGCAAATCGTCCAATCCTCCCGCGCGTCGCCGGGGGCGAACACGGCCTTCTCGGCGAACTGCACCCTGCCTTCCGCGTTGACGTATGTCCCGTCCTTCTCGGCGTAGGATGCGCCGGGCAGGATGATGTCGGCATGATGCGCGCCCTTGTCGCCGTGGTGGCCGATATAGACCTTCAGGCTGTTCGGGAACGCCGAGTAGTCCATCTCGTCCGCACCGAGGCTCAGCAGCACCTTGGGCGCAGCTTTGGCGATGTCGCCCGTCCCGCCGGGCAGCGTGAAGCCGAGCATCAGCGAAGCCATGCGCGCCGCCGAAATGTGCAGCACGTTAAAGCCGTTCCAGTCCTCGCGAACCAGATTGAACTTGTCGACCAGCTTGAGCGCCGCGGGCAACGCACCCTTGGCGAGGGCGGCGGCGCCGAGAATCACCGCCGGACGCCGAGCGTTCTTCATCACATCGCCCAATTCCTTGGGGATGCGGTTGAGCAGCTTCAGGTCGCTGCCGAGGAAGGTCGCCGGATATGTCGGCTCCCACGCGGGGCCGACGATATAGACCTTGGCCCCTGCCTTGACCGCCTTGCGCAGGCGGACGTTGAGCAGCGCAGCTTCCCAGCGGACATTGCTGCCAACGATCAGGATCGCGTCAGCGGTCTCGATGCCCGCAAAGGTGCTGTTGAAGTTCACCGCCGCAAGGTTCGACACGTCATAGGTCATGCCGGTCTGGCGCGCTTCGGTCAGCTGCGAACCGCAGACATTGACCAGCGCCTTGGCGGCGAACATCGTCTCGGCATCGAGCAGGTCGCCAGCGACCGCCGCGATGCTCGCCTTGTCGTCCTGCAATGCGCCCGCGATCATCCCGAAGGCCTCGGCCCACTCGGCAGGCTGCAACCGGCCATCGCGGCGCACCCACACGCGATCCAGGCGGCGCTTGGTCAGACCATCGACCTGATAGCGGCCCTTGTCGCTCAGCCACTCCTCGTTGACGTCGTCATTGACGCGCGGCAGCGCGCGCATGACTTCGCGGCCCTTGGAGTGCAGCGTGATATTCGCCCCCACCGCGTCCGACACGTCGATGGAATGGGTCTTCTTCAGCTCCCACGGCCGTGCTTCGAAGGCATAGGGGCGCGAGGTCAGCGCGCCCACCGGGCACAGGTCAATGACGTTCGCCGACAATTCATGCGCCGCCGCCTGTTCGAGATAGGTGGTGATCTGCATGTCCTCGCCGCGGTACAGCGCGCCGATCTCGTCCACGCCCGCGATCTCTTCGGAGAAGCGCACGCAGCGGGTGCAGTGGATGCAGCGGGTCATGATCGTCTTGATCAGCGGGCCCATGTACTTCTCGGTCACCGCGCGCTTGTTCTCGTGATAGCGCGAGCCGCCGCGGCCATAGGCGACCGCCTGATCCTGCAGATCACACTCGCCGCCCTGATCGCAGATCGGGCAATCGAGCGGGTGATTGATCAGCAGGAACTCCATCACGCCTTCGCGCGCCTTCTTGACCATCGGGGAGTCAGTGCGGATTTCCTGACCCTCGGCAGCGGGCAGCGCGCAGGAGGCCTGCGGCTTGGGCGGCCCGGGCTTCACCTCGACGAGGCACATGCGGCAATTGCCCGCAATGCTCAGCCGTTCGTGATAGCAGAAGCGCGGGATTTCCTTGCCCGCCAGCTCGCACGCCTGCAGCACAGTCGCGCCCGCCGGGACCTCGATTTCCTGACCGTCTACGGTAACCTTGGGCATTACTCGGCTGCCTCTGCAAACTTGGCGTTGTGCTCGTTGATCCGCCGCTCGAGTTCGGGGCGGAAGTGGCGGATGAGGCCTTGGATCGGCCACGCGGCGGCATCGCCCAGCGCGCAGATGGTGTGGCCTTCGACCTGCTTGGTGACTTCCTGCAGCATGTCGATTTCCTCGATCGCCGCATCGCCGGTGCGCAGGCGCTCCATCATGCGCCACATCCAGCCCGTGCCTTCGCGGCAGGGGGTGCATTGGCCGCAGCTTTCGTGCTTGTAGAAGTAGCTGAGGCGGCTGATCGCGCGGACGATGTCGGTCGATTTGTCCATGACAATGACCGCCGCCGTGCCGAGCCCCGAGCCCAGTTCCTTGAGGCCGTCGAAGTCCATCGGAGCGTTGCGGATCTGCGCGGCAGGCACCAGTGGTACCGAGGAGCCACCCGGGATAACCGCCAGCAGGTTGTCCCACCCGCCGCGGATACCGCCGCAGTGCTTCTCGATCAGCTCCTCGAAGCTGATGCTCATCGCCTCTTCGACCACGCAGGGCTTTTCCACATGGCCGGAGATCTGGAACAGCTTGGTGCCCTTGTTGTTCTCGCGCCCGAAGGAGGAGAACCACGTCGCCCCGCGCCGCAGGATCGACGGCGCGACCGCGATGCTCTCGACATTGTTGACCGTGGTCGGGCAGCCATAGAGGCCTGCGCCCGCCGGGAACGGGGGCTTGAGGCGCGGCTGGCCCTTCTTGCCTTCCAGGCTCTCGATCATCGCGGTTTCTTCGCCGCAGATGTAGGCGCCCGCGCCGCGGTGCATGAAGACGTCGAAATCGTAGCCCGAACCGCAGGCGTTCTTGCCGAGGAAGCCTGCGTCATAGGCCTCGTGGATCGCCTTCTGGAGCGTCTCGGCCTCGCGGATATATTCGCCGCGCACGTAGATGTAGGCCGCCCGCGCGCGCATCGCGAAGCCGGCGACCAGCGCGCCTTCAATCAGCTTGTGCGGATCGTGGCGGAGAATCTCGCGGTCCTTGCAGGAGCCGGGTTCGGATTCGTCGGCGTTGATGACGAGGAAGCTCGGACGGCCGTCACGCGATTCCTTGGGCATGAAGCTCCACTTCAGACCCGTAGGGAAGCCCGCACCCCCGCGTCCGCGCAGGCCGCTCGCCTTGATTTCCTCGATGATCGCATCCTGCCCGCGTGCGAGCAGGGTCTTGGTGTTATCCCAATCCCCGCGCTTCTGCGCCGCCTTCAGGCTCCAGTCCTGGAAGCCGTAGAGGTTGGTGAAGATGCGGTCCTTATCCGCGAGCATCACTGCAGTCCCTTTGCTTTGGCGCGCTTGATGCGCACCAGCGAAATCACCTGAAACACAAGGCCGAGGCCCATGACGATTACGCCCATCTCGTAAGGCCCGGTCGCGGTCAGCACCGCACCCAGAGCAAAGCCGGAAAGGCCGAGAAGTGCGAAGAGCAGGGTCAGCGGGTTCACGCGAACATTCCTCCAGACCACATACCGTAAAGCACCACTAGAATGACGATGATCACCCCCACGCGCACGAGCCCCATCAGCACCTTGAAGGCGATGAACGCGAGCACGAGCGCAACGAGGATGGAGACGATCGAGGTCATCGCGCGTCGCGGTTGTTCATGATGCGGCCAAGGGCGCCGAGGCCGCCGAACAGCGCTCCCAGGATGAACCAGACGATCCAGTTCTCACCCCGGAAGAAGTTGATAATCGCCACAGCCAGAAAGATCAGGCCGACGATACCGCCGCCGGCTTGCGCCTTTTTGTCCATCACCATTCGCCCCGGTAATCGTGGTTCGCATCGACCATCGCCGCAAGCGTCGTCGGCCCGCCCGAAGGCTCGGAGGTGTGCCGCCCCGGCTCCTGCGTGCCTGTCTTCGGGGTCTCGCCCGCCGCCAGCGCATCGAGCACCGCGTCGAGACGCTCGGGCGTGAGGTCCTCGTAATTGTCGTCGTTGATCTGGACCATCGGCGCGGTCGCGCAATTGCCCATGCATTCAACCTCGGTGAGAGTCCAAAGCCCGCCTGCCGAAATCCCGCCCTTCACCATGCCGCGCTTCTTGCAAGCCGACATGATGTCGTCGCTGCCGCGCAGCATGCAGGGCGTGGTGCCGCACACCTGCACGTGGAATTTGCCCACCGGCTTCAGGTTATACATGAAGTAGAAGCTGGCGACCTCGAGCACGCGGATCACCGGCATATCGAGATACTTGGCGACATATTCGATCACCGGCAGCGGGAGCCAGCCCTGCGTATCAGTTTCCGCGCCGACTTGCCGCTGGGCAAGATCGAGCAGCGGCATCACCGCCGAGCGCTGACGCCCTTCCGGATACTTGGCGATGTGCCAGTCGGCGGTCTTCTTGTTCTCCGGCGTCCACGCAAAGGCGCTCCAGCGGGCGCGCAGTTCGGGGGTATCGGGAGCGGGGGTACGGTCAGCCATTAGCGGATGAACTCCACGCGAGAGCACAGATCGCCCTCGAAGGAATAGACGGCGATCACATCGAAGGGCTCGACCAGCGGCGAGCCGTCGGTCGCAGGGCCGCGCGTCACGTGCTCGCGCATCAGTACGTAATTGCCGATGGCATGTGCTTCGACGATTTCAGCCCGGTTCTGCGGCCAGCGCGCGAACGCGGCGGCAAGCCCGGAACGCGTGCCTTCCTTGCCTTCGCGCACAACGTCGCCGCGATAATTCGCTTCGCATGCATCGTCGGTCATGAACGCGACATAGGCGTCAACGTCCTGCGCGTTGTAGGCGTCGATCATGGCCCTGGCAGTGGCAAGGTTGTTCACCGGTCACACTCCCCGAACACCACGTCGATCGCGCCCAGAATGGCGGTCGCGTCGGGCAGCATGTGGCCCTTGGACATGAAGTCCATTGCCTGCAGGTGCGAGAAGGCCGTGGGGCGGATCTTGCAGCGGTAGGGCTTGTTGGTGCCGTCGCTGACGAGATAGACGCCGAATTCGCCCTTGGGGCTTTCGGTCGCCACGTAAACCTCGCCCGCAGGCACGTGGAAGCCTTCGGTGTAGAGCTTAAAGTGGTGGATCAGCGCTTCCATCGACTGCTTCATCTCGCCGCGCTTGGGCGGCACCACCTTGGTGTCGGTCGAGGCGATCGGCCCGGTCGGCATGTCGCGCAGACATTGGCGGATGATCTTCGCGCTTTCGTAGACTTCCTTCACGCGCACCATGAAGCGGTCGTAGCAATCGCTGTTGGTGCCGACGGGGATGTCGAATTCCATGCGGTCATAGACGTCGTAGGGCTGCGATTTGCGCAGGTCCCAAGGGATACCGGCGGCGCGGATCATCGGACCGCTGAAGCCCCAGGCAATCGCATCCTCGCGGCTGACAATGGCGATATCGACGTTGCGCTGCTTGAAAATGCGGTTGTCCATGACGAGGCTCATCGCGTCCTCGAACAGCTGGAAGAAGCGGTTGTCGAGCCAGTCGCCGATGTCGACCAGCAGCTTTTCCGGCACGTCCTGATGGACGCCGCCCGGGCGGAACCACGCCGAGTGCATCCGCGCGCCCGAAGCCCGCTCGAAGAAGTTGAGGCAATCCTCGCGCAGGTCCATGATCCACAGGTTCGGCGTGAACGCGCCGACATCGAGGATGTGCGCGCCCATGTTGAGCATGTGGTTACAGATGCGGGTCAGTTCGGCGAACAGCACGCGCAGATACTGCGCGCGCAGCGGCACTTCGAGATTCAGCAGCTTCTCGATGGCGAGCACATAGGAGTGCTCCATGCACAGCGGCGAGCAATAATCGAGCCGGTCGAAATAGGGCAGCGCCTGAAGGTAGGTCTTCTGCTCGATCAGCTTTTCGGTGCCGCGGTGGAGCAGACCGATGTGCGGATCGATCCGCTCGATCACTTCGCCGTCCAGCTCCATCACCATGCGCAAGACGCCGTGTGCGGCAGGGTGCTGAGGGCCGAAGTTGATCGTGTAGTTGGTGATGACCTCGCCCGTGGTGGTCAGCGATTCTTCGCGTTGCATGCTCATCGTCCGCCCTCCTTGGAGGTCGCATCGGGCGCGCCGGGCGTGGGCTTACCGTTATCTTTCGTAACCGGAGCTGCCGGCGAAACAGACTTGGCGGCGGCCTTGTCAGCCGCCTTGCCAGCGCCGGTGTCGCCGGACTTTTCGGTAGTCTTGGGCTCGGCAACCGTGGGGGCTCCGCGCGACTTTTCGTCGCCCGGCAGCACGTAATCGGCGCCTTCCCACGGCGAAAGGAAATCGAAAGTGCGCATTTCCTGCGCCAGTACGACGGGTTCGTAGACCACGCGCTTTTCCTCCTCGGAATAGCGCAGCTCGGTATAGCCCGTCATCGGGAAGTCCTTGCGGAACGGGTGCCCCTCGAAGCCATAGTCGGTGAGGATACGGCGCAGATCGGGGTTGCCTGCGAAGGTCACGCCGAACATGTCGAACACCTCGCGCTCGAGCCACCCGGCATTAGGCCAAAGGGTGGTGACGGTCGGCACAGGGGTATCCTCGGACGCCGCACACTTCACCATCACGCGGTGGTTCTTGGTCAGGCTCTGGAGCATGTAGACGACCTCGAACCGCTCGGGCCGCGAGGGATAGTCGGCCCCGGCAATTTCCATAAGCTGCTGGTAGGCATGGTCATCGCGCAGGATTTCGAGCACACGCGCAATCGCATCCCGCTGGACGCGGAAGATAATCTCGCCGTGGGCTTCGAAAGCCTCGATCAGCCAAACGGAGATCGTCTCGCTGATGGCGTCGATCACGCCCTCGTTGGAGGCGAATTTCGGGGCGGAGTGGAGAACGGCCATGCGCCCTTACCTCTCGATGGTGCCGACGCGGCGGATCTTCCGCTGCAGTTGCATCACGCCGTAGAGCAGCGCCTCGGCGGTCGGCGGGCAGCCGGGCACGTAGATGTCGACCGGCACGATCCGGTCACAACCACGCACGACGCTGTAGGAATAGTGATAATAGCCCCCGCCATTGGCGCAGCTGCCCATGCTGATCACATATTTGGGATCGGACATCTGGTCGTAGACCTTGCGCAGCGCCGGGGCCATCTTGTTGCACAGCGTGCCCGCGACGATCATCACGTCAGACTGCCGTGGGCTAGCGCGCGGCGCGGCGCCGAAGCGCTCCATGTCGAAGCGCGGCATGTTGGCGTGGATCATCTCGACGGCACAGCAAGCAAGGCCGAAGGTCATCCACCACAGCGAGCCCGTGCGCGCCCACTGGAACAGCTCCTCGGTCGACGTAACGAGGAAACCTTTCTCGCCGACCTCGGTCTGAAGCTCGTTGAAGAAGCTCGCATCGGGCGCACGCACCGCACCGCCAGCGGCATTGGTCAACGCGGAGATGTCGGGCAATCCTTGGGGAGGAGAAACGATGTTATTCATTCCCAGTCCAACGCCCCTTTCTTCCATTCATAGGCAAGGCCGACCGCGAGGATGAACAGGAACACCATCATCCCGCCCCATCCGGTCCATCCCGTGACATTGAGGCTCACCGCCCAGGGGAACAGGAAAGCGGCCTCCAGATCGAAGACAATGAAGCTGATCGCGACGAGATAGAAGCGCACATCGAACTGGCTGCGCGCGTCTTCAAAGGCGGGAAAGCCGCATTCGTACTCGGAGAGCTTCTCGGCATCGGGATTGTGCACGCCGGTGAGCCGCGAGACCGCCATCGGCGCCACCACGAAAAGCACCGAAAGCCCGAGAGCCACGAGTACGAATAACAGTATCGGCAGATACTGGCTGAGGTCGATCACGACGATGTCCAAGCTATTAATCCCGTGGGCCGCCCTAGGCCCGTCAAACGGAGCGCGCAAGTCTCCGACTCGGGGAAAACCCCCTAAGGCTGTTGCAGGAAATCGAACAAACGTTGCGGCGAACCGAGCATGGTCCGCCGGCCCGCCTACTTCATCATGCGCGCCGTAGCCGTCTCGGTCGCCTTGCCGTAAGGCGGCTTGAGCCCGCCAAGCTTGGCGATATCAATCTTCGGCTGGTGATAGACCGCGCGGGCGTGGCTGAATTCGCGGAAACCCTCGATGGCGTGGTAGCTGCCCATGCCCGAAGGCCCGACCCCGCCGAACGGCAAATCCTCCATCGAGACATGGAACACCACGTCATTGGTGGTCACCCCGCCCGAAATGGTGCGGGTCAGCACGCGTTCCTGCTCACCCTTGTCCTCGCCGAAGTAATAGAGGCCCAGCGGGCGGTCGTGCTCGTTGATGTAATCGACCGCCTGATCGACCGACTTGTAGGTCATCACGGGCAGCACGGGCCCGAAAATTTCCTCCTGCATCACGGTCATGTCGTCACTTACACCGCGCAGGACCGTCAGCGGCATCTTGCGCTGGTTGGCATTGGCGAAGTCCTCGCCGGCCGGGTTGACCTCGATCACCTCGGCGCCCTTGCTCCGGGCATCGGCGACTAGGCCCTGCAGGCGCTCGAAATGGCGGTCGGACACAATCGAGGCATAATCGTCATTGTCGAGAACGCGCGGATACATCGCCGCCGCCGCGCCGGTCACGCCGGCGACCGCTTCGTCGGCCTTGTCTTCGGGCACCATCAGATAATCGGGCGCAAGGCAGATCTGGCCCGCGTTCATCATCTTGCCGATCGCGATGCGCTCGCCCGCCTTGGCGAAATCGGCGCTGCGGCCCATGATTACCGGGGACTTGCCGCCCAGTTCCAGCGTGACAGGCACAAGGTTCGCCGCCGCCGCCTGCATGACGCGGCGCCCGGTGGCGGTCGACCCGGTGAAGACGAGGTGATCGAACGGGAGCGACGAGAAGGCCGCTGCAACTTCGGGGCTACCGGTGACCACCGCAACTTCCTCGGGCGCGAAGTATTCCGCCGTCAGCTGCGCCATGAGCTCGCTGGTGCGCTCGGTGAATTCGGAAGGCTTGATCATCGCGCGATTGCCCGCGGCGAGCACCTGCATCAGTGGGCCGAAGGCGAGCTGCACCGGGAAATTCCACGGGCTGAGGATGCCGATCACGCCCTTGGGCTCGTAGCGGACCTCAGCCTTAGCCCCCAGCAGCCCGAGCGGGAACTGCACCTTGCGCTTCTCGGGCTTCGACCACTGGTCGATATGCTTGAGCGCATGGTTGCCCGCGCCGACGGTCGCCGCAATGTCGGTCAACATCGACTGGTGCATCGAACGGCTGCCGAAATCCGCACTCATCGCCTTGGCGAATTCCTCGCCATGATCCTTCACCAGCGCGATGGCGCGCTTGATGCGGTCCTTGCGCTGCGAAATCGGTTCGGGCCGCGAGGCGGTGAAGGCGGCGCGTTGCCGCGCAAGCAGGGCTTCGAGTTCTTGGCGGCGGTCGTCGGCCATGTCGTTCTCCCGTTCGGACATATGCGTTTTTATTTGCGACGTGTTCTTGCCCAATCCCCGCCCCGGCGCAAGTCGCATCGCCCCGCAGGCCAACCGCCAATTGCCAATGCCGCATCGCAGCATTACATCGCCCCACAATTCTCCTGTCACGCAAGGACTTTGCCATGACCCAGCTTTCGCCTGCCGATCCGGTTGTTATCCTCTCCTACGCCCGCACCCCGATGGGCGCGATGCAGGGCGCGCTTTCGGAGGTTTCGGCGACCGATCTCGGCGCTGTGGCGGTGAAGGCAGCGGTGGAGCGAGCGGGCGTGAGCGGCGAGGATATCGACCGGGCCTATATCGGCTGCGTCCTGCCCGCGGGCCTCGGCCAGGCCCCCGCACGTCAGGCCGCAATCAAGGCGGGCTTGCCGCTTTCAGTCCAGGCGACCACGGTCAACAAGGTCTGCGGCAGCGGCATGCAGACCATCATCATGGGTGCCGAAGCGCTTGCCAGCGGCTCCATCGACGTCGTGGTCGCAGGCGGCATGGAGAGCATGACCAATGCGCCCTACCTCCTCAAGAAGCACCGTTCGGGCGCGCGTTTGGGACATGACACAGCCTATGACCACATGTTCCTCGACGGGCTGGAAGATGCCTACGAGCCGGGCCGCGCGATGGGCACCTTCGCGCAGGACACCGCCAACGCCTACCAGATGACCCGCGAGGAAATGGACGCCTATTCCATCGAGAGCCTCGCCCGCGCCAACCGTGCCATCGCCAGCGGGGCTTTTGCCGATGAAGTCGTGCCGGTGACCGTTTCGACCCGTGCGGGCGACGTGGTGGTCGAACATGACGAAGCGCCCGGCAAAGGCCGCCCCGAAAAGATCCCGCAACTGAAGCCCGCCTTCGCCAAGGACGGGACAATCACGGCGGCAACCTCGTCCTCGATTTCGGATGGCGCGGCAGCGCTGGTGCTGACCCGCGCGAGCGTTGCCGAGGCCAAGGGCCTCACGCCGGTCGCACGCGTGGTCGCCACGGCTGCCCATGCGCAGGCCCCTGCACAGTTCACTACCGCGCCCATCCCGGCGATCCAGAAGGTGCTCGCCCGTGCAGGCTGGAGCGTGGACGATGTCGACCTGTTCGAAATCAACGAGGCCTTCGCCTGCGTCGCCATGTTCGCAATGCGCGATCTCGGCATTCCGCATGAGAAGATCAACGTGAATGGCGGCGGCACGGCACTCGGCCACCCGATCGGGGCGAGCGGCGCGCGGATCGTCGTGACGCTGATCAATGCCCTCAAGAAGCAGGGCAAGAAGCGCGGCGTGGCTTCCTTGTGCATCGGCGGCGGGGAAGCAACGGCGGTTGCGGTCGAGCTCGTCTGAGTGGAGGCCTGACCAGGCGGCGTTATTCGTCGCCTGGCAGGCTTTCCGATCCCCATAGCCGCGCGGCGCTCATCCAGCCCTTGCGGCCCGCGATGTCGACCTCGCACCAGCCCTCGCGGCAGGGCTTGATCTTCGCGACAACGCCCGGCTGGGCGCGCCAACTGATTGCGGCGGCATCACTAGGCCCCGCGCGCACGTCGGCAAGGCCGCTGCCGATCACCAGACCCGCACGCGCAAGATCGAGCTGGCTTGCGGAAATCCAGCCTTGGGTGCCCTCGTGGTCCTCGACCAGACGCCAGCCTTCGCGGATGCGCACCACCTTTACCGGCATCCCCTGCCGCTGGTACACCCAGGTGACCGGATATTCAGCGCTCGGTCCCACGCGCATATTGACCTTTTCGTACCGCAGCGCGGCCCAGTAAGGCAGCGCGCGGTCCTGCGCACGCAGCGGAGACACCGCGGCAGCGGCAGCTAACGCCAGCGCGAAGCCGAAAGCGATCAGGAAACGGAAACCCTTCATCCCTGACGCGATAGCCGCTTCACGCCTGCGGATTCAACCCGTGCGTTCACATCCTTGCCTTGACCGCAAAGCCCATGAGGCTTTAGCCCACAACCCATGACCCAGCGCCCCCCTCGCCCGCTCGCCGCACCAGCGCGCGTCATCGTCACCCGCCACCTCATGCCTGCGGTCGAGGCGAGGATGCGCGAACTGTTCGACGTGGTGCTGAACGAGTCGGACGTGCCGTTCACCCGCGACCAGCTGGCCGCCGCCATGCAGGATTGCGACGTGCTGGTGCCGACCGTGACCGACCGGATAGACGCCGATCTGATCGCCGGAGCGGGAGACCGCCTCGGCCTGATCGCCAGCTTCGGCGCAGGCACCGAGCATATCGACCTTGCCGCCGCCGCTGCCCTTAAGATCATCGTCACCAACACGCCGGGCGTCTTTACCGACGATACCGCCGACCTGACGATGGCCGGAATCATCGGTGTGCCGCGCCGGATCCGCGAAGGCACTGCATTGGTGCGCCGCGGGGAATGGACCGGCTGGGCGCCCTCTGGGCTGCTGGGTCGCAAGCTTGCGGGCAAGGTGCTCGGGATCGTCGGCATGGGCCGCATCGGTCAGGCCGTCGCCCACCGCGCCCGCGCCTTCGGACTGGAGATCGCCTATTATAACCGCAAGCCTCTGCCCGAAGCATTGGAACGGATGCTGGGCGCGCGATACGTGGGCGATATCGATACGCTGATGGCCGAGGCCGACATCCTCACGCTGCATTGTCCGCTGACCGAAGAGACCCGTCACATGGTCGATGCGCGGCGGATCGCGCTGATGAAGCCGGGGAGCAGCATCGTGAACACCGCGCGGGGCGAGCTGATCGATCAGGAAGCGCTGATCGCGGCGCTCGAATCGGGGCACCTCGCGGGCGCAGGGCTGGACGTCTATCCTGACGAGCCGCACGTCGACCCGCGCCTGATCGCGCACCCCAACGTTATGACGCTTCCCCACATCGGCAGCGCGACGGCCGAGGGCCGCGAGGATTCGGGCCACAAGGTGATCGCCAATATCCGCATGTGGGCCGACGGCCACCGCCCGCCCGACCAGGTGCTGACCGCGCTGGTGCGCGGCTGATCGCCGCACACGCAACGCGTCAGATCAATCCCCCGTCAAAATCCGCTCGAACAGCTCGCCCACGCTCGGGGTGTAGCCGTTCGAGTAGAAGGGATCGGTCTTGAAGTTGTAGGCCGCGTGCCCCGCAAAGGCGAGGTTCTTGTCCGGATCATCGCCGTGGGCAATGTCCTGCAGGGTCTTCTGGATGCAGAAGCTGCGCGGATCGGCGAGACGGCCCGTTGTGTAATCATCGTGGTCCTTCCACGACGAGAAGCCGCAATGCGACAGGCAGCCCATACAGTCCTGCTGGTCCTTGCGGATCGTGTCCCGCGCTTCGGGCGTGACGAAGACGATGGTGTTGTCGGGCGTTTTGAGCGGTTCAGTGTGTCCGGCGCGCATCCACATTTCGGCGCGGGCCTTGTCTTCCGGCTTCACCCAGAAGCTGCGCGCCTTGCCGTCATCGCCCAGTTGCAGCGTGCCTTCTTCCTCGCCGCGCTTGAAGAACGGGATCTGGCGCTCCGAACGGTGCATCAGGTCGTAGAGGAACGGGGTCTTGACCGCGCTCGAATAAAAGCCGGTGGGCGAGAACTTGTGGAGCAGCACATCGCCGGGCTCGACGGTGCGCAGCATGTCCTTCCAGATCTGCGGGATCGGGCTTTCCTGCGTCAGAAGGGGCCGCGTGCCGAACTGGAAGGCAATGGTGCCAAGCTCGGGGTTGTCGATCCAGTCGTTCCAGTCGCGCAGGTACCAGACCCCGCCCGCCATCACGATCGGCACGCTGTCAGCCACGCCCTCGGCGCGCATCACGTCGCGCAGCGCCTTCACGCGCGGATAGGGGTCTTCGGGCTTGGTCGGGTCTTCGGCGTTGGACAGGCCATTGTGGCCGCCCGCCAGCCAGGGGTCTTCATAGACCACCGCCGCCATAAGGTCGGGGACCTTGTGATAGGAACGCTTCCAAAGCGCGCGGAAGGCGCGGCCCGAGCTGACGATCGGGAGGTAGCACACGTTGAAGCGCGCGGCGATCTCGGCGAGCTTGTAAGGCATCCCTGCACCGCAGGTGACGCCAGTCACCATCCCGCGGGTGTTTTCGAGCACGCCCTCGAGCACGGCCTGCGCCCCGCCCATTTCCCACAACACGTTGATGTTGATCGCGCCCTTGCCGTTCGCGATCTCGTAGGCCTTCTTCACCTGCGTCGTCGCGCCATCGATGGCGTAACGGATCAATTCCTGGTGCCGTTCTTCGCGGGTCTTACCGTGATAGATTTGCGGGACAGCGTTGCCGTCCGCATCATAGCTGTCAGCGTTGACCGCACTTACCGTGCCGATCCCGCCCGCTGCTGCCCAGGCACCCGAGCTCGCGTGGTTGGTTGCTGAAACACCCTTGCCGCCTTCAACCAGCGGCCAAACTTCGCGCCCGCCGTAAACGATCGGGCTCAATCCCTTGAACAATGAAAATCCCCTGATGCGCGGACCAATCCTGCGCCTTTCTTAGTTATTGCTGGCATAGTGCGGCTGGCCCCGTCTCGCAACCTCGCGAGACAAGCAGGATCATCCAGCCTCGCACACCTTGATTGCCTCGGGTTCGGTGCGTTTGGCGCCGCGTTGGAATCGGGCAAAATAGCCCTTGATGTCAGGCCGCTCGATATACTCGACCAGCACATAGCCGACCGCCTCGAACTCGCAGAACAGTACCGTATGGGGCAGCCCGTGCCGACCAACGGGACTGTCGCTTTCCACGACAACGATCTGACCGCCAGAGTTGAGCGCGGGCCACATGTTCCACAGGAAGGCATAGGGCTCTGTCACTTCGTGGTACATGTGGACCATGAAGATGCGGTCGAAGCTGTCGGGCGGGAGCTGCGGATTGTCAGTATCCCCGAACTTGATCGAGATGTTCTCGAGCCGCTCTCGCTCTACCCGTCGGCCGAGCCGGTCCAATGCCTCGCGGCTGATGTCCTGCGCAAGCACGCGTCCATCAGCGCCGACGCGTTCTGCCAGGCGGACGGTGTAATAGCCCTCGCCCGCGCCAATATCGGCCACTGTCATCCCCGGGCGCAGATCGGCAAGGTCCATCACCACCTTGGCCTCGCCGCGCTCGTCACGGTCGTCCTCGTTGGAGAACTGGTTCGAGACGACGCTGGCAACCGGGCGGTCGGGAGACGGAAACGCGACTGCGGTCTCGGGCCGGTCAGTCGCGGCAGGCTTAAGCGCGTCGCAACCCGCCAGCAGCCCCGCGGCGAGCATGGCGATGCCGGGAAAGAGCGCGCGCCGCAGCATCACCCGTGCCTTACTCCACGTCCTCGATCTCGACCTTCTC
The DNA here is from genome assembly GCA_027533455.1 of Porphyrobacter sp. Taxonomy (GTDB): domain Bacteria; phylum Pseudomonadota; class Alphaproteobacteria; order Sphingomonadales; family Sphingomonadaceae; genus Erythrobacter. Next base: position 516,286 of record JAPZUC010000002.1, on the reverse strand, counting down.
ACCGGTTACGCGCTGCGCGAGCGCGGCCGAGATGAAGGGATCGATCGCACCGTCGAGAACAGCATCAGGCGAGGTCGAGACAACGCCGGTGCGCAGGTCCTTGACCATCTGGTACGGCTGCAAGACGTAAGACCGGATCTGGTGGCCCCAGCCAATGTCGCTCTTGGCCGAATGTTCCGCGCTGGCGGCTTCCTCGCGGGCGCGCATCTCCGCTTCGTAAAGCCGGGCCTTCAGCATGTTCATCGCGATTTCGCGGTTCTTGTGCTGGCTGCGGTCCTGCTGGCTTGCCACCACGATGCCGCTAGGCTGGTGAGTGATACGAACCGCGGAATCGGTGGTGTTGACGTGCTGCCCGCCCGCACCGGACGCACGGTAGGTGTCGATCTTGAGGTCGGCCGGGTTGATGTCGATCTCGAAAGAATCGTCGATCACCGGGAATACCCACACGCTCGAGAAGCTGGTGTGGCGGCGCGCCGAACTGTCGTAGGGGCTGATCCGGACAAGCCGGTGGACGCCGCTTTCGGTCTTGGCATAGCCATAGGCGCCGTCGCCCTTGATGAGCAGCGTTGCCGACTTGATCCCGGCCTGCTCGCCCGCCTGATATTCGACCGTCTCGACCTTGAAGCCGCGGCGTTCGGCCCAGCGGCCATACATGCGGAACAGCATCTCGGCCCAGTCTTGGCTTTCCGTCCCGCCAGCGCCGGCGTGGATTTCGAGATAGGTGTCGTTACCGTCCACCTCGCCCGAAAGCAGTGCCTGCACCTTGTCGGCATCGGCGCGGTCGGCGAGCGCGGCGAGCGTGGCGAGGCCATCCTCGACGATCGTATCCTCGCCCTCGGCCTCGCCCATCTCGATGAACTCGACCGCATCGGCCATTTCGGCAGCGATCTGGTTGACGGTGTTGACCGCTGTCTCGAGCGTCTTCTGCTCGCGGCTGATCGCTTGGGCCTGCTTGGGGTTATCCCACAACTTCGGGTCCTGCACGCGCGCGTTCAGCTCGTCGAGCCGGCGAAGGGCGCGTTCCCAGTCGAGCGACAGGCGCACCAGCGCCAGCGCCGCATCGATCCGGTTGATGTAAGCCTGGGCCTCGGCCCGCATGGTCTATCCTTCACTCACGCGAAAAAGTCCGCACCGCTTAGCGCGGGCGACGCGATTGTAAAGCGGCGAGGCCGCCCGCGCCTCGCCTACTTCTTGAGCGCGCGCACGGCGGCCAGCGTCTTGTCGACATGGCCGCGATAATCACCATCGGAATGAACCGCCACGATCCTGCCGTCCTGCGCGATCACATAGGATGTGCGGGTTGTGAGGCCCGAGGTTCCCATCGCCACATCATAGGCGGCAATCACTTTGGGCGATGCGACACCGACAGGAAAGGCATCGCGGCATTCCTTGCGACTAAAATCCTTGAGCGTGGCGATATCGTCAGCCGACATGCCGATCACGCTGGCGCCCGCCGCCTTGAACTTGGGCATGGCATCGGCAAAGGCATTTGCTTCAAGTGTGCAGCCCGAGGTGAAGGCCTTGGGGTAGAAATAGAGCACCACCGGCCCCTTCGCGAGCGCGGCTCTAAGCGAGAAGCCGAACTCCTTGCCCGCGAGAGCCGCACGGGTCGTGAAGCCTGGTGCCTTGGCGCCCTTGGGCAGTTCGGCCGAAGCACTGGTGGCGATCAGCGCGAGCGAAGCAAGCGCGGCGAAGGGAGCGAACAGGGTGCGGTTCATGCCCTTCCAACCCCCGAGGCCCGTCCACGGTTCCGGCGCACATCAACCAATGCCGCCCTCATCGATCAAAGTCTCCTCGGCTGGTGCATCAACCACAGCGCTTTCCGCGTTCTGGCGTCCGGCGCGGATCAGCGCGAGGATCTCGTTGCGCTTGGCCGCTATGGCGTCCTGCCGGGTGTAACGCTCTGGCTCGGTGTCAGGCTTGAAGGCTTCCCAGATGATCGCGGACTTGGGATCATCGGTCGGCCAGCCATCAAACACGCGCTTGCCCGAACGGCGGTCGATCCGCACCATCCGCAAGCCCGCAGGCGCGACCGGCGGCAGATCGGACCACTTGGCCTTGGTCTTCTCGATCAGGCTTTTGATGATCGGCGCCGAAATCGTGCCGCCATAGGCATAGCCGCCCATGTTGCGCGGCTGATCGAAGCCCACATAGGCGCCGGCAATCAGCTGCTGGGTGCCGCCGATGAACCACACGTCCTTGGGGCCGGTCGTAGTGCCGGTCTTGCCGAACAGCGGAAGGTTCAGCGAGTTCAGCACGGTTGCCGTACCGCGGCTCACCGCGCCGCGCAGCATATGCATTACCTGGAAGGCGGTGCGCGCGTCCATCGCCTGCGCGCCGCGCACCCCGAAGCGCGGCATCGGCTTGCCATCCCACTTGGGGCTGTTGCAGCCGCGGCAATCGCGGGTGTCCGCGCGCCAGACCACCTTGCCGCGGCGGTCCTGCACATAATCGATCACCGTGGGCGGATTGAGCCGCCCGTGGTTGGCCAGCGCGCTGTAGGCGGCGACCATCTTGACCAGCGTTGTCTCCCCTGCCCCGAGCGCCGTTGACGGATAGGCCGGGAACTTGCCGATCCCGACCTTCTCGATCTCGCGCACCACATTGGGCATGCCCGCGGTCATGCCGATCTGCACGGTCATGATGTTCTGCGACTGCTCAAGACCATAGCGCATCGGATGCTGCCCGCCGCTTCCGGTGCCGCGAATGCACTTTTCGCCCAGATTGGCGCCTTGATAGAAGCAGAAGCGGTTGTTATCGACCTGGGTTGAGGGGGTCATCCCGCTGTCGAGGCCTGCAGCATAGACGAAAGGCTTGATGGTCGAACCCGGTTGCCGCATCGCCTGGGTCGCGCGGTTGAAATCCGACAGGCGGTGGTCGAAACCGCCCTGCATTGCCAGCAAACGTCCGGTCTGCGCCTGCTCTACGACCAGCGCGCCCTGTGCTTCGGGAATGGTGCGCACATTAAAGCCATTGCCCGAGGGGCTCGCCGCGATCACGTCGCCGGCCTTGAGGGCATCGGGCAAGCCGCCAAGTGGTGCCTCGCTGCCATCGGCAAAACCGATCCGCGCGGCCTGACCCTTGCGGGCGGTGACGACACCGATGCGCCAGTCCTTGTAGCTGATCCCGAGGGGCGAGGATTGCAGCTGGCTCGCCCAGTTATCCTTGGATACGTCGAGCGTCGCAATCGGCCCAGCCCATGCCCGACCGCCGTGATAGCGCAGCAGGCCTTCACGCAGCCCATCGCGCGCGGCAAGCTGCATTTGCGGATCGAGCGAGGTGCGCACCCACAGTCCGCCCGCATAGACCGAATTCGCTCCGTCCTCGGCATTTTCGCCGAAGCGTTCGATCAGCTGACGTCGCACTTCCTCAAGGAAATAGCCCGCATCGACTGATCGCTCGCGGCGCTGGGTGACGAGGCCCAGCGGCATTGCAGCCGCCGCACGGCGCTGCGAACCGGTGATGAAGCCATTCGCCTCCATCTGGTTCAGAACGAAATTGCGCCGCTCAAGCGCGGCCTGTTCCTGCCCTTTGCGGCCATAGCGTTCCGGCGCTTTGGGCAGAATGGCGAGGAAGGCCATCTCGTGAAGCTGGAGCTGGTCGACGTCCTTATCGAAATAGGCGCGCGAAGCGGCCTGCACGCCGAAGGAGCGGCGGCCGAGCGGGATCTCGTTGAGGTAAAGCTCGAGAATTTCCTGCTTGGTCAGCACCTGCTCGATGCGGCCGGCGAGGATCATTTCCTTCAGCTTGCGGGTGACCGAATACTCATCGCCCAGCAGCAGGTTCTTGGCGACCTGCTGGGTGATGGTCGACCCGCCCACCGCGCGCTCGCCCGAGCCGAACTTGGTGGCATAGTCGAAGACGGCGTTGGCCGTGCCAAGGAAGTCGACGCCGCCGTGGCTGAAGAAGGTCTTGTCCTCGGCGGCAAGATAGGATTCGATCAGCTTCTGGGGAAAGTCCGCATATTGCAACTGCACCCGCCGCTCGCGCGCATAGGAATGGACGATCTCGCCATCCACGCCGCGCACCACGGTGGGCAGCGGGGTTTCATAGGTCAGCAGCGCCTCGGCCTCGGGCAAGTCGCTCGCCAGCCACACGAACACCGCGATCCACAGCGCGAGAAAGACGCCGAAGCCGGTCGCGACCAGCCTGAACAGGCGGCTCTCGCGCCAGTTTGCCCGGAACCACGCGAGCGCGCCGCCAATGTCGCGGTTCACGCGGTAGCGCAGATAGGCCCAGGTCGATGGCTGGTCGGAAGGCACTTCAGAGGGTTGGGCAGGGTCGTTCATCGAGCCGCGGCAACTAGCACGCTGGCCTTAGCCAAGGCTAGCGGCTTTGCAAACCTAATTGCCGCTATTCGAATTCTCGCCGCGCCTTGCAAAATAGACGCGGATCGCGCGCGCCAGAACGCCTGCATATTGCGCACGCCCCTCGGCCGTGGTGAGCCGCGCGCGATCGGTGCGATTGGTGACAAAGCCGCTTTCGAACAGCACCGAGGGCACATCGGGCGCGCGCAGCACGGCAAGCGCTGCCGCGCGGCGTGGCTGGGGCACGAAGGCGAGCGCTGCCTCGCCCTCGCGCACCACCAGCGAGGCAAAGGCCAGCGCATCCTCCTGCGTGCGTTGCTGCGACAGCTCGACAAGGATCGTGCTCACAGCAGCGCTTTCGCCTTCGATGGTAATGCCGTTCAGCCTGTCGGCATCGTTCTCACGCGAGGCAAAGCGGGCCGCCGCCTCGCTCGACGCGTCATTGGACAGGGTGTAGATGCTCGCTCCGCTGACATCGTCCTTTTCTCCGGCGGAATCGGCATGGATCGAGATGAACAGGTCAGCCTCAAGCTGGCGGGCGATCTCGGGGCGATAGGATAGCGGCAGAATGCGGTCATCGGCGCGGGTTAAGGCGACGCGGATACCGCCCTGCCGCAGCAGCTCGTCCCGTAGCGAAAGCGCCAGTGCCAGAGTGATCGCCTTTTCCTCGAAGCGCTTGCCATCCGGATCGGTCCCGATCGCGCCGGGATCGCGCCCGCCGTGCCCTGCATCGATCACTACCAGCGGGCGCGCGGGATCGTCCGGCCCAGCCACTGACGGCAGCTCGAGCTTTGCCTCCGGTTCGGCTAACGCAAACCGCAGCACATAGTCCCGTCCCCATTGCGGAACAGGTATCGTCACTCCCAGGGCACGCGCACCGCCCAGCAGCGCGGCGGGGACCAGCACAAGGATCAGGAGCAGGGTGCGATAGCTCATTGCTTTTCCGGCTTACGTTCTTGCGCGAAGGAAACGCAATAGAGTTGCGGGGTTTGCCCCACAGTGCTAGCAATACTTCCAGAGAGGCCGGATCAGGATTGCATACGCATCCTTTGCCCGCCTCTTGCGTCGGGGCACTTCTCCTTTTTAAACCCCGGCCCAGTACAGGTTGATGCAGTGACAGATCGCTTTTCCCGGACAACGAGCAAATCGCGCCAGACGCGCGAATGTGCCGTTGCGGGAGAAGGCGCGGCGCTTTGCCGCACGGGCGTCATTGCAGACACGAGCTTCGCACTGAGCGCCCTTGGCCCTCGCAGCGCGATTTCCCTTTCCGGCATCGCTTTCGGGCTGGCCGGTTCACCACAAAATGCGCGCCCCCTTCATGCCCGTTCGCGGGCAAGGCCGGGCGCTTGGAGACATTTCAATGGCAACGCGCATGCTTATCGATGCGCGCCACCCGGAAGAAACCCGGGTGGCGGTTCTGCAAGGCAACCGGATTGAGGAATTCGACTTTGAATCTGCCGAACACAAGCAGATCAAAGGCAACATCTATCTCGCCAAGGTAACCCGGGTCGAACCCTCGCTGCAGGCGGCCTTCGTCGACTTCGGCGGCAATCGCCACGGCTTCCTCGCCTTCAGCGAAATCCATCCCGACTATTACCAGATCCCCAAGGCCGACCGCGACGCCCTGCTGGCCGAAGAGGCCGAGGCCGCCGAGGAAGAAGAACGCCTGCGCGCCGAAGAAGAGGACGAGGGCATCTCGCCCGGCGCCGAATATGACGCCGAGGACGACAGCGGCGAAGCGCTGGCAGAAGATTTCGCCGAAAACGGCGTCGAGGAAGTCGATACTTCCGACAAGGACGATGTCGCCACCATTGAAGGCGGCGCATCGGACGAGGAAGACGGCTCGGACGACGAGGGCGGCGAAGACACTGCTCAGGACAATGGCGAAGACAGCGGCGAAGATCGTGGCCGCGGCCGCGGTCGTGGCCGCCGCCGTCAGGGCAGCAAGGGTGACCGGGGCGGCGACAGTAAGGGTGGCCGCAGCCGTGCCAAGCAGGTCGACGAAGTGCGCGCCAAGCGCATGGCGCTGCGTCGTCGCTACAAGATCCAGGATGTCATCCAGCGCCGCCAGGTTCTGCTCGTCCAGGTCGTGAAGGAAGAACGCGGCAACAAGGGCGCGGCGCTCACCACCTATCTCAGCCTTGCCGGCCGCTACACCGTGCTGATGCCCAACTCGTCGCACGGCGGCGGGATCAGCCGCAAGATCAGCTCGACCAGCGATCGCAAGCGGCTGAAGGACATGGTGTCCGACCTCAAGCTGCCCAAGAGCATGGGGCTGATCGTCCGCACCGCCGGCATGAGCCGCACCAAGCCCGAGATCAAACGCGACTTCGATTACCTCGCCCGCGTGTGGGACGATATCCGCGAGAACACCCTCGCCTCGGTCGCGCCGGCTCTGATCCATTCGGACAGCGACCTGATCAAGCGCGCGATCCGCGACATCTACAACAAGGAAATCGAGGAAGTCGTGGTCGAAGGCCCGGACGGGTATGCTTCGGCCAAGGCCTTCATGAAAATGCTGATGCCCAGCCACGCACGGCGGGTGAAGGCCTATTCTGATCCGGTGCCGCTGTTCCAGCGCTATGGCGCGGAAGACCAGCTGCGTGCGATGTATGATCCGATGGTGCAGCTCAAATCGGGCGGCTACCTGATCATCAACCCGACCGAGGCGCTGGTGTCGATCGACATCAACTCAGGCCGCTCCACCAAGGAGCACGGCATCGAGGCGACTGCGCTTCACACCAACCTCGAAGCGGCCAAGGAAATCGCCCGCCAACTGCGCTTGCGCGACATGGCCGGGCTCGTCGTCATCGACTTCATCGACATGGAGTACCCCTCCAACGTCCGTAAGGTCGAAAAGGCGATGAAGGACGCGCTGAAGAACGATCGCGCCCGCATCCAGGTCGGCCGCATCTCAAGCTTCGGCCTAATGGAAATGAGCCGCCAGCGCCTGCGCACCGGCGTCCTTGAAGCAACCACCCGCCCCTGCCCGCACTGCGATGGCACCGGCCTTGTGCGGACTGCCTCGTCGGCGGGCCTCTCGGCCCTGCGCCTGATCGAAGACGAAGCCGCGCGCGGCAAGGGCACCCAGATCCGTTTGGCAGCCAGCACCGAGGCGGCAATCTACCTCCTCAACGAAAAGCGTGCCGACCTCGTCGAGATCGAGCACCGCTACGGCGTCAGCGTCGAAGTGGTCCCCGAAGGCGAGGACGAAGGCGCGAAGATGACCGTGTCGAGTTCCGGCCCGCGCCCGGTCCACGCTCCCAAGTTCGAGCCGATCATCAACGAAGAGGACGATGATCTGCCTGAGGAAGAGGAAGATTTCGCCGAGGAAGAGGCCGAAGAGCGCGCACCCCGCGGTCCCCGCCGCGAACGCAGTGACAGCGACGACGAAGGCGGGCGCGGCAAGAAGAAGCGCCGGCGTCGCCGTGGTGGTCGCGGTCGCAGCCGCGACCGTGAGGACGGCGACGAGGGCGAGGCTGGCGAAGACAACGCTGAAGCCGATGGTGACGTGGAAGGTGAAGGCAACGCCGAAACCGCCGCTCCAGAAGGCACCGAAGATGGCGAGGGTCGCCCCAAAAAGCGTCGTCGCCGCGGTGGTCGCGGACGCAAGCGTCGTGAAGGCGGCGAAGACAGCGCTCAGGACGAAGGCAGCGATGCCGAGGCTGACGATGCGACCGATGGCGAGGCCAATGCTCCCACAATCGAAGCCGAGGCTCCTGGCGCCGAACAGGCACCCGCTGCCGAGGAAGCGCCGGCCGAAAAGCCCAAGCGCGTCCGTGCACCGCGCAAGAAGAAGGAAGTGGCTCCGGCCGAACCCGAAGCGGCGGCCGAAGTCGCTGCCGAAGTTGCGGACGCGGCTCCGGTAGAAGCGGAAGAAGCGCCGGCTGAAAAGCCCAAGCGCAAGCGTGCACCGCGCAAGGCCAAAGTGGCCGACGCAGAGCCCGCCGAAACGGCCGAGGTGAGCGAACCTGCTCCCGCAGCCGAACCGGCAGCGGAGGCTGCTGCCACGGACGCTGTGTCTGAAACCGATGGCAAGCCGCGTCGCGGCTGGTGGCAGCGCACTTTCGGCGAATAAAACGCACGCGCCGAAACGGACAATATCAAGGGCGGGAGAGGCTACCTCTTCCGCCCTTTATTGTGCGAGTTTTCTGGCGATGCCCCACTCCATCCATCCGGCAAAACGCGGAGCCTTGGGCGTGTAGCCCTCGCCCAGCGGTTCGACAGCGAAGCCCGACGCCGCCAGCGCGCTGGCAACCGGGCGGGCGAGATGGCAGCCACCGGCAAGCCGCTTCCAGACCGGCTCGATCCGCTCCTGCCATACGCGCACATCGCGGTCGGGCGCGCGGCCATGTTCGAGAAACAGCGCCTCGCCGCCGGGGCGAAGGATGCGGCGCATTTCGCGCATCACCTGTGCAGGGTCCTCGACCGAGCACAAGGTAAACGTGCACACGACGCAGTCGAAACTTGCATCATCGAAGGGGATCGCCTCGCCCCGCCCGGCCCGCAAATCCGCCGCCCAGCCCTTCTCGCGGGCCGCCGCGCGCGCACCATCCAGCAGGCCTTCATGCGGGTCGATTCCGGCATAGGATGTGATCGCTTTAGGGTCGTAGAACTGGTGATTGATCCCGCCTCCGCAGCCCAGCTCGAACACATCGCCGCGCGCACGCGGCACCACCGCCGCGCGGCGTTTCATCACCTGTCCCTGCGAACAGGCGCAGGTGATGAGGCGCGGCATGATGTTCACCTCGTACCAGCTTGCCAGTCCCATCCCCGTTCTCCTCCGGCTGCTCTCTTCCCCCGAGAGGCAATGCGTGGCAGGTTATCGAGCAATTGCCAAACCGGCTTTCTGGGAGGGATGCCAGTATGACCACCACGACCACCGACACCGCAGGAGACAAGCCTGCATTCCGCTTCCACCCCAAGCTGTGGATCTGCGCGGCGATGCTGTTCGCCTTCCCGGCGCTCGGCACGGTGATGAGCCCGGAGGTGAAATGGGGGGCAGAGGATTTCGCCGCCATGGCCCTACTGCTCGCCTTACTGTGCGGCGCGATCGAAGCCGCCTTGCATTTCCTCGACACGCCGCGCTGGAGGATCGCGGGGATCCTGCTGGCATTGCTGCTGTTCCTGACCGTCTGGGCGCATCTGGCGGTGGGGATTTTCTAAGCCGGCACTTCGTCTCCGCGAAAATCGAACACGCGCCCCGATTGCGCCGGATTGAGCCGCGCCAGCACGCCGAGCAGATTGTCAGCGGCATCAGCGGGCCAGGTCAGCTGGCCATCCGGCAGACCCGACTGGAACGGCGCGGATAACGCGCTTTCGACCGTGCCGGGATGCAGGCCGACAATCACGCTTTCCGGGTGCGTCCGCGCCATCTCGATCGCGAAGTTTCGTAGCAGCATATTAAGCGCGGCCTTGCTCGCCCGGTAGGAGTGCCACCCGCCAAGCCGGTTGTCGCTGATCGAGCCGACCCGCGCGGAAAGCGCCGCAAATGTAAATGCCCGCCCGCGCGGCATGATCCCCAGTACGTGTTTGGCAACGAGCGCCGGGCCAATGGTGTTGAGCGCGAAGACCTCCGCCATCGCTGCCACTTCAAGCCGCCTGTAAGTGCGTTCTGGTCCCGTCCCGTCGCCAAGGGTGAGTACACCGGTAGCCAGAATCACCCATTCGGGCGGGTCGACGCGCATCATCTCGGCAGCGGCCGCGATGCTCGCCTCGTCGCCAAGGTCGAAGGCGAAGGGGCGGAATGCGTCACCCATCAGCCCCTCTCCCCTGCGCGAGCCTGCATAGACCACCTGCGTACCGCCTGCTGTCAAGGCCTCGCACAGTGCGCGCCCGATCCCGCCACTCGCCCCGAATACCGCTGCGGTGCGCGGCCAGCAGGTCGCATTTTCAGGAATTTGTGTCTGATCTGTCATCGCTCATCCAAAGCACGGCACGGGCTGTTGGTTCCGGCGCGTGAAGCGCTTTCAACCACTGTGCGAAACCCTGCAACAACTGACAGTCACCCCCCCGCTTGCGCGAGCGCCCGATGCCGCTAGATAGGGTGCAAATCGCAACCGGGATCATTTCATGGCGACCTTCACTCTCCCCAAGAATTCCAAGATCAGCAATAACGGGCAGACGCACAAGGCCGCTGGAGGCCGTGTGAAGTCGTTCAAGGTGTACCGCTACGATCCCGACTCTGGCCAGAACCCGCGCTACGACAAGTTCGAAATCAACCTCGACGAATGCGGGCCGATGGTGCTGGACGCGCTGTTCAAGATCAAGAACGAGATCGACCCCACGCTGACCTTCCGCCGTTCCTGCCGCGAAGGCATCTGCGGTTCGTGCTCGATGAACATGAACGGCAAGAACGGCCTCGCCTGCACCACCGCGATCGAGGATCTGAAGGGCGAGATCCGCATCACGCCGCTTCCGCACATGGACGTGATCAAGGACCTCGTGCCCGACTTCACGCACTTTTACGCGCAGTATGCCTCCATCCGCCCGTGGCTCCAGACCGTCAGCCCCACGCCTTCGGGCAAGGAGCGTCTGCAATCGCCGGAACAGCGCGAGAAGCTCGACGGTCTTTACGAGTGCATCCTGTGCGCCTGCTGCTCGACCTCATGCCCGAGCTATTGGTGGAACGCCGACAAGTTCCTCGGCCCGGCGATTCTGCTTCAGGCCTATCGCTGGCTCGCCGACAGCCGCGACGAGATGACCGGTGAGCGTCTGGACGATCTCGAAGACCCGTTCCGCCTCTATCGCTGCCACACGATCATGAACTGCGCGAACGTTTGCCCCAAGGGCCTCAGCCCCGCCAAGGCGATTGCCGAAACCAAGAAAATGATGGCCGAGCGCGCGATCTGATCGCGTCCGGCACGGCAAGACAGGCGCGCAAATCATGGCTGACCATCAGGCGGTGAACGCGCCCTTCGAACATCGCCCCCTGCCGCCGGAAGAATGCGGCGGCGAGGATGGCTGGTACACCTGGAACATGGTTGACCGCACGCGGTTCAACACGTCCGTTCTGGGTGAGATGCGAGTGCGCAAGGAAGGCCAGCACTGCCGCCTGCGGATGTTCCCCGAACGACGCCATACCAACCTTGTCGACAATATCCACGGCGCGGTCACGCTCGGCCTGATCGACATTGCCCTGTTCGCTGCCATGCACATCAATGGCAGCGGCGAGGCGGGACCGTCGGTCACAGTGGAGCTTTCGACGCAATTCGTGGGGGGCGGCGATCCGGCGCGGCCCCTCGACGCGGTGAGCGAGATCGTGCGCGAGACCGGGCGAATGCTATTCCTGCGCGGCTTTGCCACCCAGCCCCGCGACGACGGAAGCGAGGACATCATCGCCTCCTACTCGGGCATCGTGCGCAAGATGCGCTCGCGCGGCTGAGCGCGCTTCGGCCATGCCTGGTCTTCTCGCCCGCTACGATGCGCTTATCGCCAGCGGAGAGCTGCGAGCCGACCCTGACCAGCGCGCCGCGGCCGAGCGGCTGGCGCGATTGCAGGACGAGTTGGAAGCGCCTCCCCCGCCCAGGCGTTGGTACGCCGCAATCCTGGGCAGCGGCCCGACCGCGCCGGACCCGCGCGGCGTCTATCTGTGGGGGGGCGTCGGGCGCGGCAAGTCGATGCTGATGGACCTGTTTGTCGAGACACTCGGCATCGAGAAGAAGCGCCGCGTCCACTTCCATGCCTTCATGCTCGAACTGGACCGGCGCATTACCGAGGCCCGCAAAGCCCAACGCCCCGATCCGCTGACAAGCGTCGCGCTCGAAATGGCACCGCAAGTGCGCTGCCTTGCCTTCGACGAAATGGTGGTCACCAACACCGCCGATGCCGCGATCATGGGCCGGTTCTTCACCGCGCTGATGGAGGCAGGGACGGTAATCGTCACCACCTCGAACCGCCCGCCGCGCGATCTTTACAAGGACGGGCTCAACCGCTCGCTGTTCCTGCCCTTCATCGATCTGGTCGAGCGCCGGATGGACGTGCTCAGCCTTAACGGCCCGACCGACTACCGCCTAGACCGCATCGGCGGGCTTGCCATGTGGCACGCGCCGATGGGCGACGCGGCGACAGCGCAGGTGCGCGAGGCCTTCTTCCGCCTGACCGACTTCGATCCCGACGACGCGGCGCATGTGCCGAGCGGCGCGCTTGATCTGGGCGGCGGGCGGACGCTGCATGTGCCCAAGAGCCTCAAGGGCGTGGGCGTATTCAGCTTCAAGAAGCTCTGCGCGGAAAACCGCGGGGCGGCCGATTACCTCGCGATTGCGCAGGCCTTCCACACGGTGATCCTTGTCGGCATCCCGCAGATGGGACCGGAAAACCGCAATGAGGCGATCCGCTTCACCAAACTGATCGATGCACTCTACGAACACCGCGTGAAGCTGTTCGTAACCGCCGCTGCCGCTCCCGATGAGCTCTATCAGGCAGGCGACGGGGCCTTCGAATTCGAGCGCACCGTGAGCCGCTTGAACGAGATGCAGAGCGCCGATTACATGGCGCTGGGTCACGGGACCGAGGACTAGGCGGACACGCCAAGCTGCCCGAGCGATTTCTCGAGCATCAGCAATTGCCAAAGCGTGCGCGAATGGTCCGCGCGGCCTGCGATATGCGCCTCGGCCAGTCCGGAAATCGCCTTGGGATCGAAGAACCCGGTCTGCGCGAGGCTGCCTGTAGCAATACCTTTAGCCTCGCCCGCAAGCGGCCCCCTCAGCCATTCGGCATCCTTGCCGCCTTCACCGAAGCAACCGACATGGACGGGTGCAAGCCGGGCCAGCGCCTTGAGCAGATGATGCGCGCGAATGCGGTCGCCGCGGTCGGGCGGGAACGGCACGCGGTGGGCGAGGAACAGAATGCCGCCCATCACGCCAGTCCGCGTGCGATCCACGGCCCCAACGTATTGGCGACCGGCAGCGGCAGCTTTTTCCAGAGTTCGATCTTGCGGCTGTAGCTGGCATCGGTGGGATCGATGTTGCGCGGCGGCGCGCCGGGCGCGGTCCAGCCCGCATAGGTCAGCGGCTGCGGCTCGAAGCCCCAGTTCTTCTTGAAGGCGAACGGCCCGCTGCCAGTCTTGGAGCGCCCGAAATCGAACCGTGCCAAGCCCTTACGGCGCGCATGGAACATCAGCTCGTAATACATCACCTCGTTTGCCCGCGCAGCGCGGGCGGCGAAGACGCCGCCGCCCCAGAAAGGCAGCACCGCGCCGCCGTGATAGAAGCTGAGCACGCTCGCGAGCGGCGTGTCGCCATCCCACAAGTTGAGAATGTCGCTGCTGTCCGGGAAGGCGTCCAGCATCGCCCGGAACAGCGCGCGCGGGAAGACCGGCGTGCCGAGGTTGCGGACACTGGCGCTGTAGCAGGCATAGTGGGCAGCAAGGTCGTCAGCGCTGCGGCCCACCGTCACACGGTGGCCAAAGCCCAGCCCCTTGCGCACTTCGGCCCGGGCCTTGCGCGGGATGGCGCGCAGTTCCGCCTCGTCGTCAGTGGCGAGCGGACGTTCGAAGCCGCAATGCTTGTCCGACCAGCTTTCCCAGCCTGCGGGAATCACACCGCCGCGCAGTTCGATGTTGGAAAAGCCGCCACTGGCCGCATGGGCTTGGGCCGCCCCGGCCAGCGCCAAGGCGGCGTCATCGCTCTCCGCCACGATCCCGCCGCCGACCCCGAAGCCGCTCGACACCAGCGCCTTGCCGAACAGCACGGATCGTACTTCGGTCAGCGGCAGCCAGCCCGTGACGGTGCCGAGACGCTCGGCCATCAGCCCTGCGGCGCGCTGGCCGGTGAAACAGGCTCGCACCCGCATCGGCGACGAAGCCCTCGACCCGGCGAACCTCGGCCGAATCGCGAAAGTCGAGCGCACGCACGAGCGTGCCGGTTTTCACAGGCGCGTTCACGCCGCGACCTCTTCCTCGGGAGAAGGCAGCAGCAGATCGATCGCCCGCGCGGCTTCGCGGTGGGCGACCATGTCCATCCGGCCCCAGCGAAACTCGTGCACCAGCTCGCGCAGCTTGCCCGCCATCTTCGCAAGGCCGGTATAATGCCGGAACCGCGAGCGCAGCGGCGCATGGCCGACCCGAAGCTGATCGGGATCGACCTCCCACGGGTGGAAATAGAACACCGCCGGGCGTCCCTCGCGGCGGTTCACCTGCCGGATCGCCCAGCGCGAAAAGCCATAGGGCAACACCCGGAAAAACCCGCCGCCCGCCGCAACCCGGCGCCCGCCGAGCATCGCGGTGGTTACGGGGATCTCTATCATCGAAGACCACGGCAGCGGTCGAAAGGCAAAGCGCGGCGCTTCCGGCCAGCCATAGTGATCGTGCACCACCGGCGCGACGCTCGACGAATAGGCATAGCCCTGCTCGGCCAGCTCGGCGAAAGCCCAGGGTGTGCGGTGGTCGATCGAGAAATTCGGTGCGCGGTAACCGGTCACCCGCACCCCGCTGCAATCCTCGATCACTTCGCGGGCCTTGCGGATATCCTCGGCGAATTCGGCGCGGTTAAGGGTGAAGACGCGCGCGTGATCATAACCTTGGCTGGCGATTTCGTGCCCGGCATCGACGATCCGGCGGATCATGTTGGGATGGCGCTGCGCCACCCAGCCCAGCGTGAAGAAGGTCGCGCGCACATCGGCCTCGGCAAAGAGGTCGATGACGCGGTAGACATTGTCTTCCACGCGGGTCTTGATCGATTCCCACTCGCCGCGCGCAATGACGTTTTCAAAGGCACCGACCTGGAACCAGTCCTCGACATCGACCGACAGGCCGTTGACGACCGCAGGCTTGCCGGACGGGGGAACTGGAAAAGGTGCATTCATGGGTTACGCGGCCCTGCGCGACGGATCTTCCTCGAGCCATTCGATCAGCATGGTGAGCACATGGCGGAAGGTTTGCTCCTGTTCCTCGAGCCGCGCCTCGATCCGGTCGAGTTCTGCGGCAAGGCGGGCCTCGGCGATACGCACGTCGTCGGGCGAGAGCGCGAGGCCATCGCTTCCGTGCTGCGCGCAACCTGCCGCCTGCAATTCGCTGATGGCGGCTTCCAGTTCGGCAGTGCGCGCATCGCGTTCGGCAAACAGAGCGGCGACTTCGGTTGCAGCGACGCCGACCTGCTCGGGTGCCGGGCGAGCCGGTTCGGCCGCTCCGGAAGCACGAGAAGGTGCGCTGCGCAGATCGCTCCCCGCGCGCGCGCCGCGGTTCTGGTCGGCGGCCATTTCCGCGATCACATCGCCGAGCATCGCAAGGGTGAGCACCTCGCACCCTTCGATCGCGCCGAGCAGCAGCAGGCGGTTCATCACCTGGTTGACTCGGCGCGGGATACCTCCGGTGTGGGCGTACAGCGTATCGAGCAGCCCTTCCTCGAACCCCGGACGGCCGTTCCAGCCCACGTGTGACAGGCGGTGGGTGACGTAATCCTCGACTTCGCCTGCATCCAGCGCTTCGAGGTGGTGCGAGGCGATGATCCGCTGGCGCAACTGTTCAAGCCCGGGATGCTGGGCGAGCATGGCGCGGAATTCCGGCTGGCCGAGCAGCAGGCTCTGAAGCAGCGGGTGGGAGCCAAGCTGGAAGTTCGACAACATGCGCAGTTCTTCCAGTGCGGCAAGATCGAGATTCTGGCATTCGTCCACTACCAGCAGGCAGCGGCGTCCGGCGCGGGCCTCGTCTTCAAGAAAGCGTTCGATCGCGCCGAGCGCGCCCGCCTTGTCATGGCCTTCCACCTGCAAGCCGAAGGCCTGTGCGACGACGTGGACCACCTCTGCGCCGTCGAGCGCGGTGGTGACGACCTGCGCCACGGTCAGAGCGGAAGGGTCAATGCGCTCCATCAGGTGCGCAACCAGCGTCGATTTGCCGGCACCGACCTCGCCAGTGATGACAATGAAGCCTTCGCCCTGGCCAAGGCCATAGCCGAGGTAGCTCATCGCCTTCTTGTGGCTGATGCTCTCGAAATAGAATTGCGGATCGGGGGTCAGCTGGAAGGGGCGCCCGGTCAAGCCATAGAAGTTCTCGTACATGTGCGTCTGCACTCCAGTCAGAAATCGTACCGAAGGCCGACCAGCGCCGTGGCAACGGCGAAGTCCTGCGCGGTGAATTCGCTGTCGACATAATCGACGGCAATGGCGGCGCGGCCGGTGAGGCGCTGGGTGATCGACTGATTGTAGGCTACCGACCCGCCGAACGCGGTCACATCGTTGTTGCCGCCGCCCGCGCCGTCGAACCAGTTGACGTAGGCGTTGGTGGCGATGTTGGCATTCTGCCCGAGCCTGCGGGTCAGGCCGCCGGTGATGAAATAGCTCTCGTCGGTGATGCCGTTGAGCGGCCCGATGGTGTATTCCTCGGACGGCACCACGCTGCCATCGCCATAGCTGGCAGGCGGGAGCTGCTGACCTGCGCTCGCACAGGCAGCCAGCATGGCCGCAAGCAAGCCGAGTGCCGCAAGGCGCAGCATCGGGATAGGCTGGGGCAGAGGGTGGGACATCGTCACGTGGATCCTTGGCCGTTGTCTTGTGAGCGGACCGTTTGCGCACAGGAGCGACCTGCACCACGGGAACGCCCGGATATCGGGGTTCTTGTGGCGGGAATTGGTGAACATATTGTTAGCTATATAGCGGCGAATCCGGCCCCATCCCGGATCGGGACACCACCTCGAAGGGGATTAACGCGCCTCTCGCCCCGACTTTGTCAAACCAGCAGTTCAGCCGCCGGGCCGTGGCCGAGGAACGCGCTGGGAGACGCGCTCGCCCCGTAAGCCCCGGCGCAGAACACCGCGACCAGATCGCCAACATCGGCGCGCGGCATCATGGCATTGTCGGCAAGCCGGTCGAGCGGGGTGCAAAGACAGCCGACAATGTTGACCTCCTCGGTCGCCTCTTCCCCATAACGTGTTGCAATTGCTGATGGATAGTTACGCCGCACCACGGTCCCGAAATTGCCCGAGGCTGCCAGCTGATGGTGCAGCCCGCCATCGGTGACGAGATAGGTCACCCCGTGGCTGACCTTGCGGTCGATAATGCGCGTCAGGTAAACCCCCGCCTCGCCCACCAGATAGCGGCCCATTTCCATGCACAATTCGGTATCGGCCAGCGCCGCCGGGAGCTGCGCCACCTGCTCTGCCAGAGCCGCGCCGACGCGTGGCAGATCGACCGGCGTGTCCCCGGGGAAATAGGGAGTGCCCAGCCCCCCGCCCATATTGAGCTTGGGACATTCATGACCGATCGCCTTGGTCAGCTGCGCCGCCAGCGCCAGCACATTGGCCTGCCCCTCGATGATCGCGTCCGCGCTCAGCGTCTGGCTGCCGGTGAAGATGTGCAAGCCGCGCCATTCGGCCCCTTCGGCGATGAGCTTGCGGGCCAGATCGGGCACCCGCTCGGCATCGACGCCGAAGGGCTTGGCCCCGCCGCCCATCTTCATGCCCGATCCGGTCATCACGAAAGACGGGTTCACCCGGATCGCAATGCGTGGGCGCACCCCTATCCGCTGGCTGATAGCGAGCGCGCGCGCGCCTTCGCCTTCGCTCTCGCAATTGAGGGTGACGCCCGCGGCAATCGCGGCTTCCAGCTCCTCGTCGCGCTTGCCGGGCCCGGCAAAGCTGATCCGGCGCGGGTCGATCCCCGCTGCCACGCATAGCGCGAGCTCGCCCGAAGAGGCGATGTCGAAGCCGTCCACTTGGCTCGCCATATGCGCAATCACCAAGGGGTGCGGGTTGGCCTTCACCGCGTAATTCAGCCCCACGCGCTGGGGCAGCGCAGCGCGCAATTGTGCCACGCGGGCGTCGATCAGCGCGCGCGAATAGACGAATAGAGGCGTACGCCCCGCCTTGGCCACCAGCGCGCTAGCGGTGCGCCCGCCGATGGCGAGCTCGCCGTCGATGGTCTCAAAGCCGGAGGGGATCGGGCCGACGGGCTTCATTCCGCGAAATCCTTGTTCAGTTCGGCCTGCAAGGCAGTGCGGTCGATCTTGCCATTGGGGTTCAATGGCAGGGCATCGCGCCAATGGATATGCTGCGGCTGCATGAAATTGGGAAGATCACGCTGGAGCCGCTTTGGCAATTCCTCCCTACCCGCGCCATCCCCGCGCACCACCAGATGCACCGCCTGCCCCAGCCTTGCGTGCGGCACGCCGAGCGCCACCGCCTCCATTACAAGCCCGGTGCCGAGCGCCGCTTCCTCGATCTCCAGCGGGCTGATGCGGTTGCCCGCGCTCTTGATCATCGCGTCGCGCCGTCCGGCGAAGTAGAGCAGACCCTCGGCTGATCGCCGCACCCGGTCGCCAGACCATACCGCGACCCCGCCGTAGATGGAGGCGGCAGGCGCGGGCCTGAATCGCTCTGCCGTGCGCTCCGGGTCCTGCCAATAGCCTTGCGCCACCAGCGGCCCGCAATGGACAAGCTCGCCCTCCTCGTCATCGGCGGCGAGTTCGCCCGCATCATTAATCACGAGAATCTCTGCGAAGGGTATCGCCTTACCCATTGATGTTGCATGACAATCCACAAACACCGGATCAAGATAGGTCGACCGGAACGCCTCGGTCAGACCATACATCGGGAACAGCCGCGCCTGCGGGAACATCCCCCGCAAGGCTTTCACCAGATCGACCGTCAGCGCACCCCCGCTGTTGGTCAGCCGCCTCAAGGGCGCGCGGGCCTCGTCGGGCCAGTCGATCTCGGTCAGTTGCACCCACAAGGGCGGCACCGCGGCGAGCGTGGTCACGCCATGCCGGGCACAGGCTTTCGCCACATCCTTGGGGAACAGGAAATCGAGCGGCACCACAGCCCCGCCCGCGTACCAGGTGCTGAGAAGCTGGTTCTGCCCGTAATCGAAGGACAGCGGCAACACGGCCAAGGTAACATCGTCACCCGCCAGCCCGAGGTAATGCGCCACGCTCACCGCGCCAAGCCACATATTGGCATGGCTCAGCATCACCCCTTTGGGGCGCCCTGTGGAGCCGCTGGTGTATAGGATAGCGGCCAGTTCGGAGGGATCGGCCTGCGAGGGGCCAAGTTCGCGCTCTGCCGCTTGCGCCGCCGCCAGCGCCTCGGCCTCGCCCAGTGCCGCGCATCCCGCAGGCAGATCGCCCGGCTCCAGAGATGCGAGCCGCGAGCCTGTGCCGATCAGCAGCCTCGCGCCGCTATCGGCCAGAATATGCGCAACTTGCGCGCGCTTCAGGAGCGGATTGACCGGCACATGGACCAGCCCCGCCCGCGCCGCCGCCAGCGGCAGCAGGCAAGTCAGCTCGCCCTTCGCCGCCCAGCTCGCCACCCGCCCACCCTTTTCCGGCACTTGGCCAGCCAGCCAGCCAGCCAGCAGAGCGACACGCTGTCTTAACTGGTTGTGGTTAAGGGTGCCCTCGCGCAGCGCCAGCGCCGGTGCCTCGCCGCGCCCCGCCGCCCCCGCCAGTTCGGCAAGGTGATCGAGCGGACGCGCGAGAGGATCGGGCTGTTGCGGCATCGTTTGGAGCATTCTTTTTTGTGATCGAAGCGCGGTATCACGATAGCGTTAACGTCTTGCAAGCTTTGACTGCGAGCGGAACGCCTGCGCCCTTCGACCGCGCCGAGTGGTTTGCGCTCCTCGCGGAGACCGGGCTGGTGCCGCTGGTCGCGATTGCCAGCGACGCCGACGAGACAGCCGCCCTCGCCCTGACCGAGACGGGCGGGCGCATCAGGCCCCTGCGCAACTGGTACAGCTTTACCTGGCGCGAACTGGCACCACCCTGGCCTTCTGGCGACCGGCTGCTCGAAGCCATCGCACGGCAATTGAAATGCCGCGGATGGCGCGTCACGCTTGAGCCGGTGCCGGGCGAGGATGGTTCCGCCGACCGGCTCGCCCGCGCTTTCCGCGCTGCGGGCTGGTGGGTTGCGGTGGAACCCTGCGATATCAACCACATCCTGCCTGTATGCGGTCGCAGCTTTGCCCAATATTGGGAGAGCCGCCCTGGCCCCTTGCGCTCCACCTTCAAGCGCAAGGCGAGCAAAGTCGAGACGCAAGTGCTCACCCGTTTCGACGCGGAGGTCTGGGCGGATTATGAGACGATCTACGCTGCGAGCTGGAAACCCGCCGAAGATCAGCCCGCCATGCTGCGCGCCTTTGCAGAGGCCGAAGGCGAGGCCGGACGGCTGCGGCTGGGGATCGCCCGGGCCGAAGGGATGGCAGTTGCGGCGCAGGCATGGACAGTCGAAAATTCAATCGCATACATCCATAAGCTCGAACATCTTGAAAGCCACAAACCGCTGTCCGCAGGCACCACGCTGACCGCAGCTTTGTTCCGCCACGTAATCGACATTGACCACGTCGCACTGGTCGATTTCGGCACCGGCGACCAGAGCTACAAGGCCGACTGGATGGAGGAGGTACGCCCGCGCTTCCGCATAGATTGCCTCGATCCTGCGGCACCTCGCGCATGGGCCCCGCTGGCCAAGCGCTTCGTGCGCTAGCATTTCGGTGACTGCTGCAAAACTTGCACGCACGCCCCCGCATGGCTAAGCCCCGCCGCCACGGCGCATAACAGGGACACTTCAAGGCCGATGACCACTTTTCCGAACCTGGACAGCGCTGCGGGCGAAGCTGCGCTTGAGCGCGAACTCAAGGGCTTGATCGCCGATGTGCTGGGTCTGGGCGCAGACCAGGCCGAGGCCTTCGGTCCGGAATCGGGCCTGTTCGGCCATCTGCCCGAACTGGATTCGATGGCGGTCGCAGGCCTGCTGACCGAAATGGAAGACCGTCTCGGCATCGTGATCGAGGATGACGATGTCGACGGCGAAATGCTTGAGACGTTTGGCGGCCTGCTTGCCTTCGCCAAGGCCAAGCTCGAACCCCGCTAGTTCCCTCCAGCCCCCCTTAGACCCCCTTTTGAGGGCGCCCCCGCGGTGATTTTCACGTGGAACAATCCGGCAGAGAGCAACGGTGGGTGGGCCGAGGAACTGCTTGTCGGTTTCGACCGGGGGCGGCCTGTACGCGTCCTTGTCCTACCCGCGTGGTTCGACGAGGCGAACAAGCTGCGGCGCTTCACCATCGAGGTGATGCGGCGGCTGGACCGCGCCGGGATAGACAGTCTGCTGCCCGATCTGCCCGGCTGCAATGAAAGCCTTTCTCCGCTGAAATCACAGACACTTGAAGGCTGGCGTTCGGCTGCCGTGGCAGCTGCCGATGCCGTCGGCGCAACCCATGTGCTGGCGATCCGCGCCGGAGCATTGCTGGCGCCGGAGCACCTCCCCGGTTGGCACTATGCCGCCCAGAGCGGACCCCAGCTACTGCGCGGTATGATCCGCGCCCGCACCATCGCCGCGCGCGAGGCGGGCGTGGCCGAGACGTCCGAGGCGCTTATGGCAACCGGCCGCGCCGAAGGGCTGGTGATGGGCGGATGGCACATTGGGCCGGCAATGTTCCGCGCGCTTGAAACCGCCGAACCGGCGGTTGGCCCCGGACAGTCCGAGATCGCCCAGACCGCAATCGGCGGCCCCGGCCTGTGGATGCGTGCCGAGCCTGACGAAGACGCAGAGCAAGCCGGTCGTCTCGCAGCGCTGATTTCCCAAAGCCTTGGGAATCCAGCGCAATGATCCGCCTTTCGCACACCTTTGCCTGCTGCAGTCTGACGCTGGCGGGCACGCTCGACACCGCGCCCGGCACCACCGGCCTTCTGATCGTAAGCGGCGGCAACGAAATCCGCTCCGGCGCTTTCGGCGGACAGGCGATGCTGGCGGCAAGGATTGCCGCAGCGGGCTACCCGGTGTTCCGTTTCGACCGCCGCGGGATCGGCGACAGCGAGGGCGAGAACCGCGAGTTCCGTCACAGCGCCAAGGATGTGAGCGCCGCAATCGACGCCCTTCGGGGCATGGTGCCGCAGATCTGCCGGGTAGTCGCTTTCGGCAATTGCGACGCGGCCTCGGCGTTGATGTTGGCGAAAGGCGCGGGCGTGGATGCGCTCGTGCTTTCGAACCGGTGGACCATAGAGCAGAACATCAGCAGTTCGGCAGGCGAGACCCGGCCACCCGCCGCCGTACGCGCACGCTATCGCGAGAAGCTGAAAAACCCGCGCGAAGTCATCCGCTTGGCCACCGGAGGTGTCAACCTAGGGAAACTTGCGCGCGGCATGATCCACGCGCTGCGCCCCTCGCCCCCGCCCTCGAGCCTCGCGACTGACATGACGGCAGGTCTGGCCGAATTTGGCGGTCCGGTGCGGATCCTTCTGGCAACCGCCGACCGCACCGCGGAGATGTTCGAAGCCGCGTGGGACAAAGACGACCACCACATTCGCCGCTGCGAGGGCGCTAGCCACGCCTATGTCGAACCTGCGCACATGGCATGGCTTGAATCGCAACTGCTTGAAATGCTTCGTACCTAACGCTCGAAAAGGCTCACTAACTCGACATGGGTCGACCAGCGAAACTGGCCGACGGGGCGCAGTTTCACGAGCCGGAACCCGGCCTCCGCCAGCGTCGCCGCATCCCGCGCCCAGCTTGAAGGGTTGCAGCTGACATAGACCACCCGCCCCAGCGTGCTCGCCGCGATTTCAGCGATTTGTGCCCGGGCACCGGCGCGCGGGGGATCGAGCAGAACGGCATCGAAACGGTTCAGTTCGTCCGGCATGAGCGGCGAGCGGAAGAGGTCACGGTGCAAGGCCAGCACCTGACCTGCCGTCCTTGCCCCGGCAGACTTGCAGGCGAAGTGCGCTGCCCGCTCGGCTTCCACCGCGAGCACCTTGCGCCCTTCTCGCAAGGCGAAAGCGAAGGTGCCCAGCCCCGCGAACAGATCGGCTACCAACCGCGATCCTTCGAGCCAGGCCGTGGCATCGGCAGCCATCAGGCTTTCAGCATCCTGTGTCGCCTGAAGGAATGCACCCGGCGGCAATCCGACCGGCACGCCCGCCAGAGTCACCGTTACCGGCTCCGGCTCCCACATCGTCTCTGCACCATAGCCCTGATCGAAAGAAAGCCGCGCAAGCCCCTGATCCCGCGCAAAATCGAGCGCCGCTTCGGTCGCCGTCAGCCCCTCGATCGGGAACTGCGAGAAGCTCGCCTCGACCCCCTGATCGGCGAGCGTCAGGTCGATGCCAACCATAGCCTTGGGGCCATGCGCGGCCACAAACTTGCGCAAGGGCGCGATCAACCCTGCAAGCGCAGGGTGCAGCACCGGACATTCGGCCAGGTCGACAACACGGTGCGACCCGCCCTCGCGGTAACCGAGAACGGCGCCCTTGGCGGTGCGCAATCCGTGCAGCCCCGCGCGGCGGCGCGAATGCGGGGGCGAGAGGTGAACAGGAAGCAATTTCTCTGGGTCGAGCCCCTGCCCCTTCGCTGCATTCAGCACCCGGTCGCGAACGAAATCGCCCAGCACCGTGTCGTCCGCGTGCTGCAATTGGCACCCGCCGCAAGCCGCGAAATGGCGACAAGGGGGCGTCTGGTGATGCGGTCCCGGAATGAGCGTGCCGTCGGCGTCGACCGCGTCGCCGGGCACGCCGCCGTTCACATGGCGGCCAGATACGGTGACCCCGTCGCCCTTGGCAGCGAGACGGATGATGGGTTCGCCAGAGGCTTGATCGATGTTCACAGCGCCGCCGCTAGCGCCTCGAACACCTGTTCGGCAAGCTGCGAAGGCGTAAAGGCCGATCCCGCCAGGCGCGCGGCCTCGGAATGGAGCCACACCGCCTCGCAAGCGGCGGCAAAGGGATCGGCGCCGGTGGCCATCCGGCTCGCCGCGATCCCGGCGAGGACGTCGCCTGTACCCGCAACAGACAGCCAGCTTGGCGCAGGGGCAGCCAGCGCGAGCCGCCCGCCGGGCGCAGCCACACAGGTGTCCGGGCCTTTCGCCAGCACCACCATCCCGCTCACCCGCGCCAAGGCAAGCGCCCGGGCACGCCGCCCCTCGGCGATGACGCCGAAGCTGCGGCACAGGGTTTCCAGCTCGCCATCATGAGGCGTGGCGAGGATCGGTTTGTCCTGCCGAGGGAGGTGCTCGGGACCGAGCAGCATCAGCGCATCGGCATCGATCACGAGGGCGCATGGGAGGCGCAGCGACTCTCCCAGCGCAGCCTCTGCCGCCGAGTCACGCCCGAGGCCCGGGCCGACCAGCACGGCCGCGAGCCGCGGGTCCCTCAGAGCCTCTGGGAGGGGGGCGGTGTCGGTCACCACATCGGGCGGCGTTCGCGGATCGGCGGCGGGTGCAAGAAGCTTCACATAGCCAGCGCCTGCGTGCTGGGCGGCAGCGGCGGCCAGCAGGCTCGCTCCGGGCATCGCGCCCGCAACGATCCCGAGCAGGCCGCGGCGGTATTTGTGGCTGTCGGTGGCAGGCGCTGCGATGCTGGGACGCTCGACGAGCTGCGCCGCGCCTTCCACGGCTGCAATGCCGATGGGGACAAGCCGCTTCTGCCCCATCAACTCGCGCCCCGGCAGCGCCCAATGCGCGAACTTCCACGCGCCGAGCGCCAGCGTGAGGTCGAAGGCGGGAAGCCGCTCGTTCAGCACCGCGCCGCTGTCGCTGGCGATGCCCGAGGGCACATCCACCGCGACCCGGTAACGATGCTGCGCCGCCAGATCGCGCAGCAGCAGCGCGTGCTCGGCAACCAGCGGGCGGGCCAGGCCCGAACCGAACAGGCAATCAACGAAGACATCGCCCTGCGCGTTGCCCGAGGTGCTGACAGGCCCGTCCCAGCGGCGTCGCGCTTCCTGCGCGGCATCGGTGGCCGGATCGAGGGGGGCGATCACCGTCACCGCATTGACCGCCTCGCGCAGGCGCCGGGCAATCACATAGCCGTCCCCGCCATTGTTGCCGGGGCCGCACAGCACCGTGACAGAACGCCCTGCCGCCACGCGCCGGATCCACTCCGCCGCGCCGCCGGCTGCGATCTCCATCAGGTCGGAAACCGAGGTCCCCGCGTCGAACAGCGCCTGCTCGGCAGCACGCATCTGTTCGGCGGTGAGGACCTGCGCGGCGGTCACGGTGTTGGCGCAGTTGCCGGTTCACGCGGGATCCGATAGCGGTCCGCGCCGATGGCGAATTGCAATGGGCCCTCGCCCGGTTCGATGATCACCGGGTCGGCCCCATCGAGCGGAGCGAGCGCGCCGCTTGCGGGATCGAAGGCAAGCCTGCGGAAACCGCCATCGGGATGATGAAGGATGATCTCCTGCGTCCAGGCCACACGCTCGAGCGTGCAGGCCGATGCGAACGCTGCCCCCTCGCCGATGGCGCATTCGATGGTTTCGCCCTCAGGCGGCGGACTTGTTCCCCCGCAGCCTGCCAGCAAGCCCAAGCCCACAAGCGCGCTAGATATCCGCAAAGACATGGGTTTCCGCCTTGGCTCCCGGATGGGTGAGCGCCCCGTAGCGCGCCTTGCCGACGACCTGCTGGTAGCGCCACAGCGCGCCGGACTGGTAATCATTGGTGCGCGGCTGCCACTTGGCACGGCGCTCTTCGAGGACGTCCTCGGCCACTTCGAGGTCGATGGTGCCGGCCACCGCATCGATCGTGATGATATCGCCATTCTCGACCAGCGCGATGGGGCCGCAATCGGCCGCTTCCGGGCCGACATGGCCGATGCAGAAGCCCCGCGTCGCGCCCGAGAAGCGCCCGTCGGTGATCAGCGCGACCTTCTCGCCCATGCCCTGTCCGTAAAGCGCCGCGGTGGTGGAGAGCATTTCGCGCATGCCGGGGCCGCCCTTGGGACCTTCGTTGCGGATGACGATCACGCAGCCTTCGGCGATGTCGCGCTGCTCGACCGCGGCGAAAGCCTCTTCCTCGCAGTCGAACACGCGAGCGGGGCCGGAGAACTGGAGGCGCGCCAAGCCAGCCACCTTCACAATCGCGCCATCGGGAGCGAGCGAGCCCTTCAGGCCCACCACGCCGCCGGTCGGCGTGATCGGGGTCTTCACATCGTAGAACACCTTCTGATCGGGGTTCCAGGTGATCTCTTCGAGGTTTTCGCCGATGGTCTTGCCAGTGACGGTGATGGGGTTGGGATCGATGAACCCGCCATCGAGCAGCGTCTTCATCGCCATATAGACTCCGCCAGCCTCGTGCATGTCCTTGGCAACATACTTTCCACCCGGCTTCAAGTCTGCGATGTAAGGTGTTGATTTGAAGACTTCAGCCACGTCGAACAAGTCGAAGTCGATCCCCGCTTCGCTCGCCATTGCGGGCAGGTGGAGTGCCGCATTCGTCGAGCCGCCGGTGGCCGCAACAACGCGCGCCGCGTTCATGAAAGCCTCGCGGGTGCAAATGTCGCGCGGGCGCAGGTTGCGGGCGACAAGCTCCATTACCTGCTTGCCCGCAGCCACTGCGATGTCATCGCGCGACCTGAAAGGAGCAGGGGTCATGTTGCTGTTGGGCAGGGACAATCCGATGGCCTCGCCGACGCAGGCCATGGTGTTGGCGGTGAACTGGCCGCCGCAGGCGCCGTGACCGGGGCAGGCGACCTTTTCCAATGCGATCAACTCGGTCAGCGGGCAGTTACCGGCGGCGTACTGGCCGACCGCCTCGAACACGTCGACCACGGTCACGTCATTGCCGCGGTGGGTGCCGGGAAGGATCGAGCCGCCATAGACGAAGATCGAGGGCACGTTGAGGCGCAGCATCGCCATCATCATGCCGGGCAGGCTCTTGTCGCAGCCCGCAAAGCCAACAAGCGCGTCATAACAATGGCCCCGGACGGAGACCTCGATGGAATCCGCGATGATCTCGCGGCTGATCAGCGAGGACTTCATGCCCTGGTGGCCCATCGCGATGCCATCGGTGACGGTGATGGTGTTGAACCGGCGCGGGGTGCCGCCGCCAGCAATCACGCCCTCGCGGCAGATATCGGCCTGGGCGTTGAGGGTGGTGTTGCACGGCGCCGAATCGTTGCCAGCGCTGACCACGCCGACGAAGGGCGCGGCGATCTCTTCCTCGGTCATGCCCATCGCGAAGTAATAGGAGCGGTGCGGCGCGCGCTCCGGGCCGACCGAGACGTGGCGGCTGGGGAGCTTCGACTTGTCAAACTTCTGCGACATAAGATTTCCCGTTGAAGGCAATTTGCGAAACGCCCTTGCCTTCAGGCGAGCGCAGACGCAACCCTTTGCGCAATATCTGCCAATATCGCGGCATATCGAGCGTGGTCAGCGGGCGTCGCCACAAGGTCCTGTCGCAGCTCGATGCCTAGAGAGGCACGGCCCTCGCCCTCGGCATGGCGGTTCATCGTGTAGTTGAGATCACGGCCCGAATAGGGAAGGTTGTCGCCGACATTCAGCCCCTCCGCCGCGAGCAGCGGGATGGCGATGCGGGCGGCGCGGTCGTCC
The DNA here is from genome assembly GCA_027533455.1 of Porphyrobacter sp. Taxonomy (GTDB): domain Bacteria; phylum Pseudomonadota; class Alphaproteobacteria; order Sphingomonadales; family Sphingomonadaceae; genus Erythrobacter. The sequence goes on along the minus strand of JAPZUC010000002.1, from coordinate 488,739 downwards.
GTATTGTAGAGCACGCCCACCTCCCAAGGACGGGCCGCGTCCGAGGTTTCGAGCCTCGGGGTGAAGGAGTGGAGCGAGAGGATGAGTGCTGGCTCCGATGCCGCCAGCCATTCGGCTAAAGCCTCGTGATATGGGCGGTGGAAACGGTTGAGCCGCTCTTCCCTGTCCGCGCCGACATTGCCGGGGATCGCATGGCCGTCGCTCGCTTCGGGAACGAGGCCCGGCGCGTTCTCTTCGCGGTTGAGGTCGCACACAAGGCGGCTGACGGCGGCGATGTGGGCGGGGATGCCGTGATTATAAGAAAGGATTTCCGCGATGGCTGCGGTGCCGATGTCGACCGCGATGTGTTCGTGCAGCAGGCGTTCGGGGATGCCGAGGGGGATGTCGGCAGGCACGTGGTTCGAGGCGTGGTCAGCGGTGCAGACGATCCCGCCGGGGGTTGGTGTGCCGACTTGGCGGAAGACCTCGCTCACCGCAGCCGCCCTGCCATTGTCCACCACCCGGCAGGCATCGCCGCCGCCGCCGCATCGCGGGCCTCCGGGGTGCCGTAGAGCGCAAAGCAGGTCGCGCCCGAGCCGGACATGCGGGCGAGCCCCGGGTTTGTGGCTTGCAGCGCCGCCAGCACCTCGGCGATCACCGGGCAGAGGCTAATGGCGGGGGCTTCGAGATCGTTTCGCCCTTCCCTTGCGATCTTCGAGGCAGAGCCTTCGGGGAGCGCGCCGCGGTCCTGCCCGTCCCACGCCTTGAACACCGGCCCGGTGGAGAGCGGCACGCGCGGGTTGACCAGCAGGACGGGGGTTCCGGCGAGGTCATCCTCGACATCGACCTGCTCGGTGCCGGTGCCGAGGCCGATATGGGTGCGGCTGAGGACGCAGGCGGGCACATCCGCGCCGAGCTTCGCCGCGCGCGCCTGCCAACCGTCCGGCAAGCCGTGCAATGCCTCGACGATGCGAAAAACCGCCCCCGCATCCGCCGACCCGCCGCCGAGACCAGCCGCAACGGGGAGGTTCTTCTCCAGCGTCACCGCGAGCCCCTGAGGGCGAGGGAGAGCGTTCAGCGCGCGGGAGACGAGGTTGTCGAAGGGATTGTCGAGCACCCCCGCAAACTCGCCCAGTGTGGTGACGCTGTCAGCAGCGGCAGGCGACGCACTCAGCACATCGCCCGCATCGACGAAGGCGAACAGAGTCTCAAGCTCGTGATACTCGTCCTCCCGCCGCCTGCGGACATGCAGCGCGAGGTTGATCTTGGCGTAGGCGGTTTCGGTCGTGGTCACTTGGCCGCGCGATTTGATCTGGCTTCGCGCTTGAGGCGACGCTTCTCCAACAACTCGTCCACGTCCGCGTCACCTTCGGCAAACATCGAGTCGATTTCGGCCTTGGATTTACCTCCGAACACGCTCTGGTGAGTTTGGTGTTTGCTCCGGCTCAAGACGACACCTCACATATTCGGATAATTCGGCCCGCCGCCGCCTTCCGGCGTCACCCAGTTGATGTTCTGGTTGGGGTCCTTGATGTCGCAGGTCTTGCAGTGGACGCAGTTCTGCGAGTTGATCTGCAACTTCGGCGTCCCGTCGGCCTCCTGAAGCCATTCATAGACCCCCGCCGGGCAGTACCGCGCCGAGGGTCCGCCGAAGACGCCGAGTTCGCTCACCTTTTGCAGCTCGAGGTCCTTCACCTGCAGGTGGCAGGGCTGGTCCTCGGCATGGTTGGTGTAGCTGTAGGCGACGTTGGTGAGGCGGTCGAAGGTGATGACGCCATCGGGCTTGGGGTAGTCGATCTTCGGGTAGAGATCAGCGCGGCCGGTGTTGGTGTAATCGGCGTGGTGCTTCATCGAAATCGGCAGGCCGATCTTGAGCGTCCGCATCCACATGTCGATGCCCGCCAGCACCGTGCCGATATCGCCGCCGAACTTGGCGACCGCAGGCTCGGCGTTCTGGACGACCTTCAGTTCGGTCGCGATCCAGCTGGAGCGCACTGCCGTGTCGTAATCCATCAGCTCGGTCTTCTCGTGGCCCGCCGCGATGGCCGCCGCGATGCTCTCGGCCGCCAGCATCCCGCTCTTCATCGCGGTGTGGCTGCCCTTGATCCGGGGCACGTTGACGAAGCCCGCCGCGCAGCCGATCAGCGCGCCTCCGGGGAAGGCGAGCTTGGGCACCGACTGCCAGCCGCCTTCATTAATCGCGCGCGCGCCGTAGCTGACGCGCTTGCCGCCTTCGAGATATTCGCGGATCGCCGGGTGGTTCTTCCAACGCTGGAATTCCTGATAGGGCGAGACCCAGGGGTTCTTGTAATCGAGCGCCGTGACGAAGCCGAGCGCCACCTGACCGTTCGCCTGATGGTAGAGGAAGCCCCCGCCCCAGCTATCGCTTTCGGTGAGCGGCCAGCCCTGCGTGTGGATCACGCGGCCCGGCTTGTGCTTCTTGGGATCGATGTCCCACAATTCCTTGATGCCGAGGCCATAGACCTGCGGCTGGCAGTTCGCCTCAAGGTCGTACTTCGCCTTCATGCGCTTGGTCAGGTTGCCACGCGCGCCCTCGGCGAACAGCGTATACTTGGCGTGGATCTCCATGCCCGGCGTGTAATCGCCCTTGTGGCTGCCATCGGCGGCAACGCCCATGTCTTGCGTGATGACGCCGGCAACGCGGCCTTCCTCGTCGATCATCACGTCGGCGGCGGGGAAGCCGGGGAACACCATCACGCCCAGCGCTTCCGCCTGTTCGGCCAGCCAGCGGGTCATGCTGCCGAGACTGCCGGTGTAGCAGCCATAATTGCTCATCAGCGGCGGCATGATCGCGTGCGGCATCGAGGACTTGCCGGTCTTGGAGAGCATCCAGTGCCAGTTATCGGTCACCGGGGTCTGCGCCATCGGGCAGCCCTGCTCGCGCCATTCGGGGAGCAGTTCGTCCAGCGCCTTGGGATCGACCACCGCGCCCGACAGGATGTGCGCGCCAATCTCGGAGCCCTTCTCGAGCACGATCACTTCCAGATCGGCGTTGATCTGCTTCAACCGGATCGCTGCGGAAAGCCCGGCCGGTCCACCGCCGACAATGACCACGTCGCAGGGCATTGATTCACGTTCGCTCATCGAGGCTTTCCTGATCCTTGTTGGTATTTGGCGCGCTAAGGCCACAGTCTGGCGAAATGCCTTGACTGTCCACTTGCTAACGGGGGCGGGGACAGTCAAGACCCGCGTTGGATAGTATGACCCCTTGATGACCCGGCTCGCCCCTTCCCTTGCGCAAGAATTCGAGAGCGCGCTGGCCTGGTGGCAGATGGCCGGGGTCGATTGCGACTTCGTGGATGACGCTACGACGTGGCTGGGCGACCGGGCCGAGGCGGCTCCGGCGGTCGCCCGCGGCGCAGGTATTCGCGCCCGTCCCGATGCGCCTGCTGCGAAGCGCGAAGGCACGGAAGCTGCGCCCACCCGCGAGGCTCTGTCTCCTGCCCCGCCTGCCCAATCTGCCCCTGCGCGCCGGGATTTCCTTGGCGATTCGCCCCCTTCCGATCTCGCCGCCTTCCGGCAATGGTGGATGGAAACGCCCGCGCTGGATGCGGCGCGCGGTTTTCCCCGGGTTCCGCCGCGTGGACAAGCGGGCGCTGCACTGATGGTGCTGGTCCCCCAGCCCGAGGCCGAGGATCGCGAGGCGCTGCTTTCCGGCCCGCAAGGACGATTGCTCGCTAATATCATTGCCGCATTGGGCCTTGATGAAAGCGCGGTCTATATCGCTGCGGCCCTGCCCTCGCACACGCCGCTGGCCGATCTGCCCGCGCTCGCCGCCAGCGGTATGGACGCGGTGACGATGCATCACATCGCGCTTGCCGCGCCGCAGCGCGTTCTCGTTTTCGGCACCGGCCTTGCGCCGATGCTCGGCACGACGCCGGAACAATACTTACGCGAAATTAACCATAACGGGCGCAAGGTCCCTGCAAGCCTGAGCGAGACGCTCGATGCCCTGATGGATATGCCCCGGCTCAAGGCCCGGTTCTGGCGGAGATGGATGGAATGGTCGGCCACAAACTGAAGCGCCCTGCAGCAGCGCTCGCAGCGATGGTGCTGGCGGCGGTTGCGCTTCCCTCGCCGGCTGCAGCACAGGCGGTCGATCTGGTTGCGCGCTGGAACGGCGCGACCCCGGCTGACCGGGTGCTGACGCCCGTGCTTACCGTCGAAGAACGCGACACCTATCGCCAGCTGTTCGCCGCGATCGATGCCGAGCAATGGAGCGCCGTCGAGGCCCTGCTCGCCGAGCGCCCCGATGGCATCCTGACCCAGACCGCCCTCGCCGAGTATTACACCCACGCCGACAGTCCCAAGGTCGCGCCTGAACAGATTGCGGCCTGGTTCAATGCCGGGACCGATCTGCCGCAGGCCGAACAGCTCGCCCGCATGGGCGCCAAGCGCGGGCTGACCGCGCTGCCGGCCCTGCCCACCGGACAGGGCTTTGCGCGGCAACCCTATGCGTCGAAGCGCATCCTGCCGCGCCCCGTCACCGATGGCACCATGCCGGCCGAAACCGCCACGCTGATCCAGGCTGCGATCAAGGCGGACAATCCGGTGGAGGCCCATCGCCTGCTGACAGAGGCCGATCTGTTCCTCTCCAGCGATGCCCGCGCCGAATGGCGTCAGCGCGTCGCGTGGAGCTATTACATCGAGAACAACGATGCCGCCGCGCTCGACCTCGCGCGCACGGTGACCGAAGGCTCGGGCGAATGGGTGCCGGAAGGCGCTTGGGTCGAAGGGCTCGCGGCCTGGCGCCTCGGCCAATGTTCGACGGCAGGTGAAGCCTTTAGCCGGGTCGCCGACCGCGCCTCGAATGTCGAACTGGCGGCGGCGGGCCATTACTGGGCCTCGCGTGCGGCGATCCGCTGCCGGGAGCCGGGCAAGGCGCAGCAGCACCTTTCCTCAGCGGCGCGAATGGACGAGACGCTTTACGGGATGCTCGCGGCCGACCAGCTCGGCATCGAGCTGCCCCAGCATGCCCCGCCCGCGCTCCTCAGCCGCGAGGATTGGCGCCAGCTCCAGCAGCGCCCGAATGTGCGGGTTGCCGCCGCGCTGATCGAAATTGGCCGCCCCGCGCTCGCTGACGAGGTGCTGCGCCACGAAGCCAAGATTGGCCCTTCCTACCAGCACAACGCACTTGCGCGTCTTGCGCGTGAACTTGGCCTGCCCTCGACCCAGCTGTTCATGGCCCACAACGCGCCCTATGGCAGTCGCAGCGATCCCAGCTTGCGCTTCCCGGTCGCATACTGGCAGCCTGTCGGCGGATGGCAGGTCGATCCGGCGCTGGCCTTTGCCCATGCCTTGCAGGAATCGAACTTCCGCGCTGCCGCCGTCAGCCCCGCCAACGCACGCGGGCTCATGCAGATCATGCCTACCACCGCGCGCGATCATTCGGGCCGGTTGAGCCTTGGTGCGACCTACGAGGATCTAAACGACCCGCAGGTCAACCTCGCCTATGGCCAGCGTCATCTGGCGATGCTGCGCGATTCCCCAGCGACCGGCGGCGTGCTGCCCAAGATCATGGCCGCTTACAATGCCGGCCTGACGCCTGTGGGGCGCTGGAATTCCGAGATCAACGATCAGGGCGATCCGCTGCTCTGGATGGAATCGATCCCCTATTGGGAAACCCGCGGCTACGTGGCGATCGTGATGCGCAATTACTGGATGTACGAGCGTGCGGCGGGCGTGCAGTCGCCCAGCCGCCGCGCACTTGCACAAGGGCGCTGGCCGGAGTTCCCCCGCACTGCTACGACCCGCTCGGCTCGCTTGGAGCCGTAAGGGGAGAGACGCAGCGTGGCGATTGACGAGAGCCGGACCTTCAAGCCAATCAACATAGCCGTGCTCACCGTCTCCGACACGCGCACGCCGGAGACCGATACGTCGGGCGATATCCTCGCCGCGCGGGTGATTGATGCGGGTCACACTCTGGCGGCGCGGATGATCGTGAAGGACGACGCGACCTTGCTCGCCGCGCAGTTCGAGGCGTGGATCGACGATCCATCGGTGGACGCCGTGGTCAGCACCGGCGGCACGGGCCTGACGGGCCGCGATGTCACCCCCGAGGCGCTCGGTCTGGTAAAAGGCGCGCGCGAGATCCCCGGCTTCGGCGAGCTGTTCCGCTGGCTCAGCTTCAAGAGCATCGGCACCAGCACTGTGCAATCGCGAGCGATGGCCATGGTGGCGCGGGGGACGTATATTTTTGCGCTGCCCGGATCGAATGGCGCGGTGAAAGACGGATGGGACGGGATATTGACGGAGCAGCTCGACAGCCGCAACCGGCCCTGCAACTTCGTGGAACTGATGCCGCGCTTGAAAGAGGTTTGAACCTCTTCGCGTTAGTCCCGCTCAAGTCGGAGTTTGGTGTATCCTCGCACCGCTAGCCCCCAGTCAGACCCCCTCTAGCCCGGCTTTGCCCCCGGCTTGCGAGGCCGTTTTGCCTTGGCAAGTGCGGTTTTGTTCCGTAAATGTTCCAAGTGAAACATTCTCCGGTCAAAGGTCGCGGTGCCCAGTCGGCAGCCGTCCCCACCCGCTTCGGGCTGGCGGAACGCGAGGTTGATGGCGACTGGCGCGATTACGTCGAAACGCTGGACGGCCCGCCGGTCAAACTGCGCACCACCGTGACCGAGGAGCGCCCCAAGTCGATCCTCACCTTCAACCAGTCCCCCGACGTCCCCTTCGACCGCTCGATCAACGCCTATCGCGGGTGCGAGCATGGCTGTATCTACTGCTTCGCCCGCCCCACCCACGCCTATTACGATCTCTCCCCCGGACTGGACTTCGAGACCAAGCTGTTTGCCAAGCCCGATGCCGCAGCGCTGCTACGCAAGACGCTGGCGAAGCGCGGGTACCAGCCCAAGCCCATCGCGATGGGCACCAACACCGATCCGTACCAGCCGATCGAGCGCGACTACCGGATCACCAGCGCAATCCTCGAAGTGTGTCTGGAGACGCGCCACCCCGTCACCATCACCACCAAGTCCGGCCGCGTGCTGGACGATGCCGACCTTCTGGCAGCACTGGCGCGCGAGAAGCTGGTGGCGGTGTCGATCTCGGTAACCACGCTCGATCCGGCGCTCTCCGCCAAGCTGGAACCGCGGTGCGCGGCACCTGCCAAGCGGATAGCGGCGCTGGGAAAACTGGTGGAACTGGGCGTGCCGGTGCATTGCTCGATCTCGCCGATCATCCCCGCGATCACGGACGACTTCATCGAAGGCATCATCGCCCGCATCGGCGAACTGGGGGTGCAAAGCGCCAACTGGATCCCCCTGCGCCTTCCCCACGAAGTCGCCCCGCTCTTCCGCGAATGGCTCGCCGTCCACTACCCCGACCGCGCTAGCAAGGTGATGAGTATCGTGCGGGATATGCGCGGCGGCCGTGACAATGATCCCAACTTCCACAGCCGCTTCAACCCGCAAGGCGTCTGGCCCGACCTGATCCGCGCGCGGTTCAAACTGGCGTGCAAGCGGGCGGGGATCGGGAAAGCAAGGTTCGAACTGGATTGCTCGCAGTTCAGGGCGCCGGAGATGGGCGAGCAGTTGCGGCTGCTGTGATCCTTACCCGAAACCCTGCCCCACATCACCCGGGGCAAAGCGCACCAAGCGGCTGTCCACGAGTGCAGCAGTGCGGTTCACCACAGCGAGTTGATACTCCGGGTCCTTGATCATCGCGAAGAAGGCACCCGCATTGGGGTATTGCGCGATAAATCCATCGTGCCAGCGTTCGCCCTCGGGGCCGGTGACCACGGTTTCGAACGTGCCGCGCCATATGATCTGGCCGCCGAGCTTCCTGAAAATCGGGCCGCTCGTCAGACCATACTCTTCGTAGGCCCGGCGACCGCTCCAACCCTTGCCCGCGTGTTCGTGGCCCATGGGATATTCTGCGAATTCCCGATAAAGCAGCAGGTTGAGCATATTGATCGGCGTGTCGCGCGGCAGGTCCTTGAAAGCCTGAAAACTCGCCGCCGAGGGATCGATATAGGTCTCGCAGGTCATGGGGTGTGGTCCTCCTCCCTGAGGTCGCGTTGCATATACACCGTGTCGAGCAGCCGCCCGAATTTGCGGCCGACATTGCGCATTCGGCCCGCATGGACGAAGCCGCATTTCGCATGGAGCGCGACCGAAGCCGGCTCGCCTCCGCCGACCACCGCGAGCATCTGTTCGAAGCCCGCCCCCCGTGCCGCACAGATCAGCGCGGGCAGCAGGACCGTCCCGATCCCGCCATCGCGCGCCTCTTGCGACACGTAAATGCTGTCCTCGCAGGTGTGGGCATAGGCCGCGCGGTCACGGAAGCGGGCGGCATAGGCATAGGCAACCACCACACCCTGCCGCTCGGCGACGAGGAAGGGGAAGCCGCGCGCAGCAAAGTCCGCGATCTTCTTCGCCCAAACATCCGCATCCGGAGCGACAGTGTCAAAGGTCGCAGTGCCGTTCGCCACGTGCCATGCGTAGATGTCGGCGATGGCCTGCGCGTCCTCAGGATGCGCAGGCCGGACCGTCAGATCAGGCAAGCGTGTAATCCGCAAAGCGGTCGCGCAGGTCCTTCTTGCTGATCTTGCCGGTGGCGGTGTGCGGGATGTCGTCGACGAATTCGACCGCATCGGGCAGCCACCACTTGGCGATCTGCGGCTTGAGATGCTCGATGATGTCGTCCGAGGTCACCTCTGCGCCCGCCTTCTTCACCACGAACAGCACCGGGCGCTCGTCCCACTTGGGATGGAAGATGCCGATGCACGCGGCCTCGGCCACGGCGGGATGCCCGCAGGCGGCGTTTTCGAGTTCGACCGAGCTGATCCACTCGCCGCCCGACTTGATCACATCCTTGGTGCGGTCGGTGAGCTGCAGGGTGCCGTCGGGATGGATGATGCCGACATCGCCCGTATCGAACCAGCCGTCATTGCCGACCGCGTCCTTCTCCGCCTTGAAGTAGCGCTTGATGATCCACGGCCCGCGGATCTGGAGTGCGCCGCTGGTCTTGCCGTCACGCGGCAGCTCGGTGGACATGTCGGAAAGGTCGACCGTACGCAGCTGCACCCCGAAGATCGGGCGGCCCTGCATCGCGGTCTTTTCGATCCGTTCCTCTAGGGTGAGCTTGTCCCAGTCCCAGGTCGGCCCGCCAACCGTGCCGATAGGCGAAGTCTCGGTCATGCCCCAGGCGTGCTGGACGCGGGTGCCGTTCCGCATCAGCCGCTCGATCATGAATTTGGGCGCTGCCGAGCCGCCGATGGTGGCGGCTTTCAAGGGCGGCAAGTCGAGGCCGTTGGCGTCGCAATACTGGAAATGCGCCAGCCATACAGTCGGCACCCCGGCGCTATCGGTCACGCCCTCGCGGATCATCAGATCGTGGAGCACCGCCGGATCATTCACGGCGGAAAACACGAACTTGATCCCCGCCATCGCGCCCGCATAGGGCAAGCCCCAGCTCGCGGCGTGGAACATCGGGACAACCGGGAGCATCACCGAGGCGCTCGAGAAATTGAACGCCGCCGATTGCAGGCCCGCCAGCGCGTGCAGCACGGTCGAGCGGTGTTCGTATTGGACGCCCTTGGGATTTCCTGTTGTGCCGGAGGTATAGCAGATCATGCAGGGGTCGGTCTCGGGGCCGGTGACCCATTCGAAGTCGCCATCCTCCACCCCGATCCAGTCTTCGAAAGCCGGGGCGTGAGCGCCGCTATCATAGCAGATGTAATGCTCGACCGTGGTCCAGCGCGCCTTCATCCGGTCGACGATCGGCTGAAACGCCGCGTCATAGCACAGCACCCGGTCCTCGGCGTGGTTGACGATATATTCGAGCTGGTCGTCGAACAGGCGCGGGTTCACCGTGTGGAGCACCCCGCCCATCCCCGCGACGCCATACCAGCTGACGAGGTGCCGAGAATGGTTCATGGCCAGGCTCGCGACCTTGTCCCCTGGCTTCAGGCCGAGCCGCTGGAGCGCCTGCGCCATCTTCAGCGCATCGCGGCGAATCCCGGCCCAGTCCGTGCGGGTCTCGCTGCCATCGGCCCAGCGGCTGATGATCTCGCGTCCGCCCGCCTCGCGCGCGGCGTGATCGATCACCGCGGTCACCCGCATGGTCCAGTCCTGCATTGCTCCGAGGCGTGCGCTCGCCATGTTCAATCTCTCTCCTGTTGGTGGTCCCCGATACCACGCGTGGATGGTGTAACATCGCGTTCATGCCGCGCCCATCGCGGCTTGGCAATCGCTTCGCCCAATTGTTGGCACGCACTGCCTTGGCCAATGAAACATTTCTTATGCCGCAAGGCTTGCCCCTTACCTGCCGGGCATGGCCGCGCCCTTCCGTGGCGCGATCAGGGGTTCCTCTCCGCACCGGCAGGCCAAGATTTTTCGAGGGAACTGACAATGAAAAACAGGACAATCTTTCTGGCGGGAGCGGCTGCAATCGCCTTCGCCATGCCGGCCCAGGCCGACGGCCCCTATATCGGGATCAATGGCGGCGTCAGCCTGAAAGACAAGGTAACGGTAGATGTCCGCGACGTCGGCGAGACCGCCGAAAGCGATGACTTCACCCGGGCCGCCACGGCCCGGACCAAGATGGGCATCGATGGCGGCGTGGTGCTCGGTTATGACTTCGGCGCCTTCCGGCTCGAGGCCGAAGGTGGCTACAAGAACAACAAGTATCGCAGCCTGCGGGTCGACAACGTCGGCATCCTGCCGGTGGGCTCCACCGTGCCGGTCGGCACCGTGGTCGACAACGAGCGCGGTCTTGAAATCTGGAGCGGCATGGTCAACGCCATGATCGACATCGGGAAGGATGACGGCTTGCAGATCTTCGGCGGCGGCGGTGCGGGTCTTGCGCGGCTGGAGCTTCCGGTGTCGGTCGCGGGTGTCGGCACGCTGATCGACGGCAGCAAGACCGACTTTGCCTGGCAGCTGATCGGCGGCGTGCGCTTCCCCGTAACGCAGAACATCGATCTCGGGGTGAAGTATCGATACTTCAACATCGATGATTTCAAGCTTCAGGGCACCAACGGCAATGACCTGCGGGCCAACTACTCGGCCCATTCGGTGCTGGCCAGCCTGACTCTCAACTTCGGCGGCCGTGCACAGGCCGAGCCCGTGGCCGCACCACCGCCGCCGCCACCACCCGTGACGGCTCCGCCCCCGCCTCCGCCGCCCCCGCCACCGCCGCCGCCGCCGCGGGCGCAGTGCAACACGGGGCCGTTCATCGTGTTCTTCGATTTTGACCGGTCGGACGTGAGCCCCGAAGCTAGCGGTATCCTCAACAATGCTGTCACCGCCTACGCCAATTGCGGTACGGCGCGCGTCATGCTGGCGGGCCACACCGATACGTCGGGCAGCGCCGGTTACAACCAGGGTCTGGCCGAGCGCCGGAACCAGGCGGTGCGCAGCTACCTGAGCGGGCGCGGCATTCCCGATGCCCAGATCAGCGGACAGGCCTTCGGCGAGAGCCAGCCGCGCGTTCCCACCGCAGATGGCGTGCGCGAGGCGCAGAACCGCCGCGTGGAAATGACCTACGGCCCGGGTTCAGGGATGTAACGAACTGGAGGGGGCCGGAGCGATCCGGCCCCTTTCGCCTCTCAGGCGACGAGCCTGAGATTGCTGCGTTTCTTCAGCGGCGCGAGCGATATGCGCGAAATGCCCTCGACCGCACCGAGCCGCTCCGCAAGCTCGCCGTTGAGCACGAAATCGCGTCCCAGGCGCAGCTTGACCTGACCGCCCTCGGCCAGTGCCAGTGACACCACCACTTCCCCCGCACCTGTCGGGCGCTCACCGCGTGCGGCGTCGAGCTCGATCTGGAGTTCGCGCAGTGCCGCGACATGGGCAATCTCGCAGTTCAGCTCCATCGCCGTCGTCCCGCTCACCGCTGCAAGCGGGCGAGCGCCGCGCACAGTGAGGCGGGGCGGTTCATCCGGGTTGGGCGCATCAAGCTCGACCGTCAGCAGCAGGCACTCGCCCGCCGCTGCCCAGCGTTCGAAATCGGGCACCAGTGCTTCCTCGAAACAGGCGGCGGAGAACTGGCCCGATGCGTCCGAGAAATCCGCGCGCACGAAAGTGCCGCCCTTGCGGGTACGCGCCTTGGTGATGCCTTCGACCAGCGCCGCCATAACCGCCGTGCCGCGCCCGCCCGGGGGCGCGCCCGCCTCCATCATGTTCTGATAGGTCCGCGCGCCATTGGCCGAGGCCGCCTCGCGATATTGCTGCACCGGATGGGCGGAGAAGTAGAAGCCGAAATTCTCGCGCTCCTTGGCCATCTTTTCCGGACGGCTCCACGCAGCGCAGGGCTGGAGGCGCAGGTCCTCGGCCGGCCCTGCATCGCCGCCGAACAGGCCCACCTGCCCGCTGCTGCGTTCGCGGATCGCGGCATCGGCCACCGCCATCAGCATGTCAGCATTTGCGAACAGCAGCGCGCGGTCGGGTTCGAGGCTGTCGAAGGCGCCTGCGCAGATCAGGCCTTCAAGCTGGCGGCGGTTCATCGTTCCCTGCGGCACCCGTTCGAACAGGTCCTTGAGACTGGCGAATGGCCCGTTCGTCTCACGCTCGGCGACAATCGACTCCATCGCCTTCTCGCCGACATTGCGGATACCTGCCAGCGCATAGCGCACTGCGTAGCCTTCGTCGGTCTGCTCGACCGTGAATTCCGCCTCGCTCGCATTGATGCAAGGCGCCAGCACCGCGACCCCGCCGTGGCCATTGGGATAGCGGCGCGCATCATCGACGAAGACGTTGAGCTTTTCCGACTGGTGCATGTCGAAGCACATCGAGGCGGCGTAGAATTCTTCCGGGTAATGCGCCTTCATCCACGCGGTCTGGTAGGCGAGCAGTGCGTAGGCGGCAGCGTGCGACTTGTTGAAGCCGTAGCCTGCGAACTTGTCGATCAAGTCGAACAGCTCATTGGCGCGCTTGGGCTCGATATCGGAGTTTGCCTTGCAGCCTTCGACGAAACGGCCGCGCTGGGCGTCCATCTCGGCCTGCACCTTCTTGCCCATCGCGCGGCGCAGCAAGTCTGCATCGCCCAGCGAATAGCCCGCCAGCACCTGCGCGGCCTGCATGACCTGTTCCTGATAGACGAAGATCCCGTAGGTTTCCGAAAGGATGCCTTCGAGCTTGGGGTGCGGATATTCGATCGGCACCTGCCCCGCCTTGCGCTGGCCGAACAGCGGGATGTTGTCCATCGGGCCGGGCCGATAGAGCGAGACGAGCGCGACGATGTCGCCGAAATTGGTGGGCTTCACCGCCTTCAGCGTGCGGCGCATCCCTTCGGATTCCAGCTGGAACACGCCGACCGTGTTGCCGGTCTGCATGAGATGATACACCTGTGCGTCATCCAGCGGCAGGCCGCCGAGATCGATGGCGATGCCGCGCGCTTCCAGCAGATCGACCGCCTTGCGCAGCACTGACAGCGTCTTCAGCCCGAGGAAGTCGAACTTCACCAGACCGGAACTTTCGACATATTTCATGTCGAACTGCGTCACCGGCATATCCGAGCGCGGATCGCGGTAGAGCGGCACCAGTTGCGCCAGCGGCCTGTCACCGATCACAACGCCGGCTGCATGGGTGGAGGAATTGCGCGGCAGGCCTTCCAGCTGCATCGCAAGGTCGACGAGGCGCTTGACCTCGGGCTGGGTGTCATACTCGCGCTTGAAGTCCGCCGCGCCGTTCAAGGAGCGCGGCAGCGTCCAGGGGTCGGTCGGATGATTGGGCACCATCTTGCAGAGCCGGTCGACCTGCCCGTAGCTCATCTGCAGGATGCGCCCGCAATCGCGCAACACCGCGCGGGCTTTCAGTTTGCCGAAGGTAATGATCTGCGCAACGTGATCGCCGCCGTATTTCTGCTGCACGTAACGGATCACCTCGCCGCGCCGCGTTTCGCAGAAGTCGATATCGAAGTCGGGCATCGACACGCGTTCGGGGTTGAGGAAGCGTTCGAACAGCAGGCCCAGCTTGATCGGATCGAGATCGGTGATGGTCAGCGCCCAGGCCACAGCCGAACCCGCCCCCGAACCACGGCCCGGGCCTACCGGAATGCCGTTATCCTTGGCCCACTTGATGAAGTCGGCAACGATCAGGAAGTAGCCGGGGAAGCCCATCTTCACGATCACGTCGATCTCGAAATCCAGCCGGTCGAAATAGACCTTGCGCTCCTCCTCGGTGAGATCGGGATAGGCGGCGAGCCGCGCTTCGAGCCCGGCGCGCGAATCCTCCGCCAGCATCCGCGCTTCGCCGGAAAGGTCGCCCGCAAGGCTCGGCAGGATCGGCTTGCGATAGGGCGGCGCAAAGGCGCAGCGCTGGGCGATCACGAGGGTGTTGGCGGTTGCCTCGGGCAGGTCGGCAAAGGCTTCCTCCATCATGCTCGCATGTTTGACGAAAGCCTGCGGGTTGGAGCGCGGACGATCTTCCGCCTCGATCTGGGTCGAATTGGCAATGCACAGCATGGCGTCATGCGCCTTGTGCATATGCGGTTCGGCAAAGTTGGCAGGGTTGGTGGCAACCAGCGGCAGATCGCGGGCGTAGGCGAGATCGACCAGCGCATCTTCCGCGCGCTCGCTTACGGGATCGCCATTGCGGGCAAGCTCGATATAGAGCCGCCCCGGAAACAGCGCCTCCAACTGGCCCGCGAGCCGCGCGGCGGCATGATTCTGCCCCTCCGCCAACAAGCGCGTCAGCCCGCCCTCGCCCGCGCCGGTCAGCGCGATCAAGCCTTCGGTGCGGCCTTCAAGGTCTGCAAGGGTAACGTGCGGATCACGCTCCAGCGGGCGATCAAGGTGCGCGGCGGAAACGAGGTGGCACAGGTTGTCGTAGCCTGCATCGTCCTGCGCAAAGAGCGGCAGGTAATCGACCGTCCCGCGCTCATCGTCGCGGGCAAGCCCCAGCAGCGCGCCAATGATCGGCTGCACGCCCTCGCTCTTGCAGGCGGCCGCGAAAGCCATGATGCCGTAAAGCCCATTGCGATCGCAGATCGCAATGGCCGGAAAGCCGCGTTCCTTCGCCAGCTTGGCGATGTCCTTCGGGTCAATCGCCCCCTCGAGCATCGAGTAGGACGACAGCACGCGCAGAGGAACGAAAGGGGCAAAGGGCATAGGCCCAAGCTAGAATATGTGCCGGAATTCGCAATGTGGCGAAGCAGCGAATTCTCCACAGATCGCGCCCATCACGTGAGGGTGGTGCCCCACATGACCCCGTAGGACAGCACAGCTCCGAGCAGCAACATGCGGAAGGCGTGCCTGATCTGCGGCGTGTCAGTCACACCGAAGCGGAACAAGAGCACGATCGTTGCAACCCAGTAGGGCAGCCCGCCTGCAGCGCAGATCAGCCCCGCCGTGCCGGATGCGATTGCGCCCGTCAGAAATACCACGCCCGCGCTCAAGGAAGCGACGGTCGGCGCCCAGAGCCCCGCGGCGACGAGCTTTCCAAAGCGGCCAGCGCCCAAGGTTTCGTGCCCCGCGGCCAACCTCAGAGCAGCTTCTCGATGTCCTTGGCGATTGCCTCGGGCTTGTCGGTCGGGGCATAGCGTTTCACGACATTGCCCTGCCGGTCGATCAGGAACTTGGTGAAGTTCCACTTGATCGACCTGGACCCCATCAGCCCCTTCTTCTCGGATTTCATCCAGTCGAACAGCGGCGAAGCGTCCGCGCCATTGACGTCGACCTTGGCCATCAACGGGAAGGTGACGCCGAAGTTGACCTTACAGAACTGGTCGATCTCTTCCGCACTGCCCGGCTCCTGCCCGCCGAACTGGTTGCAGGGGAAGCCCAGCACCTCGAACCCGCGATCCTTGTACTGCTGGAACAGCTTCTCCAGCCCGTCATACTGGGGCGTGAAGCCGCACTTGCTGGCGGTGTTGACCACCAGCAGCACCGTGCCGAGCTTGTCCTTGAGATCGACCTCCTGCCCGCGGTTGGAGGTAACGGTGAAATCGGCGATGGTCGTCATGTGGCCCCCGGTTGTTATAATTTAGCCGGAGCCTTCTGGCGGAAAATCGGGCCGCGAGGCAAGCTCCATTGCTTCATCCGCGCTGTAGGACCGGTCACCGGCCTTTTCGATGACATAACCGTCGCGGTCGCCCTCGGGTAGTTGCGCCATGTGGCGGATCATTTCGGCAAAGGTGCCGCGAAGCAGCGGGATGCAGCCGCCGTCGAGCTTGTCGCTCTGGTCGGTGGAGACAATCCGGGCAAGGTCGTCCCACGCCGTCTCGCCCGAATTGCTGGTGCTGCCCTTAAAGGTGCTGGGGTAATCTGTCATGGAAGGCTCCTCCTGGCCGCTATGCTTGCGCGGGCGTGCGGAACAGCCGCCTATCCTAGATCAGCACGCCTTCCTTCAGCCGGACAACGCGATCCATCCGCGCGGCGAGGCGTTCGTTGTGGGTGGCGACCAGCGCCGCGCTGCCCTCGCCCCTCACCAGTTCGAGGAACTGGCCGAGCACGGCATCGGCGGTATGCTCGTCAAGATTGCCGGTCGGCTCGTCCGCCAGCACGAGCGTCGGCCGGTTGGCGAGCGCGCGGGCGACTGCAACGCGCTGCTGCTCGCCGCCTGACAGCTGGCTCGGCCGGTGGGTGAGCCTGGCACCCAGCCCGAGGCTGGTGAGAATCGTGTCTGCCCGCACTTCGGCCTCGGCACGCGCCACGCCGCGGATCATTTGCGGCATCACCACATTCTCGCGCGCATCGAAATCGGGGAGGAGGTGATGGAACTGGTAGACGAAACCGAGATGATCGCGCCGCAGCTGCGTGCGTTGATCGCCGGCAAGCTGTTCGGCCTGCTGGCCGGCGATGGCGATCGAGCCTTCGAACCCGCCTTCCAGCAGTCCGACAGCCTGAAGCAGCGTCGACTTGCCTGAACCCGAGGGGCCAAGCAGTGCCACGATCTCGCCCGGCTGAATCACCAGGTCGACCCCGCGCAGTACGTCGATCCGCTCGCCGCCCTGCTCGAAGGAACGCTTGAGGTCCTTGAGGACCACGGTAGGGCCTGCACTATTCATAACGCAGCACCTGCACCGGATCGGTGTTTGCGGCCTTCAAGGCCGGATAGAGCGTCGCAAGGAAGCTCATCGTGAGTGCCAGCATGACGATGCCAAACACCTCCCAGGGATCGGTGCGGGAGGGCAAAGCGGACAGGAAACGCACTTCGGGGTCCCAGATTTCCTGCCCCGTCGCAAAGGCGATGAAATCGACGATCGGCTCGCGGAAGAACAGCACGACCGCACCCAGCAAAAGCCCTGCCATCGTCCCGATCGCCCCGACGGTGGTGCCGGTGGTGACGAAAATCTTCAGCAACGACCGCCGTGTCGCGCCCATCGTGCGCATGATCGCGATATCGCGGGTCTTGGCGCGCACCAGCATCACCAGGCTCGATAGAATGTTGAAGGCCGCGACCAGCACCATGAAACTGAGCGCGAAGAACATCGCCACCCGCTCTACTTGCAGCGCCTCGAACAGAGCCGAATTCATCGCTTTCCAGTCGGCGATCACGGCCTTGCCCGTCAGGCTTTGCGCCACCGGCGCAAGTATCTCGCCGACGTTATCGGGATCATCGACCGTCACCTCGATCTGCGCCACAGCATCGCCCATCAGCAGTAGGCTCTGCGCCTCGGCCAGCGGGACCATGATGAACTTCTCGTCGAAGGTCGAAATGCCGATCTCGAAGATCGCGCCGACTTCGTATGGGACCTGCCGCGGGGTGGTCCCGAAGGGGGTCGCACGGCCTGCAGGATTGATGATGGTGATCACATCGCCGACCCGGATGCCAAGGTTCTGCGCCAGCCGGCTGCCAACCGCGACCTTGCTGAAACCATCGCCCTGCACGGGTGCCGAAAGACTGCGGATATCGCCCAGCAGCACCTTCTCTCCCAGGCCATCGAGGTCCTTCTGAACCTGTCCGCGCAGCAGGATGCCCTCGACATTGCCGTTGAAGCTGACCAGCAACGGCTTTTCGATCATTGGCGTCGCCGAGGTTACCCCCGGGGTGCGTTCGAGATCGGCAACAACCCTCTGCCAGTCATCCACCCGCCCGCCATAGGCCTGCACGACCGCATGGCCGTTCAATCCGGTAATCTTGTCGAGCAGCTCGCCGCGGAAGCCGTTCATCACGCTCATCACGATCACCAGCATCGCGACCGAGAGCATCACCACCCCGACCGAAATGCCGGCCACAAGCGCAATGAAAGCCTCTCCCTTGCCGGGCCAGAGGTAGCGCTTGGCGATCATCCATTCGAAGGGGGAGAGCATGGGTGGTGAGGGGTGCCCGTTGTTTGCTGAACGCTGCCTGTAGTGCGCGCATCCGCGCCGGGCAATCCCTGTGCGCGCAATCGGTTGGCAGCCTTGTAACAGTCCGACCGGCAAAAAGGCGGGCAAGACCCGCGCGCTTTTCCTTGTAATTGCCCTGTCACATCGCCATTGGGACCTTGCGTTCCGGAAGCACTCTGCGCGGACAGGTCTGGTGATGCCGATGACACCCCTTAATGTGACCCACCCCTTCCTTGATGCGGACGGCGACAAGCTGCGCGAGGAATGCGGAATATTCGGCGCGATCCGTGCCAATGATGCGGCGGCCACCACCGCTCTGGGCCTCCACGCGCTCCAGCATCGTGGTCAGGAAGCCGCCGGGATCGTCAGCTTCGACGGCAAGGAATTCTACGCCCGCCGCGGCCTCGGCCATGTCGCGGAAAACTTCACCTCCCCCGATGCCATCGCCTCGCTGCCCGGCCACATGGCGGCCGGCCACGTGCGTTACTCCACGACCGGCGGGGCCGGCTTGAGAAACGTCCAGCCGCTTTATGCCGACCTCGCCAGCGGCGGCTTTGCGGTGGCGCACAACGGCAATATCTCCAACGCGATGACCTTGCGCACAGACCTCGTGAACAAGGGTTCGATCTTCCAGTCGACCTCCGACACCGAGGTGATCATCCACCTCGTTGCCACCAGTCGCTATCCCACCATCGCTGACCGTCTGGTCGATG
The DNA here is from genome assembly GCA_027533455.1 of Porphyrobacter sp. GTDB lineage: Bacteria > Pseudomonadota > Alphaproteobacteria > Sphingomonadales > Sphingomonadaceae > Erythrobacter. Next base: position 469,812 of record JAPZUC010000002.1, on the reverse strand, counting down.
CACTGCGGCTGGTCGAAGGCGCTTATGCGCTAATCGTCATGACGCCAGAGGGCATGATCGCCTGCCGCGACCCGCTCGGCATCCGTCCACTGGTGATGGGCCGGATGGGGGACGCGATCCTGTTCGCTTCCGAGACCGTGGCCTTCGACGTGGTCGGCGCCGAGGTGATCCGCGAAGTCGAGCCGGGCGAGCTGGTGATGGTCGATTTCGCCGGGCAGATCAGCTCGATCCGCCCCTTCGGCCGCCCCCCGGCGCGCCCCTGCATCTTCGAGCACGTCTATTTCAGCCGTCCCGATTCCGTCTTTGCAGGTCGCTCCGTTTATGAAGCGCGCAAGGCCATCGGCATGGAGCTTGCCATCGAAGCGCCGTGCGAGGCCGACCTCGTCGTGCCGGTGCCCGACAGCGGCGTGCCTGCCGCGCTCGGCTTTGCCCAGCAGTCCGGCCTGCCCTTCGAGCTCGGCATCATCCGTTCGCACTATGTCGGGCGCACCTTCATCCAGCCGGGCGACGGCGCGCGCCATTCCAGCGTGAAGCGCAAGCACAATGCCAACCGCGCGCTGGTGGAAGGCAAGCGTATCGTGCTGATCGACGATTCGATCGTGCGCGGCACCACCAGCCTCAAGATCGTCGAAATGATGCGCGAAGCGGGCGCGGCCGAAGTCCACTTCCGCGTCGCCAGCCCGCCAACTGCCCATTCCTGCTTCTACGGCGTCGACACGCCCGAACGCTCCAAGCTGCTCGCCGCACGCATGGAGCTGGAGCCGATGCGCGATTTCATCAAGGCTGATAGCCTCGCCTTCATTTCGATCGACGGACTTTACCGCGCGGTCGGCAAGAAGGGGCGCGACAAGGCCTGCCCGCAGTTCTGCGACGCCTGTTTCACGGGCGAATATCCCACCTCGCTCACCGACCTCGCGCTGGCTGAAGCCCGGAGCGGCGAGCTTCCTTTCGCTGATCCCAAGGCTGCCTGACACATCATGACCGACACCACTACTGCCAAGCCGCTCGCCGGCCAGACCGCGCTTGTCACCGGTGCCAGCCGCGGCATCGGCGCCGCGACCGCCAAAGCGCTTGCCGCAGCAGGCGCGCACGTCATCCTTGTGGCGCGCAAGGTCAAGGCGCTGGAGGAAGTGGAGGACGCAATCCATGCACTAGGCGGCACCTCGACCATCGCCCCGCTCGATCTGACCGAGCCTGAGGCCGTGACCCGGCTTGCGGCCGCCATCGGCGGGCGCTGGCCGCAGCTCGACATCATGGTGCTGGCCGCGGCCTTCCTGCCCGAACTGACGCCCGCCTCGCAAATGGAGCCCAAGCAGTTCAATCAGGCGCTGCTGACCAATGTCGTCGCCACGCAGGCGCTGATCGCCGGTTTCGACCCGCTCCTGCGCCATGCCAAGGCGGGCAAGATCATCGGCCTCACCAGTTCGGTAGGCTCCGCGCCGCGCCCCTATTGGGGAGGCTACAGCGCGACCAAGGCCGCCTTCGAGAACCTGCTGGAAACCTATGCCGCCGAAATCGAGCGGCTCTCGCCCTTGCGCGTCGCGATCATCGATCCCGGCGCCACCCGCACCGAGATGCGCGCGCGCGCCTATCCGGGCGAGGATGCCTCGAACCTCAAGGGCCCTGAAGTTGTCGCGGACCGCCTTGTCGCGCTGCTGGCCGAAGGGTTCGAGGGCCTCCACCGCGAACGGATCGGCTAAGGCGCTACCTGCCTAACGGCTCGTTTACCTATTGTTGTTACGCTTGCTTAAGTAACCCTCGGGCAAAGTCCTCCACGGACCAAACCGCCCCGAGAGACCGCAGGCTTCGATACAAGGTAAAACGGCGATGCCGCTGAATTCCGATCCCTATCATACGGCAGCTCAGGAAGACCGCTGCAGCCCGCGCACGCGTCTTACGATCCCGGCGACTCTGCGCGTTTCGGGAGGCCGTGCCTTCCAGAGTGTGGTGCAGGACCTTTCGATCTCCGGCTTCTCGGCCTCGTCGATCAACCGGATGCATGATGGCCAGGTGTGCTGGCTGACCCTGCCCGGCCTTGAATCGCTGCAGGCCGAAGTGGTGTGGTGGGACAACTGCATCGTCGGCTGCGCGTTCTCGGAACTGCTCAGCCCGATCGTCCATGACAATATCCTGCAGCGATACAGCAATGTCGGGGTCTACCGCCCGCTGATGATCTGAGGCCGCATCGCCCCAATACGCCCGGTGTTTCACACGAAACATCGACCTGAGGGGGGCTAGCAGGGGTCTGGGCAGGGTCTTGGCCCCGCACGCAGCCCCCTGCCGTACTCTCAATCGATGCTGGCTGCGATCTTCATGACCATCGCGCCGGTATCATCGCGCGTGCCGGGCGAGGTCGCACTGGCCCAGTTGCTGATAATCGCCACGATCAGCTTCTTCTCCGGCACAATCGTGATTGCCTGCCCGAAGATACCCTGCGCGCCGAACGCCGCGGCGGGATAGGTCCACCACTGATAGCCATAGCCATAGCCGGTCTCGCCGAAATCGATCTGGCTGTCTGTTGCTTCGGCAAACCAGCCTTCGGGCACCGCGCCCTTGCCTTCCTCAAGCACGAACTGGCCGATCCGCGCATAGTCGGAGAGGCGGATCGAGAGGCAGCACCCGCCGATATTGCCGCCGCGCGGATCGACCATCCAGAACAGGTCGCCTTCCAACCCCGCCGGATCGACGATCTTGGTCTTGGCAAATTCGGCCAGCGGCTTGCCCACCGCATTTTCCACCAGCACGCCGATCAGATTGGTCTCGCCGGTCTTGTAGACCCACTTGACCCCCGGCTCCGCCTCGCGCGGGACCTGCTTCATCTGCGCGACGATCGCTTCCGGCCCGTATTCGACCACATAGCGGTTCATCTGGGCGACGTCGGAATTGGGATCTGTGTAATCCTCGTTCCATTTCACCCCACTGGTCATGGTGGCAAGCTGGCGGACGTTGACGCCTTCGTAGGCGCTGCCCGCAAGGCCCGGGATATACTTGGTTACCGGATCATCGAGGCTGGTGATGAACCCGTCCTTCACCGCCGCGCCCAGCAGCGTCGACGTGAAGCTCTTGGCGACCGAGAAGCTGGTCCAGCGGTCGGTCGCGCCGAGACCGAGGCCATAGGCTTCATAGCGCACCTTGCCGTCGACCAGCACCATGATGCCGCCCGCGTTGGTATCCGCCATCAGCGTCTGGAGATCGGCCTGAAGTTCGGCGCTCAGCGGCTCGCCCTTGGGTAGCGCGCGCGGGGTGGCAGCGGCCGGAACTTCGTGTCCGGCAAACCACTGCTCCATCGCCCGGAACCGCTCGGCGCGCTGCGCATCGTTCCAGAATAGCACCTGAAGATCGGACTGGTCGCGCGCCGGCGGCTGCGTGAGGCGCGCGGCGGGCGTTGCGGGGCCTTGGGCAGCGCCCTGCTCCTGCGCGCTAACCCCTCCGGCAGCGAACGCACCAGCCAGTGCGAGCCCCGAAACGATTGCCTTGATTCGACCCATGAAATCACCCTCTCGTTTGTGTTGTGGCAGGGTGCATAGGCGGTCACTGGCGGCGCGGGCAAGCCCTCCTCAAACGGTCTTGCCCATCAACCCTGTTTGATCGTCTTGAGTGCCGCAAGCGCCCGCTCGCGCGCGGCCTTGTGGGGCACGATCTTGCGCGGATAGCCTGCAGGCCGCCGCCCGAATTCCTCGGGGTCGTGGACGTAAGGTTCGTCGATCCCCTTCAGTTCCGGCACATAGGTGCGGATATAGCGCGCTGCGTCGAACTTCTCGGATTGGCTGAGCGGGGCCATGATCCGGCTGAACATGTTGGAATCGACGCCAGTGCCCGCAGTCCACTGCCAGTTGGTGGCGTTCGACGCGTAGTCTGCATCGCAAAGCGTATCCCAGAACCACTTTTCGCCCTCGCGCCAGTCGATCAGCAGGTGCTTGATGAGGAAGCTCGCGGTGATCATCCGCACGCGGTTGTGCATCCAGCCGGTCTGCCACAGTTGGCGCATCCCGGCATCGACGATCGGGTATCCGGTGCGGCCTTCTTTCCACGCCTTGAAGTCGCGCGCGGCGGCGGGGTCATTGGCGGGATCGCGCCAGGGGAAGCGGTCGAAATCCGCGCGGTAATTCTGGGTGGCATAGGCGGGGAATTGCAGGATCGCGTTCTGCGAATAGTCGCGCCAGATCAGCTCGCCTTCATAGGTGCGCCAACCTTCGGACTGGCGGTCCTTGAAGCGGTGCCAGATCTGGATCGGCGAGATTTCGCCGAAGTGGAGGTGCGGCGAGAGGCGCGAGACCTTGTCGACGCTCGGCAGATTGCGCTTGTCGTCGTAACCGTCGACATCCGCTTCCCATGCTTCGAGGCGGGCGTGGGCGGCGTCTTCGCCGACCTGCCAGAAATCGCGCATCCCGCCTGCCCAGTCGGGCTTGCTCGGGAGCAGGTTCCATGACGCGAGGGCATCGGATGCAGGCCAGCTTGCGGGGGCGGCGAGGCTTTCAGGCGCAGGCAATTCATCGCGCGGCGGGAATTCGGCGCGGACCGCGCGGCTGAACGGGGTGTAGATCTTGTACTGGCCGCCGGTGCCAGTGGTGATGCTGCCGGGCACCATCAGGTAGTTGCCGTGGTGGAGCCGGAGGTCGAGGCTCTTGGCCAGCTTGCGCTTGGCGTTGAGCCACCACGGTTCGTAATGGCAATTGGCGTGGATGGTGGTCGCGCCGGTTTCTGCCGCCAGCTTGGTGAGTTCCGCCACCGCCTCCCCGCGCCGCAGGATCAGGCGGCTGCCCTTCGCTTCGAGGCTTTTCGCCAGGCTCGTCAGTGAATGATGCAGCCACCAGCGCGAGGCCCCGCCATAGGCGTGATGCTTCGGGCTCTCGTCGTCGAGGACATAGACGGCGATGAAAGGGCCAGCCTTGGCGGCGTGATAGAGCGCGGGATTGTCGGCCAAGCGCAGATCGCGCCGCAGCCATACGAGTTGGGTCATTGTGGTCCTTCACGAGTGTCCTCTCCCCGTGCGGGGAGAGGATAGCGAAGCTTGCCCGCTTGCGGGTTAGCATAGCTAGGAAAGGGGCGCTCCGGCGGCGCGTGTCAGAACCGCCGAGCCCCCACCCCCAACCTCTCCCCATGGGGAGGGGAGATGCAGGCGCAACGCCGCTAGGGCGTGGGAAGTTCCTCACACTTCACATTGTGCAGCGCGAGGCTGAACCTGTCCCCCACACGCGGGTCGGTGAAGCGCGCGTCACGCAGCACCACCGAGCCATCAGCCGCGCGGGTAAGGAAGGGCGCACGCGACCAGAAGAGGAAGGCGTCGAGCTGGCTGTTGGTGCGACGGGCTTCGGTGAAGTCGGGCAGCTTGCACTGTCGGCCAGCGAGTGGCTTGCGCACATCATATTCGCCTGCATCATCGGGCCCAAGGACAGACCAACCCCCAAAATCGTCGATCAGTATTTCCCGGTACCAAGGAATTAGCGGCATCGGGGAAGCAATCATTGTCATGTCCCATTCGCAGGACGACTTCTCGACGCACTCGAGAATTGGCAGCGTCTCGAAAACGCGCGCTCGCTCATATTGCGAAATGCCCCAGTTCAACCCGATATACGCCGGCATGATCGCAATCGCACCGCGCGCGATCGGGCGCTGGTCACCGCCCGTCTTCTCCCGCCACCACGACCACGACACGGCACCGATCAAGAGCCCCCACAGCCAGACATCGATGATAAACAGCGTGTCGCCGTAGAACCACTGCGAGGAGAACGGCTCCAGCAGGCGGATGCCGTAGACGTTGAGCCAGTCGAAGAACGGGTGGCTGAGGCACCCGACAAACGCCATCGCATAGAGCCAGCCAAACCGCACCGGCAGCCGTCTCTCGGGCCGTGTGCCGCGTTTCGTCTGCCAGCGGTCCGAGCCCCACAGCAGACCCGCCAGCACCAAGGGCAGCAGCACCAGCGCGGGCGGGCCGTGGGTGATGCCGCGGCGGAAGGCGAGGTGCTCCAGCTCATCGAGCCAGAAGAAGCACGCCGCGTCCACATCAGGCAGGTTCGCGCCGATGATCAGCGCCGGCATGGCAAGGCCGGTCGTCTTCTTCAGCCCCGCCTGCCCCAGCACCGCACCGACAAGGCTATGTGTCAGATTATCCATATTTTCGCAGGCTAGCGCGCCCTGCACGGCAGCGCGAGTAGAAATGCGCTTGGAAGTTTGGGCCACGCTCGCCTATCGCACGCGGCAAAGACACGGGAGAGAGAACCACGATGACCGACGCGCCCCATATCCGCCCCGACATGAAGGCCTTCCTCGACATGATGGCGCAGGTGAACGGGCCGAAGATGGTCGACATGTCGCTGGCGGAAGCGCGCGATTCCTACGTGAAGATGCACGGCATCGCCGACCGCCCGGCCCGCGCGCTGCCGGTAATCCGCGACCTTGCCTGCCCCGGTCCGGCGGGCGACATTCCCCTGCGCCTCTATGACGCGCGCGAGACCCGCGACGAGGCCTCGCCGGTGGTGATGTTCTACCACGGTGGCGGCTTCGTGATCGGCGATCTCGACACGCACCACGCGCTCTGCACCGAGATCGCCGCGCTGATCGACCTGCCGCTGGTCGCGGTCCACTATGCCCGCGCACCTGAGGCGCCCTTCCCCGCCGCGATCCTCGATTGCGAGGCGGCGACGCGCTGGGTGGCTGGCAGCCCGGCTGAGCTGGGCCGCACCGCGAGCGGCATCATCACCATCGGCGACAGCGCGGGCGGCAATGCGACCGTGGTCGTCGGCCAGATGCTCGGCACCAACCTCGCCGCGGTGCCGGTGGTGCTGCAAGTGCCGATCTTTCCGCTGGTGGAAGACGCCAACGGCTCGGCGAGCATGGCGGCGTTCAGCGAAGGCTACTTGCTCACGGCCGACACGATGGGCTTCTTCGACGCGGCTTACGGCGCCGACCGCGCCGATCCGCGCGGCTTCCCGATCCTTGGCGATCACAGCAATGCCCCGCCCACCATCGTCGTGACCGCCAGCCTTGATCCGATCCGCGATTCTGGCCGCGCCTATGCAAAGGCGCTTGTCGATGCCGGGCGAGATTGCGTGTTCATCGAGATGCGCGGCGTCACCCACTCCTTCACGAACCTGCGCCAGCTGGTGCCGAGCACGCAGAAAGACCTCGAACGCATCATCGCCGCGATGCGCTTCATGCTGGAGAACCCCGCATGAGCTTTGATCACCTCCCCTATCGCCCCTGCGCCGGCTTCATGCTGGTCAACGCCGAGGGCCTCGTCTTCGTCGGCCAGCGGATTGACCCCACCGCGCAAGGCTTCTGGCAGATGCCGCAGGGCGGGATCGACAAAGGCGAGGACGTGCGCGAGGCGGCTTTACGCGAACTCGAAGAGGAAATCGGCGTCGCGGCGCACTTGGTCGAAGTGATCGCCCAGGCCTCGCGCCCGATATGCTATGATCTTCCGCCCGAGCTGGTCGGCAAGGTGTGGAAGGGCAGGTATCGCGGACAGGAACAGCACTGGTTCCTCGGCCGATTCCTTGGCGAGGACACGCATATCGACCTCGAAGCCCACGATCCGCCGGAATTCAACGAATGGCGCTGGATCGAACCCGGACTGCTGCCCGAAGTGATTATCCCCTTCAAGCGCACGGTCTATGAAGAGGTGTTGGCCGAGTTCCGCGATCTGATCTGAGAGATCAGTTCGAAGCCGGCGCGCCCTCGAGCTTGCTCTCCACCGCAAGCCGGGCCGGAACCCCGCGCGCGATGCTGCTCTGCAAGGCCACCGTTTCAGGGCACTGGTCGCCGCACAGCGATTGCAGCTTTGCAAGATTGCGCCGGGCCTTTTCCATAGCGCCCTTCTCGACCAGCGCCGCGCCCTCGCCCGAGATCGCGGCGAAGTTCCCCGGATCGCGGCTCAGGGCCTCGCGGTAGTACCGGATCGCCTTGCCCTGCAGGCCCTGCTGGCGCGCGGCCTGGGCCAGATCGATGAAGATGGGGGTGTAGGCAGGATCGACTGCCAGCGCAGCCTCGAAGGCATCCGTCGCTGCCTGCGCCTCGCCTGCCGCGAGCGACGCATGCCCCTGCGCGATCAGCGCCGCAGCGCGGGGATCGGGGCTGCCGGGGCCGCTGGCGATGGAGATGCTCGCCGTCATGGCCAGACACAGAGACAAGGCAGCGGCAGCGGGCGCGAAACGCATCAGAAGCTCCTTCAGTGACGGGGACCGGGAACCGGACGGCTGGGTCATATCATGCAAAGCGTATCATGGTGAACGCAAGGCTGCGACGAAAAAACCATCCGTGCCGTCATGGAGCGGAAGCATCCGGATTCCTGCACCGCGCGGGCGGCCGACGGGGAGCGGAAGCGCCTCGGCGGTCCACTTTGGATGGCGCGCAAGGAAGGCGGTGATGCGGTCCGGGCCTTCGGCATCGAGCACCGAGCAGGTGACGAAGGCAATCGTGCCGCCGGGGCGGACGAGATTCACGGCAATATCGAGCACGTGATCCTGAAGCGCATTAAGGCGCGCAAGCTCGGCGGGGTCGAGTCGCCAGCGCCCCTCAGGGCTACGGCGCCAGGTGCCGCTACCCGAGCATGGCGCATCGACCAGCACGTGATCGGCCTTGCCCACCCAGGGGTGCAGTGTGCGCATCTCGCGGCCCGGATCGAGCAGCACGGTGTGGTCGACCCCAGCCCCGGCGCGAGCGGCGCGGGGAGCAAGGTTGCCTAGACGGCGCTTGTCGGTATCCGCCGCGATGATGCTCGCCGCATTGCCAAGCCTTGCGGCGAGCGCCAGCGTCTTGCCGCCGCCGCCTGCGCACAGATCAATGATGGTGTCGCCCGGCGCAATCGGCAGCGCCTCGACGATCAGCTGGCTGCCGAGGTCTTGCACCTCTATCAGACCTTGTTCGTAGGCTTCCCATTGCTCGACCTGCGTGCCGGAATCGAAGCGCAGGCCCTGCGCAGACACCAAAGGCTCGCCAGCTTCGGGGAGTTCAATCCCCGCACGATCGGCCTTCAGCGCATTGACCCGCACATCGAGCGGCGCGCGCGCCAGCAGCGCAGCGATCTCGCGCCCGCCGAGGCCCGAGTTGCGCAAGGCCGAGGCGAGCCACTTGGGCGCAAGGCCGGTATTGGCCGCCTCCTCGCCTTCGCCGCGCAGCGCGGGGCCGTGGGCGGAACCATCGAACAGCGCCGCGACATTCTCGTCCACACCCGCAACCGCCAGCATCGCAGCCCGCCCATTCGCCGGGACAGGCCCGCACAGGCGGATCGCCTGATAGACGAGATCGCGCACCGCGCGGCGGTCCTTCGAGCCGGCATAGCGCCGGGTGCGGAAATATTCGGCGATGATACGGTCAGCCGGCGCGCCCTTGGAGCGCGCAGACGTGATGACGGTATCGAGCAGCTCGATCACCGCCTGAACTCTAGCGGCGGGTGTCATATCGAGACCTCAACGTGTGGGATAATTGGGAGCTTCGCGGGTGATTGCTACGTCGTGGACGTGGCTTTCCGAAAGGCCTGCATTGGTGATCCGCACGAACTGCGCGCGCTTCTGCAGGTCGGTGATGGTTGCCGAGCCGGTGTAGCCCATCGCCGCCTTGATCCCGCCGACCAGCTGGTGGACGACGTCTGCTGCCGGACCCTTGAACGGCACCTGGCCTTCGATCCCTTCGGGCACCAGCTTCATCGCGCTGACATCCTGCTGGAAATAGCGATCAGCCGAGCCGCGTGCCATTGCGCCAACCGAGCCCATGCCGCGATAGGCCTTGTAGGAGCGGCCCTGATAGAGGAACACCTCGCCCGGGCTTTCGGTGGTGCCGGCAAGCATCGATCCGATCATCACGCTGGACGCACCTGCGGCGAGCGCCTTGGCCGCGTCACCACTGGTGCGCAGGCCGCCATCGGCGATCACCGGTACGCCTGACTTGGCAGCTTCGGCGGCGCTTTCCATGATCGCGGTCAGCTGCGGCACGCCGACACCGGCGACCACGCGCGTGGTGCAGATCGAGCCCGGGCCGATCCCGACCTTGACCGCATCCGCGCCCGCATCAACCAACGCGCGGGTGGCTTCGGCGGTGGCGACATTGCCAGCGACCACCTGCACGGCATTGGAAAGCTTTTTCACCCGCTCGACCGCGCGGGCAACTTCGATATTGTGGCCGTGCGCGGTGTCGATCACGATCACATCCACCTCGGCATCCACCAGCGCCTCGGTGCGCGCGAAACCGGCGTCACCAACGGTCGTCGCTGCGGCGACACGCAGGCGGCCCGTTCCGTCCTTGGTGGCGTGGGGGTAGTTCACCGCCTTCTCTATATCCTTGACCGTGATAAGGCCGATGCAGTGGAAGGCATCATCGACCACCAGCAGCTTCTCGATCCGTCGGGCATGGAGCAGACGGCGCGCATCTTCCTGCCCGGTGCCGAGCGGCACGGTGGCGAGGTTCTCGGTCGTCATCAGCTCGCGCACAGGCTGGAGCGGATTCTCCGCAAAGCGCACATCGCGGTTAGTGAGGATCCCGACAAGCTTGCCCGCCGCGTCCACGACGGGGATGCCACTGATCCGGTGCATATGCATCAGCGCCTGCGCCTCGCCCAGAGCCGCATCGGGGTGAATGGTGATCGGATTGACCACCATGCCGCTTTCGTAACGCTTCACGGCGCGTACGGCGGCGCATTGTGCGGCCACATCAAGATTGCGGTGAAGCACGCCGATGCCACCCAGTTGTGCCATCGCGATCGCCATGTCGGCTTCGGTGACGGTATCCATCGCCGAGGACAGGACCGGAATGTTCAGCGCGATGTCGCGCGTCAGCCGGGTGGAGGTGTCGGCCATGCTCGGCAGCACGCCGCTTTCCGCCGGGCGGAGCAGCACGTCATCGAAGGTTAGACCGAGCGGGATATCCATGCTTGCCACTTTCTCAAGATCGGGAGGGTCGCTCTCCTCTGGCGGGAGATTCGTGGCGGCCCATGTAACCGCGGATTGCCGCCAGCGCTAGGGGCCGGTCTTCGCGGGCGCGGGATACTTTGCAGGGTCGCCAATCTGGCGGATCAGCGCTTCGTGGAGCAGCAGGTCGTCGATCGCTCCGCCAAGCTCGATGCCGTCCGCCTCGTCATCGGGCTGATGGTAGCGGGCGGCGATGAAAGGATCGAGGATACTGCGCGATCCATAGGTGCTCGAAAGCAGCACCGCAGGCACGCCCGCCTGCACCAGTGCCCAGCCGTCCTGCCGCTGTAGGAAGCTGTCAGCCAACCCCTGATCGCCGATCTCACGTTTGCTTCTTGTCACAGCGGCAAGCACTGCGGCGTCGAGCTGCGGGTCGATCCCGCGGCCGATAAAACCGACCGGGCTCCCCGCTGGTGCGACCGCCATCATGTCGAGATTGAAGGCGGCGACGATGCTTTCCAGCGGCAGCGGCGGGCTCTTGACGAAAGACCGGATGCCGAGCAGCCCCGGCTCCTCGGCTGTGGTGGCGAGGAAATAGGTGTCGCGGCCCAGCGCCGGACCGGCCTTCAGCCGCCGCGCCAGCTCCAGCATCATGGCGATGCCGCTGGCATTGTCGGCGGCGCCATTGCAGATCCGGTCGAGCGCATCGGGCGGACCGCATTCGCCCAGATGGTCCCAATGCGCCAGCACCAGCACCGCGCCAGAACCCGGCTGGCTGCCCGGGATCATACCGATAATGTTCTGGCTGGTAAATTCGCGGCGGTCCGACGTCGCCTCGAGACTGACCGACAGATTGAGTTCGAGCGGGGCGAGCGCGTCGGTTCCGGCCTCGGCCTTGAGACCCTGCCAGCGGCGCGCGCCGATGACATTGGCGAAAGCATTATCGGTTATGTAGGCGGCCAGCGTATCCTGTTCCTCGCTGGCGAGTTGCAGACGGGGGCGCTCCTCCTGTGCCCGCACCCGGGCGAGCGCTTCGGCATCGGGCACCACCGTCAGCACAGCAGTCGTGCGCTGGCGGAACAGGGCATCGCGGCGCGCGCCATCGCGGCCGGGATCGGCCAGCATCACCGCCACCGCACCGGCCAGCGCATCGCCCAGCACCGATCCGTCGCCATAGCCCACAAACACCACCGGCACCCCCGTGCCCGGCCCGCCAATGGCGAGCGCGCGGCGGCGCGGGGTGTAAACAGCTGCATCGCTATCCGGCACCACCACCCGGCGGCGGCCCTGCCCGAGGATAAGCTGCGCGCTCTGCGGCTCGGTCGAAACCAGATCGACCGGCAGCCGCCAATAGGAGCCGGGATCATTGGTGCCCGACACCAGCCCGACCTCGCCCATGCGCTTCTCGATATTGGCAAAACTCGCCCGGGCGCCTGCCGTGCCGGGCTGGCGACCAGCCTTTTCATCGCTGGCGAGCACATTGATGTCGGCGGTAAGGCGCAGGGCTGCCTCGTCGCGGTCGACCAGCGGCATGCTCTCCACCGGCGCCCGCACGCAGGCGGCGAGCATGAGGCTGGCCAGCAGTGCCGCCAGCAAGGAGGGCACGCGGCGGATCATTCGGCCGTCCAGCCGCCGTCGATCGCGTAATTGGAGCCCGTGATCCCGCGCGCAGGCTCGCTGCACAGGAACACTGCCATGGCCGCAACGTCTTCGGGCAGGATGAACTGCTTGGTCGGCTGCTTGGCGAGCAGGATATCGTTCATCACCTCATCGCGGGTTATTCCGCGCGCCGCCATCGTGTCGGGGATCTGGTTCTCGACCAGGGGCGTCCAGACATAGCCGGGGGAGATGCAGTTGGCGGTGATACCGTGGGTCGCCAGCTCCAGCGCAATCGTCTTGGTTAAGCCGGCCAGCCCGTGCTTGGCCGCGACATAGGCGCTCTTGAACGGCGAGGCGACCTGCGAATGCGCGCTGGCAGTGTTGATGATCCGTCCCCAGCCCTTGGCCTTCATGCCCGGAACCGCCGCCTGCGTGGTATGGAACGCAGCCGAGAGGTTGAGCGCGATGATCGCGTCCCACTTTTCGGCCGGGAAGTCCTCTACGGGCGCGACGTGCTGCATTCCAGCATTGTTGACGAGGATATCGACCGGGCCGATGTCCGCCATCATGGCGGCGATGGCGGCAGGGTCCATCAGGTTCGCGCCGTTGTACCTGGAGCCCAGTTCCGCGCAGAGCGCCGCAATAGCGTCAGGCTTGCCCAAGCCGTTGAGAATCACCTCGGCCCCCTCGGCTGCCAGCGCCCGCGCAATAGCCAGGCCGATCCCCGAGGTCGAGCCGGTGACGAGTGCACGCCGGTCCTTCAGCATTCGCCGCATCTCCTGCACGTTAGAGCTATTGCTGTTCGCTTTTGCCGTGGCAATCGCGGCTGTCCAGCAAATAGCTGAGCGAGCCTGATCTTGGAGAAAAAGTGATGCGTCTGGGCCCGTTCGATACCTCGGAAATCAAAGTCCGGTCGAGCGGTGGCGGGGGCATCGGCCGGGCAGGCGGGGTCGGCTGCGGCACCCTGCTGATCGCGCTGGTGGGCGCGCTGGTGTTCGGGATCGACCCGAGCCAGACCATCGGCGTGCTGGAAAACGTGCAGCAACAGACCGCACCCGCCACCCGCCAGCAGAGCGGACAGGAACTGAGCGAGGAGCAGGTGTGCTCCAGCGGCGCCTATGCACAAGAAGCCTGCGCCGCGCTCGCCAACCTCAACCGCACCTGGCGCGATGCCTTCGCCCGGAGTGGGGTGCCGTTCGAGGAGCCCGAGCTCGACCTGTTCCGCAATGGCCGGGTCGATACCGGCGGCTGCGGCAGCGCGACATCGGCGGTGGGGCCGTTCTACTGCCCTGCCGACAAGGGCATCTACATCGACACCACTTTCTACGACCAACTCGCGCAAATGTCGGGCACGGGGGGCGATTTCGCGCGGCTTTATGTGATCGCGCATGAATACGGGCATCACATCCAGTCGATCACCGGCCTGTCGGATCAGGTGCGCGCCGCCCAGCAGCGCAATCCCCGCGCCGCCAACCAGCTGCAGGTAGCGATGGAACTACAGGCAGATTGCTATGCTGGGATGTGGGCGGGCAATAACCGGCAGCTTATCGAAGCGGGGGATCTGGAAGAGGGCCTGCTAGCCGCCAGCGCGATCGGGGATGACACGCTCCAGCGCAATGCGGGACAGGCGATCAACCCCGAGGGCTTCACCCACGGCACCAGCCGCCAGCGCATGGCGGCGCTGCGGCTGGGCCTGGAGAGCACTGACAATACCGCCTGCAACGTGTTCTTCGAAGGATAGCCAGATGACCACGTCCACCCGCACCCGATCAGCCTTTCGCGCCCTCCCCCTTGCCGCAATGGCGGTTCTGGCAGGCGCTCTTGCCGGGCCGTTGCAGGCACAGGTCATGCCCGAGCCCGATGCCAGGGAAGTCGCCAAGACCCCTCTGCGCGATCTCAACATCGATGCGCGCGATATTCCGGAAGTGCTGCAACTGGCGGTGGCAGATCCCTACGCGACCAAGGGCCTCAACAAATGCAACGCGCTTGTCAGCGCCATCGCCGACCTCGACCGGGTGCTGGGCGCGGATTACGACATTGCCCAGGATGACGGCAGCGACCGGATCAGCGAAGGCCGCATCGGGCAGAGCGTGGTGGGATCGGTCATCCCTTTCCGCGGCATTTTGCGCGAGGTGACGGGGGCTGCGGATAATGACCGCAAGCTGCGCAGCGCCTATACGGCGGGGATGGTGCGGCGTGCCTTCCTGAAAGGCTGGGGTCTGGGCCGAAACTGCGCCTATCCCGCGCGGCCCAAAATGACAGCAGCGCCGAAGACAGCGACGGGCGGGAAGCCGTAACCGCCTCCCGCCCGTGCACCGGGGCCATCTCCCGATCAGCCCTGTTCTTCAGCTGAGCCGTTTGTCAGCCTTCACGCCATTCAGCCTTCACGGTCGCGCCAGCGGGCGATCTGCCCGTCGAGTATGCGCAGCAGCTGCTTGCGGGTATCTTCGGGGATGTCCTTGTCCCGCGCGATTTCGTCGCGGGCTTCTTCAAGCCCCTTGAGCTCCGATGCCATCACGCGGCCCTGGCAGATACTGACGATCTGGACGCCGTCCTTGGTGGCGGTCTCGGACACTTCCTCGCTGCCCGGCTTGCATTCCTGCTTCACGATAACGCGCGGCTGACCGGCGGCGCGGGCTTCGGCCTGGGCCTCGGCAATGATGCGCGGCAGATCGGCAAGCGCCATGTCAGCCTCGGCAAGGGCTGCGCGCACTTCGGCGAGCATCGCTGCGCGCTCGCCGTGTTCCATGCCTGCCATCGCTTCGGCGTGGTGCGCATGGGCCTCGGCCTCGGGCCCGCCGCGGGTGACGATCTTGACGCGGCGTTCCTTGCCATCGGCATCGCGCCAGACCTTTTCGGTGACCTGCACATCGCCCCGCGTAGTGGTGCCGTCGGGATCGATCATCAGGATAGCGGGTGGCTCTGGGGCCTCGGGCGCTTCTGGGGCTTCAGGTGCGTCAGGGGCCTGGGGCGGTTCGGGCGGCTGCGGGGCTTCGGGCGGCTTTGGCGCGTCGAACACGTTCTCGCTCGCAGCGTAGCTGATCGAGGCGGTGAGCGGCAGCACCAGCAGCCCGGCGCCGAGCAGCCCGCGGCCAGCCATTCGGCGGCGTGGGGTAGGATCGGACATGGCAAGACTCCTCAGGCGGTGAATGATCGACTTCTCGCCCAGCACCGGACACGCCATCGGCGCGGTGAGAGCGGCATGGTGGGCAGCGCCGGGCGCAGCGGCAAAGCGGGCGATGAGCGCCGCATAGGCGGCACGTTCCTGCGCCGAGCGGCGCTCCATCACCCGGGCATCGCAGGCCGCTTCCTGATCGCGCCGCAGCGCGAGCCAGCCATAGCGACCGAGCGGATTGAACCAGTGCAGCGCAAACAGCGGCTGGATCAGAATATTGACCAAGAGATCGCCGCCGCGGTGGTGGGCAAGTTCATGCGCCAGCGCCAGATCGCGGGCCCTACGGTCGTGAAGCGCCAGAAAGCCCGGAGGCAGCGCAATCACCGGATCGAGCACGCCCATTGCGAGCGGCGCAGTGGTCGCCGGCGTCTCGACGAGGCGGATCTTGCCGAAAAGGCCACCGGTGCGACCGACCTCGCGGGCATCGGCGAGCAGCTCATCGCGCAAATTGAAGTAGGCAGTGAAGCGCAGCCACAGGAACACCGCCGCCCCGCCCAGCCACAGGCACAGCAGGATTTCGGTCAGCGGCCAGTCGGCGACCATCGAGACCAGATCGAATCCGGCTTGGGGCTCGGCCTCGACCGGAACGGTGAGCGGTGCGGCAATTGCACCAGCGGGGGCCTGAGTCGCAGCCTGCCAGATCGCCGGTTCGGCGAGCGGCGGCGCAGCGGCGAGCATATCGGCAGCGGCGGGGGCGGCGGGCATCGTGGCTTTGGGTGCCATCCACGCGGGCAAAGTCACCGGCGGCAGCACTAGCCGCGCGAAGGGCAGCAGCCACAGGGCATAGGCCACCTGCGGACCGAAATGGCGCGTCACCGGGCGCCGCAGCAGCAGCAGCACGGTAGCGATCAGCGCGCCGGTCCACACCAGCGTTTCCAGCAGCACCGCGCTCATGGCCGCAACTCCTTCAGCAGCGCCTCGATCTCGGCGAGATCCTGGTCCGTGAGCGCCTCGGTCTCGGCGAGGTGCGCCACCAGCGAAGCCGCGCTGCCGCCGAACAGCCGATCGACCAACCGGCGGCTCTCGCCCCCGACATAGGCCTCGCGCGCCACCACCGGCGTATAGAGGAAGCGGCGACCGTCAGGTTCGGACGCAAGCGCGCCCTTCTGGACAAGACGCGAGAGCAAGGTCTTGACCGTGGCGAGGCTCCAGTCGCGCTCGGCGCAAACTTCCTCGCACACCTCGGCAGCGGTCTGGCGCGGGCGATCCCACAGCACTTCCATCACCGCGTGTTCGGCATCGGTGATGCGTTCGCCAGTGCTTTCATCGGACGTGGACACGCAGCGTCTCCCTGCTTCTCGTTTACACCTGTAGTCACAGCGATTACATCTGTAAACCTTGCGCGTGGCTGAACAGACCCTTCCCCCGCTTGCGCTTCGTCGAACCGGCGATAGACCCGGACGAATGACATTGATGCGTGCTCTTGCTCCCTTCGCCCTGGCCCTATTCTCCGCTCCGCTCGCTGCGCAGGCACCCGATGCCTTCCCGCCCGAAACTGCGCCCGTCCTGATCGACCCCGCCCAGCCTGATGCCCGTATCGGCGAGCTGATCTTCCGCGGCGGTGTTGAGATCGCGCCCGACAAGGCGGATATCGGCGGGATTTCCAGCCTCGAATGGCAGGGGGAATCGCTATTCGCCGTCGCCGATGATGGGCGTTGGATGGAGCTGACCATCGACGAGATCGGCGAGAGGCTGGTCGATGTCTCGGGCGTCCAACTCGGGCCGCTGCTGGATCCGGCGGGCAAAATGCTTGATGCCAGGAAGCGCGGCGATGCCGAGGCGCTGACGCGGCTGCCTTCGGGCGAATGGCTGGTCGCTTTCGAGCAGGACCATCGCATCTGGCGCTATGCCGATCTCGAAGGCCCGGCGGCCGGCACCGACACCCGCGCCGCTGCGCTCACAGCGGGTGCGGCGCCCAATGACGGGATCGAAACCCTCGCGGCCTATCCCGGCGGCGTGCTCGCCTGCGGGGAAAGGACCGACCGTGCCCGCCCCAATTGCCTGCGGATCGCCGATGACGGCGCGGCGACGCACTTCACCCTTGCTGCGCCTCAAGGAATCGCCGAAGTCGGCGGCGTGCCAACGGATGCGACCTGCAAGACGGACGGCACCTGCTATGTCCTGCTGCGCAGCTATACGCCGGGGCAAGGCAACCGCGCGGCGGTGGTTGCCCTCGCCCCCGACAACAGCGCCACCCCGCTCGCCGTGCTCGCTCCGCCGCTGAAGCTCGATAATTTCGAGGGGCTGGCGGTGCGCGAGGAGGCGGGGCGGACGTTCCTGTTCATGGCATCGGACGACAACTTCCAGAATTGCGCGGTGGTGGAGAAGGCGAGTTGCCAGCGGAACCTGCTCTACAAGTTCGAGATCGCGCCACCGCCGGGAAGCCTGCCATCGGGGGCGGCAAGCCGACCCGCAATCCGCCCGCATCCCGAGGCCGCGAGCACCGCCGTGGTGCTCGAAACCAGCCTCGGCCCCGTCACCATCGCGCTCGAGACCGAACGGGCACCGGTGACTGCGGGTAATTTCCTGCGCTATGTCGATGACAAGCGGCTCGATGGCACGACCTTCTACCGCACCATGGCCATGGGGGGCGAGCGCCTGCCTGCCGGCCTTGTGCAGGGCGGCACCCGCAGCGACCCGAAGCGCAACCTCCCGCCGATAGCCCACGAGCCGACCAGCGCCACCGGCCTCACCCACACCCACGGCGCACTGTCGATGGCGATGCTCGCGCCGGGGCAGGCAACCGGCGATTTCTTCATCATGGTCGAGGATCAGACCGCCTTCGACGCCGATCCGGCCGCAACCAATCCCGATTGGCAAGCAGGCTATGCTGTGTTCGGTTATGTCACGAGCGGAATGGAGATCGTCGCTGCCATGCTCGAAGCTCCGCGCGATCCCGAAGCGGGCGAAGGGGTGATGAAGGGCCAGATGCTGGCAGCGCCGGTGACGATCATCAGCGCGCGGCGGGCGCAGGCGCCTATTTCGAAGCCGTAATTGCGCCCTCGATGAAGGCCGGACGGCCCACTGGCGCGCTCGCCGTGCGCGGCATTCCCGCTTCGATCTGCAGCAGCCAGCCGCGCGCGTTCATCCCGATATTGACCTGCGGCAGCGAGGCCAGGACGCGCGACCGCGTCTCCCACTCCGCGACCGCTCGCCCGGCCATGCGCGCGGCTTCATCCAGCGGCACCGGCTGGCGCAGCGCGCGGTTGATCAGCGCATCACCGAAATAGGTCCAGTCGTTCTCGGCCACGCAGCCAAACGAGCTGCGCGTGCTGGCAGCCGCGGTGAGGATTGCAGTATCGGGGCTTGCCAGCACCGGCACGAACACGCCCGAGAAGCACGCCGACAGGATCAGCACCCGCCGCTTGATCCCCGCCTCTGACAGCGCGGTCTTCAATCGCAGGGGCGCAAGTATGCCGTAGCCGCTGTCGCCCCAATGATAGGCAAGCCCGAGGTCGCTCCCGTGGCTGGTGGTGTAAAGCACCAGCACATCCTCCTTGCCGTCCATCACCGTGCCCAGATGCTCCAGCGCGAACAGCAGCGCCGAGATCGAGCCGCGGGGCGCATCGTCGCGGGTCCCGTCAGACCCCGCCAGCGTCAGGGTACGCCCTTGCGCGCCATAGCGCGCCGAAAGCACCTGCGCCGCTTCCCGCGCCTCGCGCGCAAAAACCGGATCGCTGTCGAGCGCGACGGTGAGAACATAGGCATCGGGCGTGCCCGGGCGCTGGGGCTGGAGCGCGGCGAGCGCTGTGTCGAGCCGCCGCGCCTGATCGCGCAGCATCGCTGGCGCAATGCCGCGATGCAGCTCGGGCGAAAGGTCGTAACTCGCGCGCCGCTCGGCCGGGGTCTGCCCGCTGCCGAGATCGGGCCAGGGCAAGGTGTGCGGCGGCGGATGGGCGGGATCGGGCGCAGGGGTCGATTGGGAAAGCGCAGGCATGGCGAGCAATGCCGCGAGCGCGCCAGCAATGATCCGGCCCCTGTTCATCGCCACCCAAGCTGCCCGCGCGCTGGCGGAGCGTCAAGCGGCCGCATCAGATCAGCCGTGCTCCCGCACAAACACGCGGCCGCACATATAGGGTGCATCGCCCTCGCTCCAGTTCTGGAGCGTGTCGCCTTCGACGCTGAAATTCAGGAGCGTGCCATCGAGCTGGATGCGCGGGCTTTGGCCGCCTTCGTAGCGGTAGGTGCCCGACTGCGGGAAGCCTTCGACATTCATCCAATAGGTGCCGGTATCGAAAAAGCGGATCGACGCGCGAATCGGGCGCTTGTTCGGCCCGTCCTCGGAATCGGGGTCGCACTCTTCGTGCGAATAGATCCACTCGCCCAGCAGGCTCTTCGGCATGGGATCGCTCGGAAGCGGGGCAGAGGCAGGCGCAATCGTGGCCTTGGCGGCCGGTGCGGCGTCCATAGCGGCCACAGCCGCCGCCTCTCCGCCCTCCGGCGAACAGGCGGCGAACAGGGCCGGTGCGATCACCAGACCTGCCCGCCGCCAATGCATCATCAGTAAACGCGAGCCTTGGGCTCGATATACTTGATGTCGTCGGTCAGCGTGTATTCGTGGACCGGACGGTAATCGATCCGGCTGTTGCTGCCGCGACCGCCCCAGCCATCGAACCAGGCGATGGTGTGCTTCATCCACTCGGCATCGTTGCGATCGGGGAAGTCCTCGTGCGCGTGGGCGCCGCGGCTTTCCTTGCGGTTCGCGGCAGATGCCATGGTGACATTGGCCTGCGACATGAGGTTATCGAGCTCCAGCGTCTCGATCAGGTCGGAGTTCCAGATCAGCGACTTGTCGGTGACGTGGATGTCCTCCATCCGCTTGTTCTGTTCGGCCAGCTTGGCCACACCTTCGTCCATCAGCTTCTGGTCGCGGAACACGGCGCAATGCTTCTGCATCGCCTTCTGCATCTCGGCCCGGATCTGCGCGGTGGGCGAGCCGCCCTGCGCATAGCGGAAGTGATCCAGACGGGTCAGCGCGAAGTCGGCGCTGTCGGCCGGAAGCTCGGGCTGCTTGGCCTTGGGCTGGAGATTGTCGCGCAGGTGGTGGCCGGTCGCGCGGCCGAACACCACAAGGTCGATCAGCGAGTTGGAACCGAGGCGGTTGGCCCCGTGCACCGACACGCAGGCCGCCTCGCCTACGGCATAGAGGCCGGGAATTACGGTATCCGGATTGCCATCCAGCCCCAGCGTCACGACCTGCCCGTGGTAGTTACACGGAATGCCGCCCATGTTGTAATGCACCGTCGGGGTGACAGGCAGCGGCTGGCGGGTAAGATCGACGCCGGCGAAGATCTTCCCGCTCTCGGTGATGCCCGGCAGGCGCTGCGCCAGCGTTTCGGCGGGAATGTGATCGAGGTGCAGGTAGATGTGGTCGCCATCCGGCCCCACGCCGCGCCCTTCGCGCATTTCCAGCGCCATCGACCGGCTGACCACATCGCGCGAGGCGAGGTCCTTTGCGGAAGGCGCATAACGCTCCATGAAGCGTTCGCCTTCGGAGTTGGTGAGATAGCCCCCTTCCCCGCGTGCGCCTTCGGTGATCAGCACGCCCGCGCCGTAGATGCCGGTCGGGTGGAACTGGACGAACTCCATGTCCTGCAGCGGCAGGCCTGCGCGCAGCACCATCCCGCCGCCGTCGCCGGTGCAGGTGTGGGCCGAGGTGGCGGTGTAATAGCAGCGGCCATAGCCGCCGGTCGCCAAAACGACCGACTGCGCGCGGAAGCGGTGGATCTTGCCGTCATCAAGGCACATCGCCATCACGCCGACGCACTTCTTCTCGCCGTCCACGTCGCTCATGATGAGGTCGAGCGCGAAGTATTCGATGAAGAAGTCCGCGTCATACTTCAGGCTCTGCTGGTAGAGCGCGTGGAGCATGGCGTGGCCGGTGCGGTCGGCTGCGGCGCAGGTGCGCTGCACCGGAGGGCCAGCGCCCATGTTTTGCATGTGGCCGCCGAAGGGACGCTGGTAGATCGTGCCATCGGCATTGCGGCTGAACGGCACGCCCGCATGCTCGAGTTCGTACACGGCAGCCGGGGCTTCGCGTGCGAGATATTCGATCGCGTCCTGATCGCCCAGCCAGTCAGACCCCTTGACGGTGTCGTACATGTGCCAGGTCCAGTGGTCGGGCGAGTTGTTGCCGAGCGAGGCGGCAATCCCGCCCTGCGCTGCAACGGTGTGCGAGCGCGTCGGGAAGACCTTGGAGATGTTGGCGGTGCGAAGGCCGGCTTCGGCCGCGCCCATCGTTGCGCGCAGGCCCGATCCGCCCGCGCCCACCACCACCACGTCATAGGTGTGATCGACGATCGTATAGGCGCCCGTCAGATGCGCGCCGCCGACGTCATTTGCGGTGCCCTTGGGTGCTGCGGTTGCCATCAAGCGTTACCTCCGAATGCGAGAGCCGCGGCGCTGAAAATGGCGAAAGCCCCGCCGCCGATAATTGCGAGATTGAGTGCGGCGATGCAGGCAAACTTGGTGCCCGCATCGACCATGTAATCCTCGATCACCACCTGGATGCCGAGGCGCGCGTGCCAGAAGGTGCTGATCACCAGCAGGATCACCGCCGTCGCGGCGATCGGGGTGGAGAGCCACTTGGTGACGCTCGCGTAGCCGAAATCGCCGAGCAGCGCGAAGCTGACCACGAGATAGCTCATCAGCACGAGATTGCCGATGGCGGTGAAGCGTTGCACCATCCAGTGGTGCGCGCCTTCATGCGCCGTGCCGAGGCCGCGCACGCGGCCGATGGGAGTGCCGTTGCCCATTTGCGTAATCCCTTACTTGAGCAGGACCGCCGCCCAGAAGGCGGTGGTAAGAATAACGCCGATCACCGGCGAAGCGATCGACCAGGTGCGGTTCAGATCAAGCTCGTAGCCTGCGCCGATATCGAGCACGAAGTGGCGCAGCCCGCTGGTGAGGTGGTTGAAGAACGCCCACGACACGCCGACCAGCACCAGCAGGCCGAGCGGCGAGCCCATCACACTTTGGAAAGTCGCATAGGCTTCCGGCCCACTCGCCAGCGCGCCCAGCCACCACACCAGCAGCGGCAGACCGACAAAGGCCAACCCGTTGCCAGTCACGCGGTGGAGGATCGACACCAGCATATGCGGCCCCCAGCGCCAGATCTGGAGATGCGGCGAAAGCGGCCGCGCGGGGTTTTGTTGGTCTCTTTGGCTCATGATGATCCCGTAGTGTCCCTCTTTTGGCGATTCCACTTAGCGTTGCTGGCGCATGAGGCAAGCGGCGAGCAGTGGACATGGCTTGCAAAGTTTCGGATAGGCGCTTGCATGGGACACATCCTCGTAACCGGATCAAGCCGCGGAATTGGCAGGGCAGCACTCGAGACACTGGCGGCACGCGGCGCCAAAGTGATCGGCCACGCCTCGCGTTCACTCGATTCTGACGCTGGCACACTGCCGATCATCGCCGCCGATTTCGGCAATCCGCTCGCCCCGCAAGCCCTGTGGGAAGCCGCGCTCGACATCGCCGGCGGCGAGATCGACGTGGTGGTCAACAATGCCGGAAGGTTCGAGGCGAACCGGCTCGACCGGTCGGACATCGAATGGCTCGATGCGTGGGAAGACACGCTGCGGGTCAACCTCACCTCGGCCGCCCAGCTTTCGCGCCACGCGGTGCTGCACTGGCAGGAACGCGGCTTTGCCGGACGCCTCGTCCACGTCGCCAGCCGCGCTGCCTATCGCGGCGATTCTCCCGCGCACTGGCACTATGCCGCCGCGAAAAGCGGGATGGTGGGGATGCACAAGACCATTGCCCGCGCCTATGCCAAGGACGGCATCCTGAGCTTTGCCGTCACCCCCGGCTTCACCGACACCAGCATGGCGGACGACTACCTCGCCAGCCGCGGCGGCCTTGGCCTGCTCGCGGACATTCCGCTCGGCCGCGTTGCCACCCCTGACGAGATCGCCGCGATCATCGCCTTCTGCGCATTGGACGCGCCCCCCAGCATGACCGGCGCGGTGATCGACGCCAACGGAGCCAGCTTTGTCCGCTGAAACCACGTGGAAGCTGTCGGCCCCCGCGCCCAAGCCGGTCGTGCAGGCGGCGCTGCTGGCGCATGACCTGATCGACGACTGGGATTACGAACTCGTCATTGCAGGACGCGAAGAGGCCGAGGACCGCCCCGATGACTGGGTGCTGGAAGGCTGGTATCCGCGCAAACCCGGCAAGGCCGAGAAAGCCGCGCTAGCCGGTCTGTTCGACGGGCCCGCGCCCAAGATCACCATCGAGGAACTGCCGCCCGAAGACTGGGTAACCCTCAGCCAGCACAACACCCCGCCGATCCGCGCAGGGCGCTTCCATGTCCACACGCCCGATTACCCCGCCGACCCCGACCTGATCGACTTCGTCATCCCCGCCAGCCAAGCCTTCGGCACAGGCCAGCACAAGACTACCGCCGGGTGCCTCGAAATGCTGGGCCATATGAAGGCGAGCGGCATCACGGCCCGCAATGTTGCCGATATCGGCACCGGCACGGGTCTGCTTGGCTTTGCCGCCCTCGCCCTGTGGCCGCGGGCCGCCATCACCCTCACTGATATCGACGCGGTCTGCGTCGGCGTGGTCGAGGAGAATGCGCGGCTCAACGGCGTCCCGATGGGCGGCGGCAAGGGCGAGGCGGTGATGATCGTCGCCGACGGGATGGACGATCCGCTGCTGCAATTGCGCGGACCTTATGATCTGCTGATCGCCAATATCCTCGCTGGTCCGCTGGTCAGCCTCGCGCCCGATTTCGGCAAGGCGGTGCCGCCGGGCGGGAGCTTGCTTCTGGCAGGACTGCTGGCGGGCGAGCAGGAAGCGGCGGTCAAGCGTGCGATGCATCTTGCCGGCTTCCGCATGGCCGCACGGCTCCAGCGCGGCGACTGGGCGATCCTGTGGCTGCGCAGGCGGCGCGCACGCTGAAGTTGCGCCTTCAGCTCACCCTTGAAAAGCCACACCTGATCCAGGTTAGTGTAACCAAACCGTCATTTTTCCATCCCCTTGGCTTCTGGCATGCGGGGAGACAAGACGTTGAGATATCGCAGCATAGCCGACATGGCGGACCTTATCCGGCGTAGCCTTCATCGGATCCCGACGGATGTCGATCTCGTCGTCGGCGTGCCCCGCAGCGGCATCCTGCCCGCCGTCACGATCGCGCTGCTGCTCAACCTGCGCTACGCCGATCTCGACGCCTTCCTTGATGGCCGCCTGCCCGGCACAGGTTCGACCAAACCCGGAACGCGGCTGATCGGCGATGCGGGCGCAGCGCGGCACGTCCTGGTCGTGGATGACAGCGTCAGCCGCGGCGACGCGATGCGCAAGGTGCGCGAGCGGCTGGCGCGCGCAGGCGTGACCGCCAAGGTCACGCTCGCGGCGATCTATGTCGTGCCCGATGGCACCGACGAGGTCGACATCGCCTTCGAGCTTGTGCCGCTGCCCCGCATCTTCGAATGGAACGCCTTGCATCACGTCTATCTCGACCGCGCCTGCGTCAGTTTCGAAGGGGTGCTGTGCCGCCTGCCTTCGGATGCCGAGCGCGCCAGCGAGGCGCGGTTTTCGCGCTTCCTCGACGATGCCGTGCCGCTGCTGCGCCCGACCAGTCGGCTGGCCTGCGTGATCGCCGACTTACCGGAATACTTTCGTGCGCACATCGCGGCATGGCTCGCCCGCCACGATATTGCCCATCAGCGGCTGGAGCTTTTGCCCGAGTCTCGGCCAGAGCACGAAACCGCCGACGCACTTACGGCGAAGGCGAGGATCTATCGGGCAGGCAAGGAAATCCTGCTGATCGAGGCCGATCCTGCTGATGCCGCGGCCATCGCCGATCTGTCCGGTAAGCCGGTGCCTTCGGTCGAGGGGCAGAGGATCGTCAATCCTGCGGCATGGTCGGGCACGACAGCGATCCAGAAGCTGCGCGGCCTGCGCAGCCATGCCCAGATGTCGGATTCGCCGCTGCTCAACCGCCACGCTTTGAAGCGCAATTGCGCCGGGTGCTGCCGCCTGCGGTCTACGGAATGGCGCTCCGGATGGTGCGCGCGCTGCAAGGGAAAGGCGGCGATAAGCGGCAGTCCCCGGTCCGCCCGCCGCTATCCGGCCCGGAACCCGCCGAATGAGACGGCAAAAGCTCGGCGCAGATCAGCGCGCGAGGCTATCCTCAAGCAGTGCCAGCGCATTGCGGGTGAAGGCTGCCATATTGGCTATCCGGTTATCGCTGGCCGTTTCGATCAGGCGGGTGTGCTCCGCGCCCGGCCCTGCCAGCGCCGCGACGCTGCGCCCCGCAGGCGCGCCGCTGGGGTGTGTCGATCCGCCGACCGAGCCACTTTCGGCCAGCCCCCACTCCGCCCCGAAATTGTCGCGGATCGCGCCCGCCTGAAGCAGGGCATAGTCCTCGCTCGCCCCGCGCATGCCCTTGTAGGCCTCGCGCGGGAGCGCAAACAGAACGTCGCGCGCGCGCAGGGAATAGACCACCCCGCCGCCCACAAAAAAGTCGAGCGCGCCCGGCACAGTCAGCAGCGTGGCCGCGATAAGGCCGCCTGTCGCTCCATCCGCCACCGCGACCTTCTCGCCGCGTGCCCGCAGCAAGGCAGCGATGCGCAAGGCCTGAGGCGCTAGTTCTTCAAGGATCATGTCGGGCTAGCTCCGCAAGATAGGCGCGCACTGCCGCGACCTCCGCATCGGTGAAATTGGCATAGCGCCGCCGCGCGACCTTGCTCATCAGCCCGACTTCGCGGTCGCCGGCGGCCTTGCCGGTGCGGAGCAGGCGGGTGAAGTCGGCCGGGGCGTAGGCGGCGACCATGCGCAGATCGGGACGCGGATTGCCTTCGGGATCGGAGGAGGGTTTGCCGCGCAGATCGGTTCCGTGGCACTCGGCACAGGTGGCGCCAACGATCTGGCGGGCAAGCGCATGATCCGGGCCAAGGTCAGGCGGTGCCTTGCCCGCCTGATCGGCAACCTGCTGGGCTGAATTGCGGTATTCGCCCGCATCGATCTCCTTCTTTAGCAGCGGGCCGATGGTGGCTTCGGGATGCACGGGGCCGATAGGTGCCTGCGCCTTCAGGTAAGCCACGACCGCTGCAACATCGTCAGGATGCAGCCCGGAAAACAGCGTTGAAGGCATCTCCATCAGCGGACGGTCAGGCCGCTCGCCCGCGACGATCATCTGTGTCAATTCGGCATCCGACCAACGCCCGGCGCTGCACGTGAGATTGGCGCTCCACAGCGTCCCGTAACCCGGTTCGCTCCAGTCGTTTCTGGTGAGTTGATCGTTGTGGCAACCGGTGCAGCCGAGCACCTTCGCGAGCCGCTCCCCATGTTGTACGGGGTCGGCCGAAGCGAGTTCGAAGCGCAGCGGGCCAGGCGCGGCAGCGGGCGGAGCCTCGGACGGTTCGGAACAGGCGGCAAGGGCCAGCACCAGCGCGGCCCACACGATCCTGTTGCGTCCGATGATCATCCCCCGCCTCCCTTCAGCCCCCCAGTACCTCCGCGACGATCGCCACCCAGCCCGCTTCGTCTACCACTTCGATGCCGAATTCGGCAGCCTTCTTGAGCTTCGATCCCGCCCCCGGTCCGGCGACCAGCAGATCGGTTTTGGCGCTGACGCTCCCCCCAGCCTTGGCGCCGAGGCGCTCGGCCTGCGCCTTGGCCTCGTCGCGGCTCATGGTTTCGAGCTTGCCGGTGAACACCACCGTCTTGCCCGCAACCCGGCTGGCAACGGTCTTCACCTCGTAACGCGGCGGGGTGACTTGCCCCAAGAGGTCTTCCCACACTGCGACATTGTGCGGCTCGTGGAAGAAATCGCCCAGCGCCTCGACCACCGAGGGGCCGATGCCGTCGATGGCGGTGAGTTCGCCCGCCGCTTCGGCGTCCCCGCCATGCGCCCGCTCGGCCACGTCGCGCAGCAGCGGCAATTCGTGGAAATGCTTCATAAGGTCGCGCGCGGTCACTTCACCGACATGGCGGATGCCGAGCGCGAAAAGTAGCCGCGCGGCATCGGGTTCGCGCTTGGCCTCGATGGCCGCCAGCAGGTTGTCGACCGACTTTTCCTGCCAGCCTTCAAGGCTCAGGATGTCGCTGCGGCGGCGGCGCAGGCGGTAGATGTCGGCGGGGCTTTCGAGCCAGCCAGCGGCGAAGAACTGCGCGATGGTCTTCTCGCCAAGCCCCTCGATATCGAGCGCCTTGCGGCTGACGAAGTGTTCGAGGCGCTGAGTGCGCTGGACGGGGCAGATGAGCCCGCCGGTACAGCGCACATCGACCTCGCCCTCCTCGGCCACCGCTTCAGACTGGCACTCGGGGCATTGATCGGGGAACGGGAAGTCGGCGCGCTCCTCCTCACGGGTGAGGTTTTCGACCACCTGCGGAATCACATCGCCCGCGCGCTGGATCACCACCCGGTCGCCGATGCGAAGGCCGAGCCTCGCGATCTCGTCGCGGTTGTGGAGCGTGACGTTGGTGACCGTCACCCCGCCGACCAGCACGGGAGCGAGGCGACCCACCGGCGTCAGTTTACCCGTCCGCCCGACCTGAATGTCGATGCCCTGCACGATGGTCTCGGCGCGCTCGGCGGGGAACTTGTGCGCCAACGCCCAGCGCGGGGCCTTGGCGACGAAGCCCAACCGCTCCTGCCAGTCGAGCCGGTCGAGTTTGTAGACCACGCCGTCGATATCATAGGGCAGATCGGGCCGCGCCCGGCCGATGGCATCGAAATGCGCGACCAGCGCCGCTGCATCGCCTTCGATCCGGGTGAACAGCGGCGAGACGGGGAAGCCCCATGCCTTGAGCGCCGCGACCACCTCGGTCTGGGTCGCTCCGGGCAGCGCCGAAGCCGCGCCCCAGCCATGCGCCCAGAACCGCAGCGGGCGCTTCGCAGTGACGCCCGCATCCTTCTGCCTGAGGCTTCCGGCAGCGGCATTGCGCGGGTTGGCAAACAGCTTTCCGGCCGCTTCATGTTGCGCAGCATTGAGTGCGGTAAGCGCCTGTTTTTCCATGTACACCTCGCCGCGCACCTCGAACACGTCGGGCACGCCTGCGGGCAGGTTCTCGGGTATGTCGGGGATGTGCGCGACATTGGCCGTAACATCCTCGCCCACTTGTCCGTCACCGCGCGTTGCGGCACGCACCAGCACGCCGTTTTCGTAACGCAGCGAACAGGACAGCCCGTCAATCTTGTCCTCGGCCGTACAGGCCAGCGGCGCATCGTCAGGAAGGTTCAGGAACCGCCGCATCCGCGCCAGCCACTCTGCCACCTCTTCGGGCGAGAAGGCATTGTCGAGGCTCATCATGCGAACCTCGTGTGTCACCTTGCCCAGCGGCGAGGTGGCGATGGCATGACCGACCTTGCGGGTCGGGGAATCCACGCGGATCAGGTGCGGAAAAGCCGCTTCAAGCTCGGCATTGCGGCGCACCAGCGCGTCATAGGCCGCATCGGTGATTTCGGGGCTGTCCTCGGCATGATACAGCCGGTCATGCCGCGCGATCTCGCGGGCTAGGCGCATCAGTTCATTGGCGGCATCGGCTTCGGAGAGGCTTTCGGTCATCGGATCACTTCCCGCCCTTGAGCACCGCCAGCATCGCCGCCTCGTTCGCCTCGTAAACCGGATGGCCCGGAGTGATGATGGCGAAGTGGCTCACGCCCGGGTTCTCGCGCACAGTGACCCGCGCGCCGCCTGCCGCGATGGCGGCCTGCGTGGCGGCAGAGGGCGCAGGCAGCTTCGCCTCAACGAACAGCACCGCGGCCAGCTGCGGCGCAGTGATGGCAGGCGAGATCGCCTTGTAACGCTCGGGGAAGCCCTTTGGTTCGCCGCCCATGAAGGGATCGACCGCCGAGAACTGGCACAGCGCGTCGAAAGCCGGACGCTCGGCTCCGACATCGCCCGGCCCATCCAGCACGATCGCAGCGCGCACCTTCAAAGCCGTACGCGCCCCAACCGGCCCATCCGCGCCCTGTCTGCTCGCCAGCCACTGCGCCGGCAGCGCGCCCGCCGAATGGCCCACGAGCGTGACCCGGGCGCGGTCGATGGGGTGATTGGCCGCAACCTCGTCGACCAGCCTGGCCGATGCCGCCCAGTCCTCGAACGAGCCCGGCCAGCCGCCGCCATCGCCGACCTCGCGGTAATCGACATTCAGCGTCGCGATCCCTTGGCTTTGCCAGAGCGTCGCCAGCGGAGCCATGTAGGCTTGGCTGGCAATCCCGGTCTTCCAGCACCCGCCGTGGTAGATCACCGCCAGCGGGAACGGACCCTTGCCTTCCGGGAGGCGCAGTTCTGCAAACCCGCGCGGATGATCGGCATAGCGCAGGATCGCGTCGGGCGCAGAGGCGGCGAGGTTGGCATCAGTGCCATAGGTGGCGTTGTTCGGCTGCACGGCGGCGGGGGTTCCCTCGGGTGCGGGGGTGACAGGGCTGCAGGCGGCGGCGAGCAGGAGGACGGGGAGGAAGCGCATCATACCCCCTCCAGCAACCGGTCAGCCTGCGCCCGCGCCTCGGGCGTCACCTCCGCACCCGACAGCATCCGCGCAATCTCTTCCTTCCGCCCAGCCCCGTCGAGCAGCACCACGCTCGTGCGCGTCACCGTCCCGGTCGAGGCCTTGGCGATGAAGTAGTGCTGCCCGCCGCGCGCGGCGACCTGCGGCGAGTGGGTGACGGCTAGCAATTGCCCTTCGTTCGCGGCCAAGCGCGCCAGCCGCTCGCCGATGGCCGAAGCCACAGCCCCGCCGACACCGCGGTCGATTTCGTCGAAGATGATCGTCGCGGCCCCGCCTTTTTCCGCCAGCGCGACCTTCAGCGCGAGGATGAAGCGCGACAGCTCCCCACCCGAGGCGATCTTGTTCAAAGGCGCAAAATCCGCGCCGGGGTTGGTCGAGATCAGGAACTCCACCGCATCCATGCCGGCCGCGCCCCAGCGTTCCTCGGGAAGCTGGGTGATCGCGGTGCGGAACCGCGCGGCATCCAGCTTCAAGGGCGCCAGTTCCGCTGCCACAGCCGCATCAAGCTTGCCCGCCCCCGCAACCCGCGCGGCGTGGGCTTTCTCGGCGGCAGCGACATAGGCCTCGCGCGCTTCCTTGACGGCGGCTTCCAGCGCATCGAGCTGTGCCTCCCCGCCCTCGATCGCATCGAGCCGCGCGCGCATGGTGCGCATCAACTCGGGCAGATCGTCGACCTCGCAGCGGTGCTTGCGCGCGGCGGCACGCAGTTCGAACAGACGCGTTTCGGCGCGCTCAAGCTCGTGCGGGTCATGCACCAGCGCCTCGGCGGCGGAGCGCAGCTTGTCCTCCGCCTCGGTCGCCTCGATCACCGCGCGGTCCAATGCGTCGAGCGCCTCTGTCAGCAGCGGGTGCTGTTCGGCAATCCGGTCAAGCTTGCGAGCGGCTACGCGCAGCGCGGCGAGCGGCGAATCCGATCCCTCCCACAGGTGCCGCAGCGTTTCGAGATCGCCCGACAGCTTCTCGCCCTTCTGCATATCGGCGCGGGTCAGGGCGAGGCGCGTTTCCTCGCCCGCCACGGGTTCGAGCGCGTTCAGTTCAGCAAGGTGCGCGATCAGCAGGTCTTGATCAGCCTTGGCCTGTTCCACCGCGCCGCGCGCTTCGGCCAGCTGCGCCTCCGCCCGCGCCCATTCGCCATAGGCACGCTCCAGCCCCGCCCCGTCCGTTCCGGCATAGCGGTCGAGCAGCGCCCGGTGGCCGCGCGGGTTCACCAACCCGCGATCATCGTGCTGGCCGTGCAGCTCCACCAGCGCAGGCGCGAGTTCGCGCAGCAGGGCCACGCTGGCGGGCTGATCATTGATGAAGGCCTTGGAGCCGCCATCGGCCTTGACCTGCCGCCGGATCATCAGCGGCTCGCCCGGTTCGATCGCGATCTCGGCATCATCCAGCGCGGCGGCAATCGCAGGCGGCAGTGCGGCAAATTCGAAGGAGGCCGCAACGCTGGCCTTGTCCTCTCCGGCGCGCACCAGCGATGTTTCCGCCCGATCGCCCAGAATCAGCCCCAGCGCATCGAGCAGGATCGACTTGCCCGCCCCCGTCTCCCCCGTCAGCACGCCCAGCCCGCGCGCGAAATCGAGATCGAGCGCTTCGATAAGGACAATGTTGCGGATGGACAGACGGGTCAGCATGGGCGCGCACGGGGATAGCGCAGCACCGGCCCCGCGTCACGCAATGAGCTGCGCAAATCCCCAAAACCGGGCGCCGCCGCGTGCCATCGCGGCATCCGGCGGCTGGCAAAGGCGGCTTGTCGACCCAGTGCAGGCCGGTCGGTTGCCAAAGCGGTGCGGATTTGCGAACGCCGAGGCATATCGTCCCCACCCCCGGGGGAACGACAAAGGATTTTGCCCCCCGATGACTTTCAACGATGTTGCACGAGAACGCAGGCTAACCCACTGGAAACGCGAGGCCCGCAATTTCCTCGGGCCGTGGGGCGTGTTCATCCAGGGCTTTATCGAACATCCGGTGATGGTCGGCTCGATCATTCCCTCCTCGCGCTACACCATTCGCAAGATGCTGGCGCCGGTGGACTGGAAGTCCTGCAAGCTGTTCGTCGAATATGGCCCGGGCGTGGGCACCTTCTGCCGCCCGGTGCTGGACCGCCCTGCCGCGCGACGGGACGCTGCTGGTGATCGACACCAACCCGCTCTACATCGACTACCTCAAGCGCACCATCGGCGACAGCCGCCTCATCGTGGTCCACGGATCGGCCGAGGACGTGGAAGAGATCATCCGCGCGCACGGGCATGACGATGCCGATTACGTGCTTTCCGGCCTGCCCTTCTCGAACCTGCCCGATGGGGTCGGCCCGCGCATTGCGGCGGCCACCCACCGCGCGATCCGCCCGGGCGGGGCGTTCCTGACCTACCAGTTCAGCAAGGTCGCCGGCCACCTTAGCGAGCGCCACTTCAAGCTTGTCGACTGGGGCTTCGAATGGCTCAACATCCTCCCCTGCCACCTTGCGTGGGCGTGGAAGGCGGAAGACTGATGCGCCCGCGGAGCGTCTGACGGCGGGCGGTTCCGGGCACTTGGCCCGGAACTACGCTGTGGTCGTGGAGGTCGGAACATCACCTCGCGCAGGGATTGTCTGCGAAGCGGATGTCCTGCCGTCAGAGACCAAGTCGCAAGGTCAATCCATAAGTGCGCGGCGCTCGCCGAGACGGCCGCACACCTGTCGGAGGTGTTCGCCTAGGTCGAGGAGATGCAGCGAGACAAGCCTGCGCGCTGCTTTCGACCACCGCGACGATATCATTCTGGCGGGGTAAAAGTGCGGTAACGAACTGATCGGCTGCATGGCAGCCGCGATTGCACCTTCGCGAGCCGCAGGCGCTCAAGCCAGGAAGGCTTGAAATGCACCGAGGACGGACCCACGGACGAGGATCCGGGAAACTAGGAAGCCGTAACGCCCTCGGCGTTCTTGTTCACCAGCTTGAAGGCGCGCTCGTACCATTCCGAGCCGGGGTAGTTCGCACCAAGCACTGCGGCATACTTCACCGCTTCCTGCGGCAAGCCGAGGGCGAGGCTGGACTCGGTCAGGCGGAACAGCGCCTCGGGGGTGTGGCTCGTGGTCTGGAACTTCTCTACCACGTTGCGGAAGCGCATGTCGGCGGCGAGCCACAGGCCCATGCGCTCGTAATGGCGGCCGATCTCCATTTCCTTGCCGGCAAGGTGATCCGCCACAAGATCAAGCTTCAGCCGCGCATCGGCGGCATATTCGGACTGCGGAAAGCGGCGGTTGACCTCGCGCAGGGCGGTCTGCGCCTGCTCGGTGATCTTCTGGTCGCGGTTCACGTCGCTGATCTGCTCGTAATAGCAGAGCGCGATCAGATAATAAGCGTACGGCGCGTCCTTGTTGCCCGGATGGATCGACAGGAACCGCTGCGCGTTCGCGATCGCCTTGTTGTAATCACGCGCGATGTAATAGCTGAAGGCGCTCATCAGCTGCGCGCGGCGGGCCCAGGGCGAATAGGGGTGCTGGCGCTCCACCTCGTCGAACAGCGCCGCGGCCTGCAGGGTGTTGCCCCGGTCGAGCCGACGCTGCGCCTCGGCATAGAGTGATTCGACATCGCGCGCGACATAGGCGACGTCCTTGCCTTCCCCGCTGCCGGCACAGGCCGAAAGGCCCCCGAGAGAGAAAGCGGCGAGCGCAGCCTGCGCGATACGGGTGTGGAGCTTGGTCGACATGGCCGCCCGTATAACGAGGGGTGCGCTGAACGCCAAGTGAAGGCTGAGTCCCCTCCCCCGCCCTCTGCACATTTTCCTACTCGGCGCTTTTGTGATCCTCTGCTCGTGTCGAAGCCCTGATCGGTCGCGCAGCGGCCGCAAGGGCGACTGCCCGCCCACAGCGACGCTGGCGAAGCCAGTGTGAGCGAGGAAGCCGCGCTCGCGCAGGCGAGTGCGAAAGGAAAACAATGACCCGCAAGAAAGACCCCCGCTCCGCCCGCTCCACTTAACCCCCCTCCCGCTTGCGAGAGGGGTCAGGGGTGGGAATGTGGGGCCCTGGCGCTTTTACGCGCCCACCCCCGGCCCCTCCCGCAGGCGGGAGGGGAGGAGGTTACTCTTCACCCATTCTGAGAGCCGCAATAAACGCTTCTTGAGGAATAGACACGTTGCCGTACTCTCTCATTCTGGCCTTCCCCTTCTTCTGCTTGTCCAGCAGCTTCTTCTTCCGGGAAATGTCGCCGCCATAGCACTTCGCCGTCACGTCCTTGCGCATTGCGGCGATGGTTTCGCGGGCTATCACCTTGCCGCCGATGGCGGCCTGGATCGGGATCTTGAAGAGGTGGCGGGGGATCAGATCTTTCAGGCGCTCGCACATGCCGCGGCCACGTTCTTCGGCGACGTGGCGGTGGACGATCAGGCTTAGCGCGTCGACCGGCTCGGCGTTGACGAGGATGTTCATCTTCACAAGGTCGCCCTCGCGCGAGCCGATCTGCTCGTAATCGAAGCTGGCATAGCCGCGGCTGATCGACTTCAAGCGGTCGTAGAAATCGAACACCACTTCGTTGAGCGGCAGTTCATAGGTCACCTGCGCGCGGCCGCCCACATAGGTCAGCTCGGTCTGGATGCCGCGGCGGTCCTGACACAGCTTGAGGATCGCGCCCAGGTATTCGTCGGGCGTGTAGATCACCGCCTTGATCCACGGTTCCTCGATCACCTCGATCCGGTTGGTATCGGGCCAATCGGCGGGGTTGTGGATGTCGATCACCTTGGCGTCCTCGTATTTCGAGTGGCTGAGGTGGATGCGGTACACAACGCTGGGCGCGGTGGTGATCAGGTCAAGGTCGTATTCGCGGCTGAGGCGTTCCTGGATGATTTCCAGATGCAAGAGGCCGAGGAAGCCGCAGCGGAAGCCGAAGCCCAGCGCCGCGCTACTCTCCATCTCGAAGCTGAAGCTGGCGTCATTGAGGCGCAGCTTGGCGATGCTTTCGCGCAGCTTTTCGAAATCGGCAGCGTCGACCGGGAAGAGGCCGCAGAACACGACCGGCTGGACTTCCTTGTAGCCCGGCAGCGGGGTGTCCGAGCCGCCCTTCACCGTGGTGATCGTGTCACCGACGCGGGCCTGTTCGACTTCCTTGATCTGCGCGGTGATGAAGCCGATCTCGCCCGGGCCGAGTTCCTGCAAGTCGGTGCGCTTGGGGGTGAAGCAGCCGACGCGGTCGACGAGGTGTTGCGTTCCGCCCTGCATGAAGCGGATGTTGAGGCCCTTGGTGAGCTTGCCATCGATCACGCGCACGAGGATGACGACGCCGAGGTAGGGGTCGTACCACGAGTCCACGAGGCTGGCGGTCAGCGGCGCGTCGATCTTGCCCTTGGGCGCGGGGATACGCCCGACCACGGCTTCGAGCACGTCCTCGATGCCGATGCCCGATTTGGCGCTGGTCATGACCGCGTTGGACGCGTCGAGGCCGATGATATCCTCGATCTCCTTGCGGACCTTTTCCGGCTCGGCAGCGGGGAGATCGATCTTGTTGATGACGGGGACGATCTCGTGGTCGTGCTCGATCGACTGGTAGACGTTGGCGAGTGTCTGGGCTTCGACGCCTTGCGCCGCGTCAACCACCAGCAGCGCGCCCTCGCACGCGGCGAGGCTCCGGGAGACCTCATAGGCGAAGTCGACGTGGCCGGGGGTGTCCATCAGGTTGAGCTGATAGGTCTCACCGTTCTTCGCGGTGTAGTTGAGGCGCACGGTCTGCGCCTTGATGGTGATGCCGCGCTCCTTCTCGATGTCCATGTTATCAAGTACTTGCTCGGACATCTCGCGCGCGGTGAGGCCTCCGGTGAACTGGATCAGCCGGTCAGCCAAAGTCGATTTGCCATGGTCGATATGGGCAATGATGGAGAAGTTGCGGATGTGGGAGAGGTCAGTCATCGTCCCGCCGATTAGCGATGCGACGCGGCAATGTCATGCGCCAAAAACGCAACTGCTTGGGAACGGGATTAACCCAAGTCCGAAGCAGCCGTGGTGGCATATCCGAATTTGGGAATTGCCCCGCCCTGATCGAGCCCGAGGAACTTGCCAGACGCCAAAGGCGCAAGTGGCGTTCCTGCTTCTGCAAGGGCATAGGGAGAGACACGGTTGCGGGTACACAGGCCTCCTGCACCGTCTTCGATCAGCGACTGCTCGAACTCAAGACCCTGCACCGCTCCGTTGGAGCGGATAACGGTGGCCACCGACAGCTGTCCTCCGCCGAGGTCAACGACGAACTGTGTGCCCTTGGGCACGTCGGCGAGCCCTTCGATCAACGCGCCCGTCCGCGAGAGGTTGCGCAGGGTGACCTCGTACGAATAATCGTCGTGGATCACCTGGATCTTGCGGAACACCGTGCGCCGGCGGGCGCGGCGGGTCCGCTGTGCTGCGGGGTCGATCTTCCACGTCCCGCCAGCCATTTCCGACAGGACCATGGCGGCATCGATCGGCTCGCAGAAGATCGGACCCTCAAGATAGCACACCCCGCATTCGGTCAGGGAAGCGAGCAGGCTCGCGCTTTCGATACCATTGGCGGTGGTGTCCATTTGCAGCGCCCCAGCCAGCGCGACAATCGCGCGCACCAACCCCAGCTCGCGGCTGTCGTGGCGTTCGGCCTCGGCGACCAGCTTCTGGTCGATCTTGATTGCATCGAAGGGCGCGCGGCGAAGGTAGGCGAGCGAGGAATAGCCGCTGCCGAACTCGTCCAGGGTTAGCCGCACCCCAAGCTTGAACAGCTGGGCCAGCGTGCGGTCAACAGTGCTGGCATCGCCGAAGAACACTGCCTCGCTGATCTCCAGTTCCAGCCGGTATGGCGTAAGTCCGCCCTTACCGAGCGCGCCGGCGACGAACTCCACGAAGTCGTCAGCCAGAAACAGCGGTACAGGCACATTTACCGCTACACGCACCGTTTCGGGCCACTCGCTCGCCTGTTCACATGTGGCCGCGATTGCCCAGCGCCCGACATCGGCTAGCATGGCCGATCCCTCGATAATCTGGGCGAATTCTTCTTCGTCAATGATACCGCGTGTTGCGTGGTTCCAGCAGACGTGCGCCTCCAACGAGGACACGGTACCCGCGCCCGCCTCTACGATCGGTTCGTAGCGCAGGAACAGTTGCTCCTCGCGCAGCGCAGTTCCCAAGTCCTGCTCAAGACGGCGGCGGAAGATCGTCTCGTTTTCAAGTTCTCCCGAGAAGAAGCGATACTGGCCACGCCCGCCGTTCTTGGCGGCGTAGAGCGCCAGATCGGCCGCGCGCACGATATCCTCGCGGTTCACACCGTCGTGCGGCGCGATCGCGATGCCGACCGATGCACCGATTACGCAGCGCCCATCTTCAAGGCTGTAGGGTTGGCGCAGCATGGTGATGATCTTCATCGCCAGATCGCCGAGCACACCGCGGTCGTCGATATCGGGGAGCATCACTTGGAACTCGTCCCCGCCCAACCGCCCGATCTCGGCTTCGCGATCGATCGCACGGGTCAGGCGTGCCGCCACCTGCTTGAGCAGTTCGTCGCCTGCAGCATGGCCAAGGGTGTCGTTGACATGCTTGAAGCGGTCAAGATCGAGCATCATCACCGCGCAATTGCGCCGCGCCGCCTTGAAGGCGGTCAGTGTCGTCTCGATGTGGTGCGACATGCGGTGGCGGTTCGACAGACCGGTGAGCGAATCGTAACGGGCGAGACGCGCGGTCTCTTCCTCACGGTGGTATTCTTCGGTGATGTCGGTACCGGTCCCGCGGAAACCGATGAAGTTGCCCTGCGCATCGCTCATCGGCTGACCGGAAAGACGCAGCACTGTGCCCTCCGGCCGGCGTGCCGCGCGCAAGGCCATGCCCGAAAATGCCTTGTGCGCTCCGAGCATCAGCGCCAGCGACTTGCCGCGTTCCTCGCGGTCAGCAGCGGCAAAGATGGTGGTGAGCGGCTGGCCGATAAGATCGGCGAGCGGGACATCGAGCCGCGCAGCAATCGCGCCCGAAAGGTAGGTGAGATTTCCGGAGGCATCGCTCGCCCAGAACCAGCCAAGCCCCGACTGTTCCAGCTGGTCGAGCATGGCGAGACGCTCGCCATCGGACATGGCTGACGCGGCGGCGACAGACGGTGCCATGCGCGGCGCGGCCGCAGATGTCGCGTTGCGCGATGCTCCAACGCTACGGGAAGATAAGAGACCCTTCAGGGACATCTCGAAGGCAATCCTCCAACTCCGGCAGGGGAAGTTTCCACGCCGCTGGGCCATGTTTGGTTTGCCAAGGCCTAAACCCCGATGGTTATTATTCCGCTAAAATCCGGAATTAACGCCAAACTCATTGCGCGGGGCTACTGGGCAGCGGCACTGGCGGCTGGGCCCTTGAGTTCGTCGAAGGAGCCGTCCAGGCCGCGGCGGAGGGGTTGATGGAATTCGATCCCGACCCGATTTTCGCGCGACCAGCGCACCTGCGCGGTAACCGACTTGGCGGCCGAAAGCTCGATCCTGAGAGGGCTGTTAACAGACATATTCCACAGACCCTCGATCATCGCGCCGCCTTCCGAGATGTTGCGCAGTGTTGCATTGAGGCGTTTGCCCCTGTGGATCACCACCACGCGTCGCAGCAAGTTCTGGCGCGGGGCGCGCGCTGTTTGCGGGCCATCGGCCTCGGCCACCAGATCGCCCGCGACCAGTGTCGTCGCATCCGATGCGCTCATCGGCTTGAAATATACGTAGCCTTGAACATGACTGCATCCCAGCAAGCGCACCAGTTCCAGCTCGTCGATTGTTTCCACGCCCTCGGCGGTCGTGTCCATCTGCAGCGCTTCGGCAAGCGAGGTGATCGAAGCGATGATCGCGCCGTTGCGGCTGCCTTCTTCGGTAGCACCCTGCACGAAGCTGCGGTCGATCTTGATCTTGTCGAACGGCGCCTTCTTCAGATAGCCCAAGGAGGAATAGCCCGTGCCGAAATCGTCGAGCGCAAGACGTACGCCGACGCGCTTCAGGGCCTTGAACATCGCGTCCGTGCCCGAGCTGTCGTTGAGGAACACGCTTTCCGTGATTTCCAGCTCGAGCCGCGAGGCGGTAACTCCGCTGTGTGCCAGCGCATTGGCGACGATGCTCGGCAGGTCGGGATTGGCGAATTGCAGCGCCGATACGTTGACTGCGCAGCGGATCGTTTCCGGCCACCGGGCAAGGTCGGTGCAGGCCGTGCGCAGCACCCATTGGCCGATCCGATCAATAAGCCCCGCATCCTCGGCGATCGGGACAAACTTGGACGGGCTGATCCACCCGCGCTTGGGATGCTGCCAGCGCATCAGGGCCTCGAAGCCCACGATTTTCTCGTTCGCGGCGTAGACGACCGGCTGGTAATAGAGTTGCAGCTCGCCCCTCGAGATAGCCTCGCGCAGGTCCTGTTCCAGCTCCGACCGCTCTTCGGCGGCGGCGTGGAGGTCCTCCGCATAGAAGCGGAATACCCCGCGTCCGGCATCCTTGGCGGCATAAAGCGCAAGGTCAACATTGCGGATCAGCTCGTCGCTATTCGCGCCATGTTCGGGGGCGAGAGCGATACCGACCGATGCGCCAATCACCACGCTCTGACCCTGTATCGAATAGGGTTGCGAAAGCGCTCCGATGATATCCTGCGCCATGTAGCCCAGCGTGGTGCGGTCCTGATTGCCCGGAACGATTACCTTGAACTCGTCAC
This sequence comes from Porphyrobacter sp., assembly GCA_027533455.1. Lineage (GTDB taxonomy): Bacteria > Pseudomonadota > Alphaproteobacteria > Sphingomonadales > Sphingomonadaceae > Erythrobacter. The sequence goes on along the minus strand of JAPZUC010000002.1, from coordinate 430,103 downwards.
CGCCAAGACGCCCGCAGCGCCCCGCCCCGCCGATCGCGCGCTCCAGCCGCTGGGCGACTTGTTTCAGGAGCGCATCACCTGCGGGGTGACCGAGCGTATCATTGACCTGTTTGAAACGATCGAGATCAAGCATCAGCACAGCGCAGGTCTGTTCATGCCCGCTGGGGGCGGCGAGAATCTGTTCGAGCGCCTGGCTCATTTGCACGCGGTTTGCGAGACCGGTCAGCGAGTCATAATGCGCCAGTCGCGAGACTTGCTGTTCGCTGCGGCGCTTTTCGGTGAGGTCAGTGCCGTGACCGCGGAAGCCGCAGAAGTTCTTGTAGCTGTCATAGACCGGCCGGCCTGCCAGTGACCACCAGCGCTCGTCGCCCGTCGTGGCGGCACGGACCTCGACATCGTGAAAGGAGGAACGGGCCGAGAGGTGGAAGGCAAGCGTGCGCTCCGCATCCGTCGCGCCCTGCGAAAGGTCAACGATCTCGCTGAGTGGGCAGCCGACAACCTCGTCGATGGTCTTGCCCAGCACGGTCGCAGCCTTGGGCGAGATATAGGTGATCAACCCGCGGCGGTCAGTCTCCCAGAACCAGCCCTGCCCGGTTTCCTCGAAGCTGCGCAAGATATCCTCGGCGCGGGCCGCCACCCGCTCGCGCGCCTCGCGGGCGAGCCTGCGCTGCTCGGCAGCCTTCCATTCGAGCCGCGCGATCAGCGACAGGGTAAGTGCTGCAGCAAACACCGCAATATAGGTGAGGTTGTCGGGTGCCAGCACCGCAAAGCCCGCCCAGCTCGCGATCTTGGCGCAGAACAGCGAGATGATGCGCATCTCAAAAAGCGCAGCCGCCGCGGCATTGATACAGACCAGCGTGCCGATCGCCCACTGCCAGGGCAGTCCTTCGGCCACCCAGAGTGCAAGCGCGAGACCAGCGCACGCCATCGGCAGAACGATCCCGACAAGCACGATGGCGAAGCGCACTATGCTGCCGGTCTCGGCGCGGCGCTCGGTTTCGGCGAACAGCGATCCGCAGGCGAACAGCGTGGCAGAAGCCAGAGCGAAGCTGACAGTCGTGGTTGATGGCAGTCCCTGATGAACCACGCAGGCAATCGCGAAGGCCGCGAGCAGGAACAGGGTCATTCCGCCTGCCTCTCGCGGGAGGAAGAAATTCTGTCCTGACGCCGGTTCGTCGATTGCCTGCCGGACGGCGCCCGGATTCTCGCCCTGTATGCGGTCGAACGAGCGACGCTCGCTTTGGGCTCTCAGGTCGATCGCAGGCGCACCGCGCCCGGCGTTGCTCTCGGCAGGGAGGCGCAGGTCACGGCTGCCTCCGAACGTATCTCGGTTGGGCGCAATAAACTTCCTGATCGGTTCCCCAGCCATGCTCGCCACATGGCCGATCACCGCTAAGAGAATCGTTAATCGCTTACCTTAATTCTTTCACTTTTCCGCCTTGAGGCCGCACCAGCAACGCTAGCGCGCGCTTGCAACTTGGGATGCAAATCTGCATTCTCGGCCCTAAGGGCTGCGTTAACGCAAAGCCGCCGCAAGTGGCGCGCGCAAGTCCACGATAAGGGGATCCCATGGCACGCAGCGAAGTGAAGCTCGAAAACGAAGCAGCCCAGTCGACCAATGCGCTCGGGCCGCTGGTCGGATTGGCTCGCGAGGACTTTGTCAGTGCCGTCGCGCTGCTGCTGCGCGAAACCGCTTCGGACCCGTCGCGCTTCATCCGGCATTCCACCGCGATGGCACAGGACATGGTGAAAATCATGACCGGCAAGAGCGAGCTCGCCCCAGATCCCAAGGACAAGCGGTTCATGGATCCAGCCTGGCAGTTCAACCCGTTCTTCCGTGCAGGGGCACAATATTACTTGGCCGTTCAGAAGGGCATGAAGAGCTGGCTCGAGGAGCTTGAACTCGATGAGCTGGAGCGGAACCGCGCCAATTTCATCGCGAACATTATCCTTGACGGCCTTGCCCCCACCAACTCTCTGCTCGGCAACCCGACTGCGCAGAAACAGATCATCAATTCCGGCGGCCTCAGCCTGATCAAGGGGCTCCAGAACGCCTATAACGACATGGTCCACAACAAGGGCATGGTCAGTCAGGTCGACAAGCGTCCGTTCAAGATCGGCGAGAACGTCGCAATCTCGAAAGGCAGCGTCGTCTACCGCGACGAGATCCAGGAGGTGCTGCATTATGCGCCCACCACTGACGATGTTTACGAGATCCCGCAGCTGACCATTCCGCCGCAGATCAACAAGATGTACATCAACGACCTGTCGCCGGACAAATCGGTGATCAAGTGGCAGGTTGACAACGGCATCCAGACCTTCGTGATCTCTTGGCGCAATCCTTCGAAGGATCAGGGCCACTGGGGCATGGCCGATTACATCGCGGCCTGCGAAAAGGCGCTGGAGGTCGTGTCGTCGATCACCGGATCGAAGAAGGTCAACGTTTCGGCGGGTTGTTCGGGCGGGCAGACCGCATCTGTGCTGGCCTCCAAGCTCGCCGCCACGAACAATCCGATCCTCGGCACGCTCACGCTGATGGTCTGCGTACTGCACCCCAAGCCGACCGACATCGAAGCCGGATCGCTGGTCAGCGAGAACGGCATGCAGCTCGCCCGCCAACGCGCGATGAAGCAGGGGATCATCAAGGCCGACGATCTGGCGCGCGGCTTTGCCTGGCTGCGACCCAATGATCTCATCTGGAACTACGTCATCAACAACTACCTGCTCGGCCAGGACCCTCCGGCCTTCGACGTGCTGTTCTGGAATGCGGATGCAACAAACCTGTCCTCCAGCCTGATGGGCGATTTCCTGACCCTGTTCGAAACGCTCGCCTTCACCAAGAAGGGCGAAGTCGAGATGGCCGGACACAAGGTCGATCTCAGCAAGGTGACCGCGGACCTCTTCATCCTTGGCGGGGTGACCGATCACATCACTCCGTGGAAGGCGACCTACCGTTCGACCCAGCTGTTCGGATCGAAGGATGTGACCTACGTCCTCTCGCAGAGCGGCCACATGCAGGCGATCCTCAACCCGCCGGGCAATCCCAAGGCGAAGTACTTCGTGCAGGCCAAGCCCGGCAAGCTTCCCGAGACCGCTGACGAGTGGCTGCAGGGCACCGAGGAGGTCAAGGGCAGCTGGTGGCCGCTGTGGATGGAGTGGGTGCAGAAACGCTCGGGCAAGAAGAAAGCCGCCCCTGCCGCTCTCGGTAATGACACGTTCCAACCGACGGATGCGGCGCCGGGACTCTACGTGGTGGAAGAAGTCTGATACCGCGACGCCGCGCTTTAACCGTTCCGGTAACGGGACGGGAGCGCACAGCTTGTGGGCGCGCGCGCTATGGGATCGGTGTGCGCGCCCAACCCGCCTTCGCAAACGGGGGCGAAGAAAGGACGTGAATACGTGACCAATCCCATGGACGACGCGGTCGTCTCGATGGAGCAAGTGGGTGGCCGGACGCTACGGACTGCTACTTGGCGGCTCGATATGCCTTCCGACCATCTGCCAGTTCTGTTCTTCAACGGTATCGGCGCCAATATCGAGGCGGTAGCCCCGCTCGCGGCCACCATGCCGGAACGCGGCTTCATCATGTTCGACATGCCGGGCACGGGCGAATCGCCCGATCCGCTGGTCCCCTATAACCCCTTCACCATGAGCTGGACCGCATCGCAGCTGTTGGCAAAATTCGGGCTCGGGCAAATCGATGTCATGGGCGTGTCGTGGGGCGGCGCAATGGCGCAGCACTTCGCGCTCCAGCATCCGGGCCTAACGCGGCGGCTGACACTGATTGCTACCACACCGGGAATGCTGATGGTGCCGGGCAACCCCGCAGCCTTCACCAAGATGGCCGACCCGCGCCGCTACGTGGACCCCGAGTTCATGGCGAAGCACTTCAAGACGCTTTATGGCGGGCTGACCGAGACCAGCAATACGGATCACAAGTCGAGCCATATCAGCCGGTTGAAGCCCCCTTCCCCGCGCGGCTACATGTACCAGCTGATGTGCATGCTCGGCTGGACCAGCCTGCCTGCGCTGCCGTTCATGAGCAAGGAAACGCTGATCATGATGGGCGAGGAGGACCAGATTGTCCCTGTCATCAATGGCCGGATCCTGAAGGCGATGATCCCGAATTCGCGGTTGGTAACCTTCGCAGGCGGCGGACACCTGTTCCTGCTTACTCACGCGGATGAAAGCGTAGCGGCGATCCGCGAATTTCTCGACGCGCCGGAGACAGCGAAGGAATCCGGCCGGAAGGCCGCAGCCTGAGGGCTCCGAATACATGAGCTGAACGAAAAGGCGGCCCTGATGTCGGGCCGCCTCTTTTGTGGGGCCACTTAGGGCTCGATAACAATGCCCTTGGCAGGGTCGATGTGGCCGCCGACCATGCTGACGAACACATCCCGGGCTGCTTCGAGGCCCTTGTGGCGCTCGATCGTGATGGTGCCTTCGGCGACTTCGAGAAAGCCGCGCCATGCGGCCGCAACGAGCTTCCCGCCCTCGTCCGGGCCATGCGCCTTGAAGAAGGCCACCGCGTGGTCGGGTGCGAAGAATAGTTGCGGTTTGGGGCCGGGCAGCGGCTCGTTCTTGCCGAACACGGAGCGCGCCTCGATATGCGTCGCGCCCACCAGCACCGATTGGGCAAGCGCTGCATCGAAGTGATGGTGAATGCGCGCGAGCAGCTCGGCATTGCCGGCGAAATCGACGCTGACGGTCCGCACCACGGCGAGCTTGTCGAGATCATCGTAAGCAACGACTTCATCGTAAAGCCCACTCGCTTCCACGAAGACGACATTGCCCTTCGAGGTCAGCCCCACCCGCCTGATTTCGGGAGAAGTCTGACGCGCCACACTGGCAAGACCCATCGCGGTCTTGGACGAGGCGCTGGTGACGAGCAATTGCTCGGCCCCGAACCAGTCGTCCCCACGCAGGAAATATTCGATCAGGAAGCCGGTGCGGAACAGTGGGCCGAAGATCATCCGTTCCGGCTCGCGCGCCGGATCATGCTCCGGATCGGCGGCAAGGCGGGTGTAACTGTTGTAGACCGGGCTCATCGGCTGGCGGTGCGCAGCAAGATCCGAGAAGCCTCCCGCGCTCACCCGCCCGGGGAACACATCGAGGTGGCTCGCCATTGGCAGGTAACCATAAACACGCTCGCCCACGGCGAAATCGGGGTGGCAGCTCTCGATTGCCCGCGCATGGCCCCACATGGGCACGATGCCGAGGCCATCGGGCGCGGGAAAGAAGTCCCAGTATTTGAACCCGTCACCCACCACTGCGTAGGTGACATTGTTGGCCGTAACCGAGAAACTCTCGACTGCTAGCCGAACTTCGCCGTCGCCCAGCGGTGCGAGCGGCACTTCGGCTAAAGCAGCATCGGTAAGCGCGCCCTTGCGGACACGCACTTCGGTTGCGTTCATAGTGTCTCCCCTCCAGTCAGGCGGGGATCACACCCGCATCGGCATCAGCACGTAAAGCGCGCGCGACTGATCGTTTTCGCGGATCAGCGTCGGCGCGCCGGCATCGGCGAGGTGGAGTTCCACCGTGTCGCTGTCGATCTGGCCCAAGATATCCTTGAGATAATTGGCGTTGAAGCCGATCTCGAGGCCCTCCGAGCGGTATTCGGCAGCCAGTTCCTCTGCGGCAGTGCCGTTGTCGGGCGAGGTGACCGAGAGCGTTACGCGGTCATGGTCGAGACCGATCTTGACTGCGCGGGTCTTCTCGGTGGCGATGGTCGCGACGCGGTCCACGCCCGAGAAGAACAGCTTGGGATCGACCTTCAGCAGCTTGTCGTTGGCGGTCGGGATGACGCGGCTGTAATCGGGGAAGGTTCCGTCGATCAGCTTGGAGGTCAGCACCACCCCGCCCTCGCCGCCCAGCGCGAAGCGGATCTTGCTCGCCGACAGGTCGATGAGCACGTTGCTGTCGAGCACCTCGTCGAGCAGCTTTCGCAGCTCGCCCACGGCCTTGCGGGGCACGATCACGTCGGGCATCCCGGCAGCGCCTTCGGGGCGCGGCAGAGTGAAGCGGGCCAGGCGGTGGCCGTCGGTCGCTGCGGCCTTGAGCAGCGGCTCATCCTCATCGGTCACATGCAGGAAGATGCCGTTGAGGTAGTAACGCGTTTCCTCGGTCGAGATCGCGAAGCGGGTGCGATCGATCAGCTCGGCCAGCATCCGCGCGGGCAGCTCGAAGCTGGTCGGCAGGTCGCCCTCGACGATCACCGGGAAGTCATCGCGAGGCAGCGTCGGCAGCTTGAAGTTCGAGCGGCCCGCCTTGACTTCCAACCGGTTGTCGCTGGTCGTCAAGCTGACCTGGCTCCCCTCTGGCAGCTTGCGCGCAATGTCGAAGAGCAGGTGTGCCGACACGGTGATCGCGCCCGGCTGGTCGACCGAGGAGGCGGACATGGTTTCAACCACTTGCAGATCAAGGTCGGTTGCCATCACCCGCACAGAACCACCGTCGCTGGCGTCGATTAGAACGTTGGAAAGGATCGGAATAGTGTTGCGGCGTTCCACCACGGATTGAACATGGGAAAGGCACCGCAGCAGCGTCGCGCGTTCGATCGTGGCCTTCATCGCTTGTCCCTATCGGTCTACGTGTCTTGCGCCGGCGCGTAAAGGAATCGCCCCAAGCGCCGGAAAGTCCCCGAAACCTTAGCGCAGGCGGCGCGGCGGGCAAGTTGGCGGCAATGCGAGGGGGTATTGGGCTGGGGATAAGGGGCGCACAAAGCCGGTACCCTGCCCCGGCAGCTCACCCAAGCATCGCCATTCCGCCGTTCACGTGCAGGGTCTCGCCCGTCACGTAAGCGGCCTCGCGGCTGGCGAGGAAAGCGACCGCAGCGCCGATTTCGGCGCCCTCGCCCATCCGGCCCATCGGGATACGGCCATTGATCGCGGCCTGCTGCTTTTCGTCCAGCGCAGCAGTCATGGCGGTGCGGATGAAGCCGGGGGCGACGCAGTTTGCGGTGATGCCACGGCTGGCGACTTCCTGCGCGAAGGCCTTGGTCATACCGGTCAGGCCTGCTTTCGCCGCACAGTAATTCATCTGGCCCGGATTGCCGGTCGCGCCGACCACGCTGGTGATGTTAATGATCCGGCCAAAGCGCGCCTTCATCATCGGCTTGGCAGCCGCGCGCATCAGGCGGAAGCTGGCTTCAAGGTTGATGCGGATCACCTGATCCCATTCATCATCCTTCATCCGCATTCCGAGATTGTCGCGGGTAATGCCGGCATTGTTGACGAGGATATCCATCGTGCCGAGCGTGTCGAGCATCGCAGGGATCAACTCTTCGACCTGCGTGGTGTTGCCCAGATCGCACGTGATTTCGACATGCCCATCGTGGTCATGGTGCGGATAGGTTTCGTTTAGTTCGTCGCGGAAGGCGCGAAGCTTGGCGGCGTTCGATCCCGACAGAGCAAGCCGCGCGCCTTGCGAAGCCAGCGCATGGGCGATGCTCGATCCGATCCCGCCGCTCGCGCCGGTGACCAGCGCGTTCATGCCATTCAAAGAAAACATCATGCGATCTCCTTCGCAAAGGCTTCGAGGTCCGCCATGGTCACAAGGCTCGTCACCTGCGCCTCGCGGTCCGTCCGGCTCACCATCGGCCCAACCACCTTGCCGCCCAGTTCGAAGAAGCTTTCCACCCCATCGGCGCGCATGGCAAGCACGCTTTCGCGCCAGCGCACGCGGCCGGTCACCTGTTCGATCAGGAGCGTACGCTCCGCGTCCGGGTCGGTGACGGGGGCGGCGGTGACGTTTGCGTAGAGCGGCAGGGCAAGCGCCTTCGGCGGCGTGGCGGCAAGGGCGTGGGCCATGCGCTCGGCTGCAGGCGCCATCAGCGAGGAGTGAAACGGGGCCGAGACATTGAGGATCATCCCGCGCTTGATGCCGTGCTCCTTTGTCAGCGCCACGGCGCGCTCAATCGCAGCGGTGTGGCCCGAAAGCACGACCTGCGAGGGGTCGTTGTCGTTGGCGACTTCGCAGACGTCTCCCTGCGCCGCGGCTTCGGCAAGCGCCTTTGCCTGATCGATGTCAGCGCCGAGCAGCACCGCCATCGTGCCCTCGCCCACCGGCACAGCGGCCTGCATCGCCCAGCCACGCAGCTTGAGGAGGCGCGCGGTGTCCGAAAGGCTGAAGGCACCGATTGCGGCGAGCGCTGTGTATTCGCCGAGCGAATGGCCCGCCACGCAATTCGCCGTCTCGAGCAGCTTGACGCCGAAATCGCGCTCCAGCACGCGCAAGGTCGCCATGGCATTGGCCATGATCGCGGGCTGGGCGTTCTCGGTGAGAGTGAGGCGGTCTTCGGGCCCCTCGCGCATCAGTGCGGTGAGGTTCTGCCGCAGCGCCTCGTCCACCTCGCCGAACACGTCGCGGGCGGCTTCACTCGCTTCAGCCAGGTCTGTGCCCATGCCGACCTTCTGGCTGCCCTGCCCCGGAAAAATGAACGCGCGCATATTTGACCCCGTCGCTTATCTATTTTGGCGGGCGCCGTTACGTCCGCGCGGGCGGACTGGCAAGGCCGAAGGGCACAACCCTGTTGGCAGAGGTATGCCCGATCTGCGCCCGGCCGAGATAAGGGATGCCCGCCCGGTCGCACCAGAAACGGGCGATCTCCTCTTCGTTCTGGCCGAATTCGACATAGTTCTCGGGCACATCGGTAATGAACCCGAGCCGCAGGCCGGCAAGTCGCGGGAGCGTTCCGGCAAGGTGAAAGAACATTCGGTCGATCGAATACATATGTTCGGCCACCTCCTCGACCATCAGCACATGGCCGGTGAGGTCAGGCATCAGCGGTGTGCCCGCAATCATGGCCAGCGTGATGAGGTTGAAGGCGGCAGCAGGCGTTGTGCCATCGAGGCTCGGCTCCACCCCGCTGGTATCCCCTTCAAGCCAGCGCAGCACCCGCCGAATGGCCTCGCGTCCGCCTTCCGACCGCGCGCTGACTGGCATCGAGCCGTGCACACTCTGCCCGATGCCGTCGCGGTAGAGCGCGGCGAGCAGATAGCCGCAGTCGGAAAAGCCGATATAGGTTTTCGTACGCGCCGCGCGGTTCATCTGTGCCACCGCCGCCTCGGCGATGCGGTTCGAACCGTAGCCGCCCTTGGCGAACCACACGACATCGAAGGCAGGGTCATTGGCGAATTCCAGCAGCGCGGAAAGGCGGCGAAGGTCATCGCCTGCAAAATGCCCCGCCCGTTCGAAACACTGGTCGTGAAACGTGATGCGATGCCCGGGGAACTCGTCCGCGACCAGCGCCTCGAGCGCCGCGCTCTGTTCGCGAGTGATCGGGGTTGCCGGCGCGCAGATGGCGATATTCGTCATGGCTGTCAGCCTATGGCGCTTGTCAGGGGGTGCGCAAGCCAATATCCGAACAGGATATGGATAACGCGATCATCGCCGGGCCGCTTGCAGGGCGGCCGCTCTTCTTCTGCGGTATCGGCGGGTCCGGAATGCTGCCGCTGGCGCAAATTGCGCAAGGGCTTGGTCATCCCGTTGCAGGCTCCGACCGCAGCCGTGATCAGGGGCGCAGTCCCGAAAAGTTCGCATGGCTTGAAGTCAATGGCTTCGCGCTGCACCCGCAGGACGGCAGCGGTGTCACATCGCCCAATCAGGTGCTGGTCGCCTCCGCCGCGATCGAGGATACTGTGCCCGAGGTCGCCCGCGCGAACGAAGTGGGCTGCGACCGGCTGAGCCGGGCCGAGCTGCTCTCGTCTTTATTCAATGCCGCAGACTACTCGATCGCGGTGGGGGGCACCTCGGGCAAGTCGACCGTGACCGGAATGATCGCCTGGATCCTCGCCGAGGCAGGCAATGATCCCACGGTGATGAACGGCGCGGTGATGAAGAACTTCGTTTCTCCCGCCAACCCCTTCGCGTCCGCAAGGATCGGATCGGGCAACCTGTTCGTCAGCGAGGTCGACGAAAGCGATGGCTCGATCGCGCTTTACCGGCCCACCATCGGCGTTCTGCTCAACGTCAGCCTCGATCATAAAAGCATCGAGGAATTGCGCGTCCTTTTCGGCGATTACGTGGCGACCGCAGGGGCGGCAGTCGTCAACCTCGACAGCGCCGAGGCAGGATACCTTGCCGGCTTGGCCAGAAACAAGGTGACCTACGGCATTGCGGCCCGCAATGCCGACATATCGGTGGAACCCGGATCCATCGAACACACCACGCAGGGAATCGAAGCCGTCGTGGTCGATAACAGCCGACGCGAAGCCTTTCCGTTGATCCTGCCGATGCCGGGTGTGCATAATCTTTCCAACGCGCTGGCTGCGATCGCAGCGGCGACCGCGGCTGGGATCGGTGTGGGTCACGCAGCTTTCGCGCTGCGCAGCTTTGCCGGCCTTGCGCGGCGGTTCGACGTTATCGGTACCTCGCCCTCGGGCATCACCGTGATCGACGACTTCGGCCACAATCCGGAAAAATGCGCCGCCACGCTGCGCACGCTCAAGGCCACCCCCGGGCGCGTGATCGCCTTCTTCCAGCCCCACGGCTATGGCCCCTTGCGCCAGATGGGTAACGAACTCGCCCGCACCTTTGCGCGCGAACTGGGGCCGGATGACATCACAATCATGTGCGACCCCGTCTATTTCGGCGGCACGGTCGACCGCAGCGTCGGCAGCGAGCGGATCACCGGTCTGATCGCCACCGAGGGGCGCATGGCGGAGCATATTCCCGCGCGCGAGGACTGCGCGGATCGTATCATCGCCCTCGCCCAGCCCGGCGACCGGATCGCGGTGATGGGTGCACGTGATGACACCCTCACGGATTTTGCCCGATCGCTACTCGCCCGCCTTCCATGAGTCTCTACGCCCAAGCTACGCGCCATGCGCGGCGGATGCTCGGCGTGCTCGTGCTGGCGGCGGGGCTCGTGTTGGTGACCGACCGTTTCTACGGCCATTCGAGCCTCGCCTTTGCTGCAGCGATAGTCATGTTGCTGGTCGCCAATGCGCCGATGCTGCGGTTCAACTGCCCGAGATGCGGCAAGAACGCCTTCTTTCGCGGGCCTTTCGTAGTGCCTTGGCCCAACCGGACATGCAGCCGCTGCGGACATGATCTAGGCAGCCCCACCCCTAAAAACGCTGATGGCTGAAGAACCTCCGCGCGGTTAGCTTGCCACCCATGCATTCCCGCGATTTCAGCCTCGACACGCTGCTGGCGAATTGTGCCGCGCGCCATGCCCACCGGCTTGCCACGGTCGATGGCGACCAACGCCTGACCTGGGCCCAGCTCGATGCCCGGGTCACCAATCTCGCGCGCTGGATGTTGGCCCGCGGGATTGCGCCGGGAGACCGCATCGCGCTACTGCTTACCGACGGGACGCCGTTCCTCACAACCCTGCTGGCTTGCGGCAGAATAGGCGCGATTGCGGTACTATTGAACTGGCGGCTTGCCCCCGCCGAACTAGCGTGGATCTGCGGCAACGCCGAGCCTGCCATGACCTTCGTGAACCCGCGCTTTGCTTCACTTCTTGACGGTACGGGCGCAGGCGAAGTGCACGAGGTCGACGAAGCCCATGCGGAGGACGGCCTGTTCGAAAGCGCCGCCTGCACCGCCCATGGCCCGGTGCCGCATGCCTATGACCTTGGCCTAAATCTGATGCCGGATCGCCCGCTCTACATGATGTACACCAGCGGCACGACCGGGCGTCCCAAAGGATGCCTGCAAGCCGGGAACGCGGTCGCCGCCTCGGCGCTCGGCTTCGCCCAGCACCGCCGCTTCACGGCGGATGAGGTACTGCTTTCGGTCAATCCGTTGTTTCATGTGGTCGGGATGCAGCAGATTGCGGCCATGCTTGCCTGTGGAGGCACCAGCGTGTTCGCCGGGCGCGACGATGACAGCGCCGCGATCCTCGACCTTCTCCACCGCGAAGGCTGCACCACCACCAGCGCCTTTCCCACGATCAGCTTCCCGTGGCAGGCGATGGAGCCGATCCGCAATGGCCGGATGCCGCTCACCAACTACACCGGAGGTGCGGGCATGGGCCGCCCGCAGATGTACGAATTCATCGAAAAGGAATGGGATGCCCGCGTCGTCGGCGGCTACGGCCAGACCGAGATTTGCGGCTTTGCGACCTTCATGGACTACGCCGACATGCTCGAAGCTCCGCGCTCGATCGGCTGGACCCTGCCGCACGTGACGATGACCGTGCTCGACCCAGACGGGAACCATCTTCCCCCCGGCCAAGAGGGCGAGCTGTGCCTGCGCGGGCCATCCGTCATGCTCGGCTACTGGCGCAACCCCGAAGCGAGCGTGGCGGCATTGGGCCACGGCTGGCTGCGCACGGGCGACCTCGGCACGATGGACGAGCGCGGTCGCGGTTATCTGCTGGGGCGGGCCAAGGAGCTGATCAAGACCGGCGGCGAGAACGTCTATCCGGCCGAAGTCGACGCGGTGTTCGCCGCGATGCCCGAAGTGGCCGACGCGGGCTGCTGCGGCGTGCCGGACAAGCAATGGGGCGAGGCGGTGAAGGCCTTCGTCGTGCTGAAAGCCGGCCAGTCGCTCAACCGCGAAGAGATTACCGCCCGTTTCAAGGGCCAGATCGCCGGATACAAGCGCCCGCGCTATATCGAGTTCGTCGACAGCCTCCCGCGCGATCCCATCGGCAAGCTGCTGCGGCGCGAGCTATCGGCACGGCCGATAACGCCCGATCAGGCGGCTTGAGGCTTCGCCAGGCCGGCGTAGGTCGCACGGCGCCACAGCGCCTCCATCGGCCCCTGCTCGTGCCGATCAAGCCACCAACGGGAAAACACCATCTGCCCGGCAAAGATCAGCACCGCTATGGCGTAGAACTGCACCGGCTTGAACGCCCCGGCCAGACCGAAACCGATGCCATAGAACAGCGTCAGTCCGATCAGCGAATGGGTCAGGTAATTGGTCAGCGCCATGCGTCCAACCGGAGCCAGATGCCGCAACACCGGGCGCGCGCGCGGCCATACCAGCACGAAGGCAGCAGCATAGGCGAGCGCGAGCGGCACGGTTCCGATCAGCGAGGGCCAGCTCGCCTGCCCCATCCCGGGGTTCCACGCATAGGCGAAGGTTGCCGGCACACCGATCGCAAGGCCTGTCCACAGCACGCCCACGAGCAAGCGGCGGTTCTCGATGATCTGCCCCGACACCAGCCTGCGACCGACGACCAGACCGATCAGCATGATCCCGAGCACCTTGGCAATCCGCCAGGTCTCGATCCGCGTCGCCACGGAATAGATCGTGCCGGTGCCTTGCCACGCGACCCATCCGCGCAAATCGTCCCGCAGGAGCCAATCGAGCACTTTGTCGGGCGAGGGATCAATGCCCAATTTCCAGACGATCGCATCGGCGGATTCATAGAGATACCGATGGGGTGCCCAGCCCAAACGTTCGAACAGCCAAATGCCGACAAACGGCACTACGAAGATCAGCAAAGCCGCAGCGATCAGCAAGTGACGCTCGCTCCATTTGTAAAACAAGGGCAGCAGCAGGCCGAGCAGCGCGTAAAGCATCAGGATGTCGCCATCCCATATCAGCAGCGCGTGTACGGTGCCGATCGCGAGCAGCACCAGCACGCGGCGGCGATAGATGCGCAGGCCATCAGCCCCGCGGCCTGCAAGCGTCCGATCTGGAGCGCGAAACCTGCCCCGAACAGCAGCGAGAAGTTGGTATAAAATTTGCCGTCGATCAGCATGTGGTGGAACCGGTATTGCCACAGGATCGTGTCAGCGCCGGCGAAGGCCAGCAACTGCTCCGGTGTCCGGAAGATCCAGCCTGACCAGCAAAGGATGTTCGCGAGCAATATGCCAAACAAGGCGAAACCACGAAGGGCATCGAGAAGCTCGATCCGTTCATTGCTTTGCGTTGCCACCACCATCATTCAATCCCCCCGGAATGGCTGAAACGGGACGAGGCTAGCAGCCTGCGCGCTTGGATCCAAATCTGCCGGGCTCGCTGTGCCCCCCTCCGGCAAAGGGTAGAGCAGATGCCCGCATCGGCAATGATCAAGCGGGCGCCTGGTCGCAGTCCAGCGCCTTTACCTCGACACTTTGGCTGTTCAGCACCAGCGGACCGAAGGCGGTAAGAAAGGCCACATCGCCACTGTCGCGCCCGATACCGATCTTGGCCATCTCGGCTTCCTTCGCCATGCCGGTCGCATCGACGAGGTGCCATTCGCCGCCAAGGAATACTTCGGCCACCGCATGGAAATCGGGCGGCTTTACCCCCGGCGCATAGACGCTGGCATAGCGCGCCGGGATCTCGCCCGCGCGGGCCAGCGTGATCAGCAGGTGCGCATAGTCGCGGCATACGCCCTGGCCGCCGTGGAAGGTTTCGACTGCCGTTGTCTCGGAATTGCTGGAGCCGGGGACATAGGAAAGGTGCCCCGCCACCCAGTCACGCATCGCTGCAAGCTTCTCGCCCCCTGCCAGGGTGCCGAACTTACTCTCGACGAAATCGGTGAATTGGTGCGACGGACAATAGCGTGAGGGCAGCAGGTATTGCACCGTCTCACCCGGGAGCCGATGCGGCGGCAGCGCGGGGAGCGTGGCGATGTCCCGCACGATCCGTTCGAGGCTGACCACCGCTCGATAATGCGCGAGAAGCCGGCCTTCCTTGCGCAGCCAGATGCGTTCGCCGACATGGTCCTGCGCCGGAACCCGCGCGAAATGCTGGCAGGGCGAGAGGTCGAGCTGTGCTTCTTCGATGCGCTGCTCGGGGATCGCGGCGGCCTCTATCTGGAGCAGCAGATCGCAGACCCGCGGCAGGCCGTAATCTAGATACACGTTGATCTGAAGGCGCACGGGCGTGAGGTTCCATTTGCATGAAGGTGGCCGCATTGCTGGGGCAGCTATTCGACAACACGGGCAGCGTGGCATTGCTTCGTGAAGAAGCGGGGGCTGGGATAGGCGGCAGCGCAGGCGGGCGCCAGTGCCGAATGGTAATGTGCCCGCAATCGGAGGCGATCAGCATGGCCGTTCCTTCGCAGCCGGTATGCCCTCCCGATTAGCCCGTCAGGCGCTCGGCGTGCCAGGCGACGTGTTCGGCCATGAAGGTCGATATGAAGAAGTAGGAGTGGTCGTAGCCTTCGTGCATCCGGATCATCGCATCGATGCCAGCAACGGCGCAGGCTGCATCCAAAAGCGGCGTGCGCAATTGCTCGGCAAGGAAGTTGTCGGCGCTGCCTTGGTCCACGAGCAGGCTGGGCAAGCGCGCGCCGCTTTCGATCAGTGCGACGGCATCATATTCGGTCCAGGCGGCGCGGTCTTCGCCAAGGTAGCGGCCCAATGCGTTCTGGCCCCAAGGCACTTGTGAGGGCGCGCAGATCGGCGCGAAGGCGCTGACCGAGCTGAACCGGCCGGTATTGCGCAAGGCAATCGTAAGCGCGCCGTGGCCGCCCATCGAATGCCCTGTGATTGCTTGCCGCGCCATGTCGGCGGGGAAGCTGTCAGCGATCAGCGCGGGCAGCTCATCCTCGATATAGGAGCGCATCCGGTAGTTCCGTACCCAGGGCTCCTCGGTGGCATCGACATAGAAGCCCGCGCCCTTGCCGAAGTCGTATTCCTCGGACGCATCGGGCACCTCATCGCCGCGCGGGCTGGTATCGGGGGCGATGAAGATGATGCCGTGCTCGGCGCAGGCAGCGCGATATTCGCCCTTCTCCATGACGTTGGCATGGGTGCAGGTCAGGCCCGAGAGATACCAGAGCACCGGAAGTTGATCGTCGGGCGCATGATCGGGCACGAAGACCGCGAAGGTCATATCCGTTCCCGTCGCTGCCGAGGCGTGGCGGTAAACGCCCTGCGTGCCTTCGTGGCTGCGAACTTCTGTCAGGGTCTCCATCAGAACGCCACCACCGAGCGGATCGACTTGCCTTCGTGCATCAGGCCGAAGGCGGTGTTGATGCCTTCGAGGCAGGCGACGAAGGCAACGGCGGCGCGGGTCTTCATGCTTGGGGTCTCCGGGTCATCAGCGGCGGCTGATTACGGCCTCGTGATCATAAGGGCAATGGCACTACCCAGCGGCCCGCCTGCATGTTACGCGGCGCGGATGAGCACTAGCGAACGCAAGCAGTCGGCCGCCGCGCCGTCGCCCATTGTCGAACTGGCACGGCGCGATCCTGCCGCCGCAGCTATCCAATTGCGTTCGATCACGGCCCGCAACCCGAAGGATGCCGGCGCGCACCGCATGCTCGGACGCGTGCTGCGCCAGATAGGGCGAAACGACGAGGCAGCGCGCGCGGAGATGGCCGCCATCCGCGCCACCGCGCACGATCCCGAGATGATCGCCATCGCGCAGACGATGATGGCCAATGATTTGCCCGCGGCCGAAGCCCGACTGCGCGCTCGCCTTTCGAGCCAGCCTACAGACGTCGCAGCCATCCGGATGATGGCGGAACTCGCCGGTCGGTTGGGGAGATACCGGGATTCCGAAAATCTGCTCCGCCGTGCGCTTGAACTCGCCCCCTCCTTCACCGCGGCACAGGCCAACCTCGCCATGGTGCTCTACAAGCAGAGCCGCTACGGCGAGGCAGGCGAAGTGCTGGAACAGGTGCTGGCTCAAGACCCGGCCAACTCCGGTAGCCGCAACCTTCTGGCAGCTACACTAGGGCGGATCGGGGACTATGACGAAGCGCTGGTGATCTACGGCGAGCTGACCCGAACCTTCCCTGACCATGCCAAGCTGTGGATGAGCTACGGACATATGCTCAAGACGGTGGGGCGGCTGGACGACAGCATCGCTGCCTATCGCCGTGCGCTGGCGGTGGAACCGCATCTGGGCGAAGTGTGGTGGAGCCTCGCCAATCTCAAGACGGTCAAGTTCTCCGACGCGGACATTGCTGCGATGGAAGCTGCACTGGGGGCAGAGGTTTCGGCGGAGGATGCGTTTCACCTGCACTTCGCGCTGGGGAAAGCCTGGGGCGATCGCAGCTCCCCTGCCGAAAGCTTCCGCCACTACGCAGCCGGCAACGAGCTGCGCAGCCGCGAGCTGGCCTACGAGCCTGAAATGACCACGCGGCAGGTCGATCGAATGATCGCAGTCCTGACCCCGGAATTCCTGACGCAGCGCCTTGGCCTTGGCGACCAGACGCCCGATCCGATCTTCATCCTCGGCCTTCCGCGCGCTGGCTCCACTCTTCTGGAGCAGATTCTCTCGAGCCATTCGGCGATCGAGGGCACGATGGAACTGCCCGACATCCCCGCCATCGCCATGCGGGAAGCGAAGGCCGCGGGCGGTGACCTCCGTGATTGGCCGCGCGCAGTGGCGGAGATGGCGCCCCCGCGTTTCGCGGAACTGGGCGCCGAGTTCCTCGAGCGCACTGCAGTGCAGCGCAAGACCGGCAAGCCCTTCTACGTCGACAAGCTGCCGAACAACTGGAGCTATGCCGGCTTCATCCACCTTATCCTGCCCAACGCGAAGATCATCGACGCGCGGCGCAATCCGATGGATTGCTGCTTTTCCAATTTCCGCCAGCATTTCGCAAAGGGTCAGGCTTTCTCCTACTCGCTCGACCATATCGGCCGCTACTATGCCGAGTACGTGCGTGCGATGGACCATTACGACCGCGTCCTGCCCGGGCGCCTCCACCGCGTCATTCACGAGCGCCTGCTCGACGATCCCGAAGCCGAAGTGCGTGCCATGCTCGATTACCTCGGCCTGCCGTTCGAGGAAGCCTGCATGGAATTCCACCGCAACACCCGCGCGGTAAGGACCGCCTCGTCCGAACAGGTCCGCCGTCCGATCAACCGCGACGGCATGGGCCAGTGGGAGCCCTATGCGCAGTGGCTTGGCCCGCTGCGCGCGGCGTTGGGCGACCTGGTCGAGACTTATGCCGACCGGCCGGAGTGATCAGAAGGCGCTTGTGATAAAATTGTCATAGCTCGCTACCAAAAGTTCGCTTTTGAGGCACTCTTGACGCGCAACGACTTGGCAAATGGGCGGTCTGTGGCCGATTGTTATGAGGGATCTAATAGTTGCCATAGGGAGGCGGCATTGACGTTCATGGAATGCAACAGGGTGCGGACGATTACCGCAGCCCTTCTCGCGGGGACCGCGATGACAGTGGCGGCACCAGTCGCGGCTCAGGACAAAGCGGAAGATGACAATGTCATCATCGTCACGGCGCAGAAGCGCACGCAGAACCTTCAGGACGTGCCGATCGCGATCACCGCGCTGGGCACCGAGGCACTCGACGAGCTGCAGGTCAACGAGCTGCGCGACGTGGCCAAGTTCCTGCCCTCGGTGACGGTGCAGACTGCCGGCCCCGGTTTCAGCCAGGTCTATTTCCGCGGCGTTGCCAGCGGAGAGAACGCCAACCACTCGACCTCGCAGCCCACTGTCGGCATCTATCTTGATGAAATGCCGATTACGACGATCCAGGGCGCGCTCGATATCCACGCCTACGACCTCGCCCGGGTCGAAGCGCTGGCCGGGCCACAGGGCACGCTTTACGGCGCAAGCTCGATGGCGGGCACCATCAAGATGGTCACCAACGCGCCCGACTACAAAGACAGCTACGGCGCGATGGATTTCGAATTTAACAGCGTCAATCGTGGCGATTTCGGCGGCGTTTTCGAGGGCTTCTATAACGCCAGGCTCTCCGACAGTGCAGCGCTGCGCGTGGTCGCATGGTATCGCCGCGACGGCGGCTTCATCGACAACATTGCCGGCAGCCGCACTTACCCGACTTCGGGCATTACCCAGAACAACGCGGACCTGGTCGAAGACAATTACAACGATGTCGACACCTACGGTGCGCGCGTGGCGCTGGGTATCGAGCTCAACGACAGCTGGACCTTGCGCCCGACCATCATGGGTCAGGTCCAGAATGCCGACGGCAGCTTCGCGCAGGAGCGCAGCAGCGCCGTCACCCGCTCGCTGCAGACTGTGCAGTACAATCCCGAATTCTCGAAGGACAAGTGGCTGCAGGCCGCGCTGACCATCGAGGGCAAGATCGGAAGCTGGGACCTCGTCGCCACGGGCGGCCAGCTGTGGCGGACGACCGACACGGCGTCTGACTATTCCGACTACGCCTATTTCTACGATGCGCTGTACGGATCCGGTAGCAACTTCTACGACAACAACGACGATCTGGTGAGCCCCAACCAGTACATCGTGGGTAACGACCGGTACCGCCGCTCCTTCGGCGAAATCCGCGTCTCGAGCCCGCAGGATGCGCCGCTGCGCTTCATTGGCGGCGTCTTCGCGCAGCGCCAGTACCACCGGATCACGCAGAACTACATCGTCGACGACATCGCCGATGCGATCACAGTCACCGGCACGGACAGCACCATCTGGCTCACCCGCCAGGAGCGCGTCGATCGCGACTATGCAGCGTTCGGCGAACTCAGCTTCGATGTGACCGACCAGCTAACACTGACCGGCGGCGCGCGGCTTTACAACTACAAGAACTCGCTGGTCGGCTTCTTCGGCTTCAGCGACGGCTATTCCAGCGGCACGGGCGAAGCGGCGTGCTTCGGCCCGGCGCAGGTGGCGGGCTCGCCCTGTACCAATATCGACAAGGTCACCTCTGATACCGATGCGATCTACAAGCTCAACGCGACCTACAAGATCACGCCTGACGTGCTGGTCTATGCGACATGGTCGCAGGGATTCCGCCCGGGCGGGGTCAACCGTCGCGGCACGCTGCCGCCGTATCTGCCGGACACCCTCGACAACTACGAGTTCGGTTGGAAGACCAGCTTCGGCAACGTCACCTTCAATGGCGCGATCTATCAAGAGGACTGGAACAACATCCAGCTCTCCTTTCTTGGTGAAAACGGGCTGAGCGAGGTCCGCAACGCCGGCATCGCGCGCATCCGGGGCATCGAGTCCGATTTCACCTACCGCGCGGATGGGCTCACCCTGACCCTGTCGGGCAGTTATAATGACGCCACGATCCGGCGCGATTTCTGCCTGATCGCCAACCCGGCCTTCGATTGTACCTTCGATCCGGGTGATGGGCGTGATAACGCATTGCTCGCGTCAGCGGGCACGCAGCTGCCGATCACCGCGAAGTTCAAGGGCAACGCAATCGCGCGCTACGAATTCGCGTTTGGTGGATGGGACGCGCATGTCCAGGGCGCGGCTGCCTATATCGGCCGGCGTCGCAGCGACCTTCGTGATCTCGAAAGTGACATCAAGGGCGACTTCGATCCCTACACCACGATCGACTTCAGCATCGGCGTGAAGAAGGACAACCTGCGCTTCGAGCTCTACGCCACGAACCTCCTCGATGAGCGTGGGGTCATCAATAGCGGCTTGCAGTGTGTCGAAACCACCTGCGGCGATCCCGACGGGATTAGCGGTACCGGCGGAGCGTTTTATGATGTCGTAACCCGCCCGCGCGTGATCGGGATCAAGGCGGGCTTCGATTTCTGATCCTGTGACCCAAGCGTCGCAAACAACGGAAAGGCCGGGCCGCAAGCTCGGCCTTTTCGCTGCCATAGCCTTGGTGATGGGCAATATGATCGGATCGGGGGTGTTCCTCCTCCCGGCCAGCCTTGCCCCGTTCGGCTGGAATGCCGTGCTCGGCTGGATCGTCACTACTGCCGGAACGCTGGTGCTGGCCTGGGTGCTCGCCGCGCTCACCCGCGCGCGGCCGGGGGCGAGCGATCCGGCCGGCTTCGTGACCGAAGCCTTCGGCGAACTGCCCGCCTTCCTGGTGGGCTGGATCTATTGGGTCTCGGTCTGGACCGCCGTGGTCTCGATCGCGGTTGCGGCGGTGAGCTATCTTTCGGCCTTGATCCCAGCAATCGGCAGCACGCCGATGGGGCCTGCCTTGTGCGCCATTGCGTTGGTCTGGGCGATGACGCTGGTCAACCTGCGCGGGGTCCACGCGGCGGGCAGGTTCCAGATTGTCACGGTGCTGCTCAAACTCATCCCTCTGATCGCAGTGATCGTCATCGCCGCGCTGGTGCTGGGCACCGGCCAAGGTGAGATCCGACCGTTCGTCATGAGCGAACTCAACGGAACAGACCTGCGCGGCGCGGCGGCACTCACGCTGTTTGCGCTGCTCGGGTTCGAATGCGCGAGCATAGCCGCAGCGCGGGTGGAAAACCCGGCCGTCAACGTCCCGCGCGCGACCATGTGGGGCACAGGTCTGACCGGGCTGCTCTACCTCTTTGTGTGCTCGGCCATCGCGCTGATGCTGCCCGAGGCGGTCGCCGCGACCAGCCCTGCGCCCTTCGCGACCTTCGTGGAGCGCTACTGGAGCGCGGGGCCGGCCGCCCTGGTGACGGTCTTTGCGATCGTCAGCTGCGTGGGCGCGATCAATGGATGGGTTCTGCTCCAGGGCGAATTGCCGCGCGCGATGGCGGAACGCGGCATGCTGCCGCGCTGGTTCGCCGCGACCGACCGCCACGGCACCCCCCGCCGCGCCCTGCTGGCTTCGAGTGCCATCGCCACGGTCTGCCTGCTCCTCAATGCGAGCAGGGACATGCAGGGCATCTATGAATTCGTCCTGCTGCTTTCGACCAGCGCGGCCTTGTGGCTCTACCTCGCCTGTGCGCTGGCGGCGTGGAAGATGAAGGTCGTGCGGGCCTTCGCACTCGCCGGGTCAGGTTATGCGCTGTGGACACTGTGGGGCGCGGGGCTTGAGGCGAGCGGTTGGAGCCTCGTGCTCATGGCAGCAGGCGTCCCGTTCTACCTGTGGGCGCGGCGGGGCGCGCCCTCCCCCGTCTAGGCCGTCAGGCAGTCCAGCCATTGCGCCGCCAGCCCCTCGGCCTCCTCGGCACTAAACGGTGCCTCGCCGAGCGAGAGTTCCAGCCACAGCCCGTCAATCAGAGCAGTAAGTGCGACCGCCGCCATACGCGCGTCGCCGAGGTCGGCGCGATAGGCGCGAAGCAGGCCCTCCAGCCCGCTTCGGAAAGTGCCGTAAACCTCGGCGCGCACCGCCGCGACCGCCGGATCGCTGCCCGTCAGGCTCCAGAAGGCGACATAGGTTGCGAGCAGATCGGGGGTGGCAATCGGTGGGCGGAAATTCGCGGTGAGATAGGCGAGCAGCCGGGCGCGCGGATCGGCACCGGCGGCGGCCACCGCCTGCTCTAGCGCTGAATCGATCTGCGCGCCGGTCCAGCGATAGGTTTCCGCAATTGCGTCCGACACGCTGGCGAAATAGTGCCGTAGCAATCCCGCCGAAACGCCCGCCTCGGCGCAGATGGTGCGCACTGACACCCCGGCCGCACCCTTTGCAGCGAGCACGCGCGCGGTAGCCTCGATCAGGCTCTGGCGGCGCGCGTCAGGATCGGCGCGGGTAAAGGCAGGTTGTGCGGCCATTCGTTGCTTGTTATACGAATGTAAAGCAAGGAAGCGCGCATGGCAACTCGGTCTCTCCCAGCCCACGATTCTGACCCACTCGAGGGCTGGAGCCTGCCGAGCTGGACCTATCATGACGAGGAGTTTCACCGGCTCGAGCTCGACCGGGTGTTCCGCCCGAGCTGGCAGGTGGTGTGCCACACCAGCGACGTCCCGGCCGCGGGCGATTGGCACACGCTCGATTATTGCGGCGAGAGTGTGATCGTGGTGCGCGGGCAGGACGCGGTCTTGCGCGCTTTCACCAATGTCTGCCGCCACCGCGGATCGCGGCTTGTGGACGGAGCAAGCGGCTGCGCGAAGAAGCTGGTCTGTCCCTATCACGCCTGGACTTATGACCTTGACGGGAAGCTGACCGGCGTTCCTGACAGTGCCAGCTATCCTACGCTCGACCGTGAGAAGGCAGGACTGGTCGCAGTCGAACTGGAAGTATGGCGCGGGTTCATCTTCGTGCGGCTCGAGGACGACGGCGGGCCCACCGTCGCACAGCAGATGGCGCCTTACGAAGCGATGGTCGCGCCCTACCGTTTCGAGGAGTTGGAAGCCCTCGGCCGCGTCACTCTGCGCCCACGGGAAGTGAACTGGAAGAACGTCGGCGACAATTACTCCGACGGCTTGCACATCCCGGTCGCGCATCCGGGCCTGTCGCGATTGTTCGGCAAAGGCTACGGGATTGAGGCCGAAGCCCATGTCGACCGCATGTGGGGCGCGATGGTGGACCGGGAAAGCGCCAACTGGTCCGAACGGATGTACCAGAAGCTGCTGCCGCCGGTACCGCATCTCCCCGAAGACAAGCAGCGCTTCTGGCTCTATTTCAAGCTCTGGCCCAATGTCGCCTTCGACATCTATCCCGATCAGATCGACTTCATGCAGTGGCTGCCGACCGGGCCGACCACCTGCCTGATCCGCGAGATCAGTTATGTCCTGCCCGATGACCGCCGGGAGATGCGCGTCGCGCGCTATCTCAACTGGCGGATCAACCGGCAGGTCAATACCGAGGACACCGTGCTCATCACCCGCGTCCAGCAGGGCATGACGAGCCGCAGCTTCACGATGGGGCCGCTGAGCGACAAGGAGGTGTGCCTGAGGCACTTCTGTCGCCGCATCCGCAATCTCATTCCCGAGGCCCGCCTCGAACAGCAACCCCCCGCCGGATGGAGCCGCGCATGACCAAGAAATACGACGCCGTGATCATCGGTGCGGGCCACAATGGCCTCACCTGCGCCTTCTACCTCGCGCAAGCAGGTCTGAAGGTGCGGATCGTCGAGCGGCGCGACATCGTGGGAGGCGCGGCGGTGACCGAGGAGTTCCACCCGGGCTTCCGCAATTCGGTGGCGAGCTACACCGTCAGCCTGCTTCAGCCCAAGGTGATCCAGGACATGCGGCTTGCCGAGCACGGCTACCGCGTCATCGAGAGGCCGATCAGCAACTTCCTGCCGCAGGAAGACGGCGGCTATCTCAAGCTTGGCGGCGGGCTCGAGCGAACGCAGGCCGAATTTGCCCGCTTCTCGGCTGCCGATGCCGCAACGCTGCCCGCCTATTACGACGCGCTCGAAGGCGTTGCCGAAGTCCTCCGCAGCCTTGCCCTCAAGTCCCCGCCCAATGTCGGCGAGGGGCTGCGCACCCTGATTGCTGGCGCTTCGCAGGGCTGGGGCCTGTCGAAGCTGGGGCTGGAGGCCAAGCGCGATGTGCTCGACCTTTTCACCAAATCGGCCACCAGCTTTCTTGGCCAATGGTTTGAGAGCGAGGCGGTCAAGGCCGCCTTCGGCTTTGACGCGGTTGTCGGCAACTATGCCAGCCCCGACACGCCGGGCAGTGCCTATGTGCTGCTCCACCACGTCTTCGGCGAGGTGAACGGTAAGAAGGGTGCCTGGGGTCACTGCATCGGCGGGATGGGCACGATCACCCAGATCATGGCGCAGGTGTGCCGCGATTGCGGTGTCGAGATCAGCCTCGAAAGCCCGGTGGCAGAAGTGCTGGTCGATGGCAACACCGTGGCGGGCGTGAAGCTCGAAAGCGGCGAGGAGATCGCGGCCAAGCGCGTGATCGCCAATGTTGGCCCCAAGCTGCTCTACGGAAAGATGCTGGCGCAGCACCACCAGCCCGAGGACTTCCGCCGCCGGATGCGCGGCTACAAGGCGGGCGGCGGCACTTTCCGCATGAATGTCGCGCTCACCGAACTGCCGCGCTTCACCTGCCTCCCTGAGCCGGGCGAGCACCACCAGAGCGGGATCATCATCGCGCCAACGCTCGATTACATGGACAGGGCCTTCCTGGATGCAAAGGCCGATGGCTGGTCGAAGCGCCCGATCGTCGAAATGCTGATCCCGAGCACGGTCGACGACAGCCTCGCGCCCGAAGGTTGCCACGTCGCCAGCCTGTTCTGCCAGCAATTCGCCCCCGAGCTGCCAGACGGGCGCGACTGGGACGCCGAGGAAGACGCCGCCGCCGACACCATTATCGACACGGTCGAACAGCACGCGCCGGGCTTCCGCGCCTCGATCATCGGCCGGCAGGTGCTCAGCCCCAAGGGCCTTTACCGCAAGTTCGGCCTCGTCGGCGGGGACATAATGCATGGCCACATGAGCCTCGACCAGCTGTGGAGCGCGCGTCCCGTGCTCGGCAACGGGGCCTATCGCGGACCTGTGAAGGGGCTCTACATGTGCGGCGCAGGCAACCACCCGGGAGGCGGTGTGACCGGCGCGCCGGGCCATAACTGCGCCAAGGAGGTGATCGCCGACGGCGGCAGCTTCCGCCGTTTCGCGAGTATCTAGGCACAGCGGTTGTCCCGCGCCACGGATTGCCATAGCCTGCCCGCCTTACAACCCATCGGGGAACTGACCATGCGCGCCACCACACTCCTGCTGTCCAGCCTTGTGGCCACCGCACTTGCCGCCTCGGGGCCTGCGCTCGCCGAGGCTGCGACACCGGCGGAGAAGCAGGTGGTGGACCTGTCGAGCGCGGCGATCGCGCTGCGTTCGGTGCGGGGCGAAGGTAACGCAACCGGCAAGGTGGCCGAGCTTTATCGCAAGGCACTGATCGACGCGGGCTGGCGTGCGGACGAGATCGAGATCGTCCCGCTCGACGACACGGCCTACTTCATCGCAACCTGGAAGGGGCGCAACCCTGCGCTCGGTCCGATCGTGATCTCCGCGCATATGGACGTAGTCGACGCCAAGCCGGAGGACTGGAAGCGCGACCCCTTCACGCCCGTCGTCGAGAACGGCTATCTTTACGGCCGCGGGGCGAGCGACACCAAGTTCGACACCGTGCAGGCGATGGTCGCGGTGATGGGCTTGCGCAAGTCAGGCTTTGTGCCCGAACGCAGCATCGTGCTCGCCTTCTCGGGCGACGAAGAGACGACGATGGCAACCTCCAAGGTCATCGCACAGCGGCTGCGAAATGCCCGCCTGGTGCTCAATGTGGATGGCGCCTCGGGCTCCCTCGACGAGGCGAGCGGAAAGCCGGCCTATTGGAGCTGGCAGGGCGCAGAGAAGACCTATGCCGACTATCAGCTTGAAGTGACCAATCCGGGCGGACACAGCTCCGCCCCGCGCGACGACAATGCGATTGTCCAGCTTTCCGGCGCATTGGGCCGAATTGGCGCGCACCACTTCACGCCCGAAGTGAACGACATCACCCGCGACTACTTTGCCAAGGCCGCTGCCTTCGTGTCTGATCCGCTGCTCGCAGCGGCGATGCGGGCCTTTGCTGCCGATCCCACAGACAAGGCGGCGATTGCGGTGCTGCGCGGGGATCCCGCCTATGTCGGCAAGATCGCGACGACCTGCGTGCCGACCATGGTAAACGCCGGACACGGCCGAAACGCCCTGCCCCAGCGCGCCACGGCCATCGTCAACTGCCGCATCTTCCCCGGCCATTCGAGGGAGGAGGTGCTGGCGCAGCTTTCCGCCATCGCCGACGAGCCAGCAATGACTATCCGTGAAATCGACCCCGAATACACCAGCGAAGCCCCTGCTTCCCCCTATGACGAAGCCTTCGTCAGTGCCGCCACGCGGGCGGTGCAAGGAGCTTTCGGAAAGGTCCCCGTGATTGCGGCGCAGGCCTCGGGGGCGTCGGATTCCACGTGGTACCGCGCCCTCGGCGTTCCCAGCTACGGCGCGAGCGGCACATTCATGCGCGACAGCGACGATTTCTCGCACGGCCTCGACGAACGCGTGCCGCTGGGCAATATCGGGAAGAGCCTTGCCTACTACCGCCTGCTGTTGACCGAGCTCGCCTCCAAGTGAGGGCGGCAGCCGCCCTCGCATCCTTGCTGGCGCTCTCCGCGCCCGCCCTCGCACGGGACGAAGCGCCCTCGCCGACACCGGCACTCTATGTCGAGGCAGGCAGGCTGCTCGACGTGGCAAGCGGCGAGCTGCTGACGGGCCAGTGCGTCCTGACCGAAGGCGAGAGGATCCGCGCGATCGAGCCCTGCGGCGCAGCGCCGGAAGGCGCAACGCGAATTGACTGGTCGTCCTATACAGTCCTGCCGGGACTGATCGACCTCCACACCCACCTGTCGGATACCGGCAGCAGCGCGGACCTTTCCGACCCGCTCAAAACCTCGCCGGTCGACACCGTCCTGATCGGCGCGCGCAACGCCCGCCTGACGCTGGAGGCCGGGTTCACGACGGTGCGGGACGTAGGGACCTATCGCGCGCTGACAGACGTGGCCCTGCGCAACGCCATCAACCGCGGGTTGGTGTCCGGCCCGCGCATGTTCGTGGCCGGGGCCTATCTCACCCACCCGGGCGGCGGGGGCGAGCTCAACGGCGTGGTCCCGAACGACGAGCTGCCCGCCGACATGAGGCTGGGCGTGCTGTCCGGCCCGCAGGAAGCGGCGCAGAAGGCCACCTTCCTGTTCGATCAGGGTGCCGATTTCCTCAAGCTGATGGCGACCGGCGCGGTGCTGGCAATCGGCACGGAGCCGGGAGAGCCCGAGCTGACCGAAGAGGAAATGCGCGCAGCGGTGCAAGTGGCAGCCGCGCGCGGGTCCTTCGCCACGGCCCATGCCCACGGCGCACAAGGGATCAAGAATGCCATCCGCGCCGGTGTGCGCAGCATCGAACACGCCAGCCTGATCGACGAGGAAGGGCTCGCCCTCGCCCGCGAGCAGGGGGTGTGGCTGGTAATGGACGTCTTCAACGGCGATTATATCGACGCGGTCGGCACCGCCGAGGGCTGGCCCGAAGAATACCTGCGCAAGAACCGAGAGACCACGCAGGTCCAGCGCGACAATTTCCGCCGCGCGGTGGAGATGGGCGTACCGCTCGCCTTCGGCAGCGATGCGGGTGTCTTCCCGCACGGCATGAACGCGCGCCAGTTCCGTTATATGGTGACGAATGGGATGAACCCGCTGCAGGCCATCCGTGCGGCGACCGCAAGTGCGGCGCAGCTCCTTGGCCGGGAGAGCGAACTGGGCAGGATCGCTCCAGGCTACCTTGCCGATATGATCGCAGTGGAGGGTAACCCGCTCCACGATGTCACCGTTCTGGAGCGCGTTTCAGCTGTGATCAAAGGCGCCAAGACCGTTCGCTAGGAAACCAAGCACCGGTCGGACTGGGCAGGCCCGCGCCCTCCCCGGACACTGTGTCCTAACTCAAGCTGGCAACCTGAAGCTCAGCATGAAGCATTTGCAAAATCGTAGAGAAAATCACTTTTAGTCAGTCTATTGATCCATGTGTGCAGTAAGCTGTCCAGCCGACAGCCGGGCCAATTGGGCGCTTAACGCAACGCCCTCGCGCGCAGCTCCGGTACAGTTGTTTCTCCGACAAAAAGGAGACTCGCGATGCCGACCGAATTTCGTGACACAACCGCTACCACCGGCACAACCTCCGAAGTCGCTGGCGAGCTGAAGCAGGACGCCGCACACCTCAAGGATAATGTAGCCGCTCGCGCCAAGCAGGAAGCCGAGAGCCGCAAGGGCGCGGCAGTTCTTCTTGCTGGCTCGGCTTCTTCGGCACTCGATTCAGCGGCGCAGGACCTGCGCGATAACGCTGATGCCCCCGATTGGATGGCCTCCGCGATCCAGCAGGCCGCCCGGAGGATCGAAAGCCTTGCCCACCGGATCGAGGGACGCAGCATCGACCAGCTCGGCGAAGACGTCAGCGAATTCGCACGCTGCAGCCCGGGCATGTTCCTCGCCGCTTCGGCCGCCGCCGGCTTTGCCGCCTCGCGTGTCCTGCGCGCCGGGATCGACAAGAAGCGCCACGACCGCGAGGGGCGCGCGCCGGATCAGGAGAACGACGCTTACCTCCGTCAAGACTGGACGGCTGACGAGAACGTGATGCCCAACGCGGACGGGACCTTCACGCCCGCCTTTGATTGGGACCGCGAAAGGCCGACCGGCGAAAGCGCCGAGGGCGCGCGATGAGTGAACCCGCCCCCACCCCCACCCCTTCCCCTTCCCGCACCCCCGCGTCTGCCAGCAAAGCGCGCGGCGGCGGTGAGGATCACAATATCGTCGATCTGGTGGGCCGCCTCACTCAGCAAGGCGCGCACCTCGCCCGCGAGGAGGTGAGCCTGATGCAGGCCGAAGTCCGCGAATCCGCCACCGAGGTCAAGGCCGTGGTCGGCGCGATGGCGGCCGCAGCCGTGTTCGGCATCGCCGGGCTTGGCGTGTTCCTCATGGGCATTTCCTACTATGTCGGCGCAGCACTAGAGGACGTGCCGCTCGGCACCACTCTGGTCGGCGTGGTCACTCTGGTGATCGGCCTGATCCTCTATGCCGGCGCCCGCAAGAAGGTCAGATCGACCAGCATCAGGCCCGACCGCAGCATCGACACCATCACCGACACCCCTGCTGCCGTAACCGGCAACCTCCATAACAGCGGAGCACGATAGATGACCGACACCACCGACCAGCGCAGCCCCGAGGAAATCGAACGCGACATCCCCGCCACTCAGGCCGAGATGAACCAGACCGTCCGGCAGATCGAGAACGAGTTCACCCCGCGAAACATCATCGACGCCATGCTAGACAAGGCCGGGCAGAACGGCGTGGACAGCAGCTATCTGATCGACACCGCACGCAGGAATCCGCTGGCGCTCGGCATGATCGCGATCGGCGGGCTGTGGCTCGTCAGCGATGCCGACGCACGGCCATCAGCACTGAAGATGTACTCCGGCATGAGCAAGACGAAGAGCAGCGAAGCCTCCACCAGCGACGATTGGCATCCCGATCACCGAAGCTATGTCGAGCACTTGTCGCGCTGCGAACGCCAACCGGGCGAGGACGACATCAGCTACCGCCGCCGCCGCGACCATAGCCGGGCGAGCTACTTCATGCTCGAGCAGGGCCATGACGAGGACGAAGGCGCATTTCGTATGCGGCTCGACGCAGCGACCGAGACAATGCACCGCAGCCGCGAACGCATGGCCGAGCGCGCCCAAGCCTTCGCCGGACAGACCCGCGACCGGAGCCAGCGCGCGTTCGAGGATGCGCGCGGCTTCTACACCGACAATCCGCTGCTGGGCGGGATCGCCGCAGCTTTTGTCGGCGCGGTTGTAGGCTCGGTGCTGCCGGCCACGCATGCGGAGGAGGACACCATCGGTGGTCTTGGCGAGCAGGCGCTGGGCGCTGCGGGTGCCAAGGCGCGGCAGGGCAAGGACGCCATGCTGGATCGCATGGATGAGCAGCTCGCTTCAGGGAGCGCCGAAAGCGGCCGCGATCGCCAGACGAGCTTCTCGGATTAGGCCTGACGCGAGCGGGGCAGCTGCACCGAAAGAGTAGCTGCCCCCTCGCTTCCCTCAGTTTTCGAAAGGGAACGGCGGGAGCGACGGAAGATAGTCGTTCGCGTCGCCTTTCTTCGCCATATTGCGGCTGATCCTGGTGTAGTGGGACTTCATCACGAAGTCCTGGACCTGCGCGGGGTAAAGCGGCTCGCTGAAAGCCAGACCGGCTTTGCAGCCAGAACACCAGATGACGTGACCCGAGAGCACGCGAACGCCGGTGACCTTGATGGTGTGTAGACGATCGGGGACCAGATCGTGCTCCGGGGTGACGCGGATCATACATCCGTCTTCGGAAATATCTGTCACAGTGGCCGCGCAGGAGAGCCCTTCCGCATCCGAGAGGTCGACATCGATCTCGACGCTGCGCCGCAGCGCCCAGCGCCTGTCACGGTCCTCATCGGCTTCGACCCCGGAGATGGTCATGCCTCGGGGCCAGTTGAAACGCGGGGGTTGGACCGTCGATCTGTTCCCGATCGTCGATCACCCTTCCTCCGATCCTCGCCCTCGATTGGAAGCTGGGACTTGCGTCGCTCATCGTTGCGACGGTTCTCCTCATTATCCATTCGTTCTCTCGCCACCCGTTGAAGTAGCAAGGGTGCCGCATCCGTGACCTAGGACACTAAACTAGGTTAGGCGCCGTCCGTGGGAGAGCCGGCAGCTTGGGGCATCAAGCTCACCCGGCAAGAGCCTTCCTGCCCGCCTCTTCCCGAGCGAAGGCGCGCTGGTAGCCGGGCCGCGCGGTAAGACGGGTGCGATAGGCCTTCAGACTATCAGGCACACCCTCGTCCAGCCCGATGTTCTCGGCAAGGATCAGCGCGTAGCCGACGCAGATATCGGCCACGGTGAAGCGGTCGGCGCAGAGGAATTCGCGAGTGGCCAGACGCTCCTCAACCTTGATCAGGCGCTTGTAGAACCACTTGGCATAGGCGTGGCCCGCCTCCTGCAAGCCCTTGTCCTTCTCGAACATGCAGAAGCGAAGGTAGACCGTCTGCGGGAAGGTGATCGTGGCATCGGCGTGATAGGTATAGTCGCAATATTCGCCGTAATCGCGCTCCCCCGGCGCAACCGCCAGCGGCGTGTAACCGCCGCGCGTGGCAAGGTAATGCGCGATGGCGCAGCTCTCGGTGAGATGCGTCTCGCCGTCGACCAGCATTGGCACGGTGCCGAGCGGATTGATCGCCATGTAATCGGGCGCCAGGTGGCGTGGCGGGAACGGGAGGACGCGAAGGTCGATATCGACCCCGGCTTCCTCCGCCGCCCAGGTTGCACGAAGGCCGCGCGATCGCGCGCAGGTGTAAAGGACAGGTATGGTCATGAGGGAGACTTAATGCTCCTCGCCCTCGCCCACACCCAGCACTTTGTGGAGGACGAAGGCGATGATGGCGCCAAGGATCAGGCCGACGATTGCCGAAAGCGTTGTCGCCGTCAGCCACCCCAACACGCCGCCCGCCATCTCGTGCACGGCGTGTTCGGCGGCGTGGATCGGGCCGTAGAGCCCGTCCCACCCCAGTTTATGTAGGCTGTCGACGACGATATGTCCGCCGACCCACAACATCGCCACCGTGCCGACGACCGAGAGCGTCACTAGCAATTTGGGCACGAAGTGAAGCAGGAAGCGCCCGAAGGACTGGGCCGCCTTGCTCGCCTTTTCCGTGAGGTGCAGGCCGATATCGTCGAGCTTCACGATCAGCCCGACCGCGCCGTAAACCGCCACGGTGACAGCCACCGCGACCATCGCCAGCACCGCGCCGCGCATCACCAGCGACTCCGTCGCCACTTCCGCCAGTGCAATCGCCATAATCTCGGCCGAGAGGATGAAATCGGTGCGGATCGCCCCGCCCACACGCTCGTTCTCGAAGGCAACGGGATCGGTGATCTCGTCCTCCAGCGTTTCACCATGCTTGCCGAAGCCGAGCTTCTCCATCACCTTTTCCGCGCCTTCATAAGCAAGGAAGGAACCGCCCAGCAGCAGCAGCCCGACGATCGCCTGGGGCAGGAATTCGGACAGCAACAGTGCAGCCGGCAGCAGGAAGACCAGTTTGTTCTTGAGGCTGCCTTTGGTGATCCTCCAGATGATCGGCAGCTCGCGCGCAGGCGAAAGCCCCGTGACATAGCTCGGAGTGACGGCCGCATCGTCGATCACCACGCCGGCGGTCTTGGTCCCCGCCCGCCCCGCGGCAACCGCCACGTCGTCGATCGAGGCCGAAGCGGCCTTGGCAATAACCGAAATATCGTCGAGCAGCGCGACCAGTCCTGACGGCACGTAAATCCCCCTTGTTTGCGAATCGTGCAATGGAAACCCGTCGCCTGCCCGTCCGGTTCCCTGCGGGCAAGACTTGCAATTGCCTCCGAAAGCTGTAAGGGCGCGCGCTTCGCATGGGAACCGCCCGGCGATTATTTGAAGAAAGCCGGAGGGGCCCTGCACATCTGGTGCAGATCAGCCAGCGATCGGCATGGAGTGAAAGGACGCGAGATGGCTCTGTACGAGCACGTCTTTCTCGCGCGTCAGGATCTGAGCCAGGCTCAGGTCGACGCGCTGGCAGCGCAAGCTACCGAAATCGTCGAGGCCGGCAACGGCAAGGTCACCAAGACCGAAACCTGGGGTCTCAAGTCGCTCGCCTACAAGATCGAGCGTAACCGCAAGGCGCACTTCGTCCTGCTCAACATCGATGCCCCCGGCTCGGTGATTGCCGAGCTCGAGCGTCAGACCCGTATCAACGAAGACGTCATCCGTTACATGACCATTCGCGTGGAAGAACACGAGGAAGGCCCGAGCGTGATGATGCGCAAGAACGAACGCGAGCGTAAGCGTCGCGAAACCCGTGAGGAGCGCGACTGATGGCCCGCCCGTTTTTCCGCCGCCGCAAGTCCTGCCCGTTCGCGGCCAAGGATGCCCCCAAGATCGATTACAAGGACGTGCGCCTGCTGCAGGGCTTCATGTCCGAGCGTGGCAAGATCGTCCCTTCGCGCATCACCGCCGTTTCGGCGAAGAAGCAGCGTGAACTGGCCCAGGCGATCAAGCGTTCGCGCCAGATCGGCCTGCTGCCGTTCATCGTGAAGTAGGAGAAAGAGACATGAACATCATTCTCCTTGAGCGCATCGAAAAGCTCGGCTCGATCGGTGACGTCGTCACCGTGAAGGACGGCTATGCGCGCAACTTCCTGCTGCCGCAGAAGAAGGCCCTTCGCGCCAACGAAGCCAACCGCAAGGTCTTCGAAGCCAACCGCGAGCGTCTGGTCACCGAAAACGCCGAACGCCGCACCGCTGCCGAAGCGCAGGGTGAAAAGGTGGCGGGCGCAGAAGTGGTGCTTATCCGCGCCGCTTCGAACGCCGGCCAGCTTTATGGTTCGGTCAGCGTGCGCGACATCGTGTCGGGCCTCGCCGATCAGGGCCAAACCGTGGACAAGCGCATGGTCATCCTCGGCGCGCCGATCAAGACCATCGGCATGCATGACGTGACCATCGCCCTGCACCCCGAAGTGCGCGTGACCGTGAAGGCCAACGTTGCCCGTTCGGACGACGAAGCCAAGCTCCAGAGCGAAGGCGTCGACGTGCTGAAGGCGATGTTCGCTGACGAACAGCGCGAGATCGAGGAACAGGCCGAAGCGACCCGCATCGACACCAGCCTCGAGCCGGGTGAAATCCCCGCCGAGCTGCTCGAAGGCGGCGACGACGACTAAGCCTTCCGGCCCTCACAGGCCCGAGACACAGCAGGGCGCGAAGATCACCTCGATCTTCGCGCCCTTCTTGTGAATAACGGCCGCACAAGCAAAGGTGCTGCCACACAACGATAACAACAAAGGAGCAGAGACAACTGCCATGATCGACATTCCTACCATCCTGAGCGAGCTTCAGCGGCACTATGACGAGGCGGTGCGCACCCTG
The DNA here is from genome assembly GCA_027533455.1 of Porphyrobacter sp. Lineage (GTDB taxonomy): Bacteria > Pseudomonadota > Alphaproteobacteria > Sphingomonadales > Sphingomonadaceae > Erythrobacter. The sequence goes on along the minus strand of JAPZUC010000002.1, from coordinate 396,203 downwards.
CGCGATGACGTGATCGCCTTCGGGCGCGACGGCACCCTGCCCGCGCCCGCGAAGCGCGCCGATGGCTCTTACGCCTATCCGCAGATCACCTTGCGCTACCATGGCGTTGGCACGCCGCGCGACCGGGCCCGCGCCTTCGGACGGCTCGAGATGCCGGGCACCTATGTCACCACGGTGACCCACCCACATCTCTTCACCACCTACCTCACCGAACAGCTCCAGCTGATCGCCAGCGAATACGAGGTCGAGGTCACCGTCAGCCGCTCGCGGCAGGAAATCCCTTTCCCCTATGTGCTCGATGGCGAGGCCGGGGCCGCGATGGTGGGGATCGCGCCGCAGGAAATCGCCGCGCACTTCCCTTCGACCGACCTTGCCCTGATCGGCGACGAGTTGGCCGACGGGATCGAGATCGACGGCACCTCAGACATTCCGCTCTCGCTGTTCGATGGCCTGCGCACCGACTACTCGCTCGCGCGGCTGAAGCATTACACCGGTAGCGAAGTCAGCGATTTTCAGGACTTCATCCTGTTCACCAACTATCACCGTTATGTCGATGAATTCGTGAACTGGGGTGCAGCCCAGATCGGCAAGGATGGCTATGTCGCGCTGACAGGCGCGGCTGGGCTCGATATCCGCGAGCCGACTGCCCACGCGCAGGACCAGCTCAACGACACCGCATGGCGCCGCCACCAGATGCCCGCCTATCACCTGATCCGCGAGGACGGACGCGGGATCACGCTGGTCAACATCGGCGTCGGCCCGTCCAACGCCAAGACCATCTGCGATCACCTTGCGGTGCTGCGCCCGCACGCGTGGCTGATGATCGGCCACTGCGGCGGGCTACGCTCCACCCAGAAGATCGGCGACTTCGTGCTCGCCCACGCCTATCTGCGCGACGATCACGTGCTCGACCCCGTGCTCCCGCCCGAAGTGCCAATCCCGCCGATTGCCGAAGTGCAGCAGGCGATGGCTTTCGCCGCCGAGCAGGTCGCAGGCGTCCAGGGCGCCAACCTCAAGCAGCGGATGCGCACCGGCACGGTCGTCACCACCGATGATCGCAACTGGGAGCTGCGCTATTCCTCGTCCGCCAAGCGCTTCTCGCAGAGCCGTGCGATCGCGATCGACATGGAGAGTGCGACCATCGCCACGCAGGGCTACCGCTTCCGGGTGCCCTACGGCACGCTGCTGTGCGTTTCCGACAAGCCCTTGCACGGCGAGATCAAGCTGCCGGGACAGGCGAACAAGTTCTACGAGGAAGCCATCGCGGCGCATCTCCAGATGGGCATTGTGGCCTGCGCCATGCTGCGCGACGAGGGTGACCGGCTCCACTCGCGCAAGCTGCGCGCCTTCAACGAACCGCCGTTCCGGTGAGCGTTCTGGCCGGGACGATCCTAAAGGTCGTCCCGGTCGCCTGACAATTCGAGTTCCTGATCGTCGGCAGTCTCTGCCGCAATGTCCATCGCCGCTTCGATTTGTGCCGCAGATGCATCGTCCAGTATCTTGATGACGAAGTAGAGCACATCACCGCGAATTTCCCACGAGCCAAGCTTCATGTTGGCCGACGCGGACATCAGTTCGAGCGCCTTGCTGCCGTTGATGCCATCCTTCTCAACGCGGCCGGCTGGCGAAAACACCTCACGGATCGAGAGGCCGCCGACCGCCTCGGCCTTGCCCCCAACGAAGACCAACTGGGTGCGCCCCTCCTTCGAGTAATTATAGGTTGCCTTGTAGTCACCGTCGGCATCGACCTCGTATTTGATGCCTCGCTCCCCCAGTCGGGCAGCGACGCTCGCGTCCTCCGCTGCCGCAGCAGCCGGAATGCCCAGCGCGAGCCCTGCGAGGAGCAGAATAGACAATCTCGAATTGCGGCGCTTGGTCATGTGATTTCCTCCTGCTTGCACGGGCTGATCCCGCAGTTATTACCGGCCGCCCGCCGTGCCCCATTGTTTGGACGAAACTGGCACCCCTTGCGCCTTTGCGCGGGACGCATGTTGGGCTAGTCCTTGGATCATTGTCAAACCGGAGTACGCGCGATGCCTCACCCCAGCCCTTCGCGTTCCATCGCGGGACGCGTTGCCATTGTGACGGGCGCGGCGAGTGGCATGGGGCGTGCCACGGCACGGCTGTTCGCCAACGAGGGGGCGAAGTTGGCGGTCATCGACCTCGATCTTGCAGCCTGCCAGGCTGTGGCGGCCGAGTGCGGGTCCGGTGCGCAGGCCTATGCGCTCGATGTGGCCGATGGCGATGCCATCGCACGCGTCGTGGCGCAGATAGCGGCGGACTTCGGTGGCATCGATATTTTGGTGAACAATGCCGGTGTGTCGAGCTTTTGCGCTCTGGATGATCCCGCTTACGAGGAGATCTGGCACCGCGCGCTTGGTGTTATGCTCACCGCCCACCAGCGCATGGTGCGCGCCTGCCTGCCGTGGCTCCGGCAGAGCGACGCCGCCCGCATCGTCAACATCGCCTCGACCGAGGGGCTCGGTGCGACGCCGGGCGATACGCCTTACGTCGCCGCAAAAAGCGGCGTAGTGGGACTGACGCGCGGGCTGGCGGTCGATCTCGGACCCGAAGGCATCACGGTCAACTGCATCTGTCCGGGGCCGATCCGCACCGCGATGACCGACGCCGTAGCCGAGGAGCACAAGGCGATCTTCGCCAAGCGCCGAACGGCCTTGCGCCGGTATGGCGAGCCCGAGGAAGTGGCGCACATCACACTGTCGCTGGTGCTTCCGGCGGCAAGCTACATCACCGGGGTCGCGATCCCGGTCGATGGCGGGTTGATGGCCCGGAACGCTTGACCCGCGCCAGACCCCTGCTCGACCCCCGCTAGACCGCTTTCGGCTCCCGCTTGGGGCGGTGTCGCACAGGGGTTTCACGTGAAACATCGGGAAGATCCGGGCCGCGGGGCGTCTACCCCCGGCCCTTGGTCTTGGTCGTACCGGCCTTGGCATTGGCGGCGATGAAATCGATGATCTGGCCGGCAATATCCTTGCCCGTCGCGGTCTCTATTCCTTCAAGCCCGGGAGAGGAATTGACCTCCATGATCACGGGGCCGTGATTGCTGCGCAGCATATCCACCCCGCAAACGTTCAGTCCCATGCGCTTGGCCGCGCGGACGGCGGTGGAGCGTTCCTCGGGGGTGATCTTGATCACCTGTGCGCTGCCGCCGCGGTGGAGGTTCGAGCGGAACTCGTCCGGCGCGCCGGTGCGCTGCATCGCGGCGACCACCTTGCCGCCCACCACCAGCGCGCGGATATCGGTGCCGCCGGCCTCCTTGATGAACTCCTGCACGAGGATGTTGACGTTGGCACCGCGGAACGCCTCGATCACCGACTTGGCGCTGGACATGGTCTCGGCCAGCACCACGCCGATGCCCTGCGTGCCTTCGATCAGCTTGATGACCACGGGCGGGCCTTTCACGGCCTTGATGATCTCCTCGGCGGCCTTCGGGTCATTAGCGTAAGCGGTCAGCGGCAGGCCCAGCCCGTGCTTGGCGAGGATCTGCAGGGAGCGCAGCTTGTCGCGGCTGCGGCCGATGGCGACGCTCTCGTTCAGCGACCAGATGCCGCGCATTTCGAACTGCCTTAGGATCGCCAAGCCATAATTCGTGATCGAGGCCCCGATGCGCGGGATCACCGCGTCATAGGCCTGGATTGGCGCACCGTTGTAGAACACCTGCGGACGATGGCTCGCGATATGCACCGTGCAGCGAAGGGTGTTGAGAATGTCGAGCGTATGCCCCCGCGCCTCGGCGGCTTCCTTCAGCCGCTGGTGCGAATAGAGGTTGGCGTTGCGCGCCAGCATCGCGATTTTCATGCAGACCCTTTCAAGACCGGCCTTCTACCGGCGGATGCGCCCCATATGCGCTATCTCAGGCGATTGCAGCCACGAATGTCCGCTATCCACCACCATACGCCGCCTGAGCGCAGTGCGCCCGATCAGCATCGGGAACTGCATCTGGGAACGATCCGCGAGGCTGATTTCCGCCCGGAACACGAGATTACCGATCCTGAGCGGCGTCTTTATGACAAAGCGCGTCTGCTGGTCGCCGTTGGAACTGGTAATGCCGCGCACGTCGACATGGATCGCCTCACACTGATGACGCACCCCGTCCCAGTCGACCGCAAAGCGCACGAAGCGCTCGCCATTGCGCTGGAAATCCTCAAGCACGTGGGCATGGAGTGACGACGTGCGCGCGCCAGTGTCGATCTTGGCGGGGATGCCGGAGAGGCCCAGTCCGGGCAGATCGACCAGCTCGCGCCAGCCCACGATGAGGGGGGGCTTGGCCGCCTTCAAGGCAGGATCGCCATCCCGTCCCCGCCCTCGCCCGCCTTCAGGCGGCGCAGCACGGTGCCGCTGGCATAGTCGACCTCGGCAATGGTGTCGCTGGCGGTTTCGGCAACGTAGATTTTCGAACCGTCGGCAGACCACAGGATTGTCACCTGGAACCGTGCCTCGGCCTCGGCGGGGCTTGATACGTCGATCGTGCGGATAACCTTGGCCTTGGCCGTGTCGATCACGCTGAGGCTGCCGTCGCGCAGGTTTGACGTGACCGCGACATCCCCTTGCGGGCGAACGGCGATACGCAGGGGGAACCGGCCTGTGGCAACCTCACTGCGGATATCGAGCGTAAGCGGATCGAGCGTGAACACGGTGTCTGACCCACGCGCCGAGACCCACAAGGTCTTGCCATCAGGCGAGAGCGCAATGCCTTCGGGCTCCACGCCCACAGCAGACGAGCGCAGCGCACGCGCATCCATCACCTCGATCAGCGTAACCGTGCCCGAGCCCATGTCCATCGTCCAGGCGAATGCCCCGTCGGGGCTGACGGCGACCATGTGCGATCCGGCCTTGTCGGTCGAAATCTCGATGATATCGGGATCTTCACCAAGGGGATAATTGACCGCGAACATCGCCTTGCGCCCCTCGGCGGTGGCAAAGATAGTGTCGCGGCCGAGCGCCACGTCCTGCTGCCACACGATGCCGTGCGGGCGGGCGTTCACCCCCAGATCGATGCTGCGCACCTTGGTGAGCGTAGCGGTGGTGAAGATGTCGATGGTGGTACCGCCATAACAGGCAAGCGCAACGTGCTTGCCATCAGGCGAGGTCGCCAGTTCGTGGGGGTTGGTGCAGCTCGGCACCCGCAGCACTTCCTCGCCGCTCGCCAGATCCAGCTTGGACAGCGTGTTGCCGCGCTTGCCCGCAACGAACAGCGTCTCCGCTGGCGCTTCGGCACGGGCTGCGGGGGCACCGGCGAGCAAAGCCGCCAGCACCCCCGCCTGACCGATGATGCGCCCGCCCCCGCGTCGCATTACCAGCCGGCCTTCTGGTCATTGTTCTGCTCCTTCAGCCACTTCATCAGCGGCGCGAAGTACTCAAGCATCGGCTTGGCGGTCATCTCGCGGGTGCCGGTGAAGGCCTGGAGCGCATCGGGCCAGGGCTTTGACGCGCCCATCTCGAGCATCGCGCCAAGCTTCTCGCCCACCTCCTTGTTGCCGTAGAACGAGCAGCGATGGAGGGGACCCTTCCAGCCGGCCTGATCGCAAGCCGCCTTGTAGAACTGGAACTGGAGGATGCGGGCGAGGAAATAGCGCGCATAGGGCGTGTTGCCCGGGATGTGGTACTTGGCGCCCGGATCGAAGGCGCTCTCGGGGCGGTCACCCGGGGGAACGATGCCCTGATAGTAGCGCTTCAGCTTCACCCATGCATCGTTGTACTTGTCCGGCGTGATCGAGCCGTCGAACACGCCCCAGCGCCACTTGTCGACCAGCAGGCCGAAGGGCAGGAACGCGATCTTGTCCATCGCCTGACGCAGCAGCAGGCCCGTGTCCTTGTCCGCGCTCGGCACGTTGGCACGATCAAGCAGGCCGATCTGCACAAGATATTCGGGCGTGATCGACAGTGCGATGAAATCGCCGATCGCCTCGTGGAAGCCATCGTTGGCGCCGTTGAGATAGGTGAACGGCTGTTCGTTATAGGCGCGCTGGTAGTAGTTGTGGCCAAGCTCGTGGTGGATCGTGACGAAGTCGCCCGCGTTCACCTTGATGCACATCTTGATGCGGATATCGTCCTTGTTGTCGACGTCCCACGCGCTGGCATGGCACACGACCTCGCGGTCGGCGGGCTTGGTGAACTGGCTGCGCTGCCAGAAGGTCTCGGGCAGCGGCTTGAAGCCCAGCGAGGAATAGAAGCCCTCACCGATCTTGACCATGTCGAGCGGCCCCTTGCCCTGTGCGGTCAGCAACTCGCCGATATCATAGCCGACATCGCCCGACCCTGCGGGCGCGACCAGCGGGTAGATGTTGCCCCATTCCTGCGCCCACATGTTACCGAGCAGATCAGCCCGGATCGGGCCGGTGCGAGGCTGCACCGCATCGCCATGCTTCTTGTTGAGCTGCGCGCGGACATAGGTATGGAGCGCGATATAGAGCGGCTTGGTCTCCTCCCATAGCCGCTCGGTCATGGCAGTGAATTCTTCCGGGCTCAAATCATAGCCCGACCGCCACATCGCCCCGACATTGTCGAAGCCAAGCTCCTCGGCGCCCTGATTGGCGATCCCGACCATCTGGGCGTAATCGTCCTTCATCGGCGCGCCGACATTGTCGTGCCAGCTGGTCCACATCTCCTTGAGCTCGGCGGGAGTGCGCTCGGGGTTGCCCATCTCGGCCTCGATATCGCTGCCGTTGATCGGCTGGCCGTTGAGCGTGCCCTTGCCCTTGCCGTACTGGCTGTTGAGGCGGGTGGCGATTTCGTTGAGTTCGGTCGCAGCGCCCGGCGTGGTCGGCGCGGGCAGGACGAGCCCGTTTCGCATGATGTTGAGCTTGCGCGCCACATTCGCGTCCAGCTCGGGAATCGCGGCATAACGGGCCGAGAGCAGCGCATATTCTACGCTCTTCTCGGTGCCGACGGCGTTGATCCGCGCGGCCATCGCGTCGGTATCTTCAGTGATGTAGGTGTTGTTGACCCAGTTCACCTGGCTCGCTTCGACGGTGTAGTCGAAAAGGTCCTTTTCCGCTGCGGCAACGAATTGCACTGCACCTTCCGGCGTCAGCGGAAACGGAAGATCGGCGCCAGCCTCGGCCTGTGCGGGCGCGGCATTCTGCGCAGCGGCGGGGATGGCCAGCGTGGCAATAGCAAGCGCAGCGAGCGAGGGCTTGAGAAGCAGGGGTAGAGATTTCATGGGATTGGTCCTGTCAGTCGGTCACGAGACATGGCTTAGCGTGTGAACCTGTGCCGCGCCTGAATCAAGCGGCGAGGAAGGCGGCGATCGCCTCGCCGAGTTCAGGCTTGGTGACGCTGTTCATATGGGTGCCGGGCACCTCGACATAGCGTGCATCGGGCAGGAGCGCGGCAAGATCTGGCGCGGATCCGTTGTCCTGATCCTCGTCGCCGCAGATGACCGCGGTGGGCATGGTGAGATTGGCCAGCTTCGCCAGGTCGAAATCGTCCATCGCATCAAGCAACAGGCGGGCGGCAACCCTGTCGACTCCTTGCGATTTGAGGAAGGTGCGCGCGGTGTAGGCCGGATCGCCGGGCTTGATGGTGTCGAATTCGTCGATCACCCGCTTGAAGTGGTCGGCACGCCGCGCCCATCCTGAGAGCCCCGCCACACCCATCCCGCAGATTGCAAGCCGGCGCGGCTCAAGGATGCCATGCGCTACGGCATGGATCGCCGTGCGCGCACCAAGCGAGAAGCCGACAAGATCGAATTCGCCCGGCTCCAGCGCGAGATACCCGGCCAGCGCCACCACGTCTCGCACCAGCACGCCCGGGGGATAGGCAGCGGGGTCGCGCGGAGCCTCGCTCTCCCCGTGCACCCGGAAGTCGAGCATGATGGCCCGGAAGCCCGATGCTGCGAGACGGGCACCATGCCCCCATTTGATCCAGTTCATCTGCGCCGATGAAAACAGCCCGTGAAGCAGGATCACCGGCCGCCCCTCACCCTCAGTGTGGAACGCGAGGCGAGTGCCGTCGAAGCTGGCGAATTGTTCGGTCACGACAGTCATGATCGGCCTGCTAGCGTGCTTCGCTTCGGGTCGCCAGCACCCTTGAATATAATAAGTAGGCTTATTATAAGTGCACGCATGATCATTGAGACCGGATACCGACTCGCTGATAACTCGCGTCAGCTTCGCCGCCTCTTCGACGAGCGGGTGCGCGGGCTCGGTCTGACTGGACCGCAGGCGCGGCTGCTGCTCTCGCTTGAACGCTATCCGTCCGAAAATCAGGCCTTCTATGCCGAGCGGCTTGAGATCGAGCCCATCACCCTCACACGTATCGTCGACCGGCTGGAAGATGCCGGATGGGTCGAGCGTCAGGCCGACCCTGCCGATCGCCGGGCGCGCATCCTCCACCTCACCGACAAGAGCCGTGGCATTGTCACCCGGCTGCGCGGCAATGTGGAGGCATTGTTCGAAGATATGCTGGACGGCTTCGATGAGGCAGAGCGCAACCTGTTCGCCCAGGCGCTCGAACGCATTGCGGCCAATCTTGTCGCCGCCCGCCAGCCGGAGGTGGTCAATGGCTGAGGCCGATCCTTCCCGCTCGCCCGAAGCGAGCGCCGCCACCGCGCTTCCCTCGTCGGGAGAGGCCGCCGCGCCTGCCCGCAGGCCGTGGGGCCGCTGGGCGTTGATGCTAGTGGTGCCGCTCGCGCTGGCGCTCGGCGCGTGGTTCTACTGGCAGAGCCTTGCGGGCAAGGTCACGACTGACAACGCCTATATCAAGCAGGACATGATCTCGGTCAGCGCCGAGGTCGGCGGAGCGATTGCCGAGGTGCTGGTCAAGGACGGGGACGATGTCCGGGCGGGTGCCCTGCTGTTCCGTATCGATCCCGAGCCCTTCCGCCTCCAGATCGCCGAGGCCAATGCCGCCATTGCCGGCGCGCAGGTCAATGTAATCGCCTTGCGGAATGATGCCGATCTCACTGGCACCGATATCGCAGCCGCCCGCAGCGACGTGGGCTTTGCCGAGGCCCGCTTCGAACGGGTCCGCGCGCTGCGCGACAAGGGCTTCTCGACTAAGGCCGATTTCGAGGCTGCCGAGCAGGCCGTGATCCAGGCGCGTGAACGGGTAAGGCAGGCCGAGGACCGCCAGCGCGAGGCACGAGCGCGGCTTGCGAGCGGCCCTGCCGTGCCCGGCGTCAACCCGCAGGTTGCCGCTGCCGAAGCGCGCCGCGCCAACGCCCAGCTCTCGCTGCGGCGCACCGAGGTGCGCGCGCCGTCGGCCGGGCGCATCGCGCAGGCCGATCGCTTGCAGGTCGGACAGCAGGTTGTGCCCAACCTCCCCGTACTGACGCTGGTTCGTGATGGATCGACCTATATCGAAGCCAACTTCAAGGAGACCGACCTTGACGAGATGGCGGTCGGACAGCGCGCGGAGATCCGCTTCGACGCCTATCCCGACCTCGTGCTGAAGGGCCGTGTCGCTTCGATCGGTGCGGGAACAGGCGCGGAATTCTCGGTGCTCCCCGCCCAGAATGCGACGGGGAACTGGGTAAAGGTCACCCAGCGCGTGCCAGTCAGGATCGCCATCGAGGGCACCAGCCCACGCCGTCTGATCGCCGGGCTTTCGACCAAAGTCACCGTGTTCACCGGCGAAAACCGGTAAAATTGCGGTGGCAAGCGGGGCTCAAGCCTCCCCTGACGCGGCGCAAAGCGAGCCTAAGCCCCCGCAAGGCGCGGCTGGAGGGGGGCTGGATTCGCCCGAACTCGAGACCGCCAACTATCCGCTGATGATCGTGGGAGTGATGGCGGCATCCCTGCTCCAGATTCTCGACACCACCATCGCCAATGTCGCCCTGCCCCATATGCAATCCTCGTTGGGGGCGACGGTCGACACGATCACCTGGGTGCTGACGAGCTACATCATCGCTTCTGCCGTCGCGCTGCCGCTGACGGGATGGCTGGCCGACCGGATCGGGGCACGCAACTTGTTCATCGGTTCGGTCGCGGGATTCATTCTGGCTTCGATGCTCTGCGGCATCGCACAGAACCTCGAAGAGATGGTCGCCTTCCGCGCCCTGCAAGGCGTTGCGGGAGCCTTCATCGCGCCCCTCAGCCAGTCCTTCATGCTCGATGCCACCCGTCCCAGCCGCCACCCGCAAATCATGGCGGTTTGGGGCATGGGGATCATGATCGGCCCGATCCTCGGGCCCATTCTTGGTGGATGGCTGACCGAAACCGCCAACTGGCGCTGGGTGTTCTTCGTCAACTTACCCGTCGGGCTCGCCTCGCTGGCCATCCTCATTGCCTACCTGCCCAAACGCGCCAAGCGCCGCCGCCGGTTCGACCTTGCGGGCTTCTTGCTGCTGGCCGTTGCATTGGCGGCGTTCCAACTGATGCTCGATCGCGGCGGCCACGTGAACTGGCTCGCTTCGTCGGAGATCTGGGTATACCTGCTGCTCACTCTTTCGGCGACGTGGATGGTGGTGATCCACTTCGCCACAGCCAAAGCGCCGATGTTCGACCGCACCCTCTTCGCCGACCGTAACTTCACCATCGCGCTTGCCTTCATGATCGTCATCGGGATTGTGATGTTCGCGGTAATGGCACTGCTGCCGCCGATGCTCCAGAACCTGTTCGGATACGGCGTGATCGACACCGGGATCGTGCTGATGCCGCGCGGGGTTGGCATTCTGGTGTCGATGCAGGTATCGGGGCTGCTGATGCGCCGCGGGGTCGATGCGCGGCCCGTGGTAGCGAGCGGATTTCTGATCTGCGCGGTGTCCCTGTGGCAGATGGCGCACTGGTCGCTCGATGTTGACGAAATGCACGTGATCATCAGCGGATTGCTGCAGGGTCTCGGCATGGGCCTCGTCTTCATCCCCTTGCAGGTGAGCGCCTTTGCCACCCTCAGCCCGGCACTACGCACCGACGGGTCGAGCCTGCTCAACCTGTTTCGCTCATTAGGGGCATCGGCGGGAATCGCATGGATGACCATGCTGCTCGCCCGCAACATCCAGACAAGCCATGCTGACCTCGGCGCCAACGTCACCGCGGCGACAGGCAACCTGATCGATTTCTCGACCACCGACCGCTTTCAGGCGCTGGGCGACACGGCGATGACGATCATCGATGCCGAGGTGAACCGGCAGGCAGCGATGATCGCCTATATCGACGATTTCTACCTGATGATGTGGATCACGCTCGCCGCGGCGCCGCTTGCTTTGCTGATGCGCAGGAACAAGGGACCCGCAGGTCAGGTCGCGCTGTCGGAGTAGCGATCAACGGAAGAAGCACTGCGTCCCGGCGTAAAGCATCTCGACCTTGTCGCCCGCGACAAATCCGCCAAGCTTCTCGCCCAGTGCGAATTCCTCGCCCAGTGTGCTGCCCTCGACCATTGCGAAACCGGGTGCGGTTTCAAGCACGGTGCGCGCGCTGCCGACCTGCACCTTACCGGGAAGCTGGATGGTGCCGGTCGCCGCCGCATCGCCGTCATGCGGCGCGTGCCAGTTCCAGCCGACGAGACGGCCCTTCTGGAAATGGGCGGTCAACCCGCCAGCGAAATCGGTGAAGGTGATCGGCCCCGCCCCGCATTCCTGGTTCTCGCCCGAGCGCAGCTTTTGCCCGAGCACATTGGCCAAGGCGGATTCGACCTCGGCTTGCCCGGCAGCGAAGTAAAAGCTCTCGGAGCCGGTAGCCAAGCCATCACCGCGCAGTTCGACCGCGTTTGCAGCGAGCAGCGCTTCGGCAGGCGCGCTGGACTTGGTGTCAGCCGGGTTCGGCACCTCGCCGCTGTCGCAGCCTGCCAGAGCAAGCGCGACAGTCAGCGTAGCCAGAGCCAATCCGTTCCTCATTCCGCAGTCCCTTTCCACCACTTCGCACCCCGCACCAGCGGAGCAACCAGCGCGGCGCCCAATCCAGCTAGCGCCATATCTTTCTGCGCGTCAAACATGTCGCCCTGCTCGCCATTGTAAGCGCCGGCATCCTCGGGCGCGAGCGCGAGCGTGAGGCTCCACTCGAAAATCTCGTAAAGTCCGCCCACAGCGAACACGAAGGTGATGGCGAAGACGACCGCCATGCGCGGGGAGAGCCCCCAATAGCGCACGCCGGCTTCCACCATCGGTGCCATTGCGAGCGCCCCGAAGGCGAAATGAACAAGGCGGTCGAACATGTTGCGCTCAGACCCCAAGGCGCCGCCCAGCCAAGTGTCATAGGGCACGAAGGAGTAAGACCAGCGCGCCGCGAACAGGTGGAGCAGGACGAAAACGGTGAGGCAGCCCGCCGAGACATCGCTGACGGGCGCGCGGCGCAGGGCGCGCCAAGCAAATGGGAGCGCGACCGCGACCGGTCCCACCTGAAGCCAGGTGTTGGTCGGATATAGCGCGCCCCAGGCGCTCAGCGGAATGCCGAGCGCCACGGCCGCCAGCATCCAGCCTTGCGCTTTGCCCAGCGGCGGCACTGAGGTCGCTTAACCCTTCTTGAGGTGACGGCGGCCGAGCAGTTCGGCGATCTGCACCGCGTTCAATGCAGCGCCCTTGCGCAGGTTGTCCGAGACACACCACAGCGTGAGGCCATTCTCGACCGTCGGATCCTCGCGCACGCGACTCACGAAGGTTGCCGCATCGCCGACGCATTCAACCGGGGTTATATAGCCGCCGTCCTCGCGCTTATCGATCAGCATCACGCCCGGCGCCTCGCGCAGGATGTCCATCGCCTGTTCGGCAGAGATCTCGTTCTCGAACTCGATATTGACCGCTTCCGAGTGGCCGACGAACACCGGCACCCGCACGCAGGTGGCATTGAGCTTGATCTTGGGATCGAGGATCTTCTTCGTCTCCACCATCATCTTCCACTCTTCCTTGGTCGAGCCATCGTCGAGGAAGCTGTCGATATGGGGGATCACGTTGAAGGCGATCTGCTTGGTGAACTTGGCCGGATCGACCGGATCGCCGACGAAAATCGCACGGCTCTGCTGGAACAGCTCGTCCATGCCAGCCTTGCCCGCGCCGGAGACCGACTGGTAGGTGGACACAACCACGCGCTTGATCGTGGCGAAATCATGCAGCGGCTTCAGCGCCACCACCAGCTGCGCGGTCGAGCAGTTGGGGTTGGAGATGATGTTGCGCGCAGTGTAGCCGTCGATCGCGTCGGGGTTCACCTCGGGCACGACCAACGGCACATCGGGGTCCATGCGGTAGAGCGAAGAATTGTCGATCACGATGCAACCGGCGGCGGCCGCCTTGGGGGCATATTCCTTGGCCGGGCCAGAGCCAGCGGCGAACAGCGCGATGTCCCACCCCGCCCAGTCGAAATGCTCGATATTGCGGCACTTGAGCATCTTGCCTGTGTCGCCGAATTCTACCTCGGTGCCGACCGACCGCGATGAGGCGACCGCAGCGACCTCGTCACACGGAAACTCGCGCTCGGCGAGGACCTGCATCATTTCGCGCCCGACATTGCCGGTCGCGCCGACCACTGCCACCCGGTAACCCACTCGCCATTCTCCTGTGTTTTCGCAGCTGCGAGATAGCGAGCCTTGCCCGCAGCGCAACAGCTAATGGCGACGTGCAGACCTATTCGCGCCGCAAGACGCTACTTCGGCGGCGCCACCCCGTGCGCTTCAAGGAAGCGGAAGATGCTGTTCCACACGTGTGGGCCGATCTTCGGGCCCGACACCCGGTGGGTGTAGCCGGGGTAGAGCATCATTTCGAACGGCGTGTTGCTTTCCTGCATGACGCTGATGAGCTCCGAGGCGTTTTCAAACACCACGTTGTCATCGGCCATGCCGTGGATCAGCAGCAGCGGATCGGCAACCTTGGTAGCATCGGGGATGGCGCTCGCCTTCTCATAGGCCTGAGGCGTCTCGCGCGGGTCGCCCATGTAGCGTTCGGTGTAGTGGGTGTCGTAAAGCTCCCACCGGGTCACCGGCGCGCCCGCGATGCCCGCGGCGTAAAGCCCGGGATCGGCTTCGAGCTGCTTCAGCGTCATGTACCCGCCGTAAGACCAACCATAGATCGCGATCTTGGCCGGATCGACGAAATCTAGGCTCTTCAGGAACAGCGCGCCCGTCTTCTGGTCGCGCACCTCGACCCCGCCCATCGCGCGGTATATCGGCTGCTCGAAATCGACGCCCCGGTGGGCCGAGCCGCGGTTGTCGAGCTGGAAGAAGATATAGCCCTTGTCGACCACCGCCTGCGCCAGCGCCCCGCCCCAACCCTTGGTCACGGTCTGCGGCCCGGGCCCGCCATAGTGCTGGAAGAACACCGGGTAGCGCTTGCCCTTTTCCATCTTCGGCTTGAGCATCATCCAGTGGAGCGGCGTGCCGTCCTCCGCGGGAACCGTGCCAAATTCGGGTGTCACATGACTGGCGAGGAAAGGCGCGTAGGGGTGATCGCCTGCGACGGCGTTCTCCTGGATCCACGCCACGCGCTTGCCATCGGGCGTGGCAAGATAGGACTGCGGCGGCTGGCTGGGTGCGGAACGGGTGACGTAGAGCAGCCGCCCTGCCCCATCCATGCTGGCGCTGTTGGTGAAGGACGGGTCGGTGAGCAGCACGGGCTCACCACTGCCGTCCAGCCGTGCGCGGTAGATCTGTTGAGTGAGGGCATCGGCGGTTGCCTGATAAGTAAATGTGCCTGCCGCCTCGTCGACACCCACGAGGCTTGTCGTCGGCGAGGTGCCGCGCGTCAACTGCTGCCATTGGCCGTTCGCGTAGCGGTAGAAATGCCCGAACCCGTCGCGCTCCGACCACCACAGCAGCGAGCCGTCAGCGAGGAAGCGGTAATTGTCGGAAAGGTTGATCCAGTAATCGTCCCGCGCCGCCTTTTCGGTGAACCAGATCTGCGACGCGCCCGTGGCGGGATCGACCTTGAGCACGTCGATTTTCGTCTGTGCGCGGTCCTGCCGCTGGACGTAGATAGCGGATGCATTAGGCGCCCAGTCGACACGGGCGACATAGATATCTGCGTTGAGCCCCAGGTCGATCTTCACGCTGCCCGAACCATCGGGGTTCATGACGAACAGTTCGACTAGCGCATTGTCGGTACCGGCAGCGGGATAGCGCTGGTCGAACACTTTGGTGCCCTTTGCACCGATGGCGGCACGGGTGACGATCCCGACGCTTGTTTCATCGGTACGCTGGATGACGATGCGCGTGTCGTCCGGGCTCCACCAGTAACCCTGAAGCCGTGCCATTTCCTCCTGTGCGACGAATTCGGCCTCACCCCAGCGGACCGTCTCGGCCTCGCCTGCGGGAGTGACGGGCATGGCCTCGCCGCCAACCAGCCCCACCCACAGCCGCCGGTCGCGCACGAAGCTAACGAAGCCGCCCTTGCTGGAAAGCTTCGGGTTGAGTTCGGTGCCCTCGGTATCGGTGAGCTGCATGACCGTGCCATCTAGCCTAGCGAGGAACAGGTCGCCGTCGAGCGGCACGAGCACGCCCGAGCCGTCGCTTGCCCACTGGTAGCTGATGATGCCCTTGAGCCCCGCCACCCGCGCGCGTTCACGCTGCATCTTCTCGTCTTCGGAAAGTTCGCGGCCAGACCCGAGCTTCACGGAGTCGACCAGCATCAGCCAATCGCGGGTTTCGATGTCGTAGCCCCACAGATCATAGCGATCGCGATCATCCGCGCGGTTGCGCAGAAGGGTGAGGTAGCGCCCGTCGGGCGAAAGCTTCACCTGCCGCGGCGCAGGGCCGTCGAGGCCGGGCGAGGCGAACACCCGTTCGAGCGAAAGTGTCGGGGCAGCTTCAGCCATTGTTGCCGTCTCCGCCAGAACCGGCGTGGTCAGACACGCGGAGACACACAGGGCAACCGCAGCAAGAACCGAACGCATCCAAAGCTCACCTCGTCATGGCAAACCGCACAGACTGCGGCGCGAAATGTCCCTCGCAATGACCGGCGCGAATGGCAAGGGTGCGCAAACGAAAAGGGCGGCTCCTTGCAGAACCGCCCTTCGGATTTGCTGGCTTGAAACCTTACGCCTTGGGCGCAGGTGCCTTGCGCTCGACGATACGCGCGCTCTTGCCGGTGCGGCCGCGCAGGTAATAGAGCTTGGCGCGACGCACCACGCCGCGGCGGACCACGGTGATGCTTTCGACGATCGGCGAGTAGAGCGGGAAGACGCGCTCGACGCCTTCGCCGAAGCTCATCTTGCGCACGGTGAAGTTCGAACCCATGCCGCGGTTCGAACGGGCGATCACGACGCCTTCGTAGTTCTGAACGCGCTCGCGGTTGCCTTCCTTCACCTTCACGCCGACGCGGACGGTGTCGCCTGCGCGGAATTCGGGGATGTCCTTGCCGGACTTGGCGATTTCTTCGGCTTCAATCTGCTGGATCAGGTTCACTGGTCCGGTTCCTTAATTTTGCGCCGCGCGCCAGAGGCAGGTTGGACCCGAGCGCCCTCATGGCGCTCCCACAAGTCCGGCCTGCGTGACCGTGTGTCGTTCTCGCTTTGCAGCTTTCGCCACGCCGCGATCTTCGCATGATCCCCCGATCGCAGCACTTCGGGGATCGTGCGCCCTTCCCATTCTTGAGGTCGGGTATAGTGCGGGTATTCGAGGAGGCCGTTTTCATACGACTCCTCCTCCCCGCTAGAGGTCGCGCCCATTACGCCGGGAAGCAGCCGAATGCAAGCGTCAAGGATGGTCAGCGCGGCCATCTCGCCACCGGAGAGAACGATGTCGGCGAGGCAGACCTGCTCGATCTCGGGCCGTGCCTCGAACAAGCGCTCGTCGAAGCCTTCGAAACGCCCGCACACGATGACCGCGCCGGGGCCACTGGCGAGTTCGCGGATGCGTTGCTGGGTAATGGGTCGCCCGCGCGGGGTCATGGCAAGGATCGGACGTCCAGCGGCAGGCGCGCTGTCGAGCGCGCGTGCCAACACATCGCACTTCAGCACCATCCCCGCTCCGCCGCCTGCGGGCGTATCGTCTACCGTGCGGTGCTTGTCGGTGGCAAAGTCGCGGATCTGTACCGTCTCGCAGGCCCACTTGCCCTCGGCCATGGCGCGGCCTGCCAGCGACACGCCGAGCGGCCCGGGGAACATCTCGGGATAAAGCGTGAGAATGGTGGCGGCGAAGGTCATGCCCGCCGCTTACGCGCGAGCGTCAGCCGCCGCAACCGCCGCAACCGCCGCCGCAGCCCGAACTACCGTCGCTGCTCGCTTCTGCGCCAGCACTGCTGTCGCTCTCGCGCTGGCGCATGGCGTGAACCGGCTCCCATGGCGTGCCGACCAGCACGCCGGTGCCAAACAGCGCCACAGCCATGGGCGCCTCTTCCGGGCGTGGAGCGCGGGCGAAGCGGCCGTTGCGCGCCCGCAGATCGCTCACTGCCGCAATTCCGGCGTGGGTGCGCGGGTCGCTCTTTGCAAAACGGATCACCGCCAGCACCACGGTTAGCACAAGCAGGATCACCAGGAAGCCGGTGGGCTCACCCAGGGCGCTCCCTGCCCTCTGGCGATAGAGGCCCAGCAGGAACAGCGCCGCAAAAGGTGTGATGGAAAGCCACCGCAGCCGCGCGTGATCTTCCGGGCGAAGGAGAAGGCCGGCGCGTTGGAGCCGGGCGGCGGATTGCTCGGCATGAGCGACAAGCGCCTTGCGCGCAACGGCGAGGCTCAGCGGTGCATTGATCGCCATCAGCGCCAGGCCGGCAGGGGTAATGGTGGCGCTGTGCCTGTTGATGTGGAGCTTGCCCTTTTCGCCTTCCGTCAATTGGCCGCGGACATAAAGATCGGCCAGCAGCGAATCGGTGACGCGCGAACTCCCGCCCGCGAGCAGCGCCACGCTTTCAAGATCGTCGGCAGCAGCGCGCCGACCGGGCTCACGCAAATGGGCGGGGATCCACCACGCCGCTGCGCAAGCAAACCCCAGCAGCATATTGTAAAACAGCAGGAAATCGCTGCCCGTCCAGGACGAGAACAACTCCATCACATCATCCTTCCCGCGAGCCAGCCTGTCACGAAGACAATGAGGCCCAGCGCCAGCGCGACCCGGCGTTGGAGCATGATACCATCGGAAAAGTTAACACGAACTCCCTGCGGGTCGACGGAAAAACGCCGACGCGCAGCCGGCCAGATATCAGCAGGGGGAACCTCGCTGAAGGCCGCCTCGTAAGCTGCCAGCGTATCGGCATATTGCCGGTAGAACCGCTCGCGCTCGGCCGTGCCGCCCTGTGTCGGCCCGTGGTGCAGTTCGGCCTGCAGAACCTGCGGGCAGAACACCTGCCAGTAGTCGCGGGTATAACTGAGGTGGAGGTGCCAGGCCTGATCGACGGCGTCTGAGGGGGTAACCTCGTGCCCTGCCCTCATGGCAAGGTAGCAGAAGCGCTTGTACTCGCCGATCACCCGCTGTGCGTGTCCTTCGCTCCAGCGGTTTTCGCGGGCGAGACGGGCGGTGAAAGAAAGCGATGCGTCCGCCGGGCCGATCCGGTGATCGGCGATGCGCTGCCAGAGGGCGTCGTCGGAGGGCGAGCTCACGCCCTCAATTATCGGCGAAGTCGGCGCTTATCACAAGTTGCTTGTCATCCCATCCCATAACGGCGGCGGGGATCATGGGGACCATGAAAGTCTTCGGTCCCTTTTCGGGCGCGGGGTCGCGGGTGATTTCGATCAGGTCGGTCGCGCCGAAGTTCTCGATGGCCAGCACGCTGCCGACCGCATCTCCGGCATCGGTGACGACCGGAAGGCCGAGCAGGTCGGCATGGTAGAATTCGCCTTCGGCAAGGGGCGGAAGCGCCTCGCGCGGAATCGTCAGCACTGTGCCGCGCAGTTTCTCGGCATCGGCGCGCGAGCTGCATTCAGCGAGGCGCGCGACCGCGCCGCCCTTCCCGTCCTCGCGCACTTTCACGAGGGTCAGGGCGCCATCATTGAAGCTTTTCTGCTTCGCCAGGGTGGCGATCCCATCGCCGAACAACTTCAGACGCACCTCGCCCGCCACCCCGTGCGCGCCGGCAATGGCGGCGAGGGTGACGGGCTTGGTCATAGCAGCTTAGCCTTCAGCCTGCTCTTCAGCGGCGGGAGCTTCTTCAGCAGCAACTTCTTCAGCGGCGGGCGCTTCTTCGGCAGCAGCTTCTTCAGCGGCAGGCGCTTCTTCAGCAGCGGCTTCTTCAGCAGCGGCTTCTTCAGCGACCGGCGCTTCTTCAACAGCCGGAGCGGCGGCAGCAGCCTTGGCTTCTTCAGCGGCTGCGGCTGCGGCTTCTTCGGCCTCGACGATCTTGGCAGCACGCTCTTCAGCGCGCTCCTTGGCCTTCTCGCCGGGTTCGCCCTTCTTCGGGTTCACGCGGGCCGCGCGCTCCTTGATGCCAGCGGCGTCGAGGAAGCGGGCAACACGGTCGGTCGGCTGCGCGCCAACGCCCAGCCAGTAGCGGGCACGGTCTTCAACGAGCTTCACTCGATCCGCCGAGTCCTTGGCGAGCAGCGGGTTATAGGTCCCGATCTGCTCGAGATACTTGCCGTCGCGCGGGCTGCGGCTGTTGGCGACAACGATGCGGTAATACGGACGCTTCTTGGCACCGCCGCGCGAAAGCCGGATGGAAATCGACATGAGATGTTACCTTTCGAGTAAATTGAACTTTTGAACTTAAACAACTGAACTGAATTTATTTTTTGATGCGCGGAGGGCCACCCAGACCGGGGAGACCGCCACCCGGACCGCCGAGGCCGGGGAGACCGCCAGCGCCGCCTCCCATACCGCCAAGGCCGGCCATGCCGCCCATCGGGCCGCTGCCCCCCATGCCGCCACCACCGAACATAGCGGCGAGGCCCTTGAGCCCGCCCATCTTCTTGATCTGCTTCATCGCGCGGGCCATTTCCTGGTGCATCTTGAGCACCTTGTTGACCGTCTGCACGTCGGTCCCGCTGCCTGCCGCGACGCGCTTCTTGCGCTTGGCGTTCATCAGATCGGGATTGGCGCGTTCCTTGGCGGTCATCGAGGAGATGATCGCTTCCATGTGGACGAGCACCTTGTCGTCCATGCCGGAGTTGGCCATCGCCGCCTTGGCCTTCTTCATGCCCGGCATCATGCCCGCCAGCATCCCCAGACCACCCATGTTGCGCATCTGCTTGAGCTGCATGGCGAGGTCTTCGAGGTCGAATTTGCCCTTCTCCAGGTTGCGCGCCATCTTTTCGGCGTCGGCTTCCTTGATCGTCGCGGCCGCGCGCTCGACGAGGCTGACAACGTCGCCCATGCCGAGGATGCGATCGGCCACACTGCCGGGGCGGAAGGGCTCGATGGCGTCAAGCTTTTCGCCGGTCCCGGCAAACTTGATCGGCTTGCCGGTGACCGCGCGCATCGAGAGCGCTGCGCCGCCGCGGGCGTCGCCGTCCATACGGGTCAGCACCACGCCTGTCAGCGGCACTTCGCCGCTGAAGCTCTGGGCAACGTTGACCGCGTCCTGACCGGTAAGCGAATCGACAACCAGCAACACTTCGTTGGGGGCCGAAACGCTCGCCACGGCCTTCATCTCGGCCATCAGCGCATCGTCAACGTGCAAGCGTCCCGCTGTATCGAGCAGCAGCACATCGAAATTCTGGAGGCGCGCGGATTCCATCGCGCGGCGCGCAATATCGACCGGCTGCTGGCCGGTGATGATCGGCAGGGTTGCCACGTCTACCTGCGTGCCGAGAACAGCAAGCTGCTCCTGCGCTGCCGGACGGTTCACGTCGAGCGAGGCCATCAACGCCTTCTTGCCGTGACGTTCGCGGATCAGCTTGGCGAGCTTGGCGGTGGTGGTCGTCTTACCCGAGCCTTGCAGGCCGACCATCATGATCACGACTGGCGGCTTGGCATCAAGACGGAGGCCTTCGACCTCCATTCCGCCTAGGGTTTCGACCAACTCGTCATGGACGATCTTGATGACCATCTGCCCCGGCGTGACCGAGCGCAGCACGTCCTGACCAATGGCCTTTTCGGTGACGGCATCGATGAAGCGGCGGGCAACGGGGAGCGCAACGTCGGCTTCGAGCAGTGCGATCCGCACTTCGCGCATGGCGTCGCGCACGTCCTGCTCACGCAGGGCGCCACGGCCCTTGAGCTTGTCAAAGACTCCACCGAGCCGGTCTGACAGCGTGTCGAACATCGCCAACTTCTCCACCCGGAAGCCGAGGCTACCGGAAAAATGCGAAAAACGCCGGCGGACGAAACCTCGTCGGCCAGCGTTGCGAAATTGCGTCCCTCAGGGGGACTGCCAGTTCCGACTTTGATCAGGATGACTGGTGGAGCCTAGCGGGATCGAACCGCTGACCTCAACACTGCCAGTGTTGCGCTCTCCCAGCTGAGCTAAGGCCCCGAGCCAGTCATCATGCTAGCAAGGCGATGTGCCCTGCTTGCGGGAGGCGGCCATTAGTGGGGCCGCTTTCCCTTGGCAAGCGTAAATTGATCGAACTGGACCAATATCTCTTCAGGAAAGCTGATTCGGTCGCGTGGCGACCGCGAGCGCAAGCGCGCGAGCCGCAGGCCCCCCGCCGCAACGCGGCGGGAGCAGCGCCGAGGACGGGGCCGCGGAGGCGGCCCCGCAATCAATCAGGTATCGTCGACGTCGTCTTCGCCGGTGCCAGTCGCGACGCCAAGATCGTCGTCGCCGCCGAGGTCAACGTCATTGTCGGGCGAATCGCCGTCCTCGTCGATGTCCTCGATGTCTTCCAGATCATCGATATCGTCATCGCCGCCCAGATCGGCGTCGGCGTCGACATCGACCTTCTTCTGCACTTCCTCGAACGGAATCGGCTGCTTGGACTTGAGCACCGGCTCGGGGCTCCAGGTTTCGCCGCATTCGATGCAGGTGACGGGGTCTTCCTTGCCGAGATCGTAGAAGCGCTCCCCGCACTTGGGGCAGGTACGCTTGGTACCCCATTCGGGCTTTGCCATGTCTATTCCTCAAACTGGCCGGCCCCATTTATGGCGAGGCGGGCGATGCGCATTGGCCAATGCGCGGGATTGAACGAAAATTGTGGGTTCCGACAAGCCTCTATTCAAGGGGCCGGCACGATGCGCGGCGCGCCTTGCCAGAAGCGCGGGGCGCTGTCAAAGACCGCGGCCTTATGACCAGCCACCGCTTCTCGTCCCTCGGCCCGCTAACCGGATCGATCCGCGTTCCCGGCGACAAGTCGATCAGCCATCGCTCGCTGATGTTTGCAGGCCTTGCCCTGGGGCGCAGCCGCATCACGGGCCTGCTGGAGGGCGAGGACGTGCTGGCAACGGCTGCCGCGATGCGCCAGTTCGGCGCACAGATCGCGCGCGAGGCTAACGGAAGCTGGGTCGTCGACGGCGTCGGCGTCGGCAGTCTGCTTGAACCGCAGCAGGCACTCGACATGGGCAATTCGGGCACCTCGACGCGGCTGTTAATGGGCCTTGTCGCAGGCCACGCCATCAGCGCGACCTTTGTCGGGGACGCCAGCCTGTCGGGCCGCCCAATGAAGCGCGTCATCGATCCGCTTGTGATGATGGGCGCGAGCATCGAAGCGAGTGCGGGCGGCACCCTCCCTCTGATGTTGCGCGGCGCTTCGCCTGCGGTCCCAATCACCTATCGGCTCCCCGTCGCCAGCGCGCAGGTCAAGAGCGCGGTTCTGCTGGCGGGGCTCAACACGCCCGGCATCACCCGCGTGATAGAGCCAATCCCCACTCGCGACCATACAGAGCGGATGCTGACCGGCTTCGGCGCGAAACTTGAAGTGGGCACGGAAAACGGGGAGACCGTCATCGCCATCCACGGCGAGGCGGACCTCAAGCCGATGGACGTGACAGTGCCGGGCGATCCCTCGTCGGCCGCCTTCTTCATGGTCGCCGCCAGCATCGTGCCCGGAAGCGATCTCACGATCATGAATGTCGGACTAAACCCGACGCGCGCCGGCCTGCTGCATGTGCTGCGCCAGATGGGCGCGGACATCACCGAGGTGAACCCGCGCGAAGTGGGTGGCGAGCCGGTGGCCGATCTGCGCGTGCGCCATGCCACGCTGAAAGGGATCGACGTCGATCCCGCAATTGCGCCTGCGATGATCGACGAGTTTCCGGTGCTTTTCGTCGCATCTGCCCTCGCCTCGGGGACCACTCGCACCACGGGCCTCGAAGAACTGCGCGTCAAGGAAAGCGACCGGCTTGCCACCATGGCCGCCGCGCTAACGCTGGCGGGCGCGCGGGTGGAGGAGCATGAGGACGGCCTTATCATCCACGGCACTGGCGGCGAACCGCTCTCCGGCACTACGGAAGGCGCGAATGTCGCCACAAGGCTCGACCACCGCATCGCCATGAGCATGGCCGTGGCGGGCCTCGTCAGCCGCGGCGGGGTGAGCGTCGATGACATATCGCCCATCAACACCAGCTTCCCGACCTTCATGGGACTGCTGGAAGAGGCGGCGCGGTGAACACCCCGCTCGACTGGCCCAGCATCGTTGGCCTGTGCGGGACGGCCTGCATCATCGGGGCCTACGCCTATCTAACCCTCGCCAAAGCGACTAACCCGTTCCTGTTGCATGGGATCAATCTGCTGGGCGCCGCGCTGCTGACTGTCTCGCTGATCTACCACACCAACTGGGCGAGCCTGGTGCTGGAGTTCTTCTGGGCCTCGATCGCAATCATCGGTCTGGTGCGCGCGTGGCGGAGCAGGGCGGAGCAGGCTGCATGATCATCGCAGTCGACGGCCCGACCGCCTCGGGCAAGGGCACCATCGCCAAGGCGCTGGCGGCGCACTTTGGCCTGCCACATCTCGATACGGGCCTGCTCTACCGCGCGGTCGGGCGGCAAGTGCAGCTGGAGGGCGGCGATCCTGACGACCCGCAAGCAGCCCTGGCCGCCTGCGATTTTGCCGACAGCCTTCTCGATGAAGATATTCTGCGCGCCGAAGAGGTTGGCGGTTTCGCTAGCCGCGTATCGGTGCACCCGGACGTGCGGCACGCGCTCTACCAGCGCCAGCGCGCTTTTGCCCTTCAGGAAGGCGGCGCGGTGCTCGACGGGCGCGATATCGGCACGGTGATAGCGCCGGAAGCCGAAGTGAAGCTCTACGTCACCGCCAGCGTGGCAGAGCGCGCGCGGCGGCGCTGGCTGGAGATGACGGGGCGCGGCATCGACGTTGCCCTCGCCGAGATCGAACACGACATCGCCGCCCGCGACGCGCGCGACATGGGCCGCGCCGATGCGCCGCTGAAAGCCGCAGAGGATGCGCTGGTGCTCGACACCACCCATCTCAGTCGGGACGCCGCGATCGAAGCCGCGATCAAGGCGGTGCTGGCGCGGGCGGGCTGAGGGCGGTTTTCCTTGCTTTTCGCGCCTGCCTCGCCTAGGCGCGCGGCCGTTCTCGCAATCTTTATCGGTTGAAGGAACCTTCGCGTAGGCATGGGGCCGCGCGGGGAAGTCTGCCTCTTGCCCCGCCAGCCCCGGCAATGGTGCCTGGGAAGCGGAGAAAGACCCCGGAAAAACCGGTGGCCGGTAGCACAACGAAACAGGACTTTTTGAGCCTATGGCAACGCAAATGCCCACCCGCGCCGATTTCGAGGCGCTCCTCAACGAACAGCTCGGCGGTGCCGGCGAAGACGGTTTTGAAGGCCGCGTCGTCAAGGGAACCGTCACTGCAATCGAGAACGGCTTTGCCGTGATCGACGTCGGCCTCAAGAGCGAAGGCCGCATCTCCCTCAAGGAATTCTCGCGCGGCGAAGACGACCACGGCCTGACCGTTGGCGGCGAAGTCGAAGTGTTCGTCGACCGGGTCGAGAACGCCGACGGCGAAGCCATGCTCTCGCGTGACCGCGCCCGCCGCGAAGCTGCCTGGGACAAGCTGGAAAGCGAATTCGGCGAAGGCAAGCGCGTCGAAGGCCGCATCTTCGGCCGCGTCAAGGGCGGCTTCACTGTCGACCTCGATGGCGCCGTGGCCTTCCTCCCCGGCAGCCAAGTCGATATCCGCCCCGTGCGCGATGTCACCCCGCTGATGGACGTGCCGCAGCCCTTCCAGATCCTCAAGATGGATCGTCGCCGCGGCAACATCGTCGTCTCGCGTCGTGCAGTCCTCGAAGAAACCCGCGCCGAACAGCGCAGCGAGCTCATCAATGACCTGGTCGAAGGCCAGATCATCGACGGCGTGGTCAAGAACATCACCGATTACGGTGCGTTCGTGGATCTCGGCGGCATCGACGGCCTGCTGCATGTCACCGACATGAGCTACAAGCGCGTCAACCACCCGAGCGAAGTGATCGCCATTGGCGACACGGTGACCGTGCAGATCGTGCGCATCAACGCCGAAACGCAGCGCATCAGCCTCGGCATGAAGCAGCTCGAAAGCGATCCGTGGGATGGCGTGGCCGCCAAGTATCCGGTCGGGATGAAGCTGTCGGGTCAGGTGACCAACATCACCGAATACGGCGCCTTCGTGGAACTGGAAGCAGGCATCGAAGGCCTCGTCCACGTTTCGGAAATGAGCTGGACCAAGAAGAACGTCCACCCCGGCAAGATCGTCTCGACCTCGCAGGAAGTCGATGTGATGGTGCTGGAAGTCGACAGCGACAAGCGCCGTATCAGCCTCGGCCTCAAGCAGGCCCAGCGCAATCCGTGGGACGAGTTCGCCGAGAAGCACCCGGTCGGCACCGAAGTCGAAGGCGAAGTCAAGAACGCCACCGAATTCGGTCTGTTCGTGGGCCTGGATGGCGACGTCGACGGCATGGTGCACATGTCGGACATCGCCTGGGGCATCTCGGGCGAGGACGCGCTGGCGCTCCACCGCAAGGGCGAAATGGTTAAGGCCATCGTGCTTGATGTGGACGTCGAAAAGGAGCGTATCAGCCTCGGCATGAAGCAGCTCGAGAAGGGCGCGCCCTCGGCTGAAGGCGCCACCAGCGGCGGTTCGCTGCGCAAGAACCAGACCGTCACTGTCACCGTGCTCGAAGTGCGTGATGGCGGCCTTGAAGTTCAGGTTGGCGAAGACGGTGCGACCGGCTTCATCAAGCGCTCGGATCTCGGCCGTGACCGCGACGAACAGCGTCCCGACCGCTTCCAGGTCGGCAGCAAGATCGACGCGATGGTCATCGGCTTCGACCGTTCGAAGAAGCCCAACTTCTCGATCAAGGCGCGTCAGATCGCCGAAGAAAAGGAAGCTGTGGCACAGTTCGGCTCGTCGGACTCGGGCGCTTCGCTCGGCGACATCCTCGGCGCCGCTCTCAAGAAGGGCAGCGAATAAGAATTGTGAGTGGCGCCCTGCCTTTCCGGGCGGGCGTCCACCGCAATATCAAAGGCCCGCTTGCGTCAGCAGGCGGGCCTTTTCCTTTTGGGGCCGCCTCTGTAAGGTTGCCCGCATGATCCACGTTCACCAGTTCCCCTGCCTTAGCGACAATTACGGCTATCTCGTCCACGACACCGATAGCCACGAGACCGTCGCGATCGATACGCCGGACGCCAAGAGCTACCTCCTCGAGGCTGACATGAAGGGCTGGCGGATCACGCAGATCTGGAACACCCACTGGCACCCCGACCACGCGGGCGGCAACGCGGCAATCCAGGAGGCGACGGACTGCACCATCCTCGGCCCAGCGGAGGTCGAGGGCAAGTTCCCGCTCGACCGCGTTGTCAGCCACGGCGAAACCGTGATGATCGGCGCGGTTGCGGCCGCGGTGATCGACGTCTCGGGCCACACCAATGGCCATATCGCCTTCCACCTGCCCGAAGCCGCCATGGCCTTTGTCGGCGACTCTGTCTTCGCGCTTGGCTGCGGCCGGATGTTCGAGGGTGAGCCGAAACAATTCTGGTCGAGCCTCTCGCGCATCAAAGCCCTGCCCCCCGAAACCCTGCTCTACTGCGCGCACGAATACACCGCTTCCAACGCCAGGTTTGCGCTCCACGCCGATCCCGACAATGCCGCCTTGCAGGACTACGCTGCCGAGATCGCCGCGAAGCGTGCGAAGAACGAATGGACGGTGCCGACGACGCTGCGACGTGAACTTGCCACCAACCCCTTCCTGCGCGCCGATGATCCGGCGTTGATGGCCAAATGGGGCTGCGATGCTCCGCACGAGACTTTCGCGGTTCTCAGGGCGGCGAAGGACAATTTCTAGCGCCATGCAGGCCCTCAGGGTCGAACGCTTGTCGGACGACCTGTCGGGCGTCACGCTTGCCGATGCCCCTGCCCCCGCGCGCGTACCGGGGGAGGTACTGGTGCAGGTGCGCGCGGCCTCGTTGAATTTCCCTGACCTGCTGATGACGCAAGGGGGATACCAGTTCAAACCCGCGCTGCCCTTCATCAGCGGTCTGGAATTAGCGGGCGAGGTGCTTGAGGCCGATCCAGAAAGTGGCTTTGCCCCGGGCGACAGGGTCATGGGGGGAAACAAGACCGGTGCCTTTGCCGAACTCGCCAGCGTTCCCGCCGACAAGCTTTCCTTGATGCCGCAGGGCATGAACTTCCCTGCCGCGGCTGCAATGGGCGCGGCCTATTCGACCGCTTTTACCGGGCTGGTCGAACTGGGCGGGTTGCAGGAGGGGCAGTGGGTGCTGGTCCACGGCGCGAGCGGCGGGGTGGGCCTTGCGGCTTGCGACCTTGCCCGGGCGCTGGGTGCGATGGTCATCGCCACCACCGGCTCGCCCGCCAAAGCCGCGCGCATCGCCGCCCTCGCTCGCCCCGAAGCCGTGTTGACGAGCGAGGGGCGCTTCAGGGAGCAAGTGGCGGAACTGACCGGCGGCAAGCTCGCCGACATTGTCTTCGACCCCGTCGGCGGCGACGTGTTCGACGAATCCACCCGCTGCGTGGCCTTTGGGGGCAAGTTGATCGTCGTCGGCTTCACCGGTGGGCGGATCGCCGACGTCTCCACCAACATCCCGCTCATCAAGGGCTTCAGCATCGTGGGTCTGCGCGCCGGGGAATACGCGCGCCGCTTCCCCGAGCGAGGTCGCCGAGTCAATCAGGCCATCACCCGCCTTGCCGAGGCTGGGGCGATCACTCCCGCGATTGACCGCACACTTCCCCTCTCCCGCTGGCGCGAGGGCTTCGAGGCGATGGCGCAGCGCGAGCTGGTGGGCAAAGTGGTCTTTGTGCCGGGGACCTGAGGCACAAACGAAAAGGGCGGCCCCGCAGGACCGCCCCTCGTGTTCTCTTTCCGGCGCCGCTCAGAGCGAGGCGATGACCTCGTCGGCGAGCTTCTTGTCGGCCATGCCGTCATGCGCCTTGGCGATCAGTACCTTGGAGGCGGCGGCAGCGGCGGTCACGGCCTTGGCCTTGACCTCAGCGATCGCGGCGCGCTCGGCGGCAGCGATCTTGTCCTCGGCCATGCGCTGGCGGCGGGCGACCATGACTTCGCCATCGGCTTCGGCCTTGGCGAGGATTGCATCGGCTTCCTCGCGGGCGCCCGCGAGCATCGCCTTAGCGTCCTTTTCGGAAGCGGCAATCTTGGCGGCATATTCGGCGCGCAGGGCTTCAGCCTCGGCGCGCAGCGCCTTGGCTTCATCGAGCTGCTGGCGAATTTCCGCGATCTTCTTGTCGAGCCCGCCGGCAATCGCGCCGGGAACCTTCTTCCACAGCACCACCGCGATGAGCACGAGCATCGCCAGCGACACCCACTGGTAATCCTGCAGGCCGAAGGCCGAGGGTGCAGCGTGTTCCTGTGCGGCAGCTTCGCTGAGCAGGATGAGAATATCAGCCATGGACCAGAGCCTCCTTCACGGCGGCCTTGGCGGCGCGCTTGTCGACCTTTGCGCCGGCGATGCGGGCAACGATATCCTGCGCGGCTTCGGCAGCAGCGTCCTGGATCTCGGCCATCGCGGTGGTACGTGCGGCTTCGATCTCGGCTTCAGCCGTGGCGAGTTGCGCGTCGAGCCGCTCCTGCGCCTTGGCAAGCTTCTTCTCGGATGCCGCCGCGGCCTTGGCCTTGGCAGCGCCGATCACGTCCTGCGCCTGGGCACGATTGGCGTTTTCCCGCTCGCGCCACGCAGCTTCCTGTGCATCGGCCGCATCGCGCGCAGCCTGGGTGGCAGCAAGGTCATCGGCGATCTGCTGGTCACGCAGCGCCACCGTGCCCATCACCTTGGGCACCATGCCGCGACCGACCACGAAGAAGGTGAAGCCGAAGAACACCAGCAGCCAGAAGATCTGGCTGGCATAGGTTTCGGCAAGCTGGGCTATCTGAGGCATGGACGGGGTCCGATGGCTTGAGCGGGGCAACAGGTATCAGGGTCGGTCAGCCTGCGCCGACCAACCCCGAGACCGGAAAATCAGGCGACGAAGATCAGGATCATCGCCACGACGAACGCGAGCAGGCCGAGAAGTTCGGCAGCCGCGAAGCCGATGAACAGACGGCCCTGCTGACCGTCGGCAGCGCCGGGGTTGCGCAGCGCGCTTTCAAGGAACGAACCGAAGACGTTACCCACGCCGATCGCGGCCATACCGGCACCGATCGCTGCGAGGCCTGCGCCGACGAGCTTGGCTGCTTCTGCTTCCATTTTAAAAACTCCTTGGGAAATCACATATGTTGGAAAGGTAAGGTGACGAAAATCAGTGGAGGTGCTCGGCGTCGTTGATGTACAGCGACGTGAGCAGCGCGAAAACGTAGGCCTGGATCCCGGCAACGAGGATTTCGAGCGCCGAAATACCGATCATCAGCGCAAAGCTGGGCAGGCTGACCAGCAGGCCGAAACCGACCCCAGCATTGATGCCGCCCATCACGAAGCTCGACAGCACCTTGAGCAGCACGTGCCCGGCCATCATCGCGACGAACAGTCGCAGTGCAAGGCTGAAGGGACGGACCAGGAAACTGATAAGTTCGATCGGGAAGATGATCGGGATCATCGGCAGCGGCGTGCCGTGGGGCACGAACAGCGTGAAGAACTTGATGCCATGCTTCCAGAAGCCGACGATCAGCACGATCGAGAAGCTCAACACCGCCAACACGCCAGTAACGGTGAAGTGGCTGGTGAAGGTGAACGGATGCAGGCCCAGCACGCCGATCGGCAGCAGGCCGAGAAGATTGCCGAACAGGATGAACATGAACAGGCTGAAGATGTAAGGGAGGTACTTGCGCCCTTCCTTGCCGATGTTCGCCTCGAGCATGCTGTCGATGAAACCGGTGAAGGATTCGACCGCCATCTGCCAGCGGCCGGGGACCAGCTCGCGCTTCATGCCGCCGGCGACAAACACCCACAGCAGAACAGCGGTCACCGCCATCCACAGTGCGGAGTTCGTGAACGCGATGTTGTAACCAGCGAAATCCAGACCCGAGCCGAACAGCGGCTCAATCTGGAACTGGTGCATCGGATCGACTTTGCCTTGCTCGGCTGCCACGATCTCTGGTTCCCTGATAGCTATATAAACGCGGCACCCTTAGGCAGACCTATTGCGGGTCCTCGGGTGCCTTGTTTGCCGCACGAATAATGTTCCTGAAGGCGACCACGATCCCGAAGAACAGGCCAACCAACAGACCCCAGGGCGTCGTGTCGAACAGGGCGTCAACCGCCCAGCCAATCACGCAACCTCCGAGAAGCCCGCCAATGAGGTCCGCCAGCACCCGGTTCCCACTGCGATAATTCGCATCGGCACCTTGCACCTTTGGCCGGTTGCGCTGCTCTTCACGCTCGCGTGCGGCCTTGAGCCGCGCTTCGAGCGCGTCAATCCGCGCATCCTCGACGATGGGTTCTCGGGCGGGTTTCTCATCGCTCATGCCATGCTCCGTCAAACGAACGATCAGGCACGCGCAATAAAGTGCCCGCCGAGGGCGCCGACCCCTTAGAAGGGGGCTAGATGAGTGTCAACATGGGCTATGCCGAGTTTGTGCAGTTGCACAAATTATGGACAGCGCGGATCGCGGATCGGGGCGGCGCTGGTGCGGGTCTGCCAGCTGCCATCGGGCGCGCGATACTTTTCGCCCGGCACCGTGCGGGCAATCGCCTGGCATCCGGCAGTGAGCGCATAGGCCTCGAGCGTCGCGTTGTTTTCCTTTGCCTTTTCAGCATAGACCGCGCGGCGCTTGATGTTGATATCATCAACCAGGCGCTGCAAGGCGGGGTCAGCCGCACCGACAATGCCGAGGTAACCATCGGGCTGTTCACCGACCTTGCCGGCTTCACGCGCGGCGGCATAGGCAGGATCGCGCTGGGCATAGGCCGCACCCGCTGTCAGACCAAGCGCTGCCAGTGCGGCGATCCCGGCAAGCATTGAATTACGCATCATCATTCCTCCTCAGGAGAACCGGATGGTTGGGGCCTCAAGTAGCGAAGCGATAGGCCGTCAAAAAATATCCGCATTCTCGTCAATCGTGTTGGCCGCGTCTTCCGCCAGCCGGTAAATCACTTCCTGCGGGATGTTGATGTTGAGCTCGATCACGATCGGTTTGTAGGGTGCGGCGATATTGATGCAGCCGCCCAGCCCTGCCGAAAGGATCGCAACCCCTGCCATCATGGCCCGGCGCGATCCTGTTCGTGCTGATCACGATGTTCGGTCCGGTTTCCGGCGCGCAATTCAATCCTGTGGTGAGCCTCGTGTTTGCCCTGCGCGGCGAATTGCGGCCCGGCCACTTGCTCGTCTTCGCCCTCGCACAGATCATTGGCGGGATAGCAGGAACGCTGCCGGCACACGCGATGTTCGAACTGCCGCTGCTGCAATTCTCCGCCCATATCCGGACCGGTCCCGCACAATGGCTGTCCGAGATGGTGGCGACCTTTGCGCTTGTGCTGACCATCCTCGGCACGCTGCACAGCCGACCGTCGGCCGTTCCGGCGAGCGTCGCGCTGGTTATTGTCGCTGGCTACTGGTTCACCGCTTCAACCTCTTTCGCCAATCCGGCGGTGACGATCGCGCGCACGTTGTCGGACACCTTTGCTGGGATCGCCCCGGCCAATGCCCCGCTGTTCATTGCGGCGCAGATTATCGGTGGACTTTCCGCATGGCTGGTGGCCGACCGTGTGTTGGGATGGCGCAATAGCGGCGCATAGCACTGGCTACGGCTTGCGTTCGCGCGCTGCCCCGACTAGCCCGCCCACCGAGTCAGACCCCTCATCCGGAGCCGCCCGATGGTCCCCCGCTACGCCCGCCCCCAAATGACCGCCCTGTGGGAGCCGGAAGCGAAGTATCGCATCTGGTTCGAGATCGAGGCCCACGCCACCCAGAAGCTCGCCGATCTCGGCGTCGTGCCGCAGTCCGCCGCCAAGGCGCTGTGGGATTGGTGGGCGACGAACCCCGCCATCGACGTTGCCGCGATCGATGCTATCGAGGCGGTGACCAAGCACGACGTGATCGCCTTCCTCGACTGGGTTGCCCAGCAGGTGGGCGAGGAAGCGCGCTTCATGCATCAGGGCATGACCAGCAGCGACGTGCTCGACACCACGCTGTCGGTGCAACTCGCCCGCGCGAGCGACATCCTGCTGGCCGATCTCGACGCGCTGCTCGCCGCGATCCGCACCCGCGCCGAGGAGCACAAATATACCCCCACCATCGGCCGCAGCCACGGCATCCATGCCGAGCCGGTGACCTTCGGCCTGAAGCTTGCCGAGGCCTATGCCGAGTTCACCCGCTGCCGCACCCGGCTGGTGGCGGCACGAGCGGAAATCGCGACCTGCGCAATCTCGGGCGCGGTCGGCACCTTTGCCAATGTCGATCCGGCGGTCGAGGAATATGTGGCAGACCAGCTCGGCCTCGCCATCGAGCCCGTTTCCACCCAGGTCATCCCGCGCGATCGCCATGCGATGTTCTTCGCCGTGCTGGGCGTCATCGCCAGCTCGATTGAGCGCCTGGCGGTCGAAATCCGCCACCTGCAGCGCACCGAAGTGCTGGAGGCCGAGGAGTATTTCTCGCCCGGGCAGAAAGGCTCGAGCGCGATGCCGCACAAGCGCAACCCTATCCTGACCGAAAACCTCACCGGCCTTGCCCGTGTGGTGCGCTCGGCCGTCACCCCGGCGCTGGAGAATGTCGCGCTGTGGCACGAACGGGACATCTCGCACTCTTCCGTAGAGCGCTACATCGGGCCGGATGCCACGATCACGCTCGACTTCGCGCTCGCGCGGCTGACGGGCCTGGTCGAGAAGCTGCTCGTCTATCCTGCCCGCATGGAGAAGAACCTCAACCGCATGGGCGGGCTGATCCATTCGCAGCGTGTGCTGCTGGCACTGACCCAGGCCGGCCTCACCCGTGACGATGCCTACCGACTGGTGCAGCGCAATGCGATGAAGGTGTGGGAATCGGACGGCGAACTGTCCTTGCTCGATCTGCTCAAGGACGACGCAGACGTTACGGCCGCGCTCTCGCCGCAACAGCTCGAAGAGAAGTTCGATCTGGCCTACCACTTCAAGCACGTCGACACGATCTTCGCACGCGTGTTCGGCTAGGTCGGGGCGGTGCTGGACATGGGGCGCGAATCGCCTAGGTTTCGCCTGTCCAGCGGCCAAAGGGAGGCAAAGCGCCTGTGAGTATCCTTCGCACCATCATCTGGATTTTCGTGCTGCTCGGGTTCCTGATCTTCGCGATCTACAACTGGCAGCCGGTCGAGCTCACACTGTGGCAAAATCTGGTGCTGGAAACCAAGCTGCCGGTATTGGTCGTGCTCGCCTTCCTGGTCGGCTTCGTGCCGATGTGGGCGCTCCACCGCAGCGTGACGTGGGGCCTCAATCGCCGCATTCGCACGCTCGAAAACTCGCTCAAGCAGGCAGCGCTCGCGCGGCCGAGCGACAACACCACCGTGGCGACCGAGGATACGTCTGTGGATAAGCCCGGCAAAAGCACGGGAGAAAGTGCCGATCCGCTCAGCCCGGCGGATGGCGATGGAGGCAGCGGCAAGTGAGCAATCCGGTCTATCTCGCGCTGGATCTTCCGCAGCTCGAACCGGCCAAGGCGCTGGTCCAGAAGGTCAAGGCGCATATCGGCGGGGTGAAGCTCGGGCTCGAATTCTTCTGCGCCCACGGCGCGCACGGCGTCCACGAAATCGCCCATTGCGGGCTGCCGATCTTCCTTGATCTGAAGTTCCACGACATCCCCAACACCGTTGCCGCAGCGATGCAGGCGATCCACGTCTATGAGCCTGCCATCGTCACCGTCCACGCCAGCGGCGGGCGCGCGATGATGGAGGATGCCAAGGCAGCGGCCGCCAATGGCACCAAGGTGGTCGCGGTGACGATGCTCACCAGCCTCGACACGAACGATCTCACCGCCACCGGAGTCTATGGCAGCGCCGAGACACAGGTGATGCGCCTTGCCGAGCTGGCCCATGCAGCGGGCCTCGACGGGATTGTGTGCTCGGGGCAGGAAGTCGGCATGGTCCGCAAGGCTTGGAAGGACGGCTTCTTCGTGGTCCCTGGCCTGCGCCCCGCCGGCAACGGCACAGGCGACCAGAAGCGTGTCGTCACCCCCCGGCAGGCCCGCGACAACGGCGCGAGTGTGCTTGTCATCGGCCGCCCGATCAGCCGCGCGGAGGACCCGGCGGCAGCCGCCCGCGCAATCGAGGCGACGCTTTGATCGCCATTGCAGCGGCGTCTCCTGCTGACGCTCCGGCACTCAAGGCCCTGCTCGAAGCTGCCTATCGCGGGGATTCGGCGCGGCAGGGCTGGAACCATGAAGCCGACATTCTCGACGACGAGCGCATCGCTCCGGGCGAGTTGGAGGCGATGCTGGCCGATCCGGCGGTGACCATTTTGGTCGCGCGTGACGGCGCTGCGCAGGTCGGCTGCGTGGCCGTTACACGCAAGGATGCCTCCCTCGCCTATCTCGGGATGCTCTGCGTCTCGCCCCTCCTGCAATCGGCGGGTCTTGGGCGGCGTCTGCTGGATGCGGCGGAAGATCTTGCCCGCAGCGAAAGTATCGCGGCGATGGAGATGACTGTGATCGATAGCCGCGACGCGCTGATCGCGTGGTACGAGCGGCGCGGCTACGCCTTTACCGGCGAGCGCCGCCCTTTCCCCGTGCTGCGCGATCCGCCGGTCAATTTCGTGGTGCTGGAAAAGCCGCTCGGCCCCGCGTAAGGGGGCCCGCATGGCTGGCACCCTCGTCAAGATTTGCGGGCTCAAGACGCCCGAAACCGTGATCGCTGCGGTGCAGGCGGGCGCGAGCCATGTCGGCTTTGTCCACTTCGCCAAGAGCCCGCGCCACCTGAGCCTCGCCGAGGCGGCGGTTCTGCGCCGTCAGGTTCCTTCGCACGTCAAAGCTGTGCTGCTGGTGGTGGACGCGCCTGCCGAAATTCTGGCTGAGGCTGTGCGCGAAATGCGCCCCGATGTCGTCCAGTTCCACGGCAGCGAGACACCTGACGCGCTCGCCCGCTTCCGCGCCGAGACCGGGGTCGAAGCATGGCGCGCGATGGGCGTGAAGGATGCCGCAGCGCTTGCCGATGCAGCCCGTTTTTACGGAGCAGCCGACCGCCTGCTATTCGATGCGCCGGCCTCCTCGCTTCCCGGCGGTAATGGCACAGCTTTCGATTGGAACCTGCTGCGCTTCTACGACGGGCCGACCCCTTGGGGCCTTGCCGGCGGCCTCACCCCCGCCAATGTTGCTGATGCCATCCGCCTGACGGGCGCGCCGCTGGTCGACACGTCTTCGGGCGTTGAACGCGGTCCCGGCATCAAGGACGTGGACAAGATCGCCGCCTTCTGCAAAGCCGCCCGCCTATGAACACTCCTCTCAACTCCTTCCGCAATCAACCTGACGAACGCGGCCATTTCGGCCAGTTCGGCGGGCGCTATGTCGCCGAGACGCTGATGCCATTGGTGCTCGATCTTGAGCGCGAATACAGGAAGGCGCAGCAAGACCCGGCATTCCAGGCGGAATTCGACGACCTGCTCGAACATTACGTGGGCCGCCCCTCGCCGCTCTACTTCGCCCCGCGCCTGACCGAGGAACTCGGCGGCGCGCAGGTGTGGTTCAAGCGCGACGAGCTCAATCACACTGGCGCGCACAAGATCAACAATTGCATCGGCCAGATCCTGCTGGCGATCCGCATGGGCAAGACCCGCATCATCGCCGAGACCGGCGCGGGCCAGCACGGGGTGGCGACTGCGACGGTCTGCGCTCGCTTCGGCCTGCCTTGCGTGATCTACATGGGCGCCGAGGACGTGAAGCGGCAGTCACCCAACGTGTTCCGCATGAAGCTGCTGGGCGCCGAGGTCATCCCCGTCACCAGCGGCGGCGCGACGCTGAAGGACGCGATGAACGAGGGCCTGCGCGACTGGGTCGCGAATGTCCACGACACCTTCTACATCATCGGCACCGCCGCAGGCCCGCACCCCTATCCGGAAATGGTCCGCAACTTCCAGAGCGTGATCGGCAAGGAAGCCCGCGCTCAGATGCTGTCGCGCGTGGGCCGCTTGCCCGACCTGCTGGTCGCGGCGATCGGCGGCGGATCGAACGCGCTGGGGCTGTTCCATCCCTTCCTCGACGACGCATCGGTCAAGATGCTGGGCGTGGAAGCGGCAGGGCACGGCCTCGATGGCGATGAACACGCCGCGAGCCTGCTCGGTGGCACCCCCGGCGTGCTCCACGGCAACCGCACCTATCTGCTGCAGGACGAAGACGGCCAGATCACCGAGGGCCACTCGATCAGCGCCGGCCTCGATTACCCCGGCATCGGCCCCGAGCACGCGTGGCTGAAGGAATCGGGCCGCGTCGATTACACCGCCGTCACCGATGAAGAGGCGCTGGAAGGCTTCCAGCTGCTCTGCGCCACCGAGGGGATCATCCCCGCTCTCGAGCCCGCCCACGCCATCGCGGCCGTGAAGAAAATCGCGCCGACCATGCCCAAGGACGCGATCATCCTCGCCAACCTGTGCGGGCGCGGCGACAAGGACATCTTCACCGTGGCCGAGAGGCTGGGGGTCGAGCTTTGAGCAGTCAGCATGCGAGAGCGATTTGCGTCGGCCTGTTCTTTGCCGGCGTTCCAATCGTCGCCTCGCTTCTTGCAAGCTCTTTCGGGTTCGAGAACACGAAATCTGCTGGAGAGGTCGCGGTCGTTTCCGTACTCTTTTTTGTGATGGGTTCGATGGTGAGGCTGAAAAGTCGGTTGCTCGGATGACCCGCCTCTCCACCACCATCTTCGAGGAATTCCGCTTCAGCATCATCATGAGTACCGCCTACCGGAAGCCGGAATGAGGCGGCGTCCGGCCCCACGGCAAAAGATCCTGCCGATGAAGGAATACGAGGAAGGCTTCCTCGGGCGACACACCGGACGTTTTATCCGCAGCTGGAGCTTGCCGCGCGCCAAGCTCGCTTTTGTGATCGCCACACCGTTCTACGCCGCCAGCGTTATCTACGCGCATTTCTTCCATTGGCCGGTATCACTTGCCCAAGGAGCATCCTTTGTTGCAGGGGCCTCCTGCGCGACCTCGGTCATCGCCTTCTTCTCGAAACATGTTCCGGAATCCGACTTTTGACGAACCGCCTCTCCACCACCTTCGCCGCCCCCCGCACCGCGCTCGTCTGCTTCATCACTGCAGGCGACGGCGACACCGCGGCCAATCTCAATGCGCTGGTGGAAGCCGGCGCGGATGTGATCGAACTGGGCATGCCCTTCACCGATCCGATGGCCGATGGCCCCGCGATCCAGAGCGCCAATCTGCGCTCGCTGGGCGCGGGTACGACCACGGCGGATGTGCTGCGCTACGCCACTGATTTCCGCGCGCGGCACCCGAATGTGCCGCTGGTGCTGATGGGCTATGCCAATCCGATGGTGCGGCGCGGGCCGGAATGGTTCGCGGACGCGGCCTCGGCGGCAGGCGTTGACGGCGTCATCTGCGTCGACATTCCGCCCGAGGAGGACGACGCGCTCGGGCCGGCCTTGCGCGCCAAGGGCATCGCCCCGATCCGCCTTGCCACTCCGACGACCGACGCCGCGCGCCTGCCGCAGGTGCTCGCCGGGTCGGCAGGGTTTATCTACTATGTCTCGGTCGCGGGGATCACCGGCAAGCAGCAGGCCCAGATCGAGAGCATCGAGGCGAACGTGGCGCGCATCAAGCAGTCGAGCGACCTCCCCGTCGCGGTCGGCTTCGGCGTGCGCACGCCCGAGCAGGCCGCCGCCATCGCCAAGGTGGCGGACGGCGTGGTGGTCGGTTCGGCTCTCGTGGAAATCTGCGGGGAGTATGGCGCAGATGCTCCCAAGCACCTTAGAACCGTCACCGCCGCGCTGGCCGAGGCCGTTCACAACGCTCGCTGAGGGAACCGCAATCCCGCCCTGTGGATTGCACATTTGTTGCACATCTCGCAATGACGGGGAAACCCGGCTAAGGACTTGCCCATGAACTGGTTCAACCGCGTCCGAAATTCGCTGGGCTTCGCGCCCGAGAAGAAGTCCACCGAGAAGGATCTGTGGATCAAGTGCCCGTCCTGCCAGGAGATGCTCTTCGTGGCGGATTACGAGGCAAACCTCTCGGTCTGCCCGAAGTGCGAGCATCACGGGCGGATCGGCGCCGATGCGCGGCTTGGCCTGCTGCTGGATGATGGCTTCGAGGTTCTGCCCCTTCCCAAGGTCACCGAGGACCCGCTGCAGTTCAAGGACACCAAGAAATACATCGACCGCCTCAAGGCCGCGCGCGCCGCGAACCCGCATGAGGACGCCTTCGTCGTCAGCTCGGGCTTCATCGACGCCAAGCCGGCTGTCGTCGGCGTGCAGGATTTCAGCTTCATGGGCGGCTCGATGGGCATGGCCGTGGGACAGGCCTTCTGCAACGGCGCGCAAAAGGCGCTGGACCGCGGCTGCGCCTATGTCGTGGTGACGGCAGCAGGCGGCGCGCGGATGCAGGAGGGGATCCTCTCGCTGATGCAAATGCCCCGCGCGACGGTGATGACGCGGCGCCTCAAGAACGCGGGCCTGCCCTATATCGTCGTCCTCACCGATCCCACAACCGGCGGTGTGACTGCGAGCTATGCGATGCTCGGCGACATCCACATCGCGGAGCCGGGCGCGCTCATCGGCTTTGCGGGCCAGCGCGTGATCCAGGACACCATCCGCGAGCAGCTGCCCGAGGGCTTCCAGCGCGCCGAATATCTGCACAAGCACGGCATGGTCGACATGGTCGTCCCGCGCCACGAGCTCAAGGCGACGCTGGCGCAGGTGCTGGACTATCTCGCTCCGGTGAAGGCGGCCTAAGCGGTCTCATGCGCGACTTCGGGCGGTCGAACGACCCGCGCGTTCAGGCTCAGCTTGATCGCCTTGCGGCGCTGAGCCTGCCGCAAGGTCGGCTCGGGCTAGAGACGATCCGCGCCTTGATGGAGCGGCTCGGCAACCCGCACCGCAAGCTGCCGCCGGTGTTCCATGTCGCAGGCACCAACGGCAAGGGCTCGACGAGCGCCTTCCTGCGCGCGATGCTGGAGGCCGAGGGCTACAAGGTCCACGTGACCACCTCGCCCCATCTTGTTCGCTATAATGAACGCATCCGGTTGGCGGGGGAGTTGATCTCCGACGAGGCGCTGGCTGATGTGCTGAAGGAGGTGCTGGATGCCGGAGAAGACCTCGGCCCCAGCTTCTTCGAAGTCACCATCGCCGCAGCTTTCCTAGCGTTCTCGCGGGTGCCGGCCGACGCCTGCGTGGTCGAGGTCGGCATGGGCGGGCGCTTCGATGCGACCAATGTGCTGGAGCCCGAGGCGCTCGCCGCCTGCGGGATCGCAGCACTGGGCCTCGATCATGAACGCTTCCTGCTCGCGCCGGAGGAGGGCGTACCCAAGGAACCGATGGCGCGGATCGCCTTCGAGAAGGCGGGGATCGCGAAGCGCGGCGTGCCGCTGGTGACGCTTCACCACACCTACCACCCCGAAGCGCAGGCCGCGGTCGCGGCGGTGGCCGCCAACGCCGGCGCGCCGCTGCATCCCGTTGCCGCGTTACCGGCTTCGCCACTCGGCCTGCCCGGTCGCCATCAGGCGCTAAACGCCGGACTCGCGGCCGCCATGCTGCGCGCCCAGAGCAGGCTCGGGATAAGCGAGGCCGCCATCATCGCCGGTGCGACCACCGCCCGCTGGCCTGCCCGTATGCAGCGCCTCGCCACCGGACCGCTCGTCGGTTCCCGCGAGGTGTGGCTCGACGGAGGCCACAACCCGCAGGCCGGCGCCATGCTGGGCGCGCACTTCGCGGGCCAGCGCCTCCACCTCGTGATCGGCATGATCGAGGGCAAGGACCCCGCCTCACTGACCGCCCCGCTCGCCCCTGCACTCGCGAGCATCACTGCTGTGCCGGTGCCGGGGCACGAGTGGCACCCGGCAAGCGCCTTCGGCTCCGAGGCACGCTCCGCCCCCGATGTGCCGGGCGCCCTCGCCGTGATCCCGGAGGACGGCCTGCCCATCCTCATCGCCGGCTCGCTCTACCTCGCAGGCGAGGTGCTGCGGCTGAATGACGAGTTGCCGGACTAGATCTCCAGCTCCGGCGGCGGGGCGTTTTCCCCCCTGCCTGATCTCACCTGCCTCACCCATTCGACCACGCACAGCACCACGGCAATGCCGCCGATCAGTGTTGTCAGGATGAACACGTAGTAATAGCCGCGCACTTCGATCATCTGGCCGAGCGCCCCGCGCCCGAGCGTGCCGATCAGCAGCGTAAGCGAGGAGAGCAGCGCGAATTGCACTGCCGCATAGCGCTTGGCCACGATGCTCGAGAGCCAGGCAATATAGGCCGCCCCGGCGATCCCGATCGCGAGGTTCTCCCAGAAGATCGTGAATGCGAGTCTCGCCAACCCCGGAGAGGGCGGTGCGGCGACGAAGAACAGCGGCGCGAGCCCGTGCGCGGTGGTGTCGACAAGCCAGGTGAAGCCGATCGCGTCGCTCGCCGCCTGCATCGCAGCTCCGCCGACCGCGAGGTTGGCATAGAGCAGGTTGGTGGCCGCCGCGATGATTGCGCCCAAAGTCAGCATGAACATGCGCCCGAAGACCGTGATCAGCCAGCCGCCCAGCGCAAGTCCGATCAGTACCGCGAAGATGCCTAGGATCTTGGAGGCGAAGGCGACGTCCTCGCCGGTGTAACCCAGCTCCTTGAGGTAGAAGGGGTAGGCGAACACCCCCCACACCGAATCCGTGATGCGATAGGTCAGGACCAAAGCGAGCACGAGCACCAGCGACCAGCCCATGCGGCTCACGAACTCGACCAGCGGCAGCACCAGCGCGCGGTAGAGATGATCGGCGAAGGTGACCTCGCACCGCTCGCCCGCCTCGGCGGCTGAGACCACGTTCAACCCCGCGCGCTGTTGCTTCACCACCCAGGCAGCGATGAAGGCGGGCAACACGATGGTGGCGAGGACGATCAGCGGGCCATAGGCGGTGGTGAACAGCGCGACGTCA
Source organism: Porphyrobacter sp. (assembly GCA_027533455.1). Lineage (GTDB taxonomy): Bacteria > Pseudomonadota > Alphaproteobacteria > Sphingomonadales > Sphingomonadaceae > Erythrobacter. The sequence continues at coordinate 355,081 of JAPZUC010000002.1, read as the reverse complement.
GGCCTGGTTTCGGGGCTTTCGGTCATAGAGCGGACCATGAAGACGACCACTGTCACGATCGCCCAGGCCCACAGCGCACCCACCGCGAGCAGCGCCCGGTTGCGAATGCGCGGGCTCACTTCCCCTTCGGCATAAAGTTCGGCCACCTCGTCGCGATTGCTTGCGGCATTGGCCGCCCGGTCCTCGGTGACATGCGCATCCGGAGCAAACAGCGCGGCAAAGCCGATCGCCAGCATGAAGCCGCCGAACATGACGTAGACGAAGGGCCAGCCATAGCGGTCGGCCATGATTAGTCCGATCGCACCACCGACGAGCGATGCGAGGCGGAAGCCCATCTGGGTGATCGTCGAGAGGATGTCGATCGTCGCGACTTCGTCGGCGACATCGATGCGCCAGGCGTTGATCGCAATGTCCTGCGTCGCGCTGGCGAAGGCGCCGATTGCGGCGAGCAGGCTGAACCAGGCGAGTGCGCTGCGCGGATCAAGCGTGCTCATCACCACCAGCGCGATGCCGATGACGAGCTGCATAGGCGCCATCCACTGCTTGCGCTTGCCGAGCCTACGCAAGACAGGAATATCGACCTTGTCGAGTAGCGGAGACCACAGGAACTGGAAGGCATAGGCGAGGCCAACCAGCGAAAAGACGCCCATCGTTTCAAGATCGACCTCGGCTTCCGAAAGCCAAGCGTAGAGAGTGCCGAGGAACAGCGCAGGGGGAAGGCCTTGCGCGAAGCCGAAAAGCAGCATGTAGCCGCTCTTGGGGCTGCGCAACGCGCGCAGCAGGGTGCTCCAGCCCGGTTTGTTGTTCCTCGCTGCCGAAGCGTCGGCCATGCTGCTCGCGTCCTTCCCGTTTACCCAGATTTCTGCGACACTAGCCGCGAGGATGAGGAATGGGGAAGAGAGCATGAACCCTGCCGATACGACTGTCCCCGCTTTGCGGCCCACATCCGGCCAATTGGCGCTCGCCGAGGCGATCCGCAGCGGTGCGGGCAAGATGGCGAGCGGCATCCAGACGGTGCCTGCGTCGAACTACACCTGCCCCGATCACTTCGCGCGCGAAAAGGCGGCGCTGTTCGACCGGCTGCCGCAGGTGATCGCACCGTCCGCGCTGCTGCCCGAAGCAGGCATGGCCGTGCCGCATGATGCCACGGGACGCCCGCTGTTGATCACCCGCGACGCCGATGGGAATGCCCATGTCTTTCTCAATGTCTGCCGCCACCGGGGGACGCGCCTGGTCGAGGGAAGCGAAGTGCAATGCGCCAAGCGGCTGGTGTGCCCCTATCATGCCTGGACCTATCGCCTTGACGGCGGGTTGATGGCCCTCCCGCGGCCCGAGACCTTCCCCGGGCTGGAGAAAGCGGACTTCGGCTTGGTCGAATTGCCCAGTTTAGAGGCGGGCGGCCTGATCTGGTTCGCGCCGGCGGAGGCTCCCGATTTCAGTGCTGCCCGGGAATTGGGCAGGGATCTGGATTCTTTCGGATTGGCGGGCGCGCACCTGTTCCGCCGCAAGCTTCACACTGTGAAGGGCAACTGGAAGCTCATCATGGATGCCTTCCTTGAAAGCTACCATGTGACGCGGCTGCACGCGGCGACCATCGGCCCGTTCTTCAAGGACGGGATCACTGCAGGCGATCAGATCGGCCCGCACCAGCGCTCTGCCGTGGGGCGGCTTGAGGAGATGGAGGGCGTCGACCTCACCGACATGGCCAGTCTGCGCCGCGTCGTGACCTTTGCCTACCAACTGCTCCCCGCGACGGTGATCGTGCCCAGTCCCGATTACGTGAATGTCATGGTGCTGATGCCGCAAGCAGCCGACCTGACGCTGGTCGAGGACTTCATGCTCATTCCCGAGGCACCCGCGACTGAAAAGGCGCTGGCGCATTGGGAAAAGAGCTGGAACCTGCTCGACGGCGGAGTCTTTGCGTCCGAAGATTTCCGCGCGGCGGAGCTGGGCCAGCAGGGGCTTTCCTCGGGCGCGATCGATCACATCACGCTTGGCACGCTGGAGGGCGGGATCGCGCGCTTCGACCAGATCGTGGCCGAGGCGCTGCGGGCCGCCGATTGAGCGCTGTCATCGCGGGTCGCATTTCCTGAAGAAATGCTCTAGGCGCGCGGCCATGCCCACCCAGCCCCCCCGCTCCGCCGACCGCCCCGAAGGCGACCGCATCGCCAAGCTGCTCGCCCGCGCCGGCGTTGCCAGCCGCCGCGAGATCGAACGGATGATTGCCGAAGGGCGCGTCGCGCTCGATGGCAAGGTGCTCGACACCCCGGCGACCATCCTTTCCAGCCTCAAGGGCGTGACGGTTGACGGCAATCCGGTCGCCGCTGCCGAGGCCACGCGCCTGTTCGCATTCCACAAACCCGCCGGCCTCATCACCGCAGAACGCGATCCGGCCGGACGCCCCACAATCTACACCGCCCTGCGCAATGCGCTGCCCAAGGGCACGCCGCGGCTGATGCCTGTCGGACGGCTCGATCTCAACACCGAAGGCCTGCTGCTGCTCACCAATGACGGCGGGCTGAAGCGCACTATGGAGCTCCCCGCCACCAAGGTCCCCCGCACCTATCGCGCGCGCGCATTCGGGGTGGTGACGCAGGAACAGCTCGAGGAACTGATCGAGGGCGTCGAGATCGACGGCGTGCGTTACGGGTCGATCGATGCCAATCTTGAACGCTCATCGGGCCGCAATCTGTGGGTCGAGATGACGATCACCGAAGGCAAGAACCGCGAAGTGCGCAATGTGCTCGAATTTCTCGGGCTTCAGGTGAACCGCCTCATCCGCACCGGCTATGGCCCGTTCAACATCGGTGATCTGCCGCGTGGGCAGGCAGTCGAACTGACTGGCAAGCCGGTGGCGCATTTCCTGTCCGAGATAACCGGCGAGCCCATCCCGCGCGGCGGAGTGAAGAAGGCCGAGAAAATCGCGATTGCCGCCCCGGTAAAGGCGCCCGCGCCGGAGCGCGCGACGGCCCGCAAAGCCCCGTCCGCCCGTCCTGCCCCACGCAAGGATGCCGTTACAACTGCCGCCAAGCCGCGCAAGGGCGCGGCACCTTTCTCCAATGCTTCGCGCAAGGGCCCGGCCACTCTGACCAATGCTCCGCGCAAGGGCTTGGCCGGGTCCGAAGCTGGCCCGCGCAAGGACCGCGTTGCCCCGGGCAAGCAACGTCCCGGCACAGGCTCCGGATCGCGCAAGCGCCCGGCCCCCACACGCGGCAACCCGCCGCCGCGCGGGACCCGCTGATGCGTATCATTGCAGGCGAGTGGCGCGGACGAAAGCTCGTAGCGCCCAAAGGCGAAGCGACCCGCCCCACAGCAGACCGTGCACGTGAAACGCTGTTCGCAATGCTCACCAGCCGGCTTGGCGATTTTGAGGGATTGCAGGTCGCAGACCTCTTCGCAGGCTCCGGCGCGCTCGGGCTGGAAGCCCTGTCGCGCGGCGCGACGCATTGCCTGTTTGTCGAGCAGGACCGTGCTGCGGTAGACGCGATCCGCGCCAATATCGCGGCGCTGGGTGCAGGCACGCGCACGCGGGTCGAAACCGGTTCGGTCATGGGTTTACGGGCGGCGACAAAGCCGCTCGATTTGATCCTCGCTGATCCGCCCTATCATTCAGGTGCCGGCGAAGTGGCGCTCGACCGCCTGCTGCGGCTCGGCTGGATCGGCCCGGAAACGTGGATCGCGCTGGAAACCGCCTTCAACGAAGACATCGCGATAAAGGGTCTCTCGTGCGATGCCGAGCGCCGGGTCGGCAAGGGCAAGCTCCATCTCTTGCGGATGGATGCTGCCCTGTCTGCTGACCCGGAGCCCTCGGCGTGACGGCTTAGCCCTTCATCGTCTTGATGCGGTTTTCGAGTTCGACCCAGGTGGCTTCGCGCTGCGGTTCCGCCATCGTGGCGAGTGTTGCCTTGTCGGTGTCGGCGATCCGCCAGAAAATTTCCTGACGATCCTCGCTCAGCGTCCAGAAATAGGTCTGGGTTTCGGGCGTACAGGTGTTGAAGGCGGTCCGCTGTTCGGCGGGCCAGGCCTGCATCTTGGCGTCGCGATCAGCAGCGGAAACGGGAGGAGTCGCGGCCTGCGTCGCTAGCTGATCCGAGGCAGCGCTGTCGGCGGTCTGCTCATCGCCGGGCATGGGCGTTGTCGGATCCGGGGTGCTTTCGGTCGTCGTGTCCGAATGCGGCATGCCAGGGGTGTGGACCGGCGGCGTAGCAGTGGGCGGAGTGCCGGTGGGCGGGGTGCCGGTGGTGGCAGGCGTTTCCGGCATGGCTTGGTTCTGCGCAGCGCCGAGCGACGGGGTCATTGCCAGAGCGAGGGCAGCGCTGGCGAGACCGTATTTATTCAGAGACTTGTGCATGGGTAACTCCAATTGTGACTGTCCCAAGCACGACGAACGCGAAAGAAAGCGTGTCCGGTAGCGCGATCCCCTGCTAACCGGACAAGGCCAATATGTGCATCGTGAGCAGCCGGGCAATGCCGTCGCGACCCGGGCAACGCAGCGCCGGCCCGTCCGGGCGATAGTTGTGGCTGAAAGGCGGCAAGCCGAATTTCCGCCTGCCGCGAGTCCTGTGCGCAGCACCGCCTCGCTGCTTGCCCCCCGTGGAATTGTTCCCTACCTGTTCGCATGAGACCATGAGCACCAACCTCCCCTTCCCCGCCGAGCGCGACTCGATCCCGGCCTATGCGGCGCGGCTGAACGCACCGCAGCGTGCCGCTGTGCTGGCCACGGAAGGCCCGGTGTTGATGCTCGCGGGCGCAGGCACCGGGAAGACCGCCGCGCTGACTTCGCGGCTGGCGCACCTTGTGGCGACGGGGCGCGCCTACCCCTCGCAGATCCTGTGCGTGACCTTCACAAACAAGGCCGCAAAGGAAATGCGCGAGCGGGTCGCGCATCATCTTGGCCCTCAGGCCGAGGGGCTGCCGTGGCTCGGCACGTTCCACTCGATCTGCGCCAAGATGCTGCGCCGCCATGCCGAGCTCGTAGGGCTCCATCACAATTACACGATCATCGACACCGACGATCAGCTTCGCCTGCTGAAGCAACTGATCGCCGAGGCCGAGCTGGACGAGAAGCGCTGGCCCGCGCGCCAGCTGGCTGGCCTGATCGACCGCTGGAAGAACCGCGGCCTCAACCCCGCCGATCTCGATGCAGTGGAGAACGAAGCCTACGCCAATGGTCGCGGTACGGCGCTCTACGCCCGATATCAGGAGCGGCTGAAACAGCTCAACGCCTGCGATTTCGGCGATCTGATGCTGCACATGCTGAACATCCTTCGGCAGCACCCGGACATCCTCGCCGATTACCAGCGCCGCTTCCGCTACATCATGGTGGACGAATATCAGGACACCAATGCGGTGCAGTATCTGTGGCTGCGGTTGCTGGCGCAGGGGCACAAGAACATCTGCGTCGTTGGCGACGATGACCAGTCGATCTATTCCTGGCGCGGGGCAGAGGTCGCCAATATCCTGCGTTTCGAGAAGGACTTCCCGGGCGCGGAAGTGATCCGGCTGGAACAGAATTACCGCTCGACGCCGCACATCCTTGCCGCAGCCTCGGGGCTTATCCGCGCCAACTCGCAGCGCCATGACAAGACCCTGTGGACCGAGGTCAATGGCGGCGACAAGGTCAAGGTGATCGGCGTGTGGGACGCACCCGAAGAAGCGCGCCGGGTCGGCGAGGCAATCGAGCGGTTGGAGCGCGAAGGCGCTGCGCTCGATCAGGTCGCGATCCTCGTGCGGGCACAATACCAGACCCGCGAGTTCGAAGACCGCTTCATCCAGATCGGCATCAACTATCGCATCATCGGGGGTTTCCGCTTCTACGAGCGCGCCGAGATCCGCGATGCCCTAGCCTATCTGCGCCTGATCGCGCAGCCGCAGGACGATCTGGCGTTCGAGCGGATCCACAATCAGCCCAAGCGCGGACTTGGCGCCAAGGCGCTGGAGCAGATGCATAGTCACGCGCGCCGCACCGGCCTGCCACTCGCGGCCGCCGCGCTGCAACTGGCCGACAGTGACGAGCTGCCCAAGCGCACCGCGATCACCATCGGCGGGTTGATGCGGCAGTTCCTATTCTGGCGCGAGGCATCGGAGACGCTTTCGCCTGCCGATCTGCTCCGGTTGGTGATGGAAGAATCGGGCTACAACGCAATGCTCGCCGCCGACCGGTCGCCCGAGAGCGCGGGCCGTGCAGAAAACCTCTCCGAACTCGCCCGCGCGATGGAGGAATACGAGACGCTCGGCGATTTCCTCGAGCATGTCAGCCTCGTCATGGACAATGAACGATCAGACGCATGCGAGACTGTGACGATCATGACAATCCACGCGGCCAAGGGGCTGGAGTTCGACAATGTGTTCTGTGTCGGCTGGGAGGAAGGCGTGTTCCCCTCGCAGCGCGCGATCGATGAAGGCGGGCTTGCCTCGCTGGAGGAGGAACGCCGCCTCGCCTATGTCGCGATCACCCGCGCGCGTCGGCACTGCACCATCCTCCATGCCGCCAATCGCCGGATCTACGGCCAATGGACCAGCTCCATACCGTCGCGATTCATCGAAGATCTGCCGCCCGAGCATATCGATCAGGAAACCACGCTCACCGGCGGCGCATCGCTGTGGCGGGCGAACTGGAGCGAGCAGGAAGACCCCTTTGCCCACGTGGCGCGCGACTATCCCGCAAAAGCGCAAATGCGCGGTCCGGGCTGGCAGCGGGCGCTCACTTCGGGATACGAGACCAAGCCTGCGCGGGTGCGCGAGACTACGCGGTCTGCTGCCAGCTTCGCCGCCCCTGCCCGCTCGGACGTCGCGATCGGCGCTATGGTCACCCACGCCAAGTTCGGCACGGGCTGCGTGATCGATCAGGAGGGCAACAAGCTCACCATCCTGTTCGAGGACGCCGGCGAGAAGCGGGTGCTCGACAGCTTTGTTACGGTGGTGGGTTAGGTTCTGTGCCTGCCCGGCGGTCAGCGGACCGCTCTCAGGCCGGCTGGTCGCCGGTCGCCTCGACCCCCGGCTTGCGCCAATAGCGCGCCTCGAATGGCCGGGCGAGTTCGCCCACGAAGTCGCGCGTACCTTCGGCAATGCCGGTCTCGCAATCGAGGTAGGGCGCAGGATCGCGATAGGTGCCGAACAACCGGTCCCACAGCGTAATCATGTTGCCGAAATTGTGGCCCATCAATTGCTCGTCACGAATGTGATGGAGACGGTGCGCCGCTGGCGAGATGAACACCTTGCCCAGCGGGCCAAGGGTCCAAGGCACGTCGGCATGAATGAAATAGCCCCACCAGCCGCGGATCAAAGCCCCGGCGGCAATCGCCCAGAACGGCACGCCCAGCAGGATCACGAACAGGTTGTCGAAGATCAGAGCCAGTGCCTCGCCTAGGGGATGCTTGCGGCGCACACTCAACCAGTTCATCGCCTCGTCCGCGTGGTGCGTGGCGTGGACCCGCCACAGCGACGGGGAATGTTCGAAGCGGTGACGCCAGTAGGCGACAAACTCGATCAGGAGAATTGCCACCACAACATTGACCGCAGTCGGCAGCGTTTCCCAGAAGCCCACGAGTGTTTCGGATCGTGGAAGCAGCGACCAGCCGGTCAGCAGTGGCACCGCCAACAGGGGGATGAACACCACAGCATTCACAAGCAACAGCATAAGGTTGGTGACGACTTCGGGCCGCGCGCGCCTAATGCTCGCGGCAAGGGCGTCGCGCTTGGTCAGATAGGCGATGATGCCGAACAAAATCGCGAGCGGCAAAAGTTCCGCCAGTTCCGAGCCGGCCGTCTGGAATGCATCCTGGATCACCTGAGGGTACATAAGTCCTATCCGCCAAAAAAGCGTTAAAACTTCAGAGGATCAGCCAAAACCGACATCGAGAAAACCGGGAACCGGTCCGTTCCATTCACCGGGCTTGCCCGGTTCGTCAGTCTCACGATGGCGGCGCGGCTTGCGCTCTTCGCTGGCAGTAACGCGATCCGTGCGCGGGGTGTCCTGCTCGCGGCGCGGCGCTCGTGCAGGGCGGTCTTCGCGGGCACGGCGGGGCTTGCGCGCGGGGCGCTCCTCACGGGGCTCATCCTCGGCAGCGGCCTGCGGGGCTTGAGCAGCTTCGGCCTTGGCGAGCATCTCGGAAAGGTCGACGCGAACGTCTTCCTTGCCGAACACCTTGATCGGGCTACCGGTCAGCTTCTCAACGTTGGCGATGGCTTCAGCGTCTTCTTCGGACACGAAAGTGAACGCGCGGCCCTTGGCGCCCGCGCGGCCGGTGCGACCGATGCGGTGGACGTAATCATCGGGGTGCCACGGCGTGTCGTAGTTGAAGACGTGGCTCACGCCTTTGATGTCGAGCCCGCGCGCCGCGACGTCTGAAGCAACGAGGATATTGACCTGGCCCGCCTTGAACCGCTCCAGCTCCTTGATCCGGCTGGACTGGTCCATGTCTCCGTGAATTTCGCTCGACCTGAAACCGAACCGGCTGAGGCTCTGGTTCAGTTCGCGCACAGTGGTCTTTCGGTTGGCGAAAATGATCGCGGTCTCGACAAGGTCGTTCTCGAGGAACCAGCGCAGCGTGTCTTTCTTCGACCGCGACTTCACCGGCACCTTGAAAGCGGTGATATCGGCATTGGTCGAGGCCGCGCGATTGACTTCTATGCGCTTGGGATTGTTGAGGAACTTCTTGGCTAGCTTTTCGATCGGCGGAGGCATGGTCGCCGAGAAAAGCATGGTCTGACGCGTTTCGGGAAGCTTGGAGCAGATGAACTCGATATCGGGAATGAAGCCCATATCGAGCATCCGGTCGGCTTCATCGATGACCAGCAGCTCGCAGCCGTTGAGCATGATCTTGCCACGCTCGAACAGGTCCATCAACCGACCGGGAGTGGCGATCAGCACGTCGACCCCGTCAGACAGGGCCTTGAGCTGGTCACCCATCTGCACGCCGCCGATCAGCAGCGCCATCTTGAGGTCGTGGTTCTTGCCGTATTTCTCGAAGTTTTCGGCCACCTGGGCAGCCAATTCGCGGGTGGGTTCGAGGATCAGCGAGCGCGGCATCAGCGCACGGCGGCGGCCGGCGGCCATCACGTCGATCATCGGCAGCACGAAGCTTGCGGTTTTGCCGGTGCCGGTCTGGGCAATACCGATCAGGTCCCGCATCATTAGCACGGTCGGGATAGCCTGCGCCTGGATCGCGGTCGGCGTTGAATAGCCCGCGTCCTCAACGGCTTTGAGCAATTCGGGCGAAAGGCCGAGATCGGCGAAGGTCATGCTTTGTGTGGTGTCCGAGAATAGCGGGCAGTGGTGCTGCCGGGATTGCTGGCCTGACGCGCACGCTGGCGCTGTATCGGGCTGCCGCGCCTTTCCCGCAAATGCTCGCAAAAGTCAAGGAATCGCGCGGACGCGGCGGGGGCGGTCAGCTGCGCGCTTGGACGAGCTGGCGCATGGTCTCGACCTGACAGCGCGCTCCGGTGCGCGATTGCAGCTTGTCGCGATCGACACAGATCTGCCCATCCTTGTTCTTCTCGACATAGAAGCCGGCGTAGAAGTCACGGGCGCGGCACGCTTTTTCGAGGTTGAGCGAGATCATCCGCCGGTCACGCAGGAACAGCACCAGCCGGTTGCCGCTGCCGGTTTGAACACCGGCAATATCGACAAGCGGAACGCATTTCTCTTTGCCGCGCTCCTCGAATCGGGGAGCAGACGGGCGCTGGGGGACTTCCGCGAGCAGATTCTGGCGCGATGGGCCGGGTTGCGGGGCGATGCGCACCACGACGCGTTGCTCTATCCGCACCTGCCGAACAACCGATGACTGGCGAAATGCGGAAAGCGGGTTGGTCGGGGGAAGCGGACCCTCGCCCGCAGCAGAGGCCGCATCACATTGCGGCGCAGAGGCATGCACAACCGATCCGGCTTGGACTGGAGACCCTACGTCCTCCGCCATAAGCGGCAGCATGATCGCGATCGGCGCAGCGAGGGCGAGCAGACTGTGCATGGGCGAAGGATGATCTCTCCTCAGGTGGGACAGGATCGGCACGGAAGGCCAGTGTGCCGAATGTGTGGGCGGCTTATTGCCTTAGGCTTTCCATTTGAACCATGCCTTAACTGCCTGCCCGTGCACCCGCAAAAGCATTGGCAATTTCATCACCGGGTGTGGCATGCAAGCAACAATGAATCGCTCAACCCCTCCGCAGCGCGCAGAAACCGACCAGATCGCCTTTCTGGAAGCCGCATCCGACCTGCTCGGCCCGCGCGGACTGACCACCGACCCTGAGCGGATGGACGCCTGGCTCACTGACTGGCGCGGGCGCTACACCGGTCGGGCTCTGGCCATGGCCTCCCCTGCCTCGACCGCCGAGGTCGCCGCGCTGGTGAAGCTATGCGCAAGTCACGGCGTGCCGATTGTCCCGCAAGGCGGCAACAGCGGCATGGCGGGCGGCGCCACCCCCGATGAAAGCGGCGCGGCGATTATCCTGTCGCTGCGGCGCATGGACGCCATCCGCACCCTCTCGGCCGAAGACGGACAAGCAGTTTGCGAGGCAGGCGTTGTTCTCCAGACCCTCCATGAAGCGGCAGACAGCGCAGGTCTGCAGTTCCCGCTGACGCTGGGGGGTAAGGGCTCGGCCACCATTGGCGGGCTGATTGCGACCAATGCCGGCGGCACGCAGGTGCTGCGCCACGGGACCATGCGCGCACAGGTGCTGGGGCTGGAGGCGGTTCTGGCAGACGGAAGTGTGCTCGATCTGATGGCTCCGCTCAAGAAGGACAATCGCGGTTTCGACCTGAAGCAATTGCTGATCGGTTCGGAAGGCACGCTGGGCATTGTCACGGCGGCATGCCTGCGGCTGCTCCCCGCCCCCGTTGGACGCGCGACGGCGTGGGTCGGACTAGACGGGATTGTCCAAGCTCGTACGCTGTTGCGGCAGATCGATCGTGCGATGGGCGACGCGCTCGAAGGCTTCGAGGTGGTGCCGGCGCATTGCCTCGAATCCGTGCTGGCCCACCAGCCCGCCGCCCGCGCGCCACTGGCCGAGCCGCAGGCGTGGAACGCGCTGATCGAATGTGTCTCGCCGGTTCAGGATAATGCGCTCTTGCGCGAAACGCTGGAGGCCGCGCTGGGCGCCGCGCTGGAGGAAGGCCTGATCACCGACGCGGTGATCGCTGCCAACGACACGCAGGCCGAGGCATTCTGGGCTCTGCGTGATGGCATTTCCGCGGCCGAACGCGCGCTCGGCCCCGCGATGCAGCACGACATCTCGGTACCGGTCAGCAAGATGCCCGAATTCATCCTTGCCGCCGTGCCAGACATCGAGACCGCCTTTCCCGGCACCCGCGCGGTCGCGTTCGGACATCTGGGCGATGGCAATGTCCATTTCCACGTTCTGGCGCCCGCTGGCGCGATCAGGGGGGTGTGGGAAGAGGGCGATGGAAAGTCCGTCAGCAGGCGCGTCTATGACCTCGTGACCGCATGGGGCGGATCGATCAGCGCCGAACACGGGATCGGCCAGATGAAGGTCGACGAACTGGTGCGCCTTCACGATCCGGCCGCATTGGCGGTCATGATGCAGGTGAAGCAGGCGCTCGATCCGCACAATCTGCTCAATCCGGGGAAACTCCTGCACACCGCGGCCGCGCACTGACCCTCGCGGCTTGCGCGGGGAGGCACAAAGCCTTAAGGCGCCCGCTTCCGGCGGGGGGCTTGGTTTTTCCGCTGACGGGATCATCACCAATCGACTTTCGGAGACTTCGTCATGGCCAGCGCGCCGCAATCGCAACTTCCGCTGTTCTACAAAGACCTTCTGCCGCTCAACAGCCGTGATCACGCAGACTGGAAAGCCGGCACGCTCGACAGCGCCGAATACCTCTCCGTCACCCATGCGATTCCGCTGACCTCGGACGAATTCGTCGACGCGCAGCGCAACTTCCCGATCGTCTTCACCTCGGGCGAAAACCCGCTGCCGATCGCGCTGTTCGGTCTTAACGAAGGCGTGAACACCTTCGTCGGCGAAGATATGAAGATCAATGAACCGATCTACCTGCCCGCCTACGCGCGCCGCTATCCCTTCATCCTCGCCAAGCTGCAGCAGGGCAGCGACGACATGTCGCTGTGCTTCGATCCGGTTCCCGGTCTGCTCGGCAAGTTCGACGAAGGTCTCGCGCTGTTCGACGATGCCGGCCAGCCGACCGAATACACGCAAGGCGTGCTCGATTTCTGCCGCCGCTTCGAAGAAGCCGGCCAGCGCACCAAACTGTTCATGGAAGAGCTCGAAAAGCTCGATGTGCTGATGGACGGCGAGATCGCCATCACCCGCAACGACATGCCCGAAACGCCGTTCATCTATCGCGGCTTTCGGATGGTCGACGAAAACAAGCTGCGCGAGCTGTCGGCTGCGAAGCTGGAGGAACTCTCTAAGAACGGCATGCTGATGCTGATCTACGCGCACCTCTTCTCGCTGAACCTGATGCGCAACATCTTCGAACGCCAGCTCGCGCAGGGCAAGGTGCCGATGACGCAACAGGGCGCGCCAGCGCTGAATTGACGGGGGTTTCCGGGGTGCGAAACTCCGGCGCTGCTACAGCATCTGACGGGCGGGTGGACGAAGGTCTGCCCGCCCGTTTCGCATCCCGCGCCTATTCGGCAGCTTGCCGCAGCCCTTCGCTCCCGCCGAGCAGCGCGGCTTCTGCCCCGAGCTCGCGCACCAGCTCTGACAGCATCGCGGCGATAGCCGGTAGCCCTGCGCCAGGCTCCGAAAGGTGGCGGTCGAGATAGGTCGCACGGCACACCTCGATCTGCATCGCGTGCACCCCGCCCTGCGGGGCGCCGTGGCGGTCCAGCACATAGCCGCCCGAGTAAGGCCGGTTCTGCGTCGCTGCCACGCCGCGCGCCTCGAGATGGGCGAGCGCCCGCCCCACCAGCAGATTGTGGCACGACGCGCCAAAGCGGTCACCGATCACCACCACAGGTGCGCGCGTCTCGCCCTCGCCCGCGCGCAGCGGAGGCATGGAATGCAGATCGACCAGCAGTGCAGCGCCCCAGTCGGTGCGGATCCGCGCCAGTTCTGCCGCCACACGTGCATGATACGAGCGGTGAATTCCCTCGATCCGCGCAGCAAGCTCTGCCGGAGAAAGCCGACCGCGCCAGATTTCGCCCGATCCCGGCAGGCGCCGCGGTACCAGCCCTAACCCGCTGCGCGCACGTGCGTTGCTGCGCTGCCCGGGCTCAGCGGACGGGACATCGGCTGGACGCCCGCCTTCGACCATGTCCCAGTCGATGTCATCCTCGGCGCGATTGAGATCGAGCAGCGCGCGAGGGGCGTGAGCCACGAGCAGTGCGGCGCCGGTCTCGCGCGCAATGGCAACACCCAGTCGGTCGACATAACGATCCTCGAGCCGCAACTGGGCAAGGTCGGCATCGCGCATCCGCGCGGTTACTTCCGGAGGGTAGGCACGACCCGCATGGGGCACCGCTATAAGCACCGGCAAGCGCAGACGCGGCGGACTGGTGAGTGTGAAGGCGGGCGCGTCCTCGAGCCCCGGCACAACGCCGCCACTGGATGCGGTGCGCTGGGCAGCGATCGGGCCTGCGAGACCTTTTGGAGATGTGCGGGAGGGCGGTGCCATGATCGCCACCTTGCTGACGGGTTTGCGCAGGGCTGTCAAAGCCTCATCCTTGCGGCCTGTCGCGCAATTTGCACCACAACGGGCGCCCCTCGTCGCAGGGACAAAGATTTCTTAAGCCGGGCCTGCTAACACACCTGCCATGACAGCGACACGCACCCCCCGCATTCTGCTTGCCGAAGACGAAGATGCCATGCGCGCCTATCTGGAACGCGCGCTGACCAACGCCGGCTATGACGTCAGCGCGGTCGACCGCGGCACAGATGCTGTGCCCCTTCTGGAGACGGGCGATTTTGATCTGCTGCTTTCGGATATCGTCATGCCCGAAATGGACGGGATCGAACTTGCGCAGCGCTGCGCTGAAATTTCGCCGCGCACGAAGGTGATGTTCATTACCGGCTTTGCCGCCGTGTCCCTCCGCGCGAGCCGGGAACAGCCCGCCGCAAAGGTGCTTTCCAAACCCTTCCACCTACGTGATCTGGTGCTGGAAGTGGAACGGGTGTTCGAGGAAGCAGACGCCGCCCGGATGTAAATCATTCCGTGGCTCGAATCGCTTGCACCTTCACAAGTGCTGCGATAAAGGGCCGCTCCGCCCCGCGATGGGGCCGATCCGATGGTGCGGGCGTATAGCTCAGTGGTAGAGCACTATGTTGACATCGTAGGGGTCGCAAGTTCAATCCTTGCTACGCCCACCACCGGATAAGACGAGAATGCCCGCCCTCACCGGCGGGCTTTTTTGTGCCCCGAATTGCACCGCGCGCGCACTGCAACGGCTCTTGCGTTTCATTCGCAGTCCCCGTGCTTGCAAGCCCCCGCGCCTCTGCTAAAGCCGCCCCGGGATCTATGGGCCTTTGGACGGGCCTCAACACTTCCTGTCGATCACACCTAGCCTCGCAAGAGACGGGGCAAGAAGGATAGGGCAACACGCATGAACAAGATCAAAGTCGCCAACCCCGTCGTCGAACTCGATGGCGACGAGATGACGCGCATTATCTGGCAGTGGATCCGCGAGAGGCTCATCCTGCCCTACCTCGACGTCGATCTGCACTACTACGACCTCTCGATCGAAAACCGCGATGCGACCGACGATCAGGTGACGGTCGATTCTGCCAATGCCATCAAGGAACATGGCGTCGGCGTGAAGTGCGCGACGATCACCCCCGACGAACAACGCGTCGAGGAATTTGGCCTCAAGAAGATGTGGAAGTCGCCCAACGGCACGATCCGCAACATCCTTGGAGGTGTCGTCTTCCGCGAGCCGATCGTGATCGACAACGTGCCGCGTCTCGTGCCGGGCTGGACCGATCCGATCGTGGTCGGTCGCCATGCCTTTGGCGACCAGTACAAGGCGACAGATACCCTGATCCCCGGCCCGGGCAAGCTGCGGCTGGTGTGGGACGGCGACAACGGCGAGAAGATCGACCTCGACGTGTTCGACTTCCCGAGCTCGGGCGTCGCGATGGCGATGTACAACCTCGACGATTCGATCCGCGACTTCGCCCGCGCCAGCTTCAACTACGGCCTCAACCTCGGTTGGCCGGTGTACCTGTCGACCAAGAACACGATCCTCAAGGCATATGACGGGCGCTTCAAGGACCTGTTCCAGGAAGTATTCGACACCGAAGGCTTCGCTGAACAGTTCAAGGCCAAGGGCATGGTGTACGAGCACCGCCTGATCGACGACATGGTCGCCTCGGCCCTGAAGTGGAGTGGCAAGTTCGTCTGGGCCTGCAAGAACTACGATGGCGACGTGCAATCGGACACCGTCGCGCAGGGCTTCGGCTCGCTCGGTCTGATGACCTCGGTGCTGCTCAGCCCCGATGGCAAGACCGTCGAGGCCGAAGCCGCCCATGGCACCGTCACCCGCCACTACCGCCAGCACCAGCAGGGCAAGGCGACTTCGACCAACCCGATCGCCTCGATCTTCGCCTGGACCCGCGGACTTATGTATCGAGGCAAGTTCGACAACACCCCGGACGTGGTCAAGTTCGCCGAAACGCTTGAGCGCGTCTGCATCGAGACCGTCGAGAAGGGCTACATGACCAAGGACCTCGCGCTGCTGATCGGCCCGGGCCAGGCGTGGCAGACCACCGAACAGTTCTTCGAGACGATTGTGCAGAACCTCGAGAAGGAAATGGCCAACTGGGCCTGATTCTGCTTTGCGCATAACATCCAAAGCCGGGCGGCCCTGCGGTCTGCCCGGCTTTTTAATTGTCCGGCGTAAGGGTGACAGCCCCGCCCCGGCCCGTTAAGCCTTGGGCGTGGCTGGCGAACTAACACTTTCCCCCGTCCTGTCGGATGCGCTGGTGATACTCGGCTCGGCGGGTATCGTCATCCCGCTCTTCGCCCGGTTCCGCATCACGCCGATCATCGGCTTCATCCTGATCGGTGTGCTGGTCGGCCCTTCCGGCCTCGGCTCGCTGGTCGATGAGCATCCATGGCTTTATTACATCACGATCACGAACGTGGTGAGATTGGTGCCGTTCGCCGACTTCGGCATCGTGCTGCTGTTGTTCGCCATCGGGCTCGAACTCTCGTTCAACCGCCTGTGGGAAATGCGACGGCTGGTGTTCGGCCTAGGCGCGCTCGAGGTGCTGGTCAGTGGCGGCGCGCTGGCGCTGTTCGTGGGATTGGCGAGCGGGCTGAGCTTCACCTCGGCACTCGCACTGGGCTTCGCACTCGCCTTCTCCTCCACCGCAATCGTGCTGCCGATTTCCGGTACGCGCACGCCCGTCGGCCGGGCGGCGCTGTCGATGCTGCTGTTCGAGGACATCATGATCGTCCCGATCATCTTCATCCTCGGCGCACTGGCTCCCAACGCCGCTGACGATGGCTGGGCGGGCATGATCCAGACCCTATGGCAGGGTGGCCTGGTTGTTGCGGTCCTGCTGATAGTCGGAAGGCTCGCCCTTCCCCGCCTGTTCGCGCAGGCTGCACGCACCAAGAGCCCCGAGTTGTTCCTATCTGCCTCGCTGCTGGTGGTGATCGGCGCCAGCCTGGCAACAGCGCTGGTCGGCCTTTCGCCGATCGTCGGCGCGTTGATCGCCGGCCTGCTGATCGCCGAGACCGAGTATCATACCGAAGTCGAACTGATCATGGAGCCGTTCAAGGGTCTCGCCCTCGGCGTATTTCTCATCACGGTCGGCATGAGCATCAATCTGGCAGAAATCGCCAGCGAAATCGGGGTGATAGCGCTGGCAGTCGTGGGCGTTCTCGCATTCAAGGCAATGGTCACAGGCATCCTGCTCCGGCTGATGGGCGCCAGGCGCGGCACTGCGGCGGAAACCGGCCTGTTGATGGCCTCGCCATCCGAGACCACGCTTATCGTGCTCGCCGCTGCAACAAGCGCGCTGGTCCTCGACCCGGAAACCGCGCGCTTCTGGCAGACGGTTACCGCCATCGGCCTCACCATCACGCCGCTTCTCGCAAAGCTCGGCGCGGTAATTGCCCGACGGGTCGATAGCGTCGCCCTTGCGCAGCACGATGACGACAGCGAGGAGGCGCGCACCATTATCGTCGGCGGCGGACGTGTGGGACGGTTGGTTGCCGACATGATGCAGACCCACAGCAAATCGTACGTGATGATCGATTCGAACCCCGATCTCATCGCCACTGCCAAGCGGGACGGGTACCGAGCCACCTTTGGCGATGCTGCACGCGGCGACACTTTGTCGCGGCTGGGGGCGGAGCGGGCTCCCGCCGTAGTGTTGACGATGGACGAACCAGTGCTGGCCCAGCGGCTCGTGGCCAAGCTGCGGCAGACTTACCCCGACCTGCTGATCGTAGCCCGTGCGCGCGACACCGATCACGCGGCCGCCATGTACCGCGCCGGCGCCAGCCATGCCGTACCCGAGACGCTTGAAAGTTCGCTTCAACTATCGGAAGCCGTGCTGGTCGATATCGGCGTCGCGATGGGTCCGGTGATCGCCTCGATCCACGCCAAGCGCGACGAGTTCCGCGAGCAGCTGGAACGCGACGGGGGCTTGAGTGAGAAGCCGAAACTGCGGACTTCGAGAGCGGAAAGCTAGGGTCTGCATCGCGATCAGGGGGAGTTGGGGAAATGGCGAAGCGCGGCGATAAGAACCACTGGCTGGAGGGCTGCTGCCCTTGCGGAACAAGTCGGATCGCGCTGGCACGGATGCCGAGGCACCGCTTCCTGTGCCACTGCACGATCTGCCAAAACGTCTATCCGGGCGACTACGCTGATGCGACCATTACGCGGGCTGATGCAGTCCGCCTGTTGACGCCCGAAACGGTCACCTTCGGGCACTACAAGGCGAACAGTCCGCTGGAGCGCGGGGTGTGCACATCCTGCGCGCATCCGGTAGTGGCGTTCATGAAGATGCCAGCCATGCCGGACCTGGCTTTCGTCCCGGCTGCTATGCTTCCGAAAAACAGAGCGCAGCCGCGGCCCACGCGCCATATCTTCTACGGCACCCGCAAAGCGGACGTGATCGACGACCTGCCAAAGACGAGCGGCGATCTGGCGAGCATGGCCGTGCTTCTGCCCGATTTCCTGACAGCGCTGTTCAGACGTTGACCGTGCCCGGGTTAGCCCGCGAGCAGAGCCTTCACTGCAGCCAGCGCATCTCCTGCCTTGCTGCCGTCCGGCCCGCCGCCTTGCGCCATGTCAGGCCGCCCGCCCCCTCCCTTGCCGCCGAGCGCTTCCACGCCGGCGCGTACCAGATCGACGGCGCTGATGCGTGCCGTCAGGTCATCGGTAACTGCGGCTGCGATGCTCGCCTTGCCGTCATTGACCGCGATAATCGCCGCCACGCCTGATCCAATGCGCTGCTTGGCTGCATCCAGCAGCGGGCGCAATTCCTTGGGGTCGAGCCCTTCGAGGACCTGACCGCTGAAAGTGACGCCCGCAACGATCTCATCAGCCGCTGGCGCACCGCCTCCGGTGCCGCCGCCCAGCGCCAGCGCCTTCTTGGCCTCGGCCAACTCTCTTTCGAGCCGCTTGCGTTCATCGAGCAGCGCCGCGAGGCGGGCGGGCACTTCCTCGGGCGTCGCCCGGATCACGCCTGCCGCCGCCTTGAGAGCGTCTTCGCGCGCAACCAGCCATTGGCGCGCGCCTTCACCGGTCATCGCCTCAATTCGGCGCACACCCGAAGAGACCGCGCTTTCCGAGACAATCCGGAACACGCCAATATCGCCGGTGGCGCGCACGTGAGTGCCGCCACAAAGCTCGACCGAATAACTGCGCCCTTCTGCTCCGGCGCGGCCCATAGCGAGCACGCGGACCTCGTCGCCATATTTCTCGCCAAACAGTGCCAGCGCGCCCGCGGCGACAGCATCGTCGGGGGTCATCAACCGCGTGCTTACCGCCTCGTTGGCACGAATTTCGGCGTTCACCTCGGCCTCGACCGCAGCGATATCCTCCGCAGTGAGCGCAACGGGGTGCGAGAAGTCGAACCGCAAACGGTCTTCGACAACCATGCTGCCCTTCTGAGTAACATGCCCGCCAAGGCGCCCCCGCAGAGCGGCGTGAACGAGGTGCGTAGCCGAGTGATTGGCACGGATCCGGTCGCGCCGCTCAGCATCAACCTTGAGCTCAACCGTGTCGCCGACTGCGACCTCGCCCGCGTCGATATGCACGTGGTGCGCGTGCAGGCGACCCAGCGGCTTCGAGGTATCGGTGACATGCGCACGCAGCCCGCCAAGGCTCGCAATCATTCCGGCATCGCCCATCTGGCCGCCGCTTTCGCCGTAGAAGGGTGTCTGGTTGGTCAGCACCACGACCTCCTCGCCCGCTCCGGCGCTGGCCACTTCGGCACCCGCCTTCACGATAGCCACCACACGACCTTCGCCGCTAGTGGCGGCATAGCCGGTGAATTCGGTCGCGCCTTCTCGCTCGGCGATGTCGAACCAGACTTCACCCGACGCCGCTTCACCCGAGCCCTTCCATGCAGCGCGGGCGGCAGCCTTCTGGCGCGCCATTGCCGCGTCGAAACCGGACTTGTCGACCCCTATGCCCCGAGCGCGCAACGCGTCTTCGGTGAGGTCATAGGGGAAGCCGAATGTGTCGTAGAGGCGGAAGGCGACTTCGCCATCCAGCTCGCCACCTTCGGCAAGGTCCCCAGTTTCTTCATCGAGCAATTTCAGACCCTTGTCGAGCGTACGGCGGAACTGGGTTTCCTCGCGCTCAAGCACTTCCTCGATCAGCGTCTGGCCGCGGGTAAGCTCCGGATAGGCCTGGCCCATCTCGGTCACGAGCGCAGGAACAAGGCGGTGCATCAGCGGTTCGCTCGCGCCTAGCAAGTGCGCGTGGCGCATGGCGCGGCGCATGATCCGGCGCAGGACGTAGCCGCGCCCTTCGTTCGAGGGGAGGACCCCGTCGGCCATCAGGAAGCTGGTCGAGCGCAGGTGATCCGCGATGACGCGGTGCGAAGCAGCATTTTCCCCCTGCGCGGCGACGCCGGTCAGCGATTCCGAAGCCGCGATCAGGGCCTTGAACGTATCGGTATCGTAGTTGTCGTGGACCCCTTGAAGCACCGCAGCGACCCGCTCGATCCCCATACCGGTGTCGATTGAGGGCTTGGGCAGATCGCGACGCGTGCCATCAACCTGCTGTTCGTATTGCATGAAGACGAGGTTCCAGATCTCGACGAAGCGATCGCCGTCCTCGTCCGGGCTACCCGGAGGGCCGCCGAAGATGTGATCACCGTGGTCGAAAAAGATCTCCGAGCACGGGCCACAGGGGCCGGTGTCGCCCATTGACCAGAAGTTGTCGTTGGTGCTGATCCGGATAATGCGCTCTTCCGGCAGACCCGCGATGCGCTTCCAGAGATCGGCCGCTTCGTCGTCTGTATGATATACGGTAACGGTCAGCTTGTCCTTGGGCAGGCCCCACTCCTTGGTGAGGAGGGTCCAGGCATGCTCGATCGCCTGCTCCTTGAAGTAGTCGCCGAAGGAAAAATTCCCAAGCATTTCAAAAAATGTATGGTGCCGAGCGGTGTAGCCGACGTTGTCGAGATCATTGTGCTTGCCACCAGCGCGGACGCATTTTTGCGAGGACGCGGCGCGGGGAGACGCGGGTGTTTCGAGACCCGTGAAGACGTTCTTGAACGGCACCATTCCGGCATTGACGAACATCAGCGTCGGATCGTTGTAAGGAACGAGCGGCGCACTAGGCGTGGCGGCGTGCCCGTTCCTGCTGAAATAGTCGAGGAAGGAGCGGCGGATTTCGTTCGTCGAGGTCATGGCGGTGCAGTTAGGCAAACCGCACGGATTTCGCAATGGAGCGCGAAAAAAGGGGGGGTTGGAGGGGGTCTGGCCCGGGTCTAAGTGGGGCTAAGGCTGGCCAAGGCCGCACTTCGCGCGGGCTGGCGGGGGTCTGGCGCTGCCCGAATAAAGCGAAAGGCCGGCCCCGCGCTCTGGGGAGAAGCGCAAGACCGGCGTTCCGCGTGTCCGGGCGTTTGGGTACAGTCAGGACAGGAGCGGGACACTCCTTCACCTGACGACGCCCGCTTGGGGATCAGTCGTCCGAGTCCGCGTCCGGCCCGGTCATCATTTCCCCGGCGACCTGATCGGTGCGGCTGCGGATCGCAGCTTCCAACCGGTCACAAACTTCGGGATTCTCCTTGAGGTAGGTCTTGGCGTTTTCACGCCCCTGCCCGATGCGGATCGAATCGTAGGAGAACCAGCTCCCCGACTTTTCCACGAGGCCAGCCTTGACCCCTAGATCGATGATCTCACCGATCTTGGAGATGCCTTCGCCGTACATGATGTCGAATTCGACCTGCTTGAACGGCGGGGCGACCTTGTTCTTGACCACCTTCACGCGGGTCGCGTTGCCGGTAATCTCGTCGCGATCCTTGATCTGGCCGGTGCGGCGGATGTCGAGGCGGACCGAGGCGTAGAACTTGAGCGCATTGCCGCCCGTGGTGGTTTCGGGGTTCCCGTACATCACACCGATCTTCATGCGCAGCTGGTTGATGAAGATCACCATGCAGCGCGAGCGGCTGATCGAGCCGGTCAGCTTGCGCAAGCTCTGGCTCATCAGACGCGCCTGAAGGCCGACGTGGCTGTCACCCATCTCGCCTTCGATTTCCGCGCGCGGCACCAGCGCCGCGACCGAATCGACCACCAGCACGTCGATCGCGTTGGAGCGGACCAGCGTATCGACAATCTCAAGCGCCTGTTCGCCGGTGTCGGGCTGCGAGACGATCAGCTCGTCAATGTCGACGCCGAGCTTCTTGGCGTAAACCGGATCAAGCGCGTGTTCTGCATCGACGAAGGCCGCGGTGCCGCCTGCCTTCTGTGCTTCGGCGATCACGTGCAGCGCCAACGTGGTCTTACCCGAGCTTTCAGGACCATAGACCTCGATCACCCGGCCGCGCGGCAGGCCGCCAATTCCGAGCGCGATATCCAGACCCAGCGAGCCGGTCGAAATCGCTTCGACCTGCATCGCTTCTTTCGAGCCCAGCTTCATTGCCGAACCCTTGCCGAAGGCACGATCGATCTGGGCAAGCGCGGCTTCCAGAGCCTTTTGACGATCCACGGCTTTTTTATCCTCTTCGACCAATTTCAATTGGGTAGCCATCGCACGCGCTCCTTCGATTGCCTAGGGCAGAAAAGCAGTTTTCCGCCGCCCGATAGGAGCTATGTATTGGATTTGTTCTCATGGAACAAGTAGGGAACGAAAAATTTTTCCGCGTGGGGTCCGCGCCTTTCCCTACGTCGCTACCTTACTCCGCTGTCGCATCTCGCAGCTTCCAGTCGAAGGTCTTCTCGCTATTCGCCGGCAGCGTCAGTTCGACCGTCTGCCAGCCGTTCTTCACCACCGCCTTCTGCCCCGGAAAACGAACCTGCCAGCCTCCGGCCCAGCCGAGTTGCAGCCGCATTTTGACCGGGTGGGGATTGGCGTTGCTCAGCACCGCGCGCATCGCGTTCCACTGGCGACCCTCGGCCCGGCCCTTCTCGCTCAGCGAGGCGCAGCGCGCAAAGACCTGCGTGCTTGGGGCCAGGTCAAGCTCTATATCCTGCCCGCGCGCATAATCGCGCAAGGACGTGCTGCCCGCCAGCCGCTCGCCGCGCGGGGAAGGTTCGTAAAGCGTCAGCCCGCCTTGCGGAAGAGCGGTGCCGAGGCCCTTCTTCTCCTCGTTCTTTGTCACCAGCAGCATCCCGGCAGGCAAAGGGTCTACCTGCTGGCCGATCCATCGATCGGGAGAGCAACTCGCCTCGTAAAGCAGCCGCCCCTTGACCGCTTCCTTGTTGAGGAAGGCGACCTGCTTCATTCCCTTGGCCGAAACGTCGATGCGGCCGGGCACACGGAACAGCTTGAGGTCGCCAAGGTCTTCCTCGCTCGCGGTGACGACCGAGACTGGCGCGACAATATCATAGGAGCGCGCTTCGAGCCGCGAGCCCGTGACGACGATTGCGGCAGCCGGCATCGGCAAATCGAGGAGCATCGGCGGCGCGGGCGGTGGCGGCGGGACAAGCTCGGGAATTCCCCCTGCCGAGGTGCTGCCCAGCGGATAGCAGGTCAGGTAGAGTTCTTCGGCCACCGGCGGATCGGCGAGGCTTTCGTAATCGCTTTCGACATTGAGTTCGCCCGCGACGATCTGGAGACGGGCATTATCGAAGCTCTGGCCGTTGTCGTTGACAAGGGTGAGCCAGCTCAGCAGGCCCATCTCGAATTCGTCGCCCTGCGCCTTCGCGCCCCTTTCTTTCAGCGTGCCGACGTAATTGGCCTGCCAGTCGAACCCCCAGGCGAGGTACGTGAGGGTCACATCGTAAGTGCCGCCCTCGGCAGAACGGGTGTCGACCGAGAACACCGGCGCTGCCGAAAGCCCGGCGGGGACGCGGTCGAAGGTTAGCGTTTCGGGGAGGCCCGAGCATTGCACCGCCTCGAAGCCCTGCCCCGTCTGAAGCACAAGCCCCCCGTCTGCGCGGGTGCGCACCACGGCGCTCTCGCTCACCTGCTGGCCGGTCGCGGGGTTCATCCGCGTGATCGTCACCCGGTTGCCGAGCGTGCCATCGACCAGCGATGCGGGCGAGAGCAAAGCAGCGTTGCGGTTCTTCTCGATCGTGCCGCCGGGTAGGCCCGTGACGATCGCGGAGATGCCGATCATGCCTTCAGCCACGCCTTCGAAGCGGATGGTCGATTCGCCCTTGGGCAGCGTCACGCGGCGGGTCTCGGAAATCATTGCGAGGCCGCGCGGATTATCCCTGTTGAGCTTCTCGTCCTCGCCGCGGTCCGGATCGCGATAGATGGTGACGGCGATGTCGGACGGCGCGGCGGCGTCCACCACCTCGCGCGCCCACAGCGGCGCGGCGAGCACGCTGCCGAGGCCGGCCAGAAGGATCGCGGCAGAGCGCATGGCCCCGCGCTCCTAGTAGCGGGTTTCGTAGGTGACGCGGATCACCCGCTCGCCCTCGGCGGGGACGGGGATCTTGTAGCGCCGCTGATCGGCGTTCAGCTGTTTGCCCTTGATATCTTCGGAGGTGACGCGGAAATCATCCGACCACCAGCTGCGGGAGAGGCCCGACTGGGTAAGTTCCACCTCGACCGGCGCCGCCTTGGCATTGGTGAGGGTGTAGCGCATGGTGGTGCGATAATAAGTCTTGGGCCGCTCGATGGTGATAGTGCGGGTTTCGGAGCCATCGGTCACGCGGTAGCGCGCGCTCTTTTCCCATTCTGCCGACGTGATGGTCTCGCGCTTTTCGACCTCGGCCTTGATGGTGATGTCGAAAGCATCGCCGGTCACCAGCGAAAGGTCGCTGCCCATCGGGGTGTGGTCGATGCCCTTTTCGCCGATGAACTGGGGCGTGCCCTCGCGGTCGCGCTGGTAGAAGCGCACGGTGCCTGCGGGGAGCGCATCGCCCAGGCCCTGGTCGCGCGAGGTTGAGAAGGCAATGCGGCTCTCGACATTGCGGGGCTCTTGGTCGTTCTGCTGGAAATAGGCGCTGGCCGAATAGATCTTGCGCGCGGGGACGGACTGCACGTCGAGGAAGCTCACCTGCTTGGTCTGGTTGTTGGCAACCGTGGTGCGCCCGCTGATCGGGTAGAGATAGAAATCGCCGAGCCGCTCGCGGTCCGACGCCTCGGTCCCCGCGCGGGTCATGCCGCGCTGGTTGTAGCCATAGCCGTTGCCGCCCCCATTGGGGTTGCCCGCGACCAGCACGGTATCGGCCTTGTGGAAGGTGGTGCCGGTCGTGTTGGTGAGCGTCACCCAGCCCTGCATGTCGATGGTACCCGCGCCCTCGTTATACAACGCGACGTAATCCGCGCTCCAGCCGAGACCTCCGGTGAGATAGCGCAGGTTGACGGGGCGGGTGCCGGGGCGGGTCGATTCGAGATTCACCGACAGCGTCGGCCGTGCGCGCAGGTTGGCGGGCACGCGGTCGAAGATCACGCGCACCGGCAGGCCGTCGTCACGCAGCACCTCGATCCGGTCGCCTATCTGGATCACGGTGCCACCCGCGACCGACAGCACCTTGGCGCGCTCGCGCGTTTCGGCGCCGGTGGCGGGGTTGGTGCGCAGCAGCGTGACAGTCTGGCCGACCGCCTTCTCCATCAGCTTTTCGGGGGTGAGCAGATCATAGTCGAAGTTCTGTTCGATGATCGTGGTGTTGGCCGAAGCAAAGCTCAGCGTCTCGGGCTGGATCCGGGCGGAGACATCGGGGAACTCGATGCGGCTCTTCCCTTGCACGATGGCAATCTGGCGCACGTCCTGCACGAGGGCGAGATCGTTGTTGTAGATCGTGAGCGACACATCACCCTGCGCGGTCGCATCGGGATCGGGCACGCCCTGGGCGAACACGCCGGTGGCGAGGAGCGCCGCCAGCGAGATGCCGCACCCTGCGGTAATTGCGCGATAGATCATCATGTCCCCTCCACTCGTGTCATCCGCCGGAATGAACGACCCGGCGGCTTTATCCAACGTGAATGGAGAAAGTTTCGCGCAAAATCAGTGTACCGGTTCTATGGCCGCGCACCCTGTTCTGCCCGCGCCTCGCTCAGCACCGCGCCGACCTTATCGCCGATCGACGCGACGCTGAACGGTTTGGCGATGAAGTGCATGTCGGGAATGTCGATATCGCGCCGCAGCTGTTCCTCGGCATAGCCCGACATGAACAGCACCGGCATTCTGGGGAGCTTCGCCCGGATTGCGCGGACCATCGCAGGACCGTCCATCCCGGGCATGACCACATCGCTCACCACCAGATCGAATTCGGTCGTCCCGTCCATGATCGCGGCAAGGCCCTCCTCGCCGTTGGCGCAGGCGGTGACTTCATAGCCCGCCCGTGCCAGCGCGCGCTCTGCGACGGCGCGGACCA
Organism: Porphyrobacter sp.; assembly: GCA_027533455.1. Classification (GTDB taxonomy): domain Bacteria; phylum Pseudomonadota; class Alphaproteobacteria; order Sphingomonadales; family Sphingomonadaceae; genus Erythrobacter. The sequence continues at coordinate 329,202 of JAPZUC010000002.1, read as the reverse complement.
TGTCCTCGTCTTCTACCAGCAGCACCTTGCCGCCTGCCGACCAATCGGAGGACACCAGCGGCGCAGCCGTGCGCTTCTTGGGCACCTCACCGCGGTGTACGGGGAAATAGACCGTGAAGCGCGCGCCTGTCGGGTGGCCGGTCTTGTCGATGATGTTGTCGGCGAAGATGAACCCGCCCGACTGCTTGACGATCCCGTATGCCGTCGAAAGGCCGAGGCCGGTGCCCTTGCCCTGTTCTTTGGTGGTGAAGAACGGCTCGAACAGCTTGGGCAACACATGCGGCGGAATGCCCCCGCCGGTGTCCTGCACAATCAGCACGGTATAGTCGGCGGGCGGCAGCACTTCCGATCCCAGCTGGATCACCTGATTGGCCTGAAGCGTGCGCGTGTAGAGCGATATCCGCCCCTGCCCGTTCCCACGCGACTGGATCGCGTCGCGCGCGTTGACGGCAAGGTTCATGATCACCTGCTCCATCTGCTGCGGGTCGGCACGCACCGGGCCGAGGTTGCGGTCATGCTGGACGTAGTAGGTGATCTTCTCGCCGAGGAGCCGCTTGATGAGCGGGCTGACTTCGCTGACGACGTCGGGCAGCTGGATGATCTCGGGCCGCAGGGTCTGCTGGCGGGAGAAAGCGAGCAGCTGACGCGTCAGGGATGCCGCACGGTTGGAATTTGCGCGGATCTGCTGAATGTCGTCATAATCGCTGTCGCCCGGAATATGGCGCAGCAGCATCAGGTCGCAGGTGCCGATGATCGCGGTGAGCACATTGTTGAAATCATGCGCAACGCCGCCTGCAAGCTGGCCGACCGCCTGCATCTTGGTGGCCTGTGCGACCTGACGCCTAAGCTGGTTTTCCTGGGATGTGTCGGCAAGGGAGAGCAGTACAGCTGCCTCGCCCAATCCCCGCACGCCCGCCAAACCGAGCGAAACCGGCTCTTCCGGACTGTTAGTGAGCCGCACCGCTACATCGCCGCTGGTCGCAGGCCCGCGCCCGTGGCGGCGCACGGCATCCGAAAGCGCGGCCTTGTCCTCCCGCGTGGCAAGATCGGTCGGAAAGGCGGGCAGCCCCCGCCCCTCGCGCCCGACGCTGCGCAGAAACGCCTCGTTGCCGAACAGGAAGCGCCCGTCACGGTCGGTCATGGCGAGGCCGAGCGGCAGCTGCGCGAGCAGCGCGTCGAGCTGCGCCACCCCTGCCTGCGCCGCGCCGTCAAAGCCCGAACCGATGCCTACGCCGCTGTCGATCAGTAACATCAGCGAGGTTGCTTCGTCCGGCCCGGCGGGGGTCACCCTCTCTTCGGGATCGACCAGCGGTATATCCACCAGCGTCTGCGGCGTGCCGCCCCTGCCTTCGCGGGTGAAGAAGATGCGGTCGCGCTCGTCGGAGCGCAGGAAGCTGACGAAGTCCTGACCCACCAGGCTGGCGCGCTCATCACCAGCGGCGCGCTCAGCGAAACCGGCGCTAACGGCGCGGATGACACCGTCAGCGGTCGTGATAGCGGTCTCGATTCCCGCCCGGCTCAGCATCTTGCCAAACGCCCCGGCCAGATCGAGCGAGCCGAGATCGGCTCCGCGTGCGCGGGCGATGGGCTTGAGCCGCCATATAAGATGATCATCGCCCCGCCCTGCGCGCGTGGCACTGACCTGCCAGCGCGTCTCGTCGGAGGCCTCGATCTGCTCTAGCGCAGCCGAACCATCGCGCCAGGCATTGCGCGCGAGCAAAGCCAGCGCCTCAAGACCCGGGCGATCGAGCGGCAGAGCCGGGGGGGGCGGCATTGGCGCCGAAGCTGTCGAGGAAGAACGGGTTGGCGCACACCATACGGTTGGCGCGGTCGGTGATCGCGATCGCCTCGCCCGCGCGCTCGATCGCGGCGACAGTGACGCTCCAGTCGGGCGCGGAAGTGCCTTCTGAAGCGGGCGCGCCGCGCATCTGGTCGAGCATCACCACCCCACCCAGCATCACGCCCGATGCCAGAATGAAGGCGAGCGCCACCAGCCAGCTGCCAGTGGCGATGAGCAGCACCAAGGCGCTGAGCAGCAGTCCGCCGCCCATGATTGCCAGAAATTTGGCAGGGGGCAGCCCCGCGCTCTCGCCGCGTTCCTCGGCGGTGGTCAGGGTGTGCGGCTGGCTGCCGGTACGGCGGGACAAGACGGGCAAGCTCCTGTGAACAGGGAACGGGCGCGACGTCGCGCTCCGCAAGATGCGCTTCCTACTGCGCTCCGAGCCGCTGGTCGAGCCGCGCTTCCATCGCCTTCAACCGTCTGGCGCGTTTGCGCGACACCACAGCGCGCCACACCCAGCCAGAGACGAAATAACCGACTACAGGCGTGATCGTGGAGAGCACGAGATAGCCGACCACCGTGGCGCCTGCGACCTGATAGGCATCGACCAGAAACGCCCATGTTCCGCTGCCGGCTTTAGCGCTGGCGATCGCGCTGCTGGCGGCATCGAAACGCAGGAAGAATTCGCCGATCTTGTAAGCGATCGCCATCCAGAAGGGAAGCGTGAAGGGGTTGGTGACAAACGTCACGAGCGCGGCCAGCGGCACATTGGCGCGGGTCGGCAGCGCCAGGAAAGCGGACAAGAAAATCTGTCCGATGGGGATGATGAAGGCCGCAAACAGCCCGAGCGCCACACCGCGCGGCACAGAGCGGCGGGTAAAGCGCCAAAGCTCGGGCGAAAGGAATCGGTGCGCCATGGGGGCGAGATACTTGTTCCCGGCCATCTCTTCGCGGGTCGGCGTGTTCTTGCGGATGATGTCCATCGCCCAGGTCTTGGAGCGTGGTCCCAGACCGGAGTCGCGCGGCTGCGGCACGCTCATGCGCACACCATTACATGGCGCAGCGCAGCGAATGAATCGCGCAAGAGCGGGAAGGTCAGCATCACGAGGCCCATATGGGTAGCATGACAGTGCTGACTAGGTGATGAATCGCAGGCCGGTACGAAATAATCGACGAGCCAGGCCGGTACGAAATAATCGACGAGCGTAGGTCGCACGCGTTCTACCCCCGGTCGCGCATCAGCCGCGCTTTGTCGCGCTTCCAGTCGCGCTCCTTGGTGCTGGCGCGCTTGTCGTGAGTCTGCTTGCCCTTGGCGAGCGCGAGCTCGACCTTCGCGCGGCCGGTGCTGTTGAAATAGACCGACAGCGGCACCAGCGTCATGCCCTTGCGCTCCACCGCGCCGACGAACTTCTCGATCTCGCGTTCGTGCAGCAGCAATTTGCGCGGGCGGCGCGGTTCGTGGTTCAGGCGGTTGCCGTGGCTGTATTCGGGAATATTGGCGTTGATCAGCCACACCTGCCCGTCCTTCACCTCGGCATAGCTTTCCGCGATGCTCGCCTCGCCTGCTCGCAGCGCTTTCACTTCGGTGCCCTGCAGGGCAAGCCCGGCTTCGAACTTGTCCTCGATATAGTAGTCGAACCGCGCACGACGGTTCTCGGCGACGATCTTGAGCTTGTCGAAGGTTACGGGTTTGGGGCGTGCCATAAGGGGGCGCGATGTAGTGGCTGGGGCGGTAAAAAGCGAGGGCCTTTGCGCTTTTGGGCGGCGGAGCGTAGCGTGCGCCGCGCAAGGCATAAGAAATGCGGGGGCCATGATCACAGCCGAGCCGTTCATCATCGCAGGACAGAGCATCGCTGCGGGCACGCAGGCCGATGTCGCCTTTCCCGTCACCACGATGGCAACCGGCACGACCTCGTCGCTCGCGGTGCGGGTGCTGCACGGGGCGCAGGCAGGCCCGGCTGTGTTCGTGAGTGCGGCAATCCACGGGGACGAGATCATCGGCACGGCGGTGATCCAGCGGCTTGCGCAGGAGCTTGACCCTGCGACGCTGACGGGAACGGTGATGCTGGTGCCGGTCGCCAATATCTTCGGCTTCATCACCCATTCGCGCTACCTGCCCGACCGGCGCGACCTCAACCGCAGCTTCCCGGGGAGCGCGGGGGGATCATTGGCGGGGCAGCTCGCGCACATTTTCTACCGCGAGGTGGTCGCGCGCTGCACACTGGGCATCGACATCCACTCGGCCGCGATCCACCGCTACAATCTGCCCCAGATCCGCATCAAGGCAGGCAACCGGCGGCTGGTAGAGCTGGCGATGGCCTTCGGCGCGCCGGTGATCATCGAGAGCCCCTTGCGCGACGGGAGCTTGCGCGATCAGGCGCAGAAGCACGGTGTCGACATGCTACTGATGGAGGCGGGCGAGGCCTTGCGCTTTGACCGCCTGTCGATCGAGACGGGCGTGGAAGGCGTGACACGGGTGCTCGCCCATCTCGGCATGATCGAGGCCGACGACGGTCTAAGCGCGGTCGGCGTGCCCGCCCGCGCCAACCGCTCGGTGTGGGTGAGAAGCCCGCGCGGCGGGGTAATGCAGGCGGTGCGCACCTCGGGCGATCCGGTGCGCCAGGGCGAAGTGCTGGCGCGGGTCGCGGGCTTGTTCGGAGAAGGTGCCGAGGAACTGGTCAGCCCGGTCGACGGCATCGTAATCGGCCATGCGACGCTTCCGGTCGTCCATCAGGGCGATGCGCTTTTCCACATTGCCGCCATCGATCACCCCGAACGCGTCGGCCGCCAGATCGATTCGATCACCGAGGCCATTCTGGCGAGCGAACCCCAAGGCAATGCGCAAGGGATGCTCGACGAGGACGAGGTGGTTTAGGCAGCGATTACCCCCGCCGACACCAGCGCTTCGTCCACCGCGCGCTTGGCCTCATCCGAGCATTCGACCAGCGGCAGGCGCACTTCCGGCTCGATCCACTGGTGCACGCGGCTGAGCGCGTATTTCACCGGAGCCGGCGAAGCGTCGGAGAACATCGCGTAGTGCAGCGGGAACAGGCGGTCGTTCAATTGGCGCGCCTTCTTCAGCTCGTTTGCAGCGATCGCTTCGTGGAATTCCGCGCACAGCTTGGGCGCGACGTTGGCCGTTACAGAGATGCACCCGCGCCCGCCGGCTGCAGCATGCGGGAGCCATAGCTCGTCATTGCCCGAAAGCTGGCAGAACTCGCGCCCGATCCCCATGCGGTGATCGGCGACGCGGCTAAGGTCGCCACTCGCGTCCTTGATGGCGATGATCCGGTCGGGGTACTTGCGCACCAGCTCAACCACCGTCTCGTCCAGCAGATCGGTCACAGTACGCGCAGGCACGTTGTAGAGCACGATCGGCAGGTCACAGTTCTCTGCCAGATAGCTGAAATGGGCCACAAGGCCGCGCTGGCTGGGTCGGTTGTAATAAGGGGCCACGCACAGCCCCGCCGCAGCGCCCGATTTCTTGGCGAAATTCATGTGCAGCTGGGCATTGCGGGTATCGTTCGACCCGCAACCCGCGATCACTGGCACCCGGCCTGCGGCCTGTTCGATGCAGACCTCGATTACGCGGTGGTGTTCGGCGTTTGACAGGGTCGAGGCCTCTCCCGTCGTGCCGCAGGCTACCAGGGCGGCGCTGCCGTTCTCGATTTGCCAGTCCACCAAACGGCGGAAGGCGGCCTCGTCAAACGCTCCGCCGCGAAAAGGAGTCACCAGAGCGGGTATCGAACCGCTGAACATTGCTATTGTCCTGCCTTCATCGCTAGAGATCGGAACGCGGGGCCTCTCCCCCGCCATCCCACCGTTCAGCGCCTGATAAGGAGCCGATTGGCATTATGTCCAGCATGGTCCGCAAGTCTACGATTTCTGTCCGGATTATTGCTGTGATTGCGGGACTCGGCGCAGGCCTTGCCGCGGCTGTGCCTGCGGCCGCGCAGGATTGGGGCTCCGGCAATGATCTCGTCGCCCGTCAGCCCGCTGCCGTCGATGCCGCTCTCGCCCGGTGGGAGGTCTTGCAGGAAAGCCGCACGCACATGTTCGCCGACTATGCCGGCTTCGTGCTCGCCTATCCAAGCTTCCCGCGCAGCGAGATCCTGCGCCTGCGGGCCGAGGCTGCACTGGAGAACGAGGCACCCTCGCCCGCCGAGATGATACGGTTCTTCGATGCCAATCCGCCGCTGACCAATCCGGGCCGCGCGCGCTATGCTCTGGCACTCGCCGCGATGCAGCGCCCCGAAGCGCTGACCGAAGCGCGCAAGGCCTGGCGCGGGGGACAGATGGCCGATGCTGTCGAGCTTTATCTCGCCCAGCTCTACGCGGGCCAGTTCACGCCCGATGATAACACGGTGCGGATGGATGCGCTGCTATGGCAGAGCAAGGCCGATGCCGCTGCCCGCCAGCTGATCAACCTGCCCGAAGCGGCACGCCCGATGGCGCTCGCCCGCCTTTCCCTGCTGCGCGGCGCCCGCCCCGAGATGGCAGGCGTGGCTGTGCCCGCCGGGGCCGAGGCCGATCCGGGCTACGTTTTCAATCTCGTGAATTACCTGCGCGGTTCAGGCCAGAGTTACGAGGCGGCGCGGGTCTTCACCAATCGTCCGGCCTTCTCCCGCCCCGCGCTTGATCCCGAAGCTTTCGTGGGCCAGCTCCTCGGTCTGGCGGGGAGTGTGGGTGCGCGCGATGCCGCTGATATCGCCAGCCGCACGGGGGACCTGTTTGCGCCCGACACCGACCTGTCGGCGACAAGCTTTACCTTGCGGGACCGGCTGACCGACCTGATGTGGCTCGGCGGCACCAAGGCGCTGTGGGATATGGGCGACGGTAAAACGGCCGCGCCGCTGTTTGCACGCTATGGCGATGCGGCCAAGACGCCGCTGACCAAGGCCAAGGGCTATTTCTGGGCGGGCCGGGCGGCGCGGCAAGCGGGCGATCAGGCGGGCGCGGCACGCTATTTCGAGATGGCCGCGCGCTGGCCCGATTACTACTATGGCCAATTGGCGCTTTCCGCGCTCGGCCGCACGATGCCGGCTTTCGCAGGCTTGCCGCAGCCGGCGATGAACGCGGCCGTCCGCGCCGAATTCGAGGCTCGGCCCGTGGTCAAGGCGATCCGCGCCCTCGCTAATAACCGCCGCGACTGGCGCACCGAGCGCCGCTTCTTCGAGGCGCTCGGCGACGAGGCCGATACCCCCACCGAAATGCTGATGGCGGCGATGCTGGCCAAGGAAGTCGGCCTTGACGAACTGGCCGTAGTTCTCGGTCTCAAGATGGGCGAGACGGGGCTCAGCGGGCTCGAGCGGATCGGCTTCCCGACCGTGCCCACGCCGCCGGTGGTCAACGACTGGGTCATGGTCCATGCGATCGCCCGGCAGGAAAGCGAGTTCGACCGGACACGCGAAAGCCACGCCGGCGCGCGCGGGATCATGCAGCTGATGCCCGGCACCGCGCGCGAGCAGGCGGGCAAGCTGGGCGTGCAGTATCTCTCCGCTGACCTCACCGCATCGCCGCAGTACAATATCCAGCTGGGCGATGGCTACTTCGCACGGATGATGAGCTATTATGGCGGCTCCTATCCGCTCGCGGTGGCGGCCTACAACGCGGGGCCCGGCAACGTGAACAAGTGGCTGCGGCAGAACGGCGATCCGCGCACCGGGGCGATCGACTGGGTGACGTGGGTTGAGAAGATCCCGGCCAATTTCGAGACCCGCTATTACGTCATGCGCGTGATCGGCAACGCGGTGACTTATTCGCACATGTACCCCGAACAGGCCGGGATGCCCCGCCCGGTCGACAGCTTCCTGCGCTGAGACTGCGATGAAGCCGGGGGGGCCACCGATCACGCCAGCGGGGATGGCGGCGCTCAAGGCGCGCTATGACCACCTGCTCGGCACCGAGCGTCCGGCGATCGTCGAGATCGTCAGCTGGGCGGCCGGCAATGGCGATCGCAGCGAGAACGGCGACTATCTTTATGGCCGCAAGAAGATGCGCGAGATCGACCGCGAGCTGGCGCATCTCATCAAGCGCATGAAGGCGCTGCGAGTGGTCGATCCGGCGGCGCAGGTGGACCGGTCGCGAGTGTTCTTCGGCGCGAAAGTCGAGATCGCGGACGAGGACGACAACCGCCAGACGGTCATATTGGTCGGCGATGACGAACAGGATGCAGGACAAGGCCGGATCGGCTGGAACTCCCCGCTGGCACGCGCGCTGCGCGGCGCGGGGCTTGGCGACCTGCGCACGGTTACCCTCCCCTCGAGCTCGCGCGAGTGGGAAGTGATGAGTATTGTCTATGACTAGGTTCTGGCCGCTCGCCTTGCTTGCCCTCGCCGCGCCGCTCGCAGCGCGCGAGAGCCTTGGCGTCTATGACAGCTGGGCAGCATTCCGCGATACCGATCCGCAGCGCTGCTATGCCATCGCCAAGGCGCAAGGAAAGGTGCGCGCGCCCGCATATGCCACAGTATCGCAATGGCCGGGCAAGCAGGTGCGTGGGGCGGTGCACATCGTGCTTTCGCGCGAGGTCGCGGCGAAAGGGAGCGTCAGGCTGGCCGTGGGCGGCAAGCGTTTCGATCTTGTCGCCAAAGGTCGCAACGCCTGGGCCGCCGATGCGCAGGGCGATGCCGCGATTATCGCCGCAATGCGCAGCGCAGCGATCATGAGCGTATCGGCCAGCGCGATGAAGGGCGGCAGGTTCACCGATCGCTACACGCTTGCAGGCGCTGCAACGGCCATCGATGCTGCCACAATAGGATGCGCCAAGCGCTGACTGGTCAAACCCGGCGTTGGGCACTATACGGCCGTCACCCATGGCAGATACAGCACTCATAAGCATTCCGGGCCTCGTTGACCCGGTCCCCGCTTCGCGCGACATCACGCCGCGCACCGACGGGCGTGTCGACCTCATCGGCCTGCCCCGTCCGCGCATCCGCGAGCTGTTCGCCGAAGCGGGTCTGGACGACAGGCAAGCCAAGCTGCGCGCCAAGCAGGTGTTCCACTGGCTCTACCACCGCGGCGTCACCGATTTCGAGGCGATGACCGACATCGCCAAGCCGATGCGCCCGTGGCTGGCGACACGCTTCGTGATCGGCCGCCCCGATGTGGTCGAGGCCCAGCATTCGGTCGATGGCACCCGCAAGTGGCTGCTGCGCACCGCGGACGGCCACGATTTCGAGATGGTGTTCATCCCCGATGAAACCCGCGGCACGCTGTGCGTCTCCTCGCAGGTCGGCTGCACCCTTACCTGTTCGTTCTGCCATACCGGCACGATGAAGCTGGTCCGCAACCTCACCCCCGGCGAAATCGTCGGGCAGGTGATGCTGGCGCGCGATGCGCTCGGCGAATGGCCCAAGGGATCGATGGTCAGCGATGCCGATCTGGTCGACGAGGATGACGAGGCAGGGCACTACACCGCCGATGGCCGCCTGCTCACCAACATAGTGATGATGGGCATGGGCGAGCCGCTCTACAATTTCGACCACGTGCGCGATGCGCTGAAGCTGGTGATGGACGGCGACGGCCTCGCCCTGTCGAAGCGCCGCATCACGCTTTCCACCAGCGGCGTCATCCCGATGATGGAACGTTGCGGCAAGGAGATCGGCGTGAACCTCGCGGTGTCCTTGCACGGCGTGCGCAAGGAAGTGCGCGACGAGCTGGTGCCGCTCAACAAAAAGTACGGCATCGACGATCTGCTGCAGGCCTGCGCCGATTATCCCGGCGCCAGCAACGCGCGCCGCATCACCTTCGAATATGTGATGATCAAGGACAAGAACGACAGCGACGATGACGCGCGCGAGCTTGTCCGGCTGCTACGCCAGTACAACCTGCCCGCCAAGGTCAACCTCATCCCGTTCAACCCCTGGCCGGGCGCGGGCTATGACACCTCGGCACCCGACCGCATTCGCCGATTCTCCGAGATCGTCTTCGAAGGCGGCTTCTCCGCTCCGGTTCGCACGCCCAGGGGTCGCGATATCGATGCGGCTTGCGGGCAGTTGAAAACTGCAGCCGAGAAAAAGAGCCGCGCCCTGCGCGACCGCGAGGCAGCAGCGGCACCGGAAGACGCTTGAGCACCGATCCCGGCACGATCGCTTTCTATCAGGCGCGCGCGCCGCATTATGTCCTGAAGTTCGGCAAAGCCCACAGCTACCAGCTCGATCCCTTCCTCGACCGTTTGCCCGCAGGCGGACGGGTGCTGGAGCTTGGCTGCGGCAGCGGGCAGGATTCGGCCCGTATCGCCGCGCGAGGGTTCATCGTCGATGCCACTGATGCCACGCCAGCGATGGTCGCCAAGGCCAACGAGCGCTGGCGCGTGGGCGCACGGGTGATGGCCTTCGACGAACTCGCTGCCGACGCCGCGTATGACGGCGTCTGGGCGCACGCGAGCCTCCTCCACTGCCCGCGCGCCGCACTGCCCGATGTCCTCGCCCGCATCGACCGCGCCTTGCGGCCCGGAGGCTGGCATTTCGCCAGCTACAAGCTCGGCGGCGCCGTTGATGGCGAAGGCCGCGATGCGCTTGGCCGGTTCTACAATTTCCCCACCCACGACTGGCTCGCCGCGCAATATGCGGCGGTTCCCGGATGGAGCATCGTCGATACCCGGTTCTACCAGGCCGGCGGGTTCGACAATGTGGAGCGCGACTGGATCGACTTGATCGTGAGAAAAGCATGACCCGCTGGACCATCGAAGCCGTCTGCACTGGCACCGCCCGCCCCTTCAACGGCGCGGAACTCAGCGCTATTTCCAAGCGCCCGCGCGATGGCCTTGTGCAGGTGCTGGAAGAAGGCCTCGCCCCCGACGAGCAAGCCGACCGCAGCGTCCATGGCGGGCCGGAAAAGGCACTTCATCTCTACCCGCTCGATCACCACGACTGGTGGCGCGGCGAGATCGGCGATCATCCGGCGCTGGATGAACCCGGCGGCTTCGGCTCGAATCTCGCGGTGCGCGGGCTGACCGAGGAGCATGTCCATGTCGGTGACCGTTTCCGCCTCGGCACCGCGCTGATCGAGGTCAGCCATCCGCGCCAGCCGTGCTGGAAGATCGAGCACCGCTTTGGCCACAAAGGCATGGTGGCCGCGATCATCACCACGGGGCGGTCAGGCTGGTACTTCCGCGTGATCGAAGCGGGCGAGGTTGCGGCGGGGGATTCGCTCGAGCGAGTCGCTATTGGTGCGGCCGACTGGAGCGTAGCGCGGGTATTTCGCGCGCTGGTGGCTGGCAAGGCAACACGACAGGAGCTTTCCGAACTTGCCGAACTGCCCGCCCTCACCCCGCGTCTTCGCATGAAAGCTGCAGCCAAACGCAGTTGAAGCACGGTTCATCCTGCAGACCCAGCAGATGAACAAATCCTGCTGTTTCCTGACCGGCTTGTTCAGCCAAGGTTCTTGTAATCTGAACGAAAAGGGGGTCGCTCCACTTCCGAGCCACCACAAGGATACAGGACCATGAAGAACCTCGCTCTGCTCGCCGCAACCGGTTCGATGCTCGTTACCGCGCTTCCGGCGCAGGCAGCGTCGTTCGCTCCGGCCCCGGCTCCCGTCGCCGTGAGCTACACGCAGGCCGCATCACCGTTTGCCGAAGACGCGAGTTACGACCGCCGCTGGAAGGACCGCAGGCACCACGATGATCGCCGCTGGCGCGACGATCGCGGCCGCTACGATGAGCGTCGCTACGATGACCGCCGCTATGACGACCGCCGCAGCGATTACTGGCGCGGTGAAGACGGCCGCTGGCGCTGCCGCCGGGCCGATGGCACCACCGGACTTCTGGTCGGTGCAGGTGTCGGCGCGCTGCTCGGACGGACCATCGACACGCGCGGTGACCGCACGGTCGGAACGCTGCTCGGCGCGATCGGTGGCGGTCTGCTGGGCCGCGAAATCGACCGCGGCAGAGCGCGCTGCCGCTAACGGTTTGGCGCGGCGGGCATCCGGTTCAACGGAGGCCCGCCCTGCCGCTTAGCGCTGTTAACCCGCCCTTAAACAAGCAAAGTGGACGATACATCCACGTAGTTAACCGAGGAAGAGCCATTAAAAAGATTGCCCTTATCATCGCCGCCGGCGCCATGACTCTGCCATTGGCGACCCCCGCCATGGCTGATCCCCCGCGTCATGCCCCGGCCCGGGGCAAGCGCGCAAAGGACCGCATCTATGACGACCGCAGCCGCTATTACGAGCCTCGCCGTCTGACCCGCGGCGACCGGATCTGGCGCGATGGAGATCGCTATTACTGCCGCCGCGACAACGGGACCACCGGTCTCGTGATCGGCGCGGGCGTTGGCGCCCTGCTGGGCCGCACCGCCGACACCCGGGGCGATCGTTCGGCCGGCACCCTGATCGGCGCGATTGCCGGCGGCCTGCTGGGCCGCGAGATCGACCGCGGGGAACTGCGCTGCCGCTAATTGATCTGGCAGGGGCTCGCGCCTTCGCCTCTCTCCCCGATTGAAGCGCGCGCCCCTGACTGTTAGCGCTGCTGTCATGTCTCTCTCCCCTGACAGCAGCGCACCCCTCAACCGCCCCGCCGTTCTTGTGACCGGCGGGGCGACCCGTATCGGAGCGGCCATCGTTCGCCGCTTTGCCGATGCGGGCTGGCACGTGGTGATCCATTACCGCAGCTCCGCAGGGCCCGCCGAGGCGCTGGCCGCGTGTCTACCTTCAGCCGAGACGATCGGGTTCGACCTTACGGACGAACAGGCAGCCATTGCCGCCGTGACCGCACTGGCCGCGCGGCTGCCGGGCTGGCGCTGCCTCGTCAATTCGGCGTCGGTTTTTGATTACGACAGTGTATCCGCACTCGATCCCGCAACGAACCGGGCGGCAATGCAAGTGAACGCTCTCGCCCCTGCCGCCCTCGCGCAGGCCTTCATCGCCCTCACCGCAGGCTGCGAGGGCGTGCGGAGCGTGATCCACATCACCGACATGAAGATCGAGAACACCAACCCCGATTTCTTCAGCTATACTATGTCCAAACATGCGCTGGCCGCCACCATCGGAATGCTGGCCAAGGGCAACCCTGACGGCGGCGCGAAGATCTATGGCCTCGCCCCCGGCGCGGTGCTGGCGAGTCATGACCAGCGCGAGGAAGAGACCGAGGTTTCGCACCGGATGAACCTGCTCGGCCGCAAGACCGGGGCTGACGAGATTGCCGGTGCGGCGCTGTTCCTTGCCGGCGGCACGCTTGCTAGCGGGCAGAGCCTGTTCATCGACAGCGGCCAACACCTGCTCGACCAGCCGCGCGACGTGATCTGGCTGGCGCGCGAAGGGGCTTGAAGGGAACGCGAATGATCCGAAAGCACGCTCTTTCGACCCGCCTGTGGCACTGGGTGAATGCGGCGGCGATCATCGTGCTGTTCATGACCGGGCTGAACATCTCGAACGCGCACCGCTACCTCTATTGGGGTGACTACGGCTTCGAACCGAAGGAGGCGTGGCTGGCGGTGGTGCGCTTCCCCGGCTGGGCGACGATCCCCGGGCATTACAACCTTGCGCTGGCCCGCGACTGGCACATCACCGCCGCATGGCCCTTCGGCCTTGGCGTGCTGTTCATCTGGGTGGCGATGCTGGCGAACGGCCACTTCCGCCGCGACCTCACCACTTCGCCCGGAGACTGGACGCCCGGCGCGGTCATCGCTTCGCTGAAAGCACACTCGGGCGCTCACGCGGGAGGCGCTCATGGCTATAACCCGGTGCAGAAGATTCTGTATGGCGGGGTATTCGGCGTGCTGTTGCCGCTGATGCTGTTTACCGGGCTTGCGATCAGCCCCGGTTTTCAGGCGGCAGCACCGTGGCTGCTCGACGTTCTCGGCGGACGCCAGAGCGCGCGTTCGCTCCACTTCATCGCGGCGTGGGGCATCTTCAGCTTCTTCGTGATCCACCTCGTGCTCGCGCTCACCGATTGGCGGCTGATCCTCGAAATGTTCACCGGAGGCAGACGTCACGAGGCCCCGCCCCAGCCCGCTCCTCCCCCGACCGAACCTGCCGAAGAAGGAGTGCCCGCCCATGGTTGACTTGCCGCGCCGCTCGCTGCTCGCCGGGATCGCCGCTTTGGGAGCGACGGCGTGCTCCAAAATCAACGAGAGCCAGACCGCGCATGGCCTGTTCGAGGCGGCCGAGGACGGGCACCGTACGCTCCACCGCGCGCTGGCGGGCAAGCAGGGCCTTGCGCCTGAATATACCCGCGCCGAACGTTCGCCCACATTCCGCGGCAATGGTTCGGTGACGGTCGCCGATCCCTTTTACCAGCAGCAGCTGGCGAGTGGTTTTCCCGATTGGCGGTTGGAGGTGAAGGGGCTTGTCGATCTGCCGCTGGCGCTCAGCCTTGCTGAGCTGAAGGCGCTTCCCCAGCGAACCCAGATCACCCGCCATGACTGCGTGGAAGGCTGGAGCGCGATCGGCGAATGGCAGGGGCCGCAACTGGCCGTTCTGCTCGATGCAGCCAAGGTCCGGTCGGAAGCAAAGTTCATCGTCTTCCGCTGCGCCGATACGCTCTACGGGCGCGACTATTACGAGAGCATCGACATGGTCGACGCCTATCACCCGCAGACGATCATCGCTCACAGCCTGAACGGCGAACCGCTCCCCGAAAAGAACGGCGCGCCGCTCAGGATGCGGATCGAACGCCAGCTCGGCTATAAACAGGCCAAATATGTGAAGGCAATCGAGGCCGTGACTAGCTTCGCCGACATCGGCAAAGGCGGCGGCGGATTGTGGGAGGATGTCGCGGGCTACCAGTGGTATGCCGGCATATAGCTTTGGGGCAAGGCGGCTCAGCGCTTTCTTGCAACGCTTCGACGTCCGGACCGGTGACACGGTGCTTGCTTGCGCCATGCTCGCTTTCAGGCCGACAGAGGCCAGGAAAGGAGCCCCATGAGCAAGCCTCTCCTCGACAGGTTCATGTCCCGTGCTGTGCGGCAAGGCCGCCTCGGCATCGTCTTTGCCGATGGCACCGCCAGCACCTACGGCACAGCTGCGGAAGGCTTCCCGGACATCGTGATCCGTTTCACCGACGAGCGCGTCCTCCGCGATATCCTGATGGACCCGAGGCTTGGCGCTGCAGAGGCCTTTATCGAAGGGCGCCTGCTGATCGAGGAAGGCGATGTGATGGGTCTTGTCAGCCTGCTGCGCGCCAACAGCCCTTGGGACAAGGGCGGCGATATCGGCAAGCCGAACCGGCTGAAGCGCCTGATCAACCACGCCAGTTTCGCTGCCGAGCAGATCAACAACCGCGTGGGCTCAAAGAAGAACGTCGCGCACCATTACGACATCGGCAATGATCTCTACCGGTTGATGCTGGATACCGAGCATTGGCAGTATAGCTGCGCTTACTGGCCCGAGGGTGTCACCACCTTGGTCGAAGCGCAGGAGGCTAAGCTCAAGCATATCGCCAGAAAGCTGCACCTCGCCCCCGGGCAGGAGGTGCTGGATATCGGCTGCGGCTGGGGCGGGATGACGATCCATCTTGCTAAGCATCACAATGTCCACGTCACGGGGATCACCCTGTCGGAGGAACAGGCCGCCCTCGCCCGCAGCCGCGTACGCGATGCGGGGGTGGCTGACCGGGTGACGATCCTGCTCGAGGATTACCGTGACACCGCCGCGTCGGGCCGCCGCTTCGACCGGATCGTTTCGGTCGGGATGTTCGAACATGTCGGCCGCGCGCAGTTCGAGACCTTCTTCGCCGCAGCCGCGCGAATGTTGGCCGATGACGGGGTGATGCTGCTCCACACCATCGGCCGCTTCGGCGGGCCGGGCACGACCGATGCGTTCACCCGCAAGTATGTCTTCCCGGGCGGTTACATTCCCGCGCTGTCCGAAACGCTCGCCGCCAGCGAGAAGGTGCGTCTCATCGCTTCGGACGTGGAGACGCTCAGGCTCCACTACGCCAAGACGATCCGCTGCTGGTATGCCAACTGCATGGAACACCAGGACACAATCGTCGCGCTCTATGACGAGAAGTTCTTCCGGATGTGGACCTTCTACCTCGCGGGTGCGGCGACCGTGTTCGAGCACGGGGGTATGGCGAATTACCAGATCCAGTACATCCGCAGCCGCCACGCGCTGCCGATCACGCGCGATTACCTCTATCGCTGAGCCCTCTGGCGGATTGCCTCGCGGGAGTTGCCCTGATACGGGCGCGCCCGCAGTCCATTCCTCAGGAACCCTCTCCCATGTCCCAGCCCCAGAAGGTCGTCCTCGCCTATTCCGGCGGTCTCGATACCAGCGTCATCGCCAAGTGGCTGAGCGTGGAGCGGGGCCTCGAGGTGGTGACCTTCACCGCCGATCTCGGCCAGGGCGAGGAGATTGAACCCGCCCGCGCCAAGGCGAAGGCGATGGGCATCCCCGACAATCACATTTTCATCGAGGATGTGCGCGAGGAGTTCGTGCGCGATTTCGTTTTCCCGATGATGCGCGCCAATGCCCGTTACGAGGGCGACTACCTTTTAGGCACCTCCATCGCCCGCCCGCTGATCTCCAAGCGCCTCGTCGAGATCGCGCACGAGACCGGCGCCGATTTCATCGCCCACGGCGCGACCGGCAAGGGCAATGACCAGGTGCGCTTCGAGCTCAGCGCCTATGCGCTCGATCCCGACATCAAGGTGATCGCCCCGTGGCGCGAATGGGAACTGACCAGCCGTACAGCGCTCATCGCATGGGCGGAAAAGCACCAGATCCAGGTCCCGAAGGACAAGCGCGGCGACAGCCCGTTCTCGACCGACGCGAACCTGCTCCACACCTCGTCCGAGGGCAAGGTGCTGGAGGATCCGTGGGAGGAGACCCCGGATTATGTCTATTCGCGCACGGTCAATCCCGAGGACGCACCCGACCAGCCGGAATACATCACCATCGATTTCGAAAAGGGTGACGGCGTCTCGCTGAACGGTGAGGCGATGAGCCCCGCCACGCTGCTCGCTGCCCTGAACGACCTGGGCCGCAAGCACGGCATCGGCCGGCTGGATCTCGTCGAAAACCGCTTTGTCGGTATGAAGAGCCGCGGGATGTACGAAACCCCTGGCGGCGAGATCTACGCCCGCGCCCACCGCGGGATCGAGCAGATTACGCTCGATCGCGGCGCGGCACACCTCAAGGACGAGCTTATGCCCAAGTATGCCGAGCTCATCTACAACGGCTTCTGGTTTAGCCCCGAGCGCGAGATGCTTCAGGCGGCGATCGACCACAGCCAGGACAAGGTGACCGGCACGGTGCGGCTGAAACTCTACAAGGGGCTGGCGAGCGTTGTCGGGCGCAAGTCGCCCTATTCGCTCTATTCCGAAGCGCACGTGACCTTCGAGGATGACGCAGGGGCCTATGACCAGAAGGACGCCGAAGGCTTTATCAAACTGAATGGCCTGCGCCTTCGCCTGCTCTCGCGGCGCAACCGCGACGCCTGATTGCGCTAGGCCTGATGGGGAAAACCGAGTCGCCTGGTTAGCCGTGCCGACTGAAGACCTCTAACGTGACATCTTGAATGCGGTCTCGTTCCCGCTTTTTGCTCGGTTTCGCGCAAAATACGACGAGCCGTTGAGTTATCCACTCGTGTCCACAGCGCAAATCACCCAAAGTGGAAAAGTCGCTGTCCGGAATGTTGCCAGAACGCCGATTCAGGCGCACTTTCAACTTGTCTTCGGGACACAAAACAACCGGAACGGAAGGCCGCAAGGCTCTGAAGTTAGCGGGGTTTTTATCCCAGAGATGGCGGTGACATCTGTCCACGCGCCGATCTGGAGACGGCATGCAGGAGGCCTCGGCCAAAGGCAAGTCGGATCAATTCAAGGGTCGGAGCGACGCGATGGCACCGGACAGGCCAAGAACCTGGCCGGGCGGAAGTGCAGCGGAAACGGCGAAGGCCTCCATCCGTAGCTCTTGTAAACGGTAAAGGGACAAAGGCCTCGGCCAAGCGAAGGCGCGGCGGCGAAAGTAGGAAGGCTCAGGCCGGATAACGGACGCACAAGCCAGCCGGAGCAAAGCCGGATGCCGGCGCGAGCGCCGGTGACAAATCTCTGGTCAGCCAGCCGCAAGGCCGGGCAGCAGGAGGCTAGACATCGGGCGCCAAGCATGGCTCCAAGCGGATGAAGCTGAAGGTTCGCCGGAAGCATCGCGAGCAGGGGTCATCCACACGCCGGTGAGAGTGGGGTCGGCAGCAATGCCGGCCCCATTTGCATTGTGGCTCCCCCACTGGCGTTCGGCCTGAGATCTCTGTTGCTCCGAGTCGCTTCACGCAAAGCGCCTTAGATCGGCGCAACGGCATGCCGCAGCCAACTCAGTTCATCGCATTTGCGGCTCGATTCATGCCTCAGATGAACGACGCTGACGACGAAAGCCTAACCTGGTTTGCCTTCCACAATCACCCTTCTCTATCTGCGCCTCCATGCGGACGGGAAATCGCACCGAGGGCCTCTTGCCCCGCAGCTTCGCCAGCCGGAGCTTGCAAGCAATGGTGGCCGCAGGCCTGCTCGGCCTTGCGCCGCTCGCAGCGTCGTCAGCTGCCGCGCCCGATCCATCCGAAGCCCAGATCGAAGTTGCCGCCAGCGCCGCCGTGGTCGAGCTCGTGCCGGTTCAGCCCGTCAGCAACGTAACCGCGCCGATCACTGACGAGATCGCCGGCCCGTCTTCCCCGCAGGAAACCGTGCTTGGCCGTGGCAGCGCCTCATATTACGCCGCGCGCTTCGATGGCCGCCGTACCGCCAGCGGCGAACGCTTCGACAATGCCCAGATGACCGCAGCCCACCGCACCCTGCCCTTCGGCAGTCTGGTGCGCGTCACCAATACCGCGAACGGGCGCAGCGTCGTGGTGCGCATCACGGACCGCGGCCCCTTCACCCGCGGCCGGCTGATCGACGTGACCCGCGCCGCCGCCGAGGAACTGGGCCTTGTCGCCCGCGGTCACGGCGACGTGGAACTGGCTCTGATCGCTGACTGAAGGACCTAGGGATTGGCCGAGTAGGTCATCCCCAGACCCGAGGTATCCCCCGTCACCTTCAGCTTCAGTCGAGCCATCTGCCGACCCGAAGCATTGCGCAGCAACGCCGTTTCGCCCGGCGCGAATTGCGCGTTGATGGCTCCTCCCGGCGCCACTGTACCGCGCACTGACACAGGCTTGCCGGGCGCCTTAGCGAGCACCTCGACTGACACCGGGCCAGTGTTCTTGCCCGTGACCAGAAAGCCGCCCGCCTGTCCTCCGCCAAGCTCGAACGTCTGACCTGCCTCGATCTGGAGCTGCGAGTTGATCTCGCCCGCCGCCAAGCCGCTGGCGGGAAGTGCCAATGCGAGGATCACTGCGAGCCTACCGGTGGTGAAAAAAGCCATGCGCGCACTCCTTTGTGCTGCCCGTCCACCGTGATTTACGCAGGCCCGGTCTTGGCGGATGCCGCCAGCCTGACGATATCGGGCAACCGCCCTCTTTGCGCACCCTTCGTCGGCGGTTAGGTAATCGCTGCCGCGGGGGCGCGGGCTTCGGGGGACTTCGCCATCAACTTCACGCTTGTCCTGATCTTTGTCTATGTCGCGGCGCAGGTCGCGCTTGCTGTGCGTGCCGGTCGCGGGACGAAGTCGGACGACGACTATCTCGTCGCCGGCCGCTCGCTTTCCACCTTCGCGGTCGCCATGTCGTTGTTCGCCACGTGGTTCGCCTCCGAGAGCCTCATCGCCACCTCGGGCGAGGTCGCGCGAGACGGTCTGGCAGGCGCGCGTGCGGAGCCCTTCGCCTATGCCATAGGCATCCTCGGGATCGCGCTGTTCTTTGCCTTCCGCTTGCGCAGCGGAGGCTACATCACCCTCGCAGACTTCCTGCGCGACCGCTTCGGGAGCGGGACGGAGGGCCTTGCTGCAGGAGTGATCGCCCTGTCGGCCACCACATGGTCGGCCGCCCAGCTGTTCGCCTTTGCCACCATCATCGAGAGCGCGTCGGGCCTCGGCTTCACCCCGGCGCTGCTGCTGGGGACGGCGCTGGTGATGGGCTACACCCTCTACGGCGGCCTCGCGGGGGACGTTGTCACCGACATCCTCCAGGGCATCGTCATCGTTGTCGCCATCTGCATCATGTTCGCGCTGATGGTTTTCGCCTTCGGAGGGCCTACGCAAATGTGGGCCACCCTCCCCTCCACCGCATGGACCTTCACCGCTCCGGGCGAGAGCTGGGCCGACCGGGTGGAGCTGTGGCTCATCCCCATCATCGGCACCATGGTCAGCCAGGAGGCGCTGGCCCGCACGCTTGCGGCCAAATCGCCCGAGGTCGCGCGGCGGGGAGCGATCTGGGCGGCGGGGATCTACCTCACGGTCGGACTCATCCCGGTCAGCTTCGGCCTGTTCGGCCCCCAGCTCGCCCCGCTTCTCGGCATAGAGCTGGGCGCGGACGAGGCCTTTCTCCCGAGCCTTGCCGCAGCGATTTTGCCCGGCTGGCTGATGATCATCTTCACCGGAGCGCTGGTGTCCGCGATCCTTTCCTCGGTCGATTCCGCCCTGCTCGCGGTCTCAGCCGTGGTGACAGAGAGCGGGTACAAACGCCTGAATTCGAACGCTTCTCCCCTCGCGCTCCTGCGCGCCGCACGCACGGCGACGGTGGGCGCGGCGGCGGTGGCGGCGTGGCTGGCGATGCAGGGGGAGAGCCTTCGCAACCTCGTCCTCGATGCCGGAGCGATCGCGGCGGTGCTGGCGGTGCCGATCATCGTGGGGCTGGCGGGCATGCGGGCTTCGGGGCGGGCGGCGGTGGGGGCCATTCTGGTGCAGATCGCGGTGCTGGGGGTGCTTGACCGGATGCTCGGCGTGCCGGGCGCCTTCCTGTGGATGCTGGCCGCCGGATTTGCGACGTTTGCCGCGCTCGCGGTGCTGGATCGCCGTGCGGAGGGGGGTCTGGAGGGGGTCTAACCGGGGTCGAAGGGGGGTCTGGCGGGGGCAAGGCCGAAGCAAAATCGCGCGAACGGGGGGCCAAACGCACCCTGCGTTTTCCCGTTGTTCATAATTTTCATGATGTTAGCCGTGTTCGACACGGTTTCGGGCGGCTCTTTGCGCCGCGCCCCTTCCCCTGTGCCTCAATCGCGGATCGTGCGCTGCCGCCCGAACATCAGCCGCGCACTGGCGCGCACGATGGCCCGCGTTTCCGCGTTGATCACCCCGCCCTTAAGGCGCGCAGCGGCAGGCCGACACAGACTTGCGCCCCCGGGATCGCACAGACCGGTCGGCCCGGCGGGGAGTTTCCGGCCGGGCGCTGCGGGCGGACACGGAGTGGCGGCCAGCACGCAAGGGCGGATCATCGGCGCGGGGCTCCTTTGCCGGACGCGAGCACAAGGGCGCCGCCCCCGCTGGCTCTCCCCCTCACCGGACGCCCGAGGCCCCTGCCCGCGCCCCTCACGCGGGTCCGCCGAGGGGTGAACGAAGCGGGAGCGCGGGGCGGGTGAGTGCTCGCACAGGGCCGACGCCTGCGCGGGAGGGTAGAGGGGGTGCGGGGGTGTAGGAAAGGGAGCGGCGACGACAACCTCTTGCGCATCATGCGAGACCTACCGCTTGAAGCACTCACGAAGATCACCCAATTTGCGGAGGCACGTAAAAAATCTCGTGACACATGAGCGGCCACGTTCACGCCTAGGTTCGAAGGAGCAGCGGCGCCAGATACTGCCCCGTAAAGCTCCGCGGCTCCTTCACCACCTTCTCCGGCGTGCCCTCGGCCACAATCTCGCCCCCGCGCACGCCGCCCTCCGGCCCCAGATCGATGATCCAGTCGGCGGTCTTGATCACGTCGAGGTTGTGCTCGATCACGACGACCGAATTGCCCTGCTCCACCAGCCGGTGCAGCACTTCGAGCAGTTTGCGCACATCCTCGAAATGGAGGCCGGTGGTGGGCTCGTCGAGGATGTAGAGGGTCTGGCCGGTCGAGCGGCGGGCGAGTTCCTTGGCGAGTTTCACCCGCTGCGCCTCGCCGCCTGACAGGGTGGTCGCCTGCTGGCCGACCTTGACGTAGCCGAGGCCGACCTCGTTGAGCATCCGCATCTTCTCGCGGATCGGGGGGACGGCCTTGAAGAACTCCTCGGCATCCTCGATCGTCATGTCGAGCACATCGGCGATGGAGTGGCCCTTGAACTTCACCTCGAGCGTTTCGCGGTTGTAGCGTTTGCCGTGGCATTCCTCGCAGGTGACATAGACGTCGGGGAGGAAGTGCATCTCGATCTTGATGAGGCCGTCGCCCTGGCACTTCTCGCAGCGGCCGCCCTTGACGTTGAAGGAGAAGCGCCCGGGCTTGTAGCCGCGGGCGAGGCTTTCGGGCAGGCCCGCGAACCAGTCGCGGATCTGGGTGAAGGCGCCGGTGTAGGTGGCGGGGTTAGAGCGCGGGGTGCGGCCGATGGGCGACTGGTCGATCTCGATCACCTTGTCGCAATATTCGAGGCCGGTGATGACGTCATGCGCGCCCGCGATCACCCGCGCGCCGTTGAGGACGCGGGAGGCGCCGGCCTGCAGCGTGTCGATGGTGAGCGAGGATTTGCCCGATCCGGATACGCCGGTGATGCAGGTGAAGGTGCCGAGCGGGATTTTCGCGGTCACGCCCTTGAGGTTGTTGGCGCGCGCGTTCTTGACGGTGATGTGCTTGCCGTTGCCCTTGCGACGCTTGGCCGGCACCTCGATCTTGCGCTTGCCGGTGAGGTAGTCGGCGGTGAGGCTGCCCTTGGCCTTGAGGATCTCCTTGAGGGTGCCTTCCGCGACCACCTCGCCGCCATGCACGCCGGCACCGGGGCCGAGGTCGACGATATGGTCGGCGGCGCGGATGGCGTCCTCGTCATGCTCGACGACGATGACGGTGTTGCCGAGGTCGCGCAGGCGTTTGAGGGTTTCGAGCAGGCGGTCGTTGTCGCGCTGGTGGAGGCCGATGCTGGGCTCGTCGAGGACGTAGAGCACGCCCGAGAGGCCGGAGCCGATCTGGGAGGCGAGGCGGATGCGCTGGCTCTCGCCGCCCGACAGGGTGCCGCTGGTGCGGTCAAGGTTGAGGTAGTCGAGCCCGACATTGTCGAGGAAGCCCAGCCGCTCGTTGATCTCCTTGAGGATGGCCTTGGCGATCTGCGACTGCTGGGGGGAGAGGTGCGCGTCGAGGCCGAGGAACCACGCCTTGGCATCGGCGACGCTCATCTGCACGGGGGTGGCGATGTCGGTCGGGCCGTGGGCACTCGGGACCTTCACGGAGAGCGCCTTTTCATTGAGGCGCTTTCCGCCGCAGGTCTCGCAGGCCTGCGCGGTCTGGTACTTGGCAAGCTCCTCCTGCATCCAGGCGCTTTCGGTCTGCATCATGCGGCGGTTGAGGTTGCCGATGACGCCCTCGAAGGCCTTGTGGACGGTGTATTCGCGCCGCCCGTCCTTGAAGGTCAGCGGCACCGGCATCCCGCCCGTGCCGTGGAGGATGATCAGCTTCTGTTCGGGGGCGAGGTCCTTCCACGGGGTCGTCAGATCAAAGTCGTAAGCCTTGGCGAGGCTGGCGAGCACCTGCATGTAATAGGGCGAAGGCGGGTTGGACTTGGCCCAAGGCACGACCGCGCCCTGCTTAAGCGTCAGCGCCTCGTTGGGCACGACCAGCTGCGGGTCGAACAGCATCTTCTCGCCGATCCCGTCGCACGCCGGGCAAGCGCCTTGGGGGGCGTTAAAGGAGAACAGGCGCGGCTCGATCTCCTCGATGGTGAAACCGCTGACGGGGCAGGCGAACTTCTCGCTGAAGACGATGCGGTTGACGGGCAGGCCAGCGCCCTTCATCGCGCCGCCCTGCGCCTCGGCTTCGCGCCCCGGCACGACGCCGTCGGCGAGGTCGACATAGGTCAGCCCCTCGGCCAGCTTCAGCGCCTGTTCGAAAGAATCCGCCAGCCGCGTCTGGATGCCGTCCCGCACTGCGATCCGGTCAACCACCACTTCGATGTCATGTTTGAACTTCTTGTCCAGCGCGGGGGCTTCCTCGATGGGATAGATCTCCCCGTCGATCCGCACGCGGGTGAAGCCCTGCCGCTGCCATTCGGCTATTTCCTTGCGGTATTCGCCCTTCCTACCGCGCACCACAGGGGCGAGCAGATAGGCACGCGTGCCTTCGGACAGGGCCATGACACGGTCGACCATCTGGCTGACGGTCTGGGCGCTGATCGGCTCACCGGTCGCAGGGGAGTAAGGCGTGCCCACCCGCGCCCACAGCAGGCGCATGTAGTCATAGATTTCGGTAACAGTCGCCACGGTCGAGCGCGGGTTACGGCTGGTAGTCTTCTGTTCGATGCTGATGGCCGGCGAGAGCCCGTCGATATGCTCGACATCGGGCTTCTGCATCATCTCGAGGAACTGGCGCGCATAGGCCGACAGGCTCTCGACATAGCGCCGCTGCCCCTCGGCATAGATCGTGTCGAACGCCAGCGAGGATTTGCCGCTGCCCGAAAGCCCGGTGACCACGATCAGCGCATCGCGCGGCAGATCAATGTCGATACCCTTGAGGTTATGTTCGCGCGCACCGCGCACGGAGATCGTCGTAAGGCTCATGGGCGTGGTGTGTTCCGGAAATGTTCGCATTGGTCAAGGGGAGGGGTCAAGGGTGCGCGGGGGAGAAGCACGCCGGTCTTCCCCAGATGGAGATGGGCGCGCTAGGATGCAACGGGCAAGGCCCGGAATGGTGCCCGGCCCCGGCGATCCGATCGCGCACGATCCCCCGTCAAGGCATCGCCGCAGAACAAGCGAATACGTCCAAAAACGATCTTAACAAAGCCGAAACCCACGGAAATCTGCCGTTTGCGCTAACCCTACAGAAAATCTGAAGGCGCAAGACATTGTATCTTCCGGCACGTCAAAGGCCTCGCTGCTGGTCGCCGGCCGGGTCCCTTCGAGGGTCGCAACCTGGCCGTCGCGGCAGTGAGAAACGCGGGGGCAAAAATCGGCGGGTGGAGCTTCACCGATGCTTCCCCGCCGCACGCCCCTTCAGACACCCGTCACCAACCCCAGCCGCCCCGGTTCGCCCAGCCACTGGGCTGTCACGCCCCAAACATGCGCGATGATCTGCGGCGTGAGTGCCTCGCGCGGCGCCCCTGCCGCTGCGACACGGCCGTCTTTCAGCACCAGCACGTGATCGGCGTTGTTCATGGCGATGGCGAGATCGTGGAGTACCACCACCACGCCCTGCCCTGCCGCTGCGCAGGCCTTGAGGTGCGAAACCAGCGCCAGCTGATGCGCCAGATCGAGCGCGGCGAGCGGTTCATCGGCAAGTATCCAACGGGGCTCACCCGCCAGAACCCGGGCAAGCAGCACCCGCGCGCGCTCTCCGCCCGAAAGCTGGCTGACCGGGCGATGGCGCAGGGCCTCCAGATCAAGCACGGCCACCGCGGCTTCGATCGCAGTCGTTCCGCGATCGCGCCACGGCAGGCGGCCGAGCGCCACCAGTGCCTCCACCGCGACGTCCCAGGCAATATCCGGACTCTGCGGCAGGTAGCCGATGGCCTGCGCACGCAGGCGCGGGTGGAGCCGCGCGAGACTCTCCCCGCCAAGCGTCACTGCGCCGTCCGAGGCCTCCAGCAGGCCTGCCAGTCCCAGCAGCAGCGAAGATTTGCCCGCCCCGTTCGGGCCGACGATGGCGGTGATCCTTCCCGGCTCGAACGCGGCGGAAATGCCTGCCACCACGGGGCGCCCGCCCCGATGCAGCGTCAGATGGTCGGCGACGAGGTTCATAGCGCGCCTTTCCGCATGCGCAGCAGGAGCCATCCGAAGAACGGCGCGCCGATCAGCGACAGCGCGATGCCAAGCCGAAGCTCGGTCACCAACGGAAGGATACGCACAATGCTGTCCGCCGCGAGCACAAGGCAGGCCCCCGCCAGCGCGCTCGGCAGGATCAGGCTCGATGGCAGGCGGTCGGTCAGGGGGCGCACCAGATGCGGCACGACAAGGCCGACAAAGCCGATGATCCCGGCGACCGCCACGCCTGCACCCACTGTCAAGCCCACCCCTGCGACCAGCATCACCAGCAGCCGCCGCGGTTCGACCCCCAGGGAACGTGCCGCCTCCTCGCCCAGCGTGAGCGCATCGAGGCTGCGCGCGGCCAACGCCAGCACGCCGATCCCCGCAAGTGTAAGCGGTGCGGCAAGGGCCACCTCGCGCCATGATCGATCCGTCAGCGCGCCGTTAAGCCACATCACGATCTCGGAAAGGGCGAAGGGATTGGGCGCAAGTGTTATAGCGAGCGCGGTCAGCGCCCCGGCAAGGCTGGCCAGCATCAGACCGGCGAGCGTGAACAGCGCGATGCCGCCCCCCGCCCCGCCTGCAGCATCGGACGATGTGCGCCCCGCTATCAAAGCCAGCGCGGCCATACCCAGCCCCGCACCCGTCAGCGCCAGCAACGGCAGGCTCCATGCGGCAAGCGCGGGCGGCACAAGCGCGCCGAGCCAGAAACTCGCCACCGCACCCAGCGCTGCCATCGGCGCGATGCCGAACAGGCCGGGGTCGGCAAGCGGGTTCCGGAGATAGCCCTGCATCGCCGCCCCCGCAGCGCCCAGCCCTGCGCCGATCACGATAGCCAGTACTGCCCGCGGCGCGCGCAGTTCGGCCAGGATCAGCGCGTAGTTGGGCGGACCGTCAGCCAGCGGCAAAACCCATACCCGACCGGCAAGCAGCGAGAACGGCACCAGCACCGCCAGCAGCGCTGCAAAGATCAGGCTCGCGCGGTTCACGGCATCTGCTCCACCTGTGCGCGGATTGCACGAAGGCGCGCGCGCGCATGGGGTATGGTCGGCCCGCCGCAATAGAGCAGCGCCGGATCGAAGGGCGCAACCAGCATGTGCTTCCGCGCGCCTTCCAGCAGCGGATGGCGCTGGCCCGGTGCATCTCCCGCCACCAGCAGCACGATGGGCGGATGAGCGACCACGTCTTCAAGGCTTACGCGGTCGGCCTGCTTCAATCCGCGCGCGGCTGCAGTGCTGACAAAACCCTCCTGGCGCATAAGCTCGGCAATCAGGGTCTGCTCGCCCGCGACAATCTCGCCCGGTTGCCACAGGAGCGCGCTCACCGCTGGACGGGTTTGCGGCGAGGCCTGTGAAATACGCGCGGCGAGCGCCTCGCCCGCCTCGCTGCGGCCCGCCAGCCGCGCCACTTCACGCACCTGCGCGGCGCTCTCGGCGATGCTGGTGGGGCTGCCGAAGGTGGCGACCCCCAGTCCAGCCCGCTCCAGCGCGCTCTTCGTCGGCTGCGGCAAGTAGACCGATGCGAGCACCAGATCGGGCGCCTGCGCGATCACCTCCTCCGCCGTTCCGCCCGTGACGCCGTAGCGTTTGGCCACACCTGCCGGGATCGAGCTCGATCTGGCATCGCGGCTGTAGTGCGACAGCGCCAGCACCTGTTCCGGAGGCGCGATCTCGACCAGAATGGCATCAAGGCAGGGGTTGAGGCTGACGATCCTCGGATGGGCGGCATCGTGCGGCGGCGGCGCCGAGGCGGCAGGCGCGCAGGCGGCCAGCGCGAGCAAAAGTGTCGCCAGCAGCGCGCCGCCGTACCGTCCCCCCGGCCCTTTTGTGATGCGATCCCGCGCCATATCCCGTGGGGCAAGGCGATAGGGCGGCAAGCCAGAGCGCGCAACGGGTTAACGCGCAGACAGCACGTGTCCGGAAACGTGACGCGGAGCAGCACTGCGCTCGCCCGTGCTCGCACCCGCGCGTAAGCGGTCAGGCAATCATGGCCCGCCAGCGCACCCTTCTCCTCGAACACTCCGGCAACGCGGCCGCTCGTGGGCACCAGCGCTGGGCCTTGCCGGGCGGCGTGTGGCGCAAGCGTCTGGGCGTGCTGTTTGCCGCCATCACTGTTCCGGCCATGGCGGCAACCGGCGGCGTCGGCACACTACCCGGCCCTGCGGTCGAGAGCACCGCAGCCCTCGCCACCCGCGAGGCAGCCGCGGCGGCGTTGCCATTCGAGCGGCCCGGCATGAGCTTTCCCGGCTCGGCCTTCTTCTACATGGCCGACCCCGCCGGCACCGCGCTGGTCGCGCTGCCGACCGACAACCCGCTCGCTGAGGGCGCGGAAAGCGGGCGCGAGCTTGGAGCGCTGATCGATGTTGGCGCGGCGGCCAAGCCGTTTTACTCCCCTGGCACCGGTATCACCCACATGCGCGCGGCCGAATGCCTTGCGCAAGCCGTGTGATACGAAGCCGCCAGCGAGAGCGAGGCCGGGCAGCGCGCAGTCGCGCAGGTGGTGCTTAACCGTGTCGCTCACCCCGGCTGGCCCAACTCGGTGTGCGGGGTCGTCTATGAGGGATCGGAACGCGCGACCGGCTGCCAGTTCACCTTCACCTGCGACGGCAGCCTTGCGCGGCGTCCCTCGGGCGCGACTTGGGCGCGGGCGCAGCGCATCGCCAGCGAGGCCTTGAGCGGGCGCGTCTATGCCCCCGTCGGCCTCCCCACCCATTACCACACGCTCTGGGTCAATCCCTATTGGGCGGGCACGCTCGACCACATCGGCACGATCGGCACGCATCGCTTCTACCGCACGCGCGGGGCGAGCGGACAGGCGCGCGCCTTTACCGGCGGCTATGCCGGCTTGGAGCCATTGGTGAGCGGCCGGACAATCCCACCGCCTGCGAACACTGCGCGGGCAGTTGCCGCATCGCTGCCGGAGCGTCCGCTGGTCGCACCTGGACTTGATCCGGCGCCTGCCAAGACACAGGCGGCGCGACCCACCGCAAGCGTGACCTCTCCCGCCCCGACCGCGAGCGAACCTGCCTCCAGAGCCGGAGCAGTAAAGGCCGAATATGCGCGGGCCGGCCAGTGGAAGAGCCAGCCGGGCGCGGCACCGGCCAGCTAGGCATCCAAAACAGGGTTAAGCTGCCGGAAACCCTGTTGTCACACCAAGCCTTCAGCGGGACGCCGCTAGAGACCTACTCCCCCGCCGGACACGCAAACGTGTCGGCCAACAGAGCAGGAACGCGCCGCCCTATGTCAGTCCGATTTGCCTCCGCCAATCACCCTGCCCGCCGTCTCGGCTGGCGCGCTGCGGGACGCGGGCTGATCGCCCCTGCGCTCGCACGGGCGGCGAATGACAACGGACGTATGGCGAGCGATCCTGCCGAAGCACCCGGCCGCTTTGATCCCCTGCTGGTGGAAGCGCTGCGTCACTTTGCCGTCCACGGCCTTGCCTCCGCCAGCGCGGCCTTTGACGAGGCGCACGAGGCCAGCGCGCGCGGGGATGCGGGCGAGCAGGACCATTGGCTTGCCATCACCCGGATGTTCGACCGCCGGCTCGCGGCGCGGGTCGAGCGCGAGTTTGCCCCGGCATGAACGGTCGCTTGCCCTAGCGCCAGGCGGGATATGGCGTTTCCCTGATGCGGCGATCTGCGCGGGTTAATGCAACTGCGAACTGTTTGCAAAGATAGTTGCCGTTTGCGACCTTTTGACGGTTGCAATCCCATTTTGAGCGGCCTACCGCCGGTTTTGTAACGGGTGCCCAGCCGCTTGGGACGGGGGCAGGCACCAGCGCCTTTTGCCTTGCGCGCGACCCGCAACTTCGTCCCATTGGATCAGGGAAGGAAGTCCTCACAATGGCCCGCAAGAAGATCGCCCTCGTTGGCGCAGGCAATATCGGCGGCACGCTCGCTCACCTCGCCGCCCTGAAGGGCCTTGGCGACATCGTGTTGTTCGATCTGGCTGAAGGCATTCCGCAGGGCAAGGCCCTCGATCTTTCGCAGTGCGGCCCGGTCGAAGGCTTCGACGCTTCGATTACCGGTTCGAACGACTATGCCGACATCGCCGGCGCTGACGTGGTGATCGTCACCGCGGGCGTGGCGCGCAAGCCCGGCATGAGCCGCGATGACCTGCTCGGCATCAACCTCAAGGTGATGAAGGCGGTCGGCGAAGGCATTGCTGCCAATTGCCCCGACGCTTTCGTGATATGCATCACCAACCCGCTCGACGCGATGGTCTGGGCGCTGCGCGAATTCTCTGGCCTCCCCGCCAACAAGGTTGTCGGCATGGCCGGCGTGCTGGACTCGGCGCGTTTCGCCACCTTCCTCGCATGGGAATTCGGCGTCAGCGTCAAGGACGTGAACGCCTTCGTGCTCGGCGGCCACGGCGATACGATGGTGCCGGTGCTCAGCTACTCGACCATCAACGGCATCCCCGTGAAGGACATGGCCAAGATCAAGGGCATCTCGGAAGACCGCTTGGGCGAAATCGTCCAGCGCACCCGTTCGGGCGGCGGCGAGATCGTCGCATTGCTCAAGACCGGCTCGGCCTTCTACGCGCCCGCCACCAGCGCGATTTCGATGGCCGAAGCCTACCTCTACGACCAGAAGCGCATCCTGCCCTGCGCGGTGCAGGTTGACGGCAAGTATGGCGTCGACGGGCTCTATGTCGGCGTGCCGGTGGTGATCGGCGCAGGCGGTGCGGAAGACGTGATCGAAATCAGCCTCACCGACGAAGAGAAGACCAACCTCGGCGTCAGCGTCGATGCGGTCAAGGAACTGCTCGACGCGTGCAAGGCGCTGGATAGCTCGCTGGCGTGATGGCAAATTCCGGCTACCCCAAGCGCATTGGAGCCTCGCCCCTCAGGGACAAGGCTATTGCCTATAGGGTAGGCGCGCTTGTCGTGTTTGCGGTAGCTTTCGGCATTCTCACGTTCGCGCCGTCGATGCTGTTCGCGCTTTTGATTGTGCCGCTGCTTGGCATTCTCGACCAGAAGCGTTGGCACGGTCGCATCTACGACTTCTTCTCGATCTACGCAGTTGTGGTCGCCATTCCCGTAACCGCCGCTGCTCTTCTTACCTAGACGAAGGAATCCTATGTCCATCCTCGTAAACAAAGACACCAAGGTCATCACCCAAGGGATGACCGGCAACACCGGCACCTTCCACACCCAGGCCGCGCTCGATTATGGAACGCAGATGGTCGGCGGTGTGACCCCCGGCAAAGGCGGCACCACCCACATCGGCCTGCCGCAGTTCGATACCGTGCGCGAAGCCAAGGCCGCGACCGGCGCGACTGCTTCGTGCATCTACGTGCCGCCGCCGTTCGCCGCTGACGCGATCTGCGAAGCGATCGATGCCGAGATCGAGCTCATCATCTGCATCACCGAGGGCATTCCGGTGCTCGACATGGTCCGCGCCAAGCGCGCACTGGCGGGCTCCAAGTCGCGCCTGATCGGCCCCAACTGCCCCGGTGTGCTGACCCCGAACGAGTGCAAGATCGGAATCATGCCGGCCAACATCTTCAAGAAGGGCTCGGTCGGCATCGTCAGCCGCTCGGGCACGCTCACCTATGAAGCCGTGCACCAGACCACCATGGCGGGCCTCGGCCAGACCACCGCGGTCGGCATCGGCGGCGACCCGGTCAACGGCACCAACTTCATCGACGTGCTCGACCTGTTCCTCGACGATCCGGAAACCGAGAGCATCATCATGATCGGCGAAATCGGCGGCAGCGCAGAAGAAGAAGCCGCCGCCTTCATCAAGGCCGAACGCGCCAAGGGCCGTTCCAAGCCGATGGTCGGCTTCATCGCCGGACGCACCGCGCCTCCGGGCCGCCGCATGGGCCACGCTGGCGCCATCGTCAGCGGCGGCCAGGGCGGCGCGGAAGACAAGATCGCGGCGATGGAAGATGCGGGCATCCGCGTCTCGCCCTCGCCCAGCCTGCTCGGCGAAACCCTCGCCGCGATGCTGAAAGAGAACGCCTGAGTTAACGACTACCGGCCCCTCGCGTCCTAACGAGGGGCCACCTTTCCTCCTCCCCGGGAGTCCCATGATGGGCAACGAAACGCAGAACTTCATCCCCGCCTTCACCGATCAGGAAGGCCCGCAGCCCGGCCCTTCATGGGCGAAGCGCGGCTGGCTCGACACGCTGGCGGACAGCGGCGCGGATCTGACCGCGGCGATGGACCCGACCGAGATGAAGCTCGCGGTCGCCAAGGCGGCCAAGGACGCCGGCAAGGCCGCAGACCCGGCAGCAATCGAAAAGGCCGCCAAGCTCTCGATCGCGGCGATGACTCTGGTTCGCCTTTACCGCGTGCGCGGGCACATGGCCGCGGACCTCGATCCGCTCGGCCTTTCGAACCGCGAGGGGCCTGCGGACCTCACCCTCGAATGGCACGGCCTCGCCGGCAAGGAGAACGAGGACGTCTATGTCGGCGGCGTGCTCGGCATGGAATGGACCACGGTGGGCAAGCTCCACCAGCGCCTGCGCGAAGTCTATTGCGGCAAGGTCGGCCTTGAATACATGCACATCGCCGACACCGAGGAGCGCCGCTTCCTTCAGGACAAGTTCGAAAGCCCGGGCGAAACCATCCAGTTCACACCAGA
Source organism: Porphyrobacter sp. (assembly GCA_027533455.1). Classification (GTDB taxonomy): domain Bacteria; phylum Pseudomonadota; class Alphaproteobacteria; order Sphingomonadales; family Sphingomonadaceae; genus Erythrobacter. Next base: position 297,169 of record JAPZUC010000002.1, on the reverse strand, counting down.
AGGCAAGAAGGCGATCCTCGCCGCGGTGCTGCGCGGGGAAGGCTACGAGGAATTCCTCGCCAAGAAATATGTCGGCACCAAGCGTTTCGGCCTTGATGGCGGCGAATCCATGATTCCGGCGCTGGAAGCGGTGATCAAGCACGGCGGAAGCGCGGGCGTGCGCGAGATCATCTACGGTATGGCCCACCGCGGCCGGTTGAACGTGCTCGCCAACGTGATGGCCAAGCCCTACCGCGTGATCTTCCACGAATTCTCGGGCGGCTCGGCCAACCCCGATGACGTCGGCGGCTCGGGCGACGTGAAGTATCACCTCGGCACCTCGACCGACCGTGAGTTCGACGGGATCTCGGTGCACATGAGCCTCGTGCCCAACCCCTCGCACCTCGAGACGGTGAACCCGGTGGTGCTCGGCAAGACCCGTGCGCAGCAGGCGATCCGTGACGATCTGAAGAAGAAGGATCAGGTGCTCCCCGTGCTGATCCACGGCGATGCGGCCTTTGCGGGTCAGGGCGTGGTGTGGGAGAGCCTGTCGCTCTCGGGCGTCCCCGGCTACGACACCGGCGGCTGCGTTCACTTCATCATCAACAACCAGATCGGCTTCACCACTTCGCCCAAGTTTGCGCGGTCCTCGCCTTATCCCAGCGACGTCGCCAAGGGCGTGATGGCGCCGATTCTCCACGTCAACGGTGACGATCCCGAGGCGGTGACCTTCGCCTGCAAGCTCGCGGTCGAATATCGCCAGACCTTCCACCGCGATGTCGTGATCGACATGTGGTGCTACCGCCGGTTCGGCCACAACGAGGGTGACGAGCCCAAGTTCACTCAGCCGGTGATGTACGACAAGATCCGCGCCCACCCCAAGGTCAGCGTGGCCTATGAAGCACGCCTGATCCGCGAAGGCGTGGTCGAACCGGGCACGCGCGACCGGATCGCGGGTGAATTCACCGCGCTCCTCGAAGAGGAATTCGAGGCGGGCAAGAACTACAAGGCCAACGAAGCCGACTGGTTCGGCGGACGCTGGGCGGGGCTCAACAAGCCCGCCGACCCCGAAACCGCGCGCCGCTCGGTCGAGACCGCGATCGAGCCCAAGGTGTTCGACGCGCTCGGCCGCGTGCTGACCGAAGTCCCTGCCGATCTCGAGGTCCACAAGACCCTCGACCGTGTGCTCACCGCCAAGCGCGAGATGTTCAGCACAGGTGATGGCTTCGACTGGGCGACCGCGGAGGCGCTCGCTTTCGGCAGTCTCGTGATGGAAGGCTACGGGGTGCGTCTGTCCGGGCAGGATTCCGGCCGTGGCACCTTCTCGCAGCGCCATGCGGTGTGGGTCGACCAGAAATCGGAACGCAAATTCGTGCCGCTCTCGACTTTGCCCCACGGCAAGTTCGAAGTGCACGATTCGACGCTGTCAGAATATGGCGTGCTTGGCTTCGAATACGGCTTTGCCATGGCCGATCCCAAGAGCCTCGTGCTGTGGGAGGCCCAGTTCGGCGATTTCGCCAACGGCGCGCAGATCATGATCGATCAGTACATCGCGAGCGGCGAGAGCAAGTGGCTGCGCGCCAACGGCCTCGTCATGCTGCTGCCGCACGGCTATGAAGGGCAAGGTCCGGAGCATAGCTCTGCGCGCCTCGAGCGGTTCCTCCAGCTATGCGCCGACGACAACATGTGCGTGTGCAACATCACCACCCCGGCGAACTATTTCCACGTGCTGCGCCGCCAGATGCTGCGCAGCTTCCGCAAGCCGCTGGTCATCATGAGCCCCAAGTCGCTGCTGCGCCACCCGATGGCCAAGAGCGCAAAGGCGGACTTCCTCGGCGAGAAGCAGTTCCGGCGCATCATGTCGGACACAAAGGAAATCGCCGACGAGAAGGTGCGGCGTGTGGTGCTGTGTTCGGGCAAGGTTGCCTATGACCTTATCGAAGCGCGCGATGCGGCCGGGATCGACGATGTTTCGATCATCCGTATCGAACAGCTGTTCCCCTTCCCGGGCGATCCTCTGGCGATCCGCCTGCAACGCATGACGAATCTCAAGGACGTGGTGTGGTGTCAGGAAGAACCGCGCAACAACGGCGCGTGGTTCTTCGTGAACGAGCGGATCGAGGAATCGCTGACTGCCGCCGGGCATAGCGGGATGCGTCCGACCTATGCGGGCCGAGATGCCGCAGCCTCGCCCGCGACCGGTCTCGCCAGCCGCCACAAGGCCCAGCAGGAAGCGCTCGTCGCTGCCGCGCTGGGGCTCTGATCGGCCCGACCTTCCTCACACGAGATTAAAGCAAGTTTCAGGAACCCATTCAAATGGCCACCGAAATCAAAGTTCCCGTCCTCGGCGAATCCGTCACCGAAGGCACTATTGCCGAATGGTTCAAGCAGCCGGGCGAAGCTGTCGCTGCTGACGAGCCGATCTGCAGCCTCGAAACCGACAAGGTCGCGGTTGACGTGCCTTCGCCGGTGGCGGGCATCATGTCGCAGCACATGGCTGCGGTTGGCGACACAGTGGAAGTCGGCGCGGTGATCGCGGTGATCGAAGCTGGCGCGACGGCAGCTGCGCCGGCTCCCGCTGCTCCGGCCGCGGCCAAGGCAGACACCCCTGCCCCCGCCGCCGCTACGGAGGAGGTTCCCGGTGCTGCCCAGACCATGTCGCCTGCGGTGCGTCGCGCAGTGCTGGAGCACGGCGTCGATCCCTCGACCATCAAGGGCACCGGCAAGGATGGCCGCCTGACCAAGGAAGACGTGCTGGCCGCCGCAGAAGCCAGGGCCAAGGGCCCGGCCACCCCTGCCCCCGTCCCGGCAACGCCGGCTGCGCTGGCCGCCCCCGTCGCATCGGGCGGCGCGCGCGGGACCGAGCGCGTCAAGATGACCCGCATGCGCCAGACCATCGCCAAGCGGTTGAAGGCCGCGCAGGACAATGCGGCGATGCTGACCACCTTCAACGATGTCGACATGACCGCCGTCATCGAAGCGCGCGACAAGTACAAGGATCTGTTCGCCAAGAAGCACGATATCCGCCTTGGCTTCATGGGCTTCTTCGCCAAGGCCGCCTGCCTTGCGCTGAAGGACGTGCCTGCGGTCAACGCCTATATCGACGGCGACGAGATCATCTACCACGACTTCGTCGACATCTCGGTCGCGGTGTCCGCGCCCAATGGCCTTGTCGTTCCGGTCATCCGCGATGCCGACAAGAAGGGCTTTGCCCGCATCGAGCAGGACATCGCCGATTTCGGCGCCCGCGCGAAGGCCGGCACGCTGACCATGGAAGACATGACCGGCGGCACCTTCACGATCTCCAACGGCGGCGTGTTCGGCAGCCTCATGAGCACACCGATCATCAACCCGCCGCAGAGCGCGGTACTCGGCCTCCACCGCATCGAGGATCGCACCGTGGTCCGCAATGGCGAGATCGTGATCCGCCCGATGATGTATATCGCCATGTCCTACGACCACCGCCTGATCGACGGGCGCGAGGCGGTGACGGCGCTGAAGATCATCAAGGACGCGATCGAGGATCCCACGCGGATGCTGATCGATCTTTGAGCTTACGCGCCACCCCGGCGAAAGCCCGGAGGCATAGGGCGGCAAGCTTGAACCCCGCAGCCTGAGACCCCAGCTGTTGTAGGGGCGACGGAGAAAATAATGGCTGACCATTCCTACGACTACGACGTCCTCATCATCGGTGCCGGCCCCGGCGGCTATGTCGCGGCGATCCGCGCGGCGCAGCTGGGGCTGAAGACCGCCTGCGTCGAAAGCCGCGCCACGCTGGGCGGCACCTGCCTCAATGTCGGGTGCATTCCTTCCAAGGCGCTGCTCCACGGCTCGGAGCTGTTCGACGAGGCGCGCAACGGCCATTTCGCCACCTGGGGCATCACCGCCACGCCGACGCTCGATCTGGGCCGTATGATGGCCGAGAAGACCAAGGCCGTTGGCGAGCTGACCGGCGGGATCGAGTTCCTGTTCAAGAAGAACAAGGTGACCTGGCTGAAGGGTCATGCCGCTTTCGAAGACGCGCACACCGTCAGCGTTGCGGGTGAGAAGGTGACCGCCAAGGACATCGTGATCGCCACCGGATCGAGCGTCACCCCGCTCCCTGGCGTGCCGGTCGATAATGCGGCCAAACGCATCGTCGACAGCACCGGCGCGCTTGATCTTGAGGAAGTGCCGGAACACCTCGTGGTGATCGGCGGCGGGGTCATCGGCCTCGAACTGGGCTCGGTGTGGCGGCGTCTGGGTGCCAAGGTCACCGTGATCGAATATCTCGACCAGCTCCTCCCCGGCATGGACGGAGAAGTCCGCAAGGAAGCGGCCAAGATTTTCAAGAAGCAGGGCATGGACATGATGCTCGGCCAGAAGGTCACCGGCGCGAGCGTGGATGGCAAGACCGTGACCCTGACCGTCGAACCGGCAGCAGGCGGCGAGGCTAAGAGCTTGACCTCCAGCCATGTGCTGGTCGCCATTGGCCGCCGCGCCAACACCGATGGCCTCGCGCTCGACAAGGCGGGCCTCAGCGTCAACAACCGCGGCCAGATTGAAATCGACCACGATTTCCGTACGGCGGTGCCCGGCATCTGGGGCATCGGTGACGTCGTCCCCGGCCCGATGCTCGCGCACAAGGCCGAGGATGAAGGCATCGCCGTGGCCGAAAACATCGCGGGTCTGACCGGTATCGTAAACCACGATGTGATCCCCAGCGTCGTCTACACCGCGCCCGAAATCGCAGGCGTCGGCATCAGCGAGGAACAGGCCAAGGAAAAGGGCCTCGCGGTCAAGGTCGGCAAGTTCCCGATGATGGCCAACAGCCGCGCCAAGGCCAACCGCGACACCGACGGCTTCGTCAAGGTGATCGCCGATGCCGCAACCGACCGCGTGGTCGGCGTGTGGATGATCAACAGCCTTGCCGGCACGATGATCGCGCAGGCCGCACAGGCGATGGAATTCGGCGCGACGTCGGAAGACATCGCCTATACCTGCCACGCGCACCCGACCCATGCCGAAGCCTTCAAGGAAGCGGCAATGGCGGTGACTGGCAAGCCGATCCACATGTGATTTGACCCCTCCCCCTCTCAGTGCCTAGACCACAGGCATAGGGGGGAGATCACCACACATGGCCTATCCGCAATTGACCGATAATCCGGGTGCGCTGGAGACCAGCGCTGCGGTTCTCGCCGGCAAGATCAGCGTCGCCGAGGCGGTGGATGCCGCGATCGTTCGCATCGAGGAGCTCGACAGCGCGATCGACGCGCTTGCCGTGCCCAATTTCGAGGCCGCCTATGCCGAGGCGCGCGCGCTCGATGCGGCAGGCCCGCAGCCCGGCCAGCCGCTGTTCGGCGTGCCGATGACCATCAAGGAGAGTTTTGACGTTAGGGGCCTGCCGACCACCTTCGGCCACCAGCAGTTCCGCGAACAGCTCGCCCCGCGCGATGCCCTGCTGGTGCGGCGCCTGAAGGCGGCGGGCGCGGTGATCATCGGCAAAACCAACGTGCCGGTCGATCTGACTGACTGGCAGAGCTTCAACCCGGTCTACGGGCGCACGGTCAACCCGCACAACCCGGATCGTTCCCCCGGCGGGTCATCGGGAGGGAGCGCCGCGGCGGTAGCGAGCGGGATGGTCGCTTGCGACTACGGCACCGATATTGGCGGATCGGTACGGGTGCCAGCACATTTCTGCGGGGTATGGGGCCACAAGACCACCTGGGGCCTTGTCCCCAAGCACGGACACGATCATCCCTCAATGTCGCGCAGGGAGGGCTTTGTGGCGGCGGCAGACGGACCGCTCTCGATCGCCGGACCGCTGGCGCGCAATGCGCCCGATCTTGCCGTGTTGGTCGAGGTCGGCGCGGAAGTGCCGCTGCGTCGCCGTCCCAAGCCGTTGAAGGAATGCCGCCTGCTGGCGATCACTGCCCTACCGGGCGCGCCCGTGGACGCGAGCGTGCGCGAACCCATCGAAGCCGCGCTTGAAACTCTCGCGCGGGCGGGCGTGCGGATCGACCGGGCGAGCGACCTGCTGCCCGATCAGGCGCAGCACTATCGCAGCTATCTCAAGATGATGAACATCACCATGTCAGGTGGCGCCCCTGCTCCGGACGGCAAGCAGGCGAGCGCGCGCGACTGGTTCGCGCTGATGAACGCCCAGGCGAGCTGCATGGCGCAGTGGAAGGCGCTGTTCGCGCAGTACGATTTCGTCCTCGCCCCGCCCGCCTCGGTGCTGGCCGTGCCCCATTCCGACAAGGCCGTGTTCCGCGGGACGATTTCCATCGACGGCGCGCAGGAGCCCGGCAGCAGCGGGCTTGTGTGGTCTGGCATGGCAACCTTCCCGGGCCTGCCCTCGACTGTGCTCCCCATCGGCAGCGGCACCTATCTTGGCGCGGAATTGCCATGCGGGATGCAGGTGATCGGGCCGCGCTGGAGCGATCTCGATTGCATCGCGGCTGCCGAGGCGATCGGGAACATCTTGCACGCCTGACATGGCTCGGTCATGCCCCGCTCCATGAAAGTCCTCTCCATGCGAACGCTCGCCAAGTGGCATATCTGGCTCGGCTGGCTGGTGGGTGTGCCGATCGTCATGTGGCTGGCGACGGGCCTGCTGATGGTAGCGCGCCCGATCGAGGTCGTGCGCGGCGATTACCTCAGGGCAAAGACGGAGCCGGTGCCGCTGGTGCTCCCCGGCAGCACTCTGGCCGCGCCCGAAGCAGGGCTGAAAGCGATGCAGGTGACGATGCAGCAGGGCCGCGCGGTGGCGATCCTGACAGGACTTGATGGCAGCGTGCGCCGGGTCGACTTTACCTCGGGCAGCGCGCTTCCCCCGCTCGACGCCGCTGCCGCCCGCGCGCTCGTCGCCCAAAGCATCTCGGGCGGCGACAAGGTGGAGCGCGTCACGCTGTTCCCTGCCGATCGCACCCCCTTCGATTTCCGCCAGCCGCTCGCGGTGTGGCAGGTGCAGCTAGCCGACGGAGCCAATATCTATGTCGGGCGCGACACCGGCGAGATCGAGGCGGTGCGCACCCGCTGGTGGCGGGCCTTCGACTTTGCATGGGGCCTGCACATCATGGATCTCTCGGACCGCGAGGATACCAGCCATCCGGTGCTGATCATCTTCGCCGCCCTGTCGCTTGTCGGAGCGCTGATCGGCAGCGTGCTGATGTTCCGTCGCCGCAAGGCGCGGCCCACCACCGTGCCCCGCGCATGACCCCGACTGTTCTCACCCCGATCCTCGACCTGCTCGACCTTGCCGGCATCGCGCTGTTCGCGCTGTCGGGGGCGGTGCTCGCGGCGCGGCTGAAGCAGACCTTCGTGACGATGGGCTTCTTCGCCTTGGTGACCGGCGTGGGCGGCGGCACAGTGCGCGATCTGCTGATCGGTGCGCCGGTGTTCTGGATGACCGATGCCTGGGTGGCCGTCGTATGCCTCGGCACTGCGTTGATCGCGTGGTTCACGCCGGTGCGCTGGTGGGAGGGCAAGGGCTTCGACTATGCCGACGGCGCGGGGCTCGCCGCCTATGCCGTGTTGGGCAGCGCCAAGGCGCTCGCTTATGGCATCCCGCCTGTGCCGGCGGCCCTCATGGGCGTGATCACGGGCTGCGTCGGCGGGATCATCCGCGATGTCGTGGCGGGACGGCCTTCGATCATCATGAGCCCTGAACTTTACGTCACGCCGGCCGCACTCACCGCCGCGATGAGCGTTGCGGGCATGATCGCTGCGCCGCGTCTGGGCGTGCCGGACGGGGCGGCATTGGGCCTCGCCTTCCTGTGCGGCTTCGCCTTGCGCAGCGCAGCCATCCGATGGGAATGGGGCCTGCCGAGCTATGGCGAGGGGCGCGAGGGGCGCGAGGGGCACTGAGGCCCCTCGAACGCATGCACTCTAACCGCCGTTCGCTTCCTCGAGCGTTTCGGGGATGACTTCACCCGGGATCGGCCCGCCGGGATAGGCAGGCATGGCCGCCGTGCCAGCGGCAGCGCGCGGTGCGGCGGGAACGACCTCGGTCCCCTTCACGCTGGCCTCGCCCACAGCAAGATCCGGCCGCACCGTCCCGCCCACGCGCTCGCGGGCATCGGCATAGGACTGATCATCCCATTCACCATCATTGCGCGGGGCAGCGCTGGTGGCGAACCCATCACCATAATCCACATCGTCGATCTGGCCGCTGTTACCGATCCGACACCGGAACGATGCCCGGTTGAACAACGCGCCGCGTACCTCCCAGCCTGATGCAGTGCGCTCGACATTGTCGACCGTGTCGACCCGCACGTCCCGCTCGATGCGGTCGAGGCACATGTTCACGGCATTATCGAGGCCGGAAGAGCCGGTTCCGCGCGGCGCGGCGCGGCGATCGTCGCGGTAATGGATGTCACGGTCCCGATCGCGGAAATCGCGGTCCCGCTCGACCACGACGACGTCCCGCTCGCGTTCGCGGCGGTTGTTGGAATTGGCGATGGCGACGATCCCGCCAATGATGGCCGCACCGATCAGAACGTCGCCCGCATCGACCCTGTCGCGGCGCCAGCCACGATGACGACCCCAGCCCCGGCCCCACCCGCAGTTCCAGCGGCAGTGCCATGCGGCCGTGCTGGCCAAAGGATCATAGCGGCTCGCATCGAAGACGGCAGATGGTGCTACAAATTCTGAGCGGGCTGGCAGCGTTGCGGCAGAAGCGGGGGCAACGAAAATGGTGGTACCGGCCAGCGCACCGGCCAGCAGTCCTGTACGGAACATCAGAGCCATAACCGCTCTCTCCTCCTGTTGAGCAAATGCGGAGCCCACCAACACCGCGATACTGATCGGCTTATAGGTGCAAGGCTTGCGCTCGGCTGAACCGCCCTCAGCTGTGACAAACCGCCCCTCCATCCGTTGGAGGAATGGCGAGGCGGCAAGGATGCGCGCAGAGAAAAGGCAAAACGGCGCGAAAGGGGAGTTCAGTCAGCGTCAGCGAAGGCCGCGAATTCCGCTGAAGTCGATGAGCGGGGCACCCCGGCCATCGATGCGGCAGCTGAAGTTGCCGCGATCATTGCGGTTCCAGCCACCACCCACGTCGATCCGGCCGCGGACGCGGAAGCCGTCACGGGTGCGGTCGATGTCGCGGACATCGATCACGTCGGCATAGCGATAGCCGCCAAAGCGCCGCGCCTGGTTCTCGGCAGCGCGCACGCAGCGGTCGACAGCGGCGCGCGGGCTGACACCCCAGCCGCCGCGATCAAAGCGATCGCCCCGGTAATTGCGGTCGTCCCAGCGTTCGCCGCGGTAGTCATAACGGTCGCGGTCACGGTCGCCGTCGAAGGCCCCTGCCAGCGCCGCGATGCCGCCAATCACCACTGCACCGGCGATGATTTCGCCTGCGCTGATGCCGTCGCGATCACGGTGATCGCGCGCCATGGCGGGGGTGACGGAGGCTGCGGTCAGGGCGGTGGCAGCCACCGCGCCGAGAGCGAGCCGGGCCATTTTGCCGGAGGCCAGCCGGGGGGTCGTGGTGGTCATCGGAGCATTCCTCGTGTGGCACCGCGGGCGGGATTGCTGGCGGGCTCGAAGATGCTTTTGCGCGAGTCGGCGTGAGGCCTGCCTGAATTGGGATGACAGGTTTTGTTAATTTCCCTGGCACGTTTGCTGAACGTCGCGGTCGAGTTTGGCTACTTAGCTGGTAGCGCCGCCAGCACATCGAGAGTGAATGCGGCGATGTCGAATCCGCTGCCCGCGGGATCTTCGCCCCGGCGCACGATCACGACCTTACGCGACGGGACGATCACCACATACTGCCCGCGATTGCCGATCGCAGCAAAGGTATCGGTCGGCACGCCCGCTTCCTTGTTCAGCAGCCAGAAGCCCGCGCCGTAGCCGAAAGTACCGGTGGTGGGCTGCGGTCCGCTCGGGGTGGTGACATACTTGACCCAGCCCTCCGGCAGGATGCGCTTGCCGGAGGGGAGTACGCCGTCATTCAGGTAAAGCTGGCCGAAGCGGATCAGATCCATCGTGCTCGCCCAGACCTGCGAAGAAAGGACATAGTCGCCCTGCCAGTCGGTCTCGGCAATGGTGTCCTGCATCCCGATCTTGGCGAAGAGTTCGGCGGGGGGATGCTCCTCGAAGGAATAGGCAATCGCCTCGATCGCTGTCAGCGTGTCGTTGTTGGCATAACGGAAGACGGTGCCGGGCTGATGGACGAGCGGCCAGTGCAGCACGGTCTCGTCAACAGACCCGCCGCCGAAATACAGCGCATCGGTGCGATTGCCCGGCGTGTCGGAATAGCGCCCCGAGGCCATGCGCAGGAGGTGGTCCATTCCGATCCCTGTGCGCGGATCGCTCCAGTCGCCTCTATACCACAAGAAGATCGGCAGCGGCGGAGGCGGCTGGCTGAGGCTGGAATTGGGCTCGATCACATTGGCGCCGCGATGCTCTGTCGCGCCGACCAAAGTCGCGGCAATGCTCTTGGCGACTGACCATGTGCGCTGCGGAGTGAAGGGCGTAAATCCATCGGCAAAGCGCCAGTCCCAGTCATTCTCGCCCCAATTGACCGACACCGCAGTTGTGCGCGCCCTTGCGCCATAGGCTCCCTTAATTGCCGCTTCGAGGATCGGCGTGACAGGTCCAGGAATCCGCATATGCCAGCTCACGATCTGCTCGGGCTGCTTGGGGGGTGATGCTTCCGCAATGGTGTCGGCGTCCAGACCGATGGGGCCAAGCGAGCAGCCGCCTCCCTTCCGCTGAAAGGCAATGCGAGGCGGCATATCGTCAGCCCAATCGACAGCCACATAGCGTATCGGCTGCCGACCATCTGGCCAGCGGACAATCTTGTAAGGCAGGCTTGGGACAATCGCGTCGAGCGGCTGCTGGATCCCGGTGAGTTCATAGGCAAGGACGCTTTCCTCGCTGCGCTCCCCCGCCCCGCTGCGTTCGGCGCTGGCAATTGCCCCGCACAGCATCAGCGCCTTGTATCCCGCCGCCAGCGCACGGGAATAGCGCGCGTCGATCGCCTCCTGCTGGTTCTGGGCGGCGGCGGGAACAGCGAGGAGCAGCGAGCCAAGCAAAATGGGGGCTGCAAAAGCGGTGCGGATCATGGTGCGCAACCTACCCCTCGCGGGACAAAAGAAAAGGGCCGCCGGATTTCTCCGCGGCCCTTCGCTTGTGTCGTGCTGGAAGCGCGCCTTACGCGTCTTCGTATTCGTCTTCCGACTGCACCGGGCCCGAATCCTGACCCTTGGCAGCTTCGTCGCGGTCGACGAATTCGATGATCGCCATCTGCACGGCGTCACCGGCCCGAACACCGGCGCGCAGGACGCGAGTGTAACCGCCATCGCGGTCCGAGTAACGCTCGGCAAGCACTTCGAAGAGCTTCTTGAGCTGCACTTCGTCACCCAGACGGCTCATGGCGAGACGACGGTTTGAAAGGCCGCCACGCTTTGCCAGCGTGATCAGCTTTTCTACATAGGGACGCAGTTCCTTCGCCTTGGGCAGCGTGGTGGTGATCTGTTCGTGCTTGATCAGAGCCGACGCAAGGTTGCGCAGCAGGGCGTGGCGGTGGCCGGTCTTGCGGCCAAGCTTGCGGCCCGAAATACCATGACGCATTATTCTTACTCCGTTCGAAAAGGGGCCGTTTCAGGTACCCCAGTGCTGGTGACTGTCAGGGCCGCCACCTATGCCCGAATGGAGAGCCCCCGCTTTCGCAGGGGCCCGCCGAATCCATCAACCAAGAAGTTCTTGCTCGAGCTTCTTGGCCATTTCCTCGATGTTCTCAGGCGGCCAGCCCGGGATGTCCATCCCGAGGCGAAGGCCCATGCTCGAGAGCACTTCCTTGATCTCGTTGAGCGACTTGCGGCCGAAGTTCGGCGTACGCAGCATCTCGGCTTCGGTCTTCTGGACCAGATCGCCGATATAAATGATGTTGTCGTTCTTGAGGCAGTTGGCCGAACGCACCGACAGTTCCAGCTCGTCGACCTTCTTGAGAAGGTAACGGTTGAGCTGGTTCGCGTCGCTTTCTTCCGGCTGCACGGCGTGGCCGATCATCTGGCCGACCGGCTGCGGGATGCCGTCTTCGAAGTGGACGAACAGGGTCAGCTGGTCCTGGAGGATGCGCGCGGCATAGGCCACGGCGTCTTCCGGGGTGACGGTGCCATCGGTCTCGACGGTGAGCGAGAGCTTGTCGTAATCGAGTTCCTGCCCGACGCGGGCGTTCTCGACCTTGTAGCTCACCTGACGCACAGGCGAATAGAGCGAGTCGACCGGGATCAGACCGATCGGCGCATCGACCGGGCGGTTCTGCACGGCAGGCGAGTAGCCCTTCCCGGTATCAGCGGTCAGCTCCATGTTGAGCGTCGCGCCTTCATCGAGGTGACAGATCACAAGATCCTTGTTCTTCACCTCGATATCGCCGGTCACAGCGATGTCACCGGCAGTGACGGAGCCCGGGCCGGTGGCCGAAAGCTGGAGCCGCTTCGGACCCTCGCCTTCCATCTTCAGCGCGATCTGCTTCACGTTGAGCACGATGTCGGTCACATCTTCACGCACGCCCGCAAGCGAGGAGAATTCGTGCAGCACGTTTTCAATCTTGATCGACGTGATCGCAGCGCCCTGGAGGCTCGAAAGCAGCACACGGCGCAGCGCGTTGCCGAGCGTCAGGCCGAAGCCCCGCTCGAGCGGCTCGGCCACGAAAGTCGCTTTGCGCTGACGATCGCCGCCATCCTTGATTTCCAGGGAGTTGGGTTTCTTGAGTTCCTGCCAGTTCTTGGTGTTGACGGACATGGATTTCCCCTTATTCGCCTTTCGGGCGGTTCAAACTTGGGTGGGCCTGATGCGGGGGCGCGGCGGCGCGGCATCAGACCCAATCGGGAGGCGAAGGCGCCTTGCGCCCACGCCTTCCCGGCGGATCAGACGCGGCGACGCTTGGACGGGCGGACCCCGTTGTGCGGGATCGGAGTAACGTCGCGGATCGAGGTAATGTTGAAGCCCACGGCTGCAAGACCCCGCAGCGCGCTTTCGCGGCCCGAACCCGGGCCCTTCACTTCGACTTCGAGGGTGCGCACACCGTGTTCGGCAGCCTTCTTGCCTGCGTCATCGGCAGCAACCTGCGCTGCATAGGGAGTCGACTTGCGGCTACCCTTAAAGCCCATCATGCCGGCAGACGACCACGAAATGGCATTGCCCTGCGCGTCGGTGATGGTGATCATGGTGTTGTTGAAGCTGGCGTTGATATGTGCAACGCCGCTGGTGATGTTCTTCTTGTCACGGCGCCGGATACGGCCTGGTTCGCGTGCCATTGTTTGAATTCCTCTAGCTCGTCAGAAGGAAAAAGCGTGGAAGCCTGAGTTCCAGCTTACTTCTTCTTGCCCGCGATGGGCTTGGCCTTGCCCTTGCGGGTGCGGGCGTTGGTGTGAGTGCGCTGACCACGAACGGGCAGACCGCTACGGTGACGCAGGCCGCGATAGGCACGCAGATCCATCAGACGCTTGATGTTCATCGCGGTGTTGCGGCGAAGGTCGCCTTCCACGGTGAAATCGGCATCGATGGTTTCGCGGATGCGCAGGATCTCTTCATCGGAGAGGTCTTGCACGCGCGCCGAGTGCGCGATACCGAGCTTGTCAGCGATCTGGACGGCGGTCGTACGACCGATCCCGTGAATGTAGGTGAGCGCGATGATCACGCGCTTGTTGGTGGGGATATTGACCCCGGCAATACGAGCCACTTATTTCTCCATGCTCCACAGAGGCTTTACGGCCTTTACGGGGCCACCCCTATCTCAACGCTCATTCATTCTCGTGTACGATCGCCGCCATGAAAGGCCTGTGGCCAGATCACAAACGGCAAAAAGTCCGGTCGGCACGCGCAAGGGCGATGCCTGCCGAACTTGCTTCGAACATGTCGAATGAGGGGCGCGCATAGGCTGATTCGGATACGGCGTCAACCGCCATACCCCTCGCTTTTCGGTCGGGCGAAACCTCTGCGCGGTTCAAGCAGATAACATGGCGCGCAATGTCTGGTCCGGCCAAAGGACTTAGCCCTCTGGCTTGTCTCCGAGATCGCTGAACGCATCTTCAACCGAGGGCGCCTCCGGTTTGGGTTTAGGCTCCGGTTTAGCCGGCGTCGCACTAGCAGGCGTAGCAATCTCAGGCGCCGGCACCGCAGATTTGGCGGGCGTAGTCGCAGGCGCAGCGGCTTTGTCAGGCGCGGCGGCAGGCGCAAGCTTCACCGCACCCTTCCCTGCTGCGGCAGGCTTATCCATCGGCGGCTCGGCTGCCGGGGCTTCGGGCGCCGGAGGCGGAACCGGAGTCCGAGGCTCGGCAACAACCCCAAGCGGCTTGGCAAGCGTCGCGATCTGCGCCGACATTACGCCATCAACCGCTTTGGAAATCACCGGGATCTCGTAACGCATCGGTCCGCCGACATTATACTCGAACACGATGCGCGTGCCCTTGGCCACTTTGCTGATCACGATCGTCAGCACCCCCGTCACAGGCTCGCTCTGGAGCGGGCCAAGGCTGCCGACCATCCGCAACGCCGCTTCCGGATAGGCTTGCACCACGCGCATATGCTCGACGCTGCCCTGAAGGGTGAATCGTCCAGGCTCATCAACTTCAGGGATGGTCTCGCAAAAGCATCCCCCGGCCTGCGGCACCAAAGTTAGGTTCTTGGCATCGCCCGACCATGTGTGTGCTGATTGCCACCAGATTGCGGGATTGATCAGCGCCAGCCAGACGTCCTTCGGCGTCGCTTCGACCACGACCTCGTTGCGCGACACAAAGCTATCGTCGGTGCTGCGGGTAACCTCGGCGGATGCAGGCAGCGAGACGGCGACCGCGCTCAAACCAAGCGCCCAAACTCGCGCGGCTGTCGAAAGCTTCATGGCAAGACCCTCCCGTGCGGTCACGCAAGCGAGGCTGCGACAAAAGCCGCGCCTGCGCAAGCGTGCTGCAATCAGCTTGCGAGGATCGCGTCGATCTCGCCCGCGACAGTGTCGATCGCGGCCATGCCGTCGATCCGCGTCACGATCCCGCGTGCCTCGTAGCCCGGCAGGATCGGCGCGGTCTTCGCGCGGTACTCGGCCATGCGCGTGCGCACCGTTTCCTCATTGTCATCGGGACGGCGCTTGAATTCGGTGCTGCCGCAGGTGTCGCACACGCCCGCCATCGAGGGCGGGTTGGCGGTATCGTGATAGAGCGCGCCGCAGTTGCCGCAGGAGAACCGGCCCGTGATACGCTCCACCAGCGCATCCTCGTTAACCTCAAGCTCGATCACATGGTCGAGAACGCGGCCATTCTTTGCCAGGATCGCGTCGAGCGCATCGGCCTGAGCCGCCGTGCGGGGATAGCCATCGAAGATCGCGCCCGTGTCGGGCGACATCGCAGCAAGTTCAGCATCGATAAGATCAGAGACGATCTCGTCGGAGACGAGCTCGCCGCGCTCCATGACTTCCTTGGCGCGCAGGCCCACTGGGGTACCCGCCTTGACGGCCGCTCGCAGCATGTCGCCGGTCGAAAGCTGGCGCATTCCGTGCCGCTCGACCAGACCAGCACTTTGGGTTCCCTTGCCAGCACCGGGAGGGCCTAGAAGAATAATGTTCACGATCCGTCCCCCATTTCGCCAGGTTCTAACGCCCGGCGCGCATTTTCAGACAAGTGGGTTCAACCAAGCAAGGGTTCGCGTCAAGCCGACTAACGTCGGATATCAGCGCATCCGCCCCTTCAGCTTCGCTTTCTTGATGAGATCGCCATATTGCAGCGCAAGCAGGTGCGACTGGATCTGGCTGATGGTGTCAACCGTCACGTTCACGACGATCAGCAGCGAGGTGCCGCCAAGGAACAGCGGAACGCCGGTCTGTGCGATCATGTATTCGGGCAGCACGCAGACAAGCGTCAGATAGGCTGCACCGATAACCGTGATGCGCGTGAGCACATATTCGAGATAGTCAGACGTGCGCTTGCCGGGACGGATGCCCGGGATCGAACCGCCATTCTTCTTCAGGTTCTCTGCCGTCTCTTCCGGATTGAAGACAACCGCAGTGTAGAAGAAGCAGAAGAACACGATGCCGATGGCATAGAGGCTCATGTAGAGCGGCTGGCCGTGCTGGAGGTACTGGTTCATGGTCTGCAGCACCGAGTAGGTCGTGCTGGTGGATTCGATCGAACCGCCCACAAGCTGCGTCACCGTCAGCGGCAGCAGCAGCAGCGAACTGGCGAAGATCGGAGGGATCACGCCCGCGGTGTTGATCTTGAGCGGAAGATAGGAACGCTCCGCCTGCATCATCCCGCGCTCGGTCGCCCGCTTGGGGTACTGGATAGTCAGGCGGCGCTGCGCTCGCTCCATGAATGCGATCAGCAGGATCAGTGAAACCACCATGACAATGAAGCCGATGATCACGATCGACGAGATTGCGCCCGTCCGACCGCCTTCGAACAGGTTCGCGATGAAGTTCGGAAACTGCGCCACGATCCCGGCCATGATGATCAGGGAGACGCCGTTGCCAATCCCGCGACTGGTGATCTGCTCGCCCAGCCACAGCAGGAACATGGTACCGCCGGTCACGTTGATGATGGTCGAAACGTAGAACAACCAGCTCGTGTCGACCGCGAAGCCCTGCCCGACGGCATTGTGCGCGACGGCATAGCCCTGAATGATGCACAGCAGAACCGCGCCATAGCGGGTGTACTGGTTGAGCTTCTGTCGCCCGCTTGCACCGTCCTTCTTGAGCGCGGCAAGCGCAGGGTGAAGAGCCGATGCCATCTGCACAACGATCGAGGCGGTGATGTATGGCATGATGCCTACCGCGATCAGACTCATGCGCTCCAGCGCACCGCCCGAGAAGGTGTTGAACAGGTCAAGGATCGTGCCCGATGCGCGGCTGTTGAACTCGGCCAGCGCGACCGGATCGATCCCCGGCAGCGGCACGAAGCTCAGAAAGCGGAAAACAATCAGCGCACCAATGGTGAACGAGATGCGCTGCTTGAGCTCGGTGGCCTTGGCAAAGTTGCCGAGGTTCAGGTTGCTCGCGATGTTATCGGCGCGTGATGCCATGTCGTTCTGTCGATCCTAGCTCGCGGTGCGGTGTGGCTGGTCCCATCAACGAACCACCCTCGCACCCTCGTCAGCGCGCCCCAGTGGTAACCGCTGGCCCTGCATCGGGAGAGCCGGTCCGGCGCGCGAGAGGGTAAATAGGGAGCGCGGGGGCTCTTGTCGAACCCCCGCGCACCACCTTTTGTCGATTACTTGGCCTTGGCTGCCTTGTTCGCGTCGCGGCGGGCGAGCTTCTTCTCGTGCTCGGGGGTCGGCTCGGGAGCCACATCCACCTTGCCGCCGGCCTTTTCGACTGCAGCAATCGCGCCATTGGTCGCACCGGTCACGGCGAATGTCACCTTGGCGGTGATCTCACCCTTCCCAAGAAGACGCACGCCATCCTTGCCGCCGCGAACCAGACCGGCAGCGCGCAGCGCTTCCTCGGTGATGGTTGCCTTGGCGTCGAGCTTGCCCGCGTCGATGAACTTCTGGACCATACCGATGTTCACTTCGGCAAAGTCCTTGCCGAACGGATTGTTGAAGCCGCGCTTCGGAAGACGCATGTGGAGCGGCATCTGGCCGCCCTCGAAGCCCTTGATGGCAACGCCCGAACGAGCCTTCTGGCCCTTCTGGCCGCGAGCAGAGGTCTTGCCCTTGCCAGAGCCGATACCACGGCCGACACGCATGCGGCCCTTGCGGGCACCGGCGTTGTCGCGGATGTCATTCAGTTTCATAGTCGTGCACTCGCTTTCGCTTTTATCGCGCTGATAGATGGAAAGCCCCGCCGAAGCGGGGCCTGCCGATTGATTAGTCGATCACCTGGACCAGATGCGGGATCTTTGCGATCGCGCCGCGCACCTCTGGGGTGTCCTGACGTTCGACGATCTTGTGCATCTTGTTCAGCCCAAGACCGATGAGGATCTTGCGCTGGCTCTCTGGGCGACGGATCGGCGAACCGATCTGCTTGATCTTGATGGTAGCCATCTGGGATTACTCCGCAATCGCCGTAGCTTCGGCTTCCGCCTCGGCTGCGCTCGCTCCGCCCCGACCCAACAGGTCAGCAACCTTCTTGCCACGACGCTGAGCGACCGACTTCGGCGAAGTCTGCTCGGACAGCGCGTCGAAGGTGGCGCGGATCATGTTGTAGGGGTTCGAGGTGCCGACCGACTTGGTCACCACGTCGGCAACGCCGAGGCTCTCGAACACGGCGCGCATCGGACCACCAGCAATGATGCCGGTACCCGGAGGCGCGGTACGGACGGTCACCTTACCGGCACCGAAACGGCCATTACCGTCATGGTGCAGAGTGCGGCCTTCCTTCAGCGGTACGCGGATCATCTTCTTGCGAGCCGAAGCGGTCGCCTTGGTGATCGCTTCCGGCACTTCCCGAGCCTTGCCGTGACCAAAGCCGACGCGGCCCTGGCCGTCACCGACCACGACCAGCGCAGCAAAGCCGAAGCGCTTACCGCCCTTCACGGTCTTCGAAACGCGGTTGATGTGCACCAGCTTCTCGATGATGCCGTCATCTTCTTCCTGCTTGCCGCCGCGACGGTCGTCGCGACCGCCCCGACCGCGCCCGCGATCACCGCCTTCGCGGTTGCCGCCACGGCCACGACCACGACGGCTCTGGTTGTCGCCGGCGTCGCCGGCTTCGACCGCGACCTCGGGGGTCTCGATGGTGTTTTCGTCAGCCATGATCAGAACTCCAGCCCGCCTTCACGGGCGGCATCGGCCAGCGCCTTGACGCGGCCATGGAACAGGAAACCGCCGCGATCGAACACGACAGTCGTCACGCCAGCCTTCCTGGCAGCATCGGCGATCTGCTTGCCGACTTCGACAGCAGCATCGACATTGGCGCCGCTCGCCTTGGCGCCGAGCGTCGAAGCAGCAGCAACGGTGCGGCCCGCCGCATCGTCAATGATCTGGGCATAGATGTGACGGCCGGTGCGGTGCACCGACAGACGGGGCTTGCCACCGGCACGCGCACGGAGCGCAGTGCGGACCCGGCGACGGCGACGTTCGAAAAGGGAAAGCTTTGCCATCTTATCTCTTCTTCCCTTCCTTGCGGAAGATAAACTCGCCGCGATAGGCGATCCCCTTGCCCTTGTAGGGCTCGGGCTTGCGCCAGCGACGGACTTCGGCGGCAAACTGGCCAACGGCCTGCTTGTCGATGCCAGTGATCTCGATCGTGGTCTGGTCCGGGGTCTTGACTTCAAGACCATCAGGAATTGGCAGATCGACATCGTGGCTGTAGCCGAGCTGCAGCTTCAGGGTGCGGCCCTGCGCATTGGCGCGGTAACCGACGCCCTTGATCACAAGCACCTTGGTGAAGCCATCAGTGACGCCTTCCACGAGGTTCGAGACCAGCGTGCGCTGCATACCCCAGAAGGCGCGAGCCTGACGGGTGTCGTTGGCCGGCTTGACCGAAATCGCGCCGTCTTCGAGCTTGTAATCGATCAGATCCGACAGGCCGAGCGTCAGGGTGCCCTTGGGGCCCTTCACGCTGAGCGTACCGTTCTCGATCGTCGCCGTGACCCCACCGGGGATCGTGACCGGCTTTTTACCGATGCGGCTCATCAGAACACCTCCGCCAGCACTTCGCCACCGACGTTGTTGGCGCGCGCTTCGGCATCCGAAAGCACACCCCGAGGGGTCGAGACGATGGTGATGCCGAGGCCGTTGCGGATCGTCGGCAGTTCCTTGGAACCCGAGTAGACGCGGCGGCCAGGCTTCGAAACGCGCGCCACGTGCTTGATCGCAGGCTCGCCTTCGAAATACTTCAGTTCGATCCGCAGCGCCTTGTGCTTGCCCGAATTGTCTTCGCTAAAGCCACGAATGTAGCCTTCACGCTGAAGCACTTCGAGAACGCTCGCACGCAGGTTGCTCGCCGGAGTAAGGACAGAGTCCTTCTTGGCGCGCTGGCCGTTGCGGATACGGGTGAGCATGTCACCCAGAGGATCGGTCATTGCCATTGTTCAGTCCTCACCAGCTCGACTTGGTCAGACCGGGGATCATCCCGCTGTTGCCAAGTTGACGCAGTTCGATGCGGTTGATGCCGAACTTGCGGTAATAGCCGCGCGGGCGGCCGGTGGTGGCGCAACGGTTGCGAACCCGTGTCGGGTTTGCGTTGCGCGGAAGCTCCGCCATCTTGAGGCGGGCGACCAGGCGCTCCGTCTCGTCAAGCGATTCATCGGCAGCAATCGCCTTCAGCTTCTCGTACTTCGCAGCGTACTGCTTCACGAGCTTCTTGCGACGCTCATTCTTGTTGATGGAACTCAGTTTCGCCATGGACTTAAGCTCTCTGCTTTCGTGTCTCTAAGGGGAAGCGGCTCACGCCGCCTCCTTCTGTTCGGTCTTGGCTTCGCCCGCGAAGGGGAAGCCGAACAAGCGCAGCAGTTCGCGCGCTTCTTCGTCGGTCTTGGCGGTGGTGGTGACGATGATGTCCATCCCACGCACCTTCTCGATCCGGTCGTAGCTGATTTCGGGGAACACGATCTGTTCCTTCAGCCCCATCGCGTAGTTGCCACGGCCGTCGAACGACTTGGCGTTCAGCCCGCGGAAGTCGCGGATACGCGGCATTGCAACAGTGACAAGACGGTCGACAAATTCGTACATCCGCTCACGGCGAAGGGTAACCTTGCAACCGATCGGCATGCCTTCACGCAGCTTGAACTGCGCGATCGACTTCTTGGCGATGGTGATGACCGGCTTCTGGCCAGCAATCAGCGCCATTTCCTCGGCGGCAGTCTGAACCTTCTTCTTGTCCTGGCTCGCTTCGCCCACGCCCATGTTGAGCGTGATCTTTTCGAGCTTCGGCACTTCCATGCGGTTCTTGTAACCGAACTTCTCGGTCATGGCCTTGACGATCTCGTTGTCGTACTTGGCCTTCATCCGGGCGGTATAATCAGCCATCGATGGTCTCCCCACTCTTGACGGCGACACGGACCTTTTTTCCGTCCTTCACTTCGAAGCGGACGCGGGTGGCCTTGCCGGTCTTGGGATCAGCGAGCGCAACCTTCGAGATGTGCATCGGCGCTGCGAAGCGATCGATGCCACCCTGAGGGTTGGTCTGGCTGGGCTTGCGGTGACGAGCGACGACGTTCACGCCCTCGACAACAACCTTGCTGTCCTTCGGCATGACTTGGGCGACCGTACCGGTGCGGCCCTTGTCCTTGCCCGAAAGCACGACAACGTTGTCACCCTTCTTGATCTTTGCGGCAGCCATCACAGCACCTCCGGAGCAAGCGAGATGATCTTCATGAAGCCCTTGCCGCGAAGTTCGCGGACCACGGGGCCAAAGATACGGGTGCCGATCGGCTCCTCGTTCTTGTTCACGAGAACGGCCGCGTTGGTGTCGAAGCGGATGACGGTGCCATCCGGACGACGCACGTCCTTGCGGGTACGCACGATCACGGCGCGATGAACGTCGCCCTTCTTGACCTTGGTGCGCGGCTGCGCCTCCTTGATGGAGACGACGATCACATCGCCGACACCCGCGGTACGACGCTTCGACCCGCCCAGCACCTTGATGCACTGGACGCGCTTGGCGCCGCTGTTGTCCGCGACGTCGAGATTGGATTGCATCTGGATCATTGATCCGTCTTCCTTCTCATTGGCTTACTAAGACACCCGATCCGACCGGGGCCCGGCAGTTCCGTCTACGATTCAGTTACCCGCGGCTGCGACGTCGAGGTCGGCTTCCACCGCCTGCACGCCGCCTGCCACGACCCGATCCTTGACGATCCAGGTCTTGGTCTTGGACATCGGACGGGTCTCTTCGATCCGCACAACGTCACCCACGGTGTATTCGTTCGTTTCGTCGTGAGCGTGGTACTTCTTCGAACGACGGATGATCTTCCCGTAGAGCGGGTGCTTCACCTTGCGTTCGACCAGCACGGTCACGGTCTTGTCGGTCTTGTCGGAGGTCACAGTCCCGACCAGGATGCGCTTGGGCATTGTGCTTACTCCTTACGCCTTGGCGGCGGCGGCTTTGGCCGCACGCTCGCTCTGCAGCGTCTTGATCTGCGCGATGTTCCGGCGCACCTGACGGATGCGCGAGGGAGCCTCGAGCTGGTTGGTCGCAGCCTGGAACCGCAGATTGTACTGTTCGCGCTTGAGCTCGGTGAGCTCGGCGGTCAGTTGATCATCGGTCTTGGTGCGAAGGTCCGCGATATCGGCCATTATTCGCCTCCCAGATGGCTGGTGTCGCCAAGACGGGCGACAACCTTGGTCTTGATCGGCAGCTTCATCGCTGCACGCTCGAACGCTTCAGCGGCCAGCGGGCCGGCAACGCCGTCGAGCTCGAAAAGGATGCGGCCCGGCTTCACGCGCGCTGCCCAGTATTCGACCGAACCCTTGCCCTTACCCTGACGGACTTCGGCAGGCTTCTTGGACACGGGCACATCGGGGAACACGCGGATCCAGAGACGACCCTGGCGCTTGATGTGACGGGTGATGGCACGACGTGCCGCTTCGATCTGGCGGGCGGTGATCCGCTCCGGCTCGAGGGCCTTGAGGCCGTAGGAGCCGAAGTTGAGGGTGGTGCCACCCTTTGCGTCGCCCTTGATCCGGCCCTTGAAGGCCTTGCGGAACTTGGTCTTTTTCGGTTGCAACATGGTTAGTTACCTCAACGAGCCGGGCGGACGCCGGAAGTCTGGGCTTCCATCATCAGGCGGTCCTGGGCGGTCGGATCGTGGGCAAGAATCTCGCCCTTGAAGATCCACACCTTGATCCCGATGATCCCGTAGGCGGTGAGCGCCTCGGTATCGGCGTAATCGATGTTCGCACGCAGGGTGTGAAGCGGCACGCGGCCCTCGCGGTACCATTCGACGCGGGCGATTTCAGCCCCGCCAAGACGGCCACCGCAAACGATCTTGATGCCTTCGGCACCGAGACGCAGCGCCGACTGCACAGCGCGCTTCATCGCACGGCGGAAGGCCACGCGGCGAACCAGCTGATCAGCGATGCCCTGCGCAACGAGCTTGGCATCGATTTCCGGCTTGCGTATTTCAACGATGTTCAGCTTGACGTCGCTCGCGGTCATGGTCGCCAGCTTCGAGCGCAGCTTTTCGATGTCTGCACCCTTCTTGCCGATGATGACACCGGGGCGCGCCGCATAGATCGACACACGGCACAGCTTGGCCGGACGCTCGATCACCACCTTAGAAACTGCCGCCTGCGGCAGGTTCTTCATGATGTACTTGCGTATCGCGACGTCTTCCTTGAGCAGCTGCGCATAGTCACGCCCTTCGGCGTACCAGCGGCTGTCCCAGGTGCGGTTGATCTGCAGGCGCAGACCGATCGGATTGCTCTTCTGGCCCATCTTACGCCTCTTCTGCTTCGCGAACCACGATCCGCAGCCGGCTGAACGGCTTGAGGATCCGGGTCGACTTGCCGCGACCGCGGGTGTGGAAACGCTTCATCGTCACCGACTTGCCGACCGAGGCTTCCGCCACGATCAACGCATCGACGTCGAGGTTGTGGTTATTCTCGGCGTTGGCGATTGCAGATGCGAGCACCTTGCTCGCATCACGCGCCATCGCACGCTTCGAAAAGGCGAGGATGTTCAACGCATCTTCGGCCTTCTTGCCACGGATCAGGGCAGCGACAAGGTTCAGCTTCTGCGCCGAACCTCGGATCGTGGTACCGACGGCCAGCGCCTCGTTATCGCCCACGCGGCGGGGTGCTTTTGCCTTGCCCATTAGCGCTTGCCCTTCTTGTCGGCAGCATGGCCAGGGAAGGTGCGCGTGGGCGCAAATTCACCAAGCTTGTGGCCGACCATTTCTTCCGAAACCGAAACGGGAATGAACTTGTGCCCGTTGTAGACATTGAAGGTGAGCCCGACGAACTGCGGCAGAATCGTCGAACGGCGCGACCAGGTCTTGATCGGCTTGGTGTTGCTCGCTTCCTGCGCGCTTTCAGCCTTCTTCAGAAGGCTCAGCTCGACAAACGGACCTTTCCAGACGGAACGTGCCATCGTCTCTTACCTCTTCTTCTTCGCGTGACGCGAACGGATGATCATCTTGTCCGTCTGCTTGTTATGGCGCGTACGGGCACCCTTGGTCGGCTTGCCCCAAGGGGTAACCGGATGGCGACCGCCGGAAGTCCGGCCTTCACCACCACCGTGCGGGTGGTCGACCGGGTTCTTCGCAACACCGCGGGTCAGCGGGCGGACGCCCATCCAACGCTTGCGGCCGGCCTTGGCGAAGTTCTGGTTGCCATTGTCGGGGTTCGACACAGCGCCCACCGTGCCCATGCAATCGGCACGCAGGTAACGCTGCTCGCCCGAGTTCAGGCGGACGATGACCATCGCGCGGTCACGACCGACGACCTGCACATAGGTGCCGGCCGAACGGGCAATCTGACCGCCCTTGCCAGGCTTCATTTCGACGTTGTGACAGATCGTGCCGACCGGCATCTGACCCAGCAGCATCGCGTTGCCCGGCTTGGTATCGGTCTTCTCGCCAGCCACAACCACGTCACCAACAGCGAGGCGCTGCGGAGCGATGATGTAGGCCTGCTCGCCGTCCTCGTACTTCACCAGAGCGATGAAGGCGGTGCGGTTCGGGTCATATTCCAGACGCTCGACGGTCGCCGGCATGTCCCACTTACGACGCTTGAAGTCGATGAAGCGGTACTTCTGCTTATGACCACCGGCGATGCCACGCGAGGTGACATGGCCCTTGTTGTTACGGCCACCGGTCTTGTGCTTACCTTCGGTAAGCGCCTTGACCGGCTTGCCCTTCCACAGGGCGGACTTGTCGACCAGGATCAGACCGCGGCGAGCGGGACTGGTCGGCTTATAGTTCTTGAGTGCCATTGTTCGTGTCCTGTCCCTTGGCCTCAGATACCGCTGGTGATGTCGATCATTTCACCCTCGGCGAGGGTGACAATGGCCTTCTTCACGTCGCTGCGCTGGTAGGCCTTGCCCTTCCAGCGCTTGGTCTTGCCCTTCTGGATCAGGGTGTTCACGGAGACGACCTTCTTGTCGTAGATCGCCTCGATCGCTTCCTTGATCTGGGGCTTGGTCGCGTTGCCGGCGACCTTGAAGACCACAGCGTTATGTTCCGACGCGAGGGTCGACTTTTCGGTGATGTGCGGCGCGATGATCACATCGTAGTGACGCGCATCGACAGTCTGCTTCTTAGCCATTGAAGCGTGCCTCCAGCTTTTCGACAGCGGCCTTGGTGAGGACCAGAGTGTCGTGGTTGAGGATGTCGTAGACATTGGCGCCGATAGCCGGGAGCACGTTGATGCCCGGCAGGTTGCCCGCGGCCTTCTTGAAGCCCGCGTCAACCTGCTCGCCGTCGATCACCAGCACCTTGCCGGTCAGACCGGCCTTGGTGAGCTGACCCTTGAGCGCCTTGGTCTTGACGTCCTTCAGCTCGAGGCTGTCGACAATGACCAGACCAGCCTTGGCCTTGGTCGAAAGCGCCATCTTGAGACCGAGTGCACGGACCTTCTTGTTGATCGACTGCTCGAAGTCACGCTTGCGCGCACCGTGAGCCTTACCGCCGCCGATGAAGATCGGAGCTGCGCGGTCGCCGTGACGGGCAGTACCGCCGCCCTTCTGCTTGCCGAACTTCTTGCCGGTGCGGGCCACGTCCGAACGCTCACGCGTCGGGCGGGCGGTGCCGCGGCGGTTCTCGAGCTGCCAGGTGACAACGCGGTGCAGGATGTCAGCGCGCGGCTCGATGCCGAACACGTCGTCCGAAAGCTCGATGTCGCCGCCCTTGACTGCGGTCCCGTCGATGTTCTGAACCTTGATCTTCATGGCTCAGCCTTCCTTGTTTTCTTCGGTGGCCGGCGCGTCGGTTTCGACGGCTTCGGTCACGATGGCTTCTTCGGCCGCGGCTTCGACCACCGAGGGGGTCTCGTCAGCCACAGGAGCCTTCTTCTCGAGAATGGCACCGGGGAACGGCAGACCCTCGGGAGCGCGCAGCTTGACCGAGTCACGAACGAGGAGCCAGCCGTTCTTCGCGCCCGGGACCGAGCCCTTGACGAAGAGAAGACCACGCTCGGCGTCGGTGCGCACGATTTCGAGGTTCTGCTGGGTGCGCTGACGGTCGCCCATGTGGCCGGCCATCTTCTTGCCCTTGAACACGCGGCCCGGATCCTGACGGTTACCCGTCGAACCGTGCGCACGGTGCGAGATCGAAACGCCGTGGGTGGCGCGCATACCGCCGAAGCCCCAGCGCTTCATGGCACCGGCAAAGCCCTTGCCCTGCGTGTGACCGGTGATGTCAACCATCTGGCCGGCAATGAAATGCTCGGCACTGATGGTGGCACCCACCGGGACGAGCGCTTCAGCGCCGTCGACACGGAATTCGGCAACCTGCTTCTTCAGACCGACATCGGCCTTGGCAAATTGTTCACGCTGCGGCTTGGCAACGTTCTTGTGCTTGGCTTCGCCCGCGCCGAGCTGGACCGCGAAATAACCATCACGGTCGGCAGTACGGTGCGAGACCACCTGGCAATCTTCCAGCGACAGAACGGTCACGGGCACGTGCCGTCCATCCTCCTGGAAGAGGCGGGTCATCCCGACTTTCTTTGCGATAACGCCGGTGCGCATCGTCGGTTACTCCTCAACAGAGGCACCCGGCGGACCATCCGCAAGGTGCGTGTGAGACCGCGACGCCAAAACAGCATCGCGGCCCCGTTCAGCCCAAATTTGATGCATCGCCCCGTCCGGGCTGAGTGCTCCGCTGGCCGGGTGGCCGCTGGAGCGAGACGGGGGACGCAGCCCGGAGAGTTTCTCCGGCGGTATCCACCCTATCGTCAGGCGGAGCCATCAAGGCTCCAACGATAGAGGCCCCCACCGAAGCGGGGGCATTTCGGCTGGCTTAGGCCAGCTTGATCTCGACGTTCACGCCGGCAGCCAGATCGAGCTTCATCAGAGCATCGACGGTCTGGGCGTTGGGCTGCACGATGTCGAGCAGCCGCTTGTAGGTGCGAACTTCGAACTGCTCGCGCGACTTCTTGTCGACGTGCGGACCGCGGTTCACGGTAAACTTCTCGATACGCGTCGGCAGCGGAATGGGGCCACGAATAAGAGCGCCAGTGCGGCGGGCCGTATCTGCGATCTCGCCAGTCGCCTGGTCGAGCACGCGGTGATCAAACGCCTTGAGGCGAATACGGATATTCTGAGCTTCCATGTCCTACTACCGATGCGAAAGAGCCAAGGATCAACCGGTCACCCGGCATTTCCCAAAAACAAAGGCCAGTCCCGCACCTTCCGGTTTCCCGTGGGCGGGCGGCCTTCCTCAAAACTTGTGACAGACGGGACGAATCTCGTCTGCGGATGCGCGCCTATACGGAGAGCGCCCTCTTCTGGCAAGGGCCTTCCGGTAGGAAATTGCGCGGGACTGAAATGACCCGTCGCAAGTTCCCGGAAAGCAACCTGCCCTCACACAAAAAGGCCCGGCAGCTCATGTGAGCGGCCGGGCCTGTTTTGCGTTCGGTCAGCTCCCATACGGGAGCAGAGCCTTACTTGGTGATCTTGGCAACGACGCCCGAACCAACGGTGCGGCCACCTTCGCGGATTGCGAAGCGCAGACCT
The DNA here is from genome assembly GCA_027533455.1 of Porphyrobacter sp. Lineage (GTDB taxonomy): Bacteria > Pseudomonadota > Alphaproteobacteria > Sphingomonadales > Sphingomonadaceae > Erythrobacter. Next base: position 269,655 of record JAPZUC010000002.1, on the reverse strand, counting down.
TCGTCCATGGCGATCGGTGCGATCAGCTTCACGCCGATCGAAACGTTGTCGCCCGGCATCACCATTTCGGTGCCTTCGGGAAGGATCACTTCGCCGGTGACGTCGGTGGTGCGGAAGTAGAACTGCGGGCGGTAGTTGGCGAAGAACGGCGTGTGACGGCCACCTTCGTCCTTCGACAGCACGTAGACTTCGGCTTCGAACTCGGTGTGCGGCTTGACCGTACCGGGCTTGCAGAGAACCTGGCCACGCTCGACTTCTTCACGGGCAACGCCGCGGATCAGGGCGCCGACGTTGTCGCCAGCTTCACCGCGATCAAGCAGCTTGCGGAACATTTCCACGCCGGTGACGGTGGTCTTGCGGGTGTCCTTGATGCCGACGATTTCGACTTCTTCGCCCACGTTGACGATGCCGGTTTCGATACGGCCGGTCACCACGGTGCCGCGACCCGAGATCGAGAACACGTCTTCGATCGGCATCAGGAACGGCTTGTCGACCGGACGGTCGGGCTGCGGGATGAAGCTGTCGACAGCTTCGATCAGCGCAATCACCGAATCCTTGCCGATGTTGTCATCGCGACCTTCGAGAGCGGCCAGAGCCGAACCCTTGATGATCGGAATGTTATCACCGTCAAAGTCGTACGACGACAGCAGTTCGCGGACTTCCAGTTCGACGAGCTCGAGGATTTCCTCGTCGTCAACCTGGTCGACCTTGTTCATGTACACGACCAGCGCCGGCACGCCGACCTGACGGGCGAGCAGGATGTGCTCACGGGTCTGGGGCATCGGGCCGTCAGCGGCGTTCACGACCAGGATCGCGCCGTCCATCTGGGCGGCGCCGGTGATCATGTTCTTCACGTAGTCAGCGTGACCCGGGCAGTCGACGTGTGCGTAGTGACGGGCAGCCGATTCATACTCGACGTGTGCGGTCGAGATGGTGATGCCACGCTCGCGCTCTTCCGGGGCCTTGTCGATGTTGGCGAAATCCACGGCGCTACCGCCGTAGGTTTCAGCCATCACCTTGGTGATCGCCGCGGTCAGGGTGGTCTTGCCATGGTCAACGTGACCGATGGTGCCGATGTTGCAGTGCGGCTTATTCCGCTGGAACTTTTCCTTGGCCATTTCTCTGGTGTACCTTCTTGGATGAAAATGCGTGTTCGCGGGAGAAAAGCAGCGCCCGCAGAATCAGGCGCCGCCCCTAGACTGCTGAAGCAGCTTAGGCAAGTTTCTCCTTGACCTCGGCTGCGACGTTGGCCGGAACCTCGTCATAGTGCGAGAACTGCATGGAGTACTGCGCGCGTCCCTGAGTGAACGAACGCAATTCGTTGACGTAACCGAACATGTTGGCGAGCGGCACCATGGCTTCGACTGCCTGGGCATTGCCCCGCGTGTCGGTGCCCTGGATCTGACCGCGCCGCGAGTTGAGGTCGCCGATGACGTCGCCCAGATAATCGTCCGGGGTGACAACTTCGACCTTCATGATCGGCTCGAGCAGCTTGATGCCGGCCTTCTGCGCGACTTCACGCATGGCACCGCGAGCGGCGATTTCGAACGCAATCGCGCTCGAGTCGACGTCGTGGTAGGCGCCATCGGTCAGCTTGATGCTGAAATCGATGATCGGGAAGCCTACGAGATGGCCGCTGGCAGCCTGTTCGCGGAAACCCTTTTCGATCGCTGGGATGTATTCGCGGGGAATGTTCCCGCCCTTGATCTGGTCGTCGAAGACCACGCCCTGACCGCGTTCACCCGGGGTGACCGTGACCTTCACGCGGCCGAACTGGCCCGAGCCGCCCGACTGCTTCTTGTGGGTGTAATCGACTTCGACTTCGCGGGCGAGGTACTCGCGGTAAGCCACCTGCGGCGCGCCGACGTTGGCTTCGACCTTGAACTCGCGACGCATGCGGTCGACGATGATGTCGAGGTGGAGTTCGCCCATGCCCTTGATGATCGTCTGACCGCTTTCGTGGTCGGTCGACACCCGGAACGAGGGATCTTCCTGCGCCAGACGATTGAGCGCAATGCCCATCTTTTCCTGGTCGGCCTTGGTCTTGGGTTCCACCGAGAGCTCGATCACGGGCTCGGGGAATTCCATGCGCTCGAGGATGATCGGCTTGGACGCGTCGCACAGCGTGTCCCCGGTGGTGGTGTCCTTCATGCCGGCCAGCGCGACGATGTCGCCGGCAAATGCCTCATCGATGTCCTCGCGGTTATTCGAGTGCATCAGCAGCATGCGGCCGATCTTTTCCTTCTTGTCCTTCACCGAGTTGAGGACCTGACCCTTGGTCAGCTTGCCCGAGTAGATGCGGGTGAAGGTGAGCGAGCCCACGAAGGGATCGTTCATGATCTTGAAGGCCAGCGCGGCAAACGGCGCATCGTCGCTCGAGGGGCGCTCGGCTTCTTCGTCGCTGTCAGGCAGCACGCCCTTGATCGCCGGAACGTCGAGCGGCGAAGGCATGTAGTCCACAACAGCGTCGAGCAGGGGCTGCACGCCCTTGTTCTTGAACGCCGAGCCGCAGGTCACAGGCACGAAGGCGCGCGACATGGTGCCCTTGCGGATCAGTGCCTTGAGGGTCGGCACGTCCGGCTCGTTGCCTTCGAGATAGGCTTCCATGATTTCGTCGTCCTGCTCGACGGCGAGTTCAATAAGGCGCTCGCGATATTCGGCAGCCTTGTCGGCAAGGTCGTCAGGGATCGCGATGAACTCGTACTTCGCGCCGAGGCTATCGTCACGCCAGACAATGCCGCGGTTGTTCACGAGGTCAACAACGCCTTCAAGCTGGCTCTCGGCTCCGATCGGGAGATAGAGGACCAGCGGCTTGGCGCCGAGGCGATCGATGATCGACTGCACGCAATAATAGAAGTCGGCGCCGGTGCGATCCAACTTATTAATGAAGCACATCCGGGGGACGCCGTACTTGTCGGCTTGGCGCCAGACAGTTTCCGACTGCGGTTCCACGCCGGCCACGCCGTCGAACACCGCGACGGCACCGTCCAACACGCGCAGCGAGCGTTCGACTTCGATGGTGAAGTCCACGTGGCCGGGGGTGTCGATGATGTTGATGCGGTGCTTGGGCATGTGATCGCGCAGCGAATCCGGATCGCTCATCGGATCCATGGTCGGATCTTCGGCGGTCCAGAAAGTCGTGGTCGCAGCCGAGGTGATCGTGATCCCGCGCTCCTGCTCCTGCTCCATCCAGTCCATCGTCGCAGCGCCATCGTGCACTTCGCCGATCTTGTAGGACTTGCCGGTGTAGTACAGAATACGCTCGGTCGTGGTGGTCTTGCCGGCATCGATGTGCGCCATGATGCCGATATTGCGATAGCGCTCCAGCGGATACTCGCGGGCCATATCAGGTTCCTTGATTGTGAGAGGTCTGCCGGGTCGCGGTCAGAACCCCATATAGGGAGGATTGTGACAGCCGGAAGACGTCTCCCCCCGGCTGCCCCAAATCAGCGATTTACCAGCGGTAGTGCGAGAAGGCGCGGTTCGCGTCCGCCATGCGGTGCGTGTCTTCGCGCTTCTTCACAGCATTGCCGCGGTTGTTGGCCGCATCGAGCAGCTCACCCGACAGACGCGCTGCCATGGTGGTTTCCGGACGACCGCGCGCCGCGGTGATCAGCCAGCGGATTGCGAGCGCCTGGGCACGCTCGGGGCGAACCTCGACCGGCACCTGGTACGTGGCACCACCAACGCGGCGGCTACGCACTTCGACCTGCGGCTTCACGTTGTTCAGCGCATCGTGGAACAGCTGGATCGGATCGGCCTTGGCCTTCGCTTCCACCGTCTGCAGCGCAGAATACACGATACCTTCGGCAACAGCCTTCTTACCGTCGTACATGAGGTTATTCATGAACTTGGAAAGGATCTGATCCCCGTACTGGGGATCGGGCAGGATGACCCGCTTTTCGGGACGACGACGACGTGACATATTTTGAACTCCTTCGGAGTGCGGCGAACCGTCCGGTTCGCCTTGCGGCTCCGGCCCGCTCCCCCTCACGACCACCCAGATGCTACCCCATAGGGTGATCGGGAGGGCGAGCGGTCCGGAGCCGGACCTACCGCACGTTAAACCTTACTTCGGACGCTTGGCGCCGTACTTCGAGCGGCTCTTCTTGCGATCCTTGACGCCCTGCGTGTCGAGCACGCCGCGAAGGACGTGGTAACGGACGCCGGGAAGGTCGCGCACACGGCCGCCGCGGATCAGCACAACAGAGTGTTCCTGCAGGTTGTGGCCTTCACCCGGGATGTAGCTGATGACTTCGCGCTGGTTGGTCAGGCGGACCTTGGCCACTTTGCGCAGCGCCGAGTTCGGCTTCTTCGGGGTCGTCGTGTAGACGCGGGTGCAAACGCCGCGCTTCTGCGGGTTCTGCTCCATCGCAGGGACCTTGGACTTGGCCTTCTGCGGAACGCGGCCCTTGCGGACCAGCTGGTTGATCGTCGGCATTAAGTTCTCACTTCACCTGTCTGGTCGACCCTTCTGGGCGGAAAAGTGGGAGCCACTTTGTCCTGAAGGGATCGATACGAGGGTGACACCGGAACCGGACGATGCAGATGGAAGGTCGAAAACCCGAGCCCGTCATCCCGGGCTTGACCCGGGAGCGCTGGCAGCAAGCGCCACATGAAGTAGCGCGAGAACCCCTCGCCTCGCAGCAAGGTCAGGCTGAAACGCTCCACCCAAGTCCGGCCCTTCGGCCACCGGGTTACTTTGACGGCTGCCTTCGTGCCCCGTTGATAGGGAAGGCGCACCGCCAATGTTCAGCTCGCTCCGAGGGGATGCCCCGGAAAGATGGGAGCCCTTAGGCGGGATTGGCTGGGGGGTCAAGGCGGGAGTTGGAGGGGATAGAGGCGTCCAACAGGAGGAACCACCAACCGCGCGTGTGGCACCCACCAACAAAGCGTGTGGCGCTGAACCGGCGGCGCAGCCGCCGCAAGGGCGACCGCCCGCCCGAGGCGACGCGGCCTTTAGGCCGCATGAGCGAGGATTTCGCAGCGCGGAGGCGCTGCGGAACACAAAAATCAGCTAAACAAAACCCCCTCAACTACTCAGATAACTCACCAAACTCCGCACCTTCTTGGACCGCCATTGCGGCGGGGGGGCGAGCAGCCAGTAGGCGCGGGTGGCAGGCTTGGGCTCGGTCAGCGCCTCGAGCTGTCCGCCCGCGATCGCCCGCTCGGCCAGCGCAAGGGGGAGGATCGTGCGCCCCATCCCCGCCAGCGCCGAGGCGAGCGCCTGCCCGGGCGAGCCTGCGCGGATGCAGGGGTTCCGGCCATCGGGCATGGTCATGCCGGGCCAGTCGATCCACGCATCGCGGAACTGCGGCGCGGCGACCGTCACCTTCATCGCGGGGGCAAGCTGGACGCCTTGCAAGTCGCCCGGCCCGTCGGCCAGCCGGATCGCGATGTCGAGGTTGGCCTCGGTGAAATCGGCATGCTCGTCGGGCGCGAGGATGTATTGCACGCCGGGGGTTCCGGCCTGGAACACCGCAAGGCGCGGGGCGAGCCACTCGGCGTAGAATTCGCGGGGGACAGCGATGGTGTAGCGGTCGGACGCCTGGCCCGCCTGCATCGCGGCGACGCTCTCCTCGAAGCGGAGGAACCCTTCGCGCAGGGGATCAAGCCCGGCCTCGCCCTCGGGCGTGAGTTCGAGGCCCTTGGAGGTGCGGCGGAACAGGACGACGCCGAGCACATCCTCCAGCGCGCGGATCTGCTGGCCGACGGCAGCGGGGGTCACCGCCAGCTCGTCCGCAGCGCGGGTAAAGGAGAGGTGCCGCGCGGCGGCATCGAACACGCGCAGGGCGTTGAGGGGCAAATGGGTGCGCTTCACGCTCTGCCGATTAGGGCGCAGCGGCCCTCACCGCAAGAGTCAGCGCGTGCTGCGGCCCTCGGCCGTCTCGGGCGCGGCGAGCGGGAAGAAGGGAATGCGGATCTCCACCGGCGAACCATCGGCCCGCTCGAAGGTGTAGAAACCCTCCATCGATCCGAACGGCGTCGTCAGCGGGCAGCCGGACACATAGTCGTGGCTTTGCACCGGCGCGAGCAGCGGCTGTTCGCCCACCACGCCTTCACCGTCGACATGGTTCACCATCCCGCGCCCGTCGGTGATGCGCCAGTGACGCGTGCGCAAGCGCAGCGCCTCGTGGCTGCCGTTCTCGATGCGGATGTGATAGACCCAGAACCACTTGCCCGCCTCCGGATGCGACTGCTCCGGCAGGTAGTTGACCGCGACGCGGACCGTAACACCATCGGTGGTGGCGGCGTGCTGGAAAAATTCTTTCATGTCGCCTCCAAGGTTAGCGATTCTTCGCGTCCTCACAATAGGCGCAACGCGCTTAATCCCCGCTGTATCCCGCCAGCCATCGCATTTCGCGCCGAGCCGCACCTGCAACGGCCCAAAACGACCGCCCGCAATGCGCCCTGCCGGGGACTTTTCCCTGGAACGGTCGAGGCCCGCATCAGGGCGCGGCTGCGGGCACCTTTGCAGATTCGGGCGCGGTGGCCGCACTGGCTGTGGCTGGCGCCGGATCGGCCGGATTGTGCCGGGCCAGAAAGCTTTCGAGCGCTTCGTACCAGGCGCGGGCGTTTTCGGGCTTGGAGAAGCTGTGGCCCTCGCCCTCGATCACCAGCGTCTGCGGCGGCACCGGCGCGGTGCGCGCCGCTTTCTCGAAGATGTTGTACTGCGCGATCGGCACACGCTGGTCCTTGGTGCCATGCGCCAGAAGCACCGGGCGCGAGAGCTGTCCGGCGGTGCGATAGGGCGAAACCTGATCAAGGTCCTGTGACTTGCCGTCGCCGCGCACCCGCGCCGACCACCACTTGTTCACCCGCGTGGCAAGATAGCGGCGGTCATAGATCAGCATCTTGTTCCAGTCGGTTACCCCCGCCCAGCTTGCCGCGCAGCGGTAGCGTTCGGGATTGCGCAGCACCGACCACAGCGCCGCGTAACCGCCGTAAGAGCCGCCGACCACGCAGACGCGTGCAGGATCGGCGATGCCCTGCGCCACCGCCCAGTCCATCGCGTCGTCGATATCGTCCTGCATCTTGCGCCCGATCTCGCCCGCGCCGGCCTCGAACAGCGCTTCGCCGTAGCCGCCCGATCCGCGGTAATTGGGCTGGAGCACAGCGTAGCCGCGGTTGGCGAGCAGCTGCACCTCGTCGTTATATTCGAGCTTGTCGCGGATGCCGTAGGGGCCGCCGTGGGGCATCAGGACGAGCGGCAGGCCCCGCGCCTGGCGCCCGCGCGGAAGCGTGAGGAAGCCGTTGATCACCGTCCCGTCGCGCGCGGTGTATTGCACCGGCTTGGGCTTGGCGAGCGCACGGAAATCGAGCTCCGGGCGGAACTGCGAGATTTCCTTCATTGCCCCCGCAACCGGATCGAACAGGTAGAGCACGCCGGGATCGCTTTCGTTACCGGCATAGACCAGAATCTTGGATTCGTCCTCGGCGCGGCTTGTCACCCACACCTCGCCATCGCCAAGCGCCCGGCGCAGGGCGCGGTATTCCTTGGCGGTAGCCGGATCGAACCAGTGCACCTCGTCACGCTCTGCGGTGTAGAAGGCGGCGTAGGGCTTGCCCTTCCTGAACGCGACGCTGTCGATATCCCATTCAGGGTGTTCGAACACCGTCTCCAGCACCTCGCGCTTGGCAAAATCAAACCGGCGCAGGGCAACGCGGCCGTTTTCGCCTTCGGACAGGACATAGCCGAAGTCTGTATCGCCATCGATGTGGAGTGCCTCCCACCCACGTTCTTCCGCAGGCCTTGGTACCAGCACAAGTTCGGTGCTGCCGACGGGACGGTAATAGATCCGCTCCTGCCCGCGCACGAAGGCCGTGCCCATGCGGACCACGCCCTTGTCGTCCGCCACCCAGCTGAACACGCCGTCGCGCGGGGCCTGGACAGTGGTGATTTTGCCGTCGGGCTTGAGCTCGTGACGCATCACCGCCGGGAACTCGGTCACCGAAGGCTGGATCGCCACCAGGATGTACGACCCGTCCTTGGCGACATGGATGACGTTGTCAGCCTCGAGCACGTTACTGCGCGGAAACAGCCGGGTCATGACGCCCGTGGCAAGCTCGACCAGCACCAGCCGGAGATAGCGTGCGTCCTGATCATAGAACTTGCCCGGGCTGGAAATCGACAGCAGCAGCTTGTCCGTGGAGACCCAGCGATACCATTGCAACTCGTCCGTCGGGCCGGAGGCAAAGGCGCGCACCAGCTTGCCGGTCGCAATTTCGGTGACGACGATCTGGGTCGCCTCGGCCCCCTGACGCATGAAGGAGAACTTCGTGCCATCGGGCGAAAGCTTGCCGTCCCAGAACGCCGGTCGTCCGGCAAAATTGCGCGCGGCGATCGGCGGCGGAGGGCTTTCGGCGGGGGCAGCGGCAGGCGCAGCGTCCTGCGCGGCGGCAGTGGTGCCAACGAACGGAAGGGCTGCGCAAAGCGCCAGCCCGGCCCAGAACCGGTAAATTCCCTTCATGCGACGCCAAAATCCCCTGCGTGCCCCTGATTCGCCAAGTCTATGTTTTTGCCGTGGGAACGCAAGGGGCATACGACCGTGCGGGTCAATGCGGCTCGCAGAATTACAGCGGTATCCGGAAGCTGACCGGCAGCCGGAACTTTTCGCCTGCAACGAAGCGCCCGCCGACGATCATCCGGACACGCGCCACCCCGCTGCGCGCGGGCTCGGTAAACAGGGGGTGGTCGCAATCGGGCGTGATGTCCTGCGGCACGCCTTCAGCATCGATGGTGAAAGAGATCATGCAGCGCCCCTCGATCTCGGCCCGCAGCGCGGCCGGGGGGTAATCGAACTGCGGCGGCACGGCATAAACCTCTGCGCTACGCAGCGGCAGCACCTGCGCTTGCGGCGCGCCTGTGTCATCGGCCGCAGGCGAAGTCTGCGCGGCCACGGGCAGCGCCAGCATCACGAGCGATGCGATGGTCAAGGTGTGCCACAAGAGCAAGGGCGCCTTATCCCGTCTTTGCCTCACCCTTTGGCGAGCAATTCCTCGATCTGGCCGAGGCGTTCCTTGCCGAAGAAGATTTCGCCTTCACCTTTCGGACCGACAAACATCGTCGGGATGCCGAAGGCACCGCGCGCGACTGCGGCATCGGTGTTGGCGACGAGGCCCTGCTTGACCTCGTCGGTTTGCGCGCGGGCAAACAGATCAGCTGCGTCGAACCCGGCCTTGCCCAGGACCGCGCCGATGGCTTCGGGCGAGGCGATATCCAGACCCTCCTCCCAGATCGGGCGCAGCAGGGTTTCGGCAAACTGCACCCCGCGCCCGTCCTGATCGGCAGCGAACAGCATCCGCTGGAGCAGGATCGAATTGAACGGGAACTGCGGGTGCAGGCGATATTTCGTCAGGCCGTGCTTCGTGATGAAGCGCTGCATTTCGAGCATCGCATACGCGTTCTTGCCCTTGACCTCGGCGTCACGGATCATCGGCGGGGCATTGCCGGTCAGCTTGTGCATCCCGCCAAGGAAGACCGGCACAACGTCCAGCTCCGCCTCGTAGCGGTCGAGCAGTTCGCGCAGCGGCCACCAGATCAGGTAGGCATTGGGCGAGACGAAATCGAAGACGAGTTCCACACGGTTTGCCATTGCTTGCGCTCCCTAGATGCCCGCTGCCGCCAGCGCCTGATCCATGTCCTCGAACAGATCGTCGATGTCTTCGAGGCCCACATTGATCCGCAAAAGGCCCTCGGTCACGCCCATCGCCGCGCGTGCCTCGTCCGTCAGGCCGGCATGGGTGGTCGAGGCGGGGTGGCACAAGAGGCTGCGCGCGTCGCCGATGTTGTTCGAGATATCGATCAGTTGCAGTGCATCGAGCAGCGCAAAGGCGCGGGCGCGGGTGCCTACATCAAGCGCAAAGATCGGCCCGGTAGCATCCATCTGCGCGACAGCAAGATCGTGACGCGGGTGGCTCGGCAGGCCCGGGTGGAGCAGATGCCCGCCCGCTTTCACCACGCGCGGTTCAAGGAATTCGCCGAGCGCGACGGCCTGCTCGCTCTGCTTGAAGGCGCGCAAGGGGAGCGTTTCCAGCCCCTTCAGGACGACCCAGGCGTTGAAGGCCGAAAGCGTCGGGCCGGTGTTGCGCTGGAACGGCATCAGCACCTCGTCAATCCACTGCTTGCTGGCACAGATCGCACCCGCCAGCACGCGGCCCTGCCCGTCCATCAGCTTCGTGGCGGAATAAGCCACCACATCCGCGCCGAACTGCATCGGGCGCTGCAGGACCGGCGAGGCGAAGGCATTGTCGACGACAGTGGTGATCCCGCGCGATCTGGCGAGGCCGCAAACATAGGCGAGGTCGACGATATCGAGTGTCGGGTTGGCCGGGGTCTCGAAGAAGAACACCTTGGTGTTGTGCCGGATCGCGGCTTCCCACGCAGCGTTGTCGGCGCTGTCGATGATCGTCACGTCGATCCCGAACTTGGGCAGCAAGCTGTCGCAAAGCCAGCGGCACGAGCCGAAAGCTGCGCGCGCGGCCACCACATGATCGCCGGTGGCAAGCTGGCACAGCAAGGCCGCGGTCATCGCCGCCATGCCGGTCGCCTGGGTGCGGCAGGCCTCGGCCCCCTCCATCAGCGCGATGCGTTCCTCGAGCATGGCGACGGTGGGGTTCTGGAGGCGCGAATAGGTCATGCCCTGCGCCGTGCCGGCAAAGCGGTCCGCGACGGTCTGCGCGTCGTCGTAGGTATAGCCCGAGGAGAGGAACAGCGCCTCGCTGGTCTCGCCATGTTCGGAGCGCCAGGTGCCGCCGCGCAGCGCGCGGGTTGCGGGGCGCCAGTTTGCCGTGGCGGCGCGGTCCATGCCGGTGGTCTTCTTCATGGGGCGCGTCTCTACGTCGGGGGGAGCCCGCCCGCAAGCAGGCCTTGAAGCGCGGTGTCGGTGTGGCCGACGGCGCTGAGCATCAACGTGCCCTCGATCATCGTCATCAGCATGCGCGCACCGCCCGCAGGGTCGGGATCGCCCTCGGGCATCTGTCCTTCGAGCCAGGTGAGCTGCTTGGTCATCATCGCCTGCGCCGCCTCGCGGTAGCCGGGAAAGCCCCGCGCCGCACCCGCGACGATATCCCACCACAGCACGAGGAAGGCCTGCATCTCGGGCTTGCTCCCCTCGGCGAGGATGCGTGCGACACACTCCTGCCGGGTCTTCGGCCGCTCGGATCCCAGCGCGGCGTCCAGCGCGCCCGAATAGAGCCCCGTGATATAGCCGAGCAGTTCGGAGATCAGCGTCTCCTTGTTGCCGAAATGGTAGATCAGCATCCGGTCAGACGTGCCCGCCGCCTTCGCCAGCGGCCGCAGGCTCGCCCCGCCCAGGCCCTGTTCGAGCACGTGGGCGGCCAAAGCCGGGAGCAGGGTTTCGCGGGACAATTGCGCTGGCGACATCGAAGCCGGATTTTCCTCTTGTAGCGAGTGCTACATAGCGCTATCGATTGATGTAGCAATCGCTACATAGAAGCGGAGACTGCACTATGACCACATATCAACTCATCTGGATCGCCCCCGTGGTCGGCGGGCTTATCGCCGTTCTTACCATCCTCGGCGCAAAGCGCGAGACCGGGAGCACCGCGATAGCGGCACTCCTGTTCGCAGCCTTCAGCGCCTTCACCGCCGTGCAGATCGTGCGCGAAGGCGTGATCGGCTTCTACACCAACCATTCGCAGAGCCTCACTGGCCTGCAGGTGTGGTGGGACCTGATCATGTGCGCCCTCATCGCCCTGTTCCTGATTGCGCCGCGCGCGCGCAGGGCCGGCATGAACCTGCCGCTCTGGGCCCTGTTCGTGGGCACCACGGCCAGCATCGGCCTGCTCGCGATGTGCGCGCGGCTGTTCTGGCTGGAGCGGGAAGCCGCGCGCCTCGCTACAGCCGCGCACTGACAATCGGCGGCATCGCTGCCGCAAGGCCGACCGGCCGCCCGCAGCGATGTGGCCGTCAGGCCGCGTGAGCGGGGATTTCGCAGCCCGGAGGGCCTGCGGACAATAACACACCCTTGCCCAAGCGCTTGGGCATCCTTAAGCGCCAGCGCCGACATGGCCGAGGCGCAGACGTCCCCCACCCACGCAGCACACACGCCGCCGCACCCGCGCGATCCGCTGGGGTGGTGTCTGGCGCTGACCGGGCTGTTCGCGCTGCTGACGGGATGGCGGCTGGGCATCCCCTCAAAGCCCTATTTCGACGAGGTCCATTACCTGCCCGCCGCGCGCGAGCTGCTGGCGCTGTTCGAGACGGGCGCGGGTGATTACCGCAACAGGGAACACCCGCTCTTCGCCAAGGAGCTGATCGCGCTCGGCATGGGGCTGTTCGGGGATACGCCGCTCGGTTGGCGGGTGATGCCGTGGCTGTGCGGAGTGCTCGCCTATTTCGCGGCGCTGCGGGCGATGTGGCACGCAGGCCATGACCGCTACGCCACGCTCGCCTTCGCCCTGCTACTGGCGACCGGCTTCCACCTGTTCATCCATGCCCGCATCGCGATGCTCGACGTGATGATGGCGAGCGCGCTTGCCCTGGCCGCTTGGCAGTTCGCCGCCGCCATCGCCCAACCCGAACAGGGCCGCTGGCGGCTGGCGCTGACCGGCGTTGCGATCGGCTGCGCGCTGGGGGCGAAGTGGAACGCGATCCCGCTGGCGATGGTGCCGGGGATCACCTTCTTCATCGCCCGCGCACTTGCCCGACGCCGCCGCCTGCTGCTTTCGCGCCGCGGCGCGCCGGTGCCGGGGATCACGCTGGTGGAGGCCTTCGTGTGGCTCGGGATCGTGCCGCTGCTGGTCTATGCGGCGACCTTCCTGCCGGGGTACTGGCTGGCAACCTATCTGCGCCCCTCTCCGCTCGCGCAGCAGGGCCTGATCGGGCTGCATCAGGAGATCTTCGCGCTTCAGAGCCAGCTCAACGTGCCGCACCGCTACATGAGCCAGTGGCACCAATGGGTGCTGAACACCCGCGGGATCTGGTATCTCTACGAGCCGGCCGACGGGGCGCAAAGGGGCGTGCTGCTGGTGGGCAATCCGCTGACGATGATGCTGGGCTTGCCGGCGCTGGCATGGTGCCTGCTGGCGGGGATACGGCAGCGGAGCGGCGTTCGTATGGCGGCGGCACTGGGTTACGGCGTGAGCCTCGGCTTGTGGGTGATCGCGCCCAAGCCGGTGCAGTTCTACTACCACTATTTCGTGCCGAGCTTCTTCCTGCTCGCCGCGCTGGCACTGGCCTGCAGCGACCTGCGGCGGTTGCCCAAGGGTGAATGGCTGGCGGGCGGCGTGCTGGCGGGAGCGCTGGCAGTGTTCGCCTATTTCTTCCCCGTCATCGCCGCCCTGCCGCTCGCGGGGCCGGATGCCTATCTCGACTGGATGTGGCTCACGGGGTGGATGTAGGGGGCTTGAGTGTTCCGCACGCCATCCGGCGCGCGAAATCCTCGCTCCTGCGACCTGAAGATCGGGTGTCCCGCCTGCGGCGGTCCAGCTACGCTTCCGCTGCGGGCGGGAGCCCGAGCCCCTTGGCGGCCTTGCGGTCGCTTCGCGCCCGAACAGCATTACAACGCTGGGTAGGCTAAAACCTTCCCCACACGAAGCGGCTCGACAGGGCATAGTTCCACACCGATCCGACCACGATCCCCGCCATCGCGGCAAGCGCCCAGTGGATGCCTTGCCCTTCAAGGAAGGTGGCGATCGCGACATTGGCAAAGGCCCCGACCGCGCAGGTCGCGATGAAGCCCAGCCAGCCACGCATCAGCCCCCAGAGGCCAGTCAGCCGCTTGTCGCGATAGGTCAGCCAATTGTTGAGCCAGAAGTTGAAGCTCATCGCCACCAGCACCGCAGCGGTCTGCGCGATGGCGAAGTCTTCCCCGAATGCGAAAAGCAGCGCGCTCAGCACGGCGAAGTGCACCACCACACCCAGCGCGCCGACAGTGCCGAACAGGGCGAAGCGGGTCGGGATGACCTTGCCGAGCGTCTTGTCGTACAAGCCGGCGAGGAAATCGAACAGGATGGCACGGTCCAGCTTGCTTTCTCCTTCGCGTCTCGCCGCGAAATTGAGGGGGAATTCCTTGACTGTCATGGTGGTGTCCGAGGTCGCCAGCAGATCGAGCAGGATCTTGAACCCGATCCCGGACAGACGCGGCACCAGCGTGCGTGCGGTGGCGGCGGGCAGCATGAAATAGCCGCTCATCGGATCGCTGAGTTCGACGCCGGTAATCTTGCGCGCCAAGGCATTGGCATAGGTCGACAGCTTCTCGCGCTCGGGCGCGGCCCAGTCGGCGGTGCTGGCCCCTTCGGCAAAGCGGCTGGCGACGCAGATATCGGCCTCGCCGCCTTTCAGCGCGGCGAGCATTCCCGGGAGCAGCGCGGGATCGTGCTGATGGTCGGCGTCCATCACCGCTACGAAAGGCGCGGCGGTGGCGCAGAAGCCTTCGATCGCGGCGCTCGCAAGGCCCCGCCGTCCGATGCGCTGGATTACCCGCACGCGCGGGTCGGTGAGTGCGATCTCGCGCGCTTCGTCTGCCGTGCCGTCCTTGCTGTCATCATCGACGATGATCACTTCCCACAGGGCCGCCGTGCCGATGGCGCGGTCGATCCGCTCGACAAGCGGGCCGAGATTGCCGCGCTCGTTAAGCGTCGGGAGAATGATCGCGAGGTCGAGGCTCATGGTGCTCAGAGCCGCTCGCGCACGCCCGCGCCGATAGCCGCGGTGCCGTGGCTGCCGCCCAGATCGCCGCCGAGCATGCCGTCGGCGAGCGCCTTGCCCACCGCGGCCTCGATCCGCGCCGCTTCTGCCTCCATCCCGAAGGAATGGCGCAGCATCATCGCGGCCGACAGGATCGTCGCCATCGGATTGGCCTTGCCCTGCCCGGCAATATCGGGCGCGCTGCCGTGAATGGGCTCATAGAGGCCGAAAGTGCCGAAAGCGGTCTGGCGCTCGCCCAGTGAAGCCGAAGGGAGCAGGCCGATCGAGCCGACGGCCGCGCTCGCCAGATCGGACAGGATATCGCCGAACAGGTTGCCGGTCAGCACCACGCCGAACCGCTCGGGGTGGCTGACGGTCTGCATCCCGGCATTATCGACATACATGTGATCGAGCGTGACGCCGGGGTATTCGGCGGAAATCTCCACCACAACGTCGCGCCACAGCTGGCTGGTTTCGAGCACATTGGCCTTGTCGACGCTGGTGAGCGGGAGGCCCGCCGCCTGCGCCGCGCGGAAAGCGACATGGGCAATCCGGCGCACTTCGCTTTCCGAATAGGACATGGCGTCCCACCCCTCGCGCTCGCCCGTATCGGTCACGCGCTGGCCCTTGGCGCCGAAATAGACATCGCCCGTAAGCTCGCGCACGATCAGCATGTCGAGCCCGGCGGCGATATCCGCGCGCAGCGGCGAGAGGTGCTCCAGCCCAGCAAACACCTTGGCAGGCCGCAGGTTGGCAAACAGGCCGAGATGCTTGCGCAGACCGAGGATCGCCTGCTCGGGCCGCAAGTGGCGCTCCAGCGTGTCGCAGGTGGGATCGCCGACCGCGCCGAACAGGATCGCGTCCGCCTCGCGCGCCATCTGGAGCGTTTCTTCCGGAAGCGGGTGATCATGGCGGTGATAGGCCGCGCCCCCGACATCGCCGGTGAACAGGGTAAGACCGGGGAGCCCCAGCGCTTCAAGCACCGCGACAGCCTCGGCGGTAACCTCGGGACCAATCCCGTCGCCGGGCAGGACTGCAATCTTCACGTGAGGGTCCCCTTAAGCCATCCGCGCCAACCGCTCGGTCAACCGCGTTCGCGCGCCCATAACATCGCGCCTGTCGCCTGCAAGCAGGTAGTGCGCAAGGCGGCGCTCGAGTATACCCAGCATTGCCATCTGCGCCGGCCAGTCGGACGCGGGCGGAGGGGCCTCTCCGCCATAGCCGAGTTCGGACAGGAGCAGCGTTTCATAGCTGATCAGCCCGCTCACCCAGCCCCGCGCGGACGGGGCGATGGCAATCGCTTCCAGCAGCCCGCCAAGCGCGGCGTGGAGCGCGGGGTAAGGCTGGCGTTCGGGAAGCGTGGCGGCGGCCAGCGCGCAGGCCCACTGGATCGCGGCGGCCGGCAAAGGCTCGGTCATCAGCGCAGCGCGGGACTGTTCGAGCTCCAGCCGCCCGAACGGCAGCTGGCTGCCCGCCCTGGTGGTGAGTTCAAGCGAAACGCTATTGCCCGGCACCATCACGGCGCGCATCTGCCGCCCCCGCCCGCCTGCGACATAGGCAGCGATCAGCCCGGCATCGGCGGTCAACAGGCGCGCGATTGCCCCCGTCTCACCCTGCGGCCGCGAGCCGAGCAGAATCGCGGAAGCGCGCAAGGTCATGCGCTCCCCCGCCCTCGTGCAATTACTTGGTGGATTTCGCTTCCAGCGCGGCGAGGCGCGCTTCGAGGGCGTCGGCCTGTTCGCGGGCCTTCTGGGCCATCGCCTTGACCGTTTCGAATTCCTCGCGACTGACGAAATCGATCCCGCCAAAGGCCTCGCGCATCCGCTCGCGCGCGGATGCGCGGGCTTCGCGGCTCATGCCGGCCATCGTGCCAGCAGCGCTGTTGGCGAGTTTAACAAGGTCGGCGATGATCGGGTTCTGGCTTTGCATGTGTTCTTTTTGGGGATGCTTGCCCTGAAGTGCAAGCACCCTCCTCGCTCACGCTGCCTTACCGGCAGCATCGCTGCGGACGCGCGGCCGCGCTTGCGGGCGAGCTGCGCCGCCCGGCTTGCGCCATTCGCTAGTGTTGAGGGATCAGAGCTCCACCTTGGTGGCTGCGCCGTCTGCGCTTTGCTGGCCGCCATCGGGGTTGGACACGATGAACTGGTAGTTGAGCACCGCGGCAAAGCACAGCCATGCCAGATAGGGCAGCAGCAGCAGCGCCGCCGTGCGCCGCACCCGCATCACCAGCGCCAAAGCAAGCAGCAGGCTGGCGATCCCGAAGCCCAGCACCATGAGGGCGGTCATCATGTCCTGCATCCCGAAGAACACCATCGACCAGCTTTGCGTCACGATGAAGTGGACCGCGAACACCGCCAGTGCCAGACCGCGACCCGATGCGCACCAGGCGCTCGCCACATTGGCCATCGCGAGGCCGATCAGCACGAACAGCCCGCTCCACACGATCCCGAAAACAACCGGCGGTGGATAGATCGCCGGCTTCACCAGCCCCGCAAACCACGGCGTATCCGGCCCGCCGAGCTTTCCGGCAGCAAAGCCGATCAGCAGAACGAGCGGCACCATGAACAGGGCCCACCGGAGGAAACTTGCGCGCAGTTGAGCGGGGGAAGCAAGAATGTTCATCGGGTCTCCAATGTCCGGCCATCCGGGAGCGCGGGCGTTACCAGAGCCTTGCCCGTCTTGCCACCTTGCGCTGCGCTGTGCCTCGCAATGAACCACCCCGCGGGGCATCTTCGGGGACTTTGGCGAAAATGTGGCGAAATTTTGGGCAGAATGTGACGAAAGCCTTTGGGGTCTGCAAAAGTCTCTGCTAGAGGCTGCCACATTCCTGCCGTGATTCGAAAGCGCGGTAGCGGCAGGAAGATAAGCAAACCGTGCTTTTGCTCATTCCCGGCTTCGCCGGACCCACAGGGGAAATGACCATGAAGAAGATCGCTCTCGTCGCCGTCGCCGGCCTCGCTCTCGCCACCGCCGCTTGCTCGAAGCCGGCTGAAGAAGCTGCAACCGAAGCTGACGCGATGGCCGTCGCTGAAGAGCCGGCTGTGACCGAAACCCCGGCCGCTGACGCGACCGAAGCCGCTGCCGAAACCCCGGCCGCGACCGAAACCCCGGCTGCTGAATAATCCTTCGGGATTACCAGCCCCGGCCTAGGTCGGGACAGGGTTAAGAATTAAGACCGGTGGCAACCTTGGGTTGCTGCCGGTCTTTTCTTTTGTGCGGTGCAGATCGCCAAATATCAGCCGCGTGTGGCGCTGATCAGGAATTCGACATTGCCCTGCGGCCCGGTGATCGGGCTCTCGGTGATGCCCTGCACCTCCCATCCGAGCCCCTCGATCCAGCCGCGCACTTCGTCGCACACGCGGGCATGCAGCGCAGGATCGCGCACCACCCCGCCCTTGCCGACCTCCTCGCGCCCGACTTCGAACTGCGGCTTGATCAGCGCAACCAGCTGGCAGGGCGTCGCCGCAAGTTGCAAGGGCACGTCGAGCACTTTGGCTAGGCTTATGAAGCTCGCATCGCACACCACCCAGTTGCAGGGACGGTCGATGTGATCGCCGGTCAGCAGCCGGGCCGAGAGTTGCTCAAGAACCGTCACGCGGGCATCCTCGCGCAGCCTCCACGCGAGCTGGTTCGTCCCGCTGTCGACGCAGAATACGTGGGATGCGCCATGGGTCAGCAGCACATCGGTAAAGCCGCCAGTGGATGATCCGATATCCATCGCGATCGCGCCAGCCGGATCGAGCCCGAAATGTTGGATGGCGTGCGCCAGCTTGATCCCTCCGCGGCTCACCCAGGGATGATCGCGCCCGCGTACATCAAGGCTCGCGTCCTCGGCGATCTGGTGGCCCGGCTTATCGATCTTGGTCTCGCCAGCGAACACCAGCCCCGCCATCACCAGCGCCTGCGCGCGCGCACGGCTTTCGGCGAGGCCACGCTCGACCAGCAGCTGATCGACGCGGCGCTTCTGCGGCTTTGCGGTTGGGGAGCGAGGATGATCGGGCATGGACAAGAGCGGCTCCTAGCCTGCAAAGTGGGGGGATGAAAGCTGCTCTTCCTGTCCTTGCCATGACGCTGGTGCTGGCCGCATGCGCGCCAGCGGCCAAGGAACCGCCGGTGGCTACCACCGCTTCTGCGCCGCGCCCCCAGCAGGCACGGCCCTCCCCTCCCCCGGTCATGCCTGCGCCTGCCGACACCCACTGGATGGACGCCCAAGATACTATAGGTGCGTGGGTCTATCAGAACTTCGGCGAGGGGATGGGCAAGCGCAGCCTGTTTTCCGATCCGGATGACACCTTCTACTTCAGCCTCTCCTGCGCGACGGATCCGGATGGGGTAAAAGTCCTGTTCTCGCGGACAGGCACGCCGGCCAAGCGCTATCTGGCGATGACGATCCGCACCGAAACCACGCAGCGCACGCTAACTGCCGAGCGGTTGGGCACGCAAATGATCATGGCAGGGGTTTCTGCCTCGGACCCGCTGCTCGACGCGATGGCGCTTTCCAAAGGGCGGTTTGCGGTCGAGGTCGAAGGCGAGGCGACGCTGATCCTCCCCAGCCATGCCGAAGTCAGCCGCGTGATCGAGGATTGTAGGGGTTGAGCCACAACGACGCTCCGTCGCGCTGATTCCAGACCTGCAGGGTCTGCAAGGCCACGCGGCCGCCACGCAGGTGCTCCGAAGCGAAGCGAAGGAAACGCACCGAGGACGTGCCCGCGGAGGCGGGCATGCAAACCAAAGCGATTCTATACATTAATATCCACAGGCTTGCCCCCAGCCTGTCCACGTCCGCGCCGGAAACGAAAAACGCCCGAGGTTTCCCTCAGGCGCAGCAGGCCACGGTGGTTCGCGGCGAAGGGGAGTATGACGTGGGAAAAGATTTATTCAAGACTTGTCCTTTGCTTTCCCATGAATCACATTGCTTCCCGAGGCCAGCGGCGAACGCGGCTCTCGGCCCCCGGTGATGCGGCGGGTCTGGCTCACAAGCGCGAAAGGAGGTGATCCGATGTCTCATGGTTCAGTAGCGAGGTCGGTGAAGATCCCTACGGAGCATACTCGGTAATCCTCTTGCCAAGTAAGGCTTCGTGAGCGGCACTTCCGGCCGCTGACCATGTCAAGGGCGTTTCCTCCGACGGGCAGGAAACGCCCTTTTCATTTTTGCTTTTCGAACCCGCCTCCGCAGTTTCGTCCCCGGTGCGTTTCCTTCGCTTCGCTTCGGAGCACCTGCAGCTCGGCCGCGTGGCCTCGCGGGCCTGCGGCCCGGTTGTCTCGCACAATAGTCATCTTGCCCTCTGGCACGCGCAGGATTAGGCGCAAACCATGCAAGTCACCCGCCTCCCCCACCCCGCGCCCACACCCGATAGCGTCCGTGAACAGCTGGTAACCGATCCCGGCTTCGGCACCGTATTCACCGATTACATGGTGGTGATCGATTATGACGAGGCACTGGGCGGTTGGCAGACCCCGACCATTGGCCCGCGCCAGCCCATCCCGCTCGATCCCGCCGCCAGCGTGCTCCACTACGCGCAGGAGATCTTCGAGGGGCTGAAAGCCTATCGCCATCCCGACGGCGCGCTCGGCCTCTTCCGCCCCGAAGCCAACGCCGCGCGCTTCAACGCCTCGGCCGAACGGCTCGCCATGCCCGCGCTCCCGCCCGAGCTGTTCCTTGGCGCGATCCGCACGCTGCTGGAAGTCGACGGTAACTGGTATCCGGCGGTCGAGGGCGGCTCGCTGTACCTGCGCCCCTTCATGATCGCGACCGAGGCCTTCCTCGGCGTGCGTCCGGCCAAGAAGTACAAGTTCATCGTCATCGCCTCGCCGGCCGGCAACTACTTCAAGTCCGGCGCCAAAGCGGTGAGCATCTGGATTTCCGACTACACCCGCGCCGCCCCGGGCGGCACCGGGGCGGCCAAGTGCGGCGGCAACTACGCCGCTAGCCTCGTGCCGACCGGACAGGCCTTCGCCAAGGGCCACGACCAGGTGCTGTTCCTTGATGCAGCCGAGCACAAGTGGGTCGAGGAACTGGGCGGCATGAACCTGTTCTTCGTCTTCGCCGATGGCACCGTCATCACCCCCCCGCTGACCGGCACGATCCTGCCCGGCATCACCCGCAACAGCCTGATGACGCTGCTGGGCGAGCAGGGGTTGAAGGTCTCGGAAGCCCCCTACTCGATCGACCAGTGGCGCGAGGATGCGGCGAGCGGCCGTCTGATCGAGGTCATGGCCTGCGGCACGGCGGCGGTCGTTACTGCGGTGGGCAAGGTCGCAGGGCCGGATGGCGAGTTCACCATTGGCGCAGGCGGCATCGGCCAGACCACCGCCAAGCTGCGCGAGACGCTGGTCGGCATCCAGACCGGCCGGATCGCCGACACGCATGGCTGGGTGACGCGGGTTTGATCCCTAATCCGATCACCGTTGCCGCGCTCTACCACTTCACGCCCTTCCCCGATCCCGAAGCCCTGCGCGCGCCGCTGCTGGCTGCCTGCGAGGCGCACGGTATCAAGGGCACACTCCTGCTCGCGCGAGAGGGCATCAACGGGACGATCGCAGGCTCGCCTGCGGGGCTGGAGGCGGTGCTCGCCCATATCCGCGCCTTGCCCGGCTGCGACGACCTGGACGTGAAGTATTCGGACGCGCTCCAAATGCCCTTCCACCGCATGAAGGTGCGCGTGAAGCGCGAGATCGTCACCATGGGCGAGCCCGATATCGACCCGACCTTGAGCGTCGGCCACTATGTCGACCCGAACGACTGGAACGCGCTGATCGCAGACCCCGACACCCTCGTGATCGACACCCGCAATGATTACGAAGTGGCGGTCGGCACCTTCAAGGGCGCGGTCGATCCGCGAACGCCCACCTTCCGCGATTTTCCCGGATGGTTCCGCGAGCACCGCGAGGCACTGCTCAGCGGCAAGAAGAAAGTCGCGATGTTCTGCACCGGCGGCATCCGCTGCGAGAAATCGACCGCCTTCCTGCGCTCCGAGGGGATCGACGAGGTCTATCACCTCAAGGGCGGAATTCTGAAGTATCTGGAACACGTGCCTGAAGAACAAAGCCTTTGGCAGGGCGAATGCTTCGTCTTCGATGAACGCGTGACCGTGCGCCACGGCCTGGAGCAAGGCACCTTCCAGCTGTGCCGCGCGTGCCGCCGCCCGCTTGATGCCGAAGCTCTCGCCCATCCCGATTACGAAGACGGGGTGAGCTGCCCCGCCTGCATCACCGAACGCACCCCCGAACAGCGCGCCGGTTACGCCGAACGCCAGCGGCAGGAAGCGCTCGCCCGCCAGCGCGGCGAATTGCACGTCGGTGCGGTGCGCGCGCCCAAGCCGTGAGCGCGCCGGTCCTCTATTCCTTCCGCCGCTGCCCCTATGCCATGCGGGCGCGGATGGCGCTGTGGGCAGCGGGGATCACAGTCGAACTGCGCGAGGTGAAGCTTGCCGCCAAGCCGCCCGCGCTGATCGCCGCCAGCCCCAAGGCGACCGTGCCGGTGCTGGTGCTATCGGATGGGCAGGTGATCGACCAGAGCCTCGACATCATGCGCTGGGCGCTTGGGCGCAGCGATCCCGAAAGCTGGCTTGCGGGTGACGAGCCTGCGCTGATCGCCGCCAATGACGGGCCGTTCAAGCACCACCTCGACCGCGCGAAGTATCCCGGCCGCTATGACGAGGACGGCGTCACCGATCACCGCGCTGCCGCGCTGGCGCTGCTCGCGCCGCTGGAGGCGCGGCTGACCGAGACGCCTTTTCTCGGCGGAGCGACGCGCGCTCTCACCGACATGGCGCTGTTCCCCTTCATCCGCCAGTTTGCCGCGATCGATCCGGAATGGTTTGCGGCCCAGCCCTTGCCGCAGGTGCAAGGCTGGCTTGATCGGCTGGCGGGATCGGCGCTGTTCAAGAGCGTGATGCCCAAATTCACAGCCTGGAAGGAAGGCGACGCGCCCGTGTTATTCGGGCCATCTTCCGTCACCTAGAGACTGGACCCGGACAAGCGGCCAGCTCCTCTTTGAACGCATCGACAAGCCAGCTCGCAGCCGGGCCGAGCCGCGTGTCGCGCCGCCACAGGGCGTTGAGGCCGTAATGCGCGCCCGGCTTCTCCGGCAGGTCGAGCTCCACCAGCGCGCCGCTTGTCAGATCGCCCGCCACCATCCCGCGCGGCATATTGCCCCAGCCCAGCCCTTCCTTCAGCAGTGAATGCTTCGCACCCAGATCCCCCAGCCGCCATGTCAGCGGGCTGAGGACGGAAAACTTCAGTCCCTCGGTCCGCGGTGATCGGTCGGTCAGCACCAGTTGCAGATGGCGGCGGCTTTCGCCCGGCGCGATGCCCGGCCGGGCGAGCGGGTGCGAAGGGGCCGCGACCGGGATCAGATCGATTGCCCCAACCGCCTGGCGTTCCAGCGTAGGCTGGTCGCCGATCACCGTCCCGCCGATGGCGAGATCCGATCCGCCATTGATCACGCAGGCAGCAAGCGCGCCCAGCCCCTCGATCCGCAAGGTCAGCGCGGAACGCTTTGCCGCGAACCTCACCCCCGCCGCCGAGCGCACGCCGGAACAGGTCTGGCTGGCAGCCTTCGCCGACGATCTCATCGCCGAGTTGCAGGCGGCAGACACCATCGTGATCGCCAGCCCGATCTATAATTTCGGCCCGCCCGCAGTCCTGAAGGCGTGGGCCGATCTGGTTGCCCGCGCCGGGACGACCTTCCAATACACCGCAAGCGGTCCCGAAGGTCTGCTCAAAGGTAAGAAGGCCTATATCGCCATCGCCAGCGGCGGCATGCCGATGGGCAGCGACTATGATTTCATGAGCCGCTGGCTGACCTTCTTCCTCGGCTTCCTCGGAATCACCGATGTGGAGATCATCGCGGCCGACGGGATCATGGGCGCAGGCGGCGAAGAGAAGATTGCGGCCGCCAAGGACGCCGCGCTGAAGATCGCTGCCTGAGGCTTGATCCCCCCTCGGAGCGGGTTCGCCCCCCGTCTCGACCTCTGCCAGACCCGCCTAGACCCCCTCCAGCCTCTGGCTAGGAGGGGGTTTTCACGTGAAACATAGCGTTGGTCATGTTTCAGGCTTGGGTATCTGCTCTTTGGGAAGGGTGCGGCTCGGGCGGATCACGATGATCGCCACCCCGGCCAGTGCCATCGTTCCGCCCACGATCAGCGGCCAGCCGATCGTATCCCCCGTCAGCCATGTCCCGAAGGCGATGGTGAGCAGCGGGGTGAGCAGCGTCAGGGGCACGATCAGGTTCGCATCATAGCGCTGGAACAGCCGGAAATAGGCCGAATGCGCGCCCACCGAGACGACCACACCGGCAAACAGCACGCACCCGGCCACGGCCAGCGGCGCGGCGGTAACAGATTCAATCTGCCCGCTTTCCAATGCCAGCGTGGCCGGCAACATGACGCCCAGCGAGGCAAGGCCGGCCCAGGCCTGAAGGCTGACCGCCCCCACCTCCAGCCGCTTGACGAAGACCGAGGCAAAGGCGCCGATCAGCACCCCGGCAAAGGCAAAGCCGAGACCCACCGGATCGCCTGCCCCGGAAGGCGCGCCGATCGCAAGGCCCACCCCGCCCAACGCGAGCGCCATGCCGAGGCCCCTGCGCCAGCGCACTTCCTCGCCCAGAAAGATGATCGCAAACAGCACCGTCAGCGGCGCGCCCGATAGGTTGACGATCCCCACGGCCGAGGGACTTGCGGTCTGCAGTCCTACGAATTGCAGGCCGAAGCTCCCTCCGGTAACCGCAAAGCCGATCAGCAGCACCAGCGGCAGCTGCGCCGGTTTCTGGCGGAGCAGCAGCGGGAACAGCACCGCCAGCACCACCGCCGATCGCATCACCGTGTAGAACAGCGGCGGCACATCCAATGTTGCCACCGCGACCTTGCTGACCACGACATTCATCGCCCAGGCGACATTGCAGAACAGCATGATGCCGAGCGCGGAGAGGGGGAGGCTTTTCGGCATCGGATCAGGGGCTTGGTGGCAGTCCTTGCGCGATGTCTTCTGGCAGGGCCGCACGCAATTCCTCGCGCCACACGGTCGCGACCGCATCCGATGGCGCGCGCCAGTCTCCGCGCGGGGACAGTGACCCTGCCGACGACACCTTGGGCCCGTTTGGCAACGCGGAACGCTTGAACTGCGAGGAGCCGAAGAAGCGCGCGCAGAACTTGTCGAGCCAACTCGCGATGGTCGCAAGGTCGTAGGCGTTTTTGCGATCCTCAGGGAAGCCTGCGGGCCAAAGTCCAACGCCGGCATCCTTCCACGCGTGCCATGCGAGGAAGGCGACCTTCGATGGGCGCTGGCCGAAGCGGATGATGTGGTGGAGGACGAAGTCGTTCAATTCGTAAGGCCCGACCATGCTCTCGGTTGATTGCATCGCCCCGTCGGCGCCGGGGGGGACCAGCTCGGGCGAAATTTCAGTGTCGAGCACGCTGGCGAGCACTTCCCCGCAGACGTCGGTGAACTGGCGCGTCGCGATGGCCCAGCGGATCAGGTACTGGATCAGCGTCTTGGGGACGCCCGAGTTGACGCCGTAGTGGCTCATGTGGTCGCCCACGCCATAGGTGCACCAGCCCAGAGCGAGCTCGGAAAGATCGCCGGTGCCGATCACAAAGCCCTTGTGCTGCCCGGCAAGGCGGAAGAGGTAATCAGTCCTCAGGCCCGCCTGAACGTTCTCGAAGGTCACGTCATGCACCGGTTCTCCGGCTGCGAAGGGATGGCCGATATCTTCCAGCATCTTCGTCGCCGCAGGGCGGATGTCGATCTCGCCTGCGGTGATCTCGAGCGCCGCCATCAGACGATGGGCGTTGGTCTTGGTGCCCTCCGAGGTGCCGAAGCCGGGCATGGTATAACCGCGGATTGCCGCGCGCGGCATGCCGAGCCGGTCGCAGGCCTTGGCCGCCACGATCAGCGCATGGGTGCTGTCGAGCCCGCCGGAAATGCCGATGACCAGCGACTTGGAGCCGGTCGACTGGATCCGCCGCATCAGCGCATCGACCTGGATGTTGAACGCCTCGTAGCAATCCTCGTCCAGCTTCTCGGGCCGGTCGGGCACGAAGGGGAAGCGCGCCACCGGGCGTAGCAGGCCGATATCTCCGGCTGCATAGTGGTGCTCGAACACCACCTTGCGGTAGCTGTCTTCGGGCCGCCCTGCCCACTCCGCGGCATCGGCGAAGGTCTGGTTGCGCATCCGCTCGGCCGCGAGCTTCTCGGTGTCGATATCGATGATGGTGAGCTCGCCCGCGCGGTCGAAGCGTTCGCCTTGCGCCAGCAAGGTGCTCATCTCGTAGATCACGCCCTGCCCGTCCCACGCGAGATCGGTGGTGCTTTCGCCGTGGCCGCTCGCCGAATAGACATAGGCAGCGATTGCGCGGCTGGCCGAGGAGCGGCAGTGGAGGTGCCGGTCGTCGGCACGTCCGATGGTGACGGGCGAGGCCGAAAGGTTGCACAAGATCAGCGCGCCCGCCATCGCGGCCTGCATCCCCGGGGGGACGGGAGCCCAGAAATCCTCACAGATTTCAATGCCGAAGCGGAATCCGGGGAGGTTGGCGGCAGCAAAGATCAAATCAGTGCCGAACGGCACTTCCTCGCCCGCCACCCCGATCCACAGGTCGGTGCAGCCCCGTCCGTGGGCGAAGTGGCGCTTCTCGTAGAATTCGCGGTAATTGGGCAGGAAGCTTTTGGGCACCACCCCGAGGATCTGACCGTGGGCGATCACCACCGCGCAATTGTAAAGCTTGTCAGCCCGGCGGAGCGGCGCGCCCACCACCAGCACGGGATGGAGATCGGCAGATGCTGTGACCACCTCCAGAAGCGCCTGCTCGACCCGTTCGAGGATCGCGTTCTGGAGCAGCAGGTCATCGAGCGCATACGACGACAGGGTGAGTTCAGGGAACACCACCAGATCGACGTTCGCCGCGTGGGCCTTGCGCACCTCGGCGAGCACGCCCGCCGTGTTAAAGGCAACATCGGCAGTGCGGGTGGCCGGGGTCGCGGTCGCCACGCGCACGAAGCCGTGCTCGTGCATATCATAGAAAGGGTGGGCCTCGGTCATTGCTGCGGCATCTCCTGCTTGCCCGAGGCTGTAACGCGCCCGCGCCGCGCTGCCTAGCTTTGGTCGGTGGCAAGATAGTCCCCGGCGCTGCCGCATTCCTCAAGAAAGGCGATCAACCCGCGCTCGGCCCGGCTGAGCCAGCGCGTCTGGCGGGGCAGCCTGAGTGTGGCACGCCATGCCTCCTGCCCCTCGATCCGCGCGATCACCGCCGGATGGATATGGGAACTACGCGCGATCGCAGGCGTGTTGCCGAGCCGCTCGCTGACATGTTCGAGCATCTCTTTCAGCCTTACCTCGCCCGGACCCTGCGCCAGCTTCTCGAAGGCTAGGCTGCTCGCATGAAAGGTGCGGAAATGCTTGGCCGAGAAATCGGCGCCCATTGTCTCACGCACGTAGGCGTTGACGTCGACCGAGGTGACGGGCCGCACCGCTGTGGCAAGGCCGGCATCCTCGATCTTGAGATCATGTTCCTTCCCACCCTTGCACGATCGCTTGCGCGTGATCCCGGCAGGGTGTCGTCAACATAGACCAACTTCTCCATCGCCAAGTAAATGCCCTCCGCGCCAGCGATGTTCCTCCTTGCAGCGCGCCATTGCCCGCGCCAGCTAGGCTTTCACGACAGCGCGCGCTAACCGTGCGCCCGAAGGAGATTTCCGCATGGCTGATGCCACCTACACCCCGCCCGTCGTCTGGAGCGCAGACACCGTTTCGGGCGGACGCTTTGCCACCATCAACCGTCCGACCGCCGGTGCACGCGAGGACAAGGCTCTTCCTATCGGCAACAACCCCTTACAGCTCTATTCGCTTGCGACCCCCAACGGCGTGAAGGCGACGATCATGCTCGAAGAGCTGATCGAGGCAGGGCACGCGGGCGCGGAGTACGACGCGTGGACGGTCAACATTTCCGCAGGCGAACAGTTCACCAGCGGCTTTGTGGACGTGAACCCCAATTCCAAGATTCCCGCTCTGCTCGACCGCAGCAATCCCGAAGCGCCCTTCCGCGTATTCGAGAGCGGGGCAATCCTCGTCCATCTGGCCGAGAAGTTCGGCATGTTCCTCCCCACCGATCCGGCAGCCCGCGCCGAGGTGCTGTCATGGGTATTCTGGCAGGTCGCCAGCGGCCCGTTCATCGGCGGCGGCTTCGGCCATTTCTACGCCTATGCGCCCGAGAAATACGAATACCCGATCAATCGCTATGCGATGGAAACCAAGCGGATTTTCGATGTCGCCGACAGGCGTCTGGCCGAGAGCCGCTTCCTTGCCGGCGACGAATACACCCTCGCCGATATCGCCAATTTCCCTTGGCTTGCGCCCTTTGTGGAAGGAAACATCTACAACGACGCCAAGACCTTCCTGAGCATCGACGATTACAAGCACGTCGCCCGCTGGGTCGGGGAGATCAACGCAAGGGCCGCAGTCAAGCGCGGGCGGATCGTCAACAAGGTATGGGGCGATGAGGACACGCAGCTGAAGGAACGCCACTCTGCTGCCGACTTCAACGGCAAGCGGCTCGACTGACGTAATGCGAAAAAGGGGGCGAACAGGCGGTTTCGCCCCCTTCACATATGCATTCGAGCCGCTATAGAGCGCCCCTCTTGCTGGGGCGTAGCCAAGCGGTAAGGCACCGGTTTTTGGTACCGGCATGCGAAGGTTCGAATCCTTCCGCCCCAGCCAGATTTCTCCCAACACATTGCCATTTTTGGATTTTTATCCGGCGCCTTAGGCTTGCTGGGGTTTTGTTAAAGAACCCTGCTACAGAGGATGGGCAATCGCGGCATGGGATCAGTCCCAATCACGGTGGGCAGGGGCGGAGTCCACCACTTCCGCCGGGCTATCCCGCTGAGCCTCCAGGGCATCTTCAAACGCGCCGAGTTGACCTTCAGTCTGCGCGCCGCAGATAAAGGGATCGTCCGCCGCCTATCGCGAACCCTCTATGTCTGCACAGAATAATTGTTCGATGCCGTCAGAAATGCGCCCATGCTGAGTGATCTCGACATCGCCGCGATGGTGAAGGCGTTCTATCCGCAGCCAGTCAGGTTCGCGATGTAGCCGTTGCAAGCCACATCCGCACCTCGCCCACAACCACGCGCCTTCCGGCCTTCACGCGCGTCGATGCCGCGCTGTTCTTGAAGGCCACCGAGCGGCTGGAACTTCAGGTCAACGTGGAGAACCTGCTCGACGAAGGCTACTTCTCGGACGCGCACAACAACAACATCACGCCGGGCGCGCCGATCAATGCGCGCTTCACCGCGCGCCTTGCATTCTAGGGACCGTAGCGCCGATTGGCCAGCTTCGTGCGATCGCTAAGAGTGCTGTGTGCTCACACCTTGCGTCGGAACGCGTTGGCCACGAACTCTTTCCCAAGCCGCAGGCCAACCGGATCGACGGTGTGAGGCACCCCGTAGGATGTGTGCGTCGTGACCTCGACACCGAGGCGCCTGAGCTCGCTTTCCGCCATGTGCAGCGCGGCGACCGGCACAACGGGATCAGCCGATCCATGCACCAGCAAGACCGGTGGCTTGGCGAATGCGGAATGCGCCAACCCTGTTGTTGCGGTGAGCATGCCGGAATAGCCCACCACGGCCGCGACTGCTCGCGGCCGGCGCAGCCCGACATGCAGGGCCATCATCGTGCCCTGGCTAAATCCGACCAGCGCCAGATCGGCTTCGGAAAGGTCGTACTCAGCCAGCTTGCGGTCGATGAAAGCGTCAATAGCGGGCGCAGCGGATGCAGCCCCCGCCGCGAGAGCCGATGGCGCTAATCCCGACAAGCCCCACCACTGGTAGCCCGATCCCATCATTCTGCACCGCTGCGGCGCGTGGGGAGCGAGGAACAGCGCATCGGGAAGCGCGTCCTGCCAATGGGGCGCAAGCGCAATCATGTCGGTTCCGCTCGAGCCGAAGCCGTGCAGCAGCAGCACGATCTTCTTAGGCCGAACTCCTGAGCGCGGCTTGAGGCTGGCACCGTTGACGATTTTGGACAAGCGAACGGCCTCTCTGGGTTTAGCGGGTAGCTTTCGGGCAAAGCGATAAGTGGAGACACCGGCGGTCAATTGCCACCCGCCGACCGACATTCCGGCGGAGCACGCGCGAATAGCATTCCGCGCCGTCACTCTTTAAAGCCCTCGCCATGCTGCGCATCACCGAACTGACCTTGCCGCTCCACCATCCGGACGAAGCGCTGCCTGCTGCGATCTGCAGGCGGCTGAAGATCACCCCGCGCGATCTGGTGCGCTTTGTCGTTGCACGCCGCGGCCACGACGCGCGCGACAAGACGAATATCATGCTGGTCTACTCGGTCGATGTGAATGTGAAGAACGAGGCGGCAGTGCTCCAGCGGTTCCGAAAGGACCACAAGGTGCTTCCTTCCCCGGACACGCGCTACCATCTGGTTGCAACAGCGCCCCAAGGGGGCACGTCCAAGCGGCCCGTGGTCATCGGCACGGGGCCATGCGGGCTGTTTGCCGGGCTGATCCTTGCTCAGATGGGGTTCCGACCGATTATCCTCGATCGCGGCAAGGTGGTTCGCGAGCGGACCAAGGACACCTGGGGCCTGTGGCGGCAGGGCGTTCTCAATCCGGAATCCAACGCCCAGTTCGGCGAAGGCGGCGCCGGGACATTCTCCGACGGGAAGCTCTACAGCCGGATCAAGGATCCGAACAACCGCGACCGTAAGGTCCTCACCGAGTTCGTCAAAGCCGGGGCACCGTCCGAAATCCTCACCGAGGCGCATCCGCATGTCGGAACGTTCCGGCTGGTGACCATGGTCGAGAGCATGCGCAAGAGCGTCGAGGAACTCGGCGGCGAATACCGCTTCTCGCACAGGGTCGACGGCATCGACATCGCCGTCGATGCCCAAGGCCAGCGCCGTGTGCGCGGGCTGCATCTCAGCACCGGCGAATATCTGGAGGCGGACCATGTTGTGCTCGCCATCGGTCATAGCGCGCGTGACACCTTTGCCATGCTCCATACCGCCGGGGTCCATGTCGAGGCCAAACCGTTTTCGATCGGCGTGCGGATCGAGCACCCGCAGTCCTGGATCGACCGGTCGCGGTTCGGTGTGGATGCCGGCAACAGGATCCTCGGCGCGGCGGAATATCACATCTCGCACCACTGCAAGAATGGCAGGACTGTCTATAGTTTCTGCATGTGCCCGGGCGGCACTGTGGTCGCCGCGACATCCGAGGAAGGCCGCGTCGCCACCAACGGTATGAGCCAGTATTCGCGTAACGAGCGCAATGCCAACTCGGGCCTTGTCGTGGCGATCGATCCCGAACGTGACTTCCCGGGCGACCCGCTCGCCGGGATCGCGCTGCAACGCCATTGGGAAACCAAGGCGTATCTCGCAGGCGGATCGAGCTACAAGGCCCCGGCGCAAAGGCTCGGCGACTTCCTTGCGGGGCGCCCCTCGCAGGCGCTGGGCTCGGTCACGCCCTCCTACAAGCCGGGCGTGCACCTGACCGATCTGGCGCAATGCCTGCCAGATTACGCGGTGACCGCGATGCGCGAGGCGCTGCCCGTCTTCGGCCGGCAGATCCCCGGCTACGATCATCCCGACGTGTTGATGACAGGCGTCGAAACCCGCACCTCCTCACCGGTCCGCTTCACCCGCGGGAAGGACTTCCAGAGCCTGAACACGGCCGGGCTGTTCCCGGCTGGTGAAGGCGCTGGTTATGCGGGGGGCATCCTGTCCGCGGCTGTAGACGGGATCAAGGTTGCCGAAGCCGTCGCAGCGAGCCTCGGAGCCGCCTGACAATGCGTCCGGAGGCAAGCGGAGCCCAACTCGAAAGGTACGGTTGAGTGCATCAGCGGCGGCGGCTCAAGATCTTCTTCGACGGCGGCTGCCGACCCAATCCCGGGGCGCTGGAGGCGGCCGTGGTGGCGCGCGGTTCCGTCTACTTTTTTGACGACTTGGGGCACGGCACAAGCAGCGACGCCGAATGGCTCGCCCTTCGATTGGCGCTGCGGCTGGCGCAATCCCATGGCGAGACCGATTTCGATCTGGTCGGGGACTCGTTGAACGTCATCCGGCAAGCGTGCGGATCATCCCGGCCGAGTTCTCCTGCCGCCGCGTATCACCTTGCCAAGTATCAGGAATGCGCGGCGATGGGACGACCTCGCCGTCTGATATGGACGCCCCGGCGCCAAAATCTGGCAGGCATTGCCCTCGCTGCCCGCCGCAATGGCAAGCAAGACCTATAGATTGAAGCGATGAGTGCCGGTGATTGGCCACGATCTGCCAAACACCACCGGTCACACTTTGGCTCCGATCAACCTAACTCCTGCGCAGCCTTCCAGTCGCGCCGCAGCTTCTTGGCGAGGCTCCATTTGTGGACCTCCGTCGGGCCATCATAGATGCGGAAGGCGCGGATCTCGCGGAACATCGTCTCGACAATGGTCTTGTCGGTCACGCCCGTACCACCCATCACCTGCACGCATTTGTCGGCGACGCGCATCAGCGCTTCGGACACGGCGACCTTGGTCATCGAGCTTTCGACCGTGCCCAGCGACCCGGTGTCGAGCACGCCCGCGCACCAGTCGATCATCAGCTCGCACTGCTTGAGGTCGATCATATTCTCGGCGAGCATGAAGCCGACGCCCTCGTGGTCAATCAGCGGTTTGCCGAAGGCCATGCGGCGGTTGGCGTAGTCGGTCGCGATTTCCTGCGCGCGGATGCAGCCGCCCAGCCAGCGCATGCAATGCGACAGGCGCGCTGGCGAGAGGCGGATCTGGGCGTATTTGAACCCCTCCCCCGCATCGCCCAGCATCTGGTCGGCGGGTACGCGCAGGTTGTCGATGGTGATCTCCGCGTGGCTGCCGGGCATGGAGCTGTCGATGGTGTTGGGTACACCGGTGATCTGGATCGCAGGGTCAGGCAGGTCGACGAGGAACATGCAGGCCCCGCCCGCGCTGTCCGGGTCCTCGGACTTGGCCATGACGATCCCGACCTTCGCCCCTTCCGCTCCCGTGATGAAGCACTTCTTGCCGTTGATGACCCAGTGGTTGCCGTCCTTGCGGCAGGTGGTGATCATCATCGAAGGGTCCGCGCCCGCACCGTTCAGTTCTGCAGGCTCGGTCATGAAGAAAGCCGAACGCGCGCGGCCAGAGACCAAGGGCGTGAGAAAGCGCTCTTTGAGGTCAGGGCTGCCGACCTTGCCGATCAGGTACATGTTGCCCTCGTCGGGGGCCTGGGTGTTGCAGGCCAGCATCCCGAGCGGGGTGAGACCAGACTTGATAAGGATCACCGCCGTCTCACGCTGGTTGAAGTGGCTGCCGTCGGGCCGGATGTGCGGGGTCAGCACGCCCGCCGAGCGCGCCGATTCACGCATTTCCATCACCAGTTCGTCGGTCGGGGCACCGTGATGATCCCGCCGCGCGTCCTGTTCATAGGGGAAGATTTTCTCCCGAACGAAGGCTTCGACCCTCGCGGCCATCTCAAGCGCTTCCGTGCTGATCGTCATGTCCCTTCATTCCCCTCTCGGCACCCCGTCGCCAGTGCGGCTGAACAACTGGCGTGCCCTCACCGATCCGGCAAGCGCGAATGCAGCGGTTGACTCCCGGCAAGTTCGGTATCCGGCCATTCACGGATACCGAAGTCACCCAGCGCATCCGTGTATCCGACCAAAATCGCCGTCATAGGGCATATCTTCATGTGACCCGCCTTTCGCGGCAGGGGGCATGTTGCCTTCCCGATCCTGCGGGCTAGAACCAACCTCTCGCATCCACTTGTAGTACTGTGGTTTCATCCTTCCTCGTTTTGCAGGAGATCCCTCTTGGGTCGCACCATCAATACCCCGCTGCGCGCCGTATCCGGTCTGGCGATTGCCGCAGCGCTCGCATTGGGCGCAGCGCCTGCGTTGCAGGCCCAGAATGCCGCTGCGCCCGCTGCCGCCACGCCAGCGGGCGAGGTCCGCGGGATCCCTGCCTGGAACATTGCGAGCAACGAGATTCCGGCCGATCCCGATGTCACTTTCGGTCGTCTGCCCAACGGCATGCGCTATGCCCTCATGCGCAACGGCAACCCCGCCGGTGAAGCCACGATCCGCTTCAACATCGAAGTCGGTTTCCGCGAGGAAGCCGAACGTGAAAGCGGCGCAGCACATTTTGTCGAACACATGGCCTTCAACGGATCGACCAATATTCCCGAAGGCCAGTTGCTGCCGATGCTCGAAAGGCTCGGGCTCGCCTTCGGGGCCGATACCAACGCGACCACGACCGTCGATTACACCACCTACAAGCTCCAGCTGCCGCGCACCGATGACCAGACGGTCGACACGGCGCTGATGGTGATGCGCGAGATGGCCGGCAACCTGATCTTCGACCCGGCGGCGGTCGATCGCGAACGCGGCATTATCCTGAGCGAGGCGCAGGTGCGCAACAGCCCGCAGCGGCGGCAGGCCATCGATTTCCTTTCTGCGGCGCTGCCCGGATCGCGGGTCGGGCCAAGCGTGGGTGCCGACGAGGAGCGCATCCGCAATATCTCGGCAGCTGACCTTAAGGCGTTCTATTACGGCTACTACCGCCCCGAGCGCGCGAGGATGGTGATCGTGGGCGATTTCGACGTCTCCGTGATGCGCGCCAAGATCGAGGCGGCGTTTTCCGATTGGCGCGGCACAGGCGCTGCGCGCGAGATCTATGTCTCCCCGGTGCCAGCTGCCGGCAGTGCAGTGTCGATCGACAACTTCGTCGATCCTGCCGTTCCCGAAGTCATCCAGCTGCAACGCATTACTGCATGGAAGCCAGCCGAAAACACCGTGGCCGCATCGCGTGACGAGGTGCTGCGGGCCGTGGCCGCGGCCGCCTTGTCCAACCGCATCAGCGCCCTTTCGCGCGCAGCGGATTCGCCGACGATCGGCGGCGGTGCCAGCGATCAATCGGTGTTCCGCTCGGCCCGTTCCTTTGGCCTCGCGATGGTCGCCAAGGATGGCCAGTGGCGCGAAACGCTTGCGCTGGCCGAGCGCGAATTGCGCCGCGCGCAGCAGTTCGGCTTCACCGCTAGCGAGATTGCCGAGGCCAAGGCCAACATCGCGACCTCGCTGCAAAACGCGGTGACGCAGGCGGCGGGCCGCAACAGCGTGATCATCGCCGAACAGCTGGTGACAGCCAGCCTCGAGAATTCGGTACGGACTGCCCCCGCATTCAACCTCGCACTCTACCGCGCCATAGAGCCTTCCCTAACGACAGAGACAGTCAGCGAAGCGTTCCGCAATGTCTGGGCTGGCGGGCCGAGCGTGGTCCACGTGTCGACCAAGCAGGCCATCGCAGGCGAAGCCGGCGCGATTGCTGCCGCGCTCAAGGAAAGTGCAGCCGTGGCCGTAACCGCGCCGGTCGAGGCAGCAGCAGCGCAGTTCGCCTATGGCGACTGGGGCGTGCCGAGCAAGGTCGTCGCAGACACCACCATCGCCGATCTCGGCATCCGCACGGTGCGCTTTGCCAACGGCCTGCAGCTTAACCTCAAGACCACCAATTTCGAGCCCGGAAAGATCGCCTTTGCTCTGCGCATCGGTGATGGTCTGGCCGGCTTCCCCGCCGATCGTCCGGGCCTGCGCGACATGCTGCCTTTTGTCGCGGGGATCGACGGGCTTAAGGCGCATGATGCCGATGAACTGCGCCGCTTGCTGGCGGGCAAGGCTGTGGGCCTCGGACTTGGTGCCGACGAGGACGCGCTGGTAGCCAACGGGCAGACGACACCGGCTGATCTCGACCTGCAACTCGATCTGCTCGCAGCCCGGCTCACTGCAACAGCGTGGCGTCCGGAAACCCAGGCGCAATGGGCGGGCGTGGCCCCGATCGCCATCAAGAACCTGCGCGCCGATGCTTCGCAGGTGCTCAATCTTGGCCTGACTGCAACGCTCGCCGGTGGGGACGCACGGGTGGGCCTGACCGATATCGACCAGCTCGCCACTATCTCGCTCGACGATCTGCGTGCGGTCATCGCTCCGCAGCTGGAAAACGGCCCGCTGGCGCTCGGTCTGGTCGGCGACTTCGATCCCGACGCCGCGATTGCAGCGGTCGCCGGCAGTCTCGGCGCACTGCCCGCGCGCAAGGCGAAGCGAGAGCCCAGCCGCGCTGCAACGCCGCTGGCCTCCGTGCCCGAGCCAGCCCTGCGCACCCTCACCCACACCGGAGCAGCCGATCAGGGCGCGGTCGCGCTCAACTGGCCGACCGACGATGGTAACGACCTACGTGATGACGTCACCCGCGATATGCTGGCCGAAGTCATGGGGCTGCGCCTGACCGAAGTGCTTCGCGAGCAGCTCGGCACGACCTATTCGCCTGTGTCCTACAGCTACTCGCAGCGGACCTTTGCGGGCTTCGGCTATCTCACGACCTTGGCCACTGTGCCGCTGCAAGCGATGGACGCTGCCGCCGGGGTGATGCGCGATATTGCGGCCGAATTGGCTGCCAAGCCGGTCGACCCCGACCTGCTGGAGCGCGCCCGCAACCCGGTCCGCGCCCGCTTCGAACGCGCCGAAACGCAGAACACCGGCTGGCTGGGGCTTGTGGCAGGCGCGCAGAGCGATCCGGCAGACCTCGACCGGCGGCGGGCGCGCCTGGGCGTTCTGAACGGGGTGACACCGGCGGATATCCAGGCTGCCGCCAAGCGCTATCTGGCGGGCAAGACACCAGTCGAAATCCGGGTTGTCCCCGAGGGGCAGTAACTGAGGGCCCTCGCCATGAAGCTTAACGGCCAGCCACGCGTTCAGCGTCCTTCGGGACGCTTGTTGCCGTGGCTGGCTGTTCTGCTGGCTGGAATGATTGCGCCGGGTATTGCCATGGTAACGCTCGCGGCTGCCGGTCCGATTCTTGCAGTCGGATTAATGGCTGCCGGCATGATCGCTGCGGCCGCGGCCGGGCGGTTGCGGACGGGGATTGTTCTTGCACTCCTGACAGGCGGAGGCCTCATGCTGCTCGCCCGGGGGCTTGACCTGATAACCCTTTCCCATCCCATTCCGGCGGCGTTGGCCTTGGGCCTCGCCAGCCTCAGCTTTGCCGCGCGCGGGGCCCTGTTCTCCCGGAGCGCCGCGCCGAGGGGCTGGTGGGTTGCGGTGGCGGTGGTCGCGGGCGAGGCGGCGATGCTGGCGACGGCATCGGCCTGGCCGGACGCACTGCCTTACTGGCTGCTGGCGCTGCTTCCCGCCCAATGGGCCAGCTCCGCTATCGAGGCGGCACTTGCCGAAGGCGGAATGGCCGCTGCGGAGCTGATCGCCCTTGCAGGCACGGCCGCCGCGACGATGCTGGTGACCCGGCTGCTGCCGCGCCGCTGGCCCTATCTCATCATGTTCAGCACGTGGCTCGGCCTTTCGGCGCTGGTGTGGCTCAGTGCGGCAGGCTGAGGCGGGAATCGCTGGAAAACTCGCAGCTCTCCCTTTGCGCGGCGGGCGCGGGTGCCTAATCCCTCGGGCGTGACAGCCACCATCGACATCGGGCGCGGGCCGGACGGACAGGCGATCGGCATCGATCTGGCCGAGCTTCTCGCCACGCGTCTGCTGGTGCAGGGCAATTCCGGCTCGGGTAAATCGCACCTTTTGCGCCGCCTGCTCGAGGAATGCGCCGGGCAGGTCCAACAGATCGTCATCGATCCCGAGGGCGATTTCGTCACTCTCGCCGATGCTTTCGGGCACGTGGTGATCGACGCAGGGGCCTATTCTGCGCGCGAGATCGAGGAGCTGGCACTGCGCGTCCGCCAGCACCGCGCCTCGGTGGTGCTGGCGCTTGATGAACTTGAAGTCGAACAGCAGATCCGCTGCGCCGCGCTGTTCCTCACGGCGCTGTTCGATGCCCCGCGCGAACATTGGTACCCCGCGCTGGTGGTGGTGGACGAAGCGCAGATGTTCGCGCCTGCCGCCGCTGGCGAGATGAATGACGAGGCCCGCCGCCTCACTCTGTCGGCCATGACCAACCTGATGTGCCGCGGGCGCAAGCGCGGGTTGGCGGGTATCGTCGCCACCCAGCGCCTCGCCAAGCTAGCCAAGAATGTCGCGGCAGAGGCCAGCAACTTCCTGATGGGGCGCACTTTTCTCGATATCGACATGCAGCGTGCCGCTGACCTGCTCGGCATGGACCGGCGGCAGGCGGAGCGCATCCGCGATCTCCAGCGCGGGCAGTTCCTCGGTCTCGGCCCTGCGATCAGCCGGCGTCCGGTGGCGGTACAGGTCGGCGCGGTCCAGACCTCGGCACGCGCCGGGGCGCAGACGCTGATCCCGCTCCCGCAGGCCGAGGAAGGCGCGATGGAGGCCCTGCTGACCGACCGCCTGGCCGAAGCCGCGACCCAGCAACAGCCGGTCCGCTGTCCGCCCCCGCCCCCTGCCCCGCATAAGGATC
The DNA here is from genome assembly GCA_027533455.1 of Porphyrobacter sp. Taxonomy (GTDB): domain Bacteria; phylum Pseudomonadota; class Alphaproteobacteria; order Sphingomonadales; family Sphingomonadaceae; genus Erythrobacter. The sequence continues at coordinate 231,641 of JAPZUC010000002.1, read as the reverse complement.
TGGAGGAAGCCATCACGCTCCCACGCGTGCTGCCGGAGGTGAAACCTACAGCCGCCCCCCTTGCTCCCGTTGCCGAGGCTCCGCGCGAGGCCGCTCCGCCCCCGCACGCACCGCCCCTTGGAAGCGGGACGACGCTGGAGGAAATCGTCCGCGAGATCGCGCTGGCCGAGGGCGCGGCCTATCGTCCTGCCGCCGCCCTGTTCCGCGATTTCGCGATCCGCTGCCGCCAGTCCGGCATCGCTTCGACCCACGTCGACCTGACCCGCTTCCGCCGCCTATTCGCATTTGCAATCAGTGGTTTGGACCAGCTTAAGGGTGACACCCGCATAGCGATCACCAGCGCCGCCGAGGGCGTGGAGGACGATCTTCTGGCGCCCTATCTCGCGATCCTCATCGCCGCGCATACCGGCTCCGCCATGCCTGACGAGGACGAGCTGGGCCGTCTCTACGGCAGCGCCTCGCCGAGCCGGGTGCGCCGGCTGCTCGACCACCTCGAACGGCTGGGCCGGATTGTGGTGCGCGAGGATTTCGGCGGGGAACGCTCGATCACAGTCCCGATGATCTCCGCCGCCGCCTGATCGGGCATTGTTTCACGCGAAACATCGCCAAAAACGCCTCTCAAGAGCGGTCTAAAGGGGGGCTAAGGGGAGCTAGCCGGGGTCTGGCCCGGACAAACCCGGGCCAAGCGCGCATCAAAACAGACGCGCCCCCAGCGGCACCGCACTGTCGGGCGCGAACAGCACCACGCGCCCTGCGTCATCGGGAAAGCCGAGCGTCAGCACCTCGGACATGAACTTGCCGATCTGGCGCGGAGGAAAATTGACCACTGCGGCCACCATCCGCCCTTCCAGCGCCTCTGGCGAATACAGCTCCGCCACCTGCGCCGAGGATCGCTTCACACCCACCCCCGGCCCGAAGTCGATCGTGAGCTTGAGCGAAGGCTTCCGCGCTTCGGGAAAGGGCTCTGCCCGGATGTTCCGCCCGGCGCGGATATCCACCCGCAGGAAATCATCGAAAGTAATCGGATCGTGAGGCGGGGCGGCGGGATCGTGGACAAGGTGCACACCCGCAAGGCTAACGGATCGGTTGCATTTGACAATCCTTTCTCCCCCTCGCAGTCTGCATAGCCAGAGAGAGACGCTCGAAGGGGATCAAATCTATGCAAGCGCAAATTCTCGCGCCCGCCGCCGTGCTGGTGGTGTGGTCGCTGATCATGCTGTTCTGGATGGCGGGCGTGCGCCTGCCGGCGTTGAAGAAGGCCGGGATCGACCTCGGCGCACGGCCCGGCGGACGCGGACAGGATCTGGAAGGGCAGGTCGCCCCGCAGATCAACTGGCCCGCGCACAATTACAGCCACCTGATGGAACAGCCCACGGTGTTCTATCCGACGGTGATGATCCTCGCGATCATGGGCGCGGGCGCGGTGGATGTAGCGCTGGCTTGGACCTATGTGGCCTTGCGCATCATCCATTCGATCTGGCAGGCGACGGTCAACAAGGTGCCTGTGCGCTTCCTGCTTTTCATCACCAGCACCTTTGCGCTGCTGGCGCTGGCGATCCGGGCCGCAATTGCGACCCTGCTGGCCGACCCTTCCGCACTTCCGGCTTAAGGAGACATACGCGATGATCGGAATGGATATCCTGCAACCCGTGGTCGTGCTGCTGGCATGGACCATGGTGATGTGGCTGTGGATGTATGCGACCCGCATCCCGGCGATGCTCAAGGCGGGGATCGACGCCAAGGGGATGGTCGGCAGCACCGGCGCGTCCCTGCGCGCGCAACTGCCAGAGCACGTCAGCTGGAAGGCGGACAACTACAACCACCTCCACGAAGCGCCGACGCTGTTCTACGCGGTGGCAATCGTGCTGGCGGTGATCGGTCAGGGCGAAGGGTTCAACACCACGCTGGCCTGGGCATATGTGGGTCTGCGGATCGCGCACAGCATCTTGCAGGCGACTATCAACAAGGTGGCGATCCGCTTCGCGCTGTTCGCGCTGTCGAGCATCGCGCTGATGGCGCTGATCCTGCACGCAGGCATCGCGGTTTTCTGAGGCTTTTGGCTCCCTCCCTGTCCCGGATTTGATCTGGGATGGGGAGAGACTCCCGGCCCAATTACTCCGCCGCTTCCGCCTGCTGCCCGGCGAACTCGCGCGCGGCGAGGTAACGCTCGGCATCAAGCGCGGCCATGCAGCCCATGCCCGCCGCGGTGACCGCCTGGCGGTACACATGGTCGGTCACGTCGCCCGCGGCGAACACGCCGGGGATCGCGGTCTTGGGCGTGCCGGGCTCGGTCAGCAGATAGCCGCTCTCGTCCATCGGCAGCTTGCCCGCGAAAAGCGAGGTCGCAGGCGCATGGCCGATGGCGACGAAGGCCCCGTCGGTTTCCAGCGTGCTTGCCTCACCCGTCACTGTGTCGGTCAGGGCAAGGTGGTGCAGCATGCCGTTCTCGCCCGCCTCGAAGCTGTCGACCGCCTTGTTCCACAGCACGGTGATCTTGGGATTGGCGAACAGCCGCTCCTGCAAAATCTTCTCGGCGCGCAAGCTGTCGCGGCGGTGGATCAGGGTGACGTTGTCGGAGTGGTTGGTGAGGTAGAGCGCCTCCTCCACCGCGGTGTTGCCGCCGCCGATCACGGCCACGCGCTTGCCGCGATAAAAGAACCCGTCGCACGTGGCGCAGGCGGAAACGCCCTTGCCGCCCAGTTCCATCTCGCCCGAAATACCCAACCACTTGGCCTGTGCGCCGGTGCAGATGACGACGCAATCGGCGATATACTCGTCGCCGCTGTCACCCACCGCGCGGAAGGGCGATCCGTTCTCCAGATCGACCGAGACGATCGTGTCCCAGATCATCCGCGTGCCGACATGTTCGGCCTGCGCGCGCATTTCCTCCATCAGCCACGGGCCCTGCACCACGTCGCGGAAGCCGGGGTAATTCTCGACATCTGTGGTGATGGTGAGCTGGCCGCCAGGCTGGAGGCCCTGCACCACAATCGGTTCGAGCATGGCGCGCGCGGCATAGATCGCGGCGGAATAGCCCGCCGGGCCGGAGCCGATGATCAGCATCTTGGTGGTGTGGGTAGCCATGTTGCGCGTGCCTCGGATGGGAAATTCAGGAGAGCGATATGGGGTTTTCGGGCGCGATTGTCACGCCACCAGCTTGTCGCGCAGGCGCTGTTTTCTTTGCTCGTCCACACCTAAGATTGTGGCGAGATAGACGTCCAGCGATCCGTGATCGCGTGTCACTTTTGCAATGTAAGTGTCGAGATATTCAGGCAGAACACCCATGAGATTGTGCAGCGCCTCGGGCTCGATCGCACCATAATGCGCTTCCATCCGGGGGAGAGACTGACGTTCTAGGATCGCGCGGGTGGGCGCTTCATTGGTGAGCAGGAATTCGGCTACAATATCATCGTGATGCACGCCAAGGACGTGGAGCAGCAGACTTGCGGCGATGCCGGTACGGTCCTTGCCAGCGAAGCAATGGACGAGGTTGCCGCCCTCGTTCTGGTCCAAGGTCTTGAAATATTCCCGGAAAATCCAGATCATCGCGGGGTTGACCGGCATCCGTGTATAGACCGCCAGCATCCGCTCACGCGCCTTTTGCGGGGTCATCACGATCTGTCCGCCGCCACCTTCGTGAGGGGGAGAGTTCGACGTTTCCCCATCATAGGCAATTACTTGTGCGGCAAAGTTCGCATGGCGTCTGCACGGAAAACCTTCCCGCTCGCTGCTGCCCCGCAGGTCGATCACAGTGCGGATATCCAGTGCATCGATCAGCGCCAGATCATCGTCCGAGGCTTCCATGTGCTGGCCCGAGCGCAGCAGCACACCTTCGCGCACCCGGCCGCCGCCGACCACCGCGTAGCCGCCATAATCGCGAAGATTATGAATGCCTTGCGTGACATAAAACGGGCCGATGCGCCCAAGATCACTGGCGCTGTTGGAGGCTTGCCCCTGAGAATCGCTGGTCATGGCGAACAGCCCTTACACCCCCGCAAGACCGGGGCAAGACGGGGCCAAGCAGCGGCATAGGGGTTGTTGCGAGGGGGCATGGGAGGCCCGGCGGAAGGTTCCGTCGGTTTAACAGTGCACTATCCAACCTGATACGCCTCACAGGACTCCCATGCCTCGCATCATGATTGCCGATGATGACGAACTGGTCGCCGAACTGGCGAGCGAGGTGCTGATCGATGCCGGGTTTGCTTGCGGCTGGGTGACCACTGCCGAGGCGGCCTGGATCTGCGTGCAACGCAAGCGCCCCGATCTGCTGATGCTGGACCAGTCCATGCCGGGCGAATCCGGCATGACCTTGCTGCGCCGGTTGCGCCAATCGGCCGATTTCTATGATCTGCCCGTCATGATGTTCACCGCGATGCGCGGCGAACAGGACCACTTGCAGGCGATCTATGCCGGGGCGCAGGACTTCCTCTCCAAGCCGTTCCATCCGGCCAGCCTCGTCGCGCGGGTCCGGCGCATCTTCAGGCTGCGCGCCGACCGTCCCCGCCACGTCGATCTGAAGAGTGCAGTGCTGCACGAAACCCGCTGCGCCATGGTGCCCGATGCGGGGAATCGCAGGGTGATCTAGGCGGCTGCGGAGGTCTTGCCGGCGGAGGCCTGCCCGGCGAGCAGTCCGCGGCCGATCACCTGCGCCTGGATCTCCGCCGCGCCTTCGAAGATGTTGAGAATGCGCGCGTCGCACAGCACCCGGCTGATCGGGTATTCGAGCGCATAACCGTTGCCGCCGTGGATCTGCACCGCATTGTCCGCCGCAGACCATGCCGCGCGCGCAGCCAGCAGCTTGGCCATCCCCGCCTCGATATCGCAGCGGTTGCCCCCATCCTTCGCCCGCGCTGCGGAATAGGTGAGCTCGCGCGCCATGACGGTTTCCGCCGCCATCAGCGCCAGCTTGTCGGCCACGCGCGGGAAGAAAGTCAGCGCCTGCCCGAACTGCTTGCGCCCTTGCGCATAATCGAGCGCCAGGTCGAAGGCGTTCCACGCCACGCCCACGGCCCGCGCGGCGGTCTGAATACGGGCGCCCTCGAAGGTGCGCATCAGCTGCTTGAAGCCCTGCCCCTCGCGCCCGCCCAGCAATCCCTCGGCCGCCACGGCGAAACCATCCAGCCCCAGCGCATATTCCTTCATGCCGCGATAGCCGAGCACTTCGATCTCGCTGCCATCGATCCCTTCGTCGGGGAACGGAACGCCGTCGGTGCCACGAGTCTTTGCGGCGAGCAGCATTGATAGGCCGCCATAGCCGGGCGTGTCAGTGTCGGTGCGCACCAGCATGGTCATCAGGTCGGCGCGGGCGGCATGGGTGATCCACGTCTTCGCCCCTGTCACCCGCCAGCTGCCGTCATCCTGCCGCTCGCCCCGGGTGCGCACGGCAGCAAGATCGCTGCCGGTGTCGGGCTCGGTGAAGACGGCGGTGGGCAGGCACGACCCGTCAGCGATGCGGGGGAGCCACTTGGCCTTCTGTTCGGGGGTGCCGTTTTCGGAAATGAGCTCCCCGGCGATTTCCGAGCGGGTGCCGAGGCTGCCCGCACAGATCCACCCGCGCGACAATTCCTCCGAGACCACCGCCATCGCCAGCTTGCCTAGACCGAGGCCGCCATGCTCCTCCGGGATGCACACGCCGAAGACGCCCAGCGATGCCATCTCGGCGATCACGCTGTCGGGGATCAGCGCATCGGCAAGGTGCCAGCCATGAGCGTGAGGGGTGATAGAATCGGCGGTGAAGGCGCGCATCTGGTCGCGCACCAGATCGAGCACGTCATCACCCAGCGCCTCGCACGGGCGAACGCCATCGGCAAGCAGCACGGCGAAGGCGGCGCGGGTTTCGGGCGTGTTGCCTTGCTCAAGGAGCCGCGCCACTGCCGGATGCGCGGCGAAGGCCTGCGCGGCTGAGCCAGTGCCGAGCGCGGCGGGGCGCACCACTTCATGCGCGCTCATCGGCAGGCCATAGGCGATCTGGGCGCAATATTCGCCAAAGCCGATCCGCAACACCAGCGCTTCGACCTCGCCGAAGCGCCCTGCGCGCTCGGCTCGTACGGCCCAGTCGAGCGTCGCTACCAGCGCGGCGATACTGGCCGCGACCCAGGCAAAGCCGTGGACACGGTGCTGTTCGCGTATGAGGAGCGCCGGGTCCGGCGCGCCGCCCGGCGCAACCACCGCCCCGGTCGCCGCCCTCACCTGCCCCAGATAATCCCGCGCCGCGCCGGTCGCAGCGCGCGCTGTCGTGATCCATTCGCTCATGCGCGGGTGCTAGCAGAGGCAGGCGGGCGAGGCGAACCCGCAAAATGTGCTGGCCGATCCGGTCGCACGCCTTGCGCGGCACCCACTGTGGCCAATCCGTCACAGGTGGGCCAGTGAATCCGCAGTGCGGCCAAAACTACGTTGAATGGCCACTAACCACGAATTCTCCGTTTCGTAATACCGCAAGCGTGCAGCCAGATCACTGGCGCATTAGTCTGGGTGCAGATGATCAGGAGTAGCAATCCCGGACATCTGACCTCGAGCAGGAAGGACCGTACAGGACCCGATCCGACGGGGGCGCACAAAGCTCTCGCGGCGGCGCACCTGACGACGACGGCGTGGCCCCGCATCCTTGCAGGCCTTGCCCCGACCCTCTCCATGCGAGGACATGACCATGCGCATTACGAAGCTCTCTCTCCACTCTTCGTCGCTTCCCGCACTCGCCGCCGCGCTGCTGATTGCCGGTCTCGCGCCCACACAGGCCAGCGCAGCCGACGAAATCACGGCCGAAGATCTGGCCCTGGAAAAAGACCCTGCCACCGGCGAAAAGGTTGAAGCCATCGTGGTGACCGGCTCGCGCATCGCGATCGATGCGGCCACCGAAAGCACCAGCCCGATCACCGTTGTGGGCGCGGATGACATCGCGCTGAGCGGCCAGCCGGATCTCGCCACCCAGCTTCGCCAGATTCCCGCGTTGCAAGGCTCGCTGACGGGGATCGACTCCGTCAACCAAGCGCCTGCCGGCGACGAAGCATCCGACCTCGGCCTCAACCGCCTCAACCTGCGCCAGCTCGGTGCAGTCCGGACACTGGTGCTCGAAGACGGGCGCCGCCACGTTCCCGGCGCATCCGGTTCGGCCGCGGTCGATATCGGCGCGATTCCCCAAGGGTGCATCAAGAGCGTCGAAGTGCTGACTGGCGGCGCCTCGTCGGTCTACGGCGCGGACGCTGTATCGGGCGTCGTCAACTTCACGCTGCGCTCGGGCCGCGATTTTGACGGGCTCGAATTCAATGTACAGGGCGGCATTTCCGATGAGGGTGATGCCGAGAACTACTCGGTCAGCCTTGCGGGCGGCGGCGAGTTTGCCGACGGGCGCGGCAGCGCGGTGTTCTCGGTCGACTACAGCAAGCAGAAATCGCTGAAGGCATCGGAGCGCAGCTTTGCAGGCACCGGGCTCTACGGCCTCAGCTTTGCCAATGACGCGATCTTCGATCTGCTCGGCCTGACCGACGCCGATTTCGGTCTGCCCGCGGGCCAGCGCCCAAGCCAGGCCTTCTATCCCAACGTGACCCTGCGGGTGTCGAGCCGCTTCGGCATCATCGCCATCGACAACGGTTTTGCGAGCGCCTTCGATGCGGTTCTTGCGATCAACCCCGACGGGTCGGTCCCGGTCCTTCCGGGCACGACGATCCCCGTCGCACAGGTGTTTGACGAGACAAACCTGCGCGCCTTCAACGCGGGCACCTTCGTCGATGCCTTCAGCGCATCGGGCGGCGACGGGATCGGCGCCAACGTCAACGAACTGATTATACCAGAGCTCGAACAGCTGGTCTTCTCCGCCGGGGCCGATTTCGAGATCACCCCGGGCATCACCGCCTTCTTCGAGGGCAAGTACGCCTTCACCGATGGTATCGATGCGACCGGCACGCCGTTCAACGACGACATTCCGATCCGGCTCGACAACCCCTTCATCCCGACTGCGTTGCGCAACCAGATCACCACGCTGCAGGGCCTCGGCCAGTCCCCGGTTATCTCGGTGTCGCGCGACATCCAGGACATCGATGTCCTGCCGACCGAAAACACCGAACGCACCGCCATCCGTTTCGTCACGGGCCTGCGCGGCGAGTTCGAGAAGCTCGGGTGGAAGTGGTAACTGTCCTACAACTACGGCCGCACCGAGGTGGAGTCGGTGTTCAGTAACACCCGTCTGGATGACCGCTACTTCTACGCCATCGACGCGATTGCACTGACCAGCGGCAACCTGGCGGCCTTCAACGCCAACAACCGCACGGTGAGCGCGATCCGCAACGGGCAGTCGATCCAGATCAACCCCAGCAATGCGCAGGCCGGCGACATCATCTGCCGCTCGGAACTTGACGGCACGGCTCCCGGCATCTCGCACTTCCCGCGCCCGCCGCGCAACCCCGATGGCACCGGCCGGGCAATCAGCTTCACGCCGCGCACCGGCGTCTGTGCGCCGATCAACATCTTCGGGCCGGATTCGATCAACGGCGCGGGCGCGGACTTCGCCTTCGTCGACATCGTCAACTCGACCATCCTCACCCAGCAGCAGCTGCTTGGCTCGCTGGCAGGCGACACGGCGGAGTTTTTCGAACTGCCGGGCGGCCCGATAGGCTTTGCGGTCGGCTTCGAATACCGCAAGGATACGTCGCTGTTCAGACCGGATTCGCTGCAGAACTCGCCGGGGATCACCGCCGGCGTCATCTCGAGCGGCTCGCCTGTGCGCCCCTCGCCCGATCCGCGCTTCGAGGACCCCTCGATCACGGTCACCGAAGGTTTCGGCGAAATCCGCCTGCCGGTCCTGGCCGACATGAAGTTCGTCGACCTGCTCGAAGTGAACGGCGCGATCCGCTATTCGGATTACAATACCATCGGCAAGACGCTCGCGTGGAACGTGGGGGGCCGGTACAAGCCGCTTCCCGAACTGACCTTGCGCGGCACTTACTCGGTCGCGGTGCGAGCGCCCAACCTTGCCGAGCTGTTCGGCCCTGTCCGCGCGGCGACCATCGGCCTGCTGGCCGATCCGTGCGCGGCAGCCAAAGTCAACTCGGGCAGCTCGTTCCGCGTCGACAACTGCCTCGAATTCGTGCCGGCCGGCTTCAACCCCGCCAACTTTGCCTCGGCCTTCCGTCCGGGCATCACTGGCGGCAACCCGAACCTGCAAGAGGAAGAGGCCACGACCTTCACCGCCGGTTTCGTGTGGCAGCCGACGGGCTTCCTCAGCGGGCTCAGCGTAATCGCCGATTACTATGACATCGAGATCACCGACGCCGTGGGCTCGCTCACCGGCCTGCAGGTCGCCGCGGCCTGCGTCGACCTGCCGACCACCGACAACCAGTTCTGCGATGCCATCACCCGCAACCCGACCACCGGCGTGATCGACTTCTTCACCGCCGGTAACGTCAACCTCGGCTCACTCGCGGTGCGGGGCATCGACTTTGCGGTGACCTACGGCTTCGACGTGCCATTCGGGCCCGATCTCGGCACGATTGACCTGTCGCTGACCGGCACCCACTTCCTCGAGGACACCTCGATTTTCGCGGCGACCCCCGGCTCGACCAGCACCGACCCGCTCGAAGCGGAGTAGGACCTGGTCTCGCAGGCGATCGACAACGACAACCTCGGCGAATTCGGTAACCCCGAATGGATCGCCAACCTCGGCGTCACCTGGAACAAGGAGAACTTCGCCGTGGGCTGGAGCGGGCGGTTCGAGAGCAGCCAGCTTTCGCCCGGCATCTCCAATATCCAGGTGGTCGACGTGGCGATCGAAGGCGGCAAGGTGGTCGTGAACCCCGACAACACCCTCGTGCCGCTGTCGCAGCGCGACACGGGCGATTCGATGGTGCACGATATCTTTGCCAGCTACGACTTCACCGAGAAGTTCAGCCTCTATGGCGGGATCAACAATGCGCTCGACCGCGATCCCTACCTCGGTAGCCTGGTGCGCCCGGCGGGTGTCCGCGGTCGGTTCTTCTACCTCGGCGTGCGCGGCAGCTTCTAAGTACCCAGGAGGCAAATCAGGGGGCGGGACGGCTTTCGGGCCGCCCGGCCCTTGGCGTTTTGCTACTCGTAGGTGCCGAGCAGGCTGCGGGCGACCACCCAGTTGTGGATCTCGCTCGGGCCATCATAGATACGCATGGTGCGCAGCTTGTTCGACATGAGGTAGAGCGGCAGTTCGCGGGTCATGCCCATGCCGCCGTATAGCTGCATCGCGTGATCGACGATTTCGTAGGCGCTCTCGGTGCAGAAGCTCTTGATCATCGAGATCTCGGTGCGGGTGTCGCGCCCCTCGTCGATCTTCCACGCGCAGTCATAGGTCATCAGCCGCATCGCGTGGATCTTGGTCGCGGCGTCCGCGATCCAGTTCTGCACCGTCTGGCGCGCCGAAAGGGCCTTGCCGAAAGTGGTGCGCTGCGGCGCGTAGTCGATCATCATGTCGAGCGCGCGCTGCGCCATGCCGATCGACCATGACGCCATCTCGATGCGCCGCGTCCCGAGGCGCACCTGCATCGGCGCAAAGCCCTGCCCGCGCGTGCCGAGCAGCTTCCAGCCGGGCACCCGGCAATCGTCCAGAGCGATCTCGTAGGTTGCCGTTCCGTCGATCATCGGGATCTTGCGGGTGACGTTGAAGCCGGGCGTGCCCTTGTCGACGAGAAACGCAGACATCCCGTTGCGGCCGTTGGGGTTCTTGTCGGTGACCGCCATCAGAATGGTGAAATCAGCCTCGGCGCCCTTGGTGATCCAGATCTTGCGGCCGTTGATGATCCAGTCATCGCCATCCTGCACGGCGGTGGTCTTCATCCCCTGCGGGTCTGCGCCGGCACCGGGTTCCGAAATGCCGATCGCGCTGATCGTTTCGCCGCGCACGTAGGGTTCGAGATAGGCCGCGCGCTGGCGTTCATCGGCGGCGACCATCAGCATCCGCAGATTGGGCGAATCGGGGGGCAAGTAATAGGGGACCACCGTCTTGCCCAGCTCCTCGCTCACGCCCACCATGGCCACCATCGGCAGGTTCATGCCGCCGACTTCCTCGGGCGCATCAAGGCCCCACAGGCCGAGCTCACGGCTGACCGCATCGACCTTGGCGGTCTCCTCGGGCGTCAGATAGGTGCCCTGCCCCACATTCTCGCGGGCAATCACGTTCGCCTCGTAAGGCATCAACTGGTCGCGCACGAACTTGCCGACCAGCTCCTTGAGCATCACGTGTTCGTGATCGAGCTCGAAATTCATGTCTCTTTCGTCCCTGTCCATGTGGGGGTTTGCCGCGCCCCTGACACCACACATTACGCGCGCTGTCACCCGCGGGATTGATGGGAGTGTGGGATTTTTGCCGCGCAGCCTCCGCGCTTGACGCAAGATATGAAACTACATACCTTCATAGGTGCAAATCTGCAACGACTTGCATATGAGGAGGGCCCATGCCGAGCAGGTTGATCGTATCGCGCGAACTCGCCGATCTGTTCCGCTTGCTCGCCCATGCCGACCGCCTTCGCCTGATCGAGGAACTGCGCGCGGGCGAGAAGGATGTGACCAGCCTTGCCCATGCGCTCGATCTGCCCGCAACGCGCGTCTCACAGCATCTTACGCTGCTGCGCGCTCACCGTCTGGTCGAGGAGCGCCGTGACGGGCGCAGCCATTTCTATCGCCTGATCCCCGTGCATCTGGCCGAATGGATCGTCGACGCCCTGCCGTTCGTCGACATCCGCCAGCGGCTTGAAGATGCCGAACATATCGACGCGGCGCGCGCCCTGTGGAGCGTGCCCGGCCCCGATTCTTCTCACTGAAAGGATGCTTTCGATGCCCCATTTCGCCCAAGGCGTGGTCAAATTCCAGCGCGAGGTCTTTCCCGAAAAGCAGGAGCTGTTCGAACGCCTGAGCACAGGACAGAGCCCCGAGGCGCTGTTCATCACCTGCTCCGACAGCCGGGTCGAGACCGCGATGCTGACCCAGACCGATCCGGGCGAACTGTTCATTTGCCGCAATGCGGGCAACATCGTGCCACCGCACACCAACCAGACCGGCGGCATGACTGCCTCGATCGAGTTCGCGATTGGCGCGCTGAACATCCCCCACATCGTGATCTGTGGCCACACCGAATGCGGGGCGATGAAGGGCGCGATGAACCGCGCCGGGCTAACCAACCTGCCGCACGTGCGCGAATGGCTCGGCTATTCGCAGGGCGCGGTCGATATCGTCGAAGCGCTGGGCGCCGGGCTGGATGCCGATGCCAAGATGCGGATGCTGCTTGAACAGAACGTCATCCTGCAATTGCAGCACCTCAAGACCCACCCCACAGTCGCGGTGGCGCTGGCCCAGCGCGCGGTGACGCTGCACGGCTGGGTCTATGACATCAAGACGGGCGAAGTCTCGGCCTATGACGACGCGAGCATGAGCTGGGTTCCGGTCGAGGAACGCTACGCTGCCGACCTCGCCTCGGCGGTAGTGCACCAGCACGCCTGCTGAGGCCCGAGCCGCCCCCCTCCTTCCTCCCGCACCCTGACGGAGCTCCCCCATGCCCGCTGTCGCCGCCGACCGCCCTGCATATTCCGCTATAGGTCGCGATTTCCTCGCCTCGATCGTGGTGTTTCTCGTCGCTCTGCCGCTGTGCATGGGGATCGCGATCGCCTCGGGCGCGCCGCCCGCATTGGGGCTGATCACCGGGATCGTCGGCGGCTTGGTGGTCGGCACCATTGCCGGATCGCCCTTGCAAGTGAGCGGGCCGGCGGCGGGCATGGCGGTGCTGGTCTACCAGCTGGTGCAGGAACACGGGCTGATCATGCTCGGCGTGGTCGGGCTGATCGCGGGCGCGCTGCAATTGCTGGCGGGGGTGATGAAGCTGGGCCAGTGGTTCCGAGCCATCTCGCCCTCGGTCATCCACGGGATGCTGGGCGGGATCGGCGTGCTGATCTTCGCCTCACAGTTGCATGTGATGCTGGACGACGCCCCGCGTGCCAACGGGCTGCTGAATATCGCTGCAATTCCTGACGCGATCATCAAGGCGATCCCGACCGACAGTTCCGTTCATCACCTCGCCGCTATGGCAGGGATCGTCACCATCGCCACCATCGTGCTTTGGAACCAGTTCAAGCCGAAGGGTATTGCGCTGATCCCCGGGCCGCTGCTCGGCGTGATCGTGGGCACGGTCTTCGCGATGGTATTCGCCCTGCCGATCACGCTGGTCGATCTACCCGCAACGCTCGCCAGCGGGCTCAACATCCCGCCGATGGAAGCGCTGGCCGGCATCACCAATCCCGATATCCTCACGCTCGGCCTCGTCTTCGCCTTCGTCGCTAGCGCCGAGACGCTTCTCTGCGCGACGGCGGTGGACAAGATGCACGTCGGCACGCGCACCGATTACGACAAGGAACTGCGCGCGCAGGGGATCGGCAACATGATATGCGGCGCCTTGGGCGCACTGCCGATGACCGGCGTGATCGTGCGCTCTGCCGCCAATGTCGAGGCCGGCGCCACGACCCGTATTTCGGCCATCATGCACGGTGCCTGGCTGCTGCTGGCGGTGGCGGCCTTCCCCTTCATCCTCAACGAGATACCGACTTCGGTGCTCGCCGCGATCCTCGTCTATACCGGCTACAAGCTGGTCAACATTGCGCAGATCCGGAAGATCGCCGAGTTCGGGCGGCAGGAACTGGCGATCTATTTCGTGACGCTGGTGGGCGTGGTGGCGATCGATCTGCTGACCGGCGTGATCCTCGGCTTCGGTCTGGCGACGGCCAAGCTGGTCTACACCTTCTCACACCTCCAGATCCGCCGCGAGCACGATGCCGAAACGGGGCGGGTGGATCTGTGGATGACGGGTTCGGCGACCTTCTTCTCGATCCCGCAGCTGGGGCAGGCGCTTGAAAGCTCGCCCTTCGGTTCGGAAGTACACATCCATGTCGAGAAGCTCGACTATATCGACCACGCCTGTCTTGAGATGCTGTCCTCGTGGGAGAAACTGCACCAGACGACGGGCGGATCGCTCGTGGTCGAATGGAGCGAGCTGGTGGAACGTTATGGCCGGCGATCCGAAGATCCCAGCAAGACCGAAATCCCCGGGCTGATGATCCGTCCCGCTGCCTGACGCAGGGAAGACGGACGCGATCAGATCACGGATTCAATCGCCTCGGCCTGCCACAGCTTCTTGGCATGCTCGATATCGGTAATGCTGGCGCGGCTGAAACGGTGCGCAACGAAGTCGATGCCATCGATCAGCCACAACGCGAGATCGGGCTGGGCCAAGCGGTAGACCCGCTTCTGGCCGTGCGTCTCAGTTTCCACCAGCGCGATCGCGCGCAGCACACCCAGATGCTGCGACACCCGCGTGGGCGAGATTTCGAGCAGGTCACCCAGTTCATTCACCGTCTGGTCGCCCGCTTGCAGTTTCAGCAACAGGCGGATGCGATCGGGATGCGAGATCTGGCGCAGCACATGGGCCAATTCATTTGCAACGATCTTGCGGCTGGGCATGGCAGGGACCTTTCTCGGGACGGAAGAGACAATGTTACGACACAACGCGCAAGAGCGGCACTTGGCTCCCCGCATTTGACAAAAATGCAATTCTCAAGGCGCGCCATTCAGGCTGGGGCCGCTTGCTGACAGCGGTATGGCTGCGAAGCATGGCGAGAAAAGTCTCGTCGGGGACCGCGTTGACATAGGGCGCATCGCCCGCACCGCGCCCGCTGGTAATGACACCGCTGTCGCGCAGCCGCGCCCAGCCTTCGTGCAAACGCCGCGCGGCCTGAGCTGCTCCGCTCCGGTCTAGCGCAAGCGCCAGCGCCTGAACCAGTGCGTTGGCATCGAGTGGCAGACGGCTCGCCCCTTCGCCCGGCGCCTCGGAGGTGATCATCCGTAGGGCACCGTCCCCGCCGAGCCACAGCATCGGCCAGGCCCGGCGCACGTCGCTGGCTTCGGCAAGCAGCGTGAAGACCGTACTGCGCAAATCGGGCATGGCGATAATGGCATCCCACGGTGCGCGGCTCGACATCAGCGACACCAGCGCTTCCTCAATCGTGAGTATGTCGAGTTCAATGCCGTGGCGGGTCAGCGCCTTGTCTGCGGCCATCAGCTGGGCGGCAACCGCGTTGCGCTGGCGAGCGTGGAGGATGATCGCCAGCCGCTCGCGCCCTTCATCGCGCGCGGTGCGGATCATGGCCTTGAGCATCGCAGCAGAGGGCAAAGGCGCGCCGCCCGCTTCCTCGGCCACGCACAGCGCTGGGTGCGGGCTCATCAGCACAAGGTCGATGCCACCCTGCCCCTTGGCCGCGCCGCGGGGATGTTCGAGCAGGTAACTGGCTGCGAACTGCGCCTCGGGCAAGGCGGCTATCCCGCCATGCTGGAAAGCAACCGGGCTCCAGCCGATCCACGGTGCGAAGACCGGAGCGGGCGCACTGACGGCGAGACCCCATCCGGCGATCCGCGGCAGCCGCCGACTGCGCACGGCGGGCAGGAATTCCACATCGATGGCGAGCCACTTGAACAGCTGCCCCAGCCCATCCTGCCATCCGGCAGGTGCGGGATCCTCCGGCGCAGCAAGCCGGAAGCGCGAATTGACCAGCGCCAGCACCGGTTCGCGCACGGAGGCTGGCGCCAAGGCCTGTTCGGGAGGCCGGTTCGAAATCGGGCTGCTTTGGTCCATGCGCCGATCCTTTGCATCTGCGAAGACTGGGAGATGCCGCCTGTTAGGCGCGGGATCGAAATCTGAAAAATTCAATCTTTCGTCAGAACCATTCTAATTTATGAATGCTTGAAGCGTAACTCCGGACGGCTTCACGCCCGGCTTGAAACCGTGTCGCTGCGCGGGCATCACGGACGCGGTAGAAGAGGGGTAAATAGAAGCATGACCATTTCGCACTCGCGCGCTGCAACGGCGCTGGCGCTGGCCTTCATCGCCGCCACCGCAGCCCACGCGCAAGACGCCCCAGCAGGCGCCACCCAGGCCACCCGTTACGAGCACCTCGTGACCTCCAAGGCCGTACCTGCGGAAGGCACCCGGGACGCGCGGAATTCGGTCCGCGGCTTCCTCGCCACGCGCGCCGAGCCGGTGATCCTCAATGCCAATGGCAAGCCGGTCTGGAACCTCAACGCCTATGCTTTCGTCACCGGCCCCGTGCCCGAAACGGTGAACCCCAGCCTGTGGCGTCACATGACGCACCTCAAGCACCACGGCCTCTACGAGGTGACGCCGAATCTGTGGCAGGTGCGCGGCTTTGACGTATCGAACATGACCGTGATCCGGGGACAGACCGGCTGGATCATCATCGACCCGCTCACCAGTGTCGAGGCGGCCAAGGCCGCGCTTGATCTGGTCAACCAGACACTCGGCACCCGCCCTGTCAGCGCGGTGCTCTATTCGCACAGCCACGGCGACCACTTCGGCGGCGTGCGCGGCGTGGTGGACGAGGCCGAGGTCAAGGCGGGCCGCGTCGCGATCATCGCGCCCGAGGGCTTCATGGAGGAGGCGACCTCCGAGAACGTCATGGCCGGGCCTGCAATGCAGCGGCGCGCGGCCTTCCAGTTCGGCACCGGCCTCGCACCCAGCGCGACCGGGCAGATGGGTAGCGGCATCGGCAAGGGCCTGTCTGTCGGCACACTCTCGCTGATCCCGCCGACAGACACCATCGCGAAGACTGGCGAGACGCGGGTGGTGGACGGGGTCAACCTCGAATTCCAGATCGTCTCGGGCACTGAGGCTCCGGCCGAGTTCAACGTCTTCGTGAAACCGGAAAAGACCTTCCTCGCCGCCGAGATCGCCACCTGCTCGCTGCACAATATCCTCACCCCACGCGGGGCCAAGGTACGCGATGCGCGGGCCTGGGCGCATTATCTCGACGAGGCGGCGATCCGCTACGCGCCGCAATCGGACGCGGTGATCTCGAGCCACTGCTGGCCGGTCTTCGGCAAGGCCGAAGGCACCGCATGGCTTTCCGCCCAGCGCGATACCTACCGCTGGCTCCACGACCAGACCGTCCGGCGTATGAACCGCGGCGAGACCATGCACGAAATCGCCGAGGCGCTGGAAAAGTCACCACCGCGCATCAACGGCGAGGAATGGTCGACGCGCGGCTATTACGGGACGATCAGCCACAACGCCAAGGCGATCTACCAGTTCTATCTCGGCTGGTATGATGCAGTTCCGGCCAACCTCCACGCCTACCCGCCGGTAGAGCGCGCCTACAAGTTGGTCGAGGCGCTGGGCGGGCCGGATCGCACCTATGAACTGGGCGAGACCGCTTTCACGCGGGGCGATTATCGCTGGGCCTCGGACCTGCTCCAGAACCTCGTCTTCGCCGAGCCGGAGAACGCCAAGGCCAAGTCGCTGCTCGCGCAGTCCTACGAACAGCAGGGCTTTCAAGCCGAGAGCGCGATCTGGCGCAACCAGTTCCTCTCGGCGGCCAATGATCTGAGGCGCGGCCGGCCGGAGAGTAGCGCGGCACAGAGCAACGACATGGTCGCCGCAATCTCGACGCAGGAACTGCTCGATTCCGCCGCGACCCTGTTCGCGCCCGAACGGCCGAGCGCGCGCAATTTCAGCATTGCGATCGAAATCCCCGACCGCGGGGAAAAGGCGACGCTAGAGGTGGGCGAGGAAGTGATGATCGGGCGCGCGGGCATACTGCCTGAAAAGCCCGCCGTGACGATCCGCGGCCCGCGCCGCGCATTACTGGCGCTACTCTTCGTCAAACTGCCGATCGAGACCGTGGCGAAGATGCCGGGCGTCACCATCGAAGGCGATCTGGTCGCCTTGCAGACGCTGATCGACAACCTCGACCCGATGCCCCACGGCTTCGACATCGTGGTGCCTTGATTCGTTTTGCGCTCGAAAGAGCGCAAAAGCGACGCTCAAACGCCGCGCGGGCTCACCGCCGGGTATTCGTCCCGGCGGAACCCGTGCCAGTGCGCTAGAACGAGCACTCCGTCTTGGCCGCAGCCTCGTCGCGGGTGATCTCGCTGATCTGGAAGGCGAAGGGCGCCTGCGAGCTGAAGGTCAGCTTGCCGCCCGTGCTGCCGAGGCAGGCCGGAGTCAGCACCATCTCGCGCCATCCCTTGCCTTCCGCCACCGAAAGTCCCTGCGTGATGTCGAACGGCTTGCCGCCCGCCGTCACGGTCACGGGGCCAGCCGGGCGGTTCACCACCTGATAGGAAATCCGCCATGCCGCGCCGCTATCCGGCCCGGTGAGGCTGATCTTCGCGCCCGGCCCGAAGGTGATGCGGCGCGCATCTTCCTGCGCCTTGCGGTCGACACCGGTGACTACGATCCCGTTGCCGTTGCCGCGCAGATCGGGGAGCAGCGCATTATCGGCCACGGCCTGCACCTGCGCGCCCAGCCTGCCATTTGCGAACCATGTCGCGCCTGCATCATTCGTAAGCGCGGCGCAGGTCTCATCGGGCGGGAATAACGGCGGTGGCGGGGTGTCGTAGCGTAGTCCGTAGCCCTGCCCGAACAGCGCGTTGCGGCGGTGGTTTTCAGGTCCGCCCTCGCAGGTTCCGGGCCAGTTGAAGGAAAGCCGCCCGGTCGGCTGCACCGTGCCGAACAACACGTCTGCCACCCCTGCCCCCTCGCTCCCGGGGAGCCATGCGGCGACGAAGGCATCGGCAGCGTTGAGTTCGCGGTTGACCCACAAGGGGCGGCCCGAAAGGAACACAGCGACAGTCGGCACGCCGCGCGCCTTGTAGGCCTTGAGCAATGCGAGCCCTTCCTCGTCGCGGAAGGCGAGATCCTTCCGGTCACCGACGAATTCGGCATAGGGCTGCTCGCCGAACACGACGATGGCGATGTCGGGCTTGCTCGCGCTGCTACCCTTGGGCGCAAGCACGGCTTCACCGCCTGCGGCCTTGGCGGCTGCCGCAATGCCGCCCCAAATCGAGGTCGCGCCCGGGAAATCCGCCGCGGTCAGATCGCCGCCGCCCTGCCAGGTCACCGACCAGCCGCCGGCCTGCTGCGGGATATTGTCGGCGGCCGAGCCTGCCACTTCGATCCGTGCGCCCGCCTTCAGCGGCAGGGCGCCGGCATTCTTGAGGATCACCTGCGACTTGGCCACCGCCTCGCGGGCAAGCGCGCGGTGTTCGGGCGAGCCGAGCAGGTTCCACTTCCCGCCATTGACGCGGGCCGAAGGCTTCACCTCGCCATCGAGGATTCCGAGCGCCTGCTTCATACGCAGCACTCGCAGCACTGCCTCGTCCAGCCGCGCCATCGGGATCGTGCCGTCCTGCACCTGAGCCACCAGCGAGGCGTGGAGCGCCTTCCAGTCTTCGGGCACCATGTAGACATCGAGCCCCGCCAGCAGCGATTCCGGGCAGTTTGAATTGGTGCAGCCCTTGACTTGCCCGTGGCCGTTCCAGTCGCCCACGACCACGCCCTTGAAGCCCAGATTGCCACGCAGTTCATGGGTGAGCAGCGGCTTGCTGCCGTGCATCTTGCTGCCATTGATCGAGTTGAAGCTCGCCATGACGCTGGCGACACCGGCGTTGATCGCGGCGGGATAGGGACGGGCATGGATCGCCATCAGTTCGGCCAGATCGCCATTGACGTCGCCCTGGTCGACACCCTGCGCGGTACCGCCGTCGCCGAAATAATGCTTGGCCGTGGCCGCGACCTTGCCCTGACCGAGAAAGCCGGGCTCGTCCACGCGCCCCTGCAGCCCCTCGATCATCGCCGCGCCGTAGCGGGTGACAAGTTTAGGGTTTTCCGAATAGCTCTCGTAAGTGCGGCCCCAGCGCGCATCGCGGGCGACGGCGACGGTGGGCGCAAAGGTCCAGTCAAGACCGGTCACCTCGATCTCGACCGCAGTGGCCGCGCCGATGCGGCGGATCAGATCGGGATCGAATGTCGCTCCTAGCGCGATGTTATGCGGGAAGACGGTGGCGCCGGGCACGTTGGCGTGGCCGTGGACAGCGTCGGTCGCCCAAAGCGCCGGGATCGCGGGCTCGCCGTTCGGGAGCGGCGCAGTCGACGCTTCCCAATACTCGTCGGCGAGCTTCAGCCAGTCGGCCGCAGGCGCCTTGTCATTGCCGTAGGGGCCGGAATTGCCGCCGTTGAGGATCGTGCCGAATCGGTATTCGCGCACATCGGCCGGGGTGATGGAACCGATATCCGGCTGGATGATCTGAGCAACCTTGCGTTCAAGGCTCATCTGCGCAAGCAGCGCCTCGGGGCTATTTGCGGCTGGCGTTGCGGGGGCCTGTGCCACCGGCGCGCTCGCCGACTTGACCTCGGGCGCCGCGTTGCATGCCGTCAGCAACGCCCCCAGCGCGCCGCCGCACACCCATCGACCCATTCCGCTTGCCGCCATTGTGCCCGACCCTCCCAGATCAGCTCTTCTCTTTGAGAACGTTATCAAGCTATGCCGAGGCAGGGCCGCCTTTGCAAGCATCAAGCGATGCAGTCAGGTACGGCGCAGCGTCCCCGCCAGCAACCCCGCGCTTGCCAGCGCGAGGCCCGCAAACAGCACGAACAGCGCGTCATATCCGAACTGCGGCACCAGTATCACCGTCAGCCCCGGCATGACCATGCCCGGCACGGTGTTGGTGAGATTGAACACGCCCAGATCCCGCCCGCGGTGTTGCGGCGCAGGCAGAACACGCAGGGTCTGGCTGGCGTGCAGCGCAAGGAAGATCGCTGCGGCAATCGCGAACAGCACATAGCCCGCGATCGCCAATTGCACCGATCCTGCCGCCGCCATCACCAACATACCGGCAGCGCATAACAGCGCGCTTGCCACGAGCGGGCGCACGGGGCGCGAATGGCGGTCCGACCAGCGACCGAGAAGCAAGGACAGCGGCACCGCGCAGACCAGCACGAGGCTGAAGATGTTGGCAACGCCGTGCTCGGGATAGTCGGGCGAAATCGAGCGCAGCCAGTAGAGCAGGAAAGCGAACATCCCTCCTTCCGCAATCTGCACCAGCAGCCGCGCCGCCCACATCCGCAGCACGACGCGGTTGCGAACCGGGAGCGGCTCGGGAGCGGCCGCAGGCGCGATCAGGGCGGCCCGCATCCGTCCGCCGCCCAGCACCACCGCAGGCAGCACCAGCACGCTCACCAGCACCGCCACCAGCAGCAAGCGCGCGGCCGGATCGACCAGCCCGGCATAAGTGACGAGCGATCCTGCCAGCGCCCCCAGCGCCGGTGATAGGGCCAGCGTCCCGCCCAGCACGCCCTTCTGGCTATCGGGGAAACAGTCTCCCGCCCAAGCCATCAGCGGGCTGAGCATCATGTTCAGTGCGACCTGCCAGGCCATCACCAGAACCACCATCTCGCCGACCGTGCTTGCCTCGCCCACGCCCAGCAGAAGCAGGTTGGAGGCAACGAGCCCGATGACAATCCACGGGCGGCGCACCCGCGTCGCATCGCTGAGCATTCCGAAGGCGATATTGGCGATGCTCGCCATCACTGCACCGAGGAATGTCACCTGCGCCAGCGCGGCCACATCCTCACCGCCCTGCAGATCGGCGATGGCTTGCGGGAGCAGCACGGTCAGCAGCGGCACATAGGCGACTGCCCCGCCCGCCGCTGCGAGCGCGAACAGGGCGAGAAACCAGCCCGGCTGGCGCGCAGGCGGTGCGTCGGCCTGAACGACGGGCTGTTCTGGCAGGATCAAGCGCGATCCGGCGGGGATGCGGTGGAGGCGCGCTCGACCAGCCCTGCAGCGACTTCGATCACCCCGTCGCCATCGCCATTACTCTCGCGCGCGATGAGCTGCTCGACCGCACGCGACACCGTCTCGGCAATCGGCTGGTCTATCGCGGTCAGCGGCGGCTGGGTAAAGCGCACGATCGGGGTGTTGTCGAAGGAGATCAGCGAAAGATCGCGCGGCACATCGAGCCCGCGTTCGCGCGCGACCTCCAGCGCCGCCAGTGCCATCTGGTCGGACGAGGCGATGATCGCGGTGCAATCAGGGTTGCGGTCAAGCAGCGCGCGCGCGGCGCGGGTGCCGGATTCGTAGCCGAAATCACCCACCTCGAGCAGGCCTTCATGCGGAAGGCCCGCCTCGTCCAGCGCGCGGTGCCAGCCGGTAATGCGCCAGCCCGAAAGGCTGTATTGCGAAGGCCCCGCAATCATCGCGATCTTGCGATGGCCAAGCGCAGCGAGGTGCGTGGTTGCCAGATGTGCCGCGCTGCTATCGCCCATGGTCAGCGCGATCCCCGGTCCCGGTGCGTCCGAGCCGATGCGCGCGAAGGGAATGCGGCGCTCGGCCAGCAGATCGGTGATCAGCTTGTTTTCCGAGTGCGGCGGGGTCAGGATCACGCCGTCAGGCTGAAGCGCGGAAAGCGCCGCGCCCAGCTCGCGCTCGACATGGTCGGAATGGGTGTCGACCAGTTCCACCATCATCCGGTAGCCGTGCTGGCTACAGGTAAGGATTCCGCCGAGCAGCATCTGGTCAACCCAGTCGGTCCCGCGCCGCTCGCGCCAGTCTTCGAGCGTGCGCTCACGGTCGTTGATGGCCAGAATGATGTAGGAGCGCGACCCGCTCATGCGCTGGGCGGCCAGCGACGGGACATAGCCCAGCTTCTCGATCGAGGCGCGCACCTTATCGCGCACCTGCGGACGCACGTTTGGCCCGCCGTTCACCACCCGGCTCACGGTCTGGAGCGAGACGCCTGCGTCCTCGGCCACGTCCCTGATGGTGACTGTCTTGCGCACCCGCGCCATTATCCGCCCGTTCTTGTCCCGATATCCGCCGGGCTACCCTATGCGGGCGCACCCCGTGGCGGGGTCACTGGCACAAAGATAGCCCTGCTTCAATCGATTGCGAATTGCGCGGGAATGCTCCCCGCTGCAACCCCCTTGGCGTTGTTTTCTTCCGACAGGGGGCCCCAAAAGCAGCAGGGCCGCTGTCAGCGTTTCCGCCTCCAGCAGCCCTGCGCTTGTCATGTCGCCGGCTTCTTAGAAAGCGAAGCGGGCAATGAAAGTGTAGCGGCGATCGTTGCGGAAAACCGCAGAGATCGGGCGCGTGCCGTCGAAGTCGACGACCGTCGACAGCTGTGTGGTTTCGTCGAGCAGATTCACGCCCTGCACGCCCAGTTTGATGTTGGGGGTCACGCTGTAGAAGATCGTGCCGTCAAGCTGGCCACCGGCTTCCTGGTAAATCGCCGAGAACGGGAAGAGGTCGTCCCGTTGCGTGACGAGGAAGGCGCTGCGCCAGTTATAGGCAGCACGCATCGAGAGCGGGCCCTTTTCATAGAACAGGGTCGCGTTGACCGTGTGCTTCGAAGCCCCACCGAGCGGCAGCTGACCGCCAAACGGGCCGTTGTTGAGTGGCTGGCCGCTTGAATTGACCGAGGGTGAGCCGATGCCCGAGATGTTCGGGTTCGGGAAATCACCAGCATCAACATAGGTGTAGGTGACCGCCGTACCGAGCCCGCTGAGCAGCCCCGGCAGGAAATCAAAGGTCTGCTGATAGCCGAACTCCACGCCCTTGAGCGTGCCTGAAATATCGTTTGCCGGACCACTGATAATCACGTCCTGCGAGGTGCCGCCGGGCGTGGTGTAGTTGACCAGACCGGTCCCGTTGGTGATGACCCCCGAGATATCCTTGGCGAACAGCGCAAGGCTCAGCTGGCCGACATTAGCGAAGTACCACTCGAAGCTGAGATCGTAGTTCCACGATTCGGTCGGCTTTATGTTACGATTACCGGTCTTAATCGACAGGAGCGGCCCATCCGTCGCACGCCCGCTGTACCCGAGCACGCCGCTGGCGTTGAACAGGTTGAGGTCCGGGCGACTGATCCCCTTCGACACCGCACCGCGAATAACGATCCCGCTGCCGTTGTCGTAGCGGACGTTGAAGGACGGCAGGAAGTGATCGAAGTTGATGCCGCGGGTATCGCGGATCAGCTCCCCGGTGTGCAAAGCGGCGAATTCGGCTTGGCGCGCGCCGGTGAGCTGGCAGAAGGCCTGCTGCGGAACACCCGGACCAGCGCCAAGACAGGCGGCGTTGATTTCCGACACCTGCACGATGCCGTCGCCGTTGCCGCCGTTCGTGGTCGCATCGAAGCGTGCCGGGTCAGGCAGCGCCACCACCGAGTCGTTGCTGACACTCGTGCGGACCCAGCGCACGCCGAAGTTACCGGCGAGCGATGCGCCGCCACCGAAGTCGGTACCGAAGTCAACACGCGCATAGGCTGCCGAGGTGATTTCGGTCACATCCGAAACTTCCCCAGGGCAATACGGATCGCACTGGACCACCGTGCCATCAAGCAGGGTGCGGGTGCGGCCGTTGACGCCGAGGTTGAAGCGTTCAGGCGACTGGCCGAGGGTGCTGATCTGATCCCACTGCTGATCGGTCACGCCGTCCAGGTATTCCTGAAGGAAGTCGTCACCGCCGTAGAAGAACGCACCGCCACCCGCGATCGGGGTGCCTGCCTCGCCGCGCTGGAAGTTGTCGGCGAACGGCGTGCGATAGGCCGACGCATTCGGGACTTCATCGGCGTACACACCGCCCGCGATTGCGAATTCCTGGCCCGGCAGGCCGGTGTAGAAGCGACCGGGAGTGAAACCTGCCCAGCTCGGAGTGAACGGTCCCGGCCCGCTGAAGCAGCCTGGGCCTTCGCCCCAAGGTGCACAGCCTGCGCGGCCGGCCCAAGGCGCCGAGAGGTTACCCCACGTGCTGAAGTTGGTGTTGCGGTTGATGCGGTCGCGCGCGGCCCAACGCCCACCGATCTCGGCCTTGCGGAAGAACCCGTCGTCGCTGATATCATATTCAAAACTACCGGCGAAGCTGAACATCTCGCCGTCGTTCTTCTCGCGGCTGTCCAGACCGAACCAGTAATAGTTGTTGAGCCCGCTGGTGAAGTAATCGGCAGGTGCGCCCACCGGGGCGAGGAATTCGATGTCCGGCGTTTTCCCCCGCAGATCGATCGCGATGTCGGCCCAGGTGCTCATGGCACCGAACACCGAATCGCGACTCAGGTTCGCGTTGAGGCTCTGCATTTCGATCTTGCCGCGGAAGCGGTCCGAGAAATTCATCTTCGCGTCGAACGAGATGTCCTGGGTGACCGACCTGGCCTCACGCAGGAAGCGCAGCGAATCCATCGGGATTCCGCCGCGACCGAACGGGTTGGCATAGGCATTGCCGACGCCCTGCGTGAGAATGCCGCTGACGAAATTGCCGTTCTCGTCGAACTCGTAGCTCGTGCCCGGACGGGGCTGGTTCGTCGACACGCCGTCATCGATACGGCCGAGCAGTGCGTACTCCTCGGTGAAGAAGCTGGTTTCCGAACGCAGATATTCCAGCGTCATCACCAGGTTGCCATCGAGCGTTTCGAACTGACCGACAGCCGAGATTGCCTCGCGATCGCGATCGAGCGTGGTCGAACGCACGTTGGCGAACTGCGGCACGAGCACCGAATTAGCCGGCGGGAAGTTTTCCGGCGTGAAGTTCGGCACATCCCCGAATCCGCCCGAGTTAAGCGGGAAGATGCGGGCGCAGCCAGCGCTGAGGTCAGCCGGGCGATAGCAATAGTCGACCAGCTGCGAGGCATCGGTGCGGCTCTTCAGCTTCGACTTCGAATAGCTCAGCTGGAGACCGAAGGTGCCCTGCCCGGTTTCGAAAGTATCCGACGCGAGGATGTTGTAGGTCGGCGACCATTCCTGACGCAGATCGCCATAGTTGGCTTCGACCGAACCCGCGATGCGGAAGCCGCGCGTATCGAGCGGCTTGCGGGTCACGAGGTTGACGAGACCCGCGATGTGGCCTTCGATCTGGTCTGCCGTGATGTTCTTGTATGTCTCGACGCGGCCGACGAGTTCGGGCGAGACGTCCTCGAAGCTCAGGGCGCGGCCACCATTGGCCGAGAAGATATCGCGGCCGTTGAGCTGGGAGCTGACGTAGGGCAGGCCACGGATAATCACGCCCGTGCCTTCGACCGAGAAGCGGGTCGGGTCGGAGGTTTTCTCGAAGCGGCCGATGTTGACGCCGGGAATACGCTGGAGCGTTTCAGCAACAGAACGATCGGGCAGCGCGCCGATATCTTCTGCGGTCACCACGTCGACGACGGTATCCGCGTTGCGCTTGATGTTCTGCGCGGATTGCAGCGAGGCGCGGAAACCGGTGACGACAATGGTGGTGTCAGGCTCTTCCGCAGCATCCGGGCTATCAGCGACCTCAGCGTCCTGCGCGAGCGCAGGGCTGGCAACAGCAATCGCCAGTACCGAAGCCGTGCAAGTTGCGAACAGACGCCGACGCGGCGCGAGCCTTACAGTGTTCATGATATTACCTCTCCCCATACCGCGCGCCAGTTTATGTCCGAAGCTGCGGCTGCCATACGATCCTAGCGCATCTTGAGAGCGTTCTCAAGACTTGTAATCTTGCGTTCATATTGCATTCTGGCAACACATGGCGGGGCGGCAAATTGCCCCCCGATAAGGCCCGCAGAGGCTCGAAAGGGATCGAGGAAATCGTGGCAATTGAACGGATTATCATCGTCGGCGGAGGTACGGCCGGATGGATGGCAGCGGCGGCCCTATCTCGCTTGAAGACCGGCAGGCCTGTGGAAATCATCCTGATCGAATCAGAAGCGATCGGAACTGTCGGGGTCGGCGAAGCGACAATTCCTCCCTTCCTTGGCTTCAACCAGCTGCTCGGCATCGACGAGCGCGAGATGCTGGCAGCGGTCGGTGGCACCTTCAAACTGGGCATCCAGTTCGAAAACTGGGGCAAGATCGGCGACAGCTACATCCACCCCTTCGGCGCCTATGGGTATACGATGGGCGGAATTTCCTTCCACCACATCTGGCATTCGATGGCGCGCGCGGGCGACAAGCGCCCGATTCAGGTGTTCAACGTCGAGACGATGGCGGCCTATTTCGGCAAGTTCGCCCGGACCGACGATTACAAGGGCGCCGATCTGCCGCCGGTCAATTATGCCTACCATCTCGATGCAGGGCGATATGCCGCCTATCTGCGCCGGTTTGCCGAAGCGCGCGGCGTGGTGCGGCAGGAGGGCAAGGTCGTTGATGTCCAGCTTGACGGGGAAAGCGGCTTCGTCACCGGTGTTACGCTTGACGGCGGGAAGCAGTTCTCGGGCGATCTGTTTATTGATTGCTCGGGCTTCCGCGGCCTGCTGATCGAGCAGGCGCTGAAGACCGGTTATGATGACTGGAGCAACTACCTGCCGTGCAACCGCGCGGTCGCCCTGCCCTGCCAGCGCGAGGACGGCAGTCCGCCCCCGCCCTTCACCCGAGCCACGGCGCACCGTGCCGGCTGGCAATGGCAGGTGCCGCTGCAACACCGCAACGGCAATGGCCACGTCTATTGTTCAAGCTTCATGGAAGATCAGGAAGCGCTCGACATTCTGCTCGGCAATATCGCCGGCAAGCCGCAGGCCGAGCCGAATTTCCTGCGCTTCATGACCGGACGGCGCAACAAGTTCTGGAACAAGAACGTGGTCGCGCTCGGCCTCGCTGCAGGGTTCATGGAGCCGCTCGAATCGACCTCGATCCACCTCATCAACACCGGGATTGACAAGCTCGTCTCGCTGCTCTCGCTCGACGGGATCACGCAGGCGCAGGAAGATGCCTTCAACCGCCTGACCGGCCGCGAATATGCCCGCATCCGCGACTTCCTGATCCTCCACTACAACGCGACGCAGCGCACCGATTCCGATTTCTGGAACTACGTCCGCACGATGGAGGTGCCGGTCACGCTGACCGAGAAGGTGGAGATTTTCAAGGCCAACGGCCAGATCTTCCGCGAGGAGGACGAGCTCTTCACTGAAACCAGCTGGGCTGCGGTGATGATGGGTCAGGGCATCCATATGGAAGGCCACAACCCGATGGCCGATGCGCTGGAGCCGGGCAAGACGCGGCAGGAAGTCGACGAGATGGAAAAGTCGATCCGCTTGATGGTGCAGAACATGCCAGGGCACGGTGATTACCTGAAGCGGTATTGCCCAGCGCCGATGGCAGCCTAGGAACCGGGGGCATTCTTGACTTTCGGGGACGGCGCTAGGAAGGAGCGCGCGTCCCCTACCCGCTTGCCCGAGGCCCGCCCTGCCCATGACTGACGCATCCCAAAGCTGGACCGCGCTGGTGCTGGCCGGACAGCGCCCGGGTGTTGACCGGCTGGCGGCGCATTTCGGGCGGGAGGCCAAGGCGCTGATTCCAGTTGCTGGCGTGCCCATGCTGGCCCGCGTGCTGCGCGCGCTGGCCGATACGCCGCAGATCGCCCGGATCATTGTGATGGCGCAGGACGCACCCACCCTGCTCGAAGACCCTGCGCTGGCATGGACCAAGGGCGACGGGCGGATCCAGCCCCGCGTTTCGGGCCGGACCATCAGTGGATCGGTGCTGGCGGCTGTGCAGGACCCGGCAGTGGGCCTGCCCGTGCTGGTCACCACCGCCGACAATGTGATGCTCACCCCCGCAACTGTCGCCGAATTTGTCGCGGGCGCGGGCGCGAGCGATGTTTCAGTGGCCTTCGTCGAGCGGGGCAATCTGGAAGCGGCCGTTGGACCCAACAAGCGCACATGGCTGGCATTTCGCGATGGCGCTTTCACCGGCGCGAACCTGTTTGCCTTGACCGGCCCTTCGTCCACCAATGCCCTCAGGTTCTGGGAAAAGGTCGAGGCTGACCGCAAGTCGGTGCTGCGCCTCGCTGCCCATTTCGGGCTGGTGCTGATGGTGCGGCTGCTGCTGAGGCGGATGGACCTGAGCGCTGCCCTTGCCGCAGCTGGCGCCAAGCTGGGCGCGAGCGCGGCACCGGTGGTCCTCTCCGACGGGCGCATGGGGGTCGATGTCGACAAGCACGAGGACCACACGCTCGCCGAACGGCTGCTGACTGCGGTGCGTACATGAAGCGCATCTGCTTCCTGTTCAATCACGACCAGACCCACCAGCTCGCGCACTCGTTGCCGATCGCGCTGGCGCTGGCAGCGCGCGGGGAGCACCGCATCGTGCTTGCCTTCGCCAAGCCGGCGATCCGTGCCGAAATCGAGCGGCAGGCTGACCCGGCCCTGCTGGCGCGCATGGAACTTGTGCAGCTCGGCCTGAAACGCGGGGTATCACAGGCGCTTGCGGGGATCCTGGAGCGGTTGGTGCCTGCCACCAAGCTGCTCATCTACCGAGACAACCTCGACTTCTTCGGCAGCTTCGATGCCGTGGTGGTGTCAGAGAAAACCACGCTTCTGCTGAAAACCCGCTACGGCCTCGACAAGGTAAAGCTGATCCACACCCGCCACGGCGCAGGCGACCGGGCGATCGGCTTCAACCGGACAAGCGCAGGGTTCGATCTTGTGCTGGTTTCCGGCCCCAAGATCCGCGACCGGCTGATCGCGGACGCGGGCCTCGCGCCGGAGCGGATCGCGCTGGTCGGCTATCCCAAATTCGATCTGTGCGCGGATAACCGCTTTGCAGACACCTTCCCCGCCCCCGAGCGGCCGACGGTGATCTACAACTCCCACCCCTCGCCCAAGCTGTCGAGCTGGTTCAAGCACGGCGCGGCGGTGCTGGAGGCGTTCCGCAATCAGGACCGCTACAACCTGATCTTCGCGCCGCACGTGATGCTGTTCGAGCGCAAGTGGGTGGTCACTATCGACCCGCCCAGCCTCGCCCGCGTCACGCCCCCCGGCGCCGAATACAGAAACGAACCGCGCATCCATATCGACACCGGCAGCGCCGCCAGCAGCGACATGAGCTATACCAACCGCGCCGATATCTACCTCGGCGATGTCAGCAGCCAGATCTACGAGTTCCTGCGCGAGCCCCGCCCTTGCCTGTTCCTCAACAGCCATCTCGTGGACTGGCAGGGCGATCCCAACTACCTCCACTGGCAGGCCGGCCCGGTGCTGGAGAGCACCGTTGGGCTGCTGGATGCAATAGATGCTGCAGTCGGATCGCATTGCGACTATGCGCCGCGGCAACAGGCGCTGATCGACGCGACCTTCTCGCTGTCCGAGCGTCCCTCGGCCGAGCGGGCGGCGGATGCGATCGGCGCATTTCTCGAAGGGAAGACCCTTGTCTAGCTTTGGCGATTTCTGGCGGTATGGCGTGGTCAAGACGCTGCGCAAGTGGAAGGCGGCGGCATTATCGCCCGTGCTGGCAGCGCGCAACTCTGCGGCGGTGGAATCAGCCTATGGCGTGCTGATGGTGCCCAACTGGCAGGACACGACTTTCCGCTATTGCATCTTTGGCACCTACGGGCGCGATCTGGCCGACCTGCTGCTGGAGCAGCGCGAGGAATTCGTCTTCGTCGACATTGGCGCCAATCAGGGGCTTTATTCGTTGATTGCCGCGAAGAACCCGAAATGCCTCACGATCATTGCCTTCGAGCCGGTCCCTGCCACCCACGCGCGGCTTGCCGCCAATGTGGGGCTCAACGGCGGGGCGGAGCGCACGGTGCTGCACCAGCTGGCTATTTCGGACAGCGTCGGCGAGGTAACTATCAACGTTGCCGAGAGCCATACGGGCACTGCCACGCTTGCGGGGCGCGACGATACGCTTCCCGCGACCGGCGGCGTCACCATCCACACCATCGACGCACCTCTGGTCGATCCGCTGCTCGCAGGTGCGCTTCCGATGTTCGTGAAGATCGACGTTGAGGGGCTGGAAGCGGTGGTGATCGCCGAACTCGCCAAGACGCAGGCTTTCGCCCGCGTCGCGGCGATCTTCTACGAAGTGGACGACCGCTGGGCGAGCGCGGGCGAGATCGAGGCCCTGCTGCGCGGTGCCGGTTTCACACGCTTTGCCAAATACGGGCGCGGGCACCATTACGACGTGCTAGCGAGCCGCTCCTGAAGCACGGCATCGGCCAGCGCCCGGCCTGACAGCCAGGCGCCTTCGACGCGGGGGCTGTGCAGCCAGTCGCCTGCGATACCGATATTCCGGTCCGTGTCATAAACCGGGCCCTCGCCCTTGCGGACTTCGGGCTGCGCATAGAGCCAGCGGTGCGCGTCGAGATGCTGCGGCACGGCTGGTGCGGTGCCGATCGCGGCGAAGAGATCCGCCAGAAGGATGCGCGCAACCTCGTCCTTGGGTAGATCGATCAATTCGCGGCTGCGTGCGGGGCTGGCGTGGATCACCCAGCTCTCCGCGCCGCTGCGGCCCGGCTTGGCGGAATTGCGCGCGGCCCAGCTGACGGGGCCGGTGTCGGAGCGGAAGGTATCGGGAGCATCGGCAATCGCTTCGGCAAAACCCGCCATCACGGCCCAGCACGGCGCGGAGATCACGCTGGTGGCGCGCGCGGCGAAATCGGGCGCGGCATCTGCCAGCAGCACGGCAGCCTGCTCGGCGGGAACAGCCACGAGCATTGTAGCGGCGGTGAAGACCTGCTCCCCCGTCTCAACCCGCCAGAGCGTACCGTCGCGTCGCAGATGCGCTGCGCGCACATTCCAGCGCACATCCAGCGCACTCGCCATATGCTTGACGCAAGCGTTCATGCCGGGCGTTCCGACCCAGGCCTCATCGCCCGCCGCAGGCCAGCGCGCGGCCACCCCCGCCTGTTCCCAACCGGCGACGATCTCGCGGAAGTCAGGATCGCGCGCCGTGAAAAATTGGGCGCCGTGATCAAAGCTCACCTGCTCGCCAGCGATCTCCACCCGCCGCGCGGCCATGCGCCCACCCGGACCTCGCCCCTTGTCGAGCACGATGACCCGCGCGCCGGTGCTTGCTAGTGCGGTGGCAGCGGAAAGCCCTGCCATGCCACCGCCGATGATGAGAATATCCGTGTGTCCGTCCATCCCGCGCCAACGCACGGGATCGCTGACGGTTTCAGGGCGCAGAACGCGTTGCGCCGGATTCGGCCAGCACCAGCGAGAATTGCCGCGCCTCATCCGTCCAGCGCGCTATCGGCTCCCAGCCGCCTGCCGCCAGCAGCAGCTGGGCAGAGCGCTTGGTGAACTTGTGGCTGTTCTCGGTGTGGATGCTCTCGCCCGCGCCCATGGAAAAGCGCTGCCCGCTGACGGTGAAAGAGACACTCTCCCGCGCGACCAGATGCATCTCGATCCGCGCGAAGGGATCGTTCCAGCGCGCCTCGTGAGCGAAGGATGCGATCGGGACATCCCCACCAAGCTCGCGGTTGATACGCGCCAGCAGATTGAGGTTGAACTGCGCGGTCACTCCGGACGCATCGTCATAGGCGCCCAGCAGCACCTCTTCGTCCTTCACCAGATCCAGCCCGATCAAAAGCAGAGCGCCGTCGCCCAGCGTGTCCTTCATCGAGCGCAGAAGGTCGGTCGCGGTGCGGGCGATCATGTTGCCGATGGTCGATCCCGGGAAAAAGCCGAGCTTGGGCAGGTGCGCGACATCGGCGGGAAGCTCGACGCGGCGCATGAAATCGGCCTCGACCGGCAAGACGGGCAACCCGGGAAACTTTGCTGCCAGCGCCGCCGAAGATGCGCGCAGGAAATCGCCTGCGATGTCGAGCGGCACATAGGCCGAAGGCTCGATTGCCGACAGCAGCAGCGGGGTCTTGACCGAAGAGCCCGAGCCAAACTCCACGACCGCACGGCGCGGCCCGATCAGCCCGGCGATTTCAGCGGCGCGGGTCTGGAGGATCTCGGTCTCGGCCCGGGTCGGGTAATATTCAGGGAGCTGCGTTATATCCTCGAACAGCGCCGAGCCCGCATCATCATAGAACCAGCGCGCGGGGATCGCCTTTTGCGCCTCAGCCAGCCCCGCGAGCACATCGGCACGGAACGCCAGATCGACCCCGCTTGCATCGCGTTTGACCAGCTTGAGACCCGGTTGCGCCGTCATGCCGAAAGGTCCTTCGCCAACCGCAGTCCGGTGAACTGCCAGCGCTGATGGGGGTAGAAGAAGTTGCGGTAGGAGACGCGCGAATGCCCGCTCACCGTCGCGCAGCTTGCCCCGCGCAGCACCACTTGTCCGCTCATGAATTTGCCGTTGTATTCTCCCACCGCGCCCTCGACGACGCGGAAGCCGGGGTACGGGAGATAGGCCGAGCGGGTGAATTGCCAGCAATCACCGAACAGCCCCGGCGAGCCCATCGGCAACACCGGTCCGGCGCAGTAAAGCTGGTTGCCACCCCGCGGGTCATGCGCGGGCCGCGGCGAGGCACCGTCCTGCCCGCGCGCGACGGCTTCCCATTCGAATTCGGTCGGCAGCCGCGCCCCTGCCCAGGTCGCATAGGCATCGGCCTCATAGAAGGAGATATGCGCGACGGGCGCGTGGGGATCGCGTGGCAGCCAGCCCTGGTGGGTGAAATGCTCATCCCCGCGCCAATAAAGCGGCGCGGCGATGCCTTCGCGCTGCACCCAGCCCCACCCGTCCGCCAGCCACAAGCGGGGATCGCGGTAGCCGCCACCGGCGATGAAGGCGTCCCATTCGGCGTTGGTGACCAGCCGGTCCGCCAGCGCAAAGGGTTCAAGCAAGACACGGTGGCGCGGGCCTTCGTTGTCAAACGCAAACCCACCGGATTGATGGCCGACCAGCGCGATACCGCCAGGATGCGAATGCCACCCGAGCGGCGCGGCGAGTACCTGCGCCGCGGGCGAGCCACCCGCCCACATCGCCGGGCCGAGCGGATTCTGGAACAACGCGTGCTTGATGTCGGTCAGCAGCAACTCAATGTGCTGCTCCTCGTGCGCGATGCCGAGAGCGATCACGTCAGCCAGCGCCGGATCGCCCAGCAGAGGCTCCATCGCCTGCGTAACAATGGCGCGCCATTCCAGCACCTCGGCGAGCGTCGGGCGCGAGAGCAAGCCGCGCGCGGGGCGCGATATCCGCGCGCCCTCCGCCTCGTAATAGGAGTTGAACAGGAACGGCCAGCGATCATCGTGCAAGACGTAGCCGGGCGCGTGTTCGCGCAGCAGGAAGGTTTCCCAGAACCATGTGGTGTGCGCGAGGTGCCACTTGGCAGGGCTCGCATCGTCCATCGACTGGATGCTGGCATCGGCGTCCGACAGCCGCGCGACCAGCGCCTCGGTCAGCGCGCGGGTGGCGCGGAAATGCGCCGCCAGCGGCGGTCCACCAGCGGCGTTCATCGGGGTGTTCTGCAACTCGCTGCGATGCACGCGCGCCCTCCTCGGCGTTACGACGGACATTCGTACAATGCCCGTTTGCCGTTACACAGGAAAGACGCTGGATAGCCGGGCGGCTACCGAAAAATCATCACACCCGTCAGGTTTGCGCGAGAAATCAAGCCGCGTGGGCGCTGATGTCTGCCTCACGCCCGCCCGCGGCCTCGTTGAGCATTTCGGCCACCAGAAACGCGAGTTCGAGCGATTGTTCGGCGTTGAGGCGCGGGTCGCAATGGGTGTGATAGCGGTCGCCGAGGCGTTCCTCGGTGATCGCTACTGCTCCGCCGACGCATTCGGTCACGTCCTGTCCGGTCATCTCGATATGGATGCCGCCCGGGTGCGAGCCCTCGGCGCGGTGTACGGCGAAGAAGCCTTTCACCTCGCGCGTGATGCGGTCGAAGGGCCGCGTCTTGAAGCCGGTGTCGGACTTGACGACATTGCCGTGCATCGGGTCGCAGCTCCACACCACCGGGTGCCCTTCAAGCATCACGGCGCGCACCAGCTTGGGCAGGCCGTCTTCGACCTTGTCGTGGCCGAAGCGGCTGATCAGCGTGATGCGTCCGGCCTCGCGCTTGGGGTTCAACTCGTCGAGCAGGCGCAGCAGCGCGTCCGGCTCAAGGCTCGGCCCGCACTTCATGCCGAGCGGATTGCCGATCCCGCGTGCAAATTCGATATGGGCGCTGCCCGGGAAGCGGGTGCGGTCGCCGATCCACAGCATGTGAGCGCTGGTGGCGTACCAATCGCCGGTGAGTGAATCCTGACGGCTCATCGCCTGCTCGTAGGGCAGCAGCAGCGCTTCGTGGCTGGTGTAGAAGCTGGTGCCCTTCAGTTGCGGCACGGTGCCGGGATCGATCCCGCAGGCTTCCATGAAATCCAGCGCTTCGCCGATGCGGTCGGCCATTTTGCTGAACTTCTCGGTCCACGGCGTGCGGCCCATAAAATCGAGCGTCCACTGGTGGACCTGACGCAGGTTGGCATAGCCCCCGCCGGCGAAGGCGCGCAGCAGGTTGAGCGTCGCCGCCGCTTGCGAATAGGCCTTCACCATGCGCGCCGGATCATTCCGGCGGCTGACCGGATCGAACTCGATCCCATTGATATTGTCGCCGAGGTAGCTCGGCAGCGTCACGCCATCGATCGTTTCGGTCGGCGAGGAGCGCGGCTTGGCGAACTGGCCCGCCATGCGCCCGACCTTCACCACCGGACGCTTGCTGGCGAAGGTCATGACGACCGCCATCTGCAGCAGCACGCGGAAGGTGTCGCGGATGTTGTTGGGATGGAACTCGGCGAAGCTCTCGGCGCAGTCGCCGCCCTGCAACAGGAAGCCGTGGCCGTTGGCCACGTCCGCCAGATCGGCCTTGAGCGCCCGCGCCTCCCCCGCAAACACCAGCGGGGGATAGGACGAGAGGGTCTTTTCGGCGTCAGCAAGCTCCGCCGCATCCTCGTAATGCGGCAGGTGGCGCGCTTCGTGGGCCTTCCAGCTCTCCGGGGTCCAAGTCTCGGGCACAGTCAAAACTCTTTCTTTTCCATGCGCACATCACACAGCGCGGGGGCGCCCGCTACCCGAGCGCGGCACGAATTGTAAAGCGACAATGCCATGCCGCACAACTTTATTTCCCGCGCACTGACAATGGCGGGAACGATCAGCGGCCCACCATCTCGATTTTCGCAGCATTCGCACCCGCGCCCGCCGGGGGTGCCTCGGCAAGGGTCTGGCCCTCGGGGATGATGGCCAGGCGGAATGGGCTGACGCCGGCAAGATAACGCCCGGCCAGCGCCTGCATCGCTTCAGGCGTGGTCTGCGAATAATCTGACAGCAGCGTGCGCAGCATCGCCAACCGCTGCGGGTCCTGCGTCGCGCCCTCGAGATTATAGAGCCAGAACTGGTTGCCGGTCGATGCACGGCGGATCAGCTGGCCCAGCGGCTCGGTGACCCGCGCCAGCTCGTCGGCGGTGGGCGGGGTAGCGGCGAGTTCGCGGACGATCTTCCCGGCTTCGGCAAAGAAGACCGGCACGAACGAAGGTTCAAGCTGCGCGATGGCCGTGATCCGTCCGCCGCTCGCAAGATCGGCAGGCCAGTTCGAGAAGGCCTGCGGCGAATAGCTCGCCCCAGCCCGTTCGCGCAGGGCGTCAAGCAGGCGGTTGTTGAACAGCTGGGTGAGAATTTCCAGCTGACGGCTTTCACGTAGGGACGCGGTGCCTCCCCCGCTCGGCCAGGCGACCACGGCTGCCGCCTGATTGGCATCGCCGCGATGCGTGACGACCACGGGCTTGTCGGCGGCTGCGGCAAAATCGGGAACACGCGCGGCAACTCCGGGCGCGATGGCTTCACGCGGGGGCAGGGCGCCAAAGGTCAGGCGCAACTGCTCGGTCACCTTGGCCTCGTCGAATTCGCCGAACACCAGCACCTCGATCGGCCCCTGCTTGAGCAGCGGCTCCCACACGGCGCGGAAGCCTTCAGGCGTCGCCGCCTTGATCGTGGCGGGATCGGGCGTGGCAAAGCGCTTCTCCCCGCCGGTCACAAGATATTCGAGATCGCGGCTCAGCACCCCGCCCGGGCTGGTCGAGAAGGTGTTGTAGGCAAGCTCCGCACCGGCCTTGGCGCGGATCACGGGATCCTTGTTCCAGCGCGGCATTCCGAGTTTGGCGGCAAACAGATAGAGCTGGTCGTTCACGTCTTCCGAGCGGGTCTGCGCAGTGAAGGTGAAGACGGCATCGTCGATTCCGAAATCGAAGCCGAGCTTGCGGCCTGTCGCCAGCCGGTCAATCTCGTTCTGGCCGAGTTCGCCCAGCCCCGAGCCGACCAGCGCCGTCTCGCCGAGCGAGGCATAGACGGCGTTGCTGTCATCAAACGCCCGCCAGCCCGCACCGAAGCGCACCCGCACCGTGACCCTGCCCGGTTCGGCATCATTGGCCCACAGCAGCGCCTTCACTCCGTTGGCAAAATCGACATGCCCAATGTCGAGCACCCCGAGCTTGCCCTGCTGGGCGATCGTTCCGGGCGCGCCAACCGGGGGCAGATCGGCAAAGGAAATGGTCTGCGCCGCCAGCCGCGCGCTGCCATCCACCACCGCCTCGCTGGCGAGCGCCAGTCGTAGCGCGGCCACATCGGCCTCGCCTGCTGCCGGGGTGACATAGACCGAGCGGGTGACCGTGCCGTCAAACAAGGCCTTGGTTCGCGCCAGCACGGCATCAGGGGTGAGGCGCGGCTTCATTCCGCGGAACACATCAAGCACCACCTTGGGCGCAGCGACCGTTTCGCGGATGTCGACCGCATTGACGATGTTGTCGGCGAGTTCGCTGCCTGCCTGCACGCTTTCCTGTTCGACCTGATTAGCAAAGGCCACATCGAACTCGGCGTATTCGCGGTCGATCTCTTCCTGCGTCGGCGGATTGGTGAGCGCGTCGGCAATGACGCTGCGGACATCGGCAAGCGCGGCCTGCCAGTCGGCACTCAGCGGCGCGAAGCTGACGAAGGTGGCGTCGGTCGAGCGCGAGACATCGTCCTGCTGTACCTGCGCGTAAAGAAAGCTGCCGCCGCCGCGCGCGCGGCTTTCCAGCCGGCGGTTGATGATCGCTTGTGCGACCGCATCGGTCAGCAGGCCCTCGTTATAGACGATGGTGTCGTCGACTTTCCGCCACGGACGCAGCACCGCATAGGTAAGAGTGCGCGGAAGATCCGGTTCGACCCCGACGGCGAGTTCGCCGATGGGGACGCCCGCCTCGTTCTTGCCAGCTGCGGCGGCAGGCACCACCGGATCGCCGAAATCCGGAGCGACGCCCGGCTTGCCGGTGCCCTTCCAGTCGCCGAACCACTGTTCCACCAGCCCGGCAAGCACGATCGGATCGGCATCGCCTGCCACGACGATCACGGTGTTCTCGGGCCGGTACCAGCGATCATAGAAGGCCTTGACCCCCTTGCCGGGGGCCGCGCCCAGCGTTGCATCCGTGCCGATGGGACTGCGCACCGCGAGCCGCTGTCCGGCGAAGAATGTCTGCCGCGTCAGGTCGCCCATCCGCAGCCCCGCCCCGCCCCGCTCGCGCTTTTCGGCGAGCACGATCGGGCGTTCGGCGGCGACATTGGCGTCGTTCAGCACCGGCTCGCGGATCATGCCGGAAAGCAGCTTGAAGCTTTCCTCCAGCTTGGCCTGGTCGATGTTCGGGATATCGAGCTTGTAGGCGGTGTGGGTCGGCGTCGTCTCTGCATTGGCATCGCTGCCGAAGGTCGCGCCGAGCCGCTGCCAGGCGGAAATTGCCTCGCCCTTGCCGAGATACTTGCTCTCGCGGAACAAGAGGTGTTCGAGGAGGTGGGCATAGCCCTGTTCGCTGTCGGTCTCGTAGAGTGAACCCGCGTCGATCCGCACCCTGATCGATACCTGCCGCGGCGGCACGCCATTGCGGCGCACGGCATAGCGCAGCCCGTTCTTCATCTCGCCGAAAAGCCACTGGCCATCGACCGGTACGTCCGAGCCCTTGTAGAGCCACGGAACCGTATTGCCGGTCTGGAGCGCCTTGGGGGTCGACACCTGCGAAGCCGGGGCGGGGTGCTGAGCCTGCTTCACCTCGATCCGGGGCGGGGGCGCGGCCTGCTGTGCGAGAAGCGGCTGCGCCAGCGCAATCGGAGCAAGCAAGAGGGCGAGCGCGCGGGCCGCGCGGTAGGGAGACGTCATGGGCGGGACTATAAGGCGGCGAAGTCTGAAGCGATAGTGAATGCTTTTGCCGACAGGATGTCTCGGGTGCACCCTGCCCCCTTGCCGCCTGCGCCGCTGCGCCCTACTTGCACACCCATGTTCATCGAGACCGAAATGACGCCCAACCCTGCGGCGCTCAAGTTCCTGCCCGGCCAGGCCGTGATGGCTGCCGGCAGCCGCGAATTCGCCACCCCGGAGGCCGCCGAGGCGAGCCCGCTTGCGCAGGCGATCTTCGATACAGGCGAGGTCGTGAATGTGTTCTTCGGCGCGGATTTCGTGTCCGTCACTTGCGCACCAGGGGCCGACTGGAGCGCGCTCAAGCCGCAGGTAATCGCGATCCTGCTCGACCATTTTGTCTCCGAAGCCACGCTCTTCACCCCGGGCACCGCGAGCGGCATCGCCGTTCCGCAACCTGAAGAGGACCTGGCGGTCGAGGAGCGGCCCGAAGACGCGGAAGTCATCGCCGCGATCAACGAGCTGCTCGAAACCCGCGTGCGTCCAGCGGTGGCCGGTGACGGCGGCGACATCGCCTATCGCGGCTTCCGTGACGGGGTGGTGTATCTCACTCTGCAAGGCTCGTGCGCGGGCTGCCCGTCGAGCACGGCGACGCTGAAGCATGGCATCGAGGGCCTCCTCAAGCACTACGTCCCCGAAGTGACCGAAGTACGCGCGGCATGACGCAGCAAGTCCACGATCGCGCGCTTTCAGCCGAGGCGCTGGACCAGCTGTTCAATGAAGCGCGCAGCTATAACGGCTGGCTCGACAAGCCGGTATCGGACGACCAGCTCCACGCGATCTGGGATCTGATGAAGATGGCCCCCACATCGGCCAACATGCAGCCGGTGCGGATCGTGTGGGTCAAGTCGGCCGAGGCCAAGGAAAAGCTCGCCGCCTGCGTGATGGAGGGCAACAAGGCCAAGGTGCTCGCCGCGCCCGTCACCGCCGTGATCGGCTACGACATCGACTTCCACGAGGAACTGCCCTGGCTGTTCCCCCACACCGACGCGAAGAGCTGGTTCGAGGGCAACGAGGCCGGCCGCGAGGAAGGTGCCTTCAGGAATTCGTCGCTGCAAGGCGCATACCTGATGCTCGCCGCGCGCGCGCTCGGGCTTGATTGCGGGCCGATGTCGGGTTTCGATCCCGCTGCGGTCAACGCCGCCTTCTTCGCCGACGAGCCGCGGCACCGGGTCAACTTCATCTGCTCGGTCGGCTATGGCGATCCTGCCAGCATCTTCGACCGCTCACCGCGCCCGGAATTCGGCACCTTCAACCGCATCGCCTGACGCATCTCGCCGCTTGCGCAGGGGCGCGCCCTGAGGCAGGGCGAGGCTCATGCGGATGCTTGCCATCGAGACAGCTTCGGAAGCCTGTTCCATCGCCCTGTTCGAGGGCGAGGCGCTGATCGCATCCGACCATCGCACCATCGGGCGCGGCCATGCCGAAGCACTGGTGCCGATGATTGGCGCGCTGCCGGACAAGGGCCGCGCTGCGCGCATTCTTGTCAGCCTTGGTCCCGGCAGCTTTACCGGCGTGCGCATCGGACTTGCGACAGCGCGCGCGCTGGGTTTCGCCTGGAGCGCCGAGGTGCTCGGCTATCCGACCCTCGCACTGATTGCGGCGCAGGCGCGAGCCGCTCATCCCGGACAAGCGCTGACAGTGTGCACCAATGGCGGGCATGGCGAATGGTTCGTGGCCGATTTCACCGCCAGCGGCCTTGCGCAGGGTGAGACCGTATCGATCACCCCCGATGCCGCACGCAGTCGCCCTCGCGCCATGCTGATTGCGGGCAACCGGGCAGAAGCGATGGCGGCGCTTGATCCGGCACTGGGCGCGACGTCGGTCGACCTTCTGCCCGATGCCCGCGCGGTGCCCTTGGTCCCGGCAGCGCTGCTCACCTCCGCCCTTGCCCCGATCTACGGACGCGGGCCAGATGCCACCCCGATGGCCGCGCGCCTCCCGGCATGAACGCCGATCCCGCCCTCGTCGACCGGATCATGGCGGTGATGGAGGCGGCCTTTGATCCAGCCTATGGCGAGGCATGGAACCGGCGGCAGGTCGCGGACGCCCTGACCTTGCCGAGCACTCACGCGCTGGTGGTCGACGCGGCCGGCGCCCCCATCCCCACCGACGCGCAGGACGCCCCCGCTCCGGCCGGCTTTGTCCTCACCCGCCATGTGCTCGACGAGGAAGAACTGCTGCTGATCGCCGTAACACCCGAAGCACGGCGGCGCGGAGTTGGCGCGGCGCTGATCGAACTGATGTTTGCGGCCGGCCGGAAGCGCGGCACCACCCGTGTCTTTCTGGAAATGCGGCGCGGCAACCCGGCAATCCACCTTTACCGCAAGTTCGGCTTCGAACCGATTGGCGAGCGGCGAAACTATTACCGCATGGCTAATGGCGAAAGAATCGACGCCATTACTTTCGGCATATTAATCTAGACCACTGAGATTCATCCTCAGGCGCCGAACAAGCAAATCGACCTAGTTGCCAAGCTGATTATCTTGCGCCATGGCGTAGTAAGGCGCCCATTAAGAGGCGTCCGCGAGGAACTCATGCAAGATCTGGAAATCAATATGAAAGAAACGCTAATCACGCTGACCAGCGACATTGTCGCCGCGCATGTCAGCAACAATGATGTCGCGGTGGCTGATCTGCCCAGCCTGATCACCAATGTCTATGGCGCTTTGGCCAATCTTGGCGAAGTGCCGGTTGTTGAAGAGACCAAGCCCCAGCCTGCTGTCGCGGTGCGCAATTCGGTGAAGCCGGATTACATCGTGTGCCTTGAAGACGGCAAGAAGCTGAAGATGCTCAAGCGCTATCTTCGCACCAATTTCAACATGAGCCCCGAAGAATACCGTGCACGTTGGGGCCTTCCCACCGATTATCCGATGGTCGCACCCAACTATGCCGAAAAGCGCCGCGATCTTGCCAAGAAGATCGGTCTCGGCCGCAAGCCGGGCACCACGGTCACGCCCAAGGCGCGTCGCGCCAAGAAGGTCTGATCCTCCGCCCTCGCAGGTCGCACGAACCGCCCCTGTTGAGAGGGCGGCAAGCCAGCTTGAGCAAGCAGCCTCGTCCCTGTAGGGATGAGGCTGTCATGCTTTCGGGCGGTCGCAGCTGAAAGGCGCGGGCGCACCTGGCAATGGAGCGTTCCTTGACCCAGAAAATCGATCTCGAACAACTTTGCGCCGAAAAGGGCCTCCGCATTACAGAGCAGCGCCGCGTGATCGCGAAGGTGCTGTCGGAAAGCGACGACCACCCGGATGTGGAACTGCTCCACAGCCGCGCGGCCGCTGTCGACCCGCGGATCTCGATCGCCACGGTCTACCGCACCGTCCGCCTGTTCGAGGAAGCGGGCATCCTCGACCGGCACGATTTCGGCGACGGCCGCTCGCGCTACGAACCGGTGCCTGAAGCGCACCACGATCACCTGATCGATGTCGAGACAGGCAAAGTCGTGGAATTCGTCGATCCCGAAGTCGAAGCGCTCCAGCGCCAGATCGCCGAGCGGCTGGGTTATCGTCTCGTCGATCACCGCATGGAGCTCTACGGCGTGCGCCTGTCGCGCAATGACTGAGGCAGAGCTGCGCGACGCCGCCGCACGGGGCGAGGCGACGCCGGTCTCGTGGGCGGGTTGGGTCAGGGTCGGAATGCGCACGGCCGGACTGATCGGCCTGCTGCTGGTGTTCGTGCCGCTGCACTACCTCTTTCGCGTCATCTCCTACGGCTCGCCCTTCCCGATGCTGTTCCTGCGCTATGCCGCAAGGGTTTGCGGCGCGCGGGTCGAGGTGCATGGCACCCACCTCAAGCGCGACGTGTTTTTCGTCGCCAACCACGTTTCGTGGATGGATATACTCGCGACCGCCGGGGCGAGCGGGACGGCGTTTGTGGCAAAGGCCGAACTGGCTGAAGCGCCCGTGGTGGGCTGGCTTGCGAGCCTTAACCGCACCGTCTTCGTCAAGCGCGAGCACCGCATGGGCGTGGCCGAGCAGATCAACGCCCTGAAGGAAGCGCTGGTCGACAACTGGTCGGTCACCGTCTTTCCCGAAGGCACCACCACAGACGGGCAGTCGCTCCTGCCGTTCAAGACCTCGATGCTCTCGGTGCTCGAGCCCCCGCCGCCCGGCGTGATGGTGCAGCCGGTGATCATAGATTACGGGCCTGTTGCCGAATGGATCGGATGGATCGGGCAGGAAAGCGGAGTCAACAACGCCAAGCGGGTGCTGTCACGCAGGGGCAGCTTCCGGGTGGCGCTGCACTATCTCGAGCCGTTCAGTCCCGAAGATTTCAAGGGCCGCAAGGCAATCAGCCAGGAATCCCGCCGCAGAATCGAGGACGGATTGATCGAAATCCTCAGCCGCCCGCTGCGCCCCTTCGCGCACACGGTTGCGCCTGTGCGCTACGAGCCGAAGGTCGATGCAGCAGACTAGAGCCCGGCCCTGACCAGCCAATCGTGGAAGATCCGCACCGGACGGCTTTCCAGCGCGACCGGCTTGCACACGAACCAATAGCTGTAGGGGCTCTCCACCGGAACGCCGGGCA
Organism: Porphyrobacter sp.; assembly: GCA_027533455.1. Lineage (GTDB taxonomy): Bacteria > Pseudomonadota > Alphaproteobacteria > Sphingomonadales > Sphingomonadaceae > Erythrobacter. The sequence goes on along the minus strand of JAPZUC010000002.1, from coordinate 188,448 downwards.
AGTTGATCAGGCGGCTGTCATTGGCGCGGCGCAGATGGTCGTCGTGCATGATCGCAATGCCAAGGCCTTGGGCCGCTGCCTCCAGCATCAGCGCGCCTGAATCGTAGTGATCGATCGCGGCGGGATCCATAGCGTCTAGCCCGTTGGCCTTCTTCCACGCCATGAAGCTTTCGGGCAGCTCGTTGTGGATGAGGAATGTCTGTTTGGTCATTACCTCGGGCGTAATGTCTGGCCCGATGGCACGCGCAGTCTCGCGCGAGCAGATCGCGTGGACGAGGTTGTGGTCGAGCCGCACCGCGTGCAACCCGCTCGCCGGACCGCGCGACAGGATGATCGCGGCGTCGAGCGTGTCGCCCACGCGGTCTTCCAGATGCGGGGCGGTGTCGATGTCGATGTGCAGCAGCGGGTGGCGCTTGCGCAGCTCACCAAGCCGCGGGAACAGGCGCTGGCTGCCGAACATCGGCAACACGCCCAATCGCAGGCGAAGCAGCGCGATATTGTCCGACTGGCTTTCTACCGCGCGGGCCAGCGCTTCCATATGCGGGTTCACCGCCTCGTAGAAGGCCTGGCCCTCGTCGGTCAGCTGCATCGACTGGCGCGCGCGGGTGAACAGCTTCTTGCCGACGAATTCTTCTAGGTTGCTGATCCGCCGCGACAGGGCCGAAGGGCTTAGACCGATCTCCTCAGCCGCCGCGCGGGCGGAACCCAGACGCACGGTGCGCATGAAAGCTTCCAGAGCGCGCAAGGGCGGCAGACGACGTGAAGGCATTCTCATATCTCCTCAGTGCCAGAAGATACGCCCGAGCGCGCGCTTGGATGCAAAAAATCGAAGAAAAAATGTGGAGAGAGCCGAAAAGTTGCGCCTACTGCACGTCTTCATCGGCCACGGGGGGATGCAGCCGCAGGCGGGTGACATGCGTTTCGTCGCCGGCTATCACTTCAATGCGCCACCCGCTCGGATGTTCCAGCACCGTGCCGACGGCCGGAACGGCCTCGGCCAGGACAAAAGCGAGGCCTCCCAGCGTGTCGACCGACTCCGCCACCTCGGCAAGGCGCGGGTCGATTTTCTCGGCGATGTCGTCAAGCTCGGCCCGGGCATCGCAATCCCACATGCCTTCGCCAATCGGGGTGATCAGCTCCTGCGGGGTTTCGTCGTGCTCGTCCTCGATCTCGCCGACGATTTCCTCGACCAGATCCTCGATGGTTATGAGACCATCCGTGCCCGAAAATTCATCGAGCACGATGGCAAGGTGCACGCGCTGGGTGCGCATGTCGGCCAGCACGTCGAGCGCGCCGCGCGCCTGCGGCACATAGAGCGGCTGGCGCATCAGCGTCGTCCAGTCGGCGGGTGGCGGGGTGCCGTTGGCGAGGAACGGGAACACGTCCTTGATGTGGATCATCCCGATCACGGAATCGAGCGTGTCGCGATAAACCGGCATGCGCGAATGGCCGTGTTCCGAGAATGCCGCGACCATAGCTTCCCAGCTAATCGAGGCTTCGACTGCGATGATCTCGCCGCGCGGCACGGCAACATCGTCGGCATCGTGTTCGGAAAAGTGCAGCAGGTTGCGCAGCATCTGGCGCTCCACCCGCGAGAGGTCGCCGCCCGCTCCGCCGCTGTCCTCATTGCCAGCCGAGCCGTTCTCGTCCTCGTGCTCGTCAATTGCTTCCTCGAGCTGTTCGCGCAGCGAGCGCGCGCCCTCGAACCCGAGCATCTTGCGAAGCGCAGGCCAAAGCCCGCTGCTACTGTCCGCGTCTCCTGATTGAGAGGCGGGCGAATGGGAATCGGCCATGGCCTTTAAAACTGCTCCTGATGGTTTCACTCGCCATATGGGTCAGCGATGCCCAGTTTGGCAAGTATGCGGGTCTCCAACCCCTCCATCGCCTCGGCCTGTTCGTCGGAATCGACGTGGTCATGACCGGCAAGATGGAGCAGCCCGTGGACGATCAGATGGGTCGCATGGGCTTCAAGGGTGACCCCCTTCTCCCCTGCCTCGCGCGCGCAGGTCTCGTATGCGAGCGCGATGTCGCCGAGCATTTCGGGAGGGCCATCCGCGGCGAGGCTTTCGAGTTCCTCACGCTCCAGCATCGGGAACGAGAGGACATTGGTAGGCTTGTCACGCTCGCGCCATTTGCGGTTGAGGGTGTGTACCTCGTAGTCTGACGTGAACAATACACTGGCGACAAGGCGCGGGTTTGCGAGCAGCGGCTCACCTTCGCCGGCAGCCTGTGCCGCGCGTGCAGCCAGCGCGTCCCACTCACCCTCAGGCCAGCCTTCAATGTCGATATCGAGTTGCATCGCGCCCGCCCTTAGCGCGGATCGCCGCGTGAAGAAACGGCGCGCGTCAGCGGCGGATGAATGCGGCGATCGCTTCGGCAAGCCCCGGCGACAGCGGCAGGTCGGGGTTGAGATAGGCCGCCTGATTTTCCGCCGGGCTCTCACCCGAAACGTCCTTCAGCACGTGATTGGCATTCGGGAGCACCGAAAGGGACGCCGCAGGATTGGCCGCCTGGAGCCGCTCGGCATCCGCCAGCGGAACCTGAAGGTCCTTGCCGCCCTGCACGATCAGTAATGGCAGCTTTGTATCGGCCGCGAGCTTTGCCGGATCGCGCGCGAAGACGTCGATCAGAAAGCCCTGCACCGCCGGATTGAACAGCCCGCGCAAGGGCAGCGGCAGGGTTGCCGCATCGACCTTCCGGCCGGCAACCAGACTGTCGATGGCAGCATCGGCGGCCTCGAGCAGCGACGCATTGGCCGGGTTGGCGCGCAACTGCGCCTTGATCACATCCCCTAGCGGACGACCGGGCGCCGCGACCAGCACGAGGCCGCACAGGCCCTCGACCTCCTGCGCCGCCGCCAGCGCCACCAGTCCGCCTTCGCTATGACCGATCAGCCAGACGCAAGGGGCGCCAGTCTGTTGCCGGATCACCTGTACCCACGCGGCTGTGTCGGCCACATAGTCGCCGACGGTGACGGCATTGGCATCGGCAACCGCCTTGGCACTGGCGAACATCCCCCGCTTGTCGATCCGCACGGTCGAGACACCCTGCCGGGCAAGCGCTTCGGCAAGCTGGCGGTAGCTCGCGGCCTTCACGCCGTAGGGGTTGTTCCCGTCCCTGTCGGTCGGGCCGGATCCCGGGATAATGAGCGCCACAGGCCCCAGCCCCTGCCCCGCGCGTAGCATCGTGCCCGCCAGCGGGCCTTGCGGGCCCGGTGCCTCGATTGCGATCCCTTCGGCGAGCGGCTCCGCATGGCCCGGCGTCGCAAGGGCAATGGCGCAAGCCAGCATCGTGGCGGTTCTTTTCATCATCGGTCCCTCACCTTATCCGGCAGTTCTGCGCCACAGCCACCAGCTGTAGGCGATCGGGATCGCCGCAACGGCAAGGATCAGCCCCAGCATGATCCCCGTACGCAGTTCCGCAGAGACGGGCGCCAGAGCCGCAAGGATCATCACTGCCCCGCCACTCATCATCACCTTGCCGCCAAGCCGGTGGGTGGCGATCCAGTTGTCGGTATCACTCAGCGTCCAGGGCGTGCGGATGCCGACAAAGAACCCAGGGCGCGATTTGGGCAGATTATTTCCCAACATCACCAGCAAGGCCCCAACCCCGACCAGCAACAGGTTCGGACCGAGATTCCAGCCCAGTGCCGGCGCGGCGATCATGATCTGGACATAGACCATCAGCAGCATTGTTCCGATCCACGCTGAGCGCAGCAGCGGGGCCGAGGCTTCAAGTCGGTCCTGCAGCGGCTCCATCCGCGGGATCGCAGCCATAAGCAGGCCCGACAGAAGAGAAACACCGGCAGGCCAGAGCAATGCCGTGTGCGCCCGCGCAAACCCGTCGGGCTCGCCAGCGACATTCCAGTGGATCGGCAACTGCGCATCGGCCCCGAGGTCAGCAGCGACCCACACACCGAAGAGCGCCATCGCGCCTGCGATCAATATGTTCGCGATCAGCAATCCGCGCACTTTCATGCGACATCCCCCTCTTCCGGCTGCCCCTCGGGTGTCTTCGCAAGCAGCCCCACCCTGCCCATGAAGCCCAGCAGCGCCTCTTCCAGCGTGGAAAGGTTGAGCGTGTAGACGATCGAACCTGCGCGGTTCTCGCCCCGGATCAGTCCGGCAGCCTTCAGCTTCGCAAAGTGCCCGGACATGGTCGGCTTGGAGACCGGAAAGCGGTCGGCGAGTTCGCCAGCCGTCATCCCGCCGCGCTTCAGCAGTTCCAGCACCTCGCGCCGGATGGGGTGGGAAAGGGCGTCGAAAACCTCGGACATCGTTATTTAGCTAAATGCCGAAATGAGTCGTGTCAACGCAACTCTCGGCTCAAGCTGCCCACACCAGCGCAACCCCTGCCATCACCGAAAACGGCGCGATCATCCGCACCGCTACAGGAGGGACGCGCTTCGCCCAGAACACGGCATATCCGTTGTGCCAATGAAGCGGTATCAAAAGCAGCACAATGGAACTTGCGACGACAAACAGCCCCGCAACCGCGAAAAAATCTGGAAAGCGAGAGACTTCGGCACGGACCATCATCGCGGCGCCCGCGATCAGACGGGGCACCTGTTCGATGGCATTGATCCGGCTGGTGGTTGCGGTGCGGCTCAGCAGGTCGAGCGCGCGGAGCGGGCGAAAGGCCATGATCCAGCCCACCCAAACCAGCCACGCCGCGGCGGCCAGCAGCGCAAACCAGGCAGCGGTCAGCATGGCCGTTCCGCGCTACGCCCCTTCGCCCTCGTCCTTGCCCTCGTAGGCTTCGACGATCCGGCCCACGATCGGGTGGCGCACCACGTCGGCGGCGGTGAAGCGGATCGTGCCGAAGCCTTCGACGCCCTCCAATCGCTCGACCGCGTCGTTGAGGCCGCTCATGCGCGGGCCGCCCGGAATGTCGACCTGCCGCGGGTCGCCGCAGATTACCATCCGGCTGTTTTGGCCAAACCGTGTCAGAAACATCTTCATCTGCTCGCGCGTGGTGTTCTGCGCCTCGTCGAGGATGATGAAGCTGTCCGCCAGCGTGCGTCCCCGCATAAAGGCGATCGGCGCGATTTCGATTTCGCCGTTGGCCAGTCGCCGCTCGACCTGTTCGGGCGGCATGCAGTCGTTCAACGCGTCGTAGAGCGGGCGAAGATAGGGATCGACCTTCTCCTTCATGTCGCCGGGCAGGAAGCCGAGCTTCTCTCCCGCTTCCACCGCCGGGCGCGAGAGGATCAGGCGCTGCACACTACCGGTGATCAGCTGGCTCACCGCCTGGGCAACGGCGATATAGGTCTTCCCCGTCCCCGCCGGACCGAGCGCGAAGATGATGTCGTCCTTGGCGAGGCTGCGCATATATTTGATCTGCGTCGCCGAGCGGGGCACGATCGTCTTCTTGCGCGTGCGGATCATGATCGGCGGAGCGCCTTCATCTCCCGAGATGATGCCTTCCAGCGTGGGTTCCGAAGACATCGCGATCAGGCTCTCGATCGCCCCGGCATCGAGCGCCTCGCCCCGAGCGAGCCGGTCGTACATGGTCTTGAGCGTCTCTCTCGCCCGGGCGACGTCGTCCTCCGGCCCCTCGATTACCACCTGATGGCCGCGCGCGTGGATAAAGACCCCGAGCCGGTTTTCGACCTGCACCAGATTGGCATCGAACTGCCCGAACAACGGGCCCAGCAGGGCCTGGTTCTCGAAGGTCAAATCGATACGTGCGCGCCGCTGTGCCGGAATGCCACGCGGATCGGGCGAGAGCGCCGGGTGTCCGGCACGGGAGGGTCGTCGGCCCATCAAGGTCCTTTGCATAAAGGCCAAAGGACGATCCCTTGCCCTTGAGTCGCAAAGGTAAGCGGGGGCGTGGGGATAGCAAGCGCACCCGAGGTACGCAGCGGTGGAAAGTCGTCAGACCGAAACGGTTTGTCGCACCAGACCCTTCAGCGAGTTGGGACCCGCTTCGGCCAATTCCACCTCGACGAGGTCGCCGATGGCGGCAGGCGCTTCGAACCACACACTCTGGAGCCACGGCGATTTGCCGAGCCACTGACCCGGGTCACGCCCGGTGCGATCCACCAGCACCTTGCAGGTCTTGCCGACGCTCGCCTTGTTGAAGGCATATTGGTGGTCAGCAAGGCGCTGTTGAAGGCGTCGGAGACGATCGGCCATGATCTCGGGCGCGATCTGGCCTTCCAGCGTAGCCGCAGGAGTGCCGGGGCGAGGAGAATACTTGAAGCTGAAGCAGGCCGCATAGCGCACCTCGTCGACGATGTTCAGCGTGTCCTGAAACTCCGCCTCGGTCTCGCCGGGAAAGCCGACGATGAAGTCCCCCGACAAAGCAATATCGGGCCGCACGGAGCGGAATTTCTCTATCAGTTTCAGATAGCTGTTCGCCGTGTGATGGCGGTTCATGGCCTTGAGGATGCGGTCGTTTCCGGCCTGCACAGGGAGGTGCAGATAGGGCATCAGCTTGGCCACTTCGCCGTGGGCGGCGATGAGGTCATCGTCCATGTCGTTGGGGTGGCTGGTGGTGTAGCGGATGCGCTCAAGACCATTGATCTTGGCGAGCACGCAGATCAACCCACCCAGCCCCACGCGGCGGCCCTTGTCGTCCTCGCCCGCCCAGGCGTTAACGTTCTGGCCGAGCAGCGTGATCTCCTTCGCACCGGTCTCGACCAGCTTATGCGTTTCATCGACCAGATGCTTGAAAGGCCGGGAGATTTCCGCGCCGCGGGTATAGGGCACCACGCAATAGGTGCAGAACTTGTCGCACCCTTCCTGCACCGTCAGGAACGCGCTCGGCCCGCGCTTGGACCGTGCCGGTAGGGAATCGAACTTGGCGATCGCGGGCATCTCCGTATCGGTCGCGCGCTTACCTTGTGCTGCTTTATCAAGCATTTCCGGCAAGCGGTGATAGGCCTGTGGGCCGACCACGATGCTCACCGCAGGGGCGCGCTTCATGATCTCCTCGCCCTCGGCTTGGGCGACACAGCCCGCCACTGCGATCAGCGGCTGCTTGCCTGCCTGCTTGCCTTCGAACACCAGCCGGCCGACATCGGAATAGACCTTTTCCTGAGCCTTTTCACGGATATGGCAGGTATTCAAGATGACCAGATCAGCCTCTTCGCCCTCTGGCGCAGGGGCGATTCCGCGTGCTCCCAGCAGCTCGGCCATGCGCTCGCCGTCATAGACGTTCATCTGGCAGCCGTAGCTTTTGACCCTGTAGGTCTTGGGAGGGGTTTGCGGTTTCATGGGCGGGTCGCCTTTAGCGCCAAGCGGGGCGGCGTTCAACGCCCGCGGGACGGCAATGTTTCTGCTTTGCAGACCTTCGGTTCCACGTGAAACCGGGCTGTAAGCGGGGGTCTGGGCAGGGTCTAAGGGGGGTCAGAACGCGGGTTGCGAGCCACAAAAGCCACGCTGCCTGCGGCTCACAAGCCGAACGGACCTCTCACCGTCCGGCAGATGCGCCGGGCTCTCCCTCACCCTTGCCCCTATCCTTGCCCTCGTCCTTCGCCTTGTCCTTGCGCAGGCTGTTGTGAACGCAAGGTTCGGCCGGTCTTTTGCCCGGTCCTGGATGCACCTTGTCGTCCGGCCCGCATTCGACATAGGGCTTGGCGATCCCGTTGGCCTTGACCACCGCCAGCGCCTCGTCGCTGCCATAGGCGGCTATCCACGTGATGCAGTCAGCCAGCGGGCGCACCTTGTGCTTGGTGAGGCTGCTCTTGCGCGGCTCGCAATTGATCGTGAATACGTTGGCCGCAGGTGGCTCGTGATTGCGCGCGAACTGCCGCAGGAATTCCCCCCGCTCGTTGAACACGGTCCGCCGCAGCGCATTGGCGTGCACCTCGTCGCGGTAGAAGGGCGAGGTGTTGAACAAGAAGGCGCGCACTTCGGGATGCGCGTCCGACACCTCGGTCGCCAGCGCGCCGCCGAGCGAATGGCCGGTCACCACCCACGGCAGATCATCGCCCAGCCGCACTCGTTCAGCATCGAAATAGCGCAGCGCGAGCGCGATCTGGTCGCCGCGCAGCGTGCCGTAGAAAATGTCGCTCAGGCCTTTGAAGTCTGTGCCACGGAAGGCGAGCACCCGCGCCGTTGGCTTGCGCGTGGCATAGCGCCCAAACCCGAGGGCATATTGATTGAACAGCTCGTAGCTGAAACCCTTGCCCTCGTCCTCCGGCGCGATCGGCAGATGCTCGATCCGCTGGAGCAGGCGGCCAGTCTTTTCGAAGACATCGTCATCGCCGCGATAGGCGTTGGTCGAGGCTAGAGCATAGGGAAACGCCTCGACCGCAGCCTCGCGCACGAAGCCGCACCATCCCCCTGGCTCAAGCTGGCAGGGCGAGCGGGCTTGCGAGATATCGGGCAAGGTGGCGCAAGCCGGAGCAAGCAATGCGCACAGCATCGCCGCCCCGACCCGAAACGCTGCCCCCATGTTGGTTAGGCCGATTTAGGCCACCGTCGCCTTGACGATCTTGCCGGGCGCGCGCGGCGGTTCGCCCTTCGGGATGGCGTGGACGTGTTCCATGCCGCTGATCACCTGGCCCCACACGGTGTACTGCTTGTCGAGGAAGCGCGCATCGTCGAGGCAGATGAAGAACTGCGAGTTGGCGCTGTTCGGGTTCTGCGCACGGGCCATCGAGCACACGCCTTCGACGTGGGGTTCGGCGTTGAATTCAGCCGCGAGGTCGGGCTTGTCGCTGCCGCCCATGCCGGTGCCGGTCGGATCGCCGCCCTGCGCCATGAAGCCGTTGATGACGCGGTGGAAGATCACGCCGTCATAAAAGCCTTCCTGCGCCAATTCGGTGATGCGCGCGACGTGGCCGGGGGCAAGGTCGGCGCGCAGCTTGATGACGACGTTGTTCTGGGCGCCATCGCCATTGTCGAGGGTGAAGGTGAGGGTTTCGGCCATTGGGAATATCTCCTGCGTGAATTTGCACGGGCTTTTAGCAGCCATTCCCCGCCTGTCACCCTCCAGCCTTGCTTTTGCGGCCTCCCTGCCTAAACCGCCGACATGGCCAACGACCTCATCCCTGAAGACGATCTGATGATCGCCGATTCCGGTGAGGCTGAGGTGCGCCCGGATGACCGGGTGGACGACGAACGCCACGACGAGGAAAACCGCCTCAAGCCCTCCTTCGTCAGCAAGGTCCATATTGCGCTGGAAGCCGGCGACAAGGGCGCGGTTTATGATCTGGTCGAGCCGCTCCACGCTGCCGACATCGCCGACCTGATCGAACTGCTCGAACCACGCGAACGCGCGCAGCTGGCATCTACCATCAGCGATCTGATGACCGGCGATGTGGTCGCCGAACTGAACGATTACGTCCGCGAAGACCTGATGGACACTTTGTCCGCGCAGGCCGTCGCCACCATCGCCGAACAGCTCGACACCGACGATGCGGTGCAGCTGATCGAGGATCTGGACGAAGACGACCAGCGCGCCGTCATGGCCGAGCTGGAGCCGGAAACCCGCGAGGCGGTGTCGAGCGCGCTCGCCTATCCCGAAGAGACCGCAGGCCGCCTGATGAGCCGGCACTTCGTGGCGGTGCCGGAACACCTCACCGTTGGCGACCTGATCGATTTCCTGCGCGAGGACGGCGATCTGGAGCACGATTTCTTCGAAGTCTTCGTGATCGACGAGCGGCACCACCCGGTCGGCACCTGCGCGCTTTCGTGGATCCTCACCACGCCGCGCAATGTCCGCCTGACCGACGTGATGAAGCGCGACCAGACCCTGATTCCGGTGACGATGGATCAGGAAGAAGCCGCGCTGATGTTCCAGAAATACGCGCTGATTTCAGCCGCGGTGGTGGATGATAGCGGGCGCTTGGTCGGGCAGATGACGGTCGACGATGTCGTCCACATCATCTCCGAAGAAGCAGCCGAGGATGCGCTGCTGATGTCGGGCGCGGGCGACGGTGACATCAACGAACCTTTGCGCGAAGCCTATTCCAGTCGGGTGCGCTGGCTGATCGCCAATCTGGGCACCGCGGTGGTCGCCTCCTCGATCATCGCCTTTTTCGGGGCGGCGATCGAGCAGCTTGTGGCGCTCGCGATCCTCATGCCGATTGTCGCCAGCATCGGCGGCAATGCCGGCACGCAGACCATGGCCGTGGCGGTGCGCGCGATCGCGACCAATCAGCTGACGCGGTCCAACACCAAGCGCATTCTGTTGCGGGAATTCCGCGTCGCCCTGCTCAATGGCGGGACGATTGCGCTGCTGATCGGAGCGGCGGCGGGCGTGTTGTTCTCGCCCATGATGGGGGTGGTGATTGCGCTCGCGATGATCATCAACATCGCGATTGCGGGCCTTGCAGGGGTGCTGGTGCCGGTGATCTTCGAGCGGCTGGATCAGGATCCGGCGGTCGCCTCCAGCGTGTTCGTGACCATGATTACCGATTCGATGGGCTTCTTTGCCTTCTTAGGTTTGGCAGTGGCGATGGGTCTGGCCACGTTCTAACCCTCTCTCCCTGGATCAAGGGGAGAGCGTGATGGCAGGACGGGTAGCGGGCAAGGTGGTGCTGCTGACAGGCGGCGCGATGGGTCTGGGCAAGGCGGCGGCGAAAGCCCTGCTGGCCGAGGGCGCTACGGTCATCATTACCGATATCGACGAAGCCGCAGGCCGCGCCACCGCGGCCGAACTGGACTGCGGCTATATCCGGCAGGACGTGACCGACTGGGCGCGCTGGCAGGAAGTCGTTGCCGAGGTCGAAGCCTCGCATGGCCGGCTCGACGTGCTGGTGAACAACGCCGCGATCACCGTGTTCGGCTCGATTGCAGACATCTCCGTGGAAGACTTCAAGCGCTGCTACACGGTCGATGTCGATTCGATCTTCATGGGCTGCAAGGCGGCGATCCCGCTGATGGCAAAGAGTGGCGGCGGCTCGATCGTCAACTTCTCGTCGGCGGCAGGCAACAAGGTCTCGCCTGATCTCGCCGCCTATAACAGCGCCAAGGCGGCGGTGGTGACGCTGACCAAGTCCATCGCACTCTATTGCGCGCGCGAGAAGAACGGGGTGCGGGTGAACTCGGTGCAGCCCGGCACGATCCTCACGCCCAACGTCGAAAGCGTCATCGCCGGCACCCCCGATCCCGATGCAACCCGCGCGGCGTTCTCCGTCGCGCAGCCCATCGGCCGCATGGGCGAGGTCGATGATATCGCGCATCTGGTGGTCTATCTCGCCAGCGATGAAAGCAAGTTCGCCACCGGCGCGCCGTTTATCGTCGATGGCGGATTGAGTATCGCCTGATGGGCAGCGCGGAGGATCGTTTCGCGATTATCGATCTTGCTGCGCTCTATATGCGCGGGCTCGACCGGCTGGACGGCGATCTGCTGGTCAGCCAGTTCTGGCCCGAGGCGGCTTGTGAATACGGCATCTTCAGCGGCAGTCCGGCCGATTTCGCCGATTTCTGCATGGCGGCGCTCAAGGACCATGATCGAAACCAGCACATGCTCGGCCAGCATCTGATCGACTTCACTACGCCCGACGAGGCGTTCGGCGAGGTCTATTACCAGGCCTATCACCGCACCACCGACGAGGCCGGGGCCAAGCGCGACCTCGTGATCGCGGGCCGCTATGTCGATCGCTACGAACGGCGCGGGGGCATCTGGAAGATCGCCTATCGCGCCGAACTGGTCGACTGGCTGCGCGATGATCCGGCGTCCGACGCGATGCTGGACGCCGCGCCCTTCATCATCGGTGCGCGAAAGCCCGCCGACCCGCTGTATGATCGTGAGGTAATGCGTCCATGAGCAGCAAGCCCGATCTCACCGCCCCTGCCGATCCGTCGCTCGCCCCGGGCGAGGCGCGCTGCCCCGGCCCGTCGATGCAGGACATCCTCGATGCCGACGGGGACAATCCCCCCGCCGCGATGCGCGAGCAGGCCTATACCTTCCTCGGCGATGCCGACCTGCCCTTCGCGCGCTACACCGACCCGGCGTTCCACGATCTGGAGATGGAGCGCCTGTGGCCCAACGTGTGGCAATGGGCCTGCCGCGAGGAACACATCCCCGATCCGGGTGACCGCTATGTCTATGACGTGGGCTATCATTCGGTGCTGGTGGTGCGCGGGGCCGACCACAAGATCCGCGCCTTCGTCAATTCCTGCCCGCACCGGGGGATGAAGTTCGCCAGCGAAGGCTCGCGCGGGGTGCGCCGCGCCAATATCCGCTGCCCCTTCCACGGCATGAGCTGGAACCTCGACGGCACCTTGCGCGAAGTGCCCTGCCGCTGGGACTTCCCCCATGTGTCGGAGGAGAATTTCGGGCTCGACGAGGTCGCCTGCGACACCTGGGGCGGATTCGTCTTCATCCACATGGGCGAAAACCCCCCGCCGCTGACCGAGCAGCTCGAGGTCATGCCGGAGCACTTCAAGCTCTGGCCGATGGATGATCGCTATGTCGCGCTCCACACCGAAAAGGTGCTGCCCGCCAACTGGAAGATGGCGATGGAGGCCTTCCTCGAGGCGTGGCACGTGCTCGAAACCCACGCGCAGGCGGTCTACACCGCCGCTGACGCGAACGCACAATACGACATCTTCGGGCGCCACGTGTCGCGCTTCATTCATGCGATCGGCGTGCCCTCGCCCCATCTGCGGCACGAGGTGAGCGAGGCCACGCTGTTCGGCAAGCTGGGCCGCGATCCGGCGCAGCTGCCCGAAGGTGCCAGCGCTCGCGCCCAGCATGCGAAGCTGCTGCGCGAAGAACTGGGCGCGGCCTTTGGCACCGATCTATCGAACGTCTCCACCACCGAAATGATGGATTCGATCGAGTATTTCCTCTTCCCCAACGCCTTCTTCTTCCCCGGGATCAATATCCGCCTGTGCTACCGCTTCCGCCCGCTGGGGCCGGACGAGTGCCTGCACGAGATCCTCCTTCTCCAGCCCCTCCCCGCGAGCGGCGAGCGCCCGGCGCCCGCCACGCCGATCCGCCTCGGGGTGGAGGACAGCTACACCACCGTCCCCGGCTTCGCGCTGGCGGAAATCCTCGATCAGGATACCGAGAACCTCAAACTCCAGCGCGACGGGGCCAAGGCCTCGCGCAAGGGGGCGCAGACGTTGGGTAATTATCAGGAAGCGCGCATCCGGCAGCTCCATCTGACGCTCGACGAATACCTCTTCGGTTGACTCGGGCGAAGGTGTGCCGGAAAGCCACCTGATGCCGCTTCACCTGACCAAGATCGCCTTCGGGGCGAAAAGCTATGCGCATCTCGAAAGCTGGTATGAGGGGCGCGGAGGCATCTGTCTCACGACCCGCAACCGGCCTACGCGGCACGAGGAATGCGTCGGCGGATCGCTCTACTGGATCATCAACCACGCCATCGTCGCGCGCTCTCTGATTCTCGGCTTCGAGAAGACCGAGGACGGGCGCTGGGACATCGTGCTGGAACCCAAGCTGGTCCGCGTCCACCAGATCCCCAAGCGCGCGCATCAGGGCTGGCGCTATCTCACCGAGGACAAGGCCCCCAAGGACGTGGCCGAGGGCGAGGATATCGGCGACGCGCTTCCCGGCAAGCTGGCGATGAAGCTGGAACGGTTGGGGTTGGTTTAGCCGTGCCGCCCTCCGGTGCAGCACAGGAAGCTGACGCCGGCGAGGATCATGTTGAGTCCCACGACGATCCCCAGCAAGGCGGCCGACCAGCCGCCCGGCAGGCCGATCAGCACCATCACGCCCAGCAACAGCGACAGTAGCCCCGAGGCAAGGAACAGGCCCCACGCCCGGTCGGGCCGGATCTTTTGCGCAAGCATCACCCGCGCGGTGCCGTCCGCAACAAAGAACGCGCCCAGCATCACCGTCAGCGCGATCAATCCGGCAAAGGGGTTGAGAAGGAAGATCAGTCCGCCGCTTAGATAAAGCAGGCCGAGCGCCAGCTGGAGCGCAAAGCCCCGCCAGCGCCGCGCGCGCACGGCGTGCACCAGCGTGGCGATCCCGCCCGCCATCAGCGTCACCCCCGCTACGATGTTGGCCGACAGCGCAGCCAGCAGCGGGAAAGCCATCGAGACCAGCCCCACAGCCACCAGCAGAGCCCCCAGAATGATGAAGCCGCCCCGGGCTGCCGTCTTGTTCTGGCGGACGATGTTGTATTGAGCCTTGGGATAGGCCGCCATTCGTCAGGTCTCCTGGATTGGGCACAACTACGCCGGGCAGAACGCGTGTCGTTCCGCCCGGCGCCATGTCAACGTATGATGCCTCAGAAGCCGACGGCGCGTGCGTTGCCCGCGTTGTGTCCCCCGTTGCGGTATAGCACTTCGCGCAGTTTTTCCTCGTCGACGCCGATATCCTCGACCGTCACCACGACCCCGCCATTCTTGATGCGGTCGTCGTAATAGGTCGCGTCCTCGTCGCTGACGCCGTGCTTGGTAAGCGTTTCGTTGAGCGTCCCGCCGATCGCACCGAGCACTGCGCCAACGCCGATCGCTTCGGGCACGGCAGCCGCTGCGATGGCACCGGCAGCGGCGAGCGGCCCGACACCGGGAATCGCCAGCGCGGCAACGCCGAGCCCTGCGCCCAGCGCCCCGCCGCCAAGCACGCCGCGAAGCACGTTTCGGTGATCCTCGTCGGTCACTTCGCCATCGCCGGTGGTGGCGGTGGTGGTGCCCCTGTGGTGGGCGATGACGGACAGATCATTATCGCCGATCCCGAGCGAGCGCAGGTCGCTGACCGCGCGCTCAGCCTCGGCGTGACTGTCGAATATCGCGGATACCTTGGACATGGGTGTTCTCCTGCTGGAATGAGGCGTCCGGATTATGGGTCCGGATCGCGTGGCTCTTCCTCGCAGATGGGGGCGGGCGGTGGCCCTGACATGGGTGGCTGACGCGGTGCCGCGCGGCGCAGTTACGGGGCGACTGGTCGCGCCTGTTACGGGCGAGGGATTACCCCGCAGCAGCCCGCGCCTTTTCCGCCACGCGGCGCAGGGCGTTCACATAGACCTCGGGGGCCTGCGCGCCGGGGATCAGGAACTTGTTCTCCACGATCATCGCAGGCACGCCCGAGATGTTCATGTCCCACGCCTGCGCTTCCTCGGCCAGCACGCGGGCTTCGAGGTCGGGATCGTCCAGTGCGGCCCGCGCCGCCTCGCGATGGAGGCCGGTGCCGGCCGCGATATCGAGCAGCACTGTCCGGTCGCCCAGATTGCGGCGCTCGTTGAAATGGGCGCGGAACAGCGCGAGTTTCAGCGCGGTCTGCGCCTCGGGGCCAGCCTGCTCCAGCGCGAAGGCGAGCAGCTTGTGGCAATCGCGGGTGTTCCACATCATCGCCGGAGGAGCCTCGCCCTCGCCCTCATAGGACAGCGACACCCCCGCGCCCTCGGCAATCGCCTTCATCTGGCCGCGAATGCGCGCGCCTTCCTCGACAGGGCGGCCATATTTGCGCTGGAGATGCGCTTCCTGCTCCTCGCCTTCGGGCGGCATCTGCGGGTTCAGTTCGAACGGCCGCCAGCGGATTTCCGCCGCGATCTCGCCCTCCAGCTCCTTCAGCGCCTTGGTCAGCTGGCCGTAGCCGATAAGGCACCACGGGCACATGACATCGGAATAGATGTCGATGGTAAGGGTTTGCGGCGCGCTCACCGGTCGAGCCACCAGCACATAAGGTGATGCGCGATGGCGAAGGGCCGCGGGAAATAGAGCAGGTCGGTCCCCGCCTCGCCCGCCGCGCGGGCTTCTTCCAGCTCGGCGCGGGTGAACCAGCGCGCATCTTCCAACTCGGTGGTGTCGATAGTGAGGGTGGGATCGTCCGCAACCGAGGTGCAGCCGATCATCAGCTGGCTCGGGAAAGGCCATGGTTGGCTGGCGATGTATTTCACATCGCGCACCCGCACGCCCGCTTCCTCGTGGATTTCGCGCGCAACCGCTTCCTCGATCGTCTCGCCCGGTTCGACGAAGCCCGCGAGTGCGGAGTACATCTTGGGCGGGAAGCGCGGTTGGCGGCCGAGGAGCAACTTGTCCTCATGCTCGACCAGCATGATCGTCACCGGATCGGTACGCGGGAAGTGGTCCGCGCCGCAGCCGTCACAATGCCGCTGCCAGCCGCCCTTGACCGGCTTGGTCGGCGCACCGCAGCGTGCGCAGAACCGGTGGCGCGCGTGCCAGTCGACAAGGCTGCGCGCCCCGCCATAGATCGCCAGATCAGGCGGCGAGAGCTGCGTCATCAGCTGCCACGCGCGCGGCATGGCATAGGCGGGGCCTTCCGCGCCCTCGCCCGGCACAGGCGCGAAATGCGCCTTGCCGTCCATCATCCCGAGGAACACCAGTTCGGCATCCTCGGCCACGTCGGCAAGGCTGCCCCACACGAGGCCGCCCTGATCGTCCACCCCCGGCAGCAGCCCGTCGAGCAGCAGCACCTTGGCGCGCCAGTTCATCAGGCCGGCCAGCGCCGCATCATCCACGCGGATGTTGTCGGCCCGGTCGAGCGGCGATCCGGCGAAGGCCATCAGCTCCGCGGCAGGCGCAGGTGCGTGCATCAGGCGGCAGCCTTTTTCTTGGCGCGCATCACGGCAAGGTCCTTGTCCATCGCGGCCATGAATTCATCGCGGATGGGATAGGCTTCTGCCGGCATGTATTGCGTCCACAGACAGGCGCGCAATCCGAGGTCGAAATCGACCGCGCCGAGCGTGCCGGCTGCCCCGCCCCAGCCGAATGACGCGCCCTTGGAGCGGCCGCCTGCGCCGTGGCCCTCGCCTTCGATCCAGCTGCCGCTGGTATCGACGCTTGCAGGCAGCAGGTTCGACGTGCCGACCCGCACTGCCTCCTCGCTCATCACGAACTTGCCGTCGATCCGGCCATAGCCGAGCAGCATCCTGAGGAAGCGGTCATAATCCTTCGGGCTCGACACCAGCCCGCCGCCGCCTGCGGGGATTTCCGCCGGGTCGAGGAACACCGAATTGGGGCCCGGATCGATCGGGAAGGCATTGCCGCCGAGGATGCCGTAATTGTCGGTCAGGCGGTGCGCCTCGCTCGCCGGGACCTGCATCCAGGTGCTGGTCATGCCGCAGGGCTCGAAGATGCGCTTCTTGAGGAAGGCCTCGAATTCTATCCCGCTTGCCACTTCGATCACGCGGCCGAGCAGGTCGATCGAGCAGGAATAGGCCCACTTGGTCGCCGGCTGATGGACCAGTGGCAGTTCCGCCAGCCGGTCTGCCCAGGCGGCAAGGTCTGGCGCGGGGGTGACCGGCGGGAAGCCCGGGATCGGCAAGCGGCTCACCCGTCCGCCGACCAGGCCCGCCTCGTTATAGGCCTTGGCGAGCGGTCCCTTATTCATAATCTGGTAGCCCAGCCCCGCAGTATGGGTCAGCAACATGCGGATGGTGATCGGCTTGTCCGCCGGCACAGTATCGTCGAGCGAACCTTCCGGATTTACCAGCACCTGCATGTCGCGGAACGCGGGCAGGATTTCATGCACCGGCTGATCGAGACCCAGCTTGCCCTCGTCGATCAGAATCATCGTCGCCATGCCGGTAATCGGCTTGGACATCGAATAGATGCGGTAGAGCGAGTTTTCGTCCACCGGCGTCGGCTTGCCCAGCGCCAGCGTGCCCCCGCCGACGCTGTGGGCGTGGGGCTGCTGGTCCCAGCCGAAGGTCAGGAGCAGGTTGGCCAGCTTGCGCTGCGAGACATACTTGTCCGCCATCGCCGCGACATTGGCCCAGTTCTCGCTCACATCATGCGCGAAGGCCGCGCGGCCGAAAGGCAAGCCCGAAAGCGCCGCTCCGCCAGCGAAGAGCGCACTGTAACGCAGCAGCGAGCGGCGGGACACCTGAGCGTGGGCAAGATCATGAAGCGGCATCGGGGCAGAATCTCCAAGCGGGGTTCGGGCAGCATGTCTGCGGCAGGCAGCGGCGCTGGTCAATTGCGTTAGACGGACTTGCAAGTGCGCGGTGTCTTGCTCATATAAGACACATGCTCAACGCGCTTGCCTATCTCGTCGGCCTTGTCAGCCTCGTCATTGTCATCCCCGCGCAGATCCCGCTGTTGGGCTGGGCCAATTGGCTCGCGCTGCCGCTGATCGTGACCGGGATCGTCATCGGCGCGCTGTCCTCCAAGGATGGCGGGCGCAACTTTTGCCTTGTGGTGTTGCTGATCGCAAGCGTGCGGCTGACGCTGGGCGGCGGAGTCTTCTAGGCTGCTGCCAGCGCCAGCTGCGCGGCCTTGGCGAACAGCGTCGCCATCCCCGCATCTCCGATTGTACCGACCGGCCACCACTGGCCCTCGCCTCGCGGCGTGTCCGCGGTCTCCAGAGCCAGCACCTCCAGCGTCAGACTGGCATGGGTGAACCCGTGCCGCACCGCACCCAGTACGCGCCATTCCCCCGCCAGCGGCGGCGCGCCCGAGCCATCGGCCCGCGCGGTCCAGCCATCATCGGGCAGCGCGCGCATCCCGCCGAGCATTCCCTCGCCCGGGCGGGTGACGAGCCACACCTCGGTGCCCTCGCCCGAAGAATTGGGTCGCGTGATCCAGAAGGCCGTCCCGCGCCGTTCGGGCACGGCTTTCTTGGGCGGCTTGACCGGCAAGCGCTCCGGCTCGCCCTGCTTGCGGCCCGCGCAGGTTTCGGCCAGCGGGCAGAGCAGGCAGCGCGGCGCTCTGCTGGTGCAGACGTGGCTGCCGAGGTCCATCATTGCTTGCGCGAAATCGCCAGCCCGTTCCTGCGGCGTGATCGTGCCAGCGGCGGCGCGGATCGCCTTGCGCGCTTTGGGGAGCGGTTCTTCGATGGCGAACAATCGTGCCACCACCCGCTCGACATTGGCATCGACCACGACCGCGCGGCTCCCGAAGGCAATCGCGGCGACGGCAGCGGCAGTGTAATCACCCAACCCCGGCAGCGCGCGCAATTCTGCCTCGGTGGCGGGAAACCCGCCCCGCTCCGCCACGGCGCGCGCGCATTTGAGCAGGTTGCGGGCGCGCGAATAATAGCCAAGGCCCGCCCAGGCCGCCATCACGTCATCATCGCTCGCAGCGGCCAGCGCCTCGACCGTCGGCCAGGTAGTCACGAACTTGGCGAAGTACGGCTTCACCGCGGCCACCGTCGTCTGCTGGAGCATAACCTCCGACAGCCACACACGGTAAGGCCAGGCAGGATCATCGGGCAGCACACTGCCCGGAGGCAGGCGCCACGGCAGATCGCGCGCATTGCGGTCATACCACGCGAGCAATTGAGCGGAGATGCTGGCAGTCACGCCCCGCCTATGGCATGGCGGACAGAGCCATGAAAAGCGGTAAGTCCAAGACCCCGAAGCCCTACACACGCCCGCGCGGACAAGGTGCGCGTGCGATCGGCGATCTCATGCCCGAAATCGGCCGCACCGCCTTCCGCCGCTTCGGCTTTGTGCAATCCTCGGTCGTCACCCGCTGGCCCGAGATTGTCGGCCCCCGCCACGCCCGCGTGTGCAGCCCCGAAGCGATCCGCTTTCCCCCCGGCGAGAAGACGGAAGGGATCCTCCAGCTGGTCGTCCTCCCGGCGCACGCGCCGCTGATCGAGCAGGTTGTGCCGGAGATCATCGAGCGGGTGAACCGCTTCTTCGGGTATCGCGCTGTTGCCCGGGTCAAGCTGCGGCAGGGTGCGGTCACCCCGCCCGCGGACGGCAAGCCTGCCAAGCCGCCGCCCTCTCTGAAACCGATCCCGCTGGAATTGGGCGACTCCTTGCGCGATATCGGCGATCCGGAACTGCGCACCGTGCTCGAATCGCTCGCGCGCAGCCTTTCGAACAGCGAACCTGCGACCCCTCAGGACCAAGACCCGTCATGATCAAGCCTATCCTCCTTTCCGCTGTCGCCGCCGCGCTGACGCTCGCCACCGGCACCGCGACTGCGCAGTCGCAGGACCTTTCGCGCCCCGGGAGCAGTTTCTCCCCCAAGCCAAACCCCGGCAACTGGGGTGCCACCATCGCCCGCACCGAGCGCGGCCATCTTATCGGCAATCCGGAGGCCGAGACGAAGCTGATCGAATTTATCAGCTACACCTGCCCGCACTGCGCCGATTTCACTGCGCGCGGAGAGCCTCCGTTGGAAATCGTGCTGCTCCAGCCGGGCAAGATCACGCTGGAGGTGCGCCCGCGCATCCGCAATGGGGTCGATCTTGCCGTGACCTTGCTGGCGCAATGCGGCGATCCGGCCGGTTTCAAGGGCCGCCACCAAGCCCTGATGCTCAGCCAGGCGATCTGGCTCGGCAAGGCGCGCAATGCGCCCGTAAGCCAGCAGGAAATCTGGCAGCGCGGCGACAAGGCCGGACGGATGAACGCTGCCAGCGCGCTCGGCCTCACCGCGATGCTCGCTGCGCGCGGGCAATCGCAGGCTGAACTGGACGGCTGCGTCTCCAATGATGCCGCCGCCAAGAAGCTGCTCGCCAACAATGATGCCGACGGCGCCGAATTCGGCGTCAACGGCACGCCCAGCTTCGCGCTCGATGGCAAGCTTTTGCCCGAGGTGCATAGCTGGGAGGCGCTCTACCCCGTGCTCTCGGCCAAATTCGCCGCCGCGCCCGCCGATGAAAACACCGCCGGGGCCCGCTAAGGCCTGAGTATTTCACCCAGAGTTATTCCCATTGTTCACAGCCCCCGCCGCAGCGAAACTTGCTGACCACTGCGCCGAGGGATTATCCTGCCCCGCCTAGCCCCAAGGAATACCCGATGACCGTGACCCGCCTGTTCTCGCTCCCGCTGCTCGCGCTTGCCCCGCTGATGCTTGCCGCCTGCGGCGATGAAGCAAGCCCCGATGGCGCTGTCGCTGCGGGCGAGCCGCTGCCCGCGATCGCGGCCCCGGCCGGGACCAAGTGGGCCGACACCGTCACCGTCACCCCCGAAGGCGGCTACATGATCGGCAACCCCGACGCGCCCTTGAAGCTGGTCGAATATGCCTCGCACACTTGCTCGCACTGCGCGGAATTCTCGCAAACGGGCAAGCAGCCGCTCAAGGACAAGTATGTCGCCAGCGGGGTCGTTAGCTTCGAGCAGCGCGAAACCTTCCTCAATCCCTACGACGTGGTGCTCGCCGGGCTGACCCAGTGCGGCGCCAAGGAGCAGATGCAGCCACTGTCGGATCAGGTGTGGCAGAACCTGCCGGCCGTGTTCCAGGGCCTGCAGAGCAATCCGCAGGCGGTGGAAGCAGCCGGCGCATTGCCGATCAACCAGCGTTTTGCCGCGATTGCCGAAGTAACCGGCCTGATCGAATTCTTCGCTGCACGCGGCCTTTCCGCCGATCAGGCACGCGCCTGTCTCACCGATGCCGCCAAGATCGAGGCACTGGTCAAGACGGTCGAGGCGAACAACACCAAGGACAACGTCACCGGCACGCCCACCTTCTTCCTCAACGGCAAGCGGGTGGAAGGTGCAACCTGGGACGTGATCGAGCCCCAGCTCCAGCGCGCCGGCGCGCGCTGAGGCGAGTTCGCGGGGGCGCGGCGACAACCTGATGCAGATCCACCGGCTCAAGCTCAGCGGGTTCAAGAGCTTCGTCGAGCCGGCGGAACTGCGCATCGAGCCGGGGCTGACCGGCGTCGTCGGCCCGAACGGCTGCGGCAAATCCAACCTGCTCGAAGCGATCCGCTGGGTCATGGGGGAAACCTCGGCCAAGTCGATGCGCTCAGGCGGGATGGAGGACGTGATCTTCGCGGGCACGTCCACCCGCCCGCAACGCGACTTTGCCGAAGTGGTCCTTCACGCCGAGGATGATCGCGGTGACGAGCTGATCGTCACCCGCCGTATCGAGCGCGGGGCCGGCAGCGCCTATCGCGTCAACGGGCGGGATGTTCGGGCGAAGGATGTGGCGCTGACCTTCGCCGATGCCGCCACCGGCGCGCACAGCCCCGCGCTTGTCAGCCAGGGCAAGATCGCGCAGGTGATCGCCGCCAGGCCAGCCGAACGCCGCGCGATGCTTGAAGAGGCTGCGGGCATCGCGGGCCTGCACGTTCGCCGCAAGGATGCCGAGAGCAAGCTGCGCGCCGCCGAGGCCAACCTTGCGCGGCTCGAAGACCTGATGGCGGGGCTCGACGCGCAGATCGCCTCGCTGAAGCGGCAGGCCAAGCAGGCCGAGCGCTACACCGAACTCACCAACAAGATCCAGGCCGCAGAAGCCCGCCTGCTCTTTGCCCGCTGGCGCGAAGCCGCAGCAGCCGCAAAGGCCGCGCGCTCCGCGGCCGAAGCGGCCAGCGCGCAGGTTACCGAAGCGCAGACCAAGGTCGAAGTCGCGCAGGCCGAACAGGCCGAAGCCGCACAGGCCTTAGCCGATGCGCGTGACGAACTCGCCGACCGCCGCGACGATGCCAGCGCCCACGGGCACCGGATGGCAGCCTTGGCCGAAAAGCTCGAGGCCGCCGAAACCCGGCTCGCCGATCTCGATCGGCAGCGCAAACGGCTTGAGGAAGACCGCTCCGATGCCGACCGGTTGACCAATGCCGCAGTCGAGGCGCTGGCACGGCTGACCGACGAACTAGGCGCCAGCCGCGCCGCGCTCGCCGCCGCCGAAGCCGCGCGGCCGCGCATCGCCGAAGCGGCCGAAGACAAGGAGCGCGCCAGCCGCGCCGCCGAACTCGCGCTGGCCAAGGCCACAGCCGATCAGGCCGGGGTCGAGGCAGAATGGCGCGTCGCCGAAGCCGCCGTCGAACAGGCCGAAGCCCGCCTCGCCCGGATCGAGGCCGAAGCCGCGCGCATCGAGCGGACCCGCAACGAACTCGCCAGCAGCGGCGATCCGGAAGCAGACGTCATCGCCGCGCGCGAGGCTGCCGAGGACGCTGCGCAGGAAGTCACGCGCCTGCGCGCGAAGCTCGCCGAGGATCAGACCCGCAAGGGCGAATTGCAGACCGCCC
The DNA here is from genome assembly GCA_027533455.1 of Porphyrobacter sp. Lineage (GTDB taxonomy): Bacteria > Pseudomonadota > Alphaproteobacteria > Sphingomonadales > Sphingomonadaceae > Erythrobacter. Next base: position 165,687 of record JAPZUC010000002.1, on the reverse strand, counting down.
GTGACGAGGCCGCCACCGCGCTCGCCGCCGCGCGCGCCGAACTTGCCGGGGTCGAACGCGAGCACACCGCCCTCGCCCGTGACCGCGAGGCGCGTGCCAAGCGCGAAGCCGGGCGGCAGGGAATGGCGACCCCGCTCGACCGGGTGACCGTCACCCCCGGCTACGAACGCGCGCTCGCGGCGGTGCTGGGGCGTGACGGGAAATCGCCTTTGGGCGCGCCTGCTTCTCCGCAGGACGGGCGGTTCTGGACAGGGGCCGCTGCGCCAAAGCCCGTTGCCGACAGCCTGCTCGCCCGTCTCTCGCAATGCCCCGATGAACTGGCCGCGCGCCTCGCGCTGGTACACAGCGTGGAGACGGATGATGGCCGCGCGCTCGCGCCGGGCGAATGGCTGGTGACCCGCGCCGGGCACCTCAGGCGCTGGGACGGTTTCGTCGCGCGCGGCGAAGGCGCTGCCGAGGCCGCGCAGCTCGAAGCCGCCAACCGCTTCGCCGAACTCGAAGCCGCCCTCCCTCCATTGCGCGGAGCCGCCGCCCGCGCGGAGGCCGAGGACAAGGTGGTGCGCGAGGAACTTGCTACCTTGCAGACCGGCCTTGTGGCCCAAGAGCGGAACATCGCCGGCGCGATCGAGGCCGAGCGGCAGGCGCTGCGGCGGCTCGATCAGGCCGAGGCAGCGAAGGAACGCCTCGCCGCACGCCTTGCCGAACTGGCCGCCAGCGCCTCGGACATCGACACCCAGATCGCCGCTGCGCGAAACGAGGTAGAGACGGCACGCGATGCCTGCGCCCGCCTCCCTGAAAAGGACGCCGGACGCGCTGCATTGGAAGCCGCGCAGGCGAAGAACGCCGCCGCCCGCGCCGCCGTGCAGTCCGCTCTCGCCGAGCTCGCCGCGCAGGATCAGGCGCTCGCCGTGGCGCGCGAACGGCTGGCAGGCCAGCAGGCCGACCACGCCGGATGGCAGGCGCGATCGTCCGATGCCGAGCGGCGCATGGCCGAGACCACACGGCGCCTTGCGGAAATCGCCGAGGAGCACGCCGTCCATGCCGCCAAGCCCGCCACCCTTGTGGCGGAGATCGAGTCAGGCGAAGCGACCCGCACGCGCCTCGCTGCCGAACTCGCCCAAGCCGAAGCTGTCATGCGCGAGGCTGATACCCGCCAGCGCGCCGCCGACACCGCGCTCGCCGCCGTCGTCGAAGTCCTCGCCCAAGCCCGCGAAAGTCGCGCCAGCCTTGCCGCGCGGGCCGAGAACGAGGAGCTGCGCCGCGCCGAATTGGCCCGCATCTCGGGCGAGCGCTTCCAGTGCCCGCCGCCGCTGCTGGGCGAACGCTTCGGCTTCGACGAGGCCGACCTTGCGCCCGCCGCTGACGAATCCGTCGAGCTCGAAAAGCTCACCGCCGCGCGCGAACGCATCGGTCCCGTCAACCTCGTCGCGGCAGACGAACTTGCCCGGATCGAGGGCGAGCACGGCACCAGCGCGCAGGAACAGGCCGAGTTGGTCGAGGCGATCGCGCGCCTGCGCGGATCGATCGGCAACCTCAACCGCGAAGGGCGCGAGCGCCTGCGCGCGGCGTTCGAGGCAGTGGACGGGCATTTCCGCGTACTTTTCACCCGCCTGTTCGAAGGGGGTCAGGCACACCTCGCACTGGTTGATTCGGACGATCCGCTGGAAGCGGGCCTCGAAATCTACGCCCAGCCGCCCGGAAAGCGGCTGCAATCGCTGTCGCTGCTGTCGGGCGGCGAGCAGGCGCTGACGGCAACCGCGCTGATCTTTGCGCTGTTCCTCACAAACCCGGCCCCGATCTGCGTGCTGGACGAAGTCGACGCGCCGCTGGACGATGCCAATGTCGAACGCTTCTGCGATCTGCTCGAATCGATGGTCGCCACCACCACCACCCGCTACCTTATCGTCACCCACAACGCGGTGACGATGAGCCGGATGCACCGCTTGTTCGGGGTGACGATGGCGGAAAAAGGCGTCTCGCGCCTCGTCAGCGTCGATCTTGGAGAAGCCGCGCTGCTGGCGGCGGAGTAGGCTTAAGCGCCGAGTGCCGCTGCAAGCTTGGCGCGCACGGATTTGAGGCCCGCGATGATCTCGGCCATGTCCGGCCCTTCAGATACCATCAGCCGCACGCCCGGCGTTTCGGTGCCCCCGGCTTCGACACGGCGCTCGCCTGCTCGCCGGTCGTCCTTGCGACGGTCCAGAGTAGATTTGGCGGCAGCGCGCAGCACAGCCTCGGCACCCTTGAGGGTATAGCCTTCGCGGTTCACCAGACGGTCGATCGTCTGGACCAGTTCGACATCGGCTACGCGGTAATAGCGTCGCCCGCCGCTGCGTTTCAGCGGCTTCAGCAGCGGAAACTGCGCTTCCCAGTAACGCAGCACGTGAGGCCGGATGCCCAGCGCCTCGCTGACTTCGCCGATGGTGCGCAGCGCGCCCTCGTCTTTTCCGTCATCGAAACCGGTCATCTGGCCTCACCTTGCTCGCCACTTGGGCTGTGTCATCCCTTGGTGATGCGTTCCTTGAGCAGTTGGCTCGCGCGGAACGTCATCACCCGGCGCGGAGTGATCGGCACTTCGATCCCGGTCTTGGGATTGCGGCCGACCCGCTCGTTCTTGTCGCGCAGCACGAAGCTGCCGAAGCCCGAAATCTTGACGTTCTCACCCTTGGCAAGCGCATCGCTCATCTTGCCTAGAATAGCCTCTACCAGATCGAGCGATTCCGCCCGGCTGAAGCCCATCTTACGATTGATGGTTTCCGCCAGATCGGCGCGGGTCAAAGTGCCAACCGAACGCATCATGCGAATTCTCCTTCGCGGCGCGACCCGTGAAGGCCGTCTGCTTACGATTTTCCGGCGCATTTGCAAAGCGATGCTGCGCGGAATGCGGGATTTTCCTCACTTATGTTAGGAAAGGAGACAAACGTGCCCCCCGCCCGGCTTACATCCGGATCAGACTGGCACCCCAGGTAAAGCCGCCGCCCATCGCTTCCAGCATCACCAGATCGCCTGCCTTGATGCGCCCGTCCTTGCGCGCGACATCAAGCGCAAGCGGCACCGAAGCAGCCGAGGTGTTTGCGTGACGATCAACCGTCACAACCACCTTGTCGGGCGAGATCCCGAGCTTGCGCGCGGTCGCATCGAGGATGCGGGCATTGGCCTGATGCGGCACGACCCAATCGAGCTGATCGGCGTGAATACCATTATCCTCAAGCACTTCCTTGAGGACGCTGGACAGGTTTACGACCGCGTGGCGGAACACTTCCTGCCCGCGCATCCGCACATGGCCGACTGTCTGCGTGGTCGAAGGACCGCCGTCGACAAAGAGCAGATCGTGCTGGTCGCCATCGGCGTGAAGCCGGGTGCCGATGATTCCGGGGCTATCGGCCGACGTATCACCCGAGGGCGCTTCGAGCACCACTGCCCCCGCCCCGTCGCCGAACAGCACGCAGGTGGTGCGGTCTTCCCAGTCGAGGATACGGCTGAAGGTCTCAGCCCCGATCACCAGCGCGCGTTTCGCCATGCCCGTGCGCAACAGCGAATCGGCTGTGGCGAGCGCGTAGAGGAAGCCGGAGCACACCGCCGCGACATCAAAGGCGACACCGCCCTGGCATCCCAATGCAGCCTGCACCTTGGTGGCCGTGGCGGGGAAGGTGTTGTCGGGCGTGGCGGTGGCGAGGATGATTAGCCCGATGCTGTCCGCTTCGATCCCGGCGTCAGCCAGCGCGGCGCGTGCAGCATCTGTGGCAAGGGTCGCGGTGGTCTCCCCCTCGCCTGCAATATGGCGCTGGCGGATGCCGGTGCGCGCGACGATCCATTCGTCCGAGGTGTCGACACGTTCGGCAAGTTCGGCGTTGGTCACGATACGGCGCGGCAAGGCCGAACCGGTGCCGAGCACCCTTGAACCGGTCACGCCGTAGCCTCATCATTCTTGGGAGCAACCGCCGCGCCGCGAGCTTTCTGGCCCAGCGTGCCTTCGCCCAGCTGCGACAGGTCGTGCGCAATCCGCTGGGTCAGCTCGTTTTCGAGCAGGCGCGCGGTCACCGCAACCGCATGGGCCACGCCCTTGGCATTGGCGCTGCCGTGGCTCTTCACCACCACGCCGTTGAGGCCGAGGAAGACCGCGCCATTGTGGTTGTTGGGATCGAGATGGTGCTTGAGCAGCTCGGTCGCCGGGCGCGAGACCAGAAAACCGATCTTGGAACGCAGTGACGAGGTAAAGGCCTGCCGAAGCAGATCGGTCACGAAGCGCGCCGAGCCTTCGATCGCCTTGAGCGCGATGTTGCCGGAGAACCCGTCGGTGACGACCACATGGGTCTCCCCGCGGTTGATCTTGTCGCTTTCGACGAAGCCGTCGAATTGCAGCGCCAGCGCCCCGCTGGCCGAAGCGGCGGTCAGCATCGCGGCAGCATCGCGCAGCTCTTCGGTTCCCTTGATCTCTTCGGTGCCGATGTTGAGAAGGCGGACGACCGGCTTGTCGAAGCCGTTGACGATCCGCGAATAGGCCGCGCCCATCACTGCATATTGCACAAGGTTGCGGGCATCCGCTTCGGTGTTGGCGCCCAGATCGAGCATCACCACGTCATGCGCCTGAAGGGTCGGCATGATCGCGGCGAGCGCCGGGCGGTCGATCCCGGGCATGGTGCGCAGCGCGAGCTTGCTCATCGCCATCAGCGCGCCGGTATTGCCTGCGCTCACGGCAGCGCCCGCATCGCCGGTTTTTACCGCGTTGACGGCGAGGCCCATCGATGTGGTCTTGGCGCGGCGGATCGCCTTGCTGGGCAGCTCGTCGCCGCCCACCACATCATCGCAATGGAGGATTTCGGAGGCCGCGCGCAAATTCGGGTGATGATCGAGCGCGGCTTCGATGCGCGCACTGTCACCCACCAAGAGGAACTTGAATTTTTCGTGCTGACGGCGAGCCAGCGCGGCGCCTTCGACCATGACGCGCACGCCTTCGTCGCCGCCCATCGCATCGATCGCGATACGCGGGAGGCTCATCGTGCTAATCTCCGGTCTATGGTGAAAGCCAACGGCACTTAGCCGACGGCGACGACCTGACGCCCGTTATAGTGGCCGCAATGGCCGCAGATGTTGTGCGGACGCTTGAGTTCGCCGCAGTTGCTGCATTCACCGAAGGCTTCGACCTTCAGCGCATCGTGCGAACGACGCATGCCACGACGGGAAGGCGAAACTTTTCTCTTGGGGACAGCCATGGTGGCACCATTTCCTCAAATAACTGACGTGCACCACCCATACATCTGGCAGCGCCTGCGATTCTCGAAGGCCGCCCTTACGGCAAGGAAGGTGCGCACACAAGCACGAGACTTGCGCGCTTTCCTTGGCCAGAAGCGGCGGGAAGGCGCGCGCTATAGCTGAAAATTCGCGCGTTGCAACCCGCGTGGACGCAGCCTAGCACCGCAAGCCAATCAAGAGGGGATCTCAATCATGACCGTGCTTCCTGTAACGCTTGCCGCTGCGGCAGCTGCTGCCGTGCTCAACATCTGGCTGGGGATCCGCATCGGCGCGCTGCGCACCGCGCTCCAGATCAGCGTGGGCGATGGCGGAAGCGAGGCGCTGCAACGCCGGATGCGCGCGCAATTGAACTATGTCGAGAACACCGCCTTCGTGCTGATCCTGATCGCCGCGATCGAGCTTGCGGGCAAGGGCAGCTGGTGGCTCGCCTATGTCGCAGCGGCCTATTTCCTTGCCCGCATAGCCCATGCCTTCGGAATGGATGGCGCGGGCAAGCAGATCGGCCGGATGATCGGGACCGTCACAACGATGCTGGTGCAGCTGGGCCTGGCGGTGGTGGCGATCCTGATCGTGATGGGGGTGATTTAGACCCTCTCAAGCGGCAGAAACGGCGGCGCTGGCAGTTCCACTCTGATCGCGTCGCCAGCCTGTACAATCCCGCCCGCCAGCACGATGGTCATGATCCCGGACTTGCGGATCAGCGTGCCATCAGCCGCCTTGTCCAGCACGGCACTCAGCAGGCCGGGCTGAAAGGCCTCAATCTGGGCGCAGGGATTGCGCAGGCCTGTCACTTCCAACCGCACGCTCTCGCCGACCGCCAGCACCGTACCGCGCGGAAGGGCAAGCAGATCGATCCCTTGCGTGGTGATGTTCTCGCCAAGATCGGCGGGGGAGACGGTGAAACCCTTCGCCGCCACTTCGTCGAACAATTCGGCGTGGATCAGGTGAACTTGCCTGAGGTTGGGCTGCGTGGGATCGGCCTTCACCCGCGAGCGGTGCTTGACCGTGGTCCCCGCATGGGCATCGCCCTTGACCCCCAGGCCGATGATGATGGTAATCGCCTCCACCACCTCCTTCGAGAAACGGTGCGCGCCATCCCGCGCGACAGCGATGACCCGGCCTTCCATCCGCGGCTTCAGCTCAGCGCGTAATCGCTGACGAAGGCGTTGGTCTTGCGCTCGCGGCCGAAGGTGCTGGTGGGGCCGTGGCCGGGGATGAACATCACGTCCTCGCCCAAGGGCCAGAGGCGCTGGGTGATCGAATCGATCAGGTCCTGATGATTGCCGCGCGGGAAATCGGTGCGGCCGATCGAGCCCTGGAACAATACGTCGCCGACAATCGCGAAGCGGCTGGGTTCGTGGAAGAACACCACATGGCCCGGGGTGTGGCCGGGGCAGTGGATCACGTCGAGCGTCAACTCGCCCACCGTCACCGTGTCGCCGTGCTTGAGCCAGCGGGTCGGCGTGAAGCTTTTTGCGACCATCCCCCAACGCGGGCCGTCATCGTCCAATTGGTCGATCCAGAAAAGGTCGTCCTCATGCGGGCCTTCGATGTCGAGGCCCAGTTCATCCGCCAGCATTCCCGCCTGCCCGCAATGGTCAAGATGCCCGTGGGTAACGAGGATCTTCTCCAGCGTGACGCCAGCCTTGGCGACGCCTTCCTTCAGCTTGTCGAGATCCCCGCCGGGATCGACCAGCGCGCCCTTCATGGTCTTGGTGCACCAGATCAGCGAGCAGTTCTGCTGAAGCGGCGTCACCGGGATGATCGCGGCGCGCATGGGGGGGAGGGGTTTGGGGGTGTCGGTCATGGGACGGGACTTAAACCCGCCCCCCCTTCCACACAACCCGGCCGATAATCTCGACCTCCTCCGCCGCCACCTCGACCGGGGGGTAGACGAAGTTCTGCGACAATAGCGCCACCCGCCCCGCCCCGGCGCTGGCGACGCGTTTCACCATCAGCGTGTCGCCGAGGCGTACCACGTGGATGCCGTCGCGGAACGGGCGCGGCGCGCGGTCGACAAGGATTTCGTCGCCGTCGTTCAAGAGCGGCTCCATCGAATCCCCCTCGACCCGGATCGCGGAGAGCTGTGCGCGGGCGAGGCCCTGTTCCTCGAGCCAGCGGCGTGAGAAGCGAAATGTGTCGAACGCCGCCTCGCCGAAGGGCACCCGCCCTGCCCCCGCCGCTGCGCCCAGATCGAGCCGAGGCACCTCCACCCAATCGGCCTCGTCACGCCGCCTAGGGGGTTTCACATAGGAATTTTCCTGCGACTCGCGCAGTTCCGCCTCGCCCACCCCGAGGAAGCGGGCGAGCGTCGCCCGGTCCTGCTCCTCCAGCTTACGTGGAGAGCCTTTGCGAATGAATTGCTGGAGATAGGACGGATTACGCCCGAGCAACTCGGATAATGCGGCGAGGCTCACCCCCCTCGCCTGCGCCAGCGCAAGCAGCCGTGCACGCGGTCCATCGGGGGTTTCACGGAGCAAGAAGGGGCTTTCCGACATAGAAACATCCTACGCGAAGGAATTTTCCTAGACAAGTAGGAAATGTAGTGAAACAAATCAGGAACATCGGGCGAGTCGTCCGGTGCGAATCGCCCCAATCAGCAACCAACAGGGACGCAAAACCATGCTGCTTCGGTCCATCGAATGTTTCCTCAGGGTACACGCCATGCCCGCCACCAAGTTCGGGCGGCTTGCCGCCCACGACCCGCGCTTTGTGCTCGACCTTCGCATGGGCCGCACTCCGCGCCGCGAGACCGAGCTGCGCACCCGGGCCTGGATGCAGGGCTATGCCGATGGCAGCGCCGCCGAGACGGGTTTGGCCACGACGGGGGAGATGGCCTGATGCTGACGGAAACCCTTCGCGATCCCCTCGCCCATCTCAATGCCGGCTTCGACCAGATCGAGATCAAGTCCGCGCCTCTGCTAGGTGTAACCCGCTTCCAGCGCCCGCGCCGCACGCTGACCGACCGGGTGCGCAGCGCGCTGCAGCTGATAACCGGCGGGGCTGGCACAGTGCTTTCCCATGAGGAAAAGGCCTGGGCCTCGATTACCTTCACGGGCACGCGGCACGAAGTGGTGCTGGAATTCTGCGGGCCCGAAGCTGTGGCAGCAGGCGAGGAACTGATCGAGAAGCTGCCCGATCACGAGTTCACCCTCCCCGGCCAGCTCGTCGCCGATGCAACGATCACCAAGGCCGACCATCGCTTCGGCGCGATGGAGCGGCTGGAGGTGACCGCGGTGTTGCTTTTGCTGGAAGAAGGTTGAGTATCTGCCGTCTTCCCGGGCTTGACCCGGGGCCCCGCTTCTTTCCTTTCAAATCAAGGTAGCGGGGCCCCGGCTCGGGGGCCGGGGAGACGAGATTTTCAGGTTCCGCGAATGATCAAATTCCGGATCTCGCTCATGTCCTCCATGGCGAAACGAATGCCCTCGCGGCCCAGGCCTGAATCCTTCACCCCGCCGTAGGGCATGTTGTCCACGCGGTAGCTCGGCACGTCGTTGATGACGACGCCGCCGACTTCCAGCCGGTCCCATGCGGCAAACATCTGGAACAGGTCGCGGGTGAAGATGCCCGCCTGCAGGCCGAATTTGGAGTTGTTCACCTCCTCCAGTGCCGCGTCGAAATGCGTGAAGCGTTGCAGGATCGCGAGCGGGCCGAAAGCTTCCTCGTTCTTGACCTTGGCATCATCAGGAACGCCTTCAAGCAGCGTCGCCTCCAGCATATTGCCGCGCGAAAGGCCGCCACCGCACAGCAGGGTCGCGCCCGCCTCGACGGCCTCGTCGATCCAGCCCTTGAGGCGCTTGGCCTCGCCGTCCGAAATCATCGGGCCGATGAAGGTGTCACGTTCCTTGGGATCGCCAGCGACAAGCTTGCCCGCGCGAGCCACCAGCATAGCCTTGAAGCGTTCGTAAACCTCGTCGTGGATCAGGATGCGCTGCACCCCGATGCAGGACTGGCCCGACTGGTAGAACGCGCCGAAGATCACCCGCTCCAGCGCGTCAGCCAGATCGGCGTCCTTGTCGATGATCACCGCCGCATTGCCGCCGAGTTCGAGCACGACCTTCTTCTTGCCCGCCTTGGCCTTGAGGTCCCAACCCACTCCGGGCGATCCGGTGAAGGAGAGCAGCTTCAGCCGCTCGTCTTGCGTGAACATATCGGCGCCGTCGCGGCTAGCGGGGAGGATCGAGAAGGCACCCTCGGGCAGGATATCGCACTCGGCCAAGACTTCGCCCATGATGATCGCACCGAGCGGCGTCTTGCTCGCGGGCTTCATCACGAAGGGACAGCCCATCGCGATGGCGGGCGCGATCTTGTGCGCGGCAAGGTTCAGGGGGAAATTGAACGGCGAGATGAAGCTGCACGGCCCGATCGGCACGCGCTTCCACATCCCCATATAACCCTTGGCCCGTGCCGAGATATCGAGCGGCTGGACTTCACCGTAATTGCGGACGACTTCTTCGGCGGCGATGCGGAAGGTGTCGATGAGGCGACTGACCTCGCCCTCTGAGTCCTTGATCGGCTTGCCCGCCTCGACACACAGGGCATAGGCGAGTTCCTCAGAGCGTTCCTTGAACCGCCGGACGCAATGCATCAGCACATCCTGCTTTTCGAAGGACGCGAGCCGCGCCATCGGCTCCGCCGCCCGCACCGCCCCGGCGATAGCTTCCTCGATCACATCGGGCGTCGCCAGCGCGGTGCGGAAGGCAACCTCGCCAGTGTATTTGTCCGTCACCTCGAGATCGGTGTTCGGCTGCACCGCCTTGTTGTTGAGGTAGAGCGGGTAGATATCTTTAAGCTGCACGCGACGTCTCCAAGCTGGTCATGCCCGCCGCCGGGCTGGGGCGACGAGGATGCTCTAGAGCTCCTTGCTCAGCCGCTTGATATCGTGGTTCAGGATCTGGTCGTTCTCGGTGTAGTCCACCGGACAGTCGATCAGGTGCAACCCCGGCGTGGCGAGGCAATGCCCGAGCAGATCGGTAAGGTGCTCGGCTGAGGTCACCCGGTGCCCGGTCGCGCCGTAGCTCTCGGCGTACTTCACAAAATCCGGATTGCCATAGGTCAGACCGAAATCGGCAAAGCCCATGTTGGCCTGCTTCCAGCGGATCATTCCGTAAGCATCGTCGCGCAGGATCAGAACGGTGAGATTGAGGCCGAGGCGCACCGCGGTCTCCATCTCCTGGCTGTTCATCATGAACCCGCCGTCGCCGCAGATCGCCATCACCTTGCGGTCGGGATAGAGCATCGCGCTCATCATCGCGCTCGGCAGGCCCGCGCCCATTGTCGCCAGCGCGTTATCGAGCAGTACCGTATTGGGGAGGTAGGCCGCATAGCCGCGCGCGAACCAGATCTTGTAGACGCCGTTGTCGAGGCAGATAATCCCGTCCTCAGGCATCGCATCCCTTACCTGTGCCACCAGATGCGGAGGGAAGATCGGGAAGCGGGTGTCCGCAGCAAGGCCATCCGTGTGCGCAACCTCGGCAGCGCGGTATTCGAGCATCCGGCGGACGTCCCACCGCCCTTGCGGGACAATGTCCTCCTTGATCTGGTAGATCGCGTTGGCGATGTCGCCGATCACCTCGATATGCGGGAAGTAGACCGGATCGACCTCGGCGGTGCGGGTCGAGACGTGGATCACCGTTGGCCCGCCCGCCTGCATGAAGAAGGGCGGCTTTTCGATCACGTCGTGGCCGATGTTGACGATGCAGTCCGCGTCATGAATGGCGCGGTGCACAAAGTCTCCGGCAGAAAGCGCCGCGCAGCCGAGGAATAGCGGGTGCCGCTCGTCGACCACGCCCTTGCCCATCTGGGTCGTAAGGAAGGGGATGCCGGTCTTGTCGATCAGCTGGCGCAGCATCCGCCCGGTCATCTTGCGGTTCGCACCCGCACCGATGACGAGGATCGGCGCCTTTGCGCCCTCGATCGCCAGCACGGCCTGACGCACCGCCTTTTCCTCGGCGATTGGGCGCCGGGCGAGGCTGGCGGAGATCGGACGGCTGGTGGTGTGTTCCTCGGCGATATCCTCGGGGAATTCGAGGTGGACGGCGCCCGGCTTTTCCTCCTCGGCCAGCCGGATCGCCTCGCGCACGCGGCTGGGGATGTTGTCGGCGCTGGCGAGCTGGTGGGCATATTTCGTGATCGGGCTCATCATCGCCACCACATCGAGGATCTGGAACCGGCCCTGCTTCGATTTCTTGATCGGCTTCTGCCCGGTGATCGCCAGCGTCGGCATCCCGCCAAGCTGCGAATAGGCGACAGCGGTGACCATGTTGGTCGCGCCCGGGCCCAAGGTGGCAAGAAAAACGCCCGTCTTGCCGGTGTGCCGGCCATAGGTCGCGGCCATGAAGCCTGCGCCCTGCTCGTGGCGGGTGAGGATCAGCTGGATCTTGTCAGACTTCGACAGGCTTTCGAGGAAGTCGAGGTTCTCTTCACCGGGCACGCCGAAGATGTATTCGACGCCTTCTGCCTCGAGACACTCGATAAACAGATCGGACGCCTTCTTCGTGTCGCTCATGATCACACCCCCCTAGCGTGCAAGGCGGCGGCCCTGCGCGCGCAGGATGGACCTGCATTGTGGCAAATGTATTGCCGAAAAGCGTCAAACGGCGCGCAGCTTGCGATCAATACCCGAGACGGGGGTCAAAGACCGGTGCGACCGGCTTTCCCCTGAGATATCGGCCGAGATTGGCGAGGAAGCGCTCCCCGCTGCGGATGAACATCTTGTCCTGCGCGCGGCCCGACAGGTGCATCGAGATATGCGCGTTCGGCAGGCTCCACAGCGGATGGTCGGCAGGCAGCGGCTCGGGCGTGGTAACGTCGAGGAAAGCGCCGCCAATGGCCTTCTTTTCCAGCGCCTCCACCAGCGCCGGCTGGTCGATCACCGCGCCGCGCGCGATGTTGACGATGACGGCATCGGATTTCATCGCGGCAAGTTCCTCCGCGCCGATCATCCCGTCGGTTTCGGGGGTGGCGGGCACGGCAAGGATCACCCAGTCGAACTCGCCCAACCGCGCACGCCATTCATCCGGGCCGAGGGTGTTCTCGCCGGGCGAGCGGCGCACCACGGTGACATCGACGTCGAAGGCCTTGAGGCGTGGCTCGATCAGCTTGCCAATCGCGCCATAGCCGAGCAGTAGCGCCTTCGATCCCGCCAGCTCGCGCTTGCCGGGGCTGTCGAACAGCCATTCGTGCCGGTCCTGCGCGCGCACCACATCGCGGTAACCCTTGGCGATGTTGAGCATCCCCATCACGACATATTCGGCGATGGTGATGGCGTTGATCCCGGCCCCGTTGGTAACGGTGATACCGCGCTCGATCAGCACGTCCATCGGAAGAAAATCGAGCCCCGCGTAGATCGAATTGAGCCACTTCAGCTTCTTCGCCGCGACCAGCGTTGCGGCCATCGCCTCCTTGTCGTTCATGTCGAACCAGCCGATTTCGGCCTCGGCGACCGCGTCGACGGCTTCCTCGGCAGACATGAACCAGCGCACGTCGAGGCCCTGCGGCAGACGGCTTTCGAGCATCGGGCGGATGAGGCCGGAGATGGCGAGAATGGTCATTGTTGGAGACCTCTATTCGTCATTGCGAGGAGCCGGAGGCGAAGCGGCAATCCATGGATCACCGGTGCGCCAAGGCGACGGGTCAGTTCATGGATTGCTTCGCCTGCAGCTCGCAATGACGAAAAGTGGGGGTCATCCCAGCTTCCACTCCCAGCCGAGCGGATCGCCGTCCATCACCTCGACGCCTTGAGCGGCGAGTTCGTCGCGGATCGCGTCCGAGGCCGCGAAGTCCTTGGCGGCGCGTGCCTCCTTGCGGCGGGCGAGCGCGGCTTCGATCTCGGCTTCGCTGATGGCGGTGGCCTTGGGCCGGATGCGCAGATCGGCGCGCTCAAGCTTACCAAGGCCGAGCCCCAGTACGGCGTCCATCCTGACCGCCGCCGTCACGATGCATTCCGGCGCGACGCGCTTGAGCGCCAGCAGCTCCTCGATGATCGTCAGCGCCTCGGCGGTGTTGAGATCGCTGGCAATCGCGGCATCGAAGCGGGTGATGAGATCGCGGGTGATGCGCTCGCGCTCCCAGCTGTCGCCCGGCACCTCGCGGGGCGGGAGACTGAGTTGGCCGTGCCACTTGGCGTAGGCCATCACCATCCGCTTCAGCCGCGTCAGCGCCGCCCCCAGCCCTTCCCAGCTGAACTCGAGCTCGCTGCGATAATGCGCCTGCAGGCACATCAGCCGGTATGCCAGCGGGTGATACCCCCGGTCGATCAGCAGTTGCAGCCGCAGGAACTCGCCCGAGGACTTCGACATCTTCCCCGATCGTTCGACGAGGAAGTTGTTGTGCATCCAGATGCGCGCGCCCGAATTCCTCGGATCGTCGAGCCCATTCGTGCAGCAATGCGCCTGATTCTGCGCGATCTCGTTGGGGTGATGAATCTCGCGGTGATCAATCCCGCCGGTGTGAATGTCGAACGGGAAGCCCAGCACCTCGCCCGACATGACCGAGCATTCGAGATGCCAGCCCGGAGCGCCTTTGCCCCACGGCGAATCCCATTCCATCTGCCGCGTCTCGCCGGGCGGGGTCTTGCGCCAGATCGCGAAATCGGCCGCGTTGCGCTTGCCCTCAACCGCTTCGATCCGGCCCTCGCCTTCGTCGGTCTGCGCTCGCGCCAAGCGCCCGTAATCGGCGACCGTGGAAACGTCGAAATAGAGCCCGCTCTCCAGCTCGTAGCAGTGCTTGTCCGCGATGCCCTTTGCGAATTCGATCATCTGCGGGACGTAGTCGGTCGCAACCGTCCACTGCGCCGGCTGGCGGATATTGAGCGCCTTCACATCGGCCCAATAGGCCTGCTTGTAGTGCTCGGCGATGTCCCAGATCGACTGCGCCTTCTCGGCCGCCATCTTCTCCATCTTGTCCTCGCCCGCGTCGGCATCGTCGGTCAGGTGGCCGACATCGGTGATGTTGATGACGTGGGTGAGCTTCAAGCCCTTCCAACTCAGCGTGCGCCCCAGCACATCGGCAAACACATAGGCGCGCATGTTGCCGATATGCGGGTAGTTGTAGACCGTCGGCCCGCAGGTGTAGACGCGCGCCTCGCCAGGGTGGACGGGCTCGAACACCTCAATCGAACGGGTGAGCGAGTTGAACAGCTTAAGCGGCGCGTCAGTCATGGACGGGGCCTTTGCCCCAATCCATCACCCGAGCGCAAGCCGCCTCACTCGAACCCGATGAACTTCACCTGCTCGCCCAGCGGCACGCGCTGGCGTTCGAAGTTGTTCACCGGCGCGTCCGGATCGCGGGTGCCGATCGCCATGCCGCAGAAGAACATGTAGCGTTCGTGATCGAGGCCGAGGAATTCGCGGATTGTGTTGGCGTAGAGCGCCATGAATTCCTGGAAGCAGCTGTCGAGCCCTTCCTCGCGCACCAGCAGCGCAACGGTTTGCAGCCACATGCCGACATCCGACCACTGCGGTTCCTTCATCAGGCGCGGGAAGTAGACGAACAGCACCGCGGGCGCATCGAAGCTGGTCGTGTTCTTCGCCATCGCGGCCATGCGCCCCGCGCCGTCATCGCGCGCGATCCCCATCGCGCCGAACATGCCGGCAGACACTCCGTCGAGACGCGCCTTGTAAGCCTCCTCCTGCCCGGGGGCGGCCCAATCATATTCGGCAGCACCGGGGCCATTGGCGATGATCTTGGCCTGCAGGTCCTTGAGCGGCTGGCCGGTAACGATGCTCGCCTCCCACGGCTGGTAATTGCATCCCGATGCGGCCCATCGGGCCTTGTCCATCACGCGGGTGATTGTGGCGAGATCGACCGGTGTGTCGAGGAAAGCGCGGATCGAGCGGCGGGTGGTGACGGCTTCGGTGACGTTCATGGGTGGATCTCTGCAAAAGGAAGTGTGGCGCGCGTCTTGCCGCTCAAAGCATCGGGGCCGCAAGCGACAAAATCGCCAGCGGCCCCGAGTTATTCTTTAGTCATCGCCCCCGAAGGAGCGACCGGTCAGCCCGGATAGTTGGTCTTGCGCACCGCCTCGGACATATCGTCGGCATCGACCATCTTGGGGTTCTTGTGCTTGGTGCGGAACTCGGTCTCGGTGCTCGGGCCGATGTCGGCACGGCCCGACATGAAGCCGGTCTTGATCTTGCAGCGCACGAACTGGGTCTCGCCTTCCTCGATTTCGAGGGTCAGCGCGTCCTTGGTTTCGAGCGACTTCACCGTGAAGCTGCGCGGGCCGGGATCGGAGACGAGGATGAAATACTTGCCCGCGCCGAGCGAGGACAGCTTGTCTTCCGCCCCCACGTCGAACACCGCGCATCCCAATGCAGCGCCACTAAGGCCGCCGGTACGGTAGAACAGGATCTGGCCTTTGCCCGGCGGCGGCGGCGGAATCTTGAGCTCGGCCTCGGCCTTTTCCTCGGCCATCGCAGCAGGCGCGGCCGTGGTCAGTGCCAGCGGCAGGGCCGCGGCGAGCATGGCAGCAGTAAGCAGCTTCTTCATGGATTTTCCTCCCTCGGTTCAATCTGTGGTTCGACGGGCGCCGCCTCGGCTGGCGCGGGACGCTCGAATAGCTCGTCATTGCGGGTCTTCGCATTGGCGACCGTGCCCGGCAAGACATTGGTGTTACCGCCGCCGATGAAGAACCCGATGGGTCCAGCGACTGCGGTAGTGATGTTGGACACGCCGGTATTGTCCTGCCCCTTGCCGAGCGAGCTTTCGCCCGCCTCCATGAAGCGGAAGCTGCGCAGCTCGATCCGGCGACCATTGAAATCAAGGTAGCGCGCAGCGAGGACCAACTCGCCCGCAGCGCCCGCGAGCCCCGCCTTCTTGGCGTGGACGACCTCGCCCTGCCCGGTAATCCCGGCGGGCAAGACCTCGACCCCGTCAACCGAGACCGCCTGCACGAGGCGAATCGGGAACGTCTCGCCCGTCTGGCTGATCTTGGAGCCCAGCTCCTTTTCGATCGCGATGATGAGCGGCGTGGTCTTGGGCAGCAGCAGCCCGGCGGGGGCGGGAGCCGGAGCCTCGGCCGCAGGCGCAGTGGTCACCGACGTGGCGCCGTCCTGCGCGGCGGCGGGTTCGGGCACTTGCGCGGGATCAGCCGGAACGGCGGCGGAGGCCTGCTGCAAGAGCGCGGCCAAAACCAGCGAGAACAATATGCTACCCCCCATACGACCCCCGCCGGGCAACATCGGACAAGCCGCAGGCTTCGTCAGCGGGGATTGCGAGGGATTTACCGGTTAAAGCCTGCGCCGATACAGAGATGTCCCAGCATCAAGCCGACTCCGCCCAGAAGTGCGCAAGGCGGTGTAGCTGAAATCGAGAGCGTAGTGCCCAGCAGGAACCTCAGGCTGCTATCGCTCATTCTAGCGCCGTCCCTTCACGCCCTTCTCGTCCTCGAACAGCTCCGCGAGTTGTTCCATGATCGTGCCGCCCAGCTGCTCCACGTCCATAATCGTCACCGCGCGCCTGTAATATCGCGTCACGTCATGGCCGATGCCGATGGCGACCAGCTGGACGGGCGAGACCTTCTCGATCCACTCGATCACGCTGCGAAGGTGCGCTTCGAGATAGCCCGCCGAGTTCACGCTCAACGTCGAATCGTCAACCGGTGCGCCGTCGGAGATCACCATCAGAATGCGGCGTTCTTCCGGGCGATAGAGCAACCGGCTGTGCGCCCAGATCAGCGCCTCGCCGTCGATGTTTTCCTTCAGCAGGCCCTCACGCATCATCAGCCCGAGATTGCGGCGCGCGCGGCGCCACGGCTCGTCGGCCTGTTTGTAGATGATGTGGCGCAGGTCGTTGAGACGGCCCGGATTCTGCGGCTTGCCATCGGCGAGCCAGGCCTCGCGGCTCTGCCCGCCCTTCCACGCTCGGGTGGTGAAGCCGAGGATCTCGGTCTTCACGCCGCAGCGCTCGAGCGTCCTCGCCAGAATGTCGGCGCTGATCGCGGCGATGGAGATCGGCCGCCCGCGCATGGAGCCGGAATTGTCGATCAGCAGGGTGACGATCGTGTCCTTGAACTCGACGTCGCGTTCAACCTTGTAGCTCAAGGCCGTGCCGGGCGAGATGATCACGCGGGCGAGACGCGCGGCATCCAGCACGCCTTCCTCCATGTCGAAGTCCCAGCTGCGGTTCTGCTGCGCCATCAGACGGCGCTGCAAGCGGTTGGCAAGGCGCGTCACCACTCCCTGCAATCCGGTCAGCTGGCTATCGAGATAGGCGCGCAGGCGGTCGAGTTCCTCGGCGTCGCACAGGTCGGGCGCGGCGACTTCTTCATCGAAGCGGGTGGTGAAGGCCTTGTAGTCGACACTCGCCGGAACCTCGGCCTGCGGGCGGTTGGGGCGCACGGGAGCGTCAGAGCCGTCGCCATCCTCGCCCGGTTCACCTTCGGACATGTCACTGTCGGTCTGGCTGTCGGAGGATTCCTCCCCCTCGCCCTCGCCTTCAGCCATGTCGCCGGCCATTTCCGCGGACTGCGGATCGCCTTCACCCTGGTTGTCGTCATCGCCCTGATCGTCGTCGCTGGGGGCGTCGTCATCGTCGGCGTCGTCGGTGTCGCTCTGGTCGGGATTTTCGGTGGGGCGGGTGAGATCGAGCTCGCGCAACATATCGAGCGCGAGCTTCTGGAACGCCTCCTGATCGCCGATCATCTCGGCCAGCGTGGCAAAATCGCCGCCGACCTTCTCTTCGAGGAAATCGCGCACCAGCTCGATGCCGCCCTGCGCCTTGGCCGGCACCGCCTCGCCCGTCAGCGCCTCGCGCACCAGCAAGGCGAGCGCGGTCTGGAGCGGCACCTCCGAGGAGTTCTGCGCGCGCACGATCTTGTCGCCCGCAGTGCGCATTTCGGTCGCCGCGTCGAGATTGGCCTTGATCCCGCCAAAGCGGTTTGCGCCCAGCGCCTCGTAACGCACCTGCTCGATCGCGTCGTAACAGGCCCGCGCGATGGGTTCGGGCGGGGCGGACTTGGCGTGAAGCGCGGCATCGTGGTGGCGCAGCTTGAGCGCGAAGCTATCGGCAAAACCGCGCGCCTCGGTCACCTGATCCGCGGGCAGATCGCGCCCCGGCAAGGGCACGCGGAAGCGGTTGCCCGCAGCCCCCGGAACATCCGCGCTCCATGCGACCTCGACTTCCGGATCGCGCGCAATCGCCCGCGATGCGCCGGTGAGCGCCTGCTTGAACAGATCGAGCGGAGACTGGTCGGCCATTGCTTAGAGGATCGACTGCCCGGTCTTGGCCCAGTCGGCCATGAAGCCTTCGATTCCCTTGTCGGTCAGCACATGCTTGAACAGGTCGTGGATCACCTTCGGCGGCGCGGTCATGACGTCGGCGCCGATCTTGGCGGCCTGCAGCACATGGGTGGTATGGCGCACGGATGCGACCAGAATTTCGGTGGCGAAGTTGTAGTTGTCGTAGATCAGGCGGATGTCCTCGATCAGGTCCATCCCGTCAAAGCCGTTGTCGTCATGGCGGCCGACGAAGGGCGAGATGAAGCTCGCGCCCGCCTTGGCCGCCAGAAGCGCCTGATTGGCCGAGAAGCACAGCGTGACATTGACCATCGTGCCTTCGGACGACAGCGCCTTGCAGGTCTTGAGCCCGTCCACCGTCAGCGGCACCTTGATGCAGACATTGTCGGCGATCTTGCGAAGGACTTCGGCCTCTTTCATCATCGTCGCGTGGTCGAGAGCGACCACTTCGGCGCTGACCGGGCCATCAACGATCCCGCAGATCTCGGCCGTAACTTCCTTGAAATCGCGCCCCGACTTGGCGATCAGCGAGGGATTGGTGGTCACCCCGTCAAGCAGGCCAGTGGCGGCAAGGTCGCGGATCGCTTCGATCTCGGCGGTGTCGACGAAGAATTTCATGGGATCACTCCAGCGTTTTTGCGATAGGCGGCGCATCTGAGCGGGCCTAGGGGGCGAGCATGACACGGATGCCGATGCGATTTGCGACGCTGCTTGCCGCCATGCTTGCCGCTTGGCAACCATCGAAAGCGAAGGCTGCCGATGAAGACGTGCAATTGTGGCAGTTCGTCAATCTCACCGGCGATCTCGATGATGACACGCGGCTGACGATTGACGCGACTCAGCGCTGGCGTGAAGAGGCGCGAGGCGGGGAGCAGCAAACGCTTCGGATCACGGTCGAACAGACCGTCGCCAAGGGCGTGCGGACCGGCGGCGGCGCGGCAGTGTTCGACGCCGGCGGGCTGACAGAACTCCGCCCGCACCAGCAGATCATATTCGTGCAAGGTCGATTCGAGGCGCGCACCCGGTTTGAGCAGCGCTTTTTCGATGACGCCGACCGGGTGGAGCTGCGTCTGCGCCAACGGCTCACCTACAACCAGCCCCTCGGAGACGGCTGGCGCGCAAGCGTGGGGGGCGAATGGCTCGGCCTGCTACAGGGCCGCAATACGGGGCAAGGCGCCTCGACCGAACAATGGCGCGCGCAGGCCGGTGTGGCCTACAAGATTAATGACAAGCTGGAGGTCGGCGCGAATTACTGGCTGCTGATGTTTCCGCGCGGTGATCAGCCTGCCCGCTACACCCACGTGCCGCAGACGGTTCTGACCTACCGCTTCTAGATTCGCGAACCCACCCCGAAAACGCCGATCAGCAGCGGATCGCGGGTGCTTTGCGGATCGGCGCGGATCGCGGCTTCCTCGCGCGCGATCTCACCCCAGATGGCGTTATCGACCTCGCGGCCCAGACGGTCGGCGACGCCGGCCACATTTACACCGGTCAGCGCGCCCAGCGCCTCGCCGATCAGCGGATCGCGGCTCAGCCGGATCGCATCGCCGAGTTCGGGCACGACCGCATCGAGCAGCGTGGTGCCGACTTCCTGCCGCAAATAGCCGCTGGCCGCATCCGGGCCACCGCGTACCAGCGCAATCGCATTCTCGAACCCGATCACCCGGATCGCATCGGTCACCACCGGCGCCGCGCGGAAGCTGGCGTCGATGGCGAAGGTGGCGAACCGCTCCTCCAGCCGGTCCTTGACCAGTGCCGAGGTAAGGATGCGCGAGAGCACATCACCGCGAGAGCCCAGCACATTGCCCAGCCCGATACGCGCGACCTGTTCGTCCCAGAAGCCGCCCGGCGCGGTCAGGCGCGCAAAGGCGTTCTCCGAGGCGAGCAGCAACAGCCGCCGCACCGCCTCGACCATGCTGAACCCGCCGCCCATGGTGGTGCAGCCAGGCAGCAGCAACAGCGCTGCTCCGCCCGCGGCGCCTGCGAGCAGGCTGCGGCGGGTCGGCATTGCGGGGGCGGTGACAATTGCGGTCATTGATCCAGTCTCCAAGCTTGCCCTCGTCCTTTGCCGCACCCCATATGGCGGCAAGATGAACCGCATTCGCCTGCTTGTCCTGAACGCCGCGCTCGGCCCGCTGGATTACCGGCTGCCCGATGGCGTTGCCGCGCCTGCGGGTAGCGTGGTGATCGCGCCGCTCGGCCCGCGCAAGGTGACGGGGATCGTGTGGGACGAAGGCCGCTTGCCGGGCGAGGAAATCGCCTTTGAACGCCTGCGTCCGATTCTCGAAGTACTGCCCGTGCCGCCGCTGCCCGGGCCGCTGCGGCGGCTGATCGAATGGACTGCCGATTATTACTGCGCGCCGCTCGCCAGCGTGGCGCGCATGGCGCTCGCGAGCGGCGGGGCGCTGGGCGGGCCTGCCACCATGACCGAATACAGGCTGACAGGGACGGAAGGCGCGAGCCGGCTGACAGCGCAGCGCAAGACCGCGATGGAAAAGCTCGTCGGCCAGCAAGGCACGATGCGCGAACTCGCGGCAATCGCTGGCGTTTCGGAAGGCGTGCTGCGCGGAATGGCGGGCGCGGGCTTGCTCGGGCCGGTAACAGTCAACATCGATCGCCCATATCCGCCCGCCGATCCCGATTTCCACCAGCCAGACCTGTCGGACGCGCAAGCCGCAGTCGCCGGCACGCTGGTGGAGGCCGTGCGCGCCCGCGCCTTTGCGCCCTTCCTGCTCGATGGGGTGACCGGGTCCGGCAAGACCGAGACCTATTTCGAACCCGTAGCGGAAAGCCTGCGGCTGGGGCGGCAGGTGCTGGTGCTGCTGCCCGAAATCGCGCTGACCGAGAACTTCCTCGCCCGCTTTGCCGCAAGGTTCGGCGCAGCCCCGGTGCTATGGCATTCCTCGCTCAAATCCACCGAGCGCCGCCGCGCGTGGCGGGCGATTGCCGATGGTTCTGCGCAAGTGGTAGTCGGCGCGCGTTCGGCGCTGTTCCTGCCCTATGCCAATCTCGGGTTGATCGTCGTCGATGAAGCGCACGAGATCAGCTTCAAGCAGGATGACGGGGTGCGTTACAACGCGCGCGATGTCTCGGTGATGCGCGCCAGGTTCGAGGCTGTGCCCGTGATCCTCGCCAGCGCCACGCCTGCGCTCGAAAGCCTGCACATGGCGGCACAGGGCATCTACACCAAGCTCGATCTGCCCGCCCGTTTCGGCGGGGCGAGCCTGCCTGCGGTCAAGCTCGTCAACCTCACCGAGGAAAAGCCGGGCAGCCAGCGCTGGCTCGCCGGACCGCTGGTGGATGCCTTGCGCGACCGGCTGGACAAGGGCGAGCAGTCGCTGCTGTTTTTGAACCGCCGCGGCTATGCCCCGCTAACGCTGTGCCGCAATTGCGGGCACCGTTTCAAATGCCCCTCGTGCAGCGCGTGGCTGGTGGAGCACCGGCTTTCCGCCCGCCTCGCCTGCCACCATTGCGGGTTCGAGACGCGGGTGCCCGAGGCCTGCCCGGAATGCGGCGAGAGCGATTGCCTCGTGGCCTGCGGGCCGGGGGTGGAGCGGATCGCGGCGGAAGTCGCCGACCTGTTCCCGGGCGCGCGCGTTGCGGTTGCCACCTCCGACACCTTGAGCACCCCCGAACGCGCAGGCGAATTCATCGCGATGGCCGAAGCCAAGTCGATCGACATCATCATCGGCACGCAATTGGTGACCAAGGGCTTCCACTTCCCGGAATTGACGCTGGTGGGCGTGGTCGATGCCGATCTCGGCCTCGAAGGCGGGGATTTGCGCGCGGGCGAGCGCACCTTCAGTCAGATCGCGCAGGTCGCGGGGCGTGCCGGGCGCGGGGCCAAGCCGGGCGAAGTGCTGATCCAGACCCGCCACCCCGATGCCCTCGTCATCGCCGCGCTGGCGAATGGCGACCGTGACGCCTTTTATGAAGCCGAAACGCAAGGGAGGCGCGATGCCGGCGCGCCCCCGTTCGGGCGCTGGGCGGCGATCATCATCTCCAGCGAAGACGAGAAGGAAGCGCGTGAGGCAGCGGTGCGGCTGGGCGATGTCCGCCCCCGCCTTGCCGATGTGCAGATCCTCGGCCCCGCCCCTGCCCCGCTGGCACTGCTGCGCGGGCGCTATCGTTACCGCTTCCTCGTCAACGCCCGGCGAAGCGCGAACCTGCAGGCGATGCTGCGCGACTGGATCGGCGGCGTGAACTTCGCCCCCGGCGTACGCGTGGGCGTGGATGTGGACCCCTACAGCTTCGTGTGACGAAACCAAATGTGGGCGCGGGGCGTATCCCTTGGCATGACCCGCCCCATTCTCGTGCCGATCCTCGGCGACCAGCTGTCGCCCAATCTCTCCAGCCTCGAAGGCCTCAGCCCTGCCGAGACGCGCATCCTGATGATGGAGGTGTGGGACGAGGCGACCTACGTGAAGCACCACAAGCAGAAGATCGTGCTGATCTTCTCGGCCATGCGCCACTTCGCCGAAGAGTTGCGCGCGGAAGGCTGGCCGGTCGATTACGTCCGGCTTGATGATCCCGAGAACACCGGCAGCTTCACCGGCGAAGTCGCCCGCGCGGTCGAACGCCACGCCCCCTCCGAAATCCACGTCACCGAAAGCGGCGAATGGCGGGTGCACGAAGCCATGTGCGAATGGGAGGGCCGCTTCCCTTGCCCTGTCTCGATCCTCCCCGACACGCGCTTCATCGCCACCCACGCCGATTTCCGCGCCTTTGCGGACGGGCGCAAGCATCTCACGATGGAGTATTTCTACCGAGAGATGCGGCGGAAAACGGGCCTCCTCATGGACGGCGACAAGCCTGTCAGCGGCGTCTGGAATCTCGATGCCGAAAACCGCGAGCCGCCCAAGCAAGGCCTGAAGGCGCCCCCCACCCCCAAATTCGTGCCCGACGCCATCACGCAGGAGGTGATCGCGCTGGTCGGCCAACGCTTCCCCGATCACTTCGGTGATCTGGAGCCCTTCGGCTGGCCCGTGACCCGCGCCGAGGCACTCGAAGCCGCCGAGGTCTTCTTCGCCCGCCGCCTCAGCCTTTTCGGCCCCTATCAAGACGCGATGGTGCACGGGGAGGACGACCTCTATCACTCAATGCTCTCGACCAGCCTCAATATCGGCCTGCTCGATCCGCAGGAGCTGTGCCGCGCCGCCGAGGATGCCTATAAATCAGGCGGGGCTCCGTTGAATTCCGTAGAGGGCTTCATCCGCCAGATCATCGGCTGGCGCGAATATGTGCGCGGGTTCTACTGGTACACCATGCCTGGCCTCGCCGAAGCCAACGAACTCGCCGCCCACCGCACGCTTCCCGAGTTCTTCTGGACGGGCAAGACCGACATGCGCTGCCTGTCAGACTGCATCCGCACCACGCGGGAAGATGCCCACGCGCACCATATCCAGCGGCTGATGGTGCTCGGCAATTTCTGCCTCATCGCCGGGATCGACCCGCAAGAGGTCGCCGACTGGTATCTGGCGGTCTATGCCGATGCCTTCGAATGGGTCGAGCTGCCGAACGTCGCGGGCATGGTGCTCTATGCCGATGGCGGCAGGCTCGCGACCAAGCCCTATGCGGCCTCCGGCAATTACATCAACAAGATGTCCGATTATTGCGGGAAATGCCGCTACAAACCCGCGCAGAAGACTGGGCCGGACGCCTGCCCGTTCAACCCGCTCTACTGGGACTTCATGGTCAGGAACCGCGCAAAGCTCGAAAGCAACCACCGCATCGGGCGCATCTATGGCACGTGGGACCGGATGGCCGAGGCCAAGCAGCGCGAATATTTGGAAAGCGCGGAAAAATTCCTCGACAGCCTCGAGCCGGCCCGCAAAGGTTGGGCCAGAAACGTCTGAGGGAGCCCACCATGCTGACCATCCACCACCTGCGCCTGTCGCAATCCGAACGCATCGTCTGGCTCGCCGACGAGCTGGGGCTGGATTACGACCTCAAGCTCTACAATCGCCGCACAGATAACCGCCTCGCCCCCGACGAGTACAAGGCGCTGCACCCGATGGGCATCGCGCCGGTCATCACCGACGGCGACCTCGTGCTGGGCGAAAGCGGCGCGATCATGGATTACATCATCGCCAAGTATGCGCCCGACACGGCGCTAGTGCCGGGCGTGGATCACCCCGATTTCGCCGACCACCTGTTCTACTACCACTGGGCCAACGCGACCTTCATGACCAACGGCATGATGGCGCTGGTGGCGCAGTTCATGGGCGCAACCGAGCTCCCGCCGTTCGTGGCCGACCGCGTGGCGAAAGGGTGGGCGATCGTCGAAAAGCGGCTCGGCGAGGCGGACTATTTCGGGGGATCGCAGCTCACCACGGCGGACATCATGATGGGCTTCCAACTCACCACCAGCCGCGCCATGAGCGGGATGAACATCGAGGGCATGCCGAACCTGCAAGCCTACCTGAAGCGCATCGGCGAGCGGCCTGCGTATCAGGCAGCGATGGCGAAGTGCGAACCGGGGATGCCGCCGAAGCTGGATTGACTCCGTCACCCCGGACTTGATCCGGGGCCCCGCTTCTTCAGACCAGCAGCCGCTCGAAGAGGTCATCCCAATCCGGATTGGCCTTTTCGACCAGCGCAAATTTCCACTCGCGCCGCCATCGTTTCACGCGCTTTCGTGTGCGAGGCGGCGTTGATGGAGCCGCAGCGCTCGGCCCAGACCAGCCGTGTCAGCCCATACCGCGCGCAGAAGTCCGATCCCGTCCCGCCGCGATGCTGGCTCACCCGCGCCGCGATGTCCGAGGTGACGCCGACGTACATGATACCGCGGTAACGATCCGCCATGATGTAGACCCAGCCGCCCAATGCCTCGTGATCCATCAAGTGATTGATAAGAAAGCGGGACACCGGGTCAAGCCCGGGGCGACGAGAAAAGGCTAGGGGCCAATGAATTGACCTTCGTCTCCCCGGCCTTTGAGCCGGGGCCCCGCTGCTTCATTCGCGGATCTTATCGTTGCCAATGATGCTGAATGTCGTGCGGTCACGCGCGGTCGCGTACCAGAGCGCCAACATCAGGTCGCCCAATTGCTGTTCGAAGGCAACGAAGGTGCCGATCGTCTGTGCCTCGAATGGCGGGTTAAAGGTAATCCCGCTATCGCCATTCGCCTTCGGCCACGTTCCGGGCTCTAGGCCGACATGGAGTTCGATCGCCTTCAGATAGTCACCGAAAGAGGCAAAAGCGTCGCGCGCCGGGAAACCCTCCCACAGTCCACGTGCCTTCAGCCGCCCCTCGGTCTCGGCCATCAACTGCGGGCGGAGCAATTCGCGAACATAGGCATCATATTGCCAGCCCAGATCGGAACCATCGAACAACAACAGCTCAAAGCCCGCCGCCTCGTAAATGCATGGGAAGTGATCAGTCGTGACCCCCGATGCCGGGCCGACGGAGATATAGAAGCGGTCGCTGTCTTCATCGTACTGGTAGGTGAGCTCGGCGGGATCGAGCCCGCACTGCGCCAGCGATTGCCGGATGACCTGCTCGCCCTGGAGGAATGCAGGCGGTTCGGGCGGTGCATCCATCATGCGAGGCCCTGTAAACAAAGGGGAAGCTGCACGCCAGCCCTCAAGCCCCCTCCCGCTTCAACAACTCAGCCTTGATCGCCAACCCATAGGCATAGCCCCCCAACGACCCGTCGCTGGCAATCACGCGGTGGCAGGGGATCAGCACCGCGACATGGTTCGCGCCGTTAGCGCCGCCGACCGCGCGGCTCGCCTTGGGGTTGCCGAGCGCGGCGGCCAACTCGCCATACGACCGCGTCTCGCCATGCGGGATGCGGCGCAGTTCTTCCCAGACGCGCTGCTGGAAGGCGGTGCCTTTTACGTCGAGCGGGATCGCGGCGCTGCCCGGCCCCGGTTGCTCGACCGCCTCGACCACAGCTGCAAACAGCGCGCGGAAGTCCTCGCCTGCCGCCACCAGTTCGGCCTTGGGGAAGCGGGCGCGCAATTCCGCCTCTCCTTCCCCGAATGAGAGGCAGCACACGCCCTTGGTCGTAGCGGCAACCAGCATCGGCCCCAGCGAGGTTTCCAGCACCGCCCAATGCACCTGCTTGCCCGCGCCGCCCTTGCTCCAGTCACTCGGCTTCATGCCCAGCCTGCCTTTCGTTTCTGCATAGAACTGTTCAGACCCCCCGTAGCCCGCGTTTGACAGGGCTTCAGTCACCCTCAGACCCCTGCTCAACCCCTCCCTGACCCGCTCTTGCCGCAGCGCCTTGGCAAAGGCGGCGGGGGACAGGCCGACGGTGCGTTTGAACAGGCGCTGGAAATGGGTGGGGGCATAGCCGGTCAGATCGGCCAGCGCCTCCAGCGTCATCGCGCCGTTTGCGCGGATCGCGGCAATCGCGGCCAGCACGCAGGCCTCTTCGGCGCTTTGGGTATGCGGAGAGCAGCGCTTGCACGGCCTTAGCCCCGCTTTGGCAGCCTCTTTCGCGGTCGCATAGAAGCGCACGTTCTTGCGCAAAGGCGCCCGCGCCGGGCAACTCGGCCGGCAATAGATGCCGGTTGAATGGACACCCGTGACAAAGGCTCCGTCGAAACGGCGGTCCTTGGCCAGCGCAATCTGCCAGCGCTCGTCATTAGTGATGTTCTTGTAATGTTTCACGTGAAACACTCTGCCACAGCCCTGCCCCTGCTGCACCCGGCAAGTTTGCGTTCAATGTCGCGCGATTTGAAAAAGCGGCTATAAGCCGCGCCATGATCCGGCTTCTCGGCGCGCTTGCCCTGCTCCTGACCTTTCTGGCTCTTCCTGCCTCGGCCGATCCGGGCGATGTCGATGCGGCATCCCGGGGAGTGGTGAGGGTGGTGATCATCGGCACCGAGAACGGCCAGCCCACCCCCGTCAGCCACGGCACCGGCTTTGCAGTCACGCCGACGCGGATCGTCACCAATGCACACGTCGTCGCCGAGGCGGTGCAGGACGATACGCTGCGGATCGGCATCGTGCCGCCCGAAGGCGAAGGCGGCGCCTTTGCGCGGGTGATCGCGGTCAGCCCGCGCAATGATCTGGCCCTGCTCGAGATCGCCAAGGGCAGCCTGCGCCTGCCGCCGCTGGCAATCGCGGGCGGAGCCATCAGCGATCTGGGCGAGGTATCGGCGGTCGGCTATCCGATGAATGTCGATCTGGCGCAGGGGCTCGATATGGGCGATATCTTCCGCGCCCAGTCGCCGGTCAAATCGCGCGGTTACCTGTCTGGCGCGCGGCCCAGCCGGCAGTTCGACACCATTCTTCACACCGCCCCCATCGCGCGCGGCAATTCCGGCGGGCCGCTGCTCGATCCGTGCGGCCGGGTGATCGGGGTCAACTCCTTCAGCTCGGATTCGGCCAGCGGGGATGCGGAGTTCTACTTCGCGGTATCCCTGCGCGAACTCTTCCCGTTCCTGCGCAAGAACGGGGTGGAGCCGGTCACCAACGCCCTGCCCTGCCGCTCGATCGACGAGTTGAACGCCGAGGAGCGCCAGCGGATGGAGGCCGAGCAGAGCCAGGCCCGCGCGGCGCTGGAGCAGCGTTCGGATGCCTTGCGCGAAGTGCGCGAGACAGCCCAGCTCACCGCACAGATGGAGGTGATCGAGGCGCGCGAGAACCGCATGGCACTGGCGCTGATCGCGCTGATCGCGAGCATCGGCTGCGGCTATGCTGCAGCCGTGTGGCGCGGAAGCGAGGCGAGGCGCACCCACATCCGCATCGCGGCCGCGCTTTCGGCCGTCTCGCTGGCCGCCGCGGCACTGCTGTGGGTCACCCGCCCCGGCTTGTCCGAGATCGAAGACCGGGTCGCCGCCGCCATCGCCAAGGCCGAAGGCAAGGACGCCCCCGCCCCCGCCCCCGCCCCCGCCAGCAGGGATGCCGCTGCCGAAGGCGCGCTGATCTGCACCCTCGTGCCGGAACGCAGCCGCGTGACCTCGGCCAAAACGGACGACGTCGCCTTCGACTGGTCGGCCGATGGCTGCGTCAACGGGCGCACGCAATACGGGCTGGGGCAAGGCGGCGAATGGAGCCGGGTCTTCGCCGCGCAGGAGGATGCCGCGGTGGCGGTCAACACCTATGATCCCGACACCCGCACCTTGCGCTCCGACCGCTATCTGCTCGGCCAGCAAGCTCTCTCCGCAGCGCGCGAGGCTCGTGCCGCCTATTCGCCCCCCGCCTGCGGAGTGAGCGAGGCCGCCCGCACGCTGGGCGAACAGCAATCGGCGCTGATTTCGCAGCTGCCCGAACGCCCCAATGAAAGGCTGGTCTATAGCTGCGCGCCCAAGCCCTAGAAGGGCCCCCTTGCCCGGCCCAGAATTCATCGCCCGTTCATGCGCGTGGCAACACCTGCCAAGCACGCAATGGGGCGAACAAAATCAGGTGAATAATGCAGAACGGTTGGATCCGGAGCGTCCTGGCAGCACTGGTCGCGGCATCCTCGCCAAGTGCGGTTGCCGCGCAGGAGGCCCCCGCCGCCGCTCCACGGGCCGAGCCCTCCAACGAGATCGAAGTGCGCGCCGAACGGCGGCTTGAACGCGAGCAGGTGCGCGAGAGCGTCCGGCAGATCGCAGCGCCGCTCGCCTTCTCCGAGGTCGTGCCGCGCTTCCACGATCCGGTCTGCCCCAAGGTGGTCGGGGTCGATGCCAAGGTCGCCCGCCTGATCGAGGCGCGAATCAGCGCGGTGGCCGATTTTGTCGAGCTGGCCAAGCCCAAGCCGAAGTGCTCGCCCAATGCCATCGTCCTGATCCTCGAACAGCCGCCCGAGATGTTCGAGAAGGTGATGAACAAGCGCTTTGGCCTACTGGGCCCGCGCGATATCCGCGACCAGACCGTCAACTCCATCCGCGCCGATCTCAGGGCGGGCCGGCCGGTGGTGGCGTGGAACCAGATCGCGGTGCGCAACAACGATGGCCCGACGATCCTCGATGGCAGTTCGATCCCGGTCTCCGGCGGCGGGTTCGGCGAGGGCCTTCCGGTCATCCAGACCCCCTTCGCCTCACGCCTGCGATCCAACACGTTTCGCGCCAAGGAAGTGTCGGTGGTGGTGTTCGACATGAAGCAGCTGGTGGGCGTCGAGGCGATCCAGCTGGCCGATCTCGCCTCCCTCTATCTGTTCGGCACGCCGCGCCGCAACATCGACTTCGACACGCTGGGCGCTTCCACGCTGCTGACCCTGTTCCGTGACGGGCCCAAAGCCTCGCCCGAAGAAATGACCGATTTCGACCGCGCCTACCTCATGGGCATCTACTCGCTGCGGCGCAATGAATGGTCCAATCGCCTGAATCGCTCGGTCATGGCCGCCTATGACGAGCAATGCACCGAAGAAGGGGCGCAGTGCGCCGAGGCCGCGCCGGC
The DNA here is from genome assembly GCA_027533455.1 of Porphyrobacter sp. Classification (GTDB taxonomy): domain Bacteria; phylum Pseudomonadota; class Alphaproteobacteria; order Sphingomonadales; family Sphingomonadaceae; genus Erythrobacter. The sequence continues at coordinate 135,867 of JAPZUC010000002.1, read as the reverse complement.
GGCTGCGGAAGGCAAGTGAACCGCAAACGCTGGCTGATGCTGATCGCGCTGGTGCTGGCGCTGCTGCTCGGCGGACGGATGGCGCTGCGGTATCTCGACTTCAGAGCGTCGGAGGAAGCGCGGACTGAGGTCGCCCATTTGCAAACCCTCGCCACGTCCGCTTGTCGTTGCACGCGCGAAAAGGGCGCGGCGGCTCGCACGGCTTGCTGGCAGGCTTACAGGGCCGCCATCGCAGACAGGGACGTCACCACGACGGACACAATGTGCTTGTGGGCGCCCTCAGTGGACTGCATCTCCACCTACTCGGGCGACGAATGCATCGTGACCGGTTACGGCGAGGACATTTGCACGAAGGAAGAAGCACGGGCGGTAGAGGTAGCGCACAGTGCGGCGCTCACAGCCGAGGGCGATTTCTCTGATCTGGACAAGACCGGTCAGGCGCGCGCGAATAAAAGAGCGAATGCGGCAGTTGAATCTGTGCTGCAACGCGTAAGGGCTGGCGAAAAGGTCAGTGCTCCGCCTGGGTCACGCGGCTGCGCGGGCTGAGGCGAGCCCCTTCCGCTTCGCACTTGCACAATTCCCGCCGCTCGCGGCTTGCACCATCGGGAATCAATTGCTAGGCGCGCGTCAACCTTGTGGGCAGCCCTTGCGCTCGTCCTAACGCCAAGGTTCAAGCAAGACCCCTTACGAGTTTTCCGAGAGGACGAGACGCGCGTGGATATTTCCGCCGGTATCAAGGCTAGCCTGGCTGGGCGCTATGCCTCGGCCCTGTTCGATCTGGCTGCCGAGAATGGCAAGGTGACCGCGGTCGAGAAGGATCTCGAAACGCTGGGCGCTGCCCTGGCCGAATCGGGGGATCTCGCAGCGCTGACCACCAATCCCGAACTTGCCCGCGACGTGCAGGGCAAGGCGATGGCGGCTGTGGCGAAGAAGCTGAAGCTCAGCCCGCTGACCGGCAATTTCATCGGTGTGCTCGCGGCCAACCGCCGCTTGGGCAAGCTGCCTGCGATCATCAGCGCCTTCAAGGCGATCGCGGCGGCCCAGCGCGGCGAAGTGACCGCGACTGTCACCAGCGCCCACCCCCTCGGCGACGACCAGCTCGCCGCATTGAAGACCAAGCTGACAGCGCGCGAAGGGCGCACTGTCATGCTCACCGCCTCGGTCGATCCCGACCTTCTCGGCGGCCTCGTCGTCACCATCGGATCGCAGCGCATTGATGCCTCGATCCGCACCCGTCTCAACTCGCTCGCCAAGGCCATGCAGGCTTAAAGGACTGAACAATGGAAATCCGCGCCGCAGAAATCTCGAAGGTCATCAAGGACCAGATCGCCAATTTCGGTACCGAGGCCGAAGTCAGCGAAACCGGCACCGTGCTGTCGGTGGGTGACGGGATTGCCCGCATCCACGGCCTCGACAAGGTGCAGGCCGGCGAGATGGTGGAATTCGCCAATGGCGTGCAGGGCATGGCCTTGAACCTCGAAGCCGATAACGTCGGCGTCGTGATTTTCGGCTCGGACGCCGAGATCAAGGAAGGCGATGTCGTCAAGCGCACCGGCACCATCGTGGACGTGCCGGTCGGCAAGGGTCTGCTCGGCCGCGTCGTCGACGCGCTCGGCAACCCGATCGACGGCAAGGGCCCGATTGTTGCTGAAAAGCGCAGCCGCGTCGAAGTGAAGGCGCCGGGCATCATCCCGCGCGAATCCGTTTCGGAGCCCGTCCAGACCGGCCTCAAGGCGATTGACGCGCTGGTGCCCGTGGGCCGCGGTCAGCGCGAGCTGATCATCGGTGACCGCCAGACCGGCAAGACCGCTGTCGCCATCGACACCTTCATCAACCAGAAGGAAGCCAACGCGGGCGACGATGAAGGCAAGAAGCTGTACTGCGTCTATGTCGCCGTCGGCCAGAAGCGTTCCACGGTTGCCCAGATCGTCAAGCAGCTCGAGGAAAACGGCGCGATGGAATATTCCATCGTCGTCGCCGCGACCGCTTCGGAGCCCGCCCCGCTCCAGTACCTCGCGCCCTACACCGGCTGCGCGATGGGCGAGTATTTCCGCGACAACGGCATGCACGCCGTCATCGTGTATGACGATCTTTCCAAGCAAGCCGTGGCCTATCGCCAGATGTCGCTGCTGCTGCGTCGTCCTCCGGGCCGCGAAGCTTACCCGGGCGACGTGTTCTACCTCCACAGCCGCCTGCTCGAGCGTGCGGCGAAGATGAACGCAGAAAACGGCCACGGTTCGCTTACCGCGCTGCCGATCATCGAAACCCAGGCGGGCGACGTGTCGGCCTACATCCCGACCAACGTGATCTCGATCACCGACGGCCAGATCTTCCTCGAAACCGGCCTGTTCTATCAGGGCATCCGTCCGGCGATTAACGTCGGTCTTTCGGTGTCGCGAGTGGGCGGTGCCGCCCAGACCAAGGCGATGAAGAAGGTCTCGGGCTCGATGAAGCTCGACCTTGCGCAGTACCGCGAAATGGCGGCCTTCGCGCAGTTCGGTTCGGACCTCGATGCCTCGACCCAGAAGCTGCTCAACCGCGGCGCGCGCCTGACCGAGCTGCTGAAGCAGAAGCAGTTCTCGCCGATGCCCTTCGAAGAGCAGACCGTGTCGATTTATGCGGGCACCAACGGCTTCCTCGATGCGATCCCGGTGAACCGCGTGAACGAGTACGAAGCCCAGATGCTCGATTACATGCGCCGGGAGCACGGCTCGGTCCTGACCGAGATCCGTACCTCGAAGAAGTTCGAAGGCGAAGTCGCGGACAAGACCAAGGCCGCGCTCGAAGCTTTCGCCAAGCAGTTCGCGTAAGGACGCCCTGAAGTGCCCTCACTGAAGGAACTCAAAGGTCGGATCAACTCGGTCAAATCGACCCAGAAGATCACCAAGGCCAAGCAGATGGTCGCGGCGGCCAAGCTGCGCCGTGCCCAGGCTGCGGCCGAGGCCGGCCGGCCCTATGCCACGCGCCTCAGTGCAGTGATGGCTTCGCTGGCTGGCAAGGTTTCGGGCTCTGCCGCCCCCAAGCTGCTCGGCGGCACCGGTAGCGACCAGCGCCACCTGCTCGTGGTGGTCAACACCGACAAGGGCCTGTGCGGCGGCTTGAACTCCAACCTCGTCAAGGCTGCCAAGCTGAAGGCAAAGGAGCTGATCGCGGCAGGCAAGACGGTCGAATTCTACCTCGTCGGCAAGAAGGGCCGCGCGCCGTTGAAGCGCGAGTTCCCGACACTGATCGGCGGCGGTTTCGATACCACCGTGGCCAAGACCCCGGGTTTCGACGAGGCGGAAGCCATCGCTAACGAACTCATCGCGCTGTTCGACGCCGGCAAATTCGATATCGCGCACCTCGTCTACCCGACCTTCAAGTCGGCGCTGGCGCAGGATCCGACCATCAACCAGCTGATCCCCGTCCCTGCCCCGGCCAATGCGGTCGAAGCGGAATCGGTGGTCGATTACGAGCCGGGCGAGGAGGAAATCCTCGAAGAACTGCTGCCACGTTATGTGCGCACCCAGCTGTTCGGCGCGCTGCTTGAACGTGAGGCCTCCGAACAGGGTGCCTCGATGACCGCGATGGACAACGCCACGCGCAACGCGGGCGAGCTGATCCAGAAGCTCACGATCATCTACAACCGCCAGCGTCAGGCGGCGATCACCACCGAACTTATCGAAATCATCGCGGGCGCTGAAGCGCTCTAATCGAAAGCCAAGGAAACAATCATGGCCACCGCCCCCGCTCTCAACCAGACCACCAACGGCATAATCAGCCAGGTCATCGGCGCTGTCGTCGACGTGCAGTTCCCGGGTGAACTGCCCGCGATCCTAACCGCGCTCGAGACCCGCAACGGCGACAAGACGCTGGTGCTCGAAGTCGCCCAGCACCTTGGTGAAAACACCGTGCGCACCATCGCGATGGACGCGACCGAAGGCCTCACCCGCGGCAGCGAAGTGATCAACACCGGGGCGCAGATCTCGGTGCCGGTTGGCCCCAAGACCCTCGGCCGCATCATGAATGTGATCGGTGAAGCGATCGACGAGCGCGGCCCGATCGGTGCGGAAAGCACCATGCCGATCCACGCCGAAGCCCCGCTGTTCATTGACCAGTCGACCGACGCGGCGATCCTCGTCACCGGCATCAAGGTGATCGACCTGCTCGCGCCCTATGCGCGCGGCGGCAAGATCGGCCTGTTCGGCGGCGCCGGCGTCGGCAAGACCGTGCTGATCCAGGAACTGATCAACAACATCGCCAAGGGCCACGGCGGCGTGTCCGTCTTCGCTGGCGTGGGTGAGCGCACCCGCGAGGGTAACGACCTCTACCACGAATTCCTCGACGCCGGCGTTATCGCCAAGGACGCCGATGGCAATGCGACTTCGGAAGGCTCCAAAGTTGCGCTCGTGTTTGGCCAGATGAACGAGCCCCCGGGTGCCCGCGCACGCGTTGCGCTGTCGGGTCTGACGATGGCGGAATACTTCCGCGACGTCGAAGGCCAGGACGTGCTGTTCTTCGTCGACAACATCTTCCGCTTCACGCAGGCTGGCTCGGAAGTGTCGGCGCTGCTCGGCCGTATTCCTTCGGCCGTGGGCTACCAGCCGACGCTGGCGACCGACATGGGCAAGCTGCAGGAGCGCATCACCTCGACCACCAAGGGCTCAATCACCTCGGTGCAGGCGATCTACGTTCCCGCGGACGACCTTACCGACCCGGCGCCGGCTGCCTCGTTCGCTCACTTGGATGCGACCACGACGCTGAACCGCGCAATCTCGGAACTCGGCATCTACCCGGCGGTCGACCCGCTGGACTCGACCAGCCGCGTTCTCGAACCCCGCGTCGTCGGTGCCGAGCACTACGAAACCGCCCGCCGCGTCCAGGAAACCTTGCAGAAGTACAAGAGCCTGCAGGACATCATCGCGATCCTCGGGATGGATGAACTGTCGGAAGAGGACAAGACGATCGTCGCCCGCGCGCGCAAGATCCAGAAGTTCCTCTCGCAGCCCTTCCACGTCGCGGAAGTCTTCACCGGCATCTCGGGCGTGTTCGTGCAGATCGAAGACACCGTGAAGAGCTTCAAGGCAGTGGTCGACGGCGAATATGACCACCTGCCCGAGCAGGCGTTCTACATGGTCGGCGGCATCGATGATGTGATCGCCAAGGCCAAGAAGATGGCCGAAGAGGCGTAAGGCATCATGCCCCTCCACTTCGAACTCGTCACCCCCGCCAAGCTCGTCCGGTCCGAGGAAGTCCACATGGTGGTCGTCCCCGGCACCGAGGGCGAGTTTGGCGTGCTCGAGGGCCATGCGCCCTTCATGAGCACCATCCGCGACGGTGCGGTGCAGGTCTTTGCCAGCGCCAATGCCGCGCCGGAGATCATTCAGGTGCGCGGCGGCTTTGCCGAAGTGAACGAGAAGGGCCTCACCGTCCTTGCGGAACACGTCGAAGGCTGAGGCTTCCTCACCAGACAGACACAAGAGGGCGGGCCGCGCAGGTCCGCCCTTTTTCTTTGTATCCCCTTCCCTTTCCGCCTCACCCTCGGCACAACACGCAGCAGCTTATTCCCCGAGGAGAGGACGCTTGAAACTTGTCTCCACTTTCGCATTGGCACTCGCAATGACAGTCGCATCCACAACTGGCACTGCGGCGCAGGAACAGCCCGCAGACGGCATCCCCGGTCCCGAGCAGGACCCCTACATCTTCCTTGAGGAAGCCCGCAGCCCCGAAGCGCTCGACTGGGTGGCCAAGGAGAACGCCCGCACGCTGGCCGCCTTCGAAGCTGATCCACGCTATGCGCAGCTGAAGGCCGAGGCGCTGGCGATCTTTGACAGCAACGACCGCATCCCCTTCGTCAGCTTCCGCCCCGACGGGCTGTATAATTTCTGGCAGGACAAGGCGAACCCCAAAGGGCTGCTGCGCCGCACCACGCTGGAAAGCTACCGCACCGACAAGCCGGTGTGGGAGGTGATCCTCGACATCGACGCGCTGGCCAAGGCTGAGGGCAAGGAGTGGGTCTATCAGGGCTCGACCTGCCTGCCGCCCGCATTGAACCGCTGCATGATCGCGCTCTCCGATGGCGGCGAGGATGCCACCATCATGCGCGAGTTCGACACCCAGACGAAGCAGTTCGTCGAAGGCGGCTTTGTGCTGGACAGCAAGAGCCAAGGCGGCGTCGAATGGGTGGACGAGAACACCCTGCTGGTCGGCCGCAACTTCGGCGAAGGCACGATCACGGAAAGCGAATATCCCTTCACCACTCGCGAATGGAAGCGCGGCACGGCCATCGCCGATGCCCCGGAAATCTTCCGCGGCGATGCCAAGGACGTCTCGTCCGGCGCGGCGCTGCTGCGCGACAATGACGCCGTGGTCCACGCGCGGATCGCCTATCGCGGGATCAGTTTCCACGAGCGGCTGTGGTACGTCTGGAAGGACGGCCAGTGGCTCCAGCTCGAGTTGCCGACCAAGGCAAACCCGGTCGGCATCGCCGACGGGCACATGCTGTTCTCGCCCGATGTCGACTGGACGGTTGGCGACCAGACCTTCCCCGCCGACAGTCTGGTTGCGGTTAATCTAGAAGAATGGAAGGCCAATCCCAACGGCGCAAAGAAGTCGCTCGTGTGGGCCCCGGCCTATCGCCAGACCAAGCAGGGCAGCACCGTCACCGGCGGCGGGCTTTATGTCGCGCTGCTCGACAACGTCGTGGGCAAGGTGCTGAAGTTCAATTTTGCGGGCGGCAAGTGGACGAGCACGCAGGTCGCCTTGCCCGACAACGCGACCATCGGCATCGCCGCCTCGTCGGACGAGACCGACCAGATCATGTACACGGTGAGCGGCTTCCTCGAGCCGACCACGCTCTACTACACCGATGGCACCACGCCGCCGGCGGTGCTGAAGACCAGCCCGGCCTATTTCGACCCGGCCGGCGCCACGGTCGAACAATACGAAGCCACGAGCAAGGACGGGACCAAGATCCCCTACTTCATCGTCAAACCCAAGGGCATGAAGGCCGATGGCTCTACCGCGACGCTGCTGACCGGCTATGGCGGGTTCCAGGTGCCGCGCCTGCCCGCCTATCTCGGATCGACCGGCAAGCTTTGGGTCGAGAAGGGCGGCGCCTATGTGCTCGCCAATATGCGCGGCGGCGGGGAATTCGGGCCGATGTGGCACCAGACCGCGATCCGCGAGAACAAGCAGCGCACCTGGGACGATTTTATCGCCGTGGGCGAGGACCTCGTGAAGCGCGGATTCACCAAGCCGGAGCATCTTGGCATCCAGGGCGGCTCGCAGGGCGGTCTGCTGGTCGGCACCGCCTTCACCCAGCGGCCCGACCTGTTCGGCGCGGCTATCGTCCAGATCCCGCTGTTCGATATGCTGCGCTATCACCTGATCGGGCGCGGGGCTTCGTGGATCGGCGAATATGGCGACCCGCGCATCCCCGAACAGCGCGCCTGGATCGAGGGCTATTCGCCCTATCAGAAGATCGTGGCGGGCGTGGAATATCCCGAACCCTTCCTGTGGGCCTCGACGGCTGACGACCGGACCCACCCGGCTCACGCGCGCAAGGGTGCGGCCAAACTGAAGGCGCTGGGCCAGCCCTATTACTACTTCGAGGACACCACCGGCGGCCATTCGGGCGGGGTCGACAACGACCAGCGCGCCAAGCTTCAAGCCCTGCAATTCATCTATCTGATGAAGCGCCTGATGGACGAGCGGCCGGCGAAGTAAACACGCTCCGGCGACGGGAGAAAAGGGGCGAATCCTTCGCGGGATTCGCCCCTTTTTGCATTAGTTTAGCAAGATAATCCAACTACTTGTAAAACCGGCCGACACTTCGCGCTCGGTTCGTCGCGCGCAAGGCACGGGGCGGTTCATCAACGCCCGCTTAACCATATCCGGCAGCCACTCGTTAAGGCTCCCCGTCAACATTCAGGTCATCGGGGGCGATGAGCACAAGCGACGAGGAACATCACCGATGGCCTATGACCGTAACGTTTCGATCGCGGATGCGATCAAGAGCTATTACGATCTGCCCAGAACCCACCGTGTCCACTGGTCGAAAGCCCGCAAGGACGAAGTGGTGCGGGCCGTGCGCGACCGCGCGATCAGCTTTCACGAAGCGCGCGAACGCTACCTGCTGAGCCGCAGCGAGTTCGAACAATGGGAAGCCGACTATCTCGCCAGCGCCGCTGACACCGGCGGCGATGGCGCGCGGATGCAGGACGCCTAGAAGATGCGCCCCTTCACTGGGCCGCAACCGGGATAAGCACCTCGTTGCGGCGCAGGGGGCCCGGGACCATCGGCGCATCGTAGAAGGCGAACTCGGCCTCGCCTGCGGGCATCAGGCCCTGCGTGATGATCCAGTCACGCAGGCGCGCTTCCATCAGCGCCAGATCGCGCCCCGAACCGTTGCCCGAAAAGCGGATCGCCGCCATCCGCCGCGCGGGCATCTGGGTGAGCCTGATGTCCGAAGGCGCAGGCGGCAGGGTCGCCAGAGTGTATTTCGACGGCATCACGAACCGCATTCGCCACTCGCCCGGGCGGGTCTCGTCCTGAAGCACCGGCGCGGTCATGGCGATCTTCTCGCCCCCAGCCGGGCGGTCGGATGCGAAGATATAGGCGGCAAGGCGGCGGAAGCTCGCCCCGCTTGCGCTTTCGCGGCTGCCGGTATTGCTGACCTCTGCGACCACTAGCGCGGGGTAATCGCGCAGTTCGAAATCCGCATCGGCGCGGAACAGCGCGAATTCGGGCTGCTCGGTCTGGCGGTACTGGGCATAAACAGCGGCGGCTCCCACAGTGGCAAGACCGATCCCAGCGGCGATCCAGCGTCCGGCGTTCATGACGTTTCTCCTCATGTCACACAGGAATAGCGGGCGAGCGAAGCGAAAGTTCCCCCGCCCGCCGGGCGCCGTCAGTTACCGGGTCGGTGCGTCAAAATCGGCGGGCTTGTTCGCGATCCACTGGACGAACTTCGCGATCGCGGGTTTGTCGCGGGTCACCGCGACATTGTCGCCAATCCGTGCCAGCTCGTTGTTGGTGAAGTTGGCGTGGATCGTCTTGTGGCAGATCGGGTGGATCGGCACCTTCACCTTGCCCTTCTTCGCCTTGGGCACGGGGTGATGCCATTGGACGATCTCGCCCAAGGGACGCTCGCAAAGCCAGCAGGCGAGGGTTTCGAGATTGTCGCTCATAGCATGTTGTAACTCTCGGTCAGTGCCCAAGCGCAGACACCAAAGGCCGCGAGCTCGGGAAGTGCGATCCACCAGCGTTCCCGCCATCGCAACGCCCGGCTCGCACCGAACAGCAGGATGGCAGCCCCCTGTTTGGCGCCGAACTGGTGCACATACCCGTCATGTGAAGGGATGTAGGGCATGATCAGGAATAGCGCTAGAAACAGCGCAGCAACCTCAACCAGCCCCCGCAGCACCCTCAACCCTTCTTCTCCGAGGCTTTCTTCTTTTTCATCGCGTCATGGAAGCGGTCGGCCCAGCCGTCCTTCACCAGCTGTTCGGCGCGCACCATGCGGAGTTCGCCCGGGGCAACATCGCGGCTGACGGCTGATCCTGCGGCGACAATCGCATCGGCGCCGATGGTGACGGGCGCAATCAGCGACGAGTTCGAGCCGATGAAGGCACCCGGCCCGATCACAGTCTTGTATTTGAAGTAGCCATCGTAATTGCAGGTGATCGTGCCAGCGCCGATATTCGCGCCCGCGCCGATGGTGGCATCGCCCAGATAGGTGAGGTGGCTGGCCTTGGCGCCGGCGTGCATCACCGCGTTCTTCACCTCGACAAAGTTGCCGATGAAGCTGCCTTCTTCCAGCACCGTGCCGGGGCGCAGGCGAGCAAACGGCCCGACCTTGACGCCCGTCGCGAGCGACGCGCCTTCGATGTGAGAATTGGCGCGGATCAGCACATTGTCGGCAACCCGCACGCCCGGGCCGAAGAACACATTGGGTTCGATGGTCACATCGCGGCCCAACACCGTGTCGTAAGCGAAAAACACCGTTTCGGGCGCGATCAGGGTCGCGCCCTCGTCCATGGCCTGAACGCGCCGTGCGGCCTGCCAGCGGCCTTCTGCTGCGGCGAGTTCGGCGCGGCTGTTGATCCCCGCCACCTCATCCGCGCTGTCAGCCACGATCACCGCGCAAGAGCGACCATCGGCAATCGCGATGTTGACGATGTCAGGGAGGTAATACTCACCCTGTGCATTGTCATTCCCGACTCGCGCCAGCAGCGCGAATATATCCGAGGCGCGCGCGGCCAGCAGGCCGGAATTGCACAGCCGGCAGGCGCGCTCGCCCTCGTCCGCGTCCTTGAATTCGACCATCTTGAGGATGCTGCCCGCATCATCCGCGATCACGCGGCCATAGGCGAGCGGGTCTTCCGGCTCGAAGCCCAGCACCACCACGGCAGGAGCATCCGCGCTGTGCAGCCGTTCGAGCATGGCGCGCATCGTGTCCGCCTTGACGAAGGGCACATCGCCATAAAGCACCAGAACATCGCCCGCGAATCCTTCGAGAGCGCCTTCCGCCTGCTGCACCGCATGGCCCGTGCCGAGCTGCGGCTCCTGAAGGCACGTCACCGCCCGGTCGCCCACCGCCTTTTCGATTTGATCGCGCCCCACGCCCACGACCACCGCCGTCCGCTCAGGACCGAGTTCAGCCACACTCGCCATCAGATGTTCGAGCATGGCGTGGCCCGCGATTTTGTGCAGCACCTTATGAGTGTCGCTCTTCATGCGGGTACCCTTGCCGGCGGCGAGGATGATGGCGGCAAAAGGATGTGTCGTCGTGGTCATGGAAGCCCCTGTAAGCAATGGAGCGCCTGCCAGCAAATGCTTGCGGTTTGAAATCGCATCCGGCACCGCGCGCGCAATGACAGACATCCCTTTCGACGCGATCGGCTTCGACCTCGACGGCACGCTGCTGGACACCTTCCGCGATCTCGGTGCGGCGGTGAATCATGCGCTGGTGCTGGGCGGTTTCAACGCTGTGTCGGTGGAAAGCTCCAAAGACCTGATCGGCGGCGGGGCCAAGATCATGCTGGCCCGCGCGGTCGAAGCCCAGGGCGGCCTGCCCGAGGACGAATTCAAGCGGCTCTACAAGGCGATGCTCGGCTATTACGAGGAACACAACGCGGTCCACACAGCACCCTATCCCGGCGTGCGCGAGGCCCTCGCCGAGCTGGCAGCACGCGGCATCCGCATGGCGGTGGTGACCAACAAGTTCGAAGCCTTTGCCCGCAATGTCCTCACCCAGCTCGATCTGGTCAACACGTTCGAGACCGTGATCGGCGGGGATTCGATGGGCAAGGGCGACGATGGGCAGTTCCTCGCCAAGCCCCACCCTGCCCCGGTTCTGGCCGCGCGCGAGGCCTTGGGAGGCGGGCGCTTCGTCTTCATCGGCGATTCCACCTATGATGTGCGCGCCGCAAAGGCAGCCGGTGTTCCGGTGATCGCGGCGGCCTATGGCTATTGCGACAGGCACCCGCACGAGTTGGGCGCGGACGGGGTGATCGATTCGTTTGGAGAGCTGATTCCCGCCCTCGCCGCGCTGTCCCCTGCCGCCTGACCCTACGGCATCGCACCCTGTCAGTTCGGATGTTGCAAGCCACGCGTGAAAGTGCCACGCAGCGCGCCGCAGATTGCTTTACGCAGGCGTAAACCGCGCCGCACATCCAAGGACAGGAGAACACCATGACCATCAGCTTCAAGGACAAGGTCGCCATCGTCACCGGTGCGGGCGGCGGGCTCGGCAAGGCCTATGCGCTCGAACTCGCGCGCCGCGGCGCGAAGGTCGTCGTCAACGACCTCGGCGGCTCACGGGATGGCACGGGCCATTCGGACGCAGCCCTCAAGGTGGTCGAGGAAATCCTGGCCGCAGGCGGCGAGGCGATCAGCAACGGTCACTCGGTGACTGAATTCGACCAGATGGAAGCGATGGTCGCTCAGGCCAAGGAAAAGTGGGGCGGCGTGCACGTCCTCATCAACAACGCCGGCGTGCTGCGCGACAAGACCTTCGCCAAGATGGAGCCGGCCGACTTCGAATTCGTGGTCAAGGTCCACCTCACCGGCTCGGCCTTCGCCACCAAGGCGTGCTGGGAGACCTTCCGCGAGCAGGGCTACGGCCGTATCCTGATGACCGCATCATCGACCGGCCTGTTCGGCAACTTCGGCCAGGCCAATTACGGCGCGGCCAAGCTCGGCCTTGCCGGTCTCACCAAGACGCTGGCGCTTGAGGGCGCGAAGTACAACGTGCGCTGCAACACCCTGTCGCCGGTTGCGGGAACCCGCATGACCGAGGACCTCTTCCCCGAGGAAGCCTTCAAGCTGTTCGCGCCCGAGAACGTCGTGCCTGCCGCGCTGTTCCTCGTTTCGGAAGACGCGCCCACCAACGCCATCGTCGGCGCGGGTGCTGGCGGTTATCACTCCTCGTGGACGGTGATGAACGACGCCGTGTGGCTGCCGGAAGGCGAGCGGACCCTCGAAGGCTTCGCCGCACGTTGGGAGGAGATCAATTCCTTCACCAACCTCATCGCGCCGCAATCGGGCAGCGAACAGTCGGGCAACATCCTGCGCGCGATGCAGAAGGTCACGGGTACAGGACCTGCCAGCGCGCGCGGCTGATCGGGTCATCAGCGAAATTTAGGAGGCCCGTCCCCGCAAGGGGGCGGGCCTTCGCTTTTGGCGGGAAGATCAGCGCGGCATCGGCCAGCCGGTCAGCATCTGGCCGACCCGTTTGTCCGCAGAAACAGGCTTGCGAAGATCGCCGCCGAACACACCGTCATTATAATACCAGAAGACCTTGCCGTCTTCTGTATCGACCAATATCGAAAAGCCGAAATGCGGCGGCGGCGGCATGGTGTTGACGCCATCGGCCATCACGTTGGCCATTCCGCCGAGCAGTCGCCCCAGCTTGGCGCCATCGGTCGTGTAGGCGTCGTGCATCTTGATGAGCAACGCATACCGCGCGCCTAGACTGGCAACGCGAACCTCTTCAAGTTCGCTTGGCGGCAGACGGTATTCGAAATGTCCCTTGGGAAGGTTTTTCGTGGCGCGCCCCAGATTTGCGTCCAGAGGAATCGGGAAGCTGCCTTGCGGAACCCTGAAAGCAATATCGAGGTTGAGGTTCAGGAAGGTCTTCCAGAAGCCTTCGGAAAGTGGCTGCGAGGCAGCGGCGCTCCAGTCCGCAAAACGCCACTCGACCGTTGTGCTTGCGGGGTGGCGCTTCAAGGCCTCCTGCATATTGACATGGGCCTGCGCCAGCCATTCCGGATCCTCGATCTGGCGATTGGCGGAATCGAGCGTACCCATGAACATGTTGGGCCGCACCACCATTACTTGCGGTTTCTGCTCAGTCTCGAAGGCAAAGCCTTGGGCAGTGTATTTGGCCCCCGCTTCTAGCGGCAGGACAGGCACCGAAGCAACGAGCGCCGCCAACAGCCCCGCACGAATCCATAACTTCACAGCGCCCCCTCCGTTTGCCTTGCTACTCGTCCACTGCCTTCAACAGCCGCCGCTCCATCGGGGCGAGCACGTTCGCCAGATCATGCCCGCGCTTGAGCACCTGGCCATGCTCCCCGAACAGCGTCCACATGCCCTGTTTGCCGCGAAGCGCGGGGCGCTTTTCCACGCGCGCCTGCGGGCGTTCGGCGGCGCGGCGGAAGGCGGCGAAAGTGGCGGCGTGGCGATCGAAATCCATCGCGTAGTCGCGCCATTCTCCGGCAGCCACCATGCGTCCGTAAAGATCGAGAATCCGCACCAACTCGGGCCGTTCGAACCCGACCTGATCAGCACCGCGACCGGGAAAGGGTACCACCTGTCCGGGGATGCCCCCCGGCTTCTGGTTTGCGGTCATATCCCTTGCTCTAGTCCTTCGTCCCGCTCTTGCGCACGCGCACCGGCTGAGGCGGCGCGGACGCTGTCTCGCGGGTCGCCAGCAGCACCTTCATCGCCGCCATATCCTCGCGCAGGGTGGCTATCTCGCCTTCGAGCTTTTCCACACAGTCGCGGTTCGGGCGCCCCTGTTCGTCGCAGGGCGGATCATCGCACGGGGTGCCATAGGGGATGAACTCGCGAAGCCACTGGTCGGCAGGCACCAGCGTCGAGCGGGCCTTGATGCCCACCATTGTCGCACCCGCGGGCACATCGTCGGTCACCACCGCATTGGCGCCGACCCGCGCGCGTTCACCAACGACGATGGGCCCGATGATCTGCGCGCCTGATCCGATGATGACATTATCCATCAGCGTCGGGTGGCGCTTACCGCCCTTGCCGTTCGCCGGATTGGTGCCGCCCAGGGTGACGCATTGGTAGATCGTCACATTGTCACCGATCTCGGCGGTCTCACCGATCACGGTGAACCCGTGGTCGATGAAGAAGTTCTTGCCGATGGTCGCGCCCGGGTGGATGTCGATCGCGGTCAGCAGGCGCGAGAAATGGTTCACGAAGCGCGCGAGGAAATACATCCGCGCCTCGAACAGCCAGTGCGCGATGCGGTGGAAGCCCAGCGCCCAGACGCCTGGATAAAGTAGGATCTCCCAGCGCGAACGCGGCGCGGGATCGCGGGCACGGACCGAGTCCAGATAGCTGACCAGTTGCTCGAACATCGCCCCTCGCTTTTCCCACCAAAGCGCTGGCGATGCAATCGGCCAGCGCGACTATCAGAGCAGGCGCTGCTGCTCGGGCCCGTGGAGGGCTTCGAGCGCCGCGCGCCACACAGACATGGTGGCAGGCGCCTGACGTTCAAGAGAGATGCGGTCGATTGCCGCCACCAGCACCTCGATCGCGGCAAAGCTGCGGGTGGTGCGCGGCACGAGGTAGTCCACCGCGCCGTCCGCCAGCGCGAGCCCGCGCTGTTCGGCGTGGGCAAGGATCAATTCGCCCGCCATCAGGTCATCAGGCGCGCCGACCTCAAGCTGGAGCGATCCGCCGATGCGCGAGGCAAGATCGGGCAGCGCGATGCGCCAGCCGCCGTGTTCGTCATCGGCGTTGGCGATCATCAGCAGCGAGCCGCCTTCGCGGGTTCCACCCTGCTGCACCGCGTTCCAGCGGTGGAATAGCGCGGTCTCGTCCAGCGTCTCGGCATCGTCGATCACTTCGAGCATGTCGCCGTGGAGTCCCTGCGCCCAGCGCCCCAGCAGGCTCTTGCCCGCGCGCGGCGGGCCGGTGAGCACCGCAACATGGAAGGGCCAGCGTTCGGGCGCCTGAAGCGCCTCGATCACCGCTGCATTGGCATCGCCCACCACGATCCGCTGCGCTCCCGCAGGCGCGCGGGCGGAAAGCGGGAGGGCGATCTGGGACGGCTCGCTCATGCGCGGCGAGCCCGTCAGCGGCTGATGGCGAGCGCGTTGGCTCCGCGCCGCACGCTGAACCCGCGCGCTTCGAGCGCAGCGGCAAGCTCGTCGAGCGATCCGGCAAAGCTCACGCTCATGACCGACGTGCCGCCAATCGCAGTGCTGGTAACGCCTACGCCGCGCACGCCGCCCGCCCCTCGCACCGCGCCAAGCGCGCTATCGAAGGCTGCGGCATCGGGGGTGGCGAACTGGACAGTGAAGCTGCGCAGCCCCGCCTCGCCCGGCTCGGTGCCGGTGACAGTCTGCGCTTCGATGCCCGGCGCTACGCCGCTCGCAATCGCTGCCTCGGCCGAACGCCGGGCCTGCGCGGCGCGGCCGATTTCGATCAGGCGCTGTATCGCGGGGTCGATCACACCGCCCGCTCCGATGCTGAGGCTCGGGTCAGGCCGCAATTGGCCGGAAGCGAGCGCACCGGTGTAGATCTGGTCCATCCGCTCCACTGCCTGCGCCAACATCGCAGGCACATCATCAGGCCCTTCGGCCTTGAGAGTGAAGGTATCGAGCGGCCGGCTGTCCGGGCCAAATCGCGCGGTGAAGGTGCCGCTCACCGGCCCGCCGGGGAACTGGTGATCGAGCCGCGCGAAGGCCATCAGCACATCGGTCGCACCATATTGGTCGAGGGTCGAGCGCCACCACGCGCGGCTGCGGCGCTGGGTCTGCCCGAAGTTGACCAGCAGCGAATCGCCGCCGCTCCCGCTGAGGCGCACATAATCGATGCGGCTCGGCCCCGGGTTTAACTCGGCCCAGGCGCGCTGCCAGGGGTTGCGCTGTTCGAAGGTGATATAGGCCCCGGCCGTCTCCTGTACCGGGATCAGCAGCAACGGCGCCGAGCGCGAAGCTTGCGCCGGACCGCCGAGATAGGCACCCGCGCGGCTGCGATCGAACACCACACCCAGCGTCGCGATATAGCGGCGCGGGCCAAGCCGTTCGCGCTCGATCACGATGGCCGAGACGAGCCCGTCAAGCTGGCTGTCCGAAAGCTCGGGGCCTTTCAGCTTCGCCCACGCCTTTCGCTGGGCCTCGCGCCAGCCGTTGGTGCGCGCGTCCTCGGCGCTCTTGCCGGCCACGTCGACGCTGATGCCCTTGACCTCGATGTCGGCGCTGGCAGCGGTCAGTGCGATCCCGCGCTCGCCCGCAACCTGCGCAATCACAGCAAAGCCGCCGCCCAGCAGCGCCAGCGCCAGAGCCGCGCCTCCGAGCCAGCGCCGAAGCGGCGAAGAATGGGCCGCAGCAGGGCCTGAAAGGGGAAGCGACGCGCTCATGGGGAAAATCGCTAGTCCTTTGCCCAATGGCGAGTGGAATTCCAAGCGCGAACCGCTATGGCGGCGTGCATGACTTCGGGGACAAACGAGAGCAAGCCGCAAGGCTCGGGCTACACCTATGCCGATGCCGGCGTTTCAATCGCTGCGGGCAATGCGCTGGTGAAGGCGATCGGCCCGCTGGCGAAGGCCACGGCGCGCCCCGGGGCGACCAGCGAGCTGGGCGGTTTCGGCGGGTTCTTCGACCCCAAGGCGGCCGGCTACAAGGATCCGCTACTGGTCGCGGCCAATGATGGCGTCGGCACCAAGCTGAAGCTCGCGATCGAACATGACCGGCACGACACGGTCGGCATCGATCTGGTCGCGATGTGCGTCAACGATCTGATCGTTCAGGGCGCCGAGCCTCTGTTCTTCCTCGACTATTTCGCCACCGGCAAGCTCGAGAACGGCGTTGCCGAGCGCGTGATCGCCGGCATAGCGGAAGGCTGCAAGATGGCCGGTTGCGCGCTGATCGGCGGCGAAACGGCGGAAATGCCGGGGATGTATGCGGCTGGCGATTATGATCTCGCCGGCTTCTGCGTCGGCGCGGTGGAGCGCGGCGAGCAGCTGACGGGCGAGAAGGTTGCGCCGGGCGATGTGCTGATCGGGCTCGCATCGAGCGGCGTCCATTCCAACGGCTATTCGCTGGTGCGCAGATTGGCGGCGGACAAGGGCTGGAAGCTCGACCGCCCTGCCCTGTTCGATCAGGATCAACTGCTGATCGACGCCCTGATTGCCCCGACCCGCATTTACGTCGGGAGCCTGCTGCCGCTGATCCGCGAAGGCCACATCAATGCGCTGGCCCACATCACCGGCGGCGGCCTGCTCGAAAACATCCCGCGCATCCTGCCCGATGGCGCGCATGCCCATGTCGATGCCGACTTGTGGCCCCAACCGCGCTTGATGGCTTTCCTGCAGGCGCAAGGCCACATCGAGCCCGAGGAAATGGCGCGCACCTTCAACTGCGGTGTCGGCATGGTGCTGGCGGTTACGACGGACAAGGTCGCCGAGGTCACCGCGAAGCTCGAAGCCGCGGGCGAGACCGTCGTCACGGTGGGCCGCATCGAAGCGGGCGAAAAGGGCTGCACCGTGCGCGGCAGCGTCGAAACATGGTCGGCCAAGTCCGGTTGGAGCGCGACGCATCTTGGCTGAAAAAGCCCGCATCGCCGTGCTCATTTCCGGCGCGGGAACCAATATGGCCGCGCTGGTCTATGCCAGCCGCATCGCAGACTGCCCTTACGAGGTCGTGCTGGTTGCCAGCAATGATCCTGCTGCCCCCGGCCTCGCGTTGGCCGCAGCCGAGGACATTGCGACCTTTGCCCTGCCTCACAAGGGCATGACCCGCGAAGCCCACGACGCCGCGATGGAAACCGCCGTGCAGGACGCTAGCGCACAATACATCGTGTTGGCGGGCTATATGCGCATCCTCTCCGACGGGTTCGTGGAGCGCTGGGCAGGACGGATGCTCAACATTCACCCCTCGCTGCTGCCCAAGTACAAAGGCCTCGACACCCACGCCCGCGCCATTGAAGCGGGTGACAGCTACGGGGGCACCAGCGTCCATCTGGTGACGCCGGAACTAGACGCCGGCGAGGTGCTCGCGCAGATCGCGGTACCGATTGCGCCGGGTGAAACCCCCGCCACTCTCGCCGAACGGGTGAAGCTGGCCGAGCACCAGCTCTATCCGCGCGCGGTGGCCGATTACGTCAGCCGCTGGCGCGACCCGGCGGCGCTTCTGGCGCGGGTGCGCGCGATCGCCCTCGCCCTGCCCGAAAGCGACGAGCGCGAGAGCCACGGCAGCCCGGGTTTTCGCGTCGGTGGCGAGAAGACCGGCAAATACTTCGCCTATTTCGCCGACCAGCACCACGGCACCCCGCATATCGCTTGCCTCGTGCGCACCGGCGGGATGGACGAGCTATTGAGCCTCGTCGAGGATCAGCCCGAGGTCTATTTCAAGCCCGCCTATTACGGCGCGAGCGGCTGGGTGGGAATTATCCTCAACCGCCCGGGAGTCGATTGGGACGCGGTCGGCGAATGGCTGGAGCGCAGCTGGCGCAGCGCCGCACCCAAGCGGTTGACGCGGATGATGGACGTAGCGGACGAATTCTGATGGCACCGCCGGTCCGCGATCACCTGTTGGCACGCGGTCCTCTTGCGGAGAAGGCAAACGAGTTCCTCGGAAAGGCGTGGGAGCGCGGCTGGTTGCTGCCCCCCGGTCTCGACGCCGATGCCTTGTGGGCGCTCGCCGCCAAGCCCTATGGCGCCAAGGCGAAGGGCGCCGAGCATGGCGGGCGCTCTGAGCAAGACGTCGCCGATTTCCGCGAAAGGCTGACACGCCTCGTGGCCGCGATCCACGCCGAGGCCGATCTCAACCCGCTAGGCCGCGCGATGGCCTGGGGGCAGCTTTCACGCGCGGTCAAGAACCGCCTTGCCTTAGGGGCGCTGTGGCTGGACCGGCCCGAGCTGCTGGCAACTCCGCTCGCCCCGCCGATCATCGTCATCGGCCATATGCGCAGCGGCACCACCCGCATCCACTCGCTGCTCGCCGCCGACCCCGCCCACTCGCACACCCGGTATTGCGACGCCTATCATCCCGTACCGGCTCGGCCGGGCGTGAACCGCGTGAAGGCGGCGATGGAGCTTGCCATGCTGGGCCTGCTCAACCCGTGGATGCAGTCGATCCACCCGATGGCGCCCGCCGCGGTGGAGGAGGAACTGGCGTGGCTTTCAGCTGCGCTCCACCATTCGATCTACGAAAGCCAGTGGCACATCCCGTCCTATTCTGGGTGGAGCGAGGCGCAGGACCCCGCGCCGATCTACCGCGAGTTCCGGCGGATACTCCAGACCGACGCAAACCATCGCGGGATCGCCGACCGCCCCCGCGTGCTCAAGGTCCCCGCCTTCGCCGAGGACCTCGCCACGCTGCTCGCCCTGCTCCCCGATGCGCGGCTGGTGATCGCCGAACGCGAACACGAGGCCGTGCTGAAAAGCGCCATCAGCCTTGCCGCGAACCAGATGGCGATGCAGTCCGACAGCTGCTGCCTGAAGACGATCGAAGCGCGCTGGCGGCACAAGATTGCCCTGCGCGACGCGCGGATGGCCGAGGCGTTGGCGGGCTGGCAGGGGCCGGTCGCACGCGCCAGTTTCGATGATCTCAACGCCGATTGGGAAGGCGCTATCTCCAGTGTCTATGCCGGACTGGGCCTCGAATTGACGGCAGAGGCACGTGCCGCCATGCGCCGGACGATGGCAGCAAGCGAAAGCGGCCACCACCGCGCCCATGCGGAACAGCTCGCGCGGTTTGCCGAGTCCGACTGACCGGTCAGCCCACGCCCATCAGGGTCGGCACTCGCGTCAGCCACCAGTCCGTGCCC
Source organism: Porphyrobacter sp. (assembly GCA_027533455.1). GTDB lineage: Bacteria > Pseudomonadota > Alphaproteobacteria > Sphingomonadales > Sphingomonadaceae > Erythrobacter. The sequence continues at coordinate 115,860 of JAPZUC010000002.1, read as the reverse complement.
CACAAGACATAAACGAGAAGCGTCGCCGGCAGCCACCAGGCAAACCACACGATATAGGCGCGGTGAATGTGGCGCTGCCGCACCACATCCCACAAGAACATCGGGGCAATCCACACGAGCGTGAACAGATCGAGCGAGAGTGGGCTGTCAGGCATGGTCGAAGGCAGCCATGTCAGCCGCGCAATCGCCGCCGGAAGCGGCACCACCGTGGCAAGGAACATCATACGCTTGTGGAACCCAGAATCGCGCAGCCGGGCGCGCAGAGCGAGCACCACGAATAGCGGAAATAGCACCGCGCCTGTGACGTTGCGCAGGGTGATGTTGCCCTTGCGAACAAGTTCAGCCTCGAAGCCCGCGCGCTCTGCCCCGGTGGCGAGCGATGCCGCCTCCCAATACTGGGCGTAGATCGTCGACACCAGGATTGCGCCGGTGATCACGATTGCAGGCGCGAGGATCAATGCCGCAATCCCCAGTTTCATATGCAATGCGCGGTTGCCGCTCGCCATCAGGCCCGATTGCACCAGCAGCAGGCTGAGCCATGCGCCCATCAGCAAGGCGTGGACGTGCAAGATCATCGGGAACGCCGGCCGCGCACTGGCGGCAACCATGTCGAGCTTTTTGACAGAGTCGGGGATGAAACCCGCCAGCGCCGTCACGAAGAACAGCGCCGCCATGAACACGAAAATCCAGCGATCGGCGCTGCTCGCCCAATCGCCTTCACCCTTGCCGCTCGCAATTGCGCCGCTTGCTGCTCCCGCCATGCCGTCCCCCCGAACAGTGTCTTAGGGGGAAAACTACCACCATGTCGCGCTTGCAACAAGCAAGCGGCTCGTAGATGCACAAACGGCCACCGGGGTTACCGGTGGCCGTTGCAGCCGGTCATGCCGGGCGGCGAAAGCGTTAGCGATCAGCCGACAATTTCTTCCGGCTTGAAGAAGAACGCGATTTCGATCGCGGCGTTTTCTTCCGAGTCCGAGCCGTGGACGGTGTTTTCACCGATCGACAGGGCCAGTTCCTTGCGGATCGTGCCGGGGGCAGCGTCCGCCGGGTTGGTTGCGCCCATGATGTCGCGGTTGCGGGTCACGGCGTCTTCGCCTTCGAGAACCTGCACGATAACCGGCTCGCTCATCATGAATTCGACGAGTTCACCGAAGAAGGGACGCTCGCGGTGCACGCCGTAGAAGCCTTCGGCCTGTTCGCGGGTCATGTGGATGCGCTTCGAAGCGACGACGCGCAGGCCGGCGTCTTCCAGCATCTTGGTGACCGCACCGGTCAGGTTGCGGCGGGTGGCATCGGGCTTGATGATCGAGAAGGTGCGGGTGACCGCCATGAGTATGCTCCTGTGAACGTCTTTTTGTTGTGGGGAGAAATATTGGCGCGGCCCCTAGATGCTGCGCTGCAAAATGGCAAGCGCGACCAAGCGTCAAGGCGCATCCACCGTGGTTCCAAGCCGCCCGCGGACGTGGTATTCTCCGCGTCGGGGCATACTCCGGGGGGAAACATTCATGGACACGAACAGCAGACTTTCACGGCGGCACTTTGCCGGAGCGGCTCTCACCGCGGTGGGTATCGCGGCCACTGGCGGAATCGCGCGCGCAGCGGCACCGGCACAGACCGCCAACGGCCCGCTGGGTCCCTTCTACCCGATCATCCGCCCGGGCGACGACGATTTCGACATGACCCAGATCAGGGGCAATAGTGCCCGTGCGCTCGGGCGCGTGATCGAGGTGACGGGGCGCGTGCTCGATCGCAAGGGCAATCCCGTGCGCGGTGCGATGCTCGAACTGTGGCAGTGCAACGCGGCGGGGCGCTATGACCACCCGGGCGACATTGCCGCCGCGCCGCTCGATCCCAATTTCCAGGGCTTCGCCAAGCTGGTGACAGGGCCGAGCGGCGAATGGCGTGTGCGCACGATCAAGCCCGCAGGCTATGACAGCCCGATCGGCTGGCGCACGCCGCACATCCATTTCGATATCGCCGGCCGCCAGTCGCGTCTTATCACGCAGATGTATTTCACCGAGGACTATGCGACCAACAGCAAGGACGCGCTTTACAACATGCTCGGCGAGGATGCGGTGACGGCAATGGCAGCGCAGCAGGAAGCCGACCGCTACCGATGGGACATCGTGCTGGCCGACAGCTGAGCGGTGGCCGGCGTGCCCTGAGTGACGGTTAGCGAGAACGTCGCGCGATCGCTCGCGCGGGTGCCGGCGATCGTGCGGGTTTCGCCGGTGTCGAGTTCAACGTCGATGGAAAATCCGGCAGCCTCCGCCTCGCGGCGGGTATGGGCGATCAGCTCGGGCGCGGGGGCATCGGCTTCGAAGGTCAGCAGCACGCCCTGCCCGCCGGGCCGCGCCGCGATTGCATTACTGACCACCCGCGCGCCCGGAAACAGGCTGAAACCCGCTGGCAGGTCGACCGGCACAGCAGCGCCTGCGCGCAGGGTGGTGGGGCCATCCTCGCGGTGGATCACCATGCGTCTTTCGCCGGTCGCAGGATCGATGCTGTGTTCGCCCGGCGGACTGGCCGCGGCGGCATCAGCGCCTTGCGCATCGCAGCCGCCCAGCAGCACCGCTGCCGCGCAAACCAACAGCAAAGCCTTCCTATGCATGGAGTTGTGCCCCGCCCCTCACCGTGCAAGAGCATCCGCTATCCGGTGGATTCGGGCAAGGGGTTGCGCAATCAGCCCTTCTTGACCCAGCGCCCGTCTTCCTGCGCGTAATAGGCGCGCTCCACGCCCTCGCGCCCGTCTTGCGCGCGCCATGCCTCGCGTGCGGCAGAGGCAAGGTCGGGCGGGAACAGCAGGAACACGCGGGCAAAGCCCGGCGCATCGCGGAAGGTGCCGTCAGCAAGGATCAGGTGGCTCGCGCCGTTGGCGGCTACAGGTTCGGCAGACAGCAGGATCGGTTGGCGATCGGCGCCGGGGCTATCTGCCTCGCCATTGGCAAGGAAGCTGTCGGCTGGCCCCGCCTGCCACAGCGCGCGCGCTATCGCGGCGCGTTGATCGGGATTGGCGGAAACCACCAGCACCCGCTCCCCCTCGCCCACCGCGCGCTTGGCGATCAGAGTGACGACCTTTTCAAGCGGGTCGTGGGTGTATTGCCAGAAATCGAGTTTCATGTGGCGGCACCCTTCCCCCGGCGGCAACGGTCGGAACAATACTTCACATTGTCCCAATCCCGCTCCCACTTCTTGCGCCACGTGAACGGGAGCCCGCAGGCGAGGCAGGATTTGGAAGGAAGGTCGCTTTTTTTCCGCATCTTGGGGATGGCAGAAACTCCCCGTTAACCTTCGACCACGTCCCGCACGAACTGGTCGAGCAAGCGCACGCCATATCCGGTCGCGCCCTTGTCCCAGGTGTGACCCGGTTTGTTCGACCACACCATGCCCGCGATATCGAGGTGCGCCCAAGGGGTGCCGTCCTTGATGAAGCGCTGGAGGAACTGCGCCGCCGTGATCGAGCCGCCTTCGCGCGGGCCGATATTCTTCATGTCGGCGACAGGCGAATCGATCAGCTTGTCGTAATTGGGTCCGAGCGGCATGCGCCAAAGCTTGTCGCCGCTGGTCTGGCCCGCGGCGGTCAGCTGTGCCGCCAGCGTGTCGTCATTGGCGAACATCCCGCCATATTCGTTGCCGAGGCTGATAATCATCGCGCCGGTCAGCGTGGCGAGGTCGACAATGCGCGCAGCATCATACTGGCCTTGCGCCCAGTGCAGCGCATCGCACAGCACCAGCCGTCCTTCGGCATCGGTGTTGAGCACTTCGACCGTCTGCCCGCTCATGGTGGTGACGATATCGCCGGGGCGCTGGGCCTTCCCGTCGGGCATGTTCTCGACGAGACCCATGACGCCGATGATGTTGGCCTTGGCCTTGCGGGTGACCAGCGCCAGCATCGCGCCTGCGACCGCGCCTGCGCCGCCCATGTCCCACTTCATGTCTTCCATGCCCGGGCCGGGCTTCAGCGAAATGCCGCCGGTGTCGAAGGTGACGCCCTTGCCGACGAACACGGTCGGCTTCTCGCCCGCCGCGCCGCCGTTCCAGCGGATCGCGATCAGCTTCGATTCGCGCTCCGAACCGAGGCCCACGCCGACCAGCGCCCCCATGCCGAGGGCGGCCATCTCGTCCTCGCCCAGCACGGTGATTTCGGCGCCCGTGCCCTCGAACGCCTTCTGGCAGGCAGCGACGAAGGTTTCGGGGTAGATGATGTTGGCAGGCTCGGTCACGAGGCCGCGGGTGAATTCGACGCCCTTGGCAAGTGCCGCCTCACGCTCCCACGCAGCGGCAGTGCCTTCCGGCGCGCCGGCCACATGGACAGTGGTCAGCGAGGGGCGCTTGTCCGCCGAAAGGCGCGTGCGATAGGCATCGTGCCGCCATGCGCGCAGGCGCAGGGCCAGCAGCACCGCTGCGGCATCATCAGCCGAAAGGCCCGCGCCGCCCAGATCGAGCACCATCGCCGTCTCGCCGGAAACGAGATACTTCGCGGTCAGCGCTGCGCCGGCACGTTCGCAATTGGCGCGGCGATCGGCGGCATCCGCTTCGCCCGCACCCGCCAGCGCAATGCGCTTCACCGTGCCGCTGACGCTGGCGAAGCCTTCGAACAGCTGCCCCGCCCGGCCCGAGAAGCGCGAGGCTGCCGCGCCTTCGACCATCGCGGCATCAAGACCGGACAGCGCCTGCCCCTGGTTCACGATCCGCGCGTGGAGGCGGATATCGGCGGGGGGGGCGGCGTTAAGATGGATCTGCATGGGAACTCCGAACAACACGTGGCACCGCAGGGGGATGGGCGGCGCTGGCAGGGCGCTGCACTGCCGCGACGAACCACAGGCAGCAGGGGCGCAATGGCGATTGCGATTAGGCGCGAGCGGTGCAATAGGCAAGGCCATGTCGGGAGGCTTGCAAGACGCACCGCGCACACATGCGCGCCCTGCCCAGCGCTTCCCGGCGCGGGTGCCCATTCGTGTGCGCGTGTCCCATGTTGCGCTCGCGCTGGCCGTGTTCGCAATCTCCACGCCGGTTGCAGCGCAGGAGACTCCCCCCGCAGCCACGCCCGCCGCCGCTCCAGCGGCTGAAGCACCCCGCAAGATCGATTTCGAGGCAACCGAACTCGGCTACAACAGCGAGACCGAAACGGTCATCGCGCGCGGCAATGTCATTCTGCGGTCCGAAGATCGCTCGGTCCGCGCTGACGAGGTCACATGGGACCGCAAGACCGGCCAGATCATCGCCACCGGCAATATCCGCATGGTGGACGAGGCGGGCAATCAGCTGTTCACCGATCAGGTCGAACTGACCGAGGAATTCGACACCGGCGCCATGAGCGAGTTGCTGATCGCCATGCGCGCCGGCGGCCGGCTCGCCGCGCGCTCGGCCCAGCGAACCGCCGATGGCAATGCCGAACTGACCGATGCGGCCTATTCGGCCTGCCCCGTCACCGATGCCGAAGGCTGCGCGACCGACCCCAGCTGGCGCGTCACCGCGCGGCGGGTGATCTACGACCAGAAGGAAGCCCGCGTCCGCTTCGAAGGCGCGATGCTCGAACTTTTCGGCGCGCGCATCCTGCCGCTCCCCGGCCTCGCGATCCGCACCGACGGCAAGGCCGAAAGCGGCTTTCTTGTCCCCGATGTGCGCATCACGCAGGTCAACGGGCTTGAACTCAGCGGCGAATACTACTGGCGCGTTGCCGAAAATGCCGATCTGACGCTGGGCGCCTATGTGTTCTCCAACGTCGCCCCGATGGCCAGCGGGAAGTGGCGGCACCTGACCGAAAAGGGCGCCTATCAGGTTAGCGGCTATGCAACCTTCTCTGACCGCACCACCGATTTCACCGGCGCCGAAAGCCTCCAGAACGATCCGCGCGGATACCTCGACGCCAATGGCCGCTTCCAGTTCTCCCCCGACTGGAGCCTGACCGGATCGCTCCGCCTCGCCAGCGACCGCACCTTCCTGCGCCGCTACGACATCAGCCGCGATGACCGCCTGCGCTCGACCATGAACCTCGAGCGGATCACCGACCGTTCGTATCTGTCGATCGCCGGCTGGGCCACCCAGACGCTGCGGCTCAATGCCGATCAAGGGCAGGTGCCGCTCGCGCTGCCAGCCATCGATTATCGCCAGAAGATCGGAGACAGGATCCTTGGCGGCAACTTGATGGTGCAGGCCAACTCCCTCGCGCTGCTGCGCAATGACGGGCAGGACACCCAGCGCGCCTTTGCCGGAGCGCAGTGGGACATGAAGCGCCTGACCGGCCTCGGCCAGGTGGTGACGCTGACGGGCCTCGTGCGCGGCGACGTCTACAACACCAGCAACTCGCTTGCGACCACCACGCTTGCCTATCGCGGCACCGAAGGCTGGACCACCCGCGGCATCGCCACGGCAGCGGTGGACATCGAGTGGCCCTTTATCGGACAGGCTTTCGGCGGCACCCAGATCTTCAAGCCGCGCCTGCAATTGGTCGCGAGCCCCAAGGTGCGCAACCTTGCCGTCCCCAACGAGGACGCGCGCGCCATCGACCTTGAGGATTCGAACCTCTTCGCGCTCAACCGTTTCCCCGGATATGACCGCGTCGAAGACGGCAGCCGCCTCACGTGGGGCGTCGACTGGGAGCTGCAACGCCCCGGCTGGCGGATCAAGTCGACCATCGGCCAGTCGTTCCGGCTCGATGCGCCGCGTCCTGGCTTGTTCCCCGAGGGCACGGGCCTGTCCGAAAAGGTCACCGATTTCGTCGGGCGCACCGAAGTGCGCTTCCGCAACCTCGTCCAGTTCACCCACCGCTTCCGGCTGGACAAGGACAACCTCGCGATCCGCCGCAACGAGATCGACGCGACCGTGGGCTCGCGCCGCACCTATCTCGAAGTAGGCTATCTGCGCCTCAACCGCGACATCGCCACGGTCGAGGATCTGCGCGACCGCGAGGAAGTGCGCGCCGCCGCGCGCGTGGCGATCGGGCGCAACTGGTCGATGTTCGGATCGGGCGTCTTCAACCTCACCGACGAGGAGGAAGACCCCGTGTTCCAGCCCGACGGTTTCCAGCCGATCCGTACGCGCTTCGGTATCGCCTATGCCGATGACTGCATCGAATTCGGCGCGACCTGGCGACGCGACTTCATCGACGCGGGCGACGCGCGGCGGGGCAATGCTTTCCAGCTGTTCTTCGCCTTGCGGAATCTGGGCTTCCGCTAATCCCCGTCGCCCTCTCGCCGTTTGATTGGCAGCGCGCACAAATGGCGTTAAGGGGCACGCCGGAGGAAGCGGAGCGCCCGCGGGATCGTTCAGGGGACTCAGCTTCCATTCAGCCGGTGCGGGGCATTGGCACGTTGACCGGTGCGGACTTCGCGCGGGTTGCTAGGCCAGAACGCGGCCGGAAGGCGGGATGTAACGAGTGAGAGTGAAGCTGTTTAACAAGGCGCTTTTTGCCAAGACCGGAACTGCATTGACGGTGGCCGGCATTGTCGGCCTCGCGCTCTCCCCGATGACGGCAGGCGCGCAGACCGTGGCTGTGCCGACGGCCGAAAACCCTTTCGGCCTGCCGGCTGACATCACCCTGTTCGGCAAGACCGATCCCGACCGCCGCACCGCGACGGCGATCGTCAACGGCTATGTTATAACCGGCACCGATATCGACCAGCGCGTGGCGCTGGTGACGGCGGCCTCGCAAGCGCCAATCCCCGAGGATGAAATGCTGCGCTTGCGCGTGCAGGTGCTGCGCAACCTGATCGACGAGACGCTCAAGATCCAGAAGGCCGAAGCCGACGAGATCGGCGCCCCGCGCGAAGAGGTCGAGCAGACCTACCAGCAGCTGGTCGGGCAGAATTTCCAAGGGGATAACAAGAAGATGGAGGCCTATCTGACCTCTATCGGATCGTCCTCTGCCTCGCTCAAGCGCCAGATCGAAGGCGAAGTGGCGTGGGAGAACATCCTGCGCCGGAACATCACGCCGTTCGTCAACGTGTCGGCCGAAGAGGTGAACGAGTTCCTCAAGCGGATGAACGAGGCCAAGGGAACCGACGAATACCGCGTGGGCGAGATCTATCTGTCGGCTACGATCGAAAACCGCCCGCAGGTGCTCGCCAATGCGCAAGCGATCATGCAGCAATTGCAGCAGGGCGGCAGCTTCGTCGCCTATGCCCGCCAGTATTCCGAAGCGAGCAGCGCCGTAGTGGGCGGTGATCTGGGTTGGGTGCGGCTCGGCCAGTTGCCGCCGCAAATTGCCGCCGCCGTGCGCACGATGCAGACCGAGCAGCTTCAGGGACCGATCGAGATTCCGGGCGGCTTCTCGATCATCTACCTGATCAACAAGCGCCAGGTGCTGATGGCAGACCCGGCCGAGGCGCTGCTCAGCCTCAAGCAGATCTCGATCAGCTTCGCCCCCGGCATCACCCAGGCCCAGGCCGAGGCGCGGGTGGAAGAGTTCGGCAACTTCATCAAGACCGTGCGCGGCTGCGGCGATGTCGATGCGGGCGCGGCCCGGATCGGCGCGGAGGTTGTCTCCAACGACCAGATCAAGGCCGCGACCCTTCCCGAACAGCTGCGCAACATCCTGCTCGGGCTCCAGATCGGTCAGGCCACACCGCCCTTCGGCGGCATCCAGGAAGGCGTCCGGGTGCTTATGCTGTGCGGGCGTGACGATCCCAAGGATGCGGGCGCACCCACCTTTGCGGCGGTGATGGACCAGATCGAGCAGGAACGGGTGCAGAAGCGCGCCCAGCGCCTGCTGCGCGACCTGCGTAACGACGCCTATATCGAATACAATTGACGCGAAGCGCTGCGCCTCTGGCCATTACGCTGGGCGATCCGGCGGGCATCGGCCCGGAAGTGATCCTCGGCGCATGGGCGCGCCTGCGCGCTGGAGGCCGCGCACCGCCCGCCTTTGTGGTCGGCGGGCCGGAACTGCTGCGGCGCACGGCTGAGGCGCTTGCGATCGACTGCCCGATCGTGCCGATTGCTGATCCCGCCGAGGCGATTTTCGCTTGCGCTGTTGGACTGCCGGTCATGGCCGGCCTTGATGGCCCCTTGACCCCCGGTAGACCCTCTCCAGACGGCGCTCGGCTGGCGCTAGCCTCGCTTCAATGGGGGGTCAAATTCGCGCTCTCCGGGGTGGCTGTAGGGTTGGTGACCGCGCCGGTGGCCAAGGGGGCGCTGGCCGCCATCGGTTGGGACTACCCAGGGCAGACCGAATTTCTCGCCGAAGCCTGCGGGCATCCCTATCGCGATGCGGTGATGATGCTGGCGGGACCTTCCTTGCGGACGGTTCCGCTGACGGTCCACGTCGCGCTGGCCGAGGTGCCAGAGCTGATCTCGGCCGAATTGATCATCCACAAAGCGCGCGTGGTGGCGGCAGGATTGCGCAGGGATTTCGGTATTTTGGAGCCGAGACTTGCGATAGCCTCTCTGAATCCGCATGCGGGCGAAGGTGGCAAATTCGGAGACGAGGAAACGCGGATCATCGCACCCGCCATCGCCGCTCTGCAAGCCGAGGGGATCGCCGCTTTCGGCCCCGTCCCGGGCGACGCGCTGTTCACGCCCCGCGCAAGGGCGACCTACGACGCGGCACTGTGCATGTATCACGATCAGGCGCTTATCCCTCTGAAAGCACTGGAATTCGACGAAGGCGTCAATGTGACGCTCGGCCTGGCGATCATCCGCACCTCGCCCGATCACGGCACCGCCTTCGATATCGCCGGGCAAGGCAAGGCCGATCCCGGCGCGATGGCGGCGGCGATCGTGATGGCAGCGCAGATGGCGGAAGCGCGGGCGCGTGATGCCTGATCTCCCACCGATCCGCGAGGTTATTCAACGCCATAACCTTGCCGCATCCAAGGCGCTGGGGCAGAACTTCCTGCTCGACGAGCAATTGCTCGCCCGGATCGCGGCGCTTCCGGGCGACCTTGCGGGGCAGCAGGTGCTGGAAGTCGGCCCCGGTCCGGGCGGCCTGACGCGCGCGCTGCTGAGGGCGGGCGCGAAGGTGACCGCTATCGAGATGGACCGCCGTTGCCTCCCCGCGCTAGCTGAACTCGGCGAGAGGTTCCCCAGGCAACTGACTGTAATCGAAGGCGATGCACTGAAGATAAACCACGCGGAGCTGATGGGCGGCGCGCCCTTCCACGTGCTCTCGAACCTCCCCTATAATGTTGGCACCGCCCTGTTCGTACGCTGGCTTGGCGGCGAGGTATGGCCCCCATTGTGGCAATCGCTCACTCTGATGTTCCAGCGCGAAGTCGCCGACCGGATCGTGGCGAACGCGGGAGAGGACGCCTATGGCCGCCTCGCCGTACTCGCCCAGTGGCGGGCCGAAGCGCGGCTTGCGATGAAGGTCCACCGCAGCGCCTTCACCCCGCCGCCCAAGGTTATGAGCGCGATTGTCCATGTGACCCCTGCCACGATGCCAGAAGGCGTCTCGGCACGGATGCTGGAACGCCTCACCGAAGCCGCCTTCGGCCAACGCCGCAAGATGTTGCGCCAAAGCCTCAAGGGCGTGCCCGGCGCGCTAGAGGCGCTGGCAAACCTCGGCATCGACGAAACCCGCCGCGCCGAGACCGTGAGCGTGGAGGAGTTCGTCGCCCTTGCCAAATTGCTGAGCTAGCACGCTTTCTTGCGCAGCCGCCAGGCGTGCAGCAGCGGTTCGGTATAGCCGCTGGGCTGCTCCACCCCCTTGAAGATGAGCTCCTTGGCCGCGCTGAACGCCGCGCCGTTCTCGTTGCCCGTCAGCGGCACGTAAAGCGGATCGCCCGCGTTTTGCGCGTCGACCTTGGCGGCCATGCGGGTAAGCGAGTCCATCACCTGCGCCTCGCTGATCACGCCGTGAAGCAGCCAGTTAGCGATATGCTGCGAGGAGATGCGCAGCGTCGCACGGTCCTCCATCAGGCCCACGTCGTTGATGTCGGGAACCTTGGAGCAGCCGACGCCCTGATCGATCCAGCGCACCACATAGCCGAGAAGGCCCTGGCAGTTGTTGTCCAGCTCCTCGCGGACTTCCGCTTCCGGCCAGTTCGCGCCATCCGCCAGCGGAATGGAAAGTAGCGCGTCCAGACCCATAGGTTCGGGCAGATGCTTCTGGACGTCGAACACGTCGATCTGGTGGTAGTGAAGCGCATGGAGCGTCGCAGCGGTGGGTGACGGCACCCATGCCGTGTTCGCGCCGGCCTTGAGGTGGCCGATTTTCTCAACCATCATCTGCTCCATCAGATCGGGCGCGGCCCACATGCCCTTCCCGATCTGCGCCTTGCCCGACAAGCCGTGCTTGAGCCCGATGGTGACATTGCGCGCCTCGTAGGACTTGAGCCAGTCAGAACCCTTCATCGCCCCCTTGCGCAGCATCGGTCCAGCGCGCATCGAGGTGTGAATCTCGTCGCCCGTGCGGTCGAGGAAGCCGGTGTTGATGAATACGATCCGGTCCTTCACCGCATGGATACAGGCGGCGAGGTTGGCCGAGGTGCGGCGCTCCTCGTCCATCACGCCGACCTTGATGGTATGGCGTGGAAGTTGCAGCAAATCCTCAACCGCGTCGAACAAGTCGTTGGTGAAGGCGCATTCTTCTGGCCCATGCATCTTGGGCTTCACGATATAGATCGAGCCGCAACGCGAGTTGCCGAACTTCCCGTGGCCTTCCACGTCGAGCGTGCTGATCGCGGAGGTGAAGACCGCGTCCATCATGCCTTCGGGAATCTCGGAGCCGTCCACGAGGCGGATCGCGGGGTTGGTCATCAGGTGGCCGACATTGCGCACGAACATCAGGCTGCGGCCCTTGAGGGTCTGCTGAGAGCCGTCCGGCGCGGTGTAGGTCTTGTCGGCCGCGAGCGTGCGGGTGAGCGTCTTGCAGCCCTTTGCGAAACTCTCCGACAGATCGCCGCGAATGATGCCGAGCCAGTTGATATAGGCGGTGAGCTTGTCCTCGGCATCCACCGCCGCGACCGAATCCTCGCAGTCCGCGATGGTAGTGAGCGCGGATTCGACGATGATGTCGGCGATCCCGGCCTTGTCGGTCGCACCGACGGGGGTGCTGGCATCGAACACGACCTCGACGTGCAGCCCGTTGTTCTTGAACAGCAGCCCCTTTTCGGTGGTGCCGACGGCTTGCGCCGGATCGGCCAGCGCAATGCCTTCGCGCCCTGTAAGGTCGGCCCAACTGCCGCTCGCCAGCGGGAAAGTAGCGTCGAGAAACGCCCGCCCGCGCGCAATCACCGCCGCGCCGCGCGCCTCGTCGTAGCCGCCGGGCCGTGCGGGGGCCGCATCGAGCGCGTCGGTGCCGTAGAGCGCATCATACAGGCTCCCCCAGCGCGCATTCGCCGCATTCAGCAGGAAGCGGGCGTTGAGAATCGGCACCACCAACTGGGGACCAGCCATCGTCGCGATCTCGGGGTCGACGTTCTGCGTGCCGATCTGGAACTCGCCCGGTTCGGGGACGAGGTAGCCGATCTCGGTCAGGAACGCCTTGTAGGCCGCTGCATCATGCGGCTTGCCCGCGCGTTCCATGTGCCAAGCGTCGATCTGCGCCTGAAGGCTCGCCCGCTTGGCGAGCAGCGCGCGGTTCCTCGGGGCGAAATCGGCCAGAAGCGCGGCGAACCCCTGCCAGAAGGCATCCACATCGCGGCCCAAGGGAGCCAGCACGTCGCGCTCGAGGAAAGTCGCCAGCCGGGAGTCGATGCTCACACCGGCGCGGGTGGTCATGTCAGTCATGGTAGTCCTCGTGTGGTAAGCTGCAAAGCCGGACCCGGGGAGGAGAGGACGACTGGCCCTATGGCAAAGGGGAGAGCGGTTTGCAACGCCTTGGCCCGGAGCGCGCGCAAGGCTAGAGGGTTGGGATGAACGGGACTTCTGGCAAGATCGACAGCGCGGCAATGCTCGCACAAGTGCAGGCGTGGAGCGCGATCAATACCGGCACCGCGAATCTCGCCGGGCTGGCCGAGCAGGCGCGCGCCTTGGCTGAGGCTTTCGCCGTGCTGCCGGGCACTGTCGAACTGGTCGACCCCGCACCTGTCACCGCGATAGCCGCGAATGGCGCTGCCTTTGAAAAGCCCCACGGGCAGCACCTCGTCGTCCGCGTGCGCCCGCAGGCCAATCGCCGGATCCTGCTGACGGGGCACATGGATACGGTTTTCCCCGCCGATCACGCCTTCCAGCGCCAGACATGGCTCGACGGGGAGACGCTGAACGGGCCGGGTGTGGCCGACATGAAGGGCGGCATTGCGGTGATGCTCCACGCGCTCATGGCGTTCGAGGCGAGCGCGAGTGCCGGCGCGCTCGGCTATGATATCCTCATCAATTCGGACGAGGAGACCGGCTCGCTCGCCAGCGGCGCGCTGATCGCGGAACTTGCCGCAGGCAAGCTCGCCGCGCTGACCTATGAACCCGCAGCCCTGCCCGATGGCACGCTGGCGCACGAGCGCGGGGGGACGGGCAACTACTCGATCACCTTTACCGGCAAGTCCGCCCACGCGGGCCGCAATCCGCATGAAGGGCGCAATGCCATCGTCGCCGCGGCCGACCTGATTCTGCGACTGAAGGCGCTGGAGACGGCGGAGATCACCATCAACCCCGCCAAGCTCGAAGGCGGGGCGGCGAATAACGTCGTGCCCGATCACGCGGTGCTGCGCTTCAATGTGCGGCCCAAGACAGTCGAGGCCGGCGCGGCGTTCGATCATGCCCTCACCCACCTGTTGATCGATATCCAGGCCGCTCACGAAGTCGCCACCCACAAGCACGGCGGCGTCACCCGTCCCCCGAAGAAGGTCGATGCACGGGCGCAACAGCTGTTCGATCTCGTGCGCGAATGCGGAGCGGAACTGGGGCAAGACATCCGCTGGCAATCCAGCGGCGGCGTGTGCGACGGCAACAACATCGCTGCCTGCGGCGTGCCCGTGGTCGACACCATGGGGGTGTGCGGCGGCGCGATCCATTCACCGGACGAATATCTGATCGTCCCCTCCCTCACGACCCGCGCGGCGCTCTCCGCCCGCGTGATCGAACGCCTCGCTCAAGGAGCACTCAATTGACCTTCCGTCTGCGCGCCGCGCGCCCCGCCGATCTCGAGGCGCTGTACGAAATGGCTAAACTGACCGGCGGAGGGTTCACCAACCTGCCGCCGGATCGCGCCGCGCTGGGGAGCAAGCTCGAACGCGCTGAAAAAGCCTTCCAGCGAAGCGATGACACGCTGGCAGACGAGCAATTCGTGCTGGTGCTCGAAAACGCCCGCACCGGCGCGGTGCGCGGCACCTGCCAGCTGATGAGCCAGGTGGGCCAGCGCTGGCCGTTCTATTCCTACCGCCTCAACACCCTGACCCAGTATTCGCAGGAGCTTGACCGCACGGTGCGCGCGGAACTGCTCAGCCTTGTCACCGATCTGGAAGGATCGAGCGAGGTCGGCGGGCTGTTCCTCCACCCCAATGAACGCGCCGGGGGCCTCGGCCTGCTGCTCGCGCGGTCGCGCTACCTGTTCGTCGCCATGCACCGCGAACGCTTTGCCGACCGCATCCTCGCCGAGCTGCGCGGCATCATCGATGAACGCGGCGGATCGCCCTTCTGGGACGGGGTTGCGGGGCGATTCTTCGGGATGGGCTTCCAGGAGGCGGACTATTTCAACGCCATCAACGGCAACCAGTTCATCGCCGACCTGATGCCCAAGCACCCGGTCTACATCGCGATGCTCAACGAGGACGCCCGCAGCGTTATCGGCGTCCCCCACCCCACCGGCCGCGCGGCGATGCGGATGCTGGAGGACGAGGGCTTCCGCGCCGAAGGCTATGTCGACATCTTCGACGGCGGCCCGACGATGGTGGCGCGTACCGACAATGTCACCAGCGTTAAGAACGCCGTGCACACCAAGATCACCGCGCTCGACGCCAGCGAGGGCGAGCGCGCGATCCTTGCCACGGGCCGGCTCGGCACTTTCCGCGCGTGCTTTGGCGCTCGGGTGCTGGACGCGGAAGGCGGCATAGCGATTGATTCGGCCAGCGCCGACCTGCTCGACGTGTGCAAAGGCGACATGGTGTGGAGCGTGGCGCGATGAGCCTTACCGAAATCAATTTCGACGGGATCGTCGGCCCCTCGCACAATTATGCGGGGCTGAGCCTCGGCAATATCGCCAGCGCGAGCCATGCGGGCGATCCGTCCTACCCGCGTGCAGCAGCGCTTCAGGGCGTGGCGAAGATGCGCGGCAATCTGGCGCGGCTGGGCGTGCAGGGCTTCCTGCTGCCGCTTCCCCGCCCCAATCATGCGCTGACACAGGCGCTGGCCCTCGACGGCACCGAGCCGCCGCAGTTGCGCGCCGCGCCGTGGTCGGCCTCGTCGATGTGGACTGCCAATGCCGCCACCGTGTCCCCCGCTCCCGACACCGCCGACGGGCGCTGCCACCTGACGCCAGCGAACCTCGTCACCATGCTCCACCGCGCGCAGGAATGGCCCGACACCAAGCGGCAATTGCAGATCGCTTTCGGCGACACCCGCCGCTTCGCCATTCACGATGCCGTGCCGCCGACCTTCGGCGATGAAGGCGCGGCCAATCACATGCGCCTGTGCGAAAGCCACGAAGCCCCGGGCGTCGAAGTGTTCGTCTACGGCAAGCCCGGCGGGCGCTTCCCTGCGCGCCAGCACGAACAGGCAAGCCGCCTCGTCGCCCGCGCGCACGGGCTCGATCCGGAGCGCACCGTCTTCATCGAGCAGAACCCAGAAGCGATTGCCGCAGGCGCGTTCCACAATGATGTGGTGGCGGTTGCCAACGGCCGCGTGCTGTTCACGCACGCAGAAGCCTTCGCCGACCAGCAGGGCGCCTATGACGCGCTGCGGCGTGCCTTCCCGGCGCTGGAAGTGGTCGAGGTGCCCTCCTCCGCCGTGACCTTGCAGGAAGCGATCCGCACCTATTTGTTCAACGCCCAGCTCCTCACCCTGCCCGATGGCACGATGGCACTGATCGTGCCCGACGAATGCCGCGAGAGCCCGAGCGTGTGGGGATGGGTGGAGAGCATGCTCGCCGGGAATGGCCCGATCCGGCAGGTGATCCCGGTCGATGTGCGCCAGTCGATGGCCAATGGCGGCGGCCCGGCCTGTCTGCGCCTGCGTGTCGTGTGCGACCCTGCGACCGTCGATCCGCGCTTTCTGATCAGCGACGCCAAGGCCGATCTGCTCGAAAAGACCATAGCGGCGCACTGGCCCGAACAGATCGATCCGTCCGATATCGGGACGCCAGTGCTGGCGGACAGCGTGATTGCGGCCCGGCTGGCGCTTTTGGATGCGCTCGACCTCGCCCAGCTTGGTTAACGCATTTGGCGATGGGCGCTGCGCGGGCGTAAGGTTACTCCAATGTTAAAGCGACTCAGCCCTGGGCGGTCGCATTACGGTTCGGAGATGCCATGCTGCGCAAGGTAGGAAGGCTGTTCTTGATCAAGACGCGGTTCGAAGCGTTCCTGATCATCTATGCCCTGGCCCTCGGCTCGACGATGCGCGGGCTGGTCTATCTCCAAGACTATCCCGGTTTTGGCGGCAAACTGCTGTTCCTCGCCACCACCGGCGCGGTATTCCTGGCCGGCGCCAAGATCCTCGACTGCCTGAGGCTGGAACAGGAAGTAGCGGCGCTGCGGGCAGCGCAAAACCCCGAATAGCGCCCCCCGTGTACTCCGTCGATGTGGGATAAGGTGGGGGTTTCTGTTGCTACGTACCCCCGGACGCCCGGTATCCGATTCTGTTGCCCGGTTCGGTCCAACCGCGCTTTTTAGCCTAGTAAAAGAAGGGCGTTAGCCCATCAATTACGCAGCGATTGCGAGTGCTTCGTTATCGTTGGCACTTATGGTTTTTGAGCCTTATGCGGGTTACTCAGCCCGGGCAAAAACTACGCTTTTCAACACACGTCGATCCTGGTTCGGCCCCGTCAGGACATGCGGCAAGCCGCAGATTCTGGTGGAGCCGCCGGGTACTGCCCCCGGGTCCGTTGCATCTATTGCACGCAGCAATTTATCGCCATAGCCGGTCGAAACCGGCAAGGACCCATATAGCGCGGCGTTTCTGAATGTGAAGTGGACGGGCGGCCTTTCGCCAGCCTGAGCGTCGCGGGCCCCAGACCCCCTCCAGCCGCCCCTTAGCCCCGCCTTGACGTTGCATAGCTCTGGTCAGAGGCCGCCTTGCCCGCGGGTTTCACGTGAAACATCGCAGGCTAAGGCGCCTGTGGCATTACTTCTTCAGCGCATCCCGGATTTCGGCGAGCAGTTCGATCTCGGTCGGGCCGGCGGGCGCGGCGGCCTCTTCCGGCTTGGCCAGCTGCGCAGTCACCTTGTTCACGTAGCGGACCATCAGGAAGATGATGAAGGCGAGGATCAGGAAATTGATCACGACCGAAGCCAGCGCCCCAACCCCGAGGACATTGACCCCCGCCTCGCGCGCAGCCGCCAGCGGCGTGCCGGGCGCAACTTCGCCCGACAGGACGATATAGACGTCGGAGAAATCGAGGTTGCCAACCAGAGCGCCGATGATCGGCATGATGATCTCGTCAGTGAGCGACTTGACGATGGCCCCGAATGCCGCGCCGATGATAACCCCGACTGCCAGATCAATGACATTGCCCTTGGCGATGAAAGCCTTGAATTCAGACAGCATGTTGGTCCCCTTATCTTTGGCTGTTCACCATGTTCTGGCAGTCGCGGCGCAAGCTGCCAAGTCAGGCGGCGCAATCGTCCACCGCTTGAACCGGCAAAGTGGTGTGCTATATGCACAATACAGAAGCGAGAGCCGGGTCAGTCCCCGTGCCTTCAGGAGAGTTTGCGAAATGAAGATCACCACAGTGCTGCGCGGCGTCTTTGCCGCCGTCGCCGCGATGAGCCTTGCCGCCTGCGGGATCAACTCGGTCCCGACCAAGGAAGAAGCCGCCAAGGCGCAGTGGGGCAATGTCGAGAGCGCGCTCCAGAACCGTTCGGACAAGATCCCCAACCTTGTGGCCGTGGTGCAAGGCGCCGCAATCTCGGAGAAGGACATTCTGCAGGGCGTGATCGATGCCCGCGCCCGCGCGACCTCGATCAACATCACCACCGATGACCTGTCGAACCCGGAAGAGTTCAAGAAGTTCAACGACGCGCAGAACCAGCTGACCCAGGCATTGGGCCAGCTGCGCACGGTGGTCGAGAACTACCCGCAGCTCGCCAGCCAGCCGCGCTTCGGGGACCTGATGGTCGCGATTGATGAAGCCAACAACCAGATCAACACCGAGCGGGTGCGCTACAATGATCTCGCGCGCGACTACAATACCGAGATCCGCACCTTCCCGTCGAGCATCGGTGCGAATGTCATCTACGGTGCCAAGCCGCTTGAATATTTCGAAGCGGACGAGGCTGCCAAGGCCAACCCCAAGGTCGACATGAGCGCGATCACCGGCGGCGCGACGCCTGCGGCCGCCAACTGAGGTGAACCGCGCGCTTGGCTTCCTGCGCCATGCATTGCTGCTGCTCGCGGGCCTGATAGGGCTTGCTGCAGCAGCACACGCGCAGGATTACCCTTCCCGCCCCGAGGGGCCCGTTTATGACGGGGCGAACATCCTGTCGCCCGCCACCAAGGCGCAGCTCGATCAGGAACTGCGCGCCTACAACGCCCAAACCGGTCGCGCGATCATCGTCGCCACTGTGCCGAGCCTCGGCGGGGCTTCGATCGAGACCTATGCGACCACGCTGTTCACCGACAAGTGGGGGATCGGCGGGGCCAAGCGCGATACCGGCCTACTGCTGCTGATCGCGCCAAACGAGCGCAAGATGCGGATCGAGGTCGGTTATGGCCTTCACGGCTATTTCGGCGGGATCATGGCAGGCCGCGTCATCAACGACGTCATCGCCCCGCGTTTCAAGGAGGGCAATTTCGATGCCGGAGTGACCGACGGCGTCACCGCAATCCTCGCCCACCTCGCCAAGAGCCCAGAGGATGCGGTCGCCATCGAGGAAGCGGCGCAGGCCGCACAGTCGCAGAAGAGCCGCAGCGACGGGGGCTTCCCCTTCGGCGTGCTGATCTGGCTTGCCTTCATGTTCTTCTTTTTCGTCCTACCGGTCATTGCCGGGCGCGGGCGGCGGCGGAAGTATCGCTCCAAGGGCAACGGCCCGTGGGGCAGCCGCGATCTCGGCGATACGGCGCGCGATGTGATCCTGTGGGAAGTGGGCAGCGCGATTGCGCGCGGCCTGATCAACAGCGGCAATAACGGCGGAGGCG
Source organism: Porphyrobacter sp. (assembly GCA_027533455.1). Lineage (GTDB taxonomy): Bacteria > Pseudomonadota > Alphaproteobacteria > Sphingomonadales > Sphingomonadaceae > Erythrobacter. The sequence continues at coordinate 96,693 of JAPZUC010000002.1, read as the reverse complement.
GCGGTTGGGGCGGCGGCGGTGGTGGTTTTGGCGGCTTTGGCGGCGGCTCGTCCGGTGGCGGCGGCGCCTCGGGGGGATGGTGAGCGATGGCTGTTATGGATGATGCCGGACGCAAACTCGTCGGCGAAGCCGTCACCGAGGCCGAGGCCGGCACCTCGGGCGAGATCGTCACCGTGCTCGCCGATTGCTCCGACGGATATACCGATGTCGCGCTGCTGTGGGCGGCGGGCGCGGCCTTCACCGCGATGAGCGTGTTCGCGGCCTTCCCCGGACCCTTCCTCGACACCTGGGACGCCTTGTTCGGCGGATGGGGCCACGAATGGACTACGGGCGAGCTTGCCAGCATGGTGATCGCGCTGGGGTTGCTGAAGTTCCTCGGCGTGATGCTGGTCCAGCAGTGGCAGCCGCTCAAATATGCACTGATCCCCGGACCCACCAAGACGATCCGCGTCCACAATCAGGCGGTGCGCCAGTTCAAGGTTGGCGCGCAGGCGCGCACGACCGGGCGCACCGGCGTTCTGATCTATCTGTCCATGCGCGAACATCGGGCAGAAATCGTCGCGGATGAAAGCATCGCCGCAAAAGTCCCCGCCGAGGTATGGGGCGAGGCAATGGGCGACATGCTCGCCCACATCCGCCACGGCCGCGTGGCCGAGGGGCTGGCAGTAGGCATCCGCGATGTCGGCTTCATCCTCGCCGAGCATTTTCCGCGCGGTAGCGAGGATGTGAACGAGCTACCCGACCGCCTGATCGAGGTTTGATCCCTCCTCCCCAACAAGGCACTTGACCCGCCGCTCCCGAGCCTGTCGAAGGGCCGCCTGAAGCTTTTGGACGGAGCCTTCCTTGATCAAAGACCGCGACGCCGATCTGTCCGAACAGGTCATGTGGGAAGGCCGGTTCATCACCGCCAAGACGCGAGGGCGCTGGGAATATGTCGGGCGCGCGCGCGGCATCAAGGCAGCCGCGATCATCGCCATCGACGATGATCCGGATGGTACCCGCCACGTGATCCTCGTAAGCCAGTACCGCGTGCCGCTGTCGCGCTTCAGCTTGGAAATTCCCGCAGGCCTGGTTGGCGACGATGCTGGGGCCGAAGGAGAAGAAGCCACCGCCGCCGCCGCGCGCGAGCTCGAGGAAGAAACCGGCTACCGCGCCGGCAGGCTCGAGGTGCTGGGCGAGTTCTTTTCATCCCCCGGCATGGTCTCGGAAAGCTTCACGCTTCTGAAGGCGACCGGCCTTGAACGGGTGAGCGAGGGCGGAGGCACAGAGGGAGAGAACATCACCGTCCACCGGATTGCCTTGCGCGATCTGGCGCGCTTCGTTGCCGAATGGCGGCGGGCTGGCCACGCGGTCGATGTGCGGATAGCGATGCTTTTGACGCCGGGATACTTGGGAGAGGATTGAATCATGGCAGGACGTGTAGCGGGCAAGATGGCCCTCGTGACCGGCGGTGCGCAGGGCCTTGGCCGCGCGCATTGCATCCGGCTTGCGCAGGAAGGCGCGCGGGTGCTGGCGACCGACATCAACGGAAGCGGCGCGGAAGAAACCGCTGCAATCATCAATGCCGAAATGGGCGAAGGCACGGCCTACGGGATCGCCCATGACGTGACCGATCCGGCCCAATGGGAAGCCGCGGTCGATGCCGCGCGCGAGAAGCTTGGCGGCCTCAATGTGCTGGTTAACAATGCCGGGATCGGCGTGCCGGGCAATATCGAGGCCTGCGATTTCGGCGATTGGCAGCGCTGCTTCGACATTAACGTCAACTCGATCTTCCACGGCTGCCAGAAGGCCCTGCCGCTGATGCGGGAACATGCGCCGGGATCGATCATCAACATTTCCTCGATTGCCGGGCTGATCGCGAGCGACACGATGCCCGCTTATAACGCCTCGAAGGCGGCTGTGTGGATGCTGTCGAAGTCGATCGCACTGCACTGCGCGAAGAAGAGCATGAACATTCGCTGCAATTCGGTGCACCCGACCTTCGTTGACACTCCGATCCTTGATGGCACCGCCAAGGCGGCATCGCTCGACAAGGACGTGCTGCTGGAGAAGCTGGCGCGGCAGATCCCGCTCAAGTTTGTCGGCGAGCCCAACGATATCGCCAACGCGGTGCTCTATCTGGCGAGCGACGAAAGCCGCTTCATGACCGGCGCCGAACTCAAGCTGGATGGCGGCATTTCGGCGATGTGAGTTTCAGACCTCCCGCCCCGTAGGTGGCCGCCAAACAAAAAAGAGGGGCCCAGATGGGCCCCTCCCGGTTCATTACGATCAGGTGCAGCGGCCCGATAAACCGGGAACCGCTTTGTAGTCGCTGCACTCAATCCGCGATCAGCGCGATCGCGAGGTAGATCAGGATGAAGCTGCCGAAGCCGAACAGCGTGCCAAGCGCAAAGCCGACGCGGACCAGCATCGGGTCGATCCCGAAGTAGTTGCCGATCCCGGCGCAGACGCCGAAGACCTTGCCGCTGTTCTTGTCGAGGCGGAAGCTGCGGCTTGGCGGGGTGCCGCCCGAATTGCCGGTGATGTTGTTCATGTCAGTCGAACTCCTTCAAAAAGTGGCGGCGGATCAGGCGATCAGGCCGGGGCTGGCGGGGACGATCGCATAGGCAAAGCTGGCGACGGTCAGGATAACCGCAAAAGCGGCCGAAGCGAAGCGGGCGGCGGTTTCGGGGGCGAGCATGGTCTTTGGTCCTTGGGTTTGGGTATGATCGAGATCAGGCGATGAGGGTCGGGCTGGCAGGGATAATCGCGTAGGCGAAAAACGTTGCCGAGAGCACGACCGAGAAGGCGGCGGCGAAGAAGCGGTTGCTGGTTTCAGTGGCGTACATTTGGGGTCTCCTTGACGTATCTTGTGTTGTTTCCGGGTCCGTCCCGGGGATGCCGAGTACATTGCATCAGGTGTGCCAAACTCGAAAAATGGCGGATTTCTGGGGTTTCCAAGCTGTCACGCAGCAAACACGCCGTTCACCCGAACGAAAGCTTGGGAATTTTCACCAAGGGTTGGGATTGGCGGTTTCTGCGGCCTGCGCACTGGCCAAACAGCCCTCCTGCCGCTACCCGCGATGGGGCCATGGGCCTCAGCCGGATCACCCTCGAAAACTTCCGCAACCACGCCGCGACCACGCTGGCGGAGACGGCGCATTTCAACCTGCTGGTGGGAGAAAACGGAGCGGGTAAAACCAACCTTCTCGAGGCGCTCTCACTGCTCGGCCCGGGGCGCGGCCTCAGGCGCGCGAACCTCGGCGATCTGGTGCGGCGGGCCTCGCCGGAGGACCCGCCAGCAGCATTCGCTATAGGGGCGAGCCTTTCCGAGGCCGGGACGGTGTCGGCACGGATCGGCACCTATACCGAGCCCGGCCAGCCCGCCCGGCGGCTGGTGCGGGTGAATGGCGCTTCCGCCAGCGCGGCGAGCCTTGCCGAGTGGCTCGCGCTGTCGTGGCTGACCCCTTCGATGGATGGGCTTTTCACCGATAGCGCGGGGGCGCGGCGGCGGTTCATGGATCGCATGGCTCTGGCCATCGCCCCTGATCATGCGCGCCGGGTGAACGCGCTCGAGACTGCTTTGCGCGAGCGAGGTAGGTTACTGGAAAACAAAGCTGATGCACGTTGGCTCGATGCCGTGGAGGCGCAGGCGGCGGATCATGGCGCGGCCGTGGCCCGCACCCGCGCCGATCTTGTCCTTCGCCTGGCGGACGAACTCTCTGCCCTGCCCCCTGAGCCTTTTGCCCGGCCCGCCCTCACCTATCTTCCCGGCGGCCCGCTCGACGAGACCGCCCTGCGCGCCGAACTCGCCCGCGCCCGCCCGCGTGACCGCGCTGCGGGACGCGCGCTTACCGGCGCGCAACGTGATGAATTACAAGTCAAAATTGCCTCCACCGGGCAGCCTGCCGCGTCCTGTTCGACCGGCGAGCAGAAGGCCATGCTGATCGCGATCACGCTGGCCCACGGCATCCTCGCCGCTGCCGGGCGCCCCTCGGTGCTCCTGCTCGACGAGGTTGCCGCGCACCTCGATCCGGTCCGCAGGACCGAATTGTTCGCCCGGCTCCGGACCGGAAGGGCACAGGTCTGGATGACCGGTACCGAACTCGCCCCGTTCGAGGCGATCCGCGCAGAATCCGCGATCTGGCGGGTGTGTGGCGGGGGTGTGGAGCGGGTCTAGCGGGGGTCTAAGGGAGGTCTGACAAGGCTCAAGACGCGGCAAGACCTACCCAGAAACGGCCTAGAAGATATTCACCCCCTATGAAATGAAAGCTATTTTGCCTCCGGAAGCGCCTCTTCAACCTCGCCGAGGGTCGATTCCACCAGCTTCTCGATCCCGTCAGCCGTTGGGTGGATCCGGTCGGACTGGAACAGCGACGGGTCCTGATAGATGTCTGCCAGCCAGAACGGGATCAGCGCCGCGCCATATTCCTTGGCCAGATCGCGGTAGAGCGCATCGAACTCGGCCTGATACTCCGGCCCGTAATTGGGGGGTGCACGCATCCCCATCAGCAGCACTGGCACCTTTGCATCGCGTAGGACAGCCAGCATCTTGACGAGGTTCGCCTTCGTCTCTTCGGGCGAGAGGCCGCGCAGCAGATCATTGCCGCCCAGCTCCAGAATGAACAATGCGGGCGGCGCGTCCTTCTGCGCCGCCAGCGTAAAGGCGATCCGCTGCAAGCCTGCAGCGGTGGTATCGCCCGAAACGCCGGCATTGATCACATCGGCATTGATCCCCTTGGCCCTCAGCGCGCCTTCCAGCTTTTCGGGATAGGCATCGCGCGGGTCGAGGCCGTAGCCTGCGAACAGGCTGTCCCCGAAAGCGATGATTGTGCGCTCCGGCCCCATCACCGGCACTGCGGGCAGCGCAGGCTGGCCGTCTTCGGCCACTTCGGGCGCCGTGGTGACCTCGTCCGCGCCATCGCTGCACGCAGCAAGGGCGAGTGGCAGCGCCAGCAGCGCGGCAGCGACACCGCCAGTTTTCGACCAACCACGCTTGTGCATCCGACGACCTTCCATACCTGTAGCTTGTTGCTCCCCCTCACCTATGCCATCGGAACCCCGTGACAAGTCCCTCTCTCGCGATCAGCGCCCGCAACCTCACCCTGACCCTTGGCTCCGGCGCTTCGCCGGTGACGATCCTGCGCGGGATCGATCTCGATATAGCGCGCGGGGAGGTCGTCGCCCTTCTTGGGCCGTCGGGATCGGGCAAAAGCTCGCTGATGGCGGTGCTTTCAGGGCTTGAGCGTGCGAGCGGAGGCAGCCTTACCGTGGCAGGCGCGGATTTCGCTAACCTCGATGAAGATGGCTTGGCCGCTGCACGGCGCGGGCGGATCGGGATCGTGCTTCAGGCCTTCCACCTGCTGCCGACCATGACCGCGGCCGAGAACGTGGCGACCCCGATGGAACTCGCCGGCATGGCCGACGCTGCGCCGCGCGCGCTGGCCGAGCTGGAAGCGGTCGGCCTTGCGCATCGTACCGGGCACTACCCCACCCAGCTTTCGGGCGGCGAACAGCAGCGCGTCGCCATCGCCCGCGCCACCGCAGCCCGGCCCGATCTGATCTTCGCCGATGAACCCACCGGCAATCTCGATGCGGCAACCGGCGAGGACATCATCAAGATGCTGCTTGCCCGCCGTGCAGAAACCGGGGCGACGCTACTGATCATCACCCATGATGCGTCGCTGGCCGTGCGCTGCGAGCGGGTGCTGACCATGGCCGACGGCGTGATCGTGTCCGATACCCGCACCGGCGCGACGGCGGCGGCATGAGCCTTCTTCTCGGTACGGCATGGCGCATCGCCCGGCGCGATCTCAACGCGCGCTTCAGGGGCCTGCGCCTGCTGCTGGTGTGCATCTTTCTCGGTACCGCCGCGCTCGCCGCGATCGGAACGCTGACCGCGGCGATCGAGAGCGAGCTGGCGTCGAGCGGGCAGGAACTGCTCGGCGGCGATCTCGAAGTCGAGGTGTGGCAGCGCACGCTCAATCCCGACGAGATCAAGGCTTTGTCGGAATATGGCACCATCTCCAGCGGCTACCGGATGCAGGCGATGGCGAGCACGCCTGACGCCGCCGCACCTATCGAGTTGAAAGCGGTCGACGCGAAATGGCCGATGTTCGGCACCTTGACGCTGGAGGACGGCCGCTCTGTCGGCGCGCCTTCTGGCAAGGATGCGTGGATCGCGCAGAGCGCGCTCGAGCGGCTCGGGATCCAGGTTGGCGACAGTTTCAAGGTCGGCACCGTCACCTTGCGCGCAGCGGGCGTGATCAAGGAGGAGCCGGACAGGCTGTCCGAAGGCTTCCAGCTTGGCCCGACGATCATTGTTGCCGCGGGCGTGCCCGCGGAGGCCGGACTGATCGCGCCGGGCGCGCTTTACCAGAGCAAGCACCGCATCGCCTTCAGCAATCCGTCGCGTGATCCGGCTGCGTTGGAAGAGGTGCTGACCAAGCAATTTCCGAATGCCGGGTTCGACATCCGCACCCGCGACCGCGCCTCGCCCGGGGCGGACCGCTTCGTGCGGCAGATGAGCGACTTTCTGACGCTGGTGGGGCTTGCCGCGCTGGTGATCGCCGGGATCGGAATTGCGGGCGGCGTGTCGTCCTACCTCGATCAGCGCCGTTCGAGCATCGCGACGCTGAAGGTGCTGGGCGCCACGTCAGCCGACATCGTCCGCATCTATGCGATGCAAATCGGCGTGGCGGCGCTGGCGGGGAGCCTTGCGGGACTGGCGGCTGGCGTGCTGGTAACGCCGGTGCTGGCAAGCGCCCTGCAGGGCCTGCTGCCGGTCGAGAGCGGGTTCATCATCTCCCCGCCCGCACTGGCGCTGGCGGCGAGTTACGGTCTGCTGGTGGCCTTCGCCTTTGCCGCTGCGCCGCTGCTGCGCGCGCGGACCTTCCCGGCGATGGCGCTGATGCGGTCGGGGATCGTGCCGCTGGCGCGTGACAAGCGGGCGCTGCTGGCGACGGGCGTGGGGATCGCGGCGATCTGCGCCCTCGCTCTGCTGACCACTGCGCAGCCGATGCTGTCGGGCGGGTTCCTGCTGGGCGCGGGCGGTGCCTTGCTCCTGCTCGCGGGGCTTGGCTGGGGCATCCAGACCCTCACCCGCCGCCTGCCGCGGCCGCGCAATCCGCTGCTGCGCAGTGCACTGGCGAATATCCACCGCCCGGGTGCGCCCACGGGGGCGCTGGTGACAGCGCTGGGCTTCGGCCTCGCTGCGTTTGTGCTGCTCGCCGCGGTGCAAAGTGCGATCGACGGCAATATCGCGCAGCGCGTGCCCAACGAGGCGCCGGACTACTTTGTGCTCGATGTGCCTCCGGCGAAGGAAGCGCGCTTCAGCGAATTGATCCGCAAGGAATTCCCCAAGGCCGCGATCCGCACCGTGCCGACGATGCGCGGCGCGGTGCTGGCCTATGGCCCGAAGGACAAGCTGGTCCGGGTCGCCGACCTCAAGGAAATCCCCGAGGGCGCCTGGGCGCTACGGGGCGAGCGCGGGTTGACCTATGCCGACCGCCTGCCGGAGGGCAACAGCATTACCCAAGGCGAATGGTGGAGCCCGCTTCACAATGGCGAGCCGCTGGTTTCGGTCGATGCACGCTTTGCCGAAGCGGTAGGGCTAAAGCCGGGCGATTACCTCGCCATCGGCATCCTCGGCGTGGAGCGCACCGCGCGGGTCGCCAACATCCGCGAGATCGACTGGGAGAGCATGGGCTTCAACTTCGCGCTGGTGTTCAGCCGCAATGCGATCAGCGACGCGCCGCACAACCTTTCGGCGACGATCGACCTGCCGGACGGAGCGGACACCGCCGCCAAGGGCCGCTTGCTGCGCGCGCTGGTGAAGGAGATGCCCTCAAGCTCGGTCATCGAGGTGGGGGGCATTCTGGTCGAGGCGAGGAAGCTCCTCGAACAGGTCAGCCTCGCAACGCTCGCGGCAGCCGCGGTGACGGTGCTGGCGGGCCTCGCGGTGCTGATGGGCGCGATCGCGGCTGCCCGCGCGGCGCGCACCTATGACACCGTGATGCTGCGTGTGCTGGGCGCGAGCCGTAAGCAGATCCTGCTGTTGCAGCTCGCCGAATACGGGTTGCTCGCTGGCGTGCTGGCGCTGGTCGCGCTGGGTCTTGGCGGGGGCCTTGCGTGGGTGGTTATCACCCAGCTGTTCGAATTCGACTGGCTGCCCGACTGGGGCGAGGTGCTCGGCGTCCTGGCGCTTGGCGTGGCGCTGGTGCTCGGCTTCGCGCTCGCCGGTTCGCTCCCCTTGCTGGGAGCGAAACCGGCGAGAGCGCTGCGCGAGCTTTAGGCCAAGACCGCCTCATGCGCATCCGCTCCACCGCGCTATTCGAACAGGTCGCCTTCCCAGCCCGCCTGCCGCGGATCGGGGCCGAAGCGGTTCGGCTCCCACGTGCCCTGCTGCGCCATCAGTAAGATCAGCCAGCCCAGCCCCAGATAGGGCAGCAGGCTCACCACCAACCACCATCCGCCCTTGTCGGAATCGTGCAAGCGGCGCACCTGCAACGCCAACGTCGGCAGGCCGAACACCGCCATATGCACCATTGGTGCGCCGAGGATGGCGTCGAACCCGTCACCTTCGGGCACGATGTTGAGGCCGAGGATCAGGGCGAGGATAAAGATCGGGAACTGCCACGCCACGAACAGCCAGTAATCGCGCCGCCGCGAACGGCCGCGAAAATCGAACATCCGGCGGAAGGGGTCGATCAGGCTTTCGATCATGCCACCTCATCCCCGCGCAGTCCCGCGCGCGCAAGCCGCGGCACCGCGCTTCCCCACAAAGGAAAAGGCCCCGAACCTTGCCGTGCGAGGCCCTCTCCCGTTCTCCGCTCTGAGGAAGCAGTCAGGCAAAGACGTCTGGATCGAAGCTTACTTCGGCCGGCTTGCCGTGCACGACCAAAGTACCCGCCATCATGTCGTGCAAGCCCTGTTTGCGCTCGGTGAAGGCGACCATAATGAAGCCGATCGCAAGGATCAAAGCCGAGGGGATCTTCGCGAAATAGCGCCCGAAAGCGCGCGCCACCGAAATCCGCCTGCCGTCCGTATCGACGACGATAAGACCCAGTGCCATCTTGCCCGGCGTCGCCTGATAGGCGGAACTTTCAAAGCCGACAAAATACGCGATACCAACCAGAATCGAGATCAGGTCGGTCGCCGAATAGAGCGGTGCCGAGGGATCGGTATTGAAGAAGTCCTCTCCGGCGATGAGAGCGACTACGACACTGATGATTGCCAGCGGTATGCCGTCGATGATGTAAGCAAGAACGCGGATCCAGAAGCCGGCGAAGTTCATTTGCGAAATACCCCATGTTGCATGTGAACGCTTTGTAAAAAAACATAGATCACCGCGCTCCGCAAACAAAAAGGCCCCGCACCTTGCGGTGCGAGGCCCCTTTGCTGTTGCCCTGAAAGAGCGATCAGAACTTGTAGCGCACCAGGCCACCATAGGTGCGCGGCTGGTTAGGATAACCCGAAACCGTGCCCGCCTGCGCAACGCCATCGAACACCGTGATGATGAACTGGTCGTCGAGCAGGTTGCGCGCCCACAGACCGACTTCCAGACCGTTTTCCAGCTGGAAGATGGTCGAGGCGTTCACCAGATTGGTCTCGCGCTGGAAGATGCGCGGATCGCGGCGTGCGGTCACCAGGCCGTTGAAGGTCGGCAGGCCGTTGTTGATGTCGACGTTGCTTTCATGGGCATAGTCGACACGGGTGATCAGCTTGTTGCTACCGATTTCGAGCGTGTGGGTTGCGGAAGTCGCCAGGCTCCACGCCGGGATACCGCCGGGGCGGAAGCCGGTGAGGTTGCCGACCGGGCTGGCGGTGAAGTCGTCGAAGGTCGGATCGAGGTGGGTCGCCGCGAAGGTGAACACCAGATTGTCGCTCGGACGGATCGTCGCATCGAGTTCGAAGCCGCGAACCGACTGCTGACCGGCATTGTTCAGCTGGAAGCCGGTGCCGGTGAACAGGAAGCTCTGGAAGCCCTTGATGGTCTGGTCGAAGAGCGCGAGGTTGAAGCCGAAGCCATCCCACTGCGCCTTCAAACCGAGTTCGTAGACCTCGGCATTTTCCGGACCGGCAAAGCGCGAACCGGTGCCGAGGTTGGCAACGCCAAGACCGGCATTGGTGACCGGCGAAGCCGGCGCGGCAAAGCTCGAACGACCCGGACCCGGGATGAAGTCCCCGAACGCCGGACGGCTATCGCGCGACAGGTTGACCGAACTCGCCTTGAAGCCGGTTGCGTAGCTGGCGTAGATGTTGATTTCGTTCGACACCTGATAGGCAGCGCGCAGCAGGTAGGTGAACTTGTCGTCGCGGGTCTGGCCCGGCTCCACCGCGTTCGGGATGGTCAGGAACGGCGGCTGAAACTGGAACGGCGTCAGGCCGAGCAACGCGTTGCAAGTCCCTGCCTCGCTCGTCGGGGTGCACGGATTTGTTGCGACGGCAAGCAACCCCTGCTGAACAGCCGACGGCAAGGCTTGGAATTGCGCCCGGGTGAACACGTCCGGAATGCCCGGGTTCTGCAGCGTCGCACCGGTAATGAAGGCATCGACGAGGTTGGTGTTCGACAGCTCATCAAACGACTGCTGGGCGAGCGCGAAGTCCTTCTTGTCGTCGGTGTAGTTGAAACCGGCGGTGAAGATGAGGCCATCGACCGGTTCGAAGTCCAGGGTGCCGAACACCGACCAGGCGGTGTTGTCCATCGCGTATTGTTCAGCCGTCAGCGGGCCGGCGCTGAAGATCGAACCCTGCGGCAGGCCGAGCCCGGCTTCCACGCCATTGAAGGTCAACGGGTTGCCAGTCAGCAGCGCAAAGAAAGTGCGTGCATCCGCGCCGGTGGTCAGCGCGCTGTCCTGCTGGATGGATTCGTCGAAGTAGAAGCCGCCGAGCAGGAAGTTGATCGGGCCTTCGAAATCCGACGAAACGCGCAGTTCCTGCGTGAAGGTCTGCACTTCCTGATCGCGGGTTTCGGTCACCACGTCGGCGCTGGTGAAGTCGACATCCTGATCGAGGAAGTTCTTCAACTCGCGATAGGCAGTAATCGAGGTGAAGGTCAGCGCACCGGTACTCCAGTCGGCCTGGATCGAGCCACCGTAGTTGTCGACGGTGTTGCGCGGCACCTGGCTGAGGAAGGTGTTGTAGCTGAAGAAGTTGGTATCGAGCGCGCCGCCCACCCCGAAGATCGCAGGCGCGGTCGGCCCGGCTACGAGGGTCGAGACGAGGCAGCAGTCTTCGTCGATTTTGCCATAATCGGCAATCATGCGGATCTTGAGATCGGCGGTCGGCTCGATCAGCAGCTGGCCGCGCGCCGACCAGCGGTTGCGGTTCGATACGTCGTTATCGAGGTTGACGATCTCCGCATAGCCGTCACGACGGTTGTACGAACCATCGAGCGAGAAGGCGACGTTTTCGGCAATCGGGCCGGTCACTTCGCCGCGCACCACCAGTGCGTTGTAATTGCCGTAGCTGACTTCGGCGAGGCCGCCGAATTCATACTGCGGCTCCTTGGTGACGACCGAGATCACACCGGCCGAAGCGTTCTTGCCGAACAGGGTCGATTGCGGCCCGTTCAGCACTTCGATGCGCTGGATCATGTTGAGGTCGGACAGCGCGGCGGCCGAACGCGAACGGAACACGCCGTCGATGAACACGCCGACCGAAGGCTCGATGCCGAAGTTGTTGTCGCCGTTGCCGAAGCCGCGGATGATGAAGGTGGTCGCCGATGCGCTCTGCAACTGACTGACGCGCAGCGAGGGGGTGACGGTCTGAAGGTCGAGCACGTCGCGGATCTGCGCCTGCTCAAGCACGTCGCCGCTGGTCACCGACACCGAGATCGGGGTTTCCTGAAGCGTCTGTTCGCGCTTCGAGGCGGTGACGATGATGACATTGCTGCTTTCTTCGCTGCCGACTTCAGGCTCGGCATCCTGAGCGGAAGCCATGCTGGGCAATGCGAGTGCGCAGGCGGCGCCCGCAAGCAGGGTCAATCGATAGGCGCCGGCAGTGCCGGTGAAGGTCGAACGCATGGGTGCTCCTCTCCAAAAATCCCCGACCCCGGCGCCCTTTTTGGGCACGCACCGTCCCAGCGCGCTCTCTCCCGAGATCGTGTGGGTAGAGTGATAGGCTAGTGCTGCGCCAGCCACAAGCGGTGGACCCGCGCTTTTACGGGGCATCGGCAAGGAATGTTGCGCAAGAGTCACACTGATCACCCCCCGCGTAGTACCTCGCCATACCCCGACGCTTGCCCCTTGCGCGCACCCCTGCTAGGCGCGCCGGCGATGTTGCATCGCAGCACATGGGCGCATCCGCGGCGCGTGCCGTAGCGTCCGGCGCTGTCGCTAACCCGCCACAAATGCTGCCTAACGCGAGCCGCCCCCGGCGCCTTGCCCCTGTTCCCTGCCCCGGACGGTCCGCGTCCGGCTTTTCACCGGAAGTTTTCCCCGCATGTCGTCCGCCCTCAGAAATATCGCGATCATCGCCCACGTCGACCACGGCAAGACCACGCTCGTCGACCAGCTCTTCCGCCAATCGGGCACCTTCCGCGAGAACCAGCGGGTCGAGGAACGCGCGATGGATTCGGGCGATCTCGAAAAGGAACGCGGGATCACCATTCTCGCCAAGTGCACCAGCGTCGAGTGGCACTCGGAAAACGGCGACACCACCCGGATCAACATCGTCGACACCCCCGGCCACGCCGATTTCGGCGCCGAGGTGGAGCGCATACTCTCGATGGTCGATGGCGTGATCCTGCTGGTCGACAGCGCGGAAGGCGCGATGCCGCAGACCAAGTTCGTGACCGGCAAGGCGCTCGCGCTGGGCCTGCGTCCGATCGTGGTCGTCAACAAGATCGACCGACCGGATGGCCGCCCGCAGGAAGTGCTCGACGAAGTGTTTGACCTGTTCGTCAGCCTCGATGCCGCAGACGACCAGCTCGAATTCCCGGTGCTCTACGCCTCGGGCCGCGATGGCTATGCCAGCGAAGACCAGGACCGCCGCGAAGGCAGCCTTGCCCCGCTGTTCGAAAAGATCATCGAACACGTGCCCGCCCCCGGTCTCGACCCGGACGCCAAGTTCAGCTTCCTTGCGACGCTGCTTGACCGCGACAACTTCATGGGCCGCGTGATCACCGGCCGCGTCCAGTCGGGCACAATCCGCGTCAACGATCCGATCCACGCCATCGACATGGACGGCAAGGTCATCGAAACCGGCCGGGCGACCAAGCTGATGAGCTTCGACGGGCTCGAGCGCGTGCCGGTCGAGATCGCGCGTGCGGGTGACATCATTGCGCTCGCCGGCCTGGAGAAGGCGACCGTTGCCAACACCATCTGCGATCCTTCCGTTTCCGAACCCATCGCCGCCCAGCCGATCGACCCGCCGACGCTGGCGATGCGCTTCTCGGTCAACGACAGCCCGCTCGCCGGGCGCGAAGGCAGCAAGGTCACCACCCGCATCATCCGTGACCGCCTGCTGCGCGAGGCCGAAACCAACGTCGCGATCCGCGTCACGGAAAGCGAAGACAAGGACGCCTACGAAGTCGCCGGTCGCGGCGAACTGCAGCTGGGCGTGCTGATCGAAACCATGCGCCGCGAAGGCTTCGAGCTCGGCATCAGCCGCCCGCGCGTGCTGTTCCGCGAGATCGACGGCAAGCGCATGGAGCCGTACGAAACGGTCGTCATCGACGTCGATGACGAACATTCGGGCACGGTCGTCGAGAAGATGCAGCGCCGCAAGGCCGACCTTGCCGAAATGCGCCCGTCAGGCGTGGGCAAGACCCGCATCACCTTCTCGGCACCCTCACGCGGGCTGATCGGTTATCACGGTGAATTCCTGTCCGACACGCGCGGCACCGGGATCATGAACCGCCTGTTCGAGAAGTATGACGTCTACAAGGGCCCGATCGAAGGCCGCATCAACGGCGTGCTGATTTCCAACGGCGATGGCGAGGCCAATGCCTATGCGCTCAACATGCTGGAAGAACGCGGCGAATTGTTCGTGGCTCCGCAGATGAAGGTCTATCAGGGCATGATCATTGGCGAGAATGCCAAGCCGGACGATCTCGAAGTCAACCCGATGAAGGCCAAGCAGCTTTCCAACGTCCGTTCGAGCGGCAAGGATGACGCGATCCGCCTCACCCCGCCGCGCCGCATGACGCTGGAGCAGTCGATCGCCTATATCGACGATGATGAAATGGTCGAAGTGACCCCGCTGTCGATCCGCCTGCGCAAGGCGGAGCTTGACCCGAACGAGCGCAAGAAGATGCGGCGCAAGAAGGACAGCTGATCAGGACGGCCCGCACGGGCGTACCAGCGGCTGGCCTCTGCAGGCTCGCGTAAGACAATCGGCCCCGCGCAGCCTTGGGTTGCGCGGGGCCGTTGCGTTGAACGTCAGATGATCAGAACCTCAGGCTGGCCGTCGCCCGGAAGGCGTGCAAATCGAACCGATCGTCCGACAGTTTGAAGTCGGTCCTGCCGGACGTCAGCAGGAACGGGTTATTGTCGGCCGCGGTACCCTGCGTCGCCGTGATCGTGTAATCGCCGCCGTCGTAGCTGGAATAGAGATATTCGAGGCCCAAGCCGATGTTGCGGGTCAGCATGACTTCTGCGCCGCCGCCGCCCTGCCAGCCGAATTTACATTCCCGTTGGCCGGATTGCGTGAAGATGTTGATCGCATTGCTTGTGGCAAAGGTGGACTGGATGCGGGCGAAACCTGCCCCGCCGGTCGCGTAGAACAGGCCGCGCCCGTTGCCGGGAGAGATACCGATGCGCGCGCGCCCGGTGACGGCCCAATCGATCTCGCGGCTGATGGTGTAGGATTCAGGCGCGATGGTGTATCCCGAAGTGATCTCCTCGGCGCCCGGCCGGGCGCCTTCCACCAGGATGCCGGCAACGAAAGGCCCTGCGCCGAGGTGCCGGTCATAACCGACGCGCACCGCATAGCCTTCATCGCTGCGATTGCCGCGGCAGGTCATGGTGGTCGACGTCGCCGCGCCCGAGCAGAACCCGGGTCCAAAGGAAACATCCCCTGTGTCGGTGCGCACCGTATCGTCGAAATCGCCATCCCCGTCGTCATCGAAGACGAAGGCGTCTCTGCTGCTGTCTGCCGGGCTTTCGAGGCCCGCGGTCCCAGAGAGGTAAGGCCCATCGAAATAGCGCTCCTTCTCCTGCGCGAACGCCGCCGAGGGGACAAGGATGAGGGCCGCGCTACAGGCCAGCGTAACTTTGAATATGGACATCAATGCATGCTCCGGATCGAAAAATCTGATCCCCCGCGCAGACAGGATCGACCGAGGCGCTGCTCCAAAGCATGTTGCTAGCATTGCACGAATTGACACATCAAAGTGCTCGATGTTGCCGATGGGCAACATGGCCTTCCGCGCTGATTTCTCCAGAACCTGCGGAGCGCGATGGCTGGCCAACCGCGCCTGCGCTTGTTACGCCCCGCGTCCATGAACACCTACACGCTCGCCAGCCTCGCCGCCTATTTCCTGCTGATGGTCGGTATCGGCATCTATGCCTGGTCCAAGACCCGGGCCGACAGCGCGGGATACCTGCTTGCGGGGCGCGGGTTGGGGCCTGCGGTGACGGCGCTTTCCGCCGGGGCCTCCGACATGTCGGGGTGGCTCCTGCTCGGCCTTCCCGGGGCGCTGTTTGCGTCCGGTCTGGTCGAGGCGTGGATCGCCATCGGGCTGACGGCAGGCGCGCTGGCCAACTGGATCATCGTTGCCCCGCGCCTGCGCGAACAGACCGAGCGACTGGGCGATGCACTCACCATCCCGCAGTTCCTCGCCAACCGCTTTCCTGAAAGCGGCACGCTGCTGAGGGTCGTATCGGCCATCATCATCGTCGGTTTTTTCACCGTCTACACCGCGAGCGGCATGGTCGGCGGAGGCAAGCTGTTTGCCACCGCCTTTGCCGGCGCCCTGCCGACGGGCGGGCTTTCCGACTACATGTTCGGCATCCTTCTCACCGCCGGGATCGTGCTGGTCTACACTATGATCGGCGGGTTCCTCGCCGTCAGCCTCACCGATTTCGTCCAAGGCATGATCATGATGACGGCGCTGGTGGTGATGCCGCTGGTGATCCTGCTGGGCACCGAAAGCAGCTTGGCTCTGTCGGCCGTACCGCAGGAAGGCTTTCTCAGCCTCACCGAGGGGGCGACCTTTATTGGCATCATCAGCGCGGTCACCTGGGGTCTCGGCTATTTCGGACAGCCGCATATCATCGTGCGTTTCATGGCAATCGATAGCGTCGAGAACATATCGCGCGCGCGGCTGATCGGGATGAGCTGGATGGTGATCTCGCTACTCGGCGCGATTGCGGTGGGCCTCGCCGGACGCGCCTATGCCGAAGGCAACGGGCTGGTGGTCGAGGATCCCGAGACGATCTTCATCCTGCTCTCTCAGCTGTTGTTCCACCCGGCAGTGACGGGCTTCCTCTACGCCGCTCTGCTCGCCGCGATCATGAGCACGATTTCAGCCCAGCTGCTGGTTTCGTCGTCCTCGCTGACCGAGGATTTCTACCGCCTGTTCTTGCGCCGCGACGCATCTGAGCGCGAGGCGGTGAATATCGGGCGCCTGTCCGTCGCGCTGGTCGCCGCCGCCGCACTTGTGATCGCCGCCGATCCGGAGAGCGAGGTGCTCGGACTGGTCGCCAACGCATGGGCGGGCTTCGGCGCCGCCTTCGGCCCGCTGATCCTGCTCGCGTTGACATGGAACCGGATGACCGGCGCAGGCGCGGTTGCGGGCCTGGTGACGGGTGCGGGCGTGGTCGCGGGTTGGATTGCGCTCGGCTGGAACAAGGCATTCCTCGGCGGCCCCGGCCTCTACGAGATCGTCCCCGGCTTCTTCGCCGCCCTTCTGGCGATCGTGGTGGTGAGTCTGCTCGGCAAGCACCGCGCGGCGGCCGAGTAACTCAGAGGCCGCAGCAAGGCTATCGCCGGGTGCGGGTTAAGCCGGAGCTTCCTTTTTAAAGCAGTTTGTTGACCCTGCGTTAACCATGCCTGCACCATAGTGCACTGTGATGATACATTGGGGACACCTTGGCAGAGCGGGCTTGCTGGCAGGCGCCTTGGCGCTGGCAGGATGCGGTTCGCTGGTGCCCGGTGCAAGCGGCGGCACCGCGCGTGCTCCCGTACGGCCTGCCGTCGCAGTCGCCTCCGCTCCGCAGAGCTACGCCCCGCGCCCCGAGGATGCGAGCTGCCTCGCCGATCTCGGCGCGTCAGGTGCGCGCTTCGATCGATTACCGGATACCTATGCCGCGCCCGGGTGCAACAAGCTCGGCACGGTGCAACTGATGGCGCTGGCGGGTGACCGCGCGCCGCTGGGCATCGCCAATCTCGGGCCGGTGCAATGCAATGTCGCCAAGGCATTCGGTGACTGGGCGCGCTTCGGCGTTGACCGCGCGGCGCGCCAGATCCTCGGCAGCCCTGTCGCGAAAATCGAGACGATGGGGTCGTATAGCTGCCGCACGGTCGCCGGGAGCGATCGACTTTCCGCCCATGCCCGCGCCGAAGCGATCGACGTCTCTGGCTTCGTCCTGGCCGATGGCCGGCGGATCGTGCTCAAGCGCGACTGGCAGAGTGGCGATGCCGCCACGCGCGAGTTCCTGCGAGTGGTGCACAAAAGCGCATGTAAGCGCTTCGGCACGGTGCTCGGCCCGCAATACAATGCGGCGCACGAGGATCACTTCCATCTGGAGGGCACGGGCGCGAAGTTCTGCCGATAAGGCACGCGCTCGCCGCGATCACGCCACGGCGGCGGGGCCATCATGGCTCGCGTGCGAAAGATGCCCAGCCGGCCAGTGGAATTCAGGCCCGCAGTCTGGGTTCGAGCTTAGCCTCCAGCTTCAATCGCACCGCTTCAGCCGCGTGGCGCGCACCAAGCTTGGTCATCATGTTGGCGCGGTGGATTTCCACCGTGCGCGGGCTAATGTCGAGCTCGCGGGCGATGGCCTTGTTGCTGCTGCCTTCCGCCAATCAGTCAAGCACTTCGCGTTCGCGGGTCGAGAGGGTCGAGATGCGGTCGCGCGCTTCGATCATGCGACGACGGGCAGTGCCGAACTGTTCAGCTTCCTTTTCGATGCGCAGGAGACACCGGGTGAAGCGCTCGGGATCGAGCGGCAGGGCGAGGTAATCGAGCGCGCCGGCCTTGATCGCCTCGACAATGCGGCCAGGGCGCGGCTGCACATCGACCGCGATGAGCGGCAACCAGATTCCCAGTCGTCCCAGCCGGTCGAGGATCATGCCCACCCCGCCTTCTTCAGCGGTGTCGCGGGCGATGACGATCCCTTCGCGCGGCGGGTGAACCGCGAGTTCGGAAAGGTCACCATAGACCTCGCAATGGTGGCCTAGCGCAAAGCCGACACGGGCCAGTTCGGCGCGTTGACGGCTGCACGAATCGATGACGTGGAGCGAGGCTTTGCGTGTCATGCGAAGCTGTCTGCGCTAACCTACTATGGGGTTCACGCAGGAGCGCCACCATTCCGGATCATTTACCCTATCGGGAATACATCATATATCTGAATTACAAAGAAATAATCAATCCGTAACGGAGCCAGATCAGGCCTGTCCCTTACGCGTCATCGCGGAAACTATAGGGCGGAAGCGAATGGAACGCCGATCGCAGCGCATTTCCCCAACCCGATGAGATCGCGTCGAAATATTCGTCCTCGCCGGTGACGCGGTGTTCATGCAAAGGTTTGAACTCGTCCTTGCCGATCACCAGCAGATCGAGCGGCAGTCCGACTGACAGGTTAGCTTTCAGGGTTGAATCGAAGCTGACCATCATCAGCTTCACCGCATCCTCGAAACTCATCCCCGGCTCGTAGCCGCGGATCAAAATCGGGCGGCCATATTTTGTCTCGCCGATCTGGAAGAAAGGCGTGTCCCAGCTGGCTTCAATGAAGTTGCCTTCAGGATAGATCATGAACAGACGCGGCTGCATCCCCTTGATCTGCCCGGCGACGATCATGGTGGCGGTGAAGCGGCCCTTCCCCCCGTCACCGTTCACGCGCTGCACTTCTTCGATGGTGGTGCGAAGCAGGCGACCGATCTCGGTCGCCACCTGGAACATGGTCGCGCCCTTGAGCAGGCAGTTCTCGCGTTCCGACGGGGCCTTGGTGCGTTCTTCCAGTTGGCTGATCACCGCCTGCGTGGTGGCAAGGTTGCCCGCCGTCATCACCGCGATCATGCGCTCGCCCGGCACGCTCCAGTGGAACAGCTTGCGGAAGGTCGAGATGTTGTCGACGCCGGAATTGGTGCGCGTGTCGCTCATAAGGACGAGGCCCTTGTCGAGCACCATGCCAACGCAATAGGTCATGCCGTGATCCTTGTTTCCGCGGGGTCGCTTGCGCTGCGCCCCTAGCGCGAAGCAATGCATCGCGCAAAGGCCCGCGACACGCCTCCGCCTTATTGGCTAGATTGGCTTTGGGATTGTCCCTGCGTCTGGCTCTGGGACGTCAATGGCTGTGCCTCAACCGCCACACCAACGGTCAGCACCTGATCGGACGCGCCGATGCTGATGCCGGTGACGGGCGCGGCATCGCGGTAATCGCTCCCCGTCGCCACGCGCACATAGCGCGGATCGGGCGAAATGCCGTTCGAGACATCAAAGCCGACCCAGCCCAACCCCTCGACATGAGCCTCGGCCCAGGCGTGGGTGGCTTCCTGTTCGATACGGTCGTTCATCAGCAGATAACCGCTGACATAGCGTGCGGGGATGCCGCCCGCGCGGGCCGCGCTTATGAAGATATGCGCGTGATCCTGACACACGCCCGCGCCGTGCCCCACCGCTTCCTCGGCAGTGGTGGCCGAATGGGTGCGCCCGGTCTCGTATGCAACCCGCTCGCGGATCAGGCCGGAGAGCGAGTGCAGAAAGTCGAGCGGCGCCTCGCCCCCTGACCCTTGCGCCTCGCGCAGCAGCGCGCGCAGCTTGGCACCCGGGCGGGTCAGCGGGGTCTGGCGCAGAAAGCTCCACAGAGGCAGGTGGCCCGAATGGTGCCCGATCACCCCCGCATTGTCCTCCGTCTCGACCACGCCCTCGCAGGTCACCGTTACCTCGCGCGCGCCCGGGGTCAGGCTGACCAGCGTGACGTGGTTGAAATGCTGGTCGTCATATTCGAGCTCGGCTCCGGCATTATCGAAGATCATCCGCCATTCGATGATGCGCTGGCCTTGCGTGGCCTTGGGCGTCAACCGCAACCGCTGGAGCGCGTGGATCACCGGCGTCGCAAAGGCATAATGGGTGGTGTGCCGGACCTGGAGTTTCAGCTTGCTCATGCGTGGAACCGGTAATCCTCGGCAATCGCGCGGGCGATCGCGGCGTTGCGGGCGAGGAAGTCGACGAGGAATTCGTGCAGGCCCTGCTCGAAGATCTGGTCGACAGTGAGGTGGCTGATCCGCGTATCGGCCTCGCGCATCAGTGCGACCGCGCGGCCCTCTACCGCGTGGGTGCGGGCAAGCGCGCCGAGGCAATCGCGCAAGGCGTTGCGGCAGAAGGCGAGGCTGCGCGGAAAGCGGTCATCGAGCACCACGAATTCCACGATCCCGCGCGCCTCGATCTGCCCGGCATTCAGCCAGCTATAGACCCGCGCGCCCGCGACCGATCGCAGCACCTGCTCCCACTGTCCGGTATCGAGGCTCGATCCGACATAGGAGAGCGAGGGCAGCAGCAGAAAATACTTCATGTCGAGAATGCGCGCAGTGCTGTCGGCGCGCTCGATATAGGTGCCGGCGCGGCTGAAGTGGTAGCCCTCGTCGCGCAGGATCGATCCGTCGAAGGCCCCGTGAACCTGCGTGCCTGCACGGCGGATCGCGGCGAGCACTTCGCCTACCGAGCCTTGCCCGACGGGCCGCGCCAGCAGCTTGTCGAGCCGCATCCAGTTCTCGTTGACCGCTTCCCACACGTCCGACGAAATGTTGATCCGCGCTTCCCGCGCGTTCGATCGCACCGCGCCGAACATCACACGGACATTGCCGGGATTGGATGGCCCGCGAAGCACGAAGTTCCAGACCGAGGTGCCGTCATAGCTGTCGTGCGCGGCCTGATAGGCCTGCGTGAGACCGAGTGTCGCGATTACCGAGCGCCACTCGGCCTCGGCGGTCACCACGTCGCGGGTCAACGCCATGCGCAGCGCGGCTTCGAGCAGGCGCGCAGTGTTTTCGGCCCGCTCGAGATAGCGGAACATCCAGAACAATCCGTTGGCGGTTCGCCCAAGCATATCAGTCCTTCAGCACCCAGGTGTCCTTGGTGCCGCCTCCCTGACTGGAGTTGACCACCAGCGATCCCTTCTTGAGCGCCACCCGCGTCAGCCCGCCCGGGGTGATGTCGATCCCCTCGGGCGAAACGAGCACAAAGGGCCGCAAGTCCACGTGGCGGGGCGCGAGGCCCTTGGCGGTGTAGATCGGGCAGGTCGACAGAGCGAGCGTCGGCTGGGCGATGTAGTTATCGGGCCGCGCAACCAGCTTGGCGCGGAACGCCTCGATTTCGCGCTTCGACGAGGTCGGCCCGATCAGCATCCCGTAACCGCCCGATCCGTGCACTTCCTTGACCACCAGTTCGGCAAGGTTGTCGAGCACGTAGGCGAGGCTGTCCTTGTCGGCGCAGCGCCAGGTCTGAACGTTCGGTAGCAGGGGCCGCTCGCCGGTGTAGAATTCGACGATCTCGGGCATGAAGCTGTAGATCGCCTTGTCGTCCGCCACGCCTGTGCCCGGCGCATTGGCGATGGTGATCCCTCCCGAGCGATACACATCCATGATCCCCGGCACGCCCAAGACGCTATCGGGGTTGAAGGTAAGCGGATCGAGGAACTCGTCATCGACCCGGCGATAGAGCACGTCGATCGGCTTGTAGCCGCTTGTGGTGCGCATCTGCACCCGCCCGCCGACAACCCGCAGATCGCTGCCCTCGACCAATTCCGCACCCATCTGGTCGGCGAGGAAGGCGTGCTCGAAATAGGCCGAATTGAATATGCCGGGGGTGAGCACCGCGACAGTCGGCTTGCTGCCCTCGAACGCGGGCGGGACAGAGGCCGCAAGACTGCGCGCAAGACGGCGCGGGTAGTTGGAGACAGACTCCACCGCGATCCGGCTGAACAGATCGGGGAACATCCCCATCATCGTCTCGCGGTTTTCGAGCATGTAGGAGACACCCGAGGGCGTGCGGGCGTTGTCTTCCAGCACAAAGAACTCGTCCGGCCCGGTGCGCACCAGATCGATGCCGACGATGTGGGTGTAGATGCCGCCCGGCGGGGTGAAGCCGACCATGTTGGCGAGCCACGCCTCGTTCCCGCGCAGAAGGCGGTCGGGCAGGCGGCCCGCCCGCACGATCTCCTGGCGGTGATAGAGGTCATAAAGGAAGGAATTGAGCGCTCGCACCCGCTGCTCGATCCCGCGCGACAGCTTGCGCCATTCCGCTGCGGTGATGATGCGCGGCACCATGTCGAACGGGATCAGGCGCTCTTCAGCCTCGTTCTCGCCATAGACGTTGAAGGTGATGCCGGTGCGGCGGAACGTGTCATCCGCCTCGCGGTTCTTGCGGCGCAGGAACTCGGGCGGCTGTTCGTCATGCCAGCGGCAATATTCGGCATAGGCGGGCCGGGTGTTTCCCGCGCCATCGAACATCTCGTCAAAATTCCCGCCCCGCGCCTGCATCGACCCCCGCAAAATGACTTAGTTGATTCACTCTAACCGGGCTTGCGGAAAAGGAAAGCGGGTGGGGCATTTGACGTAGATGGGGCGGAGTGCGGGATTGCGGGCGCGGCCGGCGAAACGTCTGCTTTCGCTGACAAACGGATGAAACCTGGCGTTCGGCTAGCGACCCCATAGCGGGATGACAGATTCTGATCGGTGCGGGTCGATGATGCTTGCTTTGCTTCGCCAGAAATCGATATTTGCTCTATGTTCAAAAACTTCCCATCTGGCGAGATAAGGCAGATATTGCACCTACATCTGGCTTGGCTCCACAAGCGGAAAGGAAAGTTGGACAGAGCAAGGAAGCGCATGAACAAGGCGCTTGCTTCAACTGCGAAACCTTAGGCGCTCGTTCTGGCGTGTGACGGCTTTCTAATGGTCAGAGAAGATCGACTGCAAGCTGCCCGGGGCCGCTTTTCAGAGTGTTTGGAAATCGCCAAACCGGAAGAGAGCGCGGACGACGACTATGTGGTCAAATTCTGTCGTCTATTCCTTGCGATCTACGATGAAAGCGTAGGTTGGGATGCAATCAAATCCACTGCGGAAGAGCAAAATTCGGCGTGGTCGAAGGCATCGAGAATCGTGCAAATATATCTGCCTCGTTCCCCTATCGACGCGCTTGAAAGGATATGCGGTCATCGAACAGCGACAAGCCTAGACGGTTGGCGGCAATATTCTCAGGTATCGCTCATCAACACCAAAATTGACCCTCAGCCAATATCAATCAGCACCAAGATAACCTTTGGCCTTTGATGGCAGGAATCCACCCATCTCGCGCCATTCCGAAACCGCCGCCGTCACCTGAAAACCGGACGTGGCACCTCAGTTAGACGCGCGTGCTATCCAACTCCGCCAGCAGCGTCTGGACCACCTGCGGATCATAGGTGAAGCCCATGTGGGTGCAGCGCACCGGCACCGCGCGGTCGCGCTCTCCCGGGCGGCCGGCGGCGCAGCGCGGGGCGATGACGCCGTCATTGGCGCTCCATAGCGCGACCGTCTCGACTGGGGGCTTCACGGGAAGCTCGGCCGCGACCGGCGGGGCATCGACCGAATGGCCGGTGATGAACTGGTACGCGCGCCAGACATTGTTCGCACGCGGGCTGCCGCTGAAGGGCGAGCCCATCGTGACGACCTTGGCCACGGCCTGCGGCTGGCGCTTGGCGATCTCGCGCGCATACAGCCCGCCGAGGCTCCAGCCGATCAGCACCACCTTGCGTCCGTGACGCGCGTGGAGTTCAAGCAGGCGTTCCTCGACCTGATCGAAGGCCTGTTCGGTCGGCCCCCAGTTGAAGCCGAGGCCCCAGCGCTTGGCGATGTGGCCTGCACGTTCAAGCTGGCGCGCCAGATAGCGCATCCGCATGGGATGTGCGCCGAAGCCGGGGAGCAACATCACCACCTGCGGGTTTGTGCTGTCGGCGATTTCAAGCTTGCGGCGCTGACGGCGTACGGGCTCGATCAGCACCTGCGCCTCGCCCAGCAGACGCATCAGACGCGGCTTGCCGCTTTCGTATTCCTCGGGGCAGACTTCGCGCGCCAGAGCCACGCGGCGCGCGAGCGCGGTCGCGGCATAGGCCTGCTGCGCGCGGCCACCCGCAGCCACTGCCACTGCCATCAGCGGCGCGGGCAGACGCGGGATTTCACGACGGTTGCGCAGCTGGGCCATACAAAGCGAAAAGCCACGGGCTGGATGAATGTTCCCTGAAGTGTAACAAATGTCATCGCACTGACTTGTTCTTTACTTCGCGGGACAGTCCCCGATCCGCTCGTGCTTTGCGGTGAAGTTCATCGTGCCCTCGCCCACCCCGTCGAACGCCAGCGAGGTCGTTGCTTCCATGTCGGCGGTGGTGGGGGTGAGCGTGCCGGTCATTTCCATCCGCGAGGTCCGGCCCTGCGCGTCGCACACCATCACCGCATCGAGATCGCCGCCAGCAAGCGCGAACTTCTCGAAGCTGCATTCACCGTCCTGCCCTTTCTTGAGCAGCCCGTCGAAGCCCTTGTCGACTTCGGCCTGGGTGAGGCAACTTTCGAGCGTGCGCGTCATCCCGGCGCCGTGGCCTTCCATGCCTTCGGGCAGACCGGGAATTTCCAGCCCCGTCATGGTGATGGTGGTCTTGTAGAGGCCGGGCTGCGGCTTGAGCCCCTGCGCCTCGACCTGCTTGGCTGCCTCCTTGACCGCAACCTTCTCGCTCGCGGCCTCCTCGCCCTTGCCCGAACAGCCCACAAGGAACGCTGCGGCCGCTGCGGCGGCAATGATGATGGGCTTCATGGTGTCTCTCCTGATGGCGTCGAACTCGTGTAACGACCCGCGCGCCAAAGCGTGCCCCGAAAAGCGTCCGACCGCCCCGGCCCAACCTTGCACGTCCCCGCTTTGTTCCCCATACATGGGCCATGTCGCAACTTGTGATCCGCCGCGGACTGGACGAGCCCGAAACGGGCGCCGATTTTACCCCGCACCGTCCCGCTCGCCCCGACAAGTCGATGGGCGGCATCCCGTTCAAGCTCGTCTCGGAATACGAGCCGGCGGGCGACCAGCCGACCGCGATTGCAGAACTGACGCAAAGTGCGCTCGCGGGCGAGAAGACGCAGGTGCTGCTCGGGGTGACGGGCTCTGGCAAGACCTTCACGATGGCCAAGGTGATCGAGACGCTCCAGCGCCCCGCCCTGATCCTCGCCCCCAACAAGATCCTAGCCGCGCAGCTTTACGGGGAGTTCAAAAGCTTCTTCCCCGAAAACGCGGTCGAGTATTTCGTCAGCTATTACGACTACTACCAGCCCGAAGCCTACGTCCCGCGCTCCGATACTTACATCGAGAAAGAGTCGAGCGTGAACGAGGCGATCGACCGGATGCGCCACTCGGCCACCCGGTCGCTGCTGGAACGCGACGACGTGATCATCGTGGCGTCGGTCTCGTGCCTATACGGGATCGGTTCGGTCGAGACCTATTCGGCCATGATCTTCGACATCAAGGTGGGCGAGGTCGTCGACCAGCGCGAGCTGATCAGGAAGCTCGTCGCGCTGCAATACAAGCGCAACGATGCCGCCTTCACCCGCGGCACCTTCCGCGTGCGCGGGGACAGCCTGGAAATCTTCCCCTCGCACTACGAGGACATGGCCTGGCGGGTCAGCTTCTTCGGTGACGAGATCGAAGCGATCAGCGAATTCGATCCCCTCACCGGCACCAAGGGGGCGGCGCTGGAGAAGGTGCGGGTCTATGCCAATTCGCACTATGTCACCCCCGGCCCGACGATGAAACAGGCGGCCGCCGCGATCAAATTCGAGCTGGAAGAACGGCTCAAGGAGCTGGAGATCGAGGGCAAGCTGCTCGAACGCCAGCGCCTGGAGCAGCGCACGCATTTTGACCTCGAAATGATCGCGGCGACGGGAAGCTGCGCGGGGATCGAGAACTACTCGCGCTTCCTTACCGGCCGCCTGCCGGGCGAACCGCCGCCGACCTTGTTCGAATACCTCCCCGAAAACGCGCTGCTGTTCGTGGACGAAAGCCACCAGACCGTGCCGCAGATTGGCGCGATGGCGAAGGGTGACCACCGCCGCAAGCTGACGCTGGCCGAATACGGCTTCCGCCTGCCAAGCTGCATCGACAACCGTCCCTTACGCTTCAACGAATGGGACGCGATGCGCCCGCAGACCTTCGCGGTCTCGGCCACGCCGGGGCACTGGGAAATGGACCAGACCGGCGGCGTTTTCGCCGAACAGGTGATCCGCCCCACCGGGTTGATCGATCCGCCGGTCGAAATCCGCCCCGTCGAAGATCAGGTGCAGGACTGCATCGTGGAGTGCAAGGCGACCGCCGCCAAGGGCTACCGCACGCTCGTCACCACACTGACCAAGCGCATGGCCGAGGACCTCACCGAGTTCATGCACGAGGCCGGCGTGCGGGTGCGCTATATGCACTCCGACGTCGAGACGCTGGAGCGCATCGAGCTGATCCGCGATCTCAGGCTCGGGGTCTATGATGTGCTGGTCGGAATTAACCTGCTGCGCGAGGGGCTCGACATTCCCGAATGCGGGCTGGTGTGCATCCTGGACGCGGACAAGGAAGGCTTCCTTCGCTCCGAAACCTCGCTGATCCAGACCATCGGCCGCGCCGCGCGCAACGTCGATGGCCGGGTGATCCTCTATGCCGACCGCGTGACGGGAAGCATGGAACGCGCGCTCGCCGAAACCGACCGCCGCCGCTCCAAGCAGGAAGAATACAACAAAGAACACGGCATCACGCCGCAGACCATCAAGCGCAACATCCACGATATCGTCGCGCACACGGCGGCGCAGGATAGCGTGCTGATCGACACCGGCGATGACGAGCGCAACAACCTCGTCGGGCACAACCTCAGAAGTTACATCGAGGACCTCGAAAAGCGCATGCGCGATGCCGCCGCGAACCTCGAGTTCGAGGAAGCCGGCAGGCTGCGCGATGAAATCCGCCGTTTGGAAGCGGACGAACTGGGCATCCCCGACGGGGAAAAACGCGCGCCGATCGTGGGCCGCTCCAACGAAGGCAAGCCGGGGACGAGGAAGACTCGCTTCGGCAAGACGCGCTACAAGAAGATGGGTGGGAAGCCCTAGCCGGGCCCCTTGAACGGCGCGCACAAGCCTGCCACTCCGCTCGTCCATGAACGTCCGATTCCTCGCGCTGCTGGCCACTGCCAGCACCCTCGCCCTCACCGTTCCCACGCTTGCGCAGGATGCGCCCAAGGCGGAGGCTGCCAAGCCTGCCGCGCCAGCGCCCGAGGCACAGGTGCGCAGCCGCGATCTTGTCGGCACCTTCGGCGGGCAGCGCGTCAGCTACAAGGCGACCATCGCCGACACGATCCTGACCGACGATGCCGGCAAGGCCGAGGCGGTGATCGTCACCACGTCCTATGTGAAGGCCCCGGCAGACCCCACACGGCCCGTGTTCTTCATCTATAATGGCGGGCCGGGTTCGGGCTCGGTGTGGTTGCAGATGGGCGCCTTCGGGCCGAAGCGCGTCGTCATCCCCTCGGACGCCAAGGACGACGGCGCGCCACCCTATCCGCTGCACGACAATCCCGACAGCCTGCTCGATGCCGCCGACCTCGTCTTCATCGACCCGCCGGGCACGGGCTTCAGCCACTTGACGCAAGGGACAGACCCGAAGAAGTATTACGGCCTCAGGCAGGATGCCCGCGCCGTCGGCAAGGTGATCCGCCGCTGGATCAACGACAATGGCCGCTGGAACAGCCCCAAGTTCCTCGGCGGGGAGAGCTACGGCACCACCCGCACCGCGATGGTCGCCGACGAGCTTGAGGGCAGCACCTACAACGATGTGGGCCTCAACGGGCTGATCCTGATCTCGACCATCCTCGATTTCGGCGCGGAGGATACGACGCCCGGCAACGAAATGGCCTATGTCGTCACTCTGCCCAATATGGCCGCGGCGGCCTATTACCACGGCAAGGCCCAGGCCCCCTCGGTCGAGGCGATCGTCGCCGAGGCACGCAAGTTCGCCGTCGGGCCGTTCGCCACCGCGCTGCTCAAGGGGCAGGACCTGCCCGCCGAAGAACGCGCGAGCGTACGCAAAGAGCTTTCGCGCCTCACCGGCCTGAGCGAGACCTATCTCGAACAGGCGAACCTGCGCGTCACCGACCAGCGCTTCTACAAGGAGCTATTGCGCGACCGCGGGCAGACTATCGGGCGATTGGATGCGCGCTACACCGGCACCGATTATGACGCCGCGGGCGAGACGCCCGACAATGATCCGAGCTTCTACGGCATCGACGCCGGCTACACCGCCGCGATCAACAGCTGGGCGCGCGAGACGCTGGGCTATCGCACCGACCGCGAATACCAGTCGATCGGGCGCGAACCCGGGCGTTACTGGGACTGGAGTCTCGAAGAGCGCGGGCGCGGCGCCTATCTCAATGTGGCGCCGCTGATCGGGCAGGCGATGCGCCAAAACTCGCAGCTGCGGCTGTTCAACGCGCAAGGATACTACGATTTCGCCACGCCCTTCTTCGGCGCCGAATATTCGCTGAAGCGGCCCGGCATTCCGCAGGAACGGATCACGTGGAAATATTATGGCGCGGGCCACATGATGTATGTGCGCGACGAGGACCGGGCGCAGCTTTCCTCCGATATTCGCGCCTTCATCCGCGCACGATGAAGCGGGCATTCGGGCTGGTCTTGCTGGCAATGGCCGGGCTGGCGGGGTGCAAGCCGCCGCCGACCGATAGCGCCGTGGCGCGGGTTTCGCTGCTCGACGCGGCCAGCGCCCCGTCCGAGCCGCTGCCCTCGCCCGATGTCACTGGTGCAGGTTGGGCGAGCACCGCCAATCCGCTGCGACTGGTTTATGGCGTGCCGGGCCAGCCGGTGCTGCTCGCGCTCGGATGTCTCGAACCATCAAGCCCCGCAGCCCGGATCAGGATCACCCGCCATGCCCCGGCTGACGAAGGCGCTTCTGCGCTGCTGGCACTGATCGGCAACGGCTGGATCGGACGCTTCCCGGTCGATGCGAAGCGGGTTGGCGGCAAGAGCCTGTGGCAGGGGGAAGTGCCCGCGACCCAGCGCGAGCTGGCGGCATTGAAACCCGTGCGTGAGGCGACCGTTACGGTGCCTGGCGCGGGCCTGCTGCAGCTCAATCCGAGCCCGCTGCCGATGGCGCTGGTGACTGCATGTCGTGGCAATCCCGATCAGGCGGCGGCAGCGCCGCTTGCCCTGAAGGAATCAGCGGCCCGCTGAGGCCTTGTCTGCCAACGCCTCAGGCGTCAGCACCTGCGGCAGCTGCTCGGGCGCGGACACGCCCGGCGCATACCACAGATACAACGGCACGCCCGCTGCGCCCTGCTCGGTCAGGAACTGCGTGATCGCTTCGTCCCGCACCGTCCAGTCGCCCACCAGTGTGACGACACCCGCTTCCTCGAACGCCGCCCGCGTGCTCTCGCGCTCGATCGAGGTCGCCTCGTTGACCTTGCAGGTGACGCACCAGTCGGCGGTGAAATAGAGAAACACCGGCTTGCCGCTTGCCCGGGCAGCGGCAAGGGCCTCCGTGCTGAAGGGCTGCGCGGCAAGGATGCTTTCCTTGGCCTGGCCCCCCTTGGCCTCATAGACATTGGGGAGTGCGATAAGCGCGAATGCAAGAAACGGCGCGGCGACGAGACCGAAGGCAGGCCACGCCATCTTGCCGCCGCGCTGGAGCTTGCCAGTCACGAACAGCCCCAGCAGCACGCCTGCCACCAGCACCAGCGCGATCAGGCCGAAGGGTCGACCGCCGAGCTGCACCGTCAGCCACAGCAGTGCGAGCGCGGTCAACGCCATCGGGATCGCCATGAGCCGCCGGAACCGCTCCATCCACGCGCCGGGCTTCGGCAGCATCCGGCGCAAGGGCGGCACGAAGCCGAGCAACAGGAAGGGCAGCGCCAGCCCCAGCCCGAGGAAGGCGAACAGCAGCAGCGCCTGCGGCACCGGAAGCAGCAGTGCCGCCCCCAGCGCCGCCGCCATGAAAGGCCCGGTGCAGGGCGTTGCCACAAAGGCCGCGAGCAGTCCGGTGGCAAAGGCTCCGGTGCGCTCGCTGCCCATGTTGACGGAGATGGCGGGCAGTTCGAACAGCCCGGCAAAATTCGCCGTGATCGCGGCGGCCAGCACCAGCAGCGCGACGACGACGCCAGGCTGCTGCAACTGGAACGCCCAGCCGACCTGCTCGCCCGCCGCGCGCAAAGCCAGCAACAGCGCGCCCAAAGCGAGGCAGGCGATCACCACGCCCGCAGTATAGGCCAGCCCCTCAGCGCGAGCGTGCCCTTCGCTTTCGCCCGCGCGGGCAAGGGTCATCGCCTTCAAGCTCAGGATCGGGAAGACGCAGGGCATGATGTTCAGGAGCAGGCCCCCGGCGAGCGCGCCGAGGATCAGCGTCCAAAGCGGCGGGACAGGCGCAGCCTTCGGTCCGGCCACCACCTCGCCGCCGCTCGGGACAGTGCCCGGATCGGCCGAGAAGGCCACTCCCGCTCCGTCGCCGAAGGAAAGAATGCCGGAAAGCGCCTCGGCCTTGCCAGTGCCGTATTGGTCGAGCTGAATTTCCGCCACCAGCACGTCGCCCGCTCGCCGGAACATCTGCGGCGCGGCATAGGCGACCAGCCTGTCATTGGCGACAAACAGGTGGGGATCAGACAGCGTCACACTGGCAGGCAAGGGGACCGCCACACGCAGGGTCTTGCCCGCAATGGCAAAGGCGGCGCGCGCATCCAGCAGCGGCGCCACCTCGGCACGCCAGCGCGCCAGATCGCCGCCTTGCCGCGCCTCCAGTAGCGCATCCTGCGGCACGCAGATCTTGTCGGTGCAGGCCAGGAATTCGACATGGCCGGTCACGCGCGCCGCGGCAGAAACGTCAGCGCCCGCCGGGACCCTGACCGGCAAGAGCACGGTGTATGGCCCTTCATAGATGTGGTTCATCAGGCCGCTGATCACTAGCCGCTTGGGGACAGGATAGCGCGCCTCGCCCAGCTCCCAGCCCGGCGGCAGATCGAGGACAACGCGCATTCCCTGACCCGCATCGCCCGGGTTAGACCAATAGCCGTGCCACTCCGGCGCGCTGGGGGTGAAGCGCAGCGCCAGCATCCATTCGCGGCCCGCTTGCGGCGCACCATCGGCATAAAGAGCAGCGGCGATGTTTGTGTCGCCGTAGCGTTCTTCGCTCGGCGGCGGCTGGACCGTGGTCGCCGCAGCCGCTCCGGCCAGCACCAGACTTGCGAGCAGCGCAAGCACCTGTGCAGCGAAGTATCGGACGGAATGCGGGAAGGTTCTTGCGCGGGACACGGGCAAGCATCTAGGCTTGTCACCGCAATTTCGCAATCGGAGCCGGCGCGCGTGACATCTGAAACCAATGAACCCCGCGATCTGGTGATCCTCGGCGGCGGGCTGGTCGGCATGACCCTCGCGCTGGCGGCGGCGAAGAAGGACTTGTCGAGCCATGTGATCGACCGCGCGGATCCTGCAGAGCTGACCGCCGAAGGCTTCGATGACCGCGCCACCGCAATCTCGACCGCGAGCTGGCACTTGTTCGAGAATATCGGCATCGCCGAGGGGCTGGAGCAATTCGCCTGCGATATCGCCAGCATCGCCGTGACCGACCAGCAAAAGCCCGGCCGCCTCGATTTCGTCCCCGGCGAGGGCGGCGGCACCTTGGGCCGGATGTTCCCCAACCGCCGCCTGCGCCTCGCCCTGTTCGAAGCGGCTGCCAAGGAACCGCTGATCGAGTGGACCTCGCTCGCGACTGTCACTGAACGCCAGCGGAGCGAATATGGCGTTGCGGCGGTGCTGGCTGACGGGCGCAAGTTCAAGGGCCGGTTGATGATCGCCGCTGAAGGCCGCCAGTCGCCCACCCGCGACGGCGCGGGCATCACCATCGCCAAGTGGGATTACAAGCACCGCGCGATCATCGCCGGGCTCACCCACGAAAAGCCGCACGGCAATGTCGCGTGGGAGATTTTCTACCCTGCCGGGCCTTTTGCCCTTCTACCCTTGAACGACGATGCCGATGGAACCCACCGCTCATCATTGGTGTGGACTGTTTCGGAAAGCGACGCGGCGGGCGTCACCAAGCTGGGCGACCGCGCTTTTCTGGCCGAGATCGAGAAGCGCATGGGCGGGGTGCTTGGCAAGGTGCTGTCGGTCGGCCACCGTTCGAGCTACCCGCTCGGGTTCCACCACACCGCCAAGATCACCGCAGAGCGCCTCGCGCTGATCGGCGATAGCGCGCACGGCATCCACCCGATCGCAGGACAGGGGTTGAACCTCGGCCTGCGCGATGTCGGCGCGCTGGTTGAAGTACTGGCGGAAGGCGCGCGGCTGGGCCTCGATCCGGGCGATCCGGAACTGCTCAAGCGTTACGAGAACTGGCGCGGGCTCGACAGCTTCATGGTCGCGCTGGCGACCGATGGGCTGACGCGGCTGTTCGGCGTACCTGGCAAGACGGCGAGCGCCGTCCGCCGCTTGGGCATGGCCGCTGTGCAACGCACGCCGTTCCTGAAGCAGTTCTTCATGGACGAGGCGCGCGGGGTCTCGGGCGATCTGCCGGAAGTGCTGAAGGCGTAAAGACACAGCCATGTGGCCGCTGCCGGATCAGGACGAAGTCAACGACCTGATGACGTGGCAGCACGACCTGATCCTCGTTTTCCGGCGAGGGTGGCGCAAGATCGCCTATGCTCTTGCGGCGCTTTTGCCTGTCGCTTTCATCGTCAACCCGAGCTGGCAGCTCGCAATGCAGATACCGGTCGGTATCGCTTGCCTGCTCGCGTTCGACCTGTTGCTGGGTCTTGCCGCTTGGCTGACGCTATCCTTCGTGGAAAAGGACAAGCGTCACTGATCAGGGCCTGACCAGCGGGCTCAACTGCTGCACCGGATTGCCCGCTCCGTCACGCAGACCGCGCTGGTCGAGCACGGCGGCGGTCTCGATCACTTCGAGGGCGTCCATTGCCTTTTTGTAGCGCTCCGCATCCGCAATCCAGCTTTCCGCCTTGGCCGCGCCCGGCATTCCCTTCACCTCGTCGATCGCGGCCTGGTAGCGACCCTGTTCAAGCGCCCAGCGCGCGCGCTCCATGCGCTTTTGCGGCTGGGGAGAAGGCGTCGTCTCGCGGCGGAAGACGAAAAGCTGTGTGATCTCGCGCTTGAACGCGCCCCACGAAGGCCCCTCGCTGCTTTCGCGAAGCTGCGGCCCAAGCCCGTCGAGCCGCGCGGTGAGGCTGTCGAGGCGCACCGGATTGCGCGAGAAATCGATGATAGTCGCGACCGCGTTGGGCCACTGGTCGCCGAAGCGCAGGCGCAACTGGTCAGCGAGATAGCCAAGCTCCGCCCCGCGCTCGACTGCACGGCGGGTGGCAAAGGCGATGAGCAGGCTCTCGGCGCGCGCGGCATTGCCGGCGGCAGCCTGCGCCTGAAGGTCGAGGCGGGTGAGGCGCTGTTCCGCTGCGGCGAGGCGCTGGTCGAGCCCGCCCTGTTGTTCGGCGACGCGTTCGGCGGCCTGCTCGGCCTTCCTTGCGGCGGCCGCAATCGGCGTCGCGCTGGCGGTAAGCGACGGAGATGGCGACGGGCCCGACACGGCAGCCACACGCGGCGTCTCGGTGCCATCTCCTGCGAGGTTGTACCACACGACCCAGCCAACCAGTCCGCCCCCCGCCAGAAAAGCGAGGAGGGCGGCAAGGATCAGCGCGCGCGCCGATCCGGGCTTGCGGGGGCTTTCATAAGGTGATGGTCCGGGCTGCGATGCCATCTGTATCCGTTCTTGCGACCCTGCGTGTTCTGTCACCGCTGCGCAGCCATCAGGCCTGCGCGGGCGAGGAAGGGGGAGTGGAGCGCGGCTCGCTGCACAAGTCAAACACCAATTGCATCAGGCTCGCCTCGTCCGGCTGCGCAGCGGTGTGGACCGCGGCCCAGCCCTCGCCAGCCGCCGCGGCAATGCGCGGGCCGAGAGCGGCGAGGATTATCTGCTTACGGGCGAGGCCGAGGCGGTCGCATTCGGCCGCGAAATGCGCGGCGGTGGCGGCGGAATGAAGCAGCACCAGCGCCTCGCCCGATGCCAGCATCCCTGCCTGCCGGTCCAGCGGCAGCATGACGCTGCGATAAGCGATAACCTCGGCGAAGGTGACGCCAGCGGGCGGCGTCAGCGGCACATGTTCCTCGCCCGCGATCCGCAGCAGGTGGCAGGGGCCGGCAATGGCATCGAGCACCCCTTGCAGGCCGCCGCTCCCCGTCATGGCGACGGTGAACCCGGCCGCGCGCGCTGCGGCAGCAGTTGCCTCGCCCACGGCGAAGAAGGGCTTGGTGGTGAGACGGGCAAGCTGCGGCCCGCCGTGCAAAATCGCATTGGCGCTGCCGATCAGCAGCCCGTCGATACCGTCAGGATCAGGGCACTCCCACGCGACCGGGCGTATCTCGGACAGGGCATGGCCGGTGATCGTCAGCCCCCCGGCGCGGGCCTTCTCGAGCGTCGCGGCAAGCCCCGGCTCGGGCCTGAGCGCGAGCACCTGCATTGTCAGCCCGCAGCCCTGAAATGGGCCGCGATAGCCTCCGGCGCGCGGGCAAGCAGATCGGCGGCGAGCGCCTTGACCGGCCCGTGATCGCCCGGCGCGAAGTGCGCGGTGCCCTCGATCCGTTCGGCCCCATCGGGGCTGAACAGCGCCGCGCGCATGGCAAGCTCGCCATCGGCAAGCTCGCACAGCACCGCGACCGGCGAGTGGCAGGTTCCGCCAAGCTCCGCGAGCAGCGCACGCTCGGCTTCCAGTTCCGCGCGGGTGGGGGCATGGTCGATCGCCGCGAGCAGCGCGGTGGTCTCAGCGTCACCTGCACGGCATTCGATTGCGATCACGCCTTGGGCAGCGGCGGGAATCCATTCAGCCGAGCCGAGCGGCGTGCCGACTTCGGACTGCTCCAGTCGTTCAAGGCCGGCAGCCGCGAGGAAGGTCACATCAGCCTCGCCCTCCGCCAGCTTCTTCAATCGCGTGGCGACGTTGCCGCGGAAGGTCACAACCTTGCAATCGGGGCGCAGGTTCAAAAGCTGCGCCGCGCGGCGGGGCGCGCTGGTGCCGACAACCGCGCCTTCAGGGATCGCGGCAATGCTCGCCGCGCCCACGAGGCTGTCGCGCCGGTCGGCACGCGGCAGGAAGGCGGGGAAATGGAAAACGTCGGGCCGGATCGTCTCGACATCCTTGGCCGAATGCACCGACAGGTCGATCCGCCCCTCACCCAGCCATTGATCGAGTTCCTTGGTCCACAGCGCCTTGCCGCCGATTTCGGACAGGGGCCGGTCGAGCACCTTGTCGCCGCTGGCGAGCACAGGGACGAGTTCGATCTCGTCCTCGGCCCAGCCATGCGCGGCGCACAGACGTGCGCGGGTCTCATAGGCTTGCGCCATAGCAAGCGGGGAATTGCGGGTGCCGAGGCGCAGGCGCGGCGTGCTTTGGGTTGCTTCAGTCATAGGCACGCTTGCTCTAGCCCGCGCAACGACTAGATGGAAGCCGGATGGGATCGGTCACGCACACCTTGGAAGGCCCGCTGGTCTTGGGCATCGAGTCCAGCTGCGATGAAACCGCGGTCGCGCTGGTGCGCGGCGACGGGACGATTGTCGCGCAGGCCATCGCCAGCCAGGAAGCCGAGCACGCGCCCTATGGCGGCGTGGTCCCCGAAATCGCCGCCCGCGCCCATGCCGAGCGCCTCGCGCCGATGCTTGAGAAAGTGATGACCGAGGCGGGCGTGGCACTGGATGATCTGGACGCCATCGCCGCCACCGCTGGCCCCGGACTGATCGGCGGGCTGATGGTCGGCCTCGTCAGTGCCAAGGCGCTGGCGATGGCGGCAGGCAAGCCGCTGCTGGCCGTCAACCACCTTGAAGGCCATGCGCTTTCGCCGCGCCTTGCCGACCGCGCGCTGGAATTTCCCTACCTTCTGCTGCTGGTTTCGGGCGGGCATTGCCAGATCCTCAGCGTCGAGGGCGTCGGTCAATACCGCCGCCTTGCCACGACAATCGACGATGCGCTGGGCGAGGCGTTCGACAAGACCGCCAAGATGCTCGGCCTTGGCTATCCCGGCGGCCCTGCGGTCGAGCGGCTGGCGCTGCAAGGCGATCCCAAGGCGGTGACCCTGCCCCGCCCGATGAAGGGCGCAAAGGAGCCGCATTTCTCGTTCGCGGGATTGAAGAGCGCGGTGCTGCGAGCCGTCGAGAGCGGCGCGCACACCCCTGCCGATATTGCCGCAAGTTTCCAGCAGGCTGCCGTGGAATGCCTGATCGACCGTCTGAACCGCGCGCTTGATAGCGCCGGCCCCTTCCCCGCACTGGTCGTGGCTGGCGGGGTTGCCGCCAACAGAACCGTGCGTGCCGCGCTCGAAGCGCTCGCCGCGAAACACGCCATGCGCTTCACCGCGCCGCCGCTGGCGCTGTGCACCGATAATGCCGCGATGATCGCCTGGGCCGGGTGCGAGCGTCTGGCAATGGAAGGGGAAGCGTTCGCCGGTGACCCGCTGGATTTCGTCGCCCGCCCGCGCTGGCCACTTGATCCGGCGGCAGAAACCGTACGCGGCGCCGGAGTGAAAGCATGACGCGTCAAGGCATGAGCGAGCATGAGACCATCGGCGTCATCGGCGCAGGCGCATGGGGCACGGCGCTGGCGCAGATGCTCAGCAGCGACGGGCGCGATGTGGTGTTGTGGGCCTATGAGCCCGAAGTGGCCGAGGCGATCAACAACGAGCATCGCAATCCGCTTTATCTGCCCTCAGCCACACTCGCGCCCTCGATCCGTGCGACCGGCGAGATTGCCGATCTGGCGGGCCTCGACACCGTTCTGGTCGTCACGCCTGCACAGGTGCTCGGGCGCGTGCTTTCAGGCCTCCCCGCCCATCCGCGCGATCTGGTGCTGTGCTCCAAGGGGATCGAGGCCGGCACCGGCCGGATGATGAACGACGTCGCGCGCGAGGCGGTGCCCGGCAGCGCCATTGCGGTTCTTTCTGGGCCGACCTTCGCGCATGAAGTCGCCGCTGGGCTGCCGACCGCCGTCACGCTCGCCTGCGCGGGCGGCACGGCGCAGTGGGACCGCCTTGCGCCTGCCATCGCGCGGCCCGCCTTCCGGCCCTATTACTCCGACGACGTGATCGGCGCGGAGATTGGCGGGGCAGTGAAGAACGTGCTCGCCATTGCCTGCGGCGTGGTGGACGGCCTCGGCCTTGGCCAAAACGCGCGCGCGGCGCTGATCGCGCGCGGCTATGCCGAGATGCTGCGCTTCGGCGAGGCCTTGGGCGCGCGGGGCGAGACACTTTCGGGTCTGTGCGGCTTGGGCGATCTGGTGCTGACCTGCTCCTCGACCGCGAGCCGCAATTTCAGCCTCGGCAAAGCGCTTGGCGAAGGCGCGGTCGCGGCCGACCTGATGGCCGACCGCCGCACCGTGGCCGAAGGCGCTTATACCGCGCCGGTGCTGGCTGATCTTGCCGCACGCCGGGGCATCGCCATGCCGATCGTCACCGCAGTCGATGCGATCATTCGCGGCG
Source organism: Porphyrobacter sp. (assembly GCA_027533455.1). Lineage (GTDB taxonomy): Bacteria > Pseudomonadota > Alphaproteobacteria > Sphingomonadales > Sphingomonadaceae > Erythrobacter. The sequence continues at coordinate 59,028 of JAPZUC010000002.1, read as the reverse complement.
AGGACGCGCGCAGCATCGTCGCCGGGTTGCTGGCGCGGCCCCTGAAGGCGGAACGGGACGAGGCAGGGAGCAAGGGCGCGTGACCGCACCCGCCTCCGCAACCGGCGACGCCGACGATCTCGCCCAGCTTGCCAAGGGCGGCCGCACGAACACGCTGGGCTTCGTCGTCCGGCTGATCGCGCGCATCCCCTTCCTCGTCATCGCCACGCGTCTGTACGGTGCCGAAGCGCTGGGGCGTTTTGCATCGGCTATGGTGCTGATCGAGATCGTCGCGCTGATCTGTTCGCTGGGCGAGAAGCGCGGCCTTGCGCAGCGCCTGTCGGAAGGCGCGGGCGAGAACCGCAGCGCCGAAACCAACCTCGTGTGGGACGGCATCCTGCTGGCGCTGCTCTATTCGGCCGTGGCGGCGGGCGTGCTCTTGGTCTTCCCCGATCCGATGTTCCCCAACGGGATGAACAGCCGCTGGGACATCTGGCTGGTCGCCACCATCCCCGCCTTCGCCGTAACCGAGATCCTGCTCGCAGCGCAGGCCTATCGCTTCGATATAGCCATCACGGTGCGCGCGCGGGCGGTGGTGGAGCCGTGGACGATCTCGATCGGGGCGGGCGTGTTCTTCTTCATCCCCGCCACGCGCGAGAGCGGGCTGGCGCTTGCCTTCATCGCATCGATCTATGCCGGGCTGCTCACCACGCTCTGGCCGTTCCTGCGCAGTTACGGCCTACCGAAGGGCTGGCATCCGCGCGCCGGTGCAATGCTCGCGATGTCGGCGCGGGCCTTCCCGATCGTCGGCGCGGACGCGATCGAGCGGGGCACGCGCCTGCTCGATATCTTCATCCTCGGTCTGTTCGCCCCCCCGCAAGCGGTGGGCATATATTATGCCGCCCAGCAGATCGCCTCGCTGCCGCAGAAGCTGAAGACTTCGTTCGAGCCGATCCTCTCGCCCGTCATCACCAAGAACCTGCGCATCGGCAACATGGACGCCATCGCCGCGCAGGTGCGGCAGGTGGGCTTCTGGATCATCGCCATCCAGCTCGGCATCGCGCTGGTGCTGGGCGTGCCGGGCGAGGCGGTGATGGGGCTGTGGGGGCCGGACTATGTCGCAGGCACCGCCGCGCTCGCCTTCCTGCTCGCCGCCGAGGTCGCCGCCTCGATGGCGGTCGTCTCGGAGAGCGTGCTGGTTTACATCGCGAGGAAGCGCAACCTCGCGATCTCGGTCGGGATCATCGCGCTGCAGGCGGTGCTGACGATCATCTTCATCCGGCTCGCGCAAGACGCGGGGCTGGGGCGCGGGTTTCAGGCGGCAGCCGCTGCCGGCGCGCTGCTGGCGGCGCTGGCCGTCTCCAGCCTGATCAAGGCGCTGCTGCTGAAGCACCTGCTCAAGGCCCCGGTGTCGAACTGGCGCTGGGCGCTTGTCTATGCCGCCGCGCCCGCGGTGGTGGTGGGATATGCCTTCACCTGGCTGCCCGAGTGGGTGGAGCTGGTCTTCGGCATCCCTGCGGTGCTCGGTACCTATGCACTGGTCATCTGGCGGCGCGGGTTCGACGAGACCGACAAGGTGCTGTTCCGCAAGCAAGTGGTCCCCGATCCAGAAACCGATCTGCCCTGAAAAGGTGCGAAGCCCCCGCAGGACTGCTAGAGCGCGCCTGACTACACGAATCTCACCGGAGACCCCGCCGCCATGGCCGACCTCACCGCCAATCTCCCGCTGATCCTGATCGCGCTCGCCGCGTTGATTCTTGCAGTGGTGATCCTCACCCGCATGAACCGCAAGGCGCGCGTGATCGCCGACGAAAGCGGCACGCCGCTCGCGCATGATGTGCTGGCCGAAGGCGCCGCGCCCGCGCCGCGCAATCAGGCCCTGATCGACGCGCCCCAGGCGATGGATGTGGCCTTCGGCGAGCTGACCGCCGCCGCCAACGCCCAGCCGACCGCCGCCGCGCCGCTCGGCACCGATGCCGAGGCCGGCCCGCAAATTGCCGCCGCCCCCGCGCCTGCCGCTTCGCTTCCCACACCCGGCAGCGGCGACGATCTCACCCGCATCAAGGGCCTCGGCCCCAAGATCGCTGGGCTGCTCGGTGAATTCGGCATCACCACCTTCGCCCAGATCGCCGCCTTCACCCCTGAAGACGTCGAACGTATCGATGCAAAGCTCGGACGTTTCAGCGGCCGTATCACCCGCGATCAATGGGTTGCGCAGGCCCAACTGCTCGCTGCGGGCGACGAAACCGGCTTCGCTGAACAATTCGGCAACAACGGATGAGATTCCACGCAGCCTGACGTCCAATCCGTGTTACAGTCCTAATTGGGATTCGAAAAAAACACGGGAGAATACCGATGGCTTTGCGAATTCTGGTGGCCGAAGACGAGTACGTAACCGGCTACGATCTGTGCGACACCTTCGAGGAAGCAGGCTACGAGGTCGAAGGGCCGCACACCGGCATTTCCTCCGCAATGCTCGCCTGCCAGAAGGAAAAGCCCGATCTGGTGCTGCTCGATGTCGAGTTGACCGATGGCGAAACCTTCGAACTCGCGCAGAAGCTGATGGACGATAATGTGCGCGTCATCCTGCACTCCGACCCCGAAGACGCGCGCGCTCTTGCCGCCCGCTTCCCAGGCGCGACCACCCTCGCCAAGCCCTGCCCGCCAGCCCAATTGCTCGACGCTGTGAGCCGCGTGCTGACGCCTGCCTGAGAGCGGCAGCTTCCACCGCCCCGGGCCTGACCCGGGCGGGTCTTCCTTCTTTTGCTGCACGCCCTCCGGCGTTCAGCCCCCGGCGCTGTCTCAAGCCCTCTGGGCTTGAGCGCCTGCGGCTCGCGCGCGTGCGCTGGCGCCCCGTCCGATGGCGGGACGACATAAGCCCGCCGAAACCTGATAGCGGGCATGGATCAACCTCGCCGACACCCTTGCCCCCCCGCCTGAACCCTGCAATGTCTGCTGAATGAGCACGATGAAACTCTACGGCTACTTCCGCTCGTCGACCTCTTACCGCTTGCGCATCGCCCTCAACCTCAAGGGCCTCGCCTTCGAGAACATCCCCGTCAATCTCGTCACGGCCGAGAACAAGGCGGAAAGCTTCACGCAGCGCAATCCCTTCGGCTCGCTCCCCATGCTGGAAGCCGATGGCCGCGACCGGGCGCAGTCGATGGCGCTGCTGGAGTGGCTCGACGAGGCTTACCCCGCGCCCGCTTTCCTGCCCGCCGATATCGAAGCGCGCTACACGTCACGCGAGCTGGCCTACGGGATCGCGACCGAGATTCACGCGGTCAACAACCTGCCGGTGCTCAAATATCTCAAGGACCCGCTCGGCCATACGCAGGACGAGATCGACATCTGGTACCGCCACTGGCTGAAGCGCACGCTCGATCCGGTCGAGGCGCGGCTGGCACAGCTGGGGACGAGCGACTTCCTCCATGGCGATGCGCCCGGGCTGTTCGAGATCGTGCTGATCCCGCAGCTCGCGAATGCGCGGCGCTTTGATTACGACCTGTCGGCCAGTCCGCACATGACCCGGATCGAGGCTACTTGCCTCGCCCTGCCCGCCTTCGCCGCGGCGCATCCTGACCAGCAGATCGATGCCAGATAATACCTCAAGAACAAGAACAACGTCTCGGGAGGACACCAGAAAATGAAACTCGCAACCCTCGACAATGGCACGCGCGACGGCATGCTGGTGGTGGTCAGCAAGGACCTGACCCGCTGCTGCGCGGCCGGTTACATCGCGCCGACCATGCAGGCCGCGCTCGACAACTGGGAGCGGGTTGCGCCCGAACTCGAAGTGCTCGCCCGCGATGTCGAGCATGAAGCGGTGCCGTGCGAACGCTTTCACGAACGGCAGGCGCACTCCCCTCTGCCGCGTGCCTATCAATGGGCCGATGGCAGCGCCTATATCAACCATGTCGAACTGGTCCGGCAGGCGCGCGGCGCAAAAGTGCCGGAGAGCTTCTACCATGATCCGCTGATGTATCAGGGCGGCTCCGACGGCTTCCTGCGCCCGCGGCAGGACATTCCGCTGGGAGACCCCGCATGGGGCTGCGACATGGAAGGCGAGATTGCCTGCATCACCGATGATGTGCCGATGGGCTGCTCGGTCGAAGAGGCTGCGGGCCACATCAAGCTGCTGATGCTGGTCAATGACGTCAGCTTGCGCGGCCTCATCCCAGCGGAGCTGGAAAAGGGCTTCGGCTTCTTCCAGTCCAAGCCGGCGAGCGCGTTTTCGCCGGTCGCAGCAACGCCGGATGAGCTGGAGGCAGCCTGGGCCGAATGCCTCATTCACCTGCCGCTGATGGTCGATCTGAACGGCAAGCCTTTCGGCCGCGCGAATGCCGGGGTGGACGCGACCTTCAACCTTGCGCAACTCGTGGCCCACGCGGCCAAGACCCGCAATCTGGCCGCAGGCACGGTGATCGGCACTGGCACGGTCTCGAACAAGGGGGCTGATGGCGGCGCGGGCAAGCCCGTGGCCGAAGGCGGCGCGGGCTATTCCTGCATCGCCGAAATCCGCATGATCGAGACGATCCGCGATGGCGCTCCGGCAACCCCGTTCATGCAGGCGGGTGACATGGTGCGGATCGAGATGCGCGATTCGTCCAACCACTCGATCTTTGGTGCGATCGAGCAGCACGTTGTGGCGGTTTGACCGGGGTTAAAGCCTTGCTTGCCTCCGCTTAGACCCCATCTAGACCCCCTCCAGACCCCCGCCTGAACGATGTTTCGCGTGAAACATCCGCTACGGAAGGACCCGCCGATGACCGCTTACCCCACCCTCAAACTGTTCATCGGCGGCCAGTGGATCGAAACCGGCGAGGCCGGGTCGATGGAGGTGGTGAACCCGGCAACCGGCGGCGTGATCGGGCACTGTCCCAAGGCCTCGACAACGCAGCTCGATGCCGCGCTGAAGGCGGCAGGCGATACCTTCCCCGCCTGGAGCGCGACCTCGGGCGCAGAACGCTATGCGATCCTGCGCCGCGCCGCCGACCTGCTGCGCGAGCGTGCTCCCGATATCGCCCGGGTGATCACTGCAGAGATGGGCAAGCCCCGCGCTCAGGCGCTGGGCGAGATCACCGGCTCTGCTGATGTGATTGATTTCCTTGGCGAAGAAGCCAAGCGGCGCGGGGGTCGCTTGATCCCAGCGCGGGGCAATCAGCTGATCGCGCAGATGGTGACGCATGAACCCATCGGCCCAGCCGTGCTGCTCACCCCGTGGAATTTCCCGGTCAACCTGCCCGCCAAGAAGATCGCAGGCGCGCTGGCGGCAGGCTGCACCGCGATCTTCAAACCGGCGGAAAACACCCCGGCCTCCGCGCAATTGCTGGTGGAATGCTTTGTCGATGCAGGCGTGCCGGCAGGGGTGCTCAACCTCGTCCACGGCGACCCCGGCATGATTTCCGAGCACCTCATTGCGTCGCCCGTGACCCGCAAGGTCAGCTTCACCGGATCGACCGCAGTCGGCAAGCAATTGGGCGCGCTGGCGGCCACCCACATGAAACGCTTCGCCCCCGAACTGGGCGGTCATGCTCCTGTTATCGTGAGCAAAAATGCCGATATCGCACGCGCTGTCGCGATGTGCGCGACGACCAAGTTCCGCAATGCCGGACAGGTCTGCGTCTCCCCCACCCGGTTCCTGGTGGCGCGCGAAGTCTATGACCGGTTTGTGGCCGATTTCGCCGCCGTTGCCGGCAAGATCAAGGTCGGCGATCCGGGTGCGGACGAAAGCGTCGACATGGGGCCGCTCGCCCATGCCCGCCGGATTTCCGCTATGGAACAGGTGGTTGCCGATACCGGAGGGAACCGCGGTGAGGTGGTGACAGGGGGCAGCGTGATCGACAGCACCGGCTTCTTCTTCCAGCCGACTGTCATCGCCAACCCCTCTCCCGATAGCCGCTTCATGACCGAGGAACCCTTCGGCCCCATCGCCGGGGTCGTCCCCTTCGACACAATCGAGGACGCGGTCGGGATTGCCAATTCGCTGCGCTATGGCCTTGCCGCCTACGCCTTTTCGGGCGACCTCGACGAGGCGCATTACCTCGGGCGTGCGCTGCGGGCGGGGATGGTCGGGATCAACCAGCTGATTGTCTCTTCCCCCGAAACCCCGTTCGGCGGGGTCGGAGACAGCGGGTTCGGATCGGAAGGGGGCGAAGAAGGCTATCTCGCCTTCACCGACACCAAGCTGGTGATGCTCGCGAAATCAGGCGGATAGCGGGCGAGTCACCCGACGTGAGCTTCAGATAATCAGGCTGGCGATGCGAGCAATGATAGACTTGCGCGACTGCATGGGCTGAATTCGCCCGTAACGCGCCCGGCGCGAGCGTTCGTCCTGGATGCAAACAGTTCGGCGCATGGGATCCGGTCCACTGGACCAGATTGTCGGTCTTGCCATCGATCGCGTCCCCGATTCGGAAGTGCTTATGCAATCCTATTACCAGTAAGCCTGTGGAAAACACAGTGCAAAGATGGTTAATGCTCTTGCGCGGACGGATTTATTCTTTGGTGTGTATCGCCCCCGCAGCGCGAACATCGGCGAGAGTCGGGTAACCGTTAACGGCCATCAGAAGATCTGCTTCGGCGAGGATCGATCTTAGCACCCACGCCGCACCCTCCGCCCCGCCGAGTGCCAGGCCGTAGGTATAGGGGCGCCCTACCCCCACCGCCCGCGCGCCTAGCGCCAGTGCCTTCACCGCATCGGTGCCCGAACGCACGCCGCTGTCGAACAGCACCGGCACATCGCCTGCTGCGGCGACCACATCGGCCAGCAGGTCGATAGTCGCGATGCCACCGTTTGCCTGCCGCCCGCCGTGGTTCGAGCAATAGATCGCGTCCGCTCCGCTATCGACCGCGCGGCGTGCGTCGTCGGGGTGGCAGATGCCCTTGAGCACGATGGGTAGCTTCGTCACCGACTTGAACCACGCCATGTCGTCCCAGGTCAGCACCTGCCCGAAAGTCGTCGCCCAGGTGAAGATCGCCGCTGCCGGATCTTCCTCGGGCGGCTTTGCCAGCAGCGAGCGGAAGACGGGATCGGTGAAGTAATTCTGCAGCACCTTGCCGCGCAGCTGCGGGAAATTGGATGCATTGAGATCGCGCGGCCGCCAGCCCGTCACCCAGGTATCGAGGGTCACCACCAGCGCCTTGTAGCCCGCCTCCTCGGCACGCCGGATGAGGCTGGTCGCGAGTTCCTTGTTCTTCGGCGTGTAGAGTTGGAACCATGCGGGCGTATCCCCACAGGCAGCCTTCACATCCTCCAGCGGATCATTGGCGAGGGTCGAGGCGCAGAAGGGCACCCCCGTCAGCGCCGAGGCGCGCGCGGCGGCCATATCACCGTGGCGATCCTGCGAGGCTTCGCCGTTGAGGCCTATCGGGGCCATGAACAGCGGTGTCGGATAGCGATGGCCGAACAGCTCGATCGAAAGATCGCGGGTGCTGCAATCGACCATCATGCGCGGCACCATGCCCCAGTGGTGGAAGGCTGCCGCGTTCTGGTCCTGCGTGTGTTCGTCACCGCAGCCACCCGCGACATAGTTGGTGAGCATCGGCCCCAACGCCTCGTGCGCACGCTTTTCGAGGGTGGCGAAATCGACTGGGTATGTCGGCAGGATGCCGCGCAGGCCGGCGTTGTATATCTCGTTCTGCATCGCGCCGTAGTTGGTCATGGCGTCTGGTCTCTCCCGTTCATGGCGGGCAGATCAGCCGAAGCGCCGCGTCAGGGCAAGCGGTTTCTAGGCGAAGAAGCGTTGCAGGCGCGGGCGCACCTTGAGGAACTGGATGTAAGCCGCCTCCAGCACCCGCAGCACGATCTGGTTGCGCGCCGCAAGGCCGAGCAGACGGAGCAGCGGGATGGCGCGCCACATCGCCGCGAAGGCCGCCGCGCCATTATGCACCACGCCGTCCTCCTCGGCATGGAAGCGGGCAAGCAGTGCCGCGCGGTCGATGGGACAGGACGGATCGTCACCCTTGGCCACATCGACGAAAGTGATGCGCCCGCGCTTGTCCAAGCGCCGCATCAGCGCAATCTCGCGGGTGCAGAGCGGGCAGGCACCGTCGAACCAGACCTTGACGCTCATGGCGCGATCCAAAGGCGAATGATGTAAGCGACTGCGCCCAGCACCGCGACACTCGCCGCCCAGATGCCCGCCATCCAGAGGAGGCGCTGCCACAGCGGCCCTTCAGGCTCCCTCTCGGGAGGGGCGAGCATCAGTGATACCCCTCATGCCCGACCTTGCCTCTGAACACCCAGTAGGCCCAGGCGGTGTAAGCGATGATCAGCGGCAGGGTCAGCGCGACGCCCACCAGCATGAAGGCCTGCGACCGGTACGGCGCGGCGGCCTCCCAGATGGTGACGCTCTCGGGCACGGCATAGGGCCAGATCGTCACGCCCAGCCCGCTCATGCCTAGGAAGAATAGCGCAATGCCGAGCCAGAAGGGCTTGGAATTGCGGTCCTTGAGGATCGCGCGCAGCATAGACCATGCGACGATCGCCGTGAGGATCGGTACGGGCGCGACCCAGTAGATCTCGGGCGCGGAAAGCCAGCGCGCGGCATAGTCGGCGTTGAGGAGGACATTGTAGACGCTCACCGCCCCCATCAGGATAATGGTCGCCGCACCCCAGCGGATCGCGAGCTTGCGGGCGTGGGACTGCTCGTCGCCGTCCAGCTTCCAGATCAGCCATGTGCTCCCCAGCAGGGCATAGCCCGCGACGGTGCCGAGGCCGGTCAGCAGAGTATAGGGCGTGAGCCAGTCCCACCAGCTCCCGGCATAGGCGCGGCCTTCAACCTCGATCCCTTGCAGCAGCGCGCCCAAGGTCATGCCCTGCGCCAACGCAGCGATCAGCGAGCCGCCGCTGAAGGCCTTGTCCCAGAAATTCTGATGCCCCGGATCGCGCCAACGGTATTCGAATGCCACACCGCGGAAAACGAGGCCGAGCAGCATGGCGATGATCAGCGGATAGGTTGCGGGAAGAATCACCGCATAGGCGAGCGGGAAGGCGGCAAACAGTCCCCCTCCCCCCAGCACCAGCCATGTCTCGTTCCCGTCCCACACCGGCGCGATCGAGTTCATCGCCCGATCACGCTCGCGCCCTGGCTGGAAGGTCGGGAACAGGATCCCGATGCCGAGATCGAAACCGTCCATCACCACATAGGCGAAGACGGCAAAGGCGATGATGAAAGCCCAGACGACGGTGAGGTCCATCACACCGGCTCCTTCTCGTCGCGCGCGTGCGTCGGGAGCGTTTCCTCGCCGCCAGTGTTCTGCGTCGGTCCCGGGGTGATGCCGGCGGTGCGGATCGGGCCGACATCACCGCGCTTCACGCCATATTCGCCCGCGTGCGGCGACTTGCCCATCAGCTTGAGAATGTACCATACGCCGATGCCGAACACGGTAAAATAGACGAGGATGAAGGCCAGCAAGGAGGCGGCGACCGCAGGCGCATCAAGCGGGCTGGCAGCATCGGCCGTGCGCAGCAGTCCGTAAATCACGAAAGGCTGGCGGCCAACTTCGGTGGTGATCCATCCGGCGAGCACGGCGGCAAACCCGCTCGGCCCCATCAGCACGGCGGCGCGGTGCAGCCACGGCAGGTCGTAAAGCGTACCGCGCACCCGCCCCCACAGGCTCCACACGCCAATGCCGAGCATCGCAAAGCCAATGCCGACCATGATGCGGAAGCTCCAGAACACCACCGGCACCGGCGGCTCCAGATTGTCGGGAATGGTGTCGAGGCCGGCGAGCGGCGCATTCAGATCATGCTTGAGGATCAGCGACGAAAACTTGGGAATCTCGATGGCATAGCGCACCGTCTTCGCCTCGCTGTCGGGGATGCCGAACAGGATCAACGGCGCGCCTTCGGGGTGGCTCTGGTAATGGCCCTCCATCGCCATGACCTTGGCGGGCTGGTGCTCCAAGGTGTTGAGCCCGTGCATATCGCCCGCGAAAATCTGCGCGGGCGTGACAATTGCCGCCATCCACATCGCCATCGAGAACATTTTGCGCGCGTGCGGATTGGCGCGATCCTTCAGCAGGTGCCAAGCGCCCACTGCGCCGACCACAAACGCGGTGGTCAAGTAGGCCGCCATCACCGTGTGGGCGAGGCGGTAAGGGAAGCTGGGGTTGAAGACGATGTCCCACCAACTCGGGCCAGGGAGGAACTGGCCGTTGGCGGCAATCTCGAAGCCCGTCGGCGTCTGCATCCAGCTGTTCACCGACAGGATCCAGAAAGCCGAAACGAAAGTGCCCAGCGCCACCATCAGCGTCGCGGCAAAGTGCAGCTTCTTGCCAACCTTGTTCATTCCGAACAGCATGACGCCAAGGAAGCCCGCTTCAAGGAAGAAGGCGGTCAGCACCTCGTAAGCCATCAGCGGGCCGATCACCGGTCCTGCCTTGTCCGAGAACACCGACCAGTTGGTGCCGAACTGGTAGGACATCACGATCCCCGAGACGACACCCATCGCAAAGGCGATCGCGAAAATCTTCAGCCAGTATTTGAACAGGTCGAGATAGACGCTCTTGCCGGTCTTCAGCCACAATCCCTCAAGCACAGCGAGATAGCTGGCAAGCCCGATCGAGAAGGCCGGGAAGAAGAAATGGAAGCTCACCGTGAAGGCGAATTGGATCCGCGCAAGCAGCAGGGCATCGAGGTTCTCAAGCATGGTACGCAGTTAATTCCTTGCCCGCAGCGTTCAATTGCAATGGCTGCACCGGATATACGGTTTGGGGGCGAAAGGGTTGCAACCGGTCAGCGCGGCCCTTCGGTCAGCCTGACAAGGAACATGCCTGCAAACATCGCAGCGATGAAGATAGCCGCAGATGCAGGCGCAATCGCGAGCGCGGCAAATCCCGGGCCCGGGCACAACCCGGCGATGGCCCAGCCTATCCCGAACAGGGCCGATCCGCCGACGAGGCGCGGAGTGATGTCGCGGCTGTTAGGCAGCGAGAAGCCTTCCGCAAAAGCCGGGCGCTGCATCCGGCGCTGGAGCATCCACGCCAGCGCCATGACCAGCACCGCCCCGCCCATCACGAAGGCGAGTGTGGGGTCCCAGTTTCCGAACAGATCGAGGAACCCGCGCACCCGCGCTGGATCGGTCATGCCTCCGATGATCAGCCCGGCGCCGAAGATCGTGCCTGAAACCAGCGGAACAAGGATCTCGCGCATCATGGCAACACCTCGATCCCCAGCGCGTTCATCGCGGCGACAGTGGCAAAGCCAGTCGCCATGAACGTGGCGACCGCTACCAGCGAGCGCTGTGACAGGCGGCTCATGCCGCAGACTCCGTGGCCGCTGGTGCATCCGGAACCAAGGCGTGTGCCGATGCCGACGATCAGCCCTGCGATCACCATCGGCACCGGCCCGGCAAAAGCGAGGGTGGCGGCGCCAGTCTGGCTCGTTACCAGCAGCGCCCCGAGCGGCAGGCCGATCAGAAAGGCCCAGGCACCACTGCGCGGCAATGAACTGTCAGCAAGACCGAAGGCGCGCGCGGCGATGCCCGATACTCCGGCAATCCGCCCTGCTCCCAGCAGCATCAGCGCCGCAGCAAGCCCGATCAGCACGCCGCCGGCAAGGCCCGCCACTGGCGCTGCTTCAGGAAATCCGGGCAGGATCATACCGCGTTCACCGGAATCTTGAGGTACGTGACGCCGTTATCATCTTGCGGCGGCAGGTGGCCGGCCCGCATGTTGACCTGCACGCTCGGCAGGATCAGCCGCGGCATGTCGAGCGTCGCATCGCGCGCCTCGCGCATCGCCACGAATTCATCTTCGGTGACGCCGTCATGGGCGTGGATATTGCCTGCGCGCTGAGCCGCGACCGTGGTCTCCCACACATATCCGCTGCGCCCGGCGGGCAGGTAGTCGTGACACATGAACAGCCGCGTTTCGGGTGGGAGTGCGAGAATGCGGCGCAGCGAGCGGAACAGGGTGCGGGCATCTCCACCCGGGAAATCGGCACGCGCGCTGCCATAGTCCGGCATGAACATGGTGTCGCCGACGAACACCACCCCGCCGACGGCATAGGCAATACAGGCCGGGGTGTGGCCCGGAACATGCATCACCGTGACCGGCAGGGAACCGATGGCAAAGGTTTCGCCATCCCCGAACAGCACATCGAACTGCGATCCGTCCCGTGCGAATTCGCTGCCGGCGTTGAACAGCTTGCCGAACACGGCCTGCACCTTGGTGATTTCGGCCCCGATAGCGATTTTGCCGCCGAGCCGCTGCTGGAGATAGGGCGCCGCCGAAAGGTGGTCGGCATGGGCATGGGTTTCCAGCAGCCACGTCACGTGCAGGTTATGCGCCGCGACAAAGGCGATCACCGCATCGGCAGACATTGTCGCGGTGCGGCCTGAGGCAGGATCGAAATCGAGCACCGGGTCGATAATCGCCGCTTCCCGTGTGGCCGGATCGTGCGCGACGTAGGTGACGGTGTTGGAGGCGGTGTCGAAAAAGCTCGTGATTTCCGGTTGTAGCGCTTCGTCACTGGCTGCGTGCAAAACCTGATTGGTAACGACTTGCAAGACGGTGTCGGTATGAGTCATCACGCTTCTCCTGTCGCTATGACAAGGCCTGTATAGCGCGGCGAAGGGGCAAGGGAACAGCCCCGCACGCAAGCCGAGCCGGGACCAGGGTCTGCGCTGGGCCTCCCTAGGCATTGTCAGGGACCACTGCCAGCGCCCCGCGCAAGCGGCGAGGCACCAGCCACGGCTCCAGCCAGCGACCGATGAGGCAGATCACTGCAAAGAGCCCCGCCATGAAGTAGCCTTGGTCAGGCGAATGGCGGCCTTAGTCCTTCTTCTCGACCATCTTCTTGTTCGGGTCTTCAGGCGCAGGCGCGCCGAAGAACTCGTCCACCGGGCTGAGTTTCTTCACCGACTTGGGCTTCTCGTCCTTCTTTTCCGCAGCGTCCAGCCCCACAGCTTCCTATTCGTTGATGGTGATTGCGAGTTGGGCAAAGCCGAGGAACAGCAGAGGGGTCAGGAAGCACAGCAGCAGGGCGTGGCTGAAAAGGTCGAAACGCAGCACCGCACCAGCGCCAGCGCTCTCGATCCACATCCCCCCACGGGTGAAGGTTGCCAGCTTGTCCTGCGCGGCGGGGTTGCGCTTGGAATAGGTCAGCACCCCGCCGTCGGCCACCAGTGTAGTCCCCGGCGTGCGCAGCAGCGGCGCGCTGCGCTGGAGACCCAAGGGCGTGTGGACCTCTGCGCACGACAACCAGACGCTGTCATGGTGGAGCACGCCTACCGCCAAGTAAGGCAAAAAAGAAGCGCGCGGGGCGGGTCGCAGAACCCCGCGCGCTTCCCATTTTTTTCTGTCCCCGTGGTCGTTCTACCCGAAGGGCCCGGAGATCAGAAAAGGCATGATCAGAACTTGTAGCCAAGCTCCAGACCGAAGCGCTGGCGGCCGCCCGGCGAGATGAACGAACCGCCGAATTCGACCGCGGTGATCACCTCGTTCAGGTACTTCTCGTTGAACAGGTTTTCGGCATAGGCGGTGATCGACCAGTTCTGGCTCTCGATCCCGACACGCAGGTCCATCACGCCGAAGGCATCACGCTGCGAGACCGAATAGTCGGCATCCCCTACGAAGCCCGGCAGCACCAGCTTGTTGGGCGAGGTCACCGGATCGGCCGGGAGCGGCAGCAGCCCGCTGAACAGCGTCGGATTTTCGTCATCCTGCAGGGTGTGGAACCATGTCGGCCCGGTGATGCGGTAATCCGCACGGGTGACAAAATCGATGCTGTCGGTCAGCGGCAGATCGACCTGCGTACCGAGGTTGATGGTGTAGTCGGCGGTGTAGGGCGACTTGTTGCCGACCGTGACAGGACGCGACGCATTTGCCTTGATCTCGCTTTCGGTCAAGTTGCCCGAACCGTAGATCGTCCAGCCCTTGATCGGCTCGACCGTCAGGTTGAGTTCGGCCCCGTAGACTTCGACTTCGTCAATGTTCGAGACCACGCGCAGCAGGCCGAAGCCGCCCACGAAGAACTCGAAGAACTGCATGTCGTCGATGCTGGTGTAATAGCCCGCCAGATCGAAGGTCACCACGCCATCGAGCAGGTTGCCCTTGATGCCCGCTTCGAACGCGCTCGACACTTCCTTGCGGTACTGGTCGTCGATCTGGACGTCGGTGCCGATGAACTGGTTGAAAGCCTGGTCGACAATCGCGGCCGATCCCTGGTTGTTGAAGCCGCCCGATTTGAAGCCGACGCCCCAGTTGCCGTAGAGGTTGATGTCGTCAGACAGCTCATAGCGCAGCGAGATCTTGGGCTGGAACTGCTTGAAGCTCGCCGACTGCGGCCCGAGCGGCTGGACAACGCCGCCGACCACAGCCTGACCGGGGTTGATCGGTCCGCCGCCGAACGGATCACGCACTGCCGGCACAAGGCTGTTCACCTGACGATCCTCGATGTCGTAACGTCCCGCAACGCTGACATTGAAGCGTTCGGTGAGGTTGGCATCGATCGAGGCGAACAGCGCATAGACATCGGTCTTGAACGCGTCGTGATAGAGCTGGGTGGTCGGGTTGGTCGAATTCGGCGCGTTGTAAAGCTGCCGGGTCACCCCTTGACCAAGGTCGGCCCCGAGGCTCACCCCGACTTCGCGGTTGATGTGGAGGTAATAGGCGCCGATCTGCCAGTTCACGTCACCATCGCCATTGGAAGCGAGGCGGATTTCACCGCTGACGTCTTCCTGCTGGCGGATCTGGAACTGGGTGCCGTCGCAAGTGGTCGGGCTATAGGGCCCGAAGGTCGACCCGTTGTCCGGATCGAAGATGAAAGGGATCGGGTTGTTGCCGATGAAAGTCGGCTGGTTAAGCGGGTAGCCGGTCAGCGCCGCGGTCGAAGCGAAGCAGGCGTTGGAGGCGGCCACCGAGGCGGGCGTCGCGCCCGGGAAGGTGAAGCGCGCGAAGTCGGCTGAGGTGCCGTCCGCCGTCAGCGACTGGTCGACGTCGCTGTAGAGCAGCCATGCGGTCAGCGTCGTGCTGTCGAACTTGTGTTCGATCTTGCCCGATGCCTCGAAGGTGGTCTGCTGGTTGGTGGGGCGGATGTTCGAATAGAAGTTGAAAGGATGCTCGTTCACATCCTCGAAGAATGCCGGGTTCACCCCTGCGAAGTTGGGCAGGTGGAACGAGGCGTTGAAGTTGATCGAGGCACCCTTCAGGTCGGCATAGCGCGCCTTGAGGTCGATCTCGGTTTCCGGCGAAATCTCGGCGATGAAGCGTGCATCCACGCCCCACACTTCCTGATCGTCGATGGTCTTGGAATTGTTCAGGAAGGCATTGCGGAAGAAGCCGTCGGTGGTCGAATAGTTGCCCGACACCACCAGCCCGGCGGTGTCGCCGATGGGCGTGGCGATGTAGCCGTTGGCAAGGTACGTGTTATCCTGCGCCGCGCGGACCATCGCCCCGCCCTCCAGCCGGTCGCCCGGCTTCAGGGTCTGGAGCACGATCGCGCCCGCAGCCGCGTTGCGGCCATAGAGAGCGCCCTGCGGACCCTTGAGAATCTCGACCTGCCGCAGCGTGCCCTGGTTCTGGTTCAGCTGCGCGGTGTTGGTCTTGAGGATGCCGTCGACCACCAGCGCGACCGAGCTTTCCGCGTCGCGCGCGCCGTTGATGCCGCGGATGTTGATCTGGGTGTCGCCCGCTTCCGCCGTGCCGGTGACGATCGTCACGCCGGGGGTCAGCTGGATGAAATCATCAGCGCGCTGCACGCCCGCCTTGGCGAGGCTTTCGGCGGTGAACACCGTGACCGCCGCGGGCACATCCTGCAACGTTTCCGACTGGCGGCGGGCGGTCACGATGATCGCATTGTCCTCCTCGGCGGCCGGAGCACTGTCGGGGGCATCCTGCGCAAGGGCCGGGGCGGAAAGGGCGATGGCACCAAGAGCAGCGCCAGAAGCAAGAACCAGACGGATATTCATAAGACGTCTCTCCTGAGAGGGATCGAGAAGGAGGGGATCAGACGAGCGGGTTAGCCCCGCTCATGTAGACGAAAACTTCCTGGAATTTCGGACCTTCGGGTCCGGGGCGGAAACGCCAGAAATTGGTGTTTTGAAGCAGCGTTATCTGACCATCATAGTCGTGCAGCTCGGCGGTGAAGCAGGCGGTGATGCGCCCGTTCGCCTCGTCCGCGGTGCAGGTGAAATCGCGGTGGATGATGGTTTTGTAGGCGGCGAAGAAGTCCTCGAACATGCGCCGGATCTCAGCCTTGCCGCTGTGGCGGGTGAAGGCGGTCTGGACGCAGAACAGCGCCGTATCGTGGAAGCAGTCGAGCGCGGCTTCGAGGTCTTTGGCATCGACCCGGGCAAAATACTTGTTGAGCGCGAAATCCATGAGGTCGGCGCGCGACAGCGTGGGTTCGTACTGCATCAGGCGTCCCCTTCCTTCAGCAGGTTGTCACCCGACATGTAGACGTAGACACGGTGGAACAGCCGGTCCTTGAGGTAGAAGCGGTTACAGTTTTCGTAGCGCAGCTCCTCGCCCCCGTTGGGCGTGATCAGCACGGTGAACTGCGAGCAGATCGCGTTGCTTTCCGGGTCGGCCGTGTGGACGAAATTGCCGTGCCAAATGCTCTCGAAGTCGGCGAAAAGCTTGACGAACATCGCCCGGATCGCCTCGCGCCCCTGATGAACGGTGTTGCTCGTTACCTCGGTCAGGATCGCGTCAGGCGTGAAACAATCGAGCACCTGATCCATGACCTTGTTATCGACGCCGTCGAAATATCGCTTGGTCACGATATCGACGTAGAAGGGATAGGGCAGCGGCGTTTGCGCTGCGCCACCCTCTTGCCATTCGCTCATCAGTACCAGCCCTTTCGGATGTCAGCGTGCTTGGGCACCTCGGGTGCGGGGAAGGCTTTCTTCGAGTGGGTGAGGCCCAGCTCGATCAGCGTCTCCAGCTGCTTGTAGGCGACCTGCCCGGGGTTCAGCACCGGCACGGGAAGCTCGCCCTGAAGGTAGGCAGCGGACTGGTGCATGGTGGTCGAGCCCAGCACGATCACGTCTGCACCATCTTCCTCGATGGCGAGGGTCGCCTCGGCCTTAAGCTTCGCAAAGACAACTTCCTCCTTTCCTTCGAGCAATTCGGTCACGTCTGGCCGGGTGTCGATCGAGCGGACGGACGCGCAGCGGTGGTCCCAACCGTGCTGGTTCAGCACCTTCTCGTAGAGCGGGAACCACTGCGGCCACATGGTGATGACGCTGAACTTCTTGCCAAGCATCATTGCAGCGGCGAAACTTGCTTCGCCCGGGCCGACGACGGGGATGTTGAGGACAGACCGCAGGGGCCACAGACCGCTATCGCTGACCGTGTCGATCAGCACGCCGGCATAACCCTCTTGCTCGGCCGTCACTCCCGCCTGGAACACCGTCCAGTCCATCAGCAGTGTATCGTGGTAGGAATCGCCCAGCGCCGCGCCCCAACGCACTGCCTCGAAAGTTGGCGCGAAACCCGGACGCACGAAATCAGAGGGAAGCTGCTGCGCCCTGTTGGCGACGCCAGCTTCGTCCATTGCGATCGGCACGATGACCTTGATACGCTTCACGGCACTCCCCAGTTGCCTTTGAACGCGTCGTTATTGTATACAAATAACGCCCGTCAAGTCTTAAACACATTTGGGGCGCGATGGCGCGTCAGGTGTGTTTTTATCACCGCACTGACTTGCCGGGCAAAGCGCGAGTAAGCACAAGGAAACCCTATGACACACCGCGCCTCCCCCTCCCCGACCACGACCGCTCCGGCATGAGCCGCGCGTCCGATCAGGCCTACGCCAAGATCCGCGCTTACCTGCTGAGCGGTGAGGTGCGGGCGGGCGAACAGCTGACGGAAGAGCAGCTTTCGCAAATTACCGGCGTCAGCCGCACCCCTGTGCGCGAGGCCGTGCGGAGGCTGGAGGATGAGTTGCTGCTGGTGCGCTCCGACACCAAGCGATTGTTCGTTGCCGACTGGAGCCGCGACGATATCGAAGAGATGTTCACTCTGCGCCAGATGTTGGAATGCCACGCGGCCGAGCGCGCGGCCCAACGCCTGACGCGGGAGCAGGTCGGCGCATTGGAAAGCGTCAATCGCAGCCTCAAGGCGGCGATCGACCAGAGCCCGCCCGACGTGTCGCGCTTCCTTGAAGCCAACCGGACTTTCCACGAGGTCATCATCGATGCAGCCCATTCGCCGCGCCTGGCGCAATTGCTGGCGAAACTGGTGGAGGCGCCGGTGGTGCTGCGTACCGCCCGCACCTATTCGCCCGAGGATCTGCGCCAATCTGCGCGCGATCACGATGAACTGGTCGCCGCTTTTGCCGCGCGAGATGCCGATTGGGCGCGCGCAGTGATGGGGAGCCACCTGCGCCGTGCGTTCCACACTTTCGCCAAGACCGTTGGTCCGGCGACGAGTGATGCAGAAGCGCGAGAGCGATAATAACGCCGGACTTCGCTTGCGGTTCCCGCATCGTTCGCAATGCCAAGCATGATTGCAATTGTATACAAAACCGGTAAGTCACCGGCCAAGGCTCAGGCAGTATCAACAGGCGATTCACAATGTCAGGCTCAACGTCCGTCGGCGCAATCGAACTGGTCGAGGTAGGCCCGCGCGACGGACTCCAGAACGAGCCGGACATCATTGCGACGGGGACCAAGCTCGAACTGATCACCCGCATGATCGGTTATGGGGCACGGCGGCTCGAGGTGGCGAGCTTCGTGCACCCTGCCCGCGTGCCGCAGATGGCCGATGCGGAAGACGTGATCGCCGGCCTGCCCGACCGCAAGGACTGCACCTATGTCGGCCTGGTGCTCAACAAGCGCGGCGTGCTGCGGGCGCTTGCTACGCGCGAGGACGGAGCACGCGGGATCGATCAGGTCGGCTGCGTCATCGTCGCCAGCGACACGTTCGGGCAGAAGAACCAGGGCCAGACCATCGCGGACGGCATCGCCGAAACCCGCGCCATGCTGCGCTTCGCCCGCGAGGAAGGCATCCGCGCGCAAGTTACAATAAGCGCTGCCTTCGGCTGCCCGTTCGAGGGCGAGGTGAAGCACGACACCGTGCTCGCCATCGCCGAGGAAATCGCAGCGGAAGGCCCCGAGGAAATCGCGCTGGCCGACACCATCGGCGTCGGCACGCCGTGGGAAGCGGGCGAAATGTTCGGCAAGCTCGGCACGTTGCTCGCAGGCAAAATCCCAATGCGCGCCCATTTCCACAACACCCGCGGCACCGGCATCGCCAATGCGTGGGAGGCTTACAAGGCGGGGGTGCGAGTATTCGACGCCTCGCTGGGCGGCCTGGGCGGCTGCCCCTTCGCGCCCCGCGCCACCGGCAACATCGCCACCGAGGACCTCGTCTACATGATGGCGCGTTCCGGGGTGGACACCGGCATCGATCTCGACGCGGCGATCGCCGCCAACAAATGGTTTGCGGGACATCTGGGGCGCGAACTGCCCTCGGCCGTCGCCCGCGCAGCATAAACTGAAGGACAAGGCATGACGTACAGGCTGGGTGTGGATGTGGGCGGGACTTTCACCGACCTGCTGCTGTTCGACGAGGCGAGCGGCGCCTTCTGGCGGCACAAGACGCCGTCGACCCCGCATGATTCCTCCGAAGGCATCCTCAACGGGGTGAAGGCGATTCTGGCGCAGGCCGGGATTACCGCCGCGGAGATCAGCTACTTCCTCCATGGCACTACCGTCGCCACCAACGCCGTGCTGGAAGGCAAGGGCGCGAAGGTCGGCCTCGTCACCACGCAGGGCTATCGCGATATCATGCAGATCGCCCGCAGTTTCGTACCCGGAGGGCTCGCCGCTTGGATCGTGTGGCCCAAGCCGCAACCCCTCGCGCGGTTGGAGCATACGGTGGAAGTGCCCGGCCGCATGGACGCTCAGGGCCGCGAAGTTGCGCCGCTCGATGAAGACGCGGTCCGCGAAGCCTTGCGCAAGCTGAAAGGCGACGGGATCGAGGCGCTCACCGTCTCCCTCATGAACGCCTACCTTAACGGCGCGCACGAGGCGCGGATCGGGGAAATCGCGGCCGAGGAACTGCCCGGCATCCCCGTCTCGCTGTCCCATGAAGTCCTGCCCGAAATGCAGGAATACGAGCGCACGCTTTCGACCGTCGCCAATGCGGCGGTGCGTCCGGTGGTGAGCAAGTATGTCTCCAACCTGCGCACCAAGCTGGAGGCCGAAGGGATGAAGGGCCGCCTTTCGCTGCTGCGTTCCGACGGCGGCTTGATGAGCAGCCAGAAGGCGGAGGAGCACCCCGTCAACATCCTCATGTCCGGCCCCGCTGGCGGGGTGACGGGCGCACTGTGGGTCGCCAAGAACGCAGGCTTCGAGAATATCCTCACTCTCGACGTCGGCGGCACCTCGACCGACGTGGCGCTGATCCAGGGCTTGGAACCGCGCCGCCAGCGCACCACAGAAGTGGGCCACCTTTCGGTTCGCGCATCGGCGCTGGACGTGAAGACCGTGGGCGCCGGCGGCGGGTCAATCGCCCACGTGCCGCAGCTGACCGGCGCGCTGCGCGTCGGCCCGGAGAGCGCGGGCGCTGTCCCCGGCCCGGTCGCCTACAACAAGGGTGGCACGCTGCCCACCGTGACCGACGCAAACGTTGTACTCGGATACCTCCCCGAGGACCTGCTGGGCGGCAGTTTCAAACTCGACCGTGAGGGCGCGAAGGTGGCGGTGCAGACCATCGCCGATGCGCTCGGCATCAGCCTTATGGAAGCCGCGCGCGGGATCATCGATATCGTCAACGAGAACATGTTCGGTGCCCTGCGGATGATCTCGGTCCAACAGGGCTATGACCCGCGCGAATTCGCGCTGATGGGCTTTGGCGGCGCTGGCCCGCTGCACGTCAACGCGGTCGCCCGTCTCATGGGTTCCTGGCCCGCGATCTCGCCGGTCTCTCCCGGCGTGCTCTGCGCGCTCGGCGATGCGACAACGCGGATGCGCACCGAGACCGCTCGCAGTTTCTCGCGCCTCGCCAAGGACACCACCATTGCCGACCTCGTGGCGGTGCTCGACGAAATGGCCGCCCAGACCCGCAGCGAATTGCTGGCTGACGGCATTCCGGAAGACCAGATCACCTCGCTGTTCGAAATCGACGTGCGCTATGCCGGCCAAGCCTTCGAAGTGCCGCTGACGATCACGCAGGATATCCTCGAAAAGGACGGGATCGAAGGCATTCTCGCCCGCTTCGATGAAGAGCACCTACGCCTCTTCACCTTCAACATGGACACGCCGCACGAGATCGTGAACCTGCGCGCAGTCGCTCAGGGGCAAGCCCCTGCCCTCCCCGCAACCGAGCTACCAAAGGGTGACGGCAACCCCGCAGCCGCCAAGATCCGCGACCACACTGTGTGGATCGACGGGGCCGAGCGGCCTGCCGTGATCTACGACCGCGCCAAGCTCAAGCAGGGCGACGTGATCGAAGGCCCGGCGATCATCACCGAAATGGATTCGACCACGCTGGTCGAACACGATTGCAGCGCCATCGTCGACGCTGTCGGCAACATCCTCATCACTCTCAAGGCGAAGGGCTAAGACCATGCCGGCTCGCATCATCGAACCCAACACCGTCCCATTCAACAAGGTCGCCATCGATCCGGTGACGCTCGACATCATCGAGAACGCGCTCAGGAACGCCCGTATCGAGATGGACGCGACCCTCGTGCGCACCGCCATGAGCCCCGGTATCCGCGAACAGGGCGATGCCTTCCCGCTGATCTCCGACCCTGCCGGCAAGATGATCGTCGGCCAGTTCGGCAGCTTCATCGACGGCTTCCTCAAGCAGTTTGACGGCACGATCGAGGACGGGGACATGATTTTCCTGTCCGATCCTTATTCCTGCGGCGGCGCGGTCAGTCACTCGAATGACTGGCTGGTGCTGCTGCCCGTGTTCAAGGACGGCCGCCTGCTCGCCTACACAGCGATGTTCGGCCACCAGAGCGACATCGGCGGTTCTGTCCCCGGCTCGATGCCGATCGGTGCGTCGTCGATCTTCGAGGAAGGGGTCCGTATCCCGCCGGTGAAGATCTGGAAAAAGGGCGAATACAACGAAGACCTGATGAAGCTGGTGATGCACCAGACCCGCAAGCCCGACTGGTGCCAGGCGGATTTGAATGCGCTGATCGCATCCTGCCGCGTCGCCGCGCGCCGCGTGGTCGAGATGGCCGACCGCTTCGGTGACGATGTCTACGTTTCGGCCACGCAGGAGCTGCTCGCTCGCAACCACCGCGCGATGAAGGCGCTGCTGGCGATGGCTGTGGCCGAGGAGCCGGTCAGCTTCGAAGATTACATCTGCGACGACGGCAAGGGCTACGGTCCCTACAAGATCCGCTGCACCATGTGGCGCGATGGCGACAAGGTGATCCTCGATTTCGAAGGCACCGATCCGCAGTCAGCCGCCTCGATCAACTTTTTCCTCAATGAAAACATGTTCAAGATGTTCTTCGGCATCTACATGATCATGGTCTTCGATCCGCAGATCCTGTTCAATGACGGGTTCTACGATCTTATCGAGGTGCGCATTCCGTCGGGCTCGCTGCTGAAGCCGCACTTCCCCGCCGCGCTTTCGGGCCGCACCCACGCGCTGGGCCGCATCTTCGACATTTTGGGCGGACTGCTCGGGCAGAAGACGCCGGAGTTCCTCAATGCCGCTGGGTTCTCCTCCAGCCCCCACCTGTTCTATTCGGGCTGGGACGCACGCGAGGATGGCAGCCGCGACTGGTTCCAGCTGTTCCAGATCGGCTTCGGCGGGATTCCGGGCCGTCCGCTGGGCGACGGGCCGGACGGGCACTCGCTGTGGCCGGGCTTCACCAACGTCCCCAACGAATTCCTCGAACGCTACTTCCCGCTGCGGATCGAGCGCTATGCGACCGCGCCCGACAGCGGCGGGGCGGGTCTGCACCGCGGCGGCAACGGCATCCACATGACCTACCGCTTCCTTGCCGATGGCGAGATCGCGATCCATGACGACCGCTGGTTCGTGCCGCCGTGGGGCGTCAACGGCGGCCATCCCGGCGCGCGGGCGAGGAAGGTGCTGGAACGCGCCGACGGGACGCAGACCATTGTCGGCAACAAGGTCGAGAGCGTGGCGGTAAAGGCGGGCGATCTGCTGCACTTCATCACCTGGGGGGGCGGCGGTTGGGGCGACCCGCTGGCGCGCGACCCGGAGCTGGTCGGCCTTGAAATCCGGCAGGGTCTCGTCACCGCAGAAGGCGCGCGCGCCTATGGGGTGGTCGCGGACAGCGCGGGCGCGGTTGACACCGCCGCGACCGCCGCCCTGCGCGCGGACATGACCGCCAGCCGCGGCGAACTGCCGCTGTTCGACTACGGCCCGGGCATCGACGCACTGCGCGCCAATTGCGAGGCCGAGACCGGGCTGCCCGCCCCCGTCCAGCCGGTCTGGACGACATTGCGGGAAGCCGCGGAATGAGCGCGCTTGCAGGGATCAAGGTTGTCGAGATGGGCCAGCTGCTCGCTGGCCCCTTCTGCGGCCAGCTGCTCGGCGACATGGGCGCCGATGTGGTCAAGATCGAGCCGCCGGGCGCGGGCGATCCGATGCGCAACTGGGGTCAGGGCGACGAGAAGGTGCAGTGGGAAGTGATCGCCCGCAACAAGCGCTCGGTCACCTGCAACCTGCGCGTGCCTGAAGGTCAGGCGCTCGCCAAGCGGCTGATTGCCGAGGCGGACGTTCTTATCGAGAACTTCAAGCCCGGCACGCTGGAACGCTGGGGCCTCTCCCCGGCAGAGCTGCACGCTATCAACCCCGGCCTGATCATCGCGCGGATGTCGGGCTACGGGCAGGACGGACCATACTCCGACCGCGCCGGCTTTGGCGGCATCGGCGAGGCGATGGGCGGCTGGCGCTACATCGTCGGCGAGCCTGATCGCCCGCCCAGCCGCATGGGCATCTCCATCGGCGACACCCTGTGCGCCACCTATGGCTGCATGGGTGTGCTCGCCGCGCTGCATCACCGCGAGAAAACCGGCGAGGGGCAGGTGGTCGACTCCGCGCTCTACGAAGCCGTGTTGCAGGTGATGGAGGGCCTCATCCCCGAATATGACCGCAACGGCGTGATCCGCGAGAGATCGGGATCGGTGCTCAAGGGCATCGCGCCGTCGAACGTCTATACCTGCAAGGACGGCAGCTACATGATCGGCGGCAATGGCGATGCGATTTTCGCACGGCTCGCCCAGGCGATGGGCCGCCCCGAACTCGCCACCGACGAACGCTATGCCACCCACATCGCGCGCGGCATCCATCAGGACGAGCTGGACGCTCTGGTCAATGACTGGACCGGAACGCTGACGGTGGACGAGGTCGATGCGCTGATGACCGAGTATTCGATCCCCGCAGGCCGCGTCTACCGCGCGCCGGAGATGCTGTCCGACCCGCACTTTGCCGCGCGCGAGGCGATCATCGAGGTCGAGACGCAGAAGCGCGGCAAGATCAAGATGCAAAACGCCTTCCCCAAGCTGTCGAAGACCCCCAGCACCATCCGCCGCCCCGCGCCCGCCGCGCCGGGTCAGGACAATGCAGAGGTCTTCGCCGAGCGTCTGGGAATGGACGCCGCCGAGCTTGAACGGCTGGCGGCGGCAGGGATCATCTGATGTCCGGCCCCTCGGCAGCCGACAATTATGCGGGCGTGTACGAGGGGCGGCTCCAGCCCGGCCAACACCCCGCACTGCTGATCGTCGATGTCGTGGCGGCCTACCTGACCGAAGGCTCGGCGCTGTTCATGGCAAGCGCCGCCGAGGCCCTCGCCAGCAACATCCGCCTCACCGAAGCCGCGCGTGCCCGCGGCGTGCCGGTGGTGTTCACCAACGTCCAGTACAAGGCGGACGGGTCGGACGGCGGCGTGTTCTACAGGAAGGCTCCCGTTCTGGAGGCCTTTGTCGAAGGCTCCCCGCTCGGCGCGTTCCCGCCGGAACTCACACCCCAAGCAGGCGACCGGGTGTTCACCAAGCAATATCCCAGCGCCTTCTTCGGCACCGGCCTTGCCGAGGCACTGCACGCCGATGGCATCGATACGCTGCTGATCACCGGCTACTCCACCTCCGGCTGCGTGCGCGCCTCGGCGCTCGATGCCATGCAATACGGCTTCGTCCCGCTGGTGGTACGCGAGGCCTGCGCCGACCGACACGAAGGCCCGCACGAAGCGAACCTATTCGACCTTCAGGCGAAGTATGCCGAAGTGATCAGCGAGGCCGAAGGGATCGCCTATCTGGGCCAGCGCGCCGCCTGAAGCTGCGCTCGCCTGCGGCGTCGTAACGACCACTTACCCGATGAAAATCGCCTTTGCTAACACTTGGGAAATTCCGCCAATCTTTCGTTTGGCTGAATACCGCGTTTGCTGCGCGCAAGCATCAGAACCTTAGAATTCCGCCATTTTTCGAGTTTGGCACACCTGATGCAGTGTAGCTGGCATCCCCGGGACAGTCCCGGAACACGCCAGAGACACTCACAGGAGACCCACAATGTTCAACATCGACCTCAGCAACCGCATCGCCGCCGCCGCCTTCTCGGTCGTGCTTTCGGCAGCCTTCTTCGCCTACGCGATCGTCCCCGCCAGCCCCGGCCTCGTCGCCTGATCCCGCCATCACCAGACCACAGGAACCAAGACCATGTACGCCACCGACACCGCCAACCGCTTTGCAGCCGCCGCCTTCGCCGTGGTGCTGACGCTGGTCAGCTTTGCCTATGCAATCGTTCCGGCCAGCCCGTCGCTGATCGCCTGATCGGGAGGGAAGCGCGTCAGCCCTTCCACCCGATCGACACGAAGACATTGCGCGGCGCACCTGGATCGAACCCGCCGCCGCCGCCCGGACGCACCCGGGTCGCATAGTCTTCATCAAGCAGGTTATTCACTCCTGCCCCGATGGTGAACCCGCCCGCGAGCGGCCATTCGACCGAAGCGTCGAACACCTCGTAACCCGGCAGGAAGAAATCGGCCACGTTGTTGTCCGCGCCCTGCTGGTCACCCACCGAGGTAAAGGTCAGCGCCGCGCGCGACCCGTTCTTCCCGATCCACGCCAGCGTCGAGCGCAGCAGGTGGCCGGGCGCATATTGCGGGGTGAAGCCTTCCGCGACGCCATCGGTGAAATCGGCATCGAGCAGCTGGAGATTGGTCGAAAGGCGCAGGGTGTTCTCGCCCTTGGCGATCCCTTCCGGCCCGACCAGATCGAGCCGCAGCGCCAGATCGATGCCCTGATTGCGCATATTCCCGACATTCTGGCGCCGCGCGCCGCCTGCACCCACCGCGCCGAAGGGCGCCGAAGCGGGCAGCGGACCCGCAAGGA
The DNA here is from genome assembly GCA_027533455.1 of Porphyrobacter sp. Lineage (GTDB taxonomy): Bacteria > Pseudomonadota > Alphaproteobacteria > Sphingomonadales > Sphingomonadaceae > Erythrobacter. Next base: position 32,767 of record JAPZUC010000002.1, on the reverse strand, counting down.
AACCGACCTGATTTTCGAACTCGACGCGGAACAGATTCGCGTCGATCCGCACCGGCGGCACCGGCTCGGCCTGCAAACCGGCCTCGACGGTGAAGGCGTAGGAGGCATCGAAGGTGCCCGCCGCGTCGATCCCGGCCTGGAAGGTCACGCCATCATTATACAGCAGCGGCTTGAACGCGCGGCTGGCATTGGCGACAAACCGCAGGGTCTCGCTCGCATCCCACGTCACGCCGACGCCATAGAGCGGCACGGTCTGCGTGTCCTCGCGATTGCCGAGCACGCCGTTAGCGGCACCGGGGCCGCCACCTGTGGCGCTGCCCACGCCAAGGTCGAGCGTTTCCACCACGCGCTGGCGAATGCGTTCCAGCCGGAAACCGGGGACGATCTGTACATCGCCGAAACCCAGCTTTGCCTCGCCGAAGATGGCCGCCGTATCTCCGCTGCGCTGTGCCCGTGCGAGCGCGCCAGCGGTGCCGATGAAGTCCGTATTGCTCGCACCCTTGTCGACGAAGACCGGCGCGTCCGAGGTGTGGCCGAGCACGCCGATGGTCAGGCTGTGCTGAGCGCTGGCGCCAAAGTCATGGCGCGCACGCAGATCGATGCCGGCGGTGTCAAACACCTGAAGCTGGCGGATCAGCACGTTGGCATCGGGCGTTGCCTGCCCGAAGCTGCCACCCGCCTGCCGCCAGCTTTCCCGCTCGAACCGGCTGTAGAAAGCGCGCGCGGTGACCTGCGTGGCCTCATCCATCTGCCATTCGATTGCGAGTGTCGGGGCAAAGCGCTCGATCCGCACACGGTCACGCGCGAGCGAATTGTCGCGGCGGTCCGCTTCGAGGCGGGCGCGAGTGAGGCCGCCGGGTTCGCCGAAGCGACCGGTGTAATAATCGAGCGAGAGGGTCGCGGTAACATCCTCGCCGAGGTAGTGCCCGCGCAGGCGCGCAGTGGTCTGTTCGTGATCGCTGTTCACACGGCGCGGGCCATCCCCTTCTGCATAGTGGATGAAGGCGTCCGCAGCGATTGTCCCGTCCGACGCAGCGACGCTGGCAAAGCCTTGGCGCGCGTACCAGCTTCCGGCAGTCAGCCGCGCTTCGCCATCGACCCCTGCGGCGCGGCGCGGACCTTTGAGCACGTAATTGATCGCCCCGCCCGGCTGTGGCCCGTAAAGCAGGCCCGATGCGCCGCGGATGAACTCGACCCGCTCGACCACTTCCAGCGGCGGGATGAAGTAACCCGCGGGATAGGAATACATGTCGGGAACGGCGGACACTGCGTCCTGCAGCGTGAGAATGTTCCAGCTTTCATGCGGCTCACCCAGCCCGCGATAGGACAGCGAGGCCCACGATCCGTTCGACACCTCCGATACAAGGACGCCCGGAATGTCGGCCAGCGCGACACGAAGGTTGCGGGTGGGGACGGTCGGGATATCGCCAAGCACAGCGATGTCGCCGAGCTTGCCGGCGAAAATCAGCGTGCCGGACTGGTCGGGCAAGCGATCGCTTTCGCGCGAGGCGGTGACGATGATCGAGGTCGCCTGACTGGCGGTGCTGGCCGTACTCGCGCCTGCGCTCTGGGGTTCGGCAGCGGAAGCCTCGACAGCACCGGAAGCGAGCGCAGGGGCAGCGACCGTGGCGAGCAGAGCAGCGGCGAGCAGGCGGACAGGCTTCGGGGAAAGGGGCATCGGAACTCCGCGAGGGTGAAAGCAAGTCCCGCAATTGTTGATATTGCGAATGATTGTCAATGTGAAAAATGGCAAACTAGTGGTGCGTTTTTCTGATGCTAGCTTGCGCCGACATAATCGTGGCCAGACCCCGCCTAGACCCCGTTTAGCCCCCCGATGACCCCCTCCCAAGGGCGACACTGCGCAATGTTTCGCGTGAAACACTGCGTGGCGGGTAACAATCGCCAATCGGAAGGCCGGTTAACCGAAAATTCGAGCCCATGCTCTACGCTTGCCGACATGACGACCTCACCACGCCTCGTGATTTTCGCGTCGCTGGCCCTCGGCCTTGCCGGCTGCACCCCCGCGCCCGAAACTCTGTTCGCAGAGGGCAAAGAGGCTTTTCAGGCACATGACTACACCACCGCCTGGCTCCAGCTCGAAGAAGGACTGAAGCAGCAGCCGGGAGATACCGAGATGCAACTGCTGCTGGTCAGCACCTTCCTCAAGATCGGCGAGGGCGAGCGGGCCAACACCCGGCTACAGGCCTTGCCGGCGGATTTGCGAACCGCGCCGCGCCTCAAGCTGATGCAGGCAGAAGCGGATATCCTGCGTGGCAAATTCGAAACGGTTCTGGTTCGAACCGGTTTACCAGCCTGCAGGCATCAGATCGCAGTGGCGGCCCTGCCCCACGCCTAAAACTTGCCTAAGGCAGAAGCGCTGCTGTTGGACTGGGTTTCGATTTCACGATGCCGGTTTGATTTATTCGCTCAGCCAACAAGAAGTAAGTTCGCCCCGATGCCCTTCCGGCGCCAGCGCGGCGCGCAAGGCTTCCAGCAGAGGCAGCAGGCCTTGCGTGAAGACATAGGGCGGGTTGATGACAAAAAGCCCCGCGCCGTTATAGATGCCGGGCTGATCACTGTCGTAGAGCCAATGCTCGACACTCAGGAATTTCGGTATGCTTAACCTGCGCAGCTTGTTCTTCCACCGGAGATGAGCCGCACGATCCTTCAGCGGATACCAGATCACCGTTACTCCATGTGCCCACTTGCGGTGCGCGGAAGCGAGAGTGGCTGTGATCCGTGCCCGTTCGTCCGTCTGCTCGTAGGGCGGGTCAACCACCACCACACCGCGCGGGGTTCGGGTCGGCAGCATCGCCAGCCATAGCTCGTAGGCATCGCGCTCGTGCACGGCAGCAGGCGTGCCGCGCATCGCTCCGCGCAGGGCATAGGCGTCCTCGGGGTGCTTTTCGTTGAGGATCAGGACATCCTGCGGGCGCAGAAGCTGCGTCAGAATGCGGGGCGAGCCGGGATAGAGCGTCGGTTCGGCCCCGACATTCACCGCCTCGACGGTGGCGCGGTAGTCGTTCAGCAGGGGGTTCCGATCGGCAAAGGCCCGCAGCACGCCCTGCGTCGCCTCACCGGTGCGCCCGGCCTCCTCGCCATTCAGGTCATACAGCCCGCAGCCGGCATGAGTGTCGATCAGCGTCAGCGCGCTCTCTTTGAGCTGCAAAGCCCGGACGAGCGCGATCAGCAGGCTATGCTTCACGACATCGGCGCTGTTGCCGGCATGGAAGGAGTGGCGATAATTCATGGGGCCTCAAAAATCCTGATGATTGCCCTTTAGACGAACTGCCGGCCTCGCCTTGACAGAGATCTCGGCGAACTGGCCCGGCTCGAGCCCAGCGACTGTCCAGTCGCCGATCGACCAGCGCACCAGCCTTAAGGTTGGGAGCCCCACCGCCGCCGTCATCCGCCGCACTTGCCGGTTGCGCCCTTCGCGGATGGTGATTTTCAGCCAGCTGTCTGGAACGGACTTGCGCTCGCGGATCGGCGGATCGCGCGACCACAGGTCCGGCGCATCAATGCGCTCGACATCGGCCGGCAAGGTCATGCCGTCGTTAAGCAGCACGCCTTTGCACAGCGCATCCAGGTCCGCGCCTCGCGGATCTCCTTCAACTTGCACAAGGTAGGTCTTGGGCAGTTTGAAGCGCGGATCGGCAATGCGCGCCTGCAGTCGCCCGTCATCGGTGAGCAGCAGCAGGCCCTCGCTGTCGCGGTCGAGCCTTCCAGCGGGATAGGCGCCCTTCACCGCAATGAAGTCCGACAAGGTCGCCCGCTCCGCTGCTGATCCGCGGTCGGTGAATTGCGACAGGACCCCGAAGGGTTTGTTGAACAGAAGCAGCCGGGCCATCAGGCGTCCATATCGCGCGATTGCGCCTATGTCTTCAGGCCCATTCTGCCGCGGCATGGTCAAAGAGCCCGCAGCTGTCAGGCACTTTGAGGGCCCTGCCCCCTTTTTGGCACGAAGCGCTTGCCAGAGTGTGCGCTGGCTCGGGAAGACCTATGGCGGAGAGGGTGGGATTCGAACCCACGTTACCGTTGCCGGTAAACCGCATTTCGAGTGCGGCGCATTCGACCACTCTGCCACCTCTCCGCGAGGCCTGATGCGGAATTTCGAGCCGCTCGGTCGAAAGCGGCAGGCAACAGGAAGCGCGCCCGTTAGCGGATGGCTTCGCGCTTGCCAAGACCTGCGTGGGCACAAAATACGGGCATATCCAGAACCGCTGCCGCGCTGGATGCTTGTTTTGCGACGGCAAAGGCCCATATTACACGCATGGAACGCGCAGAGTTCTTCTCGAGCCAGGCTGGACGCACCATCATCGCGCCCCGCCAGACCCGCGCCCGCTTCGGGATCGGTGACGTGGTCCGCCACCGCCTGTTCTCCTTCCGCGGCGTAGTATTCGATATTGACCCGGTCTTCGCCAATTCGGAAGAGTGGTATCAGTCGATCCCCGAGGATATCCGCCCTCCCCGTGACCAGCCGTTCTACCATCTGCTCGCGGAAAACGAGGATTCGTCCTATGTTGCCTATGTGAGCCAAGGCAATCTTCTCGCTGATCCGGAAGGCGGGCCGGTCGATCACCCCACGGTGCGCCAGCTGTTCGACAGCTTCAAGGATGGGCGCTACCGGATGCGCGCCTCGCTTACACATTGACAACCTTGTCCTGCTAAGGCGTGGCCATGGTGAAAGCTCGGCAACCGGACAAGCCGACCATGGCGCGGCTACGGCTGGCGCTTGAACGCGAACTTGGCGCGGGCGAAACGGTGTGCTGGCACGGCTGGCAGCTCGGCCGGATCGAACCGCGCAGCTTCCTGATTTATGTCTTCGCGGTGCCGTGGACAGCTTTCTCGTTGATGTGGACGGTGCTTGCTGCGGGGGCGATCGGCGTCTCCGAGATCGGACTTGTTGGCATCGCCTTCCCGCTGTTCGGCCTACCTTTCATCGCCATCGGCGCCTGGATGCTGTCGTGCCGCTTTGGGAGCGGGGAAAGGTGCTCTATGTTGTCACCGATAGCCGCGTCCTCATGCTGAGCCTGGGGCGCGATTTGGTGGTCAAGACCGTCCCTGCAGAACGCCTCGGGCTGACCGAGCGCCATGAGCACTCTGACGGCTCGGGGATGCTGAATCTGGCGGTGCGCATCGGCAAGGACAGCGACGGGGACCGTCAGGTCGAAACCTTCGGAATTGGCCCGGTCGCCGACGTGACCGGCGCGCAATCAACAGTGAACGCCATTGCCGCACACGCGATCGGTGAGAAGCCCGCGCTCAGCTCTTGAGCTTCCATCCGCTCCGCAGCAATGCATAGACGCCCGCTACCAGGACCGCATTGAGCGCAAGCAGCCCCAGCCCGGCGGCCACCACATGATCGGCGGCGCCGATATCGCTTTCGCCCAGAAAGCCATAACGGAAGCCAGAAATCACATAGAAGAACGGGTTGAGGCGGCTCACCGTCTGGAACACCCCGTGAAGATTCTCGATCACATAGAACGTGCCGGACAGCAGCGAGAGCGGCGCGATGATGAAATTGGTGATCGCCGCGTTGTGATCGAACTTCTCGGCCCAAATCGAGGTCGCAAGGCCGACCGTTGCGAGCAGCAGGGCTCCCATCAACCCGAACCACACCACCGCCCAAGGGTGCGCAAGGCCCAGCGAGACGCCCGGCCACAACGCCATCGCCAGCCCGACGGCAAAGCCCACAAGGATCGCCCGGGTTACGGCCGCGGCAAGGATTCCCGCCATCAGCTCCCCGCTTGAAAGCGGCGGCATCAGCAGGTCGATGATCGTCCCCTGCATCTTGCCCGACAGCAGCGAGAAGGAGGAATTGGCAAAGGCATTCTGCATCATCGCCATGACGATCAGGCCCGGCGCGACGAAGCTAGCGAAAGGCACGCCCAGCACCTCACGCCCCTCGCGGCCCAGTGCGACAGTGAAAATCACCAGAAACAGCAGGGTTGTGAAGGCCGGAGCCCAGATCGTCTGCGTCTGGACCTTGAGAAACCGCCGCACCTCCTTCATATAGAGGGCGTGAAGCCCAACGCGATTGAGCCCGACGATGACGGGCACGCCGCGCGGGGAAAACCGGAAGCTCTCGCCGGTCTTGTCATCGGCGGTCAATTCAGTCACGGGAGCAGTATTGCCAGTCGGGTTTGCAGGAGCGTTGTCGGCCATGGGCAGGGTGCCTAGGCTGCGCCGCCGCTGCTGACAAGCACCCCACCGTCCGGACATGCCGGACATAGGAACAGGTAGAAGATATGAGTTGGACGGACGAGCGCATCGGAACGCTCAGGAAGATGTGGGAAGGCGGCGCAACTGCCAGCGAAATCGCCACTGAACTGGGCGGGGTCAGTCGCAATGCGGTGATCGGCAAGGCGCACCGTCTCGGCCTCAAGGCGCGGCCGTCCCCGGTCAAGGCCAACGAGAAAAAGAAGGCCGCGGCGCCTGTCGCCAAGAAGCCGACTGCGCCTGTGGCTGCATCCCGCGCTCCGGTCGATGTTCAAGAGCGCAGCGCACCGGTCGAGGCGGGGGAACGCCCCGCCGCGCGGGCCGCGGCACCGCCCCCCCGTGCCGAGCCTGCGGGTGAAGGCGCCGCAGCCGCGCCGGCCGCTCCGGCTGAAAATCTGCCCAAGATCGTCTCGGTCGGCCCCGGCGGCTTCCTGCGTCAGGGTCCGGGCGACCAACAGGCCCCGATCCCGCCCGCCCCGCCGCGCCGCCTTGTGCCAGCCAAGCCCAGCCCGGAGATCGCCGGCAAGACCACGCTTCTCGATCTGTCGGACAAGGTATGCCGCTGGCCGATGGGCCACCCGGGCGAGCCCAATTTCCACTTTTGCGGCGAACAGGTGAACCCCGGCTTCCCCTATTGCGTCGAACATTGTGGCCGCGCCTATCAGGCACAGCTGCCGCGCGGCGTGCGCCGTCCGCCCCCGCCGCTGCCTTTCGGCGGCCCACGGGTGCGTTAAGCGATCGAGGCCATCCGCGCGGGGGCTTGAGCCCCTGTCCCGCGCGCAACCTTGGACGGGGCGAGGCTGTAGGGAAGGCTGACATGGACGCCAGACCGGCTTTGCGGATGGTGGCAGCGGCAAGCGTGCTGCTCGTCGCGCAGCCTGCGCTCGCCGAGCTTCCGCAGCCGGTGCGCGCTATGATTGATGCAGCGATCGCCACCGGCGACGAAAGCAAGGTGCGGACTGTCGCCGACATTGCCCGCACAACCAACCCCGCCGATGTCGGCGAAATCGACGCACTGGTGGCGGATTTCGCGACCGCCATGGCAGCCTGCAAGGCTGCCATGGCCAAGCAGGCAGCGTTGAGCAAAGCCCACTCGTTCGAGAGCTGGAGCGGCCGGGGCGAGCTAGGCGGCTTTCGCGCCACCGGCAATTCCTCCAACACCGGCTTTACGGCGGGCCTGACGCTCGAACGTCAGGGAATCGCCTAGCGCCACCGGCTGACGGGCCGTGCCGATTACCAGCGCGCTAACGGGGTCACCACGCGCGAACAGTTCCTCGGGCGTTACGAGCCCAACATCAACGTCTCGCTCAGCTTCTACATCTACGCCCTGGCGCAATACGAGCGTGACCGGTTCCAAGGCTTTTCCGGCCGCTACGCCGTATCGGGGGGCATGGGCTATCAGACGCTCAAGAGCGACGATGTCCAGCTATCACTTAAGGTGGGACCTGCGTACCGCGTCACGGAATTCGTGGACGGGCGCGAGGAAAGCCGCATCGCCGGATTGTTTGCGCTCGACTTCGATTGGGAAATCACCGACCGCCTGAAGCTGACGTAGGACACCAATGCGGTCGCCGAAAAAGGTGGATTTGCGGTGGCGATCATCGATTGACGCAACACATCGATCGACCTGACGACGGGGCTCGATGCGACCATCGCCAAGAGCCTGAAGGCGCGATTTTCCTACGCGGTCGAATATGACAGCAATCCGCCGCCGGGCGCAGTACAGACCGACACGCTGGGCCGCGTGACGCTGATCTACGATTTCTGAGCTAGCCCTTCTGACCGAACCAGATGATATGGTGCGCGCCCTTGTTATTGGGGCGTGACCGGACGTTCCATTCCGTGATGGTGAGGCCGGTGTCATTGAGCCGCTTGCGAAACGCGGGATCCGGGCCAGCTGACCACACCGCAAGAATGCCGCCGGGCATCAAGGCATCGCGCGCCTTGGCAAGCCCGGTGCGCGAATAGATCCGGTTGTTGGCATCACGCACGATCCCGTCCGGACCGTTGTCGACATCAAGCAGGATCGCATCGAACTTGGCGCAAGTGCCGTCATTGGCATCATCGATCAACGCCGCAACATCGCAGATCTTGAGGTCGAGGCGCGGGTCCGAAAGGCCCTCGCCGGTCAGCGCCGCCATCGGTCCTATGGCCCAATTGATGATCGCCTCCGAAATCTCGGCAACGATAATCTGTGCCTTTGCACCCAGCTTTGCAGCCGCCGCGCGGTACGTGAAGCCCATCCCGTAACCGCCGATCAGGATGCGCGGATTATCCTTGCCGAGCCGGTCGATGGTAAGGTCGGCAAGCTGCTCTTCAGAAAAGCGCATCCGCGTGCTCATCAACTCGTTGCGGCCCATCACAATCATGAAATGACCCGCGTGAGTGTAAAGTTCGAGGCTCACGCCGTCCTCGATTTGCGTCGTGTCGATCAATTCGCGCTGGAGCATCGGTCGTTTCTTCCAAAAACAAGGCCGCCCGGATCGCTCCGGGCGGCCGATATTCATACCTCGGATGAGGCGTTTAGTCCTTCAGGAAGTCGGGCAGACCCGCTGGGCCGCTATCGCGCGGGCCACGGTCGCCGCCACGGCCACCACGATCACCGCCGCGACCGCCCCGATCGCCGCCGCCGCGCGGGCCACGACGATCGCCGCGATCCCCACCACGATCACCGCGATCACCGCGCGGTTCACGTGCTTCGCGGGGCGGGCGGGTGTCTTCCAGCTCTTCACCGGTTTCCTGATCAACCACACGCATCGACAGGCGGACCTTGCCGCGCTGGTCGATCTCGAGGACCTTGACCTTCACTTCCATGCCTTCGGAGACGACATCGGTTGGCTTTTCGACTCGCTCGTTGCGCATTTCCGAAACGTGGACGAGACCGTCCTTGCCGCCCATGAAGTTCACGAAAGCGCCGAAATCGACGATGTTGACGACCTTGCCGTTGTAGATCTTGCCGACTTCGGCTTCCTCGACAATGCCGAGGATCCACTTCTTCGCCGCTTCGATTTCGTCGACGTTGCTGGACGAGATCTTGATCACGCCTTCATCATCGATGTCGACCTTGGCGCCGGTTTCAGCGACGATCTCGCGGATCACCTTACCGCCAGTACCAATGACGTCACGGATCTTCGACTTGTCGATCTGGATCGTTTCGATGCGCGGCGCGTGCTTGCTGACTTCGGTGCGGGCACCGGTCAGTGCCTTGGCCATCTCGCCGAGAATGTGCATTCGACCGGCCTTCGCCTGTTCCAGCGCCTTGGCCATGATCTCCTGCGTGATGCCGGCGATCTTGATGTCCATCTGCATCGTGGTGATGCCGTTCTCGGTGCCGGCAACCTTGAAGTCCATGTCGCCGAGGTGATCTTCGTCACCCAGGATGTCCGACAGAACCGCAAAGTCCTTGCCTTCGAGGATCAGGCCCATGGCGATGCCCGAGACAGGCGCCTTCACCGGAACGCCCGCGTCCATCATCGACAGACAGCCGCCGCAGACGGTCGCCATCGAGGACGAACCGTTCGACTCGGTGATGTCCGACAACACGCGGATCGTGTAGGGGAAGTCTTCCTTGCTCGGCAGCACGGGGTTGAGCGCGCGCCAGGCAAGCTTGCCGTGACCGACTTCGCGGCGACCCGGCGCGCCGAAGCGGCCCACTTCACCGACCGAATAGGGCGGGAAGTTGTAGTGCAGCATGAAGCTGGAATAGCTCAGGCCTTCCAGACCATCGATCATCTGCTCGGAGTCCTTGGTGCCGAGCGTGGTCGTGCAGATCGCCTGCGTTTCACCGCGGGTGAACAGCGACGAGCCGTGGGTGCGCGGCAGGAAGCCGACGATGGCTTCGATCGGACGAACCTGATCGAGCTTGCGGCCGTCGATACGCTGGCCATCCTTGAGGATCGCACCGCGCACGATTTCCGCTTCGAGCTTCTTCATCAGCTTGCCAGCGACCATCTGGGTCTGGCCGCCCTCGTCAGCGAAGGCCGCCTTGGCCTTGGCCCGCGCTTCGTTCAGCAGATTCGAGCGAGCCGACTTGTCGGTGACCTTGTAGGCCGCCGCGATGTCGCCTCCGATGAGGTCCTTGAGCTTGGCCTTCATGTCAGCGGTGTTGTCGCTGAGGTCGACGGTCCAGGGATCCTTGGCAGCCTTCTCGGCCAGATCGATGATCGCGCCGATGACGTTGCGGATCTCGTTGTGGGCGAACATCACCGCACCGAGCATTTCGTCCTCGGTGAGTTCCTTGGCTTCGGACTCGACCATCATCACCGCGTCTTGCGTGGCGGCCACGACCAGATCGAGGCGTCCTTCGGCGAGAGCCTTGTCCTGCTTGGGATTGAGCGTGTATTCGCCGTCGACGAAGCCGACGCGCGCAGCGCCGATCGGGCCCATGAAGGGCACGCCCGAGATGGTCAGCGCAGCCGAAGCGGCGATCATGGCAACGATATCAGCCTCGGTCTCACCGTCGAACGACAGCACCTGGCAGATCACGTTGATCTCGTTGTAGAAGCCTTCGGGGAAGAGCGGACGGATCGGACGGTCGATCAGGCGGCTGGTGAGCGTTTCCTTCTCGGTCGCGCCGCGTTCACGCTTGAAGAAGCCGCCCGGGATGCGCCCGGCGGCCGAGAACTTTTCCTGATAGTGGACGGTGAGCGGGAAGAAGTCCTGCCCTTCCTTTACGGACTTGGCGGCGGTCACGGCGCACAGCACCACGGTTTCGCCATAGGTCGCCAGAACGGCGCCATCAGCCTGACGGGCAATACGCCCGGTTTCCAGAGTGAGGGTCTTGCCGCCCCACTCCAGCGATACGGTTTTCGTGTCGAACATTGGTTTTCCTTCTGACCCGCGCGGCCATATTGCCATCGCGGGGCCTCATGTGCCGGGGAAACAACCGTCCCGGTCCGGTGCGGAGCGCTTCGGCCCCGAGGCGTGCGGACCGGATGTCCGCGTGCCCCATATGCAAAAAAGGCGGCCCCTTGGAGCCGCCCTTTCGCAAAACTCTTACTTACGCAGGCCCAGCTTCTGGATCAGGGCGTTGTACCGCTCCACATCCTTCTTCTTGAGATAGGCCAGCAGCGTGCGACGCTTGTTGACCATCATCAGCAGGCCACGACGCGAATGGTTGTCCTTGTGGTGATCCTTGAAGTGCTCGGTGAGGTTGCGGATGCGCTGCGTGAGGATCGCAACCTGCACTTCGGGGCTACCGGTGTCCTTGGGATCACGGGCATTGTCAGCAATGATGGTCTGCTTAACTTCGGCGGTCACCGACATATCTTTTCTCTCTTACTCAGCGACATCGGGTAGGTTGAAACCCCTGACAACCGTAGCCGTCCCATCCGAAATTTCCATCAGCGCGACCGGGACAGCGCCCAGCTTCGCCAGATAAAGCCCGGATGATTGGGGCATGCCAGACAGCACCCGGCCCTGCCGGACCGCCTGCGCGCTTGTCTGGTCGAGGGTAAGGGCCGGGATGTCGTCCAGCCCCGCCTCCAGCGGCAGGAGAAGGTATTCAAGGCTCGCGCGCTTAGCGGCTTCCTCCAGATTGTCCAGCGAAATCGCCTGTTCCTGGGTGAAGGGGCCAGCCTTGGTGCGCCGCAAAAAGGTGACGTGGCCGCAGGTACCAAGCGCATGCGCGATGTCCCGTGCAAGGGAGCGGATGTAGGTGCCCTTGGAGACGTGGGCAACGAGGGTGGCCTCCTCACCCGCCATTTCGGCAAGGGTTAGCGAATGGATGGTAACGCTGCGCGACTGGAGTTCCACCACCTCCCCCGCCCGCGCCAAATCATAGGCGCGCTGGCCGTCCACTTTCAACGCCGAATAGACAGGCGGCACCTGTTCGATGGCCCCGGTGAAGCGCGGCAGCACCGCTTCGACCTCGGCCAGCATCGGCCGCACATTGCTGGTCGCGATCACCGGCCCTTCGGTGTCGAGTGTGTCGGTCTCACGCCCGAACTGCACGGTGAACTCGTAGATCTTGCTCGCGTCCAGCATCCTTCCGGCGAGCTTGGTCGCTTCGCCCAGCGCGATCGGGAGGACGCCTTCGGCCAACGGGTCAAGCGTGCCGCCGTGGCCGACCTTGGTCTTGGCATAGCCGTTCTGGCGCAGCACCCGCTTGACTGCACTCACGCCCTGCGTGCTCCCCATACCCCTCGGCTTGTCGAGGATCAGCCAGCCCGAAAGCGGCCTGCTCATCGGCCCAGCGCTTCGGAGAAATGCTTCCGGCACAGCGCCACATAGCGATCATTGCCGCCGATTTCGGTCTGCTGGCCCTGCCGCACGCCCGCCCCGCTTTCATCCACGCGAAGGTTCATCGTTGCCTTGCGGCCGCAATGACACACGGCTTTCAGCTCCACCAAAGCGTCGGCAATCCCCAGCAAGACGGCCGAACCCGGGAACAGCTCGCCCTGAAAATCGGTCCGCAGACCATAGCACAATACCGGAATGCCGCCCTCGTCAGCCAGCCGTGCCAGCTGCCACACCTGTTGCGAGGTGAGAAACTGCGCCTCATCCACCAGCACGCAATCGAGCGGCTGCACCTTGTGTGCCGCGCTGATTGTCGCCCACAAATCGGTGTCCCGCGTAAACTTGTGGGCCGCGCTTTCCAGCCCGATGCGGCTTTTCACCTGCCCGCCCGAGCGACTATCGAGCGCGGCGGTCCACAGCATGGTCGCCATACCCCGCTCACGATAATTGAAATCCGCCTGCAAAAGATGCGAGCTTTTGCCTGCGTTCATGCTGGCATAGTAAAAGTAGAGTTTGGCCATCGCGGCTGCCTAACGCTTTGGCGCGTTAGGGGCGAGCGCGATGTGAACCTTTTGCGCAAGTCATGCGTTTCGGAGATAGTATGAACCTAACGCGCACCCTCAGCCGCCTGATGATGCTGCCCTTGCTGGCAGCCCTCACCCTCGCCAACACCGCGAGCGTGCCGCAGCGTTACTCGCTCGATGCTTCGGCCAGCAATGTCTCGGCCAAGGTCCCCTTCTTCGGCCTGTCGAGCAAGACCGCGATGTTCCCGCGCATGGAAGGCGCGGTCACCATTGTTCCCGGAGCACCGGAAAAGGCGGTGATCGACGTCACCTTCGATGCAACTGCGATTCAGGCGCCGGATTCCGTCACGCTGGCGCGGCTGCGGGGCGACAAGTTCTTCTGGGTCGAGAAGTATCCAACGATCCGCTTTCTGGGCCGCTCGCTGAAACTCTCGAGCGCGACGCGCGGCACGGTGGCCGGCGATCTCACCGCGCGCGGGGTAACCCGCCCGGCGACGCTCAATGTCACTTTCACGGCCGATCCGGTCGCACAGGCGGGAAAGCCGGTGAGCTTTACCGGCACCACCACCATCGACCGGCGCGATTTCGGAATGAAGTCGTATCAGCTGATCGTCGGCAACAAGGTCGACATCACGCTGAAGGCGCGGATGGTGCCCAAGTAGCCCGGGGGCTACTCTTCCTCGTCGAGATCGCGCAGCACCTTGGGATCACGCAGCAGCGCCTCGATGCGGTCGGCCTCGGCAAAGCTCTCGTCCTTGCGAAACTTGAGCTTCGGCGCGAATTTCAGCCCCAGACGCTGGGCGACCTCGCGCTGGAGGAAGGCGGTGTTCTGCCTCAGGGCCTTCACGACTTCCTCGTCACCCGCACCTAGCAGCGGCTTCACATAGGCCGTCGCGTGACGCAGATCGGGGGTCATGCGCACCTCGGTGACCGAGATATGGCTCGAGCTCACCACATCGTCATGCACCTCGCCGCGGGCGAGCAGTTCCGACAGGATATGCCGGACCCGTTCGCCCACCTTGAGGACGCGGACCGATTGCTGTTCGGCGGTGAATGGAGCCTTGGCCATCAGCGTTGCAGCCCCGTGGTTTCAGGCGTGGGCCGCGGCGTAGGGATCGCGGTCGAAGTGGAGCGGGCGTAGATCGTCCCGTCCTCGGCCAGCAATTCGCCTTCGAGGAAGATCACTCGCTGGCCAGCCTTCACTACCCGCCCTTTGCCGATAATGGTCGCGCCCTCAGGGATCAGGCGGATGAGGCTCATGCTAATGTCGAGATTGAGCGGCGCCATCACTCCGCCCGTCGCCGCAACATAGGCGTAGCCCATCACGTCATCGAGAAAGCCCGCGACCAGCCCGCCCTGCACGCCACCGCGCCAGGTGCAGACCTCGCGTTTGACCGTGAAGCGCATGGTCGCGGTCTGCGTTTCCGCATCCCAGCCAACAAATTCCGAGCCGAGCAGCGCCGTATGCGGCGACTGCCCGGCATTGTCTGGGTAGTAAGTGTCGTGAAGGCTCACAGTGTCCGCTCACGCTCCTCGACCGAGAAAACTTCGAGCATGTCGCCGGCCTTGATGTCGTTGGTGTCTTCCAGCACCACGCCGCATTCGAGACCCATGCGGACCTCGTCGACGTCGTCCTTGAAGCGTCGCAGCGACTGGATCTTGGTCGCCGAGACGATGACATCCTGACGGGTGAGACGCGCGAACAGACCCTTGCGGATTGCGCCTTCCAGCACCAGCAGTCCAGCGGCCTTGTCGCGCTTGCCGGCAGGGAAGACCTGCTTGACTTCGGCACGGCCGACCACGGTTTCGATCCGCTCTGGCCCAAGCTCGCCCGCCATCTCTTTGGCGATGGCATCGGTCAGGTGATAGATGACATCGTAATACATCATCCGCACATTATCGCGCTTCAAGAGCTCGCGGGCCTTGGCATTGGGGCGAACGTTGAAGCCGATGATGGGCGCCTTGGAACCGCCCGCCAGCATCACGTCGCTTTCGGTGATCGCACCCACGCCGCCATTGAGCACCCGCACCTTGATCTCGTCGTTCGAGAGATTGTGGAGCGCATTGACGATCGCTTCGACCGAGCCCTGCACGTCGGCTTTCACGACCACCGGGAATTCGATGACGTTGGAAGCAAGGCTGCTGAACATCGTGTCGAAATTGGTCGGCGCCAATGCCGTGCGCTTCTCGGTCGCAAGTTCCTGACGATACTTGGCGACTTCGCGCGCACGTTGTTCGTTTTCGACCACGGTGAGGCTGTCACCGGCAGACGGCACGCCGCCAAGGCCAAGAACTTCGACCGGCATTGATGGGCCGGCCTCCTTGAGCTGCTGCCCCTTGTCATCGACAATCGCACGGACCTTTCCGCTCTGCGTGCCGACCACAAAGGTGTCGCCGCGCTTGAGCGTCCCGCGCGTGACGAGCACGGTCGCAACCGGTCCCCGTCCCTTGTCAAGCTGGGCTTCGATCACGGTCGCCTCGGCATCGCGGTCCGGGCGGGCGCGCAGTTCTAGCAGTTCGGCCTGAAGGCCGATCGCCTCGATCAGCTTGTCGAGACCCGCGCCGGTCTTGGCCGAAACCTCGACATCCTGCACATCGCCCGACATAGCCTCGACCACGATTTCATGTTCGAGCAGACGTTCGCGGATCTTCTGCGGATTGAATTCCGGCTTGTCCGACTTGGTAATCGCCACGATCATCGGCACGCCGGCCGCCTTGGTGTGATTGATCGCCTCGATGGTCTGCGGCATCAGCCCGTCATCGCCTGCGACCACCAGAATGACGATGTCGGTGACATTGGCACCGCGCATCCGCATTTCCGTGAAGGCCGCGTGGCCAGGCGTGTCGAGGAAGGTGATCTTCTGCTTGTCCTTGGTGGTGATCTGGTAGGCGCCGATGTGCTGGGTGATGCCGCCGGCTTCGCCCTTCACAACGTCGGTGCCGCGCAGGGCATCAAGCAGACTGGTCTTGCCGTGGTCGACGTGACCCATGATCGTCACCACCGGCGGACGTGCCACCAGCGTTTCTTCGGGATCGGTATCCTCGCTGCTGTCAATGTCGACATCGCTCGCCGAAACACGCTGGATGTTGTGGCCGAACTCCTCGACCAACAACTCTGCAGTGTCCTGGTCGATGGTCTGGTTGACGGTGACCATCATGCCCATGTTGAACAGTGCCTTCACCAGGTCGGCGCCCTTTTCGGCCATGCGGTTGGCGAGTTCGCTGACGGTGATTGCCTCGGGCACCACCACATCGCGCACCTGCTTTTCGCGCGGCTTCGACGGGCCGCCCTGACCACGGCGTTCCTTCTCGCGGGCGCGCTTGAGCGCGGCGAGACTGCGCGCACGGCGGCCTTCATCCTCGTTGAGGGCACGGGTGACAGTAAGCTTGCCCGAACGACGGTTGTCCTTGCCTTCATCAGCAGGCGCGGCGCGCTTGTCGTCCTTCTTCTTGCCTTTGACCTCAGGCCCGAGGCGCTTGACTTCGGGACGCTCGACCGGCGTGAAGCGGCGCGCGGCCGGGACCGCGGCATCGCTGAGCGACGCCGGTGCGGTGGCGGCGGCTTCATCAGGTGCTTCGGACGTGTCGGTCGCAGGCTCGGCTGCCGGAGCCGCAGTCGCCGCTTCGGCGCGCTGCTTTTCCGCTTCTTCCTCGGTACGGCGGTTTTCCTCGGCGCGGCGACGCTCCTCTTCCTCGCGTCCGCGGGCTTCGGCTTCATCGCGCTTGCGAGCCTCTTCGGCCATGCGCAGGCGCTCTTCTTCAGCTTCGAGCTGGAGGCGCTTTACGCGTTCCTGCGGGGTCTCGCCGGCAGGTGCGGGGCGCGGCGCAGGCTTGGGAGCAGGCGTAGGAGCGGGTGCAGCCACAACCGGTTCGGGAGCGGGCGGCGGAGCCGGCGGAGCGGCCTCACCCGGCTTTCCGACCAGACGGCGACGCTTCACTTCGACCACCACCTTGTTGGTGCGGCCGTGACTGAAGGTCTGCTTGACCTCGCCCGCATCCACCGAGCGCTTGAGGCCCAGGGGTTTGCGGATGCGCTGGTTGTCGTTTTCGTCGCTCATTATCGCTCGTCAGTCCTTCACGTATTCATCAACATGCGCCGCCCCGCCCTCCAGCAGATCAGCGTCGCCGGGAGCGTCCCGGCCTGTATCGTTCGTCGCGTTCGTCCCGTCATTCCCGGCGTAATGCACCAGCCGGTATACCGCCTGAAGCACGCGGTTTGCGGCCCGCATATCGCCGGGATAACCGGCAACGCCCAAGTGGACCACGTTGTCGCGGCCCAATGCCACAGACAGCGCATGGCGGTCTAGGGGCAAGACCGCACCGCGCTGGCCCGATCCTTCAGCGTCATTGCCAACCCGCCACGCCTGGTCGAGCTTGCGCCGACCGTCGTCGCTGGAATCGCTGGCATGGAGCAACACGGCGATACGGCCGCTGCGGGCCTGTTCCTCGATCCGGGAGGAACCCATCACGATATTGCCGCTGCGCAGTTCCAGCCCCAGCCGGTCGCCGAGATGCCGCGCCAGCGCAGCCTCGACCCGTGCCGGCAGATCATCGGGAATAGTGAGAGGCGCGCCCTTGAAGGCGCGCATCAGCGATTTCTTCAGATGGCCCTCGGCCAGCGCCGCTTCAAGCTCTGCGCGGGTAACGCCGATCCATGCGCCCCGCCCCGGCGCCTTGGCTGCGGCATCGGGCAGCACCAGCCCGTCGGGCGAGATCGCCAGACGCACAAGCACATCCCGCACCGAGGTCGCCCCGGTGAGGATACAGCGCCGCTCGCTCTCCGCCTTAGCGGAAAGCGACGGCTCAGCGATGTCGGACGTCAGGCGCTCATTGGGTGGAGTCCGCATGGGCGGCCTCCTCAACAGGCTCGTCTTCGAACCAGTGCGCGCGCGCGGCCATGATGATCTCGTTGCCCTGCTCTTCCGACAGGCCGTATTCGCCCAGCACGCCGCCCTTGTCGGTTTCGCGCTGCGGGCGGCGCTGCGGCGGGCCGGCAGCGTCGTTGTTGCGGCGACGCGGTGCTTCGCGCTTCTTGGCGATCAGCTCGTCGGTGGCGAGATCGGCCAGATCGTCGAGCGTCTTGATCCCCGCCTTGCCGAGCGTGACCAGCATCGCTTCGGTAAGGTGCGGGATTTCCGAAAGCGCATCTTCCACGCCCAGACCACGGCGCACTTCGCGGTGCGCAGCTTCCTGACGCTCGAGCGCTTCGAGCGCGCGGCTCTGGAGTTCCTCGGCGAGTTCATCGTCGAAGCCTTCGATGCTCGCGAGTTCGGCGAGATCGACGTAAGCCACTTCCTCGAGCTCGGCGAAGCCTTCGGCCACCAGCAACTGCGAAAGGGTTTCATCGACGTCGAGCTCTTCCTCGAACATCTTCGAACGCTCGGCGAATTCCTTCGAGCGCTTTTCCGAGGCTTCTTCCTCGGTCAGGATGTCGATCTGGTGGCCGGTGAGCTGGCTTGCCAGACGCACGTTCTGGCCGCGGCGACCGATCGCGAGGCTGAGCTGGTCGTCCGGCACCACCACTTCGATGCGGCCATCGTCTTCATCGAGAACGACGCGGCTGACCGTGGCGGGCTGAAGCGCATTGACCACGAAGGTCGCGGTGTCTTCCGACCACGGGATGATGTCGATCTTTTCGCCCTGGAGTTCCTGGACGACGGCCTGCACGCGGCTGCCTTTCATGCCGACGCAGGCACCGACCGGATCGATGCTCGAATCGCGGCTGATCACACCAATCTTGGCGCGCGAGCCCGGGTCGCGGGCAGCGGCCTTGATCTCGATGATGTTGTCGTAGATTTCGGGCACTTCCTGCGCGAACAGCTTCTTCATGAAGTCGGGGTGCGCACGGCTGAGGAAGATCTGCGGTCCGCGGTTGTTGCGCTCGACCTTGGTGATCAGCGCACGCACGCGCTCGCCGGTGCGGGCGGCTTCGCGGGGGATCTGCTGATCACGGCGGATCACGCCCTCGGCGCGGCCGAGGTTGACGATCACGTGGCCGAATTCGACCGACTTGATCACGCCGGTGATGACTTCACCCTGCCGGTCCTTGAACTCTTCGAACTGGCGCTCGCGCTCGGCATCGCGGACCTTCTGGAAGATCACCTGCTTGGCGGACTGGGCGTCAATGCGGCCCAAATCGACGGGGGGCAGCGGATCGACGATGAAGTCGCCGACCTTGGCACCGGGCTGGAGCTTTTCGCCCTGCTTCAGATCGACCTGCTTGAAGTAGTCTTCGACTTCTTCAACCACCTCGACAACGCGCCACAGTGTCAGATCGCCGGTCAGCGGATCGAGCTTGGCGCGAATGTCGTTCTCCGCGCCATAGCGGTTGCGCGCGGATTTCTGGATCGCTTCTTCCATCGCCTCGATGACGATCGACTTGTCGATCATCTTTTCCGAGGCGACCGCGTTGGCGATTGCAAGGAGTTCTGCCTTGTTGGCGGAAATGGCACTCATCAGTCGTCTGCCTTCTCTGTATCTTCGATGAGTTCGTCAGCACCACTGGTATCCAGCGGGCGGGTGGCGGCGATCAGCGCGTCGGTGAGGACGAGCTTCGCAGTATGAATTTCCGTAAGCGGCAGACGCACGTCGCCGGCCTTCACCTCTTTGACGAGGATCATACCATCCTCGAGCCCGCCAAGCACGCCCTTGTTGACGCGCTGGCCAGCATAGGCCTTGTCCATGACAATCCGCACTTCGTGACCGGCCCAGTTTGCAAAATCTTTCTCGCGGGTGAGCGGGCGGTCGATGCCGGGCGAGGAAACCTCGAGGTGATAGGCACCTTCGATCAGCTCTTCCCCGGCTTCTTCGGCAGCATCGATCACATCCGAAACACGGCGTGACAGCGCAGCGCACTGGTCTATCACCAGCTGTCCGGTCGCCGGATCCTCGGCCATGATTTGCAGGGACATACCGCCATCGCCAGCTTCGGATGGCAGCATCGCCACGCGCACCAGCTCAAACCCCAAGGCGGTTGCCTCCGGTTCGATCAGCTGGGTCAGACGCGCGATATCGGTCATTGAGTCTTTCGGTGCAGAAGCATTGCGCAAACGCGGTTTCGGGCCGGCCCCCGGAGGCGCCAGCATCCAAACCTTGTCACGACAATGCCGGGATTGGCGGTGCAATTAGTCGCTCATGTACGAATTGGCAAGAGCGAACCGTGCTCCCGGGCGTGCACGCGATCACTTCTCCCCGGTCACCCAGCGACGCGCCTGATCTAGCAGCGCCTCGCGCTGGAGCAGTTCCAAGTCTTCAGCGAGTTTACGGATTTCGAGCACATGCGCCTTGGCAATCGGCTCGTCGAACAGCATCGCGTTGACGCCGCCATCGCGCCCACGCTCGGCGCGTATGATCAAGCCGAAAACCGAGAACCGGCCCAATTCGATGTAGCCTGACTGATTTATCGGCAGCGGTTGGTGCAGCGCGAGACGCACGCCAGTGCTTGAAATGTCGAGCAGGATAGAATTTTGCGTCGAATATATCGACACGAGTCGCGCAGAGATCGCCAGCCGCAGTCGGGCCGATCCACGGTGGCCTACGGGCTTCGTTTCTCCAGCATCAGCGGGTGGGACGGGCTCTGCCATCATAATCCGCCGACGATGGCCTTGGAGTTTGAAAATCGTGTCTGGCAATGCCCTAGGGCCATTATGTGGCTGCGCTGCGGCCCCGCCAGTCGCTAGCGCGCCGGCGCGATCAGTCCTGTCCCTCCATAAGCGCGTGCTTGCGGATACAGTGGCGTAGCTGGTCATATGTGAGGCCGAGTGCGCGAGCGGTCTGGCGCTGGTTCCAGCGGTGCTTGCCCAGAGCGTGCGCGAGAATAGCCCGCTCGTGGGCGTCGACTGCGGCGCGCAAGTCGTCGACCGTATCGAAACTCACCGCCGCCATCGGGGTGCCGATCGCCCCTGCGCCCGCCGAAGGCACGCCGGGACTGGCACTGCTGCGACGATGTTCGGGAGGGCGCGGACGCCAGGGGCTGTCGAACGGATCAAACTGGACATGCGCAATCGGCATGTCCGGCCCGTCCCAACGATAGACCGCGCGCTCTATAACATTGCGCAGCTCGCGCACATTTCCGGGCCAAGGATAGTCTTCGAGCGCATCCATAACGTGAGGCGCAAAGCCCGGCCAGCGGTCCCAATCGAGTTCTGCGGCCATACGGCGACCGAAATACTCTGCCAGTACGCCGATGTCGCCTTCACGCACCCGTAAGGGCGGCAGCGTGATGACTTCGAAGCAGAGGCGATCAAGCAGATCGGCGCGGAATTCGCCCGCAGCCGCGAGTGCGGGCAGGTCGTCGTTGGTTGCCGCGACAATCCGCACATCGACCCGGATCGGGCGGGAGGCGCCGATGCGGGTCACTTCGCCATACTCGACCGCGCGCAGCAGCCGCTCCTGCGCGCCCATGCTGAGTGTGCCCAGCTCATCAAGGAACAGCGTGCCCCGGTCCGCTTCCTCGAAGCGCCCGGCGCGCGATTTGGTGGCGCCAGTGAAGGCCCCCGCCTCGTGTCCGAACAGCTCGGCCTCGATCAGGGTTTCGGGCAGCGCCGCGCAGTTCATCGTAACAAGCGGCTCATCCCAGCGGGTCGAGAGGCGGTGGAGGCGTTCGGCGATCAGTTCCTTGCCCGTCCCGCGCTCGCCGATGACGAGGACGGGGCGGTTCATGGCCGCAGCACGCGAGGCACGTTCGACCGCGTCGAGGAAGGCCCCGGACTGACCGATGAACTGGCTCTCGTGCTTCATATCCAAACTATAGTGAAAACCCCCAATGCTTGGCAATAGAGACCAACACCCACCTTCCCCGTTGCGAAAAAAACGGCGCTTTTCGGCCATTCCCGCAGTTTGGCACGCGGTGTGCAGAATACCCGGCAAGACAACGGACACCTTCTGGGAGGCCCACAATGATCAACCGCAACGCCGCACATGACCGTTCATCGGGCAGCTTCTGGAGCACCAAGCTCGGGCATGCCGCGATCGCCAGCATTGGCGCCATGGTGATGATGGTTGCGCTGTCATCGCAGCTCCAGCCTGGGGCCGCCCGCGCGGCGCCGCTTCCCCACCCTGCCAGCGGAGCCACCGTCATGATCGAGATCGCTTGAGATGGGCGACCCCTTTGACCCCCTCGGGCCGGAGCGCCCCTCGCAAGACGTCCCCCCTGCCGACGCTACCCGCAACGCACGCCCCACCCGCGATGCGCATGGCAGCGAAGCTCCGGCCCAACCCACCCGCCTGCTTTCGTCAGGCCGACTGACGCGCCTCGACGAGGAAATCGAGGCCTTGCGTCGCCGTCCCGACCCGGCGCAGTCCCGGCAAAACTCCGAAAACCCGAACGGCGACCGAGTCGCACAGCGGGACCGGGGCAATTCGTTTCTCGATGGAGTAGCCTTCATGGGCATTTTCAGTCGCACGCTTGATATCTTCGCATCCAACTTCAATGACATGCTCGACAAGGCGGACGATCCGCAGAAGATGATCCGCATGATCATCCTCGAAATGGAGGAAACCCTGGTCGAAGTCCGCGCCAGCGCGGCTCGCACCATCGCTGACCAGAAGGAAATGCACCGTCACTGCGTGAAGCTTGACCGCCTGCAGGCAGATTGGGCCGAGAAGGCGCAGCTTGCGCTCAGCAAGGATCGCGAGGACCTCGCCCGCGCCGCGCTGGTCGAGAAGAAGAAGGCCGGCGACATGGCCGACCAGCTCAAGACCGAGATCGCGGTGCTCGACGACGCGCTGCGCGCTTACGAGGAAGACATCGCCAAGCTGCAGCACCGTCTGCGCGAGGCGCGCAGCCGCCAGACCGCGATCGCCGCGCGCCTCGAAAGCGCCGAGAACCGGGTCAAGCTGCGCACCCTGATGAGCACCGAACGCACCGATGAAGCGCTCGCCCGCTTCGACCAGCTCGAACGCCGCGTCGATTACGCCGAAGGGCGCGCCGACGCGCTGCGCATTGCCGAAGAGGGACCGCCGTCGCTCGCCGATGAAATTGCTGCGCTCGCCGGTTCGGACGCGATTGATGACGAATTGGAAGCCATGAAGAAAGCGCTCGGCAAGGCCGACGACGCAAGCGAGGGGAAGTAAAACATGGACATCGAAGGCGTTATGGCCATCGCCGCCATCTTCATCGGCCTGCCGTGGATGGTGCTGCACTATATGACCAAGTGGAAGACCGCGCCCACCATCACCGCCGATGACGAGGTGCTGCTGGAAGAACTCTACAACCTCGCCAAGCGGCTCGACGAGCGGATGCACACGGTTGAACGGCTGGTTGCTTCCGATGATCCGGAGTTCACCCCTGCCCGCCGGCTGATCGCCGAGCACGAACAGGACAACCAGCAACTTCGCGAACTCGAAGCGCTGATCGCCGAGAAGAAAGGAACCCGCGCATGAACAGCCCCCGCACCACGCTTTACCGCGACAAGCACAATGCCAAGCTGATGGGCGTTTGCGCCGGGATCGCCGACTACACCGGGGTCAATGTGTTCTGGGTGCGGATGGCGGCTTTCCTGTCGATCTTCATGCTGAGCGGTCTGACGATCCTCGCCTATTTCGTCGCCGGCGCCCTGCTCAGCAAGAAGCCGCCCTATCTGTACCGTGACGCCAGCGAGCAGAAGTACTGGCAGGGCGTCCGCCAGAGCCCGCGCCGCACCGCGCGCGAGATCAAGGCGAACTTCCGCGACATCGACCGCCGCCTGGCCGCAGTTGAAGCGCACTACGTCAGCAGCAATCCGCGCCTGACCGCCGAAATCGAGCGGCTGCGCTAGGCCTGAATACGCATAACAGGGACACGAACAATGGATCCAGCACAGCTTGGCGTCATGATCCCCATCATCGCCCTGATGATCCCGATCGTCGCCATTTGGACCAAGCACCAGCAAAAGATCGCCGAGATGCAGCTGGGGGCCACTGCCGAACATACCGCCGAAAAGGCCGCGCAATACGCGACCCACATCCAGAAGCTCGAAGACCGGGTGCAGGTGCTCGAACGCATCGTAACCGACCGCGGCTATGACATTGCCACCCAGATCGAAGCCCTGCGCGACACGCGCCGGGTCGATGAAAGCGCGGGCGTCCCGCTTGGCCTCGAGAGCAAGGAGCGCGTGTAATGGAGATGAGCGAACTCGTCCCGTATATCGGCTGGATCATTACCGCCGGTTTCGGCCTCGGCGCGATGGGCATCCTGGCCTCGTTCCAGACCACCCGCATGAAGATCAAGAACGGCTACCCGCTCGAAGGCATGTGGGGCCAGTCCCTTAAGCCCGGTTCGGACAAGCACACGGCCGAGCGCGTTACCCTGCTCACCCAGGAAAACGCCCAGCTGCGCGCTGAACTCGGCTCGATCAAGGACCGTCTCGTCAATGTCGAGCGGATCGTCACCGACGGCGGCTACCATCTCGGGCACGAGATCGACGCTCTGCGTGACCGCGCGCTGACGGGCCTCAAGGACAAGGGCGAGGCGTGATGGCCGAGATGGTGATCATATCCATGACCATCATCGCGGTCGTGCTGATCGCGGGCCTCAGCCTCAACGGGATCGTCGAGAAGGTGATGCACGCCAAGCGGGTGCGCTACGAGGCCAAGCCCGCCTCGAACGGCCCCGAAGTGCATCAGATCGCCGAGCGCCAGCAGATGATCGAGGATCGCTTGCGCGTGCTTGAGCGGATCGCCACCGACCGCGGCAACCTGTTGTCGGACGAGATCGAAGCGCTGCGCCTCGGCTCGGAGAAGGAGCGAGCGCAATGAGCAGTTGGGCCATCGTCGCGCTGGTCGCGATCGTGATTTGGGGCGTGGTGGAATCGATCCGCGCCCGTGCGGGGATCGTCACCGACGAGGACGGCAACGAGACGCTCGCGCCGCGCGATGATCAGGGCGCCCGCATCGAACTCGAGGCGGCCCGGCGCGAACTGACCGAACTGAAGGAACGGGTGAAGGTGCTCGAACGCATCCCCACCGATGCCAACACCGGCGAAGCGCGCGAACAGGCGCGGATCTCCGCCGAAATCGAAGCTCTGCGGGACACTCCCGCCCCTAGGAAGGAATAACGCGAATGATCACGTCCTTTCTCGATCCCACCGTGGTGCTGACTGCAGGATTCCTTGTCGCCGTGATCGTGGTCGCCGGTGCCACCCTGCGCGCCTGGCAGGGCTGGCTTGACCTCAAGCGCAGCGAGCTTGACCGCGCCGTGCACCACCCTGCGACAGCGGACGGATCCAGCATCGGCACGGCCCGCATCGAACTGGCCGATCTCAAGGAGCGCATCCGCAAACTGGAGGCTATCGCCAGCGGGGTGGAACTGTGAGCGTCACCGTCCGCTCCACCGCCACCCAGACCGGCATCGGGCTTGGCAGCGCGATTGCCGTGGCAATCAGCTGGAGCCTCCACAAGTCTATCATCTGGGCGATTGTCCACGGCTTCCTCGGCTGGTTCTACGTGATCTGGCACGCCTTCACCCGCCCCGGCGGCCTCGGCGGATAAACGCCCCTTTGCGTTGGAGCCGTGCCCCGTTAAGGGCGGGCCATGCGCACCCTTTCCGACATTCTCGAGGAATATGACTTCCTCGAAGGCGATGATCGCTATGGCCTGCTGATCGAGCTTGGCCGCACACTCGAACCCATGCCCGAAGCGCTCAAGACCGACGCCACTTTGGTGCGCGGGTGCTCTGCGTCGGTATGGGTCTACCCCGCCGGCACGGAGGCGGAGAAGCTCCATTTCCTTGCCGACAGCAACGCCGCGATCACCAAGGGGATCGTCGCGCTGGTCATTGCCGCGGTGCAGGACAAGCCCGCTGCCGAGGTGGCCGCGATGGACGTGATGGGTGCTCTCGCCCCGTTCGATCTCAAGAACCAGCTGTCGAGTAACCGCACCCAGGGCGTGCCGAACATGATCGCGCTGGTGAAGGAACACGCTGCGAGGATCGCCGCCAGTTGAACCGCACCTGGAGCGATGTTTCACGTGAAGCCGCGCCGCGGGAGGGACTCTGGACGGAGCTAACCGGGGTCTGGAGGGGGTCAAGCGAGGGTCAAGCCGCCGCTGACCGCACCCCTAGAGATTGCGACCCACGACCTCGAAAGCCTCCTCACCGCCCGCGCCCGCAGAATCGCGAACTACGGCCAACCCGGCTTCCTTCTGCGCCTTCAGTTCCGCCTTCAGCTTGGCCGGATCGCGCGCGAAGACGAAGCCGAAGCTTACCCCGCCTTCTTTCCCGATCGTCGCATGGTGGAGCTTGTGCGCCTGCACCAGCCGCTTGGCGTAGCCCTTGCGCGGCACCCACTTCCAGTATCGCTGGTGCACCAGCCCGTCATGGACGAGCGTGTAGATCACCCCGTAGAGCGTGATCCCGACGGCGAACCACCACAGCCAGTCCCAGTAGAGCGAGCCGTAGATATACATCGCGGCGTTGATCGAGCCGAACACGACGGCGAAGAGATCGTTCTTCTCCAGCACATTGTCGTGCGGTTCGTGGTGGTCACGGTGCCAGCCCCAGCCCCAGCCGTGCATGATGTACTTGTGCGCCACCCACGCGAACAGCTCCATCCCGATCAGCGAGGACATGACGGTGAGGAACACTTCGAGCCAGCTCATGCGGGCACCTTCTTGATCAGTTCAACCTGCCCCACCCCGGCCCGGCGTGCCTGCGGCAGCGCCCACCACGGCACGTCGGGGCGGCGGTGGTGTTCGAGATGATAGCCGAAATGGAAGCATGAGGCGAGGCTGGCGAGCGTGCCGAAATCCTCGGACCGGGCGTTGTGGCGGTCGGCAAAGCCGTTGGCGGGCTGCCCGGCGATGTGGCGATGGGTGCGGAAGGTACCGAAGTAGAACAGCTGCAACGACGATCCCAGCGCCGGCAGACCATATAATAGCACGATCTGCACCATCGGGATATCCAGCACCAGCCAGTAGAAGCCCACCACCACGTGCACGAAAACCAGCGAACGCCAGCCGAAATAGCGCCGGAAGAAGGTGCCATACCAGCGCCAGAAATGGCCCGGATTATGATCGTCGAAATCGGGATCGCCCGCGTGTCCGGACAGCTTGTGGTGGGTCATGTGCGCATCGCGCAGATGCCGCCAGCCAAAGCCCGCATACAGCGTCAACAGCACCGCGCCGATGGCGGCATTGACGCGGGGCAAGCCCGGCACCAGGGTCCCGTGCATCGCATCATGGCACACGATGAACACGCCGACCGAAAGCCAGCATTGCACCGCCGCCGCAACCAGTGCGAGCGGCCAGTTGGTCCATGAAATCTGGAAGACGAACATCCCCCACGCATGGATCGCCAGCCAGCTTGCCGCGATCCCCAAGCCCAGCGTCAGGCCCGCGGCGCGCTGGAAGGCGCGCGCAGGCAGCACGAAGGTCGGGGCGGAAGACGCGCTCATCGGAACAGGGATACGCTGCGGCAGGCCATGGGGATGCGTATAGCCCGCAAGCACAAAACGGCAATTGCGTTTGCTGCGCGATGCTGTGCGCCCGCTATGGCGCACCCTGCGTGTGCCCAAAGCAAAGGGGCGTCCGGCGGTTTGCCGGACGCCCCTTTCTGTGTGCCTTATCCGGCGCTGCTCTTTGTCAGGGCACGACACCGATGGTGTCAGGTATGCCGTCGTTGTCGCCGAACACCATCCCGCCATTGCCAACCGCCCCGCGCAGCAGGATGCCGGCAAGGTGCGGCGCGGCCATCGAGGTGCCGGAGATGGTGTTGTAGCCGCTGCCGATCCAGGTCGATTTGATCGACGTGCCTGGCTCGGCATAGTCGACCGGCGGGTTGCCGAAGTTCGAGAAGCTCGACCAGTTGTCACCTTTCGCGAAGGACGACACGGTGTAGATATTGGTGCCGTTGGCGCGGGCCGGAGAATAATTGGCAGCATTGGCCGAGCTGTTCCCGGCGGCGATGGTGAAGCGCACGCCGGTTGCCGCGGCATTGACCACCGCCGTGTCGAGCGCCGCACTGGCACCACCGCCAAGGCTCATGTTGGCGACATCGCCGGGACGTCCTTTGGCGGCGACATAATCAACGCCCGCGATTACGCCCGAATTGCTGCCCGAGCCGCGCCGGTCGAGCACGCGCACGGCCACCACGGTCGCACCCGGGGCAACGCCGATCACGCCGATGGTGTTGTTGATCGCCGCGATCGTGCCCGCCACGTGGGTGCCGTGGCCATTGCCATCGCTGGGAGAGGTGTCGGTGATGAAGCTGCGCGAGCGGGCAGTGTCCACGCTCAGATCGGGGTGGTCAAGCTGCACGCCGCTGTCGATCACCCATGCGGTCGCGAATGTACCGTTCGCGCCCCCGCCGCGCACACGCGCGATGCCCCAGGGCATTTCCTGCGGCGGCTGGGTCGAGGTGCCGCCGCCGGGCCGCTTCTGGATCACGGTGACGACCTGATCCTGTTCACAATAGCGGATCGCAGGGTTCTTGGCGCGCATGGCAGCGATGCCCTGCTCCGAGGCCCGGACCGCAAACCCACGCAGCGCCCGGGTGTAGACATGGGCGACCTGTCCGGTGGCAGCCTTGGCGGCGCTATTCGCCACGGCAGGCACGCGGTCGGCGGTCACGCTCGAATCGAACACGCAGATGTAACTGCCGGCAATCTTGTCGCCCGCCTTCTGCGCGCTAGCCGGAACGGAAAGCGCCACAAGCGGCAGCGCTGCGAGAATGGCGAAAGTTCCGATTCTGCTCATAATTCAATTGCCCCATACGTTTACAGCGCCCATCTCCAGAACGCGATGGAGGAAGGCTATCACAGAGGCACGAGGATGCGAGAGAAAACTCTCGTTGATAGAGCGCTTACCACAATTTCTTGCTGCCGGCGTACCGGCAAGCTTTACTCGGGGAAGAAGAACGAGCGCAGGTGTTCGCCAATGCGCGCCGGGCGCAAGGTTTCGGCATCGATGCAGCACCAGGATGATTGCACCTCGGCCAGCACCTCTTCTCCGCGCTTGATCAGCGTCGAATAGAACGCGCGCGCGCCGTTGAACCGTTCGAGCACGGTCTGGGCGATTACGTCGTCATCGAGGAAGGCGGGCTTGCGGTAGGTGATCTCGTGCTTGAGCGCGACCCATGCCTTGCTCGCAACATCCTCAGCCGGGGCAAGCTTGTTCCAGTGCGCCAACACCGCATCCTGCACCCAGTTCAGGTAGCGCGCGTTGTTGACGTGGCCCATGAAGTCTATGTCCTCCGCCGCCACGATGATCGGGTGGAAAAACGGGCGCGCGGGAGATTCGGTTGCTGACATGTT
The DNA here is from genome assembly GCA_027533455.1 of Porphyrobacter sp. Classification (GTDB taxonomy): domain Bacteria; phylum Pseudomonadota; class Alphaproteobacteria; order Sphingomonadales; family Sphingomonadaceae; genus Erythrobacter. Next base: position 3,558 of record JAPZUC010000002.1, on the reverse strand, counting down.
TGTAAGCTACAGCAAGATTATGACAAATTCTACCAGCGTGACGCGGTAAATCGCCGCAATCTTGCCACGGGTCGGCAAAGATGATTAGGGGACCTCACAAAGGGGCATCCCCCCACCCCTAACAATGGAACCGATCATGGCGAGCCGCCCCCGCACCCTGTACGAAAAGATTTGGGACGCGCACGTTGTCGAGACCCGCGATGACGGGACGGCGCTGATCTATATCGATCGGCATCTCGTCCACGAGGTGACCAGCCCGCAGGCCTTCGAGGCGCTGAAGGTGGCAGGCCGCCCGGTGCGCCGGCCCGAGCTGACCCTCGCCGTTCCCGACCACAACCTGCCCACCACCGCGCGGCTTGATGCCAAGGGCGCGCCGGTGCCCATCGCCGATCCCGAAAGCGCCGCCCAGCTCGCCGCGCTCGAAGTGAACGCGCCCGCCTATGGCATCCGCTACATCCCGGCGACCGCCAAGGAGCAGGGAATCGTCCATGTCGTCGGGCCGGAACAGGGCTTCTCACTGCCCGGCACCACCATCGTCTGCGGGGATTCGCACACCGCATGCCACGGCGGCCTCGGCGCGCTCGCCTTCGGGATCGGGACCAGCGAAGTCGAGCACGTGCTCGCGACCCAGACACTACTACTCCAGCAATCCAAGCCGATGGAAGTGCGGGTCGAAGGCGATCTCGGCCCCGGCATCAGCGCGAAGGACCTGATCCTCCACATCATCGGCACCATCGGTGCGGCGGGTGGTTCGGGCTATGTCATCGAATATCGCGGCCGCGTGTTCGAGGCCATGACCCTCGAAGAACGCCTCACCGTCTGCAACATGAGCATCGAGGCTGGTGCCCGCGCCGGTCTGATCGCGCCCGACGATGTCACCTTCGCCTATCTCAAGGGCCGCCCGATGGCTCCCAAGGGCGCGGAATGGGACGCGGCCGTTGCCTATTGGCGCACGCTCCATTCCGACCAAGGCGCGGTGTTCGCCAAGAGCGTCACCATCAACGCCGCCGATGTCGAACCTAGCGTCACCTGGGGCACCAGCCCCGAGGACGTCGTGGCGATCGGTGGCCGCGTGCCTTCCCCTGATGACTTCGCCGACGAGAGCAAGCGTGTCGCGGCACAGAAATCGCTCGACTATATGGGTCTTGTCCCCGGCACACCGATGACAGAGGTCCCCATCGAGAACGTCTTCATAGGCAGCTGCACCAACAGCCGCATTGAAGACCTGCGCGCAGCCGCCGCCGTGCTGAAAGGCCGCCACAAGGCCGCAAATGTCCGCTGGGCGATTGTGGTCCCCGGATCGGGTCTGGTCAAGGAACAGGCCGAGGAAGAAGGCCTCGACAAGGTGTTCATCGACGCAGGCTTCGAATGGCGCGAGCCGGGCTGTTCGGCCTGCCTCGGCATGAACCCCGACAAGGTGCCGCCGGGCGAGCGCTGCGCCTCGACGTCAAACCGCAACTTCGTCGGCCGCCAGGGCCCCGGCGCGCGCACGCATCTCGTCTCGCCCGCCATGGCCGCCGCCGCCGCAGTCACCGGGCGGCTCGCCGATGTGCGCGAGCTGGTTTGACGAGAACGCCTTGAAACCCGCGCGCGCGGAGCGCATGGAACAGCCATGACCGACAAGCCCAAGAACAACAACGCCCGCAACGCCGCGATTGCTGCGGCGGGTGCCATCGGATCGGCCGCTGTTGCCGCAGCCCTGCTCTATGCCAGCAAGCGCAAGAAGAAGCCGAACGAGCCGACCCAGCCCGGCCCCATTCCTTCGGGCGAACCGCCCGAAACTGACTAAGGATCCAGATGCAGCCCCTCACCCGCGTCGAAGGCCGCGCCATTCCGCTCGGCCTCAAGAATGTCGACACCGACATCATCATCCCGGCCAAGTGGCTGAAGACGATCAGCCGTGAAGGTCTGGGCGCAGGCGCGTTCGAGGCGCTGCGGGCAGAGCCGGGCAACGTGATCGACGATCCCGACTATGCGGGCGCGACGCTCCTGATCGCGGGCGACAATTTCGGCTGCGGATCGAGCCGCGAGCACGCCGCTTGGGCGCTGGGCGACATGGGCATCCGCGTGGTGATCGCGCCGAGTTTCTCGGACATTTTCTCGGGCAACGCGGTCAAGAACGGGATCCTGCCCGTGGTGCTGCCGCAGGACGCGGTGGACCGGCTGCTTGAAGTGGCCCGGGAAGGCGTGGCCATCACGGTCGATCTGGAAAGCCAGACCGTCACCACCCCCTATCAGGATCGCTTCACCTTCACCATCGACCCGTTCCGCCGCGAATGCCTGCTGGGCGGGCTCGACGAGGTTGGCCTGACGATGGCGCGGGGCGAGGCGATCGGCGGCTTCGAAGCCAGCCGCACCGCCGCCCAGCCATGGCTGATGCGCGGCACCGAAGCGGCCTGACACGGATTACTTGGGAGAGGACAACATGAAAGCCATTCGCACCCACCAGACCGGCGGGCCGGAAACCCTGACGCTCGACGAGGTGGAGACCCCGACCCCGGGCAAGGGCGAGGTGCTCGTCGCGGTCAAGGCCTGCGCGATCAACTATCCCGATGGCCTGATTATCCGCGATATGTACCAGTTCAAGCCGCAGCGCCCCTTCTCGCCCGGCGGCGAGATTTCGGGCGTGATCGAGGCGGTCGGCGAGGGTGTCGAAGGCTATGCCGTCGGTGACAGGGTGCTTGCCGGGATCGGCAATGGCGGCCTTGCGGAAAAGGTCGTCGTGCCTGCCGGACGCATGTTCAAGGTGCCGGACGGCGTCTCGTTCGAGAAGGCAGCATCGCTGCTGATGACCTATGGCACCACCATTCACGGCCTCAAGGACCGCGGCCATATCAAGGCGGGTGATACCGTGCTGATCCTGGGTGCGGCGGGCGGCGTGGGCCTCTCCGCAATCGAGCTTTCCAAGGCCTTCGGCGCGCGCGTGGTTGCAGCTGTCTCCTCGGAAGCCAAGGGCGAAGTCGCGCGCAAGGCCGGAGCCGACGAGGTGGTGATCTACCCGCGCGAGGCGATGGACAAGGATGCGTCCAAGGCGCTTGCCGAAGCCTTCAAGGCTGCGTGCGGGCCGAACGGCGCGAACATCGTCTACGACATCGTTGGCGGGCAATATTCCGAGCCCGCGCTGCGCGCCATCGCATGGGAGGGCCGCTTCCTGGTGGTCGGCTTCCCCGCCGGGATCGCCAAGATGCCGTTGAACCTCACTCTGCTGAAGAGCTGCGACATCTGCGGCGTGTTCTGGGGCGCCTTCACCGCGCGCGAGCCCGAGGCCTTCCACGCGCAGGTGAACGAGCTGTTCGACCTGATGAAGGCCGGCAAGATCGATCCGCTGGTGAGCGAAACCTTCCCCCTCGCCCGCGCGGGCGATGCCATTGCCAAGCTCGAAGCGCGCGAGGCGGTCGGCAAGCTCGTGGTGACAATGGACTAAGCGCCGGGGCGCGCGGCGTTTCGCCGTGTATCCCCCCCCCCCCCCCCCGGGAGCGCCCCCGGGGTGCGGTACGCACGGACACCCAAAATAACCCCCCGTTACAAGCTGGCGGACCGGCCCCGGAGGCCCACGTG
>JAPZUC010000008.1 GCA_027533455.1 Porphyrobacter sp. | reverse complement strand
GGTATCGACCACCGACACCGGAAACCGCGACACCGCCATGGCTGCTCTCCGGTTCCGCTCCGCTCCACCTACGGCCAGCCATGGCACCAGAGGCCATCTTGCACTAACAATCATCACGGACCACTCAGTGGGGGTCGGTCACCAAGGGGTGACTGGGTGAGGCTCCAGCCGGAGACACGTGATTTGCTCAAGCGCGCTCGGGACGAGGACGGACCGGTTGGCAATTTGCAATACACCCTCGGTGAGACGGTGATTGCTTGTGAAGTGCGCGAGGGCGATGCTGGATTTGTAGCAAAGCGCAGTGACCTCCACCGGTTGCGGCAGTCCATCCGCCGCTACAATGGCCTCTCCGGCATCCGGTTGCTGATCGCGCCATCCATCGAATGGACGGTGAATACAGTCCGACGCATCACGCTTTCGCTCCTGAGAAGGTCGAGCGCGGGCAATCCTGCGAAAACGGTCGATCGGCGCACATTGGCGCCAAGAGGCATCGTGGTCGCACTGATGGGGCCGATGGCGTCGGCAAGTCAACGCAGGCGGCACGCCTCGTCCGGGGATGTTCCAGCGCAAGTTCCTGTGCACGAGTATCTACCTCGGTTCGAATGACGGCGGCTGGACAGCGTGGCGGGGGCGGATCGCCTGCAAGCTGTCTTGGCGTAGCTTGCAAATTTGGCCGGAGGAGAAATCTGGAAAACCGCAGTCCGGCCGAAAGACTGAGCCCCCGGCCCGACGCATGCTGCTCAGCGCGGTATGGCGTCTGATAATCGCAGGACAGCGCCTTCTTTCGGCAAGGAAGGCCTTGCGTCTGGCGCGTTCCGGAGTCCTGGTCATTACCGACCGTTGGCCGCAGAACCTGCGTTTCGGCTATCTCGATGGTCCGTCGGTGCCGCCCCCGCCGCAGTTTGTGCTTGCCAGTTTCCTGAACCGCATAGAGCATCGCATTTATGCGCGAATAGTGGCCTACCAGCCTGATCTCTCGATCCATTTCCTGTCGGATTTCGAGACAACCGAGGCCCGAAAGCCCGGCGACACCACCGCGGAAGCTTTCGCTCTCCGCCTCCAGCTCCTTGAAGAGATGAGGGCGTCCAATCCCAGTATCCCGGTGGTGGACGCAAGGCAGGAGCTCGATGTTGTCACGTCACAGCTCGGCGCGCTGGTATGGTCTGCGATGTACGAGATGCAAAGCAGTCAGCCGCAAACCTAGTCAGACCCGCAGGTCATGCTTGTTCTAAGCGTGTGATGATACGGCCCGTGCGCCCTCGAGCCGTCATTTCCGGCTTTTGCGCGCCGCGTAGCGCGCATCGCGCGCGGCCTTCAATTCTGCTTCCGTCCGCTTCGGCTGCTCGGCTTTCATTTTGTCAGCCTTGGCCGCCGCCCGCTTTTCTTCGGCGAGGCGCTGCTTGTCGTCTCGTGCCTGACGCGCCAGTGCGGCCTTGGCGGAGGCAGCCGCTTCGCGTTCCGCCCGCCGCACGCCGCGCTCGGCGAGCTCGGCGGCATCGGGCTGCGGCGCTGCCTTCAGCTTCGCCAATGCCTTTTCCTTTGCCTGCAAAGAGGCTGCAGCCCTGTCCTGAAAACTGGGCGCCTTGTAACCTTTCATCGGGATCTCTCCTGCCGGGATGCGATTGTACAGCGCGGCTTGTGATGTTCAATGGATGGATGCGCGGTCAGCTCTGCTCGGCTGCCACAAGGTGCGCGGCGCTCCAGGCACAGGCTGCCGCAGCGCCAAGACCGAGTTGGAAGGTGCTGATTCGGCCAGCGATGTGTGATGCCTTAGCAAACTGGCGCTTGCGTTGATCGGCGCATGCAGCGCCGTCGGCCTGCATCAGTGCCGACTGGTGCGCGGCGTATTCGTGGTTGATGTCCATGTCCGGTCTCCCTTGGAGGGCGCGAAGCCCCGTTTGTTCGTGCCAGCGGTGCATCAATCAACCATTGCCGCCACCATCCCGCGCAGATCGCGGGCGGACAGGAAATCATAGGGTTCTTGGGGCAAATCGTGGCGGCGATGCTGCGGCATTGAAGCGCGGATCGCCTTGGCGCGGTCGAAAAGTGCGCTGGTCGTGATAAAATTCATGAAGTCTCTGCAAATAGGATTTGAGCGCGCACGGGCCAATCCCGCCGCGAGGCCATGCTGCATGAAAAGGAAAATGTGGCCGCCGGGAGCGGTTTCATAGCCACCTGGCGCTGAGGCCGGGGTCAGGAACGCAAGAAGCGCCGATCAAATTCCGTCGCAAGCGACGTGAAGCAATTTTGATTTAGTTGTTTATTCAAAAATTTCAAGTTAATTCGCTCCGGTCTTTCAGTCAAGGCGGCTTTTACGGACCAGTTCAGCGAGGCGTACGCTCGTTCCAGCCAGGCCCTGGCGAGCATGATCGGCCCCCACCGACAGCGCGGTCGCGGCAGCTTCGGCAAACAGGCGGCCGCCCACCGAGACGACTGTCGGGTGCTCGGACACGATCAGCCGGCTGTGTTCGATGGTACTGCGCAGCTGTTCGATTGCGTGCTGGCGCGGCATGGCGTCCGACAGGCCGATATCCACCGCATCGGGGTGCTGCGCATTCATCTGGTTGGTCAGCGCCTCCTCGCTATCGGGGAAGGCCATGTCGACCTGCCAGCCGCTTGCGAGGAACTGGTCGGCAAGCAGCGTGGTGCCCAACATGTGCTTCTCGCCCGGTGCGGTCGCGAGCAGAACGCGGTAGCGGCTGTTGCGGATCGACTGCGCGGATGGGATATACCGGACCGCATGTCCGGCCAGCTGCAACATGCTGAGGCCGATGGTCAGATCAAGCTCGCTGCATCGATCGTCGAGCCAGGCATCTGCCAGCGCGCGTGCGCCCGGTTCGATCAGCAGGGACAGGATCGCTTCCGAAGTCCAGCCTTGCTCGGCAAGGCCCGCAATCAAGGTGTTGAGCGCCAGATCATCGGCGTTGAGCGCCAGTTCGACCAATCGCGCAAGATGCTCGGCGATGGCGGGAGGAGCTTTGGCCGCCTGCCTGGTCCCGCGATGCAAATCGGCGAACCGGCCTTCGAGCAGCAGATCCCAGTCCGAAAACAGTCGGGTTGCGGCCATGTGCTCGCTGAGCACCTCGATATGTGCGTGCCGTTGATCGCGCTGGATTGACGACCACACGGCGCCGACCGCCTGGGGTGGGCCTTCGAGGGTTTGGAGAAAGCAGCCGTCCTCGAACAACAGCATGCCGGTCACATCGAGGCTACGGTTGCGGGCCCGCGCCTTGTTGGCCAGCCGATCGAGATCGCTGACACGGGGCGTGGCGGTGGCAACGCTTTTATAGGTCAGGCACGCGACCCATTCGGCCGAGCCTTCCTGCTCCTGCGATTCCTGAACCAGCATATCCCTCTCCCATCTGAGGGACGAGGACAAGCGGCATTCAAGGCGCAGCTATGCCGTGCCAATCAGTCCGGCAGACGATCCCCATCCGCCCCAAATCTACCCTCCGGCAGGCTTTGCAGCCCATCTCGAAGGTTACTGTCCCGCGCCGCACATCAAGACCCTGTGATGCAAACGACCCCTGACAGATCACGCAGCTTCCCCCTCAAAGCTGCCCCCGTCAAGCACGAATGCATCCTGTGCTAGTAGCAAGCCGCCTTGTCGGCCTCAAGGAGGGCTCCCGCTTCAAGCCACGTCTCTTCCGCTTCGGCCAAGGCTGCGGTGGCGGCCGCCCGCTTGGTGAGAAGGCTTTCCATCCGCGCGCCCGAATGATTGCTGCGGCCATTGCTCAGATCGAGTATCTCCCGATCAAGCCGCTCGATATCGGCAGACAGGCGGGCGACGGCAGCTTCGGCCTTGCTGAAGGCGGACTGTGCCGCGCGCCGGTCTGCGGCCGAATCGGGGCCGCGCCCGCCGCGCGCCTTGCCGCCGCGTTCGCCCTTGGGCTGATTGCGGCCGAGGATGAAGTCGATGTAATCATCTATGCTGCCGTCATATTCACGCGCCGTCCCGCCATCCACCAGGACCAGCCGGTCGGACGTCAATTCGACCATGTGACGATCGTGGCTGATCAGGATTACCGCGCCCGAATAGGAATTGAGCGCCTGGATCAGCGCCTCGCGCGCATCGACATCCAAGTGGTTGGTCGGCTCGTCGAGGATCAGCAGATGCGGCGCATCCCGCGTGATCAGAGCCAGCGCCAACCGCGCGCGTTCTCCGCCCGAAAGCTTGTCGACCCGCTGGTTCGCGCGCGGACCCGAAAAGCCGAATCGGCCCAGTTGCGCTCTTACGGCGCTTTGCGACTGGCCCTCCATCGCGCGGTTCATCAGATCGAGCGGAGTATCCTCGCCGGCCAGTTCCTCCACCTGATACTGCGTGAAGTATCCGACCTTGAGCTTGCCCGGCGCGTTGACCGCGCCTTCGGCGGGCTCGAGTTGTGAGGCTAGCAGCCGCGCCAGCGTGGTCTTGCCGTTGCCGTTGCGGCCCAGCAGCGCAATGCGGTCATCGGCCTCGATACGGAAATTGAGCCTCTTGAGGATCGGTGGCGCCGCGCCGTAACCGACTGCCGCCTGTTCCAGCGTGATCATCGGCGATTTCATTTCGGCCGGATCGGGAAAATCGAAGCTGAGCGAAGGGTCTTCCATCAGCGCAGCGATGGGCTGCATCTTGGCCAGCATCTTGGCCCGCGATTGCGCCTGCTTGGCGGTCGAGGCGCGGGCGGAGTTGCGCGCGACATAGTCCTGAAGCCGCGCGCGCTGCGCGTCCTGTGCGGCCTTGGCCGCGGTAAGCTGCGCGGCGCGTTCGGCCCGCTGCTTCTCGAAAGCGTCATAGCCGCCCGGATAGAGCGTCAGCTGTCCGCCTTGCAGGTGCAGGATATGATCGACCACCTTGTTGAGCAGGTCGCGTTCATGGCTGATCACCACCAGCGTGGCGGAATAGGACTTGAGGAAGTTCTCCAGCCACAGTGTCGCTTCGAGGTCGAGGTGGTTGCTCGGTTCATCTAGCAGCAGGATGTCAGGCTCGGAGAACAGCAGCGCGCCAAGGGCAATGCGCATCTTCCACCCGCCCGAAAAGCTGTCCACCGGGCGCTTCTGCATCTCTTCATCGAAGCCGAGACCGTTCAGGATCTTTGCCGCACGCGCCGGGGCGGAATAGGCGTCGATGGCGAGCAGCCGCTCGTGCACATCGCCCATGCGGTCCATATCGGTGCAGGTTTCCAATTCGGCGAGCAGTGCGGCACGCTCGGTCGCGGAGGCGAGCACGACCTCTTCCGGCGTCATGTTTCCGTGCGGCGCTTCCTGCGCGATATAGCCGATCCTGGCGCGTGAAGGCTTGGAGATTTCCCCGTCGTCCGGTTCGATCTCGCCGATAAGTGCCTTCATGAGGGTCGATTTGCCCGCGCCATTGCGCCCGATCAGCCCGACGCGCGCGCCAACCGGCACGGTCGCGCTGGCACGTTCGAGAATGGCCCGGCCGCCCAGCCGGACTGTGATGTTGTCTATGGTCAGCATGGGCGCGCCCTTAACAGGCTATCCCTCGGCGCCCAAAGGAATTCCCTCTAGTGCCGCAGTCGCTCTAAGGCAGCGTCACAAAGAGGCCCGGGCAGCCTCGCGGAAGGAGACCAGCCGGCGCTTTTCTTCGTCCCACAGGGCCAGCATCAACGGCTTGAAGGTCTGTAGGACGGTCAGCCGGTTGTGGCTGCGCAGCTGCGGGAAGGTAGCCAGAACGCGCGGCAGGCGGTAGAACGGGATGCGGCTGGCGAGGTGATGCACATGGTGGATCCCGATGTTGCCGGTGAACCACTGCAGCGGCTGCGGCAGATCGAGATAGGAACTGCCGTTGAGCGCCGCTTCGTGGAAAGTCCAGTCCTCGCGCTTGTCCCAGTGCGCCTGTTCGAACTGGTGTTGGACGTAGAACAGCCAGACGCCGGTGGTCGCCGCAACCAGCAGGGTTGGGATGATCACCAGCAGCGTCGTACCGATGCCGAACACCGCCATCAGCAACGCGATAATGCCCGCGGTCGCAAGGTTGGTCGATAGCGCACTCACCCAATACTGCGCACCTTCTTTCATCAATCCGATCGGAAGCCGGTGGCGCAGTAGAAACAGGTAGGCAGGGCCGATCCCGAACATCACGACCGGATGGCGGTAGAACCTGTACTGCAAGCGTTGAAAGCGACTGCGTGACTGGAACTCCCTGACCGTGAGAGTATCGACATCGCCAAATCCCCGCGCATCCAGATTGCCCGTGGTTGCATGATGCAGCGTGTGCGACCTGCGCCAGCAATCATAAGGGGTGAAAGTGAGGACCCCCAATGCTCTTCCGAGCGTGTCGTTGCTGGTCCGCTTGTTCAAGAACGCGCCGTGGCCGCAATCATGCTGGATGATGAAAGTCCGCAGCAACAGCAGCCCGGCAACGGGCACAAGCGCCAGCGCGATGATGTAGCCGGCGTTGATCGCCACGAGCATCGCCAGAACGAGGGCGACGAACGGCGCAATCGTTACCGCAAGTTCCCAGACACTTCGTCCAGTATGCACTTTGGTGAAGGGCCGGAGTTCAGAAACCAGGCTTCGGGGTTCCACGGTAGCAGCTTCCGCGCCCGCAGCACGCTGCCGGTCAGGCATCAAATCAATCGTCAAGGCGTCACGTTCCAGTTTAGAGTCGCACCTGCATCCAACGTGAGACGCGAAAGAGCAAGCGTTCTGTTGCAGGTGTCGAGGAAGGAATGCCCGGACTGGGCTCGCTTTGCGTCGAGCGCCCTGTCGGCGTCGCCTAAGCTGCGGTGCCGGCTGTCGGAATCGAACCAACGACCTGATGATTACAAATCAACTGCTCTACCAACTGAGCTAAGCCGGCTGACCGCGGCAGCGCCCTAGCCTCAGAACGCGCCGAAAGTCCACCCCTCGGTGCGGGCGACTTGGGGGGTGAGTGCGGGAGGGTGCCACAGTTCGCGCTGGTGGTGCACCCGCCGCAGCCACGCGGCGGTCAGGAGAGCATCGGCGGAATGATCGTCGATCGCCCCCGTTCCGCTGACCGGGTGCGAATCCAGCCGGTCGAGCGCTTCGTTCAGTGCCTCGAAGCTGCGGATCTTGGTCGCGGTCCCTGTCACCCCGCCGAGCCGCGCTGCCATCGATGTGTAGATCTCGGTCACGACCGAGCCTTCGGGGGGAAGCGGATCGACCGGCCAGACCGGCAGGCGCGGGCCGATCCGGTGGAGCATCCGCATCCCCGTAAGGCTCGACTTGCCGACCTGCGCTGCGCCGACGAGGTTGAAGTTGCTTACCGGCCGCACACCCTGTTGGCGCTGGGCTGCCTCGGCTAGGCGGAAGCGGCCTTCGCGGGTGGCGGCGCCGGGAAGCAGGAAGCGGTCGCCCTCGCTCCCAGCGCCGTGGCGGAAATAGCGGGCGGCCTCGGGGTGGGCGAGCAGGCTCCCCGCCTCGAGGTTGGGATCGCCCGCACACAGAGAATCAACGAGCGCCCACAGCCCGCGCGCATCAGCGGGCGAGGCGTCCCAGCCGGGGAAGAACGCGCCCGCATCATGGAACGGCAGCGAAATGCCAAGATCGAGACCGACCAGCGTCGGCAACTCGAGCCCTGAAAGGAGTCCCAGCACCTCGGCCCGCGCCCAGCCTTTACGATCGGGCGGGGGCAGCAGAACCGGCGCGCCGTCCCCGGCATGCGCCAGCGCGACCGCGATCCCCTTCTGCCGAGGCCCCTTTGCGCCCGACCAGTCGACCGCAAGGAACTGCGCGAAGCGCGGTGTCATCCCCGCTCGGCCCTTAGCTTGTCCCAGTAGTCGAGCCGCTTTTTTACCTCGCGTTCGAAGCCGCGTTCGACGGGGGCGTAGAATTGCTCTGCCGCCATCCCCTCGGGCCAGTAATTGTCGCCCGAAAAGCCCTCGGGGGTGTCGTGGTCGTAGGTGTAGCCCTTGCCGTAGCCGAGGCTTTCCATCAGGCCTGTCGCCGGGTTCACGATGTTCATCGGCGGCATCAGGCTGCCGGTGTCCTTCGCCGCCTTCCACGCGGCCTTCTGCGCCATGTAGGCCGCGTTCGATTTGGGCGCGGTGGCGAGGTAGAGGCAGGCCTGCACCAGCGCCAATTCTCCCTCGGGCGAGCCGAGGAAGCGGTAGGCTTCCATCGCTGCCATACATTGCGGAAGCGCCTGGGGATCGGCCATGCCGATATCCTCGATTGCCATGCGCACCAGTCGCCGGGCGAGGAACAGCGGCTCCTCGCCTGCAACCAGCATCCGCGCCAGCCAGTAAAGCGCCGCCTGCGGATCAGAACCGCGCACCGATTTGTGCAGCGCCGATATGAGGTTGTAATGCCCGTCGCGGTCCTTGTCGTAGACTGCAACGCGGCGCTGAAGGAACTGGCCGAGCGCTGCGGGCTCCAGTGGGTCTGTCAGCTCCGCCGCATAAAGCGTTTCGGCCTGCCCGAGCAGGAAACGCCCGTCGCCGTCGGCCTGCGCAATCAGCGCGGTGCGCGCGTCAGCGGTGAGGGGGAGGGGGCCTTCAAGGTCTTCGGCCTTTTCCAGCAAGGCCGCCAGTGCAGCCTCGTCCAGCCGGTTCAGCACCAGCACTTGCGCCCGGGAAAGGAGCGCGGCGTTGAGCGCAAAGCTCGGGTTCTCGGTCGTCGCGCCCACCAGCGTCACCACCCCTCGCTCGACAAAGGGGAGAAAGCCGTCCTGCTGTGCGCGGTTAAAGCGGTGGATCTCGTCCACGAACAGCAGCGTCTTGCGGCCCGCCTTGGCCATTTTCTCGGCCTCGGCAAAAGCCTGTTTGAGATCCGCTACGCCCGAGAACACAGCGCTTATCGCGGCGTAGCGCATCCCCACGGCATCGGCGAGCAGGCGTGCGATGGAGGTCTTGCCGGTGCCGGGCGGCCCCCACAGGATCATGCTCGAAAGCCGCCCGGCCGCGACCATCCGCCCGATCGCGCCCTCGGGGCCGGTCAGGTGTTCCTGCCCCACCACCTCGGCAAGAATGCGCGGCCGCAACCGGTCGGCGAGCGGCGCGTCGGGCGCGGAACCGTCGTCGCGCGGTGCCTCGGGGGCGTCTTGTCCGAACAGATCAGCCATTCGTCGGGCGTGATAGGACATCGGGCGGAAAAGGAAACCACCGCGCGGCGTGCCGCTTGAAACGATAGCTCTAAGATATATCTTGGATGTATCGCAGATATAGGCGAGGAGACATGATATGACCTGGAACCGGAATGGCCGCGGTGGCGGCTGGGAAAAGCTCGCCGAGGCAATGGCGACGATGGCGATGAACGGGAACGTCAATTTCGGCGGCCCGGCCTTCAAGATGCGCGCCCGCTTCGACGAGGATTTTCCGCATGGCCGCGAGGCTGACGGAGAGAGCGACGAGCGTGGTCCCGGTCGCCGTGGCCGCCGCGGGCGGATGTTCGCGCAGGGCGAGTTGCGCCTCGCGCTGCTGGCACTGATCGCCGAAAACCCGTCGCATGGGTACGAGCTGATCAAGGCAATCGAGGAAATGACCGGTGGCGATTATGCCCCGAGCCCTGGTGCGGTCTACCCGACGCTCCAGCTGCTCGAGGATGAAGGCGCGATCGAGGAGGCCGAGGCCGAGGGTGCGAAGAAGCCCTTTGCTGCGACTACGCAGGGCCTCGAGGAACTCAAAGACCGCAAGGACGAGGTCAAGGCGCTGCTCCGCCGTCTCGGACGTCATGGAGAGCGCACCACCACGGTCCGATCGCATGATGTGTTCCGCGCCATGGGCAATCTCGGCAGCGTCCTCAAGAACCGCGCCAAGGCGGGCAAGCTGGACGAGGCCACCATCAACGAAATCGTCGATTTGATCGACGAGATGGCCAAGCGTATCGAGCGCCTCTGACGCTCATCTGACGTTGTAGCGACGCCAGTTGCAGCGCATGCAATAAAGGCATATCCTCTCTCTCATCCGGGTCAATCCGGATGGGGGAGGGGGTTCCCATGACAACTACAAGCCGCACACCCGCGCCGTGGCACCTTGGTGTCGTCGGCGTTGTGACTCTGCTTTTCAATAGCATGGGGATCGTAAGCTATCTGACGACCAAGCTGGGGCTACTGGCCGAGATGGGTCTTTCGCCGGAACAGATCGCCTTCATGGAAAGCTATCCGGTGTGGATCAGCGCGTTCTGGGCGCTGGGCGTCTGGGGCGCTTTTGCCGGTTCGGCGCTGTTGCTGCTGCGCTCGCGCTGGGCGGTGCAGGCGATGATGGTGGCGATGATCGGCCTGATCGGGACAACCCTCGGCAATTACGTTGTGCTCGACGTGCCGGCGGCTATGCAGGCCCCGGGGCTCGATGTGGCGATCTGGTCGGTGACGGTTTTCCTGCTCTTCTACACCCGCCGAATGGCGCAGGCCGGGGTGCTGCGGTAACCCGTCCTCGAATAGTGCAGGGGTAGGGCGGCGAGGACTCGCCCGTTACGCCGCCTTGGCGCGGCGGCGTTCCTCGACCAGTTGTACATAGATGTCGGCGACGACTGCGTTGATCGCTTCCCAGCTGTATTCGCAGGCGCGCGTCTCGCCCGCAGCGCCATGGGCGGCGCGTAAGGCGGTTTCGCTGCAATAGGGCGCCAGCGCTGCCCCAAAGGCTGCGGCGTCGGTCTTCATGCTGCCCGAGGGCGCGACCAGCCGTCCGGTGACACCTTCGTTAACAAGGCTCGCGCTGCCAGTCGCGCCGGCGGCAACCACGGGAAGCCCGCTCGCCATGGCTTCCAGTGTCACGTTGCCGAAGGTCTCGGTGACCGAGGGGTTGAAGAACACATCGCCGCTGGCGAGCGCCTGGCCCAGCGCATCGCCGGTCTTGAAGCCGGCGAAGATGCCGCCGGGCAGGTTCGCCTCGAACCATCCCCGCGCCGGGCCGTCGCCGATCACCAGCACCTTGTGCGGCGCGCCGGCGGCGCGCAGGCGGGCGATGGTCTCGGCGAATACGTCGAGTCCCTTTTCCATCACCAGTCGCCCGAGGAAGACGATCGCGACGTCATCATCCGCCAGCCCGAGGCTGCGCCGCCATTCGGGATCGCGCCGTGCGCTGGAGAAGATCGTGCGGTCGACGCCGCGGCTCCACAGCCCGATGCGGCTGTGCATCTCCGTCGCGCGCAATTCGTCGATCATCGACTGCGAGGGCGCAACCAGCGCATCGCAACGGTTGTAGAAGCGCCGAAGCATCTTGATGATCAGGGGCTCGAGGAACGCCATGTTGTAATAGCGCGGATAGGTCTCGAAGCGGGTGTGAACGCTCGCGAGCACGGGGATCCCGTGCTCCTGCGCCCACTTCAGCGCACGGTGGGCGGCGGGATCGGGCGAGGAGAGGTGCACGATATCGGGTGCGAAGGCGGCAAGATCGGCCTTCACCGCCGCGCCGAGATGGGTCGGTATGCGGTATTCGCTCCGGCCCTTCACCGGCATGGGCACATTGGGCACGCCGACAAGGTCGCCGGTCGGGGGAAAATCCGGATTGGCGACCTTGGGCGAATAGACGCGCACCTTCGCGCCACGGCCAAGCAGCGAGCCGACAAGGCGGTTCAGGGCCTGATTGGCCCCGTCGCGGGTGTAGTTGTAGTTGCCACTGAATAGGGCAATGCGCAGGTCTGAGATGTCCATCGAGCGGCCCGTTTAGGCGAGGCTCGCGCAGATTGCGAGAGGGACTGAATCGCCGCGTGTCCCTTTCGTCATTGACTCCTACCTGCCCGCCACTAAAGCCGCCCACGGGCCACGCGGTCCCAACGCCGCGCGAGCTCTCTGCAAGGAGAGAATACATGACTGAGTATGCACGCGGGCTCGCACACGAGCCGACGCTTAAGCCTGAGCGCCCCTTCTTTTCGTCGGGTCCCACGGCAAAATTCCCCGGCTGGTCGCTGGACAAGCTTAAGACCGATGTCCTTGGCCGCTCGCACCGTTCGAGCCTTGGCAAGACGCGCCTCAAGTATGCGCTCGACCTGTCGCGCGAACTGCTCGGCATTCCTGACGATTACCTGATCGGCATCATGCCCGCCTCCGACACCGGAGCGATCGAGGCCGCGATGTGGTCGATGCTCGACCCTGCGCGCCCGGTCACGGTCGCCGCGTGGGAAAGCTTCGGCAATATCTGGATCCAGGATGCGGTGAAGCAGCTCAAGCTGCCCAACCTGCAGGTCCTGACCGCCGATTACGGCCAGATCCCCGATCTGACCACCATTCCGCAGCGCAATGACGTCGTTTTCACGTGGAACGGCACCACCTCGGGCGCCAAGATCCCCAACACCGACTGGCTCGAAGCCGGGCGCGAGGGTGTGACGATCAACGATGCCACCAGCGCGATCTTCGCGATGGAGATGGACTGGTCGAAGCTCGATGCCACGACCTACAGCTGGCAGAAAGTGATGGGTTCGGAAGCCCAGCACGGCATGCTGATTCTCAGCCCCAAGGCGGTCGAGCGGATCGAAAGCTATGATCCGGCCTGGCCGCTGCCCAAGCTGTTCCGCATGAAGAAGGGTGCCAAGCTCAACCGCGGCATCTTCGAAGGCGAGACGATCAACACACCCTCGATGCTGGCGACCGAGGATTACATCGCTGCGCTCGAATGGGGCAAGGCGATCGGGGGCCGCAAGGCGCTGATCGCGCGGGCCGATGCCAATGCGGCCATCGTCAAGGACTGGATCGAGGCGACCCCGTGGCTGCGCAACATGGCCAGCGACCCGGCGCTCCAGACCAACACCGGCGTGTGCATGGTCTTCCAGGGCGATTGGTACGAAAGTCTCTCGGCTGACGATCAGGCCGCTGTGCCGAAGAAGATCGTCAAGCTGCTCGAAGAACGCTGCGTCGGCTTCGACTTCAACGGCTACCGCGATGCGCCGCCCAGCTTGCGTATCTGGTGCGGTTCGACCGTCGAGCAGGAGGACCTCAAGCGCCTGCTGCCGTGGATCGAGTGGGCCTACGAGAAGGTCAAGAACGGCTGAGGCCGTCTGAATTCGCGTCGCCCCGGCCCTGAAAGCCGGGGCCGCTCTCCCCTGTTCTCATACGCGTGTTGCGCGCGATCCCGGATCAAGTCCGGGATGACGATGGAAGGTATTCCCAATGACACGTCCCAAAGTTCTCATTTCCGACAAGATGGACCCCAACGCCGCGCGCATCTTCGAAGAGCGCGGCTGCGACGTCGATGTGATCACCGGCGAAACGCCTGAACAGCTGATCGCCCGCATCGGCGAATATGATGGCCTTGCCATCCGCTCCTCGACCAAGGTGACCAAGGCGATCCTCGATGCGGCCACCAACCTCAAGGTGATCGGCCGCGCGGGCATCGGCGTCGACAATGTCGACATCCCCTATGCCTCCTCCAAGGGCGTGGTGGTGATGAACACCCCGTTCGGCAACTCGATCACCACCGCCGAACACGCTATCGCGCTGATGTTCGCGCTGGCCCGGCAGATTCCGGAAGCTAACGCCCAGACGCAGGCGGGCCAATGGCCCAAGAGCGGGTTCATGGGCGTCGAGCTGACAGCCAAGACCCTCGGCCTGATCGGCGCGGGCAATATCGGCTCGATCGTCGCGTCGCGCGCGCTCGGTCTCAAGATGAAGGTGATCGCCTATGATCCCTTCCTCACCGAAGACCGCGCGATCGAACTCGGCATCGAGAAGGTCGATCTCGACACGCTGCTGAGCCGCGCCGACTTCGTCACGCTGCACACGCCGCTGACCGAGGAAACCCGCAACATCCTCAGCCGCGAGCGGCTGGAGAATGCCAAGAAGGGCATCCGCATCATTAACTGCGCGCGCGGCGGGCTGATCGACGAGGCGGCCTTGAAGGAATGCCTCGAAAGCGGCCAGGTTGCAGGCGCGGCGCTTGACGTGTTCGAGACCGAGCCGCCGGCGGCCGATCACCCGCTGTTCGGCACGCCCAACTTCATCTGCACCCCGCACCTCGGCGCCTCGACCACCGAAGCGCAGGTCAATGTCGCGCTTCAAGTGGCTGAACAGCTGGCCGATTACCTCGTCAACGGCGGCGTCACCAACGCGCTGAACGTGCCCAGCCTGTCTGCCGAGGAAGCCCCCAAGCTCAAGCCTTACATGGCGCTTGCCGAAAAGCTTGGCAGCCTTGTGGGCCAGCTTGCCCACGGCAACCTCACCAAGATCGGGATCGAGCGCGAGGGCGCGGCCGCCGAACTCAACGGCAAGCCGATCACCGCGGCCGTGCTGGCGGGCTTCATGCGCCGCTATTCGGACACGGTGAACATGGTCAACGCCCCGTTCCTCGCCAAGGAGCGCGGCCTTGCGGTGAGCGAAGTGCGCCACGATCGTGAAGGCGCGTTCAACACGCTCGTCCGCGTGACGGTGGAAACGGCGCAGGGCCCGCGTTCGGTCGCCGGAACGCTGTTCGGCACCGAAGCGCCGCGTCTGGTGGAAATCTTCGGCATCGGCATCGAGGCCGAACTGTCGGGCCACATGCTCTACATCGTCAACGACGATAAGCCCGGCTTCATCGGCCGCATCGGGACGCTGCTGGGCAGCCACGGCATCAACATCGGCACCTTCAACCTCGGCCGCCGCGAAGCGGGCGGGGAAGCGGTGCTGCTGCTGAGCCTCGACGAGGCGCTGACCCCTGAAGTCATCGCCGAGGCCGAGAAGGTCGAAGGCGTGAAGATGGTCAAAGCGCTGGCGTTTTAGTCTCTCGCGGGAGGCTGGCTTCGCCCGCCTCCCTGCCGAAGGGGCGGCCTTTCGGCCGGCGCGCGGTCGCGCTTGCGGTTCGCTACGCGAACCGAGCCAGTGCTCCCGCGAGATGGCAGCCATCGCCGCTTGCCCCTTCACCCCGCGCCCATCACCCGCTAAGCGCGAGGGTATATGACAAAGCCCAACGATCTCCTCCCCGAAGGCCTCGAAGACCGTCTGCCGCTGGAAGCGGCGCGGATCACGGCGGCGATGCGCGCGTGCCTCGATGTGCTGGGCGCGCATGGCTATGACCGCGTGCGCCCGCCGCTGCTCGAATTCGAAGCCGCGCTTGTAGGTAGGATGGCGGGCGTGACCGTCGGCGAGACGAGTGCCATGTTCCGTTTCGTTGATCCGGCCAGCTTGCGCACGCTCGCGCTGCGGAGCGACATGACCCCGCAGGTGGGGCGCATCGCCTCCACAAGTCTTGCCAGCGCGCCGCGCCCGCTGCGCCTCGCCTATTGCGGCGATACGGTGGTGATCAAGGCGAGCCAGCTCGATCCCGCGCGTGAACGCCTGCAACTGGGCGCCGAACTGATCGGTGCCGACAGCGTCGCGGCGGCGGGCGAAGTGGTGATGCTCGCGATTGAGGCGATGAAGGCCGCAGGGCTGAGGGGCATCTCGGTCGATTTCACGCTCCCCGACCTCGTCGATACGCTCAGCGCCAAGGCTTTCCCGCTTGGCGCCGACCAGATCGAGGCATTGCGGCGCGAGCTTGATACCAAGGACGCAGGCGGATTGAAGGCGGCGGGCGGGGCTGCCTATCTGCCGCTCCTCTATGCTACCGGGCCGTTGGAGAGCGCGCTCGCTGCGCTGCGTGCGGTGGATGCAGGCGGCGCGCTCAAGTCGCGGCTCGATGGGCTGGAGCAGATCGCCGCGCATATTGGTGATGCCGCGCGCATCACCCTCGACCCGACCGAGCGCCACGGGTTCGAATACCAGTCGTGGTTCGGCTTCACGCTCTACGCCGATGGCTTGCGCCGCGCGGCGGGGCGGGGCGGCACCTACCGCATCGCGGGCAGCGAAGAGGCCGCGACCGGCTTCACGCTCTATCTTGATCGCTTCGCCGAAGTCGTGCCCCAGCCGGAGGCGGTGCGGATGGTCTATCTGCCAACCGGCCACGACCGTGCGGCGGCAGCGCGGCTCCGCGCCGAAGGCTGGCGCACGCTGGCGCAGTTGGCCGAGGGCGAGGACCCCGGCGCGCTGAGCTGCGACTATGTGCTGAACGGCGACACGCCCGTTCTGCTGGATGTCCGCTCATGAACGCTGGCCCCAAGCCCGTCATACTCGCGGATGATCCGCTCGCGCCCTACATGATCGCACCCGCGTGGCAGGTGGGGGGCTTGCTGTTCCTCTCGGGTCAGGCGAGCATCGGCGCGGATGGCAGCATCGTCGGCGTGGGCGATATCGACGCGCAGATCGCGCAGACCTTCGCCAATATCGAGCGGGTGCTGGCTGCGGGGGGAAGCGACCTTTCGCGGATCGTCAAGGTGACGATCTACCTCACCGACATGGGCCACTTCCCGAAGATCCTCGAAGCGCGCAAGCGCTGGTTCACGCCGCCCTATCCTGCCGATACGACCGTCGAAGTGAAGGGGCTGGCGCTGCCCGAACTGATGGTCGAGATCGACGTCATCGCGGCGGTGTGATGTGCTCCCCTCCCCGCAAAGGGGAGGGGAAGGCGGCTTACCCCAGCACCTTCTTCAGCCACGCGTCCATCACGGGGGTCGCAGGATAATCGGGCTGGCCGAGGTTGCGGTTGATCTCCATGTGGCCCTTGAGGCCCTGTCCGGGGAAGCCCGCGACCTCGGCCTGCGATCCGCCCTTCCTCAGCGCCTCGGCGAGCGCGTTCGACTGCGCCACCGCATCGGGGCGCTGGACGTTGAGGAGGAGGAAGGCCGGCGCGTTGGGCGCGGCGGCCTGCACGGTCGGCGAAAGCGCCGCCTGCCGCGCCGGGTCCGTGCCGAAAGCCTGCTTGTAGGTCTCCAGCATCATCCGCCCGGCGCCCTCGATCTGGCTGGCCACATCATAGGCAGCGCCGTCATTGGGCATTACCCCGTCGATATCGGCAAACGAGAGCCCGGCCTTCTTCAGATAGCGCTCGTCGGTCCCCACCAGCGCCACCAGATGCGCGCCGGCAGAATGCCCCGTCAGCACCACGCGGCTACGGTCGATGCCGAGGCTGTCGGCGCGCTTCAGGATATGCGCCAGCGCGGCCGCGACATCGCTCGCCTGCTCCTCGACGGTGTTGCGGGGCACGAGCCGGTAGTCGATCGAGGCAAAGGCATAGCCCTGCTCCATCATGTGCGCGGGCATCGCGCGGCCCATCGCATTGTCCTTGGAGCCGCGCTTCCACCCGCCGCCGTGGACGAACAGCACCAGCGGCGCGTTTTTCGTCCCTTCGGGCACCCACAGGTCGAGCGCCTGAAGCGAATCGCTGCCATAGGCGAGCGTCTGCGGGGCAGGGGCTCTCGCCGCTCCCGCCTCGCGCCCGCCCGCGCCGCCGCGGCGCTGCTCCATCATGGTGCTCAAGCTCGTGCGGCAATCCTCGGACAGCTGGCTTGCCTTTTCGGCAAGGCAACTGCGCATCTGCGAACGGTCGCTGCCGCACAGCTGCACGATCTCGGTGCGGCAGGCGGGCGGCAGGCGATCGCCGCCGCGGCGCTGCTGGGCGAGGATCGGAGTCGTCAGCACAGCAATGGCGCCAGCGGCAAGAACGGCTTTGGCAGTGGTGTTCATCGATCGGGACTCCGGTAATCTGTCTGTACCGTGCTCAACGCATCCCTGCGCAAATCCCTTCGCGCCGCTTGCCTCACCCGCTGCGAACGCCTAGGCCCCGCCCGATTTTCCCGACACCGGATAAGGATTGAAATGGCCAACGTCACCGTGATCGGCGCCCAGTGGGGCGATGAGGGCAAGGGCAAGATTGTCGACTGGCTCGCCAGCCGCGCGGATGTGGTGGTGCGTTTTCAGGGCGGCCACAACGCCGGCCACACACTGGTGATCGATGGCAAGACCTACAAGCTCTCGCTGCTCCCCTCGGGCATCGTTTCCGGCACGCTGTCGGTGATCGGCAATGGCGTGGTGCTCGATCCCTGGGCGCTGCGTGACGAGGTCGCCAAGGTCGAAGGGCAGGGCGTTTCGATCACAGACGAGAACCTCGCGGTCGCCGATAACTGCCCGCTGATCCTCCCCCTCCACCGTGACCTTGACGGCCTGCGCGAGACCGCTGCGGGCAAGGGCAAAATCGGCACCACGGGCCGCGGCATCGGCCCCGCTTACGAAGACAAGGTCGGCCGCCGCGCGATCCGCGTGTGCGATCTGGCGCATCTCGATACGCTGGAACCCCAGCTCGACCGCCTCTGCGCGCATCACGACGCGCTGCGTGCTGGCTTCGGCCAGCCCCCGGTCGACCGCGCCGCGCTGCTCGAAGAACTGCGCGAGATCGCGCCCTTCGTGCTGAAGTTCGCGCAGCCGGTGTGGAAGCGTTTGAAGAAGGTCCGCCGCGCGGGCGCCAAGATCCTGTTCGAGGGCGCACAGGGCGTGCTGCTCGATGTAGACCACGGCACCTATCCCTTTGTCACCAGCTCTAACACCGTCAGCGGCACGGCGGCATCGGGCTCCGGCCTCGGCCCCAATTCGACTGGCTACGTGCTCGGCATCGTCAAGGCCTACACCACCCGCGTCGGCTCCGGCCCGTTCCCGACCGAGCTGGAGGACGAGATCGGCCAGCGTCTGGGCGAGCGCGGCCATGAATTCGGCACCGTGACCGGCCGCAAGCGCCGCGTCGGCTGGTTCGATGCCGTGCTGGTGCGCCAGTCCTGCGCGATTTCCGGCGTCACCGGCATCGCGCTTACCAAGATCGACGTGCTCGACGGGCTGGAGAAGGTGATGATCTGCACCGGCTATCGCCTCCACGGGAAGGTCTATGATTACCTCCCCAGCCATGCCGCCGATCAGGCCGCGTGCGAGCCGATCTACGAGGAAATGCCCGGCTGGACCGAAAGCACCGCAGGCGCGCGTTCCTATGCCGATCTTCCGGCGGCAGCGATCAAGTATATCCAGCGCATCCAGGAACTGATCGAGTGCCCCGTCGCGCTGGTTTCCACCTCGCCTGAGCGGGACGACACAATCCTCATGCGCGATCCGTTTGTCGATTGATCGGACGGAGCAGGGCGGGTTAATCCCGCTAGTGTGAACCGCCCCCGCTCCTCCCCCTGCTCGCCCTAGCCGCCTGCGCCGCGCCCGAGGCCGAGCAGGCGCAGGGGTCATCCGCGCAGACCTCGCTGGCGCGTGAGGCCGCGCGGATCATTCCCGACCGGCGGGTCACCACCGTCGATTACCTCGTCGTCGACAAGTCCGAACGGCTGATGGTCGCCTATGTCGCGGGCCAGCCGGTCAAGGTATGGCGCGGCCTGCAATTTGGCGATCAGCCTGCGGGCCACAAGCAGTTCGAAGGCGATGAACGCACGCCCGAGGGGCGCTATGTCATCGAGGGGCGCAATCCCGGCAGCGCCTATCACCTCAGCCTGAAGGTCTCCTACCCCAACGCGGCCGACCAGGCGTTTGCTCAAGCGCAGGGACGGTCACCCGGGGGCGATATCTTCCTCCACGGGCAGCCCAATTACCTGCCGATGGGCCGGATGCCAGGCGATTGGACCGACGGCTGCATCGCCTTCTCCAACGCGGAAATTGCCGAGCTGTGGCGCATCGTGCCGGATGGAACGGAGATCGAGATCAGGCCCTGAGACGGGCCGGCTCGCAGGACTATCGGTCGGGCATTCCTACAGCGATTACGCATATTTACTTGACCTGATCCTGTTTTGTTCTACTCTCGTTCCAACATTGTTGGAGTCGAGTCGATGCTCACACAGGCTTTGCCCGCTGACGATTTTTCCTATGGCGGTGCTGACGATGGCGCCGGGCTGCCCGCGCGCGTCGCGATCTTTGCCGAAGATGAAGGTGTGCGCAGCCAGATCGGCACGGACCTTGGCGGCGCGGGGTTCCGCTCGATCGATGGCGGCAGTTTGCGCGCGCTGCTCGAAGGGCCGATCGCGTTGCTGGGCGATGTGGTGGTGGTCGATTGCGCGGTGGTCGGCTCGCGCGGAATTGACGCGATGATGCTCGCAGGGCTCGCGCGGCTCGATATGCGGGTGGCGCGTTCGGGGGCCAAGCTGATCGTCGCCACCAATCTTGACGGGCTGGACGATGTCTTCGCGGTGCTTGACCAGTCGAACCCCCAGATTCTAGTCTCGCCCAGCCGCGCCGAACGCGTGATCGCAGTGGGCCGCGTCATGGGCGAAGCAGGCGCGGCGCGCCTCAGGGAAATGGGCGAGGAAGACCGCGTGGCCCTGCTGCGGTTCTCGCAGCAGGTCGAAGCGATCGCTCGATCGCTCGATCGCTCGATCGCTCGGCCGGATCGGCCATGCCTCTGCCGGCAGCGCATTGGGCGATGTGAAGCGCGATTACCATGTGCCTGAAGCGGGGTTGGTGAGCGGCTTTGGCAGCGCCAATCCCGCGGAGCTTGCGCGGCCGGTAGTACCGATCTCCGGCCCGCCGCTCCCCGATCCTCAGATGGTGCGTCAGGTCATCGCCAACCGTCAGGCGCGCAGCCGGTTCTTCGATCCCGAGCTGTTCGGCGATCCGGCGTGGGACATGCTTCTCGATCTCACGGCCGCCCATGCCAAAGGTGCGCGGGTCTCGGTGACCTCGCTGTGCATCGCGGCGGGCGTTCCGGCGACCACCGCGCTGCGCTGGCTGACGCAGATGGTCGAAAGCGGGATATTCCTGCGCGTGCCCGATCCGGCGGATAAACGCAGCGCCTTCATCGCCCTGAGCGAGAAGGCGATTGCGGCAATGTCAGGCTATTTCGCAAGCCTGCGCACGCCGGTGCTCCAAGCGGCCTGATCGGGGGCGGATCGCCGAAGATCAGTTTCGCTGCCAGTGAAGCACCACTGTCAGGCCGGGGTTCGATCCCTCTTTGCCCGCGCTTGACCCGGGTTCGGCCCCCTCCAGACCCCCTCCAGACCCCTGCTTGCCCCCTTCCGGAAGGCCCTGTTCCGGAAGGCCCTGTTCCACGTGAAACACGCGCCGCTCGGCATCCGCGCGGGCACGGGCAAGGATCGCGGGCGGCACCATCCCATAGATCAGGAGAACATCCGCCTCACCCAGCAAGCGGGCCTGGCGCAAGGTCAGGTCTTCGGGATCCGGACTGGTCAGAACGATCAACTCAGTGCCTGAGGCAGGCGCCAGTCCGCTCCCCTCGGCCCAAGCGGCAACCTTCTCAAAAGCCTGCAGATCAAGCGGGTCGAGAGGCCCGCCTTCCCGCAGCGCGGCATCCACGGCACGCCGCCGGTCAGGCCCCTCGGGGAACCGCCGCCGCAGCACCGGCCGCGCCGCCTCCAGCGCCTTCGCGAGCGCGCCGAGCGTTTCGGGCAACACCCGCTCCAGCCGCAGCCGCACATGCTTGGCCAGCCCCGCAGACGCCCCGCCGGTGCCGATTGCGACCAGAAGCGGGTCCCGGTCAAGGATGGAAGGTGTTGTAAAGTCACATAATTCTGGGCGATCGACGACATTGACCAGCATCCCCGCACAGCGGGCATTGATCGCCGCGACCTCGCAGGCAGAGGCATCCTCGAAGGCGATGAAGGCGAGCCGCACGCCTTCGTCCACCGCGCGGGCGAAGTCCTCCACGATCACGCCGCCAGCCCGCTCGACCAACCGCCGCTTGGGCTCGGCGGCGGGGCCGTCACCGAGCACAAGGACCTGCTGGCCCGCGATCTGGTGGAACAGCGGGAGGCTGGCGATACGGCTCATGCGGAGATTAAAGCAGCCATTCCGGCACGCGCTCGGCATCCATAATCGCGCCCGCCTCGATCCGGTCGGCGACCACGGCGAACCTGTCCCTATCGACCAGGACCTCGGCCACGAACCCGCGCGAATTGTAGGACGAGGCCATTGTCGCGCCATATGCGCCCGCGGTGCGGAACACCGCGAGGTCGCCGGCTTCCAACGCGTCGCATTCCCGGCCCATTGCGAAGGTATCGCCCGTCTCGCAGATCGGACCGACGATGTTGGCGGTCATCTGCGCACCTTTCGGCTCGACTGCCTCGAAGTGGTGGTATGCGCCGTAGAGCGCGGGGCGGGCAAGGTCGTTCATCGCCGCGTCGACGATCACGAAGGGGTCCTTGATCCCGCGCTTCACCCGCACAACGCGGGTCAGCAACACGCCGGCATTGCCCGCGATGACCCGGCCAGGCTCGAAGATCAGCTTGACCCCCCAGTCCTTCGTTACCCGGGCAACCATCGCGCCATATTCCGCAGGCGCCGGGAGAACCTCGCCGATGCGGTAAGGCACCCCGAGACCGCCGCCGAGATCGACATGGGTCACCTCATGCCCCGCACCCCGCAGCGCCATGACCAGCGCGCCCAGCTTTTCGAAAGCGGTTTCCAAAGGCGCAAGATCGGCGAGCTGGCTGCCGATATGCACCGCCACGCCGCGCAGATTGATCCCCGGCTGCCCAGCCAGCTTGCCGAAAATCTGCCCGGCCTCGCTGATCGGCACGCCGAACTTGTTGTCGGCCTTGCCGGTCGAGATCTTGTCGTGGGTGCCTGCGTCGACATCGGGGTTGATCCGCAGCGTGCACTGCGCCGTCATGCTCTTGGCGGCGGCGATTTCGGCGAGCTCGACGCCCTCCTCCTCGCTCTCGATATTGAACTGGCCGATCCCCGCGTCGAGCGCGGCGACCATCTCGGCCGCGGTCTTTCCGACGCCCGAGAAGACGATCATGTCCGGCGATACCCCGGCGGCGAGCGCGCGGCGCATCTCGCCCACCGAAACCACGTCGGCGCCCATCCCCTGGCTTTGCAGAACCTTGAGCACCGCAAGGTTCGGATTCGATTTGACGGCAAAGGCGATAAGTTTGTCCGGCACACCGGCCAGCGCCTCGCGGAACACCCGCGCATGGCGTTCCAGCGTGGCGCGCGAGTAGACATAGACGGGGGTGCCGACCGCCTCTGCGATCACCGGCAGCGGAACGTCCTCGGCGTGCATCACGCCGGCCTTGAGAGAGAAGTGGTCCATGGTTCCAGTCTATTCGGGCGGAAGATCGAAGGGATCGTCCTGCCGTTCCTCCGAGCGGCGACGCAGCTCGACGCTGCGTTCGGGCGCGGCCAGGGCCTCACGCCGCAGCAGTTCCTCGGCCGAGGGGGTGGCGGCGGAGCCATAGGGCGGTTCGGGCATTTTCGCGCCCTCGGGCGGGGTCAGCGGCGAGACCGTGCCGCAGCCGGCAAGCGCCAACGCAAGTGCCGTGGCAGCGATATTGCGCATCATGGCTCCATTCCCAACGCCGCCCGCGCGGCGGTAACCTGATAGCGCACCTGATCGGGAGCGGTTCCCCCATAGGATGCGCGTGCAGCGACCGACGCGTCGACCGAGAGGGCAGCGTAGACGCCTTCGTCGATCCGCGCATCAATAGCCTGAAGATCGGCAAGCGGCAGCTGGTCGAGCGCGATCCCGCGCTGCTCCGCCAGCTTGACCGCGCTGCCGGTGATATGGTGCGCCTCGCGGAAGGGGATGCCGCGCACACGCACCAGCCAGTCGGCAAGGTCGGTCGCGGTGGCATAGCCGAGTTCCGCTGCGGCGCGCATCCGGGCGGTGTTGAAGGTTGCGCCTTCGATCATCCCGGTCATCGCTGCGATGCTCAGGGCCATCAGCGAGGCTGCTTCGAACACCGGTGGTTTGTCGTCCTGCATGTCTTTCGAATAGGCCAGCGGCAAGCCCTTCATGGTGATCATCAGGCTGGTGAGCGCGCCGATCACCCGTCCGCTATGCCCGCGCACCAGTTCGGCGGCGTCGGGGTTCTTCTTCTGCGGCATGATCGACGAGCCGGTCGAGAGACTATCGGGCAGCCGGATGAAGCCGAAGGGCTGGCTCGCCCACAGGATCAGTTCTTCCGCCAGGCGCGAAAGGTGCAGCGCGGTTGCCGAGCAGCTCCACAGGAAATCGAGTGCGAAATCGCGGTCGGACACAGCGTCGAGCGAGTTTGCGGTGGGCCGGTCGAAGCCCAGCGCGCGCGCAGTCGCCTCGCGGTCGATGGGGAAGCCGGTGCCAGCCAGCGCAGCCGAGCCGAGCGGACATTCATTCATGCGGCCCCGAGCGTCGTTGATGCGGGCACGATCCCGCCGGAACATCTCGTAATAGGCCATCAGGTGGTGACCGAGGGTCACAGGCTGGGCGGTCTGCAAGTGGGTGAAGCCGGGCATGATGCTGCCCGCATATTCGCCCGCGCGGGTCACCAGCGCGCGCTGGAGTGCGGCCAGCCCTTGGTCCAGTTCCGCAAAGGCATCGCGCACCCACAGGCGGAAATCGGTGGCGACCTGATCATTGCGGCTGCGCGCGGTGTGGAGGCGACCCGCTACCGGCCCGATCAGCTCGGCAAGGCGGGCTTCGGTCGTCATGTGGATGTCTTCGCGGTCCCAATCCACGGGCACGCCGTCGCGTTCATATTCGGCGGCAACGGCATCAAGGCCGCTCGCGATCATCAGAGCATCGTCTGCAGCGATGATGCCCGCCGCGCCGAGCATCGCCACATGGGCCTTGCTCGCGGTGATGTCCTGCCGCCACAGCGCCTTGTCGAAGGGGATCGAGGCGTTGATTTCGCGCATGATGGCGCTAGGGCCGTCGGCGAAGCGGCCGCCCCACATGGCGTTGGTCGCCGCGCCCCCATTGTTGGAGCCTGTCATGTCCCGCTCGTCGCTCATCCTTGCGTGTTCGCTCCTGCTTCTGGCGGGATGCGATAGGGCCGCAGACGCGCCAGCGCAACCGGATGCGCAGGACGAGGCGGCGAAGGCACCGACAGGCGTGATCGAGCGCAAGTTAGCAGGCACGCCGATGCCTGCTATCACCGTGTCCGATGCCGGGGGTCGGACGCTTGATCTTGCGGCGCAGGACTTGCCGGTGCTGCTCAACCTGTGGGCGACCTGGTGCGGCCCTTGCGTCGAGGAAATGCCGCAGCTTGACGCGCTAGCGGGCACGCTGGAAGGCGAGGTGCGGGTTATCACTGTCAGCCAGGATGTGCGCGGGTCAGAGGTGGTGGAGCCGTTCTTTGCGCAGGGCCAATTCCAGCAGCTTGAACCCTGGCTTGATCCCGAGACCGCGCTTGCCGCGCAATTCACGCCTGAAGGTGCGCTGCCGCTGACGATCCTGTTCGACGCGACCGGCAAGGAAGTACTGCGGGTGGCCGGCGGCTATGAATGGGACAGCCCCGAAGCGGCCAAGCTGATCCGCGAGAGCCTGACAGCGAAGTGAGTTAGCCGCGGCGGCGCGCGATCGCCTCGCCCATGCGCAGCGGTTCACCGGGTTTGAGGTCGTCGTGCCATGCGACGCGGCCGGGCTCGAACAGCAGCACGACAGTAGAGCCGAGGTAGAAGCGCCCCATCTCGTCCCCCGCCGCAAAGGCGTTGTCCGCGCCCGCAAAGTCTTCGTGAACGGGCGCCGAGACATGGGTGCGAAAGGTGTTTGGCCAGACCGTGTCGATCCCGGCGACGATCATCGCACCCACCATGATGCTGGCGAAATGCCCGTCCGGCCCGTCAAACCGGCACGACAGGCGCTCATTGCGCGCAAACAGCCGGTCGACACCGGCGGCGGTGGCGGTGTTGACCGAGAACAGATCGCCGGGAATGTAGCTTGTCTGCGCCAGTGTTCCGGCCGCGGGCATGTGGACGCGGTGGTAATCCTTGGGGCTGAGGTAGATCGTGATGAACGATCCGCCCTCGAACCGCGCAGCTTCCGCCTCGCTACAGCCGAGGATTTCGGCGACCGCGTAATCCCGCCCCTTGGCCTGGATAATCCGTCCGCCGCTGACCGGGCCGAGCTGGCTCACTGCGCCATCGGCAGGCGACAGGATGAATTTCGCTGCGTCCGCCAGTGGCCGTGCGCCGGGCCTAAGCTCGCGGGTGAAGAAGTCGTTGAAGCTCGTGAACTCCCCGATTCCGCGCGCGGCTTCTGAAAGGTCGACGCCGTAGGCTGCAACAAAGCGGCGGATCAGGCGATCGCGCAGCCACGGCGTGTCGCTCGCCGCAATGCTCCCCGCGAGCCGCGAGAGGGCGTGCTGGGGGACGAGATGCTGGAGCGCGATGAACAGATCGGACATGGCCTAGCGCGCTATAGACACGCGGCAGGCGGCGCAAGCGGGCGCGTCAGAGCGTTACGGTCTGTCCGCCATCCACCTTGATCGCGCTGCCGGTGATGAAGGCGGCGCGGGGGCTGGCGAGGAAGGCGGCAACGTCGCCGAACTCCTCTGGCCGCCCGAGCCGCCCTGCAGGGATCGCCGCGATCGAGTGGGCAGTGATCTGTTCCGCCGCCATTCCGTTGCCCGCCGCCAGTGCCGCGTGGAGGCTGGTCAGACGGTCGGTGGCGATCTGGCCCGGCAGCAGCAGGTTCACTGTCACGCCGTCGGCGGCGACCTCGGCGGCAAGGGTCTTGCACCAGGATGCCAGCATTGCACGCACGGCGTTCGACAGCACGAGACCTGCAATCGGCGTGACAAGGCTCGTCGATGCAACCGCCAGAATCCGCCCGAACCCGCGTGATCGCATCTGAGGCAGGAAGGCTTGGGCAAGGGTCAGCTGGGCGTTGAACATGCGGGGCATGACCGCAGCGAAATCGGCCGGTGTGGTGCTTGCCGCGCCGCCAGTCGGCGGGCCGCCGGAATTGAGTACGAGGATATCGGCCGTTTGGCCGGTGCTCTGCACTGCGTCGATGATCGCCTGCGGTGCGGCCGGATCGTCAAGATCGGCGATGATGTGGGGATGGCCCGCGATACCGCCGCCCGAGCGTGCGACGGTGACAACTTGCGCGCCCTCGGCTGCCAGCGTCTCTGCGATGGCGCGGCCCAGCCCTTTGCTTGCGCCCAGCACCAGTGCCGTCTTGCCCTGAAGTTGCAGATCCATGCCTATCCTCCTTCCGCTTGCTTGCCCTATGGCACGGTTGCCCGAATGTCTTAGGCGATGCCCCTGATCAAATAGGGCGGGGTGACAAGCGGATCATGGTGCAGGTGCCGCAGCGGCAATCAGTGCTGCGTAGCGAGCCGCGTCATAGGCGGAGAACTGGTCCGAGCCTACGAGTTCAGGCCAGCCAGCCGCAACGCCCCGCGCAGCATCGCGGGCAGCCTCGTCGGTGCCCAGCTGCGCAGCCTCAAGACCCGCGCAATCGAGCCGGGGCGTTGGGCGGCAGACCACCGGTCCCGGTGGCAGGGGCTCGGATCGCCAGATCGCCTGCGGTTTGTCGGCCCGGTCGGAATTGGCAGCCTGCCATGATACCCAGGGGGTTTCGACGACGGCTGCAAAGTCGGTTTCGTCCCTGACAAGCGCCATCACGGCTGCCTCGTGTGATCCGGCATAGCTTACGGTCAGCGCAGGCGCCTTTCCGCCGGCGGCTTCGGCCAAGGCGGCAAGCTGGACCAATCCGCCCGAAGTCGAGCCGGGCAACACAGCCGCAAGTCGTTTGCCTGGCGCGATCCGGGCCGCCCCGACGACATTGTCCACCCCCGCCGTGGGCGAGGCCAGCAGCACGGCTCGGTAACGTTCCTGCACATCGGGGGCGGGAACAAGCACAGCAAGCGGCAGAACGCCGGGCGCATGCGCCGCACGCAGCCATGCCCCGAGGTTCAGCACCGCCACGTCCACTTCACCCGCAGCGATTTCCCGGGCAAGCGCGTCCGGGTCTGGGTATAGCCTGATCTCGACCGGCTGGCCGGCGGCGCTCTTGATCACCCCGGCTAGCGGCGCGAGCGCGCGCGTGCGGTCGAGCGTGGGGTAGGCGTAGCTTCCCAGCACCAGCGGCGCATCGTCAGCCGCAGCCGGAGCAGCGCTTGCGGCGAACAGCGCGCTCAGGAAAAGGAGAATCTTGCGGGGGCCGTGCATTCCGATTGGTCCTTAGCGATACGCGAACCGCCGACTTTGCAAGCAAAGTTGGCTGATTGCTCGCACTACATCCGTATGAGCTATTGTCCGACTGCGCAGGACCGATATTTTTTTATTGTACCGACAAATGTCGAGAGGGGCTCAAATGGACAACCACGATGTCGCATGGGGCACTTTAACCAGAGCGCCCGATCTAGACCGCGCTGAAGTCGATGCGGTTATCTCGCTGTGTGACGCTGAGGAATGCCATGATGGATCCGCTCCGGCGAAGTCTCAGGCAAAGATGCCGGACATCATAGCTGCAACTGCTGTTCCAGAGAACCTGCCCGAGACATTCGGCGCGTTGCTGCGTGTTCTGCGCTGCGAGGCCGAAATGACGCTCGATCAGGTGGCCAGCGCTGTCGGGGTTGCGAAGCCATCAGTGTTGTCGTGGGAAAATGGCAAAAGCAGGCCCAAGCGCGAAAAATGGCATGACATCGCCAAGGTCTTCGGGGTCTCTCCGCAGGTACTTGCCTCCGCAGCCAAAGCAGAAGCCCTGAATAAGGCCGCTTCCTTATCTCAGCGCGTGGAGGATGTGGACCGTATGACGATGCTTGCGGCAGTTCGCAAAGTAATTGCGGAAGCCTATGGCGTCACGCCTTCGGCCGTACGGATCATGGTCGAAATCTAGCTTTTGGTCGCCGTATTCGTTAGCGCCGGACAGATCTGGGTGCTGAGATAGTGAATTCGTCCTATTATGTCGCGTTATTGGTCTTGCGCCAGTTCCGTCTTCCTTGGCGCCCGTCCCACTCGACCTTGCGGCGCATGGGACTATGTCGGTTCAGCAAGCATCCGATTTTCAATAAGACCAGCATCAGCGGGCGCGTGCTGTATACAACATTGCCAAGTTCAAGGCATTGATCAGCCTACCTGCGGAAACTTCCTCGAGCACCTTGCGCTTCAACTCGACCAGGTCGCGGTAGCTCGAGTGTCGAGCGACGACTGGATCACACGCAGCAAATCCATCGCAGAGAGCGCTTCGGATGATGTTGGACAACAGGGAGTGGTCACCGCGTCATTTGCGGCCAGCCTTGTCAGCATGGGCTTGCGATAGCCACTGCGAGCAAAGACGAGAGGTGATTGAGGCACCATCCTAGCTTCCTTCCGATGTTGCCAATTATTGTGGGCTTAACATCGCAAGCGCCAATCCAACCTTAAGGATATGTTCCGCAAGTCGGGATGCAGGATCGCGGCAAGGTCGATCTGCGCCAAGTCGTTACAGATTGAAGTTTTTCGAAACCAGAATGGCCTGCGTTCGACTGTTCACCCCAAGCTTCACGTAAAGCATTTTGAGATGCATCTTGACCGTTGCTTCGGTCAGTTCGAGCTCCCTTGCAATTTGCTTGTTGGAGAGGCCTGCACAGATGCAACGCAAGACCTGTTCCTGCCGCGGTGTCAAAGTCGGGACCTCAGACGAGGCGACCTGACCGCTTGCACCTCTGTATGCTGGCGCAAGGGTGCCTTTGATCGCACTGATGATGGCACCCTTCAGTTTTTCAATCGGCATCGTTTTGCTCAGGACCGCAACCGCGCCGAAGCGCAGTGCCGCCGCGGCCGTGCCCTCTGTTGCCACGCCTGTCAGCAGCATGACCGGGCTGGCCCCTTGTGCCGCGACGACCTGCCTGAGGCCAAGCAGTCCGTCCATGCCGGGTATCTGGAAATCGAGCAGGACGAGATCGAAAGGGCCTTCGCTCGTAATCGCAGCGAGCCCTTCGCCGACTGTCGAGGCAAGTCGTACCGTGAACTCCCCCTCCGCCTCAAGATAGGCCTTGAGTGCATCCCTCAGCAGGTCGTGGTCATCGGCAAACAAAATGCGCATTATCATGCTTTCCCCTTTGGAGCGGGGAGCAGCCGGTGCAGCGCGTGATTGAGACGGCGAGAGATGGCGGATTTCAAGATGCGGTCATCGAACAGCGAGGGGGCGACTTTCAACTCGATCTCGTTCAGCGCGGTGCACAGGATGATGGGCAGATGCGGCCATTTATCGCGAATTCGGGTCGCTAGCTCCACGCCGTTCATATCGGGCATGTCATAATCGACGATGACCGCATCTATGCCGATGGCGTTGCTCTCAAGCGTTTTGAGAGCATTATAAGGGCCGAGAGCCGCTGTGACTTCAGCCTTGGTCTTTAGCACTTCGTTCAGGATAACATCGAGAACCGAAGGGTTATCGTCAACGATGAGGATCCGCGCGCCCTCTAGCAGTGGGATGGGCGCGACGTACCTGTCCTCTTCGCGAGGCGGTTCATTGGGGGCGAGCGGCCAGACAATCTGGAACATTGTACCGTGACTTGCGCTCCGGACGTGGATCGAGCCGCCTGCCTCGGCGACCATTGCCGACACCACGGTGAGGCCGAGCCCGGTGCCGGAGCGCTTGGTGGTATGGAAGGGTTCGAAGATCCGTCCAAGGTCTGCCTTGTCGATGCCGCTGCCCGTGTCCGTCACGCTAATCACGGCGCAGGGCAGTACGGGGTTGGCACCGACCACCCGCTTTGCGAGCTTTCGTTCAGCGTGAAGCCTCTCGAGCCTGATCTCGATCATTCCGGCTCGGTCTTCAGGGAGTGCGTCACGGGCGTTGCTGCACAGGTTCATAATCACACGCAGGAATTCGGTTTCCTCCGCGTGCAGAATGAGATCTTCCTCACATGCGTTGAGCTTAATGACATGGTACGGCTTAAGCGTGACTGCTGTCAGTTCAAGGGCGGTCGACAGTGCCGACTTGGCATCAAGTGTGCTGTCCGCCTCCGAGGCGCGGTTGGGCCTAAGGACAAGTTCGAGCATGGCGCTTGCCTGTTGGGCAGCGTCTTCGATCCGAACCAGTTCAGGCGGACGGGGTTGGCTCTTGAGGCTTAAAGTCATTGCTGAGGCCGAAATTACCGCCATGAAGTTCCCGAAATCGTGCACGACGCCTGAGACTGCACGGCTGATCATCTCCTGACGTTCAGTCAGCAATAGGCTTTCGCGCGCGCGGATACGTTCCCGGATCGCCTGCTTGCGCTCTCCCATATCGCGGGTCGTGCAAACGAGGCCGCCGGTAGGGCTTTTCGCGAGTGTCACTTCCTGCTCGATAACTCGCCCGTCGCTGTGCAAACCGCTCGCCTCGCCGCGCCAAGCGCCGGTCTCAAAAACGGCCGGCATAGCGACGGTTTCGATACGCTTAGCTTCGTTTGCCGAGTAGAGGACCGACCAATGCCGACCGATCAGCGACGAAGAATTCTCATAGCCGAAAATAGTGCAATGGGCGTGGTTCAGGTAGACAAAGAACCCTTCCGGATCGGTCATAGCGATGCCGTCGGAGCTCGCTTCGATCGCGGCCAACTGCTCCTCCAGTTTCCGCTGATTCATGTCACGCTCAGTTTCGAGCTTAGTGCGGGCACTGACGTCGCGCATGATCGAGGCATAGCCCGCCGGCTTGCCCGTCACGGGATCGTCCCAAAGGGTCAGGGAAAGCTCTATGGAAATTTCTCGCCCATCGCGGGTGAGCGCGTTGACACTCGTCGTCTTCCCCACAAGCCGCGACTGGTGCCCCTCCGAAAGCCGGCGCAGCCCCGCCGTATGGCTCGCGCGGTGGACCTCGGGCACGATCAGCTGGAGGCTTTGACCAAGCATTTCGTCTGCGCGCCAGCCGAAGGTCTGCTCGGCGCCCTTGTTCCAGTAGGTGACGCGGTTTTCCGGATCGATCGCGACGAAGGCATCGGTCGTGGTCTGGGCGATGAGGTGCGACAATTGCTCCTGCATCTTCATGTGTTCGTCCTGCAATCCATCGTTCGATCGGTGCACCGACGTCCTTCCGACAATCTCCCCCGATGGGCAAGCCAGGGCTGTGTTGGTGGTCATACGCTGGACTTTCACAAGGTCGTCAGGACATCACCTGATAATCGAGTACGTTCACGCGGGGTAACCATCCGTTCGAATGTAGCCATTTAGATGTGATATGTTTATATCATAAATTTAAAAAAACACATAATCGCGGCGGCGGGACCTTAAAGCAGCGCTTCCGGGAGAATTACCCGTCAGGCTAGCGCCCGACGCCCCTGAACCATTCGTCCGCTGCCAGCATGGCCGAGCGTTTTTCGCGCGCCGCATATTCCTTCGGGTAGCTGCGCAGTTCCAAAAGCTGCTCCCTCGTCAACGGGGTGTCGAATTTGATGCCGCTGATCGGGTCACCTGCCTCGAACTTGATTACGCGAACGGTAATCGCAAAGGCTTCGAAGGGGCCTGCGTGCAAGTATCCGCAGGCGTCGATGGCAAGCGGACGCGCAAGGCGAACCAGCGCACCGCTTCGCGATACGTCGATCAGCACGCAATCATGTGTGTCGAACAAGCTGACCAGTTTTGCCGGGATGCGCAGTTGTATGCGTGCTGCACTTCGGCGGTCGAGGAGGCTAGGTTGGAGCAGGGACACGGGGATATGTTCGCGCGTCATCAATCTGCGCCCTTCAACTTACCACTGGCTGCCGCGATGAGGGCACTGCCGCGGTAATCCCGGAGAACCTCGCGGGAGGCTATTTGCATGATTTTGTAATCCATCGGGTTTTCACCCTGCCGACATGATCGGCTGCATTCACGGATGCGCGGGTAACCGGTATCAGGCAAGACCAAGCCGCAATTACGTGGCGGCGCTGTTAGGCGCCGCCACGCTCCGGGAGACCTTTACTTAACCAGCGCGTCCGCCGTCGACTGGTAGTTGCTCGTGATGCTTGTGCCGACGGCGTTCAAAGCAGTAATGCAGGAAATTGCAATAAGCGAAGCGATGAGTGCATATTCAATAGCGGTTGCACCTGACTTATCAGAAATCAGGCTCTTCAGTACTTTGAACTTATTCATGCTTTATTTCCTACCAATTGTGGTCCGTAATTTTTTCCTTGGGAGGAATGCTTATAGTTGTTGGTTGTATAAGAAAGGTTAAAAAGGTTTTACCTATTCCGTATACACCCATTGGTATATATTAGTGGCTCCTGGCAAGTTCAGACGGCGATGGCGCGCCTCGCTGGCATTTCGACGGTGCTGATAGGAGCGGTTGGCGCGGGGCAACTGAATGGCATTACCTGCATTTTGGTTGGCGCAAGGCTCCAAAGCTGGAAGCCGCGCTGAACAGAGGTTTGGCAAGAGGCGTAGCTGTTGTGGACCGCCCTGATCCCGGGGCGACCCATTGCGGTCGCAATGGCCTGAAATCTGGTGGGCGGTAACGGGCTCGAACCGCTGACCCTCTCGGTGTAAACGAGATGCTCTACCAACTGAGCTAACCGCCCCACGGCACGTGGCCTCGGCGCGGTTTAGCTGTGTTGGTGCGGGCGTCAAGCGGCTAGGGTAGGAACGGGGCGGGTTGGAGATGATGCAGGCGCGATGACCATCCACTCGCAGCTCAATGATGGCACCCCGGTTTGCATTCGCCGCGTGCGCCGCGCCGACGAGGCGCGATTGAGGGACGGCATCGCCAAGCTCTCACCGCAATCGCGCTATTTGCGGTTTTTCTCCGGTATCCGCGAAGCGCCGCCGCAGGTGCTGCGTGCGCTCACATCGCCCGACGGTCACGATCACCTAGCGTGGGGTGCCTTGCGGAGCGATTTGCCCGATACCCCTGCTCTCGGCGTGGTCCATGCCTTCCGCGACAAGGAGAATCCGGACGAGGCCGAATTCTCGGTTGCGGTGGTTGACGAATATCATGGGCGCAGACTTGCTCGGCTGCTGACAGCGGTGCTTCTGCTCGATTGCGCGCGCGAGGGGTACGATCGGTTCACCGTCAATATCCTCCCCGAAAACCGCCCGGCACTGGCGCTGGCGCGGTCGCTCGGCGCGGAAGGGGTAGGGCATGAGGGCGGGGTGTCGGTGTTTGCGATCGACATCGCCGAAGCGCTCGCGGCGCTGCGGGCTGAGGCCGATGTGCCCGGACTTGCCGCGGTGTTCGATCAGTTCGGCGAGGAGGCCCTAGGCGAGGGGGCAAGCGGCGGCTAGGGGCGGGCGCATGAACAACCCTTCGTCCCCGCCTCCGCGCATACTCGTACTCGGCACCGGGGGCACGATTGCCGGGTCGGGCGCGGGCGGAACGGGCGCGGCCTATCGCCCCGGCGGATTGTCGCTGGACGTGCTGGTGGCGCACCTTGCGGCGCTGGGGTTGACGGCGGAGCTGGTGCCGCAAGAAATCGCCCGGATTGGATCGCAGGACATCGGTTATGCCGAGTGGCAGGCGCTCCATGCGGCGTGTAGCGCGGCGATGGACGATCCGGCGATCGACGCCGTGATCATCACCCACGGCACCGACACGGCGGAGGAAACGGGGTTTCTGCTCGATCTGACGCTGCCCACCGCCAAGGCCGTGATCCTGGTCGGTGCGATGCGCCCGGCAGATGTGGTCGGCGCGGATGGGATGCGCAACTTCGCCAACGCGGTGAAGGTGGCGGGCGATCCGGCGACGGCGGGGCGCGGGGTGATGCTGGTGATGGGCGACGCGGTGCTCGCCGTGCGCGATGCGAGAAAGGCCGCAACTAGCGCTATCGACGCCTTCCGCACCTTCCCTCGCGGGCCGCTGGCGCGGGTCACACCCTCAAGCCTCGACTGGTTCGGCCCTACGCATCGGTTCAATGAACCGGCGCGCTATGCCTTCCCGGCAGAACTGCCGCGCGTGGCGATCCTGACCGCAGGGGCAGGGATGGACGAAAAGCCGGTCGAGGCGCTGCTGGGTATCGGGGCCCGGGGAATCGTGCTTGCCGGCATGGGGCAGGGCAATGCGCCGCGCGTTGTTCTGGAAGCGCTCGCCCGCGCGGCTGCTTCGGGCGTTCCGGTGGTGCGAGCCAGCCGTGTCGACGAAGGGCTGGTCGACCGCAATGTCGAGGTCGACGACGATGCGCTGGGTCTGGTCGCGGCGCGCGCACTGGGTCCAGCCAAGGCACGGGTGCTGCTGATAGTGCTGCTGGCGAACGGGATCACGAACGCGGCTGAGATACAGGCTGCGTTTGACGGCGGGTGACCTGTGATCCCGCAGGCAAAGCGTATTCCTTACAAATCCCAAACAGATGCGCTAGTGCTGCCCGGCAACCAGTCGGCACAGTCTGCCCGCCATAGATAAAGTGAGTTTACCCATGTTCGACGAACCGGGCTTTGCAGGCAGCCATGATCTTGAGCCCGACGCGATCATGCTCGAAACCTTCGTCTATTGCAGCCGTGCTGCCGAGGGTGTGGACGCAGCCCAGGTGAGCCGCCTCGTCGAGTTTTCACAAGCCCGCAATGTCGCGCGGGACATCACCGGGGTGCTGGTGTTCGGCAGCGGGGTGTTCTTCCAATGGATCGAGGGGCCGCCTGCCGAAGTGCGCAGCCTGATCGCGAACCTGCATGGCGATACCCGCCATCACGATATCGTGACGCTGGACCGCAGCGTCGAAATGCGCGAGCGCCTCTATCCGCATTGGGAAATGGAACAGGTAGAGGCGGACGATATCCGCGCGGTGCTCGAAGACGCGCTCGAGACGGCCGAGGATCAGGACAATATCGCAGCCTTGCAACGCATTCTCGGGCACCTTGCGTCGGGACCGTTGTCTGATGTCGGCCGTCAGTAATCACAGAAATTGTCGGCAGACCCGCCTTTGGGGAGCTGCATGAAGTGACTAGCCGGGAGGGGATGCGCGCCCACTCCCTGCCACTCTTCAAGAACCAGTAGCGCCCTTACCCCCAGGGCGTGACCAGATACTTCTCGCCGGTCTTCATCTGGCGGTAGTCGCAGATCGCGTCCTTCTCGAGCATCCCTTCCAGCGTCACCTTGGCCTTGTAATGCGAGGCAAAGGTGGTGGTGAGGTTCGCTTGCACCCGGGCGCGCATCCGCACCACGGTCTCCATGCCCGCACGCTGGAGGAACGGCGTCAGCAGCCAGCCGGCGATGCTCCATTGCAGGCCATAGGACGGCGTCAGGATCGTCGGCGAGAGGTCGAGGCGGCCGTAGATGTACATCTTCTTTTGCTGGTTCGAGCCGTAGCGCGAGAACTCGCTCATCTGCGTCACCGCGACCTGCTCCATCGCCTTCAGCACGCCGTCAGACGCCTGTCCGCCGCCGATCGGGTCGAAGCCAAGGAAGGCGCCGGTTTCGGCAATCGCGGCGCGCAGGTCGGCCATATAGGTTTGGGCCGAGCTATCGACCACATAAGTCGCGCCCTGCGCCTTGAGCATCGCCACGTGCTCAGGCTTGCGGACGATATTCACCAGCTTCATCCCATCCTCGATGCAGATGCGGTTCAGCATCTGGCCGAGGTTCGAAGCGGCGGCGAGGTGGATGATGGCGGAATGCCCTTCCATCTTCGCGGTCTCGACGAAGCCCAGCGCGGTCATCGGGTTGACGAAGCTGGATGCGCCGGTCTCGGAGGAATGATCGCCGAGCGGAATGCACATCATCGCATCGGCGATGGCATATTGGCTGAAGGCATTGCCCGGCACGCAGGCGACGCGCTGGCCCATCAGGCTTTTGGCGAAATCACTGTCACCGGTGGCGATGACGGTGCCTGCGCCCTCGTTGCCCGCGGGCAGGCGCTGGCCGTGGCGCGCCTTGTTGCCGGTCAGAAACGGTTCGGGCATGGTGGCGACGACCTTGCCGGGGGTGTATTCGGCGGTCTCGAAATCGGCGGCGCTCGTGAGGATCGCGAGATCGGACGGGTTGATCGGCGCGGCTTCCATCTTGACCAGCACCTGATTGCCGGTGGGCGCGGGGAACTGGCTCTCGGCCACCTCGAGGGTCAGCTTGCCGTCGGGGTTCAGAGTGGTGAAGAGCTGCTTTCCGGTGGTTGTCATTGTTTTTCCTCTCGCGAATCCGGGTAGGTTGCCTCGACGAAGTAGAGGCCATGCGGGGGCGCGTTAAGCCCCAAAGCGTTGCGGTC
This sequence comes from Porphyrobacter sp., assembly GCA_027533455.1. GTDB lineage: Bacteria > Pseudomonadota > Alphaproteobacteria > Sphingomonadales > Sphingomonadaceae > Erythrobacter. Next base: position 119,007 of record JAPZUC010000008.1, on the reverse strand, counting down.
GCGCGCTTCGAGCGCCTCGGCCATGCGCGCCTCGGGCCAAGTGCCTGCGCCGACGAGCTTCAGGCAACCGACCATCGAGCGCACCTGATGATGCAGAAACGAGCGCGCGGCGGCGTGGATGTGGATTTCCTCGCCCCATTCGGTCGCGACCTTTTCGACATCCAGAAGATCCAGCGACTTGACCGGATCGGCAGCCTGACAATGGACCGATCGAAAGGTGGTGAAATCATGCCGCCCCACCAAGGCCTGCGCCGCGCGGTGCATCGCGTCCGCATCGAGCGGCTGGGGCACGTGCCAGGCTTTGTCCCTCATCAGGGTCAGCGGTGCACGGCGGTTGGCGATCCTGTAGATGTAGCGCCGCCCGGTGCAGGAAAAGCGCGCGTGCCAATCATCCGGCACCACCTCGCAGTGGGTCACAGAAATCGGCTCGGGACGAAGCTGGGCATTGAGCGCGGCCATTAGGCGGAACGGATCGAACAGCTTTTCGATGTCCACATGGGAGCGCATCGCCAGCGCGTGGACGCCCGCATCGGTGCGCCCTGCCGAATGCATCACAACAGCCTCGCCCGTGATCCGGTGGAGCGCATCCTCAACCGATTGCTGCACACTCGGCCCGTGCGACTGGCGTTGCAGTCCGAAGAACGGCGTGCCGTCGAATTCGAGGGTGAGGGCGAAGCGGGTCAAGAAAGCACCGTCCCCGCCGCCACCGCCCACCCGCGCAGGAAATCGCCGCGCTCCAGCACCGGCTTGCCCGCGCGCTGGAGCCGCAAGGGCAGGATCGCGCCTGACCCGCAAGCGACGGTGAAGTTCTCATCAAGCACGCTACCGGGTGCGCCCGTGCCTTCGACCACCTCGGCGAGCAGCAGCTTCACGCGCTCCTCGCCCAGTTCGAACCAAGCACCGGGAAAGGGGGCGAGGCCGCGAACAAGGCGTTCAACCGTCTCCGCGGGTTGCGCCCAGTCGATTTTCGCCTCGGCCTTGTCGATCTTGGGGGCGTAGATTGCCGCGCTGTCGTCCTGAACCTCGGGAGGGAAGGCGGCGAGATTGGCCAGCACCTCGACCATCGCCGCCGCGCCCACCGCGCCCAGTTCCGCGAACAGCTCGCCCGTCGTCTTGCGCCCGACCGGCACGCTCACCTTGTGGAGCATCGGTCCGGTATCGAGCCCCGCTTCCATCTGCATGATCGTAACGCCCGTCACTTCGTCGCCCGCCATCACCGCACGGTGGATCGGCGCCGCCCCGCGCCAGCGGGGAAGCAGTGAGGCGTGGATGTTAAGGCAACCGTGCTTGGGGGCATCCAGCACCGCCTGCGGCAGGATCAGGCCGTAAGCGGCAACCACCGCCATGTCGGCCTGCAAGGCTGCGAACTCCGCCTGCGCCTCGGCATTGCGGAGCGATACCGGCCAGCGCACGGGCACCCCAAGCCGCTCGGCCTCCAGCGCCACGGGGGAAGGGCGCAACTGCTTGCCCCGGCCTGCCGGACGCGGCGGCTGGGTGTAGACGCAGGCGATCTCGTGCCCCGCCTCATGCAGTGCGGTAAGCGCTGGCACCGCGAATTCGGGCGTTCCCATGAAGATGATGCGCATAATCGTCGCGTGCGGCCTTTGTGAAGCGGAGCGCAGGCCCTATCTCCCCCTCCATGGCATCGCAAGAGATCGAGGCACTGAGTTCCGCGCTGGCCCGCTTGCCGGGTTTGGGGCCGCGTTCCGCGCGGCGGGCGGTGCTGTGGCTGGTGAAGCACCGCGAGAGCGCGCTGCCCGCCCTGCTGGAAGCGCTGGCGGGCGTCGCCGAAACGCTGATCGAATGCCAGACCTGCGGCAATGTCGACACTCGCGACCCCTGCGGTATCTGCGCCGATCCGCGCCGTGATGCGCGTTCGTTATGCGTGGTCGAGGAAGTCTCAGACGTCTGGGCGCTCGACCGCGCGCGGCTCTTCCCCGGACGCTACCATGTGCTTGGTGGCAGGCTTTCGGCGCTGGATGGCATCGGCCCTGAAGAACTCAATATCCCCAGCCTCCTCGTTCGGGTCGAGGGCGGCGAGGTTGACGAGGTGGTGCTCGCCATGAATGCGACGCTGGAGGGCCAGACCACCGCGCACTACCTTGCCGAACGTCTGGAATCCCATCCTGTGCGCGTCACCCAATTGGCTCACGGATTGCCGGTTGGCGGGGAGCTTGACTACCTTGATGAAGGCACGTTGGCGCAGGCATTGCGGGCGCGTCGACCGGTGGGTTAGCCAGCGTTGAAATTCGCGCGTTGCTCGCTTACATGGCGGCGATGGCTATCCGCGAAATCCTCGAAGTGCCGGACCCCCGGCTGAAAGTTGTCTCGACCCCGGTCGAACCCCACGAGTTCGGTCCCGAGCTGAACACGCTCGTCGAAGACATGTTCGAGACGATGTACGATGCCCCCGGCATCGGCCTCGCCGCGATCCAGGTCGGCGTGCCCAAGCGCGTGCTGGTGATCGATCTCCAGCCTGACGATCCCGACGCGCCCCCGGTCGAATGTGGTCACGATCATGGCCACGGCCACGGTCATTCGCACACGCACGCTGCGACCAAGAAAGAGCCGCGGGTGTTCATCAACCCCGTGATCCTCGATCCGGCCGACCAGCTTTCGACCTACCAGGAAGGCTGCCTGTCGGTCCCCGAAATATACGCAGATGTTGATCGCCCCGCGACGTGCCGTGTGCGCTATAAGGATCTGGACGGCAACACCCACGAGCAAGCGCTCGAAGGGCTGATGGCGACCTGCCTCCAGCACGAGATGGACCACCTTGAGGGTATCCTCTTCATCGATCACCTCAGCCGGCTGAAGCGCGCGATGGTGCTGAAGAAGCTCGAAAAGATCCGCCGCGCGGCCTGAGGTGTTTGCGTGCCCGCCTCCGCGGGCACGTCCTCGGGGCCGTTCTCTCCGCTTCGCTACGAGGCCCCTGCAGCTCGCGCGCGTGCGCTCGCGGCGCTGCGCGCCGATGCTAGCGCTGACCAATGCCGTCACGTCACCCCGGACTTGATCCGGGGCTCGGCTTTCTTGTTGGAAAGCGCAAGGCAGGCCTAGCGTTCTCTATTCGTTCCGTGTAGCATCGGTGTATGGACCCTGCAATTCTCGCGATTCTCGCTCTCGTCATTGGCGCCGGTCTCGGCTGGTTCATCGCGTCGCGCGTGGCTGCCGATCTGCGCACGCGGCTCGCGGCGGCCGAGGCTGCGGCGGGAGAGCAGGATGCGAAATTCGCCCGTGCCATCGCCGAACTTGGCGAGGCGCGGATCGAAGTTGCGGCTCTGGGCGAACGCGCCGCGCGCGCCGATGGCCTCGCGCAGCAACTCGATGCCGCCCGCGAGGAAAACGCGCGCTTCCGTGCCGAGCGCGCCGCTTTCGAGGAACAGAAGCGCCTGCTCGAAGAATCGCGCAGCAACCTCCTCAAGGAGTTCGAGAACACCGGGGCACAGGTGCTCAATCGTGCACAGGAAGCCTTCCTCAAGCGCGCGGAGGAACGCCTTGGCCATTCGGAGAAGGCGAGCGAGGAGAAGCTGAAAGCCTTGCTCGCGCCTGTGGGTGACCGGCTGAAAAGCTACGAGGACCAGGTCAAGGCGCTCGAGGAAAAGCGCGTCGACGCCTTCGGCCAGCTCGCAGGTGTGATCGAGGAAATGCGCAAAGGACAGGACGAGGTCCGGCGCGAGGCGCAGCGGCTTGGAAACTCGCTCACCAGTGGCCCCAAGGCGCGTGGGCGCTGGGGGGAACGAGCGCTGCAGAACGTACTCGAACAGTGCGGTCTGGCCGAACATACCGATTTCCACCTTGAACAGTCGATGGACACCGATGAAGGGCGCTTGCGGCCTGATGCAATCGTCAATGTGCCCGGCCAGAAGAAGCTGGTGATCGATTCCAAGGTCTCTCTGAATGCCTATCAGGCCGCTTTCGAATCCGATGACGAGGGCGAGCGCAAGCGGCACCTCGATCTGCACGCCAAGTCGATGCGCACTCACGTGCAGACGCTCGGCTCGAAGAGCTATCAAAGCCAGTTCGACGATGCGCCCGACTATGTGGTGATGTTCGTGCCGGGCGAGCACTTCGTCGCCGCCGCGCTCGAACATGATCCGGAATTGTGGGACTTTGCCTTCCGCAACAAGGTCCTGCTGGCAACACCGACCAACCTTGTCGCGATTGCCCGCACGGTGGCGCAGGTGTGGCGGCAGGACAAGATGGCGAGCGAGGCGGCGGAGATCGGGCGGATGGGCGCTGAATTGTACGAACGCCTTGCCACGGCGGCCGAGCACCTCAAGCGCGTAGGCGGCGGGTTGGAAAGCGCGGTCAATAATTACAACAAGTTCGTCGGCAGTTTTGAACGCAATGTGCTCTCCTCCGGGCGGCGCTTGGCGGAAAAGGGTGTCGAAATCGGCAAGCGCGCGATCGAGGACGTACCGCTGGTGGAAAGCGCTCCGCGCTACAATGCAGCTGATGCCGACGCGGTCGAAGCGGAATATCCTGCGCTCGAAAACCGCAAGGACGCGGCGGAGTAATTAGCCCTCCAGCCCGGCCAATACCTCGTAAGCCAGCACCGCCCCCGCAACGGCCGCGTTCAGTGAATCCGCGCGGCCCTTCATCGGCATGGTGACGCGCAGGTTGCAGGCCATTTCATATTCCTCGGGCAGTCCCTGCGACTCGTTGCCGACCAGAATGAAACACGGCGCCTGATAGGCCGCACCGCGATAGGGCACGGCATCGCGCAAGGAAGCGGCGACCAGCTGGCCCTCTCCCGCCCGCAGCCACGGCAGGAAATCGTCCCAGCGTGCCTGTGCAAGGCCTACGGTGAAGACCGCCCCCATGCTCGCGCGGACGGCTTCGGCGCTGAAGGGATCGGCGCAATCGTCGATTAGGATCAGACCGCCGGCACCGACCGCGTCGCAGGTCCGCAGCATTGTGCCAAGGTTCCCCGGATCGCGCAGCGCCTGCGCAGCCAGCCAGATCGGTGCGGCGTTGCGGTCGAGGGCGGCCAGCGAGGTATCCCACTCGTCGAACACCCCGGCAACGCTCTGGGCATTTTCCTTGCCGGTGATCTTGGACAGAATGTCGGGCGTGGTGGCAATCACCTCGCCGCCGGTCGCCATCACGTCAGCTTCCAGCCGTTCAAGCAAGGGATGCTCGCGCCCTTCGGCCATCACCAGCGTGCGCGGCATACGGCCCGATGCGCGCGCATCCTCCAGCAACCGTAGCCCCTCGACGAGGAACTGCCCGCTGCGCTTCCTGTGCTTCTTGTCGCGCAAACTGCGCAGGTACTTGACCGTCGGGTTGGAAAAGCCGGTTATGTGCTTGCGCATGGCAATATCCGCGTGGGCCAGATAGCCGCGCGTCAGTCCTCGCCGAAGCCGTCGGCGACCAGCGCGATCAGACCGGCGAGCACGGCGTCGGCGCCATCACCCTCGACCGCGACTTCGACCGTGTCGCCCTTGGCTGCGCCGAGCATCATCAGACCCAGGATGGATCCGCCCGCCGCACTATGCGGCGCTTTCGAGACGGTCACCTTCACGCCATCAGGCAGCGCGGCAACCGCGCCCACGAACTTCGCGCTCGCCCTTGCGTGCAGGCCCCGGCGGTTGACGATGATGATGTTTTGCCTTGCCTCCCCCACGGCGGCTCTCCTTCAGGCCTTCGCCCGAGCCGCAGGAGCGGCGTCCTGCCCCAGCAGCTCGCTCGCGATGGTGATGTAATTGCGCCCGGCTGTCTGTGCGGCGTGGACAGCCGCGGTCACGTCCATCGACTTGCGCGCGCCAGCAAGGCGGATCAGCATCGGCAGGTTGATGCCTGCGATCACCTCGACATGGCCCGCATCCAGCAACGAGATCGCCAGGTTGGACGGCGTGCCGCCAAACAGGTCGGTGAGGATGATGACGCCCTTGCCCGTGTCGACCGCGGCGATGGCCTCCGCAATATCGGCACGGCGCTGCTCCATGTCGTCATTGGGGCCGATGCAGACCGTCACGATCGCCTCTTGCGGGCCGACCACGTGCTCCATCGCCTCGACGAATTGGTCCGCGAGGCGGCCATGGGTTACCAGGATCAAGCCGATCATGTGTGAAATAGGGTCCGTTAACTGCCCGCCCGAGGGGCTTGCCTTACGCGTTTCTACCACGCGGGACAATGCGCTTGGCAAGGTCTCGCGAATTCAGAGGGATCGCTTCAAGGCCGGTCGCCTTCGATGGCGTCAGCTGTGCGCGAGCCCAGGTTGCGGTGCCGGACAGTGGGGGAAAATCCCGCCGCGCGCAAGGCGTCAGCCATGCTTTCCGCAGTGAACACCGAGCGGTGTCTTCCTCCAGTACAGCCGAAGGCGACGTGGACATAGGGTTTGCCCTGGGCCCCGTAGCGCGGGAGCAGTAGCAGAAGTAGATCGCGGATCCGGGTGAAGGCCTCGGCAAAGGCCGGGTCTTTCTCGATGTGTTCGCCGACGGGTACATCCTGCCCGGTCTGCTCTTTGAGGCCCGGCACCCAGTGCGGATTGTCGAGGAAGCGCATGTCGAAAACAAGATCGGCGAGCGGCGGCATTCCGCGGGCAAATCCGAAGCTCGATATGGTGAGCGTCAGCGCGGCCTCGGCCTTGGCGGGCGCGAAAAGCTCGCGGATCCGGCCTTGCAGATCATTGCTGGTCATAGCCGAGGTATCGATCATCACTTCGGCCCAGCGGCGCAGCGGTTCAAGCAGCTCGCGCTCGGCAGCGATGCCTTCCTGAACGGGGCGCCCGTCGGCCATCGGGTGACGGCGGCGTGTCTCGTTGAAGCGACGTTCAAGCTCGCCGCCGGCGCAATCGAGGAACAGCGAGGTGAGCGCAAGGTCGCCGCGCTGGCCGAGGTCGTTTACCAGCGTCATGATGTCCGCAGGCACAAAGCCGCGGGTGCGCGAGTCGAAGCCGATGGCGAGCGGGCCGCGCGCCTCGTCGGGCATGGTGACGAGGCGTTTCAGCATCCGCACCGGGAAGTTGTCGATCGTCTCCCAGCCGAGGTCTTCCAGCACGTCGAGCGCGGTTGATTTGCCCGCGCCCGCAAGGCCGGTGACCAGCAGCAGCTGGCGCTTCTCGGGCGGCGTTGAAGGGGCGGCGGAATCGGTCATGGCATGTCATGTGCCGATTGGCCGGGGCAAAGGGAAGACGCTCCGAAGGGTGTGCCATGCAGCCGCAACGCCCATTCGGCGCGGCTGGCCGGGGCGGTCGCGCCGGGATCGAAGGCGAGCACCGGCACAGCAACCCCCGCGATTACGCGGTTAGCCAGGGGTGTTTCCGGCAGGCGCTCGGGTGCCGGCGCGCCAAGCGTGAGGATCAGTGCCACCGGAGCCGGAGGGGCGAAGGCAAGGCGGGCAAGGCCTACCCCGCGCACCTCAAGCAATCCGGCAATGTTGGGCGGTGCCGAGGCGATCAGCCGCGCGCCGTCCGCCGTCAGCGTTACCGCATCGTCGCCGATCAGGCCAGCGCCGCGCTCAATCAGCGCCAGCGCGAGGCTCGACTTGCCGCTGCCCGGCGGCCCTTCGATCAGCAAAGCCCTGCCGCCAACCGCCACCGCACTCGCCTGAAGCACCAGCGTTGTCATGCGGGCGCGGCGGGGAGGGTCAGGCGCAGACACGCGCCGCCTGCGCCGTCGGGCCGGGCATCGGCGGTGAGCGTGCCGTCATGCGCCTCGGCGATTGCGCGGCCGATGGCGAGGCCCAGACCTGAGTGGTTGCCGAAGCTTTCCCCTTCGGGCCGGTCGGAGTGGAACCGCCGGAACACCGCCTCGCGCGCGTCAGGGGCGATCCCGGGGCCTTCATCACAGACCTCGGCGACGATCTGCCGCCCGCTCTGGCGGATCCCGACCCGCACGACGCCGTCGGGCGGCGAGAAGGACACGGCATTATCAAGTAGGTTCTCGGCCACCCGTTCAAGCTGGGTTGGCACGCCCATAACCTTGAGCGGCCCGCGGCCCGGCAAGTCCAGTGCGATCCGCCGCCCGCCGTTCAAGCCCCGGTCCTCGCGGCTGCGGATGAGATTGGCGAAGAGTTCGGCAAGGTCCATGCGTTCCAGTGTCGCACGGCTGATTTCGGCATCGACCCGGCTGGCCGCGGCGATTTCCGTGACGAGGCGGTCGATCCGGCGCACATCGTGGGCGGCGATGGCGATCAGCTGCTGGCGCAGCTCCGGATCATCGACCCGCGGCAGGGTGTCGACCGCGTTGCGCAAGGACGCGAGCGGGTTCTTGATTTCGTGCGCCACATCCGCCGCGAAGCTGTCGACCGCGTCGATCCGCTGGCGCAGCGCGCCCGTCATGTCCGAAACCGCGCGGGCGAGCAGGCCGATCTCGTCGCTGCGCTGTGGCAGGCGTGGCACCTCGACCTCCCGATCGCGGCCCTGCTTCACGCGGACAGCGGCGCGGGCGAGCAGCCGCAGCGGCGTAACGATGGTGCGCGCGAGGAACAGCGAGAGCGCTGCCGAGGCCGCCATCACCACCAGCATCGCCAGAAACAGCGCCGAGCGTGCGGTGCGCACGCTTTCAGTGATGTCGACGGCGTTGCGTACTGTCAGCAGTGTTGCGCCTTGCAGGCCCACCGGCACCGCGGCGGTGATCACCGGGGTGCCATCGCGCCAGTCGTAAAGCCGCACCTGCGACAGGCCGAGTTCGCGCGCGCGCGCCAGTTCGGGCCAGGCGTCGGCATCCTGCGCCTCGGGCTCTTGATAGTCCTGCACCACCTCGGCGCTGACGATGGTATCCATCGTCCGGTCGAGCCAGACTGAGAAGCGCTGGTTCCAGTCATCATCCGAGATGTCATTGAAGCGGAAGGCGGGATCGGCGAGCGCAAAGCTGTCGGCGGTGAGCTTGCCCTTGGCATCGAAGGTGCGCAGCCGCATCCGTTGCTCCTTGCCGATCTGCACCAGCAACGCCTCCTGCCGCTCGCGGGTGGCGCCGGCGAGCGCCTCGGCGGTGATCTGCGCCTCGATCCGGGCAAGTTTGAAGCGTTCGTTGATCAGTTGGGTGCGGTAGGAGTCGAGATAGAACAGCCCGCCGCCCATGATCAGCAGCGGCAGGATGTTGACCGCAAGGATGCGACCCGTCAGCGCAAAGCGGCCTGTGGCGCTCAGCTGCTCGCCACTGCGTTTGGCTTCAGCCATCGGTGAAGCTGTAGCCCGCGCCATAGAGCGTATCGATGGCATTGAAGGCAGGATCGACCACCTTGAACTTGCGCCGCATCCGCTTGATGTGGCTGTCGACTGTGCGGTCGTCGACAAAGACGTCGTCGGGGTAGGCCGCGTCCATCAACTGGTTGCGGCTCTTGATTACCCCGGGGCGGATCGCCAGGGCTTCAAGGATCAGGAATTCGGTCACCGTGAGGCTGACCGGCTCGCCCTGCCACGTCACCTGATGGCGCGCGGGATCCATGAACAATCGCCCTCGGGTGAGCGTGGCGGGCGCGGGGTCGGCGGGAGAGGCCGGGGCGGCGCCTGCCACCAGCGGCTCGGCGCGGCGCAGAATCGCGCGGATGCGGGCGATCAGCAGGCGCAGGCTGAAAGGCTTGGCGATGTAATCGTCCGCGCCCAGCTGAAGGCCCGCCTCCTCGTCGCTTTCATCATCCTTGCTGGTAAGGAAGATCACCGGCATCGGCGAATGGGCGCGCAGCCGGCGAAGCAGCTCCATCCCGTCCATTTTCGGCATCTTGATGTCGAACACGGCCAGATCGGGCGGATTGTCGAGCAGCGCTTTCAGCGCGGTTTCGCCATCGGAATAGAGCCGCGTGGCAAAGCCTTCAGCCTGCAGGGCGATCGAAACGGTGGTAAGGATGTTGCGATCATCATCGACCAGCGCGATCTGCAGCTTGCGGGCCTCGGCGCCCGCTAATTCGGGCGACAGGGCGGCCGCATCAGCGGTGTTGCCCTCCATTGTCATCCTTGTTCTGCCCGCAGTTTCATGGCGCGAGGGTAGCGCCATCGGCCGCATGTCGCAATCGCTGCTGCTCGGGTGCGGGGAGCTGGGATTGGGTGCCCCCCAAAATTGCTATCCCCACCCGGTTTGACGCCAACACCATCGCAAATTAATGCCCCACGCAAGAGATCGAACAGTTTGCGGCAGCCAAGTCCGCCTGAGGTTGCATACGTATGCGCAAGTGCTACGGGATGTGACGAAGGGGCGTGCGGGATTCGCTGGATCAAGCTGGCGGCTCCTTCGCGCACCATACCCACGCTGCCTCGCCCAGGAGACGTAAGTTGACCCCGCTCGCAACCCCGCTGGCTGCCCAGAACCTCACCACCCGTGCCACGATCCACCCGAATCTCGGCACCTCGGCGCTTGTCGAACACGCGCTGAAGAAGGGTGAGGGCAAGCTGACCAAGCACGGCGCGCTGCTGGTCGATACGGGCCGCTTCACCGGCCGCAGCGTCAAGGACAAGTTCGTCGTCCGGGACAGCCAGACCGAGAGCACGATCAACTGGGGCACGATCAATCAGCCGATGAGCGAAGAACACTTCGCCGAACTGAAGGCCGATTTCCTCAAGGAACTCGAAGGCCAGGACGAACTCTACGTCGCCGACCTGTTCGGCGGCTCGCAGCCGGAATATCGCGTCAACGTGCGCGTCATCAACCAGATGGCCTGGCACAACCTGTTCATCCGCACCCTTCTGGTGCGCCCCACGGCCGATGAACTGGCCGATTTCGTCCCCGAATACACCATCATCAATCTGCCGAGCTTCAAGGCCGATCCCGAACGCCACGGCTGCCGCAGCGACACGGTGATCGCGGTGAGCTTCACCGAGAAGCTGATCCTGATCGGCAACACCGAATATTCGGGCGAGATGAAGAAGGGCGTGTTCGGCCTGCTTAACTATCTCCTCCCTGCGCAGGGCGTCATGCCGATGCATTGCAGCGCGAACATCGGCAAGGATGGCAAGAGCGCGATCTTCTTCGGTCTGTCGGGTACCGGCAAGACCACGCTGTCCGCCGATGCCAGCCGCACGCTGATCGGCGACGACGAGCATGGCTGGTCGGACACTGCGGTCTTCAATTTCGAAGGCGGCTGCTACGCCAAGATGATCAACCTCTCGGCCGAGGGCGAGCCGGAAATCTACGCCACCACGCAGATGTTCGGCACGATTCTCGAAAACGTGGCGATGGACGAATCCACGCGCGAGCTCGATTTTACCGATAGCAGCAAGACCGAGAACACCCGCGGCGCCTATCCGATCGAGTTCATCCCGAACACGTCGGAAAAGAACCTCGGCCCCGCACCGTCGAACGTGATCATGCTGACCGCCGATGCCTTTGGCGTTCTGCCCCCGATCGCGCGGCTGACCGCCGATCAGGCAATGTATTACTTCCTCAGCGGCTACACCGCCAAGGTCGCGGGCACGGAAATCGGCGTGACTGAGCCGGAAGCGACCTTCAGCACCTGCTTCGGCGCTGCCTTCATGCCGCGCCACCCGAGCGTTTACGGCAACCTGTTGAAGGAGCGCATTTCGAAGGGTGGAGTTGATTGCTGGCTGGTCAACACCGGCTGGACCGGCGGCAAGTACGGCACTGGCAGCCGCATGCCGATCAAGGCCACCCGTCCGCTGCTCAATGCCGTGCTCGACGGTAAGATGAACAATGTCGAGTTCCGCAAGGACGCCAACTTCGGCTTCGAGGTTCCCGTGTTCGTCCCCGCGCTCGCCGAAGCCGGCCTCGACCAGACCATCCTCGATCCGCGCAGCACCTGGGCTGACGGTGAGGAGTATGACGCGACTGCCAAGAAGCTCGTGCAGCTGTTCATCGATAACTTCGCGCAGTTCGAAGCCCATGTCGACGAAGGCGTGCGTCAGGCTGCACCGGCGCCTGTCGCCGCGTAACCTGTATCAAGTTCGGGAGAGGGGCCCCGCCCGGCGCAAGACCGGAGCGGGGCCTTTTGCTATGAAAAGCCCGTAAGCTGCTGCACACTCCGGGGCGACACGATCCCAAGGAGGAACGTGATGAGCATTCTCGACGGCATTCTGAAGAACATCGGCGGCGCGCCGGACGATGTGGTGAATCTTGCCAAGCAGATCGGGATCGACCCATCGATGGCGGAAAAGGCGATCGCCGCACTCGGCAAGACCCATCAGCTCGATGGCGACACGGTGACGCTGGCAGCGGAGAAGACCGGCCTGTCACCCGACATTCTCAACCAGGTCGTTTCGGCGATCGGGGGAGAGGGTTCGCTCTCCAACTTCGCCTCGATCCTCGACCGCGACGGTGACGGCAACCCCATCGACGATGTGATGGACATTGCCAAGGGTCTGTTCGGCAAGAGCTGACCCGGCTGGCCAGCGAGGTGCCTCCCGGAGTGGGCGGACACCTTGCGGCACCCCTATTCGGAGCCCGGCAGCGACACCTCGGGCACCTCGACAGGCTCGGGCAGGTTGCTGATGTCAAGTGGCATGCCCTCGGGCGCATCGGCGATCGCGGCGATGAGCTGCTTGGCTCGCTCCGCCGCCCACCCGCCGTGGGGATTGGCCGCCACCGGAGCCAGGAAGCTGCGCGCGATTTGCATCTTGCCCTCGCCGATCAGCATCATGCCGGCATTGACCTGCAACCCGTGATCGAACGGCGCCAGCGTCGCTGCATATTCCAGCGCCGCACGCGCGTTTTCGGACGGTGTGATGCCGCGTTCCACCTGCGCCCGGTAGAAATAGATCAACGGCAGCGGGTGATCGTTCTCCAGCTTGTTGAGCGCCACGAATGGCTTGACCGCCGCGGCATAGGCGGCGGTGCGATTCTCGACCTCGGCCGCCTGGCGGAACAGGGCATAGCCCTTCTGGACATAGGCGTTGGCGCGTGCCGGATCGCGGGCAATGGCCCCGTCAGCTGCAGCAATCGCCTCCGCATCATTGCCGGCATCGTACTCGGCTTCAGCCAGCGCGGTAAGCACGCCGGGATCCTCGGGGAACTTCGCTGCCACCAGCCGTGCTTCGGCGAGGATCGTCGCAGCCTCGGCCGCATCCACCCCGCGCTGTGAGCGGATCTGGAGCGGCATCATCGCGGCCTCGCCCTCGGTTAGCGGTCGCAGACTGATGGTGCCGGTCGAAAGCTTGTCCGGCGTCAGCTTGATCGCGGTCATCCGCGGCTGGCGCACATAGGACTTCAACTCGCGCTCCAGCTTGTCGAGATCGCCGAACGCCGCTTCACCCGCAGCCTTCTGGTCCATGCCCTCGCTGAGCTTGACGAGGTAATCGTTCAGCTGACCCCTGCGCGTCTGGTCGAAGAACAGGTAGTGATAGAGCAGCCAGCTCTTGGCGTAAAAGGCGTCAAAGCCCTTGACCTTTTTCTCCTCGTAGAGCGCCGGGTCGAGCAGTTCGCGCACATGCACCGGATCGCCAAAGGCGAGATCGCCTCCGCGATGCTCTGCCGGGCGTCCGACCCACACGCCGCCATCCGCCTCGAAGGTAGCCGCGGCATAGAACTCGGCTGCCCCCTCGTTGAGCCAGCGCGGCTTTGCGAAGCGCGACGATGATAGCAGGAAGTGGTGCGCATATTCGTGGAGCAGGACGATGGTCGAGAACTCGGGATAGCCGCCCTGCCGGTTGCGAATATCCTGCACGAAAGCGCGGCTGCCCCCGGCGCGGGGCACATAGAAGCCGGCAATCATGCGGTCGCCTGCGAGCGATTTCATCGCACGTTCGCCGCCCACGGCATAGATCACCACGCGGTTCGATGGACTGGGCTTGTCCGCCTGCCGCCCGGTCACCCACGTCATCGCGCTGTGATAGCGCTCGAGGTTCTCGGCAAACTTGCGGATGTCGGCGGGCTTGTCGTTTGCGTAGATGACGAAATGTTCGGATGAGGCCTCGTGCCATTCGGCGGTGGCAGGCACAGCGACGGCGCACAGGCCGAAGCTTGCCAGAAGGGAACGGAAAAGTGCGCGCATCATGAAAAGCGTTCCCCTGCCAGCGAGGCGACTATGCGCCTGCGGCAAGGGCAGAATATCGGCTTTTTCGCGCAATGCCAGAGGCTTGTGGACAGCGCCGTCAGGCGGCCGTGACGCGCAGGTCCTCGAGATATTGCCAGATCCGGCTGACCACCACCGATCCTTCGCCAACCGCGCTCGCGACGCGCTTAACCGATCCGGCGCGCACATCGCCGACGGCGAATATACCGGGCGCGGTGGTGGCGTAGTCATCGCTCTGACCAGCCGCCGCACCTGTCTGCACGAAGCCCTTGGCATCGGTTTCGGCCAGGCCCGAAAGCCAGCCGGTGTTGGGCGCCGCGCCGATCATGATGAACAGCGCGCGGGTTTCAATCCGGCGCTCGGTATCGCCCGTTTTCAGCGTGATCCCTTCAAGCCAAGTGTCGCCATGCAGCGCGGTGACCTGCGAATGGTAGTGGATGGTGACGCGCGGATCGGCCTCCAGCCGCTGCATCAGATAGCTCGACATGCTTTCGGCAAGGCTGCCGGATCGCACCACCAGATGCACGTGGCTGGCCGCGCGCTAGAGATACATAGCTGCCTGCCCGGCGGAATTGCCGCCGCCGATTACCACGGCCTCGGTTCTGGCGCAGAAGCGCGCCTCCATCTCGGTGGCAGAATAGAAGATGCCCGCACCCTCCAGTTCCTCGAGGTTGGCGAGCGGCAGGCGGCGGTATTGCACACCGGTCGCCACCAGCAGCGCGCGGGCGCATAGTTCGTCGCCGTCATCCAGCGTGATGCAATAGGCCCCGTCCTCGCGGCGCGAGAGGCCTTCAACCCGGCGCGGCATCACGAAGCGTGTGCCGAACTTCATCGCCTGCACCTGGCCCCGCCATGTCAGATCGGTGCCGCTGATACCGGTGGGAAAGCCCATGTAATTCTCGATCCGGCTCGACGTGCCCGCCTGCCCGCCGACGGCGGTGTCCTCGACCACCAGCGCCTCGATCCCCTCCGAACCTGCATAGACCGCCGCGGCGACGCCAGCCGGGCCGCCGCCGACGATCACCAGATCGTAGGTCCGCTGCGCACAGATCGCGAGATCGAGCCCGAGATATTGCGCCACCTTGCGCGGGGTCGGGTCCTCCAGCCGCGTAGCCACGCCCAGGATCACCGCAGGTTCGCGGCCGATCAGGGTGCAGACCTGCACCGTCTCGGGATCGGCCCCGTCGAGGTCGTAGGACTGGAAGGGGATGCGGTTCCTCGACAGGAAACGTTCGACCGCCTGCACAGCTGCATCGCGGTCCGCGCCGATCACTTTGACTGCGGCATTGCCCAGCTCGAACTGCTTGCGGCGGCGCGCTGCGAAGACGGTGATGATGTGATCTGACAGCTCGGGGACGCGGCTCATCAGCTCCAGCACGCCTGCACGCGGGGCCTCGATCACGCGGGTGTCTACCGCGGCGCGCATCCTGAGATAGTTGGTCGACCCGCTCAGGAATCCGATCTCGCCGAGGAACTGCGTGGGGCCGAGGCTGGATTGGAACATCCGCTCACCGGTATAGGGGTTGGCGATCTCGATATCGCCTTCCAGAACATAGACGAAGCGGTCCATTGCCTCGCCGATGTCCATGACGATGCTACCGGCAGGGTAGAACTTCTCCCCCCCCCGATCGCGCAGATGGCGTCCACATGCTCCGGTGCGAGCGGCACGCGGCGCATGGTTTCAAGGTCTTGTCCGAGTGTTTCCATGCCGCCCTCCTGGCCCGCGAAGGTGGCAAGATGGGGTCAGGGGGGCGGGAAGGGAAGGGGGAGTCTGGCTTAGGCCTTGGCCCCCGCGATATAGCGGCTCACCGTGTTCGCCATCACGCTCAGGGGCGCATTGCCGCCCAGCACCACGGCGGTGTTGAAGGCCTTGAGGTCATAGGCGTTGCCCATTTCCGCCTGCGCCCGCGCGCGGTTCTTGACGATTTCGCTGTGGCCGATCTTGTAGCCGCAGGCCTGACCCGGCCAGCTGCAATAGCGATCGACCTCCGAGGCGACTTCCTCGACCTTCGATCCGTTCTCCTCGACGAAGAACTGCCGGCCCTGTTCGCGTGTCCAGCGCTTGTGGTGCATTCCCGTGTCGACCACCAGACGGCAGGCGCGAAAGGCGAGCGATTGCAGGTAGCCGAGGCGGCCCACCTTGAACTCGTCATAGGCGCCCAGTTCGTCCGCCAGCTGCTCGGCATAGAGCGCCCAGCCTTCGGAAAAGGCGTTGAAGGCGAGGATCGAACGGATCAGCGGCAAGCGGTTGGAATATTCTCCCTCCCACACGTGGCCGGGGATGCTCTCGTGGAACGTGAGGTCGGCCAGGTCATATTTGCGGTGCAGATCGGTGGTGCGCAGGTTGATCCAGAAGCGCCCGGGGATCTTGCCGTCCTTGCTGCCCGCGCCGCCATAGGCGCCCGGCGCGCCCGGCTCTTCGACCAGCGGCAGGCGGCGCACTTCCATGTTGGGATTGACCAGCTGGTTGAACGCGCGCGGCATCTGCGACCTGATCCACTTGAGCCGGTCGTCGATGAAGGCGAAAATCTCCGCGCGGCCCTTGTCGCCTTCGGCAAACTGGTAGCGCGGATCGGCGGAAAGCGCGCGCATCCGCTCGCCGACGCTGCCTTGGGTGTAACCAATCTCGCGCAGGATCGGGTCCATGCGGCCGTGAAGCGTCTTCAGCTCGTCGAGGCCCTGCTGGTGGATTTCGTCGGGCGTCATCCTCGTGGTGGTCGATGCGCGGATCGCCCAGTCATAATATTCCTCGCCATCGGGCTGCGCCCACATGCCGGCGAAGTCCTTGGCAGCGGCGCGCTGGACCTTGAGTTCGGCCAGCTGGCGTTCAAGCGCGGGGACGATACCGCTTGCGGCGATGCGTGTCGCCTGTGCCGCGCTCCTCTCGGCCCCTGCGACCTTGGAGGCGGAGAGCGGGCCGGCATAGCTCTCGTTTGCGCTGGTGATGGCCGCTTCCATCTGCCGGATCGCCTTGTCGATCAGGAAGGCAGGCGGCACCACGCCTTGTCCGCGCGCGTCCTTGATCCGCTCAAGCTCGCCATCGAGTAGCGCGGGGACTTCGGCGAGCCGGTCGAGATAAGGACCGAGATCCTCGGGCTGGTTCAGCGGCTGGGAGGAACCGAAGAAGCGCGGCATATCAATATAGCCGCCGACGTTCTGGATCACGACGTAGGGCGCATTGCGCCAGCTGCCCACGGCGACATCGCCATAGGGCTTGGCCATGCCCTCGAGCGCGCTTGAGAAGGCGGTCTCGACCACCTCGAAGCCGATCTGCTGGTCGCTGGTCAGGCCGTCCTTGGGATAGGCGCGCACCTGTGCGACCAGCTCCTTGAGGGTGGCGGCATAGGCCGCGCGGCCCTCTGCCCCGCCGGTGCCGAAGGTTGACCGCCACGCGGCATATTCGCCGATATCGACCCCGAGACCGGTGGCGCGGCCCGGTTCATGGGCGAGCATGCGGTAGCCGATCTTCTCGAGCGTGGCATCCGGCGCGAGGCCGGCAATGGCGTTCGACGCGCTGGCGGGCGCGGGACTGGCCGCGCAGGCGGGCAGCAGGGCGATGGCGGAGGTGCCTGCCAGACCGGCTAAAGTCTGGCGGCGGGTGATCTGCATGGTGCTCTCTCTCATGACCGCAAGGTGTGGCGAGGGCTTGCGTGCAAGTCAATTGCACCGGCGGGGCACGGCGCGCTAAGGGGCCGCAATGACCAATATCGTGCTCGCTATCGTCATGCTCGCCGCCTTCGCGCTGGTCGCGGGGGCCTTGGCCCTGTGGCGGCGCACCGGTGAGGCGAAGAACCCCGCGCTGATGGTGCTGCTGGCGGTAATCGCGATCGTCAATGTGCTGATCTGGACCGTGCCGACCGACACCGGCGAGGCGCCGATCGACCAGGTGCAGAATGCCGCCGGAGGAAACTAGGGGGAAGCCTCCCCCGGCGGGATCAGGCTATTCGGGAATCTGCCAGATCACACTGCTGGAGTAGCTCCCCGCAACCGGCTTGCCCGTCGCGTCACGCGCCGCATCGAAACGGGCGCGTTTGCTCACGAGATCGCAGGTCGCCCCATCAAGCGCGGCGTGGCCGGTCGAGCGGGTGATGGTGCAACCGGTCACCTTACCGCGCGCGTCGATCGCAAGCGTGAAGCGCGCCGTGCCCTCCAGCCCCTCCATGAGCCAGCGCGAGCGGTAATCGTCATTGGTCACCCACTTGCCGGGATTGCCTTTCGCCTTCGCGCCGATGGGATCGTAGAGCGAGGCGGGGCTGGGCGAGGTGCCGGGGGTGCCGACATCGACAGGCCCGGTGACGACCGGATCGCCGAGACCGGGCAGCGCGTCGATCTTCGGTCCGGTCCCGAAGTCAAGCGGCGGCAAAGTGGGGCGGGTTGTCGGATCGGGGACCGCGGTGGTGGTCGTCGCGGTCTTGGTGTCGGGCTGCGGCTCGTCCGGCGTGGGCGGCGGGGGTGGTGGCAAGGGGACGTCGGTGATCGTCTCGCCCTTGATCCGCGGCGCGGGCGGCGTGGTTACCACCGTCACCGCAAGGCCGACGACCAGCAGCGCGCCGAAGGCTCCGGGGATGCCCAGCGCACCGGCAAGGGCGGCGGGGTTGGGGCGGCGATTGGCAGAAGCGTATGTCATGCGCAGGCTCCTCTCTCCATCATCGTGAGAGCGGCGGCCGGAGCACCTTGTCGCAAGCTGGACCTCCGGCCCCGCTCGCCTGCAAAGGTACTATGAATTTTGCCAGGAAAGAAGAACTTTCGCGTTGTTTTTCAAGACTGTATTTTTTGCAACCAGATCGGTTGAGAAAGGCGAACGAAAACAAGCGTTCTGCTGTTGGCCTCAGCGAAGCCGTTAATCTGCGCGACAGAATAGTGACTCTTGGCGCCCCGTCCCGGGGCTGAGAGACATGCTGGATCGGCCCACAGGACCGCGAGCGCAGGCGCTCAAGCCCGCAGGCTTGAAGCAGCGCCGAGGACGTGGTCGCGGAGGCGACAACGCCACCAACGCCATTTACTTGATCGGGCAGTCCGGGCTGAGGCGGAAATCGAGATAATTGTCCACCGAGCGCATCAGGTCATCCATCTCGTTCTCGAAGAAATGGTTCGCGCGCGGAATTTCCTCGTGGTGGATGGTGATGTGCTTCTGGGTGCGCAGCTTGTCGACCAGCTTCTGCACCGCATTGGGCTGCACAACCGTGTCGGCTGCGCCCTGCACGAAGATGCCGCTGGCGGGGCAGGGGGCGAGGAAGCTGAAGTCGTACATGTTGGCCGGCGGCGCGACCGAGATGAAGCCGCGCACTTCGGGGCGGCGCATCAGCAGCTGCATGCCGATCAATGCGCCGAAGCTGTAGCCCGCGATCCAGGTGCTCTGCGCCTCGGGGTGGATCGACTGCACCCAGTCGAGCGCGCTTGCCGCATCGGAAAGCTCGCCGATGCCGCTGTCAAACGACCCCTGCGAGCGGCCCACGCCGCGGAAGTTGAAGCGCAGCGTGGCGAAGCCGCGGTCGGCAAAGGTCTTGTACAGCCGCTGCACGATCCGGTCGTTCATCGTGCCGCCGCCCTCGGGGTGCGGGTGCAGGATCATCGCCACCGGCGCACGCGGGCGCGGGGGCGGGGAGAAACGGCCTTCGAGACGACCTTCGGGGCCGGGGAAGATGACAGAGGGCATCGCTGGACCTTATGAAATGCGTGTGCCGCGCCGGGTGGCGCCGGAATTGCGCCGCCTATATAGGGTCACCCGCGAAAATCGCAATTATTGTGAGGAATCCCGCCATTTCAGGCCGCATCTATCTTGATCATGCTGCCACCTCGCCCCTGCGCTCCCAGGCTAAGGCGGCGATGGAAGAGGGTTTTGCCATCTGGGCAAACCCCTCCAGCCCCCACGCGGAAGGCCGCAAGGCGCGGGCCGCGCTGGAGGATGCGCGCGAGCGGATCAAACGTGCGCTGGGGTGGAGCGGTGAAGTCATCTTCACCAGCGGGGCGAGCGAGGCGCTGTGGATCGCGCTCAACCGGGCGAAGGTGGAGCGCCGGATCGTCAGCGCGGTGGAGCATGATGCAGTGTTCCGGGCTGCGCCGGATGCGACGATCTTCTCTGGCGAAGATCCGATTGGCTCTGATACGCTGCTTGCCATCCAGCACGTCAATTCCGAGACCGGCACGATCAATCCGGTCAGCGAGATGGCGGTGACCCTTGGCGATGCGGGCGCCTTGCTGCTTTCCGACTGCGCGCAGAGCGCCGGCAAGCTGGCTTTGCCCTCTGCCGATATGCTGGTTATCTCGGCGCACAAGTTCGGCGGGCCGATTGGAGTCGGGGCGCTGTTGGTCCGGGACTTCAATCTGCTCGAACCGGTCGGTGGTCACGAGCGCGGCTATCGGCAGGGGACCGAGAACCTGCCGGGTGCGCTCGGCATGGCGGCAGCGCTTGAGGCGGGCGGTTGGGCGACCTCGCCCCAGGAGCGCGCGGCGTTTGCCGAAAGGCTCGCCAGCCAGCGCCTGACGATCGGGGAGCAGGTCGACTATATCCTCGCGCTGACACACCCGAGCATCAGCGCGCAGGCCCTCCTAATCCGCCTCGATGCCATGGGCTTTGCTGTCTCGGCGGGGAGCGCCTGTTCGTCCGGCACGCTCAAGAAAAGCCGCGTGCTGGATGCCTTCGGGGTGGCAGATGACGTAGCGGCAAGGACGATCCGGGTGAGCCTCGGCTGGAACACCACGCCTGAGGACTTGGAGCGGTTTGCGGAAGTCTGGGCTTCGCTATGCTGACCCCATTCGTCTCCCCGGACTTGATCCGGGGCCCCGCTTTTCTTGCTGGCTGGAACGAAGACAGCGGGATTCCGGGTCAAGCCCGGGAAGACGAAGATGAAATCATAACCCCATGATCTACCTCGACTATCAGGCCACAACTCCGCTCGCGCCCGAAGCGCGTGAGGCAATGCTGCGCTGGCTGGGCGGGCCAGAGAGCGACACTTTCGGCAATCCCCACAGCTCCCACCGTATGGGGCGCATGGCCGCCGCTGCGGTGGAGGCCGCGCGCGAGAATGTCGCGGCGCTGATGCCAGCAGGGGGCCAGACCATCTTTACCAGCGGCGCGACCGAGGCGCTCAATACGGTCCTGCTCGGCACGCAGGGCGATGTCTTCACCTTCGCCACCGAGCACGCCGCGGTGCTCGACTGCCGGCGCGCCATCGAGGCGCAGGGGCGGCGCTTCACAGTGCTGCCCGTCCTGCCCGATGGCCGCGCCAATCTGGATGCGCTCCAGGCCGCGCTCACGCCGCAGGCGGGGCTGGTCGCGATCATGGCGGTCAATAACGAGATCGGCGTGGTGCACCCGGTCGCCGAGGCGATTGCCATCGCGCGGCAGGCCGGTGCCAGAGTGCTGGTCGATGCCGTCCAGGCCTTCGGTAGACTGCCCCTGACCACCTTTAGGCCCGACTTCGTGGCCGTTTCGGCGCACAAAATTCACGGTCCGAAGGGAGTGGGGGCGCTTTGGATGACGTCCGATGCCACGCTCCAGCCCCTCGTTCATGGCGGCGGTCAGGAGGCTTCGCTGCGCTCAGGTACCCTCTCGCCCGCCCTTTGCGCCGGGTTCGGGGCGGCCTCGCGCCTCGCTGCCGAGGGCATGGAGGCGCAAATTTTTCACGTGGAACATTTGTGCAACGTGGGCCGGGCTCTGTTCGCGGGGTGGGCGCTGAACGGCAGCGCGGAGCACCGCTGGCACGGCAATCTCAACATCCGGAGAGAAGGACTGGATGTGGCAAGGTTGATGAGCGACTGCCGCCAGATCATGTTCTCCGCCGGAAGCGCGTGTGCCAGCGGGTCGGGCCGACCCAGCCACGTGCTGCGCGCTATCGGGCTGTCCGACACCGACGCAAAGTCCTCTATCCGCCTCGGATTCGGACGCTATACGACGGCAGCGGATCTGGAATCTGCCGCCGGCATGTTGAACGCCGCCGCGAAGGAGCAGGGCCTGTGAGCATTACCGTCACTTTCATCGACCCGCGCGGCAAAGCGGTTGAAACGGTTGCAGAAAATGGCGAAAATATGCTGCGCGCAGGGCAGGCGGCGGGGCTTCCGCTGGAGGGCACCTGCGAGGGGCAGATGGCTTGTTCCACCTGCCACGTGATCGTCGCCGCAGAGTGGTTCGACCGCCTGCCCCCGGCCTCCGAAGAGGAGGAGGACATGCTCGACTTCGCCGCCGGAGCGCGGCGCACCTCGCGACTTTCGTGCCAGATCGAGCTGACCGAGCAGATGGACGGCCTGACCGTCACCGTGCCCGCCAACAGCAGCGATGCACGGAAAATGTAGCGCCCAGATTACGCTCGTTCTTCAAGGCTTTCCATATTGAGCGCGGCCATCAGCGCCCCGGTAAAGGCGGGGATATCGCCCGGTTTGCGGCTGGTGATGAAGTTGCCATCGACCACCACTTCCTCGTCCACCACCGCGGCCCCGGCATTGGCAAGATCGGTGCGGATCGAGGGCCAGCCGGTGACCGTGCGCCCCTCGATAAGGTCGGCCTCGGCCAGCAGCCAGGGGGCGTGGCAGATCGCCGCGATCGGCTTTCCGGTCGCGTCGAATTCGCGCACAATTTCGATAACCTCGTGTTCGGTGCGCAGGATATCGGGGTTCATCTGCCCACCCGGCAGTAGCAGCGCATCATAGTCCTCGACCGACACGTCACCTATGACGCAATCGACCAACACGCTCTCGCCCCAGTCCTTCTGGTCCCAGCCCCGGATGTTTCCCGGCTTGAGACTGGCGACGGTGACCTCGGCTCCTGCTTCTTCAAGCAGGCGCTTGGGTTCCATCAGTTCGGACTGTTCGAACCCGTCGGTGGCGATGATGAGGATGCGCTGCATGGTGGTCTCCTGGTAGGGGCTATCATGCCCTTACCGGCGCTTGTGCGTGCCGGTTCCTCCGCTCAAGCCAGGGCGGCACGCCCATGCGGTGGATTGCTTTCCCTGTGGAAACCCCTCTCCCTCGCTTGCGCGCGGGTTGCTAGACGGGGGGAATGTCCGACCACGTGACCACTGACGAACCCGACGACAGCTTCGATGCGATCGTCGATGCGCCCTTCGATGCCGCGCTGTCCGAGCGCTATCTGGTCTATGCCCTCTCGACGATCACTGCACGGAGCTTGCCAGATCTGCGGGACGGGCTGAAGCCGGTCCACCGCCGCCTGCTATGGGCGATGCGGCAGCTTAAGCTGAACCCCAATGATGCCTTCAAGAAATCGGCGCGCGTGGTCGGTGATGTCATCGGCAAGTATCACCCGCACGGCGACCAGTCGGTCTATGACGCGATGGTCCGGCTCGCTCAGGATTTCAGTCTGCGCTATCCGCTGGTCGAAGGGCAGGGCAATTTCGGCAATGTCGATGGCGATAACGCGGCGGCCTACCGCTACACCGAAGCCCGCCTGACCCGTACCGCGCTGGAACTGATGAGCGGGCTGGACGAAGGCACGATCGATTTCATCCCGACATACAACGGCGAGGAGATCGAGCCCGAGATCTTCCCCGGCCTGTTCCCCAACCTGCTCGCCAACGGATCGAGCGGGATCGCGGTGGGGATGGCGACCTCCATTCCCAGCCACAATGTCGCCGAGATCATCGATGCGACACTTGAGCTGATCGATAACCCCTCGGTCACCCATGAACGCCTGATGGAGCTGTTTCACGGCCCCGATTTTGCCACCGGCGGTCATGTGATCGATAGCCCTGCCGCGATCGCCGAAGCCTATCGCACCGGGCGCGGCGCCTTCCGCTTGCGCGGGCGCTTCCTTGCGCCCGAGGCCAAGGACGAGGCCGATATCGCCGCCGGGATCGAGCGGCTGGGCGGCGGCCAGTGGCAGCTGGTCATCTCGGAAATCCCCTATCAGGTGCCCAAGGGCAAGCTGATCGAGCAGATCGCCCAGGCGATTGCCGACCGCAAGCTCCCCATCCTCGAAGATGTGCGCGACGAGAGCGACGAGGCGATCCGTATCGTGCTCGTCCCCAAGAGCCGCAATGTCGATCCCGAGCTGCTGAAGGAGAGCCTGTTCAAGCTCACCGATCTGGAAACGCGCTTCAGCCTTAACCTCAACGTGCTCGACGCGCCGCCCGGTCTGGGGCGCACGCCGATGGTGATGGGTTTGAAGGAACTGCTCGAAAGCTGGACCTTCGCCCAGATCGACATCCTCCAACGCCGCGCCAAGCACCGGCTGGAAAAGATTGCGGACCGGCTGGAACTTGTGCGCGGCTACATCATCGCCTTCCTCAACCTCGACCGGGTGATCGAGATCATCCGCACCGAGGATGAACCCAAGCCGGTGATGATGGCGGAATTCGAGCTGACCGACCGGCAGGCCGAGGCGATCCTCAACATGCGCCTGCGGTCCTTGCGCAAGCTTGAGGAGATGCAGCTGAGGAAGGAGCAGGACGAACTGCTCACCGAAGAGGCCGATCTCAACGCCCTGCTCGAAAGCCCCGCCAAGCAGCGCACACGCCTGAAGCGCGACCTGCGCAATCTGCGCAAGAATTACGCCGAGGATACCCCGCTGGGCCGCCGCCGCACGCTGATCGCCGAGGCTGCGCCCACCGCGGTGTTCAGCATGGACGCGATGATCGAGAAGGCGCCCGTCACTGTTATCCTAAGCCAGAAGGGCTGGATCCGTGCGGCGAGCGGCCATGTGCCGCTGGATCAGGAGTTCAAGTACAAAGAAGGCGACGGCCTCGCATTCATTCTCCACGCTCAGACCACCGACAAGCTGCTGCTCGCGGCCAGCGACGGGCGGTTCTACACGCTCGGCTGCGACAAGCTTCCCGGCGCGCGCGGCTTCGGCGAGCCGGTGCGCACCATGGTCGACCTCGAAAGCGAGGCCAATGTCAGCGCGATGATGGTGCACAAGGCGGGGGGCAAGCTGCTGCTCGCTTCAAGCCACGGCAAGGGCTTCGTCGCGCTGCTCGATGAGCTGCTCGCTGAAACGCGCAAGGGCCGTCAGGTGGTGAACCTCAAGGATGGCGCAAAGCTGTCAGTGATCCGCCCGATCGGAGAGGCGCATGATCACGTCGCGGTTGTTGGCGACAACCGCAAGCTGGTGGTCTTCAATCTCGAGGAACTGCCCGTCATGTCGCGCGGGCAGGGTGTGCAGCTCCAGCGCTACCGCGACGGCGGGCTATCGGACGCGACCACCTTTGTGCTGGCGGACGGGCTCAGCTGGCAGATGGGCGGATCGGGCGAGAGGACCCGAACCGAAACCGAAATCCGGATGTGGAAGGTTGCGCGCGGAGCTGCCGGGCGGATGCCGCCGCAGGGCTTCCCCAAGTCGGGGAAGTTCGGCTGACGCGGCCTTAGCTTCCGGCGCCTGTAGCCGCGCTGCCGCCATTAGCGGCGGTTGCGATCTGCTCGCGGCTGTAGAGCACCATCAGCTGGCCTTGGGTGGTCACGGCAAAGTGTTCTTTCTTGAACCGCAGCGGGCCTTGCGCACTGTCGAGGATGATCGCATCGCGGGCCAGATCGGCCGCGCTGATCGTGCCCACCGCGCGCCCGGCCGCGGACACAACCGCCGCCCCCGGCACCAGCTTGGCGTCGCGTTCCGCGTTGGCCTGAGCAATTCGCTCTTCCATCATCTTGTCGACCAGCGCCCTTGATGCGTTGACGCTTTTTCCGTTGCGGCCTTCATAGATCATGCTGACAGGTACGGGCGCCTTGTGCCGTCCGGTGTCGATCACCACCACCTGCGGATTGATCTCGACCACGGTGCCAACGGGCTTGCCGTCGCTGCCATAGATCGTGGTGCCGATATCCTGCGCCAGAGCCGCCACGGGAGTAACCGCGAGGGCGCCGGCGAGCAGCACCAGCCGGAGGGTATTCATGTGTTCACTCCCAAATCATTCAGCCCGGACCCGGTGCCAAAGGGCGGCACGCGGAGAGCGGGGCCAATGGGTACTGCAGCGCAACGCGAAGGCGGCGTCACGTCAGTCCCGTGTGGCTGATATTGCCCTAGTCTCTAACTTGGGTGGGTGTTGCGCTGCAATCGCCTGAGGGCGCGTCCGTCGCGGTTTTGGCCCCGTTCGGCCCTTTGTGGCCCGATCAAGGCGCGATCCGCGCCAGTTCCTCGGTCAGCAGCGCATCGATCCGAGCCGGATCAGGGAAGCCCTCGGCCACCCAGCGCGCCTCTACCGACTGGAGCACGCGCGCGACTGCGGGACCAGCGGTGACCCCGCGCGCGACGATCGCGCCCCCTTTGAGGGGGAAGACCGGAAGGCTCCACCCCGCCAGAGCGCGCGCGTCGCCGCCGCCCAGCAGCAGGCGGTCGATCGCGGCAGGCGGCGTTATGCGATAGGCAAGGGCTTTCGGGTTGGCAGCATCGTCGGGCCCGCGTTCGGCCGCGGCAACGAGCCTGCCCCTCTGGGCTTTGGACAGCCGCAACCGGGCCGCGACCGTTTCGGCAATCTCGGGCGAGGGCGGCAGCAGCGCGGCAAGCCGGCGGACGGGATCGGGAGCGATGCCTTGCACGCTCTCCGCGGCAATCAGGCGGGAAAGCGCGGCCACCTGCGGCGGGCAGGCTTCGGGCAGAATGACGGGCAGCACACCGCGCTGGCGCATGCGCGCGATGGTGGTGTGCGGATCGGGCAGGGCGAGCAGCGCCAGCAACTCGGACGCGATCCGCTCCCGGCTCAGACCCTTCAGCGTGTGCGCCAGATCGGCGCACGCGTCTTCAGCCACCTCGTCGAGCGCGGCGCCGAAGCGGGTCTGGAAGCGGTAATAGCGCAGGATGCGCAGGTGATCCTCGGCGATCCGCTGACGCGCGTCTCCTATGAAGCGCACCCGGCCTGCTTCAAGGTCCTCGCGGCCACCGAACCAGTCGGCAATCTCGAGCGTTTCGGGATGGGCATAGAGCGCGTTGATGGTGAAATCGCGCCGGGCGGCATCCTGCGGCCAGTCCTGCGCAAAGGCGATGGTCGCGCGCCGGCCATCGGTGGCGACATCGCGGCGCAAGGTCGTGACCTCAACCGGCCCGTCCTTGAGGATCGCAGTGATAGTGCCGTGGTCGATTCCCGTCGGCACGGTGCGGATCCCCGCGCGCCCGCAGGCGGCGATCACATCGGCGGGCATGAGCTTCGTGGCGCAGTCGACATCGGCGACCGCAACGCCCAGCAGCCCGTCGCGCACCGCGCCGCCGACCCAGCGGATATTCTCCGCGCCAAGCGCCGCCCTCAGCGCAATCAAGCCTTCGCGCTTTGTCCAGTCAGCCTCGGCCAGATCATGCAGCATCGCTGAGATCCTCCCACGCGATCCGCCGCGACAGGTTGGCGATGATCGCCGCCGTGACGCCCCAGATGCGGAAGCCCTGCCAGTCAAGTTCGAGATAGCGGCGGTTCGCCCCGCGCCAGAACACCTCGTTGGCGGTCCAGCTGGCCGGATCGAGCAGCATCGAAAGCGGGGCTTCGAACCACGCCTCGACCTCGGTGGGGTTGGGGACAAGCGGCAGGCCGGGCGGCACGACGCCCACCACCGGCGTTACCAGAAAGCCGGTGCCGGTGTGGTAGATGTCGCTGGTGCCGATCACCCGCACCGCATCGCGGGGGAGGGCAAGCTCCTCCTCGGCCTCGCGCAGGGCAGCAATCACGGCATCCTCGCCCGGGTCGATCTTGCCGCCGGGAAAGGCTACCTGCCCAGGATGGTCCCGCATCGCGCGGGGACGCTGGGTGAGGATAACCTGCGGATCGTGGGCGACGTCAGTGATCGCGATCAGCACGGCAGCCGGCGTGGCGCGGCCATCCTGTGCGAAATGTGCATCGCTCATCAGATCGGGAATATCCCGCGCGTGGCCAGCTTCAAAGGCGCGGGCGAGGGGGGCGAAGATGCTCATGGCAGCAGGCGGAAATTCGCGCCCTGGCTGGAGACCTGCCAGCCGTTCTCCTCGGCGCCTTCGGCCAGCGCGATCTCGGCCAGCTGTGCCCAGGTCGAGCGGTTGAGGCGCGCCTCGCATCCGTTGCGGACGTGGAGGTAGAGCGCGGGTTCCTCGGCCGTGCCCGCCGTGCGCAAGGCGTGGTCGGGGCCTGCGATCACCAGATCGTCGGTATTGAGCCGGAACGCCAGAGCACCCTCGGTCCGCACGCAATCCGTGGCGATGAAAGCTGCATCCTCAACTTCGATGGCGAGCTTCTCGAACGGGGTGACCAGCCAGTGATGCCCTGCTTCGTCGCGGGTGAGCAGACTGGCAAAGGCGCGCACCATCGCCTCTCGGCGGATCGCGCCGCCCTCGTGGAACCAGGTGCCATCGGCGGCGATCACCATGTGGCTCTCGCCGATCTTCTGCGGCGCCCAGCTCTCCACCGGGGGAAGCTTGCGCTGCTCGACCAGCTCGGCGATCTGCGCGAGTGTCAGGCCGGCAAGGTGCGGGGGTGGTTCGTAAGGCATGGCACCTCAGGGATGGCAGATGGCGGGCTCAAGGTGAAGGGGGTTCTCCCCTATCCCTCCCACGGGCCCAACATCCCGTCGACGGGCATGGCGGCAAGGCCTTGGCCGCGAGCGAGCAGACGGTCCTGTTCATAGGGACCGGGGCAGCGCCACCCGCCGGTCATCGCCGCGGAAAAGCCCCAGCGTCCGTAGTAGGCCGCGTCCCCGATCAGGACCTGCGGTAGCGCGGGTCCTGTACTTGCGGCCAGCCGTGCGTCCTCGGCGATCATCGCGGTCATCAGGCCAACGCCGAAGCCTTCGCCCTGCCGTTCGGGTACGACCGCGACCGGCCCGACCATGACCAGCGGCACTTGCCCCTGCTTCGTCTGGAGCCCGATCGGCCAACACTGGATCGTCCCGACCAGCATGTCGTGCTCGTCCAGCGCGGCAAGGCTCAGGCCCGGCAGCCAGTCCATGCCTTCGCGAATGCGATAGGCCGTGCGGGCGTGACGATCCGGCCCAAAGGCGCGGTCGAGCACTTCCTCGATCATGCCCGGATCGACCGCCTCGAGCGGGATCAGCGTGGCGGTGCCGGCCGCGGTAGGGGCAGCGGCCATCAGCGTGCGGTGAGCTTGAGCAGCTTGGCACCCTTGCCGTCCTGCGCGACCCAAACTGCCCCGTCCGGCCCCTGCGCAATCGCACGCAGGCGGTTCTCGAACTCGTGACGTGTGACTTCACGTGCGCTGTCGCCCTCGATCGCGACATCGACGATCGCCTGCGAGCCGAGGCCGACGATCAGTGCATGGCCCTTCCACGCGGGGAACTGGTCACCGGTGTAGAACAGCATGTCGCCTGGCGCGATCACCGGGCTCCAGCTCAGCGCGGGCTGAGCGAAGCCATCGTTCGGCTCGTGATCGGGGATCGGGTCGCCGTTGTAGTGATCGCCGTTGGAGCGCACAGGCCAGCCATAATTGGCGCCGGGCTTGACGAGATTGAGCTCGTCCCCGCCCGCCGGGCCATGCTCGATCTCCCACAGGTGCCCTTGCGCATCCCAGTCGATGCCGAGGATGTTGCGGTGGCCCATCGACCAGATTTCCGCCGTCACTCCGCCCTTCTCCGCCATAGGGTTACCAGCGGCGGGGGTGCCATCGAGATTGAGGCGCACGATCTTCCCGAGCGTCGCTGCGGTGTCCTGCGCCGGTTGCATCTTCTGCCGCTCTCCGCTGGCGACATAGAGATATTTGCCATCGGGCGAGAACGTCAGGCGGTGCGAATAATGGCCGCGGCCCGTCACTTTGGGGGTCTGGCGCCAGATTACGCTGAGACCTTCAATCGCGCAGGCCGTGGGCGCGGTGCACACCAGCTTGCCCTTGCCGACCGCCGCGCCGCGGGTGTCGCCTTCTCCTGCTTCGGCCCAGCTGAGGTAGATCGTGCGGGTGCCGAGCTTGTCGGAGGCTTCGGCAGGCAGGAAGGCGATGTCGCCCAGCCCGCCCTGACCGCCATAGGCCACCTGCGGCGCGCCGGGGACAGTGGCCGTTTCGCCGGTTTTCGTGTCTACCAGCTTCACCGCGCCCGCTTTTTCGGTGACGAACAGCGTGGCGGTGCCGGGCGCGAAGGCCATCGCCCACGGTTCTTCGAGATCGGCGACCTCGGCGGTCTTGAACGGAAAGGCGGGGCCGGTGGTGGCGACGATCTCGCCGTTCGCCTGCGCGGTTTCCCCGGTCTCGGCGTTGGCACAGCTTGCCAGCATCAGTGCGGGGGTCGAAAGAGCGGCTAACAATGGCACGGAACGGATCATGCTTGGGGTCACTCCGGATTTAAAGGCGTCGGCCCAGCCGCTGGTGATCGGCGTCGACGAAGCTGGCCGTGGGCCGCTCGCCGGGCCAGTGGTTGCGGCGGCTGTAGTTCTGGGCGGGGCGATACCTGCCGGCCTCGACGATTCCAAGCGCCTTTCGCCCGCCCGCCGCGCGGTGCTCGACAAAGCGCTCAGGCAGGGATGCGGCTGGGCCGTGGCGGTGGTCGAACCCGAAGAGATCGACAGGGTCAATATCTTCATGGCGACGATGCTGGCAATGACCCGCGCGGTGGCCACGCTGACGGGCGCGCTCGCCTGCGAAACGCGCGAGGTACTGATCGATGGCAATATGACCCCGGATGGTCGCTGCGCCGACTGGCACTGGCCTGCGCGCGCGATCGTGGGCGGAGACGGGATCGAGCCTGCCATCTCGGCCGCCTCGATCATCGCCAAGGAATGGCGCGACCGACTGATGTGCGATGCTGCCGCCAGTCACCCGCACTACGGCTGGGAGCGTAACAAGGGCTATGGCACGGCGGAACATTTGGAAGCGTTGCGCCTGCACGGGCCCAGCCCGCTCCACCGCCGCAGCTTCGCGCCGGTGGCGCAGGCCGATTTGTTCTCTGCTATGCGATAGGGCTGCGCCGGCTCAGGCGCCGCTATTAGTTTAGCCGAAGGCCTTCTCGGCCAGTTGCGTCAGATAGGCCCGTGCCCAGCGTTCGACCTCGGCGGGATCAGTGGGCATTCCGCCTTCCTGTTCAGCGGCGGTGCTCAGCTCGTCGCGGCTGTTGACCTTTGGAAACCGCACGGCGGGCACATCGACACCCAGAAACGCGCAGAGCGGTTCCCACCCCTGGCTTGGGTGAAACACCGGCAGGCGTTCTGGCGACAGGGAGTCGATCACCTGCTGGTTCCGCTTCACATACCAGTCGGTCATGAACGCGCGGTCGCGAATGTCGCCGCCGCCAAAGTGACTGAAGATCAAGCCCTGCATCATTTCGCCCATTGGTGTCCCGACCGATCCTGCCTGCATCGCGTCCGAGAAGATGGTTTCACTGACCGAGTCAAACCAGCTGTCCGGATCACGGGTGGTCAGAACAACTTTTGCCGTCGGATAATTCTCTGCGAGTTCGCGCCAATAGCTCGCCGAAGGATAGTCGCTGGTCGATCGGAAGCCGTCGAAGATAGCGTCCCAGTCGGCCTCGCCCCGAGCGGCGGCTATCCACTGCGGCACCTGCCGGCTGCCCGCTGCGAACACCTCGACCATGTGATGGCACGGGCCAAAGCCGAGTTTCTCCAGTGCGAACTTCATCGAGAACGTCGCATTGCGCCCAAGACCGGCCGCGATCACTTCCAGAGCCATTTGCATTCCCCCGATTACACGCGCCCCGGTCAGGTTGTGCCAGTTTCGAGTCTTTTGTGTCACACCCCCGCATCTGGAGTCCCGTGGCCCGCGCCGGACTCAACATCTTGTGCCGGACGCGTTTCGTTCCGCTTTCGTGCCACATTATCTCCGACAAGCTGCGTAAAATTAGCTGCTTGACGCGGACTCTTCAAAGACTCATGCCTGTGGATAAGTTTCAGACATGATAGATGAGGGTCAAGTGGCAGTCGTAACAGAAAAGGTGAAGTCACGCGCAAAAAGCGCTCAAAAGACGCAGGAAATTGTGCGTGCGCCCGATCTCCCGCTGGGCCGTATCCTGCCGGGCGACTGCATCGAAGCCATGCGCTCGCTGCCGAGCGCGAGTGTCGACCTCGTCTTCGCTGATCCGCCGTATAACCTCCAGCTTGGCGGCGATCTCGCCCGGCCCGACGGCAGCCATGTCGATGCGGTGACCGATCACTGGGACCAGTTCGACAGCATGGCGGTGTACGACAAATTCACCCGCGAATGGCTGACCGAGGCGCGCCGCGTTTTGAAGCCCGATGGCGCGCTGTGGGTGATCGGCAGCTATCACAACATCTTCCGCGTTGGCTCGATCCTTCAGGACCTCGGCTTCTGGATCCTCAACGACATCGTCTGGCGCAAGACCAACCCCATGCCCAACTTCAAGGGCACGCAC
Source organism: Porphyrobacter sp. (assembly GCA_027533455.1). GTDB lineage: Bacteria > Pseudomonadota > Alphaproteobacteria > Sphingomonadales > Sphingomonadaceae > Erythrobacter. Next base: position 86,880 of record JAPZUC010000008.1, on the reverse strand, counting down.
TTCACCAACGCCCATGAAACGCTGATCTGGGCGAGCATGGGCGAAAAGTCGCGCTACCACTTCAATTACCGCGCGATGAAGACCCTGAATGACGAGCTCCAGATGCGCAGCGACTGGGTGCTGCCGATTTGCTCCGGCGGGGAGCGGCTGAAGGAAAACGGAAAAAAGGCGCACCCCACGCAGAAGCCCGAAGCGCTTCTGTATCGCGTGCTGCTGGCGACCACCGAAAAGGGCGATGTCGTCCTCGATCCCTTCTTTGGCACCGGCACCACCGGCGCGGTCGCCAAGCGCTTGGGCCGTGAGTGGATCGGCTGCGAGCGCGAAGATTTCTACCGCGGCGTCGCTGAAAAGCGCATTGCTCGCGAATTGCCGCTCGATGAAAGCGCTTTGACCACCATGCAAAGCCCCCGCAGCGCGCCCAAGGTGGCGTTCGGCGCGGTGGTAGAGGCAGGGCTGATCCCGCCCGGCAGCCAGGTGTTCGACAAGAAGCGCCGCTGGGTCGCGACAGTGCGCACCGATGGCTCGCTGGAGTGGAACGGCAAGACCGGATCGATCCATGGGCTCGGCAAGGATCTGCAGGACGCGCCCAGCTGCAACGGCTGGTCGTTCTGGCACTATGACAACGGCGGAGACGTCCAGCCGATCGACGCTGCGCGCCAGCTTTATCTCCTCGCCGCCGAGGATTGATCCGGCAGGTGAGTACGGGCGTCTATCTTCACCCCCTGACCCTCGTCCACGGCCCACAGGCGGTCGAGGGCGAAGCGGTGCGGCTTGGCGGGTCGATGGTCTATGCCCGCGAATTCGCTCTGGTCGTGCGCGAGGGCGGGACGGTCGCCAGCCGCGTTGTCGGCACCCGCGCCGAAGTTGAAGAAGCCATTGCGCGCCTGCCTGCGCCGCTCGCTCAGACGGCTGCACGTCAGTGGGCGAACCTTGCGAAAGTCCACGCCCCGCTCGCGCTGGGCAGCCGTACCGTCAGGCTTGATCAGCCGCAGGTGGTCGGCATACTCAACGTCACTCCCGACAGCTTCTCCGACGGCGGCCAGCACGATGCGGCCGAGGCAGGACGCGCCCATGCTGCCGCCATGCTGGAAGCTGGCGCCGCGATCATCGACATCGGCGGGGAGAGCACCCGCCCTGGCGCTGCGGCGACCTTCGAGGACGAGGAAATCCGCCGGGTTCTCCCGGCCATCGAATATTGCTCCGCCATGGGCGCCGCGATCAGCCTCGATACCCGCCGCGCAGGCGTGCTTGCCGCAGGTCTGGCGGCAGGGGCGGACATGGCGAACGACGTATCGGCGCTCCGCTATGACCCCCGCATGGTAGAGGTCGTGGCGGCGCGGGGCTGTCCGGTCATCCTGATGCACGCCCCGGGGGCAGGTGAGGACCTCCACGCTGGCGGACAATACCGCGATGTGGTGAGCGAGGTATTCGATTTCCTCGCCGCCGCGCGGGACCGGGCGGTTGCGGCGGGGGTTGACGAGAGCCGCATCATCCTCGATCCGGGCATCGGCTTCGGCAAATCGCTGGCCGATAATCTTGCCCTGATAAACGCCTTGCCGCTGTTCCAAGCGCTTGGCTGTCCGCTGATGCTGGGGGCAAGCCGCAAGCGCATGATCGGCGCCCTCTCGCGCGAAGAAGAGGCAGAACAACGTCTTGCCGGATCAATCGCGCTGGCATTGAAGGGGATAGAGGCAGGCGTCCACCTGCTGCGGGTGCATGACGTGGCCGAGACTGTGCAGGCTCGCAACGTGTGGCGCGGTCTGCGCGATGCCGCCTTGACTGACTTCAGCACGCTGCCAGCCGACTGAAACCACTCCCCCCATGTTTCACGTGAAACATTTCAATGGGTTAGAGTGGGAATACCCCTGCGACACGCCTTCAAAGCGTGAACCCGCCGTCCGAAACTATCACGTGTCCGGTGATGTTCGCCGCCGCGTCCGAAAGCAGGTAGCAAATGCTGTCTGCCATCTCGTCGGAAGAGGCAAAGCGCTCCAAAGGCGTCGTTTTCGCCATGCGGGCAATCGTCGCCTCGCGACCAATTTTCGCGACCGAGGTCACGAAATCCTCGCCGCTTTCCCAGATCGCCGTATCCACTCCGCCGGGCGCTATCGCATTGACATGGATACCATTTTTCGCGTTTTCCGCTGCCGCGATGCGCGCCATGTGAGCGACCGCCGCCTTGGAGACGCCGTAAGGCCCGATCCCCGGCACCGGCTTCAAACCGGTGGTCGAAGCGACCACCACCACGCTACCAGCCTTGCCCGCCATCGCCCGCAGCGAATGGGCGAGCGTCAGGAATGCGCCATCGAGATTGACCGCCATCACCCGCCGCCATTCGGCCAGCGAAATCGACGAAAGTGCCCCGCCTGAACCGATGCCAGCGTTGACCACAGCATGGTCAAGGCCGGCCAAGAGGGGGTCTAGCGCAACCCAAAGTGTCTCGTCGGCGACGCTGCCGGTAATGCGATGCACCTCGCAAGCCCCGAGATCGAGCGCATCGAGGCCCGCGCCGTCGACATCGACCAGTACCAGCTTTCCCGCGCCCCGCGCCGCAAGCGTCCGCGCACACGCCGCCCCGATCCCCGAAGCCGCCCCGGTGACGAGCGCCGAGCGCCCCTTGAAATCTTGAATTTTGGTCATGGCGGGGCTGCTAGGCGCGCAGCCTCCGCCGATCAAGCGGCACGGCGGGGCACCAAACTATCCCGGAGACGCCGCGCTGCCCGCCAGCAAGCCGCCGTCGAGTGTCAGCTCGGCACCAGTCATGTAAGCGCTTTCAGGGCTGGCGAGATAGACGCACAGGGCGGCGACTTCCTCGGGTGTGCCGAAACGCTTCAAGGGCGTGTCGGCGACGAGCGCTGCCATGTTCGCCTCACGCTCCAGCCCGTCGCCCAGCATCGGTTCCCACATCGGCGTGAGCACGGCTGCAGGGTGGACCGAATTGCAGCGCACCTGCCAGCCTTGCTGCGCGGCATAGAGCGCGACGGACTTGGAGTGGTTGCGGATCGCGGCCTTCGACGCGGCATAGGCGGCTGCGCCGGGAATGCCGACGAGCCCCGACCGCGAGGAGATGTTGATGATCGAGCCTTGCTTGCGCGCTCGCATAGCTCGCAGGGCATAGCGGCAGCCGAGGAACGTGCCGTCGGTGTTGACCGCGTGCACCGCGCGCCAGTCGGCAAGGCTGACGTGTTCAGGATCGTGCGGCGCCATGCCCGCCTCGAAACCGGTCACACCGGCGTTGTTGACCACCACGTCGGCCTGCGGGTGGAGGGTGGCCAGTGCCTCCCAATCGGCCTCGGAGCTGACGTCGAGTTTCAGGAACGCGCTGCCGAGTGCCGCTGCGCTCGCCGAGCCACCCCCCTCGTCGATGTCGGTAAGGAGGACGCGCGCGCCCTCGGCAATGAAGGCTGCAGCGATGGCACGGCCAATGCCGCGCGCAGCTCCGGTAACGACGCAGAACGCGCCTTCAAGTCTAGGCATGGAGAAACCTCACAGGATGTCGAGTGAACAGGGGCGCAAGGCGATATGCCGCGTCCGGATGTGCTGTTGCCGCCTTAGCGGTGACGCTTGTTCACTGGACTTGCTCCTTGATCCGGAGCGCGCAAATTATCCAATTCAGGCTGCGTTGTCGATCCCGAGGTCGGAGAGCTTGCGGTAGAGCGTCGAGCGCCCGATGCCGAGGCGCCGCGCCACTTCGGTCATCCGCCCCCGGTAATGGCCGATGGCGAGGCGGATAACGTCGGCCTCGATCTCTTCGAGCGGGCGCAGGTTGCCGTCGGGCGTGTAAAGCATGATGCCCACGCCCTCGTGCGCGCTTGCAACGGTCACGCTGCCCTGTTCGCCCAGCATCTCGCTAAGCTGCGGGAAGCTGTCGGCGGTCAGCGAATTGCCCTCAGCATAGACCGCGGCGCGGAACAAGACCGATTGCAGCTGGCGGACATTGCCCGGCCAGTCATAGGCGGCCAGCAGCGCGAGCGCGCTGTCGGAAACCGAGAGGTGGTTGAGGCCCGGCTGCTCGCCGATGCGGGCGAGGAAGTGGCGGGTGAGCGCGGGGATATCGCCCGTGCGGTCGCGCAGGGGCGGCAGCACGATGCGGGTCGCGCCAAGACGCGCGGCAAGCGCGGCGTCGAACTGCCCGGCTTCAATCAGCCGGTCGAGCCCGATATTGCTCGTGACCAGCAGCCGCACATCGACGCGGAAGCCGTAGCTGGCGCCCACCGGGCGGATGATTCCGCTTTCAAGCGCTTCGTTCAGCCGCTGCTGGAGCGCAGGGGTCAGGCGGTCGATATCGTCGAGGATCAGCGTCCCACCGTCGCAATGCTGGAACGCGCCGATCTGGCGGTCGAAGGCGCCGGGGAAACTGCCGGGTTCATGGCCGAACAGCACCGAATCGATCGAGCCCGGCGGGATCGAGGCGAGGTTGATGGTCCGCAGCGTTTCTTTCACGCGCGGGGATGCGCCGTGCATCGCGCGCATCAGCATTTCCTTGCCGGTGCCGGTCTCGCCCTCGATCAGCACATGGCCGTGGCCGCGTGCGGCCTTGGCGGCCTGGGCGAGCGCGGCGCGGAAGCTGGGAGCAGTGCCGATCATCGCATCGAAATCGAGCGTCGCGGACATCTTTTCGGTCAGCGGGGCCAGCTCGTCGCGCGAGGATACGCGGGCGGTGACAGAGCGCAGTGCGTCCATCAGCCGGTCGGGCGAGACAGGCTTTACCAGATAATCGCTGGCGCCCGCACGCATCGCTTCGACCGCCAGCAGCGGCGAGGCGCTGGTGGTGAGCATCAGGATCGGCAGGGCAGGGCGGTGCGATTTCAGTTCGGCGATCAGCTGGCAGGCATCATCGCCCGGCACCCACTGGTCGAGCAGGATCGCGGACAGCTGCATTCCCTCGCGCGTGCCCAGCATCGCGATTGCGGTTTCGGCATCGGGGGCGACAATCGCGCGCCAGCCGTCGCGCGCGGCGATGGCGGTGATCAGCCGCGACTGTGCCGGCTCATCATCGATCAGCATGACGATTCGCGCATCGTCCTGTGCCTCGGGGAGGCAATCCATCTCTGCCATGACTTGTCCCGCTCGCTTCCAATCGTCGCGGCGGAGAACACACTCCGCCAGATCTCAATGGTTCTGCATAAGGGGAGGAGGTAAAAACGGGATTAAGACTGTGCCGCTGCGGGACAGATCGTGCGGGTGCGCGCGGTTGCGGACAGTGGCGGACTCTCACTAAAGGTGACTTGAGATAGGCGCGCGGCTTCGATACTTGGGCGGGCGGAGGCCGTTCGGCCCATTATTCGACAACCATTCGGCAACCATTCGCTCGCCCGAGCGTTCAGTGGCCCAAGGGGAAGAGACATCATGAGTGTTCACGACATGGAAAAGGCCGAAGCGACCTACGGGGGCTTCATGGCTACACTGAAATGGGCGGTTCCGCTGATTGCGGTCATTGCCTTCGTCGTCGTCGCTGCGATAGCCAGCTAAGCGCCCGCACCCGTGAAAATCGCCATCCTGAAAGAGCGCGCCTCGGGCGAGACGCGCGTTGCCGCCACGCCGGAAACGGTCAAGAAGTTCGCTGCGCTCGGCTGTTCGGTCGCGGTCGAGGCGGGGGCGGGTGTCGCCGCTTCGGTCGATGATGCGGCCTATGCCGAAGCCGGCGCCAGCGTCGGCACGGCGGCCGCGACGATCAAGGATGCCGACATCGTGCTCGGCATTCAGGCGCCCGATATGAAGCTGCTGATGGGTGCCAAGCCCGGTGCGTGGGTGGCGGCCCTGTTCGATCCTTTCACCAAGCGTGATGTGGTCGACGCCTATGCGGCAGCCGGTTTCGAGGCGCTTTCGATGGAGTTCATGCCGCGCATCACCCGCGCACAAAGCATGGACGTGCTGTCCTCGCAATCGAACCTTGCCGGTTACAAGGCCGTGCTGGCCGCGGCCGACGCCTACGGCCGCGCCTTCCCGATGATGATGACCGCAGCCGGCACCGTGCAGGCGGCGCGCGCTTTCATTATGGGCGTGGGCGTGGCGGGTCTTCAGGCGATTGCGACCGCTCGCCGCTTGGGCGCGCAGGTCTCGGCGACCGACGTGCGCTCTGCCACCAAGGAGCAGATCCAGTCGCTCGGTGCCAAGCCGATCTTCGTCGAGAATGTCGCCGGCATCGAAGGCGAAGGCTCGGGCGGCTATGCGACCGAAATGAGCGAGGAATACCAGAAGGCGCAGGCTGAACTGGTAAGCTCGCACATCGCCAAGCAGGATATCGTGATCACGACCGCGCTGATCCCGGGCCGCGCTGCTCCGAGGCTGATCACCGACGCGCAGATCGCGACGATGAAGCCCGGTAGCGTGATCTTCGATCTTGCGGTCGCCCAAGGGGGCAACGTGGAGGGTTCGAAGCCCGATGAAGTCGTGGTGAAGCACGGCGTCAAGATCATCGGCTACGCGAACACCCCCGCGGCGCTTCCTGCTGACGCTTCGGCGCTGTTCGCGCGCAACCACTACAACTTCCTCAGCGCCTTCTGGGACAAGGAGCAGGGCAAGCCGGTGCTCGACGAGGAAATCGGCAACGCGATCCGGCTCACGCAGGGCGGCAAGGTCGTCAACGAACGGCTTCAGGGGGCCTGATCCATGGACTTCATTTCAATTCTCAGCATCTTCGTGCTGGCCTGCTTTGTGGGCTATTACGTTGTCTGGTCGGTGACCCCGGCGCTTCACACCCCGCTGATGGCGGTGACCAACGCGATTTCCTCGGTGATCATCGTCGGTGCGCTCATCGCCAGCGCCGAGGCCAACAGCCCGATCGCCAAGTATCTCGGCCTGTTCGGGGTGGTGCTCGCCAGTATCAACATCTTCGGCGGGTTCGCCGTGACGCAGCGCATGCTCGCGATGTACAAGAAGAAGGGCAAGTAAGAGATGAGCTTCTCCATTCTTGCCGCGGGCGCAGCCCACGGGGGCGGAACGCCGGCCTGGGCGATGCTCGCCTACCTCGTTTCCGGCGTGTTCTTCATTCTCGCGCTGCGCGGGTTGTCGAGCCCGGCCACCAGTCAGGCGGGTAACCGCAATGGCATGATCGGCATGGGCATCGCGCTCGTCACGACGCTGGTGACCCACAAGCTGGCCAATATCACCGAGATCATGGTGGCCATCGGCATCGGCGGCGCCGTCGGTGTGGTGATTGCCCGCCGCATCGCCATGACCGCCATGCCGGAACTGGTCGCAGGCTTCCACAGCCTCGTCGGCCTTGCCGCGGTGGTGGTGGGCTTCGGCGCATGGCTCGATCCGCAATCCTTCGGGATTGTCGATACCGCCGGGCAGATCCTTGCGGTCAGCCGCGTCGAACTCGGTCTTGGTATTGCCATCGGGGCTATCACCTTCTCGGGATCGGTCATCGCCTTCCTCAAGCTTTCGGGCCGGATGAGCGGTTCGCCGATCATGCTGCCGGGGCGCCATGTCATCAACCTCGGCACGCTCGCCGCGATCCTTGGCCTGATCGCCGCCTACACCATCTCGCCGGTTGGCGGGGCGGGTGAGGGCTGGATGGTCATCGCGGTCGCGGTGCTCGCCTTCATCATCGGCTTCCTGCTGATCATACCGATCGGCGGCGCGGACATGCCCGTCGTGGTCTCGATGCTGAACAGCTATTCGGGCTGGGCGGCAGCGGCGATGGGCTTCACGCTCGGCAACTCGGCGATGATCATCACCGGCGCGCTGGTCGGCTCCTCGGGGGCGATCCTCAGCTACATCATGTGCCGCGCGATGAACCGCAGCTTCATTTCGGTGATCGCCGGCGGCTTCGGCGCAGCGCCCGAAGCGGGCGGTGCCGGTGGTTCGCGCGAACAGCGCCCCTACAAGCAGGGCAGCGCGGAAGACGCCGCCTACATGCTCGAACAGGCCGAGAAGGTCATCATCATCCCGGGCTACGGGATGGCGGTTGCCCAGGCCCAGCACGCGCTGCGCGAAATGGGCGACAAGCTCAAGGAAAAGGGCGTGGAGGTGAAGTACGCCATCCACCCCGTCGCAGGCCGCATGCCAGGGCACATGAACGTGCTGCTGGCCGAGGCTTCGGTGCCTTACGATGAGGTCTTCGAGCTCGAAGACATCAACTCCGAGTTCGCCCAGTGCGACGTCGCCTTCATCATCGGCGCCAACGACGTGGTGAACCCGGCGGCCAAGACCGACAAGTCATCGCCCATCTACGGGATGCCGGTTTTCGACGTCGACAAGGCCAAGCAGGTGTTCTTCATCAAGCGTTCGATGGGCGGGGTCGGCTATGCCGGCGTCGACAACGACGTGTTCTACATGAACCAGACCGTCATGCTGCTGGCCGACGCCAAGAAGATGGTCGAGGAAATCGTCAAGTCGCTGGACTAAATCTGCGATGAAGAAGCTTCTGATCGGACTTCTGCTGATCGTGGGAATCGGGGCGGGGGCGCTGTTTAGCGGCCTCGCCAACCCCCTTGTCGAGATGCAGGTGAAAAGTGCGCTGGTGGAATCCGGCATCGGCGAAAAGCGCGCTACCTGCATGGCGGAGCGCATGGTCGACCGGCTCACGCTTGGCCAGCTTTGGAAGCTGCGGCAGGGCATGGCCCCGCAGGAAGGCGAACCGGAGGAAGGCTACGGCCTTGGCGAGCTGATCAAGCGCCTGCGCCGTGTCGACGATGGCGAGGCGGTGGCGGTGCTGACCACCTCCGCCGGGCTATGCGCGCTCGGTATCGGCTGAGGCTTGCCTTTTCTCCCTCGCCTGCGCCACAGTGCGCGGCGGAGAGGGAGAACACCATGAACCGACTGGCACTTGCCGCCCTGCTGCTGGCTTCAGCCGCACCGCTGGCCGCCGAAACGCACCGCGTCGAAGCGGGCGAGGGCGGGGGCACGCGCTTGCAGGAGACGCTGATCCTTGCCGCCCCCGGTGATGTGATCGAACTGGCCGAGGGGCGCTTTGCGCTGACCGATGGCCTCAGCCTCGATGTTGACGGCGTGACAGTGCGCGGCGCGGGCATGGACAAGACCGTGCTCGACTTCACCGGCCAGCAAGGCGCGGGCGAGGGGCTGCTGGTCACCTCCGACAATGTCACCTTGCGCGACTTCGCGGTCGAGAATCCCAAGGGCGACGGCATCAAGTCCAAGGGGGCGGACATGATCGTCTATTCCGGCATCCGCGTCGAATGGACCGGCGGGCCGAAAGCGACCAACGGGGCCTACGGCATATACCCGGTCGAAAGCACGGGCGTGCTGGTGACGAACTCCAAGGTTTCGGGCGCGTCGGACGCCGGGATTTATGTGGGCCAGAGCCGCGACATCACGGTGAGCGAGAACATCGTCACCTACAACGTCGCCGGAATCGAGATCGAGAACAGCCGCAATGCGCTGGTCACCAACAACATCGCGTCGAAGAACACCGGCGGGCTGCTGGTGTTCGACTTGCCCGGCCTGCCTGTGATGGGCGGGGGCAATGTGATCCTGCGCGAGAATATCGTCAGCGATAACGATACTCCCAACTTCGCTCCTCCGGGCAACATCGTCGCGAGCGTCCGGCGCGGGACGGGCGTTCTGGTGATGGCGAATGACGGCGTGCTAATCGAAGGCAACGCTTTCGAGAACAACCCGACCGCGCATGTGATGGTGATCGCATACACCCAGCCCTTCGAGGACGCGCGCTACAACCCCTATGCCCGCAATGTGATCGTCGGCCCCAACGCCTTCGGGCGCGGCGGGGATGATCCGCAGCTGGATGGCAAGGAGCAACTCCTCGAAGCCTTCGGCGGAGCGCTGCCGCCGGTGCTGTGGGACGGGATCGAGGAGGACGGCAACGGGCTGAAGATCGCGCCCGGCGTGACCGGCTGGACGTTGAACCTCACCAAGTCCGGCCAGAGCCTTGCCGAGGCGCAGCCCGGGCCGCTGATGCTGACCCCGCTCGAGAAGTGGGAATTCCCCGAAGTCGGTGCGCCGGCAGCGCTGGAGGCGCGGCTGAAGTGAGGCACGGCCTCGGCCTTCTCGCGCTTGCCTGCGCCACCTTGGGCGCGGCGCTGGCTCATGCGACGGTGATCGGCCCGTCGATGGTCGAAGATGCCGCCGTGCTGGGCGAAGGCTTCCCGGCGAAGCTCTCCGACTTCGGTTTCTTCCGGGATGCTGCGCGCCAGAAGCCCGACGAGTTCGTGTTTCCCTATGCGCTCAACACGCCGCTCTGGTCCGACGGGGCGGACAAGCTGCGCTTCGTCTATGTGCCCGAAGGCACGCAGCTGGAAGCCGACGGCGAGGGCCTGCTCAGGTTCCCTGTCGGCAGCGCGATCATCAAGACCTTCGCCTTCGGCGAGGGCGCAGACCGCCGCCTGATCGAAACCCGCGTGCTGCTGCACCGGGCCAACGGCTGGGTGGCGCTGCCCTACCGCTGGAACGCCGAGCAGACTGAGGCGACGCTCGCGCTCGCCGGCGGGCGCATCGACCTCACCACGCCTGCGGGGGAGGCGATCTCCTACGCGATCCCAAACAAGAACCAGTGCAAGACGTGCCATTCGATCGACAACAAGGTCGTCCCGATCGGCCCCAAGGCGCGCAATCTTTCGCCGGCGTGGCTCGGGCAGATGGCGAAGCAGGGCGTGCTGGATACGGTGCCAGCCGTGACACAGCATTTGCCGGTCTGGGCCGCGCGCAAGGCCAGGGACCCTGCCGAGCCGCTGGCGCGCGCCTATCTCGATGTGAACTGCGCCCATTGTCACCAGCCCGGCGGAGGGGCGTCCAACTCCGGCCTCGATCTGCGCTGGGAGCAGCGTGATACTCACGCCTTCGGCATCGGCAAGCGCCCGGTCGCGGCGGGGCGCGGGGCGGGGGAGTATGACTTCGCGATTGTCGCAGGGCACCCCGACGAATCGATCCTGCTTTACCGCATGGCCTCATCCGAACCGGGCATCGCCATGCCCGAACTCGGCAAGGCGAGCGTGGACAGGGAGGGCGTCGCGATGGTGCGCCGCTGGATTTCGGAGATGCGCCGGTAATGAAGTGGGTTCTTCGCGGGTTTCTGGCGCTGGCCGCGATGCTGGTGATTGCGTTCCTGATCTTCCGCACGCCCGATACCGATCCGGCGGAGATGCGCGCGAAATACGGCGCGCCGCCCTCGCAATTCGTGGCAATCGGCGGCGGTGTGACCGTGCACCTGCGCGACGAGGGGCCGAAGGATGCCCCTGCGATCATGCTGCTGCACGGATCGAATGCCGATCTGCACACCTGGGATCCGTGGGTGGAGGGGCTCAAAGGCAAGTATCGCGTGATCCGCTTCGATCAGGTCGGCCACGGCCTCACCGGGCCCGATCCGGCCGAGGATTACTCCACCGCCAATTACGTCGCAGATATCGGCGAGGTGGCAGACAAGCTCGGCCTCGGGCGGTTTATCCTCGGCGGCAATTCGATGGGCGGCAAACACGCGCTTGCCTTTGCGGTCGCCCACCCCGAGCGCGTCGCCGGCCTCGTATTGGTCGATGGCAGCGGCGGGCCGATGCTCAAGCTGACGCCAGAGGAAAAGGAGGCGGCCAAGAAGGACAGCGGCAATATCGGGTTCAAGATTGCGCGCATGCCGGGGATCAACCTGATTGCCGAACAGATCACTCCGCGCCAACTTATCGCCACCAGCCTCGAACAATCGGTGACGGTCAAGGCAGTCGCTAGCCCGGCGGCGGTGGACCGGTACTGGGAGCTCCTGCGCTACCCCGGCAATCGCCGCGCGACGCTCAAGCGCTTCGGCATGCCCTATGATCCGCTTGCCGCCGAGGACATTGCCAAGGTGACCGCGCCGACCCTGATCCTGTGGGGCGAGGAGGACCGGATCATTCCCGTGGAGGCAGGGCGATGGTTGGCAGGGACGCTGCCCGACAACCGGCTGGTGGTCTATCCGAAGATCGGCCACCTGCCGCAGGAAGAGGCGCCCGAAGCCACGCTTGCCGACCTCGAGGCGTGGCTGGCGCAGCACGCGCCTGTGGCTAAACCGCGATAGGCCGCAAGGCGGGCATCTGCCCACTTTACGCCAGGCGCGCCTAGGCTCTAGAGGCTGTGGCAATCACATATTCCAGGAAGGGCACCCCGCTTTGCGCAAACTCGGGATCATCGGCGGCATGAGCTGGGTTTCGACCGCGACCTATTATGATCGCATCAACCGCATCGTCCAGAAACGCGCCGCCCCGATGGCAAGCGCTCCGCTGCTGATTGAAAGTCTCGACTTCTGCCAGCTCTACGCGCTCACTGCCGAACGCGACTGGCAGCGCGCGGCGAGCGTGCTGATCGAAAGCGCGCGGCGGCTGGAAGGGGCGGGGGCCGAGGGGCTGATCATCGGCGCCAATTCGATGCACCGCCTGTACGACGATGTCGCAGCAAGCGTGAATATCCCGATCATGCATATTGCCGAATATGTCGGCCTTGCCATGAAGCGGGCAGGCAAGACCAGCGCCGCCTTGCTGGGCACCCGCAACGTCATGACGGAAAGCTTTTATCGCAAACGCCTAGTCGCCCACGGGATAGACCTGCTGCCGCCGAACCTTTCCTATGTCGAGATGCTCGACAAGATCATCTATGACGAATTGATGGTCGGCAAGGTCACCCGCGAGGCGGAACGGACGTTGAAGTCGATCATCACCAACACCGCACAGGAAGGTGCGGCGGCGGTCGTGCTGGCCTGCACCGAGCTTGACCTGGTGGTTGATGTCGATGCCAACGTGCTGCCGATCTTCGATAGCACCCGCATCCATTGCGATGCGGCAGCGGACTGGATTCTCGAACAGGAACAGGTTTATTGATCGTCAGCCTGCCCCTTGCAGGGCCCGTTTGGTCGCAAGAGGCAGTTGTGGGGGGTGCGCTTGCAATCCTTTGCGCCTATCCGGCTCGCGGATTTTGTCACCCAAGAGGTAAGGCATCATCCGGGTCTTCGGGTCGCACCGCAGGCCCTTGGAGCCGCCTTCCTCCCCCCCCCCCCCCAATCACCGGAAGGCGGCTCCATAACTGCCCCGCTTGTCTGTGGCGATTTTCGGGGCAAGGTTGCAAGGTTCCCGACCTGTTCCGGTTGAGCCGCAGGCGATGCTCCCCTAATCGCCAGAACCGTGATGACCCTCGCCCCCTATGCCGCAGATCCCGATGCCGCCCCCAGGCGCGAGTTTGGCGGAGCCGCCGGATCAGAGCAGCGCGGACCGCGCAGTGCCTTCCAGCGTGACCGGGACCGCATCATCCACTCGATGAGCTTCCGGCGGCTGAAGTCCAAGACGCAGGTCTTCATCGCCCCCGATGGCGACCATTACCGCACCCGCCTGACCCACAGCCTCGAAGTCGCGCAAATCGGCCGGGTGATCGCGCGTGCATTAGGGCTGGACGAGGACCTGACCGAGGCGCTGTGTCTTGCGCATGATCTCGGCCACCCGCCCTTCGGCCACGCAGGCGAGGCGGCGCTATCGGACGCGATGGAGCGCCACGGCGGGTTCGATCACAACGCACAGGCGCTGCGCACGGTGATGCGGATCGAGTGCCCCTATCCCGAGCACGACGGGCTGAACCTGACGTGGGATCTGCTCGAAGGTCTTGCCAAGCATAACGGACCTGTGGTCGCACCCAACTGGGCGCTGGCGCAGCTCGACGCGGATTTCACGCTCGACCTTGGCACATGGCCTTCGCTGGAGGCGCAGGTCGCGGCGGTGGCGGACGATATCGCCTATGACAACCATGACATCGACGATGGCCTGCGTGCCGGATTTCTCCAGCTCGATGACCTGTTGACGCTGGATTTCCTCGCAGACCAGTGGCGTAGCGTCGAAAAGCGCTTTCCGCACGCCCCGCGCGAGCGTCTGCTGCGCGAGATGATACGTGACCAGATCGGCATGATGGTGAATGATGTGATCGCGCATACGGCGGAACAGGCCCGCGGCCTGCGCTCGGTCGCCGAAGTGCGCGAGGCAGGACGCCAGCTTGCAGGCTTCTCGCCTGCGATGGCGGTGCAGGAACGGCGGTTGAAGACCTTCATGTACGAACGCCTTTATTACCATCCCGAACAAATCGCCGCGGCCGAAAAGGCGCGCAGTGTCGTGGCGCGGCTGTTTGCCGCCTATGCGCAGGATGCAACCCTGATGCCCGATGACTGGCACGCGCGACTTCCGGCGGCGGAGCCCCAGCGATCGCGCGTGATTGCCGATTTTATCGCTGGCATGAGCGACCGCTTCGCCATGCAGGCGGTGGGGCAGATCTATGGCGAGCGGCCGGCGGGGCTGATCAATGTCTGATCTCCGCACCAACGGCCCGGTTCGTGTCGCGCTGGTCGGGGCAACGGGGCTTGTCGGCCGCCGCGTGATCGAGATCGCGAGCGCGGGCGACGATGTCCGCATCCTCGGCATCGCCCGGCGCGAGGCTCCGCTGCCGCCAGGCGCGCGGATGGAGATGTTTGTCTCCGAGCCTTCGAAGTGGGGTGAGGTTCTTGATGCGGTGCGGCCGAGGGCGCTGATCTGTGCGCTGGGCACGACATGGAAGAAGGCCGGCCGCGATGAAGCCGCGTTTCGTGCGGTCGATCAGGATCTGGTGCTCGCCACCGCCGAGGCGGCAAAACAGGCGGGCGTGCCGAACATGGTGGTGGTGAGCGCTGCCGGGGCCGACAAGCATTCAAAGGCGCTTTACATGCGCGTGAAGGGCGAGACCGAGGAGGCGTTGACCCGCATCGGGTTCAAGCGGCTGGACATTCTGCACCCCGGCCTGCTGCGCGGCGAGCGGACCGGCGACCTGCGTTTCGCGGAGCGGGCCGCGATCATCGCCGCGCCGCTGATCGACCCACTGCTATCCGGATCGTGGGAGCGGTATCGTTCGATCGACGCCACTCTGGTGGCCGAGGCTGCGCTCGGCCTTGCGCTGCGCCGTGCGGGCGGGCGCTTCACCCACGATAACGAGGCGATGCGCCGTGCCGCGCGCGAATGGCGGCGTCATGGAGAGACCGGGGAGGCCGCGTGATGGATTGGGCGCTGGTGTTCAAGGCTGTGAACCTGCTGGCACTGCTCGGCTGGACCGCGCTGATCCTGCTGCCGCGCTGGCCTGCGCTGCTTTCGGCGGTGCTTTACCTCGGCGTCGGCCTGCTGTGCCTGATCTATGCCACGAGCCTGATCGGAGTGGTCAGCGGGCTGATCCCGAACCCCGGGGGCGGAGGCATGGATTTTTCGACCATCGCCGGGATCCGCGCGATCTTTGCCACAGATGGCGGCGTGACGATCGGCTGGACGCATTACCTTGCCTTCGATCTGTTCGTCGGTCTGTGGATCGCGCGAGATGCCGACGCGAAGGGCATTTCGCGGCTGATACAGGCCCCGATCCTGTTCGCGACGCTGATGGCAGGTCCGCTCGGCTTCGGCATCTGGCTGCTCGCGCGTGAACCCGCGGCGCGGCGGCAGGGGCGGTTTCGCTAGACCGGCGCGCGCGGTTGCGCTTAATTCTCCCAAACCGCTTTTCGGAGAGAGCACAGCCATGGCGCGCAATGCCTATCACGCATTCCAGACCTTCGACGAGATCCTGCATTTCTGGGCGAAGGAGCGACCAGATGGGCTGGCCTTCGATCAGGAGGGGCGCGTCACCACCTACGCCGAGGCCGACGTCCTCACCCGCCAGCTGATTGGGCTGATGCAGGCGCGCGGGGTGGGCAAGGGCGACCGGGTGGCATGGCTGGGCAAGAACCGCGATACCTATTTCCTGCTCTACATCGCCGCGGCGCGGATGGGGGCGGTGATGGTGCCGATCGGCTGGCGCCTCGCCCCGCGCGAGATCGCCTATATCCTCGGCGATACTGAGGCCAAGCTGCTATTCGCCGATGCCGACTTCGTCGAAACCGCGCATCAGGTGGCTGACGAAGTTCCGGCCAATCCCGAGGTGATCGAGGCCGAGGCTGCGCGAACGGCGGCAGGGGGCTTCGAGCCTGCGGACTATACCCCGCCCGGGCCGCATGATCCGGTCCTCCAGCTCTACACGAGCGGCACGACGGGTAATCCCAAGGGCGCAATGCTTTCGAACAGCAACCTGCTGGGCCTGCGCAACGCGGCCGTGGCGGCGGAGCTTGACTGGCAGTTCTACGAACCGGGCGACTGCATGCTGGTCGCCATGCCCTGCGCGCATATCGGCGGCACGGGCCTTGTGAATATTGCTGTCGCGAGCGGGGTGCGCTCGCTGGTGCAGGCGGAGTTCACCCCCGTCGGCGTGCTCGAGGCGATCGAGGCGGGGGCGACACATATGTTCATCGTGCCGGCCGCGCTGCAGATGGTGGTCCAGCACCCGCGCGCGCCCACCACCGATTTCAGCAACCTCAAATACCTGATGTATGGCGCCGCGCCGATGCCTCTCGAACTGCTGAAGGAAGCGGTGCGGACGATGCCGACCACCAAGTTCCTGCAAGCCTATGGAATGACCGAGACCAGCGGCACGATCTCGATCCTTCCGCCCGAGGATCACAGCCTCGAAGGCAACCAGCGGATGCGCTCGGCGGGGAAGGCTTGCCCGGGGGTGGAGATCGAAGTTCGCAGCAGCGACAATGTCGAGGTGCCGCGCGGCGAGATCGGCGAGGTCTGTATCCGCTCGCCCTCGAACACGCTAGGGTACTGGAAACTGCCCGAAGCGACCGCCAAGACCATCGATGCGGACGGCTGGCTCCACACCGGCGATGCGGGTGTGATGGACGAAGACGGCTATGTCTACATCCAGGACCGCATCAAGGACATGATCATCTCGGGTGGGGAGAACGTCTATCCGGCGGAAGTGGAGAGTGCGATTTATGGCCACCCGGCCATCGCGGAGGTTGCTGTCATCGGCGTGCCGAGCGCCAAGTGGGGCGAGGAAGTGAAGGCCTGCGTCGTCGCCAAGCCCGGCATGGAAGTCGACGAAGCGGACGTGATCGCCTGGGCGCGCGAGCGGATCGCGGCCTTCAAGGCACCTAAGAGCGTCGACGTCATCCCGCTGATGCCGCGCAATGCGAGCGGCAAAATCCTGCGGCGCGAACTGCGCGCACCCTATTGGGAGGGGCAGGAGCGCCAAGTCTCGTGAGCGCGAAACAGCATGCCCCTGCCACCTTGCGCAACCGGGAGCCTATCGCCGAAGTGCTGGCGAGCGAGCTCCCGGACAGCGGCACGGTGCTCGAGATTGCGGCAGGCACGGGTGAGCACGCTGTGTTCTTCGCCGCGGCCTTCCCGGTGCTGCACTGGCAGCCGACCGATCCTTCAGCCGAGGCGCTCGCCTCGATTGCGGCCTATCGCGCCGAGTATGCGGGCAGCAACCTCGCCGCCCCACTTCAACTCGATGCCGCCGCGCCTGACGGGTGGCCGGTCTCAGAGGCTGCCGCGATATTGTGCATCAACATGGTCCACATCAGCCCGTGGGAAGCGACCCTCGGGCTTTTCCGGGGGGCTGCCCGTTTGTTGGGCAGCGGGGCGCCGTTGATCCTTTACGGGCCGTATATCGAGCAGGGGGTTGAAACCGCCCCTTCCAACTGGGAATTCGACGCCAGCCTCAAATCGCGCAACCCGCTCTGGGGCCTGCGAGAGGCCGAGGCGCTGGACGCGCTTGCGTCACAACACCACATCGCCCGCAGCGCGCGTTATGCGCTGCCGGCCAATAACATCATGCTGGTATATAGACCCGTTTAGTCGATCGCGCGCTTGCCGGCCTGACCGACCGACTTGATATCGTCACCGATGCCGTCAACCGTGTTGCAGGCGGTGGCGCTCAGCGCGAGGGCGGCAAGGGCGGCGGCAGTCAGAACATTGCGGATCATCAGCGGGTCCTTCGTCAATCCTAGTGGATCAACGCACAACCTGCCGCAATATTCCTGACAATGCGATGAATCGCCGCCCGTGCCGGATAGGATGGGCTACGCAGGCCCGCTCAGATTTCTTCCTTCACCTCGCGCGAAGCCGATTGCAGGTCCTCGCCCGCGCCTTCGACAGTGTTGCAGGCAGCGGTGGTGAGCGCGGCAGCGCCAAGCGCGAACGCGGCGATCAGGGTACGGGTGGTCATGTAAGGGTGCTCCTTTGTGGTGGTCCTGACCATCTAACCGGTCCCGACCGCCATAAGGTCCATCCTATCCGCCGGAATGCACCCGGGATCGGGCGAGTTGCCGTTCGCGCCAGGCAATCAGCAGCCCGGCGCCGATAATCAGCGGTGCGCCAAACCACAGGCTGGCGGGCGCGGCCCGATCGAACACGTAGTAGCCGTAGAAGCTGGCCCACAGTAACGCGGTGTAATCCATCAGCAGGATCACGGCGGCCGAACCGAAACGCAGCGATGTCGTCAGCAGCATCTGCGCTGCCGCACCGACCAGCCCCATGCCGAGGATAAGCGCCCATGTGACCGGATCATGCGGGGCGATGACAAAGGGCAGGGCGAGGGCTGCAACCGGCGTTGTGAGTGCGGCGAACCAGAACACGATGCTCCACGGGTTCTCGGTTATGTTGAGGTCCTGAAGCTGGTGGCTGATCACCGCGACCATGAAGGGCGCGACGAGGCCGACTGCGATGCCCGCAAGGGTCACGCCTTCGTGGAGCCCGGCGAAGGGCTGCATCACCACCAGAACGCCGGCAAACCCCATCACCACCGCGCTCCAGCGGTATGGCCCGATCCTCTCGCCGAACAGGACCATGCCGATCAGCACGGCAAAGACCGGTGCGGTGAAGCCCAGTGTGGTCGCCTCGGCGAGCGGAAGCAGCAGCACCGCGCCATAGGTGAAGATCATCCCAAACAACCCGTTGAAGGCGCGCCGCGCCTGCGCACCGAGGCGCCGGGTTTTCAGCATGGCCAGTCTGCCCGTCAGCGCGAGGCCTGCGCCCAGCAGCAGCACGGTGAGCGCCTGTCGCCAGAAGATCAGTTCGACCAGATGGGCGCCGCGCTCTCCGGCCAGTTTGACCATCATGCCCATGGTCGCCAGCGCGAAGGCGGCGAGCAGCCGCACGAACAGCGCAAGCAAGGGGCGGGGGCGGGCGATGGTGCCATCCATTGCATCCAGCCTTGGCCCTCTGCCAAGGATTGCGCAACCCGCGCCTCACCCTACATGGGGCCGCGATGGACATGATCCGGCAATTCGAACTGATGAGCGATGCCGCGCAGCTTGCTTGGCTGGGCGGCGGGCTATGGCTGCTCGCAGGCATTTTCACACTGATGGAGCGCCGCCGCGCCCGCGCGCGCAGCTCGTCGAAGCTCGAAAAGGTGGGATGGATGCCGTGGACGACGCTGTTCGTGCTCGCCGCGATGCTGGGCGCAGGGCTGCTGGCAATGGCGCTGCCAGCGGTAATGAAGGGCTAGTGGCCGAGGCGTAAGCCACCACAACGACGCCAAAGGCGTCGCAAGGCCGACCGGCCGCCCGCAGCGCCCCGTATAGCCGCAGGCGAAGGGAACAGTGCGAGGACGAAGGCGCGGAGGCGCCTTCGGAAACGAAAATGCCCAGTTAGGCCGAATGATCCGGGCCGGAGGGCCCGGATCGCCTGCCTCTTTAGAGGCAGGCCTCCAAATACGCCTGATCGAAGCCGAACTGGCGCGCCTTTTCCAGCGTGTAGGGGCGCAGGCCCGACGAGCGGAATTCGCCGAGAATCTTCCCGTCGTCGGTCTCGTCCAAGTATTCGAACTTGAACAGCTCCTGCGTCACGATCACGTCGCCTTCCATCCCTATCACCTCGGTGATGTTGGTGGTGCGGCGCGAACCGTCACGCAGACGCTTCACCTGCACGATCAGGTCGACCGATTCGGCGATCTGGCGGCTGATGGCTTCCTTGGGGATCTTGATGTCGCCCATCAGGATCATGTTCTCCATACGGCCAAGGCATTCGCGCGGGGAGTTGGCGTGGAGCGTACACATCGAACCGTCGTGACCGGTGTTCATCGCGGCGAGAAGGTCGAAGCACTCCGCGCCGCGGATTTCCCCCAGGATGATCCGGTCAGGACGCATACGCAGCGCGTTCTTCACAAGGTCGCCGATGGTGATCGCGCCTTGACCTTCAAGGTTCGGCGGACGGGTTTCGAGCGGCAGCCAGTGCGGCTGCTGCAGGCGAAGTTCCGCCGCGTCTTCGATGGTAAGCACGCGCTCGCCAGGGTCGATCATCTTCGACAGGGCGTTGAGCATGGTCGTCTTACCCGAACCCGTACCGCCCGAGATCACGATGTTCATGCGGCACGCGCCGGCAATCTTGAGCGCGGTCGCCATCTTGTCAGACATCGACCCGAAATCGCGCAGCATGTCGATGGTGATCGGCTTTTCGGAGAACTTACGAATCGAGATCGCGGTGCCGCGCAGCGACAGCGGCGGGACGATCACGTTCACACGGCTGCCGTCCTTGAGACGGGCGTCGGCGAGCGGCGTGGTCTGGTCAACGCGGCGGCCGACCTGGTTCACGATGCGCTGGGCGATCTGGAACAGGTGCTGTTCGTCGCGGAAGCGGATCGGGGCGAGCTGCAGTTTGCCCTTCTTTTCGATGTAGGTCTGGTCCGGGCCGTTGACCATGATGTCGGACACGTCCGGATCGTTGAGCAATTCTTCCAGTGGACCAAAGCCCAGCAGCTCGTCGATCAGCACCTTTTCCAGCGCGAACTGTTCGCGCCGGTTGAGCGTGACCTTCAGCTCGGCCAACACTTCCATGATGATCGGGCGGAATTCCTCGGAGAGCTCTTCCTTGGAAAGGGTCGCCGCCGCTTCCGGGTCGATGCGTTCGAGCAGGCGCGGGAGCACCTGTTCCTTGATCTTGTGGACGCTGGCTTCAAAACCGCCGACTTCGGAATCGCCCGTGTTGACGGCTGCCATGCGTTCGTTGAGCCGGTCGATCGCCTCCGCGCTCGTAGCCGGACGGTGCGACTGGGCGGGTGCCGCTGCCGGAGCGGGACGCGCCGCCGGAGCCTCGCCAGGGATCGGCGGGAACTGCTCGCCTCCGCGCGGGGGTGCGCCCGCACCCTTCATTGGCCTTGCGACGCCGAAAGCGGGCCGTGCGCCCGGCTTCATTCCGCCTGCATTACCCTTTTTGCCGAATGCGCTCATTCCCAGCCCCCGAGGGTCTCAAACAATCTGTGCACCTGACCCTGCGAAAGCCGAGGGTGCGTCACGAAGCATGGTGAATAGGGGGGAATGGTTTTTTTTTCCCTAAGCTGTCGGCCAAGGTCCGGACGTGGGGGTTGCTGTTAAGCGGTCGCGCGCTAGAGCGGCGGAACGAAATCAAGGAAAGAGCCACCCTTATGTGCGGCATTATCGGGATCGTGGGTGAGAGCAGCGTCGCCGACCGTCTGGTCGACGGGCTCAAGCGCATGGAATATCGTGGCTACGACAGCGCCGGTATCTGTACCCTGCACGAAGGCGCGCTTGTGCGCCGCCGTGCGGAAGGCCGGTTGGCAAATCTGGTTAACGTGCTCGCCGCTGATCCTGCTCCGGGTAACGTCGGCATCGCTCATACCCGCTGGGCCACGCACGGCGCGCCGACCGCGGCCAACGCCCACCCGCACGCGACGGGCGAAGTCGCCATCGTTCACAACGGGATCATCGAGAACTTCAAGGAACTGCGCGCCGAACTCGCTGCCAAAGGCCGGGTGTTCGAGAGCGAGACCGATAGCGAGGTGGTCGCGCACCTTATCTCTGCCGAGATCGAAGCCGGGGCTGATCCGGTGGCAGCCGTGCGTGCGGTGCTGCCGCGTCTGCGCGGTGCTTTTGCGCTCGCCATCGCCTTCCGCCAGCACCCCGACCTGCTGATCGGCGCGCGCCTCGGTTCGCCGTTAGTGCTGGGTTACGGACCCGAGGGTGAGGAGGCCGAAATGTATCTCGGTTCCGACGCGCTCGCGCTCGCGCCGCTGACCCAGCGGATCTCCTATCTGGAAGAAGGCGACTGGGTGGTCATCCGGCGCGACAGCGCGCAGGTTTACGACGCGCAGAATAATCCCGTCGCCCGAGAGATCCGTGCCTCGGGGGCCTCTGCCGCGGCGGTCGAGAAGGGCAATTACCGCCACTTCATGCAGAAAGAGATCTACGAGCAGCCCACCGTGGTGGCGCAGACGCTGGCCTCCTATCTGCGCCGCTCGGACAATTCGGTCGCGCTGCCGCAGATCGATTTCGACCTTTCGGCGGTGCGCCGGCTGACGATCGTCGCTTGCGGCACCTCCTTCTATGCCGGCATGGTCGCGAAATACTGGTTCGAACAGTTCGCGCGCGTGCCGGTCGACATCGATGTTGCTTCCGAGTTCCGGTATCGCAATCCGGTGCTCGAGGAGGGTGGCCTTGCCCTGTTCATCTCCCAGAGCGGGGAGACCGCAGATACGCTTGCAGCGCTGCGGCACTGCAAAGCCAACGGGCAGACTATAGGCGTTATCGTAAACGTGCCGACCAGCACGATGGCGCGCGAGGCCGATCTGCTGCTGCCTACCCACGCCGGGCCGGAAATCGGCGTCGCCTCGACCAAGGCCTTCACCTGCCAGCTTGCCGTGCTTGCAGCGCTGGCGGCGCATATGGCGGTCAGGAAAGGGCGCCTCAACCGCGATCAGGAAGCCGAGATCGTGCGCCATCTGCTCGAAGCGCCCGCTGCGCTCAACGCGGCGCTTGCGCATGACGATGACATCGCGGCGATGGCGCACCTGATCGCTCCGGCGCGCGACGTGCTCTATCTGGGGCGCGGTCAGGACTATCCGCTGGCGCTGGAAGGCGCATTGAAGCTGAAGGAAATCAGCTACATCCATGCGGAAGGGTATGCCGCGGGCGAGATGAAGCATGGCCCCATCGCGCTGATCGACGACGCTGTGCCGGTGGTGGTTATTGCGCCGTCCGGCCCGCTGTTCGAGAAGACCGTCTCCAACATGGAGGAAGTGCGCGCACGTGGCGGACAGGTGGTGCTGATCTCGGACGCGGCGGGCCTGGCCGAAGCGGGCGAGGGCTGCATCGCCACGATCGAGATGCCGGTGGTCCACCCGCTGATCGTGCCGCTGGTCTATGCCGTGCCGGTGCAACTGCTCGCTTATCACGTGGCGGTTGTGAAAGGCACCGATGTCGATCAGCCGCGCAATCTCGCCAAGTCGGTTACGGTAGAATAGACCGGCATTTAACCGGAATTCTCAGGCGAATTTCCCCGGAGCTTTACCGCGCCCTAACCATTGGCGATTAGGGTGTACGCCGTGGGCATGCACCTATCTTCACCGCCAACGGAGCTTCCCGCTGAATTGCCGATGTCCGACGTGCTCGGATTATTGCGCAATCCGGCGTTCGATGCCCTGCGCCTGCGGCAGGACGAGTATGCCGAACTTGCACAGGCAAGCCGCAATAGGGCACTTGCCAACGCGTTGGTGGCGGTGTTCGTCGCTTCGGTTTTTGTGCCCCTGATCGGCCTTCTCTACGTGGTTCCCTGGGTAGGCCTGATGGCCTTGATCCTCTACAAATCGCGCCAGACCGACATGTTGATCGTTCAGCCGGACGAGCACATCGGGCACTCGACGCTCGAGAGCTTGCAGAACCGTAACGCCATCGCCGGGGCGCTGAGCTGGGTTGCCGCGCTGATCGGGTTTCCGCTGTTGTCCGGCGGCGCACAGGAAATCACGCTGCTGCTGGTGACGCTGGTGCTGATGGTTTCTTCGACCTTCGTCTTTTCAACTTCGCCGCTCAGCATACTGATCTATATCGGTATTCTCGGAATTGGCGCGGTCAGTTCGCTCGCTCTCTCCGGGCAGGTGGAGGCGATGGGCGCGGCGATCCTGTTCACCATTTCCAGTCTCGTCGCGACGGTGCAGATACGCACCACTTTCGTCAAAGCGCGGCTCGCTGAAGCAGCGGTGATCGAAAAGGACGAGGTCGTCTCGCTGCTGCTGCGCGAGTTCGAGGAGAACGAGGCGGACTGGCTGTGGGAAGTCGATCCCGCACGCCGCCTGCGCGCGGTCTCCCCGCGCTTCGCTTTCGCGCTCGGCCGGGCGCAGAGCGAGATCGAAGGCAAGCCGCTGCTCGAGATGATCGCCGGAAGCAACTGGGCCAGTGGCCAGTTCCCCGCAAGCCTGCATGATCTCGCTGAACGGCTCAAGAACCGCGAGAACTTCTCGACCATGCTGGTGCAGGTCTCGATTCTTGGCGAAGAGCGCTGGTGGGAGCTTTCCGGCGCCCCGATGCGCGACGAGCAGGGGCGCTTCACGGGCTTTCGCGGGGTTGGTTCAGACGTTACCGAACAGCGTAAATCCTCCGAGAAGATCGCCTATCTGGCGCGATACGACACGCTGACGCAGCTGCCGAACCGCCTGCAACTGACCGAGGCGCTGGGTGAGGCGCTGCGCTATTCGGTACAGTGGCGCACGCGCTGCGCGCTGCTGATGGTCGATCTCGACCGCTTCAAGGCCATCAACGATTCGCTCGGCCATATGACCGGCGACAAGCTGCTGGCGCAGGTCTCGGCGCGGCTGCAATCGCTGATGGGCGAGAACCAGATGTGCGGTCGATTGGGAGGCGACGAGTTCGCCATCGTTATCCGCGATGCGAGCTCGGCTGGCATCGTGGGCGATTTGGCCCAGCGCGTGATCCAACGCTTGTCCGATCCCTATCAGGTCGATCACCACACGCTTTATGTCGGTGCAACCGTCGGTTCGGCCGAAGGGCCGCGTGATGGCGGCACGGTCGAGGAAATGATGCGCAACGCCGACCTTGCGCTCTATCAAGCCAAGGATCTGGGCGGGGGCGAACACTGCCGTTTCGAGCCCGCACTCCACGCATCGGCAGAAGAACGCCGCCAGCTCGAAGCCTCGCTCCGCCAGGCGCTAGGCCGCGACGAAATGTTGCTGCATTACCAGCCGGTCGTCGATGCCCATACCGAAAGCGTGGTCAGCTTCGAAGCGCTCGTGCGCTGGAACAGCGCTGACCATGGCTTTGTCAGCCCCGGCAAGTTCATCCCGCTGGCAGAGGACACCCGCCTGATCGTGCCGATCGGCCAATGGGTGATGCGCAAGGCCTGCGAAGAGGCGCGCAACTGGCCCGAACACGTCAAGGTCAACGTCAACGTCTCGCCCGAACAGCTGCTCGAACCCGGCTTCCATGACGAAGTCGTGCAGGCGCTCGCTGCGACCGGTCTCAGGCCCGAACGGCTCGAGATCGAAGTGACCGAAAGCATCTTCCTGCGCGACGCGAGCGTGGCCCGCAACGCGCTGGAACAGGCGATGGCGCTCGGATGCTCCGTGGCGCTCGACGATTTCGGGACCGGCTATTCCTCGCTCGGCTATCTGAGGAAGCTCAAGTTCTCGACCATCAAGGTCGATCGCACCTTTGTGCAGGGCGCCGCGCAGGGCAGCGCGGAGAGCCTTGCGATCATCAATGCGGTGGTCGCGATGGCCAAGAGCCTGAAGATGTCGACCACCGCAGAGGGCGTGGAAACGATCGAGGAAGCCGAGCTTATCCGCGAACTCGGATGCGACAAGATCCAGGGCTTCTATTTCGGCCGGCCGATGACGGCCATCGATGCCCGCAGCCTGTTTAGCGCCGCGCAGGAACGCCGCGCCTGAGGCAGACGATCAGGCTGTGGCGAAGCTTGCGAGAATGCTCTCAAATAGCCGCCGACCGTCCGACCCGCCCAAGGCAGCGACCGCTGCAGGCTCGATCGCGCGTTCCGGGTGCGGCATCATACCAAGCACGCGGCCATTGGCGCTCAGCACGCCGGCAATGTCACGCGCCGACCCGTTGACGGCCTCGTTATAGCGGAAGGCGACACGGCCTTCGCCTTCCAGCATGTCGAGAGTTTCTGCGTCGGCATAGTAATTGCCGTCATGATGCGCGACGGGAATGCGGATCGTCTCGCCCGCGCGGTAACCTGCGGTGAAGGGCGAGGTGGTGTTCTCCACCGTCAGCGCGACGGTACGGCAGAGGAATCGCTGGCCGGCGTTGCGCAGCAGCGCACCGGGCAGAAGCTGCGCTTCGGTCAGCACCTGGAAGCCATTGCACACGCCAAGAACCGGCACGCCCCGGCTAGAGGCAGCCACTACCGCGCGCATGATCGGACTGGTCGCCGCCATCGCGCCGGAACGCAGGTAATCGCCATAGGAAAAGCCGCCGGGCAGGGCGATCAGATCAAGGTTGTCCGGCAGATCGGCATCACCGTGCCACACCCGGATCGCCGGGCTGCCCGATACCGCGGCGAGCGCGCTCGCCATGTCCCGGTCGCAGTTCGAACCGGGGAAGGTGATGACCGCCGCCCGGAACGCCATTACTGGGCACTCTCAATGGTGAAGCTCTCGATCACGGTGTTGGCGAGCAGTTTTTCGCACATCTGCGTCAGGGTGGCATGATCGGTGCCGTCGGCAACATCGAGTTCGATCAAGCGGCCCACGCGGACATCGGCAACACCTTCGAAGCCAAGGCCTTCGAGCGCATGGTGCACAGCGCGGCCTTGAGGATCGAGCACTCCGGGCTTCAACCTGACGAGGACGCGCACTTGCATGGCCTGATGCTCCATAATTCCCGCGAGCGGCTCAAGCCTGCTCGCCGGGCCGCTATAGCGTCCCGATGCGCGGGCGCAATCGGGGTTATGATGCTTCTGCACCGCAGCGCAGCGCTGGCGCATGGCGCAAGGCCGCCGGGTTGAGCCATCCAACGGCAGCAATTGTATCCCTGTTGCAACAATCGCCACAAGATCGCTTGCTGCATCGCACTTTGGCGCAACATTGCGTGCGGCGATCCTCGCGCGAATCGGACAAAAATGTCACAGCGCCCTCGCACCCGCTATCCGCCCGTGCAGACCAAAAGGGGATACTCCGATGTCTCACCACTTTGCCGCAATTCGTGCCGCTTGGGCCGGTTCCACCATGCTTGCCGCCGCCATCGGCTTCGCCGCGCCTGTCGCGGCGCAGGACAATGCCTCGGCCGAACAGGCCGACGGTCAGCTTGCCACGATCATCGTGACCGCGAACCGCCGCGCAGAAAACCTTCAGGACGTACCGGTTTCCGCCGACATCCTCGATCAGGAGCGCATCAGCGCGGTGTTCAGCGCCGCGGGCGATATCACCGCTCTTGCTGGCACGGCGCCGGGCCTCAACGTGGAAAGCTCGAACGGCCGCGCCGCCCCGCGCTTCTACATCCGCGGACTTGGCAATACCGATTTCGATCTTGCCGCATCGCAGCCTGTGTCGGTCATCCTCGATGACGTCGTGCTCGAAAACGTCACCCTCAAGAGCTTCCCGATCTTCGATGTCGAGCGCGTCGAAGTCCTGCGGGGTCCGCAGGGCACGCTGTTCGGCCGCAACACCCCGGCAGGGATTGTGAAGGTCGAATCGATCAAGCCGAGCCACGACTTCTCGGCCTCGGCTTCGGCTTCCTACGGTAGCTTCGACACCATTGCGATCAACGCGGCTGTCGGCGGATCGCTCGCCAAGGACGTGCTGGCGGTCCGCATTGCGGGGCAAGTCCAGAGCCGCAGCGACTGGATCGATAATGGCTTCACCGGCGAGAACAACGCGCTGGGTGGCTACACCGATTTCGCCGCACGCGGTCAGTTGCTTTTCACTCCGGGTGAGCGCGCCAGCATCCTCGCCTCCGTCAATTACCGCGATCTCGACGGCTCCTCGACCTTCTTCCGCGCCAATGTGCTCGGCACCACCACCGCACAGCCGAACAACACCAACAAGCTCAACAACAACTACGACCGCAACACCGTGTTCTACGATGCCGGCGGCGGGAACGTGGGCAAGTACAAGCAGTTCGGTGCGAGCGTGACCGGGACCTACGAGTTCGACGGCGCAACGCTGACCTCGATCACCAGCTACTGGTCGAGCGAAGGCCGCAGCCGCGGCGACATCGATGGCGGTTTCGGCGCGGTGTTCCTTCCTGGCGGCGGTGGGCCGGGCCTGATCCCGTTCCCTTCGGACACGCAGGACTCGCTCGATCTGGAGCAGACCACGCAGGAAGTGCGCCTTGCCTCAACTGGTGATGGCCCGCTCAGCTGGCAGGTCGGCGGCTTCTATTTCGAAAGCGATTTCGACGTCACCACCGTCGGCTTCACCTTCCCGCCGCCAGTCACCGTCAACCACACCAACGAGGCCTGGGCGCTGTTCGGCCAGGTCGGCTACCAGCTGACAGAGAAGGTGCGCGTCACCGGCGGCATTCGCTACACCGACGATCAGAAGGACTTCTTCGTGCGTTCAGGTGCGGCACCGCAGCCACGCAGTGTGGGTGACAAGCAATTCGACTGGGATGTCAGCATCTTCGGCGAAGTGTCTGACGATGCCAGCGTCTATGCCAAGATCGCCAATTCGTTCCGTGGGCCGACCATTCAGGGCCGAGATGTCGCCTTCTTCAACCCGCCCTCGGTCGCCCAGTCGGAGAACATCACCTCCTACGAAGTCGGCTTCAAGAGCGAGCTGGCCGACCGCCGCGTGCGTCTGAACGGTGCGGCCTATTACTACACTGTGGAAGACCCCCAGTTCACCGCAGTCGGTGGAGCGGGCAACCTTGTCCAGCTGATCAACGCCAACAAGGGCGAGGCCTGGGGTCTGGAATTCGACGGCGCATTTCAGGTCACACCGCAGTTCCTGGTCACGCTGGGCGCTGCCTACAACAACACTGCGATCAAGGATTCGGCCTTGGCTGTCGGCATCTGCGCGCAGTGCACCGTCACCGATCCGACCCGCGTGATCGGCGGCAGCACCCGCGCGCTGATCAACAATAATCCCTTCCCCAATGCGCCCCAGTGGAGCGGTGACTTCACCGCACGTTATTCCATTCCAGTGGGCAATTCGGCCGAGTTCTTCATCTTCACCGACTGGGTCTACCTTGGCGAGACCAACTTCCTGCTTTATGAAAGCGAGGAGTTCAACGCCAAGAGCCGCTTCGAAGGCGGTCTCAAGGTCGGCTATTCGGGCGGCAACGGTGACTGGGAAGTGGCCGTGTTCGCACGTAACATCACCGATGAAGATAACGTCCTCGGAGTAGTCGACTTCAACAACAACACCGCCTTTGTCAACGAACCGCGCGTGATCGGAGCGATGTTCGCCATCAAGTACTAAGGGAGGGCCTTCCTGCGGGAAGGTGAACCAAAGGGGAAAGCCGGCGGGGGGCGACCTGCCGGCTTTTTCTTTGCCCTTTATTGCCCCGGGCGGACGCGCTCGGTTTCGGGCATCACCACGAACTGAACGGCCCCGCCGGGCACGAGGTATTTCAGCGCTAGCTGGTGAATGTCTTCGGGTGTGATCGTGTTCATCAGTGCCGGGGCGGCGAGATAGCGGTCGATCCGCTGCGGCTCGCTCTGGGCGCGCGCTGCCAGTGCCAGCCAGCCGCCGAGGTCCTTGAGGAAGTTGTTGTACTCCTCGTTCCACGGCTTGCGGGCACGTTCAATGACGTCGGCATCGACAGGCGCGGCGCGCAGATCCGCGACCAGCCCTTCTATCGCCTCGCGCGTCGCGGCGATCTTGTCGGCTGCGACCGAGGCGCTGATCGCGAAGGTGCCATATCCGGGATAATAGTGGCTGGTGTTCGATCCGGCAGACGGCGAATAGGCCTGCCCCAGCTTCTCTCGCAGCCGGTCGGTGAGTTCCAGACGGACGATCCGCGCCAGCATATCGAACCGCCTGTCTTCAGCCGGATCACTGTCGTCGGTGGTCGGCCAGACCCACTGCAACAGCGCCTGATCGGCTTCGCCCTTGTGCGTGAGGCGAAGCTCGCCGCGGGTCGCGGTGAAGCTGCGGGTGCGGTTGTGCTCGCGCGGAACGAAGGCGGCCTCGCGCTCTGGCAGGGCGCCAAGGGTGGCGGCGACAGCAGCAATGGCCGCGTCTTCATCAAGGTCGCCAACCAGCGCCAGTTCGATCGCGCCCCTGCTCAGCCGGTCGTCAATCACCGAGCGCAGCTGATCGTAGTCGAGTGCGAAATACGCCGACTTGGGTTGAAGACTGAAACGCGGGTCATTGTCCGACAGGACCGCGCCGCTCGCGGTGCTGAGCGCGCGCGACGGGGTCGAATCGAGGGTGTTGAAGAAGTTGTCGATGTTCTTGCGGAACCGCTCCACGCCTTCAGGCCTGTAACCGGGATCGGTCAGCGTCGCGGCGAGCACTTGCATTTGCAGCGCCAGATCGCGCGGGGTGGTGGTGGCGGACGCGGTGAAGGCATCGATGTCGCTGTCGAGTTCGAAGCTGACGCTGCGCCCGGCCAGGACGCTCGCCAGCTCGTCGGAGCTGTGCTTGCCGAGACCGCCAGCGGCGATGGAACCTGCAAGATAGGTCGCGAGCGGCGCCTCTCGTGTGTTCATCAGATCACCCCCGTCGACCGCCAGAGCGAAGGCGATGCGATCTTTGCGCACGTCGGCTGTCTTCAGCGTCAGCCGCACGCCATTGGCAAAGCGAAGCTGGCGCAGGCCGAGGCGCGGTTCGACGACATCGGAGACGACCGTGCCAGCCTCGCCGAAGGTGCTGTAGCCGAAGGCGAGCGGGCCGTTGTCCACCGGTGCGGCAATTGAAAGCGCCATCCCGTCGCTGAACGCTGCCCGCAGCGCCGCCTCGCCGCCTTCAGGCGCGGTGCGGCCTTCGAAGCGGATCAGCGGTTCTTCAAACGGCGTCGCATCACTGCGCATCGCCTGCCACACGGTTTCGGGGGAAATGGCGGCAGCCAGCCGCTCGAACTCGGCGAGCGCAAATTGCGGTGTGACCGGGACGCGCTCGTCGCTCGCCAGCGCCAGCGCGGCGCCTGCGAACACGGCATTGCCGCGCGTGTCGGCAGATCTCACTGCGTTTTCGAGGCTCGTGCGGATATTGGCGAGCTGTTCGTTGAGCTCGGCGCGGGTGAAACGGTAGGTCAGCGCCTGGTTGACCTCGCGTACCGCGGCCGCGACGCCTTTCTTCCACTCCCCGTCGGCAGTGCTGACGGTTAGGCTGGCGATGCGCGCATCCTCAAAGATGTCGCCCGATCCAAAGCTTGCGCCGCGGAAGGGCGCATCAGCCCCGCGTGTCAGGCGGGCGAGGCGGCGGTTGACGATGGCATAGCCGATCCCGCGCAATGAGGCGGCGCGGCGATTGGCGAGGGTGTCGGGTTCGTCGCGCCAGGGCGCAAGGCGGCTGATGGTGACACTCTCGGCAAGGGCCGGATCGAGATGAATGTCGGTCTTTCCCTTGGCCGTCACATCGATCGGCCCCGCTTCGGGCTCTGTTGGGGCAGGGGCGGGCGTCCAGTCGGCAAAGCGGGCGCGGATCGCGGCTTCGACCACTTCGACGGGATAATCGCCGACCACCACCAGCACGGTGTTCTCGGGGCTATAGGTGCGTTTATAGAGCGCGCGGATCTGCGCAGCGGTGGCATTCTCGAGCACCTCGCGCGTACCGATCGGCAGGCGCTGGCCATAACGCGCTTGCGGCGCGAGGAAGGCGACGTTGTCCTCGAAATTGCGAAGCTGGTAGCCCGCGCGGTCTCGCCTTTCGGCCAGAATTACGCCCCTCTCTCGCGCCACGGCCTCGTCAGAGATCGTCAATTCGCTCGCGGTCTCGCGCATCAGCATCAGCGCCGTGCCCAGCAATGCCTCGTCGTTGCGAGGCAGATTGAGCATGTAGGTGATGTTCTCGAAGCCGGTCGAGGCATTGGTATCCGCACCGAAAGCGAGCCCTTCGCGTTCGAGCAGCTTGACCATCTCGCCTTCTGGGATGCCCTTCGATCCGTTAAAGGCCATGTGTTCGAGGAAGTGCGACAGGCCGCGCTCGCTATCCGTCTCCTCCAGAGCTCCCGAATCGATGCGCATCCTCACCAGCGCCGTGCCTGCCGGAGTGGCGTTGCGGCGGATGATGTAGCGCATCCCGTTCTCTAGCCGCCCGAAGGTGTAGGCCGGATCGACCGGCACATCGCTGGTATCGAACGCCCATATGGGAGTGGGGGGCTGGACGCTCCTCGATGCGTCGGCGGCCGGCGCTTCCTGGGCGACCAGACTTGTCGTCAGGCCGAGCGGCGAAAGCGCCAGCAGCAGGCTTGCAGCGAGGGAATAGGACCGCATGAAAATCAGGCATCTCTCGGTTATGGTAGCCGAGAGACTAGCGCGCCGGGTTGGCCTGTCAGCCTATTTCTTGAGCGGCGGCGGGCCACGCAGGCGCGAACGGGCGTGCGACAGGTCGAACACCTCGCCCGGGCCGTTGTCTTCGCCATTGAGCAGGCCGAGCCGGCGCGCGACTTCGCGGTAGGCCTCTTCCTCGCCGCCCAGATCGCGGCGGAAGCGGTCCTTGTCGAGCTTCTCGCCGGTCGCCATGTCCCACAGGCGGCAGCCATCCGGACTGATCTCGTCTGCGAGGATCACCCGGCTGTAATCACCATCGTAGAGCCGCCCGAACTCGAGCTTGAAGTCGACCAGACGGATGTCGATCGCGGCGAACATGCCGCACATGAAATCATTGATGCGGATCGCCATCGAGGAGATGTCGTGCATCTCGTCGTTGGAGGCCCAGTTGAAGCAGGCGATGTGTTCTTCGGCGACCAGCGGATCGCCCAGGGCATCGTCCTTGTAGTAATACTCGATCAGGGTGTGCGGCAGCGGCTCGCCTTCGGGGATGCCGAGGCGCTTGCTGATCGAGCCGGCGGCCACGTTTCGCACCACCACTTCGAGCGGGATGATGTCGACCTGCCGGATCAACTGCTCGCGCATGTTGAGGCGGCGGATGAAATGGGTGGGGATGCCGATGTGGGCGAGGCGGGTGAAGACGTGTTCGCTGATGCGATTGTTGATCACGCCCTTACCGTTGATGGTGCCCTTCTTCTCGGCATTGAAGGCGGTGGCATCATCCTTGAAGTACTGGATGAGCGTGCCGGGTTCCGGACCCTCGTAGAGGATCTTGGCCTTGCCTTCGTAGAGCTTGGTGCGGCGGGACATCGTCTGTTTCCCTTTTCAGCGAATGGTGCCCGGGGGCGGATTTGAACCACCGACACGCGGATTTTCAATCCGCTGCTCTACCCCTGAGCTACCCGGGCATTCGCTGCGAGCGACGGGAAAAGCCATGTGGCTGCCCCGGCGAGCAAATGAGAGCGGCCCTATGGCGAAGGCGGCCCACCTTGGCAAGGGGGTTTTGTCCACAAAGACGCAGGAACATGGCGAGCGGCTCAATCCTGCTCGCGCCAGCTGTCAGGTGCGAGTTCGTCAGGGTCTGCCGGCGGCCCGGGGACAGCGTAGGAATCCGAGAACCAGCGCGCCAGATCGCGGTCGCGGCACCGCTGGGAACAGAAAGGGTGGTGCTCCGGCTTGCGGGGCTTGCGGCAGATCGGGCAAGGTTTCGAAGACGTCGTCATGCCTCCATCAACTGGGCATGGGCGGCCTCTATGGCAAGGCCCGGATCGGTTGCGATCCGCACTTCCCGGCCCGTCCGCCGTGCCAGTTCGTCGATCCATGCGGGCTTGAGCTTGGCCTTGAGCGCCGGATGCACTGTCAGCAGCAGCACGCGCCCAGTCCCCGCATCGGCGGCCAGTTCCGCTTGCCTGAGCGCCATGCGCGCCGACATCCCGAGGCGGGCGACCGCGAACCGGTGCAGCACGGACGGTCCGGTGAGCCGCGCCACCAGCTGGACAAAGCCGAAGCCGTTCATCGCGGTGCGTTCGTGTGGCCAATCGGCCAGCGCATTGTCCAGCGCCGCATCGACCGCGCGGCGATCCTCCTTGGTCTGGAGCGTCGGGAAGTCGATGCCGATGTTTCCGCCGAGGTCAAACCACGCCAGCGCCTGTGCGATTGCGGGAACGGCCGTAAGCGCCACTTCGCGCGGGGGGGCGATCCCGTCGATGTCGATGACGGTCATCGCCGGGGTGACGCTGACGAGGATCTCGCCCCCGGGGAAGGCGATGCTGGCCGACGATGCGGCGTGCCACACCTCGTCCCACAGGCCTGAGGGGAAGCGGCGGACGATGCGTCCTTCCGGCACGGCAGCGGCAAGGGAGGGGGTGTCCGGCCCCGCAACCCTCGCCTGCGCCCGCTTCAAGCGTCCGCGTTCGGCAAGGGCTGCGCGGGTGATGACGAGGTCGATCCGCTGGCCCTCGGTGATCTCGGGCGGCAGGTGATCGACCAGTGCCTCGGTGCCGCCATCGAGCAGGGCGACCCCGCGCCGGGTGCCCTTGAGCTTGCCGGTGAGCTGCCCGGCAGTACGCGATCCGGCAGCGAGTTCACCCGGCCACGCGATCTTCGCGGCCAGCACCTGCTCGCCTTCGATCAGCAAGGCACGCGTTTCCGCGATGCCCTCCTCGATCAGCCACTCAGCCAATGGGGAAACCTGCTGCCTTGAGCAACGCCCGAGCATCATAGAGCGGCAGGCCCATCACGCCCGAATGGCTGCCTCTTATCCACGCGATCAAGCCTTCAGCGGCACCTTGAATGGCATAACCACCTGCCTTGCCCTGCCATTCGCCGCCCGCAAGATAGGCGGCGATCTCTTCTGCAGAGAGGCGCTTGAAGCACACCACCGTCTCGTCGAGCCGTTCGCGCAAGGCACCGTCGGGCCCGCGCAGAACCACGCTGGAGAGCACCTGGTGCCGCCG
Source organism: Porphyrobacter sp. (assembly GCA_027533455.1). Lineage (GTDB taxonomy): Bacteria > Pseudomonadota > Alphaproteobacteria > Sphingomonadales > Sphingomonadaceae > Erythrobacter. The sequence goes on along the minus strand of JAPZUC010000008.1, from coordinate 52,466 downwards.
TCCGCTCATCAGTTCGAGGCAGGCGCGTGCTTCGGCTTCAGTTTCCGTCTTGGGGAGAATCCGGCGGCCGACCGCGACCACGGTGTCGCCTGCCAGAACGAAGCCGGGAGCTTCCACCGCAAGCGCCTTTTCGCGGCCCATGCGCAGGGCATAGGCGCGCGGCAGCTCACCCTTGAGAGGGGTCTCGTCGATGTCGGCAGGCAGCACAGCATCAGGCGCAAGGCCAAGCCGGCCAAGCAGTTCGCGCCGCCGGGGCGAGGCCGAGGCCAGTGTCAGATGGGGAGAGCCCATGTCGCGGGCCCCTGGCGCTTATTGCGGGCCGGGGCCGCCGCGACCCGGCATGAAGCGATAGGTGATGCGCGCCTTGGTGAGATCGTAAGGCGTGAGTTCGCACAGGACTTCATCGCCCACCAGAACGCGGATGCGGTTCTTGCGCATCTTGCCCGCGGTGTGGCCGAGCACTTCATGGCCGTTCTCAAGCTCCACCCGGAACATCGCATTGGGCAGCAACTCAACCACGCGCCCGCGCATTTCGAGGAGTTCTTCCTTGGCCATGTATTCCCTTTGATTTTCGTTGCGGCGCACAATGCGCCCGTCGATTGCTGGCCGCGCTTTAGCGATGCGGGAACCAAAAGGGAAGGCTCGTGCGTTAGGAGCATGATCTGCAGGCTATTATGTGCGTTGTGCCGGGAAACGATGCATCTCGGATCAGCTTCGCGCCGAAGGCCAATCGCCCGGTGTGAGCGGTAACAAGCCGTCACTACGACCAGAAGTATTGTTGAAGGGACTCCATGAACCTCTCCCCGTTTTCCCGCGCCGCCCTGCGCGCTGGCACCTGTGCTGTCGGGCTGGCAGCGGCATGGCCGCTGGCCGCGACCGTGACCGAAACCACGCAGCCTCAGCCTGAACCTGTTGCCCAGACGCAGGACGATGAGCCTGAAAGCGCAAGCGACACCGGGGCAGTGGGAGAGATCGTCGTGCGCTCGGGCCGGGTGCGCGGGCAGCTGTTTGTCGAACAGGCACCGCTGTTGCAGCTTGATGAAAACGCCATCGCTGCCGAGGGCGTGACCTCGATCACCGATCTTATCGCCCAGATCAGCGCACGTACGGGATCGGCACGCGGGCGCGGCGGCGGCGGGCCGGTGATTCTCGTCAACGGCATCCGCATCGGGTCTTTCCGCGAATTTGCCAACTACCCGCCCGAAGCTCTGGCGCGTGTCGAGGTGTTCCCCGAAGAAGTCGCCCAGCGCTTCGGCTTTCCGCCCGATCGCCGCGTGATCAACCTCATCCTCAAGGACAATTACTCCAATCGTCAGGCCGATCTCGAATTCGAGATGCCCTCGCGCGGGGGCTACAGCCGCAACGAACAGCAATTGGGCATCCTCAAGATCGCCAATGGCGGGCGGATCAATGCCAACATCCGTGTCGAGGACGCGACGATGCTGACCGAGGCCGAGCGCGATGTGCCCCAGACCCCGGGGTCGCAATCGCTGGTCGCAGGTGATCCCGATCAGGCCCGGTACCGCAGTCTGCTAGCCGACACCTTCGGGCTTGATGCCAACGTCTCGTGGGCCAAAGCCTTCATCGACAGCGGCACATCGATCAGCGCGAACATCAACTACGCCCGCGAGGAGAGCCGCAGCCTCGACGGGCTCAACACGGTCGTGCTGCGCCGCAATCCGGCCGATGACGGCACGGTGCGCACCTTCGGGGAAGAGACCCCGCTGGCGCGGCGCACATCGAGCGACACGGTTTCGGCCGCAGGCTCGATCACCCGTCCTTTGAACGCATTCCGCCTGACGACCACCTTCGACAGCTCCTTCGCCGAGAGCGAGACCGAGATCGACCAGCGGCTGAGGGACGATCAGCTTCAGGCCTATCGCGACGCCGCGCTCGCGGGGACGCTGGCGGTGAACGGCGATCTGCCGGGCAACACCGGCAACGGCTTCGACACGGCGCGCAGCCGCAACATCCTCGCCAGCACGCTGACCACGCTCGAGGGCGGGCTTGCCGAGCTGCCTGCGGGCGAGATGCGCGCAACTTTCGATGTCGGCCTTAACTGGCAGCGCATCGAGAGCGCTGACACCCGCTCGTCCAGCGAAGCCAAGCTTACCCGCCGCAACCTTTCGACCGGCGCAAATCTTGTCGTGCCACTGACCAGTGGCCGCGACGAGTTTCTGGGTGCGCTGGGCGACTTCACGCTCAACCTTCAGGCCGGAATCGAAGACCTCAGCGATTTCGGCACGCTGGGAGACTGGAATGCGGGTGTGACATGGAAGCCGGTTGACGGGCTCGACCTGTCGGCCACCTATATCTGGCGCGAAGTCGCACCGGGGCTGGCCGCGCTCGGCAATCCGCAGATCACCAATTTCAACGTCCCCGTGTTCGATCTGGTACGCGGCGAGACTGTGCTGGCCACTGTGCTAACGGGGGGCAATCCCGATCTGCCAGCCGAAACCCAGCGCGACTGGAAGTTCTCGGCCAACTGGGAGCTGCCGTTCTGGGAAAACACGCGTCTGGCGGTGGATTACATCCGCAACCGTTCCGACAATGTCGTCAGCGCTTTCCCGCAGATCACAGCGGATACCGAGGCGGCCTTCCCCGGGCGCGTGACGCGTGATGTGAGTGGCCGGATCGTGCGGGTTGACCGGCGTTCGGTGAGCTTTGCCGAGACGCGGGCTGACCGGCTGCAGTTCACTCTCTCGACCAATGGCAGCATCGGCGCGCCCGCGGGCGGGGGCGGCTTCGGCGGCCCCGGCGGCGGCGGCGGACGCTTCGGCGGCGGCGGTGGTGGTGGTGGCGGGGCTCCGGCTGCAGCAGCGCCCCAGCCCCCCCCCCCAACCACCGGAGCGCCTCCGGCTGTGCAAGGCGCGGCACCTGCGGGCGGCTTTGGCGGAGGTTTCGCGCCCACGCCTGAACAGCGCGAGCAGTTCATGGCATTCCGCGCGCGGCTTTGTGCCGAAGACGGGCAGGCTTTCCTCGAAAAGCTGGCCACCGCGATCGACAGCGGTGCCGACATTTCCAAGGAATATCCCGGGATCGACCCCGCGCGCCTTGCCCCGATGCTCTCGCGCCTGCGCGGTGCGGACGGCAAGATCGATATGGCGCGGCTGGCGACGTTCCGCACGCGGATCTGCGCCATCGACCCGGCGATGATGGGCGGCGGCGCACCCGGTGGCGCGCCGGGCGCTCCGGCTGGCGGCCCTCCGGCAGCTGGCGGAAGCGGTGCGCCTGCGGGCGGGCCGGCCTTCAACCCTCTTGGCGGGCGAAACTTCCAGGGCTGGCGCTATTTCGCCAACCTCACCCACACGATCGAGCTCGCCAACGAGATCCTGATTGCTTCCGGCCTCCAGCCGCTCGACCAGCTGGACGGGCAGGCGACCGGCGCCTTCGGTCAGCCGCGGCATTCGAGCAGGCTTGAAGCGGGCTTGTTCGGCAAGGGGCTCGGCTTCCGTCTGTCGGGGATCTACACCGGCGAGACCCGGCTCGACGGGGCGGTGGGGACGACTGACCTGTTCTTCGACGACATCGTCACCTTCAATCTGCGCGTGTTCGCCAACCTCGGCGAAGTCACGGGCAAGAACGAGGGTCTGCTCAAGGACTTCCGCGTCAGCCTCGTGGCCGACAACCTGTTCGATGCGCAGCGCAAGGTGCGCGATTCGGCGGGTGAAACGCCAGTCAATTACAACCCCTTCGTGATCGATCCGCTGGGGCTGTATCTCGGGATTGACCTGCGGAAGTTGTTCTAGACTTCCGGGGCGAGCGCCTCAGCGCAAGCGTGGCCGCTCGCCCAGGCCCACTGGAAGTTGTAGCCGCCGAGCCAGCCGGTTACGTCCACCGCCTCGCCGATGGCATAGAGGCCGGGCACTTTCGCTGCTTCCATCGTGCGCGACGATAGTTCCGCCGTGGCAATCCCGCCTGCGGTCACTTCGGCCTTGGCGTAGCCTTCCGTTCCGTTGGGGGCGAAGCGCCAGTCGGCAAGCTTGACCTGTGCGGCGCGCAAATCCTTGTCCGAGAGGTTCCCGAGGTCCCGCTCCAGCCCCATCCGGTCGGCAAGGGCGTCGGCGAGCCTGCCAGGCAGACGTTCGCGCAGCAGCGTGCGCAGGTGCGTACGGGGACGATCGCGCTTGGCCTCCAGCAGCCAGTCGGTCGCAGCATCGGGGAGGAAGGTGATGCCGACCGGCTCGCCATGCCGCCAATAGCTCGAGACTTGCAGGATCGCAGGGCCAGACAACCCTTTGTGAGTGAACAGCGCGGCCTCGGCGAACTCTGCACTGCCGGCCCGCGCTCGCACCGGCGCGGCCACGCCGGAAAGCTCGCGGAACAGCGCGTCTTCGCCGCCCAATGTCAGCGGCACGAGGGCAGGGCGGGGCTCGACAACCTTGAGGCCAAACTGCCGCGCCAGCCGATAGGCAAAGTCGCTCGCGCCCATCTTGGGAATGGAAGGCCCGCCGGTGGCGATCACCAGCGCGGGCGCGTGCCATGTGCGGCCATCGGCGGCGGTAACGGTGAAAATCCCGTCTGACCCGCGCGCAACCTGCGCGATGTCCGCGCCGCAGGTGAGGGTCACCATGTCAGGCGGACATTCGTCCAGCAGCATCTCGACGATCTGTTTCGCCGAGCCATCGCAAAACAACTGGCCCAGCGTCTTCTCGTGCCATGCAATCCCGTGCCGCTCGACCAGAGCGATGAAGTCCGCCGGCGTATATCGGGCGAGCGCGCTCTTGGCGAAGTGGGGGTTGGCGGAGAGGTAATTGGCCGGCCCCACGCCCAGATTGGTGAAGTTGCAGCGCCCCCCGCCCGAGATCAGGATCTTCTTGCCCGGCGCCTCGGCCTTTTCGAGCAACGCCACGCGCAGGCCGCGCTGACCCGCCTGCCCGGCGCAATAAAGCCCGGCCGCTCCTGCGCCGAGGATGATGACGTCGAACTGATCCATAGAGGCGCGGATAGGCGCACGCACGGCAATTGCCAATCGCCCCCCGCAGTCCCTATCTGGCGGGCATGGCCCGAACCCCTGCCGGCACCCCTAACGATCCACGCGGTGCGGAGCGCTTCAACGAGGAGCGCGCCGCCTACACCGTCTCGAGCGCCCAGCCCGATCTCGAAGGCGGCGTGCAAGCGATCCGCGAGACGGTAAAGGTGCTCAAGCCCGTTCCAGGCGTTTACCGTATGCTCGATGTCCGGGGCGAGGTGCTCTATGTCGGAAAAGCGCGCTCGCTGAAGGCGCGGGTGGCCAATTACACCCAGATCGCGGGACTCTCCGGCAGGTTGCAGCGGATGGTCAGCCAGACGCGCAGCATGGAGATCATCACCACCAACTCCGAGGCCGAGGCGCTGCTGCTGGAGGCGCAACTCATCAAGCGCTTCCGCCCGCCGTTCAACGTGCTGCTGCGTGACGACAAGAGCTTCCCCTTCATCCTGCTGCGCACCGATCACGCCTTCCCGCGCATCCAGAAGCACCGCGGCGCGCGGCGGGCCATGGGCAATTACTACGGGCCGTTTGCGAGCGCAGGGAGCGTCAACACCACGCTCAACGCGCTGCAAAAGCTGTTTCTGCTGCGATCCTGCACTGATAGTTTCTTCAACAATCGCGACCGGCCTTGCTTGCTCTATCAGATCAAGCGCTGCTCGGCGCCGTGTGTGGGACGGGTCAGCGAGCCGGATTATGACGCGCTGGTGCGGCAGGCGAAGGATTTCCTCTCGGGCAAATCGGGCGCCGTGCAGGCCGATTTCGAACGACAGATGGCCAAGGCTGCCCAGAACCTCGATTTCGAGACCGCGGCGATGCTGCGTGACCGGCTGCGCGCGGCTACCTTCATCCAGGGCTCGCAGGCGATCAATGCGCAGGGGCTGGGCGACGCGGATGTCTTCGCGCTTGCCGCCAGCAAGGGGCAGATGAGCGTCCAGTCCTTCTTCATCCGCGGCGGGCAGAACTGGGGCCACCGCGCCCTGTTTCCGCGCCACACCAATGATGTGGAGGAGGCGCAGGTGCTGGCCGACGTGATGCTCCAATTCTACGAGGAAGTGCCGCCGCCGCCGACCATTCTTGTCGATCGCGATCTTCCCGAATGTGAGCTGATCGAGGCGGCTTTGAGCGAGCTTGCGGGGCGCAAGGTGCGGATCTCTGTCCCCGAGCGTGGTGACCGGCGCAAACTGATGGCGCAGGCGCAGCGCAACGCGGTCGAGGCGCTCGAGCGGCGGCTCGCGGAGACCGGCACCAAGGCAAAGCTCAACCGCGAACTGGCCGAGTTTCTCGAACTCGACACACCCCCGCAGCGGATCGAGGTCTACGACAACAGCCACATTCAAGGGACGAAGGCGGTGGGCGCTATGGTCGTCGCCGGGCCGGACGGCTTCGAGAAGAACCAGTACCGCAAGTTCAACATCCGCGAGGCGCAGACCAATGATGACTTCGCGATGATGCGCGAAGTGATGGCACGGCGGTTCCGCAACTTTGCCGAGGGCGAGGAGAACCCGGAGGCCAAGCAAGGCGGCCACGAAACCATCCTCCCCGATCTCATCCTTATTGATGGCGGCAAGGGGCAGCTATCCAGCGTCATTCGGGTGCTGACCGAGATCGGCATTGCTGATGATATCGCGGTGATCGGCGTCGCCAAAGGGCCGCATCACGGGCGAGAGGGGCGGGAAGTGTTCCATTTCCCGGACGGGCGCGAGAAGATGCTGCCGGTGAATTCGCCGCTGCTGTTCCACCTGCAGAACCTGCGTGACGAAGTGCACCGCTATGTCATTGGTGCGCACCGGGCAAAGCGGTCAAAGGCGATCACGGCGTCACCGCTGGATGAAATTCCCGGCATCGGCCCGTCGCGCAAGCGCGCGCTGCTGCTGCATTTCGGAACCGCATCGAAGGTGCGGGCAGCGTCGCTAGAAGACCTGCAACGCGCGCCGGGGGTCAGCGCCGCGGTCGCGCGCAAGGTCTACGATTTCTACCACGCGGGCGGGTGAGGCTTGCAGCGTGCCGCTTGGCTTTAGACCCCGGTTAGACTCCCTTCAGGGCCGTCTCGCCTCCCTCTTGATCCCGCCCAGCTGCCACAGTTTGGCGCGTTTCACGTGAAACAACGAAAAAGGGCGAGCCTCGCGGCCCGCCCTCTTCGTTTGTGGCCTGCAGCTCAGCTTACTGTCCGTCGAGCGCCTTGCTCACCAGCACATTGACCGAAACGCGGCGGTTCTGGGCGCGGCCTCCCGGGGTGCTGTTGTCGGCAGCCGGATCGGCGGTCGCCATACCGGTCGGGGTCAGCATGCGGTAAGGCTTCCACTTGCAGACCTGCTGGAGGTGGTTGACCACCGCCGCAGCGCGCTTTTCCGAGAGGGTCTGGTTCACTTCCTGCGAACCGGTGGTGTCGGTATAGCCGAGCACCAGCATCAGTGAGTTCTCGTCGGCACCTGCAGTCTGGGCGGCGGCGCACAGCTCGTTCTTGGCCGCAGGGCTGAGCATCCACTTGCCCGTGTCGAAATAGACGTTGGTGGTGCCCTTGAGGTTGTACTTGTCGATATCGCCAAGACGGCCGCGCAGTGCTTCGGTGGCGGCAGCGTTCTGCTTGATCGCAGCGCCCTGTTCGCCGAACTGCTGCTGGGTGCCGCCGCGGATCATAGCTGCGATCATGCGATCATCGCTGGTGAAGCGGACTTCGCTTGCCACCAGGCCTTCGCCATAGCGCGACGTCTTCACGACGACCGGCAGGCCGTTGATCAGCGCGGACTGGTCGAGAGTCTTGTTGCCGATACCGAGGAAACCACCGCGGGTGCGGATCTCGGTCTCGTTGTGCAGCGTCACCATGGTGGTGGTGCCGTCATCGCCGGTGACCTGGAGGCGCGAGCCCCTGCGGGCCGAAATGATGCCGGTGACGCGCGGGCCTTCCTCCATCTCGGCAAGCGAAGGGAGCGAGCCGTAGACCGTGGTGGTCATCACGCCGTCCTGCTCGCCGGTGACGGGAGGGGGAAGAGTCTGGGCAGCGAGGCCTGAAGCGGTTGTGGCAGCCAGAACGGCTGCCAGTGCGAGGTGTCGGGGGGTGCGGATAGTGGTTGTCACTCTGGTCTGCTCCTGCGGTTGAGGCCCTACAATCCCGGGACGGGCCCCTTGATGAACGTGAATGCTGCGCCGAGTTGTTGGGCAACACCTTGCTGGCAGGTGAACAGACACGCCCAAGCACCCGCAGGAGCTGGCAATCGGGGCGAAGTATGCGACGAGTCGAGCCGACGCTGCCCGTCCTCGGTTAACTATTTCACCGCTTCGGCCGCTATCCAGCGGTCGATCTTGGCCTCCAGCACCGCCAGTGGCAGGCCGCCGGTGTTCAGCACCTCGTCGTGAAACGACTTGATGTCGAACTTCGCGCCAAGCCGCTTTTCGGCCCGCTTGCGCAGCTCCTGGATCTTGAGCGCACCGATCTTGTACGCCAGCGCCTGACCCGGGATGGCGATATAGCGATCGACTTCGGCGACCACATCGGTGCGGGTCATGCCGGAGTTGGTGAGCATATAATCGATCGCCTGGTCGCGGGTCCAGCTCTTGGCGTGGATGCCGGTATCCACCACCAGCCGCATCGCGCGCAGCTGTTCGTCCTGCAAGGTGCCGTAACGGTTCCACGGGTCCTTATAGAAGCCCATCTCGTTGCCAAGCGTCTCGGCATAGAGCGCCCAGCCTTCGACATAGGCGGTCGTTCCGCCATAGCGCATGAAGGCGGGCAGCACCTCGTTCTCCTGCGCGAGACTGATCTGGAAGTGGTGCCCCGGCGCGCCTTCATGGAGATACAGCGTGACGATCCCCGGTGTCAGGCGGCTCGGGAGGTCATAGGCGTTGAAATAGAACACCCCCGGACGCTTCCCGTCAGCCGAACCGGGCTCGTAGGAGCCGCCCGCTTCGAACTTCTCGGTCGAAGGATCATAGGGCCGGATTTCGAGCGGTGACTTGGGCAGGTGCGAAAACAGCGAGCCGATCTTCGCATCGACGTCGCGACCGACGCGGTAATAGGCCTGCGTCAAAGCCTCGCGGCTCTTGGGCTGGAATTTGGGATCGGTGCGGACATAGTCGAAGAACTGGTTGAGCGTGCCCTTGAACCGCACTTCCTTCTGGAGCCTTTCCATCTCTGCCCTGATCCGCCCGACCTCTGATAGGCCGAGCTGGTGGATCGTCTCCGGATCGAGCGGGAGCGTGGTCGAATCCTCGACAAGAAGAGCATAGAGCGCAGGCCCGCCCTTCATCTGCGAAAGGCCGATGCTGTCGCGCGCGGCGGGGAGATATTCATCGCGCAGGAAATCGCGCAAGGCTGCGGTCGCAGTGTAGATCTCGCGGGTCTTGGCCTCGTAAGCCGCGGTCAGTCGCGCTTTCTCGTCGGCTGAGAAGTCCGCGGGGAACTGCTTCGTCGGCCCCATGAATTGCGAATCTGCTACCGGGGTGTCGAGCTGCGTGGTCAGCTGGGTCACCATGATGCCCACGGTCAGCTTGGTCTCCACTACGCCCGATTTCATTCCCTGCCGGAACCGCCCCATCGCGCGGCCCAGATAGGCGATGTAATCGTCGTGACGCGACAGGTTGTCGTCGTAATTTGCGAGGGTCTTGAACGGCGCCGCGCCAATCCCGCTTGCAAGGTTGGGATAGGCATTGTGGAAGCCGAAAAAGTGGTTGAGCGGGCGTACTTCGGTCAGCGCGCGCATCTCGTCGCTCATCCCGGCAAGGGCACGGGTCTGCGTGTATTGGAACACGTCGTAGGCCAGCTGGTCGGTCGTATCGAGCTTCGTCCGGTCGATCTGCGCCAGCAGCGCGAGGTTGAGCTGGATGTCGGTCCGCCCTGCAAGGAAGTCCGCATCAGTGAGCTCGTCCCCGAGCCGGTCGACGCCCTCCTCGTCACCGCGATAGAGCCGGCTCAGCGGATCGAGCGCAAGCGCGCGCGTGTCGGAATCGGCGAACAGGGCGAAAAGCTTGTCTTGCTCGGCCTGCTGGTTGGCGGTCAACGCGCTAACCGGGCGCACCTCGCTCTGCGCCAGAACGGGCGTTGCGGCGCACAGCAGCGCGGTCGAAGCGGCAAGGAAAAGGCGGAAGGTCATTGTGAGGGGTCCCCCGAGATTTCGGTTCAAGCGCCGCGCGCTACGCCAGCCTGCACCCGCCCGCAACTGCGGCGGCGACAAGCGACGCTGGCGGCTCGACCGGGAGCGTGATGCCTGATTGTCAGGCCGCGAAGAGGCGTTCGCGGTGGAAGGCGGCATCCTTGCGCAGCTGGTCATGCTCGACCCACACCGAATGCGTCCCCGAACAGATCTTGTGCGGCAGAGCGAGGCGGCAGATCGGGCCGTTGGCGATGTCGCTCGCATCGAGGATCGCGCAATCGGAGGTGCCGGTGTTCTCGTCGATGAGGAAGGTGACCAGATAACCGTCGTCTTCCGCCGTCGCGCCCTTCCGGGGGATCATCGGGCTTTCGCTGGCATAGACGCCTTCGGGCAGGCGATAGACCTGCTCCTCGCCCGTCTGCGTATCGTGGCGGACATACCCATTAAACAGGAACCAGCCCGGCCGCGTGGTCGTGGACCAGACGTAGCGGCTCTTGTGCATGGCGTATCTCGGATTGATCATCCCGAATTCGACGATGCGCTCGGACAGGCGCTCCTCGCGGGTCTCGCCGGTTTTCAGGTTGAAACGCCAGCGGTGGAGGCGGCTCCTGAAAGAGTGTTCGTCCACATAGGCCATCATGTGGCTGTAGCGGCCCATTTCTTCCAGCGGATCGGGCATTGGCCTTTCCTGATGGTAGCCTTCGAGGACCACCTCGTCGCCTTCTTCCCACGCGTTGGTCCAGTGGAGGACATAAGTCGGCGAAGCCTCGAACCAGCGGATATCCTGCGGCTCGCCGCGGCGCGGGATCAGGCCGAAGCGGGTGGGAATACCGTCGTGCAGGCGCGCGGCGTGGATGTTTCGCCCGAGCAGTTCCTCATCCCAGAACAGCGGCATGTCGTTGAGGATCGACCAGTTGGGGGTGATCGCCATGTCGTGCGGCAAGCGCGGGCCGGGAAGTGGGACGGGGACGTAGTGCACAAGGCTACCGGTCCGGTCGACCACGCCGTAATGCATGAAGGGCGCGTGCTTGGAGTAGTTGAAGAACATCATCTCGCCGGTCGCCTCGTCGACCTTGGGATGGGCCGAGATGCCATCCAGTGGCACCCACGGTGCCTTCCCGCGGCTGCCCAGCGTGACCGGATCGAGCATCCACGCCTCGCCGCACTGGTAGAGCGTCGCATAGGCCGTGCCGGCGTGGACGATGATGTCGGTCGATCCGGTATCCTTCAGCCCGCCGTGCGCGCCGAAGCCTGGCCGCACCGAAGTTCCCCACGGGTCCATCAGCCCGCCCCATAGCGATCTGCCCGCGATCTGCTCGGCCTCGAAACAATGCGTCCTGACAAAGCGGTTGCGATAGCTCGCCTTGCCGCCCGAGATGTTGACCTGATGGATCATCGCATCGCCATCGAAGGGATGGTGCCGCCCAAGCGGCTGGTGCACCTGGTTCTCGGTGTTCCTCAGGTAGATCCCGTCGATATCCTTGGGAATCTCGCCATCAATCACCCGCAACTCTGCCACATCGACCTCTTCGTGAAGCGGCGTCCACGGCCCCGTGAGATAGGGGTGGTTCGACGGCTCCAGCGAGGTTTTCACCGGCGGGTGGCGCGTGATCTGCATGTCTCTCTCCCTCGCTCGCCAAGATGCGCGAGCAGGGGCGGGCTGGCAAGCGTGGAGCGGCCTTGCGCAAATTTGATCCCGGTCAAAGACGGATGCGGCTCGCGCGCGGATAATCGTCAGCATCAATGGGAGACTCGCGATGAAATCGATTCTGCTCCACATCGACCACGACCGCGCCATGCCTGCGCGTTTGCAGGTCGCGCTTGACTTGGCCCGTGCAACCAACGGCCATATCACCTGCCTTCAGGCTTTGAGTTATGATGTGTTTATGCCGGGCGACTTCTACGGATCGGCAATGGCGGCCGCGCTGCCTTTGATCAAGGAGAACGCGGACAAGCTGCGCGCCGATACGGAACGCATGCTGGAGCATGAAGGCGTGCCTTTCGACTGGCGGTTCGAATACGGGGTCGCTGCGCACCGCCTGATCGCCGCTTCGCCGCTCGCCGACATCATGATTGTCGGCCCGGCAGAGGCGGGGAGCGACGGGCGCGGGCCTTCCGCACTGGTTGGCGATGTCGTGCTGCGCGCGGCTGTGCCGGTGCTGGTCGTGCCAGAAGGCTCCAACAGCTTCGATGTCGGAGCGCCGATGGTGGTCGCGTGGAACGGTTCGGCCGAAAGTGCACACGCTCTGCGCGCGGCGCTTCCGTTGCTGGCGTGTTCGTGCCAGGTGACGCTCGCCTGCGTAGTGGAGGATACCGCCGAGGGCGGCCCTGACCTGCCTTCGACCGATGGGGCAAGATACCTCGCCCGCCACGGCATCGCTTGCGAGATCGTCGAGATCCCTCGCGGGGATATGAAGATCGCCGATACGCTGTTCGCAGCTGCGACCCTGCGCGAAGCTTCGCTGCTGGTGATGGGCGCCTATGGCCACCCGCGGCTGGCGGAACTGGTGATGGGCGGGGTGACCCGCCACATGCTGAGCGAGCCGCAGATGCCGGTGCTGCTCGCGCATTGATAAAGGCGCGCTAGTAGCGGGCGTCCATGAGGTCGCCCAGAAAAGCGAAGCTATTGACCGGGCGGATCGTCTTGCCCGCGCTCGCCCGGGCGTTCTGCGCGCTCCGGAAGACGGCCCATTCGATCACGTCGTGGTACAGACGCTGCGGACCGCGGTTCGAGATGTGCGAGAGGGTGACGCATCCTGCAGTCGGCATCCAGTCGTTGCGCCTGTAGCGCGTGTCGTCGATCCGCCAGTCGAAGCCGAGCGGCGTGCTGCGCGCGCATTCGCCGCAATAAATGCCGAGATCGATGACGAAGGACAGGATCGCCGCTTCGCGCTCCTCGGGCCGACGCTCGCGCCAGCCGGGGGCGCAGATGCGATCGATCTGGCGGACATGGTCAAGCGTTGATCGAGCGAAGGTATCGAGGCTGAGTGTCAGGGCGTGATGATCGGTCACATCGCCCGGCTCGGGCAGGTGCACGCCAGCGGCGGCCATAGCGGCAAGGAAAAGCTGGCAGCGTTCGTCCTTCACCCTGAGGAACCAGTCGAGGTTTGCCACGCGCTGTGCCTCGGACAGGTCTATGCCTTTGCCAGCATGGGGAAAGGCGAAAAGCTCATATTGGCTGAGCGACTTGTCAAACTTCGCCGCCTTGCCGATGAGCCCGCTCAGGAATGACATCAGACCCCCTTTGTACGTTGGTTTTCGCCCCTGCGCCGCGCTTTCAGGCCGGCTTGGAGACCCGCTTTCGCATCATGCCTTCCTGCGCAACGCTCGCCACCAACTCGCCGGCGAGGTTGAAGATGCGCCCGCGATTGAACCCGCGCCCGCCGCCCGACCACGGGGCGTCGGTGGCATAGAGCAGCCATTCGTCGGCCCGCGCATCCCTGTGGAACCACAAGGCATGGTCGAGGCTTGCGCCGACCAACTCGTTCCGCATCCAGCTGAGGCCATGCGGCAGCGCGCTGGTGCCGAGCAGGGTGTAGTCGCTGGCATAGGTCAGAATGGCGCGGTGGAGTTCGGGCGTGTCATCGGCGCCGGTGATGGGCGCACATACCCGGAACCAGCTGTGCGCGCGCGGCTCCCTCGGCTCGCTGCTCATCCAGTGCAACGCATCACAGGTGCGCATCTCGATCGGGCGCGGGCGCAGCATCATGCGGCGCTGCTGCTCGTTCAACCTGTCACCCCATGCCTTGGCGATTTCGCGGCGCTGATCCATGTCGAGGCGCAGATCATCGGGACGGGGGACATCGGGCATGGGCGAATCGATGTGTTCCAGCCCGTCCTCGGGCTGCTGGAAGCTGGCGGTGAGGTTGAGGATGGGGACCGCGATCCCTTCCTCGTTCTCCTGCGAGGCTACCACGCGGCGGTTGGCAAAGCTCCTTCCATCGAAGTCGCGCGCGATGCGGTATTCGATCGGAACGCCCTCGCGCCCGCCGCGCAGGAAATAGGCGTGGAGCGAGTGCGCGCTTTTGCCGTCTGCCACAGTCGCCTGAGCGGCTTGCAACGCCTGTGCGAGCACCTGCCCGCCAAACACCCGCCCGATCCCGTCGGCCTGTGGCGGGCCGGCATGGACATCGGCGGCGCGCTTTTCGACGGTGAGCAGGCGGATAAGGCCTGCGACCAGTTTTGCATTGGTGGGCGTCTCGTTCATGGCGAAGGGCCATGCTTTGCGTTCACGCGCCCGTCAATCAGGCACTTCGTGGTCCGAAAACATAAACCCCGCCGGGACTGCTCCCGGCGGGGTCGGTTTGGTCACCATTGAATGCGGGGTTATGCCGCCCCCGCCGCCAGCGCTGCGAGCAGCAGCAGTGCGACAATGTTGGTGATCTTGATCATCGGGTTCACGGCAGGGCCAGCGGTGTCCTTGTAAGGATCGCCGACCGTGTCGCCGGTCACCGCAGCCTTGTGGGCTTCGGAGCCCTTGCCGCCGTGGTGGCCGTCCTCGATGTACTTCTTGGCGTTGTCCCATGCACCGCCGCCCGAGGTCATCGAGAGCGCGACGAACAACCCGCCAACGATCACACCCAGCAGCAGCGCTCCCAGCGCCGCAAAGCCATTCGCCTGCCCTGCCACGGCGGTGATCACGAAGTAGACCGCGATCGGAGCCAGCACCGGCAGCAGCGAGGGAAGGATCATCTCCTTGATCGCAGCCTTGGTGACGAGATCGACGGTGCGGGCATAGTCTGGCTTGGTCTCGTAGGTCATGATGCCCGGGTTCTTGGCGAACTGGTCGCGCACGTCCTTCACCACTTCGCCCGCCGCGCGGCCCACCGCCGTCATGCCCATCGCCCCGAACAGGTAGGGCAGCAATGCGCCGAGCAGCAGCCCGACGATGACGTAGGGGTTCTCGAGGCTGAAATCGACCGTGATGCCGCTGAACAGCTCGCGCAGGTCAGCGGTGTAGGTGGCGAACAGCACCAGTGCGGCTAGACCGGCCGAACCAATGGCATAGCCCTTGGTGACAGCCTTGGTTGTGTTGCCCACGGCGTCGAGTGCATCGGTCTTTTCGCGAACTGAGTCATCGAGGCCCGCCATCTCGGCAATGCCGCCGGCGTTGTCGGTAACCGGGCCATAGGCGTCGAGGGCGACGACCATGCCGGCGAGCGCCAGCATCGCGGTAGCCGCATAGGCGATACCCATGAGGCCCGCGAGCTGGAAGGCGATGATGATACCAGCGCAGATCACCAGCGTCGGAAGCGCGGTGGCTTCCATGCTGATCGCCAGACCCTGGATCACGTTGGTGCCATGGCCCGTTTCCGAAGCCTTGGCGATCGAGCGCACCGGACGGTAATTGGTGCCGGTGTAGTACTCGGTGATCCAGATGATCAGGCCGGTGATGACCAGGCCGAGGAAGCCGCAATAGAACAGGGTGCGGCCGTTATAGGCCTGGCCTGCAATGGCTGTCTCCATGTCACCTAGCGTGGCGTTGATGGCGAACCAGATGGCTGGAACCGAGAGTACGGCGGTGACAAGGAAGCCCTTGTACATCGCGCCCATGATGTTCTTGCCCCCGCCAAGGCGGACGAAATAGGTGCCGATGATCGAGGTGACGATGCACACGCCGCCGATCAGTAGCGGCAGGGCCATCAGGGCGGCGAGGTTTTCGGCGCCCTTCAGCAGCAGCGCGGTCAGCACCATGGTGGCGCCGACAGTGACGACGTAAGTCTCGAACAGGTCCGCGGCCATGCCCGCGCAGTCACCCACGTTGTCGCCCACGTTGTCCGCGATCACAGCAGGGTTGCGCGGATCATCCTCGGGGATGCCAGCTTCGACCTTGCCGACGAGGTCGGCGCCGACGTCAGCCGCCTTGGTGAAGATCCCGCCGCCAAGACGCGCAAAGATCGACACCAGCGAAGCGCCGAGCGCCAGCGAGGTCAGGCCGATCACGACCGGACGGCTATCGGGAGCAAGTCCCGCAGGGCCGGTGAGATACCAGAAGAAGCATGCAATCGCGAGCAGCGCGAGGCCGGCCACCAGCATCCCGGTGATGGCCCCTGCGCGGAAGGCCAGTGTCAGGCCTTCCTGCAGGCCCTTCATGGCCGCAGCAGCCGTGCGCACGTTGGAGCGCACCGACACGTTCATGCCGATGAACCCGGCAACGCCCGAAAGCACTGCGCCCAGCACAAAGCCGACCGCCGGGATCGCGCCCAGCGTGATGGCAACAATCACCGCGACAATCACGCCGACGATGGCAATCGCGGTGTACTGGCGCTTCAGGTAAGCTTGCGCGCCTTCCTGAATGGCGGCGGCGATTTCCTGCATTTTGGCATTGCCGGCGTCCGCGCCGAGCACCTGCCGACTGGTGATGAAGCCATAGACTATGGCAAGCACCCCCAGCCCAATTGAAATGAGCAATAAATTCACGAGCAATCCCCTCTCGTCTTATGTTGCATCCCCTGTTGGGGAGCATGCGCCTCCTTTGATCCCGTCGGCGCAAGGGGCACAGTCATAGGGGTTCGGGACATGCTGGCAAGCCTCTCGCACGGCGTGAATCCCCGAATTGCGACGGTTTCAGCGTTTTTGTGAGGAGGGCGTGGCGCTGCTGCTGCCCGTTCAGCCGTGGCGGTAGCCGAGGCTGGCGGGATCGCCGAGCAGTTCGCCGCCGAGAGTTAGCGGCGCGTCTGCGCGGGGCGTTACTGTGCCGATGCGGTGCGCGGCGACAGGCAGGATTGCCGAGGGCGGTGCGGTGAACAGTAACTCGTAATCGTCCCCCCAGCGCAGGCATTGCCCGGCTCTGGCAGGATCGGCGACGGGAATCTGTTCAAGGTCGAGCGCGAGGGTTGCGCCGCTCGCTTCGGCAATGCGGAAGGAATCGAGCAGCAGGCCGTCAGAAACGTCCATCATTGCCGTGACATAAGGCGCAAGTGCCTGCCCTTCGGCGAGGCGCGGGGCGGGCCGGTCGAAAGCAATGCGGTGTTCCATCACCCCCTCGAAGCCGAGCATCGCCCGCCCGACCGGGCCTGTCAGATAGACGTGATCGCCCGGATACGCGCCGCTGCGCGCAGGTACAGGCGTGTGGGTTGCCCGCCCTATGGCTGTCAGGCCGTGGGCGCGTGGGCCTGCGCCAGCGACAGTATCCCCGCCCAGCAGCGGAGTGCCGAAAGCTTCGAGAGCCTCATGCAACCCCTTGATAAATCGTGCGTCATCGCGGCCCATCATATAGCCGACCAGCACGCCGACCGGCTCTGCGCCCTTGGCCGCAAGGTCCGACAGGTTGGTCGCGACCAGCTTCCACGCCACGTCGGCCATGTCGGCATCGGCGCGGAAATGCGTGCCTTCGGCCATCATGTCGTGGGTGATGACCAGCGTTTCGGAGCCGAGAGGCAGCACCGCGCAATCATCCATCAACCCGCGCGCTCCGGCATGGAGCGGCAGACTGCGAAGGGCTGCGATGAAGTCAGGCTCGTTCATGCCCGCCAATGCCTAGCCAATCGCCGCCGGGTTGTCGAAGCCTCGATGTTCCACGTGAAACCGTGCTGCAGGGCCCCTGTGAAAGGGGGGCTGGCGGGCTCTAACAGGGGTCTGGCGGGTGGCAAGGACAGCCAAGCACCCCGCGAACGCGGGTCAGGCCCGCGCTTCCTTGGCCACCGCATCGAGGATGCCGTTGACGAACTTCGCCTGCCCGTCATCGAAGAAAGCCTTCGCCACCTCGACATATTCGTTGATCGCGACCGCCGCGGGCACATCCTTGCGGGCGAGCAGTTCATAGGTCCCGGCGCGCAGCACTTGCAGCATCGCCTTGTCGAGGCGTGCGAGAGTCCACCCATTGGCCAGCTTGCTGGCCACAGCCGCGTCGATCTCGTCCTTGCGGGCATCGACGCCCCGCACCACGTCATCGAAGAACGGCACTTCGGCATCGGCATATTCGGCCTCGTCGAAATCATCATCGTCGATGGTGCGGCCCAGCCGGTGCTGGTGGAATTCGTCGAGCAGCTTGGTGAGCGCGGTGCCCTCCATGTGTTGCTGGTAGAGCGCCTGAACGGCGGCGAGACGCGCGGCCGAACGGGCCTGCGAGCGAGCGGGTTGGTTCATTTGATCCTCAGTTCCACGGACTTGGCGTGGGCAGGCAGCCCCTCGGCATGGGCGAGGGTTGCGGCGGCGGGGCCGATAGCGGCGAAGGACGCGGCATCGAGCCCCAGAAAACTGGTGCGCTTCATAAAATCGAGCACCGAAAGTCCGCTCGAAAAGCGCGCACGGCGTCCGGTGGGCAGCACGTGGTTCGGCCCGGCAACGTAATCGCCCACGGCTTCAGGCGTCATCCGGCCAAGGAAGATGCTGCCCGCGTGGCGGATCGCCTTGAGGTAAGGCTCGGGATCGTCGACGGCGATTTCGACGTGCTCGGCGGCGAGGCGATTGGCGAGCGCGGGAGCCTCGGCCAGCAGATCGTTGACCACGATCATCACCCCGTGCGCGTCCCAGCTGACGCGCGCGGTCTTGGCGGTCGAAAGCTGGGTGATCTGCAGGTCGATGCAATCCTCCACCTGACGCGCGAAGCCGGCATCGTCGGTGATCAGGATCGATTGCGAGGTCGGGTCATGTTCGGCCTGCGACAGCAGATCGGCGGCGATCCAGTCGGGATCGTTCTTGCCATCGGCGATGACGAGGATTTCCGAAGGGCCCGCGACCATGTCGATCCCGACCACGCCGTAAAGCTGGCGCTTGGCCTCGGCCACCCAGGCGTTGCCCGGGCCGGTGATGACATCGACCGGCTTGATGCGCTGCGTGCCATAGGCAAGCGCACCCACGGCCTGCGCCCCGCCGACGCGCCAGATCTCGTCCACGCCTGCGATATGCGCAGCGGCGAGCACCATCGGGTTCGACTGGCCCTTGGGCGTGGGAGTGACGACCACCAGCCGCTCTACACCCGCGACGCGCGCCGGAATGGCGTTCATCAGCAGCGAAGAGGGATAGGCTGCACGCCCGCCGGGGACATAGAGCCCCGCCGCGTCCACCGCCCGCCAGATCGCGCCGAGGCGCACACCTGCGCCGTCGACATAGTCTCGGTCCGCGGGAAGCTGCGCTTCGTGATAGGCGCGGATGCGCGCCGCGGCGAGTTCCAGCGCGTCGCGCAGATCGGGGGCGAGTTCGTTATAGGCCTGCTCGCACCGTTCGCGGGTAATCAGCCAGTCCGCATCGTCCACCAGCGTGTAGCCATCGAAACGCTGGGTGTATTCCACGAGCGCCGCATCGCCGCGCCCCTTCACCGCCTGAAGGATCGAAGAGACCTGCCCGGCGACATCGCTGTCGGATTCGCGCCGTACATCGACGATCCGGGCAAAGCGTGCCTCGAAATCGGGATCGAGGGTGGAGAGGAGAGACACGGTCACTGGCTGCGCTCCTCGGCTTCGCGGCGGAAGGCATCGACCAGCGCGGCAACGCGGGCGTCCGTCTTCAATGCGGTGCGGTTGACGATCAGGCGCGCGGAAATTTCCAGGATCACCGATGTTTCGACCAGTCCGTTTTCGCGCAAGGTGGTGCCGGTGGAAACCAGATCGACAATCTGGCGGGCAAGGCCGAGCGAGGGGGCAAGCTCCATCGCGCCGTTCAGTTTCACGCATTCCGCCTGCACGCCTGCTGCTTCGAAATGGCGGCGGGTGAGGCTGGGATATTTGGTGGCGACGCGAAGGTGGCTGGCGCTGCCAGCCTCGTCGCTGTCACTCGCCATGCGGGCGACCGAGAGGCGGCACAGGCCGATGCCGAGATCGACCGGCGCGTACAGATCGGCGTAGTCGAATTCCTCGATCACGTCCGAGCCGACGATGCCGACCTGCGCTGCGCCGTGGGCCACGAAAGTCGCCACATCAAAGGCGCGCACGCGGATCATGCGCATGTCGGCGCGGGTCGTGGCAAAGGCCAGCGCGCGGCTCTTGGGATCGTGGAAATCTGCCGCAGGCTCGACACCCGCGCGCGCCATCACCGGCAGCGCCTCATCGAGGATGCGCCCCTTGGGGACAGCGAAGGTCAGCTGTCCGGGATTGTCGTGAGTGCCAATGGTGGTCATGATCGGGGGCGCACTTAAGCGGCAGAGGCGGAAAGGGCAATGGGAATGGCGGCGAGCGAGCCGGGAATCATGGGTCTGGAAGACTTTACCGCCGCACTAGAATGGCAGGCGCGCCATGCCGAGGAGAACGGCGCTCCGGCGACGGGGCGCGTGATCCGAGCGCTGGCCGGGGTTCGGGCGAGCGATACGGCGACGGGACGGCGCATCGCCAATTGGCCGGGCCTGACGCTCAAGGACGCGATGCCTTTGCGGATCGCAGGCGGCTTTCACCACTTGCTGCTGACCGGTGCGGACGCGCGGTTGGCGGCGGTCTATTCGGGTGATGTCACCGATCAGGCCCAAGTGGACTCACTGGTGCTCGACCTCGCGCACCGCTTCGACGCGCGGTTGCTGCCGTGGCTCGATGGACCGCCGCAGACCAACGAGGCGGGCCGCGCGGCGAGCATCATTGGCGGGCTGCTGTGGCTGGCGCAGCGGGTGCGCTCGCCCCGGTTCGAACTGTTCGAACTGGGCGCAAGTGCCGGGGTCAACACCATGATCGACCGCTATTTCTTCCGGCTGGGCGAGACCGAGGTCGGGCCGGAGGGATCGCCGATGCGGATCGTGCCCGATTGGCGTGGGTCGCCCCCGCTCGCGCCGCCTTCCGGCTTCGCGATCACCTCGGTGAAGGGCTGCGATATCGCCCCGATCAACCTCGCCGATCCCGAGGCGGCGCTGCGGCTCAAGGCCTATGTCTGGCCCGATGCCGCGGAACGCATGGCGCGGATCGATGCGGCGATCGCGCTGGCGATCCAGCAGCCGCCCGATCTGGTTGCAGCCGATGCCGGCGATTTTGCCGCCGCGATGCTGGCGCGGCCCCGGCAGCCGGGCAGCGCGAGGGTGATGTTCCATTCGATCATGTGGCAATACATGCCCGCCGCCACGCAAACCCGCATCACCGCAGCCTTCGAAGCCGTGGGCGCCGCGGCCAAGCTCGACACCCCGCTCGGCTGGATTGCGCTGGAGACCGACCCCGCCACCTTCCGCCATGAATTGCGCGTCCGCCTGTGGGATGGCGCGGAGCATCGGGGCGAAGAGCACCTCCTCTCCCACGCCCACCCCCATGGCGCGTGGGTGGAGTGGTTCGCCTAGCCCGCGAAGAAATCCTCCATCGTCGCGTTCACCGCCGCCGGTGCTTCCCACGGCACGAAATGCCCACAATCGGGCACGCGCACGATGGTAAGCGGATCGATGATGTCCTCCAGCCCGTCGAGGTTTTCAGGGGGCAGAGCCAGGTCGTCCAAGCCCCAGATCACCAGCGTCGGAATGGTCAGCTTGGGCAGGGCGGGGGGCGTCCAGCCCTCGGGCACCGCGAAGGGTGCATCCATCGGCGGCACGTCGATCGGGCTGGCGCGGTAATAGTTGAGCATTCCGAACGCCGCATCGCGGTTCTGCCAGTCGAGCAGCAGGGCGTCACGTTCCTCGGGCTCCATGGCGGAGGGGCGGTCCCACTTTACCTCTTTCAGCAGCAGGCCGGTGAGGCTGTGCTCCTTCACCAGCGCATCGTTCGCCGGGTCGCGGAAGCCGCGGATATACTGGCTCGCCTCGCGCTGGCCGGGGTGGGTGTAGAGCAGCTTCTGGAAGGTAACCGGGTGCGGCGCATTGGCGATCACCGCGCGTGTCACCCGCGCGTGCTGTCCGCCCAGCGCCACCCCCCAGGCAATCGCGCCGCCCCAGTCGTGCCCGACGATGGTGAACTGCGCGATCCCCAGCGCATCGGCGAGCAGGAACACGTCCCCGATCAGCTTGTCAGGGGTGTAGGCGGCGACCTCCTGCGGCTTGGACGACCCACGATAGCCGCGCTGGTCGGGCGCGATACAGCGGAACCTGTCGCTGAAATGCGCGATCTGGTGCCGCCACGTGCGGTGGCTTTCCGGAAAGCCGTGGAGAAAGATCAGCACCGGCGCATCGACCGGCCCTTCATCGACGATGTTGAGGTGGATGCCGTTGGGCAGGTGCACCCGCTTCAGGTCGAACGCCATCAGTTCTGCTCCAGCTTGTCCATGTAACCCTTGGCGACCATGCCTGCGACCTGGTCGAACAGCGCTTCGGGCGTGCGGCGCGCCTCGCCCATGGCGAGTTCCATGCCTTCCGCGACGATGATCTCGCGCTCGCCATTAGCGATCCCGTCAAGCATTTGCCGCGCGGCCAAATCGGCGGGGATGCCCTCGTCAATCGCCTTGTCCGAGCGGCCCCGCGCTGTACCTTCGGCGGTGAGGGCATTGCGCGAGACATTGGTCTGGACCGAGCCTGGGTAGATCGTGTGGACACTCACCCCGTTAACCGTCAGCTCGGCCCGCAGCGCATCGGCATAGCCTGCCAGTCCGAACTTGGCGGCGGAATAGGCGGTGCGCATCGGCACGCCGACCTTGCCCGCGATCGAGGAGATGAACCCGAGAGCGCCTGATCCACGCTCCGCCATGTGGCCGATCAGGCCTTGGGTGAAGGCGATCTGGGCTAGGAGGTCGACCTCGATGATGTCGCGGTAAACCTGCATGGAGGTTTTCAGCGCACGGCTGCGCTGCGAGATGCCGGCATTGGCAAAGGCGATATCGACACCGCCCTTCCATGCGATCGCTTTCGCCGTGGCTTCGGCCAGCGCCGTCTCGTCTCGCACATCGAAAGTGAGGATCAGGCTCTCGCCGCAATCGGCGGCGACTTCGGCAAGGCGCGCCGCGTCACGCCCCGACAGAATCACATGCGCGCCCCGTGCGGCCAATTCGCGCGCCAGCGCCGCGCCGATGCCCGATGAAGCGCCGGTGATCCATGCCACCTTGCCCGTGTAGTCCATGTGTCTCTCTCCCGTTTCAGCGAGAGGTAGCGGGCGCTCCGACGCGGCGCAATCAGGTTGCGATATGGGACCGGATCATCGCGGCGAGCTCCACCGGAAACACTGCCTCGTGCCAGTTTTCCAGCTCATCAAGCGTGAACCAGCGGTGCTGCGTCATCAGCGCCTGTTCCAGTTCGGTGTGCCCCGCCGTGTCGATCCGCGCTTCATCGACCCGCACGAGGAAGAAGCGTTCGTCGGCCTGCACCGGCTCGCCTTCGACTGTGATGAACTCCGGAGTCATCCGCGCGATTTGCGAGCCGGGATCGGCGGTGATGCCAGTCTCCTCCAGCAGCTCGCGCCGCGCCGCATCCTCGAAGCTCTCGCCCGGATCGCATTCGCCGCCCGCCGTCACCCAGAACGGATCGCGCCCCGGTACGTCGTAGCGGAACATCAGCGCACGTCCCGCAGGATCGAGCACGATCAGTCGCGCCGCACGGCGCAGGCGTAATGCAGGATTGAAGGGGGCGGGGTTCGGCACGCTCACGCCTCGGGCACGCTCGCCTTGATCGCCACCGCGTGGACCCGCTGGCCGACGACATCGCCCAGAGCTGCGATCACCGCGCGCTGGCGGGCGAGGCGGTTCATGGGCGCAAAACCCGCTGCCTCGATCTCGATCGTGAAATGGCTCTCGCCCGATCCGTCATCGCCCATGTGGCCCGAATGCTTGGCCGAATCGTTGATGATCGCGAGCCGCGTCGGCGCGAAGGCGTCCGTAAGCAGGGCGTGCATTTCCTCGGCAACACTCATCATGGCTTTCCTTTTTCGCAAGCAGGCAAGGCAATTCGGGCTTGGAACTCGCCAGCCCAATCGCCATTCTGGCAAGTCTATGCCTTCACCACGATTCCACGGCCGCGTCGAGAGCGCAGGGCAATGCTGCGAGGCGCCGGGTTGCCGTGAGGACGGCGAATTCCGCGCACCGGGACGGCGGCCGCACGGGTTCGACGGGCCGGGCGAATGGCGCTGGTTCTGTTTGCAGCACGTGCGCGAATTCAATGCGGGCTATGACTGGTTCGAAGGCATGAGCGCCGAGGAAATCCTGCGCGCCCAATCGCCGATCGCCGGCTGGCAGACCGAAAGCAAGGTGTTTCGGCCGACAGCGGGCATCGCCGATGCGCCGCGCTGGGCCGACTATGCCGATCCTCTGGACGCGATCTCGGCCCGCGCGCGCGGCATCAAGTCGCGCGCCGAGCAGGAGGCAAGAGCGGCGGCGCAATCCGTCCGCGCAGGCTTCAGCCGCGAGGAAGCGCAGGCGCTGGAAGTAATGGGCCTCGGCTCCGATACCGACGCCGCGCGTCTGCGTCGACGCTATTCCGAACTGGTGCGCCGCTACCACCCCGACCGCAACGGCGGGGATCGGCGGCATGAGGCGAAGCTCACTGCGGTGGTGGACGCCTACCAGCTTCTGAAGAAAAGCGCGGCGTTGGCCTGATCAGCCGGCGATTGCCGCTTCAATGGCGTCATGATCCAGCTTCTGCATTGTCATCATCGCGCCGAAAGCCCGCTCCGCCACCGCGCCGCCTTGCGCGATGGCATCGGTGAGGATGCGCGGGGTGATCTGCCAGTTCACGCCCCACTTGTCCTTGCACCAGCCGCATTCGCTTTCCGTGCCGCCATTGCCGACAATCGCGTTCCAATAGCGGTCGGTCTCTTCCTGCGTGTCGGTGGCGATCTGGATCGAGAAGGCTTCCGTGTGCGGGAAGATCGGTCCGCCGTTCAGGCCGATGCAGGCCACCCCGCAGACAGTGAATTCGGCGATGATGACATCGCCTTTCTTGTTGCCGGGATTGTCCGCGGGCGAGCGGTGAATGGCGCCGACATTGCTATCGGGAAAGGTCTCCGCGTAAAACCGCGCCGCTTCTTCGGCGGTGCCATCATACCAGATACAGATGGTGGCTTTGGCGGTCATTTTGCCGCCGCCTTGATGATGGCGGCATCAATTGCGTTCGCCTCTGCATAGGCCGGCCTGTCGGTAATGCGGCTGACATAGGCACGGAAACTGGGCCGTTCGGGGATCGAGCCGAAGCGCAGGCCCCAGACGAACTGGCTTCCGACATAGGTGTCGGCCATGGTGAAGCGGTTTCCGGCGATGAAATCGTTGGCCGACAGCCAGCTGTCGATGGCATCCAGTGTCAGCTCGAAACTGCCGAATCCCGCTTGGCCGGTCTTCCCCTCGGGCACTTGCCAATCGAAAGAGCGCGCGATCAGCGCCTGTTCGAGCGGCCCTGCGGCAAAGAACAGCCACCGGAAATAGGCGGCTTTCTCGTGCGCGTCGGGCAGCAGGACTTTGCCGGGGTGGGTCTCGGCGAGGTAGTGGTTGATCGCCGCGCATTCGGTGATGACGTGATCGTGCCCCTGATGATGGTGCACCAGCGCGGGCACCTTGTTCATCGGGTTGATGTCCTTGAAGCTGTCGGGCCGAGTCGCCCAGTCGAACACAACGTGATCGTAATCCGCGCCCGCTTCATGCAGCGCCCAGCGTGCGATCTGCCCGCGGCTCATGGCGACGGTGTAGAAGGTGAATTCGGCCATGCTTCTCTCTCCCTTGAAGCGGCTTAGGTTTGCCGGAACGCCCAGCGCAAGGTGCGGCCCATGCCCCATGTGGCGGCGCGTGCCGGAAGTGCGGTGAGCATCGGACGCTGGAGGTTCAGCATCGCGCGCGCCCAATCGGGCAGCATGGCGACGGCATCGGCCGTGATCATCGTCTGCACGGCCAGCGGCGTGCCGGGCGGGCGCTGGGCGAGCACCAGCTGCGCGACCTCGCGCGCTTCGGGCGAGGTCGCAAGATCGCGGCGCAAGGATCTGAAAATCCTGTCCGCCTCGGCGCGGGTTTCGGGCACCGGATCGGCGCCCAGCGCGCGGGCTATGACGGCGAACTGGCGGTAATATTCGTCCTGCTCGGCCACCGTCATGCCCGGGCGGACATGGCGGATATAGCCCGCAAGGAAGCTCTGCGCCTCAGTCACGTGGACCCAGGCGAGGGTGCGCGGATTGGTCGCCTGATAGGCCGTGCCATCGGGCAGGGTGCCTCCGACCTTGGCGTGGATGCGGTTGACGCGCTCGATCGCCTTCATCGCCTCGTCGCGATGGCCAAAGGTGGTGACGGCGATGAACCGCGCCGTGCGCCGCAGCCGCCCGTGCATGTCCTCGCGGAAATTGGAATGGTCGAGCACGCCTTGCAGCGCGTGCGGGTGGAGCATCTGAAGCAGCAGCGCGCGCACCCCGCCGGTCATCATGCCCACGATATCGGCGTGAACCTGCCGGATCGGCGTATCGCGCACAAACAGCGCATCATCCGAGGGCGGGGTCGGCGTCTGGCCTGCACTTGCATCGTGGAACACGCCGCGCACTTGCGAAACCAGCTTGAGGCGCAGCGATTCGACGGGATCGGGCATGCGGCAGATATAGGAAGGTTTGGGGGGTGCGAAAGGCGCGCTCGTCAATTTGCGAGGCCGAGCGGTCAAACCACCGCTTGCGGCCAAGCGGCTTGCCGTTTAACCGTCCGGCCCGATGACCTCCTCGATCCCTTCCGGCGCCAGCGCCATGCCCACCCAGCCCGACACCACCATCGACGTCCGCGAGACGTTCGGAATCGATGTCGACTGGCAAGTTCCCGCCTTCTCGCACCGTGATGAACACGTGCCCGAGACTGACGGCGCCTATGTGTTCGATCCGGACACCACGCTGGCGATCCTTGCAGGCTTTGCGCACAACCGCCGTGTGATGGTGCAGGGCTATCACGGCACGGGCAAGTCGACCCACATCGAACAGGTCGCCGCACGGCTCGGCTGGCCGAGCATCCGCGTCAACCTCGATGCGCATATCAGCCGTATCGACCTGATCGGGCGCGATGCGATCGTGCTGAAGGACGGCCTTCAGGTCACCGAGTTCAAGGAAGGCATCCTGCCCTGGGCGCTCCAGCACCCGGTCGCGCTGACCTTCGACGAATATGACGCAGGCCGCCCGGACGTGATGTTCGTGATCCAGCGCATCCTCGAATTCGATGGCCGGTTGACCCTGCTCGACCAGAACCGCGTGATCACGCCCAATCCGTGGTTCCGCCTGTTCGCGACCACCAACACGGTCGGCCTCGGCGACACCTCGGGCCTCTATCACGGCACGCAGGCGATCAACCAGGCCCAGATGGACCGCTGGAATATCGTCGTCGCACTGAACTACCTCAAGCCCGAGGTTGAGCAGCAGATCGTCAAGTCCAAGACGCCCAAGGCGGACGACAAGCTGATCGCCGACATGGTGAAGGTCGCCGAATTGACCCGTCAGGGCTTCATGAACGGCGACATCTCGACCGTGATGAGCCCGCGCACTGTGATCACCTGGGCGCAGAACGCGGCGATCTTCGGTTCGGTCGGCTTTGCCTTCCGCCTCAGCTTCCTCAACAAGTGCGACGAGGCCGAGCGCACGCTGGTGGCCGAGTATTACCAGCGCGTCTTTTGTGAAGACCTGCCGGAAGGCGCTGCCAAAAAGCGCTGATGGTGATGCGGGGGGCGCTGTTCCTGCTGGTGCTGGCGGTATCGCCGCTCGCCGCACAGGACACCGCGCTTGTGCCGCCTCCACCTCGCGGCCCGGACATTCAGATGCTGCCGGTCGCGCCAGTGCCTCGGCACCCCCGGTAGGCGCGCGCCGAGAGCGTCAAGGCGGTCGACATCCCGCAGGCTGCCAAGGATGAAGGCCATAATGGCCGCGCGACCTATACCGCCACGGTCGGGGCCGACGGAAAGCTGGTCGCATTGGTGCTGAAGGAAAGCAGCATGTCGCCTGCCATCGACGCAGCGGTGAAAGCGCGAGCGGAAAAGCTTTATTACTTCCCCGCCACCGACAAGGACGGCAACAAGGTGGCAGGCACCGTCGACGTTTCCATGGCCTATGCCCGTCACGACAGCGACAGCCCGGGCGGCGGTATGCAAACCTATACCTGCGGCGATCTGGTGCGCGAATGGGACTGGTTCACCGCCGCCAATGCCGCGCGGCGCAAGCTGTTCTGGCCGCACAACGCCTTCACCTCGCTGACCGCGATAGAGGCGATGCGGCAGGGTTCCACCCCGAGCCGCGAGGCCCGCCTTGCCGCGCGTGCCGAGCGTGAGGCGGCATGGGCCAAGCTCATCAAGCGCTGCCGCAAGACCCCTGCCAGGCTGATGCTTGAAGAGGTCGATCAGCCAGAAGCCTATGCCAATCTGGTCAAGGCGTTCTGACCGCTTGCTTGCCACTGTTCTAGGCTGGTAACACAGCCTCCACCATGGCGTTCTTCGACCGATTCTGGAAAGGCTCGCGTAGCCGCGCTCGGGATAGATCGGGTATGCCTGCCGGCTTCTACCCGCTCTACGAATCCAACCGTCCGCTTGATGACGATGATGACGACGATCTCCCGCGCCCGCGCGGATCTGCCAAACCCGATTTCGACCACTGGGATTGCAGACTGGGTCTGGTCGACGAGGCGCTGGAGGTTGCGCATAGGCGCCGCCTGCGCTGGTGGCAGCGCGATTACTGGCAGGGCCGCTCCAAGCTGTGGTTGACGGCACGGGGCATCCTGGCCTTCCTCGCAACCTTCGCGCTGCTGATCGGCTGGCTCACCTTCACCGCGCCGCTTTCCAAAAGCCTTGAACCCATTGCCCTGCCGCAGGTGACGCTGCTTGCCAGCGATGGCACGCCGATCGCGCGGCAGGGGGCGATTGTCGAGGCACCGGTGAAGATCAAGGACCTGCCGCCGCACGTGGCGCAGGCCTTCATCGCGATCGAGGACAGGCGCTTCTATTCGCACTGGGGCATCGATCCGCGCGGCATCGCCCGGGCGGCGTGGACGGGCTATGGCGGGGGTTCGACGATCACCCAGCAGCTTGCCAAGTTCACCTTCCTCACGCCCGAACAGTCCATCAGCCGCAAGGCGCGCGAGGCGCTGATTGCGCTTTGGCTGGAAAGCTGGCTGACCAAGGACGAGATCCTCGAACGCTATCTGTCCAACGCCTATTTCGGCGACAACCAGTATGGCCTTCGCGCCGCCAGCCTCCACTATTTCTACCGCCAGCCCGAAAAGCTGCGGCCCGAACAGGCGGCGATGCTGGCGGGACTGCTGCAGGCGCCGTCGCGGTTCGCCCCGACCAAGCATTACGACAAGGCGCAAAAGCGGATGGAGCTGGTCATCAAGTCGATGGTCGCAGTGGGCTATCTCACGCAGGCCGAGGCCGATGCCTTGCCCGATCCGCGCATCGACGTGCGCACCCGCGACGACAACCTCCCGACCGGCACCTATTTCGCCGACTGGGCGCTGCCGCTGGCGCGTGAGGGGATCGACGCGAGCTATTCCAAGCAGACGCTCACCACCACGCTGGATTCGCGGCTGCAGGCGCTCGCCAACCGCATTGTCGCGCGCGCGCCGGTGGGGGGCGCTCAGGTCGCGCTGGTCGCCATGCGGCGCAATGGCGAGGTCGTGGCGATGGTCGGGGGGCGCGACTATCGCAAGTCGCCCTTCAACCGCGCCACGCAGGCCCGCCGCCAGCCGGGGTCGACCTTCAAGACAATCGTCTACCTCGCCGCGCTGGAGAACGGGTGGGAGCCGGACGACACCATCCCCAACACCCCGATCACGCAAGGGTCCTACCGCCCCAAAAACGCGCGCGAGCAATATTCGCCGCAGATCACGCTGAAGGATGCTTTTGCGCAATCGAGCAATGTCGCGGCGGTGCGGCTGTTCCAGGCGGTCGGCAGCGACAAGGTGATCGCCACCGCGCGCCGCCTCGGCATCACCGCGCCGATGGCGGATGGCGACCCGAGCCTTGCGCTCGGCACGTCGTCGATGACGCTGATGGCGCTGACTGCCGCCTATGCCGGGATCGCGGCCAACGAGTACCCGGTCGAGCCCTACGCCTTTC
Source organism: Porphyrobacter sp. (assembly GCA_027533455.1). Lineage (GTDB taxonomy): Bacteria > Pseudomonadota > Alphaproteobacteria > Sphingomonadales > Sphingomonadaceae > Erythrobacter. Next base: position 22,600 of record JAPZUC010000008.1, on the reverse strand, counting down.
CGCGTGGCGACCGCAGCATCTGGGAATGGATCACGACGCGCACGGATTCGATGTCTTCGGGCGAGCACGAGGATCTGGAAGAGATGCTGCGTGCCGCCATCAACCGCGGGACCGGGCGCAACGCTTCGCTGCCGATCGCGAACTTCGGCAAGACCGGCACGACGCAGGATTACCGCGATGCGCTGTTCGTCGGTTATGCGGGCGATCTGGTGGTGGGGGTGTGGATCGGCAACGACGACAATACGCCCCTGAACGGTGTCACCGGCGGCAGCCTGCCGGCGCGCATCTGGCGCGATTTCATGTACGGCGCGCTCAAGATCGAAGCCGCCCCTGCACCCGTGGCGCAAGACACGCCAGATCCCGAAGGCCCGGTCCAGCCGCTCGACGTGCTCGAAGGGCAGGAAATCCCGCTGGGTCAGGACGGCACGAGCGTCCGGGTCGACGAGGGCGGGGTGACGATCAAGCAGAACGGGGTGCCGGTTGAACTGCGGGTCAACGAGGGCGGGGTGGTTGTGAAGCCTGCGCCTGCAACCTCGCCCAGTCCGCCGCTGTAAGCGGGCGGATCACACCATCAGGATGTTCATCACCGCGGTGGCGATGGGCCGGGCGCGGTCAGTCTGCCAGGCTTCGACCGTGATGTTGGCGTTGCGCCGCCCTAGCCGGGTGATGCGTCCCACCGCAAAGCTCGCCTGCGATTTGCCCGCAGCGAGATACTGCACCGTGATGTTGATCGGCTTCAGCTTGGGATCGCGTCCCGCCGCGATCAGCGCGGTGCGTAGCGCGGCATAGCCCGCGTTCTCGAGCAGCCCGGCGGTCGCCCCGCCGTGGAAATGCTGGGGACGCCCTTCCACCATCGGCCCGAAATCGACCGTCAGCACCGGCATCTCGCCCTCGTACTGGCCAGTCAGCACAACGCCGAGCGAGCGGGCATAGGGTGGCAGCTGGTGTGGTGCGTCAGCCATTGCCGGGCGCGCCGTTCAGTGCAGGGTTTTCCTCGCGCGGGTCTGCACCGATGGTCATGAAGCAGCCTGCGACATGCGCGACAGGATCGGACGGGTCGTCATCATAGGCGATGCCGCGCACAAAGGCGGCCGAGCGCGTGATGCGGTAGCACTCCACGCGCCCCTTGACGCTCGCCCTTTCACGCGCGGGGCGCTGGTAATCGACCCTGAGGTCGAGCGTGGCGACCGGCTGGAAGGTGCCGCGCGTCTGCCAGATCGCCATGCCGCTGGCCATGTCCATCAGGCTGATGATCGGGCCGGAGGCAAGCACGTGCTGGCTAGCGTCCCCGATCAGATCCTCGCGCCATGGCAGTTCGAGCTCGACCCAGTTCTCCCCCTGATCGGTGAAGCGCAGGCCCAGCCAGCCGGTATGGCCGTGGCGAAAGAACCACTTGGACGCCTCGCGCGCGTCGAACCGAGGGGTGGGGGTATTCATGGGCGGGGGCATAGGGGCAGGGGCGCAGGCGTTGCAATGCCAGAATTGCGAGGGGCTACAGCACTCCGCCCGCCAACCGGTCGATCGCGCCTTGCAGGATCACCGCGGCCGCATGGCTGTCGATCGCGGCGGCGCGTTTGGCGCGGCTCATGTCCTGCCCGATCATCGCAGCTTCGGCAGCCTGGGTCGACCAGCGTTCGTCCCACAGCAGGATGGGAAGCGCGAAGGCCTCGGCGCAATTGCGGGCATAGGCGCGGGAGGCCTGCGCGCGCGGGCCTTCGGATCCGTCCATGTTGCGTGGCAGGCCGAGCACGATGCCGCGAATGCTGCGCGACTTGATCAGCGCGGCCAGCGTCTCGCGGTCGCGGCCCCACTTGCCTCGGCTGATCGTCGTGCCGTTGGTGGCAAACCGCCAGCCAGCATCGCAGGTCGCCGTGCCGAGGGTCTTGGTGCCGAGGTCGAGCCCGAGCAGCACACCGCCCGCTTCCCCCACAGCCTCGCCGAAGCTGCGCGCGTCCTCGAAGATCAATTCGCGGGCTTCCATGCGTCCACCCGTCGCACCACATCCGCCTTGGTGTTCGCCCAGAACAGCGGCAGGTCGTAGACGTGGTAATTGTTGCCCGGCAGTACGAAGCTGCCCATCTCGGGCGGCGGGCCGATCAGCAGCAGTCCGCGCTTGTCGCACTTCGCCGGCACCAGAGCGGGGACGAGGCTCCCGTTCTCCATGCTCGCCTCGGGCACCAGCGTGCCGAGGTTGGCGCTGGCAGGCGCCGCGCCGCCGGTGGTGCCGGTAAGGGGATTGCTGCACAGCATCGGATCGCTCCCCGGTGCCTTGCCATCGAGCGCGGGCATCCGGGCATAGGCTTCCAGCACAAGCGCAGGATCAGCAGGCTCGGCGAAGCTCGACCAGCTGATGACACAGCCGGTCTGGCCGGCCGAGGAGCAGGCGGGCAGACCCAGTGCGGGGAGATCGTGGGTCGTGGAGACGGGCCATCCGATCAGATAGGCCGCCACCAGCCGCTGCGCGAGCGGTGTGCCTTTCACCTCCTCTGCGATCAGGCGCTTCAGGTGTAGCGAGCCTTGCGAATGGCCGGCGAGCACAATCGGTGCGCCCGGATCGACAGAGGCGATGAAGAAGCGGAACGCCTCGCGCACATCGGCATAGGCGGCATCGATCGCCTGCGCGCCTTCGGGCTTGTCGGTGAGGAAAGCGCCCATCGTCGCCTGCCGGTAGCGCGGCGCCCAGATTTCCTTCGCGGCGTTGAAGGGGCTCGCCATGCCGCGCAGGAAGACGCGCGCGATGCGCTCGGCTTCGGGATCGCCGCCGTTTTCGAGCGGGGCATTCCAGCTGGCGCGGCTGCGGTAGCTGGTGGGGTGGACAAAGAAGACGGCAAAGCGCTGCTGCGGTTCGGCGGGGGTGGGCAGCAGGCCGCGGTGACCGGCAAAGGCGGGTTGCCAGCGCGCCGGATCGCTCTTCCCGATGCCGGGGCGCGAATACCACAGCGCAGGGTCTTCATAAGCGTTGGCTGCAAGCGGTTTGACCGGTGCAAAGGCGACCGAAGGCACAGTCGCCAGCCGCGTCAGAGGCCCCGGAAACAGTGCCAGCAGAAAGCCTGCCGTGATCACCAGAATGATGCAGAAGGCAACGAAGTAGAGGAACTTGCGGGCCATGCTTGGCACCCTTCGAAGTTACTTGGCCGCCGCATTCTCGGCGATGGCCGGGCGCAGGGTCGTCCACGCGCGGTCGCCCCGCAGGCTAGAGAACCACGTCGCCGGGTTCCAGGTGGTGGAGCCATCAAGGCTGAAGGTGATGAACTCCGCGCGCCCGCCGATATTGGCCAGCGGCACCGCGCCTTGCCCCAGCCCGCGCGGCAGGGGCGCACGGCTGTCAGCCGAGAGGTCGCGGTTGTCGCCCATCACGAACACGCTCTCGGGCGGCACGGTATAGGGCCCGAAATTGTCGAGCTCCTGTTCCATGTAGTCGATCGTCAGGAAGGTCGCGCCGTTGGTAAAGGTTTCGCGCCAGGTTGGCGGATCGAAATAGTCCTTCCCGTCGGGGCCGGTCCTGCGGAACTGCTCGTAGGAATCGAGGCAGGGGTGCTCCCCGATACCGTCGGCGCACATCAGGTCAGGCTCGAACGGCAGGCGCACGGATGGCACGACCTCGCGCTTAATGGCCTTGCCGTTGAGGATGATCTGGCCCCCCTTCACTTCGATGGTGTCGCCCGGCAGCGCGACCACGCGCTTGATGTAATCCTCGTCGCGGGTCGGGTGGACGGGGATGACGATGTCGCCATATTCCGGTGTCTGCGGCAGGACGCGCCACGTGCTTCGCGGCAGCAGATGGAAGCTCGCCGAGGCCCATGACCAGCCATAGGGATACTTGCTCACCACCAGCCGGTCACCCACCCACAGGGTCGGCATCATCGAGGTGGAGGGGATATAGAACGGCTTGGCTACAAGGCTATGGAACGCCAGCACGGCAATCAGCATCAAGCCGAGGCCGCGAATTTCGGCGAACCAGTTGATCTTTTCGTGGGTTTCGCTGTCGGTCACGGGCGGGCTTTCGAGTGTCGCCATGGGCTGGGCCTAGCGTAGGGGGATGGCTTCGATGATCACGAAGGCCTGCGCCCAAGGGTGATCGTCGGTAAGGGTCAGGTGGATGCGCGCCTCATGCCCTTCCGGCGTCATTTCTTCAAGCCGCAAAGCCGCCCCCCCGGTCAGCGCCAGCGTCGGCGCGCCCGAGGGGGCATTGACGACCCCGATGTCCTTCATGAACACCCCGCGCTTGAACCCGGTGCCGACCGCCTTGGAGAAAGCCTCCTTGGCGGCGAAGCGCTTGGCATAGGTGCCGGCGATGGTGAAAGGCCGGCGGCGGGCCTTGGCGATCTCGATGTCGGTAAAGACGCGGTTCTCGAACCGCTCGCCATAGCGGGCGAGCGAATTGGCGATCCGCTCGACGTTGCAGAGGTCTGAGCCCATTCCGATGATCACATGAAGGCCTTTATGATGACAGCGACCAGCAGCCCCAGCGCCATCACATGGAGCAGCACCTGCGACTTGAACAGCGGATGCGCAAAGTCGCCCTTGGCGGCCTTGGTTGCTCCGACAAAACCGAAGATCATCAGTGCCACCCAGCCAACCGCGAAGACCCGCATTACCCCGGTATTGAGCGCAAAGCCGAGAAACCCCACCGCGAGCAGGAACAGCGCCGCCGCGCCGAAGGCCCAACGCTTCTGTTCGCCGGTCAGGGCAGGCAGGTCAGGCTCGCTCAGCGCACTTCATCCATCAATTCGCGCATCCGGCGGATCGCGTTTTCGAGGCCTACAAAGACCGCCTCGCCGATCAGGTAGTGGCCGATATTGAGTTCCGCAATCTGCGGGATGGCGGCGATCGGCTGGACGTTCTCGAAGGTGAGTCCGTGGCCTGCGTGCGGCTCGATCCCGTTCTTGGCAGCCAGCGCCGCCATGTCGGTGATACGCCGCAGCTCGCGTTCGACCCGTTCGCGGTCATTGTCGAGGAAGGCGTGGGCATATTCGCCGGTATGGAATTCCACCACCGGCGCGCCCAATCGCAGGGCCGCGTCAAGCTGGCGCTCGTCCGCTTCGATGAACAGCGAGACGCGGATGCCCGCGCTGCGCAGTTCCTCGCAGATGGGCACCAGCGTGTTGTGCATCCCCGCTGCGTCGAGCCCGCCCTCGGTGGTGCGCTCTTCGCGCTTTTCGGGGACAATGCAGGCGGCGTGCGGCTTGTGACGCAGCGCGATGGCGAGCATTTCGGACGTCGCCGCCATTTCGAGGTTGAGCGGCAGATTGGTCGCCGCCTGAATGCGCGCCAGATCCTCGTCACGGATATGGCGGCGGTCTTCGCGCAGGTGCGCGGTGATGCCGTCGCCGCCCACCGCCGCGACGATCTCCGCCGCGCGCACCGGATCGGGATGATCCCCGCCGCGCGCGTTACGGATCGTGGCGACGTGATCAATGTTGACGCCGAGGCGAAGGCGGGAAGGGGTAAGGGTCATTTCGTCTCCACTGGGCAGGCCGCAGCGGCGAGCAGTTCATGGCTGAAGCCGCTCCCTTGCCACACTTCGCCGAAATCGAAGGGTTTGCTTTGCGAGAAGGCGACCACCGCCATCTGCTTGTCGGGCAGGATGAAATTGCGCACCTGCACCGCGCCGATATCGCCGCGGCGCTCGACGATCTTCACTGGCGCGTTGCAGCCTTTGAGCGGCACCTCGAACACCCATTGACCAAGCGCCATGTAACCCAAGGCCGGATCGCCTTTCCACATTTCGGCTAGCGCCTCGGAGCCGAGCAAGTCTCCGCGCATCAGAGCGTTGTTGATGGCGATGATGTCGCTCGGCTCACCATAGAGCCCTGCCGATGCGCCATAGGTCGACAGGTCGACTTCGGGCTCCCGCACGCCGTCGATATGCCCCCACCGGGTGAATTGTTCACCCGGATAGGCACCCGAGAATTCGAAGCCGAGCGGCCCGGCGATGTCGCGCCTGTACAGATTGTCCCAGCTGAGGCCAGTCACTGCTTCAAGCACCGCGCCAAGAACCATGAAGTCGCAGTTATTGTAGGCCCAGTCGCCGCCCGGTGCGCCGGTGACGGGGTCGGCGCAGAAGCCGGTCACCGGATCGCGGCTGCCGGTGAAGTTGGCATCGTAGAACGCGGGCGTATCGGCAGGATTGGGCAGTCTGGCGCGGTGCTGGAGCAGGTTGCGGATCGTTGCCGTCCCCGCATTGGCGGAGCGGAAGGCGGGGAGGTAGGTCGCGACCGGCTGGTCAAGATCGATTGTTCCGCGCTCGACCTCGCGCATGATCAGGATCGCCACGATCTGCTTGGTGACCGATGCCCAGCGCCAGGTCAGCCCATCAGGCCACCCGCGTGTGGGCTCGGGCATTAGGCCGACATAGCCGTAGCGGTAAAACTCGCTGTCCTCGATGCGGGTCGAAATGGCCACGTGGCCATCGAACTTCGCCTGCTCGATCACCGCATTGATACGCTCGGCGTCGAAATCGTCCGCCATCGCCGCTGACGGAAGCGCGAGCGCGATCAAGGCGGCGATGGTGCGGATCATGGGCTGCGTTATTCCTTCCGGCTGCCGGGTTTGGTTACCTCTACGCTCGCCAGCGCGGCAGGGATGTCATTCTCGTCATAGGTGGGAAAATCGATGGCGAGCAGCGGGTAGAACGGCACGCCCAGATCGACCGATCCGCAGGACCGGTCGATGATTGCGCACTCGGCGATCACTTCGCCGCCTTCGCGCGCGACCGCGGCAATGGCTTCGCGGCTGGAGAGGCCAGTGGTGACAACATCCTCGACCATCAGCACCTTCGCGCCCTTCGCCAGCGCGAAACCGCGGCGCAGGTGGAACACGCCGTCAGGCCGTTCGAGGAAGAGGGCGTCGAGCCCCAGCGCGCGGCCGACCTCGTGGCCGATGATGATCCCGCCCATCGCGGGCGAGACGACCACGTCGATCTGCGCGCGCACTTCGGCGGGGATGCCGGCGACCACTGCTTCGGCCAGCCGGGCGGCGCGGGCAGGGTTCATCAGCACCCGTGCGCATTGCAGGTAATGTCCGCTATGGCGGCCCGACGAAAGCTTGAAATGCCCTTCGAGCAGGGCGCCCGACTGGCGGAATTCGCCCAGGACTTCTTCTTGATTCACGAACGAACTCCTTAAAAAAGATAAGGAAAACTGCCGACTTGCGCGTCAGACATGGCTGCTTGCATAATTTTCTCCCTAGAAGCGCTTGAGGCCCTCGGCAAGCATCGCTAAGGGCGGGGTTGAAGCTGGCCTCGGGGCTGGCCAAACGCTGTCTGACGCGGGTCTCGAGGAGGCCAGCCGCCGGGCAGTATGGGATCAGATTAGAACCACTTGGACACATGCTCATGGGTCAGAGGGATACCCGTATGAAAAAGGCTATTCTGGCAGCGATTGCTGCCGGGCTCGCGGCGTTTGCGCCGGTGAGTGTTTCGGCGCAAGTCGCCGCTCCCGCTGCTCCGGTCGTGACCGAGGCACCTGCTGCCACTCCGGCCGCTGCCGCGCCCGCTGACGATGTTGCTGCTCCGGCTGCCGCGACTGACGCGGCAGGTGGATACACGCCGATGGCCCCGACCAAGGGTAAGGGTATGCCGACGTCCTTCGAGGAGGATGCCGCCAAGAGCCTGACCTTCCAGGACCAGTATTCGGACAATGGCGAATACGCCTTGTGGATGCATGACGTGATCCTGATGCCGGTGATCACCGTCATCAGCCTGCTGGTGCTCGGCCTGCTGCTTTATGTCGTGGTGCGCTTCAACCGTCGCCGCAATCCGGTGGCCTCGAAGACGACGCACAACACCCTGATCGAAGTGGTGTGGACGATTGTGCCGGTGATCATCCTCGTGATCATCGCCGTTCCCTCCATCACCCTGCTGGCCCGCCAGTATGAAACCCCGCCGGCGGATGCCGTCACGATCAAGGCGACCGGTTACCAGTGGTACTGGGGCTACACCTATCCCGATCACGGCGATTTCGAAGTTGTCTCGAACATGCTGGACGAGGCTGCCGCGCTGAAGGCCGGCGAGCCGCACCAGTTGGCAGTGGACAAGCGCATGGTCGTTCCTGCCGGTGTTCCGCTGCGTATCCAGACCACGGCTTCGGACGTGATCCACGCCTTCGCGGTGCCTTCGCTGTGGTTCAAGATGGACGCCGTTCCGGGCCGCCTCAACGAGAAGCTGCTGACCATCAAGGAACCGGGCGTCTATTACGGTCAGTGTTCCGAACTGTGCGGCGCGCGTCACGGCTACATGCCGATTGTTATCGAGGCGCTGCCGCCCGCCGAGTTCGCCGCTTGGGTGAAGGAGCAGGGTGGCTCGATGCCGGGTGAGGAAGCGGCTGCTGCCGCGCCCGCTCCGGCTGCCGAGGCTGCGCCCGAAGCGGCTCCGGCCACCTGATCCCCTTTCAAGACTTTACGCAGAAGAGTAGCTGACCATGGCAACCACCGCAGAAGGCTTCGACATTCACGATCACGGGCATGACGCCCACGATCACGCGGACCACAAGCCGGGCTTCTTTGCCCGCTGGTTCATGTCGACCAACCACAAGGACATCGGCACGATGTATCTGATCTTCGCGATTATCGCGGGGATCGTAGGAGGTGCCATTTCGGGCATCATGCGTGTCGAGCTGGCTGAACCCGGCATCCAGTACCTGCAATGGTGGGCCCAGTTCATGGGCGGCGGCAATGATCTTAACACCGCGCTGCACATGTGGAACGTGTTCATCACCGCGCACGGGTTGATCATGGTGTTCTTCATGGTCATGCCCGCCATGATCGGTGGCTTCGGCAACTGGTTCGTGCCGCTGATGATCGGCGCGCCGGACATGGCCTTCCCGCGGATGAACAACGTCTCCTTCTGGCTGACGGTCGCGGGCTTTATCAGCCTGCTGTTCTCGCTGTTCGTGCCCGGTGGCACCGGTCCGGGTGCCGGCACCGGCTGGACGGTCTATGCACCGCTCTCCACCTCCGGTTCGGTCGGCCCCGCGGTCGACTTCGCGATCTTCTCGCTGCACCTTGCGGGCGCTGGATCGATCCTGGGTGCGACCAACTTCATCACCACGATCTTTAACATGCGCGCGCCGGGCATGACCCTGCACAAGATGCCGCTGTTCGTGTGGTCGGTGCTGGTCACCGCCTTCCTGCTGCTGTTGGCGCTGCCGGTGCTCGCTGCGGCGATCACCATGCTGCTGACCGACCGCAACTTCGGCACTACCTTCTTCAATCCGGCTGGCGGCGGTGATCCGGTGCTTTACCAGCATCTGTTCTGGTTCTTCGGCCACCCGGAAGTCTACATCATGATCCTGCCGGGCTTCGGCATGATCTCGCAGATCGTCGCCACCTTCTCGAAGAAGCCGGTCTTCGGCTACCTCGGCATGGCCTATGCGATGGTCGCGATTGGTGTGGTCGGCTTCATAGTCTGGGCGCACCACATGTACACCGTGGGCCTCGACGTGAACACGAAGATGTACTTCACGGCCGCAACCATGGTGATCGCTGTGCCGACCGGCGTGAAGATCTTCTCGTGGATCGCGACCATGTGGGGCGGCAGCATCAGCTTCAAGTCGCCGATGGTGTGGTCGATGGGCTTCATCTTCCTGTTCACCGTGGGCGGCGTGACCGGCGTGGTTCTCGCCAATGGCGGGATCGACGACAACCTGCACGATACCTACTACGTTGTTGCGCACTTCCACTACGTGCTGTCGATGGGCGCGGTGTTCTCGATGTTCGCCGGCTTCTACTACTGGTTTCCGAAGATGAGCGGGCGGATGCACTCCGAGCTGCTCTCGCACCTGCACTTCTGGACCTTCTTCGTCGGCGTGAACGTGATCTTCTTCCCGCAGCACTTCCTCGGGATGCAGGGTATGCCGCGCCGCTACCCTGACTATGCGGAAGCCTTCACCTTCTGGCACCAGATCAGCACCTACGGGTACTACATCATGGCCGGTTCGATGATCTTCTTCTTCGTCAACATCCTCTACGCGCTGGTCGCCGGCAAGAAGGCCGAAGCCAACCCGTGGGGCGAAGGCGCGACGACGCTCGAGTGGACCCTGCCGAGCCCGCCGCCCTACCACCAGTTCGAAACGCTGCCGGTGATCACCGACGCGCACGATTACCACGATCACCGTCCGGCAACCGCGTAAGGGTTGGGGCCTGATCGGCTCCTGACCGGAGCAAAAAGAACAAGGGGGAGCGCGGCCAGAGGTCCGCGCTCCTTCGCAATGGAACCGACCTGACGATGGCAAGCACCGCACCCCAGACTGCCGCCACGATGCCCACGGAATGGCGTGATTTCTTCGCGCTGACGAAGCCGCGGGTGATGACGCTGGTGATCTTCACCGCGATCTGCGGCGTGCTTGCAGCGCCGGGCACCATCCACCCCGTGATCGGCTTCACCGCGATCCTTGCGATCGCGATGGGCGCAGGCGGCTCGGCCGTGCTCAACATGTGGTGGGAAGCCGATATCGACGCCGGCATGAAGCGCACCATGAACCGTCCGCTCCCCGGCGGCCGGATGCGCCGCGAGGATGCGCGCGATTTTGGCATCTTCCTGTCCGGCGTCTCGATTGTGCTGATGGGCCTTGCAGTGGGCTGGCTGGCGGCCGCACTGCTGCTGGGCGCGATTATCTACTACGCCGTGATCTACACCATGTGGCTGAAGCCGCGCACCCCGCAGAACATCGTCATCGGTGGCGGGGCTGGCGCCTTTCCGCCGCTGATCGGCTGGGTGGCCGTGACCGGCGACATTACCGCGATGCCGATCCTCCTGTTCGCGATCATCTTCTTCTGGACCCCGCCGCACTTCTGGGCGCTCGCGCTGTTCGTGCAGAGCGATTACGCCAAGGTTGGCATTCCGATGCTGCCGGTGGTTGCGGGCGAGAAGGTCACCCGTCACCAGATCATGATCTACACGCTGCTGCTTGCTCCCATCGCCATTGCGCCGTGGGCGATCGGCGGGACGAGCTGGATCTACGGATCGGTCGCCGTGGTGCTCTCCGCGCTGTTCGTTGTGCTGGCGCTGCCGGTCTTCACCCGCATGCGCGCCGAGGTGGACGCGATGACGCCGGAAAAGACCCTCTTCAAGTTTTCGATCGTCTACCTCTTCGTGCTGTTCGCCGCGCTCGTGGTAGACCGTGTCGCGGCCTATCAGGGATGGATCGCATGACGCCCGAGGAAGAGCGCGAATTCATCCGCCGTCGCAAGGCGCGCAACTGGGTCGTGTTCGGCACGCTCGTGTTCTTTGTCGTTCTGTTTTACGCGATCACCATCGTGCGGATCGGCGGGCAGGGCGGCTGATGGCGAGCATCGCGCCTCCGTCTCCGGAAACGTCCCGGCGCAACCTGCGCACGGGGGCGTTCGCCTTTGCTGGAGCGCTGGCGATGCTGGGCCTTGGTTATGCCTCGGTCCCGCTTTACCGCCTGTTCTGTCAGGTCACCGGCTTCGGCGGGACGACCATGAGCGCGACCGAGAGCGATGCGGCGCGCGCGGCTGCGGCTGCCACAGGGCAGAAAATCTCGATCCGCTTCGATGCGACCACCGCGATGGGCATGCCGTGGACCTTCCGTCCGACGCAGGCGACCGACACGGTCACCATCGGCGAGCGCGATATTGCCACCTACACCGCCCGCAACGACAGCGCGCAGGCCATCACCGGCATGGCGACCTTCAATGTCGAGCCGGAGCAGGCGGGCAAGTATTTCAACAAGATCCAGTGCTTCTGCTTCACCGAGCAGACCTTGCAGCCCGGGCAGGAAGTGACCATGCCCGTGCTCTACTTCGTCGACCCGGCGATGCTTGATGATCCCAACATGAAGGGTGTCGAGCAGATCACGCTGAGCTACACTTTCCACCGCGCCGAGGACCCGGTAAATCCGGCTCCGACGCGCTCCAATTGATCCGCTAAACCCAGGGACGGGAACTTCCACATGGCTGGCAAGGCAAACCACGATTACCACATCCTCGAACCCGATATCTGGCCGCTGATCGGCTCGATCTCGGCGTTGACCTTCACCAGCGGGCTGGTGCTGCACATGCATCCCGAAGTGTTTGGCTCGGCCGCAGGCGTCGTCATGTGGGCAGGCCTTGCCGGCCTGATCGCGACGTTCTTCATGTGGTTCAAGAACATCGTGATCGAAGCCCAGCGCGGCGATCACACGCCGGTGGTGCAGCTTCACATGCGCTACGGGATGATCCTGTTCATCGCTTCGGAAGTGATGTTCTTCGTCGGGTGGTTCTGGAGCTTTTTCGATTTCGCCCTGTTCCCGACCGCGCTCACCTATGACGCGGCGACGGGCGCGACAACCAGCCTGTTCGGCGAGGAAGGCGCGATTGCCGCTTTCATCCCCGAAGGTCTGCACGTGCTCGATCCCTTCGCGCTGCCACTGCTCAACACGTTGATCCTGCTGTGCTCGGGCACCACGGTGACGTGGGCGCACCATGCGCTGATCCACGGCGATCGTGATGGTCTGAAGCAGGGCCTGTGGGCGACGATCGCGCTGGGCGCGCTGTTCAGCAGCATCCAGGCTTACGAATATGCGGCTGCGCCCTTCGGCTTTGGCGGGAACACCTACTCCTCGGCGTTCTACATGGCGACCGGCTTCCACGGCTTCCACGTGCTGATCGGGACGATCTTCCTCTCGGTTTGCCTGTTCCGCGCCTACAAGGGCCACTTCACCGCGCGCCAGCACTTCGGCTTCGAAGCGGCGGCGTGGTACTGGCACTTCGTCGACGTGGTGTGGCTGTTCCTGTTCGTCGCCATCTACGTGTGGGGCGGCTGGGGCGCTGAATACCACTGATGGACGCGGACCCCGGTCCGACGGAAAAGAAGGGGCAGCCGGGACTCGTCTCGGCTGCCCTTTCCGGTTTGTGCCCCCGCTGCCGCGCCCGGACATTATTCTCCGCGCCGGCCGCGCTGGCGGATGAATGCCGCGCCTGTGGGCTTGATCTGCGCGCACTGGAGCGGGGCGGGCGCTTCGTCGGCATCGTCACGATGCTGCTGGCGCTGGCGCTGATCATGGCGGCACTGGGCGCCGACGAATGGCTCCGCCCGCCGCTGTGGGCGAGCTTCCTGTTCTGGGGGCCGGTGACGGTGGGAAGCGTGATCTTTGCCCTGCGGTTCTACAAGACCATGTGGGTCTATCACCAATACGAGGAACGCCAGCCATGACCGCCCGCCGCATTCCGATTTTCTCGACGATTGTGGTGGTCGCGGCTGTGCTGACGATGATCGGCCTCGGCATCTGGCAGTATCGGAAGATGGGACCACAAGAGGCTCGGTTAGCCCAGCACGACGCTGCTTTAGCTGACCCCAACCTTGTCTCTTTCCCTACGACTTCCAAAGACGTCGATTGGTTCGCATATCGGCGGTCCCGCATCGAGTGCCAAGATATCGTTGGCCAACCCCGGACGGTCGCAGGGCGAAACCGACAGGATCAGGTGGGATTTGTACAGGTCGTAACTTGTAAGTTGCCGACCGGCCAAATTGCGGATGTTCAATTGGGGTGGACGCAATCTGTTCAGCCTGTGGATTGGGGTGGTGGGGCCGTTGAAGGCATCATCGAACCGCTAAGAACTGGCTTGGCGAAACTAGTGGCTGATCCTCCACTAGCAGGGCTAGCTGCGAATGCTCCACCAGAGAAGCACAAGATCGACCACCTCGCCTATGCCGGGCAGTGGTTCTTCTTCGCCCTGACCGCGATGGTCATCTACGTGCTGGCATTACGCCGCCGCCAGCGCTAGTCGGCGCTCCCATGCAATACGTCTCGACACGCGGCAGCGCACCGGCGCTCGATTTCGAAGGGGTGACGCTGGCAGGCCTCGCCAGCGACGGGGGGCTTTATGTGCCTGCCGAATGGCCGCGCTTCAGCGCGGACGAGATCCGCGACATGCGCGGTCTTGCCTATCCCGATCTCGCCGCGCGCGTGATGGCACCCTTTGTCGCGGGTAGCCTGACCGAGGATGAACTGCTCGCCCTGTGCCACAAGGTCTATGGCGATTTCGGCCACGCCGCGGTCGCTCCGCTGGTGCAGCTCGACGCGCAGCATTGGCTGCTCGAACTGTTCCACGGCCCGACGCTGGCCTTCAAGGATGTGGCGCTGCAACTGCTCGGCCGGCTGTTCGAGACCTTCCTCGAACGCCGCGGCGAGCGCCTCACCATTGTGGGCGCGACCAGCGGGGACACGGGTTCCGCTGCGATCCAGGCAGTCGCCGGGCTCGACCGGGTCGAAATCTTCATGCTCCACCCGAAGGGCCGGGTGAGCGATGTGCAGCGCCGCCAGATGACTACGGTGCTTAGCCCCAACGTCCACAACCTCGCGATCGAGGGCAGCTTCGATGATGCGCAGGCGCATGTGAAGCGGATGTTCAACGATCGGGATGTGACTGCCACGCTCAACCTTGGCGCGGTCAATTCGATCAACTGGGCGCGGCTGATGGCGCAGGTGGTCTATTACTTCGCCAGCGCGCTCCAATTGGGTGCGCCCGACCGGACGGTGGCTTACTCCGTTCCCACCGGCAATTTCGGCGATGTGTTCGCCGGCTATGTCGCGGCCAAGATGGGCCTGCCAATCGAGCGGTTGATCGTCGCCACCAACATCAACGATATCCTTCACCGCGCGCTGTCCAGCGGGGACTATTCCGCGGGCGGCGTCACTGCGACAATCACGCCCTCGATGGACATTCAGGTCAGCTCGAATTTCGAACGCTTGCTGTTCGATGCCGGTGGACGCGACGGGACGGCGATGGCCGAGCAGATGCGCGCCTTCGAAGCCACCAAGGCAATGCAGCTGACCAACGCGCAGGCAGAAGGCGCGAATGCATTATTCACCAGCGCGCGGGCCGATCAGGTCGAAACCGCGCGCGCCCTGCAATGGGCCTATCGCGCAGCCGGGCAGGTAATCGATCCGCACACCGGCGTCGGCCTCCATGCCGCGCGCACCCTGGCGGAGGCCGGGGTCGTTCCGGCCAGCGTCCCGCTTGTCACCCTCGCCACCGCGCACCCTGCCAAGTTCCGCGATGCGGTGGAGCGCGCCATCGGCACGCGGCCCTCGCTGCCCGCGCGCGTGGGCGATCTGTTCGGGCGCGAGGAAAGCATGGTCGAACTGGCCGGCGATTACGCCACCACCCGCGATTACGTGCTCGGCCACGCCGGGAACGCCTGATGGCGCGCCTTGTCCAGCAACCGCTGGTGATGGCGTGCGAGGGGTGGGATTCCTACCGCCTCCTCGACAGCGGGGCAGGGCGAAAGTGGGAGAGCTTTGGCCCCCATTCCTTCATCCGCCCCGAACCGCAGGCCATGTGGCAGCCCCGGATCGACAACTGGCAGGCGGCGGGCGAATTCATCCCCGGCTCCGACGAGGACGGCGGCGGGCGTTGGCAGTTTTCGGGCCAATTTACCGGCCGCCTGCCCGATGAAGGATGGAAGCTGGCGTGGAACGAGGTGCGCTTCACCGCCCGTCCGACCCCCTTCCGCCACCTGCAGTTTTTCCCCGACATGGCGCCCGTATGGGAGTGGATGCGCGGACAGCTCGGCGACATGACCGAGGCCGAGACGCTGAACCTGTTCGGCTACACTGGTCTGGGCTCGCTCGCCCTGTCTCGCCACGGCAAGGTGACGCATGTCGATGCCTCGAAGAAATCGGTGGCGCAGGCGCGTGAGAATGCGGCGCTGTCCGGCATGGATGACCGCCCGATCCGCTGGCTGACCGATGATGCGGCCAAGTTCACCGCGCGCGAGGTGCGGCGCGGACGGCGCTATGACGGGATCATCCTAGACCCTCCCAAGTTCGGGCGCGGTCCCGAAGGCGAGGTGTGGCGGCTGGAGGAGCATCTCCCCGGCCTCGTCACCGATTGCGCCAAGCTGCTTGATGCCGACAGCCGCTTCCTGTTCCTCACCGTCTATGCTGTGCGCATGAGCAGCCTTGCGATTGCGGGGCTGCTGGAAGAGGCGCTCGGCCATCTGCCGGGGGTGATTGAACACGGCGACCTTGCCGTGCGCGAGGAAGGGGAGGGCGGCCGGCTGCTCCCCACCGCGATTTTCGCGCGCTGGAGCAATCCCCGCTAAAGGGCCCGCATGACCGATTCGCTTACCCTTGAAGTCAATGATCTCGTGGTCGATGTCCTGACCGGCATCTATTCCGAGGAGACCGGCAAGCCCCAGCCGCTGCGCATCTCGATTGCGGCGGATTATGCCGTGGCGGATCGCTATGATCCCGACACGCCGCTGGAAGCCTCAAAGAACTACATGGACCTGAAGTTCGCTGCGTCCGACGGCCTGCCCGAAGGCGTGCACTTCAAGTTGATCGAAGCGGTAGCCGATCACATCTGCGAAACGCTGTTCGTTCAGGACGCGCGTGTGCAGGCGGTGACGGTCAAGATCGTCAAGCTCGCCATTGCCGAAGCGAACGAGCAGATCGGCATCACTCTGCGCCGTATCCGCCGCGCGTCCCACGGGGGCTGAGAGGGTGCAACGGCAGCTCGAGGTCGGCCTGCTGCCCGATGCCGCGCTTGATGCAGCGATGGCGTTCATGGCGCTCCATCTCGAAGCCGCCCGCGCCCTGCTGGCTGACCCGCAGACCACCGCGCTTGCCATTATCCTGCCGCCCGCGGCGCGCGATCACCGCGACTGGCGCCTCGCGCTCGCCCGCGATCTGGCGCGTGAGGCAGCGCCGAAGCGTGCCAATGTCGTGTCTGGCCCCCCGGGCGATCCGCGCGCGGGGACGCTGCGCTTTTTGGCAGATGCACCGGGCGTGACAGGGCAGTATCTAGTGTGCGATGAATGACACCGTGGCGCCTACTCCTCCTCGCAAACCGGACCTGATCCTGCTGCGCGATCCGGCTTTGGCGCCGCCGCCGCTGGTCGATGCCTTCATGCGCCGCATCACCTATCTGCGCCTGTCGGTCACTGACCGCTGCGACCTCAGATGTTCCTATTGCATGCCCGAGCGCATGACCTTCCTTCCCAAGAAGGACGTGCTGAGCCTCGAGGAGCTTTACGACCTCGCCACCGGCTTTATCGCGCGCGGGGTGACCAAGATCCGCATCACCGGCGGCGAGCCGCTGGTGCGGCGCGACATCATTGATCTGTTCACCGCGCTCGGCCGCAGGCTCGGGCATGATCTGACCGAGTTGACGCTCACTACCAACGGCACGCAATTGGCCGAGCACGCCGAAGCGCTCGCCAAGGCCGGCGTGCGTCGGGTCAATGTCTCGCTCGACACCTTGGACCGCGCGCGCTTTGCCGAGCTGACCCGGCGCGATAGCCTGCCGCAGGTGCTCGAAGGCATCGCGGCGGCCAAGGCGGCGGGAATCAGGGTGAAGCTCAACGCCGTGGCGCTGAAGGGTGTGAACGAGGACGAGCTGCCCGAACTGATCGCCTGGGGGCACGGGCAGGGCCACGACGTGACCCTGATCGAGGTCATGCCGCTGGGCGATGTCGAGGAGGAACGGCTCGACCAGTATCTCCCGCTCGATAGCGTGTGCGCGCAGCTTGAGAACCGCTGGACGCTGACGGATAGCGACCATCGCACCGGGGGCCCCTCGCGCTATGTCGACATTGCCGAGACGGGCGGGCGGCTCGGCTTCATTACGCCGCATACGAGCAATTTCTGCGCGGGTTGCAACCGCCTGCGGGTAACCGCGACCGGCCAGCTTTACCCCTGCCTTGGCGGGGGCGAGCAGGTGGACCTGCGCGCCGCGCTGCGCTCCGACGATCCCGAGACGCAACTGGGCGCCGCGCTCGACGAGGCGCTGCGGATCAAGCCCGAGAAGCACAATTTCCGCATGGACCAGCGCGGCGCGGCTCCGGCACTGGCGCGGCACATGTCGATGACGGGCGGCTGAGGATGGCGTTGGTGGTGCTGCTTGGCAAGCTGGCCGACCTTGCGGGTGCTTCCACGCTGCCGCTTCCGCTGCCCATGTCAGTCGAGCTGAATTGGGAGACCCTCAAGGCTGCGCTCCCACCCGCGCTGGCCGAGGCGCTGGACGATCCGCGCATCCGGGTGGCGGTCAACGGTGCGCTGCTGCCCAACAAGTCGAAGCTTCAAGCCGGCGCGGGAGACGAGATCGCGCTGCTCCCGCCCGTATCGGGGGGCTGATGCGCGATATCCGTCTGCTTGATCGGGTGTTCATGCCGGGCATGCTGATCGGCCCCTTCACCAATGCAAACCCCGGCCTTGGCGGCGTGAGCACCTTTGTGGGCGAGGTCCGCAGCGATACCGGTGTGGAGGCACTCGAACTCACCCATTACGAGCCGCTGACCCTGCCGGGGATGCACCAGCTGGCAGACCGGGCTTTCGCGCGGTTCGACCTGATGGGCCTGCTGATGGTTCACCGCGTCGGCCTGATGCACCCGGGCGAGCCGATCGTCTGCGTCTCGGCTGCAGCGCTCCACCGCCGCGATGCCATCAATGCGGTCGACTTCTGCATGGACCACCTCAAAAGCGCTGCATGGTTCTGGAAGCGCGAGAAGCGTGACGGGGAATGGCACTGGATCGAACCGCGCGAACAGGATCACAGCGATCTGTCGCGCTGGCAGGCGTGATTTGATTGCGATCAAAGCAGGGCTGAACGCAGCGGAGTAATTCCCTTTCCAACACAGGAAAGGATCACTCCATGAGCCACATCGTCCACGATCTCATCGCCCGCGGCGACGCACGCGTTGTCGATCACCCCGCCGAGGCTACCATCCGCCATCAGGTCGAAGGCGACCGCAACTTTGGCCTGCCGACCGCACTCTATGGCGCGACCGTGGGCGGCTATCTCGGATTTCTGGTGGTGGTCGGCAGCGCCTTTGCCAATCCGGTGCTGGCCATTCCAATGGCGATCTTCGTCGTCTTCATCATCGCCGCTTTTGGTGTCCCTGCCGTCTGGACACGTCTTGCCGGCAACGCCAGCGAGCCGCAGACGATGGGCGAGTTCGAGGCCAAGGGCATCATGACCAACACCGGACGCCTCGCCGCGCGCGATGCGACCATCCAGGTGCTGATCCTGCCGGTGCTGCTGGTGATCTGGGGCCTTGCAGTGGCGGTTATCGCCGCAGTGGTCGCCTGACCTGAAAGCTCCCCTCGGGGCGGTGGCACTTATCCCCGCCGCCGCCCCGAACCCTTTATCTACCCGAAATCTCGTGAAGCAGTTCCGGGCTGAGCAGCGCGATGCCGCGCTTCCCCTCGCGCAGGATCGCGCCCATGTCTTCCAGCTCGCCCAGTTTGCGGCTGACGGTCTCGATAGTGAGGCCGAGCATGTTGGCGATCTCGCCGCGGGTCAGCGGCAGTTCGAACCGCGAGGCAAGGTGGCACGAGCTTTCGCTGGCGGCAGCGGCGAAATCGTGGAGCAGGGCGGCCAGACGCGCCTCGGCGCTGGCGTGGCCGGTAAGTTCCAGCAGGTTGCGCGTTGCCAGCAGATCGGCCTGGCTGCGTCGCAGCAGGGCGCGGGCCAGCGCCGGGTAATCCTCGATCGCCCGCTCGATATCGCGCCGCGCGAACGTGCACAGCCGGCTTTCGGTCAGCGCCACCACGTCGTGATGCGCAAAGGGTGCAAACAGCTCGCCGATAAAGCCCGCCGGGTGGACAAGCGCGAGGATCTGCTCGTTGCCGTCCTGGTCGATCGCCGAGACCTTGAGCGCGCCGGTCAGCAGCGTGGCGCAGGCGGCTTCCTCGTCGCCCGCGGCAAACAGCATCTCGCCGCGCTTCAATGTGCGGGTGCGGCCCGCAGCGGCCATCGCATCGCGTTCCTCGGTGGTGAGGACAGCGCAAGCGGCGGTCTCCTTCACCGGGCAGGTGGCGCAGGCAAGGTTCATGATCCCATTATTTCCCACAACCGCACGATCCCGGCATCCTCGCGGGCCAGCATGGCGGCAACCTCGGTCTGGAGAGCGGTCAGCGCCGGATCCGGGCTGAGCGCTGCCGCAGCCTCGGCCGCCAGGCTATCGAGTGTGGCAAGCGCGCCCACAGTCTTGCCGCGCTGCGCATCGAGATCGGCCAGCGCGACCATTGCCTCGGCGCGGGCATTGCTTTCGAAGGGCTGGCCGGCCGCAGCCCGGGCGAGTCGCTCCGCCTGGCCGGCGCGCGCGTTGAAGGCGGCGTCGGCAGCAGCAGCGGCGCTGCGCAACTCTGCCAGACGGCTAGTGGGGGTCGCCGGGCGAATCGGTACGGGCGAGACGGGCGCCTCCGCCACAATGCCGCGCTCGACAGACCGGATCGCCAGTGAGGGATAGGTATGGTCGCCGCTCGCACAGGCAGCCAGCCCCGAGGCAAGCAGGGCAAGGGCGGCGGATTTTGTCAGTTTGATACGCATAATGATCCCGTGTCCTGTTACCATGACAACCGCGCGTGGCAAAGCGCCCTAACAGATTCGCGCGTTCGACTTTTTGGTCACTGCGTGGCTGCTGAGGCGTTGACTTGGCCCGGCCTTTCCCCTAACGGCACGCATCTTTCCGGGGCTGCATCCGCGCATGCCCCGCATTGCCGTTCGGTTGGCTTGGCGTTTCCCGGCTCATCCCGATCTGCACAGACACGAGAGTATAAAGCCATGTTCGCTGTAGTGCGCACTGGCGGCAAACAGTACCGCGTTGCCGCCGGAGACAAGATTGCCGTTGAAAAGCTCGCAGGCGAAGCCGGCGACACGATCACGCTGGGCGATGTCCTGCTGGCCGGTGAAGGCGAGAGCATCGCCGATGCCAAGTCGGTGACCGTCTCGGCGGAGATCATCGCCCAAGCGAAGAGCGAGAAGGTGATCGTCTTCAAGAAGCGTCGCCGTCACAACTATCGCCGCAAGAACGGCCACCGCCAGCAGATGACGCTCCTGCGCATCACCGCTGTCGGCGCCTCTGCCGCTGAAAAGCCGGCCAAGAAGGCCGCCGCCAAGAAGACCAAGACCGAAGACGCCCCCGCGGCGGCCTCGGCAGAATAAGGAGCGACTGAACCATGGCACATAAGAAAGCAGGCGGTTCGTCGCGTAACGGTCGTGATTCGGCCGGTCGTCGCCTTGGCGTGAAGAAGTTCGGCGGTCAGGAAGTGATCGGCGGCAATATCATTATCCGTCAGCGCGGCACCCGCGTCTATCCGGGCGTAAACGTGGGCATGGGCAAGGACCACACCCTCTACTCGCTCGCCGAAGGCGTGGTGCGATTCCATGCTGGCAAGCTCGGCCGTAAATACGTCTCGGTAGACGTTATGGCCGAAGCCGCCGAATAAGCGGACGATTCGCTGAAGGGATCGTCCGGCAAGGATGGTCCCGGTGGGTGCAATACCCGCCATATGAGGGAGACAGGACCGTCCTCTAACCGAGGGGGTCCGTCTCCCTTTTTCGTTCTCCCTCGAAAAACTGCGGAATCACAAGGTTTCGCGGCCTTAATATTGTCATGCGCGTGCCCTAGGGCCGGCGCGGGGCGAGGAAGGGAGAACTCGTGTTCCATCGTAGCGAAAGATTGCTGCTCCGGCCGATATGGCCCGAGGATTGGCAGGCCCTGCTGGCCGGCATCGCCGATGAAGGCGTGGTGCGCAATCTCGCGCGCGCGCCCTGGCCCTATCGCGAGCAGGACGCGCGCGATTTTGCCGCGCAGCCGGACGAACCGCTCCATCCGCGTTTCCTGATCACCCGCGCGGCTGACGCGCAGGCGGTAGGCTGCATCGGCTTCGGCCCGATGGGCGAGGCGGCGAATGATGCCGGTGCGCTGGAACTGCGCTACTGGATCGCGCGGCCCCACTGGGGGCAGGGCTATGCCACCGAGGCAGGCGCAGCGGTGCTGCAAATCGCCGCGATCCTCGGTCACCGCGAACTTGTCGCCTCGCACTTCCTCGACAATCCCGCCTCGGGCCGGGTGCTGCGCAAGCTCGGCTTCGAGCCGACCGGGCGGGTCGAGCCGCGCTGGTCCTGCGGGCGCGGGGCGCATGCCGATACGGCGCAATATCGTAAGCTGATCGGTGGCGAGACTGGGGTGAACCAGCGCGCGGCCTGACGGCTTTGCGGGCGGCTTGTTCGCATCTGCGAAATCCCCTAGGGCGGCAGGCCTATGGTCGCTCGCAAAAGGCTAACACCCGAAGAATCGCGCAGCACTGCGCTCGCGGCCGCGCGCGCGCTGCTGATCGAGACGGGGCCGCAAGCGGTAACGCTGAAGGCGGTCTCGGCCCGAATCGGGCGCACGCACGCCAATCTGCTCCACCATTTCGGTTCGGCGTCTGGCTTGCAGAAGGCGCTGGCCGAGCATCTGGCGCGCACGGTGTGCGAGACGATTCTCCAGGCCGTGCACGCCAGTCGCGCCGGGCTGGGATCGGCGCGCGAGGTGGTCGATCTCGCCTTCGATGCCTTCGACCGCGAGGGTGCGGGCGCGCTCACCAGCTGGATGCTGCTGACGGGCAACGAGGATGCGCTCGATCCGATCATCTCGACGATCCACGATCTGCTCGACGAGCTCACGCCCACCGAACCGCCCGAGCATATCGCCGAGCGGCGGCTGCATCGCGACACCCTGTCACTGTGGACTTGTACCGGTTTTGTGCCGGTCACCTATCTCATTATGCCACCTTGGCCTCGAATGCGAGCGGGCTGATGCCGCCCAGATATGAATGACGTCGTCGGGTGTTGTAGAACCCGTTGATGTACTGGAAGATGGCGGCCT
>JAPZUC010000015.1 GCA_027533455.1 Porphyrobacter sp. | reverse complement strand
CCCCCCCGCCCCCCCCGCACTGCCGCGCGGACGCCCCGCCGGCGACACGGCACCACGCGGGGCCGGTTGCCCGACGGCCGACCGGACGGCCGGGCCAGCCCCCCCCCCCCGCTGGGCCCCCTTCCCTGTCACCGTCGGGCGCCTGGCCGGAAAAGCCGCCAAAGAGACGGGGCCACCCCCCCCCCCCCCCCCCCCCTGAACTGGTGGCCGCGTCTCAAGCTGCCCGCTGGCACGCCCACCCCTAATCGCCTTTATCGATTGCGCTGATGAATTATTTTCAATCTTTTATGAGATTGAAAATTGTGCGACGCTGTTTATATGATACATCGGCCAGAGCGGTTTCCTCTCTCCCCCTAAGCAGACCGCTCCGGCTCCCGAACCACAACAAAACAGGGAACCAGAACCATGCGTATCAGTGAAAAGGCCATCGCCTTCCTGCTCGCCGTTGTTATCAGCGGCACCGCGTTCAACACGTTTATCGTCTAAGAACGCCCGAGAGGAGCGACAGCGTCCGGCGGCCCGTTTCCTCCTCGGAGGAACCGGGCCGTGCCGTTTCTGGCGTTCTAGTCGATCCCGCCGATCCGCTCCGCTTCGGCGCGCAGATCGGTCTTCAAAAGTTTGCCGATGTGGCTGCGGGGCATTTCGGCGATCGGATGCAACGCAGACAGTCGCTGGGTCTTGCCCAACCGGGCGTTCACCGCCGCAAGGATCGCAGGCGTGTCTGCCCCTTCCTTCAGCACCACAAAGCCCACCGGCGTTTCGCCCCAGGCACGTGACGGCACGCCCACGACGGCAGCCTCGGCGACGCACGCCTCCTTCAGCAACTCGGCCTCGAGATCGCTGGGATAGATGTTGAACCCGCCCGAGATGATCATGTCCTTCGCGCGGCCGACCAGCTCGACGAAGCCTTCCGCATCCACCCGCCCGATATCGCCCATCCGCATCCACGCCTCACCAGTGGCGGGATCGATCCACTGCGCTTCGGCAGTCTTGTCGGGGCGGTTCTTGTAGCCGCTCATCATGGTGAGACTGCGGCCGATCATGTTGCCGGGGGTGCCGGGCGGCACTTCGCGGTCCTCGTCATCCAAGACCTTCAGCTCGCTACCGGGAGCGGGGCGGCCCACGGTGTGGAGCTTGTCGGGGAATTCGTGGCATGGCAGCAGGCAGACGACGCCGCCTTCGGTCATCGAATAGATTTCGATCAGCCCGCCCGGCATCCGGCTGAGCACTTCACGCTTCAATTCGGCGGAGAAGGGCGCGGAAGTGCAGTATTTGAGCTTCATACTCGACAGGTCGAAGGTGTCAAATTCGGCGAAATCCATCAACCGCTGGTATTGCACCGGCACCAGCATGGTGATCGTCGTCCGGTCAGCTTGGGCAAAGGCCAACCACTTGGCGCAGTCGAACTTCCCCATCACCCGCACGCACCCACCCGCCAGAAGCACAGGCAGGAAAGCGACCATCGTGGTGTTGGAATAGAGCGGCGTCGAGGCAAGCGAGCGCACCTCCAGACCCGCGCCGAGGTAACTCAACGCCGTCGCCGCGAATTGCCGCCAGCGCATCTGGTGGGAATGGACGATGCCCTTGGGGATGCCCGTGGTCCCACTGGAATAGATGATGTTGAACGGGTCTTTCGGCCCGGGCACGAGGGCGGGCGCGCGACTGCCGGGAGGGGCCATCCACTGGTCGATGCTCTCCAGCGGCACGCGGATCAGATCGGCCATGAAGTCGGGCCCCAGTTCCGCCGCCTTGGCCGCATCGATGAACAGATGGATCGCGCCCGAATCCTTAGCCATGCCCTCAAGCTGTTCGGGCGACGCGCTGGTGGTCAGCGGCGCGGCCACCCCGCCCGCACGCACCGCCGCGAGGAAGACGAGGGCATATTCGACCGTGGAGGTGCCGAGGATCGCGACCGACTGCCCGCGCTGGAGCCCGGTCTCCACCAGCCGCGCCGCCAGCCGCTCGACCAGCCCGACCAGCTCCGCCCAATAGACCTCGCGCTTGTCGTCCCGCAGGGCGAGGTCGTCGCCCTTGATGCGCGACCATTCCATCAGGATTTCGGGGAAGTTGCCGAAGGGTTCGGCAAGGCGGTTCATCATGGTCTTGTGGCTCATGGGCGCCTTGCATAATCGGCACGCGGGCAGGCGCAAGGAATTGCGCAAGCACTCGCACAAGTGGCAGTAAGCCCTGCGAGGAGAGGGACAAGATGATCCGCACCACCACTGCAGTCGCGCTCGCCGCGCTTGCGCTGATCCCTGCCGCGGCGCAGGAACAGACCGATGCGCGTCGTGTGCTGGTGGTGGTCGCCCACCCCGATGACGAGCTGTTCATGGCCCCCGCCATCGCCTCGCTCGCGCGGCAGGGCGCGGATGTGGCGATCTTTTATGCGACTGCAGGCGATGCCGGACCGGGCGTCTCGGGCCTCGCGCCGGGCAAGGAACTGGCCGATCGGCGGATTGCCGAAGCATGGTGCGCGGCCGAGGCGCTGGGCGTGTCGACCCTGCTGGGGGCCGAACACCCCGATGGCAAGCTGGGCCAGGGCGTGCATCATGCGGGCAGCCCCGCGCGGGCGCTGACGGCGTCTTTCAAGGAACAGTTCGCTTTGTCGGACGTGATCCTCACCTGGGGGCCGGATGGCGGATACGGGCACGGGGATCACCGCATGGTGAGCGCGCTGGCAACGCAGGTGGCACAGGCCCTGCCCGCCGCCAGCCGCCCCAAGCTGCTCTATGTCGGCATCCCTGACGGCAGCCTCCCACCTGTTCCGCAGATGGCCGACTGGGCGACGACCGACCCTGCGCTTCTGACCGAGACCGTCGCCTACACGCCTGCCGATCTCGCCGCCGCCAAGGCCGCAGCCATGTGTCACGTTACCCAGTTCGACGAGGCTAGCCGCAAGGGCATGATGGGCCTGTTCGATGCGACGATGTGGCGCGGCAAGGTGCATTTCCGTCTCGCCTTCTAGCCAGTCGGCCAGACACCCCTCAACACTCGTGGAAAAGCAGGGCCTACTTGGCTCTCGCAGTTGGGTTTCCCGCCCATAGCCCCTATATGATGGGCCATGGACGAGAACACCAATCAGACCCCCGCAAAAGTGCCCAACGCCAACGAATATGGCGCGGATTCCATCAAGGTTCTCAAGGGCCTCGACGCGGTCCGCAAGCGCCCTGGCATGTATATCGGCGATACCGACGACGGGTCGGGCCTCCACCACATGGTGTTTGAGGTTTCGGACAACGCGATCGACGAGGCGCTGGCGGGGCATTGCGACCTCGTTTTGATCGAACTGAACCCCGACGGGTCTGTTTCGGTCGAGGATAATGGTCGCGGCATTCCGACCGGGATGCACACGGAAGAGGGCGTATCGGCCGCGGAAGTCATCATGACCCAGCTCCACGCGGGCGGGAAGTTCGAGAACACCTCTGACGACAATGCCTACAAGGTCTCGGGCGGGCTTCACGGCGTGGGCGTGTCGGTGGTGAACGCGCTGTCCGAATGGCTCGAGCTTACCATCTGGCGCGAGGGCAAAGAGCATTGGATGCGGTTCGAGCATGGTGATGCGGTCGAAAGCCTGCGGGTGGTCGGCGATGCTCCCAAGGTCGATGGCAATTCCGACGCCAACGGCTTCAAGAAGGGCACCCGCGTGACCTTCAAGGCCAGCCACGACACCTTCAAGAACGTCACCGACTTCGATTTCGAGAAGCTCGAACACCGTTACCGCGAGCTGGCTTTCCTCAACTCCGGCGTGCGCATCAAGCTGCGCGACAAGCGCCACGAGGACCAGGCCGAACATGACCTGTTCTACGAGGGCGGGATTGGTGCCTTCGTGAAATATCTCGATCGCAACAAGCAGCCGCTGATCCCCGAGCCGATCGCTGTGAGCGCGGAAAAGGACGGTATCGGGATCGATGTCGCGCTCGAATGGAACGATTCCTATTACGAGAACGTCCTCGCCTTCACCAACAACATCCCGCAGCGCGATGGCGGCACGCACTTGGCCGCCTTTCGCACCGCATTGACCCGCACACTCAACAACTATGCCGAGCGCTCGGGGATGTTGAAGAAAGAGAAGGTCACGCTGTCGGGCGAGGATATGCGCGAGGGCCTGACCGCCATCGTCAGCGTCAAGCTGCCCGATCCCAAGTTCTCCAGCCAGACCAAGGACAAGCTGGTCTCGTCCGAGGTCCGCTCGCCGCTGGAAGCGCTGATGGGCGAGAAGATGTCGGAGTGGCTCGAGGAGAACCCGGGCGACGCCCGTTCCATCATCCAGAAGATCATCGACGCTGCCGCCGCCCGCGAAGCCGCGCGCCGCGCCCGCGAAATGAGCCGCAAGGGCGCGATGAGCGTCGCCAGCCTGCCCGGCAAGCTCGCCGACTGTCAGGAGCGCGATCCGGCCAAGTCCGAACTGTTCCTGGTCGAAGGGGACTCCGCAGGCGGCTCTGCCAAGCAGGGGCGCGACCGCAAGACTCAGGCGATCCTGCCCTTGAAGGGCAAAATCCTCAACGTCGAGCGCGCGCGGTTTGACCGGATCATCTCGTCGAAGGAAGTCGGAACGCTGATCCAGGCGATGGGCACCGGCATCCGCGATGAATTCAACCTTGAAAAGCTGCGCTACCACAAGATCGTCATCATGACCGACGCCGACGTGGACGGGGCGCACATCCGCACGCTGCTGCTGACCTTCTTCCATCGCCAGATGCCCGAGATCATCAGAGGCGGGCACCTGTTCATCGCCCAGCCGCCGCTGTTCAAGGTGTCGAAGGGGCGGAGCGAGGTTTACCTCAAGGACCAGCCCGCGCTTGACCGCTATCTGGTCGATGCCGGGCTGCAGGGCCGTGTGCTCGAAACCTCCGGCGGGACCCGCGGCGCGGAAGAACTGCGCGCGCTGGTCGATGGCGCGCTGCGGTTGAAGAACCTGCTCGCCTTCGTGCCGCGCCGCTATGACAGCGGAATCGTGGAGCAGATGGCGCTGGTGGGCGCGCTGGAGCCGGGCCTTGCTGGCGAGGCCCTCTCCGCCGCGCTGGCCCGCGCTGCTGGCCGTCTGGGCGCGGGCGACCGCGAGGCCCGCTGGAGCGCATCGCAGCGCGAGGACGGCACTGTGGTGTTCGAGCGCCTGTGGCGCGGCGTAACCGACGTCCACGAAATCGACGCGCGGTTCCTGTCCAGCACCGAAGCGCACAAGCTCCACGGCCTCGCCGCCGCGCAGGCCGAAGCCTATGCCGATCCGGTCAAGCTGGTGCGCGCAGGCGCCGAGACCGAGGAGCCCGAGCCGGAGGCCCCCGTCACCGCCGATCCCCTCGCCGGCGAGGCTGAAGAGGCCGCTCCCGCGCCCGCCGCCACCTTCGACGGCACGATCAGCCGCCCGAGCCAGCTGCTCGAGGCGATCTTTGCCGCCGGGCGCAAGGGTCTTTCGATCAGCCGCTACAAGGGCCTTGGCGAAATGAACGCCGAACAGCTCTGGGAAACCACGCTCGATCCCGAAGCGCGGGTGCTGCTGCAGGTTAAGGTCGAGGATGCCGATGTGACCGACGAGATCTTCACCCGCCTGATGGGTGATATCGTCGAACCGCGGCGCGAGTTCATTCAGGATAACGCGCTCAACGTCGCCAATCTCGACGTCTAGCCCGCGAAGGACCACAATGGCCGCACAGCCCCACCGTACCGAGGATCTGCAACAGGCCAGCTTCCTGACCATCCTCGTGATTGTCTCGCTGCTGATGGCGGTGATCGTCTATCCCTTTGCCCAACCGCTGCTGTGGGCGGCGCTGGCGGCCATCATGTTCCAGCCGCTCTACCGCAATATCCTGCGGCGGCTGCGCGGACGGCGCAATCCGGCGGCCGGGCTTTCGCTGCTGGCCATCTTCATCGTCGTGCTGGTCCCCGCAGCATGGATCGCGGCGATGGTAATCGAACAGGCGGTCGTGCTGGTGACGACGCTCCAGCAGCAGCCGATCGACCTCGCCGCGTTGTTCGACACCTTCTACACCGCGCTGCCCAAGTTCGCGCGCGAGGCGGTGGACCGCAGCGGCTGGGCGGATATCACGATGGTGCAGACGCGCCTCCAGGAACTGCTCACCGAAAGCGCCGGAATGATTGCCTCGCAGGCAGTCTCGATCGGCAGCGGTGCACTGAGCTTCTTCCTAGCGTTCGGCGTGGCGCTCTATGTCATGTTCTTCCTGCTGCGCGATGGCGAGCGGATCGGGCGCACCGTCCTGTGCGCCATTCCGGTCGAGCGCAGCATTGCCGACCGTCTGGCCGAGCGTTTCCTCGGGATCGTGCGCGCGACCATCAAGGGCACCGGCGTGGTCGCGCTGGTGCAGGGGGCGCTGGGCTGGATTACGTTGCTTATCGCGGGCGTGCCTTCGGCGCTCCTGTTCGGTGTGGTGATGACGATCTTCGCGCTGGTGCCGGTGATCGGCGCGGGCGCAGTGTGGCTACCGGCAGGGCTGTGGCTGCTGGTCACAGGGGCGACGTGGCAGGGCGTGTTCGTGCTGCTGGTCGGCTTCTTCATCATCTCCTCGTCGGACAATGTGCTGCGCCCCATTCTGGTCGGCCGCGATACCGGCATCCCGGATTGGATCATCCTCGTGACGACCCTGGGCGGGATCAGCCTCGTCGGCTTTTCCGGCATTGTGCTCGGGCCGCTGGTGGCGGGGCTATTCCTCGCCAGCTGGTCGATCCTGCGCGAACAGCGCGACGAGGACGAGGAAGCGTTGCGGCAGGACGACATCAATATAGATGCCTCGGGCCGCGCGCCCGACCCGGCCTGAGGCCGTGCAGACGCTGGTAACCCCGGGCTCGCAGGGCGAAGCCATCGGCCGGCTGGTGGTCGCCGGACTGATCGTCACGATGCTGCCGGCGCTGCCTTTCGGCGAATACCTCGCCTATCCCTTCTTCATTCTGACGACATGGTTCCACGAGATGGGCCACGGCCTGACCGCACTGGCGCTGGGGCAGCATTTCGAGCAGCTGCTGATCTTCCCCAACGGATCGGGCGTGGCTGAAAACCATGTCGCAGGCGATGCCCCGCGCTTTTTCCAGGCGGCGATCGCGGCGGGCGGTCCCCTTGCCCCGGCGGCGGCGGGTGCAGGGCTGATCGTCGCCAGTGCCCATCCGCGGGCATGGCGCCCGGTGCTGGCGCTGGTTGCAGCGGCGATCCTTGCGAGCACGATCATCTGGGTCCGTTCGGCCACGGGCTGGTGGGCTCTGTCGCTGGCGACTGCGATCATCGGAGTGGCCGCATGGCGCGGCTCCCCCGCTTTCCTGCGCTTCAGCCTGCAGTTCCTCGGCCTGATGGGTGCGTTGAGTGCGCTCAGCGACTGGCGCTATCTGTTCACCGAGCAGGTCGTGCTGGGCGGGCAGGCAATGCTGTCCGACACCGGCGCGATCGCGGCCGTGCTGGGGATGCCGCACTGGCTGTGGGCTGGCGTACTGCTGCTGGTTTCAGCCACCATGACCGGCGCGGCGCTCAAATACGCGCTCGCCGAGACGCGCCTCCGCCCCCCGCAGCGCAAGCTTCCGGCCAACGTGTTGCAGTTCAAGCGTGATCCGAAACGCTGACGCTTTCGGCAGTCCCGCCGCGCCGCGTATCGCGATAGGCTGGCGCACATGGACCTGACCGAAACCGGCGACCGGCTCGCCATTGCCGAAACGCTTGCGCTCTATTGCCGCGGGATCGACCGCTGCGATGCAGAGCAGCTCGCCGCCGCCTTCACTCCCGATGCAAAGATCGATTATGGCGACGGGGCCAAGCCTATCCTCGAGGTGATCCCGGGGCTGGTGGCAGGCCTAGGGACGATGCGGCTGACGCAGCACAATATCAGCAACACCGTGATGAGGGTCGATGGCGACCGCGCCAGAGCGGAGACCAACTGCGTCGCGCTCCACATTATTCCGACCCCGGCTGGCGAGATCGAACTTGTCGTCGGCGGGCGCTATCTCGACCACCTCGAGAAGCGCGAAGGCCGCTGGCAAATCGCCGAGCGGCTCTACATCATGGACTGGAACCGCACCGCCCCGGCAACGATGGCGCTGGAAGGCGGACTGTTTGACGGGTTGCAGCGGCGTGGCGCGCGCGGGGCAGACGACCCGTCCGCCGCATGGTGGGGCGAGGGTTAGGACGCGACTTTCAGCGTATTCACCCCGGATGCATCAGCCCCTGCCTCGCCCGACAAGCCGATGAACATCGTATCGACGATCCGGGCCAGCTTCTGATTGCTCAGCTTGTCGCCGAGATAGATCAGCGCGTCAGGCAGGGTGTAGCAGCTGATCATCTGGTTGATCAACGACAGCGCCTCGTCGATCTCGAGCCCGGCAAAGAAGCCTTCGGCCTGCGCCTCGGCAATCAGTTCGCACAGATAATGGTCGGCAAGGTCAACGTAGGAACGCACACGCTCGAAATTGGCCGCGCCCATCTCGCACAGCACGGTGAAGAAGTGCGGATCGGCCCGGAAGCGTTCCTGCGAGATCACGAAGCGGCGGCGGAAGAACTCGTACATCTTGCGCTGCGGAGGGAGGTTGCTCGACAGCACCTCCTCCATCACCGCCATTTGCGGCATGAACCAGGTCTGCGCGACCGCATCGAACAGGTCGTCGTAGTCGGCAAACAGCGCCTCGAACCGAGCGCGAGTAAGTCCGCTTTCGGACATGGCGACCGTCCACGGCACCTCGGCGCCGCGTTCCTTGACGAGGTCGAGAACATGGCGCGCGATGCGCTCGCGCTCGGATGCCCGGGCGGTGTCAGTCAATGGCATGTCGCTCGCGCCTCCTCGCGCGGGAGGCAACATAGTGCAACCGCGCACGGCATTGAAGGGTCGCTCGTCGATTTTTGTGCAACGCAGCACGTAAAAACGCGTGCGGGCTTGGTGCTTAAGTGCGGCTCACGCTTTGGGCGGCATTGGGAAGAACGCCGAGGTACGGCGCTTGTAATCGGCGTATTTGTCGCCCTTCGACTTGTCGAGGCCCTTTTCCAGCAGCGTCACGCCCGACCACTTCGTCAGGGTGAAGCTGAGGAACAGCGGGCCGATAATGGTCGCCGCCGCATAGCCCCATCCGGCCGCCGCACAGGCCAGCCAGATACCCCACCACGCGGCGAAATCGCCGAAATAGTTGGGGTGGCGGGTATAGCGCCACAACCCGGTGTCGAGCACCTTGCCGTGGTTGGCGGGGTCAGCCTTGAAGCGGGTAAGCTGCCAGTCACCCACCCATTCGAAGAACACGCCGACGCACCAGACTGCGAAGCCGAGCCATGCGAGCGGGGTGATCGGAGCGGGCGCGCCGCTGGCGAGAATACCGACCTGCGCCGGGCTCGACACCGCGAACAGCAGCACCGCCTGCATCAGCCACACGCGGGTCAATGCGGCGCGGGCGAAATTGCCGGCCTCGCGATCCTTCTTGAGGATCATCTTGTAGCGTTTGTCCTCGCCTTCCTTGCGCCAGCGCAGGAACAGGTAAATGCCGAGCCGGAAACCCCAGGCGGCGGTCATCACCATGATCAGCGTCGCCAGCTCGCCCGGCCCGCCGCCCACGTGGAGCCAGCTCGCCACAGCAAGGATGCCCATCCCTGCGCCCCAGAAGGCGTCGATGAAGCTGACGTCGTCGATCTTCACGCTGATCGCCCACTGGATCAGCACCAGCACGATCAGGATCGCGGCGTTGATGGCTAGGAGTTCAAACATCGTTCTTACCTGCAATGATGTCGCGCGCCTGTTGTTCCAGCACCTTGAAGCGATCGTAATCGGGCAGCTTGGAACGGAACCATTCCGCGATCTTCAGCAGGTCCTCGCCATAATTCCCCGACGGGATAATCGGCGGGCCGAAGCTGATGCGCTTTGCCACGTTATCGGCAAAGGCCGGGACGATCGGCACGTTGGCCGCGCGCGCAATGTGGTAGAAGCCGGACTTCCATTTGCCGTCAGTCTTGCGCGTCCCCTCGCAGGCGATCACCAGCGCAAGCTCGTCGCGCGCGGCGAACTCGGCGGCGACCTGCTCGGTGGCATTCAGCCGGCTGCGGCGGTCGACCGGAATGCCGCCCATGTCGAACATGAAGTTCTTCATCACGCCGGTGAACAGCGTGTGCTTGCCCATGAAGTTCGGGCGCACGCCCTCTTCATGGGTGGCACCGGTGAAGAACACGAAATCCCAGTTGGAGGTATGCGGCGCGCCGGCCAGCACATATTTCTTGAGGTGCTTGGGCAGCGGATCGACGACCTTCCACCCCTGAATGTACCAGATCGCAAGGATGATCCGGCGCACGATGCGCGAAAGCATCGTTGGCGCGCGCTCCGGCGCAGCGGTGAACGGTGAGTGCAAAGGTCGCGCCCCTCCCAAAGGCTGGCACCTTGTGGCCTAACTTGCGTTAGATACGCAAGGGGGCGGGCCGGGGTTTCGAACGGAGCCGTCTTGTTGGCCGTTCAGGAAGGTGACCAGCACGGCCCCCGCTCCCCTTTGTACCGATCCCTCAGCTGATCTGCACACCAACCGCGGTGCAAAGGCTGATCGGAGACGCTGGCGTGCCTGCGCCAACCCCGCTACTCGGGGAAGGAATGAATATGCCGCAACCCCTGCTCCGCTTCGACGGCGTGATCTGCCGCTTCGGGGAGGTCATCCCGGTTGGCTCAGGGTTCGGCGGCGTCTCGTGCGACATCGCGGCGGGGAGCTTCGTTGCGCTGGTGGGCGCGTCGGGTTCTGGCAAGTCGACGCTCCTGAAAACAGTCAAC
The DNA here is from genome assembly GCA_027533455.1 of Porphyrobacter sp. GTDB lineage: Bacteria > Pseudomonadota > Alphaproteobacteria > Sphingomonadales > Sphingomonadaceae > Erythrobacter. The sequence goes on along the minus strand of JAPZUC010000015.1, from coordinate 64,111 downwards.
ACACTGGTGGAGCCGACCGAAGGCCGGGTGCTGTTCGGCGGCGAGGATGTGAGCACGCTCAAGCCCGCCCGTCTGCGCCGCCGCGTCGGCTATGTGTTTCAGGGCATCGGCCTGTTCCCGCATTTCAGCGTCGCCGAGAACATCGCCATCGGCCCGCGCCTCGCCGGAGAAAGGCTCCCGCCCGAGCGGATTGCCGAGCTGCTGGCTCTGGTGGAACTCGATCCCGGCTACGCCACCCGGATGCCCGACGAATTGTCCGGCGGGCAGCGCCAGCGGGTCGGCGTCGCCCGCGCGCTGGCGGGCGGGCCGGAGCTGCTGATCATGGACGAGCCTTTCGGCGCGCTCGATCCGGTCACGCGCGACGCGCTGGGCCGCAAGGTTCGCGAACTGCACGAACGCCTCGGCCTGACCACGGTGATGGTCACCCACGACATGGCCGAAGCCCTGCTGCTCGCCGACCGCGTGCTGGTGATGGACAAGGGTGAATTGGTGGCGGACGAAACCCCGCGGACGCTGCTGGCAGGCGCGGGCGGCGCGGTGGCCCAACGCCTTGCCTCTGTGCCGCGCGAACAGGCAGAACGGCTCGCGGCGCTGGAAGGTTTTGGGGAAGCGCGCAGCTGATGGGGACCATCTGGGACATCCTCCCCGGCCTCGGCGACAAGCTCTCGGCGCATGTGGTGCTGTCCGCGAGCGCGATCGGCCTTGCCATCCTGATTGCCCTGCCATTGGCGGTGTGGGCCGGACGCTCTCCCATCGTCTCTCGCCTCGCCCTAAGCCTTGCGAGCCTTGTCCAGACCATCCCCGCCCTTGCGCTGCTGGCGCTGTTCTTTCCGCTGCTGCTTTCGCTCCGGGCGGTGTTCGGCGAGGGGCTGCCGACCTTGGGCTTCCTTCCCGCGTTGATGGCGCTGACGCTTTATGCGCTGCTGCCGATCCTGAGGAACGCCGTCACCGCGCAGGCCAATCTCGACGAGGGCGTGCTGGAAGCGGCGGACGGCGTCGGCATGACCAAGTGGCAGAAGCTGGTGCTAGTCGAAGCACCGCTCTCGGCACCCTTCATCATGGCCGGCATCCGCACCGCGAGCGTCTGGACCATCGGCGCGGCGACGCTGGCCACCACCATCGGCCAGCCGAGCCTTGGCGATCCGATCCTCGCCGGGTTGCAGACCCAGAACTGGGCGCTGGTGCTCGCCGGCTGTCTCGCGAGCGCGGGGCTGGCGCTGGCAGCGGACAACCTGTTGTGGGTGATCGAGGTGGGTCTGGCCCGCCGCAAGAAGTCGATGGCCTATGGCGGGGTGCTGGTGGTCGTACTCGGCATCCTCGCCGCGCTCTGGGGACAGGGCTCGGACAGCGACGAGCGCCGCATCGTGATCGCAGCCAAGTCCTTTTCAGAGCAATACATCCTCGCCCAGCTGATCGGCGCGAGGCTGGAGGCCGCGGGCTACGAGGTGGAATATCGCGACGGGCTGGGGAGCGCCGTGGTGCACGGCGCGGTGGCCAATTCGAGCGTCGACATCTCGGTCGACTACAGCGGCACGATCTGGACGAACTACCTCAAGCGCTCCGACAATCCCGGGCGCGAGGCGATGTACACCACGATCCGCGACTGGGAAGCGCAGACCAACGGGGTCACAGTGCTCGGGCGGCTGGGGTTCGAGAACGCCTATGCCTTCGCGATGCGGCAGGACCGCGCGAGCGAACTCGGCGTTGCCAGTCTGACCGATCTCGCCGCAGTCGCCCCGCGCCTCACCATCGGCGGCGATCCCGAATTCTTCGAGCGGCCCGAATGGATCGCGGTGCGCGACGTCTACGGCCTCGGCTTCCGCAAGAGCCGGAATTTCGCGCCGACCTTCATGTACAATGCGCTGACCTCCGGCGAGGCCGATGTGATCAGCGCCTATACCTCCGACGGGCGCATCGCGGCAGACCGGCTGGTGGTGCTCGCCGACCCCGAGGGCGCTCTGCCAAGCTATGACGCGTTGCTGATGCTGTCCCCGCGCATCAGCAAGGACGCGGGCGTGGTGGCCACGCTTCAACCGCTGATCGGCGCAATCAGCGTCGAGGCGATGCGCGAGGCAAACTATGCAGTGGACCGCGAGGATGCCAGCAAGCTGACTCCGAAGCAGGCGGCGGAGGGTCTCGCGGAAAAGGTGGGGTTGAAGAAGTAGCGCGCTACGCCGCTCTCTTCCACACCTGCGCCTGACAGAACGGCCCGACGCAGCCCTTTACCTCAAGCGTCCCGTCGGGCTTGCGGCGCACCTCGGCCTTGTAGGTCTTGCCCTTCTTCGGGTCATAGACCTGTCCGTGCCACGCGCCGCCGTCCGCCGCGAGACCAAAGAGGATCGCGGTGCCGAGCAGCTTGCGGCTGCGCTTGGCGGGGTCGGAGTTGTTGATGTCGCGCTGGTCGTTGCCGCCGGCAGGCGCGATCAGGAATTTCTCGATCCGCCCGCACAGCGCCTTGCCGCACGTGCCAATCGCCACCACCGCGTCTTTTTCCGCCGTGACCCAACGGCCCGTGATCGGCTCTGCCGCCCATACCGAAGGCGCCAGTGCCGCCAGACCCAGCGCGCAAGCTGCCACGATCCGTTTCATCGCAACCTTCTCCCTCACTCGAACCCGACCCCGAACGGCCAGCGCCGCCCGCAGATGCCGAGCACCTTGAACAGCGTGCCCATATGATGGTCCTCGACCAGCCGGTCACGCTGGCGCCTGATGACCTGGCTTTCGGCGGGATTGCGCCGCTGAAGCGCTTCCATCCGCGTGTCGATCCCCATCTGGCGCAGCCATTCGCCCTGATACTGCAGCCCCATCACATCCGCGCCGTTGTCCTCGGCGACGTGCTTGAGCAATTCGAAATCGACATGCGCGGTCAGGTCGGCATCGCCCGGATGCGCGAAGACATCGACCTTCTTGTGCGCCTTCAGCGCCTGCAAGGTCGATCCCGAACGCAGTTCCATGTTGCCATAGTCGATGATCAGCGCCGCGCCGCCCTGTTCCTTCAGGCGCCGGGCAATCTCGGTCATCAGCGCGACAGCGGCCGGGCTGGTCTCGATCATCGCGCCCTGCGCGGCGCTGCGCCAGCTTGGCGGGACGATGTGATCCATCCGCTCCTGGCCGGCCATGAAGGTGAAATTCTCGCCGTCCAGCCCCACCATCCGGTCGAACCAGCCATCGGCGGATCGCAATAGCTGGTGGATCGGCAGGGCATCGAAAAACTCGTTGGCGACGATCAGCAGCGGCGCATCGTCGGGCAGGGTCGAGATATCGTGGTGGTGGTGGCAGCCGGGGAAGGCTTCGCGCTGGATCTTGCGCAGGGAGGCAGAGGTCTCGACGAAGTGGATCTCCGGCGCGAACTCATACCGCGCCGAGGCGGCGAGCGCGTCCCTCGCCAGCGTGCCGCGCCCCGGGCCCAACTCGACATAGTGGATGCGCTTGCGGCTGCCCATGCGCACCCACAGGTCGGTGAGCCACAGGCCGATCAGCTCGCCGAACATCTGGCTGATTTCGGGCGCGGTGATGAAATCGCCCTGCTCGCCCAGGGGATCGCGGCTGGCGTAATAGCGCGCGTTGCTTTCGCCCATATACTGCGCGAGGCTGACAGGGCCGGTCTCGCGGATCAGACGCTTGAGGGTGGCGGGAACATCGACCTGCGCGCGGGCGAGCACTTCGGCTTCGAGCCGGGCCTGTTCGGCAGCGGCGGCTTCCTCGGCCTCGCGCTTGGCTTGCTCCTCGGCAGCGATGCGGGCGGCTTCTTCTTCGGCGGCGCGGCGGGCGGCCTCTTCGGCTGCGAGGCGCGCGGCTTCGGCGGCTTCCTCCGCTTCACGACGGGCCTGTTCCTCGGCGGCGAGTCGGGCCGCTTCCTCGGCCTCGCGGCGGGCCTTTTCCTCGGCGGCTTTGCGCGCCTTTTCTTCGGCCGCGGCCTTGGCTTCCGCCTCACGGCGCGCTTTTTCCTCAGCGACCTTGCGGGCCTTCTCCTCTGCTTCGGCCTTGGCCTTGGCTTCGGCTTCAGCCTTGGCGCGTGCCTTGGCTTCAGCCTCCTTCTTCAGACGCGCTTCCTCGGCAGCCTTGGCGCGGGCTTCGGCAATGCGATGCGCCTCGGCTTCGGCACGTTCGCGTTCAGCGGCTTCGGCGGCTTCGGCTTCGGCCTTGGCACGGGCTTCCGCCTCGGCCCTTGCCTTGGCTTCAGCTTCGGCGCGGGCCTTGGCTTCCTTGCGGGCCTGAGCCTCGGCCTCGGCCTTGGCGCGCGCTTCGGCCTGCGCACGCGCGCGGGCTTCTGCCTCGGCGAGCTTTTTCGCGCGTGCCTCGGCGGCGGCCTGCTCGCGCGCTTCGCGTTCGGCTATGGCACGCGCTTCGGCCTCGGCCTTTTCGCGGGCGGCAGTCTCGGCACGGGCCGTAACCTCGTCCGGGGGATCGATCAGCCGGAGCGCGCTTTTCCAGACGCGCTCGCCATCTGTCAGGCCGGTGCTGTCGTGCCCGCCGCCAGCGGCTGCTTCCGCAGCGCGGAGATCACGACAATCAATCCAGTCAGGATAAGCGGTATGGTCAGCCATTGTCCCATCGATAGCCCGGTCCGGGCGGCAAAGTCAGCCAGTTGTTGATCGGGCTCGCGGAAAAATTCGTTGACGAAGCGCGCCAGCCCCATGCCGGTGGTGAACACGCCCGCCAGCAAGCCCGGGCGATAGCGCGCGCGGGTGAGCCAGAACAGCGCCAGCATGATGACCAGCATCGCCAGCCCTTCGAGCCCCGCCTGATAAAGCTGGCTGGGGTGGCGCGGCAGGTCGCCAGCGCGGGGGAACACCATGCCCCAAGGCACCGTCGTCACGCGGCCCCACAGCTCGCCATTGATGAAATTGGCGAGCCGCCCGAGCAGCATCCCCATCGGCACGCCGACGCTGACGTAATCGACCACGCGGATGAAGTTCAGCTTGTCGCGCCACGACACCCACGCCATCGCCGCCGTCACGCCGAGCAGGCCGCCGTGGAAGCTCATCCCGCCATCCCACAGGCGCAGCAGCTTCCACGAGACAAAGCCTTCGCCCGAAAAGTCGGTGAATGCGCTGGGGATCCCGGTCTCGCCCCCGGTGTAGAACAGCGCATAGCCGAGCCGCCCGCCGAGGATCACGCCAAGCGTGCAGTAGAAAAACAGATCGTCCGCGTGACGCTGCGCCATCGGCGCGCCCGGCTGCTTCAGCATCTTCGAGGTGTGCCAATAGGCAAAGATCACCCCGAACAGGTAGGCCAGCGAGTAATAGCGCAGGGTGAAGAACCCCAGCTCGATCCCCGGCTTGAGGCCCAGATCAGTGAACTGGATCGGATCGACGGCGCCGCTTGCGGCAAGTAGTGACAGCACGGAGCGAACCTCTTATTGACAATGATATGCCGTATCGGCGGGCCCGAAATGGCCCCGGTCGCGCTGGCGCTTCTGGCACAGCGGACGGGGCAGGGGAAGGGGCACGGACACCGCCGCGCGGAATGGGACAGGCAATTAAGGACGGGGTCGCACCCGGCCAGAAGGCCGCAACAACAAGAGAGAGAGGAAATCACCGCATGCCCACCCAGCTGGACAATGCGCTCGAAGCGATCATCACCGGCCTGACCGCTGACGGACAGCCGTTTGCCACCGTGCCCTTCACCCGCGACGGCATCACCATGCCCGCCTTCGCCGGCGCACCCCCGACGCTCGCTCATTATTTCGCCCACTTCGCCAATCAGAACAAGGACCTGCCCTTCCTTGTCGATGGCGATATCCGCCTGACCTTCGGCGAGGCTTATGCTGCCGCCGCCTGCGTTGCCGAAGGGCTGGTTAAGACCCACGGCATCGCCAAGGGCGACCGCGTCGGCATCGCGGCGCGCAATTCGGCCAACTGGATGATCGCCTATATGGGCATCCTGATGGCTGGCGGCTGCGCGACGCTGCTGAACGGTTTCTCGAGCGGCGAGGAACTGGCCTACGGGCTTGAGCTTGCCGAATGCAAGGTGCTGCTGGCCGATGATGGCCGCGCCGCGCGGCTGGATGGCCATGCGCATCCCGCCAAGATCGTGCTGTTCACCCACGGCAATCCGCCCGCAGAGGGCCTTGCTGCCACTTGGGCCGATGGCAATGCTGCGGCGATGGCGATGCTCGGCGCGCTCGGGCCGGACGATCTCGCCACCATCCTCTACACCTCGGGTTCGACCGGCAAGTCGAAGGGCGCGTGGTCCGATCACCGCGGCGTCGTGAATGCCGTGATGAACTATGTCGCCCAGAGCGCGATGGCCAAGGTGCATCTCGAAAGCGGCGGGGATGTTATCACCGATCAGCCCTGCGCGCTGGTCGCCGTGCCGCTGTTCCACGTGACGGGCGAAGTGCCGCTGTTCCTCCAGAGCTTCGCCATCGCGCGCAAGCTGGTGCTGATGCCCAAGTGGGACGCGGGCCTCGCGATCAGGCTGATGGCGGAAGAAAAGGTCTCCTATTTCGTCGGCGTGCCGCTGATGAGCTACGAAATCGCCAACCACCCTGACCGCGAGAACTACGACCTCTCGGCCTGCAAGAGCTTCGCCGCAGGCGGTGCGCCGCGCCCGGTGGAGCACGTCACCCGCATTAAGGAAGCCTTCCCCGGCAGCTTCCCGCTGCTCGGATACGGCCTCACGGAAACCAACGCGGTAGGCTGCGGCAATTTCAACGAGAACTACCTCGCCAAGCCCGGTTCGACCGGGCGGCCCAGCAAGCCGATGGTCGATCTTGCGATCCTCGACGACATGGGCAACCCCCTGCCGCAAGGTCAGGTGGGCGAGGTGTGCATCCGTTCAGTCGCCAATTTCCGCGGCTACTGGAAGAACGAGGAAGCCACCAAGGCCGCCTTCACCGACACCGGCTATTTCCGCACCGGTGACTTGGGCTATCTCGACGCGGACGATTACCTCTTCATCGTCGACCGCAAGAAGGACATCATCATCCGCGGCGGCGAGAATATTTCCTGCATCGAGGTGGAAGACGCGATCTACGCCCATGACGATATCGGCGAATGTTCGGTCTTCGGCCTGCCGGACGAGCGTTTCGGCGAAGTCCCGGCGGCGGTATACACCATGAAGGAAGGCCGCCCGTCCATCAGCCCGGCAGAGCTGCGCGCCTTCCTGCTGGAGCGGATCGCGCCGTTCAAGGTGCCGCTCGAGCACCAGATCTGGCTAGCTGAGGAAGCCCTGCCACGCCTCGGCACGCAGAAGATCGACAAGCGCACCGTAAAGGCCCGCTATCTCGAACAAGCCGTCGCCGCGTGAGCCTTCAGGCGTGAACCTGAAGCGCGTCCCCGGGCAGCGCGCGATCATCGACCGGCGCGCGCTGGCCGAGGAGATCGCGGCGCTGCACGCGGCGGGCGGGTCCGGCGCCCGCCCGGCCATCGTCACGGCGCTGCGCATGGCGCTGGACGAGGGGCGCATCGAACTCGGCCGCCGGCTGGAGGAGACCCCTTCGGCAGGGCACGATGTCACGGCGGGTTTCAGCTTCCTGATGGATCAGCTGCTGCGGGTGATCCACGATCACGTCACCACGCACCTCTACCCTGTCCCCAATGCGACGCAGGCCGAACGGCTCGCGATCCTCGCGGTGGGGGGGTATGGCCGCGCCGAGATGGCGCCGCATTCGGACGTCGATGTCGCCTTTATCACGCCCGGCAAGCGCGCGCCGTGGTGCGAGCAGGTGATCGAGACGATGCTCTACATCCTGTGGGATCTGGGCCTCAAGGTCGGCCACTCCAGCCGCACTGTGTCCGACACGATCCGCATGGCGAAGGAGGATCTGACGATCCGTACCGCCCTGCTCGAAAGCCGGTTGGTGTGGGGCGAGCAGGCGCTTTACGAAGAGCTGCGCGGGCGGTTCTGGAACGAGGTTGCGCGCGGCAATGAACGCCAGTTCCTCACCCAGAAGCTGGCCGAGCGCGACGCGCGGCACAAGCGGATGGGAGACAGCCGCTATGTCGTCGAGCCCAACATCAAGGAGGGAAAGGGCGGCCTGCGCGATCTCCAGACGCTCTACTGGATCGGCAAATATGTCCACCGCGTCGACAGCGCGGCGCAGCTGGTCGACGTGGGCCTGCTGACCGCATCCGAGTATCGCAGCTTCCGCCGTGCCGAAGGTTTTCTGCTGGCAGCGCGCTGCCATATGCACCTGATCACCGACCGCGCCGAGGACCGCCTGACCTTCGACCTGCAGCGGCAGGTGGCCGAACGGATGCTGTTCGCCGACCGCCCCGGCAAGAGCGCGGTGGAGCGGTTCATGCAGTACTACTTCCTGCAAGTGAAGCGGGTGGGCAGCCTGACCGGTGTGTTCCTCTCGCACCTTGACGAGGAGATGGCCAAGAAGCGCCCGCGCACCGGGTTCTTCGCCGGGTGGACCCAGCGCCCCCGGATGTTCAAGGGCTATTCGGTCGAGGCCGGACGGTTGCGCGCTCCCGGCGACGACTGGTTCCGGGCCGATCCGGTGCGGCTGATCGAGGTGTTCCAGCTGGCCGAGGCCGAAGGGCTGGAAATCCACCCCGAAACCATGCGCAAGGTGGGCCGCGACGCCAAGCTGATCGACGGCAAGCTGCGCCGCGACAAGCGCGCCAATGCACTGTTCCTTGATCTGCTCAGCGGAAGGAAGGACCCCGAAACCGCACTGCGCTGGATGAACGAGGCAGGCGTGTTCGGCCGCTTTGTCCCCGATTTCGGCCGGGTCAACGCGCAGATGCAGTTCGACATGTATCACCACTACACGGTCGACGAGCATACTATCCGCGCCATCGGCCTCCTGAGCCAGATCGAACGCGGGCTGCTGGCCGCCGATCACCCGCGCGGCACCCGCGAATTTCCGAAGCTGGCCTCGCGCCGCGCGCTTTATGTTGCGGTGTTGCTCCACGATATCGCCAAGGGACGCGGCGGGGATCACTCCGAACTGGGCGCTGTTGTCGCGCACCAGCTATGCCCGCGCTTCGGGCTCGACGAGAAGGAGACCGATCTGGTCGCCTGGCTGGTGCTGCAACACCTGCTGATGAGCCGCACCGCGCAGAAGCGCGATCTCACCGATCCCAAGACGATCGAGGATTTCGTCGGCGAGGTCCAAAGCCTCGAACGCCTGCGCAACCTCGCGATCCTCACCGCAGTCGATATCCGCGCGGTCGGGCCGGGGACATGGAACAGCTGGAAGGCACAGCTTCTCGGCGAGCTGTTCGACGCCGCGCAGGAGCGGCTGCGGCTCGGCCACAAGGGCAACGGAAGAAAGCAGCGCGTCACCGCCAAGAAAGACGCCGTGCAGCGGTTGCTCGGCGATCAGGATCACCTCGTGGATTCCATCGGCGCGCTGCTGGGCGACGCCTACTGGATCGCCGAACCCGAGGATATCATCGCCGGAAACCTCGCCCAGTATGACGCCGCGCAGGCCGCTGGCGAGGCGCTGTCGATAGCCTGCGAAGTCGACGAGACGCGCGGCGCAACGAGAGTGAGCGTCATCGCCGCCGATCACCCCGGCCTGTTCTACCGCATGGCGGGCGGCATCCACCTTGCCGGTGCAAACATCATCGACGCGCGCATCCACACCGCCCGCAGCGGCTATGCGGTCGACAACTTCCTGGTGCAGGATCACAACGCCCAGCCGTTCCGCGAAAAGGGGCAGATGGCCCGCATTGAAAAGGGCATCCGCGATGCCCTGCTCGCCAAGGTCGAACTGGTGCCCAAGCTGGCCGCGCGCCCGCTTGCCCATTCGCGCGCCAAGGCCTTCGATGTCGCACCGCGGGTGAGCTTCGACAACGACGCATCGAACCACTTCACTGTGATCGAGGTGACTGCGCGTGATCGGCCCGCGTTGCTCAACCGGCTGGCCCATGCGCTCTACAAGGCCAACCTCATCGTCCATTCGGCGCACATCACCGCCTATGGCGAGGCTGCGGCGGACACGTTCTATGTGACTGATCTGACCTCCGCCAAGATCAAGACCCCCGAACGCCTCGTCGAAATCGAGGCCGCGCTGCTCGCCGCCGCCAGCGACCAGCGCCAGCAACAACTGGAAAAGGTGTAACTTCCAATCTCTGAAGATAGCGCGGATTGAAGGCGCGGCGAGCCGTCGCAAGATAGGTTGCATTGGCTGAACGTATTGCTATTGGGCGCGCCTCAACTCAGGGAGAGTTACAACATGACAATCGCAACCCCCGTGTCGGGCCGCCTGCGGCTCGGCAAGCTTGCGCTGTTCCTCTCGGCCGCCGCACTGACCCCCGTCGCCGCTCACGCGCAGGACGCCGAGGCAACCGCCGAAGAGGAATCGACCAGCCAGCTGGACTCGATCAACGAAATCCTTGTCACCGGCACCAAGACCAAGGATGCCGAAAACGTTCAGGAAGTGCCGCTCGCCGTCACCGCGTTCAACGAAAACACGCTTGAAGCCTTCAAGATCCGCGACATCGCCGGTCTTTCGTTCCAGGCTCCGAACGTCAGCCTTGACCAGATCGGCACCAGCCGCGGCACCGCGAACTTCTCGATCCGCGGCCTCGGCATCAACTCGTCGATCCCCTCGATCGACCCGACTGTGGGCGTGTTCGTCGACGGCGTGTATCTCGGCTTCAACGCCGGCGTCGTCTTCGACCTGTTCGACCTTGCCAGCGTCGAAGTGCTGCGCGGTCCGCAGGGCGTGCTGTTCGGCCGCAACGTCACTGGCGGCGCAGTGCTGATCAACACCGGCAACCCCACCGAAGACTTCCGCGGCAAGTTCCGCGCAGCGGTTGACGGCCCGGTTGATGGCGGCCGCGGCGGCGCCAACTACACCGTCAGCGGTGTGATCTCCGGCCCGATCGTAGAAGACAAGCTGCTGTTCAAGGTCGGCGCCTATTACAACAAGGACGAAGGCTACTTCCGCAACCTGTTCGACGGTTCGAACCACGGCGCAGCGGAAACAAAGATCCTGCGCGGCGCGCTGGAAGGACGTTTCGGCGGCCTGACCCTGCTCGGCAAGCTCGACTACTTCAAGAGCGACGGCGATGGCCCCTCCGGCCAGAACCGCGGCATTTATGATCGCAACAGCTTCGACTTCTCGATCGACGAGCCGGGCAGCTACGGCAACGAGATCTGGACCGGCTCGCTCACCGCGACCGTCGATATAGGCGCCGGCACGCTGACCAACGTGTTCGGCTGGCGCAAGTATGACGCCACCACCAACGGCGACATCGATGCTACCCCGCGCTTCCTGTTCCACTCGAACACCGAAACGGCGCAGGAGCAGCTCTCGAACGAAATCCGCTATGCAATCTCGACCGAGGGCGGCCTCGACCTGACCTTCGGCGGCTTCTGGTTCGATCAGGACATCGCCTACACCGAACGCCGCGATCTTCGCGCCTCGACCACCATTCCGTTCTTCGGTGGCGGCAAGCAGGATCACGAAGTGCTCGGCGTGTTCGCCAATGCGCAGTACGAGCTTGGTTCGGGCGTGTCGTTCATCGCCGGGATCCGCTGGAACCAGGAAACCAAGGTCGCCGGCGTCACCTATGTGCGCCCGCGCCCCGAATGCTCCGTGGTTGGTGGCACCTGCCCCACCACCGGCATCAATCCCTTCAGCCAGAACGCCGCGTTTGCGCCGCTCTTCCCCGCCGGCGCGGAGAACAACGGCTTCAACGATCGCGTCCGGTTCCGCAACCTGTCGCCCAAGATCGGCCTCCAGTACGAATTCGATGCGGGGCAGATCTACGGCCACTGGAGCCGCGGCTACCGTTCGGGCGGTTACAACTTCCGCATCACCAACGCCCGCGGGTTCGAACAGATCGCGCTGGCACCCGGCGGCGAGCTGGCCTTCGACGAGGAAAAGGTCGACACTTATGAAGTCGGCGGCAAGTTCCAGACCGCCGATGGCGTGCTGACCGTCAACGTCGCGGGCTATTTCACCGGCATCAGCAACATGCAGCGCGAGGTCAACCAGTCCTCGCCGACCGAAGGTGTCGCGCAGTCGATCTTCAACACCGCCGATGCGACCATCACCGGTCTTGAAGCCGAAGCGCGGCTGCGGGCGTTTGAATCGCTGATCCTCACTGCCAACATCGGTCTGATCGATGCCGAGTATGACAAGATCCTGTTTGACATCTCGGGCGACCGGGCGATCAACCAGCGTGACCTCGATCTGTCGCTACCGCGCGTTCCCCCGCTGACGGTGGGCGCGGGCCTGATCCACGAGCTGGCTCTGGGCAGCAGCGACATCCTCACCCGCGTGAACTACCAGTTCCGCGACCGTGCGGCCTACACCGACGACAACTATGGCTGGTTGAATGCGATCCACCAGCTGGAAGCGAACGTCACCTGGAACACGCCGGTCGAAGGGCTGTCGATCTCGGTCTACGGGCGTAACCTGCTCGACGAAGTGCAGGAAGGCGGCGACACGCAGGTTCCGTTCGGCGGCCCGCGTTCGGTCGGTGCGGCCAACCGCGTGCCCTTCGGCCCTCCGGCGGCAGGCACTTTCAGCCCGCTGCTGCGCGGCCGCAACGTGGGTATCGAAGCTCTGTTCGAGTTCTAAGAGAACGCGAGCAACACGCAAAGAAAGGGGGCGCTCCGGGAACGGAGCGCCCTTCTTTGTTTGGCCTACCGCTTCGCTACTTGAGGCCGGGTAGGCCTAACCCCGGCTTCCGAACAGCGCGGTGCCGACCCGCACGTGGCTCGCGCCGAGCATCACAGCCGTTTCGTAATCCCTGCTCATGCCCATGCTGAGGCCAGTCACACCGTTGTCCGCCGCAAGCTTGGCCAGAAAGGCGAAGAACGGCGCTGCCTCGGTGTCGGCGGGGGGGATGCACATCAGGCCTGCCAGCGGGATCGGCGTCGCGCGCACCTGGGCGAGGAACTGCGGCAGCTCGGCTATCGGGCAGCCGCCCTTCTGGGCCTCGTCGCCGATATTGACTTGCACGAAGCAGGGCACGAGCCGCCCGGCCTTGTCCATCGCCTTGGCGAGCGCGTTCAGCAGGCTCGGCCGGTCGAGCCCGTGGATATAGTCGAACAGCGCCACCGCTTCCTCGGCCTTGTTCGATTGCAGCTGGCCGATGAGATGGAGCGCGATGTCGGACCGGGCTTCAAGCAAGGCAGGCCACTTGCCCTGCGCTTCCTGTACGCGGTTCTCGCCGAACACGCGGTGGCCAGCATCGATCAGGGGCTGGATCGCGGGCGCATCATGGGTCTTGCTGACCGCGATCAGTGTGACGCTATCGGGCGAGCGCCGAGCCTGCTTGCAGGCGCGCGCGATGTTGGCGTTGATTGCGGCGAGGCGGGTTGCTGCGTTTTCCATCGGGCCGCTCTATAGCGGCTCGGTGACGCGCGCAAAGACCCTCCCCGACCTGTGGCTTCTGAGTGACGAGCGCAATGACGCGAAGCTCGAATGGGCGCTTGCCACTCTGCCGCGTGGCAATGCTTTCGTGTTCCGGCACTATCACCTTAGGGAGAAGGCGCGCCGGGAGCGGTTCGACGCGCTCGCCCCCATTGCACGAGCAGGCGAGCATCTGGTCATCCTGTCCGGCTCGGCTGAACTGGCGCAAGCGTGGGGCGCGGACGGCATCTACGGGCCGCCGAGCAAGCTCGGCAAGGCGCCGGGCCTGCTGCGGCTCGCAACGGTGCACGACGCGAGCGAGATTGCCCTCGCCAACCGTGCCGGGTTGGACGGCATGTTCCTCTCCCCGGCTTTCCCGACCCGCTCGCATCCGGGCGGCGGGTGCCTCGGCATCAACCAGTTTCGCGACCTTGCAGCGATGGCCCTGATGCCGGTTATCGCGCTAGGCGGGATGACGGCGGGGCGCGCGCGCGACCTCGACTGGCCGCGGTGGGCGGCGATTGACGGGCTCTCCTGACGCTTCGAGAGAAGGCGGAGCGCGGTGACCTGCCGCATGTCGTTCATCGCTCTTTCCTTGACCCTGCAAGCCCGAGGATTCATGGTGTGTTCCGCACAGGAGACACCCTCATGGCCAGCCGCGCGGTCACGCCCGTCAAACCCACTCGCCAAACGGATGCCGAATGGCGCGCAGGCCTGCGCCGGTCGATGCGCCGCATTGCGCAGATGACGGGCGCGGGGCTGTTGCTGGGGGCCTGCGTCTTCCTTGCCCTCGCGCTCGCCAGCTACACCCAGACCGATCCGAGCCCCTCGACCGCTGCCGATCCGGCCGAGGTCAGCAACTGGATGGGCGCCGCGGGTGCATGGGCGGCCGACCGGGTGCTGCTGATCTTCGGCCTGCCCGGCGTGCTGCTGCTGCCGCTGCTCTATGTGTCCGCCCGCAAGCTGTGGCGCGATGTCGAGAACGGGGACGAGCCCGAGACCACCGCCTGGTGGATGCCCGCCGCCTTGCTGCTGATCGCCATCACGCTGATCGCAACCGTGCTGGCGCTGGCCTTCCAAGGTCCGGGCGGGACGCTTCCCGCGCAATCGGGCGGCCTTGCGGGCCTGCTCGGGGCCGGCGCGGTGCAGGCGGTTGCGGCGCGGTTCGGCGCGGAGGCCGAAGGCTGGGTAACCCTCGGCCTCGCGCTCACCAGCCTTGCTGTGGGCGTCGCGCTGCTGACGCGGATTTTCGCGATCGACTGGCGGGTGCTGATGAGCCTACCGGATTTCCTCGGCGGTGGATCGCTTGCGGGGCTGACGCGCCGCATCTGGCCGGGCCGCAAGCTTGCGCCCGCCCTGCCCTTTGCCGCTGATGACACGGACGAGGATGCCCCGGCCCCGCGCCCGCGCCGTGCCGGCAAGGGCGAAGCTGTCGCCGCCCCGCTGGATGACCGCCCCCGCCGCTCGCCCGAAATCTCCGATCCTTCCGCGCCGCCCAAGCGCGCACAGCCCACCAAGACCGCGCAGCGCGACATGTTCGCCGCCTTCACCCTGCCGAGCCTCGACCTGCTGGCGGAGCCGCCGGTCGACAAGGCACCCAAGCTCGACAAGCAGGCACTGGAGCGCAACGCCCGCCTGCTCGAAAACGTGCTCGACGATTTCAACGTGAAGGGTGAAATCACTGCCGTGCGGATGGGCCCGGTGGTCACCATGTACGAGCTTGAACCGGCCCCCGGCATCAAGGCAAGCCGTGTGATCGGGCTTGCCGAAGACATCGCCCGCAACATGAGCGCGATTTCCGCGCGCGTTTCGCCCATTCCGGGGCGCACCGTGATGGGTATCGAACTGCCCAACCAGGATCGCCAGGTGGTGATGCTGAAGGAACTCGCCGCAGCGGCCGCCTTTGCCGAGGCGAAGGGCAGCCTGCCGATCATCCTCGGCAAGGATATCGCAGGCGAACCAATCATCGCCGATCTGGCCGCCATGCCCCACTTGCTGGTCGCCGGGACCACCGGCTCGGGTAAATCCGTCGGCCTGAACGTGATCCTGCTTTCGCTGCTGTATCGCTTCACGCCGGCCGAATTGCGCCTGATCCTGATCGATCCCAAGGTGCTCGAACTCAAGACCTATGACGATATTCCGCACCTGCTCTCGCCGGTGGTGACCGAGCCTGCCAAGTCGGTGCGCGCGCTCAAGTGGGCGGTCGAGGAAATGGAGCGTCGCTACCGGATGATGAGCGCGATCTCCTCGCGCAACATCCACTCCTTCAACGAGAAGGTCAGCGCCGCGATCGCCAGGGGCAAACCGCTGGGCCGCCGCGTGCAGACCGGGTTCGATCCCGAAACCGGCGAGCAGTTGTTCGAGGAAGAACAGCTCGATTACCAGCCGCTGCCGCAGATCGTGCTGATCGTCGACGAGTTGGCCGACTTGATGGTTACAATCGGCAAGGAAATCGAAGTCCTGATCCAGCGCCTCAGCCAAAAGAGCCGCGCGGCGGGCATCCACCTGATCATGGCAACGCAGCGTCCTTCGGTCGATGTCATCACCGGCGTCATCAAGGCCAACCTGCCGACCCGCATCAGCTTCAAGGTGACGAGCCGGATCGACAGCCGCACGATCCTTGGCGAACAGGGCGCGGAGCAGCTGCTGGGCAAGGGCGACATGCTCTACAAGCCCAACACCGGCGCGATGGTGCGTGTCCACGGCCCGTTCGTCTCGGACGAGGAAGTGGAGGCGGTGGCCGAGCACTGGCGCGGTCAGGGCTCGCCCGAATATGTCGATGCCGTCACAGAAGAGCCCGAAGACAGCTTCGGGTTCGGCTTCGAGGACGATCTCACCGCCTCGGACAATCCCGAGGAACGCAAGTACCGGCAGGCCTGCCAGATTGTGTTCGAGAACCAGAAGGCGTCGGGCTCGTGGCTCCAGCGCCAGATGGGCGTGGGCTACAACACTGCGGCGAAGTGGATCGAGCGGATGGAGGAAGACGGCTTCGTCGGCCCCGCCAACCATGTGGGTCGCCGCGAAATCTACCGCGACAAGGACGGCAATCCGCTCTGACGGGCGGGGTTAGAGCCTGTCCTGGTTAGGTGGAAACATTCGCATCGCGCCAGGAAGTCCGCTGGGCAGGAGTGGTGCGCTGCAGGAGCTGGTTGCCCCTGCCAGTGCCGCGACGCAGCCAGCGGGCTTCCTGACGCGACCCCGAGAGGGGAGGGCCGCTTTTGGCCCATCGCCGCGTCGCTCGTCGGTCACTATGCTTTGGCATGGCTCCCTTCTCGCTTCTCGCGCTGGGCCAAAATCGACTCCGTGCCACTGCTTCCACCTAACCAGGACAGGCTCTACTGCCCCATCACCGCCGGTGGCCCGAGCGGATCGAAGCGCTCGTCAGGCGGCGCATCGCGCTCGACCTTTTCGGCCGGGGTCAGCGGACGGAAGCGGATGCTGACCGGCGTGAAGCTGCCATCCTCGCGCTGGCGGATCGTCACGATCCCGCGCTGGTCGCGGTTCCGGAGCTGCTCCTGAAGCTGCGCGGCGCGGTCTTGCCCGATATAGAGACGGCCGCGCTCCAGAGCCTCCCAGCCATAGACCTCACCTTCTGGCAGGCGCACGGGGTAGGTGCAGGGCTGCCCCGCGCGTAACACAGTTACCTTTTCCAGATTGGGCGCTCTGCCTTGCAGGCACAGTGCTTCGCGCGGCGTATCGCGGAAGGGATCGAACCCCGGCCAGTCGTAGCTGAACTCGACATAGTGCCCACGCAGGTAATCGCGCGGGTCGTAGCCCTGGATCGGCACCTCCCACTCAGTGCCGGAGTAGAAAGTGCGGTCGCTCTGTACCCATAGCGCGGCGAGGCAGATGAGCGGCAGGACGGCAGCGGAGAGGCGGGCAGCCTTAATCATGCGTCAGGCTCCGCATCAGGGACGAAACGCTTCGACACCCGCACCGCCACCCACGCCACGCCGAGGATCATCAGCCCGGACAGAATCAGCCCAAAGCCGCTCGTCAGCAGATCCGCGGCAAGCTCGAAGCTCAGGATGATGAGCCGCAGCGCGATCACGCCGACCGCCAGCTGGAACACGCCCCGCCAATGCGCGACCAAGGCCGCAGCGGCGATGCCGGCCCACAGCGCGAAGAAGAGGAAGGCGGCCGGAACGGTGAGTTCATCGGCACCATAGGCAAGCGGCAGAACCAGCCCCGCGCCGCCGATAATTGCGCCTGCCATCCGTCCCGACGTTCCGGGCCGGGCAAAGACGACAGCGACGGCAGCGATTACCGCCACACCGCCGCTGATCAGCATGTTGAAGAATTCTCTGGTCAGCCCGCTTGTGCCGTACTCACCGATGCTGGCGATCACGGTGGCAAGCGACGCTCCGGCCACTGCATAGGCCAGGGGCAGCTCCTCGACACGCCGCCAAAAGTCAGGGCGATTGCCGCGAACCCGCAAGGCTGCGGCGACGGGCGCAAACAGAACCGGCAGTGCGATAACGAAGGCAAGCCATGCGTGCCAAGCCCCGTCGCCTGAGCCGTAGCTCGACATGGCGCTCGCATATTCCCAAGCCGTCCATACCGCGCCGCCGACCACCGCCAGCGCCGTCGGCCAGCTCCGGCCCGTCAGCAGCAGCATGGGGGCGAACAGGGCGAGCCATACGGCGAGCGGCTGCCACAGGGGCGAGGACGTCTGATAGACCTGGCCGAGATGCCCGAAGAAGGTGAGACCGAGCGCGACGGTGATGAAGGCCAGCGCCTCGACCGCCCAGGGGGACTTTGCCGCCAGCCGCCCTTCCCTCAGGAACAGCAGCGCCAGCAATCCCGCAATCAGCGCAAGGTGCACGCACAGGCGGACAAGCCCCGGAATATCCTCCCAGTTCGCCGCCACGACCGAGACAAAGCCGAGGCCAATGGCGAGCGCGCCGATGCCCCACACCGCCCACAATGCCAACGGACGGGCGTGATCGGCTTCGTAAGCGAGCAGACGGTCGCGCGTCGCGGCGTCGATCACGCCGGCTTCATGCCACAGGGCGATCTTGCGCGCGCTCATGGCTGGTAATCTAGAGCCTTTCCGGGCGTTCTGGCAACACGCCCGCGACCAGAAAGCGAAAGCGGCCGACCCCGAAGGATCGACCGCTTTTTACGTGCGCCGTTAGAGGCGTGAACGCTTGGTCCCGAGCTTACTTCGCTTCCAGCTCGGCCTTGGTCAGCACCGGCATGGCATCGACCTTGGCGGCGTTGGCGGTCATCGTCTCGGCCGGCATCGCGACCATGCCCACCTTGGCGAGCGGACCATCCTTGCCCCAGCTCTTCACCCATTCCTTCATGAAGTCCTGCAGGCCGGGGATGGCGCGCATGTGGGCCTTCTTGACGTAGACATAGAGCGGGCGGGCGCCCGGGTACTTGAAGCTGGCGATGTTCTCGTAGGTCGCCATCACCCCGTTCATCGGCAGGTCCTGCACCTTGTCGAGGTTCTCTTCGAGATAGGAATAGCCGAAGATGCCCACGACCTTGGGATTGCCCTCGATCTTCTGGACGATGAGGTTGTCCTGCTCGCCCTGGTCGACATAGGCGCCGTCATCGCGCACTTCGGTGCAGATTTGCTTGTACTTGTCCTCGTCGCTGTCCTTCAGCGCCTTCATCGCCGGGTCCTTCTTGCACCCGACTTCGAGGATCAGTTCCTTGAGCGCGTCGCGCGTGCCCGAGGTGCTGGGCGGGCCATAGACAAGGATCGGATCGGCCGGCAGCGTGGGGTCGACATCCTTCCAGGTCTTGGCGGTCTGCGGCTTGCCATAGGGCTGCGCGGCCAGCGCCTTGTAGACCGTTTCGGGCGAGAGGTTCAGCATGATGCCGCCCTTGGCCGAGGCAAAGGCGATCCCGTCGAGGCCGACCTGGAGTTCGATGATCTCGTCGACCTTGTTGCTGGCGCAAGTGTCGAATTCGCTCGCCTTCATCCGGCGCGAGGCGTTGACCATGTCGGGCGTGTTGGGGCCGAGGCCCGAGCAGAACAGCTGGATGCCGTTGCCCGTACCGGTGGATTCGATCAGCGGCGAGCGCATGTCGGGGAAGCTGCGCGAAAAATTCTCGGCAACCAGCTTGGCGAAGGGATAGACCGTCGAGGAGCCGACGGCGTGGACCGACTGCGCGGCCGATCCGCCGCTCGTGTCGTCGCAGGCGGCAAGGGTGGTAGCGGCAAGCGCCAGAGCGGCGCCGGTCTTGAGAAGTGCGGTAATGCGGTGTGCCATGATTTTTCCCGATAGGCGTCACACAAACGAGGCCCTGTGGCGCCTGTGTTATAACCGTTTCATGACAAGAAAATGACGGCCATGCGTCCATCTCTACGCGCGGATGCCGGGGCGGGCGACAAGCTTCCAATGCGGCACAGCAAGCTCATGAAAAACTAACATATTATAATCTGATCCGAGGGTTGGAGCTTAGCAGCATCGTAAGAGCTGCGTGCTAGGGACGCCCGCATGGCTCTTTTGCGCATACCTGTCCGGATCGGCATGGTCGGTGTGCTGCTGGCGTTATTCGCTGCACGACCGGCATTGGCCGACGAAAACATAGTGCCCAGCTTTGCCCCGGCTTGCCACGCGGCAACCGGGGTGGGCGCGGACGTGCGCGTGATGCAGACGGCTACGAAATGGACGTGCGACAACAACGAATGGCGCTCCGATGTGCCAGCGGTGTGGTTGCGATTCGAAGCCGGAAGCTGGCAGGGCCAGAAACTGCCGCAGTATTTCTTCAGCCGCATTGCGCGGTTCAAATCGATCACCTTCCATGCCATCGATGCTGACGGGCAGATGCGCACGCGCCGCATGGAGCAGGCCGATGCAACGGCCTTCCCCTCCGGCCCGGTCTTCCAGATGCCGCTTCCGGAAATCACCGCTGATACGACCCTTGTGCTCGCCCGGATCGAAGCGCCGCATTCGGTACCGCTGCTGACCGAGGCGCGGATCACCCATGAACCGGGCAAGGCCGAATGGTCCCAGGTGGACATGATGCTGCTCGCCTTTGTGGCAGGGATGCTGGTGCTGCCACTGTTGTTCGACATCAGCTTCTTCGTGGTGCTGCGCGAACGCTTCGTGGTGCTGCACGCGGCGATGGTCACCGCGATGATGACCTATGTGCTGACCGCGGGCGGGCTGGCCTCGGCCTTCCTGACCATGCCGGTTGCGCTGATGGCGGTGCTTGCGCCG
This sequence comes from Porphyrobacter sp., assembly GCA_027533455.1. GTDB lineage: Bacteria > Pseudomonadota > Alphaproteobacteria > Sphingomonadales > Sphingomonadaceae > Erythrobacter. The sequence continues at coordinate 43,657 of JAPZUC010000015.1, read as the reverse complement.
CTCTCGTGGGCGCTGGGCGCTGGGATATCCGCGCTGTTCCTGAATGCATTTCTGGAACGCGGAGCGCAGTCCCGGCTGATGCGGCGGGTTACCATTGCGACCGGCTGGTTCACCATGATCGTGCCCGGGTTCTTCGCACTCCAGCTCGATGCGACGCAGCCGATCGACGATGTCGGCTATTTCCTTGCCTTGCTGCCCTGCATCTTCCTCACCAGCGCCGCCTTGTTCGAAGCGGTGTGGCGCGGAAGCCGTTCGGCGCGGTTCATCGCGGTCGCCTGGCTGCCGATCATCATCACTTCGATCGAGCGCCTGCGGCGCGGGCTCGGCTGGCATGTCGGCCCCTCCAGCCTCGACCAGATGATGTATGTCGCCATCGGTATCGAGGTGGTGGTGATCAGCCTTGCGATTGCCGACCGCTTCCTGGCGCTGCGGCGCGAGCGCGATGCGGCGCTGACCGAAGCGAAGACGCTCGAACAGATATCGACCCGCGATTCGCTGACAGGGCTGATGAACCGCCGCGCGATCGAGGCCCGCTTCGATGAACTGCTGGCGCAGGGCTTCGATACCTTCGCACTGGTCGATCTTGACCGCTTCAAGGCGATCAACGACCTCCACGGCCATCAGGTCGGCGATGCGGCGCTGGTTGCCTGCGCGGGCGCGCTGCGCGCCACAGGCGATCGCGATACAATCGCCGTGCGGCTCGGCGGCGAGGAATTCGTGGTGCTGCTGCGCGGCCCCCGCCCGCTGGAACGCGCCGAAGCGATGCGGCGGGCGATCCCGATGCGCATCGCCAATGACGTGCCGGGGCTCGACCTGCCGGTCACCGCCAGCATGGGCGTGGTCATGCTGGGCGATGCCAACGCGCACCGGATGGCATTCCGCGAGTTCTTCGCCCGCGCCGATGCGCTGATGTACGAGGCAAAGGCTTCGGGCCGCAACCGGCTCGCCTATGAACGCCTGACCGTGTTCCGCTCTGCCCCGGAAAGCCGCAGCGCGAGCGCGGGGCGGGCGGCTTAACTTGCTTTCGGCCACCTTCGGTGGCGCAGACCTCAAGTAAACGGCTCGAGCACCTCGGGCCGCACTCGCGCCAGCCGGCCAGTCGCGCGGTCGATCATCGCCCAAGTGGTGGCAGCGCTGACGAGGCGCTTGCCCGATGCATCGGTGAACTCCACCCGCCGCAGCGACTTCGCGCCCTGCGCGGGGCCCTCGATCCACGTTTCGGCATGGACGCTTTCGCCTTCGGACACATTGCCGCGATAGTCGATCTCGTGCCGCACCACGACCCAGAAGAAGGCTGTGCGGTCTTCCGGGCGGGCCACCGCATCCCAATGGGCAGTGGCCATGTCCTGAATCCACTGCACCCACACGGTATTGTTGACGTGGCCGAGCTCGTCGATGTGCTCGGGCGCGGCCGTGAAGGTGCGGATGTAGCGGTTCTGGCTGGTCACTCGCCCTCGCTCTTGGGCGCCATCCCCATCTGCCACAGGATGAAGGCGAATTCCTCAGCGGTCTCCTTGAGGCTGTTCCACCGCCCCGATTGCCCGCCGTGGCCTGCGCCCATATTGGTCTTCATCACCAGGAGGTTGTCGTCGGTCTTGAGCTCGCGCAGCTTGGCGACCCACTTGGCGGGCTCCCAATAGGTCACGCGCGGGTCGTTGAGACCGGCGGTGACCATCAGCGGCGGATAGGCCTTGGCGACCACCTGATCATAGGGCGAGTAGGACAGCATATAGGCGAACGCCGCCTTGTCGGTGATCGGATTGCCCCATTCCTGCCACTCGCCCGGGGTGAGCGGCAGCTTCTCGTTGAGCATGGTGCCCACCACATCGACGAAGGGCACATGGGCCACGACCGCGCCATATTGCGACGGGTCCTGATTGATCACCGCCCCCATCAGCTCGCCGCCCGCCGAGCCACCACTGGCGGTAACCTTGCCCTCGGCGGTGTAGCCCTTGGCAATCAGCCCTCGGCCTGCATCGACGAAATCGTTGAAGGTGTTAGTGCGCTGGAACAGCTTGCCTTGCAGATACCAGCGCCGCCCGAGATCATCCCCGCCGCGGATATGCGCGATGGCATAGGCAAAGCCGCGATCGACGAGGCTGAGGCGCGAGGTCGAGAAGCCCGGCGGCACGGCATAGCCATAGGCGCCGTAGGCATAGAGATGTAGCGGCCCCGGCCCTTCGATACCCGCCTTCTTGAGGATCGCCGCGCGGTCCTTGCGCATCAGCACGCTCACCGGCACCTGCGTCCCGTCACGCGCAGTCACGGTCAGTCGTTCAGAGACATAGAGCGAGGGATCATACCCGCTCGGGATTTCCTGCGTCTTCAGCGTCGTCAGCTTCGCGGTCTTGACGTCGTAATCATAGACCGTGCTCGGCGTCACCATCGACTGGTAGGACAGCCGCAGCACCTTCATGTCATATTCGGGGTTGTTGGAAAGACCCGCGGTGTAGCTCGGCTCGGGGAAGGTGATCGGGGTCACCTTGCCGGGCGCCGAATACTGGCGCAACTGGATCTGGTCGAGGCCGTTCAGGCGCCCTTCGGTGACGAAGAAATCCTTGAACAGGTCGAAATCGGTCAGGTAGAATTCGTCCGAACCGGCGATCACCGTCTGCCAGTTCCCCGGCGTCTTCAGATCGGCCTTGGCGAGGCGGAAATTGATGTGATCGTCGTTGGTCAGCACCCACAGTTCACCGTCTCGCACGTCGACCGAATATTCGACGCCCTTCTGGCGCGGCTTCACGAGGATCGGCGTGGCGGTGGGGTTGGCGGCAGGGATCAGCCGCACTTCGCTGGTCTCGTTGTCGCCGGTGGCGATGATCAGCCAGTCTTCCTGAGCCGTCAGCCCCGCGCCGACGCCGAAGCTCTGGTCTTCTTCCTTGTAGAGCGTGACGTCGCTTTCCACCGGCGTGCCGATCACGTGGAGCTTGGCCTCCAGCGTGCGCCACTCCTCGGTCGAGGGGCCGTAGACCAGCGCTGTATCATTCGCGACCCAGGTGAGCCCGCCGCGCAGGTTCTCGATCACGTCGGGCAGATGCTCGCCCGTCTGGAGATCCTTGATCCGCGCGGTGTAACGCTCGCCGCCGCTGGTGTCGGTGGAATAGGCAAGGAACCGCCCGTTCTGGCTGATCGAGGCCGCGCCGAGGCTGAAATATTCCTGCCCCTCGGCCAGCTTGTTCTCGTCGATCAGCAGTTCGGCCTGACCGCCCGCTGCGGGCTTGCGGTAATGCTTGCGATACTGCGCGCCTTCCTCGAACTCGCTCCAGTAGATGTAGTCGCCATCCTTCTGGGGAACGGTCGAATCGTCTTCCTTGATGCGTGCGCGCATCTCGGTGAACAGGGCCTCGGTGAAAGCCTTCTGCCCGCCCATCTTGGCTTCGAAATAGGCGTTCTCGGCCTTGACGTGGTTCAGCACGTCCTCGTCGTCCACCACCGGATAGGACTTGTCATACAGCCAGTCATAGGGGTCTTCGACGGTGATGCCGTGCACGGTGTAGGTGTGGGCGCGCTTCTCGGCGACGGGCGGCTTGATCTCGGCGGCGGACGTTGAAGCGGCTGCGGAAGTGGTCACGTGGCGGGAATCCTCGGTGGTGGTGGCCTCGGCGGCCGGTGCGAAAGTGGTGGCGGCAAGCGCCAGCGCAAGAGAATGCGTGCTGATCGGACGGATCATCTGATGGTGTTCCCTGGTGGAAAGACGCGCGGCGAAAGCCTATGATGGCGGTTCTAGACATACATTCCGGCGCGGCAAGGCCCGCGCCGCACCCGAGGATCGACGAAATGCTGATGCAGACCCATGAAGCCCGCCTTGCCGCACTGCGCGAGGAGCTGAAGCGGCGCGGGCTGACGGGTTTCGTTATTCCCATCAGCGATGAACACATGAGCGAATATGTCGGCGATTATGCCCAGCGCCTCGCGTGGCTGACGGGCTTCGGCGGCTCGGCCGGCTTTGCCGCTGTAACCCTCACCCACGCCGCGATCTTCGTCGACGGACGCTACACTGTGCAGGTGCGCGAGCAGGTGGACGGGAACCTGTTCGAATATCGCTCGGTCCCCAAGGACACGCTTGGCGGGTGGCTCGCCGAGGTCTGCGAGAGCGGAGCGAAGATCGCCTATGACCCCTGGCTCCACAACTGGAGCTGGGTCGAGGCGCTGGAGAAGCGGGTCGCGGCCAAGGGCATCGTGATGGTCCCGGCGCAGAGCAACCCAGTCGACGCCGTGTGGGCCGACCGCCCCGTCCCCTCGCCCGCTGTCGCCATACCCCATACCGACGACCTCGCCGGACGTTCCTCCGCCGACAAGCGCGCCGCCGTGGCCGATTGGCTGGTGAAGGAAGGCCATGACGCGGTGGTCATCCCAGCGCTCGATTCGGTCGCATGGCTGCTCAACATCCGGGGGAGCGACGTGTCGCACACCCCCGTCGCGCTCTCCTACGTGATCGCCCACAAGGACGGCAGCGCCGAGCTGTTCATCGCCCCCGAGAAGGTCACGCCCGAGCTGACCCGCCACCTTGGCAACGCGGTGACGATCCGCGACCGAGCAGGTTTCGAGGGCGCGCTGGCTTCCGCCTTTGCGGGCAAGAGCGTCGCGCTCGATCCCGATTTCGCCGTCGTCGGCATCGCGCAGGCCTTGCGCGCAGGCGGGGCGCAGTTCGCCTTCAAGCAGGACCCGACGATCCTTGCGAAAGCGATCAAGAACCCCGCCGAACAGCAGGGCCACCGCGACGCGCAGGCCCGCGACGGGGCGGCAGTGAGCAAATTCCTGCGCTGGCTGGAGATCGAAGGGCCGAAGGGCGGGGTGGACGAACTCTCCGCTGCCGCGCGGCTTGCCGCCTTCCGCGCCGAAGACCCGGGCCTGCGCGACCTCAGCTTCGCCACGATTTCTGCCGCCGCCGGCCACGCCGCGCTGCCGCATTACAAAGTGGACGAGGACAGCAATATCCCGATCCCGCCCTCCTCGATCTATCTGGTCGATTCAGGGGGCCAGTATCCCGGCGGCACCACCGACATCACCCGCACCGTCTGGGTCGGCCCGGGCGAACCCACCGCCGAAATGCGCGACCGCAACACGCGCGTCTTAAAGGGCCACATCCAGCTCGCCCGCGCGGTCTTCCCGCAAGGCACGGCGGGCGGACAGCTTGACGTGCTGGCGCGGCAATATCTGTGGGAGGCGGGCGTCGATTACGCTCACGGCACAGGTCACGGGGTGGGCAGCTTCCTCGCCGTGCACGAAGGCCCGCAGCGCATTGCCAAGCCTTCTGGCGGGCAGGCCGGGACGGGGCAGGAGCTGTTCACCGGCATGATCCTCTCGAACGAGCCGGGCTATTACAAACAAGGCGCGTTCGGCATCCGCATCGAAAACCTCGTGCTGGTCGAGGAGCGGGAGGTTGCCGGGCAGGAAGGCACCTATCTCGGCTTCGAGACGCTGACCTTCGTGCCGCTGGATCGCAAGCTGATCGAGAAAAGTCTGCTGACCGCCGAGGAAGTGGCGTGGGTCGATAGCTATCACGCGCAGGTGCGCGCGCTGCTTGCGCCGCAGCTGACGGGCGAGGATCTGGCGTGGGTCGAGCGGGAAACCCAGCCTCTCTAAGGCCCCCGCCCCGGGCTCGACCCGGGGGGCCGGTTTCTTGTTTGCGTACCCGCCTCCGCGGACACGTCCTCGGCGCTGTTCCTTCGCTGCGCTACGGGCGCCTGCGGCTCGCGCGCGTGCGCTCGCGGCCCGTCCGTTGGCGGGCCGATACCCTGCCTCCTTCACACCTTGTTGGAACCTCTATGTTCCTGTAATGTTCTCCCATCGATTCGCATCACTCGGGAGGAACACACATGATCGGCTACGTTACCCTAGGCACCAATGATCTGCCGCGCGCCGCGGCGTTCTATGACGCGATCGCCACGCATTTCGGGCTCGGCCGGATGATGGACACCGATGCCTTCATCGCATGGGGCGAATTCGGCGGCGCGCCGGGGATTGCGGCGACACTGCCTTTCGATGGCGCGCCTGCCACGGTCGGCAACGGGGTGATGGTCGCGCTCGAAGTGAAATCGCCCGAACAGGTCCATGCCGTCTACGAGACCGCGATGGCCCAGGGCGGCACCTGCGAAGGCGCTCCCGGCCCGCGCGGCGATGACGGGTTCTACGCGGGCTATTTCCGGGATCCCGATGGCAACAAGCTCAACGCCTTCTGCATGGTTCCGCCAGAGGGCGCTTGAGTCCGGTTCGAGGGGGTCTTGCCCGCGCCAGACCCCCCTTTGACCCCGGTTAGACCCCCGCTCGCACCCCGCCAGAACGCGTGTTTCATGTGAAACACGCGTTCTGGCGGGTCAGCGCATCAGCCCGCCGAGCAGGTTTCTGACAAAAGCGGTCGCGCCAGTCTTGATCGGATCGGCACCCGATTTCTTGCCGAGCACCATCGCCACCGCAATGGATGCCAGCGAACCGCCCGCAGCGGTCATCGCGCTCTTGCCGGCCTTCTCCCAGACGGACGGAGTCTTGCGTTCCCGCTTGCCCACTTCCTCGCGCCCCTTCTCGGCCACTTCCACCGCTGTCGCCGCAGCATCGGCGGCCTTGGCGGCGAGGACTTCGGCGGCACTCTCCCGATCGACGCGGGTGTCGTACTTGCCTTCGACCGGGCTAATCGACTGAATAATCGTGCGCTCCTTTTCGGAAAGCGGCCCCAGGCGCGAACGCGGCGGCTTGATCAGGGTGCGCTCCACGATAGTCGGCGCCCCGTCCTCGTCGAGTGTCGAGACCAGTGCCTCACCCACCTTCAGCTCGGTAATGACGCTCTCGACATCAAGCTTGGGGTTGACCCGAAAGGTCTCCGCCGCCGCCTTGATCGCGCGCTGATCGCGCGGGGTGAAAGCGCGCAGGGCGTGCTGCACGCGGTTGCCCAGCTGGCCCGCAACTTCTTCGGGAATATCAATCGGATTCTGGGTGACGAAGAACACCCCGACACCCTTGGACCGGATCAGCCGGACCACCTGTTCGATCGTATCCTGCAGCGCCTTGGGGGCATCGTCGAACAGGAGGTGCGCCTCGTCGAAGAAGAACACCAGCTTGGGCTTTTCCGGATCGCCGACTTCGGGAAGCGATTCAAACAGTTCCGCCAGCAGCCACAGCAGAAAGGTGGCGTAGAGCTTGGGGCTGCGCATCAGCTTGTCGGCAGCGAGCACGTTGATGAAGCCCCGTCCCTGATCGTCGACCTTGAGGAAATCGTTGATCTCGAGCGCCGGCTCGCCGAAGAAATTGTCCGCCCCTTGCGCCTCAAACGAGAGCAATTGCCGCTGGATCGAGCCGACCGAGGGCTTGGTGACATTGCCGTATTTCCCTGATAATTCAGCGGCATTCTCGTTCGCCCAAGCGAGCAGCGCCGACAGGTCCTCGAAATCGAGCAGCAGCAAACCGTTCTCGTCGGCATAGCGGAAGATGATCTGGAGGACGCCCTCCTGGGTCTCGTTCAGATCGAGCAGCCGCGACAGCAGCAGCGGACCCATTTCGGACACGGTGGTGCGGATCGGGTGGCCCTGTTCGCCGTACAAATCCCAGAAAATCGCCGGGTTATCGGCATAGGCATAGTCGGTGATGCCGAGTTCCTTCGCACGGCTCTCCAGCTTGTCGGCGTGCTTGAAGGTCGGCGAACCCGGCATGGCGATTCCCGACAGGTCGCCCTTCACGTCGGCGAGGAACACCGGCACACCAGCGGCGGAAAAACTCTCGGCGATGCCCTGCAACGTCACCGTTTTCCCCGTGCCGGTCGCGCCGGCAATCAGGCCGTGGCGGTTGGACCGGCTGAGCGCGAGCGCCTGCCGCGATCCGTTCCCGCCCAGCCCCAGGAAGATGACAGTCGCGCTGTCCGCCCCGGAGTCCGTCATGCTTGTTCCTCGTGATCAACCCTTTGTCGCGATGTGCAGGGGGAGGGCGCAGCGGTCAAGTTCTCGACAGCGGCGCGGCTTTGGGCCAAGGCTTCACGCCATGGTTACGCCGACAACATTTGTCCTGCTCGATGATGCCCGCGTCGGTGAAAATGCCGCCGACGCGCTCCTTTACGAAGCCCCGCGTGCGCTGTTCGTGGCGCACCGGCCGGACCAGGTCGCAGCGGTGCTCGCAGCTGCGGAGACAGCGCGTGTGGCCGAGGGTGGCTCTCTTGCAGGGTACATCGCTTACGAGGCTGGGCTGGCGCTCGAGCCAAGGCTTGCGGGCCTTGCGGCCGCACGATCGGGCGCGGCCGGACCGATGGTGTGGCTGGGCCTGTTCGACGCACCGCGCAGGATCGCCGCCGCCGATGTTTCGGCTTGGTTGGCAGACAGGACGGAAGGTCCCGGCACGCTCGGCCCGATGGAGCCCCAGCTCTCCCCCGGTGGATACGCCGCGGCCTTCGCTGCGCTGACCGAGGCGGTGCAAGCGGGCGACATCTATCAGGCGAACCTGACCTACCCGCTGGCGGGATCATTCCGCGGTGATCCGGTGGGGCTCTATGCCGCACTTCGCGACGGCGCGCGGGCGGGCTATGGCGGTCTGATCTTCGACGGGTCGCACTGGCTTTTGAGCTTCTCGCCCGAGCTGTTCGTCGCCCTCAATGGCGCGGAAGCGAAGGTCAAGCCGATGAAGGGCACGCGCCCCCGCATGGCCGATCCCTCCGCCGACGCCGCGATGGCAGACGACCTTGCGACCTCGGTGAAAGACCGCGCCGAGAATCTGATGATCGTCGACCTCATGCGCAACGACCTGTCGCGCGTGGCCGAGGCGGGGAGCGTCCATGTCGATGCGCCCTTCGCGGTCGAGAGCTATCCGACCGTGCACCAGATGGTCTCCACGGTGCGCGCGCGGCTCAGCCCCGGCAAAGGGGCGATGGATCTGGTGCGGGCGCTGTTTCCCTGCGGATCGATCACGGGCGCGCCCAAGATTCGCGCGATGCAGTTGCTGGCCGAGGTGGAGCGCGATGCGCGCGGCCTCTATTGCGGCGCCATCGGCCGGATCGATGCAGACGGAAACGCCGCCTTCAACGTCGCGATCCGCACCCTGCGCCTCACGCCGATCGAGAACGGGCAGGGCAGCGCGGTGCTCGGTATCGGCTCGGCGATCGTGGCCGACAGCGATCAACACGCCGAACGCCGCGAATGCGAGGTCAAAGCGGGCTTCCTGCGCCGCGCCGCGCCGGGCCTTCCCGCGCCGCAATGTGATCTGATCGAGACCATGCGGTTCGAGCCCGACAGCGGCATTGCGCTGCTCGAACTGCACCTCGCGCGGATGAAGGCGAGCGCGGCAGCGCTGGGTTTCGTGTTCGACCGCCACGCCCTGCGCAACCAGATTCAGGCGCTTTGCTTCGAGCTTGAGGCTCCTGCCAAGGTGCGACTGCTGGTCGCGCGCAGCGGGGCGAGCGCGCTGGAAACCGCGCCCCTGCCCGAGACGCTGGCAGAGCCGGTCAAGGTCGCGGCGCTCCCTCACCCGCTTGATCCCAGCGATTGGCGGTTGGCGCACAAGACCTCGGACCGGGGGTTCTATGAGGACGCCCTGGCAGCCGCCCGCAGCTTCGGCGCAGACGAGGCGCTGCTGGTGCGCGCTGACGGTCTTGTCACCGAGGGCAGCTGGACCAGCATCTTCGTCGAGGGCCCTGACGGCGTGCTGCTGACCCCGCCACTCGGCCTCGGCCTGCTCCCCGGCGTGCTGCGCGAACAGCTGATCGCCGAGGGCCGCGCACGGGAGACTGGATTGACGCTCGACGATCTGGCGGACGGCTTCTGGATCGGCAACGCGGTGCGCGGACTGATGCGGGCGATGCTTGTCTGATGCAGGCTTCGACAAGCCCTGCCCAAGCAGCTAACGGGCACCATGGCTGACATCAAAATCCTCTACGAAGATGGCGAAGCGCTGGTGATCGACAAGCCTTCGGGCATGGCGGTGGACCGTCCGCGCAAGGGCGGCATCTGCCTCGAAGACCACCTCGAGCGGCTGAAGCTGGGCTTCCAGCGGCCGCCCGTGGCGGTGCACCGGCTCGACACCGATACGAGCGGATGCCTGCTGCTCGCACGCAATCCCAAGGCGCTGGCGCGCTTCAACAAGGCGTTCGAAGACCGGCTGGTGGGCAAGGCCTATCTTGCGATCCTCGCCGGGCATCCGCCGGGCGAATCGGGGACGATCGAACTCTCCCTCAACAAGATCAGCTCGGCCGAAAAGGGCTGGCGGATGATTGCGGCGAAGAAGGGCAAGCCCGCCATCTCGCATTGGGAGCTAGTCGAGCACCTCGGCCCCCACAGCCTGATCCGCTTCCGTCCAGAAACCGGCCGCACCCACCAGCTGCGGGTGCACGCGCTCAAGGGCCTCGGCTTCCCGCTGCTGGGCGATCCGGTCTATGGCGCGGGCAATGCGCCCAGTGCCAAGCGGACGATGCTCCACGCCGAGAGCCTCACGGTGGAGCGTCCGGGCAAGACCGCGATCGAGGCCCGCGCCGCGCTTCCGGCAGACTTCCTTGCGCTCGGGGCGAAGGATGGATGAGGATACGCCAGAACCGCTGGTCAGCCGCGCGCTGAGGCTCGCCAGCGAGAGCTTTCTCGCCGGTTCCGGCCCGGGCGGCCAGAACGCCAACAAGGTCGCCACCGAAGTCGAGCTGCGGGTGAATGTCTTTGCCCTGCGCCTTTCTCCCCCGGTGTTCGAGCGGCTGCGCAAGCTCGCCGGAGCGAAGCTGGCTGGCAACGGCGATCTGATCATTAACTCCAAGGCGCACCGCACGCAGGAAGCCAACCGTCAGGACGCGCGCGTCAAGCTGGCCGCGCTGCTGGAGGAGGCCCAGACCGAGCCGAGGCGGCGGGCGAAAACGCGGCTCAACCGGGTGGGCAAGACCGAGCGGTTGAAGGTCAAGAAGGTGCGCGGCACGGTAAAGGCAAACCGCGGCAAGCCGCGCGCCTCCGATTGGTAGCGTGCGGGCCGCGACGATCCTTGACTTTTCCCCGTGAATCGGCAAATGGCGCGGCCGTGTGGCGGTGTGCCGGGCCTTCCGGGCGCGCCGCTATTTGCTTTTCAAGCCCGAGCAAAGCGCGCCGGGCCGACCCATTTGACAGGATACCGCCATGGCGAAGCCCACCACCGTCAAGATCCGCCTCGTCTCGAGCGAGGGCACCGGCTTCTTCTACGTGACCAAGAAGAACCCGCGCAACATTACCGAGAAGATGAGCTTCCGCAAGTACGATCCCGTCGCGCGCAAGCACGTCGAGTTCAAGGAAGCCAAGATCAAGTAAGATCGGCTTTCTACGCTCTGCCTGGTGGCGGGGCGCGGTAATTCATCGACAGTTCAAGCCACCCGCACTAGTCGGCTCGGCATGAACAAGCCTATTTCCCTAATCAGCAAGCTCGCGCTCGGCCTTGGTGCCGCAGCGCTGGCGCTCGGCGTGGCCCCCGGCGCATCGCCCGATCTGGCCCCGCCCGCAGCCGCGCAATCGGCGAGCGATGTTGACGCGGTGGTCGGCGCATTGCGCGCCATCTCGACTATGAAGGCCGACTTCACCCAGACCGACCGGCAGGGCACCACCCTGCGCGGGACGATGACTATGAAGCGCCCGGGCAAGATCCGCTTCGATTACGGCAAGAAGGCCAATTTCCTCGTCATCTCGAACGGCAAGTCGCTTTACGTGATCGACTATGAGGTCAGCCAGGTCGAACGCTGGCCCATCGGCAACTCGCCGCTGGGCGCGCTGTTCGATCCGGACAAGGATGTGAAGCGCTTCGGCAAGATGGTGCCAACCGCGAACAGGGACGTGCTCAGCGTCGAGGTGCGCGATCCGAAAAAGCCCGAATTCGGCATGATCACGCTGATATTCGTGCGCAATGCCTCAGCACCCGGTGGGCTGCAATTGACCAACTGGATCGCGCTTGACGCCCAGAACAACCGCACCCGCGTGAACCTGTCTAACCAGCGCTACGGTGTGGCGGTGGCCGACAGCACCTTCACTTTCAAGGATCCGCGCCGTTCGGCTCGTCGCCCGGGATGAACGGCGACCCGACGAACGGTTGTATGAAAGCGACAAAAACTCACCCATGTTCATATGAATGAAAGGCAGAATCGGCTAATCATTCTCAACAAGGCGGGCCGAAGGGAGGTTTCCCCCCTGTTGCCCACCCTTCGAAATGGGCCTGCCTTGTACAAGCGTGACGAACGCTCCATGGAACCCCCGACCCATCGCCCCCGGGTCGGGGGTTTTTTGCCCCGGCGGCGCAGAACCTACTTCTCCCAGCCCAATGCCTTGGTGATGATCTTATGGATCACATTCTGCTCGATGACGCCGCGCGCGAGCGATGCGCCGGGGCCGGTGGCGAACAAGGCGACATCCTCGCCGCCATGGGTCTCCGCGCCGGTGGGCACGAGCGACTGCTGCTGCGCCTTCACGCCCGTCTGCGGCACGGGCCGCTCGCCCTTCACCGCGCCCGGGCCATTCGCATAGCCCAATGTCGCATAGGGCTTCCCGTCGAGCGCCGGGGTCGGATCGCCATCCTTCAGCGCGCCTGCGTGATCACCGTCGCCGCCGCCCGGAGGCGGCACCACAAGCCCGAGGATGTCGTTGCCCCGCACCGGATAGCCGGCGATGGTGAACACGTGGCTGTGATCGGCAGTGACGAGGATCAGCGTCTCCTTCGGGTCGGTGTTATCGACCGCCCACTGCACCGCGCGGGCGAACTCGACCGCCTCCTCGAGCGCATAGCCCGCGCGGCCTTCATGGTGGGCGTGATCGATCCGCCCGCCCTCGATCATCATGTAATACCCGTCCTTGTCGCCCTTCAGCCGTGCGATCGCCTGCGCGGTCATGTCGGTGAGGGTCGGCTCTGTGGAGTCCGGCTTGCGGTCAACCATGTAATTGAGATGGCTGGGATTGAAGAGCCCGAGCACCGGCTTGCCCATCGGCGCAGCGGCGAGGCCGGCGGCGTCCTTGACCACCACCCCGCCGTTCTTCGCGGCCCATTGCGCGGGCAAGTCAGCCGAAGGGTCAGCGCGCCGGCCGCCGAGGTTCTTGCCGTAGAACATCGCCGTGCCGCCGCCCAGGGCGAGGTCGAACTTCGCGTCGACCAGCTGCTGGGCGATGTCCTTGCAGCCCTGCCCTGCTTGCGCCGCCGGGATGTTCGTGTCGCTCTCCCAGTCGCGGTCGGGGATATGGGCGTAGACCGCCGCCGGGGTCGCGTGGGTGATGCGGGTGGTGGTGACGATCCCGACGGAGAGCCCGCGCGCCTTGGCTTCCTCGCCCAGCGTCGGCAGTTGGTGTGCAAGCGCCTCGCTGCACACGCCGCGGGTCGCCTCGGGCCCGATCCCCATCACGCCGATGCGGGTCTTCACCCCGGTGTTGATCGCGGAGGCCGTTCCGGCGCTATCAGGCACCTGCGCGTTGGTGTTGTAGGTCTTCACCAGCGCCACGTTGGGGAATTTCTCGAAGCTGAGCTGGTTCTCCTCGCCCGTCTCCCCGCGCTTCTGGCCGTCGTAGATGCGCGCCGCGGTAATGGTGGAAATGCCCATGCCATCGCCGATGAACAGGATGACGTTCTTCGCTTTCGGTTCCGCAGGGGGCGCATGACGGGGCTCCTTCGCGAGCGCCGGGGTTGCGGCAGCGCTGGCGAACAGAAGGGCGGCGATAATGGTGCGGGTCATGGCGGGTCTCCCAATCGATGGCCCTCGCCCTATCGCGCAGCCGTGCGACGTTAAAGTGAAAGCTAGAAGTTTCGTTCCTGTGCCCCTAAGTCGGCCCCCATGCTCACCGTCGTCACATGGAACATCAACTCCGCGCGCCTGCGCGTCGGCCTCATCGAAAAGCTTCTGACCGAGGCCGCGCCCGACATCCTGTGCCTGCAGGAGATCAAGTGCGAGAGCCATCTGTTCCCGGCCGAGGCCTTGGCGGCATTGGGCTACACCCATCAGGCGGTGAGCGGGCAGAAGGGCTATCACGGCGTCGCCACCGTCAGCCGCGTGCCGATCCGCGAAGTCACCCGCCACGACTGGCAGGACAATGGCGAGGCCCGGCACATCGGGGTCGAGGTGCTGGGCAGAGATCTGCTGGTCGAGAACGTCTATGTCCCTGCCGGGGGCGACGTGCCCGACCGCGAGGTGAACAAGAAATTCGGCCAGAAGCTCGATTTCCTCGGGCGCATGACCAAGTGGGCGGACAAGCTCGACCGGCCCTCGCTCATCGTCGGCGACTTCAATATCGCGCCGCTGGAAAGCGATGTGTGGAGCCACAAGCAGCTGCTCAAGGTCGTCAGCCATACGCCAATCGAGGTCGAGACGCTGGGCCGCTTCCGTGACGCGCACGGCTGGGTCGATATCGGTCGCGAACACGTGCCGCATCCGGAGCGCTATTACTCGTGGTGGAGCTATCGCAATCCCGCCTGGCAGGAGAATGACAAGGGCCGCCGCCTCGATCACATGTGGGCCTCGCCCGAGGTGGCGAAGCAGGCCCGGGCGCACCGCGTGCTGGAGGATGCGCGCGCGTGGGAGCAGCCGTCCGACCACGTTCCGCTGATCACGGAGTTTGACCTCTGAGCGGACCTCCCGCCTCTGCCCCATCGCCCGAACGCCGCGCCGCGCAGGCGGTCGACGCACTGCGCCACGGCTGGCCGCTGGCGTTCGCGGGTGGTCCGACCCTGCTCCCCGTCGAAACTGCAATTGCGCAAGGTGCCACTGCGCCACGGATGCTGATCTCCGCCGCGCGCGCCGCCACCCTGAAACTCGCCAACCAGCGCGAGGCCGCCGTTCCCCACGCCCCGGTGCTGATCGCGGGCGGAGAGGACTTCACGATGCGCGATGCGCTGCCGATCGCAGACCCGGCGCTGGATCTCGGCAATCCCCTGAAAGGCCCGTTCAAAGCGGTCAGCCTCGACTGGGCGGAAACCGCGGCCGCCGCGCTGGAACTGGCGCGGATCGCGGGGATTCTGCCAGCCTTCCTCGTCGATCCCGAGGATGCTGGAGAGGCGCTTCCCGTCGCCGTGTCAGACCTTGCCGCCTATGCCGACGCGGGGCGACTGCGCATCGTTACCCGCGCGCGCCTGCCCGTGAGCGCCTGCGAGGATGCCGAAATCGTCGCCTTCCGCTCCGCTGCCGATCTGCGCGAACATGTCGCGCTGATCATCGGCAAGCAGAGCGGCGACAGCCAGCCCCTGGTGCGCCTCCATTCCGAATGCCTGACGGGCGACATCCTCGGCAGCCTCAAATGCGATTGCGGCCCGCAGCTCGACGCCGCGCTCCACGCGATGGCGCATGAGGCGGCGGACAGCGGCGGGTGGGGCGTGCTGCTCTATATGCGGCAGGAGGGACGCGGGATCGGGCTCGTCAACAAGCTGCGCGCCTATCGCTTGCAGGATCAGGGCTTCGACACGGTCGAGGCCAACCAGCGCCTCGGCCTGCCCGACGAAGCGCGCGATTTCCCCGTGGCGGCGCGGATGCTGGAATTGCTGGGCGCGATGACGATTCGCCTGCTCACCAACAACCCGGCAAAGGTTGAGGCATTATCAGCGGCGGGCATCACGGTGAGCGAGCGCGTGCCGCACCAGCTCCCCGAAAACCCGCACAACGCCCACTATCTGGCGACCAAGCGCGACCGGTCAGGGCATTTGCTGGTCTAGCGCCCTAACGCTGCTCGTACTGCTTGATCCCGCCCGCGATCCTGTTGCCCTGCATCACGATGCGCGACGCGGTCCAGTCGGCCAGGAACACGCTGCTGCGCGACAGGCCGGGGACGAAACGCGCTTCGTTGTTCTCGACCTTCAGCCCGTCCGAGGTGTGCAGCAGGTCTTCCGCGCCCAGCGCGATGAAGGCCGAGTGGTTCTCCTTGTCGCGCCCCTGGACGAACCAGTTGTCCGCGATCCGGCCGATGCTGCCAGCAGGCAGATCGATCATGTAGTTGGTTGCCTTGCCGTTCGCGTCGTCGAAGCTGTTGTTCTCGATCACCACCTCGGCGCTGCGGGCCTTGACGTAGTGCCCGCCCAGCCCACGCTCGAACCGGCTCTCGCGCACCGTCAGCGAACCGTAATTGCCGATATAGATCGAGTGGGCACAACCCGCAGAATGCTCGCAGGTGCCCAGCCCCGAAAAGGTCGAGCGGGTGATGTAGATGCGCCCGGTCGGATCGTCTGCGGTGAGGATGCCCTGCTGGCTGTTCTCGAACCGCGCATAGGCAACGTTGAGCGCGCCCTTTTCCAGCCGGATCCCCGCCCCGTTGCCATCGGGCACGCGCATGTTCGAGAAGGTGATACCGCGGATTTCCGCGCCGATGCCGCGCAGGACGAAGGCCGCCTTGCCCTCGCACGAACGCGCCATGAAAGTGACACTGCCGGGCTCGGGCGCTTCGTAGACGATCACGCCGTCCCGCTGAATCGCGCACTGGCGATAGATGCCCGGCGCAATGCGGATGGTGGCGCGCGCATTGCCCACCGCGTCGACGGCCTCCTGCAAGGTGGCAAAGCGCTGGCCGGTTTCCACCACGGTGAAGGCGTCGGGAACCGGCTGCGCGCTGACGACAGCGACCGGCAGAACAATGGCGGCTGCGAGCGCGAGCGCGCGCAAGGGCGAAGGCAAGGCGGGCTGGATCATGTGCGTGAGAATATCACGCGCGGGTCATGCCTCCACCGCTTGTGGCGGGGGTGTGCCCATTTGGCACTTGGCGTCCGCCCCAAGGCTTGGCTAAACCCTCCGCCGAACCGGGCCTGCGAACGCGCAGGCCTCGCACCACTCGAGAGGAGAGACCCCCAGCCATGCGCAAGCTTGTAGCCCTTGCCGCCCTGACCGCCACCACGCTGACGCTTGCCGCGTGCGGCAGCGCCAATGACGCCTCGACCGAGGCGAGCGCCGACACGGTGGAAATGCCCGCCGACAGCGCGCTTGCTCCGGTAACCGAAGTCCCCATCGCAGACCCCTCGGCGACCGCGACCGATGCGCCAGAAGCCCTGCCCGAGCCGGCAGCGACCGCGGCAGCCGATGCCGCTGCCGATGTCGCGGCCAAGGCTGCCGCCGCTGCCGAAGAACCTGCCGAGTAAGCGGCGCCCTGCGATGCCGCGCCTGCCGCTCCTTGCCGCCTTCGCATTCCCGCTCGCGCTGGCCGCCTGCGGGAGCGAGGAGGCAAGCCCGCCCGGGGAAGTAACGCCGGGCGAGGCCAAGGCCTTGGACGAGGCGGCGGAGATGCTCGACGAGCGCCGTCTGCCGCCCGAAGCCTTGGCTACCGCAGCGCCGACCGATGCGCCCGCCGAAGTGACAGGCGACGCAGCCCCTGCGCGCCGATAATTCAGCAGGGGCCAGCGCGCTCCCCTTGAAGGACGATTGCCACAATGAATGCCCCCGCCACCCTCGCCGCTCCGCATAACTCCGGGATGGACGATGAAACCTTCGAGCAGTTCGCCGAGCAGCTCAGCCGCTATGTCCGTGAGCGCCTGATCCCGGCCGAACCGCAGGTGATCGCCGAGGACCGCATCCCCGATGCGATCGTCAAGGAAATGCGCGAAATGGGCCTGTTCGGGCTCTCGGTGCCGGAGGAATACGGCGGCGCAGGGCTCAACATGACGCAATATGCCCGCGTCGTGAACATCATGGCCTATGCCGCGCCGGCCTACCGCTCGATCTTCTCGATCAACGTCGGGATGTTCGCCAGCGCGCTGAAGAACGGCGCGACCGATGCGCAGAAGGCCGAGTGGTATCCCAGGATCGCCGAAGGGCGTATCGCGTGCTTCGGCCTCACTGAACCGGGCTCGGGCAGCGACAGCGCGGGGCTCGCCACGACCGCTACACCCGATCCGGACGGCAACGGCTGGATCCTCAACGGCACCAAGCGCTACATTACCAACGCGCCCCACGCCGATGTCGCCCTCATCATGGCGCGCACCAACAAGGAAGCGCTACCCAAGAACGCGCACGTTTCCGCCTTCCTCGTGCCGATGGACGCGCCCGGCGTTTCGCGCGGGTCGCCCGACAAGAAGATGGGCCAGAGCGGATCGCACATCTCCGACATCATGCTTGATGACGTGCGGGTGCCGGGCGACGCCTTGCTTGGCGGAGAGACCGGCAAGGGCTTTGTCTTCGCGATGAAGAGCCTCGACAACGGGCGCATCAGCGTGGGCGCGGCGGCGACCGGATACGCCCGCCGCGCGCTCGATTCCGCGCTGCGCTATGCCAATGAGCGCAAGGCCTTCGGCGAACCGATCGCCAACTTCCAGCTCATCCAGGCGATGCTCGCCGATAGCGAGATCGAGATATATGCCGCAGAGGCGATGATGAAGGACGTCACCGCACGGGCTGACCGGGGCGAGAACATCCTTGTGAAAGCCGCCGCCTTCAAAGTGTTCGCCTCCGAGATGTGCGGCCGCGTGGTCGACCGCGTGGTGCAGATCTATGGCGGCGCGGGCTATCTGGCCGAATATGACGCCGAACGCTTCTTCCGCGATGCGCGCATCTACCGCATCTACGAAGGTACGACGCAGATCCTCCAGCTCCAGATCGCCAAGCACATGCTGCGCGAGTGGGCGGCCAACGCGTAAATGTACAACCTCCTCAACGACCTGAGCATCGTCGAAGTCTCAAGCTTCGTCGCCTCGCCCACTGCGGGCCTCTATTGCGCGCAGCTTGGGGCGGAGGTGATCCGCGTCGACCACAAGGCGGGCGGGCTGGATTACAACCGCTACATGCTGACGCGCGAGGGGCGCTCGCTCTCGTGGGAAAACCTCAACCGCGCCAAGAAGTCGGTCGCGCTCAATCTGCAATCGGCCGAGGGCCGCGAACTGCTGGTGGAGCTGGCCAGCGCGGTCGGCCAGTGTATCACCAACCTGCCGGAGCAGAGCTTCCTCAGCCACGCCGCCATGGCCGCCAAGCGCGCAGACATGATCAGCTTGCGCGTCATGGGCTGGCATGATGGGCGCCAGGCGATGGATTTCACGGTCAACGCCGCTGCTGGCTACCCGCTGATGTGCGGACCCGAGGAGTGGGACCCGGCGACCGCCCCGCCGGTCAACCAGGTGCTTCCCGCGTGGGATTTCATCACCGGTGCCTACGGCGCCTTCGCCATGCTCGCCGCGCTCCGCCACCGCGACCGCACGGGTGAGGGCAGCGAGGTCCGCCTACCGTTGGGCGATGTCGCCATCGGCACCATGGCCAACGCCGGACTGATGGCCGAAGTGCTCTATCGCGGCGGGGACCGCGAGCGGCTCGGCAATGCGATCTGGGGCGCGTTCGGGCGGGACTTCCGCGCGAAGGATGGCGTGCGCTTCATGGTCGCCGCGCTCACCCCTAAACAGTGGAGCGGGCTGGTGAAGGCTTTCGGGGTCGAGGCGGGAATCGCTGCGCTCGAAACCGAGCACGGCGTGCGCTTTACCGATGGCGACACGCCCCGCTTCCAGCACCGCGCCGCGCTGTTCGCGCTGTTCCAGAGCGCGGCGGACGGGATGGATTACGCCGATCTTGAAAAGCGCATGGCGGCCGAGGCCTGCACCTTCGAACGCTACCGCACCGCCTATGAAGCCGCGAACGATCCGGTGCTGGTGGCCGACAACCCGCTGTTCGGCCCCGCGCCCGCCAACCCCTCGGGCTTCGATTATCCCGCCACGCGCAGCTTCGCGAACCTGCCAGGCTGCGAGGCAGGCGATCCCGCCCCCGCGCCTTACCTCGGCGAGCATTCGGAAGAGGTGCTGGCCGAAAAACTCGGCCTCTCCTCGGGCGCGATCGGCAAGCTGGTCGATGCGGGGACGGTGGCACTATCTGACAAGGACAAAGCATGACCAGACGCGCCGCCATCTGCACCCCCCTGCGCACCCCGGTGGGCAAGTTCCTCGGCGGGCTTTCCAGCCTCAACGCTGGCCAATTGGGCGCGGTCATCCTCAAGGCGCTGATGGAGCGTTCCGGCATCGATCCGACGCGGGTGGACGACGTGGTGTTCTCCCAAGGCTACGGCAATGGCGAGGCGCCCGCGATCGGCCACTGGGCGTGGCTTGCGGCGGGCCTGCCCATCGAGGTGCCCGGCTTCCAGCTCGACCGGCGCTGCGGATCGGGTGTGCAGGCGGTCGCGACGGCGGCGATGATGGTCGAAACCGGCATGGCCGATGTCGTGGTCGCGGGCGGGGTGGAATCGATGTCGAATGTCGAGCACTACACGCTCGCTGCACGCGGGGGCGTCCGGATGGGCGACATGGTGCTGCATGATCGCCTTTCGCGCGGGCGCGTGATGAGCCAGCCGGTCGAGCGGTTCGGCGTCATCACCGGCATGATCGAGACCGCCGAGAACCTTGCCAAGGATTACGGCATCACCCGCGAACAGGCCGACGCCTTCGCCGTGCGCTCGCACCAGAACGCCGCGACGGCTTGGGCGGAGGGCAAGTTCGCCGAACAGCTCGTCCCGGTCGCGATCCCGCAGAGGAAGGGCGATCCGGTCTTCTTCGACCATGACGAAGGCTACCGCACCGACGCATCAATGGAGACGCTCGGCACGCTTGCCCCCATCGATGGCAAGCGAGATCCGGCAGCCATCGTCACCGCAGGCAATGCCAGCCAGCAGAACGACGCGGCAGCGGCCTGTCTGGTGGTGGCGGAGGACAAGCTGGAGGAACTCGGCCTTACCCCGATGCTGTGGTTCGGCGGCTGGGCGGCAGCGGGCTGCGATCCTTCGCGCATGGGCATCGGGCCGGTGCCCGCGGTCGAGCGGCTGTTCGAACGGCGCGGCTATTCGTGGGACGATATCGGGCTGGTCGAACTCAACGAGGCCTTCGCGCCGCAGGTGCTCGCGGTGCTCAAGGGCTGGGGCTGGTCGGACGATGACAGCCGCCGCGAGATCCTCAACGTCAATGGTTCGGGCATCTCGCTTGGCCACCCCATCGGCGCAACCGGGGGCCGCATCCTTGCCGACATGGCGCACGAGATGCACCGCCGCGGGGCGCGCTATGGGCTCGAGACCATGTGCATCGGCGGCGGTCAGGGCATCGCGGCGGTGTTCGAGCGCGCCGCATGAGTTTCGAGGCATGGATCGGGCGCGAGGTGCGTGCGGAGGACAGGCTGGACGAAGGACTGGCGCACCGCTGGCTCGCCACCTTCGACCTTACACGCCGCCATCCGGCGATCATGCCGCAGGGCATCCACCTCGCGCTTTGCACCCCTGAAGCGCCCACCGCCTCACTGGGCGAGGACGGGCACCCCGCGCGCGACGATAGCCCCGAGAGCTTCCTCCCGCCCTTCCCCATGCCGCGGCGGATGTGGGCTTCATCGAAGATCGCCTTCCACGCCCCCATCGCCATCGGTGCGGTGATCGAGCGCACCAGCCGCATTGCCGCGATCAGCGAAAAGCAGGGCTCCACCGGCCCGCTCGCGTTCGTCGATGTTTCACATGAAACACGCAGCAACGGCACGCTGGCGGTGGTCGAGACCCAGTCAATCGTCTACCGGGAGGCGGCTAGCGGGGGTCAAGCCCTGTCTCCGCCGCCTTTGGGGGAGAGCAAGTTTTCGCCCGAGGGCTGGGATGCTACCCGCACCCTCACACCCGATCCGCGGCTGCTGTTCCGCTATTCGGCGCTCACCTTCAACACCCACCGTATCCACTACGACGCGCCCTATGCCAGCGAGGTAGAGCGCTATCGCGGTCTTGTCGTCCACGGCCCGCTGATCGCCAGCCTGCTGCTGCAGCTGGCGGCCCGGGAACTCGGCGAGAACCGGGTGCGCAGCTTCGCCTTCCGCGGCCACTCCCCCGCGATCGCGGGCGAGCCACTGCATCTGGTGATGCGCAAGTCGGAGGCAGGGTATGACCTTGCTGCCTTCGCCGATGATGGCCGACAGGTGACGGCGGCGAACGCCACCGTCTAGTCCGGCGTGTAGCCCTTGACCGGCTTCAGCACCTTGTAACTCTCCTTCGCGGGCTTCTTGGCGAGCGGCGGAAACTCGATCGCCTCGGGCTCCTCGTGGGTGTCGGGGATGCGGCTGAGGAGATCGCGGACCAGCGTCAGCCGCCCGCGCCTTTGGTCGTTGAAATCCACCAGCGTCCATGGCGCGTGCTTGGTGTGGGTGGCCTTCAGCATCGCCTCGCGCGCCTTCGTGTAATCGTCATACTTGTCGCGCGCGGCAAGATCTACGGGCGAGAGCTTCCAGCGCTTGAGCGGATCGTCCAGCCGCTCGCGCAGCCGCGCTTCCTGTTCGGCCTGATCGGCGCCGAGCCAGTATTTGAACAGCAGGATGCCGTCGTCCACCAGCAGCTTTTCGAAAGCGGGGGCCGCTTCGAGGAAGGCCTCGACCTGCGCCGCTTTCGCATAGCCCATCACCTTTTCGACGCCAGCACGGTTGTACCAGCTGCGGTCGAACAGCACGATCTCGCCCGCGGTCGGCAGGTGGGCGACATAGCGCTGGAAGTACCACTGGCCCATCTCGGCCTCGGTCGGCTTGGAGAGCGCCACCGTGCGGCACTGGCGCGGGTTCAGCGCCTCGCGCACCGCCGTGATCGCGCCGCCCTTGCCCGCCGTGTCGCGGCCTTCGAACAGCACCACCACTCGCGCGCCGGTGGCCTTCACCCAGCGCGCCATGCTGACCAGTTCCAAGGTCAGCGGCTCGAGCGCCGCCTCGTATTCCTTGCGCTTCATGCCCATGCCGCTCTCCCGTTTGTCCAAACCCCGCGAAAGTAGTATCAACTGCAACTATGGCGCCTCTCGCAGACCCACAGCCCGATTTTGCCACTCTGCCAGACATGGCGGCGGATGTCTTCACCGCGCCGCTCGCGCGCCCGGCCCACGTGGGCGAGGATTGGCTGGAGCCGAAGCAGACCGATTACACCGCCGAGGACCACGCCGTGTGGGACGATCTCTTCGCCCGGCAGATGGACGTGCTGCCCGGACGTGCGTGCAGCGCCTTCATGGCGGGGCTCGACAAGCTCGACCTGTCGCGCGGCGGCATCCCGGAATTCGGCACGTTATCGGAAGAACTGGGGCAGCTGACCGGGTGGAGCGTCGTGCCCGTCCCCATGCTGATCCCCGATCATGTATTCTTCTGGCACCTGGCCAACCGCCGCTTTCCGGCGGGCAACTTCATCCGCACGCGCGAGACCTTCGATTATATCGAGGAGCCCGACGTGTTTCACGACGTATTCGGCCACGTGCCGATGCTCACCGATCCCACCTATGCCGATTACATGCAGGAATATGGCCGCGCCGGGTGGAAGGCGATGCGCTATAACCGGCTGAAGGCGCTGGGAGCGCTCTATTGGTACACGGTCGAATTCGGACTGATCGAGGAAGCGGGCGAGGTGCGCGCCTATGGCGCCGGCATCCTGTCAGGCCCGACCGAAGCGCGATTTGCGGTTGAGGCGCAGAGCCCCAACCGCATCATGCTCAATGTCGACCGCGTGATGCGCACGGATTACGTGATCAGCGACCTGCAACCGACCTATTTCGTGATCGAGAGCTTCGCCGATCTCTATCGCCAGACGGTAGAGCGCGATTTTGACCGGCTGTATCGCAGCCTGCCCGCAGGCTTCACCTATGCCAATTCGGCGGTGATCGATGTCGACAATGTGCTGCACCGGGGAACGCAGGAATATCACCTGCGCGGCGGGCGCGGCAGCGGGGCCCAACCCGTCTAGACGCCAGTCTAAACCTTCACCCGGCGCCGTGCGACCGCGTGATACAGCACCAGCGACACCGCCGTGGCGCTCAGCGCGATACCGAGGCTGATGAAGGACAGGCTGCCGATCATGGTGCCCTTGTTGGCGATCTCGCCCGCGACCACCGATACGACCATGCCGAGCGCGACCTGACGCAGGATGTCGCCCGACGCCTCTGTCCGCGCGAGGATCGAGGCCAACCAGCCCAGAGTCGCCCCCAACACGATCAGCACCAGCAACGCCATTTTGTCCGAAGTCTCCGCAAAGCCGCCAGCCCGTAACGTCGGGCTTGCTCGACTCCATAACCAGCGGGCGCGCGGGTGGTTCCTGTAAAGTGCCGCGCGGCGGTTTAACGCAGCGTCAGCCAGGCGAGGCCGCCAAGGCCGATGATGATGCGATACCAGGCGAAGGGCGCAAAGCCGATCCTGGTGATGACCGCGACAAACAGCCGCACTACCACCAGCGCGGTGACGAAGCCGACCGCCGATCCGATCCCGATCAGTTGGAGATCATCGCCCGTGAGGCTGCCCGCGTGCTTTGCCAGCTGGTAGACGGTCGCCCCCGACAGCGTCGGCACCGCGAGGAAGAAGCTGAATTCAGCGGCGGTCTTGCGGTCCACGCCGAAGGCCATCGCGCCGAGGATGGTCGCCCCCGAACGGCTGACGCCCGGGATCATCGCAAGGCATTGGACAAGCCCGATCAGCACAGCGGTGCGCAGCGGGACGCCGCCCACGCCCGGGCCGGTGGCGGGCGGGTGGGCCCAGCGCTCGATGGCGAGGATCGCAATGCCGCCGATGATCAGCGACCAGCACACCAGCACCGCATTGCCGAGCATCGTCTCGATCGCGTCGCCGAAAGCGAGGCCCAGCAGCACCGCAGGGAAGAAGGCCACCAGCAGATTGCGCACGAAGGCGATGGCGCCCTTGTCAAACCCCAGCAGTCCCTTCGCCACATCCCAGAAAGTGCGCCAGTACAGCACCACGATGGCTAGGATCGCGGCGGGTTGAATGGCGATGTTGAACACTTCCCAATCAGCCTGATCGAAGCCCAGCAGTTCGGTCGCAAGGATCAGGTGCCCGGTCGAGGAAACGGGGAGGAATTCGGTCAGCCCCTCAAGGATGCCGAGCAGGATC
Source organism: Porphyrobacter sp. (assembly GCA_027533455.1). Lineage (GTDB taxonomy): Bacteria > Pseudomonadota > Alphaproteobacteria > Sphingomonadales > Sphingomonadaceae > Erythrobacter. The sequence continues at coordinate 18,951 of JAPZUC010000015.1, read as the reverse complement.
GCTGCGATTATATCGGTCATGGGCGCACGGCTTTGACGAGGGCGGCGGCCAAGTCAAACCGAAAAGGCCCGCCCGTTGACGGGGCGGGCCTTCCGAAGGTTTACCAGATGCGCACGCGCTGTTCCGGCGGCAGGTACATCGCATCACCCGGCTTCACGCCGAAGGCTTCGTACCATTCATCGAGGTTCCGCACGACGCCGTTGACGCGGTACTCCTCGGGGCTGTGGCTGTCGGTGCGGAGGCGGTTGCGGTTGCTCTCTTCGCGCTGGGCCGAGCGCCAGACCTGCGCCCAGGCGAGGAAGAAGCGCTGGTCGCCGGTCAGGCCGTCGATCACGGGGACTTCCTTGCCCTTGGTGGCGAGCTTGTAGGCGCGGTAGGCCATCGACAGCCCGCCGACATCGCCGATGTTCTCGCCGAGGGTCAGACGTCCGTTGACGCAGGTCTTGCCCTCGTCGAGCGGGCAGAAGGCATTGTACTGCGCCACCAGCCGGTTGCCGAGCGCGTCGAAGGCCGCGCGGTCTGCGTCGGTCCACCAGTTGCGCAGCGCGCCGCTTGCGTCGGACTTTGACCCCTGATCGTCGAAGCCATGGCCCATCTCGTGGCCGATCACCCCGCCGATCGCGCCGTAATTCACAGCAATATCGTTGCTCAGCGCAAAGAACGGCTGCTGGAGGATGGCTGCGGGGAAGACGATCTCGTTCTTCACCGCGTTGTAATAGGCGTTCACCGTCTGCGGCAACATGCCCCATTCGGTGCGGTTGATCGGCGCGCCGAGCTTGGCGACATTGTCGGCCAGCGCCCACTTGGCCGCCGCCATGCGGTTGGCGATGGGATCGCCCGCGGTGATGGCGAGGCCGTCATAGGTCTCGAGATTGGGGCGGTAACCGATCTTGGGATCGAAGCTGGCAAGCTTGGCGCGGGCCTGGGTCTTGGTTTCCTCGCCCATCCACTTAATCTCGTCGATCGATGCCCCGAGCGCGGTGCGCAGGTTGGCCACCAGCTCGTCCATCGCAGCCTTGTTTTCGGCCGGGAAGTAGCGCGCGACATAGGCCTTGCCGACCAGTTCGCCGATCAGCCCCTCGGTCTCGCCGATCGCACGCTTCCAGCGCGGGCGCTGTTCGGGGGTGCCGAGCAGGGTCTTGTTGTAGAAATCGAACCGGGCGTCGTCGAAGCGCTTGGGCAGGACCGCGGCATTGGCGGAGAGGAATTCCTTGGCCATCCACGCCTGCAAGGTCGCCGGCGCGGTCTCGCTCACCAGCGCGAACATCCCGGGCATCCCGGTGCCGATCTTGGCGAGGGTGGCGGCGTCCAGCTTGTTGCGCGCGATCTCTTCAGTGGTCGGCGGCATCAGGCTGACGACGAAGCCGGGGCTTTTCTCGACCCCGATCTTGGCGAGCATCGCTGCCACCGGAACCTTGCCGGCGATGGCGGAAAGCTCTTCGGCCGTCAGCAGGTTGTAGGTAAGATCGCGGTTGCGGCGCACGGCACGATCCCACGAAACCTCGCGGGCGACACGGTCTTCGAAGGCATAGACCGATTCGGCTGCGGCAGCCGGGTCCTGATAGCCCGCCTCGCCAAGCAGGAAGGCGAGATAGGCCTTGTACTTGGCCTGGATCGCTTTCCCCTTCTCGGTGGTGTCCAGGTAGTAATCGCGGTCGGGCAGGCCCAGCCCGCCGAAGCCAACACTGGCGATGTAGCGGTCGGGCTGCTTGGCGTCGATGCTCACGTAGCCGCTTACGGGGCTCGCATAGCCGGGCTCGGCCCACAGCATCGCCAGCTTGTCGAGCGAGGTCGCACCGTAGATCCGCTCGAGATAGGGGTAGGCAGGCACCAGCCCCTTGGCCTCGATCGTCGCGGTATCGAGGTAGCCGCGATAGGTGTCTAGGATCCGGCGCTCGTCATCTGACAAGGCTGCGGGGTCCTTGGCTGCCATCTCGTCCATCAGCGCCTTGACGTCGGCGGTGCTCTTTTCGCCCAGCAGCGTGAAGGCGCCGATCCGGCTGAATTCGGGCGGCAGCGGGTTCGCGTCGATCCACGTCTTGTTGGCATAGGCGTTGAAATCGTCGCCCGGCTTGATGTCGGCGGCGAGGTAAGCCGGATCGAAGCCCCACTTGCCGAAGCTGATGGTCGGCAGGGTAGATGCAGGCGTTTCGGCACCCTGAAGTGTGTCGAGCGCTTCATCATGCGCGTGATCATCGGCGAAAGCGGGTGTCGCCAGCGCGAGCAGGCTCGCGCCGAGAAGGGCGGCGGTCTTTTGGATCATGTGCGTCTCGAGTCCCTGAGAATCTCCGACGGTATGTCGGCGTGACGTCACAGTAACGTCGCACAGGGGGAAAGGGTTGCGCTTTGTCCAGCGCATCCGGTCTTTCGTCGATTAAGCCGCGTCGGCGGCGAATTGCAGCTTGGCGAGACGTGCATAAAGCCCGCCCGCCTTGCTCAGCGCATCATGCGTGCCCTGTTCGACGATCCGGCCCTGATCGAGCACCACGATCCGGTCGGCAGCCCGCACGGTGGCGAGGCGGTGGGCGATCACCAGCGTGGTCCGTCCCTGCATCAGCCCTTCGAGCGCGGACTGCACCAGCTGCTCGCTTTCGGCATCCAGCGCGCTGGTCGCTTCATCCAGCAGCAGGATCGGCGCATCTCTCAGCAGTGCGCGGGCGATGGCGACGCGCTGTTGCTGGCCGCCCGAAAGCTGCGTGCCGCCTTCACCGAGATAGGTGTCGAGCCCCAGCGGCAGCGCGCGCAGGAAGCTTTCGGCGTTGGCCACGCGGGCAGCCTGCCAGATCTCCTCGTCGGTCGCGTCCCACTTGCCATAGCGCAGATTGTCGCGGGCATTGGCGCTGAACAGCACCCCGTCCTGCGGCACCAGCGCCAGCCGTGCGCGGATTTCGGCCGGGTCGGCGCTTGTCAGCGGCACGCCGTCCATACGGATCGTGCCGCCCTGCGGATCATAGAACCGCTCCACCAGCTGGAAGATGGTGGACTTGCCCGCACCCGATGGCCCGACGATGGCAATGGTCTCGCCCGGCTCGATCTCGAGCGTGAAATCGCGCAGCGCTGCGACCTCCGGCCGCGCGGGGTAGCGGAAGGTGACATTGCGGAACGACAGGCTCCCGCGCGCAGGCTCCGGCAAGCGTTCGGGCCGGGTCGGAGGCGCAATCTCGGGCCTGGCATCGAGCAGTTCGGCCAGCCGGCTCGCCGCACCGGCACCGCGCAGCAGATCGCCGTAGACTTCGGTAAGTGCGCCAAGTGCGCCTGCAACCAGACCGCCGGTCAGCACAAAGGCGGCGATGGTGCCGCCGCTGATCTCGCCCGCCGCAACCGCCAGCGCGCCGCGCCACATCACCAGCACGACGCCGCCGAACACCAGCAGGATCACCACTGTCGTCATCGCCGCGCGCAGCAGGATCCGGCGGCGCGCTGTTTCGAAGGTGCCTTCGACGACGCTCGCAAATCGCTCGCTCTCGCGCTGCTGCTGGCCAAAGCTCTGAACGATCTTCATGGCCGAGAGCACTTCGGTGACATAGGCGCCGACGTCCGCGATGCGGTCCTGGCTGGTGCGCGAAACCGCGCGGATCTTGCGCCCGAAGAACACGATCGGGATGATCACCAGCGGGATGCCGATCAGCAGGCCGAGCGTCAGCGATGGGGCGAGGTAAACCAGAAATCCGATCCCGCCGATCCCCGTCAGCGTGTTGCGCAAGGCGACCGAAACCGTGGTGCCCACCACGTTCTCGATGACCGCGGTGTCGCTGGTCATGCGGCTGGAGATTTCCTTGGGGCTGTTGACCTCGTAGAAGCCCGGCGAGAGGCGCAGCAGATTGTCCTGCACCTTCAGGCGGATATCCGCCACCACGCGTTCGCCCAGCCAGCTCACGAAATAGAACCGCAGCGCCGTGCCCAGACCGAGGATCACGACAATCATAAGCAGATACTGAAACGCATGGCCGATCTGTTCGGGATTGGCGTTGCCCGAAAAGGCCTCGTCGATGATCACCTTGAAGCGATAGGGTATCGCCAGCGTCGCCGCCGAGGTGATCAGCAGCGCCAGCAGCGCCAAGGCGATCTGGCGGGGATATTGCAGCGCGGTGCCGAACACCATCCGCAAGGGGCCGAGCGAGCGCGCCTTGGGCGCGGGCTCGGGCGTATCGGCAAGCACCGCCACCGCCGCATCATGCGCATCATGCGCGTCGTCGGGTGTTGTGAGAGGCTCGGGCGTAGGGTGGTCACCGTGCATGATCGCAGCGCTCTAGACCTGCGCCACACGAATTTCACGTGCAAAAAGCGAAGTGTCCACCGGGCGGTATAGGACGCCCTGCGGTAATTGTGCATTGCACAATGAGCAGCGAAGGCGCATCTGTTAAGGCAAGGTGCCAGGGGATAAGGCACCAGACCGTTCGTCGCATGAAGGAAACCGATGCTTTATCATGCCTATGAGCTCCAGCGCAGCTGGATGAACAGTGCCAGCGCGCTGGCTTCGATCAGTGCAGGAATGCTGTCCAACCCCGCCAATCCGCTGAGCGCTTTCGGAATTGGCCCCATGGCCGCGAGCGCGCTTGACGTGTTCGCCCACGCCACCGCGCATTATGGCAAGCCCGAATTCGGCATCGAGAGCGTGGAAATTGGCGGCAAGCCCCACGCCGTGACCGAGCGTGTCGCCTTGAAGCGTCCCTTCGGCGACCTGCTCCACTTCACTGTCACAGGCACTCCCACTGACCGCCCGCGCCTGCTGATCGCCGCGCCGATGAGCGGCCATTACGCCACGCTTTTGCGCGGCACGGTGGAGCGGATGCTGGAAAGCGTCGATGTGTTCATCACCGACTGGGCCGATGCCAAGATGGTGCCGGCCGATGCCGGCCGCTTCGACCTTGATGAATACATCGAATACCTGATCGAGTTTGCCGAACACGTCCACGGCGAGGCAGGCGGCCAGCGCATCCACATGATGGCGGTGTGCCAGCCGAGCGTGCCCGCATTTGCCGCGACCGCGCTGATGAACCTGCACAAATTGCCCGCGACCCCTGCCACCCTCACCATGATGGGCGGCCCGATCGACACGCGCGAATGCCCCACGGTCGTCAACAACATGGCGATGCAGCGGCCGATCGAATGGTTCCGCCAGAGCGTGATCGCCACCGTGCCGATGAAATACCCGGGCGCGGGCCGCAGGGTCTATCCGGGCTTCATGCAGCTCTCGGCGTTCATGAGCATGAACCTGTCGAGCCACATGATGAGCCATTACGAGATGTTCAAACACCTGACCGTGGGCGACGATGCATCCGCGCAGGCGACCAAGACCTTCTACGACGAATACCGCGCCGTATGCGACATGACCGCCGAGTTCTATCTTCAGACGGTGGAAGAGGTCTTCCAGAAGCACTCGATCCCCAAGGGCGAGTTCCGCCACATGGGCGAACTGGTGGACATCACGCAGATCACCGACACCGCCCTGCTGGCGATCGAGGGCGAGCGCGATGATATTTCAGGGCTGGGCCAGACCCGCGCGGCGCTCAAGCTGACCCCGAACCTGCCGGACGATAAGAAGCGCTACTACATGGCCGAGGGCGCCGGGCATTACGGCATCTTCAACGGCAGCCGCTGGCGCACCAAGGTCGCGCCGGTGGTGGAGGAATGGATCGCCGCCCACGCGGGCTAAACGATCGTCCTGCCTATTGCAGCGTGACGATTTCCTCGCCGCCGTCATGGCGGCCGTAGAACTGCATCAGCTGCACCAGCAGCTCGCAGCGGTCGTTGAGGGTATGCGCCTCCAGCAGCGCCTGCTTGCTCGCGGGATCGAAGGGCGCGATCTGCGACACACCATTGATCAGCGATCGGTCGTCGAGCCGTTCGACCGAGTCCCAATCCACCGAGTAGCCCTGCGAATCCGCAAAGGCCCGCGCCTCGCGCTCGAACCCGCCGCGCTGGGCGTGGGAGAGGGTCTCGTCCTCGTCCTCGTCGAAGAACTCCGCCTCGACCTGACGATAGGCGGTGGTGACATCGAGCTCGCGCACCATGCGGAAACGCGTCGTCCCTTCGAGGATGAGGTTGTAGCGCCCGTCGTCCATCGCCTGAATTTCGCCGATCCGCCCGACGCAGCCGACCTGATAGAGCGGCGCGCCTTCAGTGGCGCGTTGCGGCTGGATCATGGCTATCAACCGATCGCGGATCAGCGCATCGCCGACCATCGCGCGGTAACGCGGCTCGAAGATGTGGAGCGGCAGCTGCATACCGGGAAACAGCACCGCGCCCGTCAGGGGGAAGATGGGAAGGCGTTTCGTCATCCGAACAATACGCGCGATAGGCGGCGGCGGACGCCGACCACCCATTCGTCTTCCAGCCCCGTGGCCTCGAAAATCTTGAGCAGCTTGGCGCGCGCGGCGCCCTCATTCCATTCGCGGTCGGCCGCGATCATGGCCAGCAGCGTATCGGCGGCGGCATCGCGCTGCCCGGCGGCAAAGGCGGCCTCTGCATAGGCGAGCTGCGCGTCCATGTTGGCCGGATCAGCCTCCGCAGCAGTGCGAAGGCCTGCCAGCTCGCCATCATCGACCCGGGTGCCTGCGAGTTCCAGCGCGCTGCGGGCAGGGGCGATGGCGGGATCGGTGGCGAGGCGCGGATCAGAATCGATCACTTCCATCACCTGCTTGGCCTGCTCGACCTCGCCCAGCAGCACCAGCGCGCGCACGAGACCGGCATGGGCGGGAGCGTTATCTTCCGCGAACTCTGTGATCTGGGCAAAGATGCTGGCCGCACCCTGCGGATCACCGGCCGCGAGCGCTTCTTCACCCACCTTCACGAACTGGGCGATCTCCTCGGGCGAAGGGCCTTGCGGAGCGCCTGGAGCGCCATCCGCCGCCCCGCTCTGCACCGGCAGCTGCGTCAAAAGCTGGTCAAGTGCCGCCTTCAGCTGGGATTCGCTGCGGGCACTGGTCAGATCGGCGACCGGCTGGCCCTGGAACATCGCATAGACCGTCGGGATCGAACGCACCTGAAACTGCGCGGCGATGAACTGTTCCTCGTCGACATTGATCTTCGCGAGCACCACGCCTTTTTCGGCATATTCCGCCGAGACCTTTTCCAGCACAGGGGTGAGCGCCTTGCACGGCCCGCACCATTCCGCCCAGAAGTCGAGAATGACGAGCTTCGTCTGCGAGGGGTCCACCACCTCCTTGCGGAAACGTTCCACCGCCTTCTGTTCGTCGATGCTCAGTCCCATGCTGGCCAAGATATCTGCTCCTGCTGTTTGGGCGCGAATTTTGCGCCCGTCCGGTTCCCATGTGGGATGCATATGCGGGCTTGTGAAGCGCGTGTTCGTGCTGGCCGCTTGTCCGCACGCGATCAACCCCCAATCGCACCAAATTTTGCGCTTGCAGCGGACTTGGGTCGCTGCTACTCGCGCCGCCTCTCCGGCAGGAACCGCGCAACAGCGGCTTTCTGTCAGCGCCAGTGAGCGGGCGTAGCTCAGGGGTAGAGCACAACCTTGCCAAGGTTGGGGTCGAGGGTTCGAATCCCTTCGCCCGCTCCATTTTCTCAAAGAAAAACAAACAGATAGAAACTCGCCTTTGGGCGGATTTTCTCGTTTATGGCGTGTTCGGATCGTGTTCGGATTTCCGGAAATGTGTTCGGATTTCCGAGAGTCGACAGCCGCCTTATCGCGCTGCCTGAAACAATGCGCCGCAATCAGGCGCGTGCCCAACCTGTTTGGCTCTGTTTTGGCACACCGGATGATTTGATTTCACCCGTTCCCCGAGCGATAAAAAAATAGCATGTTCGAAACGTGTTCGGATCCGAATATAAGAGTTCCATTCCGGGGGGGTCAGTGCAGGCATCTTCTGCAGTTAGTGGGAAAGGAATGATCACGGCGTCTAAGACGTTCCGTGAGGGTGCAATCCACCTCTACCAACGCTCGGATTTCAAAAAGCCGACATGGCTGTGCCGGATCAAGGTTCCCAACACCAAAGGGTACGTCACTCGCAGCACTGGCACCGGCGATGAACACCAAGCCTTCAAGTTCGCTGACGATCTCTACAATCAGCTGCTCGTCAAATCACTGACTGGGGAAACTGTCGTCGGGAAGCGGATGGGGCCTGCCATCGACTCGTATGTCCGTCGGATCGCACCTGACATCGAACGACTTTCCATCCGCTACAAGATTTTGCTGATGGAGCGGGTCAAACCGCATTGGTCGAAGAAGATGTTCGAGGACCTCTCTCCGGCTATGATATCCAAGCTTGTCGACAAGCTAATTGAGAACTCGCGTGATCAAAGGCTCTCTCCCAACACAATCAAGCGAATATATTCCGATCTGAAACACTTCTTCCAGTGGTCGGTCGATGAGGGATACCTCGACCGTATGCCGAATTTCCCCAAGACGAATGGGGAAGCAGCGCGTCGGCCGCACTTCGACCCGAGAGATTGGCATCGCCTCACGCGTCACCTGCGCGAGTTTGTCAAAGTCGACAACAAGGCGACGCGCCGACATCGGATGATGCTGCGGGATTACGTCCTCATACTCGCAAATACAGGTATCCGCGTTGGGGAAGCGCGCATATTGAAATGGCGAGACATTCGTGAGGTCGGTGGCGGACCAGACGCACCGCTAAACATCGTTCTGACAGTCTCTGGGAAAACGGGAAAACGCGAGGTTGTCTCAGCGTCGGCAGACATCAAGATCTACCTTAAACGCATCCATGATCTGCGGATCGAAGAATTGACGACCGAAGAAAATCCGAACCCGAAACTCGACCCTGACAGCTTGGTATTCTGTCACAAGGACGGATCAGAAATCGGATCGCTAAAGAAGTCGTTCGCATCTCTGCTGAAATCGGCAAACGTCGAACGGGATACACATGGACAGGTGCGCACCTTGTATTCGCTCCGGCACACATACGCGACGTTTCGGCTTCAGAATGGCGTACACCAATTCACTCTTGCCAAAAACATGGGGACGTCCGTCGCCATGTTGGAGCAATACTACGGGCACACGTCGAACGTCGCAGCGGCGGATGAATTAACCAAGCGAGTGGCGAAGAAAACAACCGGAGCCAGCTCGTCTCTGAGCTGGCTTAGCGAATCAATATAGAGGGAAAAGCAATGGAGATTGGAGATAAATTCTCAGTCGAGAACAAATTTAAAAAGCAATTCAAGGAAGTTATATGCTTCTCATATCAAGATGGTCTCTCTGCTTATCTAAACAACACATGGAGAATGGGTTCTCTGAAAATTTTAATTCAAAATGAAGAAGATATCGATTTGCTCGAAGGATTCATAGGAGATGACTATTTTTGCTCAGAGGGTTTCTCGGATGTAGAGCTTTTATCGACCGATGATTTAATCGAAGAATCTTGGGAATTTGAGGACAGTGACGAACTTGAACAATTTCAAGATATGTTTGAGGAAGCAGAGGATGAATATGATGATTTCCAACAATATTTAGAAAATTGTCATGGGTTCCGGATTGAGAAGGTGTATTACGAAGTGGAAGATGGCGGAACTAATGTAACGAAATTTTGACATCATCTGGCGCTCCAGCTCGCGCGACACAGCAACAGCCGTGGACCTTAATTTCGAATGAGGGGACCCGGCGGCATCAATCAAAAGGAGATGCCGCAATGGAACTCAAATTCGCAGCCACCGCCCGCCCCAACAAGGCATCTGCTGACGTGCAGCGTCGCCAGAAACTGGTTCGCAGGATCGATCAGCAAATCGGCTATGTCCGCCAAATGATCGAGGGTGGACAGCCCCGAGGTGCCTGGGTCTGGATGGATGAAGCCGGCACCTATTTGCTTCCAATCAAATACGGGCGCCAGCCTCTCGAGCTGAAAAAGGGAATGTTCTCGATCCAATGCTCCGACCTCGATAGCGTTGAGGCAGGCCTGTGCACCGTAAGAGCCATGGTCCTTCAGGGGGACATTGACGATCAGCTTGCCAAAGCTTCGGCTGAGATCAGAGCCAAATTCAAAGAATAATTGCCAAGGCAATCACAGCCAAGATTGCGCCGACGATGTACCAGTGAGCAGATGAACTTCGTGAGCTTTGAGATTCCAGTTGAATTATCATGGCTTGGATTTGACCATGCTGCTGGTGTAGTAACTTGATAGCGTCGAGCATGGCAGGGCTGTCGATGTACGATGCAGAATCCTGAGCCAATATGCTGGCGCTATCAAGCAAACCCAATGCCTTATGTAACCGCGGCAACGGGTTGGAATGCGGAGAGTGCAGCTCTGCTATGGCAGCCTGGTGAAGCTGCGTAGCCTCAGCCAACATGTCCGATACATGGGCATCGATAGCGTCACTGGAATCCGCAGTCATGACACAGCCCAAAGCAGGCGGTAAGCCTAGCCAAACTCTGACAAAGTTTTCTGAGCGGCTTCGACAACGTCAGCCGGAAACGTTGAGCGGAATCTCAATACGACCGCCTCAAACGATGCATCGAGCCTGCCCATATCGCGCAATGCCTGCAAACCGGTAGTCTTGCCACCCTTCAGCACGCTGCCGGAAACGGCAGTGACAATATCCGTCTGCGCAATCTTTCTACGCAAGTATGTTGCCCGGTACGAACGACCAGCCTCATCGGACATCAGGTATTCGTAAGCGTACAAGGCTTCCCAGAGAGCACGATCGACTGCTGCACCTCCGTCATGCTTCGCGGCAGAAAGGTCCCATAAGCGGCTCGCGGCAGCATCCAAGACCTGCCTGGAAGTTTCAACATCTCTTCGCGCGGCGATGCTCGCCTTTGCGTTGGCAATGATCGTTCGCAAATTTTTCAGCGATGTCGTTCTCGTGACGTTTGCAAGAGCGCTCGAATTGTCGACCAAGGAAGCCCCCAGAATTAAGATACCAACCATCAAAACATTGCGACAGCGGAGCGACTTATGCAAGATCGGCAGCGAGGGCGTGCCATTTTCCAGCCGTCGCTCCGTGCAGCATCGCCAGAGTTTATCATCAGACACTGGGACGGAAACTAGGCCAAACGGAATTGCCGTGGCATCCTGGATATTGCCGTGCTCAGATTCACAGCTAAGCTAACACCATGCTTTTGCTTATTCTCTCAGCCGTCACTGTCGTTCCCAACGGGGAGACATTCAATTGCACGCCGACTCACATTTGGGATGGTGATGGCCCAATATGGTGTGCCGAGGGTCCGCGCATCCGCCTTTCGGGCATTGCAGCTCGAGAAATCGATGGGTCATGTAGGCCCGGGCACCCATGCTCCATAAGCAGCGGGCCCGAGGCGCGTGATGCGCTAGTACGCCTGCTTGGCGACCGCACAGGTGTCAGTCGGCATGGCCACATACTGGTGCGCGGGCCAACCATGCGTTGCCGATCAAATGGTTCTGGTGGAGGGAGCCGGACAGCGGCTTGGTGTGTGTCACCGAGAAGCGGTGATATAAATTGCGCCATGGTAGCCGGCGGTTGGGCGCTGCGTTGGGATCGGTATTGGCGTGGGCATCGGTGCCCATGAGGCGCGTTACAAACTCATAACGAGCAGACGTTTATCTTACCCATTCGGCGCACAATGTTTGCAACCTGCTGCGGGTGGAACCTGCTTCCCCGTGCAGTTCTAATATTCTGATCATTCAGCTGACGGGCAATCTCACTGAGCGATAGCCTCTTTTCAAGCATCGGCACGACGATAGGTCGAAGTACCTCAGCTCTTTCGTCAGCAGCTTGGCGATTCAGGTTAGCCAGCACCTTACCGTTCCTACCCAGCTCAACACCTCGTTTCTTCGCTTCGGCGAGGGCATGGCGCGTCCGTTCGGAAATCAGTCGGCGTTCCTCCTGGGCGAGGGCTGCAAAGATATGCAGTTGGAAATCGGTCGCATTTGGCATCTCTGCCACGACCAGCCCGATCCCCTGTTCCATGATTGATGCGATGAAACTAACCTTGCGGGAGAACCGGTCGAGCTTCGCAATCAGCAGCTTGGCATCATTCCGCTTAGCGTGATTGATCGCCTTCCATAGCTGCACCCGCTCATCGTTCTTGCCCGATTGGACCTCGACGTACTCGGCGATCACCTCATCCCCTTCCGATAGGAATCGCTCAATCAGGGAATGCTGGGCAGCCAGACCCAGACCTGACTTGCCCTGCTTCTCCGTCGAGACCCTGAAGTAGGCAACGTATCGAGCCATTTCCCGCATTCCCGTCAAATACAAACGTTGGTTTATGTTTGACGGGATCGGCCCGATCCAATGGTTGGACAACCGGGTGTGCGTCGGTTTAAGGTTCTTATGCATGAGATCAAAGCGGGGTCGTTAAGACGGATGGGTTGCTGATTGGATGGCTTTGTCACGTAAGGCAGTTGAAACGCATAAGCCTGTTTGGCTTCCTGCCGGGCACTTTGGGCAATCGTCAGCGATCTAGAGTCTGATGCAATCGGCGCCAACGCCGATGCTGGGCTTCAATGAGATGGCGCCAAGATTATTTTGGCAAAAAGCGGAGCGACAAAGGTGAGCGGCATCAAGAGAAGTGTTCCGTCTGCAATTTTCATAATTGCCTATATATTGTCATTCTCGTCGATCTTCATAGATCCAGTTCCATTGAAAGACATTGAAAAAATCTCGACGTTTGCAGAAGGCATAGGGATAAAATCTCCCTTTCCGATCGAAGGAGATTACTTATACCTTTTTGTCTTATTTCATTTATCCCCTTTGCTTTGTGCAATTGGGTATTTTTTTGGAATAAGATTTTCAGGAACGATGTTCTTACTATCATTCTCGGGATACCTAATGTTCCCGTTGATCTTTGGTTTGGGTGGTGCCGAAGTTTACACTGCGATTGATATCGCTTTTGAAGGCATCCTCAACGCTGCAGGTGGGGTATTGGCTTTGTACATTCTGCAAAACGATTTTGGTTCTACATCTGACCAAAGGATTAGTAGTCGTGCCGGGGCGTAGGGATCGGTTTGAAGCACTAGTGGACAGTGCCATCGAAGCGCTGCCAGAAACCGTGACTTACCCGTTACTCATCACTGCAGACAATCTCGGGATAGAGCCTAGTGACTTCGTATTTTACATAATCATCGCATTCGGAATAGGCTCGGCATTGATAATGGCCTACCTGGAATGGCGAAAAGAGCCCCATGAAACTGTATGACATAGAGATACAATGTTTCGCTTTTGCCAAAGATCGGCTCGGCTAAGCGGGGCTGCAACCGGATCGTTGCCACTTAGCAGGACGGCGACCGATTGCTCAGGTTCGAATTACGATCACCGTGGCGGCTTGGCGGACAAGATCAGATTTTGAGGGGAGCCGGTTCAATTCGTCCCCCTCATATATTTCGAACGATTTGATCGGCGCTGATTGCAAAGCCTTGACCAGTTCCTGTTTCGATTTCGGCTTCTGGATTTTCGATAACATCACCAGTCACCCCGCCCATCGGAAAACATCGGATCAGGCAGGTCGAAATCCGAATTTGAACACCTTTGAAGCGATCGTCCTCCCTTGACGGGCTGACCAGCCAGGAATTCCTTGAAATCCATTATACGGCGATTTTCTCGCAACGAATGATCGACCTCCTCGAGACGTTTGGTCCGTTCGGCGATCACCTGGCCTTGCTTCAGGATGAAATCTTCCATCAGTTCAACGAGGACTGACGTCCTCGTTCTGCCACTGGCGTGGCAGACTTCATCAAACCTTTTACGGGTGCGTGATGGAACATTGAAATTGGTCAGTGTCCTATTTCTCATTGTTATTATCCTCCTGAGATTATTGGTTATAGTCATAGATCAAGACCCGCTTCGGTGAGCGGGTCTGGTTGGGTGGCGGCAGCGGACAGATGAGTTGAAAGGGGTCTGTACCCAGCGATCACGGGAGACGAAGGTTCATCAAGTCTATGGAAGCAGCGAAGTCAGCCTTGTCCCTGAACTTCGTGATGTAATTGAGCCAACCGCGGTCGGCATCATGCTGGCAGTCGATTTGGTGGTAGCCCCACTGCGTTGCCTGCCAGTGGCGAATGATTTCGGACTGAAAATCCGATTTCAGCGTTGCCGGACAATCGATGATCGCATGATAATGCAGGCGCTTGTTGATCCCGCCTTCGAGGATCGGGACGACTGCCAATCCCTTGCCATAGCGTTGCGCGGCTTTGCCAAATGCAGCACGATTCAGGCGGTTCATGAAGTGGCGGAAATTCTGGGACGCCGACTGCTCATCGAGGTGAACCCGGAAGCAGCCATTGTCAGCCTCTTTCGAAATTGACTGCCGCATCGTCAAAGTGACTGCGGTTGGCGACTGCCACCGACCAATGTCGACCCATTCTCGAAACGCTTTTCTGATCAATTCCCTGTCGCTGGAAGACACCTTTGATATCCCATATTTCCATAAATACTGTATATTTATGAGATATTTATGGAATTAAGGATTTTGCGGATCACAGCCGAAAAATAAAATCGCAGGGAGCGCTCTCCGCCGCCAAAAGGTCAATATGACTCTTCGACTGGACAACAAATTGATCGATCTCGAGGTCCGGAAATTGCCTGGTCAGCTTCGATAATGCCAAAAATACGTCCGGCGTCGGAGGGCATTTTTTCGGTTCGAATGGCTTTCGTGAGGCATTTTCGACGTCTGCACGGGTGCAGGCAATTCCCGCCTCGGTGAGAATTTCGGCAAATTCCGAGTTCGATATCTGATATTGCCCCCAAACCAGCCCTGCCTTGGAATGTCGCCATGCGGCACCGAGCGATTGGCGCAGACGCTTTAGGTCTGGCGCTTTGCGGTGCAGATACCGGGCGTCACGTTCCAGCGCGGATTGCGACATGACATAGACGGCAAATTGACGGTAGTCTGGCAGCGTTTTGAGGCACAGGCGCGGCTGCATCGCAAACGCCTCCCAGTACCTACGCATTTCCATGAACTGGTCGACGCTGTCCCACGGCTCGGTTGAAAATGCGATGTGATCATGCTCCGGTGAATACGTCACCGCATAGGGTTTGCGCTTCCAGTCGAACTCCATGTTGAGCCGCTTGGAAAGCGCACGGTCGACAAGGTCTGCATCGAACAGCACCATGTCCCTAACCCCGGTTTTGACCTTCATCGGGATGACATCGTCAGGGGTGCGGTTGAAGAACATCTCGACGATCCGCTTGTTCTGGAGCCAGGCATCATCGAGATAATACGGCAGGTGAATGCCGCCTTTGGCAAGAACAACATTGCTCTTGTCATCGGGGGCACCACCACCCTCCTTAAGAGTGGCTTGCCCTCGGGTGCGCCAGCCCAGCAGCTGCCGGACGCGGTGCTTGACCTCAAGCACTGTCGGGTCGCCCGTTAGCCGGTCGCGGCTTTGCGCATAAAGGGCAACAAGCGGTCCGCTTGAGGCAGCGGCAATATCGGCTTCTGAAGCATTGGTCAGGAACCCGTCGGTCGTGCAGCTGAACACGCAGACATTATCGGGCAGGCCGTTCATGATCTCGCCGAGTACGGCGCGCACGAACGAGGTGATGTAGGCTGCGTAATAGGGGTTGGTGATCTTGCTCGGTGGCAGCTCAGCCATTTCGCCCGCCTTGAGGTCGAACACCCGCTTTTTCTGCAACCCCTGGGCAGTCTTGCCATAGGTCGAGTTGCTCAACTCCTTCCAGAACAGGTTTTCGAGCGATCCCTTCGGGAATTCGGCGCGCTTTTGAACGCACATCCGAATGAACTCTCCGAAGATTTGCTTGTAGGAATTCGTCGGGACGATAACGCCATGGCGTATCTTGAGCTTGGCGCCGAGCGAACGGGCAAGAGCAATTTCAGGGGCAGCGCAGTTTGATAGTCCCTTGCGCGGGAAGATCAGCCCATTGTCAGTCCGCACCGGCAGCGTCGGGAACCGGACAGATTTAGGAAACTCGAATTCGACATTTGCCATGCCGAGCGAGAGATAGGTGAAATCCTCCGGTTTTGAGGTGACAAAGGCACGGTTCCATTCCGGACGTCCAATCAGCGCCATCGCAGTCGGATAGGCACTCGACAGATCATAGTCCGTCCAATTATCTTCAAAGCACGGACCGAACCAGAACTGCTCGTTTCTGCCGCCGTGATAGCACTCGGTCGCCAACGGCAGATGCCAAGCAACTTCCTGTTGATCGACAACGCGCTCGACCTTGCGATAAAAGCCAAGTCGCTTGTCGTAGATCCGCTCTTTGATCCGTTCCTTGCCAAGTAGGTCGAGCGATGCGCCCGCCCACTTCTCGTCCCAGTTCTTGAGCAAAAGGTCGACGCCAATCCCGGTCAGCGTGGCGGGGATTTTGTTCGTGTTGAATAGCTCTCGGCTTTGCGCCAGCATCTTGTCGATGTAGCGGACGCAGATCACAGCGTCGGTCAGAGCGTAATGATCGAACAGCTCGGGATTGTCCCTCATCAGACAATCCATGTTCTCCTTGTACCACTGCTCCTTGGCAGGGTCGGGATCGAGCGCGATCTTCTCCTGTCCCACCAACTCGCCCAGTGCCTTCAGGCCCTTCGATGCTGCGGGGGTCAGCAGCATCGTGTCCCTCAGCAAGATCTTTAAGTCGACACCATCGCCGTTAGGGAAATCATAGGTCAGAGCAATGTGACCATCGATCGACAGAAACGTGTTGCGCACGCTCGACATCATCTGCGTCAGGTCTTGGAAATCTGAAAAAGCTGGGATGTCTGCACGTGTGAAATGCCCGACGAGATAAATTCGCGTCGGCACGCGCTCGACCGTTCCATTTCGAACGCCGCACCACACCGCGAACATGATGATGTCGGCAAGGCTGAGACGTTCGCCGTCCTCGTTCGGAAAGCAAACGCCGCCCCATTCCGGCGATCGTGCATCGGGATTTGAAGGGCCGTAGACTTTGCAATACACCTGATAAGACAAGATCAGGTTCTTCGCCAGACCAGATCTAATATCCTCATTGGTCAAAGGCTGTTCAGGCGTCTTGTACTCAGTATCAAAGCCTATAACCATAAAGGGTTCGGCCTGCCGGCCTCGCCCTACACCTCCGTAAAAGTGATCCCTCTCCACCCATATAGGGGTTTTACTGAGGGTTAGATCAGCGTTCCGAACGGATACTTCGGATTGGGTTTTGTACCTTATCCTATCGGGCATTGATGGTCCGCCGTTCCATTTGGAACCAATCGCTAAGTCGAAACCTGCTTATCACGCCGATTGTTCGGAAGGGGAACAGGAAATCGCCCCCTCCCAACACCTTCGATGATCAATTCAGCATGGCGCAGTTTGCGACTGGCGGCAGCTGTCAACGCAGCCTTAACCGATGAAATGCCGCGCTTGTCTGAGCCAGCCAATTCCGCATCGCTAATACGCTGACCAACCCTAGCTAAGCGCGCAATCTCCCAAAGAGGCATTTTGGGATGCTCCTTGCGCAACGTGAAGCATTTTAGAGCCTTTTCCAAGGAATCGATGTCCGGAATGCTAAGCAATTTGTAGCGCGCTTGGCTCTCGGACAAACGCGTTTGCCCACGCCCGCGTCCATGATTTTCGCGGATGACTTGAGCTAGGCGTTTGGAAATGACACGCCGCGAATAGCTCATGGGAATGGCAACCAGAAGAACTTGATCATCAATGCCCGCATCGATGATCTCTAAAATTTCATCGCGGTTCAGAGCCTTGACCGTTGTGGGAGCAAGGGGCTCGGAGAACAAATAGACGCCTCTTGTTTCTTCACCAACTTGAGCACGCCACCAGTCCTTGAAATCGATATCGTGGACATTGCCAAAATCAGCATAGAGCTTGGCATAGGCACCCTTGCCGCCCCTTCTGCATGTGACCGCATAGCCTTCGTGAAGGCGGAGAAACTGCCACCAGAAGTAATAAGCACTTTGGTTCCAAGGAACACCGAGCTTGCCCCGGTTCGTGAACACCGGGTGCTTTGCCATGAAACCGCGGGACAACTGTGAGCGCATCATAACATGTATATCGCACGTTTTGGGAGATCATGCCATCATATTCATGCCTTGGATAGAGTGAGCTCATCGAACCGCAATTATGCAGTTCGGTTGAGTGAAAGGCATATGGAAATGGATAACATCACTATCGCGCAACCGGTCGCTATGGCTAACGGCGTGGGCAGCTATCAGCTCTCGCCCGCTGTCGAGCAGTACATCGAGCGTTATCGCACGCATGCCAAGCGAACTGTCGAGAGCATTCTAAAACTCGGCGAAACCGTCGTTGAGGCTGAAGAGCAACTCTCCCGCCTGGATATCATGATCTTCTGCCAAGAGGTTGGGATTGAGCACAATGGTCCTACCTTCCGCAAGCTGCGGAAGATCGGGCAACAGTCAGCACGATTCTTGCCCGTCATCGATCGTGTCCCCAACAGTTGGACCACGGTTTATGAGCTGGCCAAACTGGACCACGATCAGTTCACATCGATTGTCGAAGCTGAGGCTCTGACGGCAACATCGACGATGAAGGAGCTCAAGGCCTTTATTGAGGATGGGGACAAAAAGCCCACCGACACCGTGTCGTTCAGCTTGACACTGAAGGCGAAAAACGCGGCTCAAGCATGGGAGATTGAGGCTGCCATGCAAAAGGTTGCCGAGCAATTTGGCGCCAAGGTTAAAGTCTCAAGCCAGGAAGCATTTGACCGAATGGCGTTCGGTGATCTCGCCGCAGAATAGCACGCAACGGCAAGGGGGCTCGCTTGTTAGCGAGCTCCCTTAGCCCGAGCCGGCCTTGGCAGCGTTCCAGTTGGAACGGTAATAAATCATAACACCTCAATCGTGAATTTTCAGCAGCTCATATGTTCTAATTGGAACACGGGTTAATGTGAAGACATCGAGAGGCAAATGGGCTTCTCACCTTCACGAAGGAGTTTGAAATTATGGCAACAGCTTTCAACACTATCTGAACCGCCCCGGGATTGCCGGAGGCCCTAACTCCTGAGAGGAAGGGTCTACGATGAGCAAGACAACGAACAAGTTTTCCCCTGAGGTGCGTGAGCGGGCGGTCCGTCTCGTGCTGGATCAGGAGGGCGAGCATCCCTCCC
>JAPZUC010000011.1 GCA_027533455.1 Porphyrobacter sp. | reverse complement strand
ATCGGTGGTGAAGCTGAGGCGGCCGGCCTTCACATTGGTCTCGACCAGCGCATCAAGGCCCGGCTCGTAGATCGGCATGATCCCGGCATGCAACCGGTCGATCTTGCCCTGATCCTTGTCGATGCACACCACGTCATGCCCAAAATCGGCAAAACACGCCCCCGACACCAGACCAACATATCCCGATCCCACCATCGCAATCTTCATAAACCGTGATCCTCGCGAGAAGTGGACGCCGCAGGGCGCTCCGGATGCCGGATGGCGAAGCTACTGCGCCTGGTCGCCGTTGAACATTTCCACGGTCCCGCCGTCGCCGGCGCGGGCCTGCAGAACGCGCCGCTGGTCGCCTTCGAGCACGAGCGCCGTAAGCACACCGGACCGGAATGCACCAGTGTCTATTCCTATGCGGTTGCCGCAATCCATCACCCGGTCGAAGATGGTGTGGCCGTGAACGACGACCTTCTCGAGCGGGCCTTGATGGCTCAGGAAACGCTCGCGGATCCACAACAGATCGCTGCGCTTCTGATCGTCCAGCGGGCGCGCGGGATTGATCCCGGCATGGACGAAGACATAGTCGCCTGCCTGGATCATCATCTCGAAGGAGGCGATGTAATCGCGGGTGGTCTGGGAGACGCGCTCCGGCAGGCGCTCAAAGATCTCGTCAAGCGGCAGCGTGACGAGGAGCTTGCTCAAAAAGCCGTAGCTCACAAGTGTCTCGAAGCCGCCGTGCTTGAGGAAATGGCGCAGGGCTTCCGGCTTCTCGAAAGCCTGCAGAAACATCTCTTCATGATTGCCGGCGAGAATACGGACATTGCGGGCCTGCTGCCAGACGCGCGCGCGCTCCACCACACCCGCACTGTCCGGCCCGCGATCGACCAGATCGCCGAGCAGGATGATGTGGTGGTCGATCGTCGGCGCTTCGGCCATTTCGGCTTCGATCGCATTGATCATTGCCTCGAACAGGTCGAGCCGGCCGTGAATGTCCCCGACAGCATAACAGCGCTGCCCGTCCGGCACCGTGGGCGGTTTGGGAGCCGGCCTCGGAGAGAAGATTTCGCGCAGTCGCTGAAGCATGACCCAGATGGTAATCCGTTGTGGGCGACCCGGAGCGGGGTCTCCGGGCCCGTTGACGCGGGCCTCGGTATTGAGAGAGGCGGATACGCCTCTCAACGCAGGCACGCAACAGATCCTCCACCGCGCGCGACCAGTGGTGCCGAATTGGCGGCAGGCGGCAGGCTGTTACTGATCGAGCGTGAACCGCATTGTCGCTACCACCTAAGCCGTCAGGTTGCATGTTATCGCCGCTCATACCATGTTCGCTTTCACACCCTGGTGCGACGTCATGCGGCCCGATGCATGCGCCGCTGTGGTCGCGCTTTGATCGTAGAAGCGGCCAACCCGGTATCACTTTGCAAGAGTAGTCCCATGACCAAATACCTTCACACCATGATCCGCGTGACCGATCCCGATGCGACGGTGGATTTCTTCAGGCTCATCGGGCTGGAAGAGGTGCGCCGCTTCGATAGCGAGGCGGGTCGGTTCACGCTGATTTTCCTCGCCGCGCCGGGTCAGGAAGGGATGGCCGAGGTGGAGTTGACCTACAACTGGCCGCCCGCCGATGGCAGCGCGCCCGAGGAATATACCGGTGGCCGCAATTTCGGCCATCTCGCCTACCGGGTGGAGAATATCTACGACACCTGCGCGGCGCTTGCCGCTGCCGGCCACATCATCCACCGCCCGCCGCGCGATGGGCACATGGCCTTCGTCAAATCGCCGGACGGGATCTCGGTCGAACTGCTTCAGGAGGGTTACCTCGAACCTGCAGAACCTTGGGCCAGCATGGCCAATACCGGTAGCTGGTAAGTTGGCCGTTCGGCGACAACCTACTGAATTTAAAACGATTTAAACCAAAAAAATCAATCACGCAGTTGCATCAGCTGCTGGGAAAAGGTAAATCCCGTCTCTGTTTGGGGAAGGGGGTCGCCTTGTCCTTTACCGAGCCTGGTCTGTGGCAGGGTCTTGCCCTGCTACAGCACGAATTATTGCTGTTCGCCGGAGTGTTTTTCCTCATCGGTGCGCTGGACGATCTCGCGATCGATGCAGCGTGGCTGTGGCTTAAGGTGACCGGCCGTGCCGTGACCCTGCGCCGCAACCGCGCTGCCTTGCGCCAACAGCCTCTGTCCGGTCCGGTCGCGGTGCTGATCCCGGCGTGGCAGGAAGCCGCGGTGATCGGCCAGACCATCCGCCACCTGCCGGAGACCTGGCCGCAAGGCACGCTGCGCCTCTATGTCGGTTGCTACCGCAACGATCCGGCGACGCTTGGCGCAGCGATGGGTGCGGCGCACGGCGATCCGCGGCTGCGGGTGGTGATCCACGGGAATGATGGCCCCACCACCAAGGCCGATTGCCTCAACTGCCTGTTCGCCGCGCTTACCCTTGACGAAGAACGGGCGCAGCAGCGCTTTGCCATGCTGGTCTTCCACGATGCCGAGGACATGGTCGATGCCGGCGCACTGGGTCTGCTGGACGAGTCCGTCGCGGGCGGTGCGGATTTCGTGCAATTGCCCGTCGAACCGCTGGTGCCGCGCCATCGCGGATGGCTCGCGCGGCAGATCGGGAGCCATTACTGCGAGGAATTTGCCGAAGCCCATGGCAAGGCGATGGTGGTGCGCGATGCGCTGAGAGCAGGGCTTCCGGGCGCGGGCGTGGGCTGCGCTGCCTCACGGCGCGCGCTCGATTGGCTGGTGGCGCGGCATATCGAGGACGGGGGGCAGGGCGGCCTGCCCTTCGCCAGCGATTCTCTGACCGAGGATTACGAACTCGGCCTCGCGATTGCCGCGGCGGGCGGGCATTGCCGCTTCGTGCGGGTGCGCGGCGATAACGGGCGGCTGATCGCCACCCGCGCCTTTTCCCCCCACCGCTTCGAGAATGCCGTGCGCCAGAAGTCGCGCTGGGTGCTCGGGATTGCCTTGCAGGGCTGGGACCGGGTCGGCTGGGACAGGGGCGTCCGGGAGTTCTGGATGCGCGCGCGCGACCGGCGCTGGCCGATGACCGCGCTGGTGCTGCTGGTAGGTTATGCGCTGGTGCTGTTGACCGGGATCATGGGCGTGACGGTGCTCGCAGGCATCGCTGAGCCGGTGCCGCTCACTCCGCTGCTCGCCGGCGTGCTGATCGCCAACGCCGTCGCATTTGGCTGGCGCATCGCGATGCGCTTTGCCTTCACCGCGCGCGATTACGGGCTGGCCGAAGCCGTGCTTGCCATGCTGCGCATCCCGCTGGCCAATATCATCGCGATCATCTCGGTTCGCCGCGCTGTGCTCGCTTATATCGGAACCCTCGGCGGCGACGCGACGGTGTGGGATAAGACCGATCATGATGCGCACCCGACCGAGGCCGGGCTGCAAGGGGCGGCGCGGAGATGACAACGCTCCCCCGCAGCGTCGGGCATCATGTCCGCACCAGAGGAGGGCCGCTGGTGGTGCTGGTGGCGCTACTGGGGGGATGGTGCGCGGTGCGGGTGATGTGGTGGGAGGATCCCTTTGCCTCTGCCGCGCGGGCGGAGCCGGCAGGGGTGCCGCCTGCCCCGACCGCAATCGCAGCGGCGATGGCGCCGTTTTCGCGTTACGTGCCCGTTCCCGACATGTCCTACGGCTGGGTCGCGCCCGGTGGAGCGCAGCGCCCGGGCGGGCAGCGAGGCGTGTGGCAGCCCGCGACCATGCGTTACGCCAGAGGGCAGCCGGCGGCGCCTCAACCTGCCACCATCTGGCTTCCCGGGGAGCCCGCCGGTTACGCGCTTCCGCCCGGCAGTGAACGCGACAGCGCGCAAGCCATGGATGGCGATGCCCCCGCGGCCTCGCCGCTGTCCCGTCGGGGCGCTGGTCGCTGGACGGCTGGACGTTCTGGCGGCAGGGATCGGACGCCGCGCCGGTCTCTCAGGGGCGCGTTCCGGTCTATGGGGCGAGCCAGTCCGGCGCGGTGCTGCAATTCCGCGTGGCGCCCGCCAGTCGTCATGACCCGCGGATCTACCTGCGGGCCTATCAGGCGCTTGTGCTGAACGGCGAGAGCGAGCTTGCGCTGGGCGCCTCTGCGCGGCCGCTGGCGAGGTGCGCTACACCGAAGCCGCGTTCGGCAGCACGGTGCGACCCGCGGGCTATGTCGTAAGCGAACTGCCGCCGGTGCGCCTGCCCTATGGCACGCAGCTGGAAGCCTACGGGCAGGCTGGCTGGGTCGGCGGTCCGGTGTCCACATGGTTCGCCGACCGACATGCGAGCGTCACCGGGGCGATCCGCCCGGTGGAGCGGCTGAACGGTAATGCCCTGCGCATGAGCATTGGTGCCGCGGTATGGGGCGGGGCGCAGCGCGATGCGCAGAGGTTCGATATCGGCCCGACGCTGCGGCTCGACATGAAGGTGGGCAAGGTGCCCACGCGCGTCTCGGTCGACTGGCGCCAGCGGGTGGCGGGCGACGCGAGCCCGGACAGCGGAGTCGCGGCGACGGTTTCAACGCAGTTCTAGTTTGGCTGTCCCGCTAACGCGCGACGCGGACCTCCCACCCCGCCTCCCCACCCAGCCACCAATAGTACCACTACGTTATGGTGGCCGGGTGGGGAGGCGGGGTGGGAGGTCCGCGCCACCGAAGGTGGCATCGTGCCACCGCGCGATCAGCGAACAAGTATCCCGCGCGGCTTTTATCGCTCCGCCACCTCGGCTAGCCTCCCGCGCATGGACGTATATCTGCCCATTGCGAATCTCTCGGTCAACGGGCTCTACATCGTCCTGCTCGGGGGGCTGACAGGGATCTTGTCGGGCCTGTTCGGGGTCGGCGGCGGGTTTCTGACGACGCCGCTTCTGATCTTCTACGGCATCCCCCCGACGGTCGCGGCGGCTTCCGCTGCGACGCAGGTGACGGGGGCCAGTGTTTCGGGCGTTCTGGCCCATTCGCGCCGGAAGGGCGTGGATTATCGCATGGGTGCGGTGCTGGTGGCGGGCGGGATGATCGGCGCGCTGATCGGCGCGGGGCTGTTCAGCGTGCTGCAGTCCCTGGGCCAGATCGATGTCGTGATCTCTATCCTTTACGTGCTGCTGCTCGGCTCGATCGGGTCGCTGATGCTGCGCGAGGCGGTGAACACGCTGCGCCCCGGATTGCTGGGCAAGGGGCCGCAGGTGAAGAAGCGCCGTCACCACCCGCTGGTCGCCAGCCTGCCCTATCGCTGGCGGTTCTATGCCTCGGGCCTGTACATCTCTCCGCTGGCGCCGATGATCTTGGGCATGCTGGTGGGCATCCTCACCATGCTGATGGGCGTGGGGGGCGGGTTCCTGCTGGTGCCTGCGATGCTCTACATCCTCGGGATGAGCGGCAACGTGGTGGTCGGCACCTCACTGTTCCAGATCCTGTTCGTGACGATGGTGACCACCATGACCCACGCGCTTACCACCAAGGCGGTCGACCTCGTTCTAGCGGCGCTGCTGCTCCTGGGTTCGGTGCTGGGCGCGCAGTTCGGCACGCAGATCGCGCTGAAGGCCCGGCCCGAATATCTGCGCCTCGCGCTGGCCGTGCTGGTGCTGCTGATCGCCTTGCGGATGCTCTACGGCCTCGGCGTGCAACCGGACGAGATCTACACCGTGGTGCCCCTGTGAGGGTTGGCGCGAGGGTTTGCGCATGAGGCTTGCGCGGTGGCTCGTGACTGTGCCGGTCGCTGGCGCGGCGCTCGCCGCGCTGCCGGCCCTCGCCCAGAACGAGCCGCTGCTGGTGCCCGCGGTCAGCCAATCGCGGATCGAGGTGCGGCAGGGCTTCACCGGCGCGCGGTTGCTGCTTTACGGCGCGGTGATGGACCCCGGCGGCGCGCGCGCGACGGGCAATTACGACATCATCGTCGTGCTCAAGGGCCCGACCGAAGCGGTGCGCATCCGCGAGAAGGAGCGTATCGTCGGCATCTGGGCCAATGCCGGGTCGAGCGACTTCCGATCAGCGCCGGCCTTCTTCGCGGTCGCTTCTTCGCGGCCCATCGGCAAGATCGTGGATGAACGCACGGCGGCGATCTACGAACTGGGAACGAAGTTCATCCAGCTCTCGCCGTCGGGCATGATCGACCCGGAGGAGCAGGAGCGTTACGCGCGCGGGCTGGTGGAATTGCGGCGGCGGCAGGGGCTCTATCAGGAGAACCCGGGCGGCGTGAGCATTGCCGAGAACGTGCTCTATCAGGCGCGCATCGACTTGCCCTCCAATGTCACCACCGGGCGCTATACCGCCGAGACCTTCGCGGTCTCGCGCGGCCGGGTGCTGGCAAGCGCGACCGCGCGGATCGAAGTGGTAAAGGCCGGGCTGGAGGGACAGGTCGTCAGCGCCTCGCAACGCTGGTCCTTCTTCTACGGGCTTGGTGCGATTGCGCTTTCGCTGGGCATGGGCTGGCTTGCCGGGCGCCTGTTCGCAAGGGCCTGACGCTTCACTTGCCATCTGGGCGACGTGGTCGATGTTGACCCGATCTTAACCCAAACGCCCCTATCCCCTGCGTGATTTTGAAGGCCGCGCAAGGGACAGGCTTTGATGACCGATAATGCCACGCAGAATTTTGAACGCTCTGTCAGCCCCGATGCGGGCGGAGTGGAGGAAGTGGCGGCGGCCTATGCCCGCGGCACCCATGACAATTCGCGTCTGCCGATCGGCGTGGTGCTGGAGATTTCCGGATCCGGCTCCCAGATCGCGCTCGATCTCCAGCGCATCAACGAATGCATCGCCGATGCCGATCCCTCAATTGCGATGGCAGGGCAGGTCGGCAGCCAGATCAAGATCCGGGTCGGTGACAGCTGGCTGCTCGCCAACGTGCGGGACCAGCGCAAGGACCGCCGCTCCGAAGGCGGGATCATCGCCAATATCGACTTCCTTGGGGAAGGCAGCGAAGAGAAGCTGACCGGCCGCATCCACGGCTTCAAGCGCGGGGTAACTCGCTATCCCATTCCCGGCGCGATGATCTATCCCGCGACCACCAAGGATCTCGAACAGATCTACGCCAGCGACGGGCGCGCCAGCATCACCATCGGCAAGGTCTTCCCCACCAAGGACATCCGCGCCGGCCTCTATATTGACGCGATGCTGGGCAAGCACTTCGCGCTGCTCGGCTCCACCGGTACTGGTAAATCGACCAGCGCCGCGCTGATCCTGCACCGTATCTGCGAGGCCGCGCCCAAGGGTCACATCGTGATGATCGACCCGCACGGCGAATATTCCGCTGCGTTCCGCACCACCGGGCAGATCCTCGACGTCTCGAACCTCCAGATGCCGTACTGGCTGATGAATTTCGAGGAGCATTGCGAAGTGCTGCTCTCCTCCAGCGGCAACGAGCGGCAGACCGATAGCGATATTCTCGCCAAGGTGCTGCTGGCCGCGCGCACCAAGAGCCGGCTGGCGCAGACGATGGGCAAGATCACGGTCGATTCGCCGATCCCCTATTTGCTTTCCGATTTCAGCAACATCCTGCAGGACGAGATGGGCCGCCTCGACAAGGCGACCTCCAGCGCGCCCTATATGCGGATCAAGCAGAAGCTCGACGAGCTGAAGGCCGACCCGCGCTACCAGTTCATGTTCTCAGGGATGCTGGTCGGCGACACGATGGTCGACTTCATCAGCAAGGTCTTCCGCATGCCGGGCAACGGCAAGCCGATCTCGATCATCGACGTGTCGGGCGTGCCGTCGGACATCACCTCGACCGTGGTTGCCGTGCTAAGCCGCCTCGTTTTCGACTTCGCGATCTGGGGCCGTGACGAAAAGACCCGCCCGGTGCTGCTCGTCTGCGAGGAAGCGCACCGCTACGTCCCGAACGAGAAGAACGCCGATGGTTCGTCTGTCGGCAAGATCCTCAGCCGGATCGCCAAGGAAGGCCGTAAGTACGGCATCTCGCTGGGCCTCATCACCCAGCGTCCGTCCGACCTTGCCGAAGGCGTGCTGTCGCAGTGTGGCACCATCATCGCGATGCGCCTCAACAACGACCGCGACCAGGCTTTCGTGAAGGCCGCGATGCCCGAAGGCGCGCGCGGGTTCCTCGATTCCATCCCCGCGCTGCGTAACCGCGAATGCATCATCTGCGGCGAAGGTGTGGCCATCCCGATCCGCGTGAGCTTCGACAATCTCGAGGAACACAGGCGCCCGGCCTCGGAAGACCCGAGCTTCGCCGAGCTGTGGTCGCAGGACGGCGGCGAGGAAGAACTGGTCGAGCGCGTGGTGATGCGCTGGAGAAGCCAGGGCTAGGTTAGGTTCCCCGCGTATCCCCGTAGAGATGGATATGCAGCCGGTCGCTCATCCGGAAGCCATGCTGCAGGCATAGCGCGCTGAGCCACGCCTGCCGTTCGCGCTGCGTGGCAGAGTCTGCCCCCTCGGCCATCAGGAACACTTGGCTGGGCCGGAAACGGTAGCGCTTGTGGAGCGCCAGCACCTCGTCCACATCCTCCGGCGCGGCAATCACGAACTTCAGGAACGCGCGCGGCTCGGTCGCCCACGCGTCGAGCCGCTCGGGGACCAGCGCGAGGTCGGCCGGATTGCCGCTATGCGCAAGCTTGGGGCTGACATTGTACTGGTCGACCCGGATATCGAGCCGCACCGGCGGGGCAACCGTGCCGTTGGTCTCGATCTCGACTGCAATGTCGGGCAGATGCTCCAGCATCTCGGCCAGCGCGGGTGCCTGAAGCAGCGGCTCGCCCCCGGTGATGACGAGGCGCTTCTGGCCCAGCGCCACTATCCGCTCCGCTGTTTCGGCAGGCGAGAGCGTCACCTGATTGGCCTTGCGGTCATAGGTCACCCCGTCGCGGTGGGGGCGATTATCGCCCTCGAACCGCCACGTATAGGCCGTGTCGCACCAGGTGCAGGCAAGGTTGCAGCGGCTGAGGCGCACGAAGGCGACCGGCATTCCCGCGCTCGGCCCTTCGCCTTGCAGGCTGGCGAAGATCTCCGGCCCGCCGGTGTCGTCGGTGGCGAGGGCGAGGTTCATGCCGCAAAACCGGGGGAGGAAAGGCTGATCATTCCCGCCCTATGCCACGATTCCCGGCAGTGGGAAATTTTACGCTGCTCCGGCGCTTCGATTTCGTGATTGCCGCCATGGCAACGGGACTAGCCAATATTCATTAGGTGACGGCCCCAATTCAGTCACTGAATTTACGCGATTATTTCCAGTTTTTTAAAAATACTAGTATCGAATCGCAACGAAAATATTATCGCATAGTGGACTCTATCAAAAATGCTAAGATGATCTGGGTCGCTAATTTGGCCGAGTCGCAAATACTTATTTGCGACTTACTGAAGATATGGGGGATGTCATATGAAAAAGGCTTCTTTTTCAATAATCGCTGCGACTTCTTTGTCTTTCGGCGGTGCTGCCTATGCGCAAAGCTTTACCTTTGATGTCGTATGGAAGCCGGTAGAAAGTGTCGGCGGCCTGACCGGGCCGGACGGCCCCCAATATGGCGGCGGCGCAGTGAGCGGAACCTACACCACCACCTATGCCGATGGCACCAAGACCAGCGGAACGGCACGCTGCGTGGGCATGGGCCAGCCTCATGGCAGCATCTTTGCCATCCACCTTACATGCACCACGACTGAGGGTAAGGACACCGCCACCGAGGTCTATGGTTGCAATTATATCGGAAAGCCCGGACCTGACACGCCGCTCGGCTGCATCGGCGGCATCGAAGGCAAGAGCGGGCCATACGCGGGCCGGCGCGGAGGTCTCACGATGGAGTGGTACTCCAAGACTGGCGCACGCGGCACCGGCCAGTGGTACGAAACCAAGTAAGAGCAGAGCTGGCCGTCCGGATGCGGACGGCCAGCCTCTCTGCGTGACCCTGACAGAAAGGCCTATCCCAGCCGCGCCAGTGCTGCGGTCAGCCGGTCCACCTCGCCCGTGTGGTGGGCGAGATCGGCGCGGGCCTTTTCGACTGCTTCGGGCTTGGCCTTCTCGGCGAAGGCGGGGTTGGACAGGCGGCCGCCGAGGCTCTTGGCTTCCTTCTCCGAAGCCGCGAGTGCCTTTTCCAGGCGCGCCTTTTCCGCCGCGATGTCGACGATCCCTTCCAGCGGGATGACGAACACGTCCTCCCCTGCGGTCACCTGCATGGCGGCACCGGCGGGGGCTTCGCCGATGGTCACCGGCACGAGGCGTGCGAGGCGTTCGATGGCGGCGCTGCTGCGCTCGATCGTGCGCGTCGCCACATTCGAAGGCGCGGCAAGGTAGGCCGCCAGCTTCGCGCCCGGCGCGATGCCGAGTTCGTTCTTGGCCGAGCGGGTGTTGGTGGTGAGGTCGATCAGCCAGTCGATGACGTCGGTCGCATCCTTGCTAACCTCGGCTTCGGGCTTGGGCCACTGCGCCACGATCAGCTCGTAATCGCGCGCGCCCAGCTTGTGCCACAGCTCTTCGGTGATGAAGGGCATGAAGGGGTGGAGCATGACGAGAATCTGGTCGAGCGCCCAGCCGGCGACCGCGCGGGTTTCCACGGCAGGCGGGCTGTCGGCGTCACCGGCGAAGACCGGCTTGATGAGTTCAAGATACCAGTCGCAGAACTTGCTCCACGTGAACTGGTAGATCGCGTTCGCCGCCGCGTCGAAGCGCAGGTCGGCCATGGCGCGCCCGATCTCGGTGACGCAGGCCGCGACCTCGCCGATGATCCACTGGTTGGCGGCGAGGCGCGCGGTAGGAGCCTTCACACTAGAAGAGGCCCCGATACCGTTCGACTGGCAGAACCGCGCCGCATTCCACAGCTTGGTCGCGAAGTTGCGATACCCTTCGACCCGCTTTTCATCCATCTTGATGTCGCGGCCCTGGCTTTCCATCGCCGCCATGAAGAAGCGCAGCGCATCGGCGCCGTACTGGTCGATGAGGCCGAGCGGATCGACGACGTTGCCCTTGGACTTCGACATCTTCGCCCCGTCCGCCGCGCGCACGAGGCCGTGGAGATAGAGCGTGTCCCAGGGCTTCTGGCCCATGTTGTAGAAGCCCATCATCATCATGCGGGCATCCCAGAAGAACAGGATGTCGAAGCCCGAGATAAGGAGGCTGTTGGGGAAGTGCTTGCTCAGCAGCGGGCTGCCGTCCTCTGGCCACCCCAGCGTGGCGAAGGGCCACAGCGCGCTGGAGAACCACGTGTCGAGGACGTCCTCGTCCTGCGTCAGAGTAATGCCTTCACCAGCAAGCGCCTGCGCGGCCTCGGCGGTTTCAGCGACGAAGCAGCGGCCGTCGTCTGCGAACCATGCCGGGATCCGGTGCCCCCACCACAATTGGCGCGAGACGCACCACGGCTGGATGTTCTCCATCCAGTTGAAAAAGGTCTTCTCCCAGGTCTTGGGGACGATCTGGATATCGGCGCTGCGCACCGCTTCAATGGGCTTCTTCGCCAGCTCCGCGGCGTTCACGTACCACTGGTCGGTCAGCCACGGCTCGATCACCACGCCGCCGCGGTCGCCGAAGGGGGTGGCGATCTGGCGCGGCTCGGCGTCGTGGAGGACTTCGTTGCCTTCCTTGTCCTTGGTGACGTGGGGGATGAGGAAGCCCTGCTCCTTCATCCGCGTGACGACCAGCTCGCGCGCACCATCCACCCCATCCCGCTTGAAGCGGTGGAGGCCGATGAATTCGTCCGGCACCAGACCGTCCGACGTCTGGCAGACGTTCGCCTCGGCATCGAGCATGTTGAGCTTCTCGGCAGGCGCAAAGCCCGCACGCTTGCCGACCTCGAAGTCGTTGAAGTCATGCCCCGGCGTGATCTTCACGCAGCCCGAGCCCAGTTCGGGATCGGCATGTTCGTCCGCGATCACCGGGATGCGGCGACCGGTCAGCGGCAGGATCACGTGCTTGCCGACGACGCTGGCATAGCGTTCGTCCTCGGGGTGCACCGCCACGGCCATATCCGCGAGCATCGTTTCGGGGCGCGTGGTGGCGACTTCCAGATAGGTGCGCCCGTCAGGCAGGGTCGCGCCGTCGGCGAGCGGATAGCGCAGGTGCCAGAAGCTGCCCGCGATGGTCTGCGTTTCCACCTCAAGGTCCGAAATTGCGGTCTTGAGCTTCGGGTCCCAGTTCACCAGCCGCTTGTCGCGGTAGATCAGCCCGTCGTTGTAGAGATCGACGAAAGTCTTGATCACTGCGCGGGTGAAGTGCGGGTCCATCGTGAACTGCTCGCGGCTCCAGTCCATCGAGCAGCCGAGGCGGCGCAGCTGGTTGGTGATGGTGCCGCCGCTTTCGGCCTTCCATTCCCACACTTTGTCGACGAAGGCCTCGCGCGAATAGTTGGTACGCTTGTCCTGCCGCGCTTCCAGCTGGCGCTCGACCACCATCTGCGTCGCGATCCCCGCGTGATCGGTGCCGACCACCCACAGCGCATCCTTGCCGCGCAGGCGCTCATAGCGGATCACCACGTCCTGCAAGGTGTTGTCGAGCGCGTGGCCGATGTGGAGGCTCCCCGTCACGTTGGGCGGGGGGTTGACGATGGTATAGGCTTCCGCCTCCGGACGATCGGGCCGGAACAGGCCGTTCGTCTCCCAATGCTGATACCAGCGCGCCTCGATGTCGGCGGGGTTGAAAGTGGTGGGCAGGGTGGGGTTTGCGGTGTCGGACATAATGAGCCGCGCCATGCCAGCACCCATGTTGCGATGCAATGATGCAAAGGCGGCAGAATCCGCCAGCCCGCCCGCTGCGAGAGCCTTGCGGGCCTTGGAAAATCCCCCCATACCCCGCAGCCGATGCAGAGCGCCGCGCAATACTTGCTTGAGGATGCAGGGACTGACGGCCCGCGGCTGGTGCTGTCCGGGCACCTCACGCTCGCCGCCATCGGCCCGGTCGAACGTGATTTGCGGGCAATGGAAGGACCGGTCGCCGCAGTCGATCTGGCCGGCGTCGAGGAGATCGACACGGTCGGCGCGTGGGTGGTCTGTCGCTTCGCGCGCGAGCATGACAGCAACATCACCGGTGCCAGCCCCGAGGCCGAGCGGCTGCTCGCCGCCATGCGCGAGATCGACGCCGGGGGCGATACCCATCCGCACCGCCTGCCGGTGTGGGAACGTTTGCCGCTGGCGGTGGGTGAGAAGGTATTCGGCGCGCGCGGCGGCATCTACGGCGTGGTTGCCTTCTTCGGGCAGATCATGATCGCCGCCGGTAGCCTTCTGCGCCGCCCGCGCCGCTTCCCGATCAAGGCGCTGGTTCACCAGATGGAGCTGGTTGGCGTTACTGCGCTGCCGATCATCGGCCTCATGAGCTTTCTGATCGGGATCGTCATCGCCCAGCAGGGCTCGGTGCAGCTCGAACAGTTCGGGGCCGAGGCGCTGACCGTCAATCTCGTCGGGCGTATTACCCTGCGCGAGCTTGGCGTGCTCATGACCGCAATCATGGTGGCGGGCCGTTCGGGCAGCGCCTTTGCCGCGCAACTCGGCACTATGAAGCTGACCGAGGAGATCGACGCGATGCGCACGATCGGCATCTCGCCCATCGAGGTGCTGGTGATCCCGCGCATGCTGGCGGCGACCTTCATGATGATCCTGCTCGGTTTCTATGCGTCGCTGGTCGCGATCATCGGCGGAGCCGTGGTCGGCCAGTTCTCGCTTGGTATTCCGTTCTTCACCT
This sequence comes from Porphyrobacter sp., assembly GCA_027533455.1. Lineage (GTDB taxonomy): Bacteria > Pseudomonadota > Alphaproteobacteria > Sphingomonadales > Sphingomonadaceae > Erythrobacter. The sequence continues at coordinate 127,061 of JAPZUC010000011.1, read as the reverse complement.
TCCTGTTGCGTATCCAGGAGGTTGTGCCGACTCACGACCTGTGGGTGGGGCTGATCAAGGCGCCTGTTTTCGGCCTGATCGTCGCGCTCGCGGGGTGCTATCACGGGCTGCAAGTGCACGGCAATTCCGAGGAAGTCGGCCGGCGGACCACGATGGCTGTGGTCTCCGCCATCTTCGCCGTGATTGTGCTGGATGCCTTCTTTGCGGTGTTCTTCACCGAGGTCGGATGGGGCTGATGCGGGTCAACGAACATCCCGATGACGACAAGCCGATCATCGTGGTCGAAGGGCTTGTGAACAAGTTCGGCGAACACGCGGTCCATGACGGGCTCGACCTCACGGTGCGGCGGGGCGAGATCCTTGGCGTGGTCGGCGGGTCGGGCACGGGCAAATCGGTGCTGATGCGCTCGATCATTGGATTGCAGCGGCCCAACGCCGGGCGGATCGACGTGCTGGGGCGCTGCATCACCGAGTCCGACCTTGAACAGGGCATCGGCGTGCGGCGGCGCTGGGGCATCCTGTTCCAGGGCGGCGCCCTGTTCTCGACCCTGACGGTGGGCGAGAATGTCGAGGTGCCGATCAAGAAGTATTACCCCGATCTCGATCCCGAATTCCGGGCCGAGATCGCGCGTTACAAGGTGATGCTGACCGGCCTGCCGGAAGATGCGGTGCAGAAATTCCCCTCCGAATTGTCGGGCGGAATGAAGAAGCGTGCAGGCCTCGCGCGGGCGCTGGCGCTTGATCCGGAACTGCTGTTCCTCGATGAGCCGACCGCAGGCCTCGACCCGATCGGGGCGGCCAAGTTCGACCGGTTGACGCGCGAACTCAAGGAAACGCTGGGCCTTACCGTGTTTCTCATAACCCATGATCTCGATACGCTTTATGAGATCTGCGACCGCGTGGCGGTGATCGCCGAGCAGAAGATCATCGCCGTGGGTACCATCCCCGAACTGATCGCGACGGGGCATCCGTGGATCGAGGAATATTTCAACGGCCCGCGCGGTCGCAGCGCCCGTGCAACGCATCTTCAGGGCGAGGGCGAGGCATGAGCGAGAGAATATTGGACAAGTCCGACCAGAGGGCCGCATAGGGAACGCGCATGGAAACCAGAGCCAATAATCTGTGGGTCGGTGCGGTGACGCTGGCGCTGCTTGCGGCGCTTGCGGCCTTCATCGTCTGGATCGCGCGTCTCAATGAAGGCGCAAAGGACGAATATGATATCTTCTACAACCAGTCGGTATCCGGCCTTGCCAACGGCAGCCAGGTGACCTTTGCCGGCGTGCCGGTGGGGCAGGTGACCGAAATCGCGCTGGCCAAGGACAACCCGGAATTCGTGCGTGTGCGGGTCAAGGTCAAGGACGACGTGCCGATCCTTGTCGGCACGACGGCGACCATCCAGGCTAGCTTCACTGGTGTCTCCACCATCCTGCTGGACGGGGCCCGCAAAGGCGCGCCGCGCATCACCTGCGAGACCACCGCCTGTCCCGAAGACCGCCCGGTGATCCCTCCCGGGCGCGGCGGCTTCGGCGAAATCGTGGCCAACGCACCGCTGCTACTGGAGCGGCTGGCAACCTTGACCGAACAGCTCAACATGATCCTCGGCCCCGAAAACCAGAAGGAAATGGCGGGCATCCTCAGGAACTCCAACCGGCTGACCGGCGGCCTTGCCGATGCGACCCCGGAGCTGACCGCCAACCTTAAGGAATTCCGCGTGACCATGCAGGAATTCAACCAGACCCTCGATGCCGCTGAAAAGCTGGCACTGACCACCGATACGCTGGTGAACAGGGAAGGCGAGCCGCTGGCGCGCGAATTGCGCGAAACACTCAAGAGCGCCAACGCCGCGCTTGCCTCGCTCTCGGCAACGCTGGAAGACACGCGCCCGGCCGCGCGCCAGTTGCGGACCAGCACGCTGCCCAATGCCGAGGCGACCTTGCAGGACCTGCGCGCCACCAGCCGCGCGCTACGCTCGATCACCGAGAAACTCGAATCCGAAGGCGCAGGCGCTCTGGTGGGCGGCAAGTCGCTGCCCGACTACAAGCCGCAATAAGGACGATGATGCGATGCGCTTGACGAACCGCCCCTTCCTGATCGCCCTGCCTCTGGCCTTGGTCCTGTCCGGCTGCATCAGCCTTGGCGGAGAGCCGCCGGCGAGCCTGTTGACCCTCAGCCCGGCTGTCACGGCCCCTGCCGGCCCGGGCGTCGCCGCCGATGCCTCGCGGCCCGTGGTGGCGGTGCTGGCTTTCGATACGCCCGCCAAGCTTGATGTGCTGCGCGTGCCGGTGGCGGTGAGCGATACGGAACTTGCCTATCTGCAAGAGGCCTTCTGGGTCGAAAAGCCCGCGCGCCTGTTCCGCCGTCTGGTCGGCGAAACCATCCGCGCGCGGGGGCAGACTATGGTGATCGACGGGGACGACACCACCACGCTGGCCACGGTGACCTTGCACGGCACGCTGATCGACATGGGCTATGACGCGCAAAGCGGCGCTGCGGTAGTGCGGTTCGATGCGGTGCGGATTGCAAAGGACGGCGCTGTCACGACCCGCCGCTTCGAAGCCCGCGAGACCGGCGTTGCGGCAGAGACCCGCGCGGTCGGTGCGGCGCTGAATGTGGCGGCGAACAAGGTTGCGGCCGAAGTCGCTGATTGGGTAGCGGCGAGCTAAGCAGCCCTCGCCAGCCCCGCAAAGGCACAGGCTCGCAGAAAATCAGCCTCGCGCCGCGCGCGGCGTTCTTCGGCCTCCCAGTCGCGGCCCCACAGGTCTGCCTGCCATTCCTCTTCAAGACACACTGCCTGCCATAGGGCACGCGGCTCGTCCTCGTGAGCGGCATCCAGTGCAGCGAGCGCCGTAACGAGCGAGGCGGCGAGTTTCGTCATCGCCTCCACGCCTGCCAGCACGAAGGGGTCGAGTGCCCGCAGCCGCGCTTCCAGCAGTGCCAGCGCCTCGGGCGACTGCGGTCGGTGGAGAACGCCGCTTACCCGCACCAGCGTGATGCCGTGCGCGGCCTCGAAGGCTCGGAGCAGCGGTTCCCACACGGCCTGCTGGCGCGCATGAAGCGGCTCGTCCGGATCGGCGCGGTAACAGAGCGTGTCGGTCTCGGCATAGGCGACGAGGCCGCGCGCCACGGCGGCGGGATCGGGCGCGACCATGTCGATCGCGTAATCGGCCAAGTCCCGCAGCGGCAGGCTGGCGGGATCGATCTTTTCGCCCTGCTGACGCCATTCCGCCGCCATCGCCTCGCCCAGAGCTGCGGTCGGGACGATCTGCGACGCGCCGCCGACGGTCTTTACCCCGCGTGCATCGAGCATCACCTGCCAGCCACCCGCTTGCGTCGCGAGGGTCACATCCTTGTAGAACCGGCGGATCATTGCCGCTTGTCGTCTCCGGCTTTCCACGCCCGTGCAATGAAGCGGGGCAGGAAGAATATCTCGAAGAAGCCCATCACGGCGAGCACCGCGCCCGCCGCGTACGGCAGGTCGATGACCCCGCGAACGATGGCAAAGCCGAGCAGCACCATCGCCACCCCGCCAAATCGCACTGCGGTGATGACGATAAAGCCGTTGCGCGCGCGTGCCTCGGCCTGTTCGCGTTCGGATCGGCTCATGGCATGGTGTCCTCCAAGGCGGCGGCAAGTGCGGCTGCGGTTCCGACCACGCTGGCCGCACCGCTGGCGAGCAGTTCCTGCGTGCCGTGGTAGCCCCAGCCGACCCCGATCGCCGCAACGCCGATGCTGCGCGCCATCAGCATGTCGAAGCTGGTGTCGCCGATCATGACCGCCTGCTCGCGGTTTGCTCCTGCCTCGAACAAAGCGGCTTCGAGCATGGCGGGATGCGGTTTGGAGGGGTGGCGATCGGCGGTCTGGAGCGAGACGAATAGGTCGGCGATGCCATGGGTTGCGAGGCAAGCTGCAAGGCCACGGTCGGACTTGCCGGTGGCAACCGCGAGTTGCCAGCCGTCCGCGTGCAAGCTCCGCAGCAGATCGGCGATGCCGTCATAAAGCGGCTCGTCGAGCAGGCCCTCTTCCCGCCGCGCGCGGAAGCTGGAGCGGTAGAATTCGGTGACGACGCGGCTCTGCTCGTCGCCGAGTTCGGGAGCAAGGCTGCGCACGGCCGCGGGCAGGCTGAGGCCCACGATCCGGCGCACGGCCTGATGGTCGGGTGCAGGAAGGCCGGCGCGGGTAAAGGCGCGCTCCATCGCCCAGCACACGTCCGCCTGCCCGTCGACCAGCGTGCCGTCGCAGTCGAACACCGCGAGGCGGGTCATGACGGGAGGTCCCGCACAAAATGGGCGAGCGCGGCGTGGCCGGCGGCCTCAAGCCCCTTGGCGATGCGTTGGCGTTCCTCGGCGGACTTGTTCTGCGACAGCTTGAGGGTCGGGCGCCATGCCTGCACTTCCAGTTCGAAGCCGACAATGCCGCGGAACAGGCCGCCCCACACTTTCTCGGAGCACTCCCCTGCCAGCCAGGGCGCGCCCTCCAGCTTGCCTTCATGCTTCTCGATGGCGGCATGGAGGAAGGCTTCGAGCCCTTCATCCGGCAAGCGCCGCACCCGGCCTTCCAGTTCGAGCGCAATGTAATCCCACGTCGGCACAGTATCGCGATTATCGTACCAGCGCGGAGAGACATAGGCGTCCGGCCCATTGACCACGATCAGCGCGGTCTCGCCGTCGAGATGACGGGCGAGGGCATTGCTGCGCGCGAGGTGGAATTGCACCGCACCGCCCTCTGCAAGCAACAGCGGTGTGTGCGCCACCCTCGGCCCTTCGGGAGTGGCTGCAAACACCATGCCGAAACCGATCTCCTCGATCAGGTTGTCGCACAGTGCGCGGTCTTGCGTGCGGTAGAGGGGATTGGGGTGCATCAGCGCCGCCCTTTGACTCCCGGGCCTTTGACCGCAGGGCCTTTGGCCTTGCCGGACTTGGCTGGGGCCTTGCTTCCGGTCTTAGGCTTGGCGGTCTTCGGCTTGGCCTTCGCCTTGGGTTTGGCGGAAGCCGCGCCGCGCGCGCGTCGCGGGGTGCGGGCTTCTTTCTTCGCCTGCTTGAAGTGGCGGCGGGCAGCCTGCTTCTTTTCCTCGCCCGTTCTCTCGGGTGTTTCCTCGCGCAGCGGCGAGGCGTCCGAGAGGTTCTGGTCAAAGCCCAGCACTTCCATGCTCATCGCAAAGTGCGGCGGCAGTTCGGCCGTCACATCGAGCTTGCCGCCTGTACCGTCGCCCGCCTTGGGCTCGGAGATGATCAGGCGGCGGGCGTGGAGGTGCATCTTGCGGCTAACCGCGCCGGTCAGGAAAGAATCCGGCCCGCCATATTTGCCGTCGCCCACGATCGGGTGGCCGATTGCGGCCATGTGGACGCGCAGCTGATGGGTGCGGCCGGTGAGCGGTTCGAGCTCGACCCAGGAGGCGCGCTGGCCCGCGTGCTCGACCACGCGGTAACGGGTCTTGGCCGCCGCGCCGTTGTCCTCGTCGATATGCATCTTCTCGCCGCCGGTGCCCGGCTGCTTGGCGAGCGGGGCGTCGATCACGCCTTCGGACAGCTGCGGCACGCCGACCACCAGCGCCCAATAGACCTTGCGAGCAGAGCGGCTGGCAAACCGCTTGGAGAAGCTCGCGGCGCTGCCCGGCGTGCGAGCGATAAGCAACACACCGGAGGTGTCCTTGTCGAGCCGGTGGACCAGCCGCGGGCGGGGCGTCTTCTCGTCGGTGACGAAGGCATCGAGCAGCCCGTCGACATGCTTGGTGGTCTTGCTGCCGCCCTGCGTGGCGAGGCCCGGGGGCTTGTTGAGCACGATCGCGGACCGGGTTTCGTGGATCACCATGGCCTTCGCTTCGGCGATCTGTTCAGGGCTCAGCGTGCGGGCGCGCGGGGCCGCCTTCTTAGTGGCAGGCGCATCCTCGCCGCCCGGCGGCACGCGCAACACTTGCCCTGTCGCAAGGCGGTCTTCCGGCTTGGCGCGCTTGCCATCGACCCGGATCTGCCCGGTGCGCGCCCAGCGCGAGACCGTGGCAAAGCCGACCTGCGGCAGATTGCGCTTGAACCAGCGGTCGAGCCGGATGCCGTCGTCATCCTCGCCGACAGTGAACTGGCGGACGTTATCGGTGCTGGCGGTGGCGGCGGGGGTACCGGTCATGCGCCGACAATCTGTGCGGTGACGAGGCCGGCCAGTACCGCCGCGACCCCGGCCACCAGCGAAGCGGCGACGTACCCTGCGGCCATGCCCATCTGCCCGCGATGGAGCATGGTAACGAGCTCGCCAGAAAAGGCGCTGAAGGTGGTGAACCCGCCGAGCAGTCCAACGCCCAGCAGCAGCCGCGCGGATTCGGCGCCGGTCTCGGAAAGCGATCCGCGCGCTAGCCAGCCGATCAGCGCGCCCATGGCAAGGCTGCCTGCGACATTCACCGCCAGAGTCCCCCACGGGAAGGCGCTCCCCGCGGGCGCAAGGTTGGTCACCACGCGCCCCGCATGATAACGCAGCACCGAGCCAGCCGCGCCGCCGACAGCGACATTGAGGCTTGCCATGAGAGGAGAAATTTCACCGGACATTCGGGTGCCTTTAGCGAGGGCAACGCGATCTGCCTAGCGTGGCGAAGGCGCCATGATGCAGCATTGCGCTGTGGCGGCTTGCCATTTTGCCGGTGTTGGACTATCGGGGCGCGGATTGAAGGGCGGCTCCCTCGGGGAATCGCCCGCATTTCATTGGAAATTCATCGTGTATCCCTGCGCAGAATCATCCAGGGCTCTGGCGTTTTGAGATTGAGGTAGTCGTCGTTTATGCAAATCATGGTTCGCGATAACAATGTCGATCAGGCCCTGCGCGCGCTCAAGAAGAAGCTGCAGCGCGAAGGCGTTTATCGCGAGATGAAGCTGCGTCGCCACTACGAAAAGCCGTCGGAAAAGCGCGCCCGCGAAAAGGCCGCCGCCGTGCGCCGCGCCCGCAAGATGGAGCGCAAGCGGATGGAGCGCGACGGGAGCAAGTAATCCCGTCCTCAGGTGTGTTCCAACCGCCGGAACCGCTTGAATCCCCCTTTACGATCAGCCATCAGGGCGCGGTTTCATTCCGCGCCCTTTTGTCGTCATAACGCCGCAGCGCTTGCCGCGCGGACCAGCAGGACAAGATCATGACCGAGATTACCCGCGTTCCCATCCAGCCCGTCGCCAAGGGCTCGCTGACCAAGCTCTGGATCGGGGTCGTCCTCGCCGTGCTGGTCGGGGCAGGGCTCGCCTGGGCCGCCATTCCGCGCGGGCTCAGCGTCTATACGGAAGTGGCGGGCACCGGCCCCAATCCGAAGATCGGCGAAGTCGTGTGGGTCAAGTACAAGGGCAAGCTTGCCACTGATGGCACGGTGTTCGACGAATCACGCCCGATCCCGCTGCCGGTGCAGGGCCTGTTCCCCGAAGGCAGCCCCTTCCCGCTGGAAGAGGGCGCGACCATTCCGGGCTTCTTCAAGGGCCTCCAGGAAATGCAGAAGGGCGGCAAGTACACGCTCTTCATCCCCGCCGATCAGGCCTATGGCGCAAGCCCGCCGCAGGGCTCGCCGATCCCTCCCAACGCCGATCTCGAGTTCGAGATCGAGGTGGTCGACATCATGAGCCGCGCAACCTTCGACCGGAACCTGCAGGTGCTCCAGCAGACGATGCAGGCGCAGATGGGCCAGCAGGGTGGTCAGCCGGGCGCGGCAGCACCGCAAGGCGCGGCCCCGCAAGCGGTCCCGGGCCAGTAAGGGCGGCCTGAGCAATGTCGGTCGACAAGGCAACCGTCGCCAAGATCGCCAGCCTCGCGCGCATCCGCATGGATGATGCCGAGCTCGAGCGGATGGTGCCCGAACTTAACGGCATCCTCCAGTGGGTCGAGCAGCTCGGCGAGGTGGACACCGCAGGCATCGAGCCGATGGCGGCGGTGATCCCCAACACGCTGCGCCTGCGCGATGACGTGGTCGATGCCGACCCCCTGACCGGCGGCGGCAGGCAGGCTGACGTCCTCGCCAATGCCCCCGCAGCCGAGCACGGCTTCTTCGGCGTGCCGAAGGTGATCGAGTAGTTTTCCTGTCACCCCTGCGCAGGCGGGGGCCAGCTGACGGCTGGTGTGACAGGAAACGATAGCTGGATCCTCGCCCTCGCGGGGATGACGAAAGAAACAGTATGACTGACCTGACCTCTCTCGGTGTCAAAGAAATCCGTGACGGCGTGCGCGCCGGCAGCTTCACCGCGCGTGAAGTGGCGGAAAGCTTCAACACCGCCGTGGCCGATGCCGCCGCGCTCAACACCTTCATCGTCACCACCCCCGATCATGCGCTCGCCGCCGCCGACAAGGTGGATGCCGCGCGCGCTGCGGGCGAGACTTTGGGCGCGATGGCCGGCGTGCCGATCGGCATGAAGGATCTGTTCGCCACCAACCGCGTGCAGACCACCGCGGCCAGCCACATCCTCGAAGGCTTCACCCCCCGCTACGAATCCACCGTTTCCCAGAAGCTGTGGGATGCGGGTGCGGGGATGCTGGGCAAGCTCAACCTCGATCAGTTCGCGATGGGTTCGTCCAACGAGACGTCCTATTTCGGCAATGTCACCTCGCCGTGGAAGAAGGCCGGTTCCAACGCCGCGATGAGCCCGGGTGGTTCCTCGGGCGGTTCCTCCTCTGCTGTGGCGGCGCGCATCGCACCGGCTGCGACCGGCACCGACACCGGTGGATCGATCCGTCAGCCTGCCGCCTTCACCGGCATCTGCGGGATTAAGCCGACCTATGGCCGCTGTTCGCGCTGGGGCGTGGTCGCCTTTGCCTCGTCGCTCGATCAGGCCGGGCCTATGGCGCGCTCGGTCGAGGACTGTGCGATCATGCTCGGCGCGATGGCCGGGTTCGACCCAAAGGACGCGACCTCACTCCAGATGGACGTGCCCGATTGGGAAGCGGCCCTGAACAGCGACCTGCGCGGCAAGAAGGTCGGCATTCCCCGCGAATACCGCATGGAGGGCACCGATCAGGCGATCCTCGATTCGTGGGAACAGGGCAAGGCGTGGCTCAAGGACGCGGGAGCGGAAATCGTCGACGTCTCGCTGCCGCATACCAAATACGCGCTGCCCGCCTATTACATCGTCGCGCCTGCTGAAGCCTCCAGCAACCTCGCGCGCTATGATGGCGTGCGGTATGGCCTTCGCGACCTGCCCGATGGCGTCGGCCTTCAAGACATGTACGCCGCGACCCGCGCCGCCGGCTTCGGCGACGAGGTCAAGCGCCGCATCCTGATCGGCACCTATGTGCTCTCGGCGGGCTTCTACGACGCGTATTACACGCAGGCCCAGAAGATCCGCGCGCTGGTTGCCCGCGACTTCGCGCTCGCCTTCGAACAGTGCGACGTGATCCTCGCGCCCACGACGCCGACAGCCAGCTTCCCGCTGGGTTCGATGAACGAAGACCCGCTGACGATGTATCTCAACGACGTCTTCGCGGTGCCTGCCTCGCTCGCAGGCTTGCCCGCCATGAGCGTCCCCGCCACGATCAACGCCAACGGGTTGCCGCTCGGCCTCCAGCTGGTCGGCCGCCCGTTCGACGAACAGGGCGTGCTCAACGCAGGCCTCGCGATCCAGCAGCGCGCGAACTTCACCGCCAAGCCGGAGAAGTGGTGGTGATCGCCGACACACCGCTGTGGATCGCCGGGATCGGCATTATCCTGGCGGTGCCGCTGACCTTCATGGTCGCCAATTGGGTGAGAAAGAACGTCGATCACGGCGAGATGCGCTTCGGGCCGGATGGCAAGGTGATCGAGGACGAGGAAACGAAATGAGCAACTACCGCATCCAGGGTGCAACCGGCGAATGGGAGGTCGTGATCGGCCTTGAAGTCCATGCGCAGGTGACCTCGAACTCCAAGCTGTTCTCGGGCGCCGCCACCGCCTTTGGCGCGGAGCCGAACTCGCAGGTCAGTCTCGTCGATGCCGCGATGCCGGGGATGCTGCCCGTGCCCAACCGCGAGTGCATTCGTCAGGCGGTGCGCACCGGCATGGCGATCGAAGCGCAGATCAACGCGTGGAGCCGGTTCGACCGCAAGAACTACTTCTACGCCGACCTTCCGCAGGGCTACCAGATCAGCCAGCTCTACCACCCGATCGTGGGCGAAGGCTCGCTGCTGATCGAGGCGGACGAGAAGGCGGGCATTCCCGAAGACAAGATTATCGGCATCGAGCGCATTCACGTGGAGCAGGACGCGGGCAAGCTGATGCATGATCAGCACCCGACCATGTCCTATGTCGACTTGAACCGCTCGGGCGTGGCGTTGATGGAGATCGTCAGCCGCCCCGATATGCGTTCGCCCGCTGAAGCAGGGGCTTACCTGCGCAAGCTCAGGGCAATCCTGCGCTATGTCGGTTCGTGCGATGGCAACATGGAAGAAGGCTCGATGCGCGCCGACGTGAACGTCTCGGTGCGCAAGGCTGGCGAGAAATTCGGCACCCGCACCGAAACCAAGAACGTCAACTCCGTGCGCTTCGTCATGCAGGCTATCGAGCACGAGGCGATGCGTCAGGTCGACGTGCTGGAGAGCGGCGGCACGATCGTGCAGGAAACCCGCCTGTTCGATCCTGGCACCGGCACCACGCGCACCATGCGTTCGAAGGAAGACGCGCACGATTACCGCTACTTCCCCGATCCCGATCTGCTGCCGTTGGTGCTGGAGGAGGACTTCCTCGCCGAATGCCGCGCCTCGCTCCCCGAACTGCCAGATGCCAAGCGCAAGCGGTATGTGGAGGTACTGGGCCTGACCCCCTACAACGCCCGCGAATTGACCGCCGAGGTCGAAACCTTCGCGCGGTTCGAAACCCTTCTGGCCGAAACCGCCAAGGTCATCGGCAAAGATGAAGCCGCCGTCGCCACGCAGGTCGCCAACTGGTCGCTCTCGGTTGCGCCGGGGGTGATTAAGGCGCTTGGCGATGACGTTGACCCTGCCAACGCCACTGCCGCCGCACAGGCAGGCATCCTCGCAATGCAGGACAAGGGCGAGATCAGCGGCGGGCAGGCCAAGGAGATCTTCGAAATCGTCCTCAAGACCGGCCGTGATCCTGCTGAAATCGCGGACGCGGAAGGTCTGAAGCAGGTCTCCGACACCGGCGCCATCGAAGCCGCCGTGGACGCGATCATCGCCGCCAACGCCGACAAGGTCGAACAGTACCGCGCCGGCAAGGAAGCGCTGTTCGGCTTCTTCGTCGGCCAGACCATGAAGGCGATGCAGGGCAAGGCCAATCCGGGCGTGGTCAATCAGCTGCTGAAGGCGAAGCTGGGCTGAGGCCTTGCGCCCCGTCACGCTCTATTTCCACGGTTTGCCGGGATCGGCGGCGGAGCTTGCTGCCTTCGGGCCGGAGATCGCCGCGCGGGCGCAGGATTTTCATGTCGTGGCGCGCGGGGGAGACTTCGCGCGCCTCGGCGAGAAGATCGTGGCGCAGTTCCCTGATCAACCGCTGCGGCTCGTGGGCTTCTCTCTCGGCGCGGCGGCGGCCTTGCGGACCGCGCCGCATCTCGGCGAGCGGGTGGAGCAGATAGACCTCGTCTCACCCGCAGCGCCGCTTCAGCTGGGCGATTTCCTCTCCGGCATGGCGGGCGCGCCGGTGTTCCGTGCGGCGCTAGCCGGGCGAGGGGCCTTTGCCGCGCTGACCTTCATGCAGGCGCAGGCCGCGCGCATCGCGCCTGCAAGGATGGCCGCAGCCCTGATGGCAAAAACGAAGGGCGAGGACCGCGCGCTGGTCGCTGATCCTTGCTTCATCGCCGCACTGGCGCAGTCGCTGGGCCACAGCCTGCTCGAGGAGCGCGCCGCATACATGGCCGAGATCCGGGCCTATGTCGCCGACTGGCGGACGAACCTGGCGAAGGTGCACCAGCCCGTCGCTATCTGGCAAGGGCGCGAGGACGATTGGACCCCGCCCGCAATGGCCAAGGCGTTGGCGGGAGCGCTGCCTTCGCGCCCAGAGGTGACGATGTTCCCGGGCCACTCGCACTTCTCCGCCTTGCGCGAATACCTTGCCCGGGACCATGCGGCATGACCGCGATCGTCCTCATCCAGCCGGAAATCCCCGGCAACACCGGTGCGGTGGGGCGCACCTGTGTGGCGCTGGATATGGAGCTGATCCTGATCCATCCGCTGGGTTTCGACATATCGGACAAGCGGGTGAAGCGTTCGGGCCTCGATTACTGGCCCCACGTGCGCCTGACGGAATATGCGAGCTGGGACGCGTTCGTCGAAGCTCGCGCCCCGCGCCCCGACCAGCTGTTCCTGTTCGAGGAATTCGGCGCGCGGTCCTTCTATGACCCGGAATACCCCGAGGACGCATTCCTGGTCTTCGGGCAGGAGACCAAGGGTATTCCGAAGCCGATCATCGACCGGCACGCGGACCGTCTGCTCAAGCTCCCGATGCGCTCGGACGTGATCCGTTCCCTGAACCTCGCCAACACAGTCTCGGCGGCGGCCTATCAGGCATTGCGGGGCAAGCTGTAGGTCGCGCAAAAAAAGGCCGCCGGATATGCGTCCGGCGGCCCCCTTCGCTTGCGGCGTCCCGCTTACTTCTTGCGCGCCAGAGCGGTGCGGGCGTTGCGGGCGAATTCCTCGAAATTGGCCTTGTAGACGCTCACCAACTCGTCGAGCGCGGCGATCGCGTCCTCGCCTTCCTTGGGCGGGAAGAGCTTGAGGCCGTTGCCGCCCCAAGCCTTGTATTCCTTGTCGATCTTCTGGTCGTTGCCGAACTGGCGGACCATGAACAGCGTCCGCAGCGAGCGGCCGTAGATCGCGGCCTTCTGGTAGAACACGTCGGCGACGATCAGCTCCGAATAGCACTTGGATTCCGATTCCGCGCGGCGGGTCTTGATCTTGTTCATCGTCTTGCGCTCGAGCGGCTGCTCGTGCCGGATGATGGTGGTGCCCGGCGTCAGCGGCAGGAGTGTGCGCAGGTCAAGCTCCTGCAGCGCATCGAGCTGCGAGGGGCTGTCGAGCGCGCTCGCCATCAGGGTCTTGTTGTTGGCATCCTTGCCCGAATTGAGCGCCGCTTCCAGCAGCCCGCCGCCGAGCCAGCCGGTGGTCATGGCGTTCATGCGCTCGGCCGGCCAGATGTGCAGCTCGCAGCCATCGGCAGCGACGGCGGGGGCAAGGCCCTTGGTGTTCGGTGCGGTCTCGGCCGCAGGCGCTGCCTCCTGCGCGTGCACCAGCGCGGGGCTGGCAACACCCAGTGCCAGAGCGGCGGCGAGCAGCATTGTCTTCTTCATCGGTCTTCCCCTTTTACGGCAGGCGTGATGCCTTGCGTTTTCTAATTCTTTGCCTTGCCCTTCTTGGGCTTGGCGGGCTTGTTGAGCGCGGCGCCGAACTGGCGCACCGACTGCCCGTAGGCGAGCCGGAATTCCTCGAGCGCGACCTCGAGCTGTTCGGGCTCGGCCGGCGGAAACTGGGTCAGACGATACTGCACATAGGTGCCGAAAGTGCGGGCCGGAGCCTCGCTACTGCCGTCGAACTGCCGGAAGCGGAAGATCGCCTTGATGAACCGCCCTTCGACGATGTCCTGCTGGAAGAACACATCATCGGTGATGAACTCGGCATAGCAGGTGGGGGTGTCCGTTAGCACGCGTCCGGTCGCGGCGCGGATCGCGCGGCTGGTCAGCGGCTGATCGTGGAAGACGACGGTGTAACCGGTCAGCCGCAGCACTTCGGCCAGGTTCATTTCGGTTAGGGTGCGCAGCTGCGTTTCGGCGGAGAGGATACTGTCGGGCAGCTTCTTGTAACCATCGCGCCCCTGCACCGCGCCATCAACGATTCCGCCGTGGAACCACCCGCTATAGGTCGATCGCACCGGGCTGCCGGGCCAGACATGCAACTCGCAGGCGGGCGGCAGGGGTGCGGCTTCGGCGTCGCTGGCTTCAGTGACGACGTCCTGCGCTGCGGCTGCGTGCGCCGAAGCCAGCGCCAGCGCGCCTGCGCAAAGTCTGGCAAGGGATTGCAGGGAGGTGTTCATCGTGGAGGGTCCTTGGCCGGTCACTTGCTCTTTTTTCCTTTGGACTTTGCCTGTGCTGCGGCCTGCATCGCCCTGGCAAACTGGGTGATGCTTTCGGCAAACGCGGTTTCGAACTGCGCGATGGCATTCGCCAGTGTCGGCTCGGGCCGCTTGCGCGGATCGAACAGGTCGCGCGTCACGAAGCTGCCATAGCTGAAGGTCGCGGTCTCACCGGCGTCGAAGCGGCGGAACCGAAATGTGGTGTTGAGCTGACTGTTGTTGATGTTGTCGACCTTCAGAAGATGGTTCTCCTGGAAAAAGACATCATCCGTGACGAGCTCGGCATAGCATGGCGGCGAGCCAGACAGGATGCGGCCTTTGGTCGTGCGGATGACGCGGCTTTCGAGCGGCTGGTCGTGCAGCACTACGGCAAAGCCGGGCAGGCTCAGCAAGGCGGGCAGATCGAGCGCGCCGAAAACACGCCGCTGCAGATCGACCGAGGCGGCCGTTCCACCAAGCGGGCTGCGCGGATCACGCGAGTATTTCTCGACAGTCGCCATGTCCGTCCAGCGGACTTCCATCAGCGTGCTGAAGGTTTTTGCGGCGTCTGCGGGCCAGACATGAAGCTCGCAGGGCGCGGTATCGGGGGCGGTTTGCGCCGCATCGGGCGCGGCCTCCTGAGCGGTTGCAGGCGAGCAAGCCACAACCGCGGCGAGCGCGATCATTTGCACTGGTTTCACGCGCCCCTCCCCCTTGGGAGGTCAAATAAATCGGCGGCCTGTGGCTGACAAGCGGGAAACCTTGGGCGCTCTACTCGAGCCCCAACGCCTTCAGGTTCATCGTCGCTGCATTGTAGCTCGCCTCGGCGAGGCGGCCTGCAAGCTGCGCGCGGATCGCACCGATCTGGGCGTTGGCGGCGGTCTCCTCGCGTGCATTGACGAGGAAGAACTCGCCCGCGCCAAGGCGAAACCGGGTGCGCTCTGCGGCGACCATCTGGCTCGCCTGCTTGACCTCGGCATTGGCCAGATCGGCGAGCTTCAGCGCCGCGCCAAGGTTGGCGAGGATGTTGCTGACATCGGTGGTGATCTGGTCGGTGATGCGGCGCTGGCGCAGCTCGGTCTCGCGCAGCTCGGCCTCGGCGCGCTGCACCGCTCCGCGCGCGGTGCGGCGCTGGAGCGGAACCGAGAAGGTGAGGCCGACCACGGTGTCGGTCGAATCGAACCCCGGTCCGCCTGGCCCGATCTGGCCGAAGTCGCGCGACAGCTCGACGCTGGCGTTAAGCGACGGCTTGAGGTCGTTTTCGCGCAGCATCACGCGGTTGGTGGCGCGTTCGAGTGCGATCTTGAAGGTCTGAAGCTCGGGACGGTCGCGGATCACGTCGTTCAGCGGGGTGGCGGCAAGCGTCTCGGGCGGGGCAACTTGCCGCATGCGCGCCAGATCGGGCAGCATCTCGCGGGTCGGGATCACCATCCGCCCGTCGCTCCCGCGAAGGTAAAATCCCAAGGAGTTCGCCGCGGTCTGGAAATCGCGCCGCGCCTGTTCCAGCAGGGTGCGGCGGCGCAGCAGGTTCTGTTCGTTTTCGGTCAGAGCGATGCGCGCGCGTGCGCCTTCGCTTACTTCGCGGGTGAGGCCGATCTGGCGCGCTTCGGCGATTTCGAGCAATTCCTCGAAGACGCGGATTTCCTCCCCCGCGCCGACCCAGCGCAAGTAGGCGCGTAGTGCCTCGTGCTGGACGTTCAACTGCACCAGCAGGACATCGAGCTGCGCCTGGGCAGCGGCAAGGCGGGTGTCCTCGATCGCGAAGCGGCGGCTGTCGATGTCGCGGTTGCGCAGCAGAGAGAACAGCGCGCCGACCTTCACCTCGCCCAGCGCGTTGGTGTAATCGTAGTTCTCGTAGATCGGGAAATCGCCGCTGGAGACGCGGTAGGATCCGAAAACCTCCGCACCATAGGGGCGCAAGGGCTGGCGCGCCTCGACCTTGCCGAACCCGCCCGAATAATAGCCGGTGAGGCGGTCGTAATATTCGCCCTTCAGCATCAGATCGAAAGCACCATCGGCACCGAGCTGGTCGGCGCGCGAGGCGGCTTCGCGTTCGAACGCTTCGAGGATCGAGGGGAAGGTCAGCGCCGATGAGCGCAGCACTTCGTCGGGCAGCAGCGGCCCGGTGGTGAGTGCCACGTCGATCGGATCGCCAACGGGCGCGATGTCCTGCGCCTGCGCCGGAAGCGGCGCGAGCGTGGCGGCGAGGACACCGCCCAGCAGCCACAAAGCAGGCCGACGCGAACGCATCACTTGGTCTGTCCGCTGCTTGACTGTGCTGAAAGTTCGGGTGGGAAGTTGTTGAGCTGGCGCCAGATCTCGTAGCCCACCGGCACGGTTTCGAGCAGCACCCAGGCCTGCACCGCCGCGCCGAAGCGGACGTAGCGTTCCTCGGGCCAGCTATAGCCGTCGAGCTTTTCCTCGGCGATCAGCACCCGGAAGCGGCCGTCGATCTGGGCGGAGCGGTCGACCGCGATGACCCGGCCCCCGAAGGTGCCGACCGCGACCGAGGGCCAGCCGGAGAACTGCACCGCAGGCCAGCCTTCGAACTGGATGCGGGTGGCATCGCCCGGCCGGACCAGCGCCACATCGCGCCCGTCGATGAAGATCTCGATCACCCGCGCGGCCCCATCTGGGACGAAGGTTGCCAGCACGTCGCCGGCCTTGATGAAGGTTGCCGCGTCGCCCGCATTGAGGCTCTGGATGAAGCCATCCCGCGGCGCGCGCACGATCTGCACCGACTGGCGCGAAATGTTCACGTCGGCGCGGTTGAGATCGGCCTCGGCAGCGGCGACCTTGCCCTGGAGGTCGGCAACCTTGATCTGCGCCAGCTCGTAATCGCGCCGCGCTGCAAGCCCTGCTTCGAACAGCTCGCGCGACCGGCGCACGTCGATCTCGGCCGTGGCAAGCGCCGACTTGGCGGCCTGCAGCTGGAGATCGATCTGCCCGCGCTCGGCCTGAAGACGCGAGATCAGGTTGGGATCGATATCGGCGATGCGGACGATGGGATCGCCTTTCTTCACCGAGCTGCCGTCGCGCACGTACCATTCCTCGATCCGGCCCGGCACCAGCGCGTTGATATCCTGCTTGCGCTCGTTCGGGCTGAGCGTGGTCACCACGCCGCGGCCCGAGGTGGTCTGAACCCACGGGACATAGATGAGGAAGGCGACCGCGATGATGATCGCGGTGAGGATCATGAAGAATACGGCCCGCATCACGCGCGGCATCCTGATCGATGCCAGCGTGGTGAAGTGCGCCATGTCTTCCTTGAGCGTTGCCATGATCAGGCTCCTCCCTTGGCGATGGCTGCGCTGAATTCTTCGAAGCTGCTGAAATAGCGCTGTTGCCGCGCCTCCAGATAAAGGAAGCGGTCAAAGCCGAGGTCGATGCGGCGGTTGGAGAAATAGATCACGGTCGAATAGGCCTGCGCGCGCAGTTCCGCGACCGCGCGTTCGATCGGTTCGGGATCGAGCAGGTCGAACAGGCGACTGAGCACGAGGATACGCGGGCGTTCAAGCAGGGCATTGGCAAGCTTCAGCTGCTGCAGCTCCACAGCGGAAAGCGGATAGCCGGTCGAGGCGAGCGGCGTGTCGAGGCCCATTTCCAGTGTCGCGACAGTGCCCGCAAGCCCCACCGTTTCCAGCGCGCCGAGCATGCGCTGCGGGGCGGTTTCGGGGCAGGACAGGGCGAGATATTCACGGATCGTCATCTCTACGATGGTCGGCCGGTCGAGCACGTGGACGTTCTTGCGCAGGTGGTGCGCTTCGATCGCCTTCATGTCGACGCCGCCCAGCGTGGCAATCCCGCCCTGCGGCAAGGCGTGCATCTTGAGCAGGTTGGTGAACAGGCGCTGCACCCCGTGGTGGCTGGCATCGGCCATGATGATCGAACCCGACGGGATTTCGAGATCGAACTGCGCCTCTTCATGCCGCGCACGGCCCCTGACGCCCTTCATAACGATGGTGTGATCCGGCCCGTCGAAGGGATCGGCGCCCTTGGGCTGTTCCTGTTCGACATCGTAGAAATGCGAGATCTCTTCAACGGCGGCGAAGAGATCGTAGAAATAGCCGAGATAGCTGCCGAGCTGCGAGACGCCGACGAACGCGGCCGACAGCACCAGTTCGGCGGCGACCAGTTGCCCCAGGGTCAGCTCGTTTTGGATGACCAGCCAGCCGCCAAGGCCGAGAAGTGCTGCGCTGGCGCCCGCATACATTAGTAGGAAGGCGACGGTCTGGGAGAACAGGTGCCGGAAGTGGCGGCGGCGCTCGTTAATGTAGCCGCGGGTGAAATCGTCGGTCTTGTCGAGTGCGTAATCGATGCGGCGCTGCGACTTGAAGAAGCCGTTGGAGCTGCCGATCGTCTGAAGCCACGCGGCGGTGGCGTGTTTGGCGTGGCTGACATCGACCCCGGTACGCAGTGACCGCGGCCCCCAGATCAGCCATACCGCCCAGATCAGCGCGATCATCACCAGCGTGAAGCCGAGGAAATAGGGGTGGTAGAGCGACACCAGCGTGAAGCCGACCGCAATCTGCAACAGCGTCGTAAAACCGCCGATCATCAGGATCGGGATCGCCGTCTGGACATAGACGACATCGAAATAGCGGTTGAACAGCGGGCTCTTTTTCACGTCGCCGAAGAACGGATTTTGGGCATAGACCGAGATCAGCGAAATCTCTGCCACCATGCGCGCGTAGAAGCGGCGGGCGAAGATCTCCATCAGGTGGACGCGCAAGGCATAGAGCAGCACCGACAGCACCATCAGCCCGAACAGGGTCAGCGCCAGCATCACCAGCGGCGCGGTGAGCGCGGTGTTGGCGATGGTGTTGATCAGCATCTGCACAGAGATTGGGGTGGCGAGCGACAGCAGGCTGATGCCGATGCCATAGACGGCTGCCAGCCAATAGAAATTCGCCTCGGGCTTCAGGATGTCGAAGAAGATCCTGAAGAACTTCACCAACGAAATCTGCGAGCCGTAACTTTGGCCTTCACCTGCCATGGCAGCCTTTCCGTGCGATACCTGTATGCCAGCGATCCGATGCCCATCCGGATGGCGCGCGTCGCGGCTTGATTGCCTCTATTGCAAC
Source organism: Porphyrobacter sp. (assembly GCA_027533455.1). GTDB lineage: Bacteria > Pseudomonadota > Alphaproteobacteria > Sphingomonadales > Sphingomonadaceae > Erythrobacter. The sequence goes on along the minus strand of JAPZUC010000011.1, from coordinate 107,997 downwards.
CAACACACATCGCAAGCGATGAATGGTCCAGAGCCTTGCGGGTTCCACAGTGGCGTAAATGTGCAAAATCGCGAAGATAACGGGATACGCAGTAATATGAGAGGTAATAAAGTATCCAAATCCCGTTAACGGACGAAGCTTGCGGGAAGATGAACCGGACGCGAAGAGAGTATTGGTAATGGCAGTCTCGCAGATCAACTTCGCGCGGATCGACGCTGATGTGCTGCTGGTGGGCGGCGGCCATGCGCATGTCGCGGTGCTCGCCGACTGGATCCGGCGGGGCGTGCCCCAAGGTGCGCGCGCCGTGCTGCTGACGCCCGATCCCGCCTTACGCTATTCGGGTATGGTGCCGGGCTGGCTCGCGGGGCAGCACGAGATAGGCGACGGGCTGGTCGATCTTGTCGGTCTGGCGGCGCGGGCGGGGGTGGAGCTTGTGCTTGACCGCTGCGCCGCGCTCGATCCCGAGGCGCGGCGGGTGAAGACGGCAGGCGGGCAGGAGATCGCCTTCAACATCGCCAGCTTCGACACCGGCGGCGAGGGGCGGGGCGCGGCGTTGCTTGGCAAGGATCCGCGGATCGTTGACGTGCGCCCGATCGGGGCCTTCGTCGAGCGCCTCGCCGGCTTGCGCGCATCTCGGCAAGGGCTGCCGCGCGTGGTGATCGCTGGCGGCGGAGCGGGGGGCGTGGAGCTTGCCTTCGGCTTGCGGAACCTGGCAGGCGCCGCGCCGCGCCCGCAGGTGACGCTGGCCACGGGCACAAGCGGCCTGCTCCTTGGCTTTGCGGATGTCGTGCGGCGGCGCGTCGCCAAGGCACTCGCGCGGCAGGGGATCGCGGTGCTCGAGGCCGAGGCGGCGTTCGAGCGCGGTACGCCAGTTGCTGGCGGGCAGTGGCTCGAACCGGTCGATCTGATCATCGCCGCCACCGGCAGCGCCGCGCCCGGCTGGGGACGGGCGAGCGGGCTTGAGACCGACGCCGAAGGTTTCATCGCCGTGGACGCGCACCAGCGTTCGGTCTCGCATCCCCATATCTTCGCCGCCGGAGACGTGGCTGCCCGGCTTGATCGGGCGCTGCCCCATTCGGGCGTCCACGCCGTGTTTGCCGGGCCAGTGCTCGCCGCCAATCTTCGCAGCGTTGTGGGGGGAGACGTGCCGCAAGCCACTTACCACCCACGCCGCCACAGCCTCTATATTCTCAACACCGGCGATGGCAGCGCGATTGCCAGCTACGGGCCTTTCAGCGCGGAAGGTCGCTGGGTGCTTGCTCTCAAGCACCGGATCGACAAAGCGTGGATCGCGCAATACGCTGGCCTCGCGGCCAAGCAGTAACCATCCGGCACAAGCGTGCGAATGCCGCGCAAAGGGGTCCATTCTCTCGTGAAGAAGCTTGCCATTCTTGCCGTTCTGGCCGCGCTGGTCGCTGCCTATTTCGCCTTCGGCCTCGGACAATATCTCTCGCTTGAGGGGATCAAGGCGCTGTCAGGCGAAATTGCCGCATTCCAGCAGGACAATCCGGTGGCTGTGATTGCCGGGTTCTTCGCCGTCTATGTGGCGGTGACGGGCGCCTCGCTGCCTGGTGCGGCGATTATGACGCTGGCGGCGGGCGCGCTGTTCGGGGTGCTGTGGGGGACGGTCATCGTCTCCTTCGCTTCGACGCTGGGGGCAACGCTTGCCTTCCTGTCCTCTCGCTATGTGCTGCGTGACAGCATCGAGGCGCGCTTTGGCGAGCGGTTGAAAGCGATCAACGCCGGGCTGGAACGGGACGGAGCCTTCTACCTATTCAGCTTGCGGATGATTCCTGCCTTCCCGTTCTTCGTCGTCAATCTGGTGATGGGCCTTACCCGCATCCGTACGCTGACCTTTGTCTGGGTGAGCCAGCTCGGAATGTTGTTGGGGACGGCGGCCTATGTGAATGCAGGCACACAGCTGGCGCGGATCGAATCCACCAGCGGGCTTCTTTCGCCACTGTTGATCGGCAGCTTCGTGGCGCTGGGCATCGTGCCGTGGATCGCCAAGGGCATCATCGGCGCGGTGCAACGCCGCAAGGTCTATGCCGGGTTCACACGGCCGAAAAAGTTCGACCGCAATCTGGTGGTGATCGGCGCGGGCTCGGCGGGGCTCGTCTCGGCGCTGATCGCGGCGACGGTGAAGGCCAAGGTCACGCTGGTCGAGGCGCATGAAATGGGCGGCGATTGCCTCAACACCGGCTGCGTGCCCTCTAAAGCGATCATCAAGAGCGCCAAGGTCGCGGCGATGATGCGCCATGCGGACAAGTATGGCCTTACGCCAAGCGAACCCGGAGTGCCGTTCAAGGCGGTGATCGCGCGGGTGATGGGGGCGATCAAGGCGATCGAGCCGCACGACAGTGTGGAACGCTACACCGGGCTCGGCGTTGATGTGGTGAAGGGTTATGCCAAGATCATCGACCCCTGGACGGTCGAGATCGCACGCAATGATGGCGGCACGCAAAGGCTGACCACCCGTAGCATCATCATTGCTTCGGGCGCGGAGCCCGTGGTGCTGCCGATCCCGGGGATCGAGCAATCGGGCTACCTCACCAGCGAAACCATGTGGCAGGCCTTCGCGCAGATGGACGCGGCACCTGCGCGCGTCGCCGTGCTGGGTGGCGGGCCGATCGGTTGCGAATTGAGTCAGGCACTTGCGCGGCTCGGCTCGAAAGTGACTCAGGTCGAGATGGCGGCCGCGCTGCTGGGCCGCGAGGATGCGGATGTCTCGGCGCTCGCCCGCGAGGTTCTGGAAGCGGACGGGGTGCAGGTGTTCACCGGCCACAAGGCGGAGCGGATCGAAGGCCGCACGCTGATCGCGGAAGCAAACGGGGCGGAGGTGCAGGTGCCCTTTGATGCTCTTATCGTCGCCATCGGGCGCAAGGCGCGGCTGACCGGCTTCGGGCTGGAAGACATCGGCGTGGATGTGGCGAAAACGGTTGTCACCGACGAATTCCTCGCGACCAGGTTCCCCAACATCTTCGCCGCCGGAGACGTCGCCGGCCCCTACCAGTTCACCCACACCGCCAGCCATCAGGCATGGTACGCCAGCGTCAACGCGCTGTTCGGCACCTTCCGCAAGTTCAAGGCGGATTACCGCGTGATCCCCGCTGTCACCTTCCTCGATCCCGAGGTTGCGCGCGTGGGCCTAAACGAACGCGAGGCGGCGGAGCAGGGCATCGCGGTTGAAGTCACCCGCTACGACCTTGATGATCTCGACCGCGCGATTGCCGAGAGCGAGACGCGCGGCTTCGTGAAAGTCCTCACGCCTGCGGGCGGCAAGGACACGGTGCTGGGCGCGACCATCGTCGGTGCCCACGCGGGCGAATTGCTGGCCGAATATGTGCTGGCGATGAAGCACGGGATCGGGCTGAACAAGATCCTCGGCACGATCCACGCCTATCCCACTATGGTGGAGGCCAACAAGTTTGCCGCCGGCAACTGGAAGAAGGCGCACAAGCCCGAAGGCCTGCTCCGCTGGGTCGAACGCTATCACGACTGGCGGCGTGGATGAGCGGCATGGCGCTGTTCGACCAGCTGCGCGGGATCATCGGCATTGCGGTGCTGATGGGGTTGGCGTGGAGCGTCAGCGAGGATCGCCGCGGGCATCCTGGCTGGCGCTGGATCGCCGGCGCGCTGATCATGCAGGGCCTGCTTGCGGTGCTGATCGTGCGCGTGCCGATCGTCTGGCAGGCGGTCGGTCTCGTTAACAACGCGGTCAGCGCGGTGGAGCAGGCGACGCTCAAGGGCTCGGGCTACATGTTCGGCTATCTCGGCGGGGCGGAGCTACCCTTCGTGCTTGAGGAGGGCGCGCAGCCGCCGCTGGTGATTGCCTTCCAGATCCTGCCGCTGGTGATCGTGTTCTCTGCGCTGTCGTCCTTGCTGTGGCACTGGGGCGTTCTGCGCTGGATCGTGAACGGCCTTTCCTTCCTGCTACGCCGCTCGCTCGGCGTGTCGGGCGTCGTCGGCCTGTCGGCGGGGGCGAGCGTGTTCCTCGGCGTGGTCGAGGCGCCGCTGGTGACCCGCGCCTATTTCGCCCGCGTCAGCCGCTCCGAGCTGTTCCAGATCATGACGCTGACGATGGCAACGATCAGCGGCGCGATCCTGATCCTTTACGCGACCACCCTGCGCGATACCGTGCCCGACGCTGTGGGGCACATGATCAGCGCCTCGCTCATCTCGCTCCCCGCCGCCCTGCTGATCGCGCGGCTTATGGTGCCGCCAGCCGCCGAGGACACAGCGACCGAGGTGGACAAAGAAGACCCCGGTGTCCGTTACGAGGGCAGCATCGACGCGATCATCAAAGGCACGATGGACGGGCTGCAACTCTTCCTCGCTGTGATCGCGGTGATCATAACCGTGTTTGCCCTCGTGGCGCTGGTCGACATGGCGCTGGCAAACCTGCCCTTCATCGATGGCGATCCGTTGACCCTGAAGCGCCTGCTCGGCTGGGTGCTCGCGCCGTTCATGTGGCTGCTCGGCGTGCCGTGGGGCGAGGCGCAGGCTGCAGGGGGCTTGATGGGCACAAAGGCAGTGCTCAACGAATATGTCGCCTATCTCGAACTCGCGGCGCTGCCCGCTGGCACGCTAGGCCTGCGCAGCGAGCTGATTGTCACCTATGCCCTGTGCGGGGTGGCCAACCTTGCCAGCGTAGGTCTGCTCGTATCGACCATCGGCACGCTGTGCCCCGAACGCCGCGCCGAGGCGGCGGGGCTGGGGATGAAAAGCTGGATCAGCGGCAACCTCGCCAGCGCCATGACGGGGGCGTGGATCGGGCTGGTCACCTATGCTTGACGCGCGCCTGCGCCCGCTGATCGACCCGCCGTTGAACCGTGCCGGTGCGGCACTGGCGCGGCTCGGCGTTACCGCCAACGCCCTGACCTTCAACGGTCTTTTGCTCGGCCTTTCGGGAACCGCGGCAATTGCGTTCGGCCATATCGGCTTGGGGTTGGCGCTGATCATCGCCAACCGGCTGGCGGACGGGCTCGACGGAGCGGTGGCGCGCGCGCGCGGCCCCTCCGACCTCGGCGGCTATTTCGATATCGTCGCGGATTTCGCTTTCTATGTCAGCGTGCCGGTGGGGTTCGGCATCCTCGCGCCTGCCAACGCGGTGCCCGCCCTGGTGCTGGTGGCGAGCTTCGTGTTGACCGGCGTCAGCTTCCTCGCCTTTGCCGTGATCGCAGCCAAGCGCGGCGCCACCACCGAGGCCCACGGGCGCAAGAGCTTCTTCTATTCAACCGGCCTTGCCGAAGGGGCCGAGACGATCGCCGTGTTCATCGCCATGTGCCTGTGGCCCGCTTGGTTCGCAGGCCTAGCCTATGGCTACGCCGCCCTTTGCGTCCTCACCGTGGTCCAGCGCAGCGCGATGGCCGCACGCACCTTCAGCGATTAACGCGCCGCCGTCCCCAGCAGGGCTTCAGTGCGGCTGCGCAGATCATTGATCCGCTTGGTGTTGGCGCCAAGGTCGCTCACGCCCACCCGGCTGACCGAGCGGAAGTCGATCTGCGCATCGCCGACGCGGGCGACGACATCGTCCTTGAAGCCGAACCAGAAGGTTTCCGCGACGCCCTCGACCGTCACGGCAGCAGCATCCTGACGGATATCGGTGAGGCCCATCGCCTCCATCGCCGCGGCCACGGCCATCATGCCCTGTTCGCGAGTCGCGCCGCCCAGCGGCAGCGGGGCGGGGCGGTCGTCCTGCGACGTGATGATCTGCGCGTAGGATTTGACCGCCAGTTCGTTCGAGACGCGTCCCTTGTAAGGTTCCACCTGCCCGAGCGGGGTCTGGTAATCGCTGACCGGATTGGCCCCTGCTGCCTCGCGCGCGGCCATTGTATCGGCCGAGAAGGCGGGCGGGTTAGCGGTATCGGTGGCGATATCGTGGATCGGGTTGGCTTCTGCCTTCTCCTTGGTGCCGGCCGAGAAGCCGACCACGAGGCCGGCCGCGAACAGGCCCACCCCGGCCACGACCAACGGCAGCACGCGCCGCGGCTTGGCAATGAGTCCGAGGATCAGCGAAACCGCCGCTGCCAGCCCGAGCAGGCCGATCACGATCATGCCGCCGCCGAAGGTCAGCGTCATCAGGCCGAACTTCCAGTCCCAGATCCCGATCTTCGTGCCGAGCGCGGCGATCATGAAATAGAGCGGGAGGAACGCCGCAAGGGCGAGGACGATCTTGCTGTGCTTGGGCAGAGTGTTCATGGCTGCCAGCATAGCGTCCGCGCCGCCCTTGGCAATCTTTCCACGATGGCCGGAAACCCTTTGCACGGACGTGCGTTAGGATGACTGCGGAACCTGGGGGGAGGGGCTTGCCGTTGCGTGAAGTCCCGCTTTCCATGCCCGAAAATCTGGTTTATGGCCCGCGTGGATTCGGGAGGAACAAGTTGTTCAGAGGACAAACGACCATGAAGCGTAATTTCCTGATGGGCGCGGCTGCACTGGCTGCCATCGCCACCCTGTCGGCTTGCGGTGGCAAGCAGACTGAAGAAACGGCTCCGGCCGCGACCGAAGAAGCGGCCGCTCCGGCCGAGACTCCGGCTGCTGCCGATACCCCGGCTGCTGCTGCCGCCCCGGCTGGCGGCGCGGTGACCTATGCCAGCTTCACCGGCGATGCCGCTGCGGGCGAAAAGGTCTTCGCCGCTTGCCGCACCTGCCACGTGTTCGACGAAGGCGTGAACCGCGTCGGCCCGTCGCTGTACAAGGTCGTGGGCCGCAAGGCCGGTTCGGTCGCTGGCTTCAGCTACTCGGACGCCAACAAGAACAGCGGCATCACCTGGACGCCGGACGTTCTGTTCGACTACCTCAAGGACCCGAAGGCCTACGTGCCCGGCACCAAGATGGCCTTCCCGGGCGTCAAGGATGACCAGAAGCGCGCCAACCTGGTCGCCTATCTGGAAGCCCAGTCGAAGTAAGACTGGCCCTTCTGGGACAAGAAAAACGGGCGGTGCAGGAAACTGCGCCGCCCTTTTTCTATGCGCCGGGCGGGTGGATCAGGCCGCCTGAAGCGCGGGGTCTGCCAGGCAATGCGCGCGCAGATAGTCCTCGTGGCTCGGCAGGCTGCCGACCGCGCGGGTAATCAGCGTGCGAAGGTTAGCGAGGAATTCTGTCAGCTGCGCGGGCGCGATCTGATCGGCCATCGGATCGTAATCCGCCGGCATGACGCCCTGGCCCAGCATCACCTGCACCCAGCTCGCATCGCGGAATAGATCGTCCACATCGCGCCCGACGCGGCCCGATTCGGCGAACAGCGCGATCTTGTGGGTGAGGCTGTCGGGGACCTCCATGTTCTTGCAGTAACGCCAGAACTCCGAATCCTCGCGCGCCGTCTGATGGTAGTGGAGGATGAGGAAGTCGCGGATCTGGGTGAACTCGTCTTCGCACCGGCGGTTATATTCGGCGCGCATGACCGATGGATCACCGCTGCGCGGGAAGAGCTGGATCAGCCGGCTGACATGCGACTGGATCAGGTGGATCGAAGTCGATTCGAGCGGTTCGAGGAACCCGCTCGATAGCCCGATCGCCGCGCAGTTATGCGCCCAGAAGGTCTCGCGCCGGCCGGTGGTGAAGCGGATCGGGCGCGGATCGCCCAGCGGTTTGGTGTCGAGACCGGCCATCAGCGTGTCGGCTGCCTTGTCGTCAGTCGTGAAGCCGGCGGAATAGACGTGGCCGTTGCCAGTGCGGTGCTGGAGCGGGATGCGCCACTGCCAGCCTGCGTCCTTCGCCGTCGCGCGGGTATAGGGCACCAGCGTCGGCAGCCGCTCGCTCGGCACGGCCAGCGCGCGGTCGCAGGGGAGCCACTTCGACCAGTCCTGATAGCCGACCCCCAATGTCTGGCCGAGCAGGAGTGAGCGGAAGCCGGTGCAGTCGATGAAGAAATCGCCCTCGACCGCCTTGCCGCCTTTCAGCGTGATCGACCGGATATCGCCGCTTTCCCCGTCGCGCTGGACGCTCTCGACAATGCCCTCGGTGCGGGTGACGCCGCGCTGTTCGGCATAAGCGCGCAGGAACAGGGCATAGCGGCTGGCATCGAAATGATAGGCATAGGCAAGGCCGGTCATGCTGGTGTTGCCGACCCGGTCCATCTTGCCGAAGCTCGCCTGATCGGCGGCCATCTGGTGAAGCGAATAGTCCCACAAGCCCTTGGCCTGCGGGCTGCTGCCCGCGCTGCGCCGCCAGTAATGGTGGAAGGCACAATGTCCCAGATTCATCCCCGTATCGCCGAAGGTGTGCAGATAGCGGCTGCCCTTGGCGCCCCAATCAACGAACTCGATCCCCAGCTTGAAGGTGCCCGAGGTCTCGCGCAGGAAGGCGTTCTCGTCGAGGCCGAGGATCGCGTTCAGGCGGATGATCTGCGGGATCGTCGCCTCGCCCACGCCGACGGTGCCGATCGCCTCGCTTTCGACCAGTTCGATCGTCAAGCGCTCGCCCAGCAGGCGGGAGAAAGCGGCGGCGGTGATCCATCCGGCGGTTCCTCCGCCGACGATCACCAGTTTTGTCAAGTCAGATCTGTCCATGTCCCGTCCCTTGGCCCTGCTCAGCCCGCCGCGGGGCGGAAGAAAGCGTTGATTGTCAGCCGGCCCTCGCTTGGGGAAGCGCTGAGCGGAGCGGAGTTATCGATCACACCGCTGTGAAGGATGTTGCCGCGGTAGAATATCGCGCGGTTGAAGGTGCCGTCCGCCACGTGGATGCGCTCGAAATGGGGCGCGCCGTCGGTGGGGTAGGCGGCCGGCGGCAGGCCGGTGCGCCCGTATTCCGCCTGCACCGCGGCGGCATAGCGCGGGTATGTGTCGGCTGTGAGCGATGCGAGGCCCGTCGAACGGTGGCGGAAGAACGCGGTGCCACCATGTCCGGTTCGATGGAGGTAGAGCATCATCGCGATCTGCTGCGGATCCGTCCCGTCTACATGCGGTAGGCGTTGCATCGGGGCGAGTGCCTGCGGCGGGGTCGTCACCAGCGAAAACCACGCTTGCATGTCCCAGCCCCGTCCGGAAGCCGGGGCGCCGAACCGCTCGCTGAGCAAGGGGGCCAGCTCTGCAAGCCAGGCGCGGCACACCACCGGATCAAGCGGCGCGCGGATACCGGGATATTGCGGCGTGATTTTTGCAAAATTTTGCAAAAATGCCTGAGAAACTGCATGGTCCGGCGCCACAAGAAAGTTGTCCAGGCTGACAAGATACTGATCTGTATCGAAAAGGCGATCTTCTTGCCATTTTGCAGGCCTGATCCCCCAGCTTGCGGGGGAGTGGTGTCCGGGCGAGGCGGGCATGCTGACCATGCCGGAGAGCGTAACAAACTCGTCGCGGGGCTCCAAGTCCCAAGAGGAAAATATTAAAAACATTATAAAAATGTCCAGAAGGCGATACCATCTTCGCCGCCCGGAAGGGTCCTCCCTGCAAAGCGCGCCATGCTGCACTGCGGCATCGGAAAAAACTGTGACAATCGCGCAACATCAAGACAAATGAGAACGTTCTCACCGTTGCAACTATGCTCATTACGAACATCCAAACTTATGATATTAAATGATAGAACAAGAAATTTGGCAGTGCGGAAATTGGCTGCCATTTGACGATTTACCTGAGGTTCAGGTTGGGCTATGAAAAAAACTGCAAAAGCGCCGGTGAACGTCGCTTGCAGGAGGGGACTTCTGATGAAAATGAACGGGATCAATGCGAGCGCGCGCCTGCTGTGCGGGGCCGCGACCTTTTTGGCGCTGACTGTCACTGGCACTCCGGTGATGGCGCAAGAGGCGGATGAGCAGGCAGTTGCTGCGGTCGAAGGCCAGGGTGAAGCGGCAGGTGAAGACATCATCGTCACCGGTATCCGCGGCTCGATCCAGTCCTCGCTGGATGCCAAGCGCAAGGCCACCTCGATCGTCGAAGTGATCTCGGCTGAAGACATCGGCCTGCTGCCCGACCTTTCGATTGCTGACACCCTCGCGCGTCTGCCCGGCGTGACCGCCCAGCGCGTGCGCGGCCGTTCTCAGCAGGTCTCGATCCGCGGCCTCGGCCCGGACTTCTCCCTCGCGCTCCTCAATGGCCGCGAAGTCGTTTCGGCGGGCAACAACCGCGGGATCGAATTCGACCAGTTCCCCTCGGAACTGATCGGCACCGGCGTGGTCTACAAGACTGGTGACGCCTCGCTCGCCGCCATCGGCATCGCCGGCGCGGTCGACCTGCGCACCGTCAAGCCGCTCGATTCGAACAAGCGCAAGCTTACCGTTTCGGGCACCTACACCATCAACAGTAACGGCTCGCTCAACCCCGACTTCCCGGGCGATGGCTACCGCTTCTTCGGCAGCTATATCGACCAGAACGAAGCGGGCACCGTGGGCTGGTCGCTCGGCGTGACCCTGCAGTCGGTTCCGACCCAGTTCATCAGCCGCGAGCTGAAGACCAACCAGTTCCAGATCGGCCGCACCGCGCAGGGCGTGATCTACCCCGCCGACAACCCGCGTCAGGGCGTGGTCAGCCGCACCTTCGAGCGCACCTCGGTCGCCGGTAGCCTCCAGTTCGAGCCGACCGACAAGTTCTCGCTGACCCTCGACGGCTTCTACACCGACACGCAGGACAGCGGCATCTTCCGCGGCACCGAAACCCCGATCGCCAGCTGGAGCGGCGCAAGCTTCGTCGGCGCCACCGGCACGGCCAACCAGTTCGCTGAAACCGCCACCTATTCGGGCGTAGTGCCGATCCTGCGCACCGACACCGAAGGCGCGGATTCGACCATCATCGCGTTCGGCGGCAACATGGAATGGAAGGCGACCGACAACCTCGGCTTCGTCGTCGACTATGGTTACTCGACCCTCGACCGCGACGATATCGACTATGAATCGTACGCCGGCACCGGCCGCGCCCGTTCGGGCGCGCAGGATCGTCTGACCTTCACCTTCCCGCGTGACGGCCAGTACACCATCGCCAGCCAGTTGGATTACACCAATCCCGCCAACGTCCTGCTCACCGATCCGGGTGGCTGGGGCCAGGTCGGCTTCATCAAACAGCCGGAAATCAATGACGAGCTGCACCAGCTGCGCGCCGAGACCTACTGGCAATTCGATGGCGGCCTGATCGACAAGATCACGCTGGGCTGGCTCTACACCGACCGGAGCAAGGACTTCGACTCCAACGAGAGCTTCCTGCGTCCGACTGCCGCCTTCGGCAATGGTCTGCGCATCCCGGCCAACTCGATCCGTGGCTTCACTAACACCAAGGGCCTCGGCCTCGACATGGTGGCCTATGATCCTGCGAAGTTCCTGACCGACGGGACCTATCTGGTCGAGAAGGCAACCTTCGACACCCAGTGGCAGGTCGCCGAGCAGATCCACAACTTCTACATCCAGGCCGACATTGATGGCGATCTGGGTTCGGTTCCGGTGCGCGGGAACATCGGCCTGCGTTATACCGACACCTCGCAGGAATCGACCGGCACCATCGGTGGCGGCCGGACCAACACGGTTGGCACGAGCTACGACAACTGGCTGCCGAGCATGAACTTCAGCTTCGAAGTTGCGGATGACACCTTCATCCGTATCGCGGCGGCCAAGACTGTGACCCGTGCGCGTCTTGACCAGATGACGGCGAACCAGAACATCGGGTTCAACACGCAGAGCTGCACCGACACCAATAACGACCAGCGTCCTGACACCGTGGTGGCATACAACCCGCCCTCGCTGGTCTGTTTCAACCTCGGCGGCGGTAACCCCGAGTTGCAGCCGTATCGTTCGACCTCGTTCGACATCAGCCTCGAAAAGTACTTCTCGCCCGGTTCGGCGATCATCATTGCCGCGTTCCACAAGGAACTGTCGGACTGGGTGATCGACTTCTCCGAGCTGAAGGACCTGACCCAGTCGATCCAGAACTTCGGTGCGGGCAGCATTCTTCAGAGCAACCCGCAGGTCGCGACCGGTATCTTCAGCGGCCCGGTCAACTTCTCCGATGGGAAGATCACCGGCGTGGAAGGCACCGTGCGCGTCAACTTCGGCGACTTCAGCGATACGCTGGACGGGTTCGGTGGCTTTGCCAGCGTGACCTATTCGGATGCGCAGGTGGACAACCAGAACGGCAACCCGATTGCGATCCCGGGCTATTCGGACCTCACCTGGTCGGGCGATGTGTTCTACGAAAAGAACGGCTTCCGCGCCAAGCTGGCTGCCCGTTACCGTTCGGGCTTCCTGTCGGAAGTTCAGAACTTCGACGGTTCGCTCTCGGGTGCGCAGGCACAGCCGGAAACGATCCTCGACGCGCAGATCGGCTACACCTTCGAGAACGCCGACGGCGCGCTCAACGGGGTGCAGATCCTCGCGGAAGTGTTCAACCTGACCAATGAGCCCTTCGTGACCGAGAACGCCCTGTTCAACGCCACGGGCCAGCAGGTCGGCAACTTCCCGAGCCGTCACGAACTCTACGGCCGCACCTTCCAGTTCACGGTCCGCAAGTCGTTCTGATAGCGGATCGGTCAATACGACGCCCTCGGGTCGCCCCGGGGTTTCAGCAAGGGGCTCGCCAGCAATGGCGGGCCCTTTCGCTTTTGGGCTGGGGTTTGCGGCGGGTTCGCGCGGGGTCGCGCGCGTTCGGGCGGCGCTAGACCCCGTCTAGACCCCTTTTGGCCCCCCTCCAGCGCGATGTTTTACGTGAAACATCCGCGCGGCGGACAATGTCGTGATGATCAGGCGGCGATTGGCGGAGCGGCGCAGTGCCGGGCGATGAAGTCGCCATGCGACGGCATCGCCGCCACCGCCTCGGCCATCGCCTGCCGGATCTGCCCGAGCCGCTCGGCCACCGGCACCCCGGCCCGCATCGCAGCAAGGGCAGGGGGCTTGCGTGGCACAATCCCTTGCCCGAGATAGACCGCGATCCAGCTGGGGTTGGCGAACAGTTCCTGCCCGTCGGCCACCAGCATCCCGTGCTCGCGGAAATGGTCGATCTTGTATTGTAGGCTGTCGGGGATAGGCATCGAAGCGCAGTAGCGCCACAGCTCGGAATCGTCCCTTTCCATCGCCTTGTAATGGAGGATCAGGAAGTCCCGGATCAGCTCGTATTCCCTTGAAGTCTGAGCATTATATTCGCGCGCCAGCAGGGGGGACATGGTGTTGTCGGGCAGCAGCGCGATCAGGCGCAGGATGCCGTATTGGATGAGGTGGAGGCTGGTGCTCTCCAGCGGCTCCATGAATCCCGCCGACAGCCCGATGGCGACGCAGTTCTTCTCCCAGAACTTGCGCCGCTTGCCGGTGACGAAGTGCAAAGGGCGGGGGTCGGCCAGCGCCTTGCCGTCGAGGTTGTCAAGGAGCGTGGCCGAGGCCTCGTCCTCCGAGATGAACTGGCTGCAATGGACATAGCCGTTGCCGGTGCGGTGCTGGAGAGGGATGCGCCACTGCCATCCCGCCTCGCGCGCGGTGGAACGGGTGTAAGGCGTGAACTCGCCCCGCTCGCAGGGCACCGCGACGGCGCGGTCGCAGGGCAGCCAGTGCTGCCAGTTATCGTAGCCTGCCTGCAAAGCCTCTTCGATAAGAAGACCGCGGAAGCCGCTGCAATCGATGAAAAATTCGCCCTCGATCCGCTCGCCATTGTCGAGCGTAACGGCCTCGATGAACCCGTCCTCTGCCTGCAAGCCGACATCCATTACGCGGCCCTCGACCCGCCGCACGCCACGTTGTTCGGCATAGCGGCGAAGGAAGGCGGCATAGAGCCCCGCGTCGAAGTGGTAGGCATAATCGAAGGTCGACTGGATCAGACGGCGATCGGACGAGGGGTGGGTGAATTTGCCCGCCTGCGCCATAGCCCAGCACATCGAAAAATCGTCAATCGGGCCGTCTACGCGCCCCTCCAGATGTTCGCGCATCCAGTGGTGGTAGAAAGGAACGCTATCAAATTCAGCACCATACTGGCCGAAGGGGTGGAAATATGCGTGGCCCTTGCGGCCCCAGTCGACGAACTCGATCCCCAGCTTGAACGATCCCTGCGTCTCGCGCACGAAGGTTGCCTCGTCGATGCCGAGACGGGCGTTGAAGTGACGGATCGGGGGAATGGTCGCCTCGCCCACGCCGACTGTGCCGATGGCCTCGCTTTCGACCAGAGTGATCGCACAGGAACCACCCACAGATTGTGCCAGCGCCGCCGCTGTCATCCAGCCCGCACTGCCGCCGCCGACGATGACGATAGATTTCAGAGGTGCAGGCTGTCCGGTCATCCCCCGCAACTCTCGCGTATCAGCAGGCTGGTTTCAAGCCGCTGCGAGATCGCCGGACCATCGCCTTTGTCGATCAGCTTCGATACCAGCATCCGGCCCGCAAGATTGGCGTCCTGATCGATGGTGGTAAGCTGCGGCGTAACGAGCCGCGCGGCGGGGATGTTGTCGTAGCCGACCACCGAGACATCCTCGGGAACGCGCAATCCCGAGCGGGTCAGCGCGCGCATTGAGCCTATCGCGATAAGGTCGGAAGCCGCGAAGACCGCGTCGAACCTGAGCCCCTTCGCAATCGCGCTGCGCACGGCCGCCTCGCCCGAATGGACTTCGAAATGGGCGGGGATAATCAGCTCCTCGTCAAACCCGATTCGGGCCTGCTCCAGCGCCTGGCGGTAACCGCGAAAGCGCTGTTCGGCTTCAGGCGCTTCGGTGTCGCCGAGGAACATGATGCGCTTGCGCCCGAGCCGCGCGAGGTGCGCCGTCGCCCGCCGCCCGCCCGCAAGGTTGTCTGATCCGATCACGCAATATTGCGCATCCGGGAATTCCGCGCCCCACACCACGAAGCGGTTGTCGCGGGCGGCCAGAGCGTTGAATTCATGGTGGAGCGAAGACTGGCCGATGAAGATCACGCCCGTCGCACGGCTGGTGCTCATGGCATAATCGAGATCGCCGCCAGCACGCGGGGAAAGGTGGCTGATGATGAGGTCCGCATTCCGCTCGCGCGCGGCTTCGGCGATTCCGGCCAACAGTTCGAGGAAGAAGGGGTCCGAGACGCGGCTGTCGCGCGCCTGCGGGGCGGGGACAACCACGGCGATGGTGGCATCCGCGCCGATGGGCCCGCTCGGCATCGAGGCGCGGAATTCATAGTCATGCGCGCGGGCGATCTGCCAGATCTGCTGCTTGGTGCGGCGCTTGACCGAGGGGCTGTCGTTCAGCGCCCGGCTGACGGTCGAGATCGAGACTCCCGCCTCGCGCGCGATGTCCTCCAGCGTGGCGCTTCGCCGCGCGGCGGCTGAAGAGGGCGGGGTGCTGGCCATCAGCTCCCCTGAACCACAGCCCAGTAGCCCGTTCCCGGTGCGAGAGCCTCGGGCACGGTGCCTGGGCCGACCACACTCTCGGTGGCGATCAGCGCGAGGGAGCCGAGCCCTTCGGGCGCAGTCCAGTGCCCGGGCGCTTCGCCGAGGTTGAAGACGCACAGCACGCTGCCGGCCTCGGCATGGCGGAGGAAAGCGAGAATATCCTCGGGGCTGTCAAGCAGCGTGATCGCGCCTGTCGCCAGCGCAGCGTGCTGCCGCCGAGCGGCGAGCAACTGTCGTGCGTAGCCGAGGGTCGAGGCGGGGTCTTTCGCCTGCCGGTCGACGGCAAAGCCGGTGTGGGCGGGATCAAGCTTGAGCCAGGTGCGGTTCGCGTTCGAGAAGCCCGCTTGCGGGGCACTCGCCGCCCAGGGCATCGGCGTGCGCGCGCCATCACGGCCCAAGGTGTGCGGCCAGTTGGTGATCGCTTCGGGGTCCTGCAAATCCTCGAAGGCAACCTCGCCCTGCGGCAGGCCTAGTTCCTCGCCCTGATAGATGATCGGATTGCCGCGCAGCGCCAGCAGCAGCAGCAGGTTGAGGCGGCCCGCGCGCGCCATGTCGCCATCGAGCGTCCAGCGGGTCACGGCGCGCGGGGCATCGTGGTTCGAGAAGGCCCAGCTCGGCCAGCCCTCACCCGGCTCGCCGCTCCACTGCGACAGCGAAGCGCGCACGAGCGGCGCGGTAAGGCGCGGGGCGTAGAGGAAATCGAAGTTGTAGGCCGAATCCAGCCGTTTGCCGCCAGCTGTGAAGGCCTTCATCTCCGCCAGCGGCTCGGGCCCGCCGACTTCGGCGACGGTGAAACGGCCGGGAAATTCGTCGATCGTCGCACGGATGCGTTCGAGGAAGGCGACGATATCGGGGTGCGACTGGTTGTACTGCTTCACCTGCATGTCGAAGGGCCGGGTGACTTGGCTCATCGGCGCGCCCGAGGGCGGATTGTCCCGCAGCTCGGGATCATGCATCGAGAAGTTGAGCGCATCGAGCCGGAAGCCATCGACGCCCCGGCCCAGCCAGAAGCGCGCCACATCGAGCAACGCGTTCTGCACCTCCACATTGTGGACGTTGAGATCGGGCTGCGAGGTCAGGAAATTGTGCAGGTAATATTGCTTGCGCGGCCCATCCCACTGCCATGCCGAGCCGCCGAATACCGACTGCCAGTTCGACGGCGGCGAGCCATCGGGCTTGGGATCAGCCCAGACATACCAGTCGGCCTTGGGATTGGTGCGGTCGGCACGGCTTTCGACGAACCATGCGTGCTCGTAGGAGGTGTGCGAGTAGACCTGATCGATGATCACCTTGAGGCCAAGCGCATGGGCCTTCTCGATGATCCGGTCGAAATCGGCGAAGGTGCCGAAACTCGGATCGATCCCGCAGTAATCGGCCACGTCATAGCCGAAATCCTTCATCGGCGAGGTGAAGAAGGGCGAGATCCAGATGCCATCGACGCCGAGGTCGGCGATGTAATCCAGCCCCTCGGCGATGCCGGCAAGGTCGCCGATGCCATCACCGTTGGTGTCGCGGAAGGAGCGGGGGTAGATCTGGTAGATGACGGCGCCGCGCCACCAGGCGAGCGCGCCTGTGGCCATGGGATCGGTGGCGGCAAGAGCGGTTGCCATTAGTCGTCAGTCTCCAGAATGCAGGCGGCAAAGCCGAAAGCGGGCAGTGTGACCTTGACCGAACCCGGCGCGGCGAGCGCGGCGGGGCACTGGCCCAGCAGCGGTGTCACGCGGGCGGCGCGGTAGCTTACCTCAAGGCTTTGCGAAAGTGGCGTTTCGCCGGTGTTGAACAGTGCAAGCACGCGCTGGCCGCTTGCGGGATCATGGCGCTCGACCGCAAGCAGGCCCGGAGCGGTCTCGCCGAAGGCTCGCACCTGCGTCAGGCCGCGGCGCAGGGCCGGACTAGCGGTGCGGGCCGCAGCAAGATCGGCGATCAGCCGGTAGAGCGGATGCGCGGTATCGAAGTTGCTCTGCGCGGTTGTAGCGTCCGATCCGACCAGATTGTTGTCGTTATAGAAGCCGACCTTACTCGGGAACATGTCCTCGCGTGCCAGCTGGTCGTTGCCGTCCGAGATGAAGCCCTGCTCGTCCCCGTAATAAACCGTCGGCACCCCGCGCAGCAGGAACATCATGGCGTGCCCCAGCTTGATGCGGGCGAGCAGCTTTGCCTCGTCGGAATTGCCGCTCATGTCGCGCACAAACATCGAAAAGCGCCCGAAGTCGTGGTTGCCGAGGAAAGTCGGAAGGCCGGTCGCGGTTGTCGCGCCGCCGGGGTAGATCGCGTCCTGCTGCAGGAATTCCGCCATCAGCCGCGGGCCGGCCTTGCCGCTGGCGACCAGCTGCGCGGCTTTGGCGAAGCCCATGTCGAGCGCGTAGGGCAGGTGGCTTTGCGCCATCACCTGCGCGGCGATGGTGGCCGAGGGTTCCTCGTAGGCGATCTCGCCGAAGATGTGAAAGTGGTCGATCCCCTTTGCCTTGGCGCGTGTCAGCATGGCTGGCACGAATTGCTGCCAGAACTCGGGGTTTACGTGCTTGGCAGTGTCGATGCGGAAGCCGTCGATCCCGTAATCGTCGATCCATGCTCCGAAGATGTCGATCATCCCGGACACGACGCGCGGGTGCTCGGTCGCAAGGTCATCCAGCCCCGAGAAGTCGCCATAGACCGAGCTCTCGCCGATCCAGTGCGAATTGCCGCGGTTGTGGTAGAGCGAAACGTCATTGAGCCACGCCGGGACCTTCACGGTCTTCTCCGCCTCGGCCACCACGGGGGTATAGGCGAAGGCAGGGTCGGTCAGCTTTGCCCAGTTGGCGGGATCGGGGTCGTCGTCACCGCCGAAACCCTCGTTGATCGGTGTGCCCTTCATGCCGCCGCGCCGCGAGAAGGGGTATTCGCCCTTGCTGCGATAGGCGTATCCGGTCCGCTCGCCCTCGGCATAGCCGATCACATCGGCGGTGTGGTTGGTGATGATATCCATATAGACCTTCAGTCCTCGCGCGTGGGCGGCATCGACGAAGGCCTTGAACTCGGCATTGGTGCCGAAATGCGGATCGACGCTGGTGAAATCCGTCACCCAATAACCGTGATAGCCAGCGGTTTCCTCGCCTGGCTTGCCCTGCACGGGCTTGTTCTTGAAGATCGGTGCGAACCAGATCGCTGTAACGCCCATGCCCTGAATGTAATCGAGCCGCGCGGTCAGCCCCTTGAGGTCGCCGCCGTGGTAGAAGCCCTTGTGGGACGGATCGAAGCCGTGCTGGAGGGGGCCACCTTTCAGGCCGCCGCGGTCATTCTTGGGATCGCCGTTCTCGAAACGGTCAGGCAGAACGAAATAGATAATTTCGTCTTCCAGCTGGCGTTCGGCGAGAGGTGCTGCTGCGGCGGGGGCAGTCGCTTCGGTTACCGCGACCGGCCCTCCCGCCAGAGCCCCGGTCGAAATGCTGGTGCCAGCGCACAGCACAGCCGCAAGCCCCACGAAGATTCGCGTCATGATCCTACTCCCTCCGCCCGAAGTTGTGACAGCTTGGGAAAAATTTTGCAAATCTTTGTGGCAGTCCGAAACTGCTCGATATTTGACGTATAGAACGCTAATTTTATGTGATAAAAATGGAGTTAGCGTGAGGGTATCGTGATTTTTCCGATACGAAACGGCAAAGTTTCTTGCAAATTTTTGCAGAGCATCCAAGACTGGCCCACGGCAGCGTGGCAAACCTCGCCGGTCGTCAGAACCGGAATGATACGCGTAGCCGGAAGCCGCGTCACGTCCGGCATGGGCGCGCGGCCGGGAGAGGGATGAATGCTATCATGACGCACGCCGGCCACAAGCCTGCGCTGAACGCTGCGCAGATCTGGAACATGAGCTTCGGGTTTCTCGGGATCCAGATCGGGTTCGAGCTGCAGAACGGCAATGTCAGCCGCATCTTCCAGACGCTGGGCGCGGACGTCGGCGAACTCGCTATCCTCTGGATCGCCGCGCCGATGACGGGCCTGATCGTGCAGCCGATCATCGGGCACCTGTCCGACAAGACCTGGAGCCCCCGCTTCGGTCGCCGCCGTCCCTATTTCCTGCTCGGTGCACTGCTGGCGAGTCTTGCGCTGTTCGTCATGCCCAATGCTCCGGTGCTGTGGGTGGCAGCGGGCCTGCTGTGGGTCATGGACGCCTCGCTCAACATCACGATGGAGCCGTTCCGCGCCTTTGTCGGCGACAACCTGCCCGATCGCCAGCGGACGATGGGCTATGCGATGCAGAGCTTCTTCATCGGCACCGGCGCCGTTATCGCCGGCGCGCTGCCGTGGGTGATGACCAACTGGCTAGGCCTCAGCAATATCGCGCCCGAGGGACAGATCCCCGAGACGGTGCATTGGTCGTTCTACATCGGCGGTGCGGCGCTGCTGGCGGCGGTTGTCTGGACGGTGCTCACCACGAAGGAATATTCCCCGCAAGAGCTCGCCAGCTTCGAAGCCGCGCGCGCTGCTGGCGGCGCTGCGTCTGCCCGCCCCACCGTGCAGCGAAGCGCAGCGCAGTTCACGCGGGGCGGCGGGCTGTGGGTCCTTGCGGGGTTCGCCATCGCTGCGCTGGTGTCCATCGCACGCAGCGAACCGCGCCCGGCTTTCCTCGGCGCCATCGAGGTCGCCAAGGACATCTATGTCCTCGCCGCGCTGGTTGCCGGGTTCGGGATCGTCCAGCTGGTCGCGGGAAGCCTGCGTGGACAGAGCCGCGAGAGCAGCGGCTTCATGGAGGTCGTAACGGACCTCTTCGCCATGCCGCGCACTATGCGCCAGCTCGCCGTGGTGCAGTTCTTCAGCTGGTTCGGGATGTTCGCGCTGTGGATCTACGGCACGCCCGGCGTGACCGCCTACCACTTCGGCGCGACCGACACGGTGAGCGCGGCCTATCAGGACGGGGCTGACTGGTGGAGCCTGATGGGATCGGTGCGCAACGGCCTCGCTGCCGCTGCGGCGCTTGGCTTCGTGATGGTGGCAGCGAAGATCGACCGCTGCCGGCTCCACGCCTTCAATCTGATGGCCGGCGCGGCGGGCTTTGCCGCCGTGCTGCTGATCCGCGATCCGGCGCTGCTGTGGATCCCCCAGATCGGGATCGGCATCGCCTGGGCATCGATCGTCTCGCTGCCCTATGCAATCCTTTCCGGCTGCGTCCCGCAGGAGAAAATGGGCATTTACATGGGGGTGTTCAACATTTTCATTGTCGTGCCCCAACTGCTTGCGGCGACGCTGCAGGGCTTTCTGGTTACCAACCTGTTCGGCGGCGAGGCGATCTATGCGATGGTGATTGCGGCCATCAGTTTCGTGCTGGCAGCGGTCGCGACATTGTTCGTGACCGATGGCGAGCCGTCCGCCGAGAGCCCGGCGCTGCGGGCAGGGCCGGCATGATGCGGCTCGCTGCCGCCCTGCTGTCAAGTGCGCTGGTCGCAAGCCCTGCACTGGCAGAGGGACCGGATTACACCCCCGGCGATGTCGTGGAGGTGCAGAATGCCGAGTGGACGCGCGATGCCGTGCTGTACCAGCTCAACACCCGCCAGTTCACGCCGGAGGGCACCTTCAAGGCCGCGCAGGCTCAACTGCCGCGCCTTGCCGCGATGGGCGTCGACATGATCTGGCTGATGCCGGTCCACCCCATCGGCGAGGCGAACCGCAAGGGCAGCCTCGGTAGCCCCTACGCCGTGCGCGACTACCGTGCGGTCAATCCCGAGCTCGGCACCGAGGCCGAGTTCCGCGCCTTCGTGGACGAGGCGCACCGGCTGGGTCTGAAGGTGATCCTCGACTGGGTCGCCAACCATTCGGCCTATGACAACCCGCTGACCGTCAGCCACCCCGAATGGTACACCCGCACACCCGAAGGCGCGCTGACCAGTCCCGCCGGCACCGACTGGTCGGACGTCGCCGACTTCGATTACTCGCAGCCCGGTCTCCGCCAGTACATGACCGAGAGCCTTGCCTTCTGGGTGCGCGAATACGGGATCGACGGGTTCCGCTGCGATGTGGCGGGCTACGTCCCGACCGATTTCTGGGAAACCGCCCGCGCGCAGCTCAACGCCATCAAGCCGGTCTTCATGCTCGCCGAATGGGAGCAACGCGATCTTCACGCCCGCGCCTTCGATGCGACCTATGGCTGGGGCTGGAAGGAGGCGATGCAGAAGCTCGTCAAGAGCGGCGAGGGCGCCGGGCCGATCCGCGGCTACTACGCCGCGCAATCGGAAACCTGGCCGCATGCGGCGATGCGGATGGTCTATACCGAGAACCACGACCAGAATTCCTGGGACGGTGTCGCGGCGCAGATCTACGGCCCGGCCTACGAAGCCGCTATCGCGCTGTCCTTCACCGGCTCCGGCCTGCCGCTGATCTATAACGGGCAGGAAGCCGACAACGACCGCCAGCTGAAGTTCTTCGAACGCGATCCGATCGTCTGGAAGGAGGGGCGCCACGCCGCTCTGTTCGCGAAGCTGATCGCGCTCAAGACCACCCATCCCGCGCTTCACAACGGGCGCTTCGGGGCGGGGATGGTCGAGGTGCCCACTGGCGAGACCGCCGATGTCTACGCGTTCACGCGGGGCGCGGCTGGCGAGCGGGTGTTCGCGGTGTTCAACCTTAGTCCGCGCCCGCGCATCGTGACGTTCCGGCACGCCCGCCACCACGGCACCTACACCGACGCGCTCACCGGCGCGCCCACCAGCTTCAAAGGCGGCGAAAGCCTTGACCTGCCCGCATGGGGCTACCGCATTTACACCGAGACCAAATGAGGCGGCCGTCCCGAGCCGCAGGAGAGGACGCATGACGAAGCACTGGAAAAAGCTGGTCGCACTGGCCGCCATCGCTTGGGCCTCAGCACCTGCTCATGCCGAAAGCCTGACGCTGGCCTCTCCCGACGGCAAGATCACCGTTACCGTCAGCGACGATGCAGGCCGCGCGACCTATGCCGTGGCGTTCAACGGCGAGCAGGTGATCGCGCCCTCGCTCCTCGGCATGCTCTTCGCCGAACATCACGGGTTCGAGCGCGGCATGGCGATTGCCGGATCGACCCGCGCCAGCAACGATACTACGTGGGAACAGCCCTGGGGCGAGCGCCGTTTGGTACGCGACCAGCACAACGAGCTGGCCGTCACCTTCCGCACTGAAACCGACGGCCCCGCGCGCGACATCACCGTCCGATTCCGCGCCTTCGATACCGGCATCGGCTTCCGCTACGAGCTGAAGGAGCAGCCCGCGCTGCGAGGCGATATCGCCATCGTTGAGGAGCTCACCCAGTTCGGCGTCGGGGAGAAGACCACCATGTGGTACACCCCTTCCGACGAGTTCAACCGCAACGAATACATTTACCGCGTCGCGCCTGCCGGGCAGGTTGACGATGCGCACACGCCTTCAACCTTCCGCACGCCTTCGGGCATCCACATGGCGATCCACGAGGCGGCGCTGGTTGACTATTCCTCGATGTCGCTGGACCAGCTTCGCCCGGGTAATTTCCAGGCAAACCTGCGCAACTGGGCGGGCGGGCCGAAGGTGAAGACCAAGGCGCCGTTCAATTCGCCGTGGCGCACGATCCAGATCGCGCCCGATGCGGTCGGCCTGATCAATTCGGACATCGTGCTGAACCTCAATGAGCCCAACAAGCTTGGCGACGTCTCCTACGCCAAGCCCGGCAAGTATATCGGCATCTGGTGGGCGATGCACATCAACGATCGTACCTGGGCGAGCAACAAGTACCACGGCGCGACCACAGCCGAGACCAAACGCTACATTGACTTCGCCGCCAAGCACGGCTTCTCCGGCGTGCTGGTGGAAGGCTGGAACAAGGGCTGGGACGGCGACTGGTTCAACAACGGCGATGTCTTCAGCTTTACCGAGCCCTATCCCGATTACGACATCAAGGGCCTGAGCAAGTATGCGGCGTCCAAGGGCGTGGATATCATCGTCCACCACGAAACCTCGGCCAACCTCACCAATTACGAGAAGCAGCTCGAAGCGGGCCTCGATCTGGTCAAGGCCATCGGTTCGAACTACGTGAAGACGGGCTATGTCTCGGACGCGGGCGATGCCGTGTGGGTCGATGACAAGGGCATTCGCCACTACGAATATTACGACAGCCAGCGGATGATCGATCACCACATGACGGTGATCAAGGCCGCCGCCGAACGCCAGATTGCCATGGACACACACGAGCCGGTCAAGGACACGGGCCTGCGCCGGACCTATCCCAACTGGATGAGCCGCGAAGGCGCGAGGGGGATGGAGTTCAACGCCTGGGGTTCGCCGCCCAACCCGCCCAGCCACGAGGCGATGATCGCTTTCACCGCGCTGCTGGCGGGGCCGTTCGACTATACCCCGGGCATCTTCGATCTGCGCCCCAACGAGCGTCCGCCGGTGCGCCCCGACATGCCGCGCGGCGACCCGAAGAACCGCCCGCAGACGACGCTGGCCAAGCAGCTTGCGACCTATGTGACGATCTACTCCCCGTTGCAGATGGCTGCCGACCTGCCCGAGAATTACGAGAAGCGCATGGACGCCTTCCAGTTCATCAAGGACGTGGAGGCCGACTGGGAGCAGTCAGTCGCGCTGGCGGGCGAAGTCGGGCAGTTCGTGGCGATGGCGCGGCAGGGGAGGAAGTCCAAGGAATGGTTCCTCGGCGCCGTGACCGACGAAAACCCCCGCGATCTTTCGCTGGCGCTGACGTTCCTCGAACCCGGCCGGAAGTACCGCGCGCAAATCTACCGCGACGGGCCGCACGCGCATTGGGATTACAACCCCTATGACATTGTGATCGAGGAAAAGGTGGTGACCGGCGGAGAGACGTGGGCCGTGCACCTCGCGGCCTCGGGCGGGGTGGCGGTGCGGTTCATTCCGGTGAAGTGAGCGTGGCCCTACCGTCACCCCAGCGAAAGTGGTTGCGAATCAACCATTGGCAGTAGTTTGCCGTGACCATGTGCAATGCGGAGCGCGTGTGCCAGCTTGCGCCCCGCTGCGGACAAAAGCGGAAGGTCTGCAAGCGACCCCGTTGCGGACGTTTGCTTGCGAGCGGCGACTTCCTGAAAGCGGCCACGTGTTCATGGGCCCGGAACCGCAGTAATCGGAGCTTTCCGCCCATTCGGCCTAAGGTGTTCAACGGCATAGTGCGCAACTCGCCGCTTGCTCTGATCTCCCCCTGCCTCCACAAGCGTCCGCGAACGATAGGGAGAAAGAGATTGCTGTTCCACACAATGGTAGGCTCCAACGACATCGAGCGGTCGCGGCAGTTCTACAACGCGGTTCTGGGTGTTCTGGGAATGCCAGAGCCGATGAACAATATTGCCGGAAGCGGGCATATGCGCCTCTTCTACCCGAACCCGGGCGGAACAAACTTCATCGTCACTCAGCCGATCAACGATGAACCTGCCACCGTGGCGAACGGGGCTACGGTTGCTTTCTCGTGCAATTCGCCCGAACAAGTTCAGAAATTTCATGATGTGGCCGTCGCCAACGGCGGAACGTCAATCGAAGACGCTCCCGGCCCGCGGGAGTCTGCGATGGGAACGATCCACCTGACCTACGTGCGCGATCCTGACGGCAATAAGCTATGCGGGATCCACATCCCCGGATAGAGTTTTCACCCGTCTTTGGACCGGTCCACCGAGCGATTGGACGTTCGGTAGGGCCGGGGTCAACCCTCCCCACATGTGGTCAGACAGCTGACCACCCATCTTGTGCCATTCCTAGGGTTCTCGCCGCATCCTGAAACCTGCCCGCGCGGACTTCTCCAGATGGCCGCGCGAAACTTGGAGAGGCGCAACTCCATCGCTTGGCCGGTTGATTCGGGTGCTGCCGGATGCAAAGAAGGGCAGACGCCTCCAGCGAGGCATCCGCCCTTCGCTCCCGTCCAAGGGAGAGCTCATGATTGGTTGTGGCGTGGCGCGGCTCAGAGGGGGTTCGACCCCCTCCAGACCCCTGCCAGACCCGCCTTGACCCTCCGTCGGACCCGCGCTGGACGCGGTCCGAACGGTGTTTCACGTGAAACAGGCAAGGCTCAGGCGGCCTGTTCCATCCGGGCCAGTTCGCAATGCGACCAGATCTCGGACAGCGCCTTGATCAGCCGGTCGATGTCGCCATCGGAGTGCACCGGCGAGGGCGTGACGCGCAGCCGCTCTGTGCCGACGGGCACGGTCGGGTAGTTGATCGGCTGCACATAGATGCCGTGGTTGTCCATCAGCCAGTCGCTGATCATCTTGCACTTCTTGGCGTCCCCAACCATCACCGGGATGATGTGGCTGGGGTTGTCCAAGTGCGGGATGCCCATTATGTCGAGCGCCCGGCGGACCTGCGCGACGCGCTTCTGCTGAAGCTCGCGCTCGGCGCTCGAGGTCTTGAGGTGGCGGATGCTCGCCGCAGCGCCGGCCGCGATGGCAGGCGGCAGGGCGGTCGAGAAAATGAAGCCGCTGGCAAAAGAGCGCACGAAATCGACGAGATTGGCCGAGGCCGCGATATAGCCGCCCATCACGCCATAGGCCTTGCCGAGCGTGCCTTCGATCACGGTGATGCGGTCCATCAGACCTTCGCGTTCGGCCACGCCGCCGCCGCGCGGGCCGTAGAGGCCGACCGCGTGGACTTCGTCAATATAACTCATCGCGCCATGCTTTTCGCACACGTCGAGGATGTCCGCGATGGGGGCGATGTCGCCGTCCATCGAATAGACGCTCTCGAAGGCGACCAGCTTGGGCACGTCGGGGCCGTACATCGACAGCAGCTCGTCGAGGTGCTCTGCGTCATTGTGGCGCCACACCTTGTAGGGCGCGCGGCTGTGGCGGATGCCTTCGATCATCGAGGCGTGATTCAGTGCGTCGGAGAACACGACGCAGCCCGGAATCTTGCTCGCCAGCGTGCCGAGGCCCGCCCAGTTCGACACATATCCGCTGGTGAACAGCAGGGCCGATTCCTTGTTGTGGAGGTCGGCGAGCTCGGCTTCCAGTTCCACATGGTAGTGGTTGGTGCCCGAGATATTGCGCGTGCCGCCCGCGCCCGCGCCGCATTCGTCAAGGCAATCGTGCATCGCTTCCAGCACAGCGGGGTGCTGGCCCATGCCGAGGTAGTCGTTCGAGCACCACACCGTCACCGCCTGCGTCTCGTCCGCAACAAAGCGGGTGGCGTGCGGGAAGCGGCCGCGGTGGCGCTTGATGTCGGTGAACACCCGGTAGCGGCCATCGGCGCGCACGGCATCCAGTTCGCCGGCGAAAAAGGCTTCAAAGTTCATCGGGGTTCCCTCTGTCGTCATTATCTTGCTTTCAATCTTGATTGGACTGCGCCGCAGCCTTCTGCTGCGGATAGGCCCAGCCCCACAGCATCCCGTCACGGAACGGCAGGGCGAGAAACAGGTGTTCGAGCACGCCGAGCAGGCTCAGCGTCGTCAGCAGGCTTGCTCCGACCATCTGGGCGCTGCCCACCGGTGCCGCGAGCGCGAGGCCGGCAAACCAGGCTGTCGCTCCGGCAATGGTGCCGATCGAGACGACCAGCAGCGCGGTCATGCGGCTGCGGCCGAAATAGGTCTTAAGATAGGCGAGTTGTTCGGGCAGCATCTCGGAACTGGAGTTGGGGACGCCCACGAACAGGTTGATCTTGGAGATCAGCCGCATCGCGAACATCAGCACGAATACGGTCGCGCCGATCTGGTTGGTGGCATTCCAAGAAAGCGAGATTAGCAGTAACGCGGTGACCGCGAGCGCCACTTCGTGATGCATCACGGTCGCGGCTGCCTGACGGAAGCGCGCGACGCCGGTCAGCGAGGGGTCGCTGGGCCCCCGGCGCGGGCCTGCCGATGCGCCGGTAAGGAAGCTGAGCTCATGCCAGCCCCACACCATCAGGGCACCGACGAAGGACAGGTACACCGCCCACACCTGTGCCGAGAGCGAGGAGGCGAGGATCACCAGCAGTCCGGCGATTCCCGCGAAGCTGCCGATCAGCAGGCTGGTCGAAAAGGTGGCGCGTTCACGGTTGTCCGCCCAGGCAATCAGCCCGGTCGCGACAAACCAGATCGCCACCGTCACGATGAACGGTACAATATGGCCGTTCCAGCTTACCACGCGGGTTGCAGACGGATCGAACGGGGCAGGGCATTGGACTTGGGCTTCGCCAGATACATCCGCGCAAAGGCGAGGCCTGCACCGGCCATGCCGGACGCGCGGGCGATCATGCCGCCAATCCCGCCGCGTGCCTTGCCGTCCTCGATGCGTTCAGCGGCAAGACGCAGCTTTTCCATCTGGTGGCGGAAGGCCGGGCTGTCGATGTCGAGCTCGACCGGGAAGACCTGCCGGGCGATCTGGTTGGTGATCGCGAAGACCTTGTAGTCATACTCGGTCGGATCGACACCCAACGCGGCGTGGAACACCGGGCGGTTGTGATCGCGCACATACATGGTCGCGTAGACCGACAGCAGGAAGAAGCGCACCCACAGTTTGTTGGCGCCTTCGAGCAGCTTGGGATCCGCACGGAGCAGCATGGCAAAGGCCTCGCCGTGGCGGAACTCGTCGTTGCACCATTCCTCGAACCAGTCGAAAATCGGGTGGAACTTGTATTGCGGGTTCTGCGCCAGATGGCGGAAGATCGTGATGTACCGTGCGTAGCCGATCTTCTCCGACAGGTAGACCGCGTAGAAGATGAACTTTGGCTTGAAATACGTGTATTTCTTGGTCTTCGTCAGATAGCCGAGGTCAACGCCAATCCCGGCATCCTTGAGGCTTTCGTTGATGAAGCCGGCATGGCGGCTTTCATCGCGGGCGAGCAGGCGGAAGAGCTGTTTCACATCCGGGTTCTTGGTGCGGCGCGCGATCTCGGCATAGAGCACGCAGCCCGAGAATTCCGAAGTCATCGAGCTGACGAGGAAATCGGTAAATTCCTGCCGAAGCGAAGGCTCCAGCCCTTCGATCACGCCCTTGAACCGGTCGGAGTGCTTGAAGTGCAGCTTGTTGGGATCGCCCACCATGTCGGCGATCAGCTCGTCCCATTCGCGCCGCACAAGGCTCACGTCAATCGCGTCGAGCGCGTCATAGTCGGTGGTGTAGAAACGCGGGGTCAGCATCGTGTCCTGCGTCGCGATTGCCATCGCTTCTTCGCTGGTCATCGGCTTGTAGGCGTTCATTTGATCCTCCCGGCATTGAAGCTTACTTCGTAGAGTTCGGCCAGATCGAAATAGGCGGCAACCTTGGTCATCGCGCGGGCGAGCGGGCTGGCGCGGGTGACCGTGGCGCGGCGTTCGAACACCTGGCGGGTGCCGAACGGGATCTGGATCGGCGCGCCGTGGACGCGCACCTTGTCGCCCGGCTCCATCGTGATCTCGCCGTCCAGCTCGACATGGGCGTGAAAGTGTTCGGAGCTCTGCTCGACCGTGATCGTGCAGGGCGTCTCGAAGCTTGTCGCGGTGAGGAAGGCGAGAGCCATCAGCGGGTGCTTTCCTTGGCAGGCAGGAGGTTCTGGTAGACCGCGCGGTTGTCCGGCCCGAACGAGCTGACCTCGACGCTGCGGCCCGTGGCCGGATCGGCGAGGGTGAGATTGCCGTTCTGCCATTCAGTAAGAGTGAAGGGCGTTTCCGCGCCAATCCCGCGGATGCGGCGCTGGTGGACGAGGCTGCGAACAGTCGCGCGGATGAAGCCGCCTTCGCCTTCGCCAAAGCGGGTGAGCACCTCGGCGCTGGCGCCGTCTTCGACCCGCACGGTGCCGTCGGGCTCGTCAAAGAACTTGAGGCTGCGCACCTGTGCGGCTGTGATCCCGGCGGTCGCGCGGGCTTCGGAGGGGACCGACTGACGGGGGAAGAGCCCTGCCGTCACCGATGCCGTCAGTGCCAGCGAGATCGCGACCATCCCCCCCATCAGCATCAGCGGCGCCTTGTGGACGGTGATCTCGTCCTTTTCATATTCGCGAACGATCATGCTGGCGCTCCTTCAAAACCGGGTTCGCTGCGGTGCATCGCCGGAGCAAGACGGCCGGGCAGTGCCGCGGGTTGAGGGGCGGTCTGCCCACTCGCCGGGGCCGCTTCCTTGATCTCGCTCAAATTCAGGTCGATCGCACCAAAACCGGCGCGCTGCTCGGCAATCATCTGCGCAAGCCCTGCTGCGTCGGGTACAGCGCGCAGCATGGGCTGCGGCATCGCATAGTGCCAAGGGCGCACATGGGGCCACAGGAGAAGCGTGCCCAGCAGGCGTTCACCAGCAAGCTCGAAAGCGATATCTCCGTGACCATCCTTGCTGCGCAGCGCGAGATGCGCGGCGGTGATCTGCTTGAGCGGAATATTGATCCGCGTCTCGATCGCCGTGCCGATGCGCATGATCAGGCGGGTGTCGGTGAGAATGTAGAGCGTGCTGCGCGCGCTTGCCCAGGCAAGGGCATAGAGCAGCGTGACCAGCGCCGTGCCCAGCACGGCTGCGACGATTGCCGCATCGGACTTACCGAGCATCAGCGAGATCAGCGCCAGTGCGGCCATGTAGGCCCCGAGGGTGCGAGTGTGGAAGGCAGTGCGCGCCAGCAAGGCGAGCTGCGGACGGCCCTTCCACAGCACCCGTTCATCGGACTGCGGCGTGCCCATCTTGTCACCGAAGGCCTTGGGCCCCTCATTCTCGAGCGCGGTGTGATCAAACCCGGCGAGCAGCGGCGTTGCCGCCGCTGCTGCCTTGTCCGTCACGGTCGCTGGGTCGTTCAGATCCATGCTTCCGACCTTTCAGGCGTTGCATACATGTAGCCCCCGCCGAAGTAGGCCTGGATGCGGTCTTCTTCGTAGCGGGTAATTGTACCGGCGGTTTCGAGCGCAGGCACGTTGTCGAACTGCGCAGCCGTGATCGCGTCGATCTCGACATATTCGGGCTTGCCGTCGCTGGTGATGGGCAGGATCGCATCGATCAGGCTGTTGCCATGGACGACCGCAACCATCATCGGCGCGAGCACTTTCTTGCCGCTCGTGGTCTCGACTTCGAGATAGCGGATCATGTGTTCGGCCTGATCGACCCAGATGTCGCTGACCTTGCCCACGGTGACGCCGTCGGCGGCCACAACCGGATATCCGACCAGCTGCGGATCATTGGGTGCGACCACCAGCTCGTGGCTCTGCGCAATCGGCACGATGCGCGGACGACCATCGAAGGTGAGATCGGGATACTTAGCGCGGTTGGCGAAGGCTGCCGGGCCCATGCCGTCGGCCATGGCATCGCCGGTCGGCACAAAGGGTGCGCCGGCTGCGCGGAAGGCCTGCACCGCGGGCACGTTGACATCATCGCGGGCGACGTCCTCGGGCACATAGGTGCCGCGGCCGTGGGGGAGCTGGAAGCTCTTCTTGGCACCATCGAACAGGCTGTTCGGGTGGATCTTGCCGGTTTCCTCGTCCTCGAGAGGATAGCCTTCGCGGCGGCTTTCCTTGTTGAGGTAGAAAACGAGGGCCACGAAGAACCCGAAGAACATCAGGAAGGCGAGCTCGGCAACATCGAAGGAGCCGACGATATAGGCAGCGTTCATTTCACATTCCTCTCATGGAACAAGCCGGCTGAGGCGGAGCCGGGGAAGGTACGGGACAGGCGGGCACAGGTAATTATGTCGGAAACTCGGCAAGGCCGAAGGGCCGGGCGATGGGATCGCCCTCCTCCGGGGAAGGTTGGCGCTGGTGGCCCACAAGGGGTCCGATGGCGGCAAGGCCGACCAGCAACAGGGTAATTTCGAGAATGTATACGGTGCCGTAACCGGTCGCGCGCATCGCCATGCTCGCGGCAGGCGCATCGCTCTGGACCAGCATCGCAACCCCGTCGCGCAGCAGTCCGCCAATCGCGATGCCGAGGCCTGCGCAGGTCGCCTGAACCGCGCCCCAGGCACCCAGCGCAAGGCCGCTGCTTTCGCTATCGGAGAGGTTCATCGCTTCCATCAGGGTGCCAACCGAGAACAGCCCGAGCCCGAGGCCGATGCCCAGTGCGCCCGCATAGAGCATCAGCGGCGCCGCGAAGGGGCCTGCGAACAGAACGAGCAGGAAGGCGTTGATTCCGATCACCATGCCGGCACCCGCGAGCCGAAGCGGATCCCAGCCCCGGGCCAGAGCCGTCCCCGAAGCGGTAAAGCCGATGAGCGAGCCGAGGGCCCACGCCCCCGTGAGGCCGGTGGTCGCGCCGACCGAAAGTCCCAGGATTTCGCCGCCATAGGGCTCGAGCAAGGCATCCTGCATCGCAAACCCCGCCGCGCCAATGCCGATGGCAGTCAGCAGGCGGGCATTGCGACCGCTGCGCACGAAATCCCGCCACAATTGCGAGAATGTGAGAGCGCCCGGCTCCTGCCCCTTGGTAATGGCGGGGTTGCGCGCCTCCTGCTTCCAGATGGCGACGGTGTTGAGCACGATGGTCAAGACCCCGCAGCCCTGGATGACCTGCACCAGCTTGGTGGAAGAGAAGTCCGCGAGCACACCGCCGATCACGAAGGCGGCGAACATCATGCCGATCAGCAGTGTTACGTAATGCAGCGCAACCGCGCGCGGGCGCTTGTCTTTCGCCGCAAGGTCGCTGACCAACGCGAGCCCGGCAGTCTGCGTCATATGGAAGCCCGTGCCCGTCAGCAGGAACGCGGCCGCCGCCGCAACCAGCCCCAGCGTGAAACGGTCAGGAACATCCAGCAGCAGCAGTGCGAACGGCATGATCGCCAGTCCGCCGAATTGCAGCATGGAGCCCATCCAGATATACGGCACGCGCCGCCATCCAAGCACCGAGCGGTGGGTATCCGATTTGTAGCCCATCAGCGCCCGGAACGGCGCGGCCAGCAGCGGGATGGCAATCAGCAGCGCGACGAGCCAAGTGGGCGTGCCAAGCTCCACCACCATCACCCGGTTGAGAGTGCCGTTGAGCAGCACCGTCGCCATGCCGACGCTCACTTGAAACAGCGAAAGCCGCAGCAGGCGCGGCAGAGGCAGATCATCGCTCGCCGCATCCGCAAAGGGGAGCAGCCGGAAAGCCAGCTCGGTCCAGTGCGGAGGTTTGGGGCGAGCGGGAGCGTTCATCCGTGACGCACCAGTTCCAGAGCCTGCGAGGTGTAGAACCCGCTCGAGATGCGCTGCGTGCGGCCGATGCTCCAGCCTTGAAGCCGGGCGAGCCGTTCGCGCAGTTCGCCCTCGGGAATCGGCACGATCGCAGGGCTGCGGTCCGACTTGGGGAAGACCTTGCCGATATTGTGCATAGCCGCCAGCAGGGTGGTGCGCGGCGCGAAGGTGAAGAGGATCGTTCCCGTGGTGCACTGCGCCAGCTGTGCGAGGGCGGTGACCAGATCCTCGGGCTCGTAATGGATCAGCGAGTCCATCGCCACCACGTGGGCAAAAGTGCCCAGCTGCGGATCGAGCATATCGCCCGAACGCCAGTGGATGCGACCATGACCGATGAAGGAAGGCGTGCGTTCGCGCGCCACTTCGACGAGGCCGGCGGCCACATCGATGCCCGTGACTTCCGCGCCCCGGCATGCGGCCGCGACGGCGAGCGATCCGGTGCCGCAGCCGGCGTCGAGGATGCAGGTGCGCCTCAGGTCGGTCGGCAGCCAACCGAGCAGGGTCGCGCGCATCGCGTCGCGCCCGGCGCGCACCGTGGCGCGGATGCCGCTGACCTTGGCGTCGGACGTCAGGTCGATCCAGGCCTGGCGCGCGGTGCTGTCAAAATAGGTCGCCAGTGCCTCGCGGCGATCATCATATTCGGAAGGGAGCCGCGTAGCCATTACTCGAACCCCAGGAAGTCGAAGATGTCGCGGTCCTTCATCGGCTGGGCCTTGGAAGGATCAACGCCCGCCCACAGCATTGCGGCAAGGCGCAGATATTCGTCCTGCGCCGCGATCACTTCTGGATCGTCGCCCATCTCGAACAAGGTGCACTTCTTGAGGCGCGAGCGGCGGATCGCGTCGACATCGCGGAAGTGCGCGAGGCGGGGCATGCCGACCTTCTCGCAGAACCGGTCGATCTCGTCGGTATCCTTGCTGCGGTTGGCGACCACGCCGGCAAGGCGGACATCGTAGTTCTTCGACTTGGCCGCGATGGCCGCAACGATACGGTTCATCGCGAAGATGCTGTCGAAGTCGTTGGCCGCCACCACCAGCGCGCGTTCGGCGTGTTGCAGCGGAGCGGCGAAACCGCCGCATACCACATCGCCCAGCACGTCGAAGATCACGACATCGGTTTCTTCGAGCAGGTGGTGCTGCTTGAGCAGCTTGACAGTCTGCCCGACAACATAGCCGCCGCAGCCGGTGCCTGCCGGAGGTCCGCCTGCCTCGACGCACATCACGCCGTTATAACCTTCGAACATGTAATCTTCGGGCCGCAGTTCCTCGGCATGGAATTCGACAGTTTCGAGCACGTCGATCACCGTCGGCATCAGCTTCTTGGTGAGAGTGAAGGTGCTGTCATGCTTGGGGTCGCAGCCGATCTGGAGCACCCGGTGGCCAAGCTTCGAAAACGCCGCTGAAAGGTTAGACGACGTGGTCGATTTGCCGATCCCGCCCTTGCCGTAGACGGCAAAGACTTTGGCGCCCTTGATCTTGTCTGCGGGGTCCAACTGGACCTGAACCGAGCCATCCCCGTCTGGCGGGTTGAAACTGGATGAGGGGCTGTGAAGGTTCATGTTGATCTATCCCTTGATCTTATTCTGCCGGGAACACGCCTTCGAGGCGGTCCTCCAGCTCGTCATTGGCTTCGCGCAAGGCGGCGAGCGTCGCTTCGTCAGGAGCCCACAGATTGCGGTCGCAGGCTTCCAGCAGCCGGCTGGCCACGCGCCCGGCGCTCTTGGGGTTCAGTTCGGAAAGCCGGCGGCGCATGTCGGCATCGAGCACAAAGGTCTCGGAAATCTTCTGGTAGACCCAAGGCGCGACCTGACCGGTGGTGGCCGACCAGCCGAGCGTGCTCGTCACATGGCCTTCGATCTGGCGCACGCCTTCGTAGCCATGTTCGAGCAGGCCTTCGAACCACTTGGGGTTCAAGGTGCGGGTACGGGCTTCCAGATCGATCTGTTCCGACAGGGTGCGCACCTTGGTGGTGCCGCGCGTCGCATCGAGAATGTAGACTGGGGTCTCGGCCCCCTTGGCCCGCGCGACCGACCGGGTCACGCCGCCCAGACCATCGACATATTGGTCGACGTCATTGATGCCGAGCTCGATGCTTTCGAGGTTCTGGTAGGTGAAATCGACCGTGCCGAGTGCGCTCTGTAGCAATTCGCGCTGCTGCACCGGCTTGCCGCCGACCCCGTAGGCAAAGCCCTTGTTGCTCTCGAAAGCGTTGGCCAGTTCATCAGGATCGGCCCAGACGCCGCCTTCGATCATCTGGTTGACGTTGGCGCCGTAAGCCCCTTCGGCATTCGAGAAAACGCGCAAGGCGGCGGTTTCGAACTCGCAGCCGTGCTTGGCTTGATGCACCAGCGTGTGCTTGCGGACAAAGTTCGCTTCGACTGTTTCGTCGGCCTGGCTGGCAAGCAGCGCAGCTTCGGCGAGCATCCGGGTCTGCATCGGCAGGAGGTCGCGGAAGATGCCCGAGAGGGTCATCACTACGTCGATCCGCGGACGGCCCAGGTCTGCCAGCGGGATCAGTTCCGCCCCGGCGAGGCGACCATAGGTGTCGCGCCGGGGCCGTGCGCCCATCAGCGTCATCGCCTGGGCGATCTGGACCCCTTCGGACTTCATGTTGTCAGTGCCCCACAGCACCATCGCGATGCTTTCCGGGAAGGGCTGTCCGCCGTTTACATGGCGCGCGATAAGCTGTTCGGCCTGTTCGCTGCCAAGGCGGCAGGCATAGGCTGAAGGCATGAGGAAAGGATCGAAACCGTGGATGTTGCGCCCGGTGGGCAGCACATCGGGGTTCACCACGACATCGCCGCCCGGGGCGGGAGCGACATAGCCGCCGTCGAGCGCGTGGATGAGCGAGCCCATCTCGTCGGAGGAATCAAGCAGTGCCGCGAGCCGCGCCCGGTCGGGCGTCGGGCCATCGTGGCTGCCGGCCTCCATCATGGCATCGAGCATATCCTCGCGCTCGGCGCCCGAAGGGTTGCGGCCAAAGATGTGCAGGCCATGCGGGATGAGCGATTGCTCCATCTCGTAGAGACGGGCCGGCAATTCGCCGATCTCGTCATAGGCGATGTCGAGCGCCTCGCACTGGTCGGCGATCATCGCGGCCAGATCGGCACGCTCGTCGGCATGATCGGCATCGTCGATCGTCGCGCGCCAGCGGTCCACACTCGCCTTGAGCTCGGACAGGCCCTTGTAGAGCCCGGCCTGTGCCAGCGGCGGGGTGAGATAGCTGATCAGCGTGGCGCCCGAACGGCGCTTGGCGAGCATCCCTTCCGAAGGGTTGTTGGCAGCATAGAGGTAGAAATTGGGTATGTCGCCGATCAGACGGTCCGGCCAGCACTTGCCTGACATCCCGGCCTGCTTGCCGGGCATGAATTCGAGCGCGCCGTGGGTGCCGAAATGCAGCACCGCATGGGCGCCGAAATCCTCGCGGATATAGCGGTAGAAGGCGCTGAAGGCGTGGGTCGGGGCAAAGGTGCCCTCGAACAGCAGGCGCATCGGATCGCCCTCGTAACCGAAGCCGGGCTGGACGCCGACAAAGACATTGCCGAACTGGGCGCCCTGGACGAGGATATGCCCGCCGTCCGACAACTGCTTGCCGGGCGCAGGGCCCCAAGCAGCTTCGATCTCGGCAAGGTGCTTCTCGCGGCGGACGTGTTCGTCAGCCGGAATGCGGTGGGCGACATTGGCGTCGCTGCCGAAACGTTCGGCATTTCCCTTGAGAAGCGCGTCGCGCATCGCGTCGATGCTGGCGGGCACTTCGACTTCGTATCCTTCGGCCTTGAGGCGCTGAAGGGTCGCGTAGAGGGATTCATGCACGCCCATGAAGGCCGCAGTCCCGGTCGCGCCGGCATTGGGCGGGAAGTTGAAAATGACGATGGCAAGCTTGCGGGCCGCGCGCTCGGAGCGGCGCAGCTGGATCAGCTTCAGCGTCTTGGCCGCCAGCGCCTCGGCGCGTTCGGGGCAGGCCTGCATCGGCCGCGCCTTGTGTGAGGTGGGGCGGGCGCAGCGGCGATCACAACCGCTGCAGCCTGCTCCCGACTGTCCCGCACGTCCGCCATACACGTGCGGGACAGTCGAGCCGTCAAGCTCGGGAAGGGCGACCATCATTGTGGATTCAAGCGGCAGAAGCCCCTGGGGGCGATGCGCCCACTCCTCGATGGTCTGGAACTCGATCGCATGGGCGGCAAGATAGGGCAGGTCGAGATGGCCCAGCATTTCGCGCGCGGCATGCGCGTCGGAATAGGCAGGACCGCCCACAAGGCTGAAGCCGGTGAGGTTGACGATGGCGTCGACTGTCGGCTTGCCATCGGGACCGATGAAGAACTCCTCGATCGCCGGGCGCGCATCAAGCCCTGCGGCAAAAACCGGGACGACCTTCAATCCTGCAGCCTCAAATGCGGCAATCGCACCGTCGTAATGCGCGCAGTCGCGGCCCAGAAGGTACGAACGCAGCAGGATCAGGCCAACGGCGCCTTCGCGCCCCTTGGCGGTAGGCAGGAGCCGCAGGCTTTCGGAAATGCGCTGCTGCGTAGCTGGGTGATAGACCCCGGTCTCAGGATATTCGAGCGGCGCGTCCGCCTTGGTGCTGCCGCGGCGATACATCCGCTCGCCTGCGGCATAGCGGTCGATCAGAGCGCGGACCATGGCGACGACATTCTCGTCTGAACCCGCCAGCCAGTATTGCAGCGTGAGGAAATAGGCGCGCACATCTTGCGCGGTGCCGGGAATGAAGCGCAGGATCTTGGGCAGGCGGCGCAGCATCTTCATCTGGCCAGCGCCCGAATTGGGCTTGCCGTCCTTACCCGCATTGCCGCGCAGCTTCTTGAGAAGGGCGAGCGGGCCCTTGGCCGGCGCGTCCATCCGGTAGCCGCCCATCTTGGTCAGCTTGACCACCTCGCCCGCGCTCATCAGGCAGACCATCGCGTCGCAATCTTCGCGCCGCGCTTCGAGAGTGGGGAGGATGGCGCGAATGTGATCGTCGAGGAACAGCATCGTCGCGATGACGATGTCCGCTCCTGCGATAGCGGCTTTGGCGATTTCCAGCTCAGCGGCGTCGCTGCCCCATTCGGATGCAGCGTGGAGCGACAGGTCGATGCCTTCCTTCGCAAGCGCTTCCTCGGCGCGATCAACCGCACCCTTGAGGTGGTTGTCGAGCGTAACGATCACCACCTGGACAGGTGCGCGCGGGTCCACCGAGGAGGCCGAGGCGACACTACCGTGCATAATGCGCCTTGGCGTCATAGAGGGTTTCGAGATCGATCTGCCGGCGTCCTTCGGAAGCGGCGAAGTTCTCGGTGTTGCGACGGGCCTTGCCGCGCACGAAGAAGGGAATTTTCTTGAGTTCCCGTTCGGCCTCGGCAGTCCAGAGCGAGCCGGGCTCGTCCGTGAAAGCGGGAGCAGGAATATCTTCGACCGGGGCTTCCGATAGGGGGTCCGCCATCGCGGCCTTGCGCGGGCTATGCGCCGCGTGGTGCGATGCGCCTGCCTCATCCGAGAACTCGAAGTCCTCCCGGAACATGGTGAGGAGGTGCTCCTCCAGGCCCATAACCAGCGGATGGACCCAGGTGTCGAAGATCACGTTGGCGCCTTCGAAGCCCATCTGGGGCGAGTGGCGCGCGGGGAAATCCTGCACATGCACCGGCGCGGAGATGACGGCGCAGGGGATGCCCAAACGCTTGGCGATGTGGCGTTCCATTTGAGTGCCGAGCACAAGTTCGGGCGCGGCGGCGGCGATGGCATCTTCAACGGCGAGGTGATCATCGGTGATCAGCGCCTCGATGCCGCAGCGCGCAGCTTCGGCACGCACTTCGCGGGCGAATTCGCGGGCATAGCAGCCGAGGCCACAGACCTCGAAGCCGAGTTCCTCACGCGCGATGCGGGCGGCGGCGACGGCGTGGGTCGCATCACCAAATATGAAGACGCGCTTGGAGGTGAGATAGGTCGAATCGACCGACCGTGACCACCAGGGCATCCGGGAAGAGGTGTCGCCGAGGGCAGGCGTGGGATCTGCACCTGCCAGCTCGGCGACGTCGGCAATGAAAGAGCGAGTCGCTCCCACGCCGATAGGGATGGTCCGCACTGCGGGCTGATCGAAAGTCTTTTCGAGCCAGCGGGCGGCCTCATCTGCGATTTCAGGGTAGAGGACGATGTTGAAATCGGCGTGGCCGATCCTCGTGATGTCCTCCGGGGTGGCACCCAGCGGAGCGACGAGATTGACCTCGACACCCAGCAGGGCAAGAATCTTGCGGATCTCGACGAGATCATCGCGGTGGCGGAAGCCCAATGCGGTCGGGCCAAGGATATTGGCGCGGGCCGCACGGCCTTCGCGTGGCTCGCGCACAACCGACTTGTCGGCCAGCTGGCGCACGATCTGGTAGAATGTCTCGGCTGCGCCCCAGTTTTCTTTCCGCTGGTAGCTAGGCAGTTCGAGAGG
This sequence comes from Porphyrobacter sp., assembly GCA_027533455.1. Classification (GTDB taxonomy): domain Bacteria; phylum Pseudomonadota; class Alphaproteobacteria; order Sphingomonadales; family Sphingomonadaceae; genus Erythrobacter. The sequence continues at coordinate 69,297 of JAPZUC010000011.1, read as the reverse complement.
GATGACCGGGCAGGGAAGTCCCATCGCTTCCGACAAGCCGGCCGGATCATCCTGGATCAGTTCGGCGGTGCAGGATGCGCCGACGATGATCGCCTGCGGGTTGAAGCGGGCGACTGCGTCGCGCGCGGCGTCCTGGAAGATCTGCGCGGTATCCTTGCCCAGATCGCGCGCTTCAAAGGTGGTGTAGGTGACCGGCGGGCGCTTGCCGCGCCGTTCGATCATCGTGAACAGCAGGTCCGCATAGGTATCGCCCTGCGGTGCGTGAAGCACGTAGTGGAGCTTTTCCATCGCCGTCGCCACGCGCATCGCGCCGACGTGCGGGGGGCCTTCATATGTCCAGACTGCCAGTTGCATCGCCTAGATCTCCAGCATGTCGCGGCGCCGCAGCGGCCGGGCAAAGAGTTCGGCGAGATCGGCGGCCTGGTCGAAGCCATGGATCGGCGAGAAGACGAGCTCGATAGCCCACTTGGTTGTGAGGCCTTCGCCTTCAAGCGGGTTGGCAAGGCCAAGGCCGCAGACGGTGATATCGGGCCGGTCGGCGCGCACGCGGTCAAGCTGGCGGTCAAGATGCTGACCTTCGCTGATGCGCACGTTGGGGCCGAAGCTTTCCAGCTCGCGCGCCAGATGCGCGCGGTGCAGGTAGGGCGTACCGACTTCGACAAGTTCCATGCCCAGCTCGTCCTGCAAGTAGCGGGCAAGCGGCACTTCGAGCTGCGAGTCGGGCAGGAAGGTGATGCGCTTGCCTTCGAGCTGCGGGCGCAGTTTGGACAGAGCGATGCGGGCGCGTTCGCGTCCAGGCGCGATGACCTGTTCGGTCAGCGCGGGATCGACGCCAAAGGCCGTGGCAGCGGCACGCAGCCAATCGGACGTGCCTTCGACACCGAAGGGGAACAATGCCTCGATCCGGGTCGCACCCCGGCCTTCCAGCGCCATCGCGGTTTCGCCAAGGAAAGGCTGGGCAAGCAGGTAGCGCGTGTTCGGGCCGACTGCGGGAAGATTTCGGGCATTGCGTGCCGGCAGGCAGCCGACGCGGGTAATGCCGAGTTCGGCGAAGAGGCGCAGGAATTGGTCTTCGACGATGTCAGGCAGGCTGCCGACGATCAGCAGCTCGGCCGGAGCATCAGCAGGCAGGGCAGGCATCACCGGCACCAGCGCGGCAAGGCAGGCATCCTCGCCTTGCGTGAAGGTCGTTTCGATCCCGCTGCCCGAATAGTTGAGGATGCGAACGCGCGGCATATGCACTGCGCCGAGACGCTGGGCGGCCTTGGCGAGATCGAGCTTGATCACTTCCGACGGGCAAGAGCCGACGAGGAACAGCGTTTTGATATCAGGACGTCGTTCGAGCAGACGGTTTACCACGCGGTCCAGCTCGTCCTGCGCATCGACCATGCCGGCCAGATCGCGCTCTTCCATGATCGCGGTGGCAAAGCGCGGCTCTGCGAAGATCATGACGCCCGCAGCACTCTGAAGCAGATGGGCGCAGGTGCGCGAGCCGACCACCAGGAAGAAGGCGTCCTGCATCTTGCGGTGCAGCCAGATGATACCGGTGAGACCGCAGAACACTTCGCGTTGACCGCGCTCGCGAAGAACGGGGCTCTGGGCTTCGGCCGCAGGGCGCTCAAGTTCGGCAGCGCAGCCATCGAGGATGTCGAGCGCGCTCATGCCGCCACCGCCTGCGAAAGGGCGTTGCCCTCAAGCCGTGCCATGCGCAGCTTCCACAGGAACTGGCCCGCGTTGATCACGTAGGCCGCGTAACCCGACAGCGCGACCAGCAGGCGTTGTTCGGTGGTGCCGATCCCGGCGAAGAGCATCACCAGATAAAGGCTGTGCAGCGCCAGCACGAGCATCGAGAAGACGTCTTCCCAGAAGAACGCCTGGGCGAACAGCCATTTGCCGAAGACCACCTTCTCCCAGATCGAGCCGGTGATCATGATGGTGTAGAGCACGAGCGCCTTGATCACGATCGAGACGTCAGCCGCAAAGGTGCCTTCTCCGGTGGCCAGGGTACGGAGTACGAGGCCAAGGCTCACAAGGAAAACGAGAAACTGCACCGGGGCAAGTACACCCTGCACAAGTGTCCAGACCGACGCGTCCCGGCGCTGCCGTTCATCAGCAGTGTAAAGTGCGCGGGAGTTTTCCCTCACGTGGCCCGCCCCTTTCACCGTGGTTCCAGGTTCGACCGGGGATTCGTGATCCGTCCGAGTCATTTGTTGCGTTAGCCTTTTCTCTCAGACTCGGATCATTACCCTTTCCAACTTAAGTGTCAAATGAATTGGACGTTCATTCCTGTTGACGGTTTGAGCAACCTAGGTAAGGCCGTTTGCGCCATGAGTGAAAAAGGCGTAGAGAAGAGTCGTTGGCTTTTCGGGATCAGGGCCAAGGCTGTTCTGGGGTGCAGCCACTACCTCCTGCGGAAGGTTCGTCCGCACGACCTGGGAGGGTCTGACGAATGGGAGAGTCCAAGGCTTCTGGAATGTTCGGTGCAGGCTCTGCTGTACTGCGAGGCGTGATTTCGGCACCGCTTGATGCGGTTCGAAGGCGCACCGCCGCTCACCCGGATCAGCCCGACTCGGTCAACACCATCATTGAGAGCGAGATCATTCCTCGCTTGCTGATGGCCCATAACATCGCCGAAGGCCGCGCCCGTCAGCGCCGCTTCCGCACCATTTCCCCCGAAGAGGCCGCGCGCTTCGCCACGCTTCCGCTCCGGCTCGAAGCGGCCAGCCTGCTCTCGGAGGTCGACGGCTTCATCGCCAACGGCGCCAGTGTCGAGACCATCTGCCTCGATCTGCTTGCCCCCGCCGCCCGCAAATTGGGCGAGATGTGGGAGCGGGACGAGTGTGATTTCCTCGATGTTACAATGGGTTTGTGGCGCCTCCAGGAAGTGATGCGCGAAGTGGCCGCACGCGCGCCGGTGGATCTGGCTGCGCTCGCCCTGCCGTACAGCGCGCTGTTCTCCCCCATGCCGGGTGACCACCACAATTTCGGCACGCTGATGATCGATGAAGTCTTTGCCCGCGGTGGCTGGCGTAGCGAGGCGCTGGTCAAGCCGGAACGGCGCGAACTGCTGGATAGAATCGCGCGGCAGCCCTTCGATCTCATTGGATTGACGCTCGCACGTGACTGCCCTAGCGGCGCATTGAGCAACCTCATCCGGGCGGTGCGCAACGTCTCCGCCAACCCTCACATCATCGTGCTTGTCGGCGGACGAATGATCAACGAAAACCCTCGCATTGCGGTTGAAGTGGGCGCCGACGGCACGGGGGCGGATGCGCTTGCTGCGCTCGAGTTTGCCAACGGGCTGGTGAAGGCAACCGCTACTCGTGCAATGAACCTCGGATAGGTTCCAGCACCATGCTCACCCGCAAACACAGCATCGAAGGCAAGCACCCGTTCGGCAAGGCTGCCGAACTGTTCGACACGCTTGACGCAGATGCTGCGATGAAGCTGGCTATGGTCGCCGGCGACGTGACGCTGGTGCTCGATGATACCGGAACGATCCTCGATGCGGCCTTTGATCCGCGCGAGTTTCCAAGCTTTGCCAACCTCGTCGGCACCAATTGGATCGAGACCGTCACGGACGAATCCCGCCCCAAAATCATGGAGATGCTTGCGGCTGCCCGACGCGGCGAGGTGCAGCATTGGCGGCAGGTGAACCACCCGTCGCGCGATGGTGACGTGCCGATCCGCTATGCCGTACTCAGCGTCAACGGGGGCGAGCATCGTATCGCCTTTGGACGCGATCTGCGCGAGGCCGGCAAGCTCCAGCAGCGCCTGTTGCAGGTCCAGCAATCGCTCGAGCGAGATTATCTGCGGATGCGCCAGCTTGAAGCGCGCTACCGTATGCTGTTTGAACGGTCGACCGAGCCGGTGATGATCGTCGAAGCCGGGACGCTGCGAATCCGCGAGGCCAATCCCGCGGCCCATACCCTCGTCGGCGCGCGTCCGGCGAGCCTTGCGGGCAAGAAGATTCTGACTTTCATCGATAAAAGTTCCCACGATGCGGTGCAGTCGCTGGTCGGCGCGGCGCTTGTCTCGGACACCGTCAGCCCGGGCCGGATTCGCATTGCTCGCGGCCAGCGCGAGGTAATGGCGGCCGTCAGCGGCTTTACCCAGGACCGCGGCCAGTTCCTGCTGGTGCGCCTCGTCCCGGCGACCGATCGTCCGGCAGGCGAGTTTTCCCCCGTTCTGGCACTGGTCGACCAGATGCCGGACGCCTTCGTGGTCGCTGACAGCAACCTCGAGATCGTTACCGCCAACGCGGCATTCGTCGAGATGCTCCAGGCTGCCAGCGTCGATCAGCTGCGCGGGCGGCATCTGTCGGAATCCATCGGCCGGCCAGGCATCGACCTTGATCTGATCGAGGGGCAGATCGACCAGCACGGTGCCGCGCGCAATGTTGCGACGGTCCTGCGCGTCGGACACGATATTGAAGGCGAACCTGTTGAATTGTCAGCAGTTCGTACCTCGGGTGAGGGTGGCTATTACGCCTTCGTGATCCGCCCCGTGGGCCGCCGGATGCGCGATCTCCCGCCCGGCTCGCAGGACATGCCGCGCTCGGTCGAACAGCTCACCGAGCTGGTCGGGCGCATGAGCCTGAAAGACATCGTGCGCGAGAGCACCGATCTGATCGAGCGGCTCTGCATCGAGGCGGCGCTAAGCTATACCTCGGATAATCGCGCCTCGGCGGCCGAAATCCTCGGGCTTTCACGCCAGAGCCTCTATTCAAAGCTCCACCGCTACGGTCTCGGCAATCTGACGGGTGACGGCGAGTAATCTTCCCGCCTGTAGGGCAATTGTCCGCAGCAAATCGCCCCTTTCCAAACAACCCGCAAAGCGGAAGCTGAGCGGCCCCGAGAGGGGTCTGGAGGGGGTCGAGCGTGGGTCTGGGGCGGCTGCAAACGCGCCGACCGAACGGCCTTCCGTAAGCCGAATCCATTCCAACTGTCAGGCTGCTTGACACGTCCCCAAGTGACATAGCCTTTACCGAATTTACGAATTTGAACGCCAAAAGCGGGTTTTGACACAAATATAGTGTCAAAATAATTTGACGCTCTGTTCTGTCAGGCATAGCCTCGAAAAATGGAGCACTCGGTACCCTCGACTCGCACCGTGCCCAAGCCGGCCGCCCGGCTGCGACCGGCCGACATCCTTGAACTGCTGAAGCCGATTACCTGGTTCCCGCCGATGTGGGCCTTCATGTGCGGCGCGGTTTCGTCCGGTGCCGGGCTTGATGGCCGCCTTTGGTTCGTAGCGGGCGGCGTGCTGCTGGCCGGGCCGCTGGTGTGCGGGACGTCCCAGGCGGTGAACGACTGGTTCGACCGCCACGTCGATGCCATCAACGAACCCCACCGCCCGATCCCCTCGGGCCGCATTCCGGGCCACTGGGGCCTCTATATCGCCATTTTCGCCAGTCTCGTCTCGGCCAGCATCGGCTGGCTGCTTGGCCCGCTGGTGTTCATCGCCGGTCTGGTCGGCCTCGCCTTTGCCTGGGCCTATTCCGCGCCGCCGCTGCGTTTCAAGGCCAATGGCTGGCTCGGCCCGCTGGTGTGCGGGCTCACCTATGAGGGCCTGAGCTGGTTCACCGGCGCGACCGTGATGCTGGGCGCGATGCCATCGCCCCAGGTGATCGCGGTGCTGGTTCTCTATTCGCTCGGCGCGCACGGGATCATGGTGCTGAACGACTTCAAAGCGGTGGAGGGTGACCGCCAGACAGGAATGACTTCGCTTCCCGTGGTGCTGGGCGTGAGTTCCGCTGCAAGGCTCGCGTGCCTCACCATGGCAGGTGCGCAGGTCGTGGTGATCGCGCTGCTTCTGGTGTGGGGATATGCACTCTCGGCGGCGATCGTGGCCGGTGTGTTGGTCGCGCAGATTGCCGCGATGCCCAAATTGCTGCGCGACCCGGCCAAATATGCGCCCTGGTACAATGGCGTGGGCGTGACGCTTTATGTGCTGGGGATGCTGGCCGCGGCGCTCGGCCTCGGGGGCTATATCTGATGCACGCCCCGATTGCCTCCCCGGTCACGCGCGCGCAGGGCTTCGGCTGGCTCGGGATTGTTCGCATCGGACTGGTGCAGGCCGCGATCGGCGCGCTGGTGATGCTGGCGACGACCGTGCTCAACCGCATCATGGTGGTCGAGCTGAAGCTGCTCGCCGCGATCCCTGCCGGGTTGGTGGCGTGGCATTATGCCGTCCAGCTTGGCCGGCCGCTGTGGGGCCATGCCTCGGACAAGGGCAACACGCGCACATTGTGGATTATCGGCGGCTTGGCCGTGCTGGCGGCTGGCGGATTGCTGGCGACGCAGGCGACGATCCTGATGGCCACGGCCTTTGCCCCCGGTTTTGCGCTGGCGGTGCTGGCCTATATGCTGATCGGTGCGGGCGTGGGCGCGGGCGGTACCTCGGCGCTGGCGCTGCTGGCGAGCGGCGTAGCGCCCGAGCGGCGCGCGGCAGCAGCGGCGGTGACATGGATCATGATGGTCGGCGGCATCGTTGCCTCGGCGATCACGGTCGGCATACTCTTGAAGCCCTACTCGCCGGAGCGGTTGGTCGAGGTGGCGCAGGGCCTTGCCGCTGTGATGGTGGCGCTGACGGTGCTGGCAACCTGGCGGCTGGAACGGCAGGCGGGCCATTTCCGCGATGCCGCCGACGATGCGCCTGCCCCCGAGTTTCGCGCCGCGTTGGCCGAGATCTGGCACGAGCCGGCCGCACGGCGCTTCACCATCTTCATCTTCGTTTCGATGATCGCCTTTTCGATGCAGGATCTGATCCTCGAGCCCTTTGCCGGGCTGATCTTCCACATGGCGCCGGGCGATTCCACCAAAACAGTGGGCCAGTTCCATCAGGGCGGCATCCTGATCGGCATGATCGTTGCCGGGATCGGCGGGAGCGCATTTTCGGGGAAGTCCGCTGCGGGTCTTCGCCCGTGGGTGGTGGGCGGCTGCCTTGCCTCGGGGCTGGGGCTGGGTGCGCTCGGCCTCGCCGCGGTCAACGGCCCGCCGTGGCCGCTTGAGGCGAACCTGCTCGTGCTCGGCTTCGGCAACGGGGTCTTCGCGGTCGCCGCGATCGGATCGATGATGGGTCTGGCCGGCGCCGGAGAAACAACGCGCGAAGGCGTGCGCATGGGCGTCTGGGGCGCTTCGCAGGCCATCGCTTTCGGATTGGGCGGCTTGCTCGGCGCGGTCGGGCTTGATCTCGCGCGGCTTTTGCTGGGCGAGGTCGGGCCGGCGTTCCAGTTGGTATTCGCGGTGGAGGCTGGGGCCTTCGTGCTGGCGGCGTTGCTTGCGGTCAAGGCGACCGGGGCTGAGGCGATCAGGGACAGCGCCGTACAAGGTAAGAGGGAGCAGTTCGCATGAACCAGATGATCTATGATGCCGTGGTGATCGGCGGAGGTCCCTCGGGAGCTACCGCCGCGACCGACCTTGCGCTGGCCGGCCATTCCGTGCTGCTGATCGAGCGCGGAGGGCGCATAAAGCCCTGCGGCGGCGCGATCCCGCCCCGGCTGCTAGCCGATTTCGACATTCCGCAATCGCTGCTGGTCGCCAAGGCGCGCTCGGCCCGGATGATCGCCCCTTCGGGCCGCGCGGTCGATATGCCGGTGGGCGAGATCGGCTATGTCGGCATGGTCGACCGTGACGAGTTCGACGAATGGCTGCGCGAGCGTGCCCGCCATTCCGGCGCTGAACGCCTCACCGCCACCTTCGAGAAGATCGAGCGCGATGGCGAGCGGCACCCGCTTGTCACCTTCCGCCGCAGTCGCGGCGGGCCGATCGAGAGCGTTCGCGCCCGCGTGGTGATTGGCGCTGACGGCGCACGCTCGGCTGTGGCCAAGCAATGCCTGCCGGGCGCCGAGCGCATCCCATGTGTCTTCGCCTATCACGAAATCATCAAGTCCCCGCCGCGCAACACCGACCAGTTCGATGCCTCGCGCTGCGATGTCTATTACCAGGGCCGCCTCTCGCCCGATTTCTACGCCTGGGTCTTTCCGCATGGCGACACGGCGAGCATCGGGGTGGGCAGCGCGAACAAGGGCTTCAGCCTGCGCGGCGCGATTGCCACGATCCGCGACGACCTCGGCCTTGAACGCTGCGAAACCCTGCGCCGTGAAGGCGCTCCGATCCCCTTGAAGCCGCTCAAGCGCTGGGACAATGGCGCTGACGTGATCGTCGCCGGCGATGCCGCCGGGATCGTGGCTCCCGCTTCAGGCGAGGGAATCTATTACGCCATGGTCGGCGGACGGTTGGTGGGTGAGGCCTGCGCGGCCTTCCTCAAGACCGGCGAGGCCAAGCAGCTGCGCACCGCACGCAAGGCCTTCATGAAGGAGCACGGCAAGATCTTCTGGGTCCTCGGGGTGATGCAGTATTTCTGGTATTCCTCCGACAAGCGCCGCGAACGGTTCGTAACCATGTGCGATGACAAGGACGTGCAGGAGCTGACCTGGCAGGCCTATATGCACAAGCGGCTGGTGCGCGCGAAGCCGCTGGCGCACGTGAAGATCTTCCTCAAAGATACAGCGCACCTTCTGGGCCTGCGCCCGGCGACCTGAGCCAGCCTACTGAAGACGGACGTGCAAGGCCATTGCAGGTGAGGGCCATCAATCCTAGACTCTGGTTCATGAACCGGATGATGATCATTCCGGTGACCGTCGCAACCGTGGCCGCGCTTTGCGTGGCAGCGCTGGGTGCGACGGTGACCGACCTTGGCCCTTGGTATCAGGCTCTCGCCAAGCCCGCGTGGAACCCGCCCGATATCGTCTTCCCGATGGGCTGGACGGTGATCTATGCGCTCATCACTGTTTCCGGCATCACGGCTTGGCGCGCCGCGCGCACCACGGCGCAGGCGGAGTGGGTGCTGGGCCTGTTTGCCTTGAACGGCTTCCTCAACATCACCTGGTCGATCCTGTTCTTCCGCTTCCAGCGCCCGGACTGGGCGTTCTGGGAAGTGACGCTGCTGTGGCTCTCGATCCTCGCGATCATCATCTACGTCGTTCGCTTCTCGAAAAGCGCGGCGCTGCTGCTGGTGCCCTATCTCGTGTGGGTCAGCTTTGCCGCGGCGCTCAATTGGGCGGTCGTCCAGCTTAACGCGCCCTTCGGTTGAGGCCGGGCGGAGCGGGACGAGGGAAGGGCACATTCCGTGATCGAACAGCTCTTCTCCAGCGGTCATGCGGCTGATGTGATCCTTGGCGTGTTGCTGATCGAGTGCGCTTGGCTGCGCGCGGCAAAGGGCTGGAACTGGGGCGCGATCGCGGGGCTGCTTGGTCCTGCCGCACTGATCGTGCTGGGCCTCCGCGCGGCGCTGACGGGGGCGGACTGGTGGTGGATCGCCCTGCCGCTGGCCGCATCCTTGCCGCTCCACCTGATGGATCTGCGCGGGCGGCTGGACGCACGTTGAGGGCATATCTGCTGCGACGCCCTTGCCCAAGCGGCAGAGCCAATGCCACCCCTCACCACGAATTCTACATGACCCCAAAAGCAAGACCCGGCCGGACCGTAGTGGTCCGACCGGGTCTATCCTGTTGCCTGTAGCTCCAAGCCGGAGCGGCTTGCGCCGTCCCGGCCTCGCGCCAGATCAGTTGCCCGCGGCGGCCTGTGCGGCCCCGGTCGGGTTGTAGTTGATCGTGTCAGGGGCGTAGTGATGTTCCTGCGCCCACAGGTACCAGTTATCGACCACGGTGCCGGTCAGCAGGATGCCGATGCCGCCCGTGAGCGTCGTCAGCACTGCGAACCACCAGGCCCAGCGGTGGATGGATTCGAAGGTCGCATTGAACCCCATCACCCAGCGCCAGAACAGCGCGCCGCGTTCGGCTGCCGTGCCGCGATCGGTGATCTGTTCAATCTCGCGCTCCCCGCCGTAGCGGCCGAGTGCCAGAATGGTCGCACCGTGCATCGCGAACAGGACAGCCGACCCGTAAAGGAAGACGATCGAGAGCGCGTGGAACGGATTGTAGAACAGGTTCCCGTATACCAGCGAGAAGTTGTTGGTCCAGTTGAGGTGCTCGAAGATGCCGAAAGGCACAGCTTCCGACCACTGGCCCAGCAGCATCGGGCGGATGAAGCCCAGCACCAGATAGAGCCAGATGGCAGAGGCGAAGGCCCAGGGAATGTGCATCCCCATGCCCAGCGCCTTGGCGCGGCGGTAGGTGCGAACCCACCACAGCAGGATCGAGACCGTCAGACTGAAGCCGGCGAGGATCCACCAGCCACCCTTGTCCAGCGGGACGAAGGGGCTGAAGCCATATTCCGGCCCCGGAGGTGCCAGATAAAGCCAGAAGAACTCGCGCATGAAGGTTTGCGGGCTCCATCCGGCCTGGGCCCAGAAATTGAGCCCGATGATCATGATGGCCAAAGTACCGAAGGCGAGACTGATCACGCCTGTGGTGCCGAGATAGATCGGGCCGAACTGGGCCTGCCCGATCTTGCCCATCCAGTAGTTGTATCCCGTGGTAGGGATGCGGGTATCTTCTTCCGGTGCCAGCGGCACACCCATTTCGGGTGGTCCCTTGACCTGCACCTGCGTGAAGATGTTCTGATAAGTCGCCATGGTTCAGGTGCTCCTTACGACCAGATCGGGATCTTCTTCCAGAAATCCCAGAATTCGATCCAGCTGCCGACATACAGAGTGCCGGAGATGACGATGCAGATGGCGCTCCAGAACGCGGCAGAAAGCGCGAGGAAGAGACCCACCCGGTGGATGCCGAGCGTGCCGACCGAATAACCGATGAAGTCACGGAAATAGGTGTCTTCGTATTCGGGCGTCTTGACGTCGGTGCCCCCGCTCGGATTGACCGCCGACAGCACCAGGCCGCCATGCAGTGCCAGTGCGAGTGCGTTCGTGAAGAAGAACGAGATCGCGAGCATGTGCACGGGGTTATAGTGGAAGTTGCCGAAGGCGTAGCCGACGTTCGAGACCCACTCGAGGTGCGTCCAGATACCGTAGGGGAAGCCATTGCCCCACGCGCCCATCCACAAGGGACGGATGACGTTGAGCGTGACATAGGCGAAAACCGCGACGCTGAATGCGATCGGCACGTGATAACTCATGCCGAGCTTGCGCGAGATTTCCGCTTGCCTGAGCACCCACGACCCGAAGGCAATGACGGCGCAGCAGGTGATGATCTGCCAGTATCCGCCCTTGGCGAGCGGAGCGAGGCTGAGGCCATATTCGACCGGCGGTGGGTTGATCGAAATGAGCCAGGGGTTGAGGGTCGGACCCTGTGTAGCGGCGGCGAAGATCAGCATGGTGCCCAGAAGGGCGCTGATCGCCGTCGTTACTCCAAAGAATCCGACATAAAACGGCCCGACCCAGAAGTCGAAAAGGTCGCCGCCGATTAATGTGCCACCGCGGACGCGGTATTTCCGCTCGAAACTAAGGAGCGCCATAGGTCCATCCTCCCCGCCGCAAGGGCGGGTGCTATAGGTTGTTCGACGAGTGTTAGGAGGCAGGCAGGCGAACCTGCCCCCTCACATTTCGCGGGCTTCTATCCCTGCGCCGGGGCTTCCGGCGAGGTGACAGCAGCTGCAGCCGGCGCAGCGCCATCTTCCAACCAGTTATAGTTGGTGGTGCTGAGCAGGATGAAGTGGATGGTGAACGCCAGAACGGCGAGACCAACATGCAGCGCCACGAGGGTGCGGCGGATGTCAAAATAGAACCAAAGTCTCCACATAGGGAATTCCTTCGAATATTATGCGTGAATGACAGGTAGTCGGCCTAGGGCCGCAGGGCTTGCCTGCGTCGGTCAGCCGAAATCCGGCCTTCGATCAGAGCGGCAGCCAGGGCTTGTTGGCCCACAACAGCGCGTGGGCGACAAGCGCGATCACCACGTAGATGGTGAAGGTGCCCATGAAGCCCTTGTGGATTTCCTGAGCCTCTTCAGGCGTCAGATGAGTTCCGATACGTTCGTTCATCGGGTTGTCTCCGTTCAGTTGGGTGTGATTGGGAGCCGAATGGCCCCCGTCGGCATCCCCGCGTGATCCCCCACGTGGATTGGAGAGCCCCCTTTTGGGTGGGGGCATGGGATTGTGCCGATGCGGATGCTATCCGCAGCAGCGACAAACTGGTGTGAAGGGCGGGGGTCATGTTCATGCTCCCGTTCCTTCGAGCAGTGCCTCGGCGAGGCAATCTGCAGTAACTGTGGTTTCGCCGCGGCTGCGCGCGGTCCGTTCGGCCGCGTCGCGCAGTCGCTTGGCGGCGGAGATGCGGATCAGCACCGGCTGGGCTTCGACCAACTGGTCGAGCTTCGCCTTGGCGTCATGGTCCCAGATCAATTGCGCTTCATTGCGCGCCGGCGTCGCCTCGACCTTGTCCATCTCGGTGCCGAGCGGGAGGATGTGGAACAGCGCATCGAACAGCGCATTGCACACTTCCTGGACGAGATAGGTCGCGCCCGAATAGCCCATGAAGGGTGTGCCGGTATGGCGCCGGATCGCAGCGCCGGGGAAGCTGGCGGGGATATACATCCCGCGCGCGCCGCACTCGGCCATGTACATGCGCTCGTTATAGCTGCCGAACACCACCAGCGGCGGGTTGGCGCGGATGGCTTCGCGCACCTGTTCGTTGACCGGCTTCACACCGGCGCAGCGCGAGAAAGCGAAGGAACAGGGCAGGCCCATGTCGTCTTCAAGGAAGTGGCGGATGCCGCGTGCATAGGTTTCATTGGCGACGATGCCGAAGCTCGCCGTGCCGAAGAAATCCTGCGTGACCGAACGCCACAGATCCCAAAGCGGCTTGATGGTGGTGTGCTTCTCGCGCTCGATGAAGGGCTCGGGATCAAGGCCGAGCTCTGCCGCCAGCGCGCGCAGGAACTTGGTGGTCTGCGACAGGCCGACCGGCGCCTGGAAATAGGGCCGCTCAAGCGTCTCGCACAAGTTGCGGCCGAACTCGCGGTAAAGGCATACATTCGCATCGGCCGAGGCGAGCTTGGAAATGTCGGCAAGGTGCGTGCCGAGCGGAAAGACCACGCCGACTTCCGCGCCGATGCCTTCGATCAACCGGCGGATCTCGGCCAGATCCGATGGCATGTTGAACATGCCGTAGCTCGGGCCGATGATGTTGACGCGCGGCTTTTCGTCTTCGCGGCGCTCGCGCGGGGCGGGCATCTTCTTGGGGCCGAATTCGGTCCACAGCCAGGTCAGCGCGCGGTCAGCCGACTGCCATTGATCCTCATCGATGGTGCGCGGCAGGAAGCGCTTGATGTTGGTGCCTTCGGGCGTGACGCCGCCGCCGATCATTTCGGCGATCGAGCCGGTCACCACCACCGCGGGCAGTTCGGGATCGAGCGTCTTCCATGCGCGCTTCATCGCGCCTTCGGTGCCGGTCTTGCCCAGCTCTTCCTCACCTAGGCCGGTGACGACGATGGGGAGTTCGTGCGGGGGCAGGGCGTCGGTGTAATGCAGGACGCTGGTGACGGGCAGGTTCTCGCAGCCCACCGGGCCGTCGATGATGACTTGCAGGCCTTTCACCGCGGTGAAGACGTAAGTGGCGCCCCAATATCCGCCGGCGCGATCATGGTCGAGGACGAGGGTCATGATCCGATCGCCTCCGATGCCTTGCGCGCCGCTTCATTCAGGGCTGCGTACTTCTTGCGGAACTTGGGCCGGTCGACTGGGAGCTCTTCCCATACGCCAGCAGCGTGTTCTGTCCCGACACCTTCGAAGAAGTCGCGCATCGCATCGAAGCGCGCCTTGTTGCCCATCGCGGCGTTGATCACGGTGGCGAGGCTGCCAGCCCCTGCAGGACCCATCAGCGGACGGGCCGAGATGAGGTTGGTGAAGTAGAGCGACGGGATCGCCTTCGCCTTAGCGTGCTGCACCACCGGTGTGGTGCCGATGGCGAGATCGGGGCGGTATTCCTCGACCGCAGCGATATCCTGCTCAAGGCTCGCGCGGAACTGGACCTGCACGCCGCGCGCTTCGAGCCATTCGCGGTCGGTATCCGACCACTTGGTGCGCGGGCAGGCAGAGCCGACGTAAGGCACTTCGGCACCGCTTTCGATCAGCAGGCGGGCAACCAGAAGTTCGGAACCTTCATAGCCCGAGACCGTGATCCTGCCCTTGATCGGCATCTTTTCGATAGCACCGCGGCAGGCAGCGATCATCGCGTCCTTGACGGCATCGACTTTGGCTTGCGGAAGGCCCATCGTGTCACCGATGGCTTGCAGCCACGCGGCGGTGCCATCCGCACCGACGGGAGCCGAACCGATCACCGGGCGGCCCGCGGCTTCGAATTCGCGGATAGAGGCGGTGTAGAACGGGTGGATCGCAGCGACGACCGAGCAATCGAGCGCGGCATAGAGCTCGCGCCATTCGCGGGTCGGCACCACAGGGCCAGCAGCCAGCCCGAGAGGGGCGAGCATCTGGCCGATGACGACCGGATCGGCCGGGAACATCTCGCCCAGCAGGGCCACAGTCGGCAGGTCAGACCGTTCACGCGGAGCCGCGACAGGGCCGGCGGCCACTTCTTCGCGGGCGTAGTTGAGCATCGCGCCCGCCAGTACGTCCTTGGCTTCGGCGTGGGTCGGAATGCCGAAGCCCGGCACGTCGATGCCGATGATCCGCACGCCGTTGATCGCCTTGCCCAGCAGACGCAGCGGCACGCCGCTTGCGGTCGGGACGCACAGGTTGGTGACCACGATCGCATCGTAATTCTCAGGATCGGCGAGGCCTTCAACCGCTTCCTTGATGTCTTCGAACAGCTTGCCCGTCACCAACGTTTCCGAAGAGAAGGGCACATAGCCTACCGTCCGCCGCGCGCCGTAGAAGTGCGAGGTGAAGGTCAGGCCATAGACACAGCAGGCCGAGCCCGAGAGCACGGTCGCAGTGCGCCGCATTCTCAGGCCCACCCGGAGTGACCCGAACGCGGGGCACATGGATTGGGGTTGATCGTGGGGGCCGACGGGATAATCGGCGGCATATTGATCGAGGATCTCGCTCTTGCCTGCGGCGCGGGCGGCCTCGTTCATGGTGTCCTTCGATGTGCAGCCCCCTGCTGCCGGAGGATCGAGATCGATCCGGTCAGCAGCGCGTGGGACGGCGTCAAAGGCGTTATGGTCGCTCATGCCTCGTCGTAGATCACTTCGAGGGTCGGACGGACTTCGAAGACGCCGCCGCGCATGTCCGCCTGAGTGGCGGGGATGAGTTCGACATTGGCGCCGGTCACATCGGCGCTGAACAGGCCGAGCAATCCGTCCTGATCGAGCGGGGTGGGGCGCAGGGGCGGGGCTTCGGCGACGTTGATCGCCAGCTCTTCGAACAGGCTCGCCCATTCGCCGCCGGGAATGCCGATGATCTGGTAATTGGCGCTCTTGCGACGGATATCCTCGTTCGCGGGGATCGCGGTGAGCACCGGAATGCCGACCGCCTCAGCGAAGGCGTGCGCTTCGCCGGTGCCGTCATCCTTGTTGACGATCATGCCGGCCACACCGACATTGCCGCCCATCTTGCGGAAGTATTCGACCGCTTGGCAGACATTGTTCGCCACGTAGAGCGATTGCAGGTCGTTCGAGCCGACCACGATCACCTTCTGGCACATGTCGCGGGCGATCGGCAGGCCGAAGCCGCCGCACACCACGTCGCCGAGGAAATCAAGCAGGACGTAATCGAAGCCCCAGTCGTGGAAGCCGAGCTTCTCGAGCAGTTCGAAGCCGTGGATGATCCCGCGCCCGCCGCAACCGCGACCGACTTCAGGGCCGCCGAGCTCCATCGCGAAGACGCCGTCACGCTGGAAGCACACGTCCTCGATCTTCACCTCTTCCCCGGCGAGCTTCTTGCGCGACGAGGTTTCGATGATCGTCGGGCAGGACTTGCCGCCGAACAGGAGCGACGTCGTGTCGCTCTTGGGATCGCAGCCGATCAGAAGCACGCGCTTGCCCTGCTGAGCCATCATGTAGCTGAGGTTGGAGAGCGCGAAGCTCTTGCCGCTCCCGCCTTTGCCATAGATCGCGATGACCTGCGTCTCGCTCTTCACCTCGCCGGTGTGGACCGGATCGGGTTCGTGGCTTGCTTCTTCGCGAAGGTCGGCCGCCTGGGTATCAAGCACGGACATCAGCATTCGCTCCAATCGAGAACCATCTTCAGGCAATCGGGATCGCTGAAGGCTTGGGGGTAGGCGTCGAGCGCCTCTCCGGCGGGACGCCGGTTGGTGACAAGACCCGTGAGATCGAGTCGCCCGCATTCGATCAGCGAACGCGTTTCCGCGAGATCGCCGGGCTGCCATTCCGCAGCGACGCGGAAATGCGCCTCGCGCATGAAGGCCGCCGGGAAGGCGAAGCTGACCCGCTCGGAATAGAAGCCCGCGAGCACGATCTCGCCGCCTTTGGACAGGCGCATGACGAGATCGTCGATCAGGCGGGCATCGCCGCTGGCGTCGTAGATCGCGCGGTAGTCGCGGCGATCATCTGTGGCAGGGTCGATGACGTTGTAAGCGGTTGCGCCGAGGCGGCGCGCGGCGTTGGTTTCCCACACGGTTGGCGCTGCGCCGCCCAGCGCCAGCGTCAGCCGGGCGAGCAGGCGGCCAAGAACGCCGTGGCCGACGATGAGGTCAGGCAGAGCTGCCGATTTGGCGAAGCCACCCTTGATTGCGTGGAGTGCCGTCGCCGCGAGCGCGCAGAGCACCCCGGATTCGCCCAGGTGCTCGGGGATCGGCAGCGCCCGCGCCGACGGAACAATGACCCGTTGCGCTGTGCCGCCGAACAGGCCGCGCGCATCGGTGTAACAGTTTGCACCCGGAACGAAGACCCAGTCGCCGATCCGCGCGCGGACTTCAGGCCCGGCGTCCACGATGCGGCCAACCGATTCGTAACCCGGCACCAGCGGATAGCCGAGGCCAGGGAAGGGCGGCATGCGTCCGGTAAAGAGGAGTTTTTCGGTGCCAGTGCTGATTCCGCTCCAGGCGATTTCGACGAGAACATCCGAAGCTTCGACTGGCTTCATCTCAAGCGCGCGGAGAGCGAGGCGCTCCGGTGCTTCTAGGATGACAGCCAAGGTGTTCATGTTCTTGTTCTCTCCGAGCAATTCGCAAGAGCGATACCGAGTCGGAAACTCAGCTGCTGCGTTCTGCCGAGTGTTTGCTACGCCTTACGCTTTGCACTGTCAAACTTATTGGACAAGTTTCCCTCAGGCAGTGGCGATGATGACGCTTGCGTTGACCGGTTGCGCGGTTGCGACGAGACGAGCACTCGTGAAGCCTGCCGCGCGGGTCATGGCGATGATTTCGGCAGGACTGCGGGGGCGGCCCGATCCCATCGCCCACAGGTAGAGGCCGAAAAACGCTTCCCCCATTGCCTCCGCTCCAGGGATGCGCGCCATCGGTTCGGCGATCAGCAGCCGAGCCCCGGGGGCAAGACTCTTGTGGATATTGGTGAGGAGGCTCTGCGCGGGCGCATCATCGTGATCGTGGAGGATCCGGATCAGCGACACCATGTCGTAGCCTTTCGGCATGGAATCGCTGAAGAAATTGCCGGGATGGGGGGTCACGCGGCCGATGCCCACGGCTTCTCCCAGCATCCGCGCGCCGGCCTCCACCACTTCGGGGAGGTCGAACAGGCCGAGCTTCAGGTGCGGCCAGGCCGTGCCGATATGCCGCAGGAAGGCGCCGTGCCCGCCGCCCACGTCAAGCAGCCGCTCGACATCACGGAACGCCACCGTCGCCAGAACCTCGTCCGCCACAAAGTGTTGCGAGGTGGCCATCAGCTGCGAGTATTCGGCCGTATCCTCACCCCTTTCGGTCGCCCCTTGGAGCGCGCCTGCATAGGTCCAGAAGCGCGACAGGGACGAGGGCTCGGCGCGGTCTGCGCGCAACAGGGCGAGGGGATCGGCGAGGTCGGCATAGAGCAGGCGGTGGTGGCGCACCATCGCTTGCACGCCGGGATTGGTAGCAAAGACAGCGCCTTGTTCGCCCAGCATCCAGTGATCGGGGGCGGGCTCTTCCGACAGCATCAGCGGGCGACCGGCTCGCAGCAGGGTGAGCGTTGCGGCTTCCGACGACCCGAGGCGCGGCGCAATCGCTGCGGCGGACAGCGGTCCGTCCTGCAGAATATCGAACAGCCCGGATTCCACGTAGGCGCGCAGGACCTGCGAATAGGCAAAGCCCGCCAGCAGATCGAAGGCCCCGTTCGCGCGGCTCCTTGCAATCCAACGGATCAGGGGCAAGCGCGCTGCCCAATGCTGGAATTTTGGTGAGGAAAAGACGCGGTTGCGTCTTGCGACATAACTCAGTCTGAATTCGGCCCAGAGGCTCACTGTGAGGTTGCTTTACAGACCATATGTCTAATTAATTGGACAGACGGGCGCGTAAGGTCAATGATAATCGCGGGATCGACGGGAGCGAGGGACCAGTGAACGCGCGAGTCGCCGTGATCGGAGCAGGTATTGGCGGCCTCACCAGCGCCGCCCTGTTGGCCGCGCGTGGCGCGGACGTCACCGTGTTCGAGAAAGAGGCCTGGGTTGGAGGCAAGGCGCGCCGGGTCCAGGTCGACGGCGCGGCGATCGACGGCGGCCCCACGGTCTTCACCTATCGGACGGTTTTCGACGAGGTCTTCGCGGCTTGCGGAGCACAGCTCGATGATCATGTGACCGTCCGCAAGGCCGATGTCCTCGCACGCCATGCCTGGGACGACACCGGCACGCTTGATCTTTTCGCTGATCCCGAGGCCAGTGCCGATGCCGTCGGCCGTTTTGCCGGGGCGCAGGCCGCGCGCGGATACCGCGCCTTCACGGCCGAGGCGGCGCGCATCTTCAATGTCCTTGAAGATCCCTTCCTGCGCGGTGACAAGGCATCAACCCCGCTGCCGATGATGTGGCGCATGGGCCTGACCAAACTGCCCGAAATGATGGCGATGCGCCCCTTCGACGGGATGTGGCGGGCGCTCGGCCAGCATTTCGCCGATCCGCGACTCCAGCAACTTTTTGGCCGCTATGCGACCTATTGCGGATCATCGCCCTTTGCCGCGCCCGCCACGCTCATGCTCATCGCCCATGTCGAGGCGCGCGGCGTCTGGCTGATCGAAGGCGGGATCCACGCGCTGGCCAAGGCGCTGGCCGGGCTGGCCGAACGGCAGGGCGCGCGGATCCGCACGGGAGCAGGGGTGAAAGAAATCCTTACCGCCAAGGGCCGGACAAGCGGCGTGCGGCTTGCCAATGGTGAGGTGTTCCCCGCCGATATCGTGATTTGCAACGGCGATCCTTCGGCGCTTGCCACCGGGCGTTTCGGCGAGGCGGCCAGCCGCGCCGTCCCCGCGATCCCGCGCGGCAAACGTTCGCTCTCGGCGCTGGTATGGTATGCCCACGCCCGGACCAAGGGCTTCGCGCTGACGCATCACAACGTCTTTTTCTCGCGCGATTACGCGGCTGAATTCCGCGAGATCGCCAGCGGCTCCACCCCGTCAGAGCCCACCGTCTATGTCTGCGCCATCGATCGCGGTGCGGACCATCACGCGCCGCCGCCGGAAGGCCGCGAGCGCCTCCAGATCATCGTCAACGCCCCCGCTGATGGAGACGTTCACACTTACACACCCGAGGAGAGAGCCCGATGCACGCAAGCCATGATGGCGACGCTGGAACGCTGCGGCCTGACACTGGAACAGCCCTTCCCGCATCAGCTCATGACCCCAGAGGATTGGGAAGCCCTGTTCCCGGCCACGGGCGGCGCCCTTTATGGCAGAGCGTCGCACGGTTGGGCGGCCTCCTTCCAGCGGCAGGGGCCGAAAACGCGGCTGGCAGGTCTCTATTGCACGGGCGGGGCGACCCATCCGGCGGCTGGGGTGCCCATGGCAGCCTTATCCGGGCAGCTGGCCGCGCGGGTGATCGCGAAGGACCTCGCTTCGATGAAGACATCCCGCCCGGCGGCTACACCTGGTGGTATGTCGACGCGATCAGCGACGACGGGCAGCACGGGCTGACGATCATCGCCTTTCTGGGCTCTGTGTTTTCGCCCTATTATAAGAAGAGCGGGCGGGGCGATCCGCTGAACCATTGTTCGCTCAACGTCGCGCTCTACGGGCCACAGGCGCGCTGGGC
This sequence comes from Porphyrobacter sp., assembly GCA_027533455.1. Lineage (GTDB taxonomy): Bacteria > Pseudomonadota > Alphaproteobacteria > Sphingomonadales > Sphingomonadaceae > Erythrobacter. Next base: position 49,288 of record JAPZUC010000011.1, on the reverse strand, counting down.
GATGACCGAGCGCGGGTCGAGCGCCGTGGAGCGCGAGGCGTCAAACCTCGCCATCGGACCTAGCAATGTCCGCTGGGAGGACGGGGCGCTCACCATCGATATCGTGGAGGGCGACAAGCGCCTGTTCGTGCCGTGGCAGCGCCCGGTGCGTGGTCGGGTGCGGGTGTTTCCCGAGATGCTCAACCGCACCGCCTTCGCGCTCGATGCGCAGGAAAACCACATCTGGCATTGTCTTGCGCCTTGCGCGCGGATCGAGGTGGAGATGACCTCGCCCGGCATCAGCTGGAGCGGCAAGGCTTATCTCGATCACAATCGCGGGGCCGAGCCGCTGGAGACCGGCTTCAACACCTGGCACTGGTCGCGCGCGCATCTGAAGGAAGGCGCACTGGTATGCTACGAGGGCGAGCGCGGGGACGGCTCGCTGTTCGCCAGCGCCTTGAGGTTTGACGCGAAGGGCGTGCCCGAGCCGGTCGATCTGCCCCCCATCGCCGCGCTGCCCGATAGCAAGTGGGGGATCACCCGCCGCACCCGTTCCGATATCGGCGTCGCCGAAGTGCGCCGGACATGGGAGGACACGCCTTTCTACGCCCGCAGCGAGCTTGCCTCGCGCTTCCTCGGTGAGGAGGTGGTGGCGGTGCAGGAAAGCCTCGACATGCGGCGCTTCTCCTCGAGGCTGGTGCAGTTCATGCTGCCCTACCGGATGCCGCGCAAGAAGGGGTGAGACCCGAGGATCAAGCGGCCGCCACTCGCATCAGGTTGGCAACTGCCGCGGGGCCGGTCGCGCGTAGCTCCTGCAGCATCGCCACCCGCGCCGTATCGCTGCGGTCGACCCCGGCAGCGATCTTGCCGAACCCGTCGAGCCGGCTCTGGCGGATCCATGCACCCAGCCGCTCGTCCCCGAACCACGCGCCCTGGTTCATGATGTTGACGATGTTGGTGGTGAGGTAATCCTTCAGCGAATGCGGGAAGGGCACAGTGCGGCACAGTGCATTCTTGGCGTCATCGCCTTCGTAATGGGCCTCAACAAAGGCGACCAGCGCGGCCGAGAAGCACGGTTGGGGCACGCGCACCAACTGAGGAACGATGCGATCGCCTTCAAAGATCGGCTGGGGCGCGCGCGGTTCGACTGCCGATGCGGTGCAATCGATGTAAAGCGCCCCCGGCACCGCGGGTTCGGTGCCGTGCTCGAGAACGATCGCCTCGCTGGTCAGGGCAGTGACCCGGCCCTTGCGCACCACGTTTGTCACCTGCCGCAGCGCCGCAACCTCGCCTTGCGAGATCGTGGCGTAGTGGAACATGGTCGGCGTCACGGACGGGTCGATCCGCAGCATCACGCCTGATGCTTCGAGCCTGCTGAAAATATCCTCAGGCGAGGTGCCTTCGGCAAACGCGCGCATCTGGGCGAGCTGGCGGCCGAAGACTTCATCGAAGAACTCTGCGCCGGGCTGGGTGCCGCTACGGTCGATCAGCCAGCTGTCGCGCGGGCGCACCCACTGGATCGCTTGCGGGGGCGCGCCCATCGCCAAGAGCCAACCGACCGCATCCATCGCGGTCTTGCCGCCGCCGAGAATCACGAAACGCTCTGGCCGGGCGGGCTCCAGCCACAGGCGCGGCAGCGCGCCCGGGGGCACCAGCCGAACGCCTTCGCTCACGCTGAAGCGCGGGGTGTGGTTGGCCGGAATGACCGGGCTGCTGTAAGCGCTCTCGACCGTCTTGCGGCGCACCGTTACAGAGGTCTGCTCGCCCGACATCAGCGACACTACCCGGCCCGCGCCGCGGTGTTCGGTCATCGGCAGATAGGTGACCCGCCCGCTTGCCAGCAGGCTCTGGCGCATAACCTTGTCATAGTAGCCCGAGACTTCTGCGCCCGAGGCCAGTTCATAGAGCCCCTCGTTCACCCCGTGGGCGTCCTTGCGATTTTCGCCGAGGCTCAGCGAATTGACCCCATAGAAGGCCGAGGGCTGGTGCAGCGCGACGAAGCCATAGGCATCGTTCCAATGCCCGCCGGGCCGCGCCTGCCTATCGACGATAGTCACGTGGGCGTCAGTTTCGGCGAGGATCGTGTCGGCAAAGGCCATGCCAACGGCGCCTGCGCCTATGATCAGGTAGTCGGTTTCGATCGTGCGCATGGAGTTCCCCGCAATTCGGTGAAGCCATTCCCTCGCCCCTTGCGTCATCTCGCGCAAGAGAATGGATCGAATAGTTGCTTACACTGTAAATTTACACTGTAAGATTGCGAGGTCAAGCGAGAAGGGATAGGCTTGCTTGATGTCTCGCCCGCTCACCGAAGATGATCTTGGCGCCTTCAAGGCGAAGGTGTGCGACGTCGCGGCGGAGCTGTTCGCCCGCAACGGCGCGGACAATGTCTCGATGCGCCAGATCGCCGCCGCGCTCGGTGTGAGCCCGATGACCCCCTATCGCTATTTCGCAAGCCGTGAGGATATCCTTGTCGCGGTGCGTATCCGGGGGTTCGAACGCTTCGCCGTACTGCTTGAAGACGCCTACGCGACGACCCCGGGTGACGCTGACGCGAAGGCAGGGGCGGCGGGGCGCGCCTATATCGATTTCGCCCTCGCCAACGCCAACACCTACCGCCTCATGTTCGACCTCCACCAGCACGAGGATGGCGGCGACATCCCGCTGGGCCGGGCGGTGGCGCGCGCGCGGGCGACGCTGTCGGCTTATGGCGACGGGCTTGTCCGCGCTGGCATGGCCGAGGCCGAGGCGCGGGCGATGGAAGGGCTGATCTGGTCGGCGCTCCATGGCGCAGTGTCGCTGGAACTTGCAGGCACCACGCCGCCCGGTTCCGCCTACGAGACGCTGCGGCTGCTGGGGCGGTTCACGGCGCGGCTTTAGGCGGCAGGCGGGTTATCTTCCCGCTCCGTTGCGTCCTTCGCCGCCTTCTCGGCGCGCGTCTTTTTCAGCATCCTGTCCATCTTCCAGAACTGCCACAGGCCGAAGCTGATCGCACCGCCATAGAACAGCACGATCTCGATCCAGCCGTAGTTCATGCCGCTAGCTCTCCTGACGCGCGTGTTCGAGGAAGGCGGCGATCCGCGTTGCGGCGATTTCGGGCGCTTCCTCGTGGGCAAGATGGCCCAGACCGGGCAGCACGTCCAGCCGCGCATACGCAAGCCAGCCTTGCGCATCCCGCGCCCAGTCGAGCGGAATGGCGGGGTCGTTCTGCCCGTGGAGCAGCAGCACGGGATTGCGAACCTCGCTCATCCGCGCGCGTAGGCCGGGCAAGTCCCAGTTCGCCATCATCGCCAGCGCGCCGCCCGCATGGCCGGGGTGCTTCAGCAGGGTGCGGTAACAGGCAAGGCCGGCAGGCTCGATCCGCGAATGGGTCGATCGCCACATGAACCGCTCGGCTCCGCCGACGAGGTCGATGCTGCCAGTGAAAAGGCGGGGCACCAGCGGGTTCGCGAAGAGTGACTTGGCAATGGCGGGAAATATCTGCGCCATCGCGCCCGGAAAGGGACGCAGCGCCGCGCTGAGGCCCACGATCGGCCCGGTGTATGCGTGATCGAGCGCCAGTTGCAGCGCAATCGCCGCGCCCGCCGAGTGGCCGACAATGGCGGCGGGCTGCACCTCAAGCACCTTAAGCAGCGCGGCCACCTCGCGCGCCATGGCAGGCAGGCTCATGGCATAGGCATCATGGCCAGTGGTGAAGGCGTGGCGGGGAAGATCGAAGGCGATCACATCGTGGCTTTGCGCCAGCAGTGGCATCAACCCGCGCCACGAATGGACCGAGGCGCCAGTGCCATGGAGCAGCAACAGCGGCGGGCCGGAACCCATGCGCTGCACGTGCCAGCGGGCGCGGCCGGTCTGGATGAAGTCGCTCACCTCTCGGTGCGGCCAGATCAGCCCCTCGCGGCCCCAATCAAGCGTGCTCATGCCGCTTTGCCGGTGGGCTGGACAGCGTTGATCGCGGCTTGCAGCATTCGCGCATCGGCGCGGGGGAGGGCAAGGAAGCGGCCGCCCAAGGCATTCGCCAGCGCTGCACCCTCGGGGCCGGGGCGGGCGGAGATATCGACCACCAGCGCATCGATCCCGCGTGCGGCGATGGCTTTGGCGGAAGCCTCGGCATCGGCGGCGGCCTGCGGGCGTCCGGGCGAGCCGTCGGCTGCGATATTGGCGCGGCCATCGGTCAGGATGACGAGCGCGGCACTACGTCCGCGCGCGATCACCGCCTCGGCGACCTCGCGCGCGGCGTTGAGGCCGAGAGCGAGCGGTGTCCCCCCGCCGCCGGGCAGTTCCGCCAGCGTGCGCCGTGCGCGGGTGAGCGAGCGGGTGGGGGGCAGCAGCAGTTCGGCCGACGTGCCGCGGAATGCGACCAGAGCGACTTCTGATCGGGTCACATAGGCCTGTCCCAGCATCAGCTCGACCGCGCCCTTGGCCTCGGCCAGACGCGCCGCCGCCGCCGATCCCGATGCGTCGACCGCAAAGATCGTGACCCGCGCAGCGCGTTCTTCAAAGCGGCGGATGCGCAGGTCTTCCTTGCGCATGATGAGCGGGGCGTCGGGGTCCGCGCCTGCCTCTCTGCGCCGTACCGCCTGCCACGGCACAGCGGCGCGCAAGCTGTCGATCAGGGCCAGCTTCGCCCCGCCGCGCGGCATCCCCGGCCGTGCGCCCAGCGGTTTGCCGCGCATTGCCGCCTTGCGCTTCTGTCCGGTGCCGCTGCTGGACGACCGGCACGGGGCCTTGCCTTGGGCGAGGCTTTCGAGAAGCCCTGCCGGGATCGCCGCCTTGGCCGCCTCGATCATCATGTCGGAGAGATCGGGTTCCCGCTGATCGCGGTCGGCGTCCTCGGAATTGTCCTGCTGACCTTCGGGGGGTGGTGGCTGATCCTCCGGCAGGGCTTCCTGTTCCTGCGGTGGCAAGCGTGTCGCGCGCGGAGCGAGCACAAGGCGGACGGCACCGGATAGGTCGGATTTGTCGGCGGCCTGACGCCCGCTTAGCGCCGCCAACCCGAGTGCAGTCTCACCTGCAAAGATCAATGCGCGCAAGGAATCGACGCCGAGCGCCTCGGCCGTGGCGGCGAGTGCGCGCAGGGCTGCATCGTCCAGCGGAGTCACGTTTGCCAGCGCCCCTGCCGCCGGAGCCAGTTCCACTCGCTGCCAGCGCCGCGAAGCCGCCAGATCGCAGGCGAAGGCAAGGCGTTCGGTCAGGCTGGCGGGCGGGACTTCTTCCGTTTCGGTCGCATCGTCGAGCAGGACGAGTGCTGTCTGACCATCATCAAGCGCTTGCGCCAGCCGCCCGGCGATGCTGCCGTCGATCCTTTCGGCCATCCCTGCGATCAGTGCGCCGCCGCGCGCCTCCTCGATAAGGCCGGACTGGCGGATAGGCTTACCGGCAGAGAGGCTGGCGGCAAGATCGATCCCGCCCAGCAGGCGCTCGTCATCGACATGGCCGGGCAGGCGGCGCAGGGGAAGGATCTCGCGCAAACCCGCGACCAGCGCCTCGCGCGCGGGGCTGTTCCCACGCAGGGTCAGTCCCTTGAAGGTGGCAGGCGCCAGAGCGAACAGCCGCGCCGCCAGCACCGCATCTTCCAGCGGGTCGGCGGGCTCGGCGATCATCCGAACAGCTCGGCAATCGCCCGGGTGATACGCACGGTGGAGCCCGTCTCGTCGAGCACGTCGCGCCGCAGCCGGTGGCGCAGTGCCGAAGGGGCGATGGCGATGAGATGCTTGCGGGTGACCTTCTTTGCGCCGTCCAGCGCCGCCAGCGCGCGGGCGGCGCGCATCAGGGTCAGTTCGCCGCGCAACCCGTCCGCGCCGACCGCAAGGCACAGCTCGGCGGCATCGCGCAGCACATCCTCGCCCGGCGCCAGCTTGGCGAGGCGCGCCTTGCCCTTGGCGACGCGTTTCAGGATCGTCTCGTCCGCCTCGGCCCAGCGCGCGGCAAAGCCTTGCGGGTCAGCCTCGTTCGCGGCGACGAGGCGCATGATCTCGATCCGCACCTCGATATCCTTGGGCGTGCGCACTTCCACGGAAAGCCCGAAGCGGTCGAGCAATTGCGGGCGCAACTCGCCCTCTTCGGGATTGCCGCTGCCGATCAGCACGAATTTGGCCGGGTGGCGGACCGAGAGGCCCTCGCGCTCGACCACGTTCTCGCCCGAAGCTGCCACATCCAGCAGCAGGTCGACCAGATGGTCTTCGAGTAGGTTGATCTCGTCGATATACAGGAAGCCACGGTGGGCCTTGGCAAGCAGGCCGGGTTCAAACGCCTTCTCGCCCGATCGCAGCGCGCGTTCCAGATCGAGGCTTCCGATCACGCGGTCTTCGGTCGCGCCCAGCGGCATATCGACGAAGGGCACCGCGCGTTTCACCATTTTGCCGGTGCCGCAAACGTCGGGGTAGCGGGCCTGATCGTCCTTGGAGCAGCCGTAAGGGCATCCCTCGGCGGCCATGATCGGCGGCAACAGCCCGGCGAGCGCGCGCGCGGCGGTGCTCTTGCCGGTGCCGCGGTCGCCGAAGACCATGACCCCGCCGATGCTCGGATCCACCGCCGCTATCAGCAGGGCCAGTTTCATCTCGTCCTGAGCGACGATTGCGGAGAAAGGGAAGCGTGCCATGTGGCGCACCTTGTGAACGCTTGGGCGCGTTTGGACAAGGCTAAGTGACAAGGTGGCCTGACAGTTTTTTCTAGCGCTTGCCTACACGGTTCAGCACCAGCACCGGCAGCAGGCCCGCCGCGAGCAGGATCAGCGCGGGGATCGCGGCCTCCACCAGCCGCTCGTCACCGGCGAGACGGTAGGTGCGGGTGGCGAGCGTTTCGAGGTTGAAGGGGCGCAGGATCAGGGTGGCGGGCAATTCGCGCAAAGTGTCGATGAATACCAGCGCCGCTGCTCCGCCTAGGCTTGGGGCGAGCAGCGGGGCGTAGATCCGGGCCAGCACCCGCGCCGGCCCCGCGCCAAGGCTGCGCGCGGCGGCATCGAGGCCGGGCGGGATGCGTGCATGGCCCCCGCTGACAGTGTTGTAGGCGACCGTCATGAACCGCACAGACAGCGCATAGACCAGCACCGCGCTGGTGCCTGTAAGCAGCAGCCCGCCGCTCCAGCCGAGATTGTCACGGGCAAAGCCGGTGAGGCTCCGGTCGAGCAGGCCGAGCGGCGCCAGCAGGCCCACCGCCAGCAGCGCGCCGGGCAGGGCATAGCCCAGCGTTGCCAGCCGGATCGCGCTGGCGGTGATGCGCGAGCCTGAACGCGCGCGGGCAAAGGCCAGCAGCAGCGCGGCGGCAAGGCACACCAGCGCGGCGGCCGCCCCCAGCCACAGGCTACCGCGCAGATAGGTTGCCAGATCTCCCGCTCCGCCTTGCGCGGTCGGCGTAAGGGCGAGGGATGCGAGATAGCCTGCGGGGATCACGAAGCCGAGCAGCACCGGCGCGAGGCAGGCGATCAAGGCCAGCGCCTTGCCCCACGCGGAAAGCTGCACCAGCGGCTCTTCCTCACGCCGGTTCGCCAGACCGTCGCGGCTGTCACTCCGCCCGCGACGGGTCTGCGCCTCCCACGCGACCAGCGCGATGACGAAGACCAGCATCACGCCCGCGAGCTTCAGCGCGGTTGCCTTGTCGCCCATCGCCAGCCAGCTGCGGAAGATGCCGGTCGAAAAGGTGGGGATGGCGAAATACTCGGCCACGCCGAAATCGGCGAGCACCTCCATCAGCACCAGCGCGAGGCCGCCTGCGATCGCAGGGCGCGCGGCGGGCAGGGCAACGCGCCAGAACGCCCGCGCCGGGGCCGCGCCAAGACTGCGGGCAGCGCGGAACTGGGTCAGGCTCTGGGTAGCAAAGGCGGTGCGAGCGAGCAGATAGACATAGGGGTAGAGCACGAGGCCCAACACCAGTGCCCCTCCGCCGAGCGAGCGGATGTCGGGAAACCAGTATTCCCCCGCGCTCCAACCCGTCGCGGCGCGCAGGGCACTCTGCACCGGCCCTGCAAAGTCCAGCATGGCGGCATAGATATAGGCGGCAAGATAGGCGGGCAGCGCCAGCGGCAGCACCAGAGCCCAGCTCAGCAGACGGCGGCCCGGAAAGCGCGTGGCGGCGACCAGCCATGCGCAGCCCGTTCCCGTGATGGCCGCAATGCTCCCCGCGCACAGCATCAGCAGACCCGTGTTGGCGATGTAGGTGGGGAGCACCGTGTCAGCCAGGGCACCCAGCGTCTCGCCACTCCCGCCGCCGTACACTGCGGCCCAGGCGATCGCGGCAATCGGCAGGCCCACCAGCGCGGCAATCGCCAGTGCGGCGAGCGTCCAGGCGCCTACGCTGCCCGACGCGTCGCTTGCAGTTCGCCCTGCAATTTGCCTAAGGCGTCTCACCGGTAAATCTGCGGACAGCGCCATTGAGCCTCGAATTTCGTCATATTGCCCATGCTTACGGTGCGGTGCGGGCGCTGGAGGACATTTCCTTTAGCGCACCGACAGGGGAGATCACCTGCCTGCTTGGCGCGTCGGGCTGCGGGAAGTCAACACTGCTCGGCCTAGCGGCGGGTCTGCTCCGTGTGCAGCAGGGCGAGATCGTGTTGAGCGGCGAGGTGTTGGCCGGGCCTGCGCACAACCCCCCTCCCGAAGCGCGGCCCGTGGGGCTGGTGTTTCAGGATGGCGCGCTGTTCCCGCATATGACGCTGGCGGCAAACGTGGCTTTCGGCCTGCCGAAGGAGCGCCGCGGCGAGGCTGATGCGTGGCTCGCCAAGGTAGGCCTTGCAGACATGGGCGCACGCTTTCCGCACGAGCTTTCGGGCGGCCAGCAGCAGCGCGCCGCGCTTGCCCGGGCGATGGCGCCTGAACCGCAGGTGCTGCTGATGGACGAGCCGTTCGCCAGTGTAGATATCGTGCTGCGCCGCCGCTTGCGCCGCGAATGTCGCATCCTGCTGCGCGAGGCAGGGGCGACCGTCGTGCTGGTTACCCACGACCCTGCCGAAGCGCTCGATATCGCCGACCGGATCGCGGTGATGGAGGCAGGCCGCATCATCCAGTTCGGCACGCCTGAGGAACTCCACGAGGCCCCTGCCACCGCCGCAGTGGGCGCGATCTTCAGCGGCGCGCAGGTGATCGCGGGGCGGCGGGTGGAGGAGGGGCTCGACACCCCCTTCGGCCTGTGGCCGCTGGCGAGTGTCGGCGGGGAACTGCCCGATGCCCCGCTGCTCGACCTGCTGGTGCAGGCCGACCGGCTGGTCCCAGTGCCCAACATGCGCGGCGGGCGGGTGCGCGATGTGCACCCGCTGGGCGCGAGGAGCCGCGTGCTGCTCGATGGGGCGGACGGTGCGGCGATCACGGTCGAGACGGCGTTCAGTGTCGATCCCGACAAGCATTACAGCGTCCTTCCCGATTCCGAGAGCGTGCGCGCCTTTCCGCGGTTCCAGACCTGACGCAGTTAGACCTTGCGCAGACCGCGATAATATTGCAAGTCATTCGCAATTACCCATGCGAAAGCCTCTCCCCATGAAGAAACTGTTCCTCGCCGCCCTCGCCAGCGTCAGCCTCGGCATGCTTGCCGCCTGCACCCAGACGGACGACAGCAAGCGCGAGGCCGTTCCTGTCACCGGTGAGATCAACGTCTATTCCGCGCGCCACTACGACACCGATCTGGCGCTCTACGAGGATTTCACCCGCGAAACCGGCGTCAAGGTCAACCGCATCGAGGCCGATGCCGACGCCCTGATCGAGCGGATCGCGGCCGAGGGCGAATACAGCCCCGCAGACCTGTTCATTACCGTGGACGCGGGCCGCCTGTGGCGTGCCGAGGAGGCGGGCATCCTCGCGCCGGTCGAATCGAAAATCCTGTCGGAACGCATCCCCGAGAATCTGCGCGATCCCCAGAACCGCTGGATCGCGCTCACTACCCGGGCGCGGATCGTCATCTACAACAAGGCCAAGGGCAAGCCCGCCGGGCTGGCAACCTATCAGGATCTCGCCAAGCCCGAATTCAAGGGCCGCATCTGCATGCGCTCGTCCTCCAGCGTCTACAACATCGCGCTGCTCGCGAGCATGATCGCGCATGATGGCGAGGCTGCGGCGGGCGCCTGGGCCAAGGGCGTCGTCGCAAACTTCGCCCGCGCGCCGCAGGGCAACGACATGTCGAACATCGAGGCGGTTGCGGCGGGCGAGTGCGACATCTCGCTGGTCAACACCTATTACCTCGCCCGCTTCGACACGCCGGAAAAGCGCAAGGTTCTGGACGCCATCGGCATCATCTTCCCCAATCAGGCGACCACCGGCACGCATGTCAACATGAGCGGCGCAGGCGTGGTGAAGACCGCGCCCAACCGCGCCAATGCGGTGAAGTTCCTCGAATACCTGTCGTCGGAAAGCGCGCAGAAGTATCTCGCGGGCGACAACAACGAATATCCGGCGGCCAAGGGCGTCGCGCCGACCTCTGCCGTGGAAGCGCTCGGCACGTTCAAGGCGGATACGCTGCCCGCAGCCGAGATCGGCAAGCATGAGGCCCGCGCGGTCGAGCTTTACAACGCCGCGCGCTGGAACTGAGCGATCAGCCGGATTTCCACCTGATCAAGGCCCGCTTTCACGCCCTATCGCTAATCTGTCTTGAAGCGGGCGCTTGCCTAGTCCATTTGCGCGCCCATTCCGCTGCCCCATTTGGGCGGCCCCATCATTGCATCCGAGGCTCGTCTTGACCCAAACCGCTCTGACCCGCGACCAGTTCACCGAAAGCGCGGCGCTCTCTGTCGAGACCATCACCTATGTCCACCACTGGTGCGAAGGGCTGTTCACGCTCAAGATGACGCGTCCGGCAAGCTTCCGCTTCCGTTCGGGCGAGTTCGTGATGATCGGGCTGCCGGGCGACAACGGCAAGCCGCTGCTGCGCGCCTACTCGGTCGCCTCGCCTTCCTATGAGGAGGAACTGGAGTTCCTCTCGATCAAGGTGCAGGACGGCCCGCTGACCTCGCGGCTCCAGCACATTCAGGTCGGTGATCCGATCTACCTCGGCAAGAAGCCGACCGGCACGCTGGTGACCGACGCGCTGCTGCCGGGCAAGCGGCTGTTTATGCTGTCGACCGGCACCGGCCTTGCGCCGTTCATGAGCCTCGTGCGCGATCCCGAGGTCTACGGGATGTTCGAGGAGGTGATTGTCGTCCACTCGGTGCGCAACGTGAACGAGCTGGCCTACCGCGAGTTGCTGGAAAGCAAGCTCGAAGGTGACCCGCTGCTCGAGGACGAAGACCGCGCGAAGATGATCTACGTCCCCACCGTGACCCGCGAGCCCTTCCGCACGCAGGGCCGCATCCAGGCGCTGATCGACGATGGCCGCCTGTTCGAACAGTCCAAGGGCCCGCAGCGCTTCGTGCCGGACGAGGACCGCGTGATGCTGTGTGGCTCGATGGCAATGATCAAGGACCACGCCGCCGATCTGGAACGCCGCGGCTTTGAAGAAGGCGCGAATAACAAGCCCGGCCAGTTCGTGATCGAACGGGCGTTTGTGGGGTAAGGCTTTAGCCTAATCGTCTCCCCGAACTTGATCCGGGGCCCCGCTGCCTTTCGCTCTGCCGCTCAGAAGAAGCGGGATCCCGGGTCAAGCCCGGGAAGACGAGAGATTACCGCGTCAACCCTCCCCGTCACCCCAGCGCAAGCTGGGGGCTAGAGCCTCTAGGTGCAGCGCTTGCCGCACTAGGTCCCAGCTTTCGCTGGGATGACGGTAATTGCGCATTTGCGGCGTGGGTTTGCGCTCACGGTACGTGAACCGAGACGATACCAAACCTCGAACAGTCCGCGTCGAAGACCTTTGCATGAAGGGTGAGATCGCTGGCCTGCTCACTTGTTGTCGATAGGTCCACAAGTACTTGCCAATAGTCCCCCATCCAGCGACAGACGGACCTGCTCCATGTGGCGTCCGAAAGCGCAGTCAACCGATCGCCATACGCCACCACGTTCTCCGCTATGCTAGCGGCGGTGATGGCATCGATCGGTTCCAAGCCATCGATGGGCGAAGTTTCCAGTTGATAGTCCCCGATTGCCAATCCAGCAGCGATCTCGCTGAACTTGCCACGCCATAGCTCGGGCACCGGATGCTCGCCATCGTCAGCTTCAATCGTCGCGAACCCTCCGAAGAAGTTGATCGCATAGCAAAGGGTGGGGCCGCAAGACGCTTCCAGGCCGTGTCGCGATACTTATGACCCCGTCCCTCCACCCCCACTTTTCACCCTTGACCCCCGCGCCCCCGCGCTGTTCACTCATGGCAAATCAAAACCCATCTGCCCGGAGAGAACCCCCCATGCTCGCGACCTCCTATCGCACCGCCTATAATGAAGACCACGAGGCCTTCCGCGACACCGTCCGCAAGGTCTTCGCCGAACACCTCACCCCGCACATGGACGAGCATGAGGCCAACGGCATCGTGCCGCGCGATGTGTGGAAAAAGATGGGCGACGCCGGGATGTTGTGCATGACGGTAAAGGAAGAAAACGGCGGGCTCGGCCTCGATTTCGGCTTCAACTGCGTGCTGACCGAGGAACTGTCCTACCTCGGATCCTCCGCCGGTTTCACGCTCCAGAACGACATTACGGCGAACTATTTCGAGCGGCTCGGCAACCCCGAGCAGCGCGCCAAGTACCTGCCCGGCATGGTCAGCGGCGACATCATCACCGCGATCGCCATGACCGAACCGGGCGCAGGCTCCGACCTTCAGGGCATCCGCACCACGGCTAAGAAGGACGGCAACCACCTCGTCATCAATGGCTCGAAAACCTACATCACCAATGGCCAGAACGCCGATTGCGTGATCGTGGTCGCCAAGACCGATCCCGAACTGGGCTCCAAGGGCATCAGCCTCGTTCTGGTCGACGCCGACACCCCCGGGTTCGAGCGGGGGCGCAATCTCGACAAGATCGGTCAGCACGCCGCTGACACTTCGGAACTGTTCTTCAACGATTGCCGCGTGCCGATGACCAACATCCTCGGCGCGGAAGGCATGGGCTTCGTGCACCTGATGGAGGAGCTGCCGCAGGAACGCCTCGGCATTGCGGTCGGCGCGCAGGCCGCGGCGCAGCGGGCGTTTGACGAAGCGGTCAAGTTCACCAAGGACCGCAAGGCCTTCGGCAAGACCGTGTTCGAGTTCCAGAACACCAAGTTCACGCTCGCGGACTTGAAGGCCAAGCTGCAAGTGGGCTGGGCGCACCTCGACTGGGCGATCCGCAAGCACCTCGCCGGCGAACTCACCACCTCCGAGGCCTCCGCGGCCAAGCTGTGGCACACAGACCTCCAATGGGAGCTGTGCGATGCGTCGCTGCAACTCCACGGCGGGGCGGGTTACATGAACGAATACGCCATCGCCCGCCTGTGGCGCGACGCGCGTGTCACCCGCATTTTCGGCGGCACGAACGAGATCATGAAGGAAGTGATCTCGCGCTCGATCTGAGGAAGCATCTGACATGACCGAACCGCTCGACTTCACCGGAAAGCATGTGCTCGTCATCGGCGGGTCGAGCGGTATCGGGAACGGCATCGCCCACGGTTTCCGCCATCGCGGGGCGCAGGTCACTGTCACTGGCACCCGGCCTGATTTCGGCGATTACCTTGAGGCGGAGGACAGCGATTTCACCGGCCTCGACTACCGCCAGATTGATCTGACCGATCGCGACGCTGCTGACCGGCTGGCGGGTGGCCTCGGCCCGCTCGATGTCCTCGTCCTCTCCCAAGGCACGGTCCGCTACGGGCGGCAGGAGTTCACCCGTGAGGGGTGGGACGCGGTGGTCGACATCAACCTCAATTCGGTGATGGACGCCGCGCGCGCCTTCCACCCCGCGCTTGCGGCAAGCAAGGGCGCGATCATCATCGTCTCCTCTGTCGCCGCGTTCAAATCGACCATCGGCACGCCCGCCTATGCCGCATCCAAGGCAGGCGCGGCGAGCCTCACCAAGACGCTGGGCGAGGCCTGGGCGCGCGATGGCATCCGGGTCAACGGCATCGCGCCGGGGCTGGTGCCGACCAAGCTTACTAGCGTCACCACCGATCACCCCGAGCGCCTCGAAGCGAGCCTGAGATCCATCCCCCTGCGCCGCATGGGCACGCCCGAGGATATGGCGGGCGCGGCGCTGTTCCTCGCCTCGCCGCTCTCCGCCTACATCACCGGCCAGACGCTGGTGGTCGACGGCGGCCTCACCCTCTCCTGAAGAAGAACCGCGATGCAATTCACCCGTCTCGGCCGCTCCGGCCTTACCGTTTCGCGCCTGTGCCTCGGCTGCATGAGCTATGGTGATACTTCCAAGGGCTGGCACGGCGACTGGCTGCTGAACGAAGAGGCCGCGCGACCGTTTTTCCGCGAGGCGCTGGAGGCGGGGATCAACTTCTTCGACACCGCCAACATTTACTCGGGCGGCACCTCGGAGGAGATCACCGGCAAGCTCCTCAAGGAAATGGCTCGCCGCGACGAGATCGTGGTCGCCACCAAGGCCTTCGGCGTGTGGCGCAACGCGCCCAATTGCGGCGGGCTGTCGCGCAAGGCGCTGTTCGCAGCAATCGATGACAGTCTTGCGCGGCTCGGCATGGATCATGTCGACCTGTTCCAGATCCACCGCTGGGACGATGTGACCCCGATCGAGGAAACGATGGAGGCCCTGCACGACATCGTGAAGGCGGGCAAGGCGCGCTATATCGGCGCGTCCTCAATGTACGCGTGGCAGTTTGCCAAGGCGCAGGAGACGGCGCGGGCCAATGGCTGGACGCGGTTCATTTCCATGCAGAACCAGCTCAATTTGCTCTACCGCGAGGAGGAGCGCGAGATGCTCCCATTGTGCGCTGATCAGGGCGTCGGTGTGATCCCGTGGAGCCCGCTCGCGCGCGGACGCCTCACCCGTCCGTGGGGCGAAAGCACTGTCCGCAGCGAAACCGACGGGGTCGGCAAGGCGCTCTACAAGTCCGAGGACGAGGCCGACCGGGCAGTGGTGAGCGCGGTGCAGGCGCTCGCTGCAAAGCGCGGCGCAGCGATGGCGACCATTGGCCTCGCCTGGCACTTCGCCAAGCCTGAAGTCACCGCCCCGATCATCGGCGCGACCCGGCCCGAGCATATTGCCGATGCCGTCAAGGCGCTCGACATCACACTGACGCCCGAGGAAATTGCGCCGCTCGAAGCGCCCTACCGCGCCAAGTTCCCGACCGGTATGGGGATGCCGATGCCGATGATGGACAAGGTAAGCGTCATCGCGTGAGTGAATCCGACCGCAATGTGACACACAACTGAAATCCAGTCACAATCGCGTCACAAGCCTGTGCCACGCCGGTGGGAAACGCGGGGCATTCAGCACAATGGACGTCATCAACATCTTCCTGACGAGCGACCTTGGCGAAAGCCTTGAGGATTTCGTTCACGATCAGCGGCGTTTCACCTTCGACCAGATGGGGCCTGAAGGGCCGAAGCGGCTGGTCGAGGGGCCGATGTGGGCCTTTGTCGACTGGGTGATGCCCGAACTGGCCGGACTGGAACTGTGCCGCCGCTTGCGCGCCGATCCGCGCACGATTGATGCGCATGTCACGATGGTGCTGGAAGAGGACAACCCCGAGGATCGCCGCCGCGCGCTCAGGGCCGGGGCGGATGACTATGTGGTCGGACCGCTCACCCGCACGGCGGTGCTCGACCGGGTGCTGGCGCTGCAATCGCGCACCAGCGAGCGTCAGGCCACGCGGCGCTATGAACTGGGCGCGCTCACTATCGATATGAGTTCGCTTCAGGCACGCTGGAACGAGACGCCGATCGTGTTGCGCCCCAACGAATTCCGCCTGCTGCGTTTCCTCGCCGAAAACCCCAACCGGGTGCTGACTCGCGAGGATCTGATCGCGGGCCTCGGCAAGCGCGAACCGGCAATCGACGAGCGCACGGTGGACGTGTGGATCGGCCGCCTGCGCCGCGCGATCAAAGCCGCGGGCGGTGGCAACCCGCTGCGCACGGTGCGCTCGCTTGGATATGTCTTCGACTTGGGGTGAGGTGAGGGAGGAGAAGAACCTCCTTTCCCGTCAGGCGAGCGCCGGATCGGACCCGCAGGGTCCGTAAGCGCGACCGCTCGCCCGCAAGCGCCCCGCAGCGAAGCGGAGGGAATTGCGCCGAGGACGCTCGCCCGGACGGGCGAGCGAAACCTCAGAAAAACCAAACCTCAGAAGCTCGCCTTCAGCCCGATCGAGAAGATCGTTCCTACGTCGAAGGTGTTGATCTCCGCGCGGTTGCCGTTGATCTGCTGGAACTCGAAGTTGTCGCGCCCAAAGATGTTGCGCGCCTCCAGACTCAGCTCGAGCGGCAGCTTGCCCAGCTTGATTTCAGAGCGCGCCACAACATCGACCGTAAGGCCCGGGTCTTCGACCACATCGGGCAGCGCACCGCCGCGCGCGGTAACGCGCTTGCTCGCATAGTTCAGCAGGATCGTGGCCTGCTGGACCTTGTCTTTGTCCTCGATCCCCAGCGAGAGGTTCGCGACATGATCTGACTGACCCACCAGCGGCGCTCCCTGATCGAAGAGCTGGCTGGCGAGCTGGGTCGGAGTCCCCGGAATGGGCGACAGATCATCAGGTCCAACCGAGATGCTCGACTTGGCGTAGGTGTAGTTCAGCAGCACTAGAATCTGCTTGGCCTCAAAGAAGCTGCCGCCCCAGTCCGCAAGATCGAAACTGTAGCCGAAATCGAGTTCGGCTCCGTAGAGTTCGGCGCTTGGCGCATTGGCGAAGCTGTTCTCGATGATCCCCGGCGCGGTGATCAGGAAGTTTTCGATCGGGTTGTCGATTTCCTTGTAGAAGCCGGCAAGGCTCACCTTGCGCCGACCTCCGAGGTAATACTCGGCGCGCGCTTCGAGGTTGATCAGTTCACTGTCGATCAGGAACGGGTTGCCGCGGAAGCGGCGGTTGGATTCCGGATCGAAATAGGTCTGCTCGACCAGCTCGCGGAATTGCGGGCGGGCGATTGTCTGCGATGCGGCGAGGCGCAATTGCAGATCGTCGGTCACCTCCCAGGTCACTGTGGCCGAGGGCAGCAGATACTGGTTGGCGATGCGTGTGGGGTTGGGTTGGAAACCCGCACCGAACACGGCATCGGGTGCAGCTGTCTGAATTCCGTCCTCAAGGCGCAGGCCGCCCTCGATATTCAGCCGGTCGGTCGCACGATAGCGGACCAGACCGTAGCCGGCATGCACCGTCAACGCCGCGTCGAAGACGGGGAAAGGGGTCGGGTCCGAGGCGGTGACACTGAAGAAGCCCACTCCGTTGGCGTCGGTGGCAAGGGTCGAACCGTTGAAGATGTCTCCGGGACGCCGCAGGCCGACGGCGCGCAGGATCGTGTTCCGCTCTGCGCTGGACTGGAGCAGCGGACGGATGATGAAGGACAGCGAGCGGCGGGCGGTGTCCGAATAGGCATAGCCTGCGGTCAGCGAGAGGTCGCTGGTAAGCTCGTAGGTCGCGTCCAGGCCGCCGAACCATAGCTCCTCGGTCAGGTCTTCGAACCCGACCTGAATCCGCTCGGTTCCGCCGACCACTGCACCGACATCGACCGCGAACTTGTCGCCGAAGGGATCGCTTTCGACGGGGAAGTTGGTGCGGATATAGGGCACGATAGCGTTGTAGGGCGCCTCACGGTCCGTGCGGGCATAGCCGCCGCGCACGTCGATCTCGAACCTGTCGAATTCGAACTCGGCGACTAGCTGCGTGTCCATCAGCTGACGTTCGAACCAGCCGGTCTGCTGGGTCTGGAAATCGAACGGCCGGGTGACATCGGTGAAGGCATCGGTCCCGCGGGCAAGACGAGCGGTCTTGAGGGTGTCGCGGATGTAGAGATTGGTCCAGCGGATGGTGTGCTCGCCGATGTCGAGCCCGAGCCCGATGAGCCCGTTCATCAGCACCTTGTTGTCGGTGATGAAGGTGTTCGAATCGAAAATGATCTGACCGGCCTCGGCATCACCGAACTGCTGGCTGACGACCGAACGGTTGCGCCAGCTGTTGGTGATCCCCGCTGTGGCGATCAGGCCCAGGTAATTGCCGTCCCCGACTTCGATGGATGCGCCGCCGCTGATGTTGCCGGAGAAGTTGGCCGGCAGCACGTTGTTCTTCTGCAGCGTGACAAGGTTGGTCGGCATGATCTGGCCGACCAATTCGCGCTGCACGGCAGCGGGCGCGTCGTTGACGCGGGTCCCGCTTGCGATCAGGCCCTGCAGAGCAGTGGGGAAATCGCGATTGCCATTGTCGAAACCGAAAGTGTCCAGCTGCGAACCGAAATAGGTCAGGCCGTTCTGGAAGGTGGTGAGCGTGTCGCCACCTGCCCCGATGCTCACTTCGAGAAAATCGTCTTGCGGGATCGCCTTGGTCGTCAGGTTGATCACGCCGCCGCCAAACTCCCCGGGGAAGTTGGCCGAATAGGTCTTCTGCACCAGGCCGGAGGAAATCACGCTGGTCGGGAAGATATTCAGTGGTACCACCCGGCTCAGCGGCTCGGGGCTTGGCAGCGGCAGGCCGTTTAGCAATGCCAGCGAGTAGCGATCACCCAGACCGCGCACGAACACCCGGCCGTCACCGACGAGCGAAAGCCCGCTGACCCGCCCGAGGGCGCCTGCGATGTCCCCTTCGCCGGTGCGGGCGATGTCCGCTTCCGACAGCACGCTCAGCACCTGGCCCGAAGAACGTTCGGGATTGCGGTTGCGCCGCCCGGTGACGATGATCCCGCCGCCGGGGAGCGAAACGTCCGGCTCGACATAAGACTCTTCCGGCGTCTCGACGGGCTCCGTAACCTGGGGGTCTTCCGCCGTATCGACAGGTTCCGCCACCTGGACCTCAGGGTTCTCGGGATTGTCCAAAACCTGAGCATGGACGAGTGCCGGCCAGCACAGCGACGTGGTCAGCAGCAGCAAGCCCGGCAGGCGCGAAACCTTCGACATGGAAAAAGAACCTTCTTGAATGTCTTCTGAAACACCGCGGGCGCCCGTGGCCCGCAAACAGCAACCGGGAGACGCCCCGCAGGGCGCCTCCCGGGATCGATTGGCTGCAATCAGCTGAAGACAGGCAGCGAGGTGCAGGCACCCAGCGGACTGTTGAAGTTCTGGGTCGCCGAGTTGCAGGTCCAGCTCTGGAACAGCGAGGTGAACGTGGCCGCATCCGGAAGCGCGCCGATGTAGGTGCGGGTCGGGAAGTAGGTCGAGCGGGTGTTGGCGTTGAACGCAGTCGCAGCCGTTTCGTTCGCGCCGTTCACGACATTGTTCGTCAACGTGATCGTGAAGGCGAGGTTATTGTTGGTGCCTGCGTTGATGCGCGCTGCAGCTTCGGCGTTGGTGACGCCGCCGCCGCCGCGGACCGGATCGGTCGCTGGACAGTTGCCCACCACAGAATCAACCCCGATGATCGCCGCCAGCGTGGTCGGCTCGTCGATCTGGAAGCAGTGGTTGGTGCCAGCCCGGATCACGCCGTTGGTGAGGCCGATCGCCGCACCGCCGCGGGCCTGGACCACCTGCGGAGAGCCCGCACGAGCAACGAAGGTGAAGTTGTTCAGCTGGAAGCGGGTCTGGGGGATTGCGTTCGACGGGGTGCGGTCGGCCACGTTGGGCGAGTCGAGTTCGATGAGGCGGTCACCCGTGGTCGAACGCTGCACCGCGATAACGGTGTCCATGTTGACGATCGCGCCGGTGTCGACATCAATCGAGTCGTCCGATGCGCCAATGATTGCCCAATTGCGGGTGTTGAAACCGCCGCCGAAGAATTCGAGCCCGTCGTCCGAGCTGTTGAAGCTCATGATGTTTTCGAGCACCGTCCCCGAACCGACGCCGCCCGTGGTGAGCGACTGAAGTTCGTTGTTCGGCGCCAGTTCGAAGCCCGAGAAACGGATCTGGTTGAACCGCATCGAGCCCGAATTGTCGGCGGCATTGGCGCCGCCGAACGGGGTTGCCACTGCTGCGCCCTCAAGCTGACCTTCGCAGGTCGGGTTGGCGGTGGGGTTGGCTGCGGTGTTGAACACACCGGTGCGGCAATCCGAAACCGGCGCGCGGCCGAGCAGCACGATGCCGCCCCACTGCTGGTCGCTGTTGTCGTTGGCGAGGCCGAGCACATTGTCGCGGCTGGTCCAGATGATCGGCCGCTCAGAGGTGCCGTTGGCGGCGATGCGGTTGCCGCGGTTGACGACGAGGAAGCTCGACCCGCTGGCGTAAGTGATCACGCCCGGTTCGACCGTCAGAGTTACGGCGGTGTTGGTGCTGGCGAAGCCCTGGTCGGTCCCGACGTTCACGCGGTCGCGGATCTCGTAGAGCAGGCCGGGGATGTAGCGCAGGGTGTCGTTGGACGTGAAAGTCGCGGGTAGGCGGCACACGCGGTAAGTGCCGGTCGGACCGGTCAGCGTCCCGGCATCGGTCAGGCCGGCGGCCGTGCTGATGGTCGGGCAGCCAGCAGCCGGGGTCACGAGCGTCTGGGATGGCGTCGGGGTCGGCGTCGGGGTCGGTGTGGGGGCCGGGTTGTTGATGATGATGTTGCCGCCGGTGCCGGGCGAGACGATTTCATCCGCGCCGCAACCGGCCAGAGCGACCAGGCTGCATCCCAGAATCATAGTGCGTTGAATGTTTTTCACAGCGAGCGGTCCCCTATTGAGCCGAGAATCGATTGAGGCGCGTGGTTTGATGCGCTGGGGGCTCGCTAGGGGTGGGGCATGACAGAATTCTTGCATCATGACAGATGCGTGTCACTTGCCGCATTATGACCGAAGAAAGACAGATATGACCAAGGCCGCAAAGGCGAAGTGCGGCGCAATTTCACATTATTACATCTTAAAATCAGCATGATGAAATTTGATATTACAGAAAAATTACAATGTTGCAGTTTTATTGCATCGTGCGCGACTACGGGTCATCATGTGCTCTGTTCCTGGAGGAGGCCTGCTCATGTCGATTACCGCTCTTGCACTTGCCCTGATTTCCGCGACGCCTGTGGCGCAGGTCGCTGGCTCCATGCTGGCCGACGCGCCCGAACTGGCGGTGCAGCCGCTTGCTGCCGGGCGTGCCGAACAGGCGCTCGCTACGCTTGAGCAGTCGAGTGCGGCTGACCCGCATGATGCCGCGGTGCTGATCAACCTCGGTATCGCCTATGCCTATACGGGTGACGAGGCGAAGGCGCGCGCCGCGTTCCAGGCCGCGATGGCCTGCCACGAGGCGGTCGATCTCGACACGGCTGATGGCAACGTCATGGATTCGCGACGGCTGGCCCGCAAGGCGCTTGCGATGCTGGCGCGCGGGGAGTTCCGCGTTGACGCCGCCCGTTCGGCCCAGCTGACCCGGCGGGACTAAGGCGCTTTCCTTCCTTGCTCCCCCTTGGCGGGCCTTCGCAGGTGCCGGTAACTATAATAGAGCGCGCGTACCGCATTTGAGGCATCCTCAAGGCTGTCACGGTCCTGTCATTTAGGTTAGACAGAGCGGGAGCTTCTGGAGGGCCGAGAGATGATTCTCGCCGCGGCGTGCCGCGTCATGATAGTAGCCGCTGCGATCGGGGTCGCCGCTGATGCCCGCGCCGATGTGCTTGAGCTCGGCGCGGATGGTGCGCGCTGGGTGACCGGGCCGCGGGCAGGGCAGCTCGCCGTGGCCGATCCTGCCGCAGCCACCGCGAGCGGTTCCGAATGGGCCGATGCGCCCGTGCTCCCCGACTATGCCATTGCCGATCCCGCGCGACACGCCGCCGCTATCCCGCCGCGCTACGCCGCCAAGATCGCCGAACTGTCCGCCCGCTTCGACCTCTCGCCCGCGCTGATGGAAGCGGTGGTGTGGCAGGAGAGCCGCTGGAACGAGAACGCGCGCTCGCCCGTCGGCGCGCAGGGTCTTGCCCAGCTGATGCCCGGCACTGCACGCTATCTGGGCGTCGACCCGCGCGATCCCTTCGCCAATCTTGAAGGCGGCGCGCGTTACCTGCGCGAACAGCTCGACCGCTTCGGCGGGGATCTGGAAAAGGCGCTCGCCGCCTACAACGCAGGTCCGGGCCGGGTCGAACGTTCTGGCGGGGTGCCCAATATCCGCGAGACACAGCAGTATGTTGCCGCCATCATGGGCCGGCTCGCCCACCATTCGCGCGTGCCCGGGCAATGACCGGCGCGGCTTTTTACGAGAAAGACTGATCAGGAAATGATGTCGCAATTCCGTTTTCCCGCCCGTCTCGCCGCTCTATTTGCGCTGGCGGGCGCCCATAGCGCGGCTCTGGCGCAAGGGGCTGATCCCGCGGGCTCCGGCCCGATCAACAATGCGCTGCTGTGGCTTCAGGGCACCCTGCTGGGCACCGTCGCGACCACCGTGGCGGTTATGGCGGTGGCTGGCATCGGTTTCGGGATGCTCACCGGACGCATGAACTGGCGCTTCGGTGCAACCGTCATCATCGGGATCTTCATCATCTTCGGCGCGACGGCGCTCGTAAGCGGCCTCCGGAGTGTCGCCGGCTGATGAGCGATCTGCTGCGCCACCCCGTCCACCGCGCGCTCACGCGCCCGCAAATGTTCGCGGGGGTGACGATGAACTTCTTCATCATCAACCTGATGGTGACGACGATCGCCTTCCTGATCCTCAAGAGCTTCTGGATCATTCCGGTGCCGGTGGTGATGCACGGGATCGGCTATTTCGCCTCCCTGCGCGAACCGCGGATTTTCGACCTGTGGATCACGAAGGTTTCGAAGTGCCCGCGCGTTCCCAATTTCAAACGTTGGGGGTGCAATTCCTATGCCCCGTAAGTGGATCGGTGCCGCCGCCTGGAGCGCGAAGGAAGCCCGCGTCGGCGACCGGCTGCCTTATGCCCGTCTGATCGACGAGAACACCGTGCTGCTGCGCGATGGCTCGGTCATGGGCGCGATCCAGGTGCCCGGCCTCTTGTTCGAGACCGAGGACAGCGACGCCCTCAACGCCCACGCCGCCACGCGCGAGGTGATGCTGCGCAGCACGCTCGACGCGCGGTTCGTGATGTATCACCACGTTATCCGCCGCCGGGTGGAAGTGGAGCTCGACGCCGAATTTCCCGATCCTCTGTCGCGCCACATTGATGCGCGCTGGAAACAGCGGCTGGCAGGCGGATCGCTGTTCATCAACGACCAGTTCGTCACCCTCATCCGCCGCCCCGCGCGCGGCAAGACGGGGCTGCCGGAGCGCCTCTCCAAGATGTTCAGCCGTGCGGGCGCGGACGAGCTTGAGGCGGATCCCAAGGACCTGCGCAGCCTCAAGGCTGCGATCACCGGCCTCGTCGCCTCGCTCCAGCAATATGGCGCAGCGGTGCTGGGGGATTATCAGGTCCAAGGCGGCAGCGGCACCAATTCGGAGATGCTGGAGCTGCTCTCAGCGCTGTTCAATGGCGAGATGCGGCCCGTGCGCCGCCCTTCGCCTGACACCGACATCGGCCACATGCTCCCCTATCGCCGCGCCTCTTTCGGGCTCGATGCGATGGAACTGCGGGGCAGCGCTGCGCCGGATTTCGCCGCGATCCTCGGCCTCAAGGATTACCCTGAGGCGACCTCGCCCGGCCTGCTTGATAATCTGCTGCGCATGCCGTTCGAGATGGTGGTCACCGAAAGTTACGCCCCGAACGAGCGCACCACCGCCAAGGAACGCATCGACCTCGCGCTGCGCCGCTCGCGCTCGGTGGACGAGGAAGCGGCTGCCGAACGCGGCGACATGCTCGCTGCGCGTGACAGCCTCGGCAATGGGGCGGTCGGCTTTGGCGACCATCATCTGACCGTGCTGGTGCGCTCGGCCACGCTTCCCGCTCTCGACGACGCGATGGCCGCCTGCGCCGCAACCCTTGCCGATACCGGCGCGATCGCGGTGCGCGAGGATACCAATCTCGAACCCGCTTTCTGGGCGCAATTCCCCGGCAACGAGGAATATATCGTTCGCCGCGCCATGATCTCGTCTGCCAACATGGCGGGCTTCGGATCGTTCCACGGCTTTGCGCTGGGGCAGGCGAGCGGCAACCACTGGGGCGATGCGGTGACCCTGCTGGAGACCACTAGCGCCACGCCGTTCTTCTTCAACTTCCACCATGGCGATCTCGGCAACTTCAGCGTCATCGGGCCGAGCGGATCGGGGAAGACCGTGGTCATGAACTTCCTCGCCGCGCAGGCGCAGAAGTTCAAACCGCGCACCATCCTATTCGACAAGGATCGCGGCGCGGAGCTGTTCATTCGCGGCATCGGCGGGCGTTACGACCGGATCAATCCGGGCGAGCCGACCGGCTTCAACCCGCTGTCGCTGCCCGACACCCCCGCCAACCGCGCCTTCCTGCGCGAATGGCTCGCGGTGCTGCTCAAGGCTGACGGGCCGGAGGAATTTGGCACCATCTCCGCAGCGGTCGATGCGACCTATGCCAACGACCCGAGCCTGCGGCGGATGCGGCATTTCAAGGAACTGCTCTCGGGCAGCCGCCGCCCGACGCCGGGCGACCTTGCCGACAGACTGGGCGCGTGGATCGGGGAGGGCGAGCACGCCTGGCTGTTCGACAATGCGGTCGACCGGCTGGATCTCGGCACCCGCGTGCTGGGCTTCGACATGACCGCGCTGCTCGAAAACCCACGCCTGCGCACGCCGACCATGATGTACCTGTTCCACCGCATCGACGAGCGGCTGGACGGGCAGCCGACCATGATCCTGATCGATGAAGGCTGGAAGGCGCTGGACGACGACGTGTTCGCCGCGCGCATCCGCGACTGGCTCAAGACCCTGCGCAAGCGCAATGCGCTGGTGGGCTTTGCCACGCAGTCCGCGCGCGACGCGCTCGACAGCAAGATTTCGACCGCGCTGGTCGAACAGACCGCGACGATGGTGTTCATGCCCAACAGCCGCGCGCGGGCGGAGGATTATTGCGACGGCTTCGGGCTCACCAGTCACGAATTCACGCTGATCCGCAGCCTGCCTGCGCACAGCCGCGCCTTCCTTGTGCGCCAGCCGGATGCCAGCGTGGTGGTGCGGCTCGACCTGTCGGGTGCGCCCGAAGTGCTGACGATCCTTTCGGGCCGCGAAAGCGCGGTGCGGCGGCTCGATCTGCTGCGCGAGGCCGTGGGCGATGCGCCTTCGGCCTGGTATCCGGCGCTCACCGGCAGGCCTTGGCCCGACGGTCCGGGCGAGGCGGATGATGACACGATGTGGCAGGCGGCCGAATGAGCGCGGTGTGCGATTCTGCCGCCCAGTCGATGGGCACCGGCGTTTCGGCGGCGCTCACCGCGGTCGATTGCATCGCCAGCGGCATGAGCGAGCAGGCCTTCAACCGCCTGTTCGGCACCGAGGGCCAGCTGACCCTCACGCTGACACTGGTGCTGGTGCTCTATGTCGCGGGCTTCGGCATGTCGCTGATGCTGGGCCGCTCGAACCTCGGCGTGCGCGCGCTGATCCCGAAGATGATCACGCTGGGATTGGTGGTTGGCTTTGCGACCAGTTACGTCGCTTTCTCGACCGTGTTCTACAATTTCTTCATCGGCGGGCCGGACCAGATCGCGGGCATCCTGACCGGCAGCCAGGGCGAAAGCGCCACGGGCGTGTTCGCGCAGAAGCTCGATGTGGTGTTCCTCGCGATCCAGCAGGCGAGCGGGGACACCAAAGATATCAGCGCCTTCTCTCCGCCCGGGATGATGTGGATGGGGGCGATGCTGCTGCTGCTCGGTACGGTGGGCCTGCTGGTGACATCGCGCATCGCGCTGGCGCTGCTGCTCGCGGTCGGCCCGATTTTCGTGGTGCTGGCGCTGTTCGAAGGCACGCGCGGGCTGTTCACCGGCTGGCTGAAGGGGCTGACGATGATGGCGCTGGCGCCGCTGTTTGCGGTGCTGGGCGGGTCGATCATGCTCGAAATGGCGGTACCGGTGCTGGCGGCGCTGGTGAAGGTGCCCGGCCAGATCGACCAGCAGGCGGCGATGGCGTTCTTCCTTGTGGGTGCGGTGCATATGGCGCTGATGCTGCTTTCGCTGAAGGTTGCCGGCACGATGGTGGCTGGCTGGCAGGTGTTCGGCCTCGTGCCCGAAAAGGCGCGCGAGCGGGGCGGCGATGCGCCGCGCCCTGTGCCGGTGGTGCAGCAGGTCGCGCCGGCCGCCGCGCGCAACCTCGGCATGGCCGCGCTTGCTCCGGCCTTGACCCCCTCCAGACCCCCGCTTGCCCCGCTTCAAGCCGTCGTCGCGGCCAATGACACGGGGCTTGCGGGCACTGTTTCACGTGAAACGCGGATTGTCGGCGGCGTTTCGGATAGCGGCCAGATCGCGCCGCTGGCCCCGGCGACCGCACGTACCCGCGGGATCGGCAACCGCTTCCGCTCCGCCGCTTCCTCCTCTGCCGCAAAGCCCGTCGCGGCCCCCAAATCCCCCCCTCCGGAGACCTACCAATGACCCGCGCCGTGCTCTTCGCCGCGCCTCTGCTGGCCTGTGCCCTCGGCTTGGCTATGCCCCTTGCCGCGCAGGATAACCGCCTCAAAACGCTGGTTTTCAATGAGAATGCCGTGGTGCGGATCGACGGGATGGCCAAGGTCCAGACGACCATCAAGTTCGCCCCCGACGAGGTGATCGAGAATGTCGCGATCGGGGATTCGGCTGCCTGGCAGGTGCAGCCCAACAAGGCGCAGTCGATCCTGTTCGTGAAGCCGCTCGATCCGGTCGCGCGGACCAACATGACTGTGGTGACCGACAAGCGCACCTATCTCTTTGACTTGGTCGCTTCTCCTCGTAATTCAGCACTTTACGTCATGCAATTCCGCTATCCGGAGCTTGAGAAGAAGGCCGAGGAAGCCCGCCTCGCCGCTCTTGCCGAGGCCGAGGCGCTGGCTCTGCGCGCGGAAACCGCTCCGGAGGGCGCAGCCGGGGCAGTCCGCACTGACGTGGTCAGCGATCCGGCACAGCTGAACTTTGCATGGGCCAGCGCGGGCAAACCGGCATTGCTGCCCTCGCGCGCCTACGACGATGGCGACACGCTCTACCTGAGTTGGCCGCAAGGCATTGCAATTCCGGCCATTCTCATCACCAATGCGGACGGCGACGAAGGCCCGGTCAACTACACCGTGCGCGGCGACACCGTGGTGGTCGAAGGGGTTCCGCCGCAGGTGATCCTGCGCTCGGGCCGCGACAGTGCGACGCTGACCAACACCGGCCCGATGCGCCCGACTGCGCGTCAGGCGGGGCTCGATACGCCAAAATCTCAGAAGGGATCCAACTGATGCGACTGGCCATGCGTTTGCCGCCGAAGAAGGGCGAGGGCGGAGATGCCGGCGATCCGCGTGAGCGGGAATCGGCGGAAATCATTGATCTTGCAAGCCGTTCGACTTTCCCGGGGGTCACTGATCGCAGGGCCAAGGGCGAAGGGTTCCAGCTTGCTGCCGGGGTCGCGGTTGTCGGACTGCTCGGCGCGGTGACCTTCTGGGCAATGAACGCCGCGCGCACGGACGAGCCGCAGGGGATCGGCAATCCCGCAGTGGCGCCGCCGCCTGTGGCCGCGGTGCCGATACCCGTGGAACCGGTGACGGATCCGAGCCTTGCGCCCGGCGCGGTGCCGCTGATGCCGCAGCCCGACCCCGCGCCCGCAGCGGTCTATGCCAACAACCCGGGCGTAATGCCCGGCCAGGCGGCCAATCCCTATGCCAACCCGACCTTGACCTTCGATTCCAGCACCGCGCGCAGCGTGCGGGGCCTCGAGACGCCGGGCGCGGTGCCTCCCGGCACGCCCGGCGCGCCTCTGGGCGGGGGCGGCGCAGCGGACTTTGCCAGCCGCGTCGGCGGGGTGGGCGGCGCGCCTGCGCAGGCCCGCGCGATGGTGAACCCCTCGACCACCGTGACCGAGGGCACGCTGATCCCCGCGATCCTCGAAACCGCGATCAACACTGATGTCCCGGGCTACGTCCGCGCCGTCGTCAGCCACGACGTGCGCAGTTTCGATGGCAAGCGCATCCTGATCCCGCGCTCCTCGCGCCTCATCGGCCAGTATCAGGCGGGTGTGCAGCAGGGCCAGCGCCGCGCCTACGTGATCTGGACGCGGCTGATCCGCCCGGATGGCGTATCGGTCAGCCTCGCCTCGCCTGCGGTCGGTTTTGACGGGGCGACGGGGCTGGAGGGTGACGTCAACAGCCACTTCCTCCAGCGGTTCGGATCGGGCCTGCTGCTGTCGGTGGTGGGCGGCCTTGGGGCGGTGGCGACCGGCGGGATCGGCGGCGTGATCGTGGCAGGCGGCGCGCAGGGCGCGGCCAATTCTGCCGTGCAATCGCAAGGGACGATCAGCCCCACGATCCGCGTGCGCATGGGCGAGCCGATCCGCGTCTTCACCGCGCGCGATCTCGACTTCAGCACCGCCGGCTGACGCTTGCGATGAGCGCGGATATCCACCGGCTTGCGGCAGAGGAGGGCGCGGCCATGCCGCTCCCGGCGGAGCGTTCCGTCTATCTCGACGCCTACCTCGCCCCGTTCCGCCGCTGGCTCGACCGCGACACTGTGACCGAGATCATGGTCAACCGCCCGGGCGAGGTGTGGATCGAGGACGCCGCGCGTCCCGGGATGCAGCGCATCGAGACGCCAGAGATTGACGACCGGCTGGTGCAGCGCCTCGCCGAGCAGGTCGCCCGCGTCTCGCATCAGGGCATCAACCGCGAGCATCCCTTGCTCGGCGCGACCCTGCCCGATGGCGCGCGCGTGCAGTTCTGCGGGCCGCCCGCAAGCCGCAAGCACTGGGTCATGGCGATCCGCCGCCACCGCCGCCTCGACCTGCCGCTCGATGCCTATGACAGCGGGCCGCTCATGGGCGAGGCTCAGTTCGATCTGCCCGATCCGCAAAGCGAGCCGATCGCCTATCTGCGCGCCGCGATCCGGGCACGGCGCACGATCCTGATCTCGGGCGGGACCAGTACGGGCAAGACGACCTTCCTCAACGCGATGCTCGGCGAAATCCCGCCGCAGGAGCGTGTGGTGCTGGTGGAAGACACGCCTGAACTTAAATTCCCGGGCGCCAACGCGGTCGGTCTGGTCGCGGTCAAGGGCGAGCTGGGCGAGGCCAAGGTCACCGCCAACGAATTGCTGCAAGCCGCCCTGCGCTTGCGCCCCGACCGCATCGTGCTGGGCGAGCTGCGCGGCGCGGAAAGCGTCAGCTTCCTGCGCGCGATCAACACTGGGCATCCGGGCAGCTTCTCGACCATCCACGCCAACAGCTTGCGCGGCGCGCTCGAACAGCTTTCGCTGATGGTGATGCAGACCGGCATCGGCCTCACCCGCGCGGACACCATCGCTTATGCCGCCAGCGTGATCGACGTGATCGTCCAACTGGGCCGCGACGCGAATGGCAAGCGCGGGATCACCGCCATCGCGGAGAGCCGTGATCTGGTGTGAAGCGCTCCAACCGACATTGTTGTGACAAGGCCAGCTTCCTGATTTACACCGTGCGATCAAGCGAACATGGCCCAGCACATCAACTGGCCGGAACAGGAAAGCGATGAGCACGTCACCGACTGGGAGCGAAGACGCGTCCGCGCAGGCGGGTGCCGTGCAGATGGCCGAGCTTGCCCCTGACGAATCGCCCTATTTCAACCGCGAGCTCTCTTGGCTCCAGTTCAATCAGCGCGTGCTGGCCGAGGCCTGCAATGCGGCCTATCCGCTGCTTGAGCGTCTGCGCTTCCTGTCGATTTCGGGCAGCAATCTCGACGAGTTCATGATGATCCGCGTCGCCGGACTTGTCGGGCAGGTGCAGCGCGGATTCGATACCCCCTCGATCGACGGGCGTAGCCCCACCCAGCAGCTTGCCGCCATCCGCGAGAAACTGGCCGACCTGTCCCAGCAGCAGCAGGACATCTGGCGCGAGCTGCGCGTCGGACTTTCCGCAGCCAACATCCACGTCGCCGACGAGGAGCGCGTCAGCCCGGAAGCGCACACGTGGCTCAAGCGTTATTTCCTCAACGAGATCCTGCCGATCATCACTCCGCAGGCGCTGGACCCGGCGCACCCCTTTCCCTTCGTCCAGAACGAGGGGCTCGGCCTGCTCTTCACCCTGACCCGCAATGCCACTGGTGAACAGCTGATCGAGATGGTGCTGATCCCCAGCGCGCTCCCCCGGTTCGTGCGCGTGCCTGACGATGTGACGGGGGCGAATGGCGCGCTGTATATCTCGATCGCGCGGCTCATCCAGCGTTATGCCGGCGAGCTGTTCCCGGGATTTACGGTGCAGGGCGATGGGTTGTTCCGGGTGCTGCGCGACAGCGACCTTGAAATTGCCGAAGAGGCCGAGGATCTGGTGCGCACCTTCCGCAGCGCGATCCAGCGCCGCCGCCGGGGCCAGGTGATCCAGCTCGAAATCGATGAGGATTTCGATCCCGCTGCCGAAGCCCTTCTGCTCGACCAGCTCGGTATCAACGAGGCGGCGCTGATCAAGACCGACGGGATGATCGGGGTCGATGGCCTTGCCGAAATCGTCCGCGAAGACCGGCCCGATCTCAAGTTCGAGGCCTATTCCCCGCGCTTTCCCGAACGCATCCGCGAGCATGACGGCGATGCCTTCTCGGCGATCCGCGAGAAGGACATCATCGTCCATCACCCCTATGAAAGCTTCGAGGTGGTGGTCGATTTTCTGCGGCAGGCAGCCGCCGATCCCGATGTGGTCGCAATCAAGCAGATGCTCTATCGTGCCGGCTCCCAATCGGCCGTGATCGGCGCGCTGATCGAGGCGGCCGAAGCGGGCAAATCTGTCACCGCGGTGGTGGAACTGAAGGCGCGATTCGACGAGGAGCAGAATCTCCAGTGGGCGAGCAAGCTCGAACGGGCGGGCGTGCAGGTGATCTATGGCTTCACCGACTGGAAGACCCACGCCAAGGTCGCGATGGTGGTGCGGCGCGAGAACGACAATTTCCGCACTTATTGCCACCTTGGCACCGGCAACTACCACCCCGTCACCGCGCGGGTTTACACTGACCTCAGTTTCTTTACCGCCGATCCCAAGTTAGGGCGCGACGTGGCGAAAATGTTCAATTTCGTCACCGGCTATGTCGAACCCCACGCGCTTGAACGGCTGCATATCGCGCCGATCGACCTGCGCGAAGAAATCTACGCCCGTATCGATGCCGAGATCGCCCATGCGCAGGCCGACAAGCCCGCCGCGATCTGGATGAAGTGCAACCAGCTGACCGACGAAGGCGTGATCGACCGGCTCTATGCGGCAAGCCAGGCGGGGGTACAGGTGGAACTGGTGGTGCGCGGCATCTGCTGTCTGAGGCCGGGCATCGCGGGCCTTTCGGAGAACATCCGCGTCAAATCGGTGATCGGCCGCTTCCTCGAACACAGCCGCATCTATGCCTTTGCCAACGGGCACCCCTTGCCGAGTGCGCACGCGGCGGTGTTCATTGCCTCGGCTGACATGATGAGCCGCAATCTTGACCGCCGGGTGGAGACCTTGATCCCCATTCTCAACCGCACGGTCCACGATCAGGTGCTCCAGCAGGTGCTGCTCGCGAATATGCTCGACAGCGAGCAGAGCTGGTGGCTGCACCCCGATGGCAGCTATTCGCGGGTCGAGGTGGAGGCGGGCAAGGCCTTCAACTGCCACCGTTATTTCATGACCAACCCCTCCCTTTCGGGGCGCGGCGGCGCGCTGGAGGCCGGGGCCGTCCCGAAGCTGTCGCTGCGCCGGGGCGCGGTCAGATGATCTGGGGACGTCGGCGGCGAGAAAGCCGCGAGGGCACGCTGGGCGGCGCGTCGGGCGAGCGCGCGATCATCGACATCGGCTCGAACACGGTGCGCCTTGTCGTCTATGGCGGCACGATGCGCGCGCCCACGGTGGTGGTGAACGAGAAGGTCACCGCCAAGCTGGGCCGCGAGATTGCTGCGACCGGGAGGCTGGCGGACGAGGCGATGGCGCTGGCGCTGCGCGGGTTGAAGCGGTTTGCGCTGGTGCTTCGCGACCTCGGAATCACGGACATCGACACGGTCGCTACTGCTGCGGTGCGCGATGCGGCGAACGGCGCGCAATTCGTCGAACAGATCCGTGCCATCGGCCTCAGCCCCCGGGTGATCTCGGGCGAGGAAGAGGCGTTGCTGAGCGCCCACGGCGTGATCGGCGCCTTTCCCGATGCGCGCGGGATTGTTGCCGACCTTGGCGGCGGCAGCCTCGAGCTTGTGCGCGTCGCTGGCGGACGCACCGACAGTGCCAGCACGCTGCCGCTTGGCACCTTGCGCCTGCCCGATCATCGCCCTGCCAATCGCAAGGGCGACGGGGGAGGGGGCGATATGCGCAAGAGCCTCGACAAGGTGATCCGCAAGGGCGGGTGGGACCTTTCGGGCAACACGCCGGACGAGAACGGCGCGCTCTATCTCGTCGGAGGAACGTGGCGTGCGATGGCGGTCTATGCGATGAACGCGCAGGCCTATCCGCTGAGCGACCCGCACGGCTTCACGCTCGATCTGGCTGGCTCGCAGGCGCTGGCCGCCACGCTGGCCCTGAGCGAGGGCGATGCCCTCAAGGGCCGCGAGCGGATTTCGTCGATGCGCGCCGAAAAGCTGCCCGATGCCGCGGTACTGTTGCAGGCGCTGCTGGCGCGGCTGGCACCGCAGCAGGTGGTGTTCTCGTCATGGGGTCTGCGCGAGGGACTGCTCTATGATCGCTTGCCGGATCACACCAGGGCGCAGGACCCGCTGCTTGCGGGGGTGGCGGTGTTTTCCTCCGGGCGCGGAACAGCGCCGACGCTCGCGACACGGATGGCGGCCTGGACCCTCGACGCCGCGCCCGCTCGTGCGCATGGATCGGAACGGCTGCGGCTGGCAGCGACGATGCTCGCGCTCGCCGCGATGCAGATCGAACCGAATATCCGCCTGCCGCAGGCGATCAACTGGGCGCTGCACAAGCGCTGGGTCGGGATCGACGGCAAGGGCCGGGCGATGCTCGCCGCGGCGATTGCGGCCAATGGCAACCAGCTCTCCCTGCCATCCGCAGTGCGCGCGCTGGCGAGCGAGGAGGCGATCGAGGAGGCAGTGCGCTGGGGTCTTGCACTGCGCCTTGCCCGCAGGCTCGGCGCGCAGTCACCCCGCTCGCTGGAGGTAAGCCGCCTGCTGGTCGAAGACGGCGCGCTGGTGCTGCAACTGGCAAAGAGCCACGAAGCGCTGTTCGGCGCGCCAACAGAAAAGGACATGAAGCTGCTCGCCGGGCGACTGGGCCTCGGCTGGCGGGTCGATATCGTGCCGGAAATTGTGCTCTAGGCGCGCTTTTCCTCGCTCCCGAAGGGCGAGAAATCGGTGTCGATGTCGAACAGGTCGACGCCCTCTGCCGCCTTCAATCGGTTCACCACGACATAGGTCACCGGCGTCAACACCGCTTCCCACACTACCTTCAGCGCCCAGTTGGTGACCATCACGGTCAGCACCGCCTCGGTCGTCCAGATGCCGTAGAAAGCGACAGGATAGAAGATCAGGCTGTCCACGCCCTGTCCGACGAATGTCGATCCGATGGTGCGGGTCCACAGCATCCGGCCCTTGGTCCAGACCTTCATCTTGGCCATGACGAAGGAGTTGACGAACTCGCCCGCCCAGAAGGCGGTGATCGAGGCGACGACGATGCGCCAGGTGCTGCCGAACACGCTTTCGTATGTGCTCTGGCAGATTGCTCCGCCGGGGATGCCCGCATCGGCGGTGGAGGTAATCGGGCGGGGGCCGCCAAAGCCGCTCGCCGCGCATTCCCACCCGCCAAACGGGGGCAAAGCGGTGACGACATAGGACATGAAGGCCAGGAACAGCATCGCCGCCGTCCCAACCCAGATCACCCGGCGCGCTTTGGCAAAGCCGTAGATTTCGGTGAGCACGTCGCCGATCACATAGCCCAGCGGGAAGAACAGGATCCCCGCGCCGTAGATGAAGGTGCCGTCGGGCGCGGGCCACCAGCCTTCGGGCCAGAAGGGCACGTCCACGAAAGTCAGCTTTGCCGCGCCGATGATGTTCGAAAGCAGCAGGATCGCCACGAACGCCGCCATCACGAGGTCGTAATAGCGGAACGTCGCCGGCGCACGGGCGGTCGACACGATCCCGTCGGTGGGATCGCGATCAAAA
Organism: Porphyrobacter sp.; assembly: GCA_027533455.1. Taxonomy (GTDB): domain Bacteria; phylum Pseudomonadota; class Alphaproteobacteria; order Sphingomonadales; family Sphingomonadaceae; genus Erythrobacter. The sequence goes on along the minus strand of JAPZUC010000011.1, from coordinate 15,334 downwards.
GCGGCGGCGGGGTCGAGGGCGTTGTCGGCCGGAACGGTGTTTTCCATCGCCGGGACGGTTAGCGCGATTCCCTTGCGGCGCAAAGCGCGCTATTGGCGCTGGGCGTGCGCGCCCGTAGCTCATCTGGATAGAGCGCGAGACTTCTAATCTTGAGGCAGCAGGTTCGAGTCCTGCCGGGCGCGCCAAAACACAACAGGATATATGAATTTCCGCCGTTACCTTAGGGATCCAGGTAACCCATAGGTAACGAGAGTGTTTGTGCGCAACAATGTCGACTCCGATGAGGCGCGTCCGCTTTGAGAGCGAGGCCGGCTTATCCCTGCTTCGTTGGCTGTCATTGCCGCGCTGCCGTATCTTGTCATTTATGCCTCATAAGAAACAGCGGGAGTTCAGGAAGATGTCAGTCGAGGTGATGGTTTGCGTGCATGGGAGCACTGATCCTAACTTTGACAGTCCGGCAACGTTTGACATGGATGTGCTTCCGGCCCCCGGTGATTGGATCAGGATCAAGGTGCTCGCATCTGAAGGCGAGCATGGACCCATTTATCGGCATGTTGCTATTGAGGTACGGCATCGGCAATTCTGTCTCGATCAAGACAGGGTGCAACTCGATTGCTGGATAGTTGACGACGGTCGCCGTCCACCGGATTTGAGGTCTATTTAACTCCCCAGCCCCGGCCCAACGCGCCAAGGCCTGCGCCTGTATCGCTCGCAGCGCAGGCGAGAGGCAACCGCTTCTATTCTGTAGTTTACGCGGCGTTCCTGACAGGCTTTGATAAGCTTGTGCGGATCGGCCAGCGTCACCCGCCCGCACTCGCATTCGATCCTCAAGAGGTATTTGTGCCGCGCGAAGTCGGCCTGTGTCTCTAGGCGTTTGCTACTCACTTGTCCGATAGAACGGAAGCGGAACAGAATGACAAGCCCAAAGCGGACATCTGATCTGGAGCCTTTTCCAGCCTAAGTGCGTAAGTAAGTAAGGAAAAATTAATTTCCTCGGACTAAAGCAGTAAACGTCAGGATATGAAATCGGAAAGATCGGATATTCGGGCGGGCAAAGAGAAGGTAACGTGCTCAAACTGGTTAGCGGAGAGGCGATCTGGATAGATGTCGTATCTGAATAACAAGATTGTTGCAGCAGATGCTTCGACCCGTCAGCTGCGGCAGCGTAGGTTGGTCCGTGCCCAGATGTTTAACGACCGGATTCCCGGAGTGTGCATCATCATTCGGAATATTTCGGACCATGGCATAGGTGCCGTATCAAGGGGACTTCCGCCACTGAAGGGCGAAAAAATCTCGATCCTGCTGCCTCATCATGAAGAAGTCACCGGCTTGGTCAGATGGGTTTATGGTGAGTCCTTCGGTGTCGAACTGGACCGCGACCTGAACCTACATGCACTGGCGGATGCTCTCCAGAACCAGATCAAAATGGACGGCGCATCGACAGATTGGGAGGTCAGCCGCCTCCACCAGGTGGTTACTCAGTCGGTCGATCTAACAACATCTCGCAGATCCGTCTGCTGACAAGGATGCACGTCCGCTAACCACCCATCAGCGGTCATGAACACCTTCAAAGCCCAACCTCGAAAGCGGAATGGCCGCTTTTGGCCGAACCAGACGTTCGATGCGGTGACATTGAACGACCGGCTCTGGGTCGGCATCTGACGCTGCTCGATGCAGGCCGCGGATGGCGGCTTTTGCGGGTTTGCTCCCCAAAGCTCACTGTTCAGCTACCGACCCCTTACCGGACATAGGCCACGCCGCGAGAGCTTCAGATCAACGCCGCAGGTCGGTCATCATAGACGCCGCTTCCGTTTCGCAATTTGAAACTACTGCGCCTAACGTATCAGACCTAAAGTGGTTGCCACTTTAAGGCCGCCTAGGTTACCATTCCCTACCCCGACCTCCGGCGTCATGTCGAGCACGTGCCACAGGTTCTGCAGGTCCGGTCCGCCGCGCGGATCCTGACCTGGGTCTGCAGCCACCATCCGCATGTAAGCCCGCCAGAACTGGCGCACCCGATCGGCGTCCTTTCGTGATCGCCGCTAACAAGCCCCCGCACTTCTCCGCGCCCAATTTCTCGTCGATCCAGTAGTCGATGTCTGTGAAGGCAATTGCTCCCGCTACGAACCCAAAGGCGGCAATCATCAGGCTTGTTTCGCGCACGCCCTTCGTCCACTCGATAGTCGAAGCGAACCCGCAGCGTGGCATATTCGGGCGAGGCGGCCTGGACACGTCCTTGTTCTGTCCTGCCAGCGCGGGATGGGCGTGGAAGCGCACTACGCGATACATGGGCGCGAGGTCGAATGGAGCATCCTTGCGGTGTTCGCCACCCTGTAGGGCGGCAACCTCGCTCAGCTTCAGCCGCGTGGCTACTGCGGTACCAGCGTGAATTCGGCGGCGAGAAAATAGATCTCGGTCCGCCCCTCGAACCCCGAATCGGTCGTCAGGAACAGCCACAGTCGGCCCGCGCTGTCGGGCTGCACCACCGGCGAATTGGCGGCGGGTGCCAGGACTTCGGTGACATAGGTGCCATTCGAACAGTCACCTGCGCCGGCCGCGGCGAAATCGCCGATCACCACAGCCTCGCTGCCGCTCTGCGCCTGCTGCCCCTTGTTGACGTTGACTTCGAACAACCCACTGGGGTTGAGCGCAACCTCAGGCGTGCGCGGAGCGGCTCCTGCCTTGATATAGACGCTCTCGCCCGGCGAACCGCCGATGCCGGCGCAGCCCGGAGGTACGTTGGAGGCTATCGTCACCCGCGATTCCACGCGATACGACCGCGCCGGATCGAGCCCCTCGATGGGGCGATAGATGAACATCGCCAGATCGTCCGAGCGGTTGTCGCCGCCAAGGAAATAACCGGTGCGATCGGCCAGCGGCGCGGGCAGTTGCCGTAACCCCGATGCAAAATTGATCAGCCCTGACTGGGCTGGGAGATAGTCCGCGAACCCGGCGGTCCAGTTCGCGCCATCGGCGGCGAAGTCGAACCGCAGCGTCGCGGGGGTAGGCGTAGGGGTTGGAGTGGCAGTGGGCGAAGGGCTGGGGTTGGACGGCCCCTTGTTATCGTCCCCACCGCACCCGGCGAGCGCCAGTGTGGCCAGCACGGTTAGCGAGAAAGAAGCGAAACAGCGACGTTTCATGAAAATTTGTTCCAACCGAATGCAATCTCTTGTCTGCCCCGGGCGCATCATATTGCAGCTCACCGGGTGGTGCTAGTAACTCCCCGTCATCATTCGTCCGTTTTCGACCCAGAGCCGGTCATTCACGGTGAACTCGCCCATCCCCGAAACCTGCCGGACAGCTTTAACGGGTTTCTCGCCAAAAGCTGCCTTTCAGCAAAGGACCCCATGTCAGACGCTCTGTTGCAACCTGTGACATCCTGAAAGCGGTCGCGCATTCACAGGGCGCGGAACGGCTGGGTTTGGGACTTAGCCGTCGTTCCCAAACGGCATGCCGAAGGACCGGTTTTACCAGAATCCGACGCTACGATGGTCGGGTCGTCTATGGCTGCTATGAAAACCTCGTTTCCTGCAACCCGATATGCAGGAAGCGACCCCGGAGCTGATTTTCGCTAGCTTCGGCGCTCTACCGGCTCACCAACCCTGTTCCAAGGGCAGCGGACCATTGTTGTCTCAGGTCGTTCGCTGCGCCTGTTCCGAAGACATAGCGGTCCGGTCGCACCAGCACCGCCTCTGCCTGATGGCGATCTAGCCAGTGCCGCAAATATTCGGCAAAGGGCACGAACGTGCGCTCGTCCAGAGAGCTGCGGCTTATGAGCCACATATCCGGGCCCAGAACATCATCAAGGCGGGCGCCGTTGCTTGCCACCGCTTGCGGGAAATAGCTTCCCGCTGCTGGTGAACCGGCCATGATTACCCCTGTTGCCAGCGGCGGATAGGCGGGCGGGCCATCAGGGAGCTTGCCGAGCATCCGGGCAAGGCCGAGTTTAGCATCACGCAACGCGGCGCCGACCCTGCTGGTCGTGCACACCATGCGGCCCATCATGATCGCCATGTCGATCGTCGCGCGCAGGTTCGGCGCCCGTTCGGGTTGGTAAGTGTCGAGCAGCGCGGCATCGGCCTCGTCCTTGACCGACATGGCCAACTTCCATGCAAGGTTCGCTGCATCCCGCAGCCCCGAACACAGGCCTTGCCCCGCGAATGGCGGGGTCTGGTGCGCGGCGTCTCCGGCTAGAAGCACGCGCCCCTTGCGCCATTGCTCTGCGATGCAGGCGCGGAAGGTATATACGGCGGTTCGCTCGATCCTGACCGCGCCCGTTACGTTCCACGGCGCGAGCAGCCGCTCCATCGAGGAGGGAGCGCTGATGGCCTCGGGGGTCTCGCCGGGCAGGATCATGAACTCCCAGCGGTGGCGGCCTTCGCCCATGAGGACGCAGGTGGTGGGACGCGCGGGGTCGCAGATCTGCAGGTTAGCGGTGGGCAAGCGCGCTGGATCATCGACCAGCACGTCAACGACGAGCCATGGCTCCTCGAAGCCGAGATCCTCGAACGTGATGGCGCTGGCCTTCCTGACTGGACTGCGGGCGCCGTCTGCCCCGACCAGCCAGCGGGCCCGAAGGGAGCGCTCGCCTTGCGGGGTTGCGAAACGGGCGGTGACGCCCCGGGTGTCCTGTGTGAAGGCAACCATCTCCCATCCGCCGCGAAGCGCTTCGGGCGCGCGTTCGGCGAGCGAGGCCCTGAGTGCGGCTTCAACTGAAGGCTGGTGGATCATGTTGGCGACCGGCCATCCGCCCGCGCCGATCCCTTCGGCCCCGTCGAAACACAACAGCACTTTGCCCTTGGCGTTGCGGAACTCATAGCGATTAGCGCGGCGGCTGGTCGATATCACCGCCTTGGCCGCACCCGCGTCCTGCAGGATCCGCATTCCTTCGTGGTCGATATGCGCCGCACGGGGGAGAGGGAAGATGCCTGCCTCTTTCTCCGCGACGATGACGCTGACTCCGCGTTTCGCCAGCAGGCTCGCCAGCGTCACCCCTGTCGGCCCTCCGCCGATGATCAGGACATCGCAATCAAACCCATTCATCGTTGCCCCCATCACCACCAGATCAGAACGCCAGCACCATGCCGTCTTCGGCTACGGTGATCGCGCCTTTGAAGTGATCGCCCATCCCATCTGTGTACATCGCCCGGACCACTGCATTTTCAGGGTAGGGGATGAGGTGGGTTAGGACGAGCTGCTTCACCCCTGCCGCCTGTGCCTGCTTGGCCAAAGCGATATTGTCGGCGTGGTAGGGAATGGTGCGCTCTGCCACGCGGGCGTGAAACTCCATGCCGAGCTGCCGCATCTCTGGGATCGCGCGGCGCACCATGTGCCCTGCGTAGGATTCGTGGACGACCATGTCGGCCCCCTGCATCGCGGGCAAGTTAACCGGGCTCACTTCGGTATCGCCGCTGATGAACAGCTTGCGGCCCTTGTATTGCAGCAGATAGCCGAGCGCCGGGCGCACCGGATCGTGCGCGACCGGGGCCGCATCGATCGTCACCCCGTCCATATCGTAGACCCGCACAACGCGCGCACCTTCGGCAAAGGCGATCTCCAGCGGCACAGCCCGGGCCACCGCGCGGCGTTCTGCAAGGTGGGGCATGTTGGCGCTGCGATAGGTTTCATCAAGCGCATAGGCCTGTTCGTAACCCGCGATGACGCCAGCCATGCCGACCGGCCCCTGCACTTCCAGCGGGGTCTCGCGGCCCCAAATCCACCCGGCGTTGATCAGGACGCCCAAATCGCCGAAATGGTCGGAGTGGAAATGGGTAACGAACACCCGCTCGAGATCATTGACCGGAATGCGCGAGGCGGCGAGCGAGCGCACGCTGCCGTCGCCGACGTCGAACAGGAACAGCTTGCCGCCCGCCGCAACCAGCGTGCAGGCCTGCGCGCGGGCCGAGCTCACCTCGGGCGATCCGGTGCCGCAGATCAGCACCTTGATGCCATCATGGTCCTTGGCGAAGCCCATGTCCGGGCCTTGTTGTACACGCTGGCGGATCGCCATCCCGAGCAGCGCGTCGCGCTGGGCATAGGCAAGGGCCGTCCCCGCCACCAGCAGCACCGTGAGGCCGAACAGGAGCTTGCGAACCATCGCCTCAGCCTTCCGCGACCATCGTGCCTTCGATATGGCCGAGGCGATCGATTTCGGTGCGGACCACATCGCCTGCCTTCAGGAACTGGCGCGGGTCCATCGCCGCGCCGATCCCGCCGGGGGTGCCTGTGAACAGGCAATCGCCCGGCTCCAGCGTCATGCCGACCGAGAGATGCTCGACCTGCTTCCAGACGTTGTAGACAAGGTGCTGCGTGTTCGAGTTCTGCCGCTCCTCGCCGTTCACATAGCAGCGAATGCCGAGATCATGCGGGTCGCCCAGCTCGTCGGCGGTGACGATCCACGGGCCCATAGGCGCGTGGGTGTCGAAGCTTTTGCCCAGCGACCACTGCGGCACGGCGTGCTGCCACATGCGCTCGGTCATGTCGTTGCCGACGCAATAGCCGAAGATCGCTGCGGGCGCGTCGGTGGCGGTGATATGCTTGCCGCCCTTGCCGATCACCGCGACCAGTTCGGCCTCGTAGTCGGGCGTCATGGTGCCGCGCGCAATCAGGATCGGGTCATACGGCGCGTTGACGCTGGTTTGCGCCTTGGTGAACCACACCTGCCGTTCGGGCGTGCCGAGGCCGCTTTCGGCGATGTGATCGGCATAGTTCAGGCCGATGGCGAAGATCTTTCCCGGGCGCAGCACCGGCGCTTCTAGCCTGACCTCTGAAAGTGCGATCCCCGTTCCGGCCGCCGCCTTCGCTTCGAAGCCGGGTTTCAACGTGTCCCAAGCGCGGATCAGGTCGATCATCGTCCCGGGCACGCCGGTTTCGATAACGGTATCGCCAACGACGATGCCGGTGCGGGTCTTGCCGTCATGGGTGAAGGTGCAGAGTTTCATCGGTCAGGCTTCCTTGGGTGTGCGAGAAAACAGGCGCTTCACGCGCAATTGCAGAGCGGTGACGAAAGCGACGAGACCCGGCGGCGGGGCCATTGTGCCGGCAAACATCGGGTGCGGGGCGCCCCACTGGACCGCAAGCAGCGCCTGCATGGTCTGCTTTGCAGGCGGATCGGCAGCGGTGAACAGATCGCCATCGGTCCAGTGCTCCAGCTCGTTGCCGAAGGGGTCCTTCCAGTAATCGAAGATCTGGCTGCCCATAATGTGCCGCCCTACGCCCCAGGCGGCTTCGCGCTCGCGGGCCTTGAGATATTCGTGGCCGAGCATCAGGTCATCGAGGCTTTCGACTTCGAAGGCGGCGTGGAGCAACCCGAGCGCGCCCGGCAGCTGGGCAAGAAAGATGGTGTGGTGATCGGACGGCACGTCCCCGCGGTCGCAGCGCATGAAGGCGCCTAGAGGCACGTTGGGCGCGGCCTCGATCTCGTCGGAGGTGAGCAAGCCGAAGCGCTCCTTCCACCACCGTTCCGAGGCGCGGAAGTCGCTCACCTTCAGCACCGCATGACCGATGCGGCGCACGTGCGCGGGCGATGGTTCCAGACGGATCATTTCACGCTGGCGAGGCTTGTCGGCGGCGGAGTTGAAGCGCGGGGGCGGGCAGGGGGCAGGAGCTTCGCAGTGCTGACCCGCGACCACCTCGACGCAGTAACGGTCCGGATCGGTGAGGCGCACGACCATGCCGCCGCCGGGCTCGTTCAGCGGCTGGACCGCGACGCCTTCATGGGCGGCGAGGGTCTCCAGGTCGTCAATGCTGGCGGCGCGTAGCCCGACCGCGAGAAATTCTGCTGCCCCCGGCCCGGTTACATGGACGAAAGGCCGCCCGTCGCCGCCTTTGCCGTAGAGCCGCCCGCCCTCTTCGAAGCAGGCAAGGCCGAAATCTTCGAGGAAGCCGCGCATCAGCGCAAGGTCGGGCGCTGCAAAGCGGACGTGCGCAATGTCTTCGACCTTGATGATGGCCATGATCCCCTCCCCGCGTCCGTCCGGCGTGATGCGCCGAATCGTTTATGACTATTTGGTCAATCTGGTTGAATTTGACTATCTGGTCAAGTATGGCTTCAGTATGCCCACTCAAGCGCTCCAGCAAACCAAGCCTTCCCGCAGCGGACGAACCCGCATGGCGCTAATTGCGGCGGGGTTGGATCTATTGGTCGACCGTCCGATCGACGCGATTCCGATCGACGATTTCGTCGCCCGCGCAGGCGTCGCCAAGGGCAGTTTCTTCAACCACTTTAAGGACAAGCACGATTTCGCCGCCGCCGTTGCCACCGAGGTGCGGCTGGAAGTGGAGGCTGAGGTGGCACGCGCCAACGCGGGAGTGAGCGATCCTGTCGCGCGCATAGCGGGAGGGATGTCGGTCGCCGCGCGCTTCGCGACCGAACAGCCGCGCCGGACGATGGTGCTGCTGCGCAGTCAGATGCCCGCCACCAGCCAGTCCCATCCGTTCAACCGTGGCCTTAAGGACGACATCGAAGCGGCGCTGGAACAGGGCCTGCTCCGGCCGGAGGCGCGTCTTTCGGGGGTGCCTTACTGGCTCGGCCTTTGTCAGGTGCTGATGATGCACCTGATCGACACGCGTCCTTCGCGCCAGCAGGCCGAAGACCGGCTGGGCGACATGCTGCTGATGGGCCTCACCGGATTAGGCGCCCCTCCGGCACAGTCGCAAGAACTCTCGCATGCGGCCCAGATCAGGCAGGCTGGCCAGCCTTGATATGACGCGGTCATTCAATAGCTTTGAGACCACCCCGCAAAAGTCAGAGCGGACCATCTGCTTTCCAACCCATCACCCGCCATGAGCACGGTTGAGCCGCGATCCGAAAGCAATATGGCAGCTTCGGGCGGTTGCTGCTGATCGAGGAGTTGAGACGAGTCGATCGAGCAGGTTTTACCGATTGAGGCTTCCGCTCACTTACCGGTATGATATGGAAAACAATGATTAGAGGGTAACAACCCAGTTCTCATCTTCATACTGTCGGGTGCGCCATATCTCCATCCCGACGCGGGAATGCACCAGTACAGTTGCATTTCGCAACTTACCTCTGCAAAACGTCTGCCTTGCTGATGGTCCTGATCATTGTCGCCATTGTCACACTGCCTTGGTTGCTGGCTCACCTGCTGCGGCTGTCCGGGCCGGGTTGGTGTTCGCTTTCCTCTTCTTCGCGCTGGGCCATTTCGTCCAGACCGAGGAAATGATCCGGCTGCTTCCCGAATTCGTGCCGCTGCGCCGTGAGCTGGTCTGGCTGACCGGCATCGCAGAGATCGGAATCGCGCTTGGGCTGGCGGTGCCTGCCACGCGCCGCCTCGCTGGTGCGGCGGCACTTGTGGTGCTGGTGCTATTCTTCCCGGCCAATATCTATGGCGCGCTGACCTCGGCAGATTTTGGCGGCCACGCGCAGGGTCCGGCCTATCTGTTGATCCGCGTGCCGTTGCAGCTGTTCCTGCTGGGTTGGACCTGGCGGTTTGGCTGGCGTGGGACATGAGTCACGTCGCCCACACCGGGAGATGGCCGGGCGCGTCATCTTAGCGGAAGGAGTGGGGCGCTTGATCCATCCCGTGCGCCGCTGCCTCAGCTGCGCCCGCGGCACCGGGTGGTACCGACCGCGCGTCACCTGCTTATCTCGCTCGCCCAATAGGCCGAGTACAGGGCGGCGGTGCCCGGGGGTAAGTCCCCGCGCACCGCCGCCGCCATCACATTATCAGAACGCGTAGCTCAGACGCGCATAGAGAAACCGTCCGTTGAAGCCGAAAGGCGAGAAGGACGAGAATGGCAGGAAGTAGTTGTTCACCGACAGGTTGCCCGGATTGCCGGTGACCGGATCGGTGCCCCGTCCGGTGGGGTTCACTGTCGGGTACTGGTCGAACAGGTTGTTCGCGCCGACTGCCAGTTCCAGACCTTCTGCCATGCCGCCTTGCGGACGGATGCGGAATTCGAGGTCGGTGATCCAGCGCGGCTCAAGCAGCACGTCGTTGATCGGCGAGGCACCGGCCGAGAACACTTCACCGAAGCGGTTGGTGCGCAGCGATGCGCTCAGCCAGTTCCACTCCCAGTCCGCGCCGAGGTTGACGCGATCCTTGGGCTGGCCGCGCTCGATCCGGAGCGATTCAAGTCGGCCGAACAGGTCGATCCCCGGCACCTGCGCGAGGCTGCCCGGGTTGGTCCGGCGTCCGGTGATGTCGATATCGTTCCAGTTGTAGCCTGCGGTCAGTGACAGCGAGCCGAAGTCGCCGAGCCCGGTGCGGTAGGTCGCAATGGCATCGAAGCCGCGGGTGCGGGTGTCGATGCCGTTGAAGAAGAACCGCGCCGCCGAGATGCTGGTGAAGCCGGCATCATTGAGGATCTGCGCAATTCCGCGGCCCGGGTTGGTGCCGGTCGGCGCCCCTGTCGCATCGCGGCTGGCGGTCAGGTTGTCGCTCAGCACGATCCGGTCGTCGATATCGATCTGGTAGTAATCGAAGGTGAAGTTGAGCCCGTCGACCATGTCGAACACCGCGCCTGCCGACCACGAGACCGACTTCTCGGCCTTGAGCGGGGTCGCGCCGAGCGCCACGGCGACAGGGTTGCTGACCGGCAGGGTCACCGCATCGACGAGAACGCCGCCGATGTTGTTGGTCGCCGCCGCAGCGAAGAACTGCTGCTGGAGCGAGGGGGCGCGGAAGCCGGTCGACAGCGCACCGCGCAGAGCGAAGCCGTCGACGATTTCCAGCCGGGTCGCCAGCTTGCCGTTCAGGGTCGAGCCGAAGTCGGTGTAATCCTCGAAGCGGCCCGCCGCCTGGATGTTCCAGCCCGAGCTGATGTCGGCATCGATTTCAGCATAGAGCGAAACGTTCTCGCGGCTGTGGGGGGTGGTCACGTCGACCCCGCCGATGCGCGGCTGGAAGCCGGGGAACACCTGGCTGCCGGGCGCGGCAAAGGCGGTCGCGCCCGCGCCGGTGATGAAGGGGTTGTTGGTCCCGACGAGCACCGGTCCGGCGATGTAGCTGTTCAGCTCGCCCGCGGTGAGCTGGTATTCCTCGCGCCGCCATTCGGCACCGAAGGAGACAGTCAGCGCCTCGATCCCGCTGACATCAATATCGCGGCTGATATCGAGGTTGGAGACCAGCTGGCTATAGGCGATCCCGCCCGCCTCGAATTCCGTCTGGCTCGCCGCGCCGAGCGATGCGTTGAGCGTTTCGGTGATGAGGAAATCGGTCTCGTTCTCGCCGTAGGACATCGAAAGGTCCCAGTTCCAGCCGCCGAAATCGCCCTCGAGCCCGCCGACAATCCCGAAGTCGGTGGTGTCGGTGTTGATCAGCGGAAGGAAGCCGTCGGGATAGATCGCGGTCACGTTGCGGTTGTCGGCCGCGCGGCGGTAGAAGCCGGCGGATTCCGCATCGCGGGTGCCGTAGCTGCCGAAGGCGTAGAAGCTCACCTGCTCAGCAAGCGGCATGCCCATGTTGACCACGATGTTGAGATCTTCGGTCTTGGGGTCGCCATAGCGGTGGTTGCGGCGGTCGAGGGTCAGCTCGCGGGCGTCCAGAGCGCCGCTCTGCGAATAGTTGCGCCGCGGATCATAGCCTGTGCGGTTGGTGTCGTTGCGGTCGCGATATTCGGCGGTGATGTTAATGAAGCCCTCAGCGCCGAGCGGCAGGCCGATATTGCCCCCCACGGTCAGCACTTCGCCATCGGTGACCTTGAGGTCCTTGCCGGTGTTGTTGAGCTGGAGCACGCCGTCGGCGGTCAATGTCGGGGTCTGGCCGGCGGTACCATTGACGCCAGTGACTTCCTTCACGCCCTCGATGCGGGTGTTGTAGCCGCCGTAGTTGACGAAGAACCGTCCGCCCTTACGCGCATCGTTGAGCTGGAAGTTGATCACGCCGGCGATCGCGTCCGAACCATACTGCGCTGCCGCGCCATCGCGCAGCACTTCGACGCGGCCGATGGAGGACGAGGGGATCTGGTTCAAGTCGACCGCGGTCGAGCCGCGTCCGACCGAGCCGTTGATGTTGAGCAGGGCAGCGACATGGCGGCGCTTGCCGTTGATCAGCACCAGCGTCTGGTCAGGCCCGAGGCCGCGCAGCGTCGCCGGGCGGATCGCGTCGGTGCCATCGGTGATCGAGGGCTGGGGGAAGTTCAGCGAGGGCACGAGATCGCGCAGCACGCGCGCAGTTTCCACGAGGCCTGAACGCTGGAGCTGTTCGGCGGGGATCACGTCGATCGGCACGGGGCTGTCGGAAACGGTGCGATTGGCGCGCCGGGTACCGGTGACGATCAGGACCTGGCCGCTATCGACAACATCATCGGCGACTTCGGTCGCGGCTTCCTGGGTGATGGCGATGGCGGGCTGCTCGCTTTCGGCAGCCTCGGCGGCATGGGCAGGCGCGGCGCCCATTGCCATCAGCGCTGCGCCGAGCGCGAACGGCGATGCAGACTGAAGCACGGTGTTGATCTTTCGCATTGCTGAACCTTTTTTCTATTTTTCTGCGACCAGAATAGGCCTTTCCGCCGGGTGCATTCGCCCCGCCGGTAAATGGATTTCGATCTCACCGCGGCCCGCCTCCTTTCCGAGGCTACTGCTTTGAAGAGTCGATATAACATCATGCCCTCGGCAGCCGGTGCGATGTTGGCACCCGTATCCGAGAGTATCCGAGCGTCAGCAGGACACGACCCTTCGCGTCCAACCGAGAGGTCTAATCTTGCGTGGGAGGTGCGCGAGGGTCAATGAAAAAAAGCAATAATACTTGCGGCGCGCACACATATTGCGGGCTGTAATGATTCTACCACACTGAAGGACTCCTTCCCGAGCAGCCCATCTGCCTCAAAGACGTGGCCCATCACCACGCTTACTGCCACTCCACCGAGCGCAGTATGGCCGGGCGTTTCATGATGCCGCTATCATGCAACGGCACAGGCGCACGCCGCTTTGCCGCTGGATCAGCCCCGGGCGACCGTCTCCAGCAGTTCTCCGGTGACGGGATAGCCAGCGTCGGCAAGGATCGTCAGCCACGGCTTGCCGTCCTGTTCTACCACCTGCGGCATGATTGTGCGCACCGGGATTGCTTCGGCCTGGGCCTTGGCTTCGGCGAAACTGGCGAACAGGGCGAGGCGTTCGAGGTTGCGGCGGGTGGGGAAGATCAGCTTGATCTCGCCGCGTTCCGCCGCATCGAGCGCACCTTGCGCCGTGGTCCAGAACAGGTGGGTGTTTTCCGACTGGTCGATCGACACGTCGACCGCGCCCGTGCCCAGATCGGCAAGGTAGAAGCGGGTGTCATAGACCCGCGCGATCGCCTCGTTCTTGGGAAACCACCGCGCAAACGGGGTAATCTGTGCAAGATCGAGCCGCCAGCCGAAGGCGTCGAGCACGGGGGCCAGCGCGCCGGTCTGACCAAGCATCAGGCGCGCCTCCCCGGCGCTGGCAGCATTGATCTCGCCCGCCAGCCCGAGCGCAAGGCCGGTCTCCTCCAGCGTCTCGCGCACGGCGGCGATCTGGTGGGCGGCTTCATCATGCGCAAGACCGTGATCGGCCGCGACTGCCTCGGCGAGAGCATAGTCCTCGGGATCGACCCGCCCGCCCGGGAACACCGCCATGCCCCCCGCGAAGGTCATGTTGCGCGAGCGCACGGTCATCAACACTTCGGGTGCGCCGCGATCGGGCGCATGGCGGAAAATGATGATGGTCGCGGCGGGAATGCCCAGGGGCGTTGAATCGGTGCTCATTGCGGCAAAGGATGGCCGCAGGGCAGGCGCTTGCCAAGGGGCAAGGTGAAAGCCTGCCGGTTTGAAGAGGACCTGTCGGGATGCTTTACAAACTGCAGTTAAAGCCGATCAACCAAGACGTAGAAAATGGCGGAATTCCGTGCTTTTCCAGTTTTGGCACGGGGTGTGCATAATACGCTGCGGTCCCAATGGTCTTCGACAAGAGGTGTGACCCTTCCTGGTCTCCGGGTTGCGCCTCCCCGAAAAACAAAAGCGCTCCGCACTGGTCCTGCGGAGCGCTTTTTTGCTTTTGCCCTCAGACGCCGGGCGGCGGACGTCCGTCCGCCTTGGCTTCCGGCCTGACCGGCCGGCGCGCAGTCGCGCTTGCGGCCCTATGGGCCGACTGGCGCTAAATTGAAAAGTAGTGCTGGTCTCGGTCGCGTCAGCGACCGCAAGGCCGACCGGCCGCCCGCAGCGACGCGTCCGAAGGACGCATGAGCGAGGATTTCGCAGCCCGCAGGGGCTGCGGAACATCAGGCTTTCGCGACGCCGCTCTGATCCAGCAGCTGCTGCAACTCGCCCGCTTCGAACATCTCCATCATGATATCGCTGCCGCCGACGAATTCGCCCTTCACGTAAAGCTGGGGGATCGTCGGCCAGTCTGAGAAGTTCTTGATGCCCTGTCGGATTTCCATGTCCTGCAGCACGTCGACGCTTTCGAAGGCGACACCGCAGTGATCGAGGATCGCGATGGCACGGCTGGAAAAGCCGCATTGCGGGAAGAGAGGCGTGCCCTTCATGAACAGCACCACATCATTGCTGGTGACGAGATCGGAAATACGCGCGTTGACGTCGGACATGGTGGGTAGCGCCCTTGGCTGGCTGTGAGTTGTCAAAGGTTACTTGGGGACCACTGTGGTGACTTGCAAGGCGTGCAGCACACCGCCCATCCGCCCGCCAAGCGCGCCGTAGACCAGCTTGTGCTGGGCCACACGGCTGAGGCCGGCAAATTGCGGTGCGGTGACGGTTGCCGCCCAGTGATCATCGTCGCCCGCGAGGTCGGTCAGTTCGACCTTGGCCCCGGGCAGGGCGGCAAGGATTGCATCCTCGATATCGCGTGCGCTCATCGGCATGGGATCACACCCCGCCGAGCAATTGGCGGCGCGCCTCGATGGTCATTTCCTCGAGCTTGGCGCGGATGTCGGCTTCGGTGACGTCGGTCTGGGCTGCGGTGAGATCGCCCAGCAGCTTGCGCACCACGTCCTCGTCACCCGATTCCTCGAAATCAGCCTGCACCACCGCCTTGCGATAGGCGTCGGTCTCTTCCGGGGTGAGCTTCATCAGCCCTGCGGCCCATTCGCCCAGCAGCCGGTTGCGGCGCGCGGCAATGCGGAAGGCGGTTTCGTTGTCGAGCGCGAACTTGGCTTCCTCGGCCCGTTCGCGATCCTTGAAAGCGTCGGTCATTTCTGTGTCCCTTCGGATACGATCCAAGGGGAGCGATAGAGGCGGGGGGGGGGGGGGGGGCGCGGGGGGGGGGCGCGCGCGGGGGGGGGGGGGGTGGGGCGGGGGGGGTGGGTCGGTCTCGGCGGGGGGGGCGGGGGGGGGGCGCGCGGCCCGCCCCCCCCCCCCCCCCCCCCGCCTCTATCGCTCCCCTTGGATCGTATCCGAA
>JAPZUC010000003.1 GCA_027533455.1 Porphyrobacter sp. | reverse complement strand
CACGCGACAACCCGCTGGTCAGCGCAATGCGCACGGCCTCCCGCTTGAACTCTTCTGAATGTATCGTCATCTCTCCGGTCTCCTGTTGTGAGCTTTAAACACTCAGGTGACCGGCGCAAAACCGGTACAAGTCCACTGGTGCTGATGGCACTGGGCGATGCGCTGATCGGGGGAGCGCTGGCAAAGTCGCTCGAACTACCGCGCGATGCGGCACGCGAGCGGGCGACGGCGATGCTTGAAGCGAGCCTCGCCGAGCACCAGCAGGCCTAGCTGTCGGCTGGTTCCACCCCGGCGCGCTGCCATTCGGGCAGGGTGGCGGGATCGAGGTTCTCTACCCGTACGTGATCGATCGCGAGACCAAGGTCGGGATAGGCCGCTTGCCTGCGCGCCTCCTCTGATTCTGCCAGCGGCACCACCACCAGTCGGCGATTGACCTTCTGACGCCAGTTCATTCGCGCGGTGTTCTCCTGCCCGACATAGCAGCCCTTGGTGAAGCTGACCCCGTGGAGCTCAACGGCGTTGGTTTCAAGCCACAGGATATCGCCCATTTCCGCGCGGCCCTCGGGCACCCCGAGCGCGAGGCGATTCGCGTGCCATGCGGTATCGGCGCTTTCCCCCTGGACCGGGCCAAGCCAGCGATAGCCGAGTTCGGGCAGGCGCGGATCGGGGGCAGCGCCTGCCTGCACCTCGGGGCTCCAGTGGACCGCCAGCGCCTCGTCCCGCGCGATTCCGATCTTGCGGCGCAGGCGGTACATCCACAGGCGCTTGACCAGCTCGTCGGCGAAGGCGGCTTCGCAATCGAGAAGCAGGTCTGCCCCGTCTCCCCACACCAGAAAATCAAACAGGTGCTTGCCCTGCGCCGATAGCAGCGCGGCATAGCAGGGCAGGGGGCCAGTCACATCATTGGTGACGAGGCCTTGCAGGAAAGCCGCGACATCCTCGCTCTCGTCCAAGGGGGACAGGCGGATGATGGCGCGCGATGTCAGCTGGGTTGCACTCATGCGTGACAGATAGGATCGCACATGGCTAAGGGGAAGCCATGACTGACCGCCTCACGATCCGCCGCCCCGATGACTGGCACCTGCACTTCCGCGATGGCGACATCATGCGCGAGGTGGTGCCCTATACCGCGCGGCAGTTTGCCCGGGCGATTGTGATGCCCAACCTCACTCCGCCGGTGACCACGACCGAGCTGGGCGCGGCTTACCGCGATCGCATTCTGGCAGCAGTGCCGGAGGGTGTCAGCTTCATGCCGCTGATGACCTGCTACCTCACCGACAACACCGACGCGGACGATCTGGCGCGCGGCGCGGCGCAAGGCGTCTTCACCGCCGCCAAGATGTACCCGGCCAATGCCACCACCAATTCGGCAGCGGGCGTCACCAATGTCGAGAAGCTCTATCCCGTGCTCGCCCGGATGGAGGCCGAGGACATTGTGCTGTGCATTCACGGCGAGGTGACGGACCACAGCGTCGACGTGTTCGACCGCGAGAAAGAGTTCATCGAGAGGCACTTGCGCGGGATTGTTGCCAACTTTCCGAAACTGCGGATCGTGTTCGAACACATAACCACCAGTGACGCGGTGGACTTCGTGAACGCAGCCGGGCCGCAGGTCGCCGCGACGATCACGCCGCAGCACCTCCACATCAACCGCAACGCGATGCTGGTGGGCGGGATCCAGCCGCACAATTACTGCCTCCCCGTCGCCAAGCGCGAGAGCCACCGGCTGGCCCTGCGGGCGGCAGCAACCGGCGGCAGCCCTAAGTTCTTCCTCGGCACCGACAGCGCGCCGCACCTGCGCAGCGCCAAGGAAAGCGCCTGCGGCTGCGCGGGCATCTTCGGCGCGCCCTATGCGCTCGAAAGCTACCTGACCGTGTTCGACGAGGAGGGGGCGTTGGACAAGTTCGAGGGCTTCGCCTCGCTCCACGGGCCGGCCTTCTACAAACTGCCGGTCAACGAGGACAGCGTGACCCTCGAACGTGCCGAGGTGGCGGTGCCGGCCTGCCTCCACGTCACGGGCGAGGAAATCGTGCCGTGGCACGGCGGGCAGATCTTGGGGTGGAAGTTCCTAGGCTGAAGCGGCTTTGCGCTTCGCCCACAGGTCCCACACGAAGATAGCCACCGCCACCCAGATCAGCACGAAGCTGGCGAGTTTCGCCGGCGCAAGCGGCTGGTGGAACACGAACAGGCCGAGGAAGAACACGATCGTCGGCGAGAGATACTGGATGAAGCCCAGTGTCGAATAGTCCATCCGCCGCGCGGCAATCGCGAACATCAGCAGCGGCACGGCGGTGACCACGCCCGAGAAGATGATCAGCGCGCTCATCCACGCATCATGCCCGAAGGCCGAACCTTGCGGGCTCATCGCGTAGAAGCCGGCAATCGCCACGGCGACCGGCAACAGGATTGCACTTTCGATCGTGAGACCCGGGAGCGATCCGACCGAAACCTGTTTGCGTACAAGCCCGTAAAGGCCGAAGCTGAAACCGAGTGAGAGACTGATCCACAGGCTCGTCATCGTCTCCGCGCCCGTCGCCAGCAGCGCCACCGCCACCGCGGCAATCGCCACGGCGAGGCACTGAAGTTTCGAGAGCTTCTCGCCCAGCACCAGCGTGCCCAGCAGCACGTTGACCAGCGGGTTGAGATAATAGCCGATCGAGGTGGCAAAGACCTCGCCCGCCATGATCGCCCAGATATAGACGAACCAGTTGATCGCGATCAGCACCGCGCTTGCAAGCAGGGCCAGCAGGCTGCGCGGGCTCTTCAGCGCGGCGAGCAGCTCGGGGAACTGGCGGCGGAATGCGACGATTAACAGGCACAGTGGCAAGGTCCAGATGATCCGCCAGCTGACGAATTCGAACGGCGGCACGCTCTGCACCAGTATGAGATAGAGCGGCAGGAAGCCCCAGATGAGATAGGCCCCCAGTGCAGGTGCGAGGCCGGAGGCGACGGGGCCGGAAACCTTGGCTGGTGCGGGGGCGAGGGTGCTCATGATCCGGCGGAGTTAGGGGCGCGGGCATGCGGGCGCAAGCGGCAGGTTCGCTGAACAGTGGCTTTCAACGTCGCTGCCGATTCGTTCAGATTGTACGCGATAAACATGAATGATCACGAGCTTGCGGCCATTCCCACCAGTGGCTGCCGGCGCGGGGGCGCACCTTGCCTTCGCGGGACACGCCTTCGGGGCCATCCGGCTCCGGAGGCGTTTCCATGCCGGATTGAAGGCAAATTAACCGCCGCGTGGCACAAGCTTGGGCACAATGCGCCGCGTCGTCCCCTTGCTTCTCCTGCTGAGCCTTGTCGCTGCCTGCGAGCCCTCGAAGCCGAAGGCGACGGAGGATTCCGCGCTGATTGCGCAGGACCCGGTGATCGCGCGCGCGCTCCATGATCCGCTGATGAGCGACCCCGATCTTGCCAGCCGCAACGAGGCCAATGCCGCCATCGGCTTTGTCGACAGTTCGGCCTTGCCGGTGTTCGCCGCCAGCAGCGAAGAGGCGCAAGCCGCGCGGGAGGCGCTGCGGATCGAGCTGCTTGAAAGCGGCACGCTCCCCGATCTTCCACCCGCGAGTGCAAGGGCGGGCACAGCGCCGCTCGGCCCGATGTCGGGCCCTGCGGAATTGCTCGCCGCGGTGGAGGCCCCTGCGGCATGCGCGAAGGGGCTGAAGGAGGACTTCGCCATCGCGGCCAACCTGCCCGCAGCCGCCGCAATTCCGCGCCCTGCGATGGTGGTTCAGGCGGGCGGGGCGGACGCGGAGGGCTGCCGCATCCGCATCATTCGCTACCAGACGGCCGCGCCCATTGCCGACGTGCTGCAATACCACTTCGTGCGCGCCAGCCGGGCGGGTCTTTCCCCCGAACGCTTTGCTGCCCCTGCGGACAGCATCATGGCCAAGGGAAAGCAGGGCGAGCGACTGGCGGTGCACGTGCGCCGGACCCCGCACCGCATGACCGGCGTCACGCTAGTCTACCGCGCCCCGCAGCCTTAGGGTCGCACGCCGATCATCACGCTTGCGCGGGGCTGGTCCATCTCGGTGCTGGCGACCGGATAGGCGCAGTAATCGGCGGCGTAATAGGCGGCCGGCCGGTGATTGCCCGATAGGCCAATGCCTCCAAACGGCGCTTTCGAGGATGCGCCGTTGGTGGGCGAATTCCAGTTGATGATCCCGGCGCGGATATTCGCCCAGAAGCGCCCGTAATCTTTCGGGCTGCCGCCGATCAGCGCGGCTGACAGGCCGAAGCGGGTGTTGTTTGCCTCGGTGATGGCCGCGTCGAAATCGGGCACGCGGATCACTTGCAGCAGCGGTCCGAACAATTCGATGTCCGGCCGCTCGGGCACGTCGGTGACGTCAATGATGCCGGGGCTGAGGAAGGGCAGATCGGGCATCGTGCGGCGCATGTGCAGCAGCGGGCGCCCGCCAGCGGTGAGCAAGGCGACGAAGCTTTCCATCAAGCGGTCGGCGGTGTCGTTGTCGATCACCGGCCCCATGAAGGGCTGCGGCTCACCCAGTGGATGGCCGACCATCAGCTTCCTTGCGAGCGGGACGAGTTCGGCCATCAGCGCATCATAGACGCTTTCGACAACTATCAGACGCCGCGCCGAGGTGCAGCGCTGTCCGGCGGTGGCAAAGGCGCTCTTGACGATCAGCGCGGCCGCATCGGCGAGCTTGGGCGTATCGGTGATGACGATGGGATTATTACCGCCCATCTCCAGCGCCACGATCTTGCCCGGATTGGCGGCAAGCTTGCGGTTGATCGCGATCCCGGCCTGCGCGGAGCCGGTGAACAGCACGCCGTCGACCCCCGGATGGGCGACCAGCGCCTTGCCTTCCTCCGGCCCGCCAATCACGCATTGGATCACGTCCTCGGGAACGCCCGCGCGGTGGAAGGCTGCGACCAGCGTTTCGCCCACGGCAGGGGTTTTCTCCGAAGGTTTGAACACCACGGCATTCCCCGCGATCAGGGCAGGGAGGATGTGGCCATTGGGCAGGTGCGCCGGGAAGTTGAAGGGGCCGAGCACCGCCAGCACCCCGTGCGGCTTGTGGCGCAACGCCGCGCTGGCGCCGACGCCTGCGTCGAGCTTCTTCTTGCCCGTGCGTTCGGCATAGGCACCGACCGAGATATCGACCTTGGCTACCACCGCGTCGATTTCGCTGCGGGCCTCCCACAGTGGCTTGCCTGCCTCGCGCGCGATCAGATCGGCGAACATGTCGGCATCGCGGCGCACACCGTTGGCGAAGGCGCGCAGCACTTCGATCCGGTCGGTCAGGGCGCGTGCGGCCCAGGGTGCCCAGGCGCGGCGCGCAGCCGAAACGGCCGCATCAACATCGCTGACGGGCCCGGGCCACAGCTCCTCGCCACTTGCTGGCTCGTAGGAGATCAGGATGTTATCGCTCAACCTGCCGATTCCACTGCCTGTTTTGCCCGCGCCGCCGAGGGTGCCACCTAACGCGGCTGCTTGGCAAAAGCTAGGGGGACAGCCTCAGGAATGTCCCGCTGGTAAGGGAGCGGGGCCGTGGGCCTCGCCCATGCGACGCAGAGCGGCGACTTTGGCGTGGAGCGGGTCCCAGTCGTCGCCTTCGTCGATCGCGGCCCAGATCGCCTCGACCTCCTCGATCAGCATGGATTGGGGGGCAGGTTCGCTCCAGTATGGATGCGTCTCTTCGACCGGCCGATAGGCGGCAAGCGTCTCGCCCAGAGCCCCCGTCGCCCCGCCGCGCCCGCCACGGTGGCGGAAGAAGAAGGCGTCAGGCTGGGCTTTGTCCTCGCGCATCTGCGCCTCGCACGCGGCGACAAGCTGCGTGTCGGTCTCCAGCCCGCGGCTCTCCACTCCCAGCCGCCAGCACCACCGCCGCGCGACCGCTGCCATGTAGAGCGGCCCGAAGCGTTCGAGCGCGGCCACCAGCGGGGCGGTTTCGGCGTGCAGGCGAAGCGCCACCGCCAGCTGCCCGCAGTTCCAGTGCAGCGCCTCGGGCTGGCGGCCGAAGGCGTAAAGGCCTGCGTGATCGAAATAGGCGGCGGTGAAGCCCGGCTCCCACTCGGGCAGCCAGCGCCACGGGGCATAATCGAAGCTCTCGCCCGTCACGTTCATGTTGTCGGTGTTGAGCACCCCGTGGACGAAGCCTGCGACCATGTAGCTGGCGGCCAGATCGGCCATGCGTTCGACCACTGCGTGCATCAGGCGGATCGCAGGCTCGTCCCAGCCGGGGGCGTCCTCGGGCGGGTGCGGTGCGGGGAAGTGGGCGAGGCAATAGTCGATCAGCGCGCCCATCTCGTCCGCCGCCTCCAGCGCCAGCAGCCGCTGGAAGGTGCCGAAGCGGATGTGCGAGTGCGACAGGCGCACCATCACGGCCGATCGGGTGGGGGAGGGTTCATCGTTCCGCCACAGGTTCTCGCCGGTCTCGACCACGCTGAAGGTCTTCGAAGTGTTGACGCCCAATGCTTCGAGCATCTCGGTCGCCAGAATTTCGCGCACTGCGCCTTTCAGCGTCAGCCGTCCGTCGCCCGATCTGCTCCACGGGGTCTGGCCCGAACCCTTGGTGCCAAGGTCCATCAGCCGGCCATCGCGCCCGCGCATCTGCGCAAACAAAAAGCCCCGCCCGTCGCCGATCTCGGGGTTGTACACTCGGAACTGGTGCCCATGATAGCGTAGCGCGAGCGGCTGGGGCAGGTTGCCCTCCAGCGGCTGGAAACGCCCGAAATGCAGCGCCCACTCCGCGTCGGTCAGCCCCGCAAGGCCCACGCTCGCCGCCGCACGGTCGTTGCGGAACCGCAGGCGCGTCTCGGGGAAGTCTGCGGGCGCGACCGGATCGCCCAGCCAGCCGGCCAGCGAAAGGATCGCCGGATCGGGGCGATAGGTGACAGGTCCATCGGGATGTTGCATGGCCAAGCTCATCCCGCGATAGTGGGCGCAAGCACTCGCACGCGCAAGCTGGCGGGTTAGGCAGATAATGGGGAATAACGCCGGTCATGGCCGCCACCTACGAAGATCGCTACTGGACGAGCAGCGATGGGCTGAACCTGCATTACCGCAACTATCCTGGGCCAGAGGGGGCCGGGAAGCTGTCGGTGCTGTGCATGCACGGCCTCACCCGCAACGCGCGCGATTTCGGCCAGCTGGCCGAGGCGCTGTCGGCCACGCGCCGGGTGATCGTGCCCGAGATGCGCGGCCGGGGCATGAGCGACTACGCCAAGGATTCGGACACCTATTCCCCGATCACCTATGTCGCCGATGTGGAAAAGCTGCTCGCCGAGCAGGGGATCGAACGCTTCGTGGCGATCGGCACCTCGATGGGCGGGCTGATGACCATGCTGATGGCTGCGATGAAGCCCGGCCGCATCGGCGCGGTGGTGATGAACGACATCGGCCCCGAGATCGACCAGAGCGGCGTGGCGCGCATTTCGGGCTATGTCGGGCAGGGCCGCTCCTACCCCACCTGGGTCCACGCCGCGCGCGGGCTTGCCGAGGCGCATGGTGCCGCCTTTCCCGATTTCGACCTCGACCAGTGGCTCGAATTGGCCAAGCGCACGATGGTGGTGAGCCAGAACGGCCGGATCGTGTTCGATTACGACATGGCCATCGCAGAGCCTTTCGCGAAGCCGGGCAATGCCGCGCCCGCCAACCTGTGGCCCGCTTTCGAGGCGCTGGCCGGCGTGCCGATGCTGCTGGTGCGCGGCGCGCTGTCCGATCTGCTCAGTGAAGAGACGGTCAAGCAGATGGGCGCGCGCAATCCGGCGATGCGCACTGTCTCTGTGCCGCGCGTCGGCCATGCCCCGACGCTGGACGAGCCCGAGGTGCGTGCCGCGATCCTCGCCTTGCTGGACGGGGTGGAGTGAGAGACGCGGCGGGACAGGGTGTCCCGCAGGTGCTCCACTGTCATTCGACCTTCTCGCCCGGTGGCAAGGAGGAGGTGCGCTGCACGCGCCTGATGAACGCCTGGGGGCCGCGCCTCCATCACAGCATCGTCTCGGCAGAACCGGGCGCGATGGGCGCAGCGCAGTTGATCGCGCCGCAGGTGCCGGTCGATTACCCGGCGGATTTCCCCGCGCTGAAGGGCAGGCCCACCCCTGCGCGGCTGGCGCGGCTGGCGCGGGCGATGCGGGGGTACGACCTCGTCTGCACCTACAACTGGGGCGCGATGGATGTGGTGATGGCTCACCGCATCTTCTCAGGTGTGTGGAACCTCCCCCCGCTGGTGCATCACGAGGACGGCTTCAACGAGGACGAGGCGGCGGGGTTCATGCCTTCGCGCAATCTCTACCGCCGCGCCGCGTTGGGCCGGGCGGCGAGGCTGGTGGTGCCATCCACCACCCTTGAAGCGATCGCCCGCGATGTCTGGCACCAGCCGGCAGGAAGGATCCACCGCATCCCAAACGGGATCGACACTGCCGCCTTCGCCGCCGCGCCTGACCCGGCGGCACTCCCGATCAGCAAGGGCGAGGGCGAATACTGGGTCGGCACGCTCGCGGGCTTTCGCGCGGTGAAGCGCCTGCCCGATCTGGTCGCGGCTTTCGCACCGCTCCCGCCCGAATGGCACCTGGTGATCTGCGGCGAGGGGCCGGAACGGGCTGCTATTCTCGCCGAGGCTGAGGCACACGGCATCGCGGCGCGGGTGCACCTTCCGGACAATGTCGATCCCGCGCGGGTCGTCGGCCTGTTCGATATCTTCGCGCTGTCATCCGCTTCGGAACAGTTCCCGCTGTCGGTGGTCGAGGCGATGGCGGCAGGCCTGCCTGTCGCGGCGCCCGATGTGGGGGATATCCTCCCCATCCTTGCCGGGCCGAACCGCGCGCTCATCAGCCCTGCAGGAGACGTGAGCGCCCTCGGCGCGGCGCTGGCGCGTCTGGCGGCCGATCCCGATCTGCGCGCCGCTCTGGGCGAGGCGAACCGCGTGCGCGCCCGCGCCGAGTTTGACATCGCCGCGATGCAGGTCGCCTACGAGAGCGTCTATGCAGCAGCCATGGGCCGCGCCTTCTGAGCGCCTGCCATGCTTCATCCCTCGTTCAATCGCCCCGCACCATCTACGCCCCTGACCGCCGGTGCCATTGCGCGAGAGGCTCCACCTGCCTAAAGAGCGCGGCGGTGCCGGGCGCAGGTCTGCGGCACATGACTTTCACGAGGACACACAAGGCCCCACATGGCGCGCACTCCGACCAACACCCCTGCCATCCCCGACACCTCGCGCGAGGACGAAGTGCTGATCCGCGAGATCGACGAAGCGGTGCGCGAGGATGCCGTCTATGATTTCATGCGCAACCACGGGGTCAAGGTGCTGGGCGGCGTGCTGCTCGGGATCGCGGCCCTTGGCGGCTACATGATCTGGGATCACTACGCCGAGCAAAAGCTTGAGCAGCAGTCCGAAACGCTGGTGGCCGCGCTCGATTCCGTTGACGGGGGCGATTTCAAGGGCGCAGCCGACAAGGTCGCCCCGCTGCTGGCCGACGGCAATGCGCCCGGTGCGCGCGCCGCCGCGCGCTTCATTCAGGCGGGCGCCGCGATCGAGGCGGGCGATACCGCCAAGGCGAGCGGACTCTACAAGCAGATCATCGCCGACGAGGCCGCGCCTCCGGCGCTGCGCGACCTTGCCCGGATCCGCGATGTCAGCCTCAATTTCGACCGCATGAAGCCTGCCGATGTGATTGCGCAGCTTGGCGGCCTCGCGAAGGCGGGCAACCCCTATTTCGGCTCGGCCGGCGAACTGGTGGGCATGGCGCATCTCGATAGCGGCAACCGTGCCGAGGCGGGCAAGATCTTCGCCGCCATCGCCAAGGACGAAAGCCAGCCTGAAACGCTGCGCAGCCGGTCGCGCCAGATGGCGGGCCTGCTGGGCGTTGACGCTGTGATCGATGTGAAGAAGCTGCTCAAGGACCAGGGGGTCACGTCGGACAGCAAAGGCGCGGCTGCGGGCACGGATGGCGCAAGCCCCGCTGCGGCCGAATAGGATACGGGATTGGAACGGACGAACATGACAAAATCGAAAATCGCGCGCGCCGCGCTGCTCGCCGGGCTGATGGCCGCTGGCCTCACCGGCTGCAAGGGCGGGCTGTTCGGCGGTGGCAAGGACAAGACCACGCCGACAATCGGTAACCGTATGCCGATCCTCTCGCGCATCGAGAGCGGGGCCGAGGTCGATCCGGCGCTTGCCAGTGTTTCGGTGGTGCTGCCCCCGGCGCGCGGCAACCCCGAATGGGCGCAGGCAGGCGGCGCGGCGAGCAAGTCCTATGGGCATCTCGCGCTGGCTGAGAACCCCTCCAAGATCTTCACCGCCAAGATTGCAGGCTCCAGCAACCGGATGCGCCTTGCCGCATCGCCCGTGATTGGCGGCGGCAAGCTGTTTGCCGAAGGCACTGACGGGGTGATCGTCGCCTTCGACAAGAACACCGGGGCCAAGCTGTGGGAGCGCGGCGATGGCGAGATGACCAAGGATCAGGCACCGTCCGCTTTCGGCGGCGGGGTCAGCTATGAAGCGGGCAAGCTTTACGCCACCAACGGCGTGGGTGAGGTCAAGGCGCTCAACGCCGATACCGGCGAAGTGCTGTGGAAGGTCAAGCCCGCAGGTCCCTTGCGCGGATCGCCCACCATCGCATTCGGCCAGCTGTTCGTGATGACGCAGGACAACCAGCTGATCTCGCTCAAGACCGATGATGGCTCGCTGGTGTGGGACGAAAGCGGATCGAACACCCAGTCGGGCGTCTTCGGCGTGGCTGCGCCTGCGGCCGGACAGGGCTCGATCGTTGCGGGCTATTCCAGCGGCGAACTGACCGCCTACCGCTACGAGAACGGCCGCAGCCTGTGGTCGGACGCGCTGGCGCGCACCAACATCTCCACGACCGTGGGGACCATCACCGACATCGACGCCGATCCGATCATCGATTCGGGCCGCGTCTATGCGCTCGGGCAGGGCGGTCGCATGGCGGCCTATGAACTGGTCACCGGGCAGCGCATCTGGGAACTGAACCTTGCCGGCATCTCCACCCCCGCGATTGCGGGCGAGTGGATCTTTACCCTCACCGATGACGCGCGCTTGCTCGCCATCGCGCGGTCTTCAGGACGGGTGCGGTGGATTGCCCAACTCCAGCGCTACAAAGACGAGGAAGACAAGAAGGGCCCGATCTTCTGGACCGGCCCGGTGCTCGCCGGCGGCCAGCTGTGGGTGGCAAGCTCGCGCGGCGAGGTGTGGAAGGTGAGCGCGGGCGAAGGCTCGGCCACCCTGTTCGCCGAGGTCGATGCGCCGGTCAGCCTTGCGCCGGTGGTGGCAGACGGGGTGCTCTACCTGTTGGACGACGGCGGCACGATCCACGCCTGGAAGTGATGTCCACACACGGTTTTGCGCTTGAGGGGGCCTAGACCCCCTCTTGACCCCTGCTAGCCTCGCCTTGACCCCCGATTGCGCGGGGCTCAGGAGGCCTTTGCCGAGCTGTTAACCCTTGTGGTGTAGGGCGGTAGCGCCATGATTGCGCCGCACTCGCCCTATCCAACCGTGCTGCCCCGCAGCGATGTGTCGACCGGTGTGGGCCTTGCCGGCCTAGCCGGGCTGGCGGCGTGGATCCTGTTCTGCCGCTCCTACCCCGAGATTGCCGCTGCGCTTGGTCTGGGTGGATCATTGGGCGTTGAAAGAGGCGTTCTTTCAGGGCCTTATGCTGCGCTTGCAACAATGCTTTTTACAGCGCTGCCGATGGTCTTGTGGTCGGTTCTGGTCGACAAGGTGCACCTGCGCCCCTCCACCGGCATCGACTGGAGCCTCAAGCGCCCGCTCGCCGAGGTGATGCCGGTTGCGGTCATCAAGCTGGTCGGGCTTTGGGCGACATGGGCGCTGATCGCCGCCTTCTATGCACTCGCCCGCTGGTACTGGTCCGGCAATTACCTGTTCGCGATGGACGTGCTGAGTTTCGCCATCTTCCCGCTGGTAATCCTTTCTGTTCCTTACGTTATCTGGCTCGACCGCGTGCTGGTGGAGCCGCGCGACGGTGCCTTTCACTTCGGCGCTTTCGTGGTCGGCGGAGGGCTTGTGGGCCGCGACCAGTGGGACGGGGCCGCCATTGCGAAGCACTGGCGGGCGTGGGCGATCAAGTGCTTCTTCGGCGCCTTCATGATCTCGATCCTGCCGCCCGGCTTTGCGCAGGTTGTCGAGGCGCAGCCGGCCCAAATCCTTGGCAATCCGGTCGAATTCGCCATGCTGCTGGTGACGCTGCTGTTCGTAATCGACGTCCAGATCGGCACTGTCGGATACCTGCTGACTTTGCGCCCGCTGGATTCGCATATCCGGTCGGGCAACCCGTTCCTCGCCGGCTGGCTGGCCGCGCTGATTTGCTACCCGCCCTTCGTGTTGGGGATCATCGGGCCGAACGACCAGATCCTCAGCTATGCATTTAACACCCCGGGCTGGGCGCACTGGTTTGCCGCGAACACCGCCTTGCTGTGGGCGTGGGGCGGGCTGCTGGTGTTCCTGACCGGCGTTTATGCTTGGGCCACTGTAGTGTTCGGCATCCGCTTTTCCAACCTCACCTATCGCGGCGTGCTGACCAACGGGCCCTACCGCTTCACCCGCCATCCGGCCTATCTTGCGAAGAACCTGTTCTGGTGGGCGAGCGTGCTGCCCTTCATTGTGACGAGCGGCGGCTGGCTAGAGCCTGTGCGAAACTGCGTTTTCCTACTCGTGGTCAACGCCATGTATTACTGGCGCGCACGGACCGAGGAGGCGCATCTCATCGCCGAAGATCCGAAATATGCCGAATATCATGCGTGGATGGAGCGCCGCGGGTTGATCACCGCGCCGCTCGCACGGTTGAAGCGACTGTTGACCGGGGGCGTGACCCCGCCACGCGAGGCGCACGCCTTCCCGGCCGAGTAGGATTACATCACCGGCGATCCATCATCCGTGTGGAATTTGCGGGCTTCGATCACGTTGAAATCGAGCCCCGCGATCGCCGCACCGAAGGCCGCCATATGCGGCGTGGCGAAATGTTCGGCCAGCGCGGCTTCATCGCGCCACTTTTCGACGATGTGCAGCACGCCCGGCTGGAGCACGTCCTGCGTGAAGGCATAGGCGATGCAGCCTTCCTCGGCGTTGGAGGCAGCGACCATCTCGGCGATGGCCGCCTTGGCCGCGTCCATCGAGCCTTCGCCCACTTGCGCTTTTGCGAGCACGATCAGCATTCTGTCTCTCCCTGTTCAGAACGACTGTTCATAGACGCGGGTGATGTCCCCGTTCCACTCGCCATTATAGGCATCGAGCAGGCGCTGGGCCGGAACCTTGCCGCTGGCGACGATCTCGTCGAGCGTTTCAAGGTAGCCGGTCTCGTTGTCGCCCGCCGCATTGAGCCGCGCCCGGGCCTTGAGCCCCGCATGAGCGATCTTCAGGACTTCGCGCCCCAGATCCTGCAAGGTACCGCCATCGGGCGAGCGGGTGGCCAGCGCAAGGCGCGGCACTTCATTGCGAAGCCGCTCGCGCTCCTCCATCGTCCAGCCCTTGACCAGATCCCATGCGGCATCGAGCGCGCCCTGATCGTATAGAAGCCCGACCCAGAAGGCGGGCAGGGCACAGATGCGGCTCCACGGGCCTCCATCGGCCCCGCGCATCTCGAGGAAACTTTTAAGGCGCACCTCGGGGAAGGCGGTGGAAAGGTGGTCCCACCAGTCGCTCTGTGTCGGGCGTTCACCGGGCAGGACCGAAAGCTTGCCATCGAGGAAATCGCGGAAGGACAGCCCCGCCGCGTCGATATATTTCCCGTCGCGGAAGACGAAATACATCGGCACGTCGAGCATATACTTGGCCCAGCGTTCGTACCCGAAGCCGTCTTCGAACACGAAGGGCAGCATGCCCGTGCGGTGCGGATCGGTGTCCGACCAGATGTGCGAGCGGTACGAGAGGAAGCCGTTGGGTTTCCCTTCCGTGAAGGGCGAGTTGGCGAACAGCGCGGTTGCCAGCGGTTGCAGCGCGAGGCCAACGCGGAACTTCTTCACCATGTCCGCTTCGGACTGGTAATCGAGGTTCACCTGGATCGTGCAGGTGCGCAGCATCATGTCGAGACCCATACTGCCCACGCGCGGCATGTGGCGCAGCATGATGTCGTAACGGCCCTTGGGCATGATCGGCAGTTCGGCGCGGGTCTTGTCGGGCCACATGCCGAGACCAAGGTATCCGACGCCGCACGTCTCTCCTACGTCCTTGACCTGCACGAGGTGACGACCGGTTTCGGCGCAGGTCTGGTGGAGGTTTTCCAGCGGCGCGCCCGAAAGTTCCAGCTGGCCTGCCGGCTCAAGGCTCACCGCCCCGTCCTCGCCCTTCAGGGCGATGACATTGCCGCCTTCTTCCACCGGGCTCCAACCGAACTTCTCCATGCCCTTGAGCAGGTCGCGGATGCCGCCCTGCTCGTCATAGGACGGCGCGCTGTGATCGGATTGCTTGAAGACGAGCTTTTCGTGCTCGGTGCCGATGCACCACTTCTGGGGCGGCTTCTCGCCGCCGCTCATCGGCAGGATCAGCTGGTCGAGGCTTTCGATCACCGGATCGTCGGCAGTGGAAGCTTCGCGTGTGCTCATGGCAGGCCCTCTCTGGCCGGTTGCTTTATAAAACTGGTTTGCCGATGGGAAGGCAAATTCGCCTTTGCGCAAGGTAAGCTGGTTTGTCTTGCAAAATTCGCTGAAGCGCCCGGCAGACTACCAGTCCCCAGCAGCGGCCATCCAGACCGACAGCGCGGCGATGGCGGCGGTCTCGCCTCTAAGGATGCGCGGCCCCAGCGTGATGGGGCGAGCAGCGGGATGGGCGCGGATCGCGGCGCGTTCAGCCTCATCGAAGCCGCCTTCGGGGCCGGTGAGGATCGCGGCGGGGCCTTGATGCTTGGCGAAGGCTGATGATGCAGGTTCGCCGCCATTCTCGTCGGCAAAGAACAGCGCGCGGTCTTCCTGCCAGCCTGCCAGCAGCGCATCGAGCTTCACCGGATCGGCCAACCTTGGCAGGGCGGTGCGGGCGCATTGCTCGGCCGCCTCCGTGGTGATGGCGCGGGCGCGTTCGAGGTTGAGCTTATCGGCGACGCAGCGGCGGGTGACGAGCGGCTGAATGCGGGCGGCACCAAGTTCGGTTGCCTTCTCAAGGATCAGGTCGAAACGGTCCTTCTTGAGCAACGCAGGCACCAACCACAGATCGGGCACAGCCTCGCGCACCCGCAGCATCTCGGCGACTTCCAGCACCACATCGCGCTTGCCGACATCGCTGACGCGCGCGGCCCATTCGCCGGTCACATCGTCGCACAGGATCACGATGTCGCCGGGTGCGGCGCGCATGACGCGGGCGAGATAATGCGCAGGGTTCCCCTCGATCCGCACGGCAAGTTCTGACGCGAGCGTTTCGGTGACGAACAGGCGCGGCGCGCTCTTCGGGGGCCATGCGGGGGTAGCGGGCATAGCTTTGCACTAGGCGCGAGGGGCGCTAGGGAGCAAGCCATGTCCGCACGCACCGCACAATTCCTGATCGCCGCCGTGTTCCTCGTGTTGGGCGGCTGGGCCCTGTTCGCCCCGGGGAGCGTGATCGAGCTCGCCTTCACCGAGGCCTACCGCGACACGAGCTTCATCAACCGCTTCACCATCGCCTGCTTCGGTTCGCAGGCGGTCCTGTTCGGCCTGATGGCGCTGGTCACCCGCTGGAACGCGCGCAGCTTTGCGGTGTTCGCTGTGCTGCTGCTACCGTTCTTCGGCTTCAACTACTGGTTCCATTACGAGGTGCCGGAGCTGACCAGCATCGGAATGCTCGACTTCGCAGGCAACGTGACCATGCTGGTTCTGGCAATCATGGGCTGGCGGGCAGCGAAGGCAGAGGCGGCATGAGCGAGCAGGTGGTCCCCGACAGCGAACATCGCGGGCTGGTGGCACTGCTCCCGCAACTCCCGCGCGATCTGGCGCTGCTGGCGCGGTTCGACCGGCCGATCGGCTGGTGGCTGCTGTTCTGGCCTTGCGTCTTCGCAGTCTGGCTGGCAGGCGCGGGAGCGCAATTCGCGCTGCTCGGCTGGCTGCTGCTTGGCTCTATCGCCATGCGCGGAGCGGGGTGCGTCTATAACGATATCGTCGACGCCGATCTTGACGCGAAGGTCGCGCGCACCGCGTTGCGTCCTGTGGCGAGCGGGCGGGTGTCGAAGCGCGCCGCTTGGGCGTGGCTGGTGGCACTGTGCTGCGTCGGCCTCGTGGTGCTGTTGCAACTCCGGCTCGAGGCGCAGATCGTCGCGCTCGGCAGCCTTGCGCTGGTGGCCGCCTATCCCTTCATGAAGCGCATCACCTGGTGGCCGCAGGCGTGGCTGGGGATGGTGTTCAACTGGGGTCTGCTGGTCGGTTGGAGCGAGCTGCGCTGGGACAATTGGGACGCCCTCGCGGCGCTCTATGCCGGATGCATCTGCTGGGTGATCGGGTATGATACGATCTACGCCCTGCAAGACCGCGAGGATGACGCGATGGTCGGCATCCGGTCGTCGGCGCTGGCGATGGGGATGCGGGTGCAGGCGGGGATCGGCGGTTTTTACGCTGCGACCATTGGCCTGTGGGGGCTGGGCTTCTGGCTGTACCGCCCTGATCCGCTGGTGCTGCTCGCGCTGCTGCCGGTGGCGGGGCATCTCGCATGGCAGGTCGCGACGCTCGACGCGGACGATCCGATGAACCCGCTCGAACGGTTCCGGTCAAACCGCTGGGCGGGGGCGCTGATGGCGGCGGCGTGTTTCGTGGCCGGAAACGCGGGCGGCTAGCGCGATGTGCAACCTTTACCGCATGACGAAGGGCACGGCCGAAGTCGCCGCGCTGTTCGCAGTGGAGGACGCGGCGGCGGGGAGCAATTTCGCGACCGAGCTTTACCCCGGTTATCCGGGTCTGGTGGTCGAGGGTGGACGGCTGCGAGCGATGAACTGGGGGGTGCCGGTGGTGCTGACCGGCAAGCAAGGCCAGAAGCTCAAGCCCAAGCCGGTCACCAACGCCCGCGATGACAAGCTGCTGACCCCCTTTTGGCGTGATAGCTTTGCGCGCCGCCGCTGCCTGATCCCGGTAACGCAGTGGGCGGAGCCGCAGGGTCCAAGCGGGCGGATGACGCGAAGCTGGTATTCGCTTCCCGATGTCGAGGTCATGGCCGTAGCCGGGCTTTGGCGGCCGACTGCCGAGTGGGGCGATTGTTATGCCATGGTCATGGCCGACAGCTCTCCGGCCATGGCCGAGGTGCATGACCGCATGCCGGTGATCCTCGCCCCGGACAATTGGGCAACCTGGATCACCGGTTCGCTCGATCATGCGCTCGATCTTTGCCAGACCTGGCGCGGGCCGTTGCAAGCCGATCATACCGGCGACCGCTGGGTGGACGGCAAGCCGATCGGCACCCAACCGCCACTGCTTTAATGGGTCACAGCGGCCACTCCTGCTGCTGAAGCACCACGCGGTACCCTTCCGGATCCTCAAAAGTCTTGCCGAGCAGGTCCCAATAGGGGTTGAACGAGGCGACCGGCGTGTGGCCCGCCGCTTCCATCCGCGCGCAGGCGGCTTGCCAGTCGGCGACGTCGGGAAGGTAAAGCACAAGCAGGTGATCCTCGCTTGGGGCAGTCGGTGCGATGTGGCCCGCCGCGCGGGTGAACTCCAGGTGCCAAGGCGCGCCGGGAAGACCCAACATGATCCCGTCGAATCCGCCATGGTCCGCGAAACTGGTCAGCACGGTCAGGCCCAATCCGTCGCGATAGAACGGCAAGAGGGCGTCGATGTCGTTGGTCGGTCGTGCGACCTGCAGCTTGGGAGCCAGCTCACGCATAGCTGACCACCTCGAACTCGATCCCGTCCCAGTCGAAGAAGTAGAACCGCTTCCCCGGTTCGTAATCGGCGTGGTTGAAGGGAATGAGATCCGCGTCCTTGACCACCGCCTCGGCCGCGTCGAGATCGTCGACCACCAGCCCGATGTGGTTGAGCGGCTGGCCCTTCGCAAAGCGCGGGACCGGGCTGGAGTGGTTGTAGACCGCGATGTAATCGTGTTGCCCGCCCACATGGATCGTCCATCCACCCAGCTGTGACGGGCCGCGCCAGCGTTCGTGCCAGCCGCAGAGTTCCTGCAACAGGCGTGCAGAGCGATCAGGATCGCTGACGGTGATGTTGACGTGTTCGAGTGTGCCATTCGGCATGTTCAGTTCCTTTCGCAAGTTGATGATCCGCCGACTTGGGGGGTGCGAATCAATCGACTTGCCCTAATTGCAATCTCAACCTAACTTGAGGTCAAGCTTTATCGGAACACCCCTCGCGCCATGCCTGCCCACCGCCTCAAACCTTCCGACTTGCTCACCATCGGCGAGGTCGCGCGCCGCACCGGGCTCAGCGTCTCGGCGATCCGCTATTACGAGGACAAGCGCCTGATCGAGCCGGTGCGTTCGGGCGGCAACCAGCGGCGGTTCCTGCGGTCGGACATCCGGCGGCTCTCCTTTATCCTCATCGCCCAGCGGCTCGGCCTGTCACTCGGCGAGATCGAGGCGGAGCTGGCAAGCCTCCCGCAGGGCCGCACGCCCACCACGCGCGACTGGGAAGCGATCAGCGCGGCTATCCGTACGCGGCTCGATGCGCAGATTGCCGAGCTCACGCGCACCCGCGACCGGCTGGACGGGTGCATCGGCTGCGGCTGCCTCAGCCTTGAACATTGCGCGATCTGGAACCCGCAGGACAAGCTCGGCGAGGCCGGCCCCGGCCCGCGTAAACTGATCGCCTGACCCTTCATCCCGCCGGTCAAAAATCGACGAACGACAATCCGCGACGACCAGCGGTGTGTATTACTCCACCAACACGCCTTTATCTCCGGATAGTTCCTGTTAGGGTGCAATCCATTGCATCCGGGGATCGCACGAACATGCTCGAACTCAGCGGCGTCAGCCACACCTATCCCAACGGCACTCACGCACTCGACAATGTGACGCTGTCGATACCCAAAGGGATGTTCGGGCTGCTCGGTCCCAATGGCGCGGGCAAATCGACGCTGATGCGCACCATTGCGACGCTTCAGGCGCCGACCCACGGCGCGATCCGCTTCGGCGATATTGACGTACTGACCGAGCCTGACCGTCTGCGCCGCACACTGGGATATCTGCCGCAGGATTTCGGCGTGTACCCCCGCGTCTCGGCCTATGCGATGCTCGATCACATGGCGGTGCTCAAGGGCGTGACCGCCAAGGGCGAGCGCAAGGCGATGGTCGAGCATCTGCTCAATCAGACCAACCTGTGGAACGTGCGTGGCAAGGCGATTGCCGGTTTTTCAGGCGGGATGCGCCAGCGGTTCGGCATTGCGCAGGCGTTGATCGGCCAGCCGGAGCTCATCATCGTCGACGAACCCACCGCCGGGCTGGATCCGGAAGAGCGCAACCGCTTCCTCAACCTCCTGGCCGGAATCGGCGAGAATGTGGTGGTGATCCTGTCTACCCACATCGTCGATGACGTGGCTGACCTGTGCCCGCGCATGGCGGTGCTGGCGGGCGGCAAGCTGCGGCTGGAAGGCGCGCCGCATGATCTGATCGCGTCCACCAAGGGCCGCGTCTGGCAGAAGACAGTGCCGCACACACACCTGTCCGAGATGCAGGCGCAATACGAGGTCATCTCGCACCGCTTCTTTGCAGGCGAGATCGTGGTCCATGTCCTGTCTGACACCCAGCCCGAAGGCTTTGCGCCCGTCAACGGGGGCCTTGAGGACGTGTACTTCGCCACCCTCGCTGAGACCCGCCGCACGCCTGCACTCGCCGCGTAAGGGAGGGCCGGACAGATGCTAGCCGCACGCCTCGCCGCGTTCGAAATCCGCTATCAGCTCCGCAATCCGGTGTTCTGGGCATCGGTCGCGATCTTTTTCCTGCTTGGCTTCGGGCTTGCCGCCAGCGATTCGGTGAGCTTCGGCTCGCCGGGCGCGGTGCATGAAAACTCGCCCTTCACGCTGACGATCGCGATGGCGCTGTTTACGACCTTCTACCTCTTCGTGATCACCTCCTTCGTCGCCAATGCGGTGGTGCGTGACGACACGACCAAGTTCGGGCCGATGATCCGCGCGACCCCTGTGGGGCGCAGTACCTTCCTCGCCGGGCGTTTCATGGGCGGGCTGGCGATCGCGATACTTGGCTATCTCGCCATCCCGGTGGGGATCGGGGTGGGCGCCGCGATGCCCTGGGTCGATGCCGAAACGGTCGGCCCGCACAGCTTCGCGATCTACGCCTGGCCGTTCCTGATCATCGCCGTCCCCAACCTGATCCTGTCATCAGCGCTGTTGTTCAGTCTTGCCACCATCACCCGTTCGATGATGGCGAGCTATATCGGCGTGCTGGTGCTGGTCATGGGTTATCTGGCGGTCAGCATCATCGTCGGCGCCGATCCGACCAACCTGCCGACCGTCGCGCGCTACGAGCCGCTCGGCAGCGCAGCGATCAGCGAGGCGACGCGGTACTGGACCGCGGCGGAAATGAACTCGCGGTTGATCCCGCTTGAAGGCAACCTGCTGTTCAACCGCATCTTCACGCTCGGCCTTTCGGCGCTGTTCCTGGGCCTTGCGTGGTGGCGCTTCAGCATGACCGAACGCGCGCCTTCGCGCTGGAAGCAGAAGCGGCTGGCCAAGCAGGCCGTCCGCGCTGCCCGGGCAGAAGCGGTGGTACCCGCCACGCTCACCGCACCGGTTCGCCGCCGCTTCGGCTTCGACCATGCGCTTGCCGCCTTCCGTACGCGGCTCAAGGCCGAAGTGCAGTTCGTGGTGAAAAGCCCGGGCCTGATCGTGCTGCTGCTGATCGCGGTCGTGTTCTCGATCCTCAACCTGGTCTCGTCCGAAACGCTCTATGGAACCCCGTCCTATCCGCTGACCGCAAGCGTGATCAGCACGCTGCTCGGCAGCGTCACGCTGTCCAGCCTGATCGTAGCCGTGTTCTATGGCGGCGAGCTGGTCTGGCGCGAGCGCGACGTGAAAATCAACGAGATCGTCGACGCCACTCCGGCTCCGGCATGGGCCGTGTTCGTGCCCAAGATCCTTGCGATCTTCATTGTGCTGCTCGCCATATCTTTGGCGGGGATGCTGACGGGCGTGCTGTTCCAGCTGGCCAAGGGCGCGCAGAGCATCGATATCGGGCTCTACCTGTCTGCCTTCGTGATCCCGCAAAGTGTCGATCTGCTGATGCTGGCAGTGCTTTCGGTGTTCTTCCAGGTGGTCAGCCCCAACAAATATGTCGGCTGGGGGATCATCCTCGTGTGGTTTGTCAGCCGCGTCTTCATGTCGAACCTCGGCTACACCAACATCCTGTACTCCTATTCGGGCACCCCGGCCGAGCCCTTGAGCGACATGAACGGCACCGGCGGCTTCTGGGTCGGCGCGGCGATCGCGCGGATCTATTGGGCGTGCTTCGGCGTGGTGCTGCTGGTTCTGGCGCACTGGGCCTGGCCGCGCGGGACCGTGGTGGCGGTGCTGCCGCGTCTGAAGGGCATGGGCCGCCGCATGACCCTCGCTTCGGGCGGGATCGCGCTGGCTGCGATTGCGGGGATGGTCGGCACGGGGCTGATCATTCACCACAACATCAAGGTGCTGAACCAGTTTGAGACCTCCGACGAAGCCGAGGTGCGGCTTGCCGAGTACGAGCGGAAATATCTCAACTATGCCAGCCTCCCGCGCCCGGTGGTGACCGATGTCGCCTTCGACGTCGCGATCTACCCTGACGACCGCCGGATGGAGGTGAAGGGTCACTATGACCTGCGCAACGACAGCGGCGCGCCGATCACCGAGCTGCACGTGCGGCAGGGTGACGATTCCGTGACCTTCAGCCGTCTCGACGTCGCGGGTGCGAAGCTTGCTTCCCATGACAAGACCAACGCCTACCGCATCTACCGCTTTGCGACGCCACTCGCGCCCGGGGCGACGACGCGGCTCGACTTCGCCTCGCAGGTGTGGCGGCGCGGCTTTGCCAATCGCGAGGCGGCGACCGACATCGTCGACAATGGCACCTTCGTGAACAATTACACCTTTGCGCCGATGATCGGGATGGACCGGCGCGGCCTGTTGCAGGATCGCACCGCACGGCGGCGCCAGGGCCTTCCGGCAGAACTGCGCACGGCCAAGCTGGAGGATACGTCGGCGCAGGGGCGCAACTATATCGGCGCCGATTGGGTCAATTCGCGCATCACCATCAGCACTGCGGCCGACCAGACCCCGATCGCGCCGGGCAACAAGATCTCGGACGTAGTCAAGGATGGCCGCCGCGTCGCGGTGTTCCAGTCGCCTGCGCCGATCCTCAACTTCTTCTCGGTGCAATCGGCCCGCTATGCCGTGGCCGAGGAGATGGCGGGTCCGGTGCGCCTGAGCGTCTATTATGATCCCAAGCACGTCTGGAACGTGCCCGCGATGCAGAAGGCGCTGAAAACTTCGCTCGCTTACTACGAGCGCAATTTCGGCCCCTACCAGTTCGGCTATGCCCGGATCATTGAGTTCCCGGGCTACGATAGCTTCGCGCAGGCCTTTGCGGGCACCATGCCCTATTCCGAAAGCATCGGATTTGCCGCCGACGTTAGCGATCCCGAGACGATCGACTATGTCTCCTACGTCACCGCGCACGAGCTGGGACACCAGTACTGGGCGCACCAGGTGATCGGCGCGGACATGCAGGGCCAGACCCTGTTGTCGGAAACGCTGGCGCAGTATTCGGCGCTGATGGTGATGAAGGAGCTCTATGGCGAGGACAAGATCCGCCGCTTCCTGAAGTTCGAGCTCGATCGCTACCTCTCCGGACGTCAGGGCGATCCGCTGCCCGAACAGCCGCTCTACCGCGTCGAGAACCAGCAGCACATCCATTACCGCAAGGGCAGTTTGGTCATGTACCTGCTCCAGCACAGGCTGGGCGAGGATGCGGTCAACCGCGCGCTGGCGCGGCTGGTGGCGAAGTACCGCTTCAAGGGCGCGCCGTACCCGCGCAGCCTCGATCTGATCGCGGAACTGCGCAAGGAGGCCAGGACGCCCGAGGATCAGGCGCTGATCACCGACCTGTTCGAGACGATCACGATCTATGATCTGAAGGCGACGGAGGCGGTGACCAAACATCTGCCGGATCTCACCTACCGCACGCGCATCACCATCGAAGCCGGCAAATTCACCGCCGACGGCAAGGGTGTCGAAACCCCCGCCAAGCTTGCCGAAAACATTGAGGTTGGTCTGTTCACCGAGCGGCCCGGCACCGGCACCTTCGACAAGGCCAAGGTGCTATCGATGAAGCGTTACCCGGTCCGCACGGGCAAGCAGGTGATCGAGGTGGTGACCAAGGGCCGCCCGACCTTCGCCGGGATCGATCCGTACAACTTCTACATCGACCGTAACTCGGACGACAACGTGGTGGCGGTGAACTGAGAGGGCGGGGGAGCGCGATTGCCTCCCCGTCCGCTTACCCCTCCGGCCCGAGCTCCGGGTCAAGGTCGCGGGGACGCGCGAAATGCACCAGCTCGGCGCAGTAGCGCTTCAATTCGCTCCAGTGCTCGATGTCGCACTCCAGCACGGCATAGGCGGCGGTGGGAAACTTCACGACTGCTTCCTTGAACAGGGCGTTTTCCTTGCCCGGCGCGACCAGTTCCAGCAGCACGTCCTGAAGGCCGGGATTGTGGCCGGAGATCAGGATCGCCTTGGCCTCCTCGTCCCCTGTGCCGGCGTGCGCCTCGATCGTTTCGACGATGGTGTCGAAGCTGGCGAGGTAGAGCCGCTGATCGTAGATCGGCTCGACCTCGGGCAGCGCGCCCTCCAGCGTCAGCTTGACCCGCACGGCGGGGCTGGCGAGCACCTTGTCCCACTTCACCCCGTGGTCGCGGATGTGCCTGCCGATGAGTTCCGCACCCTTCTTCCCGCGCGCATTCAGCCCGCGGTCGAAATCGCGCTGGGCGGTATCGTCCCAGTCCGACTTGGCGTGGCGCAGGAGGCCGAGGATCTTCATGGCTGAGAAGTTTCTCCTGCCGGCTCGTTCACCGCGCCGACAATATCAGCGGCCCCAACACCAGCAGCGACC
Source organism: Porphyrobacter sp. (assembly GCA_027533455.1). Taxonomy (GTDB): domain Bacteria; phylum Pseudomonadota; class Alphaproteobacteria; order Sphingomonadales; family Sphingomonadaceae; genus Erythrobacter. The sequence goes on along the minus strand of JAPZUC010000003.1, from coordinate 143,222 downwards.
CGTTGTAAAGCCTGATCAAGCGTCACGCGTAGCACCGGGGTGCCTTTGGGGAAAGCGGAGAGGAGCCGCGTGGGGAAGGCCGGAGACAGCACGATGAAATGTCCGGCGTCGTCCTTGCTGCGGATCAGCCGCCCGAAAGCCTGCGCCAGCCGCGCGCGGATGATTCGGTCGTCATAGGCAGAGCCGCCGCCCGCCAGCCGCCGCGCCTTGTGGAGGATATCGGGGCGCGGCCACGGCACCTGTTCCAGTACCACGCAGCGCAGCGAATGGCCCGGAACGTCCACCCCGTCGCGCAGGGCATCGGTGCCGATCAGGCTGGCGCGCGGATCATCGCGGAAGATGTCGACCAGCGTGCCGGTGTCGATCGGGTCGACGTGCTGGGCATAGACCGGCAGGCCCGCCCGCGCGAGCCGATCAGCGATGCGGCCATGCACCGCGCGCAGGCGCCGGATTGCGGTGAACAGCCCCAGCACACCGCCGCCCGAGGCCTCGATGATCCGCGCATAGGCTCCTGCGAGGGCAGGCAGATCGCCCTTGGCAACATCGGTGATGATCAGCACCTCGGCGCGGGCGGCGTAATCGAAGGGACTTTCCGCCGCCGACAGCAGGGGCGCGACTTCGACATGGGCCGCGCCGGAACGCTGGATGGCGCTGGCCCACTTCGCGTCCGGATCATCGGCATCGGTTGTCCGGTCGGTGAGGGTTGCGCTGGTCAGTAGCACACCGTGAGCAGGCTCCAGCACCACGCGGGCGAAGGGCTTCATCGGATCGAGCCAGCGGCGGTGGATCGCCACGTCGAACTCGCGCGCATCGGAGCGGTCGACCGCGAGCCAGTCGACAAATTCGGGATCAGCCGGGCCGCCCAGCCGGTCGAGCAGCGCTTCCCATGCGGCAATCAGGTCGATCCGCCAGCCAAGCGCAAAGCGCGCGCCTTCAATCCGCGCGCGGCCCTGCGCGTCGAGCCAGTCGGGCGGTTCCGAAAGGATCGTTTCCAGCCGTCCGCCCAGCCGGATCAGCGGCACGCGGATGCTGGCGAGCGCCTCGGCAGCAGCACTGGCGGCCTCGATCACTTCGCCCGGCAGACCCGCCGCCTCGGTCTCGATATTGTAGCCTGCATCAATCCCGCCGCTTTCATCGCGCGCATAGGTCGCGGTGCGCACCGCAGCGAGCAGGGCCTCGACGGGACCGAAGGGGGCGTTTTCGGCAAGGCGTTGCAGCCAGCCGTCCGAGGGGAGCAATTGCCCCGCCTTGCACGCGGCGGCGATGGCTTCAGCGCCCGCCTCGTCATAGCTGGCGATATCGGCCAGCCGCGCTGAAAGTCCGCGCCTGCGCCCGCGCGATTCCTTTTCCGGCCCGATGATCCAGCGGCGCAGTTCGATGGTTTCCTGCCCGCTCAGCGTGGCGGCAAAGGTGCTGTCAGCGGCGTCGAACACATGGTGGCCTTCATCGAAGATCAGGCGGGTGGGGCGCTGGTTCGGGTCCCGCGCGCGCGCGGCGTTGACCATCACCAGCGCGTGATTGGCGATCACCAGATCGGCCTGCGCGGAATCGCGCGCGGCACGCTCGATGAAGCACTTCCGGTAATGCGGGCACCCGGCATAGATGCACTCGCCGCGCTGGTCGGTCAGCGCCGCGATGCCGCGCTTCCTGAACAGCGTGCCGAGCCATCCGGGCAGATCGCCGCCGATCATGTCGCCATCGCGGGTATAGGCGCCCCAGCGCGCCACCAGTTGCGCAAGGATCGCGGCCCGTCCGGCAAAGCCGCCTTGCAGGGCATCTTCGAGGTTGAGGAGGCAGAGGTAATTCTCGCGGCCCTTGCGCACCACCACCGGCGGGGAGCCGTCGGCGCGTTTGGCGGGCCAGGCGCGGCGGCTTTCGGCGCGCAATTGGCGTTGCAGGTTCTTGGTGAAGGTCGACACCCACACCGTGCCGCCGCTGAGCCCCGCCCATACCGAGGCGGGGGCGAGGTAGCCCAGCGTCTTGCCGATCCCGGTGCCGGCCTGCGCCAGCGCCAGATGCGGGCGCCCGGGGGCGGAGCGTGGGCCGAAGATGCGCGATACGTCCTGCGCATAGGCGCGCTGGCCCTCACGGCTCTCGGCGCCCTCGCCGGTCAGGCGCGCAAGCTGGGCCTGCACGGCCTCGGCAGAAAGCTCCACCTGACGCGGGGCGGGGCGCTCGCCTGACTCCTCCCATTCGGGCAGCTTGGCGAACAGCCAGCGTTCGGCCTTCTCGGGCTTGGCAATGTGCGGACGCAGCACCTGCGCCCACGGCCAGCGCAACCGTTCCAGTGTCTGCACCGCGCTCCATGCGCCTTCGCGCTCGGGCCATGCGGGATCCTGACAGGCGGCGATCAGCGCCCCGGCAGCGCGCTGGAGCATCTCCGGCACGGCAGCGTCATTCTCGGGCACGGGCAGCCCAAGCGCCTCGGCCAGCCCGCGCGGGGTCGGCACGCAGAAACGCGCGGGGTGGATGAAGGCGAAGGCCTCCAGCAGATCGAGGCCGGAAAGGTCGGGATAGCCGAGGCGGCTCGCCACCAGCGGCGCATTGAGCATCAGCACCGGCGTATCGGCGGCGGCCATGATCGCATCGCCCTTGGACACGGCATTGGTGGTGCCATTCGCCGCGCGCAGCCAGTGCCCGCCGTGGCTCGCATGGAGCGCGGCCAAGGGCACGGGATCGGGTAGGGAGGCCGGGGGTGTCACGCTTTTGACGATGGGGTGGGACGTGCGCAAAGTAAACGACCGGGGCGCAGTTTTGCAGACCCCCGTCAGATACCCCCAGACCCCCGCTAGACCCCCCTTAGGGCCGCTTTGAGTCCCCCCAGATGCCTGTTCGGCGTGTGTTTGGTCCGCGGTTTCACGTGAAACAGTCGCCTTCAGGCTGGCTCCGCCATTGCCGCTTGCAAGCAGGCCCGGCTTGCGTAATGGCCGCCGTCGTCATGACCATCACCCAAGAAGCCCTCATCGCCGCAGCAACCAACTCCAAGGCCTGGCCCTTCCAGGAGGCTCAGCGCCTCGCCAAGCGCCTGCCGGAAGGCAAGCCCGGCGGCGTGCTGTTCGAGACCGGCTACGGCCCCTCGGGCCTGCCGCATATCGGGACGTTTCAGGAGGTTCTGCGCACCTCGCTGGTCCGCCGCGCCTACGAGACGCTGACCGGCGGAGCGGCCACGCGGCTGGTGGCCTTCTCGGATGACATGGACGGGCTGCGCAAGGTGCCAGACAACGTGCCGAACCGCGATATGCTCACCGGGCATCTCGGCAAGCCCCTCTCTCGTATCCCCGATCCCTTTGAAAAATTTGAAAGTTTCGCTGCGCATAACAATGCGATGCTGCGCGACTTCCTCGACCGTTTCGGGTTCGAGTATGAATTCGTCAGCTCCTCCGATTGCTATAACGGCGGCAAGTTCGATGCCGCACTGAAGGGCGTGCTGGCGAACTTCGGCGCGATCATGGACATCATGTTGCCCACCCTCGGCGAAGAGCGGCGCAAGACCTACTCCCCCATCATGCCGGTCAGCCCGACGACCGGCGCGGTATTGCAGGTGCCGATCGAAGTGGTCGATGCCGAGGTGGGAATCATCCGCTTCACCGACGAGGATGGCACGGTTGTCCAACAATCGGCGCTGGGCGGCATGGCCAAGTGCCAGTGGAAGGTCGACTGGGCGATGCGCTGGGTCGCGCTTGGCGTCGATTACGAGATGTATGGCAAGGACCTGACCGACAGCGGCATCCAGTCGGGCAAGATCGCCCGCGTACTGGGCGGTCACAAGCCCGAAGGCCTGATCTACGAGCTGTTCCTTGACGCGAAGGGCGAAAAGATCAGCAAATCCAAGGGCAACGGGCTTTCGATCGAGGACTGGCTGCAATATGGCAGCCCGGAAAGCCTCGGCTATTACATCTTCGCCAATCCCAAGAGCGCCAAGCAATTGCACGCAGGCGTGATCCCCAAGGCGGTGGACGATTACTGGCAGTTCCGTGCCGCGATCCCCTCGCAGGACGCCGACAAGCGGCTCGGTAATGCGGTGTGGCACCTGCTGCGCGCGAACGAACGCCACGAGGGCGCAGACGCTCCGGGGCAGGGCGAGACGCTGGCGGTGCCCTTCAGCCTGCTGCTCAATCTCGTCGGCGTGCTGGGCGCAGGCGCGACCCGCGAGGCGGTGTGGTCCTACCTCGGCAATTATGTCGAGAATGCCGATCCGACTGCCCACCCCGCGCTTGATGCACTGGTCGGCCGCGCACTGGCCTATAACCGCGATTTCATTGCCCCGACGCTCGAAAAGCGCGCGCCTGCGGGCGGCGAGGTGGGGGCTTTGATGGCACTGGACGCCGCGCTCGAAACGGCTGATTCGGCGACCAGCGCGGAAGACCTCCAGACCCTCGTCTACGAGATCGGCAAGATCGAGGAGTTCGGGTTCGAGAGCCTGCGGGACTGGTTCAAGGCGCTCTACGAAACCCTGCTCGGCTCTGAGCAAGGTCCGCGCATGGGCAGCTTCATCGCGCTCTATGGCATCGCGCCGACCCGCGCTCTGATTGCCGAGGCGCTCGCGAAAGCGTAAGCACCGCAGCATGACCCGCGCTGCCGACCCCCGCAAGCTCGCGCGCGACCTGCTGGGCCGCGACTATGACGATCTGGAAGTCGAAGAGCAGCGGGTTCTCAAACACGTCGCTGCGGGCAGCTTCACCGGGCGCGACGCCGATGAACTCGCGCAGGCGCATGCCACTTGGGGTGACCGCTTGGCCGACCGGGTTGCGGCCGTAGGGGGCAGCTGGGGCTTCATCATTGCATTCGGCGTGGTGCTGGTGGTGTGGGCGGGCCTCAACAGTGGCGTCCTGCAGGCGCTGGGTTTCCGGCCCTTCGATGCCTATCCGTTCATTTTCCTCAATCTGATGCTCTCGATGCTGGCGGCGGTGCAGGCCCCGGTGATCCTGATGAGCCAGAACCGCCAGGCGATGAAGGACCGCATCACTGCGCGCCACGATTACGAGGTGAACCTGCGCACCCAGCTTGAAATCCTGCGTCTGTCGCGCCGTCTCGATGTGCTGGTCGAGGATGTGCGCAAGATCGCGCGCAACATCGCGCGCAAGGACGCTGCAAGGACGGACGAAGCATGAAGCCTACCCGAAGGCGCGGGTGCGATACCACTTGGTGATGATATACTTCGCGTCCGCCTCTACCGGCAGCCCGGCATGGAGTGTCGCCTCGTTGGGGCGGCCATCGGGCAGGGCATTGTTCCATATCAGCAGTACGCCGGGCTTGGGTTCGATCTCCAGCCCGAGCAGGGTGAAGGCGGTCGCGCCCCCCGCATCGACAGCATTGAGATAGGCCATCGCGGTCCAGCTTCTCTGACCGCCGCGCGCCTGTTCCTGCGGCCAGTAGCCCTCCGAGGTGTAGAACCAGTCATTGTGCGGCTTGAATTGCTGGCCGGGCAGGTAGCGCTGACCCTGCACCGGCTCGCCGATCGCGGCCTCGACCCCGAGCAGCGCTTCGATCCGCGCCGAGATGCCCGCAACAAGGGGATCGTGCGGATCGAGGTCGCCCGAGAAGGAGGTGCGAAAGCCGCTCGCATAATCGAGCTCGTGGAGCGAGGAGGGACGCGCCACGGCATCGATCATGTCGCAAAGGCGTGCGCAATCGTTGGCTGACAGAAACTCGCCGACCGCAAACAGTTCGATGCGCTGGTCGTCAATGAGGTACACCGCCGGATTGCTCGCCAACCGCGCGCGCACAACCTCGCCAAGGGCAGCCAGTGCGGTTTGATCGGGGACTAGGTCGGCCATGGCGGCAAGCACTAACAAGCGCGTGCCGCCGGGCAAGCTTCATGCGCGGCCCTTGCAGCATGGCGCTACACTGTTAGGCTGGCCGCTTCAGGGTACCAACCGGAGGGAGATGGCAATGAGCTTCGACACCAGGACAAGATATTCGGGCCTAGCCATGGTGCTGCACTGGCTGATCGCGGTGCTGGTTATCGTGCAGTGGCAGATCGCCGTCGCAGCCGAAGGTGCGCCCACGCGCGAGGCTGGCGGGGTGATCATGGCCAACCACTTCGCGCTGGGCGTGGTGATCTTCGCAGTCGTCGCGGTGCGGCTGGTCTGGCGACAGATGAGCCCGCCGCCTCCGCCGGTGACCGGCCACGCGCCTTGGGAGCGCACATTTGCTCGGCTCGTCCACTTCGCCTTCTACGCGTTTCTGCTGGTGATGCCGCTGGCAGGCTGGATCGCGCTGTCCACCTTCGGGGAGCCGATCAGCGTGTGGGGCCTGTTCCAGCTGCCGGCCCTGCCGGTGCCGCAGAACCCTGCTCTTGGCGAGGTGATCTTCGAACTTCACGGTGCTTCGGGCATCGCGCTGCTGGTGTTGATCGTGCTCCATGCGCTCGCCGCGCTGAAGCACACCATTCTCGACAAGGACGGCACCCTGTTCCGGATGCTGCCTTTCGGCACTCCGCGCAGCTGAGGGAAAGACCCGACAAAAAGGCCCCGCCGGATCGCTCCGACGGGGCCCTTTCTTTGACGGGTTGCGACTTACCAGAAGAAGTCGTGGATCACGTCTACGACCTCGCCCGTGTAGATATCGACGAGCACTACATCGTCATAATACCGAACCCACTGGTAAGGTCCGTAGACCGGGGGCAGGTGATAGGCCCAGGGGTCGTTGATGAAGTACCGCGGCTGGAAGAAGAGGCTGTCGAGGAAGAACCCGATGCCCAGCCTGCTGTAGCGGTGGCTGCGGAACGGGGCATAGTACGCCCCGGGGCGGAAGATGACGACATTGTTGCGGCGGAACCCGTGCCAGTCATAGGCGCGGTTACCCCGCCACCGGTTGTCCCAGCGCCGGAAATCGCGATTGTCCCAGCCTTGACGGCCGTTCCAGCCCCAGCGCCAGTCGTCGCGCCGCCAGTCGCGGCGGTCGCCGCGCCAGCCATCCCGGCGCCCGTCGCGCCAGCCATCGCGGCGGCTTTCGCGGGCAATATCGCGCACGCCATCGCCCCAGCCGCTGCCACGGGATTCGACACGCCCGTCGCGCCCGTCGCGCCGGTCGTCGCGGCGGCCGCCTTGCCAGCCATCGCGGCGGCCATCGACGCGGTCGGCACGGCGGTCTCCGCGATCTTCAATCCGGTCGGCGCGCACATCGCCACGCTGCTCGATACGGTCAGCACGCTGGTCGGTGCGGCGATCGATCCGTTCAGCCGATGCATCGCGGCCCTGCCATTCACGCCGCTCAGCGCGCTGATCACCGCGCTGCTCGACGCGATCGGCACGCTGCTCACTGTGCCAGTCGACACGGTCGGCGCGGCGCTCGCTGCGTTGGTCAATGCGATCGGCGCGTTGTTCGCCGCGGCGCTCTGCCTGTTGGCGCGGCTGCGCCCGGGCGATCACATCGCCGCCGAAGCCGCGCGGAGCCTGCCGGCTTTGCTGCGGCTCCGGTTGCTGTTGCGGTTGCGGTGCAGCGCGCGGAGCCTGTGCGCGTTGAACCTGGGGCGCGGGGCGGGGAGCCTCGGCTCGGGGACGGCTTTCCGCACGCGGCTGGGACCGTTCAAAACGCGGGCGCTCGCGCGGACCGGTGTCGCTATCAACGTCCTGAGCTGCGGCGGGCAGGGCAAAGGCGAGGGCCGCTGCCAGTGCGGCGAGCGATCCGCCGGTTCTTGCAAGCGGGCCAAAGAGGGTCTTCATGGCAAATGCCTCCAATATCGCCAGCCCACCACAGGCTTGTTGTGATGAACCCCGGTTACGCCGCTCTGACTGTCGCAGGGATGAACCGCTCCGCCGATGTTCAGAAAAAATGCTCTTAGCCTGAATATTTCTTGCTACCCTTGACGGGCAAAGCAATGCCGCCAAAGGCGCATGGCCATGTTCGAAACGCTCGATGATTGTCTCACCGATTGCCGCAACCGCCTCATTCGTGCGCCGCGCGACCGTAAGGCACCAATGCACACGCCGGTGATAGTTACCGGGGATGTGGACGCGCGGGTGATGGTTCTGCGCGCCTTCGACGGTGCGGCATGGGCGCTGCGGCTTCACACCGATGCCCGCGCGCCCAAGGCGCAGGTGATCGCCGCTGATCCGCGTGTCGGGGTTCTGTTCTATGACAAGGGCGACAAGATCCAGATCCGGGCGCGTGGTACCGGAGCGATCCTGCGCGACGGGGCCGAGGTCGATGCGGCATGGGCGGCGAGCACCAATTTTGCACGGCGCTGCTATCTGGGCGATGGGCCGGGTGCGGGCAGCGATGGACCCACGTCCGGCCTGCCGCCGGAATTCGAAGGCGTGGAGCCGGACGATATCCAGATTATCCCCGCGCGCGAAAATTTCGCCCTGCTGCGGATCACGCTGACCGCACTTGACTGGCTGCACCTTGCGCATACCGGCCATATCCGCGCGCAGTTCGCGCGCGCGGATGATGGCTGGCAGGGTCGATGGGTCGCCCCCTAGGCGTTCAGCGGGTCAGCTTTTTGTAGGCAAGGCGCGTCGGGCGATCGGCCGCGTCGCCGAGGCGACGGCGCTTGTCTTCCTCGTAAGCTTCGAAGTTGCCTTCAAACCATTCGACATGGCTGTTACCCTCGAAGGCGAGGATATGCGTGGCGAGACGGTCCAGGAAGAAGCGGTCGTGGCTGATGACCACGGCGCAGCCAGCGAAATTCTCGATGGCGTCTTCAAGCGCGGCTAGCGTTTCGACGTCGAGATCGTTGGTCGGCTCGTCCAGCAGCAGCACGTTGCCGCCGGCCTTCAGCATCTTGGCCATGTGCACGCGGTTGCGTTCACCGCCCGAGAGCTTGCCGACGTTCTTCTGCTGGTCGGCGCCCTTGAAGTTGAACGCGCCGACATAGGCCCGCGTGCTCATGTCCTGCCCGTTGACCTTCATGTAATCGAGCCCGTCGGAGATTTCCTCCCAGACGTTCTTCTTCGGGTCGAGGTGATCGCGGCTCTGGTCGACAAAGCCGAGGCGCACGGTCGAGCCGATTTCCACGGTGCCGCTGTCCGGAGTTTCCTTGCCGGTGAGGATCTTGAACAGCGTCGACTTGCCCGCGCCGTTCGGCCCGATCACGCCGACGATCCCGCCCGGGGGCAGCATGAAGCTGAGGTTTTCGAACAACAGCTTGTCGCCGTAAGACTTGGTGATGCCCTTGGCCTCGATAACCTTGCCGCCGAGGCGCTCGGGCACCTGGATGACAATCTGGGCCTTGCCGACCTGGCGGCTGTCCTGCGCGTTTTGCAATTCCTCGAACTTGCGGACACGCGCCTTGGACTTGGTCTGACGGGCAGCCGGGGTCTGGCGGATCCACTCGAGTTCGCGCTGCAGCGCCTTCTGCTTGCCGCTTTCCTCGCGGCTCTCTTGCTCAAGGCGCTTGGCCTTCTTCTCGAGATAGGTCGAGTAGTTGCCTTCATAGGGGTAGTACGACCCGCGATCGAGTTCGAGGATCCATTCGACTACGTTATCAAGGAAATAGCGGTCGTGGGTGATCATCAGCACCGCGCCGGCATATTCCTTGAGGTGGTTTTCCAGCCACTGGACGCTTTCGGCATCAAGGTGGTTGGTCGGCTCGTCCAGCAGCAGGATCGAAGGCTTCTGGATCAGCAGGCGGGTGAGCGCGACGCGGCGCTTTTCGCCGCCCGACAGGTCCTTCACCGGCCAGTCGCCCGGCGGGCAGCGCAAAGCCTCCATCGCCACTTCGAGCTGGTTGTCGAGCGTCCAGCCGTCGACCGCATCGATCTTGTCCTGCAGCTCGCCCATTTCCGCACCCAAGGTGTCGAAATCGGCATCGGGTTCGCACATCAGCGCGCTGACTTCATTGAAGCGCGCGACGAGATCGGCGGTTTCCTTTGCACCTTCACGCACGTTTTCGAGCACGGTCTTGGTCGGATCGAGTTCCGGCTCCTGTTCAAGGTAGCCAACGGTGATGTTCTCGCCCGGCCATGCCTCACCGGTGAAGTCCTTGTCGATTCCGGCCATGATCTTGATGAGGGTCGATTTGCCCGCACCGTTGGGCCCGACGATGCCGATCTTGGCGCCCTGATAGAACTGGAGCGAGATGTTGTTCAGCACCGGCTTCTGGGCGCCGGGGAAGGTCTTGGTCATGCCCTTCATGACATAGGCGTATTGGGCGGCCATCGGATGGTCCTTCGGGTCTTGGGATTGGTCAGGATTTGGATGCGCAGATAGGGAAGGGGATGCCTGAGGGCAAGCGGCTAGACAGTCGCGCACGGCAGGGATAGCACCCGCGGCCATGAACCGCACCATGACCGCGCTCGTCGCACTCGCTATCGCCGTCCCTGCAACCGCCAATACGCCTTCGCCGCGCCCGACGCTGGAACAGGCCGCCAACAATGCTGGCAATTACGATCCCCACGCGTGGGACTTCGTCGAGGGGATCACCACCGAGGTCGGCCAGCGGCAGGCCGGGACCGAGGCCGAGGCACGCGGACGGGCATGGGCTGTCCAGTGGCTGCGGACTTCGGGTTTCCAGAACGTTGCAGTCGAGCCATTCATGATGCCCACCTGGGTCCCCGGCGAACCGGGCAAGGCCGAAATTGTCAGCCCGTTCCCGCAAAGCCTTGCCATCGCCCCGCTGGGTGACAGCGGCTCGACCGGCCCGGAAGGGATCACCGCCGAAGTGGTGATGTTCAAGACCGTCGCAGAGCTCCAGGCCGCTCCGGAAGGCAGCCTCAAGGGCAAGATCGCCTTCGTCAGCAACACCATGACCCGCACACAGGACGGCAGCCAGTATGGCTTCGCCGGTCCGACGCGCTGGGTGGCTGCGGGGATCGCCGCAAGCAAGGCTGCGGTTGCCACAGTCATCAAGTCGGTCGGGACGGACTCCCACCGTAATCCGCACACCGGCGGCACGGATTTTCCCGAGGGCGTGAAGCCCACCCCCGTAGGCGCGCTCAGTAATCCCGATGCGGCGAACCTCGAACGGATGTTCCAGCGTGCCGATGGCAAGCCGATCATGATGAAGCTGGTGCTGACCCCGCGATTCCTCGGCCAGACCGAAAGCGGCAACGTTGTGGGCGAAATCGTCGGCCGTAATCCCTCGCTCCCGCCGGTGCTGCTCGCCTGTCACCTTGATAGCTGGTGGCTCGGCACGGGCGCAATCGACGACGGCGCTGGCTGTGCGATCATTGCGGCGGCGGCGAAGTGGGTGAGCGTTTCGGGCCAGCCCCTGCGCACCATCCGCGTGCTGCTTGCTGGCGCGGAAGAAACCGGCCTGTTCGGCAGCGCGGCCTATAGCAAGGCGCACATTAATGAGCCCATCGCCGTCGGCCTCGAAAGCGATTTCGGCGCAGACCGCATCTGGCGTTTCGAAAGCAACTTCCGCACGACCAATCCGGATCTGCACAAGCGCATCGCTTCAGCTGTGGCTCGCTTCGGCGTTTCACCCGGAACCGATGCCGCACCCGGGGGGGCGGACCTCAACGTCGTGCGCGACCAGAAGGGCGCACTGGTCGATCTCCAGCAGGACGGCACCCGCTATTTCGATCTGCACCACACGCCTGACGACACGCTCGACAAGATCGATCCCGCCCAGCTGCGCCAGAATGTCGCGGTGTGGACTCAGGTCGTGGGTATCCTCGCGAACGAGGAGACCGCAATCCTGACCGGCGGCGTGGTTCCGTCCGCGCCGTCCATCATGAAAGACGAGTAAAGCAGGCGGCCTATCACTTCAGACGCTTGGGAAACGGCGCTGCGACGATAGTCTTTCGACCCGGACACAGGGGAGAAGGCAATGGCAGGATCACTCGCAGGCAAGGCGGCGCTGGTGACAGGCGCCGCGCGCGGGCAGGGGCGGGCGATCGCGCTGGCACTCGCCGAGGCGGGCGCGGACGTGGCGATCTGCGATGTCGGCGCAGCAGCGGTCGAGACGGTCGGCTATGCACTTGGCGGACCGCTCGGCGAGGTCGCCGAGTCGATCGAAGCCTACGGGCGGCGCGCGCTGGCGATGGCCTGCGATGTGCGAAGCGCCGAGCAGGTCGACGCTTTCGTTGCCGCCACGCTGGAAGCCTTTGGGCGGGTCGATATCGTCATCAACAATGCCGGGATCCTCACCGGCGGCGTGCCCGCGCACGAGCTTGACGAGTCGATGTGGACAACCATGATCGACGTCAATCTGACAGGAGCATGGCGCGTGATCCGCGCTGCGGTGCCGCACATGATCGCGCGCGGGCAGGGCGGTAGGATCGTCAACATCGCTTCGGTTGCAGGCCATGTCGGCACGCCCGGCTATGCCCATTACTGCGCCTCCAAGCACGGGGTGATGGGCCTGACGCGGGCGATGGCGGGCGAGCTTGCGCCGCAGGGCATCACCGTCAACGCGCTGTGCCCCGGCCTTGTCGATACCCCGATGGTCGCCGCCGCAACCGACGACGTTGCGGCCGCGCGCGGGATCAGCGTCGAGGAGGCCTATGAACTCCAGCTCACCCCCCACCTCATCAAGGAGAAGATCACCTCCGAGCAATCGGCCGCGGCGGTGATGTATCTGGTCAGCGAGGCGGCGCGGGTGGTGACCGGATCGGCGCTGATGATCGACGCGGGCTGGTCAGCGACCTGAGGCGCAGGGGGCTTGCCTTGGCCGCAGCGAAGGCTGACAAGCAGGCATCATGACAGAAACCAGCACCCACCCTGACGATCCGCATTATGTCCATCGCACCGGCTGGCTGCGCGCTGCGGTGCTGGGGGCGAATGACGGGATCATCTCGGTCGCCTCGCTGATCATCGGCGTTGCGGCGGCGACGCCCGAGCCTGCGCCGGTGCTGGTCGCCGGAGTTGCTGCCCTGATGGCCGGCGCGATGTCGATGGCGGCAGGCGAGTATATCTCGGTCTCCTCGCAAGCCGATTCCGAGAACGCCGATATTGCCCGCGAGAAGGAAGCTCTGGCCGCCACGCCCGCTAACGAAGAAGCGGAACTGGCCGCGATCTACCGCGCGCGTGGTCTCACCGATGAAACCGCGGCACGGGTGGCACGCGAGCTCAGCGCGCGCGACGCGCTGGGAGCCCATGTGCGCGACGAACTGGGTCTATCCGAGCACCTCGCAGCCAAGCCCTTGCAGGCCGCGCTGGCTTCGGGCGTGACGTTCAGTGCAGCCGCCGCAGTGCCGCTGGTGGCGGCGTGGCTCGCACCGGCAGGGGCGATAATGATGACGGTCGTGGCGGTTTCGGTGCTCGCGCTGGCCGTGCTCGGCGCATTGGGAGCCAAGGCGGGCGCCGCGCCGTTGATCCCGGCGACCTTGCGCGTGGTGGGCTGGGGTGTTTTCGCTATGGCGACCACGGCGGCGGTTGGCCGGCTGTTCGGGGTCAGCGTGTAGCGATTGCTCTCGCAGCCGTCTGTGAAAAGTGGTCGGGGAGACAGGATTCGAACCTGCGACATCTTGCTCCCAAAGCAAGCGCGCTACCGGACTGCGCCACTCCCCGACGCTATTTCACTTCGCCCTGCCGGTGGGCCCGGCAGGATTCGAACCCGCGACCTAGCCGTTATGAGCGGCCAGCTCTAACCGCTGAGCTACAGGCCCTTGCGCGCAAGGCGCCGGAAGGCAGGGCGATGGTGAGCCCCTACTCTGCTGTGGGCGGCGAGACAAGCGGGGACAGGTGCGGAAAATTCGCGGGCTATCCGCCGGCTGCTGCGATGATCTCGGCAGTGGTGCAGCTGCGCACACCGCGCCCAGCAAAGTGGCGGTAGACCACCTCGAGCCAGCCGTAGAGCGCCTCGACCGCAGCTTCGTCGGGCACGTAGGGCGTGTGCCCGGGGGCAAGCGAGGGGCTGTGGAACGACAAGACCAGCACCGGCAGGCCCGCATCAAGCGACAGGTCGATGCCGCGCAGCGCCTCTTCCACGGATACGCCTTCCGGGGTTAGCGCGATCCTCTCGAGCAGGCGAAACCGCGAGAAGCCCCGCAGGATGGTCGGCGTATGGCGCTGCACCCGCTGGATCGTGGAACCCATCTCGCGCAGCGGCCCCCAATAGGCGCTGGTCACCGGCAGTTCGAGCAGGCTGCGCTCTTCGTCCACCCAATAGGGCGTGACGGGATGGTTGCTGTAATCAGGACCGTCCTGTGCGCTGTAATCGAACAGCGCGCGCACGGAGGTATCGATCCTGATGCCGGCGTCTTTCAGCATGGCGGCTGTATGTGGACCCAAGCCATAGCGGCCCGCGCGGTAGATCAGCGGCGGCGTGCCAAACGCGCTCTCGATCGCTTCGCGCAGGGCTTTGAATTTCGCCGCCTCAAGCGCGGGTGGCAGGTTGCCAGCGTAGGAGTTGAAGACATTCACCGCCTCGTCGAAGGGCGGGTTGACCCAGGGGTGAAGCTGCACGCCGATATCGGCTGTCCCCCGGCGCAGGGCATCGCCGATAATCTCGACCGCCGCGGCGTCCTGCACGATCGGCCAGTCGACCATATATACCGGATGCGCGCCGATCTGCTCGCAGAATGCTTGGAAGCGCGGGATCGCGGCGACGTGGCTTACCCCGTGACCTTCGCGCCGGAACGGCGCGCGCCAGTTGAATTCCTCCTCCGTATCGACGGTCAGAAGAACGCGCTGGCCAAAGGCAGGTGCAAAATGCGCGCCGCGTTCCGCCGGAGGCACGTCCAGCATCGAACCTGTCGTCATCCCGTTCCCCGCTGTTCGCGTCAGGCTTCGACCGCGCCCCGGGTCGAGGTATTCCCGCTAAGCAGTGGCAGCGTCAATAGCAGGGAGCCGTCTTCGCGTTGCAATCCGCCACCGGCGGCACGTGCCTCGGCGCGGGCGAGGCGCAGGGAGAAGCCGGTGCCGAACAGTCCGGGGCTGATTGTGCTTTCGGTGGCGCGAGTGGTGGCGGCAAAGAGGTTGCTTTCGCCTGCGAGGCGGGCGGGAAGCTCGCAGCGCAGCCGTGCGAGCGCGCCGCTGCGGCCGATCAGCGGATCGACCCGCAGCGCGATCCGTTCGCCCGGCGAGACAACAGCGGCAAGGCTTGCGAGCAAACGCCACACCAGCGCCTCTGCATCCTCGGGATCGAGACCGACCAGCAGCTCGGCATTTGCCGCAAGTTCCAGCGAGAAGCCTGCATCCTTGGAAGCGAGCGCCGCATCGAGCTGAGCGGAGGTACGGCGCAGCAGCGCGGCCAGATCGGTTTCGCCGGGATCAACCTGAATTGCTCCGGTTTCCAGCCGTGCCAGCCGGTCGAGCTCCTCGAACCCGGCAAGAATACGCGCAGCATCGGCCGCGATCGCGGCGGCGAGCGCACGGTATTCATGCGGGGCGGGGCCAAAGAGCTGCTGCTGGATCACCTCCGCATAGCCTTGCACCGCAGTGACCGGCGTGCGCAATTCGTGGAGCAGCTGCCGGATACGATCGGCCTCGCGTGCTTCCGGTCCGTGCGGATCGGTGGCCGAGCTACCATCGCAGGCGCGGCGGAAGCGACCGAAATAGCCGGTGAAATGGCCGTCCTCGCTGAAGCGCGGTTCGGCATCGACGATCCAGTCCCCGGTTATCGCGGGCGCACCGGCAAGGGTGATCTCGGCGCGCGTAATCGGCTGGCGCCGCGCAAAGGCGCGTGAAAGGGCTGCGCCTTCGGCATCTTCTGCGCCGCCGGCATGAGCCGCAAACAGCCGCACGCCGATCACCATCGGCGCAACCTCGGCCAACGCCCAGGCAATCCGGCCGCTGGTATCGGCGGCAAAGCCGAAGCTGGTGACGTTGCGTTCGGCCCGTTCGGGCATTTCGCCAAGCGGCAGGCGCGGCGAATGCTCAAGCTCCTGTACACTATCGGGGCGGGTGCGGCGGAACTGGGCGATGCGTTCGACCAGCGCGGAGATTTCGGTGCGGCCGGTATCGTCGCGGTTCTGGGCCGGTGTCGAAGGCGGATCCGCGGCGGGGACGGGGCGAAGCGGCACGGCGCGCAGTGGCGTGGTGGGCATGGGGGGGGGCTCTTCGGCAACGGGCGCACGGGCCGGGTCGGCCGCCGGAGCAGGCAGACCGCGATCATGTACGCCCAGCCGCGCCAGCAGCGCCTCGATATCGACGGGCAGATCGCGCCGCAGCCGCAGAAATCCCCGCGCGCGCACCGGCAGGCGCGGGATCAGCATGCTCCAGTTATTGATCGACAGGTCGGCGCGGCCGAGGGCGGCGACCGCGACATCGGGTTCCTGATCAGCAAAGTGTATCGCCAGATCGGGGTTGCGGAAACGCCAGCCCGGCTCGCGGATCATGCGCGCGCGAACGGCGGCCGGGATTGACTCGTCAAGCGCTTCGAGCCGCAGCCACGCGGCGGCCAGCAAGCTGAGGTCATCGTCCGGGTTTTGCACGCGTTCGCGGCCAAGAAGATCAAGCAATTGCCGGTACTGCGTGCGCTGGCTCGCCTCGCCGGTGGCGCGCTGGCGCAGCACTGTGGCAAGGCGATCATCGAAAAACACTCAGGTCTCCTCATGCGCAGCCGCGGCGCGAATCGCGGTTGGCTGCTACCGGCGCGCGGGCACAATAGCCTGCCCCGGTGTTTCCGTCTTATCAGGATAGGGGAATTGTCACAGTCTGACGCGAAAGGCGCGTTGCAAAGCGGGACAATTGCTGCCAGACATAATAATATTAGCGTGCCGGGCCGCTCGGCGCGCTTCTTGTTTCGTTGGGATCATGTTGCACCAGCGCCGTCCGCAAGGGTGGCTGCGTGTGTAGGGGAGCTTGGGATACGTGGCCAATCTGGACGATATCGACCGCCGTCTGCTGGCGGAACTTCAGGCGGAAGGCCGCGTCACCAATGTCGAACTCGCCCAGCGCGTCGGGCTGACGGCGCCGCCGTGCCTGCGCCGCGTGCGCGGGCTTGAGGAAGACGGGGTGATCCGCGGTTATCACGCCGATCTCGACCCGTCCAAGCTAGGCTTCGCCATCACTGTTTTCGCGATGGTCAGCCTGAAGAGCCAGGCCGAGAACAGCCTGCGCGAATTCGAGGACCATATGCGCGCGCTACCCGAAGTGCGCGAGTGTCATATGCTCAACGGCGAGATCGATTTCATTCTCAAGATCGTGAGCAAGGATCTTCAGAGCTTCCAGGAATTCCTGACCGGCAAGCTGACGCCAGCGCCCAATGTCGAAAGCGTCAAGACCTCGCTGACCATCCGCACCGCCAAGCAGGAGCCCGGCGTTCCGTTGTAAGCGGGACTGGGAGCTTCAAATCGGTCCGCCGCCATGGCCTCGCTGATGTTTCTTGGTTTGGCGATGATGCTTCTCGCACCGATTTTCGGCCACGCGTGGTATCTTGATTTGGCTCTCCCCAGAAAGTGGAAGCGTTTGCCGGTGTTCATGCGCGGGACTTCAATGCATTCCCGCCGCGTCGCCCTTTACTATGTGCCGTGCTTCATTGGCGCCATCGCGGTGTTGATGTTCGGTGTAGCAATGTCGCAGGACATTGCGCCCGGTCCCCGGTCGGACACGGAGGTGGCCGTGATGTTCGCTCTGGTGCTTGGGATCATTAGCATCGGCCATCCGATCAACGTGATCAGACAGCGCCGCTGGATGCGGACCGGAAAACCGGAAATCCGTTAGTGCAGCTTGAGCCGCGGCCGCACAATGCGGTTCACGCGGCCAACCAGCATCAGGAAGGTCGCCTTGATCCAGCCGTGAATGCCGATCAGGTGAAGCTGATAGAGCGAGGTATAGATCAACCGCGCCAGCCGCCCTTCGATCGCCATGCTGCCACCAACCAAATTGCCCATCAGGCTACCCACGGTCGAGAAGCGCGATAGCGACACCAGCGAGCCCTTGTCCCGGTAGACGAAGTGCGTGAGCGCGCGGCCCTGCTGCATCCGGACAATATTGGCGAACACCGTCTCGGCCATCTGGTGTGCTGCCTGCGCGCGCGGCGGGACGGGGCGGTCCTCACCCGGCGCGGTGTAGCTAGCGCAGTCGCCAAGCGCGTAGATATTGGGATCGACCGTCGTCTGGAGCGTATCGGTAACGAGGATCTGGTTGCGGCCGTTGGTCTCGAGGCCCAGGCCGGACAGGAAATCCGCACCCTTCACGCCCGCCGCCCAGACTATCAGATCGGCTTCGATCACCTCACCGGTTTTGGTAATGAGCTGGCGCGGGCGCGCCTCGACCACCTGCACGTCCGGGCGCACAGCCACACCGAGCACTTCCAGTTCGTGCTTGGCGGCGGCGGCGAGCTTGTCGGGGAGGGCGGGGAGGATGCGCGTCCCTGCTTCGAGCAGGGTGACATGCATCCGGCTCTCGTCGAAAACTTCCAGTCCGTAATGCCGCAGCGCGCCTGCAGCGTTGTAAAGCTCGGCTGCCAGCTCCACGCCGGTCGCGCCGCCGCCGACGATGGCGATGCGCACCTGTTCGTCCGCGCCCGGATCATTCATCATCGCCCGGCTGACCCGCAGGCAGTGGCTGAGCAGGCGCGTGCGGAACCGGTCGGCCTGTTCGCGGCTGTCGAGATAGAGGCAATGCTCCTTCACCCCCGGCACGCCGAAGTCGTTGGACACCGAACCCATCGCCAGCGCGAGGATATCATAGCGGATGGTATGGCCCGCGATCAGCTCGCTGCCGTCCTCGTCCTTGACCGGGGCGAGGCGTATTGTCTTGGCCGCGCGATCAATGCCCTCGAGGCTGCCTTGGAAGAACCGGTAGCCCCAGCGGTAACAATGCCCGCGATAGCCGACCTCGTCGAGATTGGCGTCGAGCGAGCCGGCCGCGACCTCGTGCAGCAGCGGCTTCCAGATGTGCGAGAGGTTCTTGTCGACAAGGATGATGTCGTGCTTCTTGCGGCCATATTTCGCGCCGAGCCTGCGGACCAGCTCGAGCCCGCCCGCACCTCCGCCGACGACGACAATCTGGGTCTTGCGGCTCATCCATCACTCCTTCGCACAAGCGTGCAGCGCAAATCCCACAGCCCTGTTAGCGGGGCGAGACAAGAAAAGCGCGTCAAAACACGCCGCTGCAAACCAAAACTCGTCTTCTCGAAGGGGAGGAGATCGCTGTCATAAGCGAACGGGCGGAAGGGTCCAGCCCCTCCGCCCGTTCACGGTGTCGATTTGTGTTGCGGTGCAGCATTGCGGCACCGCCAGGCATTGCGGGATCAGGCCTCCCGCTCCTCCAGCCACTGTTCCAGCCACTTGATTGAATAGTCGCCGTTGAGGACGTCATCCTGTCGCAGCAGTTCCTGATGCAGCGGGATGTTGGTCTTCACGCCCTCGACCACCATTTCCTCCAGCGCCCGCCGAAGCCGCATGATGCAGCCTTCGCGGGTGCGCCCGTAGACGATCAGCTTGGCGATCATGCTGTCGTAATAAGGCGGGATCTTGTATCCGGCGTAAAGGCCTGAATCCACGCGCACATGCATACCGCCTGCAGCATGGAAATAGGTCACAAGGCCGGGCGAGGGCGCGAAGTTGAACGGGTCTTCGGCGTTGATCCGGCATTCGATCGCATGGCCGTGGAACTCGATATCCTCCTGCGCCACAGACAGCGGACGCCCTTCGGCGATGCGTATCTGTTCGCGCACCAGATCGACGCCGGTGATCGCTTCGGTCACCGGGTGTTCGACCTGCAGGCGGGTGTTCATCTCGATGAAGTAGAACTCGCCGTTTTCCCACAGGAATTCGATCGTACCAGCCCCGCGATAGCCCATGTCGCGCATGGCCTTGGCGCAGACCTCGCCCATGCGCATCCGTTCCTCCACCGAGATGACGGGCGAGGGGGCTTCTTCCAGCACCTTCTGGTGGCGGCGCTGGAGCGAGCAATCACGCTCGCCCAGATGGATCGCATTGCCATTGCCGTCGCCGAACACCTGGAATTCGATATGGCGCGGGTTGCCCAGATACTTCTCGATATAGACTGTCGCATCACCGAAGGCGGCTTTCGCCTCGGAGCCGGCCTGCTGGATCAGCGTTTCGAGCTGGTCGGGGCCATTGCACACTTTCATGCCGCGCCCACCGCCGCCCGAAGCGGCTTTGATGATCACCGGATAGCCAGCGGCTTCCGCAATCGCCTTGGCTTCGGTGATGTCGGAGACAGCGCCATCCGAGCCGGGGACGAGCGGGAGACCGAGCGCGCCTGCGGTGCGCTTTGCCTCGATCTTGTCGCCCATCGTGCGGATATGTTCCGGCTTGGGGCCGATCCAGATGATGTCGTGGGCTTCGACAATATCGGCGAATTTGGCGTTCTCCGACAGGAAGCCGTAGCCGGGGTGGATCGCATCGCACTGTGCAATCTCGGCGGCCGAGATGATGTTGGCCACGTTGAGATAGCTGTCCGTGGCAGGCGGCGGGCCGATGCACACGGCATGGTCGGCAAGCCGCACGTGCATCGCGTCGGCATCGGCGGTGGAATGCACCGCGACCGTCTCGATCCCCATTTCGTGCGCTGCGCGGTGGATGCGCAAGGCGATCTCGCCGCGATTGGCGATCAGGATGCGTTTAATGCCCATGTTCTTACGAGATCACCACCAGCGGCTGGTCGAATTCGACCGGCTGGGCGGTTTCGATCAGGATCGCGGTGATCGTGCCGGCGCGCGGCGCGGTGATCGGGTTCATGACCTTCATCGCTTCGACGATCAGCAGGGTGTCGCCTTCCTGGACCGCCTGGCCGACCGTGATGAACGGCGCAGCGCCCGGTTCGGGCGTGAGGTAGCCGGTGCCGACCATCGGGGACTTCACAGCGTTCTTGAGGTCTGGCCCGGCCGGGGCCGCTGGCTCTGCCGGAGCAGGCGCAGCCGCCGCGGGTGCGGGCGCAGCAGCCGGAGCTGGGGCAGCGGCATAGACCGGTGCGGCGGCAGCCATGCTCGCACGCGACACGCGGATCTTGCGGTCGTCGTCCTCGACCTCGATCTCGGTCAGGCCGGTTTCGTTAAGCAGTTCGGCCAGCTCGCGCACCAGTGCGGTGTCGATATTCATGCCCGACTTGCGCCCGTTCGCCTTGCTGCCTTGGCCAGCGTCGTTTGCCATGTATGCCCCTTATGAAAACCTGAGCGCGCGATGCTGCGCCTTTTGTGCCGCGGGGACTATTGCCGCGAATTGCGGCTGGCAAGTGGCAAGGGTGCAAAATGTGAAAGTTCGGTGACGAATTACACCTTCCCCGACGCTACGGCTTCGAGCGCAATGCGGTAGGAATCGGCGCCGTGGCCCTCGACCGTCATGGCCGCAGCCATGCCCACGTACGACAGATGGCGGAACGTTTCGCGGGTCTTGGGGTCGGACAGGTGCACCTCGATCACCGGCGTGCGGATCGCCTTGATTGCATCGAGCAGCGCCACGGAAGTGTGGGTATAGGCCGCCGCATTGAGTAGCACGGCGCGCCCGCCTTCCGCCTGCGCTTCATGCAGCCAGTCGACCAGCATGCCTTCGTGATTGGTCTGGCGCATCTCGATTTCGAGGCCCAGTTCGCGGGCGCGGTCTTCCAGCATCCCGGCGATATCGTCGAGCGTGGTGGTGCCATAAATCTCCGGCTCGCGCGTGCCGAGGAGATTGAGGTTGGGGCCATTGAGGACGTAGACGAGGTCGGTCATGCTTGGCAGCCCTTATCGCACGGCGAAGGCTTCAGGAAGAGCATGGTTACTGCCGCGCCACGTAAACCGCAAGTGCGGCCTAGTTCGCGGTGGGAAGGGCCGACGGGCCGGCTTTCGTCGCCGAGTAGGCGGCTTCAGCGCGTTCCATTGCTGTCCGCCCGCTCTCGATCTGCTGCTCACCGCTGATCCGCGCCGACCGGGCGGCGCTGATCTGCGCCTCTGCCTCGGCGACCTTTTGGCGGGCCCGTTCGAGGTCCTTCTCGCCATCGGCAAGCCGTTTGGCGCTTTTGGCAACTGACTTGCGGCCCTGTTCGACATCATTCTCGCCTTGTGACCAGCTGTCGCCGAAGTCGGAAATGACACCGCCGCGCTGCGATATGCGGTCGCCGGTGGTCATGGGGTTGGTGGACGAACAGCCGGAAACTACCAGCGACGTGACCGCGGCAATTGCGATGAGAGATATGTTTTTCATGGGTTGGCCCTTGTTGAAAAGTCGGGCCAGCGGAGTCTGGCAAAAATCAATGTTGAATATATTCGATGATCAATATTTATCATATTCGGAAATATTTTACAGAATGATCTGTAATAGATGTTTACTTCGATAATATAATAAATGTGAATAATAATCCTCTACTACCGATCTACCCCCTTGACCTTCCCCCACTGGCGGGCGGCGGTATAGCCGAGGTAGCCGGTGCCAAAGAGCGCGTAGAGCGGCTCGGGCAGGCCAGCGAGATAGGCATTCATGCCCGCCGCGATTTTGTGGGCTGCGGCGGGGTTGAAGGCGCTCAGCACCCCCATTGGGAGCGAGGCCAGCATCAGGACATACATCACATACAGAAAGCTCGGGCGGGCGCGTCTTGTCCACGGGTCGCTCGAATTCGCCTCGGCGACGATGGCCTGTAGCTGCGTTTCGAGCATCTCCAGCTCCTGCGAGCCCTGGAGCGTCAACAGCTCGATCTTGGCTTTCGCCTGCGCTTCCTTGTCGGGGATGATCTTGTCGATGATCGAGGCGATGGGGCCGATGAGGGCATCGATAAGGGCCATTGCGCGCTCCTGCTTGCTGCGAGTCGCGCCACGAAATAACCAAATAGGTTATAGTAGGAAAATAATTTAACCTATACTGCGCCCGCTTCAGCCAGCAAACGCTGCGCTAGCACCAGATGCGGACGATCCAGCATCGCTCCGTCGAGCGCTACTACGCCTGCGCCCGGATGGTCGGCAAAGGCCCGCACCACCGCGCGGGCATGGGCGAGTTCCTCGGCGCTGGGCGTGAAGGCTTCGTTGATCGGATCGACCTGCGCGGGGTGGATCGCGAGCATCCCGCGGAAGCCCTGCGCTCGCACCCGCCTCGCGCGCGCCGCCAGCGCGTCCAAGTCGCGGAATTCGGGCTGCACGGTCTCGATCGCTGCCACGCCTGCCGCCGAAGCACCAATCAGGCACAGACTACGTGCCATTTCATAAGTGTGCGCATATTCGCCATCCGGCCCCCGCTGCTCGCGCGAGCCGAGCGCCGAGGACAGGTCTTCGGCGCCCCAGCTCATCGCCACCAGCCGCGCCTTGCCGGGGTAATTGCCGACATAGTCGCCGGTGCGGAACATTGCCGCCGCTGTCTCGGTTACGAGCGCGGCAATCAGCGTGCGTCCCTGCGGAATGCCATTGGCTGCTTCCAGCGCGGTCAGAAAGTGATGCAGCCGCGTGATGTCCGAAGCGCCCTCCGCCTTGGGCAGAAACACACCGCCGGGCGCAGCGGGCAAGATTGCCACCAGATCGGCGATGCAATCGGCAGTCGAGATCGGATTAATCCGCACCCACAGCCTCGCGCGGTTGTCGCTCGCAGCGATCACCTCAGCCACCATCGCCCGCGCGGCGGGCTTGTTCTCGGGCGAGACCGAGTCCTCCAGATCGAGCAGCGCAATATCTGCGGCGCTGGCCTGCGCCTTGCCCATCTTCTTCTCGCTATCCCCGGGCGCGAACAGCCAGGAGCGCATCCGGGGCGGGGTGGGGGTGCTATGGGCCATCGGCGCAATCCTCTCGTCGTCACTCCAGCCCTTACGAAGCGTCGCGTTCGACGGCAAGCATGCGTCATTCTTCCAATTGGCGCGGCGGGCCGCAGCGGGCTTGAAAGAGAGGCGCGTCTTTCCGTTTGGCGACACGCCCATCGGGTTGCTATGAGAGACCGACATTCCAATCAGCGGGGGTAAGCTATGGCTATCGCATTTTCCGTGAACGGCAAGCCAGTGAGCGTGGAGGCCGATGCCGACACACCGCTGCTGTGGGTACTGCGTGACGATCTGGGCATGACCGGAACCAAGTTCGGCTGCGGCATTGCCGCCTGCGGGGCCTGTTCGGTCCATGTCGACGGCAACCTCACCCGCTCGTGCAGCGTGCCTGTGAGCGCGCTTGCGGGCAAGTCCGTCACCACCATCGAAGGCCTGAAGGCTGCCGACGGTACGCTCCATAAAGTGCAGGCTGCATGGATCGACGCGCAGGTGCCGCAATGCGGATACTGCCAGTCGGGCCAGATCATGGCTGCGGTCGCGCTTATCGAGAAAGTCGGCACGCCCAGCGACGAACAGATCGACGAGGCGATGACCAACATCTGCCGCTGCGGCACCTACCCGCGCATCCGCACGGCGATCCTCGCCGCGACCGGCGCTGCGGCACAGCAGGGAGACGCGTGATGGCCGACAACCCCACTCCCGAACTCGATTTGCCCGAGGCCGATGCTCCTGCTGGCAAGCCGAAGCGCAAGGGCTTCAAGCGGCGCATATTCCTCGCCGGCTCCGCGCTGGTGGTGGGCGGCGGGATTTTCGGCGTCTGGTGGACCGACCGCAGCACCAAGTCGCGCGGCAATGCGCTGATCGGCGGCGAGGGCAAGCAGGCCTTCAACAGCCTGATGACCATCGCCGAAGACGATACCGTCACGCTCTTCTCGCCGCATATCGATTTCGGCCAGGGTTCGAACACGGCCCTCGGCCAGATGCTCGCTGACGAGCTCGATGCTGCATGGGACAAGGTGACAATCGAACAGGCGCCGGCCGACATGGCTTTCGCCAATGCGTCGTTGGTCAAGGGCTTCCTGCCCGAAATGGCCGGTCCGACCGTGGCAGGCCTGCTACCCGACGCAGTGATCGGCATCATGGCACGATCAATGCCGCTGATGATCACCGGCGGCTCCTCGGCGATCCGCTTCACCGGCGAGGTCGCGATGCGGCGCACCGGCGCGGCCGTGCGCGCGGCGCTGATCGCCGAAGCGGCCGACCGGCTGGGCGTGCCCGCAAGCGAGCTGACCACGGCTGACAGTGTCGTCACCCACGCCAAATCGGGTAATTCGCTGCGCTACGGCGAGTTGGCGGCGGGCGCGGCAGAGCGTTCGCTCAGCAGCGATCCGGTGCTGAAGACCCGGGAACAGTGGACGCTGATCGGCCAGCCGGTTCCCCGCCGGGATATCCCTGCCAAGGTCGATGGCTCTGCGGTCTACGGTATCGACTTCACGCTTCCCGACATGCGCGTCGCGACCGTCGCGGCGGCCTCGGTGCGCGGCGGCAAGCTGGAATCGGTCGACGAGGCACCGGCAATGGCCGTGAAGGGCGTCGAGAAGGTCGTGAAGCTGGATGACGCGGTGATCGTGGTCGCCACAGGCTATTGGCCCGCCAATAAGGGCCTTGCGGCCCTCTCGCCCAAGTTCACCGATGGCGGCCATGCGGCAGTCTCGACCCCCGCGATCTATGCCGCGCAAGCCAAGTTGATGGCGGGCGGCAAGGCCGACAATGAAGCGGGCGATGGCGATGTCGACGCGGTGTTTGGCGCGGCTGGCGCAAAGGTCGTCGAGGCCGAATACCGCGTGCCCTTCCTACACCACGCGATGATGGAGCCTTTCGCGCTGACTGGCCACTTCAAGGACGGCACGCTGACACTGTGGGGCGGGTTGCAGGACCCGCTCAGCACCCGCGTGCGTGCAGCCAAGGCTGCCGGACTGGATGTCGAGAATGTCGTCTTCAACCCGATGATCATGGGCGGCGGCTTCGGCCGGCGCTTCCCCGATGTCGTGGAGATCATCGATCAGGTTGCACTGCTGGCCAAGCAGGTGCCCTATCCGGTCAAGCTGGTGTGGAGCCGCGAAGAGGAAGTGACCCACGGCACCTATCGCCCCCAGTCCTCCTCGAAGCTCAAAGCATCGCTCAAGGACGGCAAGATCACCGCGATGCGCATGGACTATGCCCAGAGCGGCAATGCCGAAGGCGAGGTGCCGTTCATCTACGATCTGCCTGCGGTCTCGCGCCGCCACTTTGCCTACCAGTCGAACCAGATCGACGGGCCGTGGCGCTCGGTGAATGCGACCCAGATCGGGTTCTACACCGAAAGCTTCATGGACGAGCTGGCGGCGGCGGCAGGAGAAGACCCCTACCAGTTCCGCCGCAAGCACCTGCCCGAAGGCTCGCGCTATATGGCGGTGCTGGACGAAGTCGCCAAGCGGTCGGGCTGGGGCTCGCCGGTGCCGGAAGGCGTCGGGCGCGGGATCGCGATTGTCGAAAGCTTCGGCACGATCGTGGCCGAGGTGGTCGAAGCGACGCTGAAAGAGGACGGCAGCCCTAAGGTGCTGAAGGCTTGGGCAGTGGTCGATTGCGGGACGACGGTGAACCCGCTGAACGCCGAAGCGCAGATCGCAGGGGGCCTCATCATGGGGCTCTCCTCGGCCATGGGCGAGGCGGTGACGCTGGACAAGGGCGCGGTGGTCGAGAGCAACTACACCGATTACCCGATCCTCAAGCTCGCTGACGCTCCGCCTGCGGTGGACGTGCACTTCATCGAAAGCGGGGCGAAGACCGGTGGCATCGGCGAGCCGGGCGTGCCGCCCTCGTCACCGGCGCTGGCGAATGCGTTGATGGCGGCAACCGGCAAGCGCATCCGCAACCTGCCGGTTCTCGCTCAAGCCAAGGCCTGAGGTCGGGGGGCGTAAGTGCTCGGCTGGTCCGCGCTGATCCTCGCCGGTGGAGCGGGGCGACGTTTTGATGCCAATGGAAATGGGGGCAAGCTGCTTGCGGACCTCGGCGGCGCTCCGGTGATCCGGCGCGTGACCGATCGGATCGCGGGGGCGGGATTTGCCGAGGTGCTGGCCGTCACGGGAGCCGCGGGCGCACAGGTGCGCGCGGCCTTGGAAGGGGCAGGCTGCCGGATCGTCGATGCGCCGAACTGGGCCGAGGGCATGGCCGCAACCTTGCGCGCCGGCATAGCTGGGCTTGACCCGCAAGCGCGGGGCGTGTGCGTCTTCCTTGGCGATATGCCGCTGGTGCCGGTGTCTCTATGCGGTCCCTTGACCCGAGCAGCGGATAAGGCGGGATACGCCGCGCGGCCGCTGTTCGAGGGCAAGCCCGGCCACCCCGTCGCCTTCACCCGCGCCGCCTTTGCCGACTTGATGGAGCTGAAGGGCGACGCGGGCGCCACCGCACTTCTGAAAGCGCGTCCCGAGCGGATCGCCTATTGCGAAACCGCCGATAGAGGCGTGCTGCTCGATATCGACACGCCGGAGGATCTCATCGTCGCCGCGCGCGCGTGGAAGGCCTGAGCGACCTCGGCCAGGAGTGAAAGCGCTACCTCGCGTGGAGCCTTGCCGAAGCCATGCAGGCCGATGGGGGCGTGGAGACGCGCAATATCTGCCGCGCTCACGCCATGCCCTTCAAGCCGCGCGATCCGGCCATCGAGCCGCGCCCGCGCACCGATCGCGCCGACATAGAAGGCCTCGCTCCGCAGGGCGGCAGCAAGCCCGAGCTCGTCATCCTCGCGTTCATGCGAGAGCACCGCAATGGCGGTCCAGCGGTCGGGCGCAATTGTTGCAAGCGCGCCTGCCGGATCGCCGCGATGATAGGCGATGCCGTAGAAGGGCGGAACGTCCGGCCCGCCGGGCGTGATCAGCGCGACTTCCCAACCCATCTCCCGCGCGAGCGCAGCGGCGGTCAGCGTCGCGCCATCCTCGCCTATCAGCACCAGCCGCAGCGGCGGGGTGAACAGGCGCGTATAGCGCGCGCCGTCCCAGCCATCGGCGGGCGTCTCGTCGGAAGGCGCAGCGGATCGGGCGCACCCGTCGCTCGACCACAGCACCGGATGGCGGGTGCGCCAGCCGTCGAGCAGTGCCGCGACCGCAGGTTCATTGGAAGCGACCGGCTCAACCAGCACCGAAATTCCCGAACCGCAGGCGAGCTTGATATCGAACCACGGACTGCCCTCGCCATAGCGCAGCATGCGGGGAGCACCTTCGGCCAGCACTTCCCGGCCGTGGCGCGCGACATCGTCCTCGATGCAGCCGCCCGACAGGAAGCCCCATTGATCGTCAGCCGTGATCAGCATCTGTGCGCCCACATCGCGCGGCGCCGAACCATCGACCGCAACCAGCGTGGCCATCGCAAAACGCTCCGGAAGCACCGGCGCAGCCAGCAGCGCGGCGCGAAAATCGTCGAGGGAAGCGGCAAGGCGCCAGCGGATCATGGGGAAGGCGGCTTTCGAGAAGAACGAGGCCGCCAGCCTAGCCCGCCGCCCGCTAGCGTGCAATCGCACGCCGCGAAGCGGGGCGACCAAGGAAGGAAAAAGGGGAATTCCACTGGTCGGGACGAGAGGATTCGAACCTCCGACCCCCACACCCCCAGTGTGATGCGCTACCAGGCTGCGCTACGTCCCGACACCAGTGGAGGGGCGCCTATAGGCGCGGCTTGGAGTGCTGGCAAGCGTCCTTGTTCAGCATCGCGCTGATGCGCAAAGCACGCGGGACGGGGAGGTCTTCGCCGTCTCGCACGGCCCAAAGATTGCGGGTCACTTGCATTGCTGCTAGGCGCGCCCACTTGAACGCACGGGGCGCACGCTCTGCGCCGGAAACACGGGATCTGACGGGCCTTATCGCATGACATTCGACCTTCTAGCCGCCGCCGGGGCGGGCACCTCTTCCGGTGCCACCCTGTTCATGAACATCGTGCCGATCGTCGGAATGATCGCGATCTTCTGGTTCCTGATCATCAGCCCGCAGATGAAGAAGCAGAAACAGCACCAGGAGAAGATCGCCGGCGTCAAGAAGGGCGATCAGGTCGTGACTGCGGGCGGCCTCGTCGGCAAGGTCATCAAGGTGGACGAGACCTTCGTCGAGCTGGAGCTTGGCACAAATGTCCGCGTCAAGGCGATCAAGGCGACGCTGGGCGACATCATCCCCCCGGGCGGTTCGCCCGCCAACGACTGATCCGGCTGGGCCGCGCGCCCGCCATACCCTGTCCCTTGCGTGTGAGTTACTGACGCAATGCTCGATTTCCCCCTCTGGAAAAAGCTCTCGCTATGGGCGGTGACGCTGGCGGCATCGCTGCTGGCGTTGCCCTCGCTGTTCAATGTGGCGGGACTGGACTGGCCCTCGGCGCTGCCGCGTCCCGAGGTCAATCTCGGGCTCGACCTTGCGGGCGGCTCGCACCTGCTACTCGAGGCGAAGTCTTCCGACGTGCGGGCCCAGCGGCTCGAGAACATGGAAGAGACCGTTCGCCAGCTGATGCGCAATGCCAATCCGCGCATCCGGATCGGCGACGTTTCGACCGCCGACGGCCAATTGTCCTTCATGCTTGAAAATGCGGCCGACATCGACCGCGCGCGCGGGCTGATCGAGCCGGTGATGCAGGGCGCCACCACCGTGCGCGAGTGGGAACTCAGCGTGGTCGATGGGCAGCGCATGGTGCTCTCCCAGACCGATGCCGGCGTTGCGCAGGCAATCGACGATGCCATGGACAGCGCCACCGAAGTGGTGCGCCGCCGCATCGATGAATTGGGCACGCGCGAGCCGACCATCATCCGGCAGGGCGCCACCCGCATAGTCGTTCAGGTGCCGGGTCTGCAGGATCCCGACGCGCTCAAGTCGCTGCTCGGCCAGACTGCGCAGCTCGAATTCAAGCTGGTCGATCTCAATGCCCTGCCGAGCAATGTGCAGGCGGGCATTGCCCCTCCGGGCAGCGAGATTTTCCCCTATGCCGAAGGGCAGGGCGGGGCGATCGCAGTGCGGCGTCTCGGCGGGATCCGCGGCGACAACCTGACTGGCGCGCAGGCGAGCCGCGATCCGCAGAACAACCAGAACGTTGTAACCATCACCTTCGATGCACAGGGCGGAGCCAAGTTCGCCAAGCTGACGACCGAGAACGTCGGCAAGCCCTTCGCCATCATCCTTGACGGCAAGGTGCTTTCCGCGCCCAACATCAACGAGCCGATCATCGGCGGTCGTGCGCAGATATCGGGCAATTTCACGCCGGAATCCGCCAACAACCTCGCGATTTCGCTGCGGTCGGGTGCACTTCCGGTGCCGCTGGCTGTGGTGGAGGAACGCACCGTCGGGCCGGATCTCGGCGCGGACTCGATCCGCAAGGGCCTGCTCGCGATGGGCATCGGCAGCCTTGCGGTGATCGCCTTGATGATCACCTCGTATGGCCGCTTCGGCATCTACGCCACGGTCGCGCTGGTGTTCAACGTGCTGATGCTGCTGGGGCTGATGGCGCTCGGCGGCTTCACGCTGACCCTGCCGGGGATCGCGGGCTTCGTGATCACTATCGGTGCGGCGGTCGATGCCAACGTGCTGATCAACGAGCGTATCCGCGAGGAGCGCGCGCGCGGCCGCAAGGTCGTCGCTGCGGTCGAGACCGGCTACAAGGAAGCTAGCCGCGCAATCTTCGACGCGAACCTCACCAACGTCATTTCCGGTGTGGCGCTGTTCGCCTTCGGCTCGGGTCCGATCAAGGGCTTTGCCGTGGTGCTGGTGATCGGGATCATCACCTCGGTGTTCACTGGCGTGACCCTGACCCGCATGTTCGTCGCCGGATGGCTGCGCAAGGCGCGCCCCAACGACATCAATATCTGAGGAGCAAGCAGCCATGAATCTCCTGAAGCTTGTCCCTGACAACACGAACATCAAGTTCCTCAAGCTGCGCGTGCCGTTCTTCGTGCTCAGTCTGGTGCTGATTATCGGCAGCTGGGCGGCGGTAGCGGTCAACGGCCTCAACTTCGGCGTCGACTTTGCCGGCGGGCAAGAGGTGCGCATCACCTTCCAGCAGCGGGAGACCGCGCCGATCCCGTCCCTGCGCGAGCTGGTCGGCGGGCTCGGCTATGGCGAGCCGGTGGTTCAGGAATTCGGCGCGCCCAACCAGGTCTCGATCCGCGTGGCCCTGCCCGAAGGCGCCGAGGACACCCCCGGCGCTGCGACCGCTATCGGCGACAAGGTGATCGCGGCCATCACAACCGCCTATCCCGACGCCCGCAAGGACGGTAACGATACCGTGTCCGGCAAGGTCGCAGGCGAGTTCCGCGATCAGGCGATCCTCGCGCTGCTGGCGGCGATGGCAGCAGTCTCGCTCTATATCTGGGTGCGCTTCGAATGGCAGTTCGGCGTGGGCGCCATGTTCGCGCTGGTGCACGACGTGTCGGTGACCGTCGGGCTATTCGCGCTGACGCAGATGGAGTTCAGCTTGCAGATCGTCGCGGCGATCCTCGCGATTATCGGCTATTCGCTCAACGACACCATCGTCGTCTACGACCGCATCCGCGAAAACCTCAAGAAGTACCGCAAGATGGAGATGGGCGACCTGCTCGACCTGTCGGTCAACGAGACGCTGTCGCGCACGGTGATGACGTCGCTGACGCTGTTCATCGCGCTGATCCCGCTGCTGATATTCGGCCCGCCGAGCCTGTTCGGCATGGTCGCGGCGATCACCGTGGGCCTGTTCATCGGCACCTATTCCTCGATCTACATGGCAGGCCCGCTGCTGATCTGGATGGGCGTGACGACGAGCAGCTTCGTGCCGGCAGAAACCGCGGTCGACCGTCAGGACAAGCTCGCGCGCGGGGAAGCGTAAGGGGCGGGGGCCTCAGGCCTCTGCGACCAGCCTTTCATAATGCGCCGCGAGCGCGGCGGCATTGGCGTCCCAGCTGAAGTTATCGGTTAGCGCTGCCACCGCCTCACGTGGGGGCGGGTTGGAGAGGATCGCGTTGACTCCTGCCGCCACACTGTGCGGGTCGCGTGCGACCAGGCGCCCGGCGGTTTCGCTGTTGATGAGTTCGCGCGCGCCGCCCACGTTGCAGGTCACCACCGGCGTCCCGCAGGCGAGTGCCTCAACCCAGGCATTGGCAAGACCCTCGTTCGCGGTCGGCAGCACCATGACATCGGCAGCCGAGAGGATCAGCGGCATCAGGTCATGGTCGATCGACCCGGCGAAGAACACGCGGGTCCCAACACCTTCGCTTGTCACCAGAGCGCGCAGGCGGGCCTCGTCTTCGCCCTTGCCGATCAGCACCAGCCGCGCATCCGGAATTTCGCGCAGCGCGCGGATTGCGATGGCCTGCCCCTTGCGCTCGATCAGCGCGCCGACACAGACGAGCAGCGGCGCATTGACGGGCAGGGCAAAGCCCAGCTCGCCCGAAAGCTGGCGGCGCAGCTGGGGGTGATCAAAGGGACGGAAGCGGTCACGATCCAGGCCGGTATAATGCAGCGTGATCTTGCTGCGTTCCATGCCCATCGCGGCCATCTGTTCGGCCAGATCCTCGCTGACAGCAAGCAGCCCCTTCGCCGCGCGCGCCGCATCGACCATCTGGCGCCGCGCAAAGCCTTCCTTGCCCCACAAGGTGATGTCGCTCCCGCGTGCCTTGATTGAAAGCGGCAGGCCGAGTGCGCCCGCGATCTGCGCCGCAGCCGGCCCGTCGGGAAAGAAGAATTGCGCATCGATCACGTCGATCGGCGTTTCGGCATGAAGCCTGCGCGCCAGCGGCAGCACTGCGGCGGCGATGGCGGCCGCATTGCGGCGCGCGCCGATACGCGCGATCAGTGTGAAGCGCGGGCGGTGGACGGTGATCCCGCCCTCGACACTCACCTGCGGCAGTTCGGCAAGCGACCGGTAACGTCCCAGCGCGAGAGGCGGCAGGCCGATGGGATTGACGACAGTTACCCGCCAGTCCCCGCGCTTGGCCAGCGCCTCCAGCGAGCGTGCGACAAAGGTGCCGAACCGCGGGTTCACCGGATTGGGATAGAGCGTGGACAGGGCCAGGACGTGTTTCACGACCGGCTCCCTAGCACGCGGAGGATCACAGTGCCCTCACCAGCATGAAGGCGACCGCGATCCATGCCGGATTGTCGACCACCACCTGCTTCTGTCCCGCGCCCGGCGGGAGCAGGCCGACCAGATTGCCGCGCCGGTCGATCAGCCGCCCGAAGGCGAAACGCCCGCCGGGGCGGGGCACGAGGCAATCGCGGTTGATGGCCGATTGCGCATCGTCGGGGACGATCTGGCGCAGCCACACGAGGTCGCCGGGGCGGTATTCGCCCACGCTCTGCGTCACGGTGAGCACCAGCGGGGCGGGGCCATCTTCCGGACCCAGCGCAGTGGGTGCAAGCGCTTCGCGCGGGGCGGCAAGAGCCTCGGCTCCGCCCGCACCAAGCTCGGCAACGATCTGCGCGGTCGCGGCGGTTTCGGCGCGCATCAGGCTCGCAGGATCGACGCCCAAGGCCGCGGCGATCTTGTTCATCCAGCCGAGCGAAAGCTGGCGCATGCCTGTCTCCAGCCGCCCGATGGTCTGCGCGGTGGTCGGCGGCGAGCAGGCAGCCGCAAGATCAGCGAGCGTCAGCCCTTTGGCCTTGCGGATGTCGCGGATGCGATTACTCATTCGGAGGGTGTCCTGATTTAACCGTATTGGTTTTTTCTTTCCTACAAATAATCCGCCTTGGCAAGTCCCTCGCACAGCCAAGCGGAGGAACTACCATGAAGCGCCATCTCGTCGAACGCGAACTTACCTCCGAGGGCCCGCGCCGCAGTCCGGCGGCGCCCGGCGGCTTGCGCAGTACGCGCTCCGTAACGGTGAACCTCGCTGAAAGCCCGCTGGCATGGCTCCATGCGCGCGGGCACCTGTCGCAGCGTCTGTTCGATGCGGGCGAGGCGCTGCGGGCCGATTACGAACGTGCACAGCTGCCCGCGAGCATCACGATGCGCTGGGATCCGGTGCGCGCGCGTTCGACCGCGCCGGGCGGGCTCGATCCGAGCGAGAAGCAGGCCGCTGCCCGCCAGCGCTTCGACGGGGCGATCAGGCTCGCGGGGCGCGGGTTGGAGGATATTCTGTGGCGCGTAGTCTGCGCGGGCGAGCCGCTGCCCTAAGCCGAAAAGCGCCTTGGCTGGCCTTCGCGGAGCGGCAAGCTGGTGCTGAAAATCGCACTCGAACGGGTGGCGGAGTTTTACAGGATCACCTGAGCCAGCGCGTCGTGGACCCGGTCGCGCAAGGATGGCAGGATGTCTGCCTCGAACCAAGGATGTTTCGCCATCCACATCCGCGATCGCCATGCTGGGTGGGGCAGGGCGATAAAGGGCAAGTCCTCGCCGAAGCGGCTGACCCGCTCGGTGAGGCCGAGGCGCTTGAGGTGCGGCAAGTAACGCGCCTGCGCGTGGACACCGACGAGCAGCGTCAGACGTTCGGCGGGGAGCAGGCGCAGCACCGCATCATGCCATTGCGGCGCGCACTCCTGGCGCGGGGGCGCGTCGCCGCCGGCAGCGCGGCCGGGATAGCAGAAGCCCATCGGCATTTGCGCGACCTTTTCCTCGTCATAGAAGGTGGCCTTGTCGATCCCGAGCCAGTCGCGCAGCCGGTCGCCGCTGTCATCGTCCCACGGCACGCCGCTGTTATGTACTTTGGTTCCGGGTGCCTGACCGATGATCAGGATGCGGGCGGTGGCGGAAAAGCGTGCGATCGGGCGCGGGCCGAGCGGCAGGTGCGCGGCGCACAGCGTGCAGGCGGCGATCCTTGCGCGAAGTTCGCCCACAGGGTCCCCCGGCGCGGGGGCGATCACCCCTCGACCATTTCCGCAAGCATCAGCCAGCGTTCCTCCGCCGCGTCCTTTTCCGCCCGGGCATTGGCTATGCCTTGCGATATCGCCGCGAACCTTTGAGGGTCCTTCGCGTAGAGTTCGGGATCGTTCAGCAGCGCTTCGCCCTTGGCGATGGCGGCTTCGAGTTCCTCGATCCGGGCTGGGAGGATCTCGTAATCACGCTGGTCCTTGTAGGACAATCTGGCCGATTGGGCGGGCTTTGTAGGAACATTCTTTTGCCCCCCCTCAGATGCCCCTCCAGCCCGGCTTTGACCCCCGCTTGACCCTGTCTTGCCTCCTGTTGGGGGGGCTTTGCGGCGGGCTTCCCAATCGGCATAGCCGCCCGCGACAATATCCACCTTGCCCGACCCGTCGAGGCCCAGAGTGATGGTGACAGTGCGGTCGAGGAAGTCGCGGTCGTGGCTGACGATCAGCACGGTGCCATCGAAATCGGCGATCACTTCCTGAAGAAGATCAAGGGTTTCGAGATCAAGATCATTTGTCGGCTCGTCCAGAACGAGGAGATTGGCGGTACGCGCAAACTCGCGGGCGAGCAGCAGGCGGGAGCGTTCCCCGCCCGACAGGATGCCAATTTTGGTGTCGACCAGGCCGGGGTCGAATAGGAAATCCTTGAGGTAGGCCTGCACATGTTTGCGCACGCCCCGCACGTCGATCCAGTCGCCCCCCTCGGCCAGGATCTGGCGGACAGTCGCACCCGGTTCGAGCAGCTTGCGCTGCTGGTCGATCATTACCCCGGTCAAGGTGCGGGCATGGGTGACGGAGCCGGTGTCGGGTTCGAGCTCTTTGGTGAGCAATTTCAGCAGGGTGGTCTTGCCAGCGCCGTTGGAACCGACGATCCCGATGCGATCGCCGTTCTGGATCCGCAGGGAGAAGGGCTTGATGATGGCGCGTTCACCATAAGTCTTTGAAATATTGTCGGCAACGATGACGGATTTCGACTTGAAGTCGTCGTCAGAGGCCAGCTTCAACTTGGCCGTCCCTGCGCCCGAAATCATCGCTGCCCGGACAGCGCGCATCTGGTGGAGCTTTTCCAGCCGGCCCTGGTTGCGCTTGCGCCGCGCGGTGACCCCGCGTTCGAGCCAGTGGGCCTCGATTTTCAGTTTGGCATCAAGGCGATCCGCATTGCGGGCCTCCTCGGCATAGACCTGTTCCTCCCACGCCTCGTAGCCGCCAAAGCCGATCTCCTTGCGCCGTATTGTGCCGCGGTCGAGCCACAGGGTCGCGCGGGTCAGGCGGGTGAGGAAGGTACGGTCGTGGGAAATCGTGATGAACGCCCCGCGGTAGCGCGAGAGCCAATCCTCCAGCCAGTCGATCGCAGCGAGATCGAGGTGGTTAGTCGGTTCGTCCAGCAGAATGAGATCGGGGTCCTGCGCCAAAGCACGCGCGATCGCAGCCCGGCGCCGCTCACCCCCACTGGCCGTAACTGCCTCGCGGCTCATGTCGATGCCGAGCTGGCCGGCGATCGCCTCAACCTCGTGCGCCTCGGGTGCATCCGGGCCGCCCAGCGCCCAATCCATCAGCGTCACCGCGCTGGAGAAATCCGGGTCTTGTTCAAGAAAGACGATATTCGTCCCCGGCTTGATCCGGCGCTGTCCGCGGTCGGCCTCGATCTTGCCGGTGATCAGGCGGAGCAGCGTCGTCTTGCCTGCACCGTTGCGGCCGATCAGCGCCAGCCTGTCACCGGGCAGCACGTGGAGGTCGATCGGCGCGGCACCGCTCGTGGGGGTCGGGCCGCCGAACAGCCAGCGGCCGCCCTGCTGCAGGGCGAGGCCCTCGAAGGAGAAAATCGGTGGTTGCGCCATCGTCCGCGCACCTAGGGGCTGGGCAGCCAAGGGGCAAGTGGGCCCCAGCAACCCCGCGTCGGCGCAGCGGTTCAGTCACGCGAAAGGCAAGGCGTTGCAGGGGTGCGGCCAAACCAAGGAAAAGAACTCATGATGAAATCCGCTTTTGCCCTGACTGCCGCCTCGGCTCTGATTTTTCCTGCAGCCGCCTTTGCCGCGCCGCAGGTCAACCTTGCCCCGAGCGGCCCGGTGGTCGAGTTGAGCGTGTACGAGACCGTCGACACCGCGCCGGACATTGTGAGGATCAGTGCGGGCGTTGTCGTCGAAGCGCCGACCGCGACCGAGGCGATGCGCAAGAATGCGGCGGCGATGACCAAGGTGATCGGGCAGATCAAAGCGCTCGGGATCGCCGAAAAAGACATCCAGACGAGCGGCATCGGTCTTTCTGCGCAGTATGACTATCTGGACAGCGGCGCCAAGTTCCGCGGCTATCAGGCCGCCAACCGCGTCAGCGTGACCCTGCGCAAGGTCGAAGATACCGGCCGTGTTCTCGATGCGCTGGTCGAGGCTGGTGCGACCGACCTATCCGGCCCCGAATTCGACATTGCGAACCCGTCGCCGGCCAAGGATGAGGCGCGCACCCGCGCCGTTGCCCGCGGCGAGGCGCAGGCCCGGGCTTATGCGAAGATGCTCGGATATGAAGGGGTGAAAGTGCTGGCAGTGTCCGAGGGCATCGAGGGCAGCTTCCCGATGTTCGATGCCGCCAAGATAGTGGCTGAGGTAGCCGCAACATCGACCCCGGTGCAGCCCGGCACGGTTTCGACAGGGGTGAGCGTGAACATCACCTATGAACTCGTCGGCAAGGCACCGGCCGGAACCAAGTAAGCCATTCACCGCTTGTTCAATAGGCAACTGCTAATCGATTGACTGTGATGAAAACCTCGCTCGCCTTCCTGTTTGCTCCACTGGCAGCGCTGGTGCTGGTCGGCGCCCCTGCGTCCGCGCAGGATCAGCCGCGCGGTGATCAGGGCGAGGCGCGGCGCGAGGCGCAGGCCGGCAACATCATGCGTTCCAGCGAGATCGAGGCGCGCATCCTGCCCGCGATGCGCGATGCCGAGTATCTCGGCTTTGCCTATGATTCGACCGCAAGGGCCTATCGTCTGAAGTTCATCAAGGATGGCCGCGTGACCTACATCGATGTCGATGCGCGCACCGGCCGGATTATCGGCCGTTCGCGCTGACAGACAGGCAATCATGCCATTTCAGCGGGGGACATTGCAGTCTTGGGCACGCAGCGCTTGCTTGACGCTCGCAAACCAAAAGCGCACCAACCCGCTCATCGCTAATCAGGAAACCGGTTACCCATGCGCATTCTGATCGTCGAAGACGAACCTAACCTTGGCGCACAGCTCAAGTCCACGCTCGAAGCCCAGGGCTATGCCGTAGACCTGTCGACCGATGGCGAGGACGGGCACTTCATGGGCTCGACCGAGGATTACGACGCGGTTGTGCTCGACCTCGGCCTGCCCGAGATCGACGGGCTGACCGTGCTGGGCATGTGGCGGCGCGAAGGGCGCACCTTCCCGGTGCTGGTGCTGACCGCGCGCGACAGCTGGAGCGACAAGGTTGCCGGGCTTGATGCCGGCGCCGATGATTACCTCGCCAAGCCGTTCCAGACGGAAGAGCTCATCGCCCGTCTGCGCGCGCTGATCCGCCGTGCCTCGGGCAATACGTCATCGGAACTCACCGCGGGCGATGTGCGGCTGGATACCCGCTCGGGCCGCGTCACGCTGGCGGGCGAACCGGTCAAGCTGACCGCGCAGGAATACAAGCTGCTCAGCTATCTCATGCATCACAAGGGCAAGGTGGTGAGCCGCACCGAACTGATCGAGCACATCTATGATCAGGATTTCGACCGGGATTCGAACACCATCGAAGTTTTCGTCACCCGCATCCGCAAGAAGCTTGGCGCAGACGTGATTACAACCATCCGTGGCCTCGGTTACAGCCTCGACGACCCCGCCGACGCGCCCCGCGCCTGAGGCGTCTGCGTCAGTCGGCGATGTTACTGCCGTCTCGCCAGGGGGTGAGGCCGAGGTTGTGCGCGACGTAGCCGATCCCTCAGCCGGTGCTGGTCCCCGCGCCAGCCTCGCGCGGCGCATGGGGCTGATCGCGGCGGGATGGATTTCGGTGCTTTTGCTGGGTGGTGGCATCGCGCTTGAACGTACGCTCACCAGTCAGGTCGAAGCCAATTTCGACGAACAGCTTGATTACCAGCTGACCGCGATGATCGCTTCGGCCGAGATCGATGCGAGCGGTGAGGTGTGGTTTTATCGCACTTTGGGCGACCAGCGCTTCCTTGAGCCGGGCAGCGGGCTTTATTGGCAGATTTCCGGCGGCAATTACGAGCCGTGGCCCTCGCGCAGCCTGTGGGACCGCACGCTAAAGCTGCAAGGCGCGCAGGCCAAGGCCGGGCACTTTGACAGCGATGTCCATGTCTACAATTCCGACCAGTTCGCGGGCGAGCCGCTGCGAATTGCGGAACGCACCGTAATCCTGCCGGGCAGCGAGACCCGCTGGACCTTTGCCGTAGCGAGCGCGACCGAGCAGATGGACGCGCAGGTCGGGCGGGTACGCCTGATCCTGATCTGGAGCTTTGCCGTGCTCGGCCTAGGCTTGCTGCTGATGGCACTGATGCAAGTGCGCTATGGCCTCTCGCCCTTGCGGAGGGTGCGCGCGGCGATCCAGAACCTGCGCACCACTGGCGCGAACCGCATCACCGATCCGCTGCCGCTGGAAGTGCAGCCGCTGGTCGAGGAGCTGAACGCGCTGCTCGAACATTCCGAAAGGCAGGCCGAGGAAGCACGGCGCCACGCGGGCAATCTCGCTCACGCGCTCAAGACGCCGCTCACCGTGCTGACCAACGCTGCCACCGCTCGGGCGCCCGATCTGGGCGAGGCGGTAATGCGCGAGACACGCACGATGCAGCGCCATGTTGACCACCATCTAGCCCGCGCCCGCGCCGTGGGCCGGCGCGCTGTCGGCCATGCCCGCACCAATGTGATGGCGAGCGCCGAAGCTGTACGCCGCGCGGTCGAGCGGCTCTACCCCGAAGGTCGGCTGGACATTGCTGGCGACAAGAACGCCCTGGTATCTCTGGAGCGGCAGGACCTCGACGAACTGCTCGGCAACCTCATCGAGAACGCGGCGAAGTACGGCGGAGGCTCGGTCTTCGTCACTATCGATCCCGATGAGAGCGATGTACCGCGCGATCCGAAGATGTGCCTGATCTGGGTCGAGGATGACGGCGCAGGCATCCCCGAGGCCGAGCGGATCCGGATATTCGATCGCGGCGTCAGACTCGACACCGGAAAGCCTGGCACCGGCCTCGGCCTTGCGATCGTTCGCGATGTGGCGGAAATCTATGGCGGCAGCGTCGAACTGGGCACAAGCGAGGATCTGGGCGGGCTGCTGGTGGCGCTGCGCCTGCCGCGCGCGGACTGATAGCGCGCCCCGCGAAGGGTTTTTGCAAGGTCGCCGTTGTATGGCTGAAGACGCACACGCCAACGGGCCCTTTTGCGATACGCCATGAACGTCAGCAGTGATCCAATGCCGGTAGCGCCGCCTCTCGCTCCTGCGGGGGATGAGGCGGTGTGGGCGGCGCGGCTGGCACAGCGCGATCCGGCGGCTTTGCGCGACATGGTTGCGCTGCACGGGCGCGCTCTCCACCGGCTTGCATATCGCATGATGGGCGACGCGCACGAGGCCGAGGATATCGTGCAGGAGGCGCTGCTGCGCCTGTGGGATCACGCTCCGACCATTGCCGCGAGGCATCCGGTCGGTAGCCAGGCGGCGGCCCGCTTGCGGCTCGGCGGCTGGCTTCAGCGAGTGGCGACAAACCTCGCGATCGACCGCCTGCGCCGCACACGCCGGTTGTGCGGCGGGGAGGTGCCGGAGGAAGAGGACGGAGCCCCGCTCGCCGACGCGCAGATCGAGGCGGACGAGCGCGACGGGCTGGCCCGTGCACTGGTGCTGTCGCTGCCAGAGCGCCAGCGCGCCGCAATCGTGCTGACCTATTTCGAGGAGCTGCCCAATGCCGAGGCAGCCGAAGCGATGGATATGAACATAAAGGCCTTCGAATCCCTGTTGCACCGCGCCCGCACGGCGCTGCGTCAGGCCTTCGCCGCCCAAGGAGACGCGCCATGAGCGTGAACGATCAGGACCCTGGCGCGCCCATCGAGCCCGGCAGCCCGCTTGCCCGGGCGCTCGGAGATTTTGCTGTGCCGGAGCTGCCAGCCGGCTTTGCCGAGCGCGTGCTTGCCGCTGCCGAGGTGCGACCCGCGCCCCCGCCGCCGCTCCGCCGCGCGGTCGTCCAGCGCCGCTGGCGGCTGGGGCAGCGCATTGCCATCAGCCTTGCCAGTTTCGGTGCGCTTGCGACAGCGGCGGCAGCGACCGGGCTCCTCCAGCAGCTTGCGATCCCGGTGCCATCGGCTGGGACGGTGTGGGCGGCGATCACCGGCACAGCTGCCGCTGCGCCTTCCCCGGAAGCGCGCCGCGCTGCCCCTGCTGCTGCTCCCTCCTCTGCACTGGTCGCCATCGAAGGCCCGGTCGATACGCCCGAGGAGCTCGGCGAGGCGTTCCGCCGCCTGGATCAGGTGCGTGCCGACCGCCGCGAGGAACGCCGCATGATCATCGACCAGCGCATAAAAAGCGCGATCGAGCGCCGCCGCGCGGCCGGGCTGCCGGTGCCTTCTCCCGAGGAGGAGGCACGGCTGCGCGCCCGCATCGAGTCTGAGCTGGTGCGGCGCGAACAGCGCGCGGATGCGGCCATGCTGGCCCGCCGCGAGAATATGCAGCGAAAGGTCGAAGGCGGCGAGGCGCTGACCCGCGAGGACATCAGAAGTCGCCCGCGGGTCGATCCCCAGCTGCGTGAGACGGTACGTGAATTGCGTCAGCTTCCCCCCGCAGAGCGCCGCGAGGCGTGGCGCAGGCTCTCGCCGGAACAACTCCGCGCGCTCATGGACGAGGTTCGCGCCCGCCGCGCCGGTGCTCCCGCGGACCCTTCGGCCCCCTCAAGCGACAGCTCACCTGTGCCGGCGCCTGCCCTGCAACCTGCCCCGTCTCCTGCTGAATAAAGCCGCTGACCCGCGAAGGGGTGATTGGCCCTGAAACGTTTTCTCTTTGTCACCGGCGGCACTCCCCCGTTCGTCGCCGGTGACCTGCAACTTTCTGATTTTGCATGGAGGAATACGACAATGCACAAGATACACCTGATTCTCGCCCCGCTCGCCGTGCTGGCGTTTGCCTCCTCGCTCGCCGCACAGGAGCTGAGCCGTACCAAGACTTTTGAAGGCCCCAATGTGAGCGCCACGCAGACGACCACCGTCAACCGCGAGACCGGCACCGCGACCCGCGACCGCGACGTCACCAACCTCAACACCGGCAGCGCTGCATCGAGCAGCGCATTGCGCCAGCGCACCGATACGGGCTCAACCGTCTCGGTGACCCAGACCGGACCGCAAGGGCGCACCCGCAGCCTTGAAGGCGAGCGCGTGCGGACCGAGAACGGCTCGACCTTCAGCGGCACGGCAACCGGGCGCGGCGGCCAGACCTATGGCTTGTCCGACAGTCGCAGCCGCGACGGGCAGGGCAATTCGCAGGCCAGCCAGCGCGTGACCGACAGCGATGGCAACACGCTTGCCGCGCGCGACCGCGCCACTACCCGTAGCAACGGACAGGTCAACACGACTGTGTCGCGCAGCCGCGCGGAGGGCGTCTCGCGCCCGCCCCGCGTGCGTCGTCCGCGCGGATAGCTAAAGGATTTAGGCCGCTCCGGCGGACGATGCAGTCCCGCCAGTCGGGAGGTGCCAAAAGTTGGGGGTACGTAGCCTTTCGATCGGCGGCGTGCCCCTTTTCTTTCGGGAATGACTGCTGTCAGCCCGCTTGCGCGCGCTCGTGATGGCGGATCACTTCATCAATGATGAAACGCAGGAACTTTTCGGAAAATTCGGGATCGAGGTCCGCCTCTTCCGAAAGCTTTCTCAGCCGCGCGATCTGGCGCGCCTCGCGGTCGGGATCGGCCGGGGGCAGGGTGACTTTGGCCTTGTATTCGCCCACAGCCTGGGTGATCCGGAACCGCTCGGCCAGAATATGGATCAAGGCCGCATCGATATTGTCGATGCTCTTGCGGAAGGCGGCCAGAACGGGATCGGGCTCGGGAGAGGCTTGCAGATCATGCGACATAGGGCGCGAAACTAGCAGCAATTCTGCGCTTGCCAAGCACGCGCGGGCCGCCCTAGAGCCAAGCCAGCATGAGTGCCGACATTATTCCTCTGCCGCGCAAGGCACCGACCCTCGATCCCATGCTGTCTTTGACGGCGGGTGGGATGAATTCCGTGAATGCGGTGATCCTCGACCGGATGCAGAGCGAAATCCCGCTGATTCCACGCCTTGCTGGTCACCTGATCTCGGGCGGGGGCAAGCGGCTGCGGCCGATGCTGACGCTCGCCGGTGCCGAACTGGTCGGTTACAAGGGCACGCGCCACCATAAGCTCGCTGCCGCGGTAGAGTTCATCCACACCGCGACCTTGCTTCATGATGACGTGGTCGACGGCAGCGAATTGCGGCGCGGCAAGGCTGCGGCCAACATCATTTTCGGCAATCCCGCGACCGTTCTTGTCGGCGATTTCCTGTTTAGCCGCGCCTTCGAACTGATGACGGAGGATGGGTCTTTGCGCGTCCTTTCGATCTTGTCGCGGGCCAGTGCTGTGATCGCAGAGGGCGAAGTCTCGCAGCTTTCGGCCCAGCGGCAGATCAACACCAGCGAAGAACAATACCTCCACATCATCGGCGCTAAAACCGCTGCGCTGTTCGCCGCTGCCAGCCAGATCGCGGCGGTGGTTGCGGAATGCTCCGAAGAGCAGGAGCGCGCG
Organism: Porphyrobacter sp.; assembly: GCA_027533455.1. Lineage (GTDB taxonomy): Bacteria > Pseudomonadota > Alphaproteobacteria > Sphingomonadales > Sphingomonadaceae > Erythrobacter. Next base: position 100,175 of record JAPZUC010000003.1, on the reverse strand, counting down.
CTTGAAGCCTATGGCCGCAACCTCGGCGTTGCGTTCCAATTGGTCGACGATGCGATCGATTATGATTCGGACGCTGCCGAAATGGGTAAGGACCAAGGCGACGACTTCCGCGAGGGCAAGATGACCCTTCCGGTGATCCTCGCCTATGCCCGCGGCAACGAGGAAGAGCGCAAGTTCTGGAAAGACGCGATCATCGGCCATCGTAGCTCGGATGATGACCTTGCCCATGCGATCAGCCTGATCGGCAAGCACAACGCGCTTGATGATACACGCGAGCGCGCACGCCACTTCGCGCACCGCGCGATCGACGCAATCTCGATCTTTCCCGACAGCAAGGCGCGCGCAGCGATGGCTGAAGCTGCACAATTCGCGGTCGCGCGGGGGCACTGAGCAAGCTATCGGGCGGGGCAATGAGCCTCGACCTCCCCATCACGGCTGTCCTACCGCAGATCCGCGCCGCACTGGCAGGGGAGGGTGCGGGCGTGCTGATCGCGCCGCCGGGCGCAGGCAAGACCACCGCGGTCGCGCCCGATCTGCTGGGCGAGGCGTGGTGCACCGGCCAGATAATCATCACATCACCCCGCCGTGTCGCCGCTCGCGCCGCGGCTGAGCGCATGGCCGAAATGCTGGGTGAGGCAGCGGGCGAGACGGTCGGCTACATGACCCGTCTCGACAGCAAGGTTTCCGCGCGGACCCGCATTCTGGTCGTGACCGAAGCAATCTTGGTGAACCGGCTGGTCGAGGACCCGGAACTGCCCGGGGTTTCTGCCCTACTATTCGACGAGGCGCATGAACGCGCGCTCGACAGCGACCTTGGCCTGGCCCTTGCGCTCGAGACCCGCGCTGTGCTGCGTGAAGACCTCAGAGTACTCGTCATGTCGGCGACCATCGACGGCGCCCGCTTCGCCCGTCTGCTGGGCGAGGGTGCAGAGGTGATCGAAAGCGAGGGACGCAGCTTTCCCCTCTCGATCAAATGGCTTGGCGGCGACGCCTCGCAGGCGATCGGGGACAGGGTAGCTGCCGCCGTGATGACGGCATGGCGCGAGGAGGCAGGCGATATCCTCGCCTTCCTCCCCGGTGTGCGCGAGATCGAGCGGGTGCGTGAGCGCCTCGAACCGCGTCTCAAGGACGTCCCGATCCACGCCCTTCATGGTCAGATCGAGCCCGCCGCACAGCGCGCCGCGATACGCCGCGATCCCGAAGGCCGCCGACGCATCGTGCTGGCTACGGCGATTGCCGAGACGTCGCTGACGCTCGACGGGGTCAGCGTTGTGGTCGATTCGGGGCTTGCGCGGCTCGCCGAATTCGACCGTGCTGCTGGCACCACGCATCTGGTCACCCGGCGTGCGTCACAGGCGTCAGCAGGGCAGCGTGCCGGCCGCGCGGCGCGGCAAGGGCCGGGGGTGGCCTACCGGTTGTGGGAGGAAGCGGGCCATGCCGGTCTGCCTGAATTCGCGCCCGCCGAGATCATGCAGGCCGATCTTGCCCCTCTGATCCTGCGGCTAGCAAAGTGGGGGACGGCAGACCCGCACGCGCTGCCGTGGCTTGACCCGCCGCCGGAGGCCTCGGTTGCGGCGGCGCGGCGCGCGCTTGAGGCCTTGGGCGCGCTTGATGCAGGCGGGCGCATATCTGCTCTGGGCGAGGCGATTGCTGCCTTGCCGATGGCTCCCGATCAGGCCGCTGCCGTGCTGCACGGCGCGGCGGCAGGCTGCGGCGAGAATGCGGCGCGGCTGGTGATGCTGTTGCAGGAGCGCGGGCTGGGCGGGCGCGGCGAGGACCTCATGCAGCGCCTTTCCCGGTGGCGCGGCGACCGCGCGCCCCGCAGCGTTGCAGCTGCGCGGATTGCACAGGGTTGGGCCGGGCAGGCTCGCAAGCTGGCGAGCGTAGTGGGCACCAGCCCCGCTGATGACGCGGCCGAGGCGCTGGCGCTGGCACGGCCCGATTTCGTCGCCCGCCGCCGCGACGCTTCTGGCGAACACTGGTTGAGCGCCGGGGGACGGGGCTACATCCTCGATACTGCTTCCTCGCTCGCCCGCGCGGAGTGGATTGTGATCGGCGACGCTCAGGGACAAGCCAAGTGCGCGCGCATCACCGCTGGAGCCGAGATTGCGGCCGAGCGCATTGCAGCGCTATTTGCCGCCGAACTTCAGGAGCGCGTCACAACCCGCTGGAATAGCGAAAAGTCGCGGGTCGAGGCGCGGCGCGAACGCAGGCTGGGTGCAATCGTTCTGGCGAGCGTCCCCGAGCCCTCGCCCGATCCGGCACTTCTGGCGGATATCATGGTGCAGAAGGCTCTGGAGCGGCTCGAAACCCTATTACCTGACGGTTTTCTGACGCGCGCAGGATTTGCCGGCGTTGCGGCGCTGTCGCCGGAGGCGTTGCGCGCGCGTGCTGCCGATTGGCTCGCGCCGCTGCTCGCCGGGCGACGCGATCTTGATCTGTCGCCACATCGCTATGCTGAGGCTGCACTCGGCCTGCTGGACTGGAACGACCGGCAAGTGCTCGACCGTGCCGCACCAACCCATTTTACCTCACCTGCCCAGACCCGCCATGCGATCGACTACACAGGCGACGATGCTCCGAGCGTCGAGGTCCGGGTGCAGGGACTGTTCGGGCTGGATACGCAGCCGATGGTCGGAAGCATGCCTCTCCTTCTGAAACTCACCAGCCCCGGCGGGCGCCCCGTCCAGTCGACCCGCGATCTGCCCGGCTTCTGGCGCGGTAGCTGGCGCGACGTGGTGAAGGACATGAAGGGCCGGTATCCCAAGCACCGTTGGCCCGATCAGCCTTGGCTTGAAAAGCCAAGCATGAAGACCAAAAACGCCTTCAACCGCAGCGATTCGTGATCTAAGAGCCACCCTATGAACGCGAGAATTTTCCAGAAGACCAAGCACGCCATGCAGTCCGGCAAGGCCCATACCGATGAATGGGTGCTCGAGTTCGAGCAGTCGCAGGCGCGCTTTGCGGATCCGCTGATGGGTTGGACTGGCACGGGCGACACCCAGTCGCAGGTGCGCCTGACCTTCCCCGACAAGGACGCCGCGCGCGTCTATGCCGAAAAGTACGGCATCCCTGCGCGCCTGATTGCGACGCCGCCCAAGCGCCTGAAGCTGCAGGCCTACGCGGATAATTTCCGCTGAATTGACGTTTAGCGTCCGCGACGCCATATGGGCACCCGGGAGTCGGGTGGACGTTTGCGTCCGCTCACCGTGTCAGGTCCGGAAGGAAGCAGCACAGGTGGATTGCGGCGGGTCGCCCGGCTCCTTTTTCAACCACATCGCAGCCATCCGCAGCATGACAAACCTGGTGCGAGCGCCTAGCTTGTCGGCATGAGCGATTCCGATCCCGAACTGCCCGAGGACGACACTGGGCCCACCGCTGCCGAGCTTGAGGCGGCGGGGCAGAATGCGCTCTTCGGCGATCCTGCTCCCGCACCTCCGCCAGCGACCACGCCCGCTGCACCGCCGCCCGCCCCCGTTCGGACTACGCAGGCGTCTACCCAGCCCTATCGCGTGCTGGCTCGCAAGTACCGGCCGCAGACCTTCTCCGAACTGATCGGGCAGGAGGCGATGGTGCGCACGCTGGCCAATGCCATCGCGCGTGACCGGCTGGCGCACGCATTTCTGATGACCGGAGTGCGCGGGGTGGGCAAAACCTCGACTGCGCGGCTTATCGCCAAGGCGCTGAACTGCATCGGGCCGGACGGGCAAGGCGGGCCGACGATCGATCCTTGCGGCAAGTGCGAGCCCTGCACCGCCATCGCCGAAGGTCGCCACATCGACGTGATCGAGATGGACGCGGCGTCGAACACCGGTGTTGATGACGTTCGCGAAATCATCGAGCAGGTCCGCTACGCCGCCGTCTCGGCGCGCTACAAGATCTACATCATTGACGAAGTCCACATGCTGTCGCGCAATGCTTTCAACGCGTTGCTCAAGACGCTTGAGGAGCCGCCACCCCACGTCAAATTCCTTTTCGCCACCACCGAAGTCGACAAGCTGCCCGTTACGGTGCTTAGCCGTACCCAGCGCTTCGACCTGCGCCGGATTCCCGCGCCTATGCTGGCAGAACATTTCGCCAAGGTGTGCCGCTTGGAAGGCGTCGAGGCCGAGGCCGAGGGCCTCAGCATCATCGCCAATGCCGCCGAAGGATCGGTGCGCGACGGGCTTTCAATTCTCGATCAAGCGATCGCCCATGCCGACCTTGATGGCGAGGGCAAGGTCACCGCCGCCCGCGTGCGCGATATGCTCGGCCTTGCTGACAAGAGCGCGCAACGTCGCCTGCTCGGCCACTTGCTCGAAGGCGATGCCATGGCACTGCTCGCGGCGGTGGACGAGCAATATGCCCTGGGTGTGGAGCCACTGGCACTGATGCGCGCTCTTATGGACCTCACCCACCGCATTACCCTTGCGCAAGTATCGGGCGCCGAGCCCGATGCGCCTGCCGAGGAGGAGCGCGCTGCGCTCGCCGATTTTGCGTCGCGGCTTGGGGCGGGGGAACTGCACCGCTTGTGGCAATTGCTGCTCAAGGGCCATGACGAAGTGCGCACCGGCCCCGATCCGCTCGTCTCGCTCCAGATGGCGCTGCTGCGCATCCTCCACGCCGCGCAGATGCCCGATCCGGGCAAGCTGGCGCGGCGGATCGAGGAAATTGCCGCGAGCGGCATCGTGGCGGTGCCTGTGGGTGAGGGTGCTCCCGCCGCGCCTGCGCCGGTTGCTGCCGCGCCCAACCAGAGCTGGGCGGCGCTCGTCGACCAGGTCGATGCCGCCGGGCAGTTGCGCGTTGCCCAGATCATGCGCGACCGGGTGCGGGTGATCGAACTCGGTCCGGATCGTCTCGTTTACCAGCAGGCCGACAGCTTCCCCGACGATCCTGCCGGCGACATACGCGAGGCGCTGTTCAAGATCACCGGCAAGCGATGGGTGATCGAGCGCGGCACCGGAACGGCGCAGCCCTCCTTGCGCGAAGCTGCCGAGGCCGAGGCTGCTGCCGAAGAGGCGCGCATCCGGTCCGACCCGCTGGTCAAGGCCGCCTTCGACGCTTTTCCCGATGCCGAACTGATCGGATCGGAACCCCGCGCCGCCGCTGGTGGTAGCCCCCCCTGGAATTGATGGAGTACCCCGATGAAGTCGATGGAAGAGATGATGGCAGCAGCCCAGAAGGCCGCCGAGACCATCCAGAAGCAGATGAACGAGATGCAGGTAAAGCTCGACTCGATCGAGGTCGAGGGCAGCGCCGGCGGCGGCCTCGTGAAGGTCCGCGCCAGCGCCAAAGGCCGCATCCTCGGCGTTTCAATCGACGACAGCCTGATGAATGCCGACGACAAGCAGATACTTGAGGATCTTGTTGCTGCCGCCTTCAACGACGCCCGCGACCGCGCCGATCGCGTGTCGGAGCAGCAGATGAAGGACATGCAGTCCTCGATGGGCCTGCCGCCGGGGTTCAACCTGCCTGGATTGGGGTGAGGGCGGGGAGGTTTTTGCCGCTTCCACAGCTTAGCCCGAGGGGGGCATTGCGGGAGCGGAAAGGCCTACCCATATCTCCAGTATGACCCAAACCTTCCCCCTTCTCCCCCTTCGTGACATTGTCGTTTTTCCGGGCATGGTCGTTCCCCTGTTTGTCGGGCGCGACAAGTCGGTGGCGGCATTGGAAGCGGCGATGGAAGCATCCAAGGACATCGTCCTCCTCGCTCAGCTCGATCCGGCCTGTGACGATCCTGAGGGCGATGATCTCTATGACGTCGGCGTGATCGCGCAGGTACTCCAGCTGCTGAAGCTGCCCGATGGCACCGTGCGCGTACTGGTCGAGGGCAAGACCCGCGCGCGGCTTTCGGCGCTGGAGAATGTCGGCACGCACCTTCTCGCCGAAGTCGAACTGATCGAGCCCGAGACCGTCTCGGGTAGCGAAGTCACCGCGCTGATGCGGCAGGTGACCGAGCAGTTCGGCGAATATGTGAAGCTCAACAAAAAGATGGGCGAGGATGCGGGCGTCGACCTTTCCGAGGTCGATGATGCCGGCCAGCTCGCCGATACCATCGCCGCAGCGATCAGCGCCAAGGTTTCGGATAAGCAGAGCCTGCTGACTGAGGGCAATCCGCTAAAGCGGCTCGAACTCGTTATGGCCTTCATGGAAGGCGAGCTGTCAGTGCTGCAGGTCGAACGCCGCATCCGCGGGCGCGTGAAGCGCCAGATGGAGAAGACCCAGCGCGAATATTACCTCAACGAGCAGCTCAAGGCGATCCAGTCGGAGCTGGGCGGCGGCGATGATGGAGAGGGCAACGAGATTGCCGAGCTCGCCGAGAAGATCGAGAAAACCAAGCTTTCCAAGGAAGCCAAGGCCAAGGCTCAGGCGGAGCTGAAGAAGCTGCGCTCGATGCAGCCGATGAGCGCCGAGGCGACGGTGATCCGCAACTATCTCGATGTGCTGCTCGGCCTGCCGTGGGGCAAGAAGTCGAAGCTGAAGAAGGACATCGCCAAAGCGCAGGAGATCCTTGATGCGGATCACTACGCGCTGGAGAAGGTCAAAGACCGGATCGTCGAGTACCTCGCGGTGCAGGCGCGCACCAACAAGCTTAAAGGTCCGATCCTGTGCCTCGTCGGCCCTCCGGGCGTGGGCAAGACCAGCCTCGGCAAGTCGATCGCCAAGGCGACGGGCCGCGAATTCGTGCGCCAGTCGCTGGGCGGCGTGCGTGACGAGGCCGAGATCCGCGGACACCGGCGCACTTACATCGGCTCCATGCCGGGCAAGATCGTGGCCAACCTCAAGAAAGCTGGCACGGCAAATCCGCTGTTCCTGCTCGACGAGATCGACAAGCTCGGTCAGGACTTCCGCGGCGATCCGGCTTCGGCGCTGCTGGAGGTGCTTGATCCCGAACAGAACGCCAAGTTCCAGGACCACTATCTGGAACTCGACCTCGACCTTTCCGACATTATGTTCGTGTGCACCGCGAACAGCCTGAACCTGCCGCAGCCGCTGCTCGACCGGATGGAGATCATCCGTCTGGAAGGCTACACGGAGGACGAGAAGGTCGAGATCGCCCAGCGCCACCTCGTGGAAAAGCAGATCGAGGCGCATGGTCTGAAGAAGGGCGAGTTCACCCTTGAAGAAGACGCTCTTCGCGATCTGATCCGTTACTACACGCGCGAGGCCGGGGTTCGCACCCTGGAGCGCGAGATTGCCAAGCTGGCGCGCAAGAGCTTGCGCCAGATCCTCGAGGGCAAGACCAAGAGCGTCACGATAACACCGGAAAATCTCGGCGACTTCTCGGGCGTGCGCAAGTTCAAGCACGGCGTTTCCGAGGAAGAGGCGCAGGTCGGCGCAGTCACAGGCCTTGCCTGGACTTCGGTCGGCGGCGAACTGCTCACAATCGAAAGCGTCACCATGCCGGGCAAGGGCGAGGTCAAGACCACCGGCAAGCTCGGTCAGGTCATGAACGAGAGCGTCGCGGCGGCCTTCAGCTTCGTGAAGGCGCGTGCGCCTGCCTATGGTATCAAGCCTTCGCTGTTCAACCGCAAGAACGTCCACATCCACCTGCCCGAAGGCGCCGTGCCAAAGGATGGGCCGAGCGCGGGGATCGGCATGGTCACCTCGATCGTCTCGACGCTGACCGGCATCGCGGTGCGCCCCGATGTGGCGATGACCGGAGAGGTCACGCTGCGGGGTCGGGTGCTGGCGATCGGCGGGCTCAAGGAAAAGCTGCTCGCGGCGCTGCGTGGCGGGATCAAGACGGTCCTCATCCCCGAAGAGAACGTCAAGGATCTGGCCGAAATCCCCGCCAACGTAAAGCAGGGGCTGGAGATCATTCCGGTCGCCCATGTCGATGAGGTTCTGGCCCGTGCGCTGGTGGAACCGCTCGTGCCGATCGAGTGGACGGAGGCGGACGATCTCGCCAGCCAGCCGGCCAGCCCCGCTTCAGGGGCAAGCGGGTCGTCGACAGAGGTGCCAACCGCGCACTGAGCCGCTAGAAGGTGCACACTTGCCGTGATTCGCGGCAGGGTCGTATTCACCGGAAGAGGGCATTTTTGCAGACCGTTCCCGTGCCAACCCATGTTAGGCGCGGGAAGTTGCTCGGCTTTTCGAACGGGTAGCCCCAGCGGTCTATTTGCCTTTGACAGCCTTGGCAAAAACGTCTCCATTTGACCGCTTTCCGTACCTGCGATTCATACCGACACTACGAAATCCTGAAACAAGGGGGTTCCCATATGAACAAGAACGACCTGATCAGCGCCGTCGCCGACGCCAGCGGTCTTTCGAAGAACGATGCTTCGAACGCAGTCGAGAGCGTTTTCGACGCGATCACCAAGGCGCTTTCGGGCGGCGATGAAGTGCGCCTGGTGGGCTTCGGCACCTTCTCGGTCGCCAAGCGCAAGGCCTCCACGGGGCGCAATCCGCGCACCGGCGAGCCGATGAAGATCAAGGCTTCGAACCAGCCCAAGTTCAAGGCGGGCAAGGGCCTGAAGGACGCGGTCAACTGATCTGCGACTGAAAGCCCGGAGCCTTGCAAGGGGGCACAGAAAAACCCCGTCAGCCTGATGGCTGGCGGGGTTTTTCTATGCCTGAAGTCCAGAAATCAGCGCGGCGCAGTGACGATCAGCGCGGTCGGTGACTGCGAGGTGCGCGTGGTGATCTCCCAGCGCAGCACTTCGCCGCCGCCGGGCGCGGCACCTGGCCCTTCGTCGGTGTTGTTGGCAAGGATTCGCATCCCCTGAGCGGTGCGGATCGTGAAGGTGCCCTCCAGCGTCGGCACACCGGGGATCGCTTCAGCGTCCTTGGTACCGTCAGCATTTTCCTCGGCTTCGTTCGCTGCACCCATCGCCGCAAGCCCGGCAAAGGGGCCTAGTCCGCCGCCAAGGGCACCTAGCGGGCTTTCGCTGGTCTGGAACACGAAGGCGGGCGCATTGATCCGCGCCTGACTGCCATCCCGCAGGAACATCTGGACGAAGGGATTGATCGGCGGGAAGCCCTCGATCTGCGGGAACATAAAGTCGTGGCCCAGCGTGCCGCTGACCGAATAGCTCACCTCGAACAGGCCGTCGCCCTTGTGCACCACGCGGTTCCAGCCCTTCTGCCGTTCAAGCAGCTTGACCAGTTCCTCGGCCGCTTTGGGATCGGATGGATCGATGCCGCCCATAACCGCCTTCATACTCTCGGCGTCTTTTTTGGCTTTTGCCGCGCGTTCGGCAGCACCGGCTTCCCATTCCTTGCGCTGTTCGGCTTCTTCGTCCTTGGTACAGTCGCGGGTTTCATAGGTCTCGTCGTCGAAGCAATTTGCCGCGAACGGCTCCTCGACGCCGGCTCCCATCCGCGCAAGCTTGGACATGCCGAGGAAGAAGATCTCACCTTCATAGGTGAAGGTGAAGGTGTCCGGCCCCGTCAGGGCGAGCTCGGAGGTGAACTTGCCCGGTGACATGAAGCAGCCCGAAAGCAGCATCGCAAAGCCCGCCAGGAGCGCCGCGGCGCGCATCCGAATGCCCGAGAACATCATCATGATATTTCCCCCTCTTTGCCGTTCGTCTACCCGCGGCTTGCCGCCGCATAAAGCGCAATTGCTGCAGCGTTCGAGACATTGAGGCTCTCGATCGCGGATGAGATTGGCAGTTTTGCCAGCACGTCGCAGTGCGCCGCAATGTTCTGGCGCATCCCTTCGCCCTCGGCGCCAAGCACGATCACCAACGGGCCGGTCGGCATGACATCGGCGAGCACGGCATCGGCTTCGCCCGCAAGCCCGATGCGCCAGTATCCGGCGTCGGCCAGTTCCTCGAGCGCGCGGGCGAGATTGACGACGCGCACCCACGGCACGGTTTCGAGCGCACCGGAGGCCGACTTCGCCAGAACGCCGCCCTCGGGCGGAGCGTGGCGGTCCTGGGTTACGATCGCGGCTGCCCCGAAGGCTGCTGCCGAGCGCAGGATTGCGCCGACGTTGTGCGGATCGGTGACCTGGTCGAGCACGACGATAGGGCGGTCAGCTTCTCCCAGCGCGACCTCGTCGAGGAACACGTCCTCAAGCGGCGCGCATTCCAGCACCAGGCCTTGATGCGGCGCATCCTTTACGACAAGCCTTGCAAGATCAGCAGCTTGTGCGTGTTCGATCGGGAAGCCCGGCGGCAGTTCGCCGTCGAGACTCTCCAGTCCCTCGGGCGTGGCCCAGAGCTTGCGGTGCTGACGCTCGGGGTTCTTGAGCGCGGCCTCGATCGCATGGCGGCCCCACAGGCGCACCTGCCCGCTTGACGCACGGCCCGAGCCGCGTCCGCCCTTCATGCGCCCTGCACGGCCCCTGAGGGCGCGCTTCTTCTCACCTTTGCTCATGTTGTATCCCGGCTGCGGCTTTCCAAAGACGCCCCCTGCCAGCAGGACCATTGACAGGCAAGCAGTGCTTCGCCAAAGGGGCGCCTCTCGGCAGCGGGGCCCCTCGGGGAATCGCGCAATTTCAGAGCCAATGCGGCTCAGGAAACGGCCCCCTCATTGCAGGGACTGTGTGGACAGGTGGCCGAGTGGTTAAAGGCAGCAGACTGTAAATCTGCCCGTGCAAGCGTACGCTGGTTCGAATCCAGCCCTGTCCACCACTTTCCTTTTCCTTCCCTTCGCGGTTTGTCCCATACGGACACGGCCCCTCTGTAAGAAATCATGTAGATTGTCTCATCTTGTGTCCAATGCCGACATATAGTGGGGGCATCGCTGGGGGCATCGCTGGGGGCATCACTCGTCTGCGGTGCCCCCAAATATATGGCGCGCGCTTCACGGACCTGATGGGTCGATCCTGTGTCAGGTCTTTGGCTGCGGATGCGGTGCCGGCGCGCAGACCCGTGCCTGATCGAGCCGGGCCGTGCCCAGTTCATTGGGGTCCGCGTCCGAGCACGCGTGCGGCTATGATCAGGGTGACGCCCATTGCGATCTCGATCCCAACCTTGTCGGCGAGGAATGGCGCCCCGTGCAGCGCGTAGGCAATGGTGCGATAGGCGGCCGCGCCAAGCACCGGCAACGCTGCGGCGATAAACCAGGTCCGTTCACGCCGGACAAGCGCGAGGGTTGCGAACACAGCGCCTGCCATGAAGAATGCGCCGATATCCATTTGGCTGCTCATCGCCGGGCCGGTCAGCAAGGGCATGGCCAGAACCTCGGCCGCGCGTGCCGGAACTAGCAGCCACAGCAGCGCATTTGTGCCCATCAGCAAAGCGATGAGCGCCACAAGCCCCTTAAGAACCGATCGACCCACCTTCATTCCGAGCGGCCCTTTACGTCATTTCCAATCAGCTAATTTGTGGCGTAGGCAGTATCAATAAATGCGCCGCCCGCACCGCAGCCGCCCCCACTCCCGAGCCTTGCACTAACTCAGGAATGGTGTGTGGCAGGTGGTTGAGGAACCCCATCTCTCGACTATCGCGGTCCACGGCAATGCGATTCCTATCTCGCACTATCGTCGTCGCCTGCTTCTCCCCGCGTTAGCGCGCTTTCCAGCCATACCTGCCGCTCGTCCCCCGCATCATAGGCGATCTGCATGATGCTCACCGCAATCGCGTGTTCAGAGACTACGGCTTCGTCATGGCCCTGCTCGGGGTTCGGCAGGGCCGTCGATATGCCGATGGCGATGCCGGGCCGCGCATTCCCCGCGTCCCTGCCTGCCAGATCGGAAGAGAAACTGATCACATAGCGATTGTAGTTTCCGATCCTCGCGGGCTTCCAAGGGGCATCGGCGGGCTCGTCAGGGAAATTGACGTTGAGCGCCGTGCCCTGCGGCAGGATCGGTCCCGTCCCGCGCTGGCCGATCAGGCGGGCAACCAGCTGCGCCGAAAGCCGTGCGACCACGGCAGAACGCGGGTTGGCAAGGCCGGGGTTATCGCGCGTATTTTCCCCCGCGCTCAGTGCAATCGCGGGGATGCCGCGCATCGCTGCATATTGGGCATTGCTGACCGTGCCTGAACTGATCACGATATAGCCGGCATTGCGGCCTTCGTTGGGGCCTGAAAGGACGAGATCAGGCGGGTGCCCCCAACGCGCCTTGGCAGCTACGTCGAGTCCGTAGAGCAGGGCCATCACCGGCGTGCCGTTGACGTAGAAGAAGTCGGGCGGGAGATCCGCCCGTGTCATCGGTCCGGCGCCTGGATCACCCGCTTTCCCCGCCGCATTGAGGCAGGGCTGCCCCAGCGGTTCGAGCGGCCGCAGAAAATAGATCGCAGCACCCATTCCGCTCTGCCCGGTGCAGGGCACCGATACGATCACATCATGGCCTTGCTCCTTGAGCTCGCGGTAGAGTGCCAGGACGTTGCTCGACAGGCCGTCGTCATTCGTGAGCAAGATGGTTTCGGCATGGGCCTGACTGGCCACCAGCGCGGAGAGAGCCCCGCCGATGACCAGCCAGATCTTGCGGCTCTGCGAAAGCTTGTTCTTGGCCGGACTGACGCAGGCCCGCATGACTTTTGGCATCAGAAGCGCATCCGCGCTTCCAGCCCGTAGGTGCGCGGGTCGTTGAAGGGAGCGTAGCTCTGGCGTCCGATCCGGGTGAGATTGACGTTCAGCAACTCGTAGGTGCTGTTGAACAGGTTCTTGCCCCATAGCGCGAATTCCCACTCGCCGCCGCCCAGATCCACTTCGCCGAGCGTGAAGCGACCGTTGAACAACACTTTGTCCTCGGTGCGGATGGTCGGGGTCTGGAACCAAGGCACATCGCCGACCGTCTCGGCATTGAGGTGCAGCCGGAACTGGCCGAAGGGCATCTCGGGGAATTCGTAGTCGACAGCAAATGTGGCTGCGTGTTCCCGGGTGAAGGACGAGAATACCAATTCCGTGTTGTCCGTGAAGGGATTGCGCACCGGCGTGGGCGGCGCATCGGTGTAGACGTAGTTGGCCGAAAGCGTCAGCCCACGTGTCGGTACCACGGTCAGGTCGGCTTCGATCCCCTTGATCTGGCGCTGCTCCGGCGCGTTGCGTGTCTCGGTGTTGGAGACGTTGGCCGGGTTGATGAAATCAACCTGCTGATCGTTGAGCGTGCTGGTATAGGCGGCCAGGTTCAGCCGGACGCGCCGGTCGAATAGATCGGCCTTGATCCCGGCTTCCCACGCCGACAGTTCTTCCTCGCCAAAGGGCGTGAAGTTTATCGAGCGAGAGTTTGCACCTCCCGCGCGGTAGGCGCGGCTCCAGCGGACATAGAGGTTGATGTCTTCGTTGACGTCATAGGCGAGGGTCGCCATCGGATCGAGGCGTTTCGAATTGAAGGTGAAGACAAGGTTGGGATTGGCGCCATTGATCGCGGTGATTCGGCCTTCCTTGTGATCGTCGGTATAGCGCGCGCCGGCGGTCAGATGCACGCCGGGCAAGGTTGAAGGCGACCATGTCACCTGCCCGAACAGCGCCTTGGACCGGACCTGTGCCTCGGATGCACGGTCGGGGATGGCGGTGCCGCGATCGGCCACGGGCGCAGGGAACAGGGTCACGCCGTCGTTCGCCGCGTTGAGGCGGCCGGACGAGAACACGGTAGCTTCGTCCTGCGCCCTTTCGCGGAAATAGTATCCGCCGAGCACATATTCGAAATCGCCCGCCGTGCCCACGAACTGCAATTCCTGACTGAACTGGTTCTGGCTGACATTGGCAAAGCTCAACCGGCCGAACAGGCGGTTGGCGCCCCACGAGGTCAGCATCCCGCCGTCCTGTTCCCACTGGGTCGAGTCAAGACTGCGCCATGCGGAGATCGACCGGATGGTGAGATTGTCGGCGACATCCCATTCGGCGGTGATGCTGTGACCATCGGCCTTCTGCGGATTGACCGGCACCGGCAGCCCGACCCGCGCCTCGCGCACCCGCCCGGTGTCGATCGTCATGAAGGTGGGCCGCACCGCCGCGCTCTGGGCCGTTGCATCAAGGTGATAATAGAGGTTGGTAGGGCGTTCCTTGGAATAGTCGTAGGCATAGAGAATGCTGAGACTGTCGGTCGGCTCCCACAGAGCGGCGACCCTGAAACCGAGCTTGTCGATTTCGCCGTAATCGTTGGAAGTCCTCAGGGGGTTGCGCACGAAACCGTCGCGTTCCTCGAACAGACCGTCCACCTTGATGCTCACCCCGGCAACTTCAGGCAGATTGAGGTGGGCGGCCGCCGAACGGCTGGCAAAATTACCGATGCCGGCGCGCATGTCGAAGCCGAAGTCACCGGTCGGGCGTTTCGAGACGACGCTGATCGCGCCGCCCACAGCGTTGCGTCCGAACAGTGTGCCCTGCGGGCCGCGCAGCACTTCGATCCGCTCGACATCCGCCAGTTCCAGCCCGAGCCCGGACACACGGCCAAGATAGACCCCGTCGATATAGACGCCGACAGTCGGGTCGCGGGAGACCTGGGTGGCATCGAACGGCACGAGGCCGCGCATCCCGATCGAAACCGCCGATGCCCGGCCGACAAACGGCGCAATGCGAACCGCGGGAATGGCACCAGTGAAGAGATCGTTGAGCGAGTTTATGCCGCGCTGTTCAAGCGCCTTCTCGCCAAGGGCGACAATCGAGAAGGGCGTGTCTTGGAGGTTTTCCTCGCGTTTTTGTGCAGTGACGACAATTTCTTCGACACCGACCGTTTCCGTCGCGGACTCGTCCTGCGCGGAGGCCGGAACCGCCGCAAATCCCGCCAAGACCGCGACCAGACTGCAAGATGTCTTGAATTTCAGATTCCTGTGCATTGCTTTTCCCCTCCTGCGCATGGAGCGGTTCATACCGCTCCCATTATCAGCCGAGAGTAGGTCGAAATTATATTGTTTCACCTCACAATTGTAGCAATGACGTCAAGATTCGCTGGCCTGGCAGCGCCATGACCTTGTAAAAATGATAAAATATGGAATTTCTTGCAGGGTCGACAGGCGGCTTTTTACGCGAGCGGGATTTGCGCTCGACCGACAGATCAGGTCAGGCTGTCGCCACGCGGCACGATCCCGTATTTCACCGCCCGCGAATTGCTCTCGTTACGGGTTCGGGTCGCACCCGGATCGCGCGGCGAGAACCCGAGGAAATCCTCCATCTGCCGTTCGAGGAAGATCGGGCCGAACTGGACCGAGATCAGCATGAAGGTCAGCCACAGCATGTTCACGCCCGGCTGGATCTGCCCGAGCGCCTCAAGGCCGCTCAGCTGTGTCTGCATCAGGCTGAAGTGCTTGCGAAACAGCGGGAAGGAACGCTCGGGATATTCCACCGCTGTCTGTTTGAGGAAGAACAACAGGTCATATTCCGGGACGAGATATTGTGCGTTGCGCTGATAGAGCACGTCAAGCAGCTCATTGACGCTGCTGGCCTCGATATCCGTCAGGATCTTGTCGTAGACCGCTTCGAGACGCGTCATCACGACCTGCATCGTGTGATCGATCAGCTTGTCGCGATTGCCGAAATAATGGCGGATCAGGCTTACGGTGACGCCGGCCTCTTTCGCAATAACCCGCAATTCGACCGCGCGGAAACCGTCCCGCGCAAACAGCGCCACCGCCGCATCGAGGATGGCCTTGCGCCGATCGACATTTTCAACTGACGGTGGCCGGCCCCGTCCACGCCTGATCTTTCCGGTCTGGCTAAGGCTGTCCATCCCTTCACCAAAGCACATCTGGCGTTTCGCGAGAAGCTCTTCTGTGCCCGATGCAGTAATAGGGGACATAAGAGCTCGGGCTTCCCCGGCTAGGGGCTGACATGAACGATGGCGTATCCTCGCACGAAAAGTCACATGGCAGCTCTTAGCAGAATCGGATACCGAAGCTGGCTATTGCGAGCGACCGAGTCTGGTCGGCAGCTGCCGGAAGGTCTTGGGACTTTGCGGTCATTCCCCTGAGATGTGTCTATCGGCAGGTTTGGCCAAGAGCGGACAGAACGTGTAAATTTGCCTTTCGACAGACATCCTTCTGATGCGCGCCTATGAATAACCAAGATGAGTGCGCGAGGCGAACCGGCACAGGCTTTGGATTGCCGACGACACTTCAGCACGGCCGTAATCACCGCTTTCAGGTGATCCCGCTGACTGGCCGAATGACTGAAGTGAGGGCGCCTTTCTTACATGTCCTGTTGCAGTTGCTAATGGCAGCTTGTGTCGAAAGCAGGTTTTCATGGCGGTTCCGGAGAACGATCTGGTCTGCTCGGCAGACGACTCTGCATTACTCAGGCCACAAATGGCGGCATTTCGCGGTTCGTTTCCCGAAACTGGGCATGCGGGAATGGTCCCCGAAGCTGACTTCGTTTTGTCCTGATGGTCATACCGATTGATCTCATGCAGAATTGCGTGGCTCAATTCCCAGACCCCTTTATAACCGTCGGATCGGCAGCGCCGCTGTCGTGAGGATCGCATGGACTCGGGGGGGTATGCGATGACAGCTACTTATGATTTCGTGATCGTCGGTGCCGGTTCGTCCGGAGCCGTGCTCGCCGCGCGGCTCACCGAGGACCCCAACATCACAGTCGCTTTGCTAGAGGCTGGAGGAAAGCCTCCGGAGCGCGAGGCCATTCCGGCTGCCTGCGCGTCGTTGCAGCTCGATCCCGAGTGCGACTGGATGTTCCAGGGAGAACCCGGAAAGGCCGGACGAGGCCTGCTCGATCGCAAAATTCCGGTTCCGCGGGGCAAGATGCTCGGCGGTTCGTCAGCCATGAATTATATGGTTTTCGTGCGCGGGCATCCGGGCGATTTCGACCATTGGGCAGAACTGGGCGCCGCCGGCTGGAGCTTTGCCGACATTCGCCATTGTTTCGAACGGATGGAGGAGGTTCGCCCGTCCAACGAGGCCGCGATCGACGCCGAAGGGCGTGGCCATTCTGGCCCAGTCGGCGTCGGCATCCGGTCACCGGTGATACCCTGCGCCCGGCAATTCGTCACGGCCGCGACGCGGGCAGGGATGCCAGAGGGCGACTACAACGGCTCTGGCCGCTTCCAGCAAGGCGGCGTTTCCTCGCTCGTCCAGACCAACACGCGTGGCGGGCAGCGATCGAGCACCTATCATGCCTATCTCGAGAATGCCGCGGAGAACCGCCCCAACCTGACGATCATCACCAATGTTCAGGCAAACCATCTGATCCTTGAGGACGACAATGGCGAATTGGTCGCGCGCGGCGTGGAATATCGTGATGCGGACGGAATGATCAGTCATATCCATGCAAGCCGGGAAGTGATCCTCTCGGCAGGCGCGGTCGGATCTCCGCATTTGCTGATGCTGTCGGGCATTGGTACGCGGCGCGAACTGGAAGAGGCAGGTGTCGCCTGCCGGCTTGATCAGCCGCATGTCGGCAAGCATCTGAAGGACCATTTTCTGGCCGGAATGATCTTTCCCGCGCCGGGGATCGGGCTGGCACCGGCTGACATCGGCATCGCCATCGGGCCCGATGCCCTGCGCGGTCCTGGCGGCCCCCTACCGGCTGACCCAGCCGATGACGCCGCACTTAGCGATGATCTGAAAACGTTGAAGGCCGAGGCGGAACGGCAGCTTGCCGAATTGAAGGCAACCGGCAGCGGCCTTGCTTCATCGAGTACCTATGACGGCGTGTGCTTCTTTTCGACTGGCCTCGGCGACGATTTCACCCATGATGGCCAGATCGGCTTTCTGACGTCCGGGAACGTCGCCGATTTCCATCGCAACCAGATCAATGCGGATGTTTCGCTCATGTTCGATGATCCCGAAGCGGTGCTTTCGCCGGAATCCGAGAACGTGGTCATTCTGCCCAGCAATTGCGTGCCCCACAGCGAGGGCGAGATCATTCTCCAGTCGGCCGATCCCTCGATCCCGCCAAAGATCGACTTTAACTACTTCGCCGATCCGCATGACCTCAAGGTGATGGTGGCCTTGATGCGCAAGTCGCTCGAGATCGCGAAAAACTGGCCGGAAGGCGGGCTTGGCGAATGGATGGTTCCCCCCGAGCTCGCCAGAAAGCACGGCCATGTTGCGGGGCAGGAGCCGAGCGATGCCCTGCTGGAAAGCCACGCTCTGCACTTCGGCAACACGATCTACCACCTGTCATGCACTTGCCGCATCGGCGATGTCGTTGACGAACGCTTGCGGGTGAAGGGGGTAACGGGCCTGCGCATTGCTGATGCCAGCATCATGCCGGAAATACCCAGCGGCAACATCAACGCGCCGTGCATCATGATTGGCGAGCGCGCCTCTGAATTGATCAGGGAAGACCATTTCGTCGCAGCTTAGGTAACACTGATGGTCTGAAGGGAAATGCTGGATGGCCCGCTTTTCATTTGTTCCCATCCTTACAGCCTGATCGATGGCATCAATCGCAATGCGCAAGATGGAGGGGCAGCAATGATTACCGGCAAAATCGAGGTGGTGCATCCGTCTAACGTTGAATGGTCCGAAACTCTCATCGAGCACATCGGGCAGCCATTTTACATGAAGCCGCTGCTCGACGAACCGGAAACCGGCATGGGCGTAGTGATGCTGCGGTACCCGGCCGGCTTCACTAACCCTCACCACACGCATCCTTGTGGCCACGGGATGTATGTCCTTGAGGGCAAGCTGGTCACCCATCGTGGTGAATTCGGTCCCGGAACTTTTGTCTGGTTCCCTGAGGGTGAAACGATGCAACATGGCGCATCACCGGATCAAGATATGGTCGCGCTCTTCATCACGAACAAGCCATTCGGTATTGAATACATGATCGAAGCAGCAGGCAAATAGCCAGATGAAGTGCCCTAGGGAGCCATCCGCTTTCCGTTCCTGAGCAGTCGTCCCGGCCACGCTGCGCGATCCCGAGACCTGCCAGATAGCTTCGACGGGTTTCTCGCCGGAAGCAGACCTCTAAGCTGCCGAATCACCGCGGCAAATCTTTACAAGAGTGGGAGTGATCTGGTTGCCTAAACCGTTATGGGGTCCACCTTTTGAGGGGTATTGATAGAGGTGGTAAGGTAGTCGTCCGGAACGGGACTGACAATTTGGGGGGAAGGATAATGGCAGTGAAGGATTTTGCAGGAAAAATTGCGGTCATCACTGGAGGTGGGACAGGCATGGGGCGTGAACTGGCCCTGGCTCTGGCTGCTGAAGGCTGTTCCGTCGCCATGTGCGATGTGTCGGCGGCGAACATGGCCGAAACCGAACGGCTTTGCCGCGCTGCCGCGCCGCAGGGGACGATGGTTCATTGCACCCGCGCCGATGTCGCGATCGAAGCTGAGATGAATGCATGGGCTGACGAGGTGCGCGCCGCTTTTGATACCGACAAAATCCATCTCTTGTTCAATAATGCGGGGATTGCCGGCGGCGGGAGCTTTGTTGCGGGCGAGCGCGCTGCGTGGGAGCGGACGTTCAATATCTGCTTTTACGGGGTCATCCACGGCGTGCGCGCCTTTTTGCCGTTGCTGAAAAACGCGGATGCGGGCCACATCGTCAACACCTCCAGCATCAACGGCTTCTGGGCGACACTCGGGCCGCAGCGTCCGCATACTGCCTATTCTGCGGCGAAGTTCGCGGTGAAGGGTTTTACCGAGGCGCTGATCATCGATCTGGCGAACAACGCGCCGCACATCACCTGCTCGGTCGTTATGCCCGGCCATATTGGCACCGAGATTGCGGGCAATTCGATGAGGATTCAGGGCGGGATCGAAAAGGAGCTAAACTTCATCCTCGAAGCGCAGGGTATCGATCCTACAACCCTGAGCGAGGATCAGATCATCGAAGTCGCCAATGCCGGTTTTCGCGATACCGCGCCGATGTCGTCGGCGGAGGCGGCCAAGGTGATCTTGGACGGAGTGCGGGCCGGACAATGGCGCATTTTGGTCGGCGAGGACGCTAAGGCGCTCGACCAAGCGGTCCGTGCGCACCCGGATCAGGCCTATACGCAGGGTTTCTTAGACAGCCTGCAAGCCAAGGGCCATTTTCCAAACAGCTGAATTTGGCGCACCCGAAGTTAGCACCTAACCTCATTGGCGAGCTAGGTCGATGATCGTCTTACACATGATCCTCGGTCTAGACTCTGGCCCCATTCGATACCGCGCGCGGCGGCGGTAAAGGGTGATGCACCCCCTCAATGATGATCAATTAATCTAGGCATTCGACAGAGTGGCGGGAAGAGCTTGCCTTCGGCATAAGCGGTTAGTCCAGGGTTCCACTAAACGAAACCCAATGTGGCGACGGTGAACGGAGCCCAAATCTGCTGCAAAATAAAACCTCTCCTTTGTCTTTCCACCACAGGAGCGTTGATAAGCCGGGTCGATGCGAGACCCTGAAAGCGGTATGACGGCTGCGGGCGGCACAAGACGTTCAATCTGGCGATCGTGAGCGACCGGGCTTGGTCGACCACGGCCGATTTTGATTGCCCGATCGAACGGCTGCTTTTCGGCGTTCAAAGGTTCTGACCAACCGTTCAACAAACGGGCAAGAAGCCGCCTGTCTCAGCCGGCGGGTGGATCGTCACTTTCCGAGCTTCCGCGGATGATAAGGCGAGTTGCCGAGGCTATTCGTGGTTTTCACATTATCAAGGTGAGGAAAACTTGCAGGCTTTCTTGGGCCTAGCGGAACGAATTGGGGCATTTTCGGGGGCACCATAAACAAAGCGACGACAAAGAATCCCAAGATATAAGATGCTTCTAGCCGCGGTGTGATAGAAGCCCTGTCAACCACTTCCTCCCATTTCTGGCAGACTGTTTCGACCAGCCGGATTCCGGCTTGTGAGATGTTTCACGTGAAACGCCTTTCCTGACAGGGGTCTGGCAGTGGGCTAACGGGGGTCTAGGTTTGGCATAGGCCGGGTCTGGCGGCACCTGACGCGAATGGAGCAGGCATAGGAATCACTTATAGAAAACGCCGCCACTTCCTCCTTCGCTAGCGGCCATGGGCCTGCGCGATTCCGTGGCAATCAGCGACGTGGCGCGGGGGAATGGTTCACGACGAATAGTTGCCCCTTTCCGCGGTGTGCTAGTCGTTCCAAGCCGGCTGGCACCGGCATCGCCGCTGTGGCCTCTCCGATGATCCAGACATGGGTAAAGGCTGCGCGGGGGAGGGCCTGAATGCTGTCTGATAGATAGCGCGCGGCCTGCGGTCGGCAGCCGTCGACCTGCACGATTTGAGAGGGATCGCGCACGAAGTCACCGCCCGCCGGAAAGGTCACGTGCAGCGGATTGACTCCCGGGCCTTCCCATTGGTCGTTGGCGAAGATGTTCTTGCGCACCATGGCAAGGCTGCCGATGTGGTCCGTCACAGGAAGCGCCCAAGGCTGGGTACAAGGCTTGACGATCAAAACCACCAAGCGCGAGCCTTCGGGGACGGCCTCGAGCGCGAGGAAGTGCTTCTCCACCAGCCTGTCCTGCTCGACATAGGACCAACCGACTGCGATCGTTCGCACGGCAAGGAATGCGCCCGCTGCCAGCATCAACCTGCGCATCGCGTGCGCTGGCAAGCGGGCAGGCGCAATCGCGAGCAGCGCGAGCGCAAGAGCATAGGGCACAAGTCGCATATCCGCGTAGGCCGAGCCCATGACGTACATCGGTAGGAGCAGATAGCTTACAAGAGCCAGCGCGGCGGCGATGGCAAGGCGTGCGTCCCACGTCACATCGCGCTCGCGGATCGCCCAATAGACCAGCATAATCAACAACGTGACAGACAGCAAATCGGGAACCATCCACTGGCTGCGGAATACCGACACAAGCCACATCATCTTCAACGCCAGCGACCAGCCGCCGGCATAGCTCGCGCCGGCATTGGCGCGCCACAACACCATGAAGACGAGCGGCACCAGCAGCGGGCCGCAGGCTGCCAGAATGCGGCCTAAGGCCCAAGCCAGCGAGGCCCGGCTCGCGACTACCTCGGCGATCATGGCCGCGCCGCACAGCAGGCCGAGAAAGGCCCAACCATAGGTGTGGACCACCCAGATCGGGCTGCCCGCCACCAGCAGCCACAGGGCCGCCAGCCGTGCCCCGCCCAGACGGCGCAAGCGCTGCCACGGCGAAGGGCGTGATGCGCCCGTGGACCTCGCAGCTTATTGCGAGAATCCCACCGCAGGCCAGCATCTGGATCCCGATCAGCACCGCCCGGACCGACGCTTCGAGCCCGAGGAACGGGTGCAGCGCCTCGATCACCAGATCAGCGCCGAGATTGCCGATCAGAATCCATTCGTACGTGAAGAAGGGCTGGAGCTGCGGACGAACCGCCAGTTCGGTCTGGATGGCATAGCGGCCGAGATGTCCGTAGAGGTCAATTAGCGGCGGTAGTTCGACGGCGAGCAGCGGAATCACCGATACCAGTGAAAGCAGAACGACCATTGGCCAGTTCCAGCCGCTGGCTGCATCCGGCCAAGCGTTGCACGGGCCTTCAAAGCGCTGTTTTTGAACTCTCAACCGTTCACTCCGATCCCCGGTTAGGCTGCAGTGATAGGGGCTCGCCGGTCAATCCGCCACCCGGTTCGTCCGATGGCTAGATCTGCGGCGCTCCACGTGAAACCCTGCTACGAGCCCCGGCCAAAGGTTGACTGGCGGGAGTCTAACTCACTCCAAGCGCGGTTCTAAGCCGCCCCAAGGCAGCCCCAATAAAAAGCCGCCCGTCCGTTCCGACCCGCCAGCCGGCAGGTCGCAATTCCGGACGGGCGGCGGTGCTGACGTTGCGACCCGTCAGGCAGCCAGTTTCGCAGGCACGGTATCAGCCCACTTGAGGCCGGGAAGGTAGCGCGCGTCGACCTTGCCGTCCTTCATCGCGAAGAGATGCAGCCAGCCATTATCGAACAGCGCGCGCACTCCTGGATGCTTGTCGAGGATCTTGATCATTTCTTCGCGCGGGGCTTCGATCATCACCGAAAGGCGCAGCGGTTCGTGCTGGAGGGCTTCGCCGTCATGCACCGCCTGCCACGGCAGGCCCGCCCGCAGGCGTCCGCCATTGCCCTCGATCACGCCTATCCCGCCGACGACATTGTGGATCAGCTTGTTGCCGCCGCCGAACATCTCGGGCGCGACCGACGAGCCGTAATATTGGAGACTGATCCAGCTTGCGACCACCACCGGCGCGGTGATGATCAGTTCGAGCGTGCCGAAGCCTTCGTCCGCCTGCCAGTCATAGGAATGCAGGAAGGCGCGGCCCCCGAGGTCGCGGCCGGCGGTGGCTTCGCGCGGGGCAGCGATGAAGGCTGCGCAACCGGCAAGACCCCATTCCGGGCGGATTTCGGCCCAGTTCTGGGCGCGCGCCGGAAGGCTCTCGCTGCGGGCACGGGGCATCCTGAGCGCTCGCTCGGTCCGGGCGACCTTGGCAGCTTGCGCCAGCCAGCCGCGCGCCGTGGCGAGATCGCCAGCGCGGGCAGCGGGCAGCCCGTCATCGTAGATGGTGATGGCATCGGTGGTGGTGTCGTGCAGGCCTGCAACGAACAGCACGTCATCGGCCACCTCGACGCCGCGCAAGGCGAGCCCCGCGCGCGTTTCGGGATCGTTGAGCAGGATCGCCAGCAGGCGTGCCGAAACCTCGCCAGTGTATCCGCCGCAAGCGCCGCAGTGATAGGCGCTCTCATGCGGGTTGTTGGTGACGTTGCCGCCGTGGCCCAGCAGCAGCACGATCTCGCCGTGACCCATCTGGAGGCTCATCGCCTTCAGGACGGCAGCGCCGGTATCGGCCTTGGCCTCGGCGCTCATGCCGCCGATCACCTCAGGGGCGGGCTCGGCCTTCGCCCTGGGCGTGAAGCCCAGCGCCGACTTGACCAGCTTGACGGCATAGACCGGCCCCATCGCCTCGACGAAGGCAAAGGAGGAGACGGCCGCCTGCCGGAAGCGGCCCCAGGCGCGGGCCGAGCGGGCCTTGATACGGTCGGCCTGATCCTTGGCGGGGTCGCCCGCGCTGGTGGTCTGAACGGCCGGGTTGAGCAGCACCGGCAGGCGCGCTTCGAGGATGTCCGAGCCATGCGCATGGTGCGCCAGCGGCAGGCCGAAGAAGCCCGCAAAGCCGATGGTGGCGATGGAAGCGTCGACGCTCTCGAGCGCGCGGCGGAACACTTCCGAGCGCACGTCGATGCAGAAGGCGGCCTGCAGGAAGGGGCGCTCGATGGTGGTGTCGGCGGCCCCGTTGAGTGCGGCAGCGAGCCGGCGCTGGTGCCCGCGGTCGGCGGCGTCCTGCAGGATCGCGAGCGCCACATCTTCCGCCGTGGCGGCGACCGGAGCGGCATGGGCGGCGACGGTTTCCGCCCACTTCCGCGCGATGCCGGGGGTCTGCACCAGCAGTGCCTCGTCCCAGATCAGGCGGATCGCGAGCAGGTCCATCAGCGTGCGGTCGGTGCCGCCCGCCAGTTCGGCCTGCCACAGCAGCCAGCGCGCGTGCTGCGCCCAACCGCCGAGGCTCATGGCGAGGCGGTGAAACGCGGTGGGCGCCGCCGCATCGGTGATCCCGAGGGTCTCGGCAGCCGAAAGGATCGCGCGCTCGGTGGTGTCCGGCGCACAGGCGACATGGGCGCAGAAGTCCCGCAATCCGGCGATTTCGGGAGTGAGGTCATGCATCGCCCAGCCGCGCCAGGCGGTGAAGGCCTCGGCCCCCGGAGCGGGCGACCAGAGGGCCTGCCCGCGGTCGAAATGGCCGGCGGCCCACAGCCCGATGCACTTGTCGATCAGTGCGGGCCAATCGATGCCGGTCGCTTCGGCGGCGAGATCGGCGACGGTCGGCAGAGCGCGCGGGGCAGGGCCGTTGCCGATGCGCGCAGCGGCTTCGCGAAGCATCCCTGTGTCGGCGGGCTTGAGCGGAGAGGGGCAGGCGGCCAGCGCGTCGGCAAGGTCGGCTTCGGCGATCGCACCGCTGGCAAGGGCTTCACAATATTCGTCGCCCTTCCGGGTGACACGCACGCCGGCAACCCGAGCCAGCCGGGCGGAGGCGGTGGCGAGGTCTTCCTCGGTCTGGCCGAGGAAGGGGTTCACCGCCACGGTCGCATCGAGAGGGAAGGCAGGGGGGATCATGCGACCTGCGGCTTCGGCCGCTTTAAGCACCGCCGAGAAGCGGGCCGGGGCGATGTCAGCGTGGTTCATCAGCATGGGTCTTCTCCGTGTGCGCGGTGCTTACCGGTTCGAGGTGGTGCGGAAGCCGCCGATGGCGCGGTCCAGCAGGGCATTGAGGTAGAGGCCGTTGGCGAGGTGCACGCGCAGGCCTGCGGTGGCCGGGTGGTGCGCCCACAGCGGGAACAGCGCCTGGGCGAAAGCGACGAGGCCGAAGCTTGCGACCGCGATCACCAGCAGCGCCCATTCCAGCTCGCCCGGAATCGGGGCGGCGGGCAGGACCGGGCCCCAATTGGCTTGCGCGATGGTCTGGAAGCTGAAGTAGCCGATAGCAGCGCCAAGCGAGACGGCGGCGGTGCGCTTGGTCAGCGCGACCGGCGCACGGTCGGCGAGGCCCTGCGCGACGAGGTAGGCCACCCCGAAGATCAGGATCGCGCCCAGCGCCAGCGCCTGGGGGGTCTTGGGGCCGAAGGCGTAGGTAAAGCCGGTAGCGATGGCGGCGAAGATGGCGAGCGCGAGGGCGAAGCTCTTGAGCACCGCAGGTACGCTCGGCACGGCAACCGGACCGGGGCGCCGGATGCTCGCCACTTCGGTGATAGCGCCGCCCGAAGAGAGGAAGGCGTGGGCCTTGTAGAGCGAGTGGGCAACGATGTGGAGAAGGGCGAGCGTCCACAGGCCCAGACCGCATTGCAGCAGCATGAAGCCCATCTGCGATACGGTCGACCAGGCAAGCGCGGTCTTGATCGCGCTCTGGGTGAGCATCACGGCGGCGCCGAACAGCGCGGTGAATCCGCCGATCATCACCAGCGCGGCCATTGCTCCGGCGCTCTGCTGGACGAGGCCTGCGGCGGTGATCAGCAGGACGCCGCCCGAATTGATGATCCCGGCGTGGAGCAGGGCGGAGACGGGTGTGGGGGCTTCCATCACCTCGGTCAGCCAGCCGTGCAGGGGGAAGGCTGCGGTCTTCAGCGCGGCGGCGGCCACGATCGCAGCGACCGCAAGGGTGCCGGCGTGGCCGAGGCCTGCGGTGGTTGCGGCTGCGGGCAGGGCGGCGAGATCGAGTGTCCCAAACCGCGCGAAGAGCAGAGCGGCGGCCAGCACCAGCATCGCATCGCCCGTGTGCCAGACATTGGCGAACTTGATCGCCGCGCGCTGCGCCTCGGGCCGCTCGGGGTAGAACAGAAGCAGCTTGCGCAAGGTCAGACCGACAGCGAAAGTGGCGATGATTAGCGTCGGCAGCGTGCCCGCCTGCACGAACACCAGCACCGCGGCGAGCGTGGCGAGCATGAGACCGTGGAACGCGCCCTCGCGCGCCTCGCCGTCGAGATAGGTACGGCTGTAGCGCATCACGATCCAGCCGATGAAGCCGACGAGGGCCGCGATGCTCGACGCGACCAGATCGGCGCGCAGGGCGAGCGTGAAGGGCGCTTCGAGGATGGTGATCCCGGTGTAGGTGCCGAGCGCGGTCTGGGCGAGCCCGACCAGCGTCAGTCCGAAGGCGGCAAAGGCGGCAAGTTCGGCCAGCATCGGCAGGCTGCCGGGGCGCTTGCCCGGGGTGACCAGTGCGAGCAAGATAGCCGGCAGGAGCGCCAGCGGGGCGATCATGGTCTCGGTGATGGCGTCAGGCATGATGCGGCGCTCCGTCGGGTTTTCGATTGCCGCAGCGGATAGGGTCTGGACGGACTTATGAAAAATTCATATTTTACCGGTAACCGTTCGCTTGAAGTGAACGATTAGCTGGAGCCAAGCCCATCGCCACTCTCAACCTCCACCACCTGCGCCTGTTCCGCGCTGTCGCGCGCGAAGGCACGCTGACCGCCGCCGCCAAGGCGCTCAACATCTCGCAAAGCGCGGTCTCGACCCAGATCAAGGCGCTGGAGACCGATCTCGGCCACGATTTGTTCGAGCGGCGCGGGCGCAATCTGGTGCTGACCGAGGCCGGGCGGATTGCGCTCGATTATGCCGAACAAATCTTCCGCGCCTCCGAACAGCTCACCGCAACCTTCCGCGCGGTCGGCGGGCAGAGGAAGGTGCTGCGTGTCGGTGCGCTTGCGACGCTGTCGCGCAATTTCCAGATGGGCTTCCTCGAACCGCTGCTGGGCCGTGACGATGTCGAGGTGGTGCTGCGCTCGGGTGGGCAGGGTGATCTGCTGCGTGCGCTCGATGCGCTCAGGATCGACGTGCTGCTCACCAACCAGGTTCCGGCACGCGATGCGGCGAGCCCCTATCTGGTGCGCCGGATCGCGGAGCAGCCTGTGAGCCTTGTTGGCAGCCGCTCGCGCCTCGCGCTTGCGGCGCAGGGGCTGCCCGTACTGCTGTCGATGGCCCCACTGATCCTCCCCACGCCCGAAACCGCCCTTCGCGCCGGCTTCGACGCGCTGGTCGAAACGCTAGGCATTGTCCCGCGCATCGCGGCGGAGGCCGACGACATGGCGATGCTGCGCCTGCTCGCACGCTCGGACGCCGGCGTCGCGGTGATCCCGCCGATCGTGGTGCGCGACGAGCTGGCGAATGGCACGCTCTACGAACTCGCCCAGCTTCCCGGACTGACCGAGGAGTTCCACGCCGTCACCATCGCGCGCACCTTCCCCAATCCCCTGCTGCGCGAGGTCCTTGGGGGCGGTGGCAGCGAGGCGGGACTTGCGGCGGGTGAGGGCGGGCAGTAAGGCGCGCGTCCAACGTAACAAAGCCCCATGCAGGAAGCGCAACGCCCATGACTGCCCCGCTGACCGGCCGCCCCGTCATCTCCGCCACCGGACTGTTCACGCCGCCCGAGAGCATCACCAACGAAGAGCTGGTGGCGAGCTTCAACGCCTTCGTCTACCGCCACAACGCGGCCAATCCGGACGCCGAGCCGCTGGCCTATTCCTCGGTCGAATTCATCGAGAAGGCAAGCGGGATCAAGGCCCGTCACGTGATGAGCAAGGCCGCGATCCTTGATCCCGACACCATGTGCCCGCGCCTGCCCGAACGGTCGAACGACGAAATCTCGGTCATGGCCGAAATCGGCGTTGCCGCTGCCAGGCAGGCGCTCGAGCGCGCCGGGCGCCGCCCTGAAGATGTCGATGCGGTGCTGTGCGCGGCCTCTAACATGCAGCGCGCCTATCCGGCGATGGCGATCGAGATCCAGCAGGCGCTGGGGATCGACGGCTTCGGCTTCGACATGAATGTCGCCTGCTCCTCGGCGACCTTCGGCATCCAGACCGCCGCCGATTACGTGCGGGCGGGCAATGCGCGGAGCGTGCTGGTGGTGAGCCCCGAAATCACCTCGGGCCACCTCAACTGGCGCGACCGGGACAGCCACTTCATCTTTGGCGATGTCGCCACCGCCGTGCTGGTAGAAGACGCCGCCATCGCCCCTGCGCAGCATTGGGAAATCCTCGGCACCAAGCTGAAGACGGTGTTTTCGAACAACATCCGCAACAATTTCGGCTTCCTCAACCGTGCAGCGCCGGAAGGCGAGGGCAAGGCCGACAAGCTGTTCGTCCAGGAAGGGCGCAAGGTTTTCAAGGAAGTGGTGCCGATGGTCGCGCAGATGATCATCGACGAGGCGGAGCGTCTCGGCATCAACCCGGAAAGCCTCCGGCGCTTGTGGCTGCATCAGGCCAACGCAGGCATGAACCGCCTGATCGCGCACAAAGTGCTCGGCCACGAGGCGTCCGAGGATGAAAGTCCGACCGTGCTCGACACTTACGGCAATACCTCCAGCGCGGGGTCGATCATTGCCTTTCACATGCATAACGCGGAACTTGCCGCAGGCGACACCGGGCTGATCTGCTCATTCGGAGCGGGTTATTCGGCCGGTACGGTGTTTGTACGCAAGGTGGCCTGACGTCCCGACTTGCCTTGCGGGGTACGCAACGTCTCCCTAGAAGCGGTGCGATGGCAGGTGAAATTCTCGACAACAAGGGCCGGGGCGAGGCGGGCTGGGAATGGCCTGCGATCCACCCGGAAGGACGCAAGTTCGGACTGATCGCGGCCGGCGCGGCGCTGTTCTTCTTGCTGGTGCTCGACTGGGAGCTGCTCGGCTGGCCGCTGCTGCTGGCGAGCTTCGGGGTGTTCGCCTTTTTCCGCGATCCCGAGCGGGTCGTGCCGCAGGCCGACAACGTGATCCTTTCGCCTGCCGACGGGATTGTCTCGCTCATCACCGAGGTCGAGCCGCCGCTGGAATTGCAGATCGAAGATGGCTCGGGCGCTCCTGGCCTTCCCGCAGGACTGGTGACCCGGGTGTCAATCTTTCTGAGCGTGTTCGACGTGCACATCAATCGCACGCCCGTGGGCGGCACAGTGCGGCGCGTGGTCTATATCCCGGGACGCTTTATCAGCGCCGAGCTCGACAAAGCGAGCGAAGAGAACGAGCGCCAGCACCTGCTGGTCGAGCGCAGCGATGGGATGCGCATCGGCTTCACCCAGATCGCCGGGCTGGTAGCGCGGCGGATCGTGCCTTTCGTGAAGCCGGGCGATATTCTCGCCAAGGGCCAGCGCATCGGGCTGATCCGGTTCGGCAGCCGGGTGGATGTTTATCTGCCCGCCGGAACCGACCCCAAGGTTATGATCGGCCAGAGGGTCATTGCCGGCGAGACAGTGCTGGCCGAAATCGGCCAGCGCGGCCTGCTTGAAGGAATTTCGCAATGAGCCGCCCGCCTGTGACACGCGATCGCGGCGCTCGCCCCCGCAAGCTGCCCGGCGCGCGGTTCCTCACTGCGCGGCTGGGGCCGAAAGC
This sequence comes from Porphyrobacter sp., assembly GCA_027533455.1. GTDB lineage: Bacteria > Pseudomonadota > Alphaproteobacteria > Sphingomonadales > Sphingomonadaceae > Erythrobacter. The sequence goes on along the minus strand of JAPZUC010000003.1, from coordinate 70,569 downwards.
GGCCGAGGACGACGATGACGAGCAGCCGATCCGGGTGGCAGGGGCTGGCGGGCTTACCTTGCGCGCGATGCTCCCCAACGCGATCACGGCCGCGGCGCTGTGTTCGGGTTTGACCGGAATCCGCTTTGCCATCGATGGACAATGGGCCTTCGCGATAGGGCTGGTGGTGCTGGCGGGCGTGCTGGACGGGATCGACGGACGGATCGCGCGGCTTCTCAATGCGCAGTCACGCTTCGGCGCTGAGCTCGACAGTCTGGCCGATTCGCTCTCATTCGGCGTCGCGCCGGCGCTGATCATGTTCCTGTGGTCGCTTCACGACTGGGAGCGCTTCGGCTGGTTTGCCGCGCTCGCCTTCGCGATCTGCTGCGCGCTGCGCCTTGCGCGGTTCAACGCTCGGATCGACATGGACGACCAGCCCCATAAGTCCGCTGGCTTCCTGACGGGCGTTCCAGCTCCTGTCGGCGCCGGGCTTGCCTTCACGCCGTTCTACCTGTGGCTCGAAACCGGCTACGAGCTTTTCCGGGATCCAGTGCTGATGACCGCGTGGTTGGCGGTGATTGCGGGATTGATGATTTCCAACCTGCCGACGCTGAGCTGGGCCTCGATGCGGCCGCGCCGGTCGATCCGACTGCCTTTAATTGCCTTTACCGGCCTGGCCTTTGCCGCGCTGCTGCTGGAGCCGTGGTGGACCCTTGCGGCGATCAGCATCGTTTATCTCGCGCTGATGCCCTATGGCCTTGTCAAATACGCGCGGATCAAGCGGCGGCGAATGCAGGAAGCGGCTGCTGGCGCAGCATTGCCGGACGACGCGTAGCCACGATACGGCGCGGGGAAGTGCGCAGGCTCATCTCGACTGCCGAGGCCTGAAGCGCCAGCCCTGCGCGCATCACTTCGCCTTCACGCACCAATCGGAGGTACAAAACCCGGGCATCGCGCAGGCTGTGTGCGATGGAGGCGGCGGCGATCATGCCGGTGAGGGTGAACAGGACGGTGATGGCTGTGCTGAGCATGACGGGCTTCCCTGAATCATTCGTTCATTCTTTGTTCCTACGTCTTGTTCCCTACATGTTCCGGCATGTCAAGCGGGTTTGCTACCGTTCCGTCCCGATAATTTGCCGATCGCATGATTCAGGACTGGATTTCAGGCAACCCGCCAGCTAAGGGCGCGCTCGCATCGCTATGGGCAATCGGCCTGTAAGGGATGCAAATTCACATGGAAGGCGCTCATACCGGTGCCGCTCGCGGGAACTCCGCAAGCGCGGTTCCAGCCTTCCAGAGGACCAACCGGAAAGGAATTACCTATGGCGGCTCCCGTCGTCACCATGCAGCAACTGATCGAGGCCGGCGCTCACTTCGGCCACCAGACCCACCGCTGGAACCCGCGCATGAAGCCGTACATCTTCGGCGCGCGCAATGGTGTTCACATCATCGACCTGTCGCAGACTGTTCCGCTGTTCGCGCGCGCTCTGGACTTCGTGGAATCGACCGTGCGTTCGGGCGGCAAGGTGCTGTTTGTCGGCACCAAGCGTCAGGCGCAGGAGCCGATCGCTGAAGCCGCGCGCATGTCGGGCCAGCACTTTGTCAACCACCGCTGGCTGGGCGGGATGCTCACCAACTGGAAGACCATCTCGGGCTCGATCCGTCGCCTGAAGGCGCTGGAAGAAATGCTTTCGGGTGAAACCTCGGGCTTCACCAAGAAGGAAGTTCTCCAGCTCACCCGTGAACGCGAGAAGCTGGAAGCCTCGCTCGGCGGCATCCGCGACATGGGCGGTATCCCCGACGTGATGTTCGTGATCGACGCCAACAAGGAAGACCTCGCCATCAAGGAAGCCAACGTTCTCGGCATTCCGGTGATTGGCATTCTCGACACCAACGTCGACCCCAACGGCATCGCTTTCCCGGTTCCGGGCAACGACGATGCGAGCCGCGCGGTGCGCCTGTACTGTCAGGCAATCGGTGAAGCGGCGCTCGCCGGCAAGGGCAAGTTCCAGGCCGACGTGTCGAGCGATTTCGGCGCGATGGCTGAACCTCCGGCCGAAGCTGTGATTGCTGACGAGCCGGTGGCCGAAGAGCCGGCTGCGGAAGAAACCGAAGCCTGATTTTCCACGCTGGCGCTGCGGTCTTCCGTCGCGCCAGCGTCACATTCCCCCTCCAGCGCCCGGCATTGCCCCCCTCGCGGGAACGGCAGGGCCGGGCGCCTCACAACACACAAGAAGGATATCACCATGGCCGATATTTCTGTCGCCGACGTGAAGAAGCTGCGCGAGCGCACCGGCGCTGGCATGATGGATGCCAAGAAGGCGCTGACCGAAGCCGGTGGCGACATCGAAGCGGCGGTTGACGCGCTGCGTGCCAAGGGCCTCGCCACCGCTCAGAAGAAGTCGAGCCGCACCGCGGCTGAAGGCCTCGTGGGCGTGCAGGTCGAAGGCACGAAGGGCGTTGCTGTCGAGATCAACTCCGAAACCGATTTCGTCGCCAAGAACGACCAGTTCCAGAGCTTCGTGCGCAATGCGACCGCTGTCGCGCTGGCGCAGGGCATTGTGGACGTCGAAGCGCTCAAGGCGGCTGCCTACCCCGAAGGCGGCACCGTTGGCGAAAAGCTGACTGACAACGTCGCCACCATCGGTGAAAACCAGCAGATCCGCCGCATCAAGCTCGTGTCGGTGACGCAGGGCGCGGTTGTTCCCTACATCCACAACGCGGCGGCTGATGGCCTTGGCAAGATCGGCGTGCTCGTCGCGCTGGAATCGGATGCCGATGCCGCGACGCTCAACGCGCTCGGCAAGGACATAGCCCAGCACGCTGCAGCGATGTTCCCGCAGGCACTGGACGCCGACGGCCTCGACGCCGAAGTGATCGAGCGCGAGCGCAAGATCGCTGCCGAAAAGGCTGCCGAAAGCGGCAAGCCCGCCGACGTGCAGGCCAAGATGGTTGACGGCGCGGTGAAGAAGTTTGCCAAGGAAAACGCCCTTCTCAGCCAGATCTTCGTCAAGGACGGCAAGGCCACGGTTGAAGAGTACATCGCCAAGGCTGCCAAGGACGCGGGCAAGTCGATCAAGCTGGTCGATTACGTGCGCTACCAGCTCGGCGAAGGCATCGAGAAGGAAGAAGTCGATTTCGCTGCGGAAGTGGCGGCGACCCTCAAGGGCTGATCTTTCCGGATTATCGCAAAAAACGCACGGGCCGGGTGGTATCGACCACCCGGCCCGTTGCTTTTGGGGCTACCCCAAACGCATCCCGCCGCCGGTCAAATATCCGGGGCATTTCATGCACATTTTCAAAAGCGCGCTGGTAGGCGCGGCATTTCTTACAGCCTGTTCGGCAGCGCCGGCATCCGAGGCGGGAACCGGCGGCAGCCCAGCCATTCCGGTGCAGCGCGGTGAAGGGCAGCCCTTCGAATTGCTCGGCTCGCAGGTGTTTGATGTGCCCGATCCTGCCAGCGGCATCGTCTATCAGGCCTATGTCAGCTTGCCCCCCAGCTATGCCGCCGAACCGGACCGCCGCTATCCGGTCGTCTATGTGACCGATGCCGATTACGGTTTTCCGGTCGTGCGGGCGATCGGAAGGCGAATGAACGGAGCCGGACCACGGGTCGAGGAGTTCATCCTAGTCGGGCTTTCCTATGGCAAGGGCGAGGACCCGATGGCCAGCCGCAGGCGGGATTACACGCCAACTGCCAGAGGGGCGTCCGATGCACCGGCGGGGGCGCTCCATGGCCAGTCGCTGCGATATCGTGACTATCTGCGTGATGCGGTGTTTCCCCTCATCGAAAGCCGGTTCCGGACCATGCCAGAACGGCGTGTCTATATCGGCCATTCATATGGCGGCCTGCTGGGTGCGCAGATCCTGATGACCCAACCGGAGATGTTCAGCGGCTATGTGCTGGGCAGCCCATCGTTCTGGTTTGACAAGAAGCACTTGCTGCGCGAAGCCCCGGCGCTGCTCGGCAAGGTCGATGCGATAAATGCCGACGTCTATATGTACGTCGGCGAGTTCGAAGCGCAGCGCGTTGGCGACAAGCGTTACCAGCAGGAAGTCGACATGGTGGCTGACAATCGCGCCTTTACCGCCATGCTGCGTGAACGCGGTTTTGCCGGGCTCAGGTTCCAGTCGGACGTTTTGGCAGACGAAGATCACCTCTCGGTCGCGCCACGCGGCTTTACCAAGGGTCTGCTGCACACGCTTGCCGCCGTCCCGCGCTGGGATTAGCGGGGCCTTTCCCTTTGCGAAATCGCGCGTGGGCCGTTAAGTGCCCCCGCACCCAGATTCAGCCCGGAGCCCGCCCCTATATGTCGTTCCCCACTATCAAGCGCGTTCTCCTGAAGCTTTCGGGCGAGGTCTTGATGGGGAACCAGCAGTTCGGGATCGATCCCGAATTCGTTGCGGAGCTGGCCCAGGAAGTGAAGGCGGCCAAGGAAACGGGGCTCGAAATCTGCCTCGTGATCGGCGGCGGCAATATCTTCCGCGGCATGGCGGGGGCGGCCAAGGGCATGGACCGCGCGCAGGCCGATTACATGGGCATGTTGGCGACGGTGATGAACGCGCTCGCCATGCAGAACGCGCTTGAACAGTGCGGCGTGCCGACCCGCGTGCAATCCGCGATCGAGATGGACAAGGTTTGCGAGCCGGTGATCCGCCGCCGCGCCGAACGCCATCTGGAAAAGGGTCGCGTGGTAATTTTTGCCGCAGGCGTGGGCGCGCCCTATTTCACCACCGACAGCGGCGCTGCCTTGCGCGCAGCGGAAATGAAGTGCGACGCGCTTCTCAAGGGCACCAGCGTCGACGGGGTCTACGACAGCGACCCCAAGCACAATCCTGACGCAGTGCGTTTCGATACCGTCACTTATGACCGCGTGCTCGCAGACAATCTCAAGGTGATGGACGCCTCTGCCGTGGCGCTGTGCCGTGATAACAAGATTCCGATCGTGGTCTTCTCGATCCGCGAAAAGGGCAACCTTGCCCGCGTGCTCGCGGGCGGGGGTGTCCAGACCATCGTTCAAGATAGCTGACTGATAGAGGGGAACCCCAGCCATGCCGCAATATGACAAGGCCGATGTCGAGCGCCGGATGAAAGGCGCCGTAGAGGCGTTGAAGAGCGACCTTCAGGGCCTGCGCACGGGCCGCGCCAACACCACGCTGCTCGATCCGGTGCAGGTCGAGGTCTATGGTTCGATGATGCCGCTCCAGCAGGTCGCCACCGTCTCTGCGCCAGAGCCCCGGATGCTGAGCGTGCAGGTGTGGGACAAGTCGAACATGCACGCGGTGGAAAAGGCGATTGCCTATGCCAACCTCGGCCTCAATCCGATCATCGACGGCCAGACCCTGCGCCTGCCGATCCCCGATCTCACCCAAGAGCGCCGCAAGGAGCTGGCCAAGCTCGCCGGGCAATATGCGGAAAAGGCCAAGATCGCGATCCGCAACGTGCGCCGTGACGCGATGGAAAGCCTGAAGACCGACGAGAAGAAAAAGGAAATCTCCGAGGACGATCGCAAGCGTTCCGAGGAGCAGGTCCAGAAGCTGACCGACCAGTTCGTCAAGGAAACCGACGAGGCAGCCGCCAAGAAGGAACAGGAAATCCTGACGCAGTAAGGCGGACAGGATGATGGGAAAAAGCTTGGACCAGTCGCGCGCCAGACATGTCGCCATCATCATGGATGGCAATGGCCGCTGGGCCAAGAAGCGGGCGCTGCCGCGCGCGGTCGGCCATCAGCGCGGCGTCGAGGCCGTGCGGCGGCTGGTGCGCTCGCTCGAGGGCACCGGGCTGGAGTGCCTGACGCTCTACGCCTTCTCCTCGGAAAACTGGAAACGGCCGGATGAAGAGGTCGATGATCTGATGAACCTGATGCGCCGGTTCATCAAATCGGACCTGCCCGAATTCATCGCCAATAATGTGAAATTGAAGATCATCGGCGACTGGCAGAGCCTTGCGCCCGATATCGTCGCGATGCTGGAAGATGCCCTCGCGCAGACGGCGGGCGGCAAGCAGACGCTGGCGGTCGCGCTCAATTATGGCGGGCAGCACGAGATCGCGCGTGCGGCGGCCAAGGCGGCGGGGGAGGGTGATGTCACCATCGAGACTATCGCCGCGCACCTCGATACGGCAGATCTGCCGCCGCTCGATCTACTGATCCGCACCAGCGGGGAAATCCGCCTTTCCAACTTCCTGCTGTGGCAGGCGGCCTATGCCGAGATGCTGTTCGTCGATACGCTGTGGCCCGATTTCGAGCCCGCGCACTTGTCGCAGGCGCTGGATGATTTTGCCCGTAGGGAGCGGCGTTATGGGGGACGGTAAGGCGCGGGTTCGCGACCCTAAGGCGGGGGTGTCTGATCTTCCGGTACGTTTCGCCTCGGCGATCGTGATGCTGGTGCTGGCGGTTGGGGCGCTGTGGCTCGGCGGGTGGTTCTGGACAGGCTTCGTGGTGCTGCTGGGCCTCGGCGTGTTGTGGGAATGGAACAAGCTGATCGAACGCTTCGGCCTGTCGGGCCTGGGCGAGACTGCGTGGTTCTTTGCCGGTGTGATCTATATCGGCGGTGCGGCCTATGCTATGATGGCTGTGCGCAACGGACGGCAGGTGCTCCCGCTCGATCCGCTGCAATATGGTTACGGTCCGCTTGAAGTGCTGGTCGGTTTCCTGCTGCCAGTGGTGGCGGTTGATGTCGGGGCATATTTCGCAGGGCGGGCCATTGGCGGGCCGAAGATCGCGCCGCGCATCAGCCCGGCGAAGACCTGGGCGGGCCTTGCGGGCGGCGCGGCGCTGGCGGCGCTGCTGGGAGTTGGCGTGGAACTCACCGATTTCGGTCCGGCGGCCTATCCTGGCACCAGCACGCTTGCGCTGGTAATGGCGTTGGTCGGCGGGGTGCTGATAGCGGTCTTCGCGCAGGCCGGTGATTTCTTTGAAAGCTGGATGAAGCGGCGGGCGGGAGTAAAGGACTCGAGCGCGCTGATCCCCGGCCATGGGGGGCTGTTCGACCGGCTGGATGGCTTCATCAGCATTTTCTTCATGCTGTTTGTGATTGAACAAATCAGGCTTTTGTGGGGAATGATGGCAGGATGACGCGAAGTCTCACCCTGCTGGGCGCCACCGGATCGATCGGCGCATCGACGCTCGATCTGGTGCGGCGCAATCGTGACGCATGGCAGGTCGAGGCGCTGACCGCGCAGTGCAGCGCGGCGGAGTTGGCCGCGCTCGCGATCGAATTCGGCGCGAAGCTGGCGGTGGTGGGCGACGAGCGCTGCCTGCCCGAACTGCGCGAGGCCTTGGGGTCCAGCCGGATCGAGGCGGCAGGCGGGCGCGCGGCGTTGATCGAGGCTGCGGCGCGGCCGGTGGACATGACGGTTGCGGCAATTGTCGGCTGCGCAGGCCTTGCCCCCGTCATGGCGGCGGTCGAGCGCGGTGGCACCATCGCGCTCGCCAACAAGGAAGCGCTCGTTTCGGCTGGCGAGGTGCTGATGGAGGCGGTCGCCCGCTATGGCGCGACGCTGCTTCCCACCGATTCCGAACACAACGCGATTTTCCAGTGCCTCAGCGGCAACCGGATCGAGGACGTGGCGAAGATCACCCTCACCGCCAGCGGCGGGCCGCTTCGCACATGGTCGCTGGCCCAGCTTGACGCCGCGACCCCGGCCGAGGCGGTCGCTCATCCCAACTGGTCGATGGGCGCCAAGATCAGCGTCGATTCTGCGACGATGATGAACAAGGGGCTCGAATATATCGAGGCCTATCACCTGTTCCCGGTCGGGCTCGACAAGCTCGGGATCGTCATCCACCCGCAAAGCGTGGTGCATTCCATGGTGGAATTCCGCGATCGCTCCACGCTGGCGCAGCTGGGACCTTCGGACATGCGCGTGCCGATCGCCTCGTGCCTTGCTTGGCCGCAGCGGATGGAAACGCCGCTCAGCCCGCTCGATCTGGCGGCGATTGGCGAGCTGACCTTCCACGCGCCCGACGAAGTGCGCTTCCCCGCCACGCGCTTGGCCCGCGAAGCGATTGCGGCAGGCGGCAGCGCGCCTGCCATCCTCAATGCGGCCAACGAAGTCGCGGTGGCCGCGTTCCTCGCCGGTCAGATCAGGTTCACGCGGATTGCGGCACTGGTCGAGGAAACCCTCATGCGCAGCAATGATGCCCCGCGCCCGACTAGCCTTGAAGAAGTGCTGGCCGTAGACCAATCCGCAAGGACGCAGGCACTCAGCCTGCTGGAGAACAACGCCCTTGTTTGAGAGTCCCCCTTTCTGGATGTACGTGATCGGCTTCCTGCTGCTGCTCGGGCCGCTGGTGACCGTGCATGAGCTTGGCCACCTGCTCGTGGGCCGGTTGTTCGGGGTGAAGGCGGACGCCTTCTCGGTCGGCTTCGGCAAGGAGCTGGCGGGCTTTACTGATCGGCGGGGTACTCGCTGGAAGCTGTCGGCCTTGCCGCTGGGCGGCTATGTCCAGTTCAAGGGCGACATGAACCCTGCGAGCATCCCCGATCCCGATGCTCCGGCGGAGCCGGACAGCTTCCAGAGCGCCGCCTTGTGGAAGCGCGCGCTGATCGTGGCGGCAGGGCCGGTGACGAACCTGCTGGTTGCCATAGTGATTTTTTTTGCCTTCAACCTCGCTTTCGGCAAGCCGCTGCCGGTGGAGCCCGACGAGGTCGGCACCATCGCAGGCTTCACGGAAGGCTCGCGCGCCGCGCAGGCCGGCTTCAAGGTTGGCGACCGGATCGTTGCCATCGATGGCGTGGCGCAGACGAATTGGCGCGAGATCCAGCAGACGATCATGCTGCGCCCCAATCACCGCTTTGTTATCACCGTGCAGCGCGAAGATGCACGGATTGACCTGCCCGTTACGACTGCGGCGGAGCAGCTTACCGATAAATTCGGCAATGCGCAGACTATCGGCCTGATCGGCGTGCGCACGCTCGAGACCGAGGAGCGCTTTGCGCCGCTCTCTGTCAGCGAAGCTGCTGTGATGGCGGTGCGGCAATGCGCTGATACGGGGCGTATGATGATTGCCGGGATCGGTCAGATCATCCGCGGCGACCGGTCGATGAGCGAACTGGGAGGCCCGATCAAGATCGCCAAGTTCTCCGGTGAGCAGATGAGCATGGGGCCGCTCAACTTCATGAGCCTGGTCGCGCTCATTTCGCTTAATTTGGCATTCATCAACTTCTTGCCAATCCCCGCACTCGATGGCGGTCATCTGATGTTCTATCTGGTCGAGGCAGTCCGCCGCAAGCCGGTGGGGCCGCAGGCGACCGAGTGGGCCTATCGCACCGGCATCGCGCTGGTGCTGATGTTGATGGCGGTGGTGACGGTGAATGACATTGTGACTCTACCGTTCTTTGGCAGCTGATCGCCTTGCGGTGGAAACGGGGCGCAGCTTGGGTGCTCGCGGCTTGATTGCAGAGGGCAGTTCGGGCAGAGGCGGCACGGGGACAGGCGGTACGAGTGCGGGGGACGCGCAAGAGGTATCTGGCAGATTGGCACGGCATGGTTCCCAAGAATCATGGCGCACTGGGTTGAGAACGGGATTTTAGCTGCATGAACCGAATGAGCGAGACGGACGCGGTGCCGGTCGATTGCAATCCCTCGCGCCCGGCGCTGCGTATGGCGACTTTGCTCGCCTGTGGTTCGGTGCTTGCCGGGGTGCCCATGCTGGCACAGGCCCAGACCGCCCCTGCTGCTGCACCTGCAGCCCAGCCGGCACCGGCTGCTCCTGTTGCCGCGCCTCGCAGCAACACCATCCGCTCGATCAGTGTCGTCGGCGCCGAACGTCTCGAGGCGACCACCATCCTCAGTTACATCCGCCTTCGGGTCGGCCAGGAATATACCTCGGCCGGCGCTGACGAGGCGCTGAAGGATCTCGGTGCGACCGAACTGTTCGCGAATTTCTCGATCCGCAACGACAACGGCAACGTCGTTATCACCGTGACCGAGAACCCGGTGATCAACCGCATCGTGCTGGAAGGCAACAGCCGTCTCAAGAACGAAAAGATCGTGCCCGAGATCAAGCTCGCGCCGCGTCAGATCTTTACCCGTTCCAAGGTGCGCGCAGATGTTGCCCGCATCATAGAGCTCTACAAGCGGCAGGGCCGCTTTGCCGCGCAGGTCGAGCCCAAGATGGTGCAGCTGCCGCAAAACCGCGTAGATATCGTCTTCGAGATCACCGAAGGTCCAAAGTCCAAGGTCCGCCAGATCAACATTCTCGGCAACGAGAAGTTTTCCGATGGCGCCTTGCGCGGCGAGATGGTGACCAAGCAGTCGCGTCTCACCAGCTTCTTCAGCTCTAGCACCAGCTACGACCCTGATCGTCTGGCCTTCGACCAGCAGAAGCTGCGCCAGTTCTACCTGACCGAGGGCTATGCCGATTTCCGCGTCGTCTCGGCCGTTGCCGAGCTGACGCCGGACCAGAAGGACTTCATCATCACTTACGTGGTGGAGGAAGGCGAGCGCTACAACTTCGGCGAGGTCAAGGTCGACAGCCAGCTGCGCGACTTCGACAGCGATGTGATGAGCACGCAGCTGCCGATGAAGGAAGGCGACTTCTATAACGCCAAGACGGTCGAGGACACAGTCGAGCAGCTGACCGAGCTGGCGGGTCGCTACGGCTATGCCTTCGCTGACGTCCAGCCGCGCTTCAAGCGTGATCCCGACACCCGCAAGATGAACGTCACTTTCATCCTGCGCGAGGCGCCGCGCGTCTACGTGGAGCGGGTCGACATCAACGGCAACACGCTGACGCAGGACAAGGTCGTGCGCCGCGAGTTCCGTCTGGCCGAAGGTGATGCCTTCAACTCGCTGGGCGTCCAGCGCACCACAGCACGCATCAACTCGCTGGCCTATTTCCAGGAAAACTTCGAGGTCAAGCAGGTCGAAGGCAGCGCGCCCGACCGCATTATCCTCGAAGCCAACGTCGAAGAACGACCGACCGGCGAACTGCAATTCTCGGCCGGCTTCTCGTCGATCGAGCAGTTCATTCTGGCCGGCTCCATCCGCCAGCGCAACTTCCGCGGGCGCGGGCAGACGGTCGGTCTCAGCGTCAACTACTCGCAGTTCTCGCGCTCGGCGCAGGTAAGCTTCAGCGATCCCTATATCTTCGATCGCAACATCTCCGGCGGGATCGATATCTATCGCCGTGATTTCAACAGCTTCAACTTCACCGGCAATGACCGCAACACGACCTTCCAGCAGGCCACCACCGGCATGTCGCTGCGTGCGGGCGTTCCTTTGACCGAGTATATGTCGCTGGTTGGCAGCTACACGCTCAACTATGACGACGTGTCTCTGGACGAGGGACTGTTCTTCTCCGACCTTGACGGTAACGGGGTAAGCGAATGCGATCCGCTCCGGGCCGGGCGTTTCCTGTGCGATGCGATCGGCCAGCGGCTCAGCTCGATCGTGGGCCTCAGCCTCAACTACAACTCGCTCAATTCGCGCGTCCGCCCTTCACGCGGGAAGACGATCTCGCTCAGCGCCGAATTTGCCGGGCTGGGCGGCGACGTGCGCTACACCCGCTTCCGCGGCCGTGCGCAGCAGTTCTGGAATGTCGGCAATTCGGGCTTCATCTTCTCGCTGCTGGCAGAAGGCGGCACGATCATCCCGCTGAAGGATCGCCCCGGCGCCGGGATCGACGATGTCCTGTTGACCGATCGCTTCTTCCTCGGCGAGCCGCAGATCCGCGGCTTTGCGATCCGCGGCGTCGGCCCGCGCATCCTTACGCAGGTCTCGATCCTCGACAATTTCAACAATCCGGTTCTCGATGCGAACGGCAACCCGACCTACGACACGGTCAGGAACAACAGCCGCGATGATGCCATCGGTGGTCGCAACTACTATCTCGGCCGCGCCGAGCTCGAAATTCCGCTCGGCAGCGGTGCACGGGAGCTGGGCCTGCGCCCGTCGATCTGGGCCGATGTGGGTGCCCTGTGGGGCGTGACCACGCCGATCCTCACCGTGAACCCGGCCGGCACCCAGCAGCGTGATACTAACGGCGCGTTGCTCTACGAAGTCGTCGCCACCGGCGCATTCACCACAAGCCCGACCCAACCTGACGGCACCGCCAACCGGCGCTCTATCGTGGGCCGCAGCAACATCCGCGAACTGTTCCTCGGCAATTCACCCAGCCCGCGCATAACCGCCGGGATCGGCGTGAACTGGAACTCGCCCTTCGGACCTTTCCGCATCGACTTCTCCCAGACCATTCAAAAGGTCGAGGGTGATGACGAGCGGCGCTTCACCTTCAACGTAGGAACCCAATTCTGATGACACGTCTTGCCAAGATTCTTGCCCCGGCCGGCCTCATCCTCGCCGCGACCGCCGCCTTGCCCGCTCAGGCCCAGGTGCAGGGGAACATCGCCACGGTGGACATTTCGCGCACCGTAATCGGCACCACCGCCTTCCAGACCGCCTACGAGCAGGTGAACACCACCTATGCACCGCAAAACGATTTGCGCCGCACCAAGGCGCAGGAGCGCCAGACCATGCTCGCCAAGTTCGACAAGAACGGCGACAAGCAGGTCGACGATACCGAACAGGCCGCGATGCAGAAGTCGCCCGACTTCGCCAAGCTCCAGACGATAGAGCAGGAAATTCAGGCGCTCTCCAACCAGATCGAAAGCGCGCGCGTGTTCGCGGTCGAGCAGATCCTCGGCCAGTATCCGGCCGCCCTTCAGGAGGTGACCACCAAGGACAAGATCCAGCTAGTGCTCGATCCCGGCTCGCTGCTGTTCGCCCCGCCGGAAGCCGACATCACCAACAAGGTGATCGCCTCTCTCAACCTGAAGGTGCCGGCTGTCGGCGTGGTGCCGCCTGCTGGCTGGCAGCCCAGCCGCGATGGCGTGCAGGTCTATCAGGAGATCGCCCAGCGTCTCCAGCTGGCTGCACAGATTCAGGCCCAGCAGGCCGCGCAGGCTCAGCAGCAGGCCAACCCGGCCGCGCCGGTTGGCCGTTGATTCTCTGACGGGACACTGAAAGATGAGCGACACGGGTAGCGTGACCACAGAGGTGCTGGATTACGACATCGTCAAGATCCTCAAAGCTTTGCCGCATCGCTACCCGCTGCTGCTGGTCGACCGGGTGAAGGCGATCACGCTCGGGGAGCGGATCCACGCGGTCAAGGCCGTGAGCATGAACGAGCAGTTTTTCCAGGGCCATTTCCCGGGCGCGCCAATCATGCCCGGTGTGCTCCAGATCGAGGCGCTGGCGCAGGCCGCGGGCATCCTCGGGATCGAGACGATGGAATTGGCCGGTACTGGCAAGCTGGTGATCTTCATGGGGATCGAGAACGCCAAGTTCCGCGCCCCCGTGACGCCGGGCTGCCTGCTCGATTTGCATGTGGAATTCACTCAGAAGCGCAGCCGCGTCTACAAGTTCAAGGGCGTTGCGAGCGTCGAAGGGAAGACGACCTGCGAGGTCGAATTCACCGCGATGATGACCGATCCGCCTGCCTGAGGGCGCGCGTCATCATCCAAGGTTGCATTGCGTCGCAATCCTCACTAAGGCGCGCGCTCTTGTTTCATAGCAGCGCCGGTCGGTACCGGCGCCATGCTGCAAAGGACACGCTCATGAAGGCCGAAGGTCACCCCGATTACCACCTGATCACGGTCAAAATGACCGATGGCACCGAATACCAGACCCGCTCGACCTGGGGCAAGGAAGGCGACACCATGTCGCTCGAAATCGATCCCCTCAGCCACCCGGCCTGGACCGGTGGCCGTCAGCAGGCGTCGGAAGGCGGCCGCGTGGCCCAGTTCAACAAGCGCTTCGGTGGGCTCAGCCTCAAGAAGTAAGCTTCACAAGCTGCGCGGGCTTCGGCCCGCAACGAGGAGGGCGGCCCGACGGGGTCGCCTTTTTCGTTTCAGCGTCTCACGCCGCGCACTTGATGCAGTGAGTGGCAACCGGCTGGGCTTCGAGCCGCGCGCGCGGGATATCCTCTCCACAATTGGAGCAAGTTCCGTAGGTGCCTGCCGCGATCCGCGCGAGCGCCGCTCGCACCTCGGCGGCTTCGGCGCGCAGCACGTCATCCACTGCTTCCAAGGCTTCGTCGTCGGCGCATTCGGTCGCCTGCTCCTCGGAGTCGTCGTCTAGCGGAGAGCGAAGATCATCCTCGATCCGCTCCACCCGCGCCGCCAGTTCGGCAAGGCGTGCTTCAAGCTGCGCTGCAATATCTGTATATCCGTCCATCAGCCCCTCCATTCAAGTTCGCGATACCACTTGGTGATCACGTATTTGACGCCCTTTCTGACCTTCATTCCGTGGTGCAGCGTCGCCGAGTTCACGCCTCCGTCCGGCAGGCGGTTGTTCCAGCAGAGCAATTTGCCCGCTTCGGGCTGGAAGGTCTTGTCGAGCATCTTGAACCGCGTAGCCCCGCCAGCGGCCACGTCATTGAGATAGATCATGAAGGTCCATGTCCGGTTGCCCGACAGTGCGCAGTACCTCTGAAAGTCGCGCCCGCCGGGCGTGAAGTAGTCGGTGTGAGGCTTGAATTCCTGCCCCTCGGCATAGCGCTGACCCTGAAGCGGCTCGCCATGGGCGGGATCGATGCCCGAAAGCTGGGTCAGCATTGTCTCGACCCGCTGCACGGCGAGAAGGTCGGCGGCCAGATCGCAGGTCTCACTGGTGCGGAAATAGGCATCGCCGCTGTCGTCGGCTATGGTCGAAGGGCGGCGCCCTGCATCGATCAGCGCGATCAGTTCGGCGGCGAGATTGGCAGAAACGAATCGTCGCTGCTGGAATACCGCGGCCTTGGGGCTGGGGACGCGCTGAATGGCGGGCTGTGCGGCAAGTCGCTCGCTGATGGAATCGCTGTGCATCAACATGGTGGAGCCGAGGATAGAAGCGCGGTGCTGCGAGGCAACGATTTTGGGAGCGTGAAACAATCTTGCGCGAGATCGCGCGTCGCGCAGTTTTCGCTTCCCTTGGCAGGGCCTTTGTGCAAGAGGCGCGCCTCCCTTGCCAGTGCACTTGACGGTGCTTCTGCCTCGCGTAAAGCCGCCCATCTCGCACGGGCTTGGCAGCGACCGGAACGGTGTCTGCAGGCAGGGGCGTGTGGCGATCATAGCTCAGTTGGTTAGAGCGCCGGTTTGTGGTACCGGAGGTCGCGGGTTCGAACCCCGTTGATCGCCCCATTTCCCCCTTGCTGCTGTCAAATACCGCGCCCCACAGGGGAAACGACATGACCGCTTTCTGGGCCGAGCCCGATTTCGACGCGCATGAACTTGTGCAGCTGGTCCACGACCGGACGAGCGGGCTTACGGCGATTATTGCGGTGCATTCGACCCACCTCGGCCCGTCCGCCGGTGGCACCCGTTTCTGGCATTACAATGACCCTGCCGGCGCTATGCGTGACGCGCTACGCCTTTCCCGCGGGATGAGTTACAAGAACGCGATGGCCGGCCTGCCGATGGGCGGCGGCAAGGCCGTAATCCTAGCGGACGAACAGCGCATCAAAACCCCGGAAATGCTCGCCGCCTTCGGTGATGCGGTCGAGGGTCTGGGCGGTCGCTATGTCACGGCCGAGGATGTCGGCATCTCGGAAGCCGACATGGTGGCCGTCTCGCAGCGCACCGCCCATGTCTCGGGCTTGCCGGTCGAGGGCGAGGGAAGCGCGGGCGGCGATCCCGGGCCGTTCACCGCCTATGGCATCTATCTCGGCATCAAGGCCGCCGTGCGCCACAAGCTGGGCAAGGACAGCCTGTCGGGCGTCCATGTCGCGGTGCAGGGAACCGGCTCTGTCGGCGGCGGCGTGGCCCATTTGCTGGCGAAAGATGGCGCGAACCTGACTCTGGCCGACATCAACGCTGACCGCGCCGCCGCGCTCGCCAATGATCTCGGCGGTGTTGCGGTCGCCTCCGACGCGATCATGGGCACGGCCTGCGATGTGTTCAGCCCC
This sequence comes from Porphyrobacter sp., assembly GCA_027533455.1. GTDB lineage: Bacteria > Pseudomonadota > Alphaproteobacteria > Sphingomonadales > Sphingomonadaceae > Erythrobacter. The sequence continues at coordinate 54,700 of JAPZUC010000003.1, read as the reverse complement.
AATGCGCTGGGCGCGATCCTGGACGATACCGGCATCGCCGCGCTTGATTGTGCGGTCGTGGCGGGCGGAGCGAACAACCAGCTCGCCCGGTCGGAACACGGCGCAAAGCTGGCCGCACGCGGCATTCTCTATGCGCCCGACTATGTTATCAATGCCGGCGGCATCATCTCGGTCGCGACCGAGTATCTTGCCCGCCGTGACGGCCGCCTGGGCGACGTCGCCGAGGTCAACGCGCTGGTGGCGCAGATCCCCGGGCGGCTGGAGTCGATCTGGCACGAGAGCGAGGCGAGCGGGCTGAGCTCCGATGTGGTAGCCGACCGCATGGCGCAAAAGCTGATCGGGCGCGGCTGATCGGGGTGCTGGCGCGGACTTGGACGGGAACAATTCCGCTGCCCCGCCATTTGCGCTCTTGTCGGGAACGGGTGTAAGGCTACAAGCCCGGCTGACCGCGAAACAACATGCACATTTACGCCAATCCCACCCGCTTTCTGTCGCTTGCAAAGTGGCTGACTCCGCTTCTGTTCTGGAGCGGTTTGGTGCTGTCGCTCGGCGCTGTGGCGTGGGGCCTGTTCATGGTGCCCCCCGACCGTTTGATGGGCGAGACGGTGCGCATCCTGTTCATCCACGTGCCTGCCGCATGGCTTGGCATGGGCGGCTGGGCAGGGATTGCGATTTCCTCGGCCATGCTGCTTATCTGGAAGCACCCGCTCGCTGCCATTGCCGCCCGCGCGATTGCGGTGCCGGGCATGGTGTTCTGCGCGGTGTGCCTTGCCACCGGCTCGATCTGGGGGCGCCCGACATGGGGCACATGGTGGGAGTGGGACGGACGCCTCACCTCGATGCTGGTCCTGCTGTTTCTCTACGCCGGCTACATCGCACTTACGGAAGCGGCCGAGCAGGAAGGCTCATCGAGCAAGATTGCCGCTATCTTCGGCATGGTGGGCGCGGTCAATGTGCCGATCATCAACCGCTCGGTGGTGTGGTGGAACTCGCTCCACCAGCCCTCCAGCATCACGCTCGGCAAGAGCGCGATCCAGAGCACCTATCTGGTGCCGCTGCTGGTGGCGGTGGTCGGCTTCTCGCTGCTGTTCGGCGCGCTGGTGCTGATGCGGATGCGCGCGCTGATCGCTGAAGCGCAGGTCGAGGCACGTCTGCGCCGCCGTGTGCTTGATGACGATGCCCCTGCGGCTGTCGCGCCTGTGATGGAGCAAGCATGATACGCGAGGCTCTTAACCAATGGGATTTCGTGTGGCTGGCCTACGGCGTGGCGGGTATCGCGCTGGCGCTGCTGATTGTCTGGGCATGGCGTGCCATGACGAGCGCCGAAGCCAGGCGCGATGCCGCGCGGCGGCGCTGAACGAGAGTCATGTCGATGAAAGCCAAGCACCAACGTCTGGTCCTCGTGATTATTGCATTTGCTGCGCTGATTGCCGCCGGGGCTGTATTCGTTTGGGCTACGCGTAATCAGCTGAGCTATTTTTATTTTCCCGAAGAAATGGCTGCGGAACCGCCGGCGGCTGGACGTGCTGTACGCCTTGGTGGCATGGTTCAAAAGGGCTCCATCAAGACTGAAGCTGACGGCGTGACCGTAACTTTTGTCGTGACAGGAAAGACCGCAGATACGGTGACCGTCCGTTACCGCGGCATCCTGCCTGATCTTTTCGTTGAAGACTCGGGCGTCATTGCTGAGGGAAGCCTTGGCAAGGACGGTGTCTTCGTTGCCACCAACTTGCTGGCCAAGCATGACGAGAATTACGTTCCCAAGGAGCTTGAGGGCATGGGCACCGAACAAGCCGCTAAGATGGTGACGGACACGACAGTGGGGCTCAAGTAACCGCGTGACACAGGCGAGGGCCAAGCGATGATTGCCGAAATTGGTCTAGCCGCCTTGTGGCTCGCTGCCGCGCTGGCGGTGCTCCAGATGGTATCGGGCGCGGCGAGCCTTCGTGCAGCGCAGGGCGAGATCAATCCGCTCGCGATCTATGCGCGTCCGGCCGCGATCGTGCAGGCTTTTCTTGCGGTGCTGGCCTTTGTGACCTTGCTCTATTCCTTCGCGGTCACCGACCTTTCGTTGAAACTGGTCGCATCGAATTCCCATTCGATGAAGCCGATGCTCTACAAGCTCACCGGGACCTGGGGTAACCACGAGGGCTCGATGCTACTGTGGGTCGGTGTGCTCGCGGCTTCGGGCGGCTTGCTCGCGGGCTTCGAAAAGCGCCTGCCGGAACGTACAATGGGCGCGACGCTGGCGGTGCAGGGCTTCGTGGCGCTGGGCTTCTATGCCTTCCTGCTGTTCGCCTCCAATCCGTTCGAGCGCCTGCCGGTGCCCGCGCCAGAGGGCAACGGCCTCAACCCGCTGCTGCAGGATATCGGCCTCGCGATCCATCCGCCGACGCTTTACGCGGGCTATGTCGGCCTGTCGGTCGCCTTCAGCCTCGCGATGGGCGCGCTGATGACGCGCGAGGTGAATCCCGCCTTTGCCCGCGTCATGCGTCCTTGGGTGCTGGGCGCGTGGGTGCTGCTGACGCTGGGTATCACGGCGGGCTCCTACTGGGCCTATTACGAGCTTGGCTGGGGCGGCTGGTGGTTCTGGGATCCGGTCGAGAACGCCTCGCTGATGCCGTGGCTCGCCGCGACCGCGCTGATGCATTCGGTCAGCGTGCTGGCCGCGCGTGATGCGCTGCGGACGTGGACGATCATGCTCGGCGTGCTCGCTTTCTCGATGTCGATGCTGGGCACCTTCCTCGTGCGTTCCGGCGTGCTGACGAGCGTCCATGCCTTTGCCGTGGACCCTGAGCGCGGCGCCTTCATCCTCGGACTGCTGGGGCTGTATATCGGCGGGGCCTTCACGATTTTCGCCCTGCGCGCAGGCGCCGTAGCCGAGGGCAAGCGGTTCGCTGTCGTCAGCCGCGAGGGCGCGCTGGTGTTCAACAACGTGATGCTCTCAGCGATCCTCGCGATCGTGCTGTTGGGCACGCTCTACCCGCTGCTTACCGAGGCGTTCGACGTGCGTGTCAGCGTCGGCCCGCCCTACTTCAATCCGGCAGGCGCTATTTTCGCCGTTCCCATGCTGCTGGTGATGGCGGTCGGGCCGCTGCTGCGCTGGAAGAGCGACAAGCCGGCCCGCCTCCAGTTCGAGCTCGCGCTGATCGCCGCGCTGGTGATCGGGGTGATCGCGCTCGTCTGCTTCTTCGGCCAGTTCCCGCTGCTTCCGCTGCTCGGCCTTGGGCTTGCCGCAGCGTTGGCGGTAGCGGCGTTCCTGCCGCTCAAGGGTCGCAACCTGCGGCGCGTTCCCGTAGCGACATGGGGCATGGTGATCGCCCATTTCGGCATCGCGGTCTCGCTGTTCGGCATGGCGTGCGAGGGCGCGTTCTCGCAGGAACGCCTCGCTGCGGTCGCGCCGGGCGGGACCGAACAGATCGGCGACTTTGCCTTCACTCTTCAGAGCGTCACCCCCGTCGCCGGACCGAACTGGACCGCGCTCGAAGCGCAGATTGCCGTTAGCCAAAACGGCGGCGAACCAGTGATCCTCACCCCGCAGGCGCGCAATTTCTGGTCGCCGCCGCAATCGACCTCGGAAAGCGCGCTGCTGACCAAGTGGAACGGCCAGCTTTACGCCGTCATTGGCAATCAGGCCGAGGACGGGCGCTGGCAGATCCGCGTGTGGTGGAAGCCGTTCGTCACCTTCATCTGGTATGGCGGCATCCTCATCGCATTGGGCGGCGTGCTGGCGATTGCGGGCCGCGTGCGGGTCGACGTTAAGCGCCGCTCTGCGGCAAGCAAAGGCGCACAGCGCCGTGCCGACCTTGAAGCGTTGGGCGCAGCTGATCCGGTGCCAGCGGAGTAATCGCTGATGCGCTCGCGCCTTGCCCTGTGGATCCCGCTCGCCCTGTTCGCCTTCTTCGCGGGACTGGCGGCCTATATGCTAACTCAGCCCAAGCAACAATTCGTCGAGAGCACGATGATCGGTCAGCCGCTGCCGGCCTTCGCGCTTGATCCGGCCTTCAGTGGTCTTCCCGGCGCGGCCAAGGCCGATTTCACCGGCAAGCCCAAACTGCTCAACATCTGGGCAAGCTGGTGTCTGCCCTGCATTGCCGAAGCCCCGCAGCTGGAGGCCCTTCAGGCGCAAGGCGTCGAAATCATCGGCATCGCCCTCCGTGACCGGCCCGAGGATGTGGCCAATTTCCTCGGGAAATACGGCAACCCCTATAGGCGCATCGGCAGCGACAAAATCTCCGAGGTGCAGCTTGCCATCGGCTCCTCCGGTGTGCCCGAGACCTTTGTGATCGATGCCAAGGGCGTGATCCGTTACCAGCACATCGGCGATATTCGCGCAGGTGACGTGCCGCTGCTGCTCGAAGAACTGGAGAAGGCGCAATGATCCGCTGGGTTCTGGCCCTTGCTCTTTCGGTCCTCGCGCTCCCGCTGGGCGCACAGGACTCCATGCCGCCTGCGCCTTACGCCTATAACCAACTCGACGACCCCCGGCTCGAGGCCGAGGCTTCCGCGCTGATGCACACGCTGCGCTGCCTCAAGTGCCAGTCGCAGTCGATCGCCGACAGCGACGCGCCGATGGCGGGCGATATGCGCCATCAGGTGAGGAGCCGCATCCTTGCAGGCGAAAGCCCCGAACAGATCCGCATCTGGCTGATTGCGCGCTATGGCGACTATGTCAGCTACGAGCCCGAGGTGAGCTCGACCACCTGGCCGCTGTTTGCGATCCCGGTCCTTGTGATCCTGATCGTGGCAGGTGTGCTGCTGCGGCGGCTCGGCAAGCGACGCAGCGATGATGACGAAGGAGCGGCGGCATGATCGGTGATTGGCTTGCTGTCGGCGCGCTTGCGCTCGGAGCCTTTGCTTTTGCTGTGCTGGTGCTGAGGCTTCCGAGGGAAGGGCTGACGCTGTTCGGCGCTGTGCTGGTATTCGGCGTTGCAGGCTATGCCTGGCAGGGCTCGCCCGGACTTGCATCCGCGCCCAAGCCCGCCGCCCCCGAGGCTGGCGCACAGGGTGAGGCGATGGTCGAAGGGCGTGCCGCGCTGTTCGGTCGCACACTTCCGCCGCCGCCCTATCTCCTCACCTCCGATGCCTTCGCCCGGCAGGGCCGGTTCGCCGATGCGGCCGCGCTGCTACAGAAGGGCCTGAAGGACAATCCCCGCGATCAGGAAAGCTGGCTGGCGCTGGCGATGGCGCTGGTCGGCCATGCCGATGGCTTTGTCACACCGGCCGCGGTGCAGGCCTTTGCCCGCGCCGAGGCGATCGATCCGCTTCATCCGGGGGCCGCTTATTTCCTGGGCAACGCCTATCTCCAGAGCGGCGAGATCGTGGCGGCGCGCAATGTCTGGAAGGGCCTCGTCGAACGATCGCCTACCGATGCGCCGTGGCGCGAGGGGCTGGCTGCAGAAGTGGCACGGCTGGATGACATGATCGCGCGCGCGCCGATGTTGCAGCGTCAGTAACCCCATAATGAACAACGGCTACCACCTGCGGTACAAGTGTTGCAGGTGCGAACGCGGGGTGCTAGGCGCGCCGCCTTGCCGGCTGCGAGTCCCGCGCCGGATGGGCAGTACCGGGGGGATACGGGAAATCCGATGATGAACACCGCAGCCGAGCCCGCCGACGTACCGTCCTCCCATGGCCACACCCATGGCGGATCACCCCTGACGCTTGCAATCGGGGCGATCGGAGTCGTTTTTGGCGACATCGGTACCAGCCCGCTCTACGCCTTCCGCGAAACCTTTGCCTCGCACCACGGTGCGCCTGGCATCTCGCCTGACGTGGATCACATCCACGGTGTGCTTAGCCTTGTGTTCTGGTCGATGATGATGGTGGTGACGGTGAAATACGTCCTCACCATCATGCGCGCCGACAATGGCGGCGAGGGCGGAAGTCTGGCGCTGCTGGCGCTGATCAAGCGCACCTCGGCGACCAAGGCGTGGACCGGCCCGCTGATCCTGCTCGGCGTCTTCGCCACCGCGCTGTTCTACGGCGACAGCATGATCACGCCGGCAATCTCGGTGCTTTCGGCGACCGAGGGGCTGCAATACATCGTCCCCGGCTTCAAACCCTGGATCGTGCCGACGGCGGTGGCGATCCTGTTCGGCCTGTTCGCGATCCAGTCGCGCGGGACGGACCGGGTGGGCAAGCTTTTCGGCCCCATCATGCTGACCTATTTCAGCATGCTTGCGGTGCTAGGCGTGATGCACCTTTCCGCCGATCCCTCGATCATCCTCCACACCATCAATCCGGCCAACGCGCTCAAGTTCTTTGCCGATGACGGCTTCGTCGCCTTCGTCGCGTTGGGCAGCGTGGTGCTGGCGGTGACGGGGGCCGAGGCGCTCTATGCCGACATGGGCCATTTCGGGAGGAAGCCCATCGGCATCTCGTGGTTGACCTTCGTCTATCCCGCGCTGATGCTCAACTACATGGGCCAGGGCGCGCTGATCCTGTCGCAGTCCTCGCCCGCCGAGGCCGCGGCGCTGATCAAGGACCCGTTCTTCCTGATGATCCCCGACATGGTGCGCGTGCCGGTTATCATCCTCGCGCTGCTGGCCACCATCATCGCCAGCCAGGCGGTGATCTCCGGTGCGTTCAGCCTCACCCAGCAGGCTATCCAGCTCGGCTTTATCCCGCGCATGGAGATCCGCCACACCAGCGCTGCGGCTGCGGGGCAAATCTACATCCCCACGATCAACTGGGGGCTGATGATCATGGTGATTTTGCTGGTGCTGTTCTTCCAGTCCTCGAGCGCGCTTGCGGCGGCTTATGGCATCGCCGTCACGGGAGCGATGTTTATCGACACCCTGCTGCTAGCGGCCGTGCTGTTCAGTCTGTGGCGCTGGCCTGTGTGGAAGGCGCTGCCGCTGGTGGTGGCCTTCCTGATTGTCGACGTCGCCTATTTTGGCGCGAACCTCATCAAGGTGCCGAGCGGGGGCTGGGTGCCGCTGCTTATCGGCTTTGCGATATTCACGCTGCTCACCACCTGGTCCAAGGGCCGCGAGCTGATGCGCGCGAGCATGGCCGAAGGCTCGCTCCCGATCGAGATCTTCGCCAAGAGCGCGCATAGTTCCTCGACCCGCGTGCCCGGCACTTCGGTGTTCATGGCCTCGACAAATTCGGGCGTGCCCTCTGCGCTGCTTCATAACATCAAGCACAACAAAGTGCTGCACGAACGTGTGCTGATCCTCACCGTGCAGGTGCGCGGCATGCCCTATGTGGACGAGGCTGAGCGGTACGAGTGCAAGAACCTCGGCAACGGGTTCTACCGCGTGACGATCTATTGCGGCTTCCTCGAAGAAACCGACGTGCCCAATCTGCTGAGCACGCTCGACCTGTGCGACGGCGGCTTCGACATGATGCAGACGAGCTTCTTCCTGTCGCGCCAAACGCTGCTGCCCTCAAGCAAGCCCGGCATGGCGATCTGGCGCGAGAAGCTGTTCGCGTGGATGCTGCGCAATGCCGCCAGCGCGATGGCCTTCTTCCGCCTGCCGACGAATCGTGTGGTGGAGCTCGGGAGCCAGGTGGAGATCTGATACACGCCACGCGCCGCACGGGCGCGCTGGCAGGTCACGAGGTCGGCGGCTCGTCATTGAGCACCTCGTCCCTATCCTCGAAGCTCAGCCCATGCTTCAGCAGCATCGGGATCTGGCTGAAGGTGAAGAGGAAGGTCAGCGGCAGGAACACCCAGATCTTGGCCCAGAGCCAGCCCTCGAAGTCCATCTGCGCGCGCAGGGTCTCGTTAAGGCCAGCCAGCAAAAGGAAGAACACGCCCCAGTTTCTCGACAGCTTGAGCCAGCCTTCCTCGGTCAGCCCCTCGAAGGCTGCCTCGAGCAGGATGCGCAGCAGCGCCTTGCCCATCATGAACCCGCCCAGCAGCGCGACGCCAAAGCTGGCATAAATGATCGTCGGCTTGAGCTGCACAAAGGTCGGGTCGCCGAAGAATATAGTGAGGCTTCCGAAGCCCACGATCAGCGCGGTCGAAAACCACAGCATCGGCGAGACCTTGCCCAGCCGCCACTTTGAGATCGCGAGCGCGGCGACTGCAGCGATCATGAAGGCGCCGGTACCCGCGATAATCGCGGCAAGCTCGCTCACGGCATTGGGTTCTGCGGGCGATTTCCAGCGGTAGACGCCGAGGAACACCAGCAGTGGGCCGTAATCGACCGCGACGTTGAGCCAGCTCGAGGCGGCTTTCCTGCCTTCGCTCTCTCCCATCACGCAACCCCCGCAATCACGCGCGCGACAAGGTCGGGGTCGAAGGGCCTGAGGTCCTCCATCTTCTCGCCGACGCCGATGGCGTGGATGGGCAGGCCATATTGCTCCGCCGCCGCCACCAGCACGCCGCCGCGCGCGGTGCCGTCGAGCTTGGTCATGATCAGGCCGGTCACGCCCGCGACCTCCTTGAAGACGTCGATTTGGGACAGCGCGTTCTGGCCGTTGGTGGCATCGAGCACCAACACGACATCATGCGGAGCCTCAGGGTTGATACGGCCGAGCACGCGGCGGATTTTCGCCAGCTCCTCCATCAGCTCCTTCTTGTTCTGCAAACGTCCGGCGGTGTCGACGATCAGCGCGTCAATCCCGGTGTCGGTAGCCTGCTTGACCGCATCAAACACAATCGCTGCCGGATCACCGCCTTCAGGGCCGCGCACCAGGTCAACGCCGATGCGGCCCGCCCAGGTCGCCAGCTGACCTATGGCAGCGGCGCGGAAGGTGTCGCCCGCCGCCAGCAGCACGCCGTAGTCGTCCTCCTGAAACAGGTGCGCAAGCTTGGCGATGGTGGTGGTCTTGCCTGAGCCATTAACGCCGATGACCAGGATCACCTGCGGGCGCGGGAAGGCGGTGATCTCGAGCGGCTTGGCGACCGGGCGCAGGATCGCGGCGATTTCCTCGGCGACGGCTTCCTTCAGCTCGCGGGTGGTGATTTCCAGCCCGAAGCGCTTCTCCGCCAACCGCCCACGGATGCGAGCGGCCGCCGAGGGGCCAAGGTCCGAGAGGATCAACGCGTCCTCGACCTCGTCGAGCGTCGCATCGTCCAGCTTGGCGGTGCCGCCGCTGCTGACCGGAAGATTGGCCGCAAGCCGTTCGGAGGTCTTGGCGAAGCCTCCAAACAGTCGCTGGGTCCAGCTGGTTTCACTCATGCGAGCAGGCCCTCCCTGACCTCGCTTGGGGTCACTTCGATTATGGATCCCGCCGCCGTGCCGGTTGGCAGGGCAACGCGGGCGTAATTGGGCGCATAGCCCGTGCCGTCGCGTTCCGCGAGGACGGGCAGCATTTCGCCCACAAGCCTTTGGAGCCAGGCAACGCGGCGGTCGGCAGCGCGGGCGCGCAAGGCGGCAGCGCGAGCGCGGATCACGTCGCGCGCAATCTGCGGCATTCGCGCGGCAGGGGTTCCAGGGCGGGGCGAGTAAGGGAAGATGTGAGCGTGAACGATGTCCAGTTCGTCGATGATGGAGAGGTTCGCCTGATGATGGCTTTCGTCCTCTGTCGGGAAGCCGGCGATGAGATCGGCGCCAATGGCGACATCGGGCCGCAACGCCTTCAACCGCGCAACCAGTTCCACCGCATGGGCCCTGAGGTGCCGACGCTTCATGCGCTTGAGGATCAGATCGGCCCCATGCTGCAGCGAGAGGTGCAAATGTGGCATCACCCGCGCTTCGTGCGCCAGAAGCTCGAACAGAGCCTCGTCGATCTCGACCCCGTCGACCGAGGACAGCCGCAGGCGAGGGAGCGTGGGGAAAGCGCCAAGGATCGCCTCGACCAGCGCGCCCAGATGCGGCATGTCGGGGAGGTCATGGCCCCACGAGGTCAGATCAACCCCGGTCAGCACCACCTCCCGCGCGCCCGCCTTGAGGTGCGCTTCGACTTCGCCCAGCACTTGCGCCACTGTGAGCGAGCGGCTCGTGCCCCGGCCTTGGGGGATCACGCAGAAGGTGCAGGCATGGTCGCAGCCGTTCTGCACGGCGACGAATGCGCGTGTACGTGCGGGGGCGAGGGGCGGCGCATCGAGCGGCACGTTCCACGCCCGGGGATCGAGCTTGGCGGCGTTGGCCACCAACCCATCTACCTCGTCCATCGCGCCGATCGCCGCGCGGTCGATTTCCGCTGCGCAGCCCGTCACCACCAGACGCGCCGCCGGATGATCGCGGCGCGCGCGGCGGATCGCCTGCCGCGTCTGGCGCAGCGCCTCGCCGGTAACGGCGCAGGAATTGACGACGACGAGGTCCTGCTCGCCCGCCAGCATCGCGCGCATCCGCTCGCTTTCCGCAATGTTCATGCGGCAGCCGAGACTGATGATGTGCGGGGCGTTCAAGCGTAGTCGTCCCAATCGAAGGTGCCGCGGAAGCTTTCAGCCGCCGGGCCGCTCATCAGGATGCTACCACCCGGCTCCCATGCAATCACGAGGTCGCCGCCTGGCAGCGTGACCCGCACCGGGCTTTGCGCAATCCCGCGCCGGATCGCTGCGACGGCCGTGGCGCAGGCCCCGGTACCGCAGGCACGGGTGAGGCCCGCCCCACGTTCCCAGACGCGCAGCTTGAGGTGGTTCGGCCCCGCAAGGCTCGCAACGTTGACGTTCACGCACTCGGGGAAGATCGGATCATGCTCGATTACGGGGCCGATCGTTTCCAGTGCCACCGCGTCGGCATCATCGACGAAGAACACCGCGTGCGGATTGCCGATATTGATTGCCACCGGCCCTTTGAGCTCGCCTCGCTCCATCGGCCATCCGACCGGCATCGCTGCGGTGTCCATCGCATAGGCCAGCGGGATCGCATCCCAATCGAAGCGGGGACTACCCATGTCGACCCGCGCGCCGCCTTCCAGCGGTTCGAGAGTGATCGGGCCGCTCGCGGTCTCGATCACAGCCGGCGCGCCGTGGAGCATGGCGACCGCGCGGCTTCCGTTACCGCAGGCCGCTGACTCACTGCCGTCTGAGTTGAAGAACCGCACACGGAATTCGTGGGTCTCGCTCGGTTCAAGCAGGATCAGCTGGTCAAAGCCGATCCCTGTGCGCCGGTCACCCAGTGCGCGCGCTACCTCCGGCGTCATTGCGGGCAGGGCCGAGGTGCGGGCATCGAGCACGACGAAGTCGTTGCCGATGCCATGCATCTTGATGAAGGGGATCGTCTGCGTCACGCCCGTGCATCTATGCACGCGGCGGCCTCGCGTCCAGTGTCTGGCGGCAGGTCCGGGCTTCAGGGACGCGCGATGCGGTGGAGCGTGGGGCTGTCGTCGCCGTTGCCTTGCTGTCCGGCCAAAGCCGCGGGAGCTTGAGCGCCGTTCAGCTTGCCCGCTTCGCGCAGCCGCGTGCGCACGCTGTCGGCATCTTCGGGGTGGCCGTCGAAATAGCCCTGCGCCTTCAGGCGGCCCATCGATTTCAGCGCGTTGAGGATATCTTCGTCCTCGACGCCCTCCGCCGTCAGCGGCAAGTCGAGCCCGCGGCCCAGCGATATGATCGCCTCCACGATGCGCGAGCGGTTGCCCGGTTCCTTCAGCTCGCTCACGAAGCTGCGGTCGATCTTGATGCGGTCAAACGGCAGGTTGCGCAGCTGTTCGAAGCTGGAATAGCCGGTGCCAAAATCGTCGAGGCTGATCTGCACCCCCTGGTTGCGCAAGCTCATGATCATGGATCGCACCAGGCCGATATCCTCGTGCAGGCAGCTTTCGGTGATCTCGATCTCGAGCCGGCGTGGAGGGAAGCCGGCGGCGACCAGTTTTTTGAGCAGACGCTGGGCAAACCACGGATCGCGCAGCTGGACCGGCGAGATATTGATCGACAGCGTCAGCGAATCTTCCCATTCGCTCGCATCGGCAAACGCCTGTTCCATAAGCCTTTCGGACAGTTCGCTGATAAGCCCGATTTCCTCGGCAATAGGCACGAAGATTTCCGGGCTGATGAGACCGAGCTGCGGCGAGCGCCAGCGTGCCAGCATCTCGAAGCCGACCAGCGCGCCGGTCTCCAGATCGACCTGCTGTTCGTAGAAGGGCACGAATTCGCCGCGCGCTAGGCCCTGGCGAATTCCCGTTTCGAGCTGGTTGCGGAAGCGCCGCTCGTTTTCCATGTTGGTCTCGAACCAGAAGTAGCGGTTCCGGCCCTGCTTTTTGGCGTGGTACAGCGCGATATCCGCGCAGTGCATCAGCGTGGCGGCATCGACCACTTCACCGATTGTCCCGTCGGCATCGTGATCGGCAGTGAGCCCGATCGACATCGCCATTTCGACCGTCAGTTCGGGCATGCGGAAGGGCTGGGCCATGTCTTCGAACAGACGGATGACGAGATCGTCAACCCGGTCGGTGTGGCCTGCGGGAAAGGACATCACGAAAGCGAACTCGTCGCCTCCCAGCCGCGCCAGCTTCGCTTCCCGCGGGAGCAGGGAACGGATCCGTTCACACAGCATCACCAGCACCGCATCGCCCGCAGAGTGACCGTGCATATCGTTGATCTGCTTGAAGTTATCGAGATCGATCATGCAATAGGCGACCGCATCGCCGCGCACTGCGGCGCGTGCACGAAGTTCCTCGGTGGCGTCGAGCATTGCGCGGCGGTTGAGGCACTGGGTCAGCGGATCGGTTGCGGCAAGCAGCTGCGCGCGGGCCTCGGCCTGTTTGCGCACTGCAATCTCTCGGGTCAGTTCTCGGTAGTGCCGCCAGCCGAAGATGATCAGCGCAATGTTGAGCAGCAGCGCATTGACCAGCAGCACATCGGGCTTGCTGCCATGGCCGAACAGGGCTTGCATCGTCTGCGGGAGCACCGATCCGCCGGTGCCGATCAGCATGATCACCGCTGCCGAAGCAATACCCAGCGCGACCAGATCGCGGTCGGCATTCTGCAGGGGGTTGTCTGGCTGGTGATCCGTCAAAACCGTTGCCTTGTCCGATTTAGGAGGGTGCGCCGGTTGCCCTGTCACCGCTCTGCTTGCACTCGATTCATCTCAGAATGCACTAAAGATCAGGTTAATGCGGCGCGGTATGGAGGGGGTTGGCGAAGCGGACACAGGCGGGCTATCGGGGGGCATCCAACATGCAGGAGCACGTGCCCACCATGGCCTACTGGCTGATGAAATCCGAACCCTTCAAATACAGCTGGGATGACCTTGTCGCCGAGGGCGAGGGCACGTGGGATGGCGTGAGAAACTATCTGGCGCGCAATAATCTGCAGGCGATGCAGGTGGGGGACGAGGTGTTCTTCTATCACAGCCGCGAGGGGTTGGAGATTGTCGGAATCTGCACCGTCAGCGTGGCGGGGATCGGGGATCCTACGGATGACACCGGCAAGTGGGCGGCGGTGAAGGTGAAGGCGAAGGAGAAGTTCGCTCACCCCGTCACCCTTGCAGCGATCAAGGCCGAGCCGCGGTTGGCCGAGATGCAGCTGATCCGCTTGTCGCGCCTGTCGGTTTGCGCTGTCGCCCCTGAGGAATGGCAGGTGATCTGCGAGATGGCCAAGGGCTGATCTGCGCAAGGGCGATGTTTCACATAAAACATCGTTCTGGCGGGGGTCTAAGCGAGGGCTAGCCGGGGTCTAGCCGAGGCCTGGGCCGGGCGAAGGCCGACTATGGCGCGGCTGGAGCTTATCAAGCGAGGGCAAGCAATTCGGCACCCGCCGCGCCAGTGCCACCTCTCGCCCCGAAGCCCGGAACGATGCGGGCTGCGGCCCGTAAATCTCCTGAAAGGCCAATATTTCTATTGGCTTGATGCAGGAGGTTATCATGGGTGAATTCACCGACAAGGCCAAGGGCGCCGCCAAGGAAGCCATCGGCGACGCCAAGCAACGCTCACGCGATCCCGAGACTCGCGCCGAGGGCCGCGCACAGGAACTCGATGGCAAGACCGACAAGGTCAAAGGCAAGATCAAGGGCGCGATCAACCGCGTCTGACCGGATTGCCCTAGCACTATCGAAAGGCCGCCTCCCGCAGAAGGAGGCGGTCTTTTCGCATGTTACGCCGTCCGGTTCGCCCGTGCGCGCAGGCCGCTGATCGTCGCGCCGCTCGCGGCAATGCGTTCAAGATCGGTGACGGCGTGGATCAGGCGGATGCCGCTGCGGCCCTTGGCATCCTCGAGCGCGGCGACAAACTCCTCGGTCGTCTCGGCCCGCACGCTCCACGCGCCATAGGCTGCGCCCAGCATTGCAAAGTCGGGGTTGGCAAGCTGCGTGGCCGACACGCGGCCCGGGTACTCGCGTTCCTGATGCATCCGGATCGTGCCATAGGCGCCGTTATCGACCACCACCACGATCATGTCCGCGCCATATTGTGCGGCGGTAGCCAGTTCCTGCCCGTTCATCAGGAAATCGCCGTCGCCCGCCACGGCCACCACCGTGCGGTCGCGGAAGCGGAGCGCCGCGGCCACTGCTGCGGGCACGCCGTAACCCATGGCGCCGCAGGTCGGTGCAAGCTGGCCGGGATAGGCTTCATAGCGCCAGTAGCGGTGCCACCATCCGGCAAAATTGCCTGCGCCGTTGCAGATGATCGTATCGGCCGGCAGCATTTCGCGCATCGCGCCCACGCACAGCCCGAGATCGATCGCCGCCCCTGTCGCCTGCGGGGTCGACCACTCCAGCCACTCGGCATGAGCCTCTGCGCCTGCAACGAAGGGGATGATGTCGCTGCTGTCCCACAGGGTGGCGCATTCGGCGAATTCGTCCATCGAACAGCACAGCGCAAGGTCCGTACGGTAGACTCGGCCCAGCTCTTCGGGATCGGGATGGATGTGGACGAGGGTTTGGCCGGGGTGTTCCAGCGTCGGCACTTCGTAGCCGTCGGTCGTCGCCTCGCCCAGCCGCGCGCCGACTGCGATGATGAGGTCGGCCTGCCGCACCCGTTCAAGCAGCTTGGGGCCGGGGCCATAGCCGAGGTTACCGGCATAGACCGGGCTGTCGGGCGCAATCGCGTCCTGACGGCGGAAGGCGGTCGCCACCGGAAGCCCGATGCTTTCGGCAAACTGCTGGAAGTAGGTCCGCGCCTTGGCGTTCCACCCTGCGCCGCCGATGATGGCGAGCGGGCTGGCTGCATCGCCGATCATCTCGAACAGCGTGCGCATCGCATCCGGGCACACGGCTTGCGCGGGCCGTATGGCAAACGGGCGCGGTGTGATGCTGGCGGGTACCTGTTCGACGAGCATGTCCTCGGGCAGGGCGAGCACCACCGGGCCGGGCCGGCCGGAGATCGCGACCGCATAGGCGCGGGCGATATATTCTGGGATGCGCGCGGCATCGTCGATCCGCGCGGCCCATTTGCAGATGGGCGAGAAGAAGGCGGTGAAATCGACCTCCTGAAAGCCTTCGCGTCCCTGCGCTGAGCGGGCGACATCGCCCACGAACAGGATCATCGGCTGCGAATCCTGATGGGCGACGTGCACACCGATGCTGGCATTGGTCGCGCCCGGGCCGCGGGTGACAAAGGCGATGCCGGGTCTGCTTGATCCGGCAGCGTCCATCGCGCCATCCGCGCAGGCCATGAAGGCAACGCCCCCTTCCTGACGGCAGGTGACAACCTCGATCTCGGGCCGGTCGGGCAGGGCATCGAGCACCGCGAGGAAGCTTTCGCCCGGTACAGTGAAGATCCGGGTGGCGCCCTGGGTGGCAAGGCAATCGACCAGCAGGGCCGCTGCCGATCTGGTCCCTTCCGCGCGCGTGGAATCGGTCATCTGGTAAGTCTCCCGTCGTCCTTTCAGCGCGTCTAACGGCGCGCGGGCGAGGGTGCAAACCGGACCGTCGATCCTGCGGGGCGCAACGGCCTGTCCCATGCTGCGACACGTCTGTCGCAAGCCGTTTTCAATAGTTAAGAAAGCCTTAAAACTGGGACCAGACAACGGAGAATCGCACTATGCGCCGCAGCCTGGTCCTGACCGATGAGACCGCCCGCCACTGGTTCCGCGCCAGCCTGCCGCCGCATGTGAAGCGTGACGTGTTTGCGATCCCGGCCGAAAGCCTTTGGCGGCTGACCGTGGACGATGTGCGCGGGGTTGCCAGCACCTATGTGGCGATGACGCTGGCGGTGCTCGCCTTCATCGTCTGATCATAGCGGCCTAAGCGGCCCGCTGTGCTTCCAACCGGTGGAGCTTGCGCGCAAGGTTCGCCGAGATCAGGCACAATGCGAGGCTGAGCAGCAATTGCTCCGCCAGCGGGATGCCGAAGAAGCCGAGCACCCCGGCAACGCCAGCCCCCACAGCCATGAACACCGATGAGATGAAGTTGTTCGCCGCGACCGAGCGCGAGGCTTCGGACTTGTCGACGCGGGTGGTAAGGAAGGCGTAGAGCGGCACCACGAACATCCCGCCCGCCACCGCGATCAGCAGCAGGTTTGCCACCAGCAGCAGCGCGAGTGGCTGGGCAAGAAATTCTGTGACGGTGAACAGGTCGCCCGATGCCGGCACAAGGTCCCACATCCGGCAGATGAGGTAAAAGCCGATCAGCAGCGCACCCATCACCAGCACCGATACGGCGGAATGGCGCGCGGAAATCTCGCCCTTCAACAGGGCGTTGATCGCTACCGATCCGATCGCGATGCCAGCCGAGAACGCCACCAGCATCACCATCGCAACCTGCTTGTCGGCGAGCAGCACGTTCTTGGCCAGCGGGAAGAACTGCGTTCCGAGAATTGCGGCGATGGCCCAGAAATAGCTGATCGCCAGCACCGAATAACGCAGCTCGATGTTGCCCATCGAGAAGGCGATCAGGTCTTTCGAGGCGCGGATCGGGTTCCAGTCGACTTTCGTCTCCTCGCACTGCGCGGGCGCAGCGGGGACATAGCAGCACACGACGTAACCGATGATCGCGATGGCGATGACTGCAACCGTGCTTTCGTTGACGGTGAACACTGCCGAGAGGATCATTCCGGAAAGGATCGCCACATAGGTCCCAGCCTCGACCAGACCGGTGCCGGCGAGCACCTGATCATCTTCCAGATGCTGGGGCAGGATCGCGTATTTGATCGGTCCGAAGAAGGTCGAATGCACGCCCATCGCAAACAGGGCCACGAACATCAGCGGGATCGCCGCGCTTTCAACCGCGATTCCGCGCGCGGCCATCAGCAGGCCGACGGCGCCGAGGGACATGATGATGATCTCGGCAAACTTGATCCAGCGGATGATCTTGGTCTTGTCGCGCATGTCGGCCAGCTGGCCTGCGGTGGCCGAGAACAGCACGAAGGGCAGCACGAACAATGCCGTGGCAACGCCGCTGATCAGCGTCTCCATCTCGGGCGAGTCGTACAGTTGGTACACGATGAACAGCACCATCGCGTTCTTGTAGAGATTGTCGTTCAGCGCATTCAGAAGCTGGGTGACAAACAGCGGCGCAAAGCGCCGTGAGCGCAGCAGATCGGTCGATGTGGTCATACGGGTTTTGTGCTGGCGCGTTCCTGTTGCTTAACGGCACATAGCGCGGGGGGAGCCTTTCACAAGAGCGCAAAAGTGGTGGACAAGCGCGAAACGCTGGCCTCACGCAAATCGCATGCTGGCGCAGTCCGGGGGTTTTGCCTCGGCTCCGGTCGCGCTAGAGGGGCATTGGAAACCTTATGTCGAGCCTGCCCAACATCCTCACCTGTTCGCGCATCTTCGCGGTGCCGCTGCTGGCGTTTTTCCTGTGGTGGCCGGATTGGCGCGCGGGTTACCTGATCGGCTTCGTGCTCTATTGCATCATCGCCATCACCGATTTCTTCGACGGTTATCTGGCGCGGGCGCAGGGGACGGTCTCGAAGCTGGGCATCTTCCTCGATCCGATTGCCGACAAGATCATGGTCGCCGCGGTGATCCTGGTGCTGACGGCGCAGGGCTATCTGCGCGGGCCTTATGCCGGCGATGTGCACGTGATTGCCGGTCTCGTCATTCTGGTGCGCGAGATTGCCGTCAGCGGGCTGCGCGAGTTTCTCGGCGGGGCGCAGATATCGGTGCCGGTCTCGGCGCTGGCCAAGTGGAAGACGACCTTCCAGCTGGTGGCGCTGGGCGCGCTGATCCTTGGCGGGGCAGTGCACGGGCCGCCATGCCAGTCGGTGTTCGAGGGCTGCGGCACCATCGCGCAGAGCTGGGTGCATCTGGTGGGTCTCGTCAGCCTGTGGACGGCGGCGGTGCTGACCTGCGTGACGGGCTGGGATTATCTCAGGGTCGGCCTCAAACATATGGATTGAGCCGCAGCTCGCGGTTATAACATATCCCACGGGATCGGACACGTTGCCCGGGTCGGGTGCTTACGTTGGACAATTGGCGGACCACGCGCGGCACCTCCAGCGCGAGGCGCGCGAAGCGATCGCGCGCGGCGACTACACGCGCGCCTCGGCGCTGATCGGGGACGCGGAACTGCTGGCTGAGGATGTCCACGGACTGGTCGACGATATCGAACACCGGGCGACCGACCGCCTTATGGGGCACGCGGCCGCCGAGGCCGAGGCATCGGACCGCGCGCGCCGGCTCCTCGCCGCGCCCCCGCGCAAATCCCTGCGGCTGGCGCTCGGCGCCACCCTCGCCATGAGCCTCGCGCTGGACGATTGCTGAAGCCTCAGCGCTCCGCACGCTGTTTGATGATCGTGAGCACGTTGGCTTCGACATCTCCTAGCATCCGCTCGCCCTATAGGCCCGCAACCAGCCGAGGTGGCTGCGCATCGCGTAGGTGGTGGCAAGCGTGACGCGCACCTGTCCGCCGGGCAGCGGCGTCAGGGTGTATAGCCGCCGTGCGCGATTTTGAGCATCGGCCCGTCGGGCGAGATGTGATGATCGGTATAGGCTTGCACCGAATTGTCGGGAAAGGCGAAGTCCCACGCGATGCGGCGACCGGGTTCAAGGGCGGTGACCCGCTCCTCGAAGCGGATCCTGCCGCCCCAGCGACCTTCACGCACCAGCCCGTCTTTGCGCTCGACCAGCCGGGCTTCTGAAGGGCGGGGGATGCCCGCGATGTCGTGGGTGAAGGTCGTCAGCCCCCCGTCGGCGCGGACCTCGGGGATCGATAGCAGCAGCGGCCAGACTTTCTGAGCATCGGCGGCGATTTCGACGTGGCGGACTACGGTGCGCTCCTCCCATGCGGGTGGACTCGCTTCCTCGGCAAACAGCAGCACTAAAGGCAGGGCGGTGAGGCCCACCGCCTGCACCCGTGTCGCACCGCCGCCCTTGTCCGACGCGCTGCGCTGGCGGCGGTGGATGAACCATGTCGCGAGCCCTCCGCCGAGCTCTGCCGCGAACCAGAAGGGCAGCACCATCAGGATGCAGATCAGTCCCTCGGCCCCGGAATAATGCATCATCGGAAAGATGACTGCGAAGAGCAGCGCCGGCGCAAGCATGCAGCCCGTAATGCGAGTATACCTGAAGACCGGCGCCGGTAATCAGGGCTCCGATGGCAAAGGGCAGCAGCCCCATGAAGGCAAAGCCCGAATAGGAGGTCTCAAGCGCGCCGGTGTTGAGCAGAAGGATGGTGCCCAGCAACAGGCCAAGGATGGCGAGCAGGAAACCTTTCCCTGCCCGCTCGGAAGGGCGGCCGTCGAAGCGATAGGGCAGGGGCTCTTCATCGGGCGGGGTCACGCCGAGAACCTAGCGTGTTTCACCTGCGCCAACAATCGCTTCAGCCCGCGCGCAGTTCCTCGGCGAGTAGCAGGAAATCTGCCTCGCGCGGAGAGTTCTTGCGCCATGCCAGCACGATCTCGCGCTTGGCGGTGGGGCTGTCCACCGGCCGGGCGACGACGTCCGTCCCCGCAAGGATGCCTGCTTCCAGCGCCATTTCCGGCAGCATCGTGAGGCCGAGGTCATTGTTCACCAGTTGCACCAGCGTGTGCAGCGAGGTGCCGATCATCGCCGCGCTAGCGCGCAGTTCGGCGCGGTTGCAGGCGGCAAGGGCATGATCGCGCAGGCAGTGGCCGTCTTCCAGCAGCAGCAGCCGTCCCTGATCGATCATGTCGGGCTTGATGCTGGCAGGCGGATCGCGCGGATCGTCCTTGGGGAAGGCGATGAACAGGCGGTCGTCGGCGATATGGGCGATGGCCGCATCGCCGGTGTCGAAGGGCAGGGCCAGCAGCACGCAATCAACCCGCCCGTGGCTCAATGATTCGAGCGCGTCGTGGCTGGTCTCTTCGCGCAGCATCAGCTTGAGGTCGGGGCGTTCCCGCTTCAACCGGGGCAGGATGCGCGGCAGCATGAAGGGCGCGATGGTGGGGATCACGCTCATGCGCAATTCACCCGAGAGCGGCTTGCCCGAGGCCTGCACCAGATCGGCCAGCTCCTCCGCCTCGCGAAGCAGCCGGTTGGCCTTGGCCACCACCTGCTCGCCCAGCGTAGTGAAGCGCACCACGCGGCGCGAGCGTTCGACCAGCGTCACGCCGAGCAGCGATTCCAGCTCGCGGATGCCGGCCGACAGAGTCGATTGCGAAACGAAGCTGGCATCGGCCGCCTTGCCGAAATGCCCGTGCTCGTGGAGCGCCACGAGGTATTGCAACTGCTTGATGGTGGGGAGATAGGTGCTCACAGGCGAGCCATCATTCGGCCACCAGCGTGTCCGGTTCACCGTCGGTGTCGAGATCGGCGTCGGTTTCGGCAGGTGCTGAAGGCTCGGCCACCACCACATCGTCGATATGGGTCATCTTGAGCTTGCCCTTCTCCACCGCGAAGGCGAGCTTGCCTTCGACGAGGTCAAGCGCGTCCTTGCCGAACACCTCGTAACGCCAGCCTTCAAGTACCGGCAGTTCGCGCACGCCGGCAGCCAGCGCCTCCATCTCGTCGGCGCGCGTGAGGAGGCGCGGAGCGACGTCGATCTCGCGGGCGCGGATTTTGAGCAGCAGTTTCAAAAGGTCAGCCACCAGCGCGCCCTCGCGGCCCAGCGGTGCACCCTGCGCGGCCTTTTCAGGCATTTCGCTCTTGGGCAGCGGCTCGGCCTCGGCCAGCACCTTCATCAGCCGCTTGCCGATGTCGTTGTCCTTCCACGCCGGCGAAAGCCCGCGCACCTTGGCGAGATCGGCCTGCGTCTTGGGCGGGTGACTGGCGATGTCGGCCAGCGTCTCGTCACGCATTATCCGGCCGCGCGGGATGTTCTTGTGCTGCGCCTCGCTCTCGCGCCAGGCGGCGAGCGCCTTCATCCGGCCGAGCACTTGCGGATTGCGGCCCGACTGGCGGATGCGCTTCCACGCGGCGGCCGGATCGGTGAGATAGTTCGCCGGATCGGCAAGCTTCTCCATCTCGGCATCGAGCCACCCGCCGCGGCCGGTCTTGATCAGCTTCTTGAGGATCCGCGGGAAGATCCCGGCAAGGTGCGTTACGTCGCCGATCGCATATTCGATCTGGCGCTCGCTCAGCGGGCGGCGGCTCCAGTCGGTGAAGCGCGCGCCCTTGTCGATGGTGAGCCCGATCCAGGTTTCGACCAGATTGGCATAGCCGATCTGTTCGGACTGGCTGATCGCCATCATCGCGATCTGGGTGTCGAAGATGGGGTGCGGGGTCTTGCCGGTCAGGTTGACGATGATCTCCACGTCCTGCGAGCCGGCGTGGAAGATCTTGAGCACGTCTTCATTGTCGCACATCAGATCGAGCAGCGGGGCAAGGTCGATGCCCGGCGCCATCGGATCGATCGCGGCGGCTTCCTCGCTATTGGCGATCTGCACCAGGCACAGTTCGGGCCAATAGGTGTTTTCGCGCATGAATTCGGTGTCGACCGCCACGAAGTCGGACTTAGCGAGACGGGCGCAGAGGTCGGAGAGGGCCTCGGTAGTGGTGATCAGCGGATGGATTTTCATGTCATCTTTTCGTTTTGCGGGCGGAGTGCCGCCCTCGGGTTTGACCCCGGTTAGCCCTGCACCGCTTGACAAAGTGCAAGGCTTGCCCTGTTAGCGCGCCGACGGCGGAGCTAGGCTCCCGAAAGCGCCGCGCGAGCGCGCCCTAGCGTCTTAGCCGCAAACAGGACAAGAGTTTAGATGCACCCCTATCGCACGCACACTTGCGCACAGCTTTCTTCCGCCAATGTGGGCGAGACCGTCCGTCTGTCGGGCTGGGTCCACCGCAAGCGCGATTTCGGCGGGCTGCTGTTCGTCGATCTGCGCGATCATTACGGCATCACCCAGATCGTTGCCGATGCGGACTCGCCTGCCTTGGCCGTGCTTGACCGGCTGCGCGTGGAATCGGTCATTACCATCGAAGGCGAGGTCAAGGTGCGTTCCGCCGAGACGGTGAACCCGCGCATCGTCACTGGCGAGGTCGAAGTGTTCGCGCGCGGCATCACCGTGCTCAGCACCGCCGAGGAACTGCCGCTCCCGGTCGCCGACGAGCAGCCTTATCCCGAGGATATCCGGCTCAAGTACCGCTTCCTCGATCTGCGCCGCGAGACTCTGCACACAAACATCATGACCCGCGTGGCGGTGATCGCCGATATGCGGCAGCGGATGAGCGCGGCGGGCTTCAACGAGTTCTCGACCCCGATCCTCACCGCGTCCTCGCCCGAAGGCGCGCGCGACTTCCTCGTGCCGAGCCGCATCCATGCGGGCAAGTTCTATGCGCTCCCGCAGGCGCCGCAGCAGTACAAGCAGCTGCTGATGGTCGCGGGCTTCGACCGCTATTTCCAGATCGCCCCCTGCTTCCGCGACGAAGACCCGCGCGCTGACCGTCTGCCGGGCGAGTTCTACCAGCTCGACCTCGAAATGAGCTTCGTCACCCAGGAAGAAGTCTGGGAGACGATGGAGCCCGTCATCCAGGGCACCTTCGCCGCCTTCGCGGGCGACAAGAGCGTCACCCCGGCGGGCGAATTCCCGCGCATTCCGTATGACGAGGCGATCCTCAAGTACGGCAGCGACAAGCCCGATCTGCGCAACCCGCTGATCATCTCCGATGTCTCGTCGCACTTCACGCAGTCGGGCTTCGGCCTGTTCGAGAAGATCGTCGGCGGCGGCGGCGTGGTGCGCGTCATCCCCGCGCCTTCCACCCACGAGAGGAGCCGCAAGTTCTTCGACGACATGAACGACTGGGCGCGCAAGGAAGGCTATGCCGGCCTCGGCTATGTTACCCGCAAGGGCGGCGAATTCGGCGGGCCGATCGCCAAAAACCATGGCGCTGACAGGATGGCCGAACTCTACGCCGAGCTTGGCCTTGGCGAGAACGACGGTCTGTTCTTTGCCGCCGGCAAGGAAGCCGATGCTGCCAAGCTGGCAGGCGCCGCACGCATCCGCGTGGGCGAGGAATTGGGCCTCATCGACGAGAGCCGCTTCGCGCTGTGCTGGATTGTCGACTTCCCGTTCTACGAGTGGAACGAGGACGAGAAGAAGGTCGACTTCAGCCACAACCCCTTCTCCATGCCGCAGGGCGGGATCGAGGCGCTGGAAGGGCAGGACCCGCTCACCATCAAGGCTTTCCAGTACGATCTCGTCTGCAACGGCTTCGAGATCGCCTCGGGCTCGATCCGCAACCACAAGCCGGAAACGATGGTGAAGGCGTTCGAGATCACCGGCCTGACCAAGGCGGATGTCGAGGAACGCTTCGGCGGCATGTACCGCGCCTTCCAGTACGGCGCGCCGCCGCATGGCGGGATGGCCGCCGGTGTGGACCGCATCATCATGCTCCTGTGCGGCGCGAAGAACCTGCGCGAAATCTCGCTCTTCCCGATGAACCAGCGCGCCGAGGACCTGCTGATGGGCGCCCCTTCGCCGGCCGAGCCGCGTGCTTTGCGAGAACTTCACATGCGCGTGGTCGAACCGCCGGTGAAGCCCGCAGCAGGCTAAGCTACCGGTACCATTCTGCCCGTTGAGATGCTGGGCAAAGGCTGCCAGACCACGCGCTGCACTGCCGCAGCGGCAAGCTTTGAATCTGGGGACATGGCCATGCGGCTTGGGCGGATCGTCGTGACTATTGCGGCTGTGTCGGGCGGTCTCGGGGGTGTCGCGGCGCGGGCCGAGACGCTTCCGGTCTTGGGGATCTACGCTGCCGGGACTGATGCCCCCTCACGCGCCAAATCGATCGCGATTGCCCATTTTTCCGGGCGCGGCGGCGAACGGTTGGCTTTCGCGATCGATAGTGCCTTGCGCGCTGCGATCATCGAGGGTCGCCCGTACTTCGACCTCACCTTTACCCCGCCCGCATTCGGTGACAGCTATACCTACGATGGCAGCCCGGAGCGGCCCGCAGCGCAAAGCGGGCCCGATGCCGTTATGCGCGGTATCGCCGAGGTTGAATGGCGCGACGTCGATTCCGGTGCCAAGGAGGTCGAGGAATGCGTCGCCAAAGACAGCGCCGACAAATGCCTCGAAAAGAAGAAAGTCAGCTACCCCTGCCGCGCCCGCGAGGTGACATTCCGGCCCGAGGTGCGCCTTTTCGCGCGCGAGGGCGATCTGCTCTACGCCAAGGGCGATACCCTGATGGCCATCAGCCGCTTTTGTAAGGACGAAGAGGGTAGTCCGTCGGTTGACTCGATGGTTGAAGAAATGGCGCTCGGGTTTGCGGATGAAATCCGGCTCGATCTTGCTCCGCTTCACCGGGTTGACGATATCCGCGTGCTCGAAAGCCGCGACGGGATGTCAAAGGCCGATCAAGCCGCGTTCCGCGCCGCGCTGCGCCTCACCAAGACCGATGTCGCCGGGGCCTGTCGCGCGTTCGAGGCCTTGGAGGCCACCAATCCGCAAAACGTCACCATCCTCTTCAACGCCGGCTTGTGCCGCGAGGGTGGGGGGCAGCTCGATCTGGCCGGCCGCAGCTATTACGAGGTGCTTGCGATCAAGCCCGGCAAGCCCGAGGCGCAGGAAGGCCTTGCCCGCATCGCCTCGCGCGTCCGCGCCGAACGCCAGCTGTTCATACATTATGGTGAGAGCGACCGCTGATCATCATCCGCACTTGCACATCCCCGCGCCCTTCTTTAGGGCGGGGCACGAGTTTACCTAACCCCAGTTTCAAGAGGGAATACCATGAGCGATACTGCCGACCGGGTGGCAAAGATTGTCGTCGAGCATCTCGGCGTTGAGGCCGACAAGGTCACTCAGGATGCAAGCTTCATCGACGATCTGGGCGCAGACAGCCTCGACATTGTTGAACTGGTGATGGCTTTCGAAGAGGAATTCGGCGTCGAAATCCCCGACGATGCGGCCGAGAAGATCACCACCGTCGGTGACGCGACCAAGTACATCGAAGAACACAAGGGCTAAGACCCGCAACGACGCCCCGGTGTTCGCGTTTGCCAGCTGTCTGCCTTTCGGGGGCGGGGCGTGGCAATCCTCAGGCAGTTCAATTGCCCGGGCGCGGATCAGGGCCTAGACAGGCTCAGCCCTTAACGGGTTGGGCCTGTTGCTTTATCGGAGAACGCGAATGCGCCGTGTGGTTGTAACCGGGCTTGGCCTTGTCACCCCGCTGGGGGGCGATGTCGAAACGACGTGGGCGAACCTCATCGCCGGTGAGAGCGGGGCGGGCCAGATCACCCGTTTCGATGCCTCGAACCAGAAATGCACCATCGCCTGCGAGGTGAAGGGCAAGGATCATCCGTGGGGCTTTGATGCCGACAAGCGCGTTGACCACAAGGTCCAGCGCCAGGTCGATCCCTTCATCGTCTACGGCATCGATGCCGCTGGACAGGCGCTGGAAGATGCCGGCCTGACCGACATGACCCAGGCCGAGAAGGAGCGCACGGGCTGCTCGATCGGCTCGGGTATCGGCGGGCTGCCGGGGATCGAGATCGAGAGCGTCAACCTCCACGAACGCGGCCCTTCGCGGGTTTCTCCGCACTTTGTGCACGGCCGTCTGATCAATCTCATCACCGGTCAGGTGCAGATCAAGTACGGCTTCATGGGCCCGAACCATGCCGTCGTGACGGCCTGCTCCACCGGCGCGCACTCGATCGGTGACGCTGCGCGCATGATCGCGATGGATGATGCCGACGTGATGTTGGCGGGCGGGGCAGAAAGCACTATCAACCCTCTCGGCATCGCCGGTTTCGCGCAGGCACGCGCGCTCAATATGAGCATGAACGACCGCCCGACCGAGGCCAGCCGTCCTTATGACAAGAACCGCGATGGCTTCGTCATGGGCGAGGGCGCGGGGGTAATCGTGCTCGAAGAATACGAGCGTGCCAAGGCGCGCGGCGCCAAGATTTACGCCGAAGTCACCGGCTATGGCCTTTCAGGCGATGCCTATCACGTTACTGCTCCGCACCCTGAAGGTCGCGGCGCGGAACTGGCGATGCGCATGGCGCTGAAGAAGGCGGGCCTCGGGCCGGGCGACATTGATTACATCAACGCCCACGGCACCTCGACCATGGCCGACACCATCGAACTGGCCGCAATCAAGCGCGTGCTGGGCGATGATCTGGGCGGCGCGTCGATGTCCTCGACCAAGAGCGCGATCGGCCACCTTCTGGGCGGCGCAGGTGCGGTGGAGGCGATCTTCTGCATCCTTGCGATGCGCGACGGGATCGTGCCGCCGACCTTGAACCTGCAAGACCCGGACGAAGGTACCGAAGGCATCGACCTCGTGCCGCTGGTGGCCAAGAAGCGTGAAGTGCGCGCCGTGCTGAACAATTCGTTCGGCTTCGGCGGCACCAACGCCTCGATCATCATGCAGAAGGTCGACTGACACCGTGAAGGCCGTGCGCAATCTCGTGCTGATTGTGCTCGGCCTTGCGGCGGCAGGGCTGGTGCTGGCCTGGACCTTCCTCGGATCGGCGACGGTCGGGAAAGACACGCCTTTCACTATCCCCGCCGGCGCCTCGGTCGGCACTGTCGCAGCCAAGCTTGAAGCGGAAGGGCTGATCACCTCGGCCTCCGGCTTCACGCTGCAGGCGCGCATCTTCGGCTCGGACGCACCCATTCAGGCGGGCGAGTTCCTGCTGGAAGCGGGCATGAGCCAGAGCGCCATCCTCGACGCCTTCCAGAGCGGCAAAGTGGTCCGCCGCTTCGTGACGATCCCCGAAGGGATGCCCTCGATCCTCGTATGGGAGCGGCTGATGGCCGAACCCCTGCTGACCGGCGACGTAGCCGTGCCACCCGAAGGCTCGATCCTGCCCGATACCTATGCCTTTGAACGCGGCCAGACCCGCAAGAGCATGGTCGAACAGATGCAGGCAGCGATGGACAAGGCGCTGGCCGAGGAATGGAGCAAGCGCGCGTCCGGCATCGCGGTCGATACCATGCGCGATGCACTGATCCTTGCCTCGATCGTCGAGAAGGAAACCGGAAAGCCCGAGGAACGCCGCATGGTCGCCGGGCTCTACTCCAACCGCGTGCGCACCGGCATGAAGCTGCAGGCCGACCCGACCATCATCTATCCGGTGACCAAGGGCAAGCCACTGGGCCGCCGGATCAAGCAATCGGAAATCGCGGCGGTTAACGGCTACAATACCTATACCCGCACCGGCCTTCCTGAAGGGCCGATCACCAATCCCGGCCGCGCCAGCATTGCCGCGGTGCTCAACCCGGAAAAGACCGGCGCGCTGTTCATGGTTGCCGACGGGACGGGCGGACACTGGTTCGCGAGCACGCTCGCCGAACACAACGCTAATGTCGCCAAGTGGTATGCGATCCGTAGAGAACGCGGGGAAATGTAGGTATGGGGAGTGGCTTATGCCGCAGCCCTTCATCCTGACCGCCGCTCTGCCGCCCGATATTGCAGGCTTTGCCGAGGGTCTGCGGCGTGCGCACTACCCGGCCGAGCGCAACCACCTCCATGCCCACGTCACGCTGTTCCACGCCTTTGCGCCTTCGCTGCTGGAGGAGTTGCGCCATTTCCTGCCACGGGTGGCGGGCGAATTCACCGCGCCGCAGGGGACCGTGAAAGGGGTGATGGATCTGGGGAAGGGCACCGCCATCGCTCTGGAAGCCCCGCAATTGCAGGTTCTGCGCGCGATCATCGCCGAACATTTCCACGGCAGCCTGACCGCGCAGGATCTCCACGAACCGCGCCCGCACATCACTATCCAGAACAAGATGACCAAGGATGAGGCGCGCGCGCTTCAGGCAGCCCTTGCGCCGATGCTGGCACCGTGGCTGGCCAAGCCCCCTTTCACCTTCCCCGCGCTGGAGCTGTGGCAATATCGCGGCGGGCCGTGGGAGCGGGTCAAGACCTGCGCCTTCCGGGGGCGTGAGCGGCTCTGATATGCCTCGCGCAACGGGGGTTGACCCCGCGCGGCCAGCGCCCTAAGTGCCCGCCTCGCCCGGGCCGACACCCGGTGCCGAATCCGGTTTGGCATAGCCCACCGGATGCCCATGGGGCGGAGTAGCTCAGCCGGTTAGAGCAGCGGAATCATAATCCGCGTGTCGGGGGTTCGAGTCCCTCCTCCGCTACCATAGGCCTTTCCGGAAGCTTCCAGATGCTTCCGAATTCATCCGAAAAATGCTGAAAAAGTATAGGGTTGCGGGTGATTCGCGTCCGCATGCGTCCATGGCCTTCCACATGCAGCCAAATTTGGTGTGGGGGTATTTTGGGGGTATTTTCGCGGAGTATCGGAAAGGAGCGATACCCCCATGCCTGTCACAGAGAACCAAGCGAAGAACGCCAAGCCGCTGGAGCGCGCTTACAAGCTAGCCGACAGCGAAGGCCTGTTTCTGCTCGTCCAGCCGAATGGCGCGAAGCTTTGGCGGATGAAGTACCGCTTTGCAGGCAAGGAGAAGCTGCTCTCCTTCGGAGCCTACCCGGCATTGGGGATCGCAGCGGCCAGAGAAAAGCGTCGGGCGGCTAAAGCCGTCCTCGCGGAAGGCAGAGACCCGATGTTGGCCAAGGGCCAAGTAACATCGGAGGGAGGGGACACCTTCTTCGCCGTCGCAAGCCGCTGGCATGAGAACCGAAAGACTGCACTGGATCCGGCGCATGCCGATCGTGTCTGGTCCCGGATGGAGCGGGATGTGTTCCCCTACATCGGCCAAAGACCGATTCAGGAGATCACCGCGCCAGAGGTTCTGGAGATGATACGCCGGATAGAGTCACGCGGCGCGCTCGATATCAGCCGGCGTGCTAAGCAGGGGGTGGGTCAGGTCTTTCAGTTTGCCATTGCTTGCGGGTTGGCCTCCAATGATCCGACAGCAAATCTCCGCGGCGCCCTGAAGCCACGGCCAAGGGTAAAGCACATGAGCCGCTTGCCACTTGTTGAGTTGCCCGCGTTTATTGAGAAGGTCCGAGACTACCAGGAAGAAGGTGACCGGCGCTCGGCAATCACGAGGGACGCGGTCATGTTCACCTTGCTGACCTGGGTCCGGACAAAGGAGCTTCGTCTCGCTGTCAAATCAGAGTTCGAGGACCTCCACGGCAAAAATCCGCTGTGGCGCATCCCGGCCGCGCGGATGAAGATGGGGCGAGAACACCTTGTCCCTCTTTCCGCTCAGGCTGCCCAGATAGCTAGGACGACGATATCGCGCGCGACAGGCGAATTCTTATTCCCTGGGGTGAGCGCAGACAAGCCGCTGTCTGAAAACACTATGATCTACGCCCTATACCGGCTTGGTTATCATAGTCGGCAGACGGTCCATGGGTTCCGGGGGCTCGCCAGCACCTGGGCGAACGAGCAACTGGTCGAGTTTGGCAAGCCTGCGATTTGGATCCGGAAGTACCATGAGGATTGGGTCGAGATGCAGCTCGCCCATTCCGAAAAGAACGACGTCCGAGGTGCCTACAACGCTGCCGAGTATCTCGTCCCTCGGCGACGCATGATGCAGGATTGGGCCGACTTCCTCGATGGGAACAAGGTGGTCCAGCTCAAAAAAAGCGGGAAGAGTGCCGCCTAATTTCCTGCTTTCTGCACTGTTGGAGGTGGTTCTGGGCGGGTATCCCCTGAACAGTGCCATCAAGGATTGATCGATTTCGCGGTGGCTAGATCTGGCCGATCCAGTCAGCTTGAATGCGGTCGGCGGCCGTCGGAATGCCATCAACAATCACGTTTTTGCCGACGAGTGACTGGTCAACATCCAGCGTCTCTACGATCCAGATATGCTCGTCAGAGGTCGTGAGAAGAAGGCTTCGAGCCCCCTTCGTCAATCGACCTGATAAGCGTTTCCGCTGGCTACTCACTCCAGATCATCCCCTGTTATAGCTTCCACCGGCGAAGCACATTCCGCACATAGGCCGGCGTTTCGCCATTGCGCGGAATGCCGCCAGCCTTCCTAACGGCTCCGGGCCCGGCGTTGTAGGCTGCCAAGGCGAGGTGCACCACTCCGAAACGATCTAGCATCTGGCGAAGATAGCGGGCGGCCCCGTCGATGTTCGATACGGGGTCAAAGCGATTGGCCACGCCGAGCTCTCTGGCGGTGGCTGGCATCAGTTGTCCGAGGCCCGCTGCTCCGACACGGCTGACGGCCAACGGATTGTATCTGGACTCTGTCCAGACGAGCGCGTCGAGCAAGCCTGGGGGCAGGGCGTACTTTGCCTCGGCTGCATAGACGTGGGGCAAAAAGCTCGCTCTCCGGAAGCTCGTGGTTCCGGTTCCAGCGGCATGCTGATAGCGGCGCGAGAGGTCGTCGCGCGGTGCAGCGCCGATATCGAAGTTGGCGGGCGTAGCCTCATGAAGAGTGCGCCATAGTCCATGCTCGACCAGCTGGAATCCGTTGGAAGCCTCCGCGATGCGCACGCCGCTGATGGAATCTCCGGATACTTCCTGCTCAGGTGCTCGCTTCACTTCTTGCGCGCTGACCGGGAAGCCGAGCGCAGTTGTGATGCAGGTGCTGGCGAAGAACAGGATTTTCGGGGTCATTGCTCGATCCTCGATGGCCGACTCATCTTAGAACATATATAGAACATAGCGCGGAGGGAAATCGGTTCGCGCGCATGCAGAGCGGAGGCTGCGCGGGAGGGGCACATCAAACGGAGTGGGTCGATGCCCCAACAATCGAATGCTCATCACCTTGATCGCCGCGCTCGCGCGATCGTCGAAAGCCTCAACGGAACATGGCGCGAGAACAAGGGCATGTGCTGCTGCCCAGCGCATGACGATCGAACTCCCTCGCTGAGCGTGACTCTGGGTCGGAAAGCGATCCTCTTTCATTGCTTCGCAGGATGCTCAAACGAGGAGGTCATTGCGGCACTGGACCGCCAGGGTGTTCGAAGTCGTGACCTGTTCGATGGCGCTGGCGCCGTGGCCGTTGATCGACCGGAAAAAAGGGCCTTCAATTCCAACGCACGGCGTTTGTGGCACTCTGCGACGGCGATCCCCGGCACCCCTGCCGAAGGATACCTCGCGCAGCGCGGGATTCTGCGCGCCTCTGATCAGCTCCGTTATCTCGAGCGCACGCCGCTCGGGCCACGTGGTGCAGTCCAGTTCCTCCCGGCCATGTTGGCGGCAGTCACAACTGACGTCGGCGTAATCGCGGTGCACAGGACGTTTCTCGATACTGTGAGCGGCAAGTTGGCAGGTTTCGAGCGTCCCAAGCGTGCATTGGGAAGCCTCGGCTGTGGTGCTGTCAGACTGGCGCCGCCAGCTGCGGGCCGGTTGGGCCTTGCCGAAGGTATCGAAAGCGCCCTGTCAGCCATGCAGCTGTTTGGCGTCCCTTGTTGGGCAACGCTCGGTAACGAGCGGTTCGGTCCCGTCGCGATTCCAGAGAGTGTGCGCGAGCTCCACTTGTTCATCGACAATGATGCAGGAGGCGAGCTCGCTGAGAGGCGCGCCCTAAAGGCATATTCTGCGCCGGGCCGTGTCATTCAGCCGCGAGTGCCAGCGTCCACCGGTTTCGACTGGAACGATGAACTCAATGCAAGGCTCGCTCGGGAAACCTGATCAGCGAGCCAGAGGGGAGGGGGCCTTCGGCTGATTGAGGCCTGCGAGACGCAGGACCTCGTCAGGAGGTTTCCCATGTCCAACTCTTCCCTCGCTTTCGCATTCGATCCACCATCTCCGCCGCTTGTCGTGACAGTCGCCAAAGCAATGGCGTCGCATTTGAGAGCAGGCCACGCGCTTTCGCGCAGCGACATCAATCGCATCATGACGGACCACTTCGGCGGGAGCGATGCGCTGGGAGCTTGGTCAGTCCGTGATGCTCACGCCGCGCTCGAGTTGGCGCAGGTCCACTACTTTCAAGGATCGGAGCATATCTCGCTCTCGACCCCGATCGACGAGGCGGATCAGTTCTTCTGCGGCCTCGATGCCCGAGTTCCGACCCAGACCAATCGCAGCGACGAGCAGATCGAATGGCAGCAGTTTGCAACGCCGCCGCGGCTTGCTTGGCTTGCCGCACGGGCCTGTGGACTAATGCCCAACGAGCTCGTGCTCGAACCCTCGGCCGGAACGGGGATGCTCGCGGTCTGGGCCGCTAAAGCCGGCGCCGGCCTAGTCCTGAACGAAATTTCGCCGCTGCGCCGCGACTGCCTGACTGTGGCGTTCCCGGCTGCCCGCGTAACCGGACATGATGCCGAGCTGATCGACGAATTGCTCGATCCAGCCGTCGTCCCAAGCGCCGTGCTTATGAACCCGCCCTATTCTCACGGGATCGAGCGGGGCCACGATGGTCGCACCGGGGCGAGGCATCTCCGCTCCGCGTGGACTCGGCTTGCCCCCGGTGGTCGACTTGTCGCGATCATGCCTGAATGGTTCGACTGTGGGAGGTTTCTAGCCGGCGTGAAGGGGCCAGTTGCGCTGCGGCTCAATGCCGCAGTCGAACGCGCGTTCGTCCAGAGCGGCACCGGGATCACCACGCGGCTTCTGGTTCTCGACAAGGTGGAAGGCGCCAACGAGCCCGTCGCTATTCGCACGAACGAGTTCCGCCAGCTGGCCGATCTTGTCGTTGCTTTGCCCGCTCGCGCCAGCCTGTACGCTGTTCCAGAGCAATCGAACCTTTCGGCCCGTGCGCCGTTTCGCCTGGTGGCCGCGCCGCGTAGGCCGCTGCCGACACCGGCAAGAATCACGCCTGCAGCCTCTGCCATCAAACCGATCACCTACGTGTCGCTCGAAACCCCTGCGCCACTAGCTCCTCAGGTCGGCCATTATCTGCCCTATCGTCCGAGCAGGATCGTGATCGATGGCACCACCGGGCATCCGACGCCGCTCGTCGAGTCCGTCGCCATGGGTTCGATTGCTGCACCGAGGCCGGACGCGGTTCCGCAGCTGCCTGACGGGCTTATCGCCAAAGGGTTGCTTTCTGCTGCCCAGGCAGAGACCCTGGTCTACGCTGCGAGCGCCCATGCGCGCGATCTACCCGGTCGGTTCGAGCCCGAGGATAAGGGCTGTTCGCTCAAGGCCTCGGCAGAAGGCCAGACCTACCGGCAAGGCTATTTTCTTGGGGACGGAACAGGTGCCGGTAAGGGCCGTCAGGTTGCAAGCGTCATTCTTGATCGGTGGGTGCGCGGCGAACGCCGCCATATCTGGATTTCAAAGAACGAGGCGCTGCTCGAAGATGCCCGGCGCGACTGGGCCGCCCTTGGCGGCCTCCCGATCGACATCCAGCCGCTGGCATCCTGGAAGCTCGGCACGTCCATTGCCATGCGCGACGGCATTCTCTTCGTCACCTATCCGACCCTGCGTTCGGGCCGAAACGATGCAACCCGCCTCGACCAAATTCTCGCCTGGGCCAGCGAAGACTTCGACGGGGTTATCGTGTTCGACGAAGCGCACGCCATGGCTAACGCCGCTGGCGGGGAAGGATCCCGCGGCAAGGTCAAAGGATCGGAGCAGGGCATTGCCGGGGTGCGCCTGCAGAACCTCCTGCCCCGCGCACGCGTGCTCTATGCCTCGGCAACCGGCGCGTCCGACGTCAACAACTTGGCCTATGCGACGCGCCTCGGGCTCTGGGGTCCGGAGACCGCCTTCGCCAACCGCGAGGCCTTCGTGGCAGACATTCGCGATGGCGGCATCGCCGCGATGGAGTTGGTGGCGCGGGACCTCAAGTCGCTCGGCCTCTACACCGCCCGGGCCCTTTCGTTCGCCGGTGTTGAGTATGAAATCCTCGAGCATTGCCTGACCGAGGACCAGATCGCGGTCTACGATGCCTATGCCGAGGCTTGGGCGATCATCCACGCCAACCTGCGCGAAGCGCTGGAGGCCACGCGGATCGTCGATAGCGAAACCGGCGGGACGCTCAACTCCGGTGCCAAGTCGGCGGCGCTGTCGATCTTCGAGGGAACCAAGCAGCGCTTCTTCGCGCAGCTCCTTCTGTCGATGAAGCTGCCCAGCCTGCTGCCCGCGATCGATACGACGATTGCAGATGGTCACACTGTGGTCGTCCAGCTGGTCTCGACCGCCGAAGCCATGCTCAACCGTAGGCTTGCCGACCTGTCCGACGAGGAGCGCGAAGCTCTCGAGATCGACCTGTCCCCGCGGGAATATGTGATCGACTATCTCGCCAAGAGCTTTCCTGTTCGCTTGATGGCGGTGTTCACCGACGAAAATGGCAACCCTCGCTCCGAGCCGATGAGCGATGAGCACGGCGCACCTGTACTGTGCCGCTCCGCGCTTGCCGCGCGCGACCGGATGATCGAGCAACTCTGCGCCTTGCCGCCGATTGCCACTGCGCTTGATGCCATCATTGAGCGGTTCGGCGTCGATCAGGTGGCGGAAGTGACCGGCCGGACGCGGCGCCTTATCGTCTACCGCGATGGCCGCCAGAAGCTCCAGTCCCGTTCGCCGCGCGCTAATGTCGCTGAAACTCAGGCGTTCATGGACGGCGCCAAGCGTATCCTGGTATTTTCCGACGCCGGGGGGACGGGGCGTAGCTACCATGCCGATCTCGCAGCCAAGAACCAGGCCCGCCGCGTTCATTTCCTGCTCGAGCCGGGCTGGCGGGCTGACGCCGCAATTCAGGGGCTCGGGCGGACCAATCGCACCAATCAGGCCTCTGCGCCGCTGTTCAGACCGGTGACCACCGATGTGCGCGGCGAGCGCCGCTTCATCTCGACTATCGCGCGGCGCCTCGACAGCCTCGGCGCTCTGACCCGCGGGCAGCGCCAGACCGGAGGGCAGAACCTGTTCGATCCGGCCGATAATCTCGAAAGCATTTACGCAAAGGAAGCGCTCCATCGCTGGTTCGGCCTCTTGTTCACCGGCAAGCTCGAGGCCGTCAGCCTTGGGCGCTTTCAGGAGCTGACGGGCCTAAGGATCGAAGCACCCGATGGTTCAATGGTCGATGACCTGCCCTCGATCCAGCGGTGGCTCAATCGTATCCTCGCGCTGCCTATCGCCCTGCAGAACGCGATCTTCGACGAGTTCATGGGGCTGGTTGAGGCGCGCATCGATGCCGCCAGGCAGGCCGGCACACTCGATCTTGGCCTAGAGACGATCGCGGTCGAGGACTTCACTGTCCTGTCGGACTCGCTGCTGCGCACCGATCCGGCCTCGGGCGCGACCACCCATCTGCTCGAACTGGAAATCGCCAGAGCCCTGAAGCCGCTCACGCTGAAGCGGCTCGAGGAGCTACATGGCCTCACCGGCCAGCGACAGCGGTCGGTTCGGAACGCCCGCTCTGGTCGGGTCGCGCTGCTTGTGCCGGCCCGCAGTATTCTTGCGGATGACGGCACGCGCGTGGCCCGCTTCGAATTGCTACGTCCGCTGGGGCGCAGTCACATCACCGAGGATCAGCTGGCGGAGAGCAGCTGGGAGGACATTGCCATCGACGCCTTCCGCGATACCTGGTCAACCGAGGTCGTGGAAGCGCGGTCGAGCCACAAGCGCGAGCGCCTCCATCTTGCGACGGGCCTCCTACTTCCCGTCTGGGACAAGCTCCCCTCGGATTTCGTGAGAGTGAGCCGCATCTCAGCGGCAGATGGCCGTTCGCTCCTTGGCCGCGAGGTTCCTGTCCATTGTGTTCCGGACCTATGCCGGGCCCTCGGCCTCGAACGCGAGCAAACGCTCTCCGCTGATGACATCGTCCAGACCGTCCTCGCGACGGGCCGAGCCATGGAATTCGCGGCCCGCGAGAAGCTCACGGTCAAACGCAGTCTGGTCAACGGCTCACAGCGAATTGAACTGACCGGTTGGAGCGTCGCCCGCCTTGACTGGTACAAGGCGCAAGGCTGCTTCACGGAGATCATCCGCTACCAGACACGGCTCTTCGTGCCGATCGAAGGTGCGGCGGGCGTGATGGCAAGATTGGCACCAACCGCTTAAATCTTGCCAAATGGCATTATTCAGTCTATATGATGCCATATGGAGAACTGCCATGTTGGCTCTGCAACCCGTTGATACTGCCGTTACCGCCTTCCGGCCCGATCCGATTACCCAAGACGAGGCAGCTGCCATGTTTCGGGCAGTCCTCAATTTGTTCGGCAAATGGGAACTGACCGACGAGCAGGCGGCAACGCTGCTCGACATGCCGGTTCGCTCCTATCGTCGTTGGAAGGCGGAAGGGCCGGGGCGCGTATCGCGTGACGGTCGTGCGCGTCTGTCCAACCTCATGGGCATTCACAAGGCGCTTCGGATCATCTTCTCGGAGGCCACCCGCGGGTATTCTTGGATCAGAGCAGCGAATGAAGCGTTCGGCGAAGCCAGTGCGCTCGACGTGATGCTGGGAGGCGAGCTGACCGACATTATGCGGGTGCGTCGTTACCTCGACGCGACACGCGGTGGCTGGTGAGCGAAGCGGCAGATATCCCGGTTTCTCGAATTGAGTGGAAGGGCGCTGTACGGATCATCCGGAGTGCCTTTCCGCCGATCGACCTTTTCGAAGATATCGCTGATCCAGCCGACTGGCCGCTGCTCATCTCGGCAGAGCAGAAGACCAATCCTCGCATCATGGCGACGATTGGCAATCTTGACCTCGTTCCAGCAGGCCGGCGCGTCGGCGGCAATGGCGCCTCCTACCTCATGGCGCCATTCACCCACGTCAGCACCGACCGGCCAAGCCGCTTTACCGATGGCAGTTACGGTGTTCTCTACGTCGGGGATCGGTTCGAAACTGCGCTGTTCGAGACAATCCACCATCATGCCCGTTTCATGGTGCGAACTCGGGAAGCGCCGGGGTGGACCTCGCAGTTCCGCGAAATCGTCATGTCGGTCGATGCAGAGCTGCATGATCTCCGAGCTCTGGCGGGTGCGCCGAATCCGTCGCTCGATCCGGATAGCTATGTCTTATCCCAAGCGCTCGCGCGGCACCTCAGAGGCGCGGGATCGAACGGGATTGCCTACCCGAGCATCCGGCATCCGGGTGGAGAATGCGTCGCGCTTTTCTACCCAGACTGCGCGTCAAACCCCCTGCAAGGTCGACACCTAGACTACCACTGGGACGGCGCGCGCGTTGATCTCGTGCGTGATGCCGGTTCAGGGGCCGTTTTCCGAGTTGTAAATTTGCCGAGCATTGGCTGAGTGCCGAATACGTGCTGAAGATTGGAAGCTCTCGACCCAGTTCAAGGGATTCAGCGTTGTCGATGAGAGCGGCACCTCTTGCTGAAACCCGCCATTCGCGTCGCGTAAACCAGCCGGTCGGCTTTGCGCCCCATTATTGTTGTTCAAGAAGGAAAGGCTTAGGCCCGAATTAGGCCACCCGTTCAGACACCAACTGCGGTTGGGTTGGCGTCGCGAATGATTGGAGTTTCCACTCCTAGATCTGAGCAAGCAGGATCGCGTAAACGCGCCGGTGCAACAATCAGTCGTCTGCGCGCGGCCAACGAACCCGCCCCCGCCCTTTGCGGATCACATCCACAACTCGCGTTCCCTCAACCACGATACCTGCAATCAGACTTGGCTGCTGATCATTGATCGGCTTGACGAACGGCGCGACCGGCTGAAAATCCGGCGTCATCAGCCAAGTTCGTCCATCGCCAGCCGCGTTGGCCACGACGCGATAGGGACCGGGCTTCGGCGGCTCATCAATGTCCAGTCGCCGTTTGAAGGATGCCGACGTCCATTTCTGGGTGCCACCAGCGAGTGCCTCCGCCCGGAACCGTTTCCAGAGCTCGGCAGTGTCCGCGCTCGGCCATTCCCCCCCGTCGGTCAGGACGGCAATTTCGTTGCTCTCGAGCCAAGCTCGCATTTCGGCCGGGGTTACGAAACTGGGATCGGTCGCTTCAATTGCGGCGATCGCCGCACGGCGTGACGGCAATCCGGCGCGGATCAACATCGACATCATGAAGCGCGGCACGCCAGTCTCCAGCGCGGCCGCACCACCACCGGCGACGATCTCCGGCTCCCAGCCGAGACTAGCGCGCCGCGTGCGGATCGCCTCCAGCGCCCAGACCAGCCGATACATGAAGGCATCCTCGATAACGCGCATTTGATGCGGACCGATCTCGGAAACTTCGGCGCCGGATACCCATTGTTTGAGCAGGGCTCGCCAGTTTCTGGGCAGCGCGTTGCGCTTGTCGGGAATGAATGGCCTCATCACCAGCAAGTGCTCCGCGAGACCCGCCAGCGCCTCGGCGAGTGCATTGGCATCGCCGGGCAGCGACGCCAGATCGGCCTGGTCGACCAGTACGCCGAGATCAGCCGCCATAGCGTCGATCTTCAAT
Source organism: Porphyrobacter sp. (assembly GCA_027533455.1). Taxonomy (GTDB): domain Bacteria; phylum Pseudomonadota; class Alphaproteobacteria; order Sphingomonadales; family Sphingomonadaceae; genus Erythrobacter. The sequence goes on along the minus strand of JAPZUC010000003.1, from coordinate 16,422 downwards.
CCGGCCTCGAGCCCGACGCCCATCGCGAAATGGCCACGCCGGGCCTCAGGCGTGGTTAAAGACCAGATGAGATTGGCGCGGGCTTCGAGCACCAGGCGATGCGCCTTCTCGATTTCCTCGCCCTCCCGGCCAATCTGGCGAGCCCATAGCGATCCGGTCAGCGCCTGGTCGATCAGCGCGGGCAAATCCGCCTGGTCGGCATCGAGTGCTTCGATGAGGCCGAATACTGTGGCGTCGAGCCGTTCGACCAATTGCGACAACGGCTCTTCGTCGATCGCGTCGCTATCGTCATCGCCGCCGCTCTCATCGTCGCCATCATAGTTGGCGGCGACATCGACATCGTCGTCATCTGCATTAGGCAGGGCTGCCGTTTCGTCGGCCTCCTCATCCTCCGACCGCCAGGCTTCGCGGGCGTTGGCGAGATACTCAAAGGCATCCTCGCGATCGAGCACGCCCTCGCGGCTGAGGCGATCGAGAATCTCCGCGACAATCTGGATCAGGCCGCTCTTGAGCGTCCGAGCCTTGGACGATTGGACAAGTTTGCGCCATTCCCCCCGGCGGCGTGCGACCTTGTCGAAGGCGACATGCGCTATCAGCCCCTCGACATCGACGAAAGCGCGTCCCGCCCGTCCGGCGACATTCGCGAATTCCTCGCCGCCGATGATCTCGCCGGACCTGACGAGCGCCGGGACCAGCAAAACCGCCGCATTGAGGTTCAGACCCTGCGAGAGCGTTGGAGAGGCGACGATCACCTTCAGCACACCTTCGGCCAGGAGCACTTCCAGCTCGCGCAAGAACGGGCTTGGCAAGCGACCGTGATGGATCGCAACACCGATCTTCAGGCAAGCGACCGCTGGGTGCTCCTCGCCGAGCCATTCGGTGCCCACCTCAAGCGCGCGGGCAATGGCTGCCTCGTCATCGAGTAGGGAGCTGAGATAGCCTTTCCGCACAAACATGCAGGCTTGCTTGCCATAGCCCTCGACCCAATTGGCCTGGGTGCAGAAGATCAGGGTGCGTTTTCCCTGCGCGGCGAACTCCCAAGCTGCGAACAATGCGAGCTGTGCGGCCTTGCGGGGATAGGGCTTGCGATCCGGCTTGATCGCTGCCTTCTCCGCCACGAAGCCGTCGATGAACGGCACATTCTCATTGAGGTCGAGCGTCAGCCTTGCTTCGGTCTGCGCGGCATTCCAGGCGAGGAAACCGTAGCGCTGACGCGTCGGGCGCCAATCGCTCCGAACGGCTTCGCCGGGCTGGTCGCTGCGAATCCATGCGGTCAGATCGTCCAGCTCGGCACCGCTTGGCAGGATCGCCGAGAGGCAGACGATGCGACGGTTCGCTGCGTCCGACCGCAGCAACAGCCGCTGGACCAATGTCTCGAAGCGGATCTCGCGTTCGCTCGGGCCAATCATATGGCCTTCGTCGAGAACGATCAGGCCGACATCGTCGATCAGTCCGGGATCGTTGCGTAGCGCGAAGTCGAGCTTCTCGGGGGTGGCGATAATGATCTCGCGAGACCGCAGTGCATCCTCGTCGCCGCTAGATACACCGCTTGCCCCATAGAGCGACGACACGCTGAAGCCGAGCGGCGCGAAAGTGCGGCGAAAGGACCGCTCCGTTTGGGCGGACAAGGCTCGCAGTGGCGTGACGAGCAGCACGCGGCGTCCGGTCGAGAGCGTCATCAGCGCGGCGATCTCGGCAACGCGGGTCTTGCCGGCGCTGGTCGGCAGCGACACCACCAGATCATCGGTGAGGTCGGTCGACCGGCGCGCGGCATCACGCTGTGAGGGCCAAAGTTCCACCTCTGCGGTGCCGCGTGCGTATAGCAGACCGATGAACAGGTCGCGCAGCTCGGGATAGCCCTCGGCGCCGCCTTCGGGCGGTTCGACCGGCAGGGTGCGGTGAAGCGAATGTTCCCACAGATCGTCGATCAAATGGCGGCAGAGAGCGATCGTCCACCAGAGCGGGACCATGCCGGCATTGTCTGCGATTCGCCCGGCAGTCGCGAGCAGGTCGCGGGCGTCCTGGGTGAGCGCATCGTCGCCCGTCTGCAGCGCGAAGTCGAAATAGGCGACCGCTCGGCAAATGGTGCCGTTGAGGATGATGGCGAAGGTCTCGTCTAGGTCGGCATCATCGGCATCGGCGAGCGCGGCGGCAATGGACTCGTCGTCCACATCGTCGCCGGCCAGCCACTCGCGGATATAGGCGCGAAGCCGGTCGAGATCGCGCAGGATCAGCAGCTTGATCGCCACTTCTCCAGGCGCGAAGTTGAGATTGTCGGGTGCTTCGCTGAACAGCGAATAGGCCACTGCGGAATAGCCGGCGAGATGATAGGCCGCCGCCGCCAATGTCCTGTGGAAGCCGAGATCCTTGTCTTCTGGATTCGCGTTGCGGACCAGTGCCTCGAACGCCGTTGCGGCGCGATAGAAGCCTAGACCCGACAAAGGCGTCGAGCCTTCTTGCGATCGTAGCGCGAGCGATGCGCGCAGCACAGCGAAGCCATGTTCGGCGAGATCGGTTTCGATCGTCGCCCCGAGCGGTGGAGCGTCCGCGGGAAGCACGCCGTCGGTACGCATGAGCGACCACGCCGTTCCTCTGGAGGTGAGCTGGCCCCAGACACCGGGCTGCGTCGCCGTCGTCAGAAAGCCGCGCAGTTCTTCAATCGTCTCCAAGGTTTTCCACCTCCTCGTAGACCTCGGCGATAAAGTCTTGGTGGTCCTCAATCCGCAGATTGACGGCGAATTGCCGGCGGGCGGTGCTGGCCGCGTCGAGATCTGCCTTCAGGGCGGCCGGCGGCGCATTGCCCGACATGGTGAACAGCATATGGTCGATGCGGGCAGGCGGGACTGCCTCAAGCCCGACCTCGTCGCGGATCAGCCGGCCGAGCGCGACATCATCCTCGTCGTCGCTTTCAAGCAGCAACTTGGCGACAAACAGCAGTGAACCGGGCGTGCAGCGCCCATTGTCGCGGTTCAGAACCTCGCGCGCCTTGGTGATGGTGGACTGGTTCAAATTGGCGGCACTCTTGGCTTCACCCTTGAGCAGCCAGAGCTTGCCGCCTTTGCTCTCTCCCACGCCGATGAAATCGTCGCCGCGCATAGCCATTTCGCGACCGTCCTTGTAGCGGAGGCGCCGCACGGGAACGCGAAGATCAACCATCTCTTCGACCAGCTCGGTTGCGACGATCTCGCCCAGATCGCCCGAACGTCCTTTCTTGCCCTGGGGCAGTTCGGCATTCAGGATCTTGGCGGCAGCCTTGTATCCCAGCCGCTCCACGTCGGCGGCGATATGTTCGAGCCGATCATAATGGGAGCGAACAGTTTCGATCAGGCTGTCGCGAACCTTGTCGCGACCATCTGCCTTCTCAACGAGTGTCCAATAAGACCGCCGTCCGTTTGCGTCGACCGTCCGATCGCACCATTTCTCAAAAAGTGCCACAAAGCCTCCGGGGATTACCTTTGTACGCAATGCCAACCGCCTTGTCGCGCCACTATGGTCGAATTTCAGAAACGCGTATCAGCCAAAGTATTGTGTCCCCGGAATATCGCCACCAGCGCGCAAAACAGATCGTCGAGCGCAAAGTAGCTGTTTACGCCTACAAGTGCTATGGCCAACGGTTGGCTTTCAAATTGCAAATACTAGAGAGCCAGCACAGATGGCAGCCTTTCGCAAGATTTAGCTGAGAGCCGCAAGTCCGCTTTTGGCCCAAATTCCGCCGCTCTGCGGAGCCGGTCCTGCGAAAGCTGAACGTCGGCTTCTGACAAGAACTGCCTTCCGACATGCCGCAGGCGAACGGTGGCTTCGTCCCAACAATCGTCATCCCTCGTTGACGACCGGGCGGTGAAACTCGCAGCAATCGGCCAAGAGAGGAGGGGGCTTGCCCTGATTGAGCCATTTGGGCGTCGAAAGTCGGCGTGCCGGGCTCACAATCAGGAGTGTGTCCCATGATCAAGTCGATCCCGCTGAACAAGCTCGTTCAGTCGCCGCGCAATGTCCGCCGTCACAGCGATCCGGCAGCAGACGCTGAGCTGAAGGCCAGCATTGCAGCCCGCGGCCTGCTGCAGAACCTCATCGTCCGGCCAGCCGCCAAGGGTAAGTTCGAAGTCGAAGCCGGGGAGCGTCGCAGGCGCGCAATGCTCGCGCTGGCCGACGAAAAGCTGCTCGCCCGCGACCATGAAGTCACGTGTCTCGTCCTCGAGGAAAGCGCTGAAGCTGCCGTCGAGACCAGCCTCGCCGAGAACTTCCACCGCCTCGCCATGAACCCCGCCGACGAAGCCCAGGCCTTTGCCGCTCTCGTGTCCGGGGGTGCGGCCGTCGAAGATGTTGCCCGCCGCTTCGGTCTGACTGTCCGCTTTGTCGAGGGACGTCTGCGTCTTGCGACGCTTGCGCCCGTCGTGTTCGAGGCGCTCGCGTCAGGGGAGATCACCCTCGATATTGCCAAAGCCTTCGGCGCCACCTCGGATCAGGACATTCAGGCCCGCGTGTTCGAGCAGGTGTCCTCGGGCTACTATGCGCCCAACCCCGATAGTGTCCGGCGTATGGTCCTGTCCGGGACAGTACGGGGCAGCGATCCGCGCGCCCGTCTCGTTGGTCGCGACGCCTACATTGCCGCGGGCGGCCGGATCGAGCGTGAGCTGTTCGACAACGACGACAGCGAATCCTGGGTCGATGTCGCGCTGCTCGAAAGCCTCGCGGCGGCAAAGATGGAAGAGCAGGCCAAAGCTCTCGCCGCCGAGCAGGGTCTTGCCTGGGTCAAACCCACGCTCGATCCCTATGCCAGCCACGATTTGGTCGATGGGCTGATCCGGCTTCCCGCCGAACCGGCGCCGCTCACCGAAGCCGAGGTGGCTAGGCTCGACGAACTCGATGCGTCCTATGACGAGCATGCGGCGATCCTTGAAGACGAGGATAGCGCCGAGGAAGCCGTGGCGGCAGCCGAAGCGGCCATCGAGGCGATCGACCGCGAGTGCCAGGACATTCGTGCCCGACCGCCAGTCATTGCACCCGAACTCAAGGCAGAAGCAGGCATGGTGCTGGTGCTCTCGCGCGATGGCACGCCGGTCCTCCAGCCGGTGTTCTACGGCGAGCGTCAGGCCGATCCCGCCGGAGCTGAAAGCGGGATCGAAGTCGTTCCCGGCGGTGAAGGTTCCGACAAGCGCCGGACCACCTTGTCCAAGCGTCTGGTCGACGAGCTCGCGATGCAGCGTCGCGATGTTCTGGCATTGCACGTTGCATCCGACCCCGGGCTCGCGCTCGACATCATGGTATTCACGCTTGCCGATGCCGATACCCACGACTGGCGGGCGCGCCCTTCGACCACGTTGCGCGCGCCCGTCCCAACAGGCCCGATCATCGGCTTCGAAGCCAAGGATGCACCGGCGTGCAGCGCGCTTGCCGAGCTCAGGTCCGGTCTCGATGAAAGCTGGCGCGCCGGTGACGATGCCATGTCCCGCTTCGACCTGTTTCGGGCGCTGCCCGATGACAGCCGCGCCGCCTGGCTGGGTTACGTCGTGGCCCGGTCGCTCGAGGCGAGCCTCAACATGTCCGGTGACCGCCAACTCCCGTTCCAGGATCATCTCGGCAGCCTGATCGGTATCGACATGGCGCAGTGGTGGCGGCCGACAGCGGCCAACTACTTTGACCGGGTGTCGAAGCAGGTGGTCCTCGACGCCCTGACCGATGTCGGCGGCCTCGAGCTCTCCTCCCGCTTTGCCGCGGTCAAAAAGGGCGACCTCGCGATGAGCGCCGAGCGCGTCTTCGCCGGCTCCTACATTACCGAGGTCGAGGTCTGCGAAAAGGCCCTGGCCTGGGTGCCCGAGGTCATGCGCTTCGGTTGCCCTGCGCCGGAGGCTGGTGAAGCCGAGATCGACGCTGCCGAAGCGGAGCCTGATGCTGATAGCGAAGATGAGTCCCCCCGCGAGCTGGCCGCCTGACCTCCTCCTGACAGGCTAGGTCACTCGCAACTCGAGAAGCGGTCCTTCGGCTTATGCCGGAGGGCTGCTTCTCTTTTGGAAGCAGAGAAGAGGGGGCCCGGGAACCTGTGGCACTGACCGGCGAGCCCGTCGCCGACTGTCCAGATGCCGCAATCAGGAGAACCATCATGGCCTATCGCAAGGGGCAGGGCAGCGGCTTGTCGCCCGCCACCCGCATCACCCAGGAAATCATCGCTCGTCTGGAAGCAGGCACGAAACCATGGATCAAGCCGTGGCGCGGTGTCCCGGTCTCGCGGCCCTTGCGGGCCTGCGGAATTCCGTACCGGGGTATGAACGTATTTTGGTTGTGGATGGTCGCCGACATGTGCGGCTACGCCTCGCCGTTCTGGATGACCTACAGCCAGGCCAAATCGCTCGGAGCGCAGGTCCGTAAGGGCGAGAAGTCGACCATCGCGATCTTCTACAAGAGCTACACCAAGGAGGTCGAAACGCCCAATACCGGCGAAAAGACCGACGAGGCCCGCCGGGTCCTGAAGGCCTATCCAGTCTTCAATGCCGATCAGGTGGAAGGTCTGCCGGAACGCTTTCATCCCGCCGCAACGCTCGAACTGGTCGAGCCTGAAGGGCGGGAAGCGGAGCTCGACGCCTTCTTTGCTGCAATCCCCGTCAATCTGCGTCATCAGGGCTGCGAGGCCTACTATGAACCGACTGCGGATCGCGTGACGATGCCGCCGGCCAGCCTGTTCAATGGTTTCGATCACTACTACGCCACACTTGCCCACGAGCTGTCGCACTGGACAGGCCATGCCAGCCGATTGGGACGCGATCTCAAGAACCGCTTCGGCACGGCTGCCTATGCCGCCGAGGAACTGGTCGCCGAACTTTCGAGCGCCATGCTCGGCGCTGAGCTGGGACTGCCCGTCACCCATCTCGACAGCCACGCCAGCTATATCGAGCATTGGCTGAAGCTTCTGAAGGATGATGAGCGCGCGATCCTGACCGCTGCGGCCAAGGCCGAAGAGGCGTCGGCATTGCTGCTGAAGCTCGGCGGTAGGATCATCCCAGAGCAGTTTGACGATGCGTCAGGCGACGCTGCACTCGCGGCCTGAGGGAGGGTGTCATGGGCAGATCTGTCAGCTATCCCAGCGGCGCTATCGTCGCCTTCACGGCGCTCGAGGTCGAAGCCGAAGACGATTGGGAATTCGAGTACGAATGGCTGCGCGAGGACTTGCGAGAGCGCGCGGGTCGAGCCTTCCCGTCGCTGATCCCGCATGACGGCTGGCGCGGCCGGGAAGACCGGATCCTCATGCGCAATGCCTATGCCGATTTCGGCGTATCGGTCTACGGAGGGCTGGTGGGCGTCTGGATCGTAGAACGCGATGACGGTCCCTATTGGGACGCCGATTGGCGCACGGCCCGGTCACCGCGGGCACAGCGCTGGCTGTCCCAGATCGCATCCCGCTTCGATGCCATGTTCGGCGACTACGATTGCCTCGGGCACATGTCCAACGGCGAGGGGGTCTACACCAAGCGCGCCGCCTGAACTCCGCAAGTTGGCTAGACGCAGCGCTTTGGGTTGCCATCCCTGACTGAGCTTTGCCGGCCGCTCATGGTCTGGCGCCATGCGAGAGAGGCCCTGAGCCAGCCGCCAGCCTTGCGCAACCCGGCTTGGGCGGACCCGTGTTGGCCTTCGCCCTTCAGGCTCAAGGCCTGCCCGCGCCAGCCCGCCAAGCCGGGTTTCCCCTGATGGGTGCGCAATACTGCCTGAAGCTGGCCCTGACGGGCTCTCGCTGGCGCAGCCATCAACGGGTGCGTCGGCCTCACGCCAGTCAGGAGGACATTCCCATGCACACGTCATTCGCCGACCAACTCGCCGGGCTCGATCTTGCCGGCTTCTCCATCCGTCCTGCTCCCGTATCGACAAGCGATTTCCCGGTCCGGGAGGCGGTCGTTCAAACCCTCGAAGCGGTCTGGTCCGATCTCTTCGCCATGGTTTGCGGCACAGCGCTCGAGGCCGATGCCGAAGACCTCGGCTGGGCCTTCGTCAACATCTTTCACCGCTCGGCGGAACGCAAATCGACAGCCCTCGACCGGGCGACCGACGAGGTCCGCGCGCTGATTGCGACGGCCGATGGATCCGAGGTTCATACCCACGATCTTGAGACCCAGGTCGAGCGGGCGCAATGCGCCGAAAGCGCGATGCTGGCGCTCGAAGAGATGCGCGAAGTTGCAGCCGCCCTGTACCTCAACGAGTTCGGTTCCTCATGGAAGCCGGTCTCCAGTTCGCGCTTCAATCACAGCGTAATGCTGACTTCCGCACTCGTCGAAGGGCGCGACTTTCTGCGCGCCCGTGCCGAGGCCAAACGCCGTGCGGCCGTGCCCGAAGGAACCCCTGTCGTGTTCGCTGGCGGGCGCACCCGTCATGCGACCGAAGCCGAGGCACTGACCTTTGGCAACAATGTCTGGGCCACGCTCGACAAGGTCCGTGACCGCGTGCCGGACATGGTACTCATCCATGGCGGCGACACAAAGGGCGTCGACCGCTTGGCATCGAGCTGGGCCGAACGCCGCGGTGTCCCGCAGGTCACGTTCTCGCTCGACATGCGGCTGGGCGCCCGTGCCGGCTTCAAGCGCAACGAGCGGATGCTCTCGCTCGATCCGCGCTACGTCATCGCCTTTCCGGGCAATGGCGTGCTGGAACGTCTGGTGATCGAGGCCAAGGCTCGGCGGATCACCGTGGTCGATCGCCGCGGGCCGCTGGGTACGTCGCCCAAGGCACCGCCGGGGTGAGCGGCTGCATTGACCAGCCTCATTTAGTGAAACTGGGAAGGCCTCACCGATTGCGATGTGTTGCGTTTATTTCGAATATTTCTCAGATAGGAAGGCAGCACGCCGGAGAGACCAATGACATCGCCAGCAAGCGCCTCGCCGTTGGGCAACAGACTGCCATCGGCTGAAGACCACCAAATCGCCAATCAGCTTCGTCAGATCCTGGCGGCACACAAGGCGGGGGAAGCGCATCTGCAGGTGTTCGATCCGGCGACAAAGAAGCCGGTCGATATCACCCTGACACTGGCAATGTCCGACCTGTTCATCCAACTGCTGCGCTACATCGGCAGCGGTGACGCCGTTACCTTCCTCCCGATCCAGCAGATGCTGACCACGCAGCAGGCGGCAGATCTGCTGGATGTATCGCGCCCATACCTCATCAAGCTCATCGAGAAGGGTGACATTGCCCATTCCATGGTGGGGCGGCACCGCCGTGTGAAGGCCGAGGACGTCTTTGCCTACAAATCTGCACGCGACAAGGCTCGTGCCGAAGCCTTGGATGAGCTCATATCTGACAGCAAAGATCTATACTGATCGACGCCTCGGATGGAGCCACAGTCCATCAACGGGCGATGTAGTTTAGTATTTGTCTCTGGCCCTTGATCCCTGTGCCAGGCGAAAACGCGCGGCATCTAAGCTATCAGCAGTGTGATTGCTTCTGGCGGGCTAGCAGTGTGCCGGTGTCTGCCATCTTCAGGCAGTCGAATTCTGCCAGCTATCAAACGAAGGCTGCACGGGGCGAGGGCAAGGGGCCGCTCCAGTTGGCCGGAGGAAACGGCAGCTATGGGAAGCCTGCCCAAGGCATCCAGATCCACCCGGCTTCGATGCAAACCTGTCCCTGAATCACCCCCCGTCGAGACGCGCAACCCCGGTCAGGTCCGGCCGAGTTGCCGGGCTTTGCCCGGCTGCCCGCACCACCCGAACCAGATCGGGGTTTCCCTTCGGTGCGCTTCGCCGCGGGGCGCTTCTGCTCGGGTTTTGCAGCCGGGATGGACCCGGAATGCTCGATCAGGAGAATACCCATGACCAATCTCGTTATTCTCGTTGGCCGCATCGCTCGCGACCCCGAAACCCGCACCACCCAGAGTGGAACCAGCATCACCTCGATCTCGGTCGTGACCGACCGTCCCGCCCGCAAGGATGGCAAGACCTACAAGGACGAAAACGGCTACACCGCCAAGGATAGCGAATTCCACCGCGTGACCTGCTTCAACGGCCTCGGCGAAAACGTCGCCAAGTACTGCACCAAGGGCCAGATGGTCTCGGTCGAAGGGCGCATCCACTACACCCAGTGGGAAGACGAAAGCGGCACCAAGCGCTACGGCTGCGAGATCATCGCCGACAAGGTCGATTTCCTCACCAAGGGCCGCTCGGGCACCAACGAGGACGCCCCCGATATCGACGAGGATTGAGTGTCCTCACCTCCCGAAACGGCCCCGGTGGCACATGCCATCGGGGCCTTTTCTTTTGTTGTCGTGCAATGCGGCGGCCCGGGGCATCGAACCCCGTGCCGCCGCCGGTTAGTGCTTACGCGGGAGCAATCCGCTTCAGCGTTTCCTCGATGCCGAGCGCCATCGATGCGCTGACGATCTGGCGCAGATGCGCCGGATCGATGGTTTCTGCGCCGCACTCGATCAGCACTCTGCCGAGCTCGATCGCCACTTCTTGTCGAAGACGAACTTCCTCGCCGTCGAGCTGGGCACGCTGTTCACGCAGTTTCTTCAGCGCATCGCGCGCGCTGGTTTTGGACCTGGCCATAGGGGGTTCCTTTTTGCTGGCCGTTGGTCCCCTCCGCCGCCGAAAGTGGCACTGCTCGGGCAAGTAGGGAAGTGGTTTGTGGGGGCGACCGACGCGTTCCCCCACGATTGTTGGTGGGGGGCTCTCTCGCAGATAGGCCAAGTGTGATGCGGGCTTTGGGGCTGCGTCAAGGACGACGGGGCCCCACCATTTTTGCCGTGCAAGCCCGACAAAAATCGTTGCCCCCATCGCCGCTTCGCGGCCGCTCACGCGGTCCCTGACCCAGCCCGTCACCCACATCCTCGCAGCTCCTGATGCGACGCATCGAACATCAGGAGGAAAGATCATGTACACTTCACACAGCACGGCCGATGACGGGTACCACGCGGACCAGGCAGCCTTCGTTGCCGCTCTCGATCAGGCCCATGCCCGGTCCTATCACAGCTACTTTACGCAGTACGTCCTGACCGATGGCGAGGCCGGCTACATCGCGGTCGATGAAGGCGATTACGGTGCCTTGCCCAAGGCCTTGCTGGACCGTGTCATCGACACGGTGCCGGGCAGGCTCAGCGATGAATTCTGACCCGGAGGATCAAGGGGGGAAGTCCGTCAGGGCTTCCTCCATTTGTTTTTTGCTCGGATCCCGCAGCTTCGCGTTCGGGCAGATACGGCCGCCGATCGAGGCTCAGCCGGCGAATTCCGACCTGTCGATTTCCTCGAGGCGTTCGGGCATCTCAAGCATCTTGATCGCCGCTGCCGAGATGGCCTCCGCAATCGTCGGGTATGTCTCAGCCGAGCTTATCGAGACGCCATAGGAATAGGTGATCGTGCCCTGAAAGACGTTGCCTTTCGGTGTTGCGCTCAAGCTGATCTGCGCCATTGCCTGCCTCCCTTTCCGCTCGTTCGATTGCGCCAACATACGCTTCGGGGGCCATCCTGGATACGTGAATTGCAGGGTCGGCATGCGAGGCGAATCCGGCAGGAAGGACATGACAAACCGCATCATCCGTCACAGGTTCAAGGCCTGGTTTCTCATCTGGCAGTAGGGGAACAGTGAGCACACCCTACGCGACAGATCGCAGCATCTATTGGTGCGAATAGTCATTATAAAACAGAGGTCGGGCGAGCATCCCCTGAAAATGGCAGCTTCCCATTCAGATTTGGACAGGCCTGAAACTGGCATTCAATTCTGATTGAAGTGCGGTCGGAATGGCGGAATTCCGCCAATGTAAATGTTCTTGACATGTTCTCATTTTTGAATTAGTTCTCCTCTCGCCTTTCGCAGTGCGTTCCGGGCTCCTCATCACAAGGAGTCCGTGCATGACACGGCCAAAATCTCTCCAAGTCCATGTCTCGTTCGAGCTTGCCGAGCGGGTTCGAAGTGCGGCCGAGCGCCGCGATATCAGCGTGAGCGAATGGATCCGCTCGCTGTTGCAGCAAGCCTGCGACGAGGACGATCTCAAGGTCGGCCTGAGTGCCTGGATGCAGCGGATGCACCGTCAGGCCCTCTTCACGGTGGTGGGCATCGACGCGCTGCTTTCGGGCCATTCAGACCCTGACCTGCGCGATCGTGCACGCGGGGCTTACGCCCGCAGGTGCGCAGAATTCGGCCTTGTGCAGACTCCCATCGAGGGAGGGTTCGATGAAGCGTAACCTCGCCAATTTCACACGCGGCAGCCAGCTCCTCGGGCACTTCGGTTTCATGTTCGCTGCAGGCCTCAAGGGCCCGCTGATCATTGCCGCTGCGGTGATTTCATCGACCTCATGGTGGACCCTTTCATCGGCGCTCACTGACTATGAGATCTATCTCATCTGGATGCGCGTCTATGCCGCGGCCTACGGCTTCATGGAGTTCAGTCCCGACAAGCTGGTGACCGTCAAGACAGCTTTCGGCGGCACGATGGAATTGCCGATCGGAATGCTCGGTTCCTTCCCTCCGGTGGTCCGGGCGTGGGACCACATGACCGACCTCGTCGCTAGCGCTGCCTGGCGTTCGGCCCTGTTTCTCATCCCCGCCTTTGTGCTGTTCTATGGGTTCGCCGCCCGCTTCGGCGGGAAGGCGAAAGATCGCAAGTTCGTACGCGGCGCGCAGCTTGTTGGCCTTCCCGAACTGATCAGGAGCCTGCGCAAGCATAACCGCCAAAAGCGCAATCGCGAACGCACTGCCGCGATGGGCTGGAAGTGGCGGCTGTGCCTCCCCTGGGAGCTTGCAAAGGCCTTTCCCTATCGTCCGGCCCATGTCGCCGATGTCGTCTATCCATGGCGCCTTGAACAAAGCCACGCCATGCTGATCGGCACGACCGGTACCGGCAAGACGGTCGCCATTTCGGCCATGATCGAAGAGGCCCGCGCCAAGGGCCAGAACTGCGTGGTCTTCGATCTGACCGGAGCCTTCATCGAGCAGTTCTACGATCCGAGGCGGGACATTATTCTGAACCCGCTCGATGCGCGCTGCCCGCAGTGGAGCCTCTTCGACGAATGCCGCACCGAAGCCGATTTCTGGACCGCGGCCGATGCCCTGGTCCCGCATGATGGTGGCGGGGACGCGCAGTTCTGGGTTCTCGGTGCACGCGCGCTATTCGTGAAGTTTTGCGTCGAACTTGTGGCCCAGGGCAGGGGGTCGAATGCGGCACTCGCGCAGGAACTGATGTCCGCAGACCTCTCCGATGTCCACGAACTGGTAAAGGACACGATGGCCGGTCCGATCACCGCACCCGAGGCTGCGCGGATGGCGGAATCGGTGCGTGCGGTGTTCAATGTCAACGCCAAGGCGCTCGAACTGCTGCCGACCGAAGGTCCGCGTTTCTCGGTGCGCGAATGGATCGAACAGGCGGCCGAGAACCCTGCGGGACGAGGCTCGATCCTGTTCATTTCCTCGCGCTATGTCGACATGAGCGTGACCTCGCAGCTCCTCACCTTGTGGCTCGATACGGCCATGAATACGCTCATGACCTCTGCGCGCACCAACGAGGTCACGTGCTGGTTCTTCATCGACGAGCTTGGCGCGCTGCATCGTCTTCCCGCGCTCGAAAAGGGGCTTCAGACCGCCCGCAATTTCGGCGGGGCGATCGTTCTGGGCCTCCACGCCTATGCCAAGCTGAAGGAGGTCTATGGTGAGAACATGGCCGCGACTCTCGCGTCGCTTGCCCGCACGAAACTGATCCTCTCAGTTGCCGACCGGGATACCGCAACCTGGTGCAGCGACGTCATCGGTCACGAGGAGGTTGTCGATGTCGATGAGGGGTTCTCTTTCGGGTTTAACAATGCCCGCGACGCGGTCAGCCTCACCCAGCGCACGACGATCAAGCCGCTGCGAATGCCCGACGAGCTAATGAACATGAAGAGCCTTGAGGGCTATATCAAGTTCCCGGAAGACTTCCCCGCAGCGCCCGTCAGGCTTCGTCCGGTAAACCGCCCGAAGGTGGCCGACGCCTTTATCGTGCGAGGGCCCAATCGGCCTCTAACGCCCGCGCCGATCGACGCTCCCGTGCCCCCGCGGACGAAACCGGGAGGGTCACCTGGCGAGGGCGCGGCTGCGCATTCTTCGTCCAGCGATGACGGGGGCGGCAGGTCGACCTTGCGGTTCGATTCCGCCCCCAGACAGGGCGAGCTGGCCTTCGATCAGGCACCTAGCGAAGCACCGCAGCCCGATCGCGCAAAAGCTTCGGAGGCGGCGCGTCTGCTGGGTACCGATGCGTCGGGCAGGCCTGCTGCCGGTGGCGTGACCTCTTCCGATCCGGAACGCGTAAAGGGTGAGCAAGCGCCTGTGGGGAAGGGCCGGCATGACCATCCTGCTGACCACTCCAAGGGCCTCGACAACTCTCACGGTAATGATCGCCCGGCACTCAAACCGGGACCTAAGTCGGGCGCCAAGTCGAGTGATCGTGCGATCAGGCAAAACACATCGTCCGCGCGGGAAAAGGCGAAGGACGGTGCCGAACGAAGCGGCGAGCCCAAAGCCAAATCTGCCGGCTCAAAGGTCACTGACCCACCCTCCCGCAAAGGAGGCGCACCGGCTAGCCCGCCAAAATCATCGGACGCCCGGAAGCTGCTGAACGAGGACGGAGTCCCTGAGCGAAGCGAGCCTCCCAAGGACACGCGCGACCTCGGCGATCTGGAGATCTGACAATGGCAGTCCATGCTGCCTTGCAAGGGACAGATCTGTGCTGTCGGTAGCCAATGTCCGAACTGCGGGCGGTGCTGCCAGCTACTTTGCAGCCGACAATTACTACACCCGGGCCGATGCCGATCGGTCCGGGGCGTGGTTCGGCAAGGGTGCCGAGGAGCTGGGCCTCTCGGGTGCGGTCGATGCCAAGACCTTCGAAGCTGTTCTCAAGGGGTTCCTGCCCGACGGGAGCCGCGTGGGCAGCGACCACAGGGCACACCGCGCAGGCACCGATCTCACCTTCTCCATGCCCAAAAGCTGGTCGGTGCTCGCCCTCGTGGGCGGCGACAAGCGGATCCTCGATGCCTATGGCGCGGCGGTCCGCGAGACGTTGGCATGGGCGGAGAAGAACCTTGCCGAAACCCGCATGGAGGTTCGCGGCAGCGAGCGTGTCGTCAGGACCGGCAACCTTGTGGCCGCAGTCTTCCAGCACGACACCAACCGCAATCAGGAGCCCAATGCGCATTTCCATGCGGTAATCGCCAATGTCACCCAGGGGCCGGACGGCAAGTGGAGGGCCCTGCGCAACGACAATCTCTGGCAGCACAATACCCTCCTCAACGCCATGACCATGGCGAGCTTCCGGCTCAGCGTGGAGAAGCTCGGCTACGAGGTTGGCGAGTTCGGCAAACACGGCAATTTCGAGGCCGTCGGCGTACCCAAGGAAGTGCGCGATGCCTTCAGCTCGCGCCGCGCCGAGGTTCTCGAAGCCGCCGCGCAGATGAACTCGCAGGGTCCGAGGTCGCTCGATGCGGCAACACTAATGACGCGGGCGCAAAAAGAGCCCATCGAGGACCGCGCCGCCCTGAAACAGCAATGGAAGGACACCGCTGAAAAGCTCGGGTTCGACCCGGCAATGGTTATCGCGCGAGCGAACGCACGCGGCGCCAAGGACCTCGGCAAACTTCCCGGATTGGGGTCATCGGTCCGCAAGGTGGTCGAGCAGGGCAAGCAGATCGCCCAGGATTTCGCCGAACGTCTCGGCATTGCGCAAGGCGACCCGCTCATTCCCTCGCGGCTTGGCAACCGTAGTCCCGAGGAGGTCGCAGCCATCCATGGCGTCGCCTCGGCGATCCGCCATCTCGGCGAGCGCGAGGCGGCCTTCAGCAAGTTCGAGATCTATCGCACCGCGCTCGGTTTCGCCCTGCCCACGGCATTTGCCGATATTGAGCGCCGGACCCTCCAACTGATCCGGCAGGGACACCTTCAGGCGGGCAAGGGCCCGGATCGCGACATGCTCACAACCCACGATGCGATCAGCCTCGAACAGCGGATCCTGGCGGGCATCGAGGCTGGACGCGGCGTTGCGCCCGCCATCGTTCCTGCCTTCGATGCCGGCACGCGGCTGCAAGCCGTCTCGCACAAGAGATATGGGATCACACTGAACAAGGGGCAGGAGGGGGCGGGCCGCCTGCTGCTGAGCTCGAACAATCGCATTGTCGCGATCCAGGGCGTAGCCGGCGCAGGCAAAAGCACGGTTCTGAAGCCGGTCGCCGATATCCTGCGCACGGAAGGTAAGACCGTGCTGGGCCTCGCCGTGCAGAACACGCTGGTACAGATGCTGGAGCGCGAAACCGGCATTCCCTCGATGACCGTGGCGCGCTTCCTCGGACAGCATCATGGACTTGTACCGGTTTTGTGCCGGTCACCTATCTCATTATGCCACCTTGGCCTCGAATGCGAGCGGGCTGATGCCGCCCAGATATGAATGACGTCGTCGGGTGTTGTAGAACCCGTTGATGTACTGGAAGATGGCGGCCT
>JAPZUC010000012.1:0-130000 GCA_027533455.1 Porphyrobacter sp. | reverse complement strand
AGAGTCGGTTACCCTTCTCCTTCACTCGCTTACGGAACGCTCCGCTACCGCTGCAGTAAACTGCAACCCTAAGCTTCGGTGCATATCTTTAGCCCCGTTACATCTTCGCCGCAGGAACCCTTATTTAGACCAGTGAGCTGTTACGCTTTCTTTAAAGGATGGCTGCTTCTAAGCCAACCTCCTGGTTGTTTTGGGATTCCCACATGCTTTCCCACTTAGATATGACTTGGGGACCTTAGCTGTAGGTTAGGGCTGTTTCCCTTTTGACGACGGACCTTAGCACCCGCCGTCTGTCTGCCAGACAAGACTCGATGGTATTCGGAGTTTGGTTAGGTTTGGTACCGCTCGCGCAGCCCTAGCCCATCCAGTGCTCTACCCCCATCGGCATACATCTGACGCTCTACCTCAATAGATTTCGCGGAGAACCAGCTATTTCCCGGCTTGATTGGCCTTTCACCCCTAAACACAAGTCATCCGATAATTTTTCAACATTAAACGGTTCGGTCCTCCAGTGCGTGTTACCGCACCTTCAACCTGCTCATGCCTAGATCGCCGGGTTTCGGGTCTAATCCAACATACTCAGTCGCCCTATTCAGACTCGCTTTCGCTTCGCCTACACCTAACGGCTTAAGCTCGCATGCTAGATTAAGTCACTGACCCATTATGCAAGAGGTACGCTGTCACCCCCTATGGGGCTCCAACTGCTTGTAAGCATCCGGTTTCAGGTACTGTTTCACTCCCCTAATCGGGGTGCTTTTCACCTTTCCCTCACGGTACTGTGTTCGCTATCGGTCATGTACGAGTATTTAGGCTTAGAGGGTGGTCCCCCTATGTTCAGACAGGATTTCACGTGTCCCGCCCTACTCAAGTCCTTCATCATCACTTTCGCATACGGGACTGTCACCCGCTATGGTCACACTTTCCAGAGTGTTCTGCTAGTTGAAATGAAGGCACTGGCCTGGTCCCGGTTCGCTCGCCACTACTACGGGAATCTCTGTTGATGTCTTTTCCTCCGGGTACTGAGATGTTTCAGTTCCCCGGGTTCGCTTCACCAAGCCTATTTTATTCAGCTCGGTGATACCTTATCCACCTCGCCCGGCCTGCCCGAAAGCAGACTGGAAGAAATGGTGAAGGTGGGTTTCCCCATTCGGAAATCGCCGGATCAAAGTTTGCTCACAACTCCCCGACGCTTATCGCAGCGTGCCACGTCCTTCTTCGCCTGTACATGCCAAGGCATCCACCAAATGCTCTTACCTCACGCTTGAGAATCCACACTATCAACGACAGGCCTGCATAGAGCCTGGCGCCTTTCGATAGTAGGGAGAATTATCTCAGCCAGATAATCAATTTGATTGATTTGTGATGCATCGATCGCACGCCACAAACTCGAGAGCTTGCACGTTACAATCCATGCGCCACGGCATCGATTTAAAAACCCATTCACAATGTCAAAGATCGGCGACGCCGGCTAACCGGCACGATCGCCTGCCCTGCCGAAGCAGGATCTGGTTTCGTTTCATCTATCGGAATTTGAAGTACCTGGTGGAGCCTATCGGGATCGAACCGATGACCCCCTGCTTGCAAAGCAGGTGCTCTCCCAGCTGAGCTAAGGCCCCTAAAGGTAGTTGGTGGGCCTGAGAGGATTCGAACCTCTGACCTCACCCTTATCAGGGGTGCGCTCTAACCAACTGAGCTACAGGCCCACACCACTGCCGCCGGCCGCCATTCCCGAAGGAACAGGCTGCCGCGTGGGCGCAAGCCGGCTCAGGTACACAGCGCACCAGTGGCGCGCTGTATTCCGATTGATGAAAGGACATGAGGACGACGGCAATGTTCTTTGGAAGCCGCGAAGCACTTCCCCGGGCTAGCCGAGGCGCTTTCGCGAGTATCCTTAGAAAGGAGGTGATCCAGCCGCAGGTTCCCCTACGGCTACCTTGTTACGACTTCACCCCAGTCGCTGAACCCACCGTGGTCAGCTGCCTCCTTGCGGTTAGCGCACTGCCTTCGGGTGAATCCAACTCCCATGGTGTGACGGGCGGTGTGTACAAGGCCTGGGAACGTATTCACCGCGGCATGCTGATCCGCGATTACTAGCGATTCCGCCTTCATGCCCTCGAGTTGCAGAGGACAATCCGAACTGAGACATCTTTTGGAGATTAGCGCATCCTTGCGGAATAGCTGCCCACTGTAGATGCCATTGTAGCACGTGTGTAGCCCAGCCTGTAAGGGCCATGAGGACTTGACGTCATCCCCACCTTCCTCCGGCTTATCACCGGCAGTTTCCTTAAAGTGCCCAACTTAATGATGGCAACTAAGGACGAGGGTTGCGCTCGTTGCGGGACTTAACCCAACATCTCACGACACGAGCTGACGACAGCCATGCAGCACCTGTCACTAGGTCCCCGAAGGGAAGAAATCTGTCTCCAGAAGTCGTCCTAGGATGTCAAAGGCTGGTAAGGTTCTGCGCGTTGCTTCGAATTAAACCACATGCTCCACCGCTTGTGCAGGCCCCCGTCAATTCCTTTGAGTTTTAATCTTGCGACCGTACTCCCCAGGCGGATAACTTAATGCGTTAGCTGCGCCACCCAGGCTCTATGAGCCCGGACAGCTAGTTATCATCGTTTACGGCGTGGACTACCAGGGTATCTAATCCTGTTTGCTCCCCACGCTTTCGCACCTCAGCGTCAATACTTGTCCAGCGAGTCGCCTTCGCCACTGGTGTTCTTCCGAATATCTACGAATTTCACCTCTACACTCGGAATTCCACTCGCCTCTCCAAGATTCTAGCTTCCCAGTTTCAAGGGCAGTTCCGGGGTTGAGCCCCGGGATTTCACCCCTGACTTAAAAAGCCGCCTACGTGCGCTTTACGCCCAGTAATTCCGAACAACGCTAGCTCCCTCCGTATTACCGCGGCTGCTGGCACGGAGTTAGCCGGAGCTTATTCTCCCGATACTGTCATTATCATCTCGGGTAAAAGAGCTTTACAACCCTAAGGCCTTCATCACTCACGCGGCATTGCTGGATCAGGCTTTCGCCCATTGTCCAATATTCCCCACTGCTGCCTCCCGTAGGAGTCTGGGCCGTGTCTCAGTCCCAGTGTGGCTGATCATCCTCTCAGACCAGCTATGGATCGTCGCCTTGGTAGGCCTTTACCCCACCAACTAGCTAATCCAACGCGGGCCCATCTAAAGGCGATAAATCTTTGGTCCGAAGACATTATCCGGTATTAGCTCAAATTTCTCTGAGTTATTCCGAACCTAAAGGCAGGTTCCCACGCGTTACGCACCCGTGCGCCACTAGACCCGAAGGTCTCGTTCGACTTGCATGTGTTAGGCATGCCGCCAGCGTTCGTTCTGAGCCAGGATCAAACTCTCAAGTTGTGTCACACACTAAACCAGCATGGGGAAAACCCCACCCTCCAGTCTAGCATGAGCTGCAAGGAGCCAATACCTGCACTGTCAAACGTAATGGATACGAATGAACATGCTTACCATCCGCGCAGACGTGGTGTCTGCGACGAACGTGGCATCGGCTTATATTAACCGGTTACCGGAGCCTTGAGGTCCCCGGACCGGGCGCCGTCGCCCACATGTCCCTTCATCAAAAACCAACAATGTCAAAGAGCCGCCAGACAGTAATAGCGGACAGCGATTGGTTCCCCGATTTACACCGGGGGACCGGCTATCCGAATTTGTTGGCGACCGGTCGTTGCGGTGGCGGTGGAAGCCGTCAGCGCCGCGTCGGTGGAGCCCATCTATGAGGGGTTCGTGATTCGGTCAACGGCTTTTTGCAATTTTATTTCAGAGCCGCGCAAGAACCGCAGAATTCCGCCATTTTTACCCTACATTTGCCCCCTTTTTGGCTCTTTAGACCCCGTCAAATGACCCATAGCGCCCCCTGAATCCGTGTGATTTGACCCCTTGAACCGGCTTCCCGGCCGGTCTTTGCGCCACCCACTCCCTTCAAGAGCGCCGTTTCCGGCGATTCACCCCGCCAAAATCCGCATCACAACCCGAATCCGACCTGATGGCCGGATTTTTTGGTTCGTCGCTTGTGTTGGGAGGCTTCTTATAAGGTGGTAGGATTGTTTGGGCGGACGGATCTCCCGGCCGACCCGTCGCTAAGGAGAGATGCCGTGGCCATGCGAGCCGTCCCCGCCGTAGTCGCGCTGTTTGCAGCCTCTGCGCTTGCGGCCGAATCTCCCGTGCCCCTGGCCCAACCGCCCGTAGCCACGCACGGCGTCGTCGATCCTGCCGCCGAGGTGCTTGCGCTCGACGAAGAACGGCACAGCCGCTTGACCCTGCCGGTAATGGTCGAGAGCACCGGGCCCTTTGCCTTCATGATAGACACAGGCAGCCAGGCCACCGCCATCACCCACGAGATTCGCACCGCTGCTGCCTTGCCACCTGCGGGCCGCGCAATTCTCGTCGGTATGGCCAGCCGCCGCGAGGTAGAGCTCGCCAGCGTGGGCCGGATCGAGTTCGGCAGTAACAGCTACACCAACTTTGCCGCACCCGTGCTCGCACGCGAGCATGTAGGAGCCGATGGGATCATCGGCCTCGACGCCTTGCAGGACTTTCGCGTCCTTATCGATTTCCGACAGCAAACCATCGCGGTCGAGGACGCCAGTGCGAAGGAGAAGCGCGGCGGGTTCGAAATCGTGGTCCGGGCGCGCAGCAAACTCGGTCAGCTGCTGATCACCGACGCTTTGGTCGAGGGCGTGCGCGCGACAGTCATCATAGATACCGGCGCCCAGTCGAGCCTCGGCAACATGGCCCTTCGCGAGAAGATCCGGGCCAAGCGCGCGCAGGAGGTCATCACCACCGACGTAAACGGGGTCGACATCGTTGGGCAGCTCGCGCTTGTGCGGTCGCTTTCCATCGAGGGTCTCTCGCTCAACGATGTGGCCCTGACCTTTGCCGACACCCCCGCCTTTGCCGCGCTTGGCCTGCAAGACAAGCCGGTGCTCTCGATTGGGATGCAGCACCTTTCCCTGTTCGACCGGGTCGCGATCGATTTCGGGCAGCAGCGCATCCTGTTCGATGTGCCTGCCGATATTGCCCGTGCCATCCGCGAGGCGAAGCGCGCCGGTTCCTACACCCCGCGTCGCTAGACCTGCGTCCTTGCGGGATCGCACCGCCACGCCCACATGGGGCAGGCCATGCCCCCTGAAACCAACCCAGCCGCCGATCCCGCGAACTCTCATAAGAAGACTCGCGCGCGCGATGTCGAGAGCTGGCCCACGCTCAAGCGGTTTCTGCCCTACCTTTGGCCAAAGGATAACCCGGGCCTTCGCACCCGCATCGCCATCGCAATGGCACTGGTGCTGGCGGCAAAGGCCGTCACTCTCGCTCTGCCCTTTGCCTATAAGGGTGCGGTCGATGCAATGTCGGGGACAACGCGCGAGGGGGTGACGGTCGCGCTCGCGCTGGTAGTGGCCTATGCTTTGGGGCGCTTCACTTCGGTAGCCTTCGATAACCTGCGCAACATCGCCTTCGAGCGGGTCGGCCAGGTCGCCACGCTACATCTGGCCGAGGACGTGTTCCACCGCCTACATCGTCTGTCACTCAGGTTCCACCTCGCCCGGCGTACCGGCGAGGTCACCAAGATCATCGAGCGCGGGACCAAGAGCATCGACCAGATGCTCTATTTCCTGCTGTTCAACATCGCGCCCACGATCATCGAGCTGATCGCGGTGGGTGTTATCTTCTACATCAATTTCGGGATCGAACTGGTCGCGGCCACCGCCGTTACCGTGGTCGCCTATGTCTGGGTGACCCGGGCGATCACAGAATGGCGCACCAAGCTGCGGCGCGAGATGAACGATCTCGACGGCAAGGCGCTTCACCGCGCGGTGGATTCGCTGCTCAACTACGAGACTGTGAAGTACTTCGGCGCCGAGCACCGCGAGGAAGCCCGCTACAGCAATGCTGCCCGCGCCTATGCCGAAGCCGCGATCAAGTCGGAGAACTCGGTTGGCCTGCTCAACATGGCGCAGGCGGTGATCACCAATGCGCTGGTTGCTGCGGCAATGGCTTACACTGTCTGGGGCTGGAGCAAGGGCACTCTGACGGTGGGCGATCTCGTGCTGGTGAACACTTACCTGATCCAGCTGTTCCGCCCGCTGGACGTGCTGGGCTGGGTGTACCGCACAATTCGTCAGGGTCTGATCGACATGGCCGAGATGTTCCGCCTGATCGACACTGACATCGAAGTGAAGGACAAGCCCGGCGCGCCCGCTCTGATCATCCGCAAGCCCACTGTGGTCTTCGACAACGTGACCTTCGGCTATGATCCGGGCCGCACGATCCTCAACGGCCTCAGCTTCGAAGTGCCCGCCGGTTCTACCACCGCGATTGTCGGTCCGTCCGGCGCGGGCAAGAGCACCATCGGGCGGCTATTGTTCCGCTTTTATGATCCGCTTGCGGGCCGCGTGCTGGTAGGGGGCGAGGATATTGCCACCGTGACGCAGCATAGCTTGCGCGCCGCGATCGGCATCGTCCCGCAGGATTCTGTGCTGTTCAACGAGAACCTCGCCTACAACATCGCTTACGGCGCAGAAGGCGCGGACGAGGCCATGGTCGAACAGGCCGCGCGCGATGCCGCGCTGATGGCACTGGTCGAACGCCTGCCCGACCGCTTCGAGACGATGGTGGGGGAACGGGGCCTCAAGCTTTCGGGCGGAGAGAAGCAGCGCGTCGCCATTGCCCGCACACTGGTCAAGAACCCGCCAATCCTGCTGCTCGACGAGGCGACGAGCGCGCTCGACACCCGCACCGAGCAGGAAATTCTCGGCACGCTGCGGCGGATCGCCAAGGGCCGCACCACTCTGGCCATCGCGCACAGGCTTTCGACCATCGCCGATGCCGACAACATCCTCGTGCTGGATCACGGCCGGCTGGTGGAGAGTGGCGATCACAACACGCTGCTCGCCCGCGGCGGACTCTACGCAGAGATGTGGACGCGGCAGGCGAGCGAGCGGCGCGATGAACCGGCTCCTGCCGAGGCCGCCGAGTAACCCCAAGCCGATTGCCTGCCAGCCTCGCTGAGGTTACCTCTTTGCCGCAAAGCCTCCATCCGGAGGACTGTCCAGCCGCAAAGAGAGAAGCAATCACCATGCGCAGTGCCCGTCTGCTTACCCTGTTCCTCGCCACTGCCGCCGCTCTGCCTGCCGCCGCGCAGGACAAGCCGGCAGTGCCAACCCCTGCGGAGGCACCCGCCGTTCCGGTTCCGGCCGCTCTGACGGCAGAACAGATGCCGCCGGTCCCGCTCGCACTGGTCGATGCTGTGCGACCCTACCTAGAAGCGCGCAGCGCGGGCTTTGCCGGGTGGGATCCCAACACCCGCGCGGCGCTGATCAACACCCGCTTCGCCAATGTCAGCCAGCTCCACCGCGTTGCCATGCCGATGGGTGCGCGCACCCAGATCAGCTTCGAGGCCGAGACGGTGCGCGGCTCCTATGCCCCCGAAAAGGGCGACATGATCGTCGTCAGCAAGGACAAGGGCGGGGACGAGTACTTTCAGCTCCACACTTTAAAAGACGGTCGCCTTGCCCTGCTGACCGACGGCAAGAGCCGCAACCAGATGGGGGCTTGGAGCCATGACGGCAGCCTGATCGGCTTCAGTTCGACCCGCCGCAATGGCATCGATTCCGACCTGTATATCATGGATCCGCGCGATCCGGGTTCGGTGCGGATGGTGCACGAAAGCAAGGGCGGCGGCTGGGCGCTGATCGCATTTGCGCCCGACAACACCGCCGCCTATCTCGCCGATTACCGTTCGGTCGAGGATGCCGATCTTTACCGGCTGGATCTTGCCACGGGCGCGATGACGGCGATCGGCGATCCCAAGGCCAAGATCGCGTTCGGGGGCCTCGACGTGGCGCCGAACGGGACTTTGTGGGTGACAAGCGACGCAGGCTCGGACTTCCAGCGCCTCGCCAAGCTTGACCCCGTCACCGGCGCTTTCACCCCCGTCAGCCGCGAGAAGTGGGATGTCGACAGCTTCGACCTTTCCGATGACGGCAAGACCATCGTCTACGAAGTGAACGAGGCCGGGTCCGACCGGATGCGTATCCTCGATGTGGCAAGCGGCAAGGTAACCAAGGTCGATGCCCTTCCCGCCGGCCAGATCGGCGGCCTTGCCATCGCCCCGTGGGGCGAGATCGGCTTCAGCTTCTCCAGCGCCAAAAGCGCATCGGACGTATGGAGCCTTGATCCCAAGACCCTGAAGCTTACCCGCTGGACGCAGAGCGAGACCGGCGGCCTTGATCCGGCCGTCAATGTCGAGCCGCGGATCGTGACGACGAAAAGCTTCGACGGGCTCGAGGTCTCGGGCCTGCTATATCTGCCCGATCCGGCGAAGTTCCCGGGCAAGCGCCCGCTGATCGTCGACGTTCACGGAGGCCCCGAAGGCCAGAGCACCGCAGGCTTCATGGGCAGCGACAACTACTACCTCAACGAGCTGGGGGTCGGCATCTTCTTCCCCAACGTGCGCGGTTCGACGGGCTACGGGAAGACCTTCGTCAGCCTCGACAACGGCCCCTTCAAGCGCGAGGATTCGGTCAAGGACATGGCCGCGCTGATCGACGCCGTGCGCGCCGATCCGGCGGTTGATCCGGCCAAAGTCGGCCTGACCGGCGGCTCCTATGGCGGCTATATGTGCTATGCCGCCGCGGTGCAGCTGAAGGACAAGCTGACTGCGACCCAGTGCACGGTCGCGATCAGCAACTTCGTGAGCTTCCTCGAAAACACCAACCCCTACCGGCAGGACCTGCGCCGCGTGGAATATGGTGACGAGCGCATCCCCGACCAGCGCGCGAAGCTGACGGAGATCAGCCCGCTCACCCGCGTGTCTGAAATCACCAAGCCGATGTTCGTGATTACCGGGGCGAACGACCCGCGCGTGCCCAAGTCCGAAGCCGACCAGATGGTCGCAGCGATCCGCCAGAACGGTGGGAAGGCCTGGCACCTTGTCGCCGCCGACGAAGGTCACGGCTTCCGCAAGAAGGCCAACGCCGACTACGCCTTCCTTGCGCAGCTGGTGTTCTGGAAGCAGTATCTGCTTGGCGAGTGATCAGGCCGCGGCGACGAGGCGCTGGAGGATCGCCAGCGTCTCGTCAGCTCTCGCCCACGGCACAAAGATGTGATCGTGGTGGAATCCCGCCACGACATTGCAGGCGATCCCGGCTTGCGCGAGCGCGCCTGCGACTGCCGCGGTCAGCCCCACGCCATCCAGCGCGGAGTGAACCGTCAGCGTAACGCGGGCAAAGTCGCCGGTTACCCCGGGCAGGATCGCGGTCGTCCCATCGTCCTCGCGGATCAGGGCGAAGGCATCTTGCGGCGGCGGGCCCTCCACCAGCACGAAGCGCCAGCGCCGTGCATCCAGCGCCGGGGCCATCCCTGCGAGCATCGCCGCAAGTTCGCGCACCGGCCCGCCTGCCATTACAGGATGTACTTGCTGAGGTCGGTGTTGCCCGCCAGCCCGGCCAGCCGCGCCTCGACATAGGCGGCATCGACGCGGATCGTTTCGCCGGCGTGATCCTCGGCCTCGAAGCTGATCTCCTCAAGCAGCCGCTCCATCACCGTCTGCAAACGCCGCGCACCGATATTCTCGACCGTGGCATTCACCTGCGCCGCAATGCGGGCGATGGCGGGGACGGCATCGTCGGTGAAATCGAGCGTCACCTGCTCGGTCGCCAGCAGCGCCTTGTACTGCGCCACGAGGTTCGCGCGGGTCTCGGAGAGGATGCGCACGAAATCGGCCTCGGTCAGGGCCTGCAATTCGACCCGGATAGGCAGGCGGCCCTGAAGTTCGGGCAGCATGTCCGATGGCTTGGCAACATGGAACGCGCCGCTCGCGATAAACAGCACGTGGTCGGTCTTCATCGGACCATACTTGGTGGCGACCGTGGTGCCCTCGATCAGCGGCAGCAGGTCGCGCTGCACGCCTTCACGGCTGACACTCCCGCCGCGCACATCGCTGACCGCGATCTTGTCGATCTCGTCGAGGAACACGATCCCGTTGGTCTCCGCGTTCTGGAGCGCCGCGCGTGCGACATCGTCCTGATCGAGGCGCTTGTCGGCCTCCTCGTCGACGAGCCGGTCCCACGCATCGGGCACGCGCAGCTTCTGGCGGCGGGTGTTCTTCCGCCCCAGCGCCTTGCCCATCATGTCAGAAAGGTCGATCATTCCGATCTGCCCGCCCATATTGCCCATGTCGAAGGGCGCGGCAGGCGCGTCGCGCATCTCGATCTCGACTTCGACGTCATTCATCGCGTTCTGGATTATCCGCTGGCGGAAGCTCTCCCGCGTCGCTTCCGAGGCATTGTCGCCGACCAGCGCGGTGAGGAGGCGGTCCATCGCCGCCTCGGACGCCGCCTCGCGCACCTTTTCGCGGCGAAGCTCCTTTTCCAGCCGGATCGCCTCTTCCACCAGGTCGCGGGCAATTTGTTCGACATCGCGGCCGACATAGCCGACCTCGGTGAACTTGGTCGCCTCGACCTTGATGAACGGCGCCTCGGCGAGTTTTGCCAGTCGCCGGCTGATCTCGGTCTTCCCGCAGCCCGTCGGGCCGATCATAAGGATGTTCTTGGGCGTGACCTCGTCGCGCAGATCCGCACCCAAGCGCTGACGACGCCAGCGATTGCGCAGCGCCACGGCGACCGCGCGCTTGGCATCCTGCTGGCCTATGATGTGTTGGTCGAGCGCGGCGACGATCGCCTTGGGGGTGAGGTTGTCCATGATTTTTCCGGGAAGCAGAGGGGTCAGACGGTCTCGACCGTCAGGTTGCCATTGGTGAAGACGCAAATATCGGCGGCGACCGCCATCGCTTTCCTTGCAATGGTCTCGGCATCGGTCTCGTAATCGGCAATCGCCCGAGCGGCGGCGAGCGCGAAGTTGCCGCCCGATCCGATCGCGGCAATATCGCCGATGGGCTCCAGCACGTCGCCATTGCCGGTCAGCACCAGCAAGGTGTCCTTGTCGGCGACGATCATCAGCGCTTCCAGATTGCGGAGATACTTGTCGGTCCGCCAGTCCTTGGCGAGCTCCACGCTCGCGCGCATCAGCTGGCCGGAATATTGCTCGAGCTTTTTTTCCAGCCGCTCGAACAGGGTGAAGGCGTCGGCCGTCGCACCAGCGAAGCCGGCGATCACGCTGCCATCGCCGATGCGGCGGACCTTGCGGGCGTTGGGTTTCATGACGGTGTTGCCCATCGACACCTGACCGTCGCCCGCGATGACAGTGGTGCCGCCGCGCCGGACGCCGATGATGGTGGTGCCGTGCCACTGCACGAGACCGTGTGCTGAAGGATCGCTGCTCATGACCGCCAATATGGAGCGGCCCCCACTCGGTTCAAGCGCGCGCAGGTAAAGCGGGCAGGCTTACTGCCCGTTCGGCCCGCCGCCCGGCGCTCCGCCGATGCCCGAGCTACCGACCTGCCCGATATTGCCGAACAGGTCTTCAAGGAAGCTGCGCTCGCGGCCCAGGGTCGGGGTCTTGTCGCCGTTGGGATCGAGGAACACGACCTGATCGATCCCACTGCGTTTGACCTCGCTGACGCGGCCATTGCTATCGAATGTGACCGCGAGCACCGAATGATCGCGGATCCGCGGGCGGTTGAAGGGGCGCTGGCCGGTGATGCTGGAGACGTAATACCAGGTCGGCGTGCCGAACTGGCTGACAAAGGTCGGGCGGCCGAGCGTGCCTTCCACCGACTGCTGGTTGTCGATCTTCGGCTGCACCATCGCGCTCAGGGTCGGGTCGACGATGTAGCCGCGCGATTCGCGGATCGACGTGCAGCCCGGCAGCACTGCCACCGCCGCCAGCAGCATCGCTGCCTCACGCGCCTTGCGCTTGCCGAAATTCATCGCGCCTGCCTGTTCCATCTGCGCCAAACCGTGTCCGTCCCGTCTCGTGCCGCGCGAATGTGCGCTCTTGTCCCTTGGGCGAGGTGCTTTAAGGGGCTAGGCGCTGGCTTGCAACGCACCATATACCGCGACGGTGGAGCAATGGGGTTGAACCCTGCTTGAACGCATCCGCGCCTCGTGCGTTGTCGTAGCGAAGACGGGGCGCAATGCGCGTCTCTTCTATTGGAACACCTCTCCGGTCTCGAAAGGTCCCTGACCCCATGTCCTTCCTGTCCCGCCTGCTCGGCACCGCCCCTGACCCGCGAGAAGGCGTGCGTCCGCTATGGCACCGCGTCATCGAGCTGGCACGCGACACCGGCTATTACACCGAATGCGGCGTGGCGGATTCGATCGCCGGGCGCTTCGACATGATCACCGCAGTGCTGAGCGCCGTCATGGTGCGCCTCGAAGCTTCCGAACTGCGCGCCGAAAGCGCGCTTCTGGCGGAGCTTTTCGTCGAGGACATGGACGGTCAGCTGCGCGAATTCGGGGTCAATGACGTGGTCGTCGGCAAGCGCATCGGCAAGCTGATGAGCGTGCTGGGCGGGCGGCTGGGAGCCTATCGCAGCGTGTTCAACACTGGCGACATGGAGAAGCTGACGTCCGCGGTCGGGCGCAATGTCACTTTTGCCCAAGGCGCCGACGAGGCAGCGGGCGCCAAGGCTGTGGCGGAAAGATTGATGAATCTTTTCTTGCGGTTAGGCCGCTTCTCGGATGGCGAGATGATGAAAGCGAGCGCGATCTGGTGAGCGCCGCGACGCCCCCTTCCGAGCTTTCCCGCATGATCAAGGCGCGTCCCCTGCCCGCAGGCGCGGTGGTGATAGAAGCTTCACCGGCGGAGCGTGACGCACTGGCTGCCCGCTTTGGTCTCGGCGCGGTGGAGAGCCTGCGGGCTGAAGTCACACTCGATCAGAAGCCGCGGGCGATACGGGCGACGGGGCGGCTGCGGGCCGCGATCATGCAGCCCTGTGCGATCTCGGGCGAGGACTTCCCCGTTGCCATCGACGAAGCCGTGGACTTACGGTTTGTCGAGGAAAATCAGCGCTCCGCCACGCCTGATGAAGAGCTCGAGCTCGAGCTCGAGGCAGACGACTGCGACGAGATCGAATTTTCGGGCGACATGTTCGATCTGGGCGAGGCGGTGGCGCAGACCCTCGGCCTCGCGATCGATCCCTATGCCGAAGGCCCGAATGCCGATGCTGCGCGGTTTGCTGCGGGGATCGTGCAGGAAGACGAGATGCTGGGGCCGCTCGCCGATCTGCTGGCAGGTCTGAAGAAGTCCTGATCTCGCCCGAAAAGGCGATGTTTCACGTGAAACCGCCGCGCGAGATGCCGGCAAAGCAGAGCCAAGCCGACCCGAGATAAGGCTGGAGGGGGTCAAAAGGGGCTCTGGCAGGGGTCTGGCGCGACTTGACGCCTCGCCTGCTTTTCCACGGATTGAAGAACAGCTCATCCGCCATCGCCGACACGAAAAAGCCCCGCAATCGCTTGCGGGGCTGGATCGCCTTGCGGCGACAATCGATGCTTAGAACGGAATGTCGTCGTCGAGATCGTCGTAGCCGCCGCCCGCAGGCGCGCCGCCGCCGAAACCGCCGCCGGAAGGTGCTCCAGCGCCCTGATCCCAGCTGCCGCCACCACCACCGCCGTAGCTGCCACCGCCCGAGCGACCACCGCCGCCGCCGCCCATACCGCCACCGGCACCGCCGCCAGCCGGGCCATCAAGCATGGTCAGCGTGCCACCGAGGCCCTGGATCACGATTTCGGTGCTGTACCGGTCCTGCCCGTTCTGGTCCTGCCACTTGCGGGTCTGGAGCTTGCCTTCGACGAAGACCTTGCTGCCCTTCTTGAGGTAGCGCTCCACCACGCTGACGAGGCCTTCGGAAAAGATCGCGACCGTGTGCCACTCGGTCTTTTCCTTGCGTTCGCCGGTGGCCTTGTCCTTCCACTGTTCGGACGTGGCGATGCGCAGGTTGGCGACCTTGCCACCATTGTTGAAGGTGCGGATTTCCGGATCAGCGCCCAGATTGCCGATCAGCATGACCTTATTGAGCGAACCCGCCATCGAAATACCCTTCCCGTCAATATCTTGATCCCGCGCGGCCCAAGATGGCCTGCGAATCCGAGTCGAGCAATAGGGCAGAGCAGCCCTCGGCGCGAGGCGCGGCCGGGACATAATCACCAGTTCGGACGCGATTATGTTCGCCTACCGCTCCGCTGCTTGAGGCGAGTTACCGCGCCGGATACCTCAGCCGCCCGAGAAACCGCGTCAGGCTCGGCAGCTCGCGGTCCTTGCCGAGGAACTGCGCCTTCACCTTCTCGAACTTCATCACGCCATCAATGCGCCGTTCGAGGAAGGCGTGGGTATCGGCCTTGCCCTCAGAGTCGTCGTTGACGAACACGGCGAGGGTCGCGCTGTAGATGCCCGCCAGAATGGCGCGCTTGGTGTAGTGATTGTAATCGGTCGCGGTATCGCCCGAAAGGCGCCACATGACGTCCGCCGAATGCCAGCCGAGCTTCAATGCGCGGGCCGCGTTCTGCGGCTGGGCCATCACCGCCAGCGCGCGGCGCACGGCTTCGTCGATATGCGCCACCGCCTCCAGCCGGAAGGCGACCAGCGTGCGGATACGCTCGCGGATCTTGAGCGTGGCAAGACGTTCGGCGGGCCATTCTTCCGCCATCGCCTGATCGACGCTGGCGATCCACGCCGCGATCATGTCCATCGGCTTTGCGCCCGGGAAGGCCAGCTTGGCCACATCGACATCCGCACCCGCCATCTCGGCAGCGGCAACCAGCGCGGTCTCGGTCCAGCCATCGAAGATCGCCGAAGCGGCGATATCGGGTGCGAGTGCGATGCGCAGCTCGTCCAGCGTCAGATCAGAAAAATCGGTCATGTCAGAAAGAAGGCCCGTAGTTCTTCTTGGTTCCCGCCTCGGCGCGCTTGGCATCGGCATTGGCGAATTCCTGCATCAGCAGCGAGTTTCCAGCCTGCAGCTTCATGTAGTCACGCGCGGAGCGGCCGGAATTGTCGTTGCGATCAGGGTCCGCGCCCTTTTCCAGCAGCAGCCGCACCAGCGGCACATTGCGCGAATGGACGGCGGCGATCAGCGGGGTTTCGCCCGTCTGGTCGGCGACATTGACGCTCGCCCCGCCCTTGATCAGCGCTTCGACCCCTTCGGTGAAGCTGAGCGAAGTGGCCAGCTGGAGCGGGGTGACGCCCTTCTTGTTGCGGATGTTCGGATCGGCCCCGCGCTGGAGCAGGAAGCGGATCCACAGCACGTCGGAACGGGCGACCACGATATGCAGGCCCGTATCGCCGCTGGTGATGTCGCGGGTGTTGACGATCTGGGTGCCGGGCTTTGAGAGCATCGCGGTGGCCTCGTCGCCCTCACGTTCCTTGACCGCTTCCAGGAACTTGTAGCCTTCCGACTGGAACTGCGCGGCAACCGGTGCGGCCAGAGCGATTGCACTGGCAATCATGCCGATCCGCCCTAACTTGCGCAAAACATCGAAGCACACGGTTTGATCCTTTCGCATTACCTGCCACACCAGCTGTATGGCATGGCGCAAGGGCACGCCGGGGTGCCCATCGCAAGCGACCAGTTAGCAGAGCATGAACCGCATCAACAAGCCTTCCGCAGCCCGTCTCGTTGCAATCGCGCTTTCCCTAGCGCTCGCCACTGCCTTGGCCGGGTGCGGCGCAGGTGCGCCGGCGGAAGAACCGCCGCTCGCAGGCGCGTCGATCGGGGGCGATTTCACGCTCACCAACAGCAGGGGCGAAACGGTGCGCTGGGGCGATTTTGCCGGCAAGTACCGCGTGGTCTATTTCGGCTACACCTTCTGTCCTGACATCTGCCCGACCGATATGCAGCGCGTGGCGCAAGGGCTGAAAGCGCTGAAGGCGCAGGACCCGGCGCTCGCTGCCAAGATCGTGCCGATCTTCATCACCATCGATCCCGAGCGCGATACGCAGGCGGTGGTGGGCGAGTTCGCCGCAGCCTTCTCGCCCGACATCATCGGTCTCACGGGCACGCCCGAGCAGATCGCGGCCACCGCCAAGACCTTCAAGGTGTTTTATCAGAAGGGTGAGGCACAGCCGGGCGGGGGCTACCTCGTCGATCATTCCAACGTCACCTACCTGTTCGGCCCCGATGGCGCGCCGATCGCGACGCTCCCCACCGACAAGGGCGGCAAGGCGGTGGCGGAAGAACTGGCGCGATGGGTGATCTGAGGGACCGCTTCTGGGAGCTGCCGCTTGGCGAGCTTACCCGGCCCGAATGGGAAGCGCTGTGCGACGGCTGCGGGCGCTGCTGCCTGCACAAGCTGGAGGACGAGGATACGGGCGAGGTGATCGACACCAACATCGCCTGCCGCCTGCTCGACACCAGGACCGCGCAATGCTCCGACTATCGCAATCGCAAGGCTTTCGTGCCCGATTGCCTGCGCCTTACCCTCAGGATCGTCGAGCAGGTAAGCTGGCTCCCTTCCACCTGCGCCTACCGGCTACGTAATGAGGGCCGTCCGCTGCCAGGCTGGCACTATCTGCTGTCGGGGGACCGCGAGGCGGTGCGGCGTGCGGGCGTCTCGATTGTGGGGCGGGTGGTGAGCGAAATCGATGCCGGGCCGGTGGAGCACCATATCACGCAGTGGCCTGCCCCCAAGCGCGACTGGCGCCGCGACGGGGATGTCGCGGAGGAGGAGGCATGATCGACTGGCTGCGCGGTGCCTCGGTCAGGAAGCCGCTCGACTCCGAGATCGATCTGGGCGGCACGCGGGTGCCGATTGTCCTGAAACGGATGCGCCATGCGCGGCGGCTGACGCTGCGGCTCGCGCCCGATGGCTCTGAAGTGCGGATCACACTGCCTGCCTGGGCCGAGGGGCGCGAGGCGCTCGCCTTTGCCCATTCGCGCGCGGGCTGGCTTGCCGAACAGCACGCCAAGCTCCCCCGCCGCACCGCGCCCGAGCCGGGAGGGCAGGTGCGCTACCGTGGCCGGATGCTGCAGCTGGCGTGGGAGGCCCGCGCAGCGCGGCGGCCGGTGGTGGAGGGCGATTGCCTCAAGGTCGGCGGGCCGCAGGCGGGGCTGGAGACGCGCCTGAAACGCTGGCTCGAAATCGAGGCGCTGCGCCTCGCCGAGGCCGATATGCGCGAATATTGCGCGGCCGCGCGCCTCGATCCGGTGCCCATCGGCCTTACCCGCGCCCAGCGCCGCTGGGGCTCGTGCTCGGACAAGAACCGCATCCGCATCAACTGGCGGCTGGTGCAGGCGCCCGATTTCGTGCGCAGATCAGTCGTCGCGCACGAAGTCGCGCACCTCGTCCATTTCGATCACTCGCCCGCCTTCCACGCACTGCTGGCGGATATCTTCGAAGGCGAGATCGCCAGCGCCGACCGCTGGCTGAAGGAACACGGCCGCGGGCTTTACGCCAGCTTCGGGTAAAGCGCCGGGCCGTTCGTCGCACCCTTTGCCATCAACGCCCCCGCGGCCTATATTGGCGCCATGCGCATCTCCCTCTCCCGCTTCAACCCCACCGGCGGTATCGCCGATTTCTGGAACGAGATCCGGCGGCCCCAGCCCTATCGCTGGCCGATCCTGTTCGTCTCGATCCTGCCGGCGGCCGGTATGGTCTGGTGGGGCATGAACAGCACCCTCTACGGCGAGCCGGAGCGGCCCACGATCGAGTATATCACGACGCTCGATCCGGCCCGTTCCGAGGCTGAGATCATGGCCGAAAACCGCGCCAATCAGGAAATCAAGGACCTGCGCGCCGCCGAGGAAGCCAGAATCGCCGAGCAGAAGCGCGCGCTGTACAAGTCGCTCGGCAAGGCGGCGGGGATGGATGTCGAGGAGATCGAGCGTAAGGCCGAGGCCGAGCGCGCGGCCGAGAAAGCCGCCGCCGAAAAGCGCCGCGCCGAAGCGCTGGCGGCCGCCAAGGCCAAAGAAAGCGCCGGACAATAGCCGCACCGCGCCCGCCTTCGGATCACGCATGGATGGCCGCCGCCGCGCGGCTCGCCATGCGTGCGCGCCCGCTCAGCCGCCCCAATCCCGGGGTTGCCGCGCTGGTCGTCGGCGATGGCCGGGTCCTCTCGCGCGGCTGGACGCAGGCCGGCGGACGTCCCCATGCCGAGGCGATCGCGCTCGCGGGCCTCGCGCCCGAAGTGCTGGCGCGCGCCACGGTCTACGTCACGCTGGAACCCTGCGCCCACCAGTCGGCGCGCGGGCCTGCCTGCACCGACCTGATCCTCGCCGCACGGCCAGCGCGCGTCGTGATCGGCCAGATCGACCCCGATCCGCGCACCGCCGGACAAGGCATCGTGCGGCTGGAGGCGGCGGGTATGGCTGTGACGCTGCTGGACGATCCGGCATCAGCCGCCAGTCTCGCAGGCTTCCTCACCCGCCAAAGACACGCGCGCCCGTGGGTAACGCTGAAGCTGGCGACATCATTGGACGGCTGCATCGCGCTGGCCGACGGCACCAGCCAGTGGATCACCGGAGCGACCGCCCGCGCCCATGTCCACGCGCAGCGCGCACACCATGACACCATTCTGGTCGGCGGCAGCACGTGGCGCACCGACAAGCCGCGGCTGGACGTACGCCTTCCCGGCCTTGAAGCCCGCTCGCCGCAACGCGTGGTGCTCACGCGCGGCCCTGCGCCCGAAGGCGTCACCGCTCTCCCCTCGCCCGAGGCGATCGCCGGCCTTGATGGCGTGCAATACCTTTACGTCGAAGGCGGGGCCGAGACCGCCGCCGCTTTCCTCGCCGCTGATCTGGTGGACGCACTGCACCTCTATACCGCTCCGATCCTGATCGGTGATGGCCGCAGAGCAATCGGCGCGCTGGGCCTCGCGGACCTTTCGCAAGCGCATGGCCGCTGGCAGATCAGCGAAAGCCGCCAGCTTGGCAGCGACAGCTTCGCCGCTTATCTGCGCACCCGATAACTCTCATAGGACCCCAGCCCCATGTTCACCGGCATTGTCACCGCCATCGGCACCATTGCCGCCGCCGATCAGCGCGGCGATCTGCGCCTGCGCATCACCGCACCGCTCGATCCGGCGCGGATCGACATCGGCGCCTCGATCGCGTGTTCGGGGGTTTGCCTGACCGTGGTCGAGCGCGGCGGCACGGCGGGTGATGCGTGGTTCGACGTGGATCTGTCGGGCGAAACTGTCAGCCGCACCGTGCCGGGGATGTGGAACGCGGGCGCGGCGCTCAATATCGAGCCCAGTCTGCGCCTTGGCGACGAGCTAGGCGGACATATCGTCACCGGCCACGTCGATTCGGTGGGCGAAGTGGTGAAGGTGGCGCGCGATGGCGACAGCTGGCAGATCGCGATCCGCGCGCGGGCCGAAATGGCCCCCTTCATTGCCGAGAAGGGCTCGATCACGGTCAACGGCGTGTCGCTGACCGTCAACGATGTGCGCGACCGGCCCGATAACACCTGCGACTTCTTGCTCAACATCATCCCCCACACAGCGGCGGTGACGACTTTGGGGAGTCTCAAGCAAGGCGACAGCGTCAATCTCGAGATCGACGTGCTGGCGCGCTATCTCAAGCGGATGCAGAGCCTCGCTGCAATGCGGTGAACCGGGTTACGGGTTCCGCACGGTGCCGGCCGGCGCCATGTAAACCGTCCGCTGATGGGCCAGAGTGACGTTTCTGGCGGGCAGGAACGGCACGTTGACCTGGTGCGTGTAAGACATCGAGATCGTGACAATCGGCGCACCGTTCCGGGTTCCGTAGGCAAAGGTTGGCCCCGCGACCGCCCCCTGGTTCTGGGGCCCGAAATAGCGATCATTGATGCGCTGCCTGAGCTGGGCCTCGGAGGGACGGGGAAAGACCGTGGCCTGGCGTGCGCCGGCTTCGACCGCGTCCCTGATGCTATTGTCGGCATACAGCACCACGCCTGTGTTCCAGATACCGAAGATCAGGCCGATCAAGATCGGTGCAACGAGAGCAAATTCGACCGCCGCAACGCCGGAAAGATCATGCTGTACGGTTCTGATAAGTCTCATCACTGGATCCTCAGCGAGCCTTGAACCTGGAAGGGGATCGGCGCGGAACTGGCCCTCCCGCCGGACAGCGCCGGGTACAGGGTCAGCTGGTAATTGTGGTTGATTCTTACCGAGGCATAGCGGGCAAGGCCGATGCTGGAGGTGCATGAGCCTGTCGTGGAGACGACCCCGTTGCATTCGAGCCAGACATTGGCCGTCACGCTGCTCTGCGGCACGTTGGCCGCTGTCGCCGCTTCAGCGCGCAATGTGGCCGCGTCCATGGCCGACGTGGGAAGGTTGCTGGCCATTTCCAGCGTTCTGGCAATGGCCTGTTGCGCACGCAGTTTCTGCGTCACCGCCTGCGAGAAATCGAACATGCCGCCGAACATCAGCAGCGCGACCGGCAGATACAGAGCGAGTTCGACCACAGCATTGCCGCGATCGTCGCGGGCCATCTTGGCGAGAGGTTTTGCGAGACTTTTCATCTGCATCTCACTCGACCAGGAACACGCGCAGGCCCGAGAACGCGCCGGCTCTGGAGTTCGGGGGGCACACATTGGTGATCGTGCTGTTGCCGATGAATGTCACCCGGCGCGCGGCGATCTGGACGCATTCGGTGCGCAGCCCCGTCGTCCCGTTGAAGTCCATGCCCTGCGACGGGAAGTAGAACGCGCCCTGGAAGAACGAGCTCGAATTGCCGTTGATGCGGTTACCGTCAGCATTGATTGCACGCCGATCCTGATAGAACAGAATGCCGGCATAGGTGCCCGTGGTCGGCGCGGACAGCTGCATCGTCGCACCGCCGTTGATGGTGACCTGTTCGATGCTGGACGGGTTGGTCGAAGCGGTGCTGCTGGTCAGAATGAAGGTCACGCCTGTTCCGGTCACCGTCGCCTGCGCACCGACGCTGAACGCCCCGTCGACGACATAGATGCCGGGGTCGAAGTGGGCCCTTCCTTGAATATCAATTCCACGGAAGCATCGCGTGCCGGTGGGGTTATTGACGTTGTCGGTCCTGTTTGACCCGACGCGCAGCTGGGCGCCACAGTTGGTCGGGTTCGGTTGGGGCAAACCGCTGTAGGGATCGGCCTGCGCGATCGAGCCGGGCAGCAATTCGGTGCCAGGCGCGAAATTGTTCGAGGGGGTAATCCCGCCGACAGCCGCGAGCGGGCTCGCGGTGATCAGGCTGCTTCCTCCGCCGATCACGGCGTTGCTGGCCTGCGAATTGGTAGCCATCCCGCAGCCGAGATTGACCGTCGCATTACCCTGCATCGTGATGCCGGTGGTTGCCGTGCTTTCGAGCGCGATCACGCAGAAGTTGCCGTTCGACATGGCTTTTGCCGTGGCATCGGCAAAAATGGTCGGCCCTGTCCCCATGAACAAGGACGAGAACGGCAGCGCCTGCTGTCTGCGCAGCACCACTCTCACGGCGTTCCCGTCGCCGCTGTAGGCTCCCGCAGTCGGGGCGTTCTCGATCACCGGGGCGATGGTGAAGCCGGTCAGGCCGTCGCGTGTCAGGGACTGGTTGGCGCTTGCCGAAATGTTGGCGTTCTGGAGGCGCGCATAGGCTCCGGCGATCGCTGCCGAATCAGCCGCCCGCTGGAGCTGCCTTTGGGTCAAGGTCCACTGCACAGTGTCGAGACCAAGCCCCGCCGCTCCGATAACCATCGGAAGGGTGATCGCGCCAAGGGCCAGCGCATTGCCGCCCTCATCGCCCTTGATTCCACCAAGGAACTTCCGAAGAAACCTCACACAAGCCCCCATTCCATGCTGCTGAAAACCCATGCATCGCATCGCCGCTATGGCCAGCGACAGACGCGCGGCCGGTTGCCCGCAACGTCACGCAAGCCAAGCATGATGTGAGACCATCGCCTGAAAGAGTTAAGATTTTGTCGATGCCAATGATAAATCGGCCGTCAGGCAGGGCATCGGGACTGGCCGGGAGATCAGTCTGCCAGCGGCCCGCCCACGAAATCCTCGCGCGTAATGACGTAGGTGAGGTGCGGGATGACCGCGCCGTCCGCCATGATGCGCTCCTCGCGCCGGGCGGTCAGCCTTGCACCGATCTTTTCGAGCGCGCGGCGCGACCGGATGTTGGTCTCGCCCACCAGAAAGCGCACCTCGGCCACGCTGGCAAGGGCGTGGGCGAGCATCAGGCGCTTCATCTCGGGGTTGGTGCGCGTGCCCCAATGTGACCGCGCGAGGAACGTCCAGCCGATCTCGACCGAGCCGCCATCCGCCTCGTCGAGCCCCTGGAAGCGGGACGATCCGATCACTGCTCCGGTCGCGGCATCCAGCACAGCCAGCGCGCCCATGTTGGCAAGGGCATCATCAAAGAAGGCCCGGAACACCGGCTCCTGCCAGCGGTCATGCGCGGGGTGCTGCGCCCAGATCAACGGGTCGGACGCGACCGCGAACAGCGCATCCCAATCGTCGGCGCGCAGCGGACGCAGGCGGACATGCTCGCCCTCCAGCACTGGCTGGCAGTCGAGCATCCGTGCTTACACCGCCACTGCCGCGAGGGCAGCGATGAATTTGGGCAGGTTCGCGCTCGTAAGCCCGGCGATGTTGATGCGGCCCGATGCGGCCATGTAAATGCCGTGCTCCTCGCGCAGGGTCGCGACCTCTTCCTTGGTGATCGGCAGCATCGAGAACAGGCCGTTCTGCGTGCCCAGCGGGGTCAGATCAATCCGACTTGCCGTGCCAGCCTTGGCCAGCGCATCACGAACGCCGCGCATCCGCGCGCGCATATCGTCGAGCTCGGCGAGCCACTGTTTGGTCATATCCGCATCGCGCAGGATGATCCGGACCGCCGCGCCGCCGTGATCGGGCGGCATCGACCATGCCGCACGGGCCAGCGCGTTGGCGTTGGAAAAGGCCGCATCGAGCGCGCCTGCCTCCGCCGCCAGCACATAGAACGCGCCCACGCGGTCGCGGTACTGACCGAAGTTCTTGTCGCAGGAATAGGCGATGAAGGCTTCCGGCACCTTCGCCAACACCCCGCGCATCCCTGCCGCGTCTTCCTCAATCCCGTGGCCGAGGCCCTGGTAGGCGGCATCGATGATCGGGAAGGTACCGCTGGCGGCAAAGGCTTCGGCAATCGCGGCCCATTGGTCAGCGGTATAATCGATCCCAGTAGGGTTGTGGCAGCAGGCGTGGAGCAGCACGGCCTCGTCGTGCGCCGCGCCGTTGATAGCGGCGAGCACGGCATCGAGGTTAGCCGTGCCATCCGCTTGTGCGTGATCGAACGGCACCAGTTCCATACCGAGATCGGCAAGGATCTGCGCGTGGTTCGGCCAGCTTGGCACGCCCATGTGCACGCGCTTGACGCCGGCCTTCTGCGCCATGCCCAGCGCAAGGCGCACAGCGCCCGTGCCGCCCGGGGTCTGCATCCCCTGAATGCGCCCGCCCATCGTCGGATCGCTTGCGCCGAACACATAGGGCATCAGCGCATTGACGAAGCCCATGTCGCCTTCGGGTCCGAGGTAGGACTTGCTCTCCTGCGTATCGAGCAACACCTGCTCGGCCGCCTTGATCGCGGCGAACACCGGGGTCGCGCCCGTTTCGGTGCGGTAGACACCGACGCCGAGGTCGATCTTGTCCTCACGCGGGTCGGCAGCGTGGAGGCGGATCAGGGCGAGAAGGGCGTCGGGCGCCTGCGGGCTGAGTCGTTCAAGCATGATAGACGCGCGCATGGCCCGCGCGCGCGCGCATCGCAACCGGCTTTTCGTATGCAGCACCGAATTTCGCGGCTTAGAACGGCACCCACTTCTGTTCCTTGGAGAACTTCATGTAGCCCGCGTTGATCCCCAGCCTCAGGCCCGCGCCGACGCGGATCGGGATCAGCACCACATCGCCGCGCCGCAGGTAACTGGCGGTCAGCCCGCCCACGAAATAGGCTTGCCCCTCGCCCGCCGGGAAGCGTTTGAAGAGGTCTTCGCTGTCGTATAGGTTGTAGACCAGAACGAAGGTGTTCCCGGCATTGGCCCCGGCATCGAAGCCGATCGAAGGGCCGGTCCAGTAAACCTTCCGTTCGCCTTCGACCTTGTGGTGGAGCGTGCCCGAACCATAACGCGCGCCGACGATAAACGCTCCACCCGCCTCGCGCCCGATAATGTAGGCGTTGGGCCGCCCCTGCTTCTTGAGCAGATCCTCGACCAGCCGGGCAAGACCTTCTGCGCCCTTGCCGAACACGCCCTCGGCTGCGCCGATGAGGTCGTCCTCGCCATAGGTGTCGGAAGTGGCAGCGGGGGTGATAGTGGTCGTCGTGGAGGGCACTTCAACTGGCGCGGCGGTGTCGGTGGCCGGCGGCGGCGCGGCGTAATTGCCGAGAGTGGCATCTACCGTCGGCTCGGCGGGAGCTTGCGCGGTGGTCGCTGGAGGCGCCTGCGGGGTAGCGAGATCGGCATCGACCCCGGCATCCTGCTGGCTGTAAGCCGCGTCCGGATCGAGCGTCTCGAGATCCTGCGACTGCGCCATTGCCGGCGCGGTCAGCGAAAGCGCCGCGAGGGCTCCCAGCGCCAGCCCTGCAAGGCGGCGCCCCAGATCAGGAAAACGGGCGTTCATCATGGTCATCATGCAGCCTTTCGCAGCCTCGTGCCAGCCCCCGCATTTCTGCAGGGCAGAAGAGAATCCCTTCCCGTCCATCGGGCAACAGCCTGTCGCCAAGGCGAATCCGATTTGCGACGAACGGAACGTCCGCCTAGCGCGCCGAGCCTGAACGCGTGCCGAACCGGCGCGTGCAAAGGCGTAACGCGGATTTTTCTCGATGCCACCTTGCCGCTTGCGCAAGGGCCGACTATAGCGCCGCCCCTACAGCCCATGCTGATACCCGGAGACGTGGGTGAGTGGCTGAAACCAGTTCCCTGCTAAGGAACCGTACTCTATCAGGGTACCGAGGGTTCGAATCCCTCCGTCTCCGCCACTTTCTTTTCCCATGGCTGTGCATCCTGTCCCATACAGACAGGATGCCGCCTGCGGACCATGCTAGAACGTGCCTCATGTCGTATCGTAATGCGGCATGCACTCTCACCCCAAAGGGGGCACCTGTGGGGGCATTGCTTGCAATGGTGCCCCCAATTGCGGTTGAGCATCGCCTCATCGACCTACAACCAAGAACGCGGTCCGCCTGACGACCGCCTGAAAGCGGACATGCTTGCCGCTTGGCCTCAAAGGCCGGATCTAGGACATACCTGCCGTTCCCATGTGATGCGAAAATCGGCAGGTCTTGTGCCAATTGCGGCCTTTTCCGGCACCAGCATTGCACTGCAGTTGTCACGCACGCGTGGCGTATCTCAGCGCGGGCTCACCCTTTGGCCGTCGCGCAAGGTGTTTGCCGGGTTCAGCACTACGCGCTGGCCTTCGCCGAGACCGCCGCGCACTTCGCCCCAGTCCTCGTTGATCTGGCCGATGGTGACCATCTGCAGGCGTGCACGGCCCTGCTCGATTACGAATACCTGCCACTTTCCCTCCGGCCCCCGGAACAGCGCGCCGACCGGCACGCGCAGTGCCTTATTATCGCGCCAGCGCTCGATCGTGGCATCGACCTGAAACCCGTGGCCAAGGCCTGCAGCCGCAAGCCTTGCCGGATCGGCAAAGCGGATGATGACATTGACGCGCTGCTCCTCCACTCCGAGTGCGGAAATCTCGCGTTGGCCCAATGGCTCGACGCGCCAAACCCGGCCCTCCAGCGGCTGGGGGCCGCCCCAGCGGGTGATCAGCGCACGGTCACCGGGGTGCACCCGCACCGCCTCGCGCGAGAGCAGATCGACCACCACTTCCAGTTCCGCCGGATCGCCTATGGTCATGATCGGCGTGCCTTCCGCGACCATGCCCGCGCTTTCGTTCATGACGCTCAGCACCCGGCCCGCCGCCGGCGCACGCAGGGTCACCGATGCGCCGATCGACCCGTCGGGCTGCCTGATGATGGCGGCAAGCCGGGCAGCCTCAGCTCGTGCCTGTGCCAGCGCGGCCTCGCCGCTCAGCACGCGGGTGCGCATGGCCTCGACCTGCGCGCGTGAGACGAACTGGCGCGTAGCCAGCGCTTCGGCCCGGGCAAGATCGCTGCGCGCCAGATCGAGCCCAGCGCGCGCCTGGCTCGCCGCCGCCTGCGCTGAGGCGAGCGCGGCGCGGCCCTCTGTGATCGTGCGCGGGTCGAGCGGGGCCGAGGGGCGACCGCTGATCCGCGCAAACTCCTGCCCCCGGCCGATGGCATCGCCCGCTTCAAGTTCGATGCGCGAAAGGTATCCCGTTACCGGAGCTGAGACGATGTAGTGCTCTAGCGCGCGGGTGACGGCAGTGTCGGTGACGCTCACCACCATGGGTCCGCGCGATATCT
Source organism: Porphyrobacter sp. (assembly GCA_027533455.1). Classification (GTDB taxonomy): domain Bacteria; phylum Pseudomonadota; class Alphaproteobacteria; order Sphingomonadales; family Sphingomonadaceae; genus Erythrobacter. Next base: position 103,768 of record JAPZUC010000012.1, on the reverse strand, counting down.
CCCCGGCATCGACGGCGGCAGCGGGCGGCAAGAAGGCGAACGCCAGCCCGGCGACGACCAGCATCGCAAGCAGTAGCGGCCAGCGCCAGCGGGTAAGCCAGCGCCGAATCACTCACGCGCCTTCAGCACGCGCACCAGATCGAGCGCGAGCACCCGCCGCGCCACCAGCGCGCAGGTCGCTGCCGCTGCCACCAGCACTACGATGATCGACACGCCATAGGTGGAGCGGGCCGGTGCGAAGGGAATGCGGAACAGATCGGAGCTGAACATCGCGGTCATCAACTGGCCCAAGCCGACCCCCACCACACAGCCCAGCGGAATTGCCAGCACCACCAGCAGCGCCAGCTCGCCCACCAGAATCGCCGCGACCTCGCTGCGATGATAGCCCAGCACCCGCAAGGTCGCCAACTCGTGCGCGCGTTCGGAAAACAGGATCCGCGCGCTGTTGTAGACCACCCCGATGACGATCGCCGAAGCGAAGGCCACGAACACAAACAGCATGGTGTAGAGGTTGTCGTCGATCATGTCCTCGAACAAGGCAAAGGCGGCGCTGCGCTCGCTCACGCCCAGAACGCCGGGCATCGCACCCAGCCGGTCGATAATGTCGTCGCGCAGTGCGGGATCGATGCGCAGCAGCACGCCGCTCGCCGGCAGCCCATCCCGGGTCATCGCCAGCAACGTATCCTCGGCGGCATAAGCGCGCACGCCGATCACCTCGTCGACCACGCTCGCCACCCTGTGCATGCCGCCGGTGCGCTCCCCATCGAGCAGCCGAACCGCAATCTCCGCGCCGCTCTTGACTCCCAGCTGATCGGCGAGCTGACGGCTCAACATAAGCCCCTGTGGCGGCACAGCCAACTTGGCGCCGTTGCGGTCGATCCGTGCGGACAGCTGGCTGGCATTGCTGACGCTCTCGATTACTCCGCGTTCGCTGCGATTGGCAAAGGACAGGCGCACCGGCACAGCCCGCACCGGCTCCACCCGGATTACGCCAGAAAGCTGTTCCAGTTCGTGCAGCGCCCGCTCGTTTCGAGGCTGCGTGAACGTTACCGTCAGATCCTGCGCTTGGGCGCGCATGAAGAAAGTCTGGATCATGAACCGGCTTGAGTCGAGGAATTGCAAAGTGGCAAAAAGCAGTCCGAGCGACAGGGCGACCCCGCCCGCAGTGAGCACCGCGCGGCCCGGCCAGCGGGCGATGTGACGGATGATCATCAATCCTGCCGGAGACAGCCCGGCACGCACCGCCACCCGTTCGAACGGCCGGTCAGTATAGATCGGCGGTGGCGGCGGCGCGAGCGCTTGGGCCGGGTTGATGCTCACCGCCGAGCGTATCCCGATCAGCGCGCCCAGCATCGCCGCGCCGACCGACAGCCCGACGGCGATCAGCAGCACTCCGGGATCGAGCCGGTATTCGAGGCTGGGGAAGTGGTAGTACTGCGCATAGAGTTCGGTCATCGCCCGCCCCATCCATATACCCACCCCGCAGCCCAGCACGCTGGCGAGTATGGCGATGACGAGCGCGAACTTGCCGTAATGCCAGCCGATGGCGGCAGTGCTGTAGCCAAACGCCTTCATTAGCCCGATCTGTGCCCGCTCGGTGCCGATCAGGCGGCCTAGCACGACCAGCACGAGGAAGGTCGCCACCACCAGGAACACCGGCGGGATCACACGAGTCAGTGCGTCAAGCTGGCTCAACTCGCTATCGAGCAGGGCATGACTGATCTGCTCCTCGCGCCCATAGGCTCCGGTGCCGCCATAGGGCGCAAGCAGACTGTCGATCTGGCGGATCACTTCGCCCGGCACTGCATCGGGTTCGAGAAGCAATACCAGCGTGTTGATCGCATCGACCCGATCAGTCGCCGAAGCTAGGCCGCGCTCGCCCATCCACAGCACCCCGAAGCGGCGATTGTCGGGCACTAGCTCGCCCGGCGCGATGGAGAAGATGTGATCGGGGGCGAGCCCGATGCCGACGATCCTCAAGGTCTGCCGCTTGCCATAGATTACCGCCGCGATGTCATCGCCCGGCTCCAGCGCGTTGGCCTCGGCAAAGGCTTCGTCGGCAATGATCTCCTCGGCTGAATCGGGCGACGGCATGCGTCCTCGAAGCAAGGTGATCCGGTTGATGTGGCGCGGCCGGTATTCAGGCACCGAATTGACGATTGCCCGCATCGGTTCGTGGCCGCCTGCCATGTCAAGCGTGGCGAGCTGGCGAATGCCGCCTTCCACTTCGGCTACACCATGGATCGCGGCGATACGCTCGGTGATGTCGGCGGGCGCGCGGGTGAGCTCCGCGAAAACATCGGCAAAGCCGTTGCGGGCATAGTAGACGTCGCGCGTCAGCGTCAGCGAGGCATGGGTGCCAGCTGAAAGCACGAAGATCGCCGCAGCCGCCGCCAGCACTACCGCTATCGCCAGCACCTGCCCGCGCAGCCGCCACAAATCGCGGAAAAGTTTGGTATCGAGCGCGTTCACCACACGATCCCCGCCGGATCGATAGGATTTGCATTGTGCTCTATCCGGGCGATCCGTCCGTCGAGAAAGTGCAGCACACGGTGGGCAATGCCGGCAATTGCGCTGTTGTGGGTGATGATAACTAGCGTAGTGCCGCGTTCGCGGTTGATCCGCACCAGCGCTTCGAGCACGCGGATGCCCGTGGCGCTGTCGAGCGCGCCGGTCGGCTCGTCGCAGAGCAGCACTTCGGGCTGCTTGGCGATCGCGCGGGCCACCGCCACCCGCTGCTGTTCGCCGCCCGACAGCTGGGCCGGATAATGCGCGGCGCGCTCTGCCAGCCCGACCAGTTCGAGCGCCGCCATCGGCTCCAGCGGGCGCTCGGCAACGTCGGTGACGAGGCGGACGTTCTCCTCGGCGGTGAGGCTGGGGACGAGATTGTAGAACTGGAAGATGAAGCCGACATGCGCGCGGCGGAACCGTGTCAGCCCGGCATCGTCGAAGCTGGTCAGCTCCTCTTCTCCGAAGAACAATTGCCCGCTCGACGGTCGGTCGAGCCCGCCCATGATATTGAGCAACGTCGATTTGCCGCTGCCCGACGGGCCGAGAAGCACCAGCACCTCGCCTGCGGCAATATCCAGATCGACGCCGCGCAGGGCGTGCACCTCGGTCTCTCCGGTGCGATAGACCTTGGACAGGCCCAGCGCCCGGAAGGCCGGAGCCGCAGTCGCAGGCGGACCCGCCATCGTTCAGCCCGTCCGGCTAGCCGCGCGCATCATGGGCATCGAGCACCTCGCGCAAGGTTCGCAGCGCCTGTTCGCGCTCGGCATCGTCGGGCATCCGCGACAGGCGCGCCTTCAACGAGGTAGCGAAATCGGCATAGGCGTTCTGCCAGTCGCGCCCGGTTGCAAGCGGCAGGTCCTGCCGTCCGCTGGTCTCCCGCTTCGCCTTTGCCCCCGCCGGCAACGCATAGCGCTCGCCGATTATCGGCAGGCGCACCTCCTGTTCGGGCAAGCGGGCTTGCAGCAAGCGGCGCAAGCCTTCCGCCGCTTCGGGCTCGCCGTGATCGAGGAACACCGATCCGGCGACTGGTAGGCGCGCAGCGATCCAGTCAGCCAGCTCGTCACGGTCGGCATGGGCGGAATAGCTGTCGATCTGCCGAATCTGCGCCCGCACCCGAACGTCGTTGCCCGAAATCCGCACCGTCTTCGCCCCTTCGAGGATCACACGGCCTAGCGTTCCCTGCGCCTGGAAACCGACAAACAGGATGGACGAGCGCGAGCGGTGCAGGTTTTGGAGTAGATGGTGCCGTATGCGCCCTGCCTCGCACATGCCCGAGGCAGCCATAATCACCGCCCCGGTAATCGAATTGAGCCGCATGCTCTCTGCTACGTCAGTGACGAAGTGGAACGCTGGATTGTCGAAGATGTTGTGCCGCCCGGTATCCTCCAGCTCGGTAGCATAGCGTTCAAACACACCGGTGATGCGGTTGGCGAGCGGGGAATCGACGAACACATGGGTGCCGGGAATGCGCCCCTGATCGATCAGGGTGTCGAGATCGAGCAGCAGTTCCTGCGTGCGTTCGAGCGCAAAGATCGGGATCACCAGATTGCCGCCGCGCGCGCGCGCAGCCAGCACTTCGGCTTCGAGCAGGGCGCGGCGTTCCTCGATGCTGACCCTCTCGCGTTCGCGGTTGCCATAGGTCGCCTCGCAGATCACGTGATCGAAGCCGGACGGCCCCTCGGGATCGGCATAGAACGCCTTGTTGGCCGGGCCGATATCGCCCGAACACATCACCCGCGTGCCCGCCGCCTCCAGTTCGACCGAGGCAGCACCGAGGATATGCCCGGCATTCCACAACCGCGCGCGAAATCCGGGTGCGGGTTCGAACCAGGTTTGCAAGGTAATCGGGCGACACCGCTCCCACGCCAGCATCGCCTGGTGTTCGGTGTAGAGCGGGATGAAGGGCTCTTCGCCGGCGCGGTCGCGGCGGCGATTGCGACGCTCGGCCTCAAATTCGTGGATACGACCGGAATCTGCCAGCATGTGTTCGAGCAGGTCGATGGTTTCCTGCGTGCACCACACCTCGCCCTTGAACCCCTGCGCGACCAGCTTGGGCAGCAACCCGCTATGATCGATATGAGCGTGGGTGAGGATGATCGCGTCAATCTGGGCTGGATCGAACGGAAATTCCTGATGGTTGAGCGCCTCCAGCGTGCGCGAGCCCTGGAACATCCCGCAATCGACCAACACCGCATGGCTGCCGATGCGGAACTCCATGCACGATCCGGTGACGGTCTGCGCCGCGCCGTGGAAGGTGACTGTCAGCCTGTGATCCGTCATGTGTGCGGCGCTCCTGTCCAGCCCTGATCGATGATGGCCTGCGCGAGTGTTGACGCGAGAGGCAATTGGGCCAGCGGCCCGGCGACACTGTCGGTCGCCCGGATGCTGGCGATCCCGGCGGCGTGCATCGCGGCGATGTCGGCGGTGCTGGCAAGGCTGTGCACCACCAGCGCATCGACTTGCGCCGCGCCTGCTGCGTACAGCCCCGACGCCGCCTTGATCAGCGTGCGACCGCTGGAGATGAGATCGTCGACCAGCATCACCTGCCGTCCCGCGATCTGTGTGGCATCGTCGAATGTGACGGTCACATCGCGGTCGCCTCGGCGCTGCTTGCGTCCGACGATGAAGGGCAGGCCCGCAAGGCGCGCAACCCCGCCTACCCACTGGTGCGATTCCACGTCCGGCCCTGCCAGCACCCGTGCGGCCTGATTATCAATCGCAGCCGCCAGCAAGGGTGCGGCGGTGATCGCGATGGCCGGAACATCGGCGATGACTTCGCCGAGGCTATGCACCCGGTGGAGATGCGGATCGATGGTCAGCACCCCGTCGAACGTGTCCGCCAGCAGGCGTCCGATCACCCTCTGGCTCACCGCCTCACCAAAGCGGAACGCCTTGTCCTGCCGCATGTAGGCCAGATAGGGCGCGACCAGGAACACCTGACGCGCCCCGCAATCCCGCAAGGCCGACGCGGCCAGCAACACTTCGACCAGCTTGGCATTTGGATCGTCGAGCGAACGGTTGAGCAAGGCGACAGGCCCGGTCCCGGCGACCTGCACCAGGCTTTCTCCGTCGGGGAAGCGATGCACTGCAACTGGCGCATATTCGACCCCCAACAATGCGGCCAGCTCCTTCGCCGGACCTGCCGCTTCGGCAAAGAAATGGAGCATCGCGCTTGTCATGCAATAGCGTACCCGGGGTCTTCGCTCGCCAGATCGCGGGCGAAATCGAGTCCTGTCTGCGAGCTCGCATGGATGCGGTACAGCACGTCGCCCGCCCGAACTATGCCGCCAACCTTGACCAATAGGTCAATCCCGGCGGCCTTATCCATCGGCGCACCGGCCTGCCGCGCGACGCGGGCAATGCGCTCGCAATCGATGGCGGTAGTCCGCCCAGCACGCGCCGCCTTGACCTCGTACCACAGCGGACCTGGCACCAACTGTTGCTCGCACGCTCCCTGCGCGGCAATGATCCGCTCCATCGCCGCCAGCGCCGCGCCTGAGGCGAGCAGTTCGAGCGCGCGGGCATAACCCTTGCCCCCTTCGATCGCCGGATCGAAATCGAGAACGTGTCCGGCCAGCATCACCGCGTGATCGCGCAGATCTTCGGGCGCATCGGGTTCGTTGCGTAGCACCGCCATCACGTCGCGCGCCTCCATCACCGGGCCAACCCCGCGCCCGACCGGCTGCGCGCCGTCGGTGAACACCACTTTCACTGTCAGCCCCATGTGACGGGAGACATATTCGAACAGCTTGCGCAGGCGCACCGCATCGCTCTGGCTGCGCACCTTGGCGGTCGGGCCGACCGGGATGTCGAGCACCAGATGGGTCGATCCCGCCGCCACCTTCTTCGAGATGATCGAGGCGACCATCTGCTCCATCGTGTCGAGCCGCAGCGGGCGTTCGACCGCGATCAGTACGTCGTCGGCTGGCGACAATCCGATCCGCCCTCCCCACGCCAGCACGGCATTGTGCTCGGCGACGATCGCAGTCAGCCGCTCCTCGGGCAGATCGACATTGGCAAGCACTTCCATCGTGTCCGCCGTCCCGCTGGGCGAAGTGATCGCGCGCGAGGAGGTCTTGGGGCAGACGAGGCCGTGCGCGGCAACGATCGGCACCACAATCATCGAGGTGCGGTTACCGGGAATCCCGCCAATGCAGTGCTTGTCCACCACCAGCGGGGATTGCCAGTGCAGGCGATTGCCGACGTCGACCATCGCTCGTGTGAGTGCGAAGGTCTCCTGCGTCGTCATGAACCCGGCGCAGGCGACCAGCCAGGCCGCGATCTCCATATGCGAATAGCGGTGGCTTGCGACATCGCGGATGATCGCAGCGATCTCGCCATCGCCCAGCGCCTCGCCGTCGATCTTGCGGCGCACGAATTCGAGGCTTGCGGGCGGACGCGCCTGCGCAATCTCGACTTCGGTGCCTTCCGTCAGCCCGAGCCGCTGGAAGGCCTGTTCACCGAGGCCGATCTCGTCGATGCCGATCATGGTCGGATCGTCGACCACAGCAAGGCTCGCGAGGATTTCGCACCCTTCTCCCCAAATGCGGATCTTGCGCAGCGCCTGAAACTGCTCGGCCGAATAGCCATCACCGTGACGCAGCAGGAACGCCGTGTTCTCGGGGTGCGTGTCGATCGGGATTTGCCGAATCTTCGGGATAGTCCGCCCCCTTTATCCACGCTATCAAGCCCACGGTTGAATATATTGCAAGCCGGCGGGACCTGCCAAGAACGCCCGACTGCGGGCCGCTGGGGCCGGGCAGATCATTGCTAGCCCAGCAATGCTGCAGCGCATTTGATGCAGGTCAAGAAACTGCCCCGCGCACTCTGACATCCATGATTGTGTCCTGCGCTTCTTGACGCGCATCAAGGAGAGTGCCCTCGTCGGCTTGAACGATTGTCCGGAGCCGCCGCTCTGGCATTATTATCCGTCGGATGTGCGGGCAAACCGACACCCTGTCAGTTGATTTCCTCGTCCAGCCAGGTGGCCGGCGGATATTCCGAAACCCGGCTTGCGGTCGATCATCTCCGGGTGAAGTTCGCCGGCAACAGGTTCACTTCGTGCGAGCGGGTGGGCCGGTTGCCATAAGACTGACAGCACCCTGGAGGCGACTTGACGCAAGAAGCTGGTCGTGATCGCGCTTGCCGAGGTGACCAAGCGAGGATCACCACCACGAGCAGATTAGCCCGCTTTCGCCGATCAGGGGATTTACGAAGGGCGCATAGCCAAATGGCAGGCCAGAATAGTCCGGTGTTTGGCTGGCCGCTGATGGTGGCGCGATTTGGAAGGTATTGTCATGGTCAAAGTTCGCGAAGTGATGCATCCCGGTGCCAGTTGGATTGCCCCCGATATGCCGCTGGCCGATGTTGCGGCCCGGATGGATCAGGAGGACATTGGCGCGCTGCCCGTCGGCCAGGATGATAGGTTGATCGGAATGATCACCGATCGCGATATCGTGGTCCGGGCCTTTGCCGACAATTCCGACCCCTTGCGGCTTACCGCGCGCGACGTGATGAGCCAGCCTATCGCGTTCTGCACCGCTAACGAGGAATTAGATGATGCGGTCCGTATCATGGAGCAAAAGCAGGTTCGCAGGCTTCCCGTGATCGACGACAACCACCGGATGGTCGGCATTCTGTCGCTCGGTGACGTCGCTGCCGGGGCACCAGCCTCGCTCGCGGCTGAAACCCTACGCGCTCTATCCGCCCATCATCCTTGACGGTATCGATAGCGAATAGCGAGGATTGACTATGATCCTGCCCCAAAACGTGATCGTGATGGCCGTTGATGGTGGACGCATGGTACTGATGCGCAATGAAGGCGATGCGACCGACCCACACTTGGCCGTGATCGAGCATCGCGAGTGCCCACCGCCGCCCAATCGAGACGTGTTCGCCGATGCCGCTGGGCGAGAGTTTTCCAGTTCGGCCTTTTTCCGAAACTCCTATGACAATGGCGACCCCCACGCTGCGCATGAACGCGCCTTTGTAGCATCAGCACTGGCGGTCCTTGCGGATCACGTGGACGATGATGTGCCGGGGGTCATTGTCGCATCAGACCCAGTCTCGCTGGGCCAATTGCGCGCCCATTATCCTGCCAAGGTAGCTTCCAAGCTGCTCGCCGAATTCGACAAGGATCTGACGAGGATGCCGGTCGATGCAATATGTAGCCTATTGCGCAAATGGTAGAGCCAAGGCGACCCGCAGTCAGTGAACCGACTGTCTGCCTTGCAGCGCGAGTTTGGCCGCTTCCTCGATCTGGTTAAGTCGGAACGGGCCGTCGTAGCTGCTGGTTTGCGCCAGCTTCTGTGATGCCCTGGCAGGATCACCGCTGACCATCAGAACCGGGATCGCGCTTCCACCGGAAATTCTGCGCGCGGCCCTGATGGCGCAGCCAAGCTCGATATCATCGCCGATAATGATGATGTCGGGGCGGTGTTGCCGGGCACATTCCATCGCCTGCCGTTCGGTCCACGCGTTATCGAAAGTGCCAAAACCGAGCAGGGCCAGATAATGCTGTACCGCCCGGCAGACTGCGACGTTTTCGTCGAGAATGAGTGCATGTGCCATCGCTGTCGTCCCGGCTCCAATTCCGTCGCTGATGGGTGAACTTGCCGGTTGCACAGGATCAGTTCACTTCGGAATCTTCCGGGTCTCGCCAGGCTCCCGGCATCGTCCAGCTGTTAGCACCCGAACAATTCCGGATAGGGAAATCTGCGCGCTTGTCCGAAAGCAGCCTCACCGCAGACTTCTAAGAAGGTGAGGCAGCCTTGGACACAGAAACGGCAAGCTGGATTACCGCGCGCATCCGCCACCCCAGTCTGATCTGGTCTGTTATCTCGCAGGAACTTGCGCGGGCAGGCGTTAGCCATGACCTCCATTTTCATGATTTCAAGGGCCGGCTCGTGGCGGGTGAGCCAGGTGTTCTGCCTCCACGGGTGATCGTTCGTACTGACGACCCGCTGTTGCCGCTCCGGATCCTGATGAATCCCTCGCTTGCGATTGGCGAGGCCTATATGGATGCTAGGCTGGTCATGGAAGCAGGCAGCCTTGTCGAGCTTCTGGAACTTGGGATACTTGCGACAAAACAGCGGGCCGATAGCTTTACGGCGCCGCTGGCGGAATGGCTTGGCCATATCGTCCGGCCATCCAATACGATCCTTCGCGCCGCGCAAAATGCATGCCATCACTACGACATCCCGGCAGACTTCTATCGCTTGTTCCTGGACCGGCGGATGCAATACAGCTGCGCCTATTTCCCGGCAGGCAATGAAGGGCTGGATGAGGCACAGGCGCTCAAGATTGCGCACATAGCGTCAAAACTTGCCTTGAAACCGGAGCTCAGCCTGCTCGATATCGGCTGCGGTTGGGGTTCACTTGCCATCGAATTGGCCGAGAAGGCAGGCGTGTGGAGCACCGGTTTGACCCTCGCCCCTGAACAGCTTGCCGAAGCGCAGCGGCAAGCCGAGCAATCGTCTGCGCGGGAGCGCATCGATTTCCATCTTGCAGATTACCGCAATTGGTCCGGCCGGCACGACAGGATTGTCTCGGTGGGTATGCTGGAACATGTCGGCAGGGAGGGATTGCTCGGGTATTTCCGGCAACTCTCGCGAATGCTGAAGCCGGACGGGATCGCGCTGGTCCATGCGATCGGCTGCTGGGATGGGCGCTCTGGCCATAACGCGTGGATCGATCGCTACATTTTCCCGGGCGGCTACATCCCGGCGCTCTCGGAAGTGATCGCAGCGCTTGAGCACAGCGGTCTCAAGCTGCTCGATGCGGAGCTTCTCCGCCTGCATTACGCCTTCACTCTGGCGCAGTGGTCGGCTCGCTTCCAGTCGCAGCGTGACATTGCGAAGGCGATGCTCGGTGAGCGTTTCTGCCGGATGTGGGAATTTTATCTGGCGGCCTGCGAAGCGGCCTTTCGAGCAGGGGAGCTCATGGTGTTCCAATTGCTCGTCGCCCACGAACGGACTGTGATTCCCCTGACGCGAGATTTCATGACCACTGCCGAACGCGTTTGGCAAGAGCGCTTGGTGCGGAAGGTTACCTAAGGACAATTACCGATAATCGGACCTTTACGATCAAGGTATTCCATAGCTGTCGGACGGGAGCAGCAGCTTCGTTTTGAACCAGATCGTGAAGTGAAGGTTCTGACCCAGAACTGCGCGATGATCGTTCGGCTACGGCTCGCGGGGCTTCCCAAAGCGAGATGCGATGAGCATCACGGGTCAGGGAGCCCCGCGGGTTTTTCACAGCGCCCCCGATTGACTCGCGGATCCGAAGTTTGCCCCTTCGGATCCGCGCTCCGTAACTTCACCGAGTGCATGGTACCTGCGGTCCAAGCATATCCCTTTCTCGAAAGGGACAACGATGCAGCATCTTGCCGGAAAACGTGAAAGCACCCTCGGGGAGCTCTCGGCTCTATTGCACGACAATGCCGAACCACTACCACGGCCCGAGGACACAGCGAATTTTGCCGCGCACTTTGACCGTTTTGCGGATGCGAAGGTCCTGATGCTTGGCGAGGCTACGCACGGTAGCCGGGAATTCTATGTAGCCCGCGCTGCCATTACGCGGCGTATGATCGAAAGGCATGGATTCACCGTTGTCGCGGTTGAGGCTGATTGGCCCGACGCTGCACGGATCGACGACTATGTTCGCCATCAGGCCCCAAGGCCCCAGCAAGACGACAGCTTCGTGCGATTTCCCACCTGGATGTGGCGCAATCTCGAAACACTGGCGTTTGCCGACTGGCTGCGTGGCCATAATGAGGGACTGTCCGAGCAGCAGCGCGTCGCCTTTCGCGGGCTCGATATCTATTCGCTCCATCAGTCGATGAACGCAGTGATCGATTATCTCGGGCCACGCGACGCTTTCGCCGCCACCGAGGCCAAGGCGCGCTATGCCTGCCTGTTTCCATGGCGCGAGGAGCCAGCGCGCTACGGGCATGCCATTGCCCACAGCGGGCTTGCCGGCTGCGAGGATGAAGTTGTCGCGCAGCTGCGTTCCATGCTTGATCGACGGACCGCCGCACTGGCAGGCGATGGCGAGGAGTGGTTCGATGCCGCGCAGAATGCCCGGATCGTAGTCGCTGCCGAAAGCTATTACCGCGCACTTTATCGCGGTGCGGCGGAGAGCTGGAACCTGCGTGACCGGCACATGTTCGCGACGCTCCAGTCGCTGTTGGCGCATGGCGGAGACCATACCAAGGCCGTGGTGTGGGCGCACAATTCGCATATCGGCAATGCATCCGCCACGGCAATGGGCTGGCGCGGCGAGTTCAACCTCGGCGAATTGTGCCGGATGGCCCATGGCGACGAAGCGGTTGCCATCGGCTTCGGCACGGATCGCGGGCTCGTGGCCGCGGCAAGCGAGTGGGGCGGGCCGATGGAAGTCAAGGTCATCCGTCCCGCGCGCTCCGACAGTTGGGAACACGCCTTTCGCCATGCCGGTTTTGCGCGATCGCTGACCGACTGGCGCAGCCCGTCACGCCGCGCCTTGGCCCAGTCCCTGCGGCGTTCCATGCTGCAACGTGCGATTGGCGTCGTCTACCGGCCGGAAACCGAACTGCTGAGCCACTACTTCGAAGCAGTGCTGGCCGATCAGTTCGATGCCTTTGTCTGGTTTGAGGATACGCGGCCGGTAACGCCTCTTAGCAATCAACGACCCTCGGGTGCGCCCGAGACGTGGCCTTTCGGACTCTAGCAATGGACAATCCTCCCTTCGACCTGCGCTTCTTCGGTCTCGGCCCCAAGCGCCTGCCCTCGATCCTGCGCTTGCCTGCCCGCCGGCATGGCCTCGTCATCTTCGCCCACGGGAGCGACAGTTCGCACCGAAGCCCGCGCAACAATGCGGTTGCCGAACGGCTGAGCGAGGCGGGCTTTGCGACCTTACTGACCGATCTGCTGACGCCATCCGAGGCGCGCAACCGGGCAAACGTGTTCGACATCGCATTACTGGCGGAACGGGTCATTGATGCCGTGGAGCAGATGAAAGCCGAAGAGCCGCTTGCCGAACTGCCGATCGGGCTTTTCGGTGCCAGCACAGGCGCAGGCGCGGCGCTGCGAGCGGCGGCCGACTGCCCCTTCCGGGTCGATGCTATCGTTTCGCGCGGGGGACGACCGGATCTTGCCAGAGCGGACACCTTGGCGCGGGTGACCTGTCCGGTCCAACTGATTGTGGGCGCCAATGACCCTGAAGTCATCGCGCTCAACCGTTCGGCAGCGGGCTTGCTGAACGGACCGTGCGAACTCGTGATTGTTCCCGGGGCTGGCCATCTTTTCGAAGAACCGGGTGCGATGGATATCGTAACAGCGCACGCACGAACTTGGTTTGCGCGCCATCTGGTGTCGGGTCGTGTGTTATCGTGACGGCAAGGCTGCCTTTTACTGATCGGACGCAGGCCGGGCAGTTGCTGGCGCGGCGTCTCGATCATCTCCGATCCGCCGGGCCGCTCGTGCTTGCGCTGCCGCGCGGCGGCGTGCCGGTCGGTTTTGAAATCGCCCGCTCGCTTGGCGCCGAGCTTGATGTGCTGATGGTCCGCAAACTCGGCGCTCCGGGCCATCCTGAATATGCGATCGGCGCGATTGTCGACGGGGATCGACCACAAATGGTGCTGACCCCCGAGGCAGAGGAAATTCTGGCAGCGTCACCGGGTTACCTTGAGCGCGAAAAGGCCCGGCAGCTGGCTGAGCTTGGCCGGCGACGCCACGCCTATGTCGGAAGCCGGGCTCAGACCGCCATCAAAGGGCGCACCGTAATCATCGTCGATGATGGCGTCGCTACAGGAGCGACAATTATCGCAGCGATCAGCGGCATTCGGAAAGCTGAGCCCGCTAGGATTGTGCTTGCTGTTCCTGTTTCCCCGAAAGACACAGCCACTCAGCTTGAGCAGCTCTCTGACGAATGTGTGGTGCTCGCGACGCCCGAGCCTTTCCTGTCGGTTGGGCGTCATTACTGGGATTTTTCGGAAGTGTCCGACGCCGAGGTCATTCAGCTGTTGGCCGACGCCCGAGCATTCTTCCGACCAGCAAGTACCTGTTCCACCAAGCCTTGATCCGTTTGTCAGGCTAGCCTCACCCTTTCGGACGCACGATGCGCGGCGCAAGATCCGCAATCACGCGCCGGGCATCATAGGCCCGCGGGTCTCCCGAAGAGGCTGCCCCCTGCATGATCTTGATGTCCGCTGACACCTCGAAGGCCTCGATGTCGCGATTATCGACGCTCTTGGCCCAGAACGGATCGGCATGCCACGGATCCCACGAGTGCCACCCGCGCCCACGCAGCCGATAATCCCAATACGGCAGCCATAGTCCGTAGTCCGAGCCGTACCAGGGTCGGTAGTACGGGTCGATGCGGCGCTCGCGCGTGATGGTGTGTTCCGTCTCCCGATCGAGCATGGTGAACCAGTCTCCACCTTGTTCGACAGTAAGTTCTGCCGCGCGATAGAGAAGGTAGGCTTCGACCGTCTCGCGCGAGGTCAGCGAATTGCCGTGGAACCGTACGCGGTAATGGTTTGGCGCGATCAGTTGCTGGGAATAACCGCCGTGTGTCGCGCTGCCTGGTGATGCAGGCTGATACGGAGTTGCTTGCGAACAGGCCGCAAGCAGGACAACGGTAAAGCTTTCAAGAAATATTCGTCCGATCTTTCCAAGCATTGCGCCATAACTCCTCATACGCGATTTGAGCTAGCGCAATGCAGGCGAGACACGTCCAGCGTAATCCGTTAAAACCACGAGGCTTGGACCAGTCATACCCCGACGCAAATCCGCTCCGTAGAATAACGGGTTTCACCCTCGGGCATGGCTGGCTCATTGGAGTGCGTTAAAAACTTCTTCTTGCGAGCAAAAGCGGAGAGAAGAATGGGGCAGCGGGCAAATTCGGGGCAGCGAGCGCGCGCGCGCCTTGTACAAATGGCCGGTCCACTGATCGACCAGATTCCGGCTGCCATCGCTCTTTTCGATACCAATCTGCGCTGTGTTATGGTCAGCCAGCAATGGCAGACCCAACTGCCTTTTCCGGTCGAGGCCCCCGTAGACCGTCCTGCCGATGAGCTTTTCGCCAACGGCTTCTCGGTTCTTAGGTCCTATCTTGAGCGTGCCTTGCTGGGCGAGGCGCTGAGTAGCGATCCTGCGCACATTGTGGACAAGAACGGTACGATTTTCTGGTTCCGGTCACACGTGACGCCCTGGCGGGACGGAACTGATAAAGTTCATGGTGCCATGCTGCTTTGCGAAAACGTCACAAGGGAGATTGGCCAGGCATTGCAGATCAAAGTGCTGAACGAGCAACTGGCGTTGTATATCGACAAGGCTGAGAACTTTGCTTTCTGTCTTCTTGACGCCAACGGAAAAGTTACACTTTGGAATAAGGCCGCCGAGCGCATGACGGGGTGGAGCGAGTTGGAGGTGCTCAGCCGGACCGCCGACTTCTTGTTTGAATGCCAGGATCAGGCAGCAGATTGGAACGAGCAGAAGCTCGCGGTCGCTCGAGAGCAAGGTGAATTCCAAGATCGTATCTGGTGCGCGCGAAAGGATGGCACGTTCTTCCGTGCTGATGTGACGATAGTGCGAATCGACGGCGATGACCTTTTGCCAAGCGGTTTTGGCCAAATACTTCGGGATGTGACCACCGAAGAAGCTCAGACCCGCTCACTTGAAGCGAATGTGGGGCTTCTAAGGTCGATTCTCGAAACAATACCGGATGCTTTGGTTGTGATCGATGCCGAGGGCTGCATCCTCATGTTCAGCAAGGCGGCTGAAAAGATGTTCGGCTATCCTACATCCGAGGTTCTAGGACGCAATCTGTCGATCCTGATGCCCGAAAGTGACCGCAAAGCTCACGAAGCGCATTTGGCACGTTATCGGCAGACGGGCCGTAGCCATTCGATGGGGCGCAAGCGCCGTCTTATCGGGCAGCGCAAGGACGGGACAGAGTTCCCCCATGCCCTGCACTTGGCCGAGGCCTTCGGTGGAGGACAGCGAATGATCGCGGGCTTCATGCATGACCTTAGTGCGGAGGAGGCAGCAGCAGCGCAGCTTGAGCAGCTGCAACGAGAACTGGCTCATATCGCGCGGCTTCACGAGATGGGCACCTTGGCGACGACCATTGCTCATGAACTTAACCAGCCGTTGATGACGGTGACGAACATCGTCCAGACAGCGGCTGAAATTCTATCAAATGGCGACATTCTCAATCCGAAGGCTCTCGCGGAAGCTTTGGCGGAAGCGGGGCGGGAGTCTATCAGGGCAGGGGACATCCTTCGGCGACTGCGCGTTTTTCTGTCTCGAGGCGACCTCGAAAAGACGCTGGAGGATCCGCGCCAACTTGCCGAGGATGCGGTCTATTTCGAGGCCGCCGCAGCACGCTTCAGAAAGATAGTCTGCAAGGTGGAATGCGAGCCTTCACTACCAAAGATCCTCGTCGACCGGGTCCAGATCCAGCAGGTCATTGTCAATCTCGTCAAGAACGCGATCCAGTCTGTCGGTAATGATGGCAAAGTGGCAATCACTATCGCTAGCGAGCGGAGTGATCTCCTCTTTACCGTCAGTGATACCGGCCCTGGCGTGCCACCGGAACGGGTCTCTCGCTTGTTCGAGCCTTTCAGCACGACCAAAGTCGATGGCATGGGACTTGGCCTGCCGATCTGTAAGTCGATCATCGAAGCCCATGGGGGAACCATATGGTACGAACCCTCCAGTGAGACAGGGGCGACCTTTGTCTTCACTCTCCCAAAGACCGTCGAGGAGATTAATGATGCCTAGCATGCGCAAGCTGGTGCACGTGGTCGATGATGATGACGGTGTGCGACGGTCGCTGGACTTTCTTCTGTCCCATGCCGGTTACGAGGTCATTCGCTGGGATAGTGCTGAAAGCTTTCTGAAAAGAGCGGACAAGTCATCCCCTGCCTGTGCGCTGCTCGACATAAGGATGCCGGGCATGGACGGTCTGGAACTACAGCAGGAAATGAAAGCCAAGGGCTTCAATTTTCCTATCATCTTACTTTCGGGGCATGGTGACATCGCCATGGCCGTACAGGCGATGCAGGCCGGTGCCGTCGACTTTCTCCAGAAGCCCACCGATAGGGAGCATGTCCTTGCCGCCATTAAGCGCGCCTTCGACAGCATCACAGACTGCGAAGAACAGCGCCATCGCGCCGATTGGGCGAAGACCCAGATCGGCCAGCTCACGCTTCGGGAAAAGGAGGTGCTTGATGGCCTTGCCTGTGGCTATCCCAATAAGACGATCGCCTACGACCTCGGGATCAGCGCCCGCACGGTTGAAGTCTACCGGGCCAACGTGATGGAAAAGCTCGCCGTCACCAGTTTTGCCGATGCGCTCCGGATCGCCTTTGCTGCAGGACTGGGTTCGCAGAAGAACTGGCTCAAGGCCCATACCCTGATCGTCCAGCGCGGTCAGAACTGAGGGCCTGCCTCCGGAACATACCGCATGCCCCCCTTTCCTACCGAATACCAGAAAGGGGTCACAGACCGACGTCCCAACGCAGTTCGTCAATGGCGTCGGTCTCATGATCCACCGAGGGAGACAGGTAATGAGAAAGAGCGATAGTGACCTGCAACGCGATGTGCAGGAAGAACTGGAATGGGAGCCGCGTGTCGACCATGCCAACATTGGCGTATCCGTGACCGACGGGGTCGTGGCTCTTAACGGCTATGTCAAAAGCTATGCCGAGAAGATCGCGGCCGAACACGCCGCCATGCGGGTCGAGGGCGTGAAAGCAGTCGCCGATGAGATCAAGGTGCGTTTCGCGTCCGACAGCAAACTGGCGGATCATGAAATCGCCAAACGCATTCTCGATATCTTCAAATACAATGTTCTCGTTCCTGAGGAGGACATTCAGGTCACGGTCGAAAAGGGGTGGGTAACGTTGTCGGGCTCGGTCGATTGGCGATACCAAAGCGACGAAGCTTCGCGCGCGGCGAGCAAGGTTTCGGGCGTGACAGGGGTCTCGAACATGATCGCGATTAACAGAAAGACCAGCGTTTCCGATGTGAGAAGGCGTATCGAGGATGCCTTCAAGCGGCAAGCTGGCCTTGATGCTGCCTCGGTGACGATCGCGACAAGTGGTCATAAGGTGACGCTCGGCGGCAAGGTCAAGGCGTGGCACGAACGCAGACTGGCCGAAGAGGCAGCCTGGGCTGCGCCCGGCGTCACTCAGGTCGAGGACCACATTGTTATCGGGTAGGGGATTGGGATTTTTCGGCGACGGCGGGCCGACGGTTGCTTCGATGCAACCGTCGGCCCGCACGTTTGATTTGCTAGTGTGCCATCAGCAGGGGGATGGGGCTTATCGCGAGCATGGTACGTGTTACGCCGCCGAAGATCGCTTCAGCAATCGGGGGGTCCCCATAAGCACCCATCACGAGAAACCCAGGATTGGCCCCACTGATTTGATCCAGCAAGGTCGAGGCGATTGTCTCCTGTCTTCGTTTCTCGATGAGGTTTGGTACGATGCCATGGCGGGAAAGGTAGGTCGCGATTGCCTGCATTGGCATCCGACCTCCAGGTGGATCGATTTCCATAACCGACACACTTGCGGCACAGCGGAGCAGCGGCACAGCGCCGCGCACCGCCTCGTTTGCCGCACTTGAACCGTCCCATGCGATCAGTGCACTGCGGTCGAGGCGGAGTGAACGTGCCGCTGGCGGAACGGCAAGCAGCGGCCGTCCGGTCCGCAAAGGCAAGGTTTCTGGCCTGGTTCTCGTATCGTCACCCTCTTCTAGTCTGGCAGACAGCACAATGAGGTCGGCAAGGTCTGCACCGTCGGCCAACGCATCGGCAGGACGCTTGAAGGATTGGCCGAACGACCAGGGGACATCCTCTTCTTCAAGGCGGCGTTCGAGCCTTATCCTGAACTCGCGCTGTAGCCTCTCGATTTCCGCGATGGCCAAGGCTTCCGCTCCGCCTGCATAGCCACCGAAGGCCATGACCGGAAATTCCCTCACCTCGAGGCACTCGAGGTGGCCGCCGACAGCACGCGCAACATCAAGCGCGACCTGCAATCGGGCTTCCTGCCCGTCATCCTCATGCACCAGCAAAAGAATATTCTTCACGCTGCACCTCCTTCTTCATCACGCAATCTGCAGCGGACGCTCGTCGTCTTCTCCAGGCTGCACTGGGATCTCTTCGGGGCTTGTGCCCGGCTCGTATCGATCAGGAGGCGCAGGCTCAGTCTTCGGCCGATGCGGCTCGTCAGGCTCACCGGGAAGGGGCTCGATGCCAGGCGGTTCGAGCGGCTCGATCCGGTCGGGCTTGAGAGGCGGAATGCCGGTCACGGCCGGGGTGCCAGATAGCCAATCAGGACAGGGAAATCTTGCGGATGCTCCGCTCGCTTTCCTTGTCCTTGCCGATCGTAATCTTGAGAACGCCGTGACGATATTTTGCGTCGATCCGCTCGGGATCGGCATCCGCTGGCAGGGTCAGGCGTCTTTGAAACCTGCCGTAGCTACGCTCGCTGATAAGGCAATCGGCGGTCTTCTCTTCCGATTCTTCCTGTTTTTCGCCGGAAATCCTTAGGGTTTCGCCAGCTAGTTCGATTTCGATGTCCTTGTCATCGAGACCCGGCAGCTCGATCGCGAGATCGTAATGGTCGCCCTTGTCCTTGAGTTCTGCCGCTGGGCTGAATGCCGCACCGTCTGGCAACGGGAACATCCGGCGCATCTGGACTGGTATCGAGAAGTCATCGAACAGCTGATCAATCTCGTTGCGCAGCCTAGCAAATACGGTCGCAACGCCCCTATCCGGTCCATTGCTGGTCGGCACCATTTCCTGCTTGCTCATCGCTATCCTCCATGCGTGTGTTCTGCCGCTCACTGAACCATTTTGAGCAACGATTGGCGTGCACTCGGAAGAATAGGTGCCCAATCAATGATTGTGATCGGTAAACATACGGAGAGACCGTTCAGTTGATTCCCGGATGGAGGCAAGAAAGGCGAGCTTTCAGACTGTGAAGCCGAGGTGCTTCGATTGCAGTTCGGAAGGAGATCAAAAATGTCGAACAAAACGAAAAGAGTCACAAGAAATCTTGCGTTCATTGGCTTGGCAAGCGCAGCCGTTGTTGCTGGTGCCTATTACTATTTCGATAGGATCCGTCCGGATCGTGAGCAGGTGCCATCAAGGCCAAATCCCGACCTCACGACTGCTCCCACAGGGGGTGTCAAAGTCGATCTGCCAGAAACACCGATGACCAACGTTCCTTCCGCACCGCCGGTTGCCGAAGACAAAAAATCAGACGGATCAGTGTCGAAGCAGAAGGTTGGAAGCGATGACTTGCCGTTGCCTACTGGGAAGTAGCGTGGCGCAATTCGCGAAGCGGCTTAACGCTCCGCTTCGCCATACAACCGCGATTGAACTCACCAAGGACTTTTTGTCCCTGAGCAGGTCGCGCCAGACCGGAAACGAGCACGGTAGCGATCCCGCCGGATCAGAAAATGCCTTTGACTAACGACATAGGGCCACCGATTGCCGACGTTGAAATCAGGAAAAATCAAGATTTTGCGTTAGGTTAAACGACATGAAGGAATGCCGTTCGGGGACTAACCCGGTCGAATACAGAAGGTCGTGTAGCTCGTTGCATCTGCGGCGAAACTTAGCGGGAACAGCGCTTCACAAGGGAGGAATCTGGGCTCGCTTAATGGTGGGGCAGGAGCGCCCTTCTGTAAGGCAACGAGCAACCTCACTCTTCGTCAGTGATTTTTGCGGCCGGTTAAATGGTCTGGTCGGCACCTAATCAGCCCGGTCTGGCGGCATCTCCGTAGGTTTACCGATCACGCGAAATTACCTGCGCGCTTTACACAGTGGCTTCAACAGGCGGATAGGAGTCGCGCCAATGAATGACTCTCCCAATACTGGTCAATCAGTGTTGGTGACCGGCGGAGCGAGGGGCATCGGCGCGGCGACAACGAGGCTCCTTGCCGAGAGCGGTTTCAACGTGCTGATCGGCGACGTCCGCAGCGATGAGGGTGAGCGTCTGGCCGAAGAGCTTGGCGATAGGACGGCTTACTGCCACCTCGACGTAACCAACACGGAAAGCTGGGTCAGCGCCGTGGCCACGGCCGAACGCCTATTCGGCCGAGTCGATGGGCTGTTCAACAATGCGGGCATCCTTGGCCTCGGCTCGGTGATGGAGTGCAAGCCCGAGGTCTTCCGGAAAATCCTCGATGTGAACTTGGTCGGCATTTTCCTTGGCATTCGCGCGGTCGTACCCGCATTGCGCCGAGCGAAGGGTGGGGTGATCGTCAATACATCTTCGATTGCCGGATTGCAGGGTTACGCCAATCTGGCGGCGTACGTCACGAGCAAGTGGGGCATTCGCGGCCTGACCAAGGCAGCCGCACTCGACCTCGCCAGAGATCGGATCCGGGTTGTTTCTATACACCCTGGACCAATCCATACACCGATGACCCGGAATTTTCCGGCTGGTGTCGCAGCCGGACAACCACTGCCGCGCTTCGGCGAACCGATTGAGGTCGCGCGCATGGTGCGCTTTCTGTTCAGTGAAGCCTCTTACAGCACCGGCTGCGAGTTCGTGATCGATGGCGGCGCGACCGCGGGTGCCGTATTGGAACTCGAACCCGAGCTCCCGGGCATGGCTGTCACTTCGATTGCAGCCACGCTGCCAGCGAGAACTTAGCGGGATCCGGTATCCCGGATTGTCATCATGGCTCTGCCAGAGCAAATGTATACCGGCTAGTGGGGCGCGGCTGAAAGGCTAGAGCTTGGCAATGCCGAGACCCAGGAAGCCAGGAAGCCAGCAAGCCCGTTCCGCTACTTCAACTCCTCGCCGGAGACCATCCGGCTGGTGGTGATGATGTATGTCCGCTTCCCGTTGAACCTGCGGAACGTCGAGGACCTGCTGGCCAAGCGCGGCATCGACATCTGCCACGAGACGGTGCGCCACTGGTGGAACCGCTTCGGCCCGCTGTTCGCTGCTGATGTCCGGCGCCAGCGGGCGAACCGGATGAAGGGCTTCCGGCAGTGGAAGTGGCACCTTGATGAGGTGTATGTGAAGATCATCGGCGAGATGCATTACCTCTGACGCGCAGTCGGTCAGGAAGGCGAGGTGCTTGAGGGCTACGTCACCAAGACCAGGGACAAGCAGGCCGCTCTTACCTTCATGAGCAAGGCACTGAAGCGTCATGGCTCACCCAAGACCATCACCACTGACGGGCTGCGGTCCTACAAGGCAGCAATGACCACCCTCGGCAACAACGACAAACAGGAGGTGGGACGCTGGGCCAACAACCGGGTGGAGAACAGTCATCTGCCATTCCGAAGGCGAGAACGGGCGATGCTGCGGTTCCGGCAGATGAAGAGCTTACAGAAGTTCGCTTCCGTCCATGCTAACGTCCACAACCACTTCAACCTCGATCGCCACCTTACCGACAGACAGACTTACAAGACCGCCCGCTCAGCCGCTCTGGCTGAGTGGCAAAACCTCATGGCCTGAACCGCAAGCGGGTAAGGGATAGCTCCGCCAATCGGAGACGAGTTGCGATTAGACTGACAGCACCCTGGCGTGCGGTGCGCATAATGCCCAAACGAGCAGGTCGTATGTTCTAGCCGGGCATACAGCAGCAATAATGCAGCGATTGACCTTGGCGGCATTAAGACGCAGCCTCGCCTTAGAGTTCCTGTTGGGGATCGCCGCGACGGCACTGGTGGCGCTGCTTGGAACCATGTCACCGACTGGCACCGCACCGTAACCCACGTCGTGGTGACCCCGCGCCGGAAGCCGTAGCTCCCTTGGTGAGGCGGATTTCCCGCTTGACCCTGACATGGTGTGAAGGTTCATTAAGAGCGGCGTCACAGAAGGAATCGGCACCGATGGCGCACTCTCACCACGAACATTCCCACGCGGAGCATAGCCAAAGCAGACGCTCAGCCACCGCGGTCAAGGACGTGGTCTGCGGTATGGAGGTCGAGCCTGCCCGGACTCGGCACCATGTAAACCACAATGTGCATGAACTTCACTTTTGCAGCGCAGGGTGCGAAACGAAGTTCGAGGCCGATCCCGAGCGTTACCTTGCGCCCCCCGTGCCGGTCGATGCGCCTGAACGAACCATCTGGACTTGCCCCATGCATCCCGAGGTGCGGCAGGATCATCCCGGCGCGTGTCCGATTTGCGGCATGGCTGTCGAACCCGAGACGGTCACGCTGGATCATGGCCCTAGCCCGGAACTTACCGACATGAGCCGGCGCTTCTGGATCGCGCTCGTCCTCGCGCTGCCCGTCCTCGTCTTGGAGATGGGCGGTCATTTGTTTCCGGCGGTGCATCACCTGGTGCCGATGAGAACTTCGATCTGGATACAGCTCGTGCTCGCAACGCCGGTCGTGCTCTGGGAGGGCTGGCCGTTCTTCGAGCGGGGGTGGGCGTCGCTTAAGACGCGCAACCTCAATATGTTTACGCTCATCGCGATGGGGACCGGGGTGGCTTGGGCCTACAGCATCGTGGCGACCCTCGCGCCGCAACTGTTTCCGCCAGCCTTCCGCGGCGAGGACGGTAGTGTCGCCGTGTATTTCGAGGCCGCAGCGGTCATCACTGTGCTGCGGGGCGTGCGGGAGTGCGGAATGTTTCATGTGGAACACCCGCAAAGCCCACCCGGGAGAGGGGCAAAGATCAGCCAAAGGGGGTCTGGGAGGGGTCTGCGACGGGCAAAAAGCCGTCAGCGCCGCTTCAAGATCAGGTAGAGCGCGCCCTCACCCCCGTGGCGGATATGTGCGCGGCGCACGGCGGTAATTGCACCGGCGTGGCGGCTGGCAGCGAGCCAGTCGAGCAGCTTGGCGCGGATTGCCCCGCGCTTGGCCATGCGATCGGCAGGATCGACGGGCCGTTCGCGCCCCGCCACCACCAGCACCACCCGCGCGCCCATTGCCTGCGCCTGATCGAGCGCCGCCATGATCCGGTCATAAGCGGTGTCGAGCGTGTGGCCGTGCAGATCGAGCGTCAGATCGGGGTCCAGCCGCCCGGCCTTGACCCGCCGGTCCCAGTGGGAATCGAGACCAGCATCCGGTGCCGCAGGCGCCACTGGCACGCCCGGCACCGTCCGCACGGCGAGCGACGGGCGGGGCTTTGGCGCCGGCTTGGCGGGCTTGGCCGGGGCAGCCACCTTCTGCGGCTTGGCCGGAACGGGGATGAGTGGCTTGGGCGGCGCAGGGCGTTTCTTCCCCGGCAGCGGCTTCACGCTTGCGGCGAGGTGCGCCCAGGCCGCTTGTTCGCCGACCGATAGCCCCCGCGGCGCTCTCATTGCGGCCCTGCAAGGCGCGCGGCGGCGGGCTTGGGCAGAAGGATGAAGGCGCGGCCCCTCCCGCTCATTCCGCCCGCGATCACCCGCGCATCCTCGCCCGCGCCCCAGAATGTGTCGAACCGGTTCGCGCCCTTGATCGCACCGCCGGTGTCCTGCGCGATCCACAGCCCGCCTGCCTCGCGCCGGTCGAGATCGAGCCATACCGGCGCGCCCAGCGGCACGAAGGCAGGGTCTGCCGCCACGGATGCCTCGCGCCGCACCGGCACGCCGAGCGCGCCGAGCGGGCCATCGCCCTTGAGTTCAGTGAAAAAGATCCAGCTCTTGTTCTCGCGCATCAAAGCGCGGCCCTGTTCCGGGTTCTCGCGGATATAGGCCATGATCCCCTGCATCGATCCGGCATATTGCCCCGGCCCGCCGCCCAGCAGGCCGCGTTCGCGCATCACGCCGCCGATGCCGGTATATTCGCGCCCGTTCTGCCCGGCATAGCCGATGCGGATCACCTCGCCCTCGGGAGTTATAAGCCGCCCCGAACCCTGGATCTGGAGGAAGAAGAATTCGACCGGGTCGGCGGCCCAGGCAATCACCTGCGCCTTGCCCTGCAATGCCCCGTCCTCGATGGCGGCGCGGTCGTGATAGAGCACGAAGCGGCCCGCCTCGTCATAGCGGCCCAGTGGCGGGCGGGCGGTGCGTTCCGTGGCCGGAACATCCTCGGGCCAGCTCCGCACCAAATCGGTCGGCATGGCATAGACGGGCGCCTCGAAGCCGGGACGCCGGGTGCGGCTGCCAGCGATCTCGGGCTCGAAATAGCCGGTGGCAAAGGCCTTGCCATCGCCCACCTGCACCGGCGTGAAATGCTCAGCGAAGAAGGCGGCGGCGCGGGCTTTGTCCCAGCCGCGCGCGGCGTTGCACGGGGTCTGCCATTCCTCGCGGCGGGTCAAGCCGCTCGCATCGTCGCGGGCGAGCAGTCTGGGGCAGGATTCGACAAAACCCGCCAGCGCCCCACGCGCATCCGCCTCGGCCACTTCGAGCGCGGCAAGCGCCGGGCCGAGCGCCACGCCTGCCAGCACGGCATTGGCCACAACCGGCGCTGCGGGGATATTCACCACAGGCGGGGTCACAGGGGCAGGCGACGCGGGCCGGGTCAGCACCGGGGGCGGCAGGCTCCCTTCCGGGATCAGCCGCCCGCAACCTGCCAGCGCCAGCAGCATCGCCACAGCAAACACCGCGCGCATGGTCAGCTCCTCATCGGCGGGCGGGACGTAGCCCGATCATCAACCCTCGTCGGTTTCGTCGAGCAGCCAATTGGGATCGCGCGCTGTGACATTGCGCGAGAACGTCCAGACGTCGCGGCTTTCGACCGCATCGTCGAGCGATCCGGCGATCACAGTGCCGTCCTTGTCGCGCGTCACTGCGGCAACATCGGCTACGAACAATAGCGCGATGCGCGCCATGCGCCCATCGAGCACCGCCGAGTGAACACGCACTTCCTCGATCCGGATCAGCTTGTTGTCGACCGTTTCGCCCGCCGCTTCGCGCGCGTCGAGCGCGCCGATGAAGCCGGCATAGACATCATCGTCGCACAGCTCGCGCAGGGTCTCGCGGTCGCCCTTCCAGAAGGCTTCGAGGATCATGCGGTAAGCCCCGCGCGCGCCTTCAAGGAACTGGGCGAGGTTGAACTTGCTGTCGGCCGCAGCGATTTCGCGCAGCGCGCGTTCGACTGCGGGCATCACGCCTTCCAGCTCGGCGGGGCGCGTCTGGGCGGCAGGCGCAGGCATGGCGGCAGGTCGGATCACCGGAGCATCATCCGATTCAAAGCGCTGCGGCACAGGCTCTTCTTCCTGCTCGGCACGGCGTCCGAGCACCGAATAGAGGCGCAGGCCCAGAAAGGCGGCCACCATGGCAAGGAGAACGATTTCCAGCACTTTACAATCCGATCGTCGCATCTGGCGCGCACGCGGGAGAACGCCGCACCATCCAAGAGAACATTACCCTGCCTTAAATAGGGTCTCATTACAATTCGCCAACGCCCGATAGGTTGCCGCGCGGGTCGAATCCTTTTCACGTCTTCGGGCGTGGTTGCGGCAGTCCCTCGCCCCTGCTAGGCGCGCCGACGAGCGACCGGGCGCCATTGCGTGCGTCCGGCGCACCACCTGTTACCCACTTTGCCACCACGGCTTACCAAGAAAGACTGGCGATACCATGGCCGAAGAAGAAGGCGTCCTCACCAACCTCGACACCAATGACGCCGGCGGGCCGCAGCCGAACGGGGTGGACACCAGCCCGGCGGTCGGGATCATCACGCAATATGTGAAAGACCTGTCGGTCGAGAACCCGGCTGCGCCCGACGTCTACCAATGGCCAGAGCCGCCGCAGATCGACGTGCAGTTCAACATTGCGGCCGACCTGATCGGCGAAGGCGTGCACGAAGTGACGCTGAAGCTGACGCTGACCGCCGCCTCGCAGCGCGGGACGATGTATATCGTCGATCTGGCCTATTGCGGCCTGGTGGGCATGCGCAACGTTCCCGAGGAGCAGGGCCACGCCTTCCTTTATGCCGAAGCGCCGCGCCTTCTGTTCCCCTTCGCCCGCCGCGTGGTGGCCGATGCGGTGCGCGATGCGGGCTTCCCCCCGCTGATGGTCGATCCGGTCGATTTCGGCGGAATCTACGCGCAGCAGCTCGCCGCGCGCCGGGCCGAGGAAGCCGCCGGGGGCGAGCCGATCAAGCCGGTTACCGGCAACGCCTGATCGCCTTGGCGGGGGCGGTAAAGCTGTGAGCCTGATCAAGAATGTCGGCACGATCGGCGGGCTGACTGCGGTCAGCCGGGTGTTCGGTTTTGCCCGTGACATCCTGCTGGCGCGCGCGCTGGGTGCGGGGCTGGCGGCCGACGCCTTCCAGCTCGCCTTTACCTTGCCCAACACCTTCCGTCGCCTGTTTGCCGAAGGCGCTTTCAGCGTCGCCTTCGTGCCGCTCTACAGCCGCGCGCTCCACGGGCGTGATGGCGAGCCGGGCAGCGAGGAGGCAGCCACTGCCTTCGCCAATGATGTGGTCAGCGTGTTCGTGTGGGTGCTGCTCGCCTTCAGCGCGGTGTGCATGATTGTCATGCCCGGCATAGTCTGGTTGCTGGCGCGCGAATATGCGAGCGTGCCCGGCAAGTTCGAGCTGTCGGTGTTCCTCAGCCGTGTGACCTTCCCCTATCTCGGGCTGATCAGCCTGGTGGCGATGCTGTCGGGCCTGCTCAACGCGCGCAGCCGCTTCGGGCCGGGCGCGGCGGCGCCGATCCTGCTCAACATCTTCCTGATTTCCGCGATCATCATCGGCGACCGCCTGCGCGGCGGCACCGGCAATGACGTGATCGTGGTCAAGGCGCTCGCAATTGCCGTGGCATTGTCGGGTATGGCGCAGCTGGCCTATCTGGCGCACGCGACCCGGCGGGCGGGGGTGCGGCTGAAGGTGACGTGGCCGCGCTTCACGCCGGAGGTAAAGCGGCTCGGCATGCTGATCCTGCCGGCGACTTTCGGAGCGGGAATCTACCAGATCAGCCAGCTGGTCGACACGTTCTTTGCCACCTCGTTGCCGCAGGGCTCGCTGACGCTGCTGAAGCTTGCCGACCGGCTGAACCAGATGCCGCTCGGGATCGTCGGGATCGCGCTCGGCACCGCGATCCTGCCGATGCTCAGCCGCCATATCCACACCGGCGACAATACCGAGGCGCAGCGGTTGCAGGGCAACGCCTTCGAGATCGCGACCCTGCTGACCCTCCCCGCCGCCACCGCGCTGGCGGTGTGTGCGCCCGCCTTCTGCACGGCGTTCTTCGTGGGCGGCAAGTTCACCGCGGCCGATGGCGCGCTGATGGCGAACATCGTCGTCGCGCTGGTCGCAGGGCTTCCCGCCTATGTGATCGTCAAGGTCCTGAACCCCGGCTTCTTCGCGCGCGAGGACACCCGCACGCCGGTCTGGACCGCGCTCGCATCGCTGATATTCAATATCGCGGTGAACCTCTATGTGGTTCAGCGCTACGGGATCGTCGGCCTTGCCGGGGCGACGGCCGCTTCAGCGAGCCTCAACTGCGCGCTGCTCTATGTGATGCTGCATAAGCGCGGCTGGTTCCACTTCACGCCCAAACTTGCGAGCCGCGTTGCCCGCCAGCTGGTCGCCACCGGGGTGATGACGGCGGTGCTGTGGTACCTGGTGCCGTTGATGGAGGACCGCTACGGCGGCAACCTGATCGAGCGGGTGTGGTCTCTCGCGGTATTGGTGGCAGCGGGCGGCGCGGTGTTCTTCGGTGTGGCCTTTGCTGTCGGCGCGCTCGACAAGGACCTTGTCGGCCAGCTACGGCGGCGGCGTCCGGCCCGCACCAAGGCCGATGACGAAATTCTGGAGGTTGAATAACATGCGCGTGGTTTCCGGCATCCAGCCCACCGGCAATCTCCACCTTGGCAATTACCTCGGTGCGATCCGCAACTGGGCGGCGATGCAGGATTCGCTCGAACCCGGCTCCGAGGCGCTGTTCTTCCTCGCGGATCTCCACGCCCTGTCGCAGCCGCATGACCCGGCGGGGCTTTCCGCCGCGACGCTGGAGATGACCGCGGCGCTGGTTGCCTGCGGAATCGACCCTGGCCGCTCGGTGCTGTTCAATCAGGCGCAGGTGCCCCAGCACGCCGAGCTGCAATGGCTGCTCAATGGCACGGCCCGGATGGGCTGGCTCAATCGCATGACGCAGTGGAAGGACAAGGCCGGCAAGAACCGCGAAGGCCAGTCGGTCGCGCTGTTTACCTACCCCGTGCTGCAAGCCGCCGACGTGCTGCTCTATCAGGCGACCCACGTGCCGGTGGGCGAGGACCAGAAGCAGCATCTCGAGCTGGCCCGCGACATCGCGCAGAAGTTCAACAACGACTTCTGCACCGAAGACGCCCCCGTCTTCACCCTGCCCGAACCGATCATCCCGGCAGAAGCGGCGCGGATCATGTCCCTGCGCGATGGCAGCGCCAAGATGTCGAAGTCTGACCCCAGCGACATGAGCCGCATCAATCTGTCGGACGATGCCGACACGATGGCGCAGAAGGTGAAGAAGGCCAAGACCGACCCCGAGCCGCTCCCTTCCGAAGAGGCGGGCCTCGCTGAACGGCCCGAGGCGCGCAATCTCGTCGGGATCTATGCCGCGTTGTCCGGCCAATCAGCAGCAGAGGTGCTGGCGCAGTACGGCGGACAGGGGTTCGGCACGTTCAAGCCGGCGCTGGCGGAGCTGCTGGTGACGAGCCTTGCACCGATTCGCGACCGCTTCGTGGCACTGAAGGAAGATCGCGAGGCCCTCGATGCGATTCTCGCCCGCGGCGCTGCCAAAGCGCGTGAGCGCGGCGCCCCCACGCTCGATGCCGCCTACAAGGCGCTGGGGCTGGTGCGGCACTGACAGCACCTCGCGCTTTTGCGATAAATCGAGCCTACAAAGCGTTGGATATTCAAACACCGTTCATTCGCGTGTAATATGGTAACACCGGTAAGAGCCGTTGCTTTGATTGCAATGGTCTCCAGACAGAGGTTGTGCCATGTTGCCTTCGATGCCTTCGTTCAAAACTTTCATTCGCGCCGCGCTTCCCGTGGCCCTCGCCATCGGGCTTTCCGCCTGCGCGACCAACTCCTTCAAAGCCGATGTGTCGCGCTTTGCCGTGCCGCTTCCGGCGCCTGCGGGGCAGACTTTCGCGGTCGTGGCGGAAGACCCCAAGATGGCAGGCGGGCTGGAATTTGCCACCTATGCCAACGCGGTCGCCACTGAACTGGCGGAGCTGGGTTACACCCGCGCTGCCTCGCCCGAGAGCGCGGATATGCTCGTGCGCTTCGACTATCGCGTTGATACTGGCCGCGAACGTGTCCGCACCTCGCCCGGTGCCGCCGGCTTCGGACCTTGGGGCCCGTGGGGCGGCTGGGGTGGTTGGGGCGGCTGGGGCGGCGGCTGGGGCTTCGGCTTCAACGATCCGTTCCTCGGCGGACCGGACGTGCGCAGCTACACGGTCTACACCAGCGGCGTGGACGTGAAGATAGATCGCCGCGTGGACGGCCAGCGCCTGTTCGAAGGCAAGGCCGAGGCCGTGTCGCGCTCCAACCGCCTGCCGCGCCTTGTTCCGAACCTCGTGGACGCGCTGTTCACTGATTTCCCGGGCAATTCCGGTGAAACGGTGCGCATCACGATCCGCGATGACGAAAAGACAGTGCGCCCCGCCAATTGATGGTGTAAGCAGCGCTCAACAGACCCTTGGACGGGGAAAAGAAGGCGGCGCCAGGGGATCGGTGCCGCCTTTTTTATTGCCTGCTTCCGGCAAGCTTTGATCATCCTACCAATCAGCGCCCTGCACCTCTTCTCCGGCGCCATGGACCCACGGCAGGCGGGTGTAGCGGGCTGCAACCCGCCAGCGCGTCGCTGTTTCTACATCGCAACCCACGCCCTGCCGGTTGCGGTGTTCGCGCAGCAATTGCGCGAGCAGCAGCTGGCCGAAGGCCCAGTCGTCGATTCCGGAACTTGCGTTGATGTGGCCGATCGAACCCGCATAGGCGAAGGTCGCGCCCCAATCGCTCGCAAGGCCGCGCGCGATACGCAGCGAGCAATATTGGTCGTTCTCGCTCGCCGCGAGGAACGCCGGGAACGGTAGTTTCTCGCGCGGAGCAGGGGCAAAGCGAGCGAGCCGCTCGTCTACGTCCGGCCGCTCGACATCCGGCGGCGCCACCAGCAGCGCGCCGACCACGGGATTGCCATAGGCCGGCCGCTCGTACTCCGCCCACCACGCAACCGCATGGCAGCCGAGCGAATGCACGACGAGAATCACTGGCCGCCCGGCACGGTGCACCGCGAGGTTGATCTTGTTCACCCAGGTGTTGCGGTGCGGATCGTCCCACATCCCCAGATCCACGCGCTCGCAATCGGGGACCGTCGCCTCCCAGCGTGATTGCCAGTGGTCCTCGCCGCTGTTGCCGAGACCGGGGATGATAAGGATCAGCGGATCATCGGCGAGCCGGTCCCTGTCGAGTTCAAGAGTATGGGCCATTTCCTGCTCCTTGAAGCGTGTGAATGACCGTCCATTGGTATGGTCCGACTCCCCCAGAGATACCTCAAGTGATTTGGTTGACAATAGGCTGGCGACAAATGGCCGGAGTTTTTGCGGCGAGCTGTTCAGAGTTTCGCGTGGCCCCCGGTCGAGCCGAAGCCGCCCTCGCCCCGTTCCGTCGCGTCTAGCTCTGCAACTTCGTCCCACGCTGCCTGCACCACAGGGGCGAGGACCAGCTGGGCGACACGGTCGCCGCGCGCGATGACGAAGGGTTCGCTGCCCAGGTTGATGAGGATTACCTTGAGCTCGCCGCGATAGTCGCTGTCGATCGTGCCGGGGGTGTTGGGCACACTGATGCCGTGCTTCAGCGCGAGGCCCGAGCGCGGGCGGACCTGGATTTCGTAGCCATCGGGGATAGCCATCGCCAGACCCGTCGCCACAGCATGACGCGCGCCCGGGGCAATGGTCACCTCCTCGGCGCTCACCACATCCATCCCCGCAGCGCCGCTGGTGGCATAGGCGGGGAGCGGCAGGCCCGCGCCGTGCGGCAGGCGCTTGACCTCGACCTTTATCGCAGCACTCATTCCGCCGCCTCGGCCTGAAGTCTTGCGGCAATCCGCTCGACCAACGCCATCGCCACGGCGGCCTTGGGCATATCGTCCAGCGTCTCGACGCCAGCGCCACTGATGATGCTGACGCGGTTGCGATCACCGCCCATCACATCGCCGCTCACGTCATTGGCGACGATCCAGTCGGCCCCCTTCCGCTTGCGCTTGGCCTTGGCGAATTCGAGCATGTTCCCGGTCTCGGCAGCAAAGCCGATCACCAGTTCCGGGCGGCGCGGGGCCGCAGACACGTTGGTGAGGATGTCGGGGTTCTCGGTCAGCATCAGCGCAGGCGGTGCATCACCGCGCTTCTTGATCTTGTCGGGGCGGTATTCCTTGGGCCGCCAATCGGCGACCGCGGCGACCATCACCGCGACATCGGCCGGCAGTGCGCGTTTGACCGCATCGGCCATGTCGCGCGCGCTTTCGACATCGATACGGCTGACGCCCGCCGGGGTCTTGAGCGCAACCGGCCCGGCCACCAGCGTCACCCGCGCACCCATCGCGGCGGCGGCGGCGGCAATCGCGAAGCCCTGCTTCCCGCTCGACCGGTTGGCGATATAGCGCACCGGGTCGATCGCTTCCCATGTCGGCCCGGCGGTGACGAGAACGTGGCGGCCGTGAAGCGGGCGGTGCGAGGGCTCGAGGCCGAAATCCTCGCCTTCGGCCACTTCGCCGAGGTCGACCTCGATGTCCTCGGGCACTTCAGGCGCCTGCCGTTCGGGCGGAGCCTTGCGCGGATCGATCACGTGATTGAGCGCGCCTGCATCGAGCGAGGGGGCTGCGCCCGCCTGGCCCTTCTGCGCCAGTAGTGGCCCGCTCAAATCAGGATTGAATTCGGGCTCGGGTTCCTCAGGGGGAAGGTCTTCGGGTGCAGGCTCGGGCAGTTCCTCGAACTCGGCCTCGATCTCCTCGTGGGTGCGCTTGGCGGTCGAGCGCGGGATGAGGCGCGACAGGAACCCGCCGAAGCCTTCGGGCAGGGCGGCGCTGCTGTCGTCCTCTTCCTCGGGCTCGATCGCCTCGACTTCGATTCCCGAGGCCGGTGGGAGCGCCTGCTGGATCTCGGGCACCTCGATGCCGACTTGCGCGGCAATCTCGCGCCAGATCACTTCGGGTTCGGGCAGCCGGCCATAGCCGAACTCGCCGCAGGCCATTGCGCCCTTGTCCGGGTGGAGCACCTGCACGCCCGCAGCCTTCAGCACGCCGATATTGCGCTGGGTCGCCTCGTGCTCCCACATCCGCACGTTCATGGCGGGCACAGCCATCACCGGCTTGTCGGTGGCGAGGATCAGCGTGGTGGCCAGATCAT
This sequence comes from Porphyrobacter sp., assembly GCA_027533455.1. Classification (GTDB taxonomy): domain Bacteria; phylum Pseudomonadota; class Alphaproteobacteria; order Sphingomonadales; family Sphingomonadaceae; genus Erythrobacter. The sequence continues at coordinate 71,039 of JAPZUC010000012.1, read as the reverse complement.
CGGCAATCCCTGTCGCCATCTTGGCGAGGAGATCGGCGGTCGCCGGGCACACGACCACCAGATCGGCCTCGCGCGACAATTGGATATGCCCCATCTCCGCCTCGTTCTTGAGGTCGAAGAGGTTGGTGTAGACTTGATTCTCGGACAGCGCGGCAAGCGACATGGGCGTGACGAATTGCTGCCCGCCCTTGGTAAGCACGCAGATCACATCGGCCCCGCCCTTGCGGATCAGGCGCACCAGTTCACAGGCCTTGTAGGCAGCGATTCCGCCGCCCACGACCAGCAGGATGCGCGGGGAAACTCCCGCTGCCGCCGCCTTGTCGCTCATCTCGCCATTGCCTCTTTGCACCTTGCCCTTGGGTAAGTCGGACATAGTCCAAGCATCACCCATCGCAAAGCTTGGTTAAGTTTGCCTTGCCAAGCGCACGATCAATTCGACCAGCCCGCGCGGGGCAAAGGCGAGGCCGATCGCATAGGCGGGCAAAACCAGTTCGGCCCAGTAAAAATTCGCAGGCCGCGCGAACAGCGCCATCATCGTGGCAAGGCCGGCAAACCACAGGACCGCGAACAGCCCCGTACGCCCGCCAAGCGCCGCCCATCCCGCCAGCGGCAGGATTGCGAGCGGCGCGGCGAGCATAGCGGGAAGATGGCGCAGGCCGGTCAACTGCGTCAGGCCAGCGATCGGCACGCCATAGCCTGCCAGCGCGCGCCAGCCCTGCGAGGCAAGATCGCCAGGCAGCCGCACGGCATCGACGGCGTGGGCGTGCAGCACCATGCCGAGCGCGAAAACCGCCAGCACCCCCGCAACCGCCGCCGCCTCGCGCCAGCGCCGATCTGCCAGTGCGAAGGCCAGCCACAGCAGCACGAAGGGCGCGGCGAGCTCGCGGACGGCCAGCGCTGCGGCAGCGACCAGCAATGCCGGCCACCAGCGCGCGCGGCGATAAGCCAGCAGCGCCAGCGTCAGCAGCACGCCCGCGATGAAATCATGATCGAGCGCCGCGACTGGCGAGAATGCCGCACCGCCCCCGGCCGCCAGCAAGGCGCTGGCGATGATTCGCTCCTCGATGCTGCCCATCGCAGCGGCGCGCCCGTTCAGGGCGAGGATGCCTGCCGCCGCCAGCACCAGCGCCAGCCAGCGCACGCCATCGCGCCCCAAGGCAAGCTGCGCCCAAGCGAGGGTCGGCAGGCGGACAGTGACGAACGGCTGCGTCGGATAACCGCGTGCGCGCTGCTCGGCGAGGGCGGCGGCGTAATACCCCTCGCCCGCGATCATGCGGGCGTGGATGCCGGCATAGAGCGCCATATCGCCTCTGGCGCGAGCGGACACGGCAGGGGTAACGGCCTGCGCGGCATGAGCCGCGCGCTGCGGTTCCATGGTTTCGGCGGGACGGTACGCGGCAATGCTCCACATCATGGCGGCCGCCAGGAGCGCTAGCACCAGCACCGCCGCGCGTCGTGAAAGATGCGGAAACGGACGGCCGAGCGCGTCCCACCGCTCAAGGAGCGATGGGCGGGCTACGGGCCTCATCCGATCCAGCCGAGGCTCAAGGCTCCCCACAGCGCACCGGCGCCGGCTGCCGCCGCAAGCGCGTAGCCGAGCAGCCCCCGCCCTTCGCGCTTGTCGGTGATCAGAACGATCTCGGGAAGCGGCGGCGATTCGGGCGCGCCGCCCTTGGGCGGGAACATTTCCTCGACGCGGCGGATCAGGCCGGGCAAGCGGAGCAGCGTGTCGGTGTCGTCCTTGATCCGCTGGGCGAGCGCGGCTTCCGGCCCCAGCTCGTCACGGATCCACGACCGGACATAGGGCGCGGCGGTGTCCCACATGTTGATGTCGGGATTGAGCTGGGTGGCGATGCCCTCGACCATCACCATCGTCTTTTGCAGCAGCAGCAGGTGCGGCTGGGTCTGCATGTCGAAATCGCGGGTGATGACGAACAACCCGTCGAGCATCTGGCCGACGGAAAGCTCCTTCACGGGCTTGCCGCGCATCGGCTCACCTACTGCCCGCAGCGCAGTCGCGAATTCGCCGACCGAGTGGTAGGAGGGCACATATTGCGCCTCGAAATGGATCTCGGCCACGCGTTGGTAATTGCCGGTCGTCAGCCCGTAGAGGATCTCCGCCAGCCACTGGCGCGCGCGCCGGTCGATCCGGCCCATGATGCCGAAATCGATCGCAACGATGGTACCGTCATCCTCCACGAACAGGTTGCCCTGATGCATGTCGGCATGGAAGAACCCGGCGCTGATCGCTTGCGTCAGGAAGCTTATCACCAACCGCTGCGAGATTTCCGCAAGGTCGTGCCCGCGGGCGCGCAGCTCATCGACGCGGCTGATCTTGATGCCGTCGATCCATTCGATCGTCAGCACCCGGCCATTGGTGCGATCCCAGTCGACCGCCGGAATGCGATAGCCGGGTACGCGCGCCATCTGCTCGGCAAGCTCGCTGGCCGAAGCAGCCTCGCGCCGCAGATCGAGCTCGGAATTGGTCCAGCGCTTGAAGTTGGCGATGGTGAGGCGCGGGCGCAGGCGGCTGGCCTCCCCGCCCATCGCTTCGACATGCGCGGCTGCCCATTCGTAGGTGGTAATGTCGCGCGCGAACTTTTCGCGGATACCCGGGCGCAGCACCTTGATCGCGACCTTGCGGCCATCGGTAGTGACGCCCTTGTGCACCTGCGCGATGCTGGCAGCGCCAACCGGCTCCGGATCGATTTCGGAGAAGAGCGCCTCGATCGGCTGACCGAAGCTCGATTCGATCGCCGCCTTGATCTGCGAAAACGGCACAGGCGGCAGTGAATCCTGCAGGCTCAGGAGGTTGTTCGCCGCCTCCTCGCCGACCAGGTCGGGACGGGTGGCAAGGCTCTGCCCCAGCTTGATCGCCGCCGGACCAATCGCACGGAAGGCGCCCGAATAATCGCGCGAGCCGCCCTTACCGGTCAGCGTGGCGAGGCGCGCCAGCCGCACCAGCCGGCGCAGCATCGCAGGCGCATTCGGGTCGTTCTCGATGCCCACCAGTGCGCGCCGCCGCGCAAGCGTCACGCCCCAGCGGGCAAGGCGGGAAAGGTGGACAACAGAGGAAGTCACTGGATCAGATCTTCCAGCCCGAATGGATCGCGACGAGGCCGCCCATGATCGGTTCGACCTTGGTGTTGGCGAAACCTGCCTGGCGGATCATCTGCTCGAACGCGGGCATCGGCGGGAACTTGCGGATCGATTCGGCAAGGTAGCGATATGAGTCCGCATCGCCGGCGATCATCTGGCCCATGCGTGGCAGCAGGTGATCCGAATAGATATCGTAAGCCTCTTTCAGCCCCGACCATTCCACAGTCGAGAATTCGAGGCAGAAGAACCGCCCGCCCGGGCGAAGCACGCGCAAGGCTTCTGCCAGCGCGCGGTCGATGTGCGTCACGTTCCGGATGCCGAACGCAATGGTATAGGCATCGAAGGAGTTCGAGGCGAAGCTCACGCTTTCCGCGTTCTGGCAGGTAAAGACGAGGCTGCCATCCTCCTCGTCTAAGCCGCGCTCGAGCGCGCGTTCGGCGCCCACGTCAAGCATGTCCTGATTGATGTCGGCGACGGTGATATGCGCGCCCTTGGCCGCCATGCGAAAGGCGATGTCACCGGTACCGCCAGCCATGTCGAGGATCTGCTCGCCCGCCCTCGGCTTTACGCGGCGGACAAAGCGGTCCTTCCACAAACGGTGCATGCCGCCCGACATTGCATCGTTCATGATGTCGTACTTGCGCGCGACGCTGGAGAAGACCTCGCCAACCTTGCGGGTCTTTTCCTGGGGGGTGACCTGCTGGTAGCCGAAGGAGACGGTTTCGTCGTTGGTATCACTCATGCCCGGTTCCCTAGAAGGAATTGCCGGATAGGCAAAGGGTGTTAGGGGGTGGAGCCATGCCTGAATTACCTGAAGTGGAAACCACCGTCCGCGGCCTCGCTGCCTTCCTCGAAGGCGAGCGGATCACGCGCGTCAAACTAAACCGCGCCGATCTGCGCCGCCCATTCCCCGATGATCTGGTGCAGGTGATGACCGGGGCGACCGTGACGGCGCTGTCCCGCCGGGCGAAATATGGCCTCCTCCATCTCGACCGCGGTGCGACAGTGATCTTCCACCTGGGCATGAGCGGGCGCTGGCGGATCGATCCCGAAACGCCCGAAACCCATGATCACCTGCTGATGGAGACCGCAGACCACCGCTTCGCCCTGTGCGATCCGCGGCGGTTCGGCTCGGTCGATCTTGTGGCAACCGGTGCGCTGGACGCCTGGCCGCAATTCGCCGCGCTCGGGCCGGAGCCGCTGGGTCCGGGACTGACAGTGGCGCATCTGAAAACGACGCTGGCGGGCAAGACCCAATCCATCAAGCTGTGTCTGCTGGATCAGCGGATCGTGGCGGGCCTAGGCAATATCTATGTGTGCGAGGCGCTGTGGCGCGCGGGCATCCGACCTACCAAGCCGGCGGGCAAGGTGACAGTGCCGCAGCTGCATCGGCTCGTGCCAGCAATTGTCGACGTGCTTGAAGCCTCGATCCGCGATGGCGGCTCCACCTTGCGCGACTACGCGCGGCCCGACGGCGAACTGGGCTATTTTGCCAGCTCCTTCGACGTCTACGGCCGCGAGGGAGAACCGTGCCGGAGGGAAGATGGCGGTGTCATCCAGAGGATTGCGCAAGGCGGGCGCAGCACGTGGTTTTGCCCGGTGTGCCAACGTTGATTATGCGCCCGCCTCCGCGGGCGCGTCCTCGGCACTGTTCCTCCGCTACGCTCCGGGCGCCTGCGGGCGGGCGGTCGCCCTTGCGGCGTCTTCGCCGCCGTGTTGGAGAATCGTTGACCTTGCGCCGCTTCAAGACTATGCGCGCTGCTTTCCGGCGGTCAGACCATGAGTCTGCTCGCCTTTTTCGAGCACACCCACGGATTTCCCTTCAGCCGCGTGCCGCGGCTTGAACCAGACGCGAGACAGAACCGAATTATGGCCAATACGCCGCAAGCCAAGAAGCGCATCATCCGCAATGCCAACCGTGCCGCCATTAATGGCGCACGCATCAGCCGCATCCGCAGCTTCATCAAGAAGGTCGAAGCCGCCTGCGAAGCCGGTGACAAGGATGCTGCTGCTGCCGCGCTCAAGGCTGCCCAGCCGGAAATGGCCCGTGGCGTTGCCCGCGGTGTGCTCCACAAGAACACCGTGGCCCGCAAGATGTCGCGCCTGACGCGCCGAGTCGCCACACTCTGATTCGATTCGTCACGAAGTCCTGATCCGCCTGATAGGCAGTTTCACGGGGCTTTCGGGAAGGATCCAGCCAAACGGGCCGCGCTGTGTAAGCGCGGCCCGTTTCGTTTGCGCAAAACGCAGCATGGCCTGATCGCGAAATCTTCAGGATTCTCCGCGATTCGCATAGTGAAACTATTTTTTCTTTTTTATTTCAACATGTTGAACGCAAGCCTGCGGGCTAGAGGCGAGTCAACAGGATTATTTCACTTTTTTTAAAAGTCCTCGCTTGCGCTAAGCGCGCCAGAGCTCTTTAGATGGGCTTCACCCGGCGCGGGACAGCCCGGGTGTTTTTACAAACTGGCAGACAGGGGGGTTCTCCGGAATTAGGATTCCGGGGAGGGGAAAGGCTAGCCTGTCGCAATGGGGATATAATGTGTCGGCAATCCTTCCGGTTTGTCAGACCACGGGTGAATTGGGGATGAGCTTGTGCACAGGACTGACAAGGCGCGGACGACTGGCCGCCAGGCCGATGAACATCTGATGGAAGATGCCGAAGCTGTAAATCTCGCCGCCGACTGGTCCGATATCAGTCAGGGGCTGCGCAAGGACCTGGGGCACCAGCTGCATAGCCAGTGGATCAAGCCGATCCAACTGGGCGCGCTGAACCGCGAAACCGGGACGCTCGATCTCTATCTGCCAACCGAATTTTCGGCCAACTGGGTGCGCGATCGTTTTCACGACCGGCTGCAGCTGGCCTGGAGCATCGCGCGCAGCGAAGTGCGCAAGGTCAGCATCATGGTCCATCCGGGCCGCCGCCAGCTGCCCGACCTGCGCCTCGACGATGGCCGCCGCCCCGCCAATGACGGCGCAAGTGCGATCGCCATGGCCGCGGGCGCCCTGGGCGATGCGACCTTCACGTCATCAGTGGGCCTCGACCCCTCGCTGACCTTCACCGCCTTCGTTACGGGCGAAGCGAACATCCTCGCCTGCAACGCGGCGCAACGCATGGCTGCGCTGGAACAGCCGCAGTTCTCGCCGCTTTATCTCAAGGCGGCGACCGGACAGGGCAAGACCCACCTTCTGCACGCGATCGGCCACGCCTATCTGCACGCCCACCCACGTGCGCGGATATTCTACTGCTCGGCCGAGCGTTTCATGGTCGAATTCGTCCAGGCGCTGAAATCGAGCCAGACGATCGAATTCAAGGCGCGCCTTCGCTCGTTCGACCTGCTGCTGGTGGATGACATCCAGTTCATCATCGGTAAGGCGAGCGCGCAGGAAGAACTGCTCTACACGATTGACGCCCTGCTGGCCGAGGGCAAGCGGCTGGTCTTCGCCGCCGACCGCGCGCCGCAGGCGCTCGACGGAGTGGAACCGCGCCTGCTCAGCCGCCTTTCAATGGGCCTCGTCGCCGACATCCAGCCTGCCGACATCGAGCTTCGCAAGAAGATCCTCGTTTCGAAGCTGGTGCGTTTCGCGCCGCTCTCCGTGCCCGAGGACGTGGTCGATTTCCTCGCCCGCACCATTACCCGCAACGTGCGCGAGCTGGTGGGCGGTCTCAACAAGCTGATCGCCTATGCCCAGCTGACCGGACAGGAAGTCTCGCTCCAACTGGCTGAAGAGCAGCTGACCGACATCCTCTCGGCGAATCGCCGCCGGATCACCATCGACGAAATCCAGCGCACCGTTTGCCAGTTCTACCGCATCGACCGCTCGGAAATGAGCAGCAAGCGCCGTGCCCGCGCTGTCGTGCGCCCGCGGCAGGTGGCGATGTACCTTTCGAAGGTGCTCACGCCGCGTTCTTACCCCGAGATCGGCCGCAAGTTCGGTGGGCGTGACCATTCGACCGTGATCCACGCGGTCCGTCTGATCGAGGATTTGCGCCAGCGCGACGCCGACATGGATGGCGATGTGAGGAGCCTCCTGCGCCAGCTCGAGAGCTGATCCCCGCACAGCAATTCCACCAGCTTTGCACCGCACTTTCGACAGGCTGGTCCACAGTCCTGTCGACAGGCGGTGCACAGGTTGTAAACAGCCTGTCCATGCCTTCCCAGCGCCTTTGTCCCGACCTTGTCGCCTTGCCGACCGGATGGATCCCCGCCCTGCTGCGCGGCGCGAAGTGCCGTTGCCCGCGCTGCGGGGAAGCGCCACTGTTCCGCAAATGGCTGAAGCCGGTCGACCGCTGCGGCCACTGCAAGCAGGATTGGTCGCTGCAACAGGCTGACGATTTTCCGGCCTATATCGGCATCTTTCTGGTCGGCCACCTGCTCGCACCGGTGGTGATCGCGATGATCGCAGGCGGGATGTCGGCATGGCTCACGCTCGCCATCCTCCTGCCGGTATCCATCGTGATGCTGCTCGCTATGCTCCAGCCGACCAAGGGGGCGGTGATCGCCTTTCTGTGGTGGCATGGAATCGGCGCTTTCCGACAGGAACGGCGTCCCGCTCCAGAGGACAAGCCGTGAGCATTTCTTCGGCAAGGCTCGATCGGTTCGCGCGTCACATCGTGCTGCCGGAAGTCGGCGGTGCGGGGCAGGTGCGCCTCGCCGAATCGCGGGTCGCACTGATCGGCCTTGGCGGAATCGGCTCGCCCGCCTTGCAATATCTCGCCGCGAGCGGGATCGGCAGGCTCGCGTTGGTCGATGACGATGTGGTCGACGTCTCCAATCTCCAGCGCCAGACAATCTTCACCACCCGCGATGTGGGCTACGGCAAGGCAGTCTCGGCTCGCCGGTGGCTCGCCAATTTCGACGACGCCCTGCAGGTCGACGTCTCGGACGCGCGGATCACGCCCGAGAACGCTGCAAGCCTGATTGCCGGCGCCGATCTGGTGCTCGACGGGACGGACAACTTCGCCACGCGGCTCGCCGTCTCCGACGCCTGCGTTGCGGCGGGCATCCCGCTGCTTTCGGCCGCTGTGGGCCGCTTCCAGGGGCAGGTCGGGGCCTGGGCGGGGCACTTGCCGGGCGAGGCCTGCTACCGCTGTTTCGTCGGCGATGCCTTCGATGCGGAGAATTGCGACACCTGCGCTGATGACGGGATGCTCGGCGCGATGGCTGGCTGGGTCGGCAGCTTTGCGGCGATGCAGGCGATCAAGGCACTGCTTGCCGGGGTCAGCACCTTGGGAGCGCCCGGCTGGGGTCGCCTCCATATCCTCGACGGGCTCGAGCCGGGGATGCGCACTATCCGCATCCCGCGCGACCCCGGTTGCAAGGCCTGCGGAACTGACCACGCCTGATCGACCCGCCCCGTCTGCGCCACAGCACGGCACGGCACGAAAACCTGCATCGGCCGGAACATCGTCCGCTACCCATAGGTAACGCTCCTCTCGGCAAGGAGGCAACCATAAATATCCAGTTCGACGCGATCATGTTCCTCGCGCTGTTCACGCTCGGCGCTGGGCTGGTGATTGGCATCATCTCCTTCACTCGCGCAAGGCAGGCGCAAGACCATCACGAGGATCCAGCGGTCGCACAGCGGCAGCGCCACAAGGATGCCGTCGTTCCGGCGGAAGGCACGCCCGGGAATATCGACCCGACGGTTTCCGATCATGCCCCCGACTCTGGCCCCGCCCCGACCGACCGGAGCGCGAATGGTATCCCCGTCGCCCCCACCGATTCGGGCCGGAGCTGGAGCAAGGAGCGCGGTAGCAGTCCGCCGACGCCCATGCCGCCGCGCAACTGATCAAATCTCGAACCGCCACGGCTCGCGCGAGGCAGGGATCGCGCCAAGAGCGTCAGGCACCCAGCACCTCGTCCACCCACTGCGGCACCACAATGCTGGCCGGGCCAAGGCGGGTTTCGTGGAACAGGCGGGAGCCTTCGCTGGGTTCGAGGTTGAGTTCGAGCGTGCGTGCGCCGTTCGCACGCGCCTCCTGCACGAAGCCGGCGGCAGGATAGACCGCGCCCGAGGTGCCGATGCTGACGAACAGATCGCAGGTCTCGAGCGCCTGATAGATGCGGCCCATCTCGTAAGGCATCTCGCCGAACCACACGACATCGGGACGCAAAGTGGGGGCGCGGCAGACCGGACACGGGGGGCGCTCGATCATCGTATCCTGCCACGGCGTGCGCATTTCGCAGGACGAACATAGCGCGCTCTTGAGTTCGCCGTGCATGTGCAGCACTCTCGCCGAGCCGCCGCGTTCGTGCAGATCGTCGACGTTCTGGGTGACCAGCAGCAAATCGCCGCTAAACTCCCGCTCCAGCCGCGCCAGCGCCATATGGGCAGGGTTGGGCGCGACATTGGCCAGCGCGGTGCGGCGCATGTCGTAGAAATTCAGAACCAGGTTGGGGTTCCTCGCGAAGCCTTCAGGCGTCGCCACGTCCTCCACCCGGTGCTGTTCCCAAAGGCCGCCTGCCGAGCGGAAGGTGTCGATCCCGCTTTCGGCCGAAATGCCTGCGCCGGTGAGGATGACGATGCGTTCAATCTCTGCCATGAGGCCTTGAAGCATGGGGCACAGAGGCGCGCAATGACACAGCTGCAGTTCGGGGTAATCGGGCACAAGGGCCGCATGGGGCAGGCGCTGGAGGCAGCGATCGTCGATGCGGGACACGCGCTGTTTGCAGGTGTGGACGCGGGCGGCAGCATCGGGCCCTTCACCGCGCGGTGCGACGTGCTGGTCGATTTCTCCGCGCCCGACGCACTGGCGGCGAACCTTGGCGCGGCGAAGGTCGCGGGCAAGCCGATCGTGGTCGGCACCACCGGACTGGAAGAGGCACATTTCGTGATGCTTGCCGAGGCTGCGCGGGCCGTGCCGGTGCTGCAGTCGGGCAACTTTTCGCTGGGCGTCACGCTGCTCGCGCATCTGGTTCAGGAGGCGGCTGCGAAGCTGGGGCCTGATTGGGATATCGAGGTGCTGGAGATGCACCACCGCATGAAGGTGGACGCCCCCTCGGGCACCGCCAAGCTGCTGGGCGAGGCCGCGGCGAAGGGGCGCGGGATCGCTCTGAGCGACAATATGGAAAGCGGCCGTCACGGCACGACAGGCGCGCGCGCGCAAGGCGCGATCGGCTTTGCCACCCTGCGCGGCGGCACCGTGGCGGGCGAACATTCGGTCATCTTTGCCGGAAGCGAGGAGCGCATCGTTCTGTCGCACTCCGCAGAAAACCGGATGATCTTCGCCCGCGGCGCGGTGAAGGCAGCGGAATGGCTCACCGGCAAGGAGCCAGGCCGCTACACCATGAACGACGTGCTGGGGCTGTGAGACTTGACGCATTCCCGGCAGGGTGTATTGCATAGGCAACACAGTGGGGATCACAATCATGGCAAATACCTTGACACCCGCGCAGGAAGCAGCGCGGCTGGTCGATACGCTCGGGCCGGAGGCGCTCGCGAAAGCGCAGGCCTATACCACCGGCAACCACTGGGTGCTGCTCGGCGGCGTCGGGGTTTCGCTGCTGGTCGCTTTCATCATGGTCCGCCTGCGTCTGCTCGACCGGATCGCGGCCAGGCTGGCAAATCGCGGCACCTTTGCGTCGACATGGATCGTTAGCGCGGCGTTCTTCGCCATCGCGGCCATCATTTCGCTACCATGGGCGATCTACACCGACTGGTACCGCCAACGCGCCTATGACCTCTCGCAGCAGCCGCTGGGCGATTTCCTCGGCCAGATGGCCATCGGCGAGACGATAACGCTGGTGGTAGGTGGGCTGTTCCTGACCGGCGTCTATGCGCTGATCCGCCGCACTGGTGCGCGCTGGTGGCTGTGGAGCGGGGGGCTTTCGGCGTTCGCGATCTTTGTCATGCTGCTCGCCGGGCCGACGCTGATCGAGCCGATGTTCAACGAATACAAGCCCGTGCCGCCGGGCGAGGTGCGCACTTCGCTCGAGCAGATCGCCGACGATGTGGGCATCCCGCACGACCGCATCTTCATGTATGATGGCTCGCGCCAGTCCGACCGCTTCACCGCGAACGTCTCGGGCATCGGCCCCTCGGCGCGGATCGCGATTTCCGACGTCGCGCTTAAACAGGCCTCGATAGCAGAAGTACGCACGGTCACGGGCCACGAGGCGGGACATTACAAGCTCGGCCATGTCTGGCGCTACGTGGTGATCTTCCCGCTGCTGGCGATGGTGTTCTTCTTCCTCCTCAACCGCCTGTTCGCACCGACCGCGCGGATGCTGGGCAGCGATGCCCGGCTGGACGAGCCGCGCGGCCTGCCGGTCTTCGCGGTGGTCGGATCAGTACTGGGACTGCTCGTCACCCCGCTCACCAACACCCTTACCCGCATGGGCGAGACCGAGTCCGACCGCTATTCGCTCGAGACCGTGGGCGAACCGGATGCACTCGCCACGGCCTTGGTGAAAACCGCCGAGTACCGCTACCCGCGTCCTTCAGCGCTGGAGGAAGTGCTGTTCTACACTCACCCCTCGGTCGAAAAGCGCGCGCTAATGGCGATGGAATGGAAGGCGGCGCAACCTGCGGCAGCGCCGGACGTCGGCCCATGATCGCGGCGCCCGGGCAGTGATTGCAGTCGGCTGCACCGTGCTGGGCGTATTTTACGCTCTGTTCTGCCTGCTCCTCGCCTTTATCAACGCCGGCGCGGGTCACGGCTGGATTTCGGCCATCTGGATCAGCATCCCCGGCACGCCGCTGATCGTGGCGGGCTTCCATGCCGCCGGTCGGTGGCGCGAGCCCGGCAAAGACAAGCTGGCAAGGTTTGCGCTCGGCCTGCTGGTGCTGCTCGACATTGCGCTGATCGCGGCAACGCGAAACGAAGGCGTCCGCTATTTCGAGCATACGGGAGGCGGCGGACTGCTGTGGCTTGCCTTGTGGCTCGTGGCACATGTCCCGCCCGCTACAGCACTTTACTGGCGCAGCGAATTGCCCTTTCAAGGCGAGCCATGACCCGCGCCCAGATCTTCGAATTTTTCCGCCGCCTGGCCGAGGACAACCCCTCGCCCGAGACCGAGCTGGAATATGGCAATGCCTACCAGCTGCTAGTCGCGGTGGCGCTCTCCGCGCAGGCGACCGACGTCGGCGTGAACAAGGCGACCCGTGCACTCTTCGCCAAGGTCGAGACGCCGCAAGCGATGCTCGAATTGGGCGAGGCCGGTCTGAAGGCGCACATCAAGACCATCGGCCTCTTCAATTCCAAGGCCAAAAACGTGATCGCGCTTTCGCAAATTCTCGTCGACGAGCATGGCGGGCAGGTGCCAGACAGCCGCGATGAACTGGTGAAGCTCCCAGGCGTGGGGCGCAAGACCGCAAATGTCGTCCTGAATTGCTGGTTCGGGCAGGAGACCTTCGCGGTCGACACCCACATCTTCCGACTCGGCAACCGCACCGGCATGGCCAAGGGCAAGACGCCGGATCAGGTCGAGGCCAAGCTTGAAAAGCGCGTGCCCCAGCCCTTTCGGCGGGATTCGCACCACTGGATGATCCTGCACGGCCGCTACGTCTGCAAGGCGCGGATGCCCGAATGCTGGCGCTGCAAGGTCGTCGACCTGTGCAGCTACCGCAAGAAGGTTCTGGACCTGCCCAAAGGCCGGGTAGAAGCAGCCGATCCCAATCTAGATTAAGCCGCCGTTCAAGCGCGGGGGCGATGATGATGCAGCCTCAGGTGGAGAGAATCGTCATGAACTTGCGCGCCCTCGCTCTAGCCCCCCTGCCTTTGATCCTTGCCGCGTGCGCGCCAGCCGATCCCGCCGCCCGCGCACAGGCCGATGCGGCCCGCACGCCGGAAGCCAAAGTGCTAGGCGAGGGTATAAGCTGCATCAACCGCAGTCAGGTGCGCGCATCGCTTGTACGGAGCGATACGGTGATCGACTTCGAAATGCAGGGCGGCAAGACCTACCGCAACACGCTGAAAGGGAGCTGCCCCGGGCTCGGCTGGAACCGTGCGATCATCTACGAAAGCTCAATCGACCAGCTCTGCACGCCGCAGATCGTCTACGTTCTGCAGAACATCGGCGGCGTCCCCCAGCGCGGCGCAGGATGCTCGCTGGGTGCATTCGTGCCAGTGGAGTATGTAAAAAAATGAGCCGGAGCCGCTAGCCCTTACCGTCCTCGAAATTGCTCGGATCCAGCTCCAGTCCCGCGCGGCCGTCGGCGGCGGTGTGAGCGGGGGCGTGGGGATGATCGACGATCTCGGGCTCCTCGACCTCCAACATCCCTTCCCACTTGGTGATGACCGCGGTTGCCACAGCGTTGCCGACCACGTTGGTGGCGGTGCGGCCCATGTCGAGGAACTGGTCGATCGCAAGGATGATCGCGACGCCTTCGACCGGCAGACCGAACATCGCCAGCGTCCCAGTAATCACCACCAGCGAAGCGCGCGGCACGGCGGCGATGCCCTTGGACGAGATCATCAGCGTCAAGAGGATCATAATCTGCGTGCCGATGCTCAGCTCGATGCCATAGGCCTGTGCGATGAACAAAGTCGCGAAGCTCATGTACATCATCGAGCCGTCGAGATTGAACGAGTAGCCCAGCGGCAGCATGAAGCCCGAGATGCGGCGCGGCACGCCGAAGCGGTCGAGCTGCTCAAACAGCTTGGGCAGCGCGGCCTCCGACGAGGCCGTCGAGAAGGCGATCATCAGCGGTTGGCGGATATAGCGGATCAGCACCCAGATGCGCTTGCCGAGGAACACCGCCCCCGCGCTCAGCAGGATGATCCACAAGAGCACGAGTGAAAGATAGAACTCGGTCAGCAGCGTGAGATAGGTGCCGAGGATCGCCAGCCCGCTCGCCGCGACCACGTTGGCGAGCGCGCCGAACACCGCGATGGGCGCATAGCGCATCACGTAGCCGGTGACCTGCAGCATCATCTCGGCCAGCGCATCCGCGCCGGTGACCAGCGCCTTGCCGCGCTCCCCGATGGCCGACAGGGCGACACCGGCAAAGATCGAGAACACCAGAATTTGCAGGATATTATTGGTCGCCAGCGCCTCGACCGCGTTCTTGGGGAAGATCGAAAGGATGAACTCGGTCGCCTTCAGCTCCTTGACCTCGCCCACCGCCGCGGCGGCGGCAGACGCATCGGGGATCGGCGCACCGATCCCCGGCTGGAAGAAGTTGACCAGAATCAGCCCAAGCCCGATCGAAACGAGGCTGGCCGTGATGAACCACGCCAGCGCGCGCACGCCGATGCGGCCCAGCGCGGCGCTGTCGCCCATATGCGCGATGCCGACGACGATGGTCGAAAGCACCAGCGGGGCGACCAGCATCTTGATGAGGTTGAGGAAGATGTCGGACAGAAGCTTGAACCACGGCGCGATGTCGGCCTTGATCACGTCGGCCGGGACGCTCTGGTTGAGCACCTGGCCGACGACCACGCCCAGCACCATGCCGATCAGGATGTAGAGGGTAAGCTTGCGATCCATGAATGCTCCCGTCCGCGCGGTGCGGTAGTTATTCGGTTTCGGCCAGCGCCAGTGCTTGCGCGGCGATGCGGGCATAGATGCGCGCCAGCACGGCAAGATCGGGGACGGAAACGGCCTCGTCGCGTTTGTGCATCGTCGCATTGCACAGGCCGAATTCGATGACGGGGCATACAGCGCACAAGAAGCGCGCGTCGGATGTGCCGCCCGTGGTGCTGAGTTCGGTGGCGATGCCTGTCTCGGCCTCCACCGCGGCGCTGACCAGCTTCGAAAAAGCCCCCGGCTCGGTCAGGAAAGGCTCGCCCGAAATCACGGGTCGCGCCTTGCCGCCGTGCTTTTGGGCGATGGCGCACACCCGGTCTGACAGGCTCTTGCCGGTGTGGAGGTCGTTGAAACGGATCGAGATGCGCGCATTGCCAGCCGCTGGGATGACATTGTGCGCGCGGTTGCCGACGTTGATATCGGTGATTTCGAGGTTGCTCGGCTGGAACCACTTCGTGCCGGTATCGAGCGTGAGCGCGTCCAGTTCCGACAGGATCGCGACCAGCTTGGGCAGCGGATTGTCGGCAAGATGCGGGTAGGCAACGTGGCCCTGCGTGCCATCGACATCGATGAAGATATTAACCGATCCGCGCCGCCCGATCTTCACCATGTCACCCAGGCGGTTCACCGAAGTCGGTTCGCCCACCAGGCACAGATCAGGCTGGATGCCCTCTGCTTCCATGTAATCGATCAGCGCGCGGGTGCCGTGGAGCGCCGGGCCCTCCTCGTCACCGGTGATGATGAAACTGATTGTCCCCGCCTCGGACGGCACTTCGGCAACGGCGGCCACCATAGCAGCGATCGCACCCTTCATGTCGACCGCGCCGCGCCCGTGGAGCAATTCGCCGCGCACTTGCGGGTCGAAGGGATCGCTTTCCCAGCCATCGCCGGGCGGCACCACGTCGAGATGCCCGGCAAAGGCGAAGTGCCTCGCCCCTTCAGGGCCGCGCCGGATGGCGAACAGATTCTCGACCGGCGCCTCGTCGGAGCCTTCCGGCCCCTCGCCACGGGTGAAACGGTGGACGGCGAAGCCCAAAGGCACCAGCATCGCCTCGAGTTCAGCGAAAACCGCGCCGGTCGCGGGCGTCACGGAGGGCGCGGCGATGAGGCGCTTGGCAAGGTCTGCGACGTCGAGCATGGTTGCGGGCCTAGCAGGAGTTGCCGCGAATGAGAAAGCGCGATTGTGCCGCCATCCCCCGCACACGCACCGCGCGAAGCGGAGCAGGACAGGCATGATCGACCTTGTCGGCTTTGCCCTCGCGGTGCTGATCGTCGAACTGACGCCCGGCCCTAACATGGCGTGGCTGGTGGCGTTGACCCTGTCCGAAGGTCGCCGCGCGGGGCTGGGTGCAGTCGCAGGGGTCACGGCGGGGCTCTCCGCCAATGCCGTCTTGAGCGTGCTGGCCGCGAGCATGATCCTTGAAACCGAAGGCCCGTTGGGGCGCGCGGTCTCGGTGGCGGCCGCAGCGATGATGACATGGCTGGCGTGGGATGCATGGAGGGGGTCGGGGGAGATCGCCCGGACACCGGGCGCAGTCGGTGGCAGCGGCAAGCACGCGCTGGCCGGGTTCGCGCTCAACCTGTTCAACCCCAAGGCGGCGCTGTTCCTGATCGCGGTGATGCCGCAATTCGTGGCGGACGGACGTCCGACAGTCGCTCAAGGCTTTGCCTTCGGCGCGACCAGTGTGATCATCGCGACCGCCATCCACCTCACGCTGGTACTGGGCGCAGAGCGGGCCCGCGCCGGGCTGATGGCCGAGGCCCGCGCCCGCATGGTGCGGCGGGTGCTGGCGGTTGCTATGCTGGGCGTTGCCGCGTGGTTTCTCTCCAAGGCCTTCGCTTAATCGCGGCGCCGGCGTTCGTCGGGCACCACTAGCGGGCCCGGCGCAAAGGCGCTTTCGAGGAGGCTCGCGATCCGCAAGCCCGCCTGTTGCACCCGCCGCTTGGCGATCGGCACACCGCGCACGATGTCCTCCTGCGTCAAGGCGGCCTTCTTGGGCAGCGTCCCGTCGCACAGGTTCTCGGTGTCGAAGGCGGTCGGGTAGACGAAGCTGCGGGCAATCTCCCAGCTTTCGCGGCCCCACTCGTCGGGGGTGCCGCCCGCCAGCTCGGCGCGCTCGGCGGACGCGTAGGGCCGCACCACCGGATCGGCCGGATCGCTGATTGCGCGTTCGGCCAGTGGGCCGTCCCAGATCCAGTGCAGATTGAGGCTGGGGATGATGCCGTAATCGGCCTCGCGGTCATTGCCGCCGCGATCCTCGTTGTCGCCCGAATGAAGCGGCATGTGCACGTCACCCGCAAAGTGGACCATGAAAGCGAGCGCCTCGAGCCGCACGGGGGCCGGCAGGCTTTCATCGGCGAGGACACGGTGGGCGCGCTGGATCTGCGCGGTCACGCAATTGCCCCCGGCACAATTGCCACGCGGGTTAAAGGCTTCGCAAATCGGCGCGGTGCGATAATGCCAGGCGGCTGTATAGCCCCAGCGCCAGCTCTCACCGCGCACGCAATCGGCCCAGACCGACGCGTCCTCCAGTGTCCTGAGCGGGCACTTCGGCGTGCCGAGATCCTTCTCGCGGGCGAGCAGCGCGCGGGTCTTGGCGCGCACGTCGGGCGAGACGTTCGCGCCAAGACCCGCGCGGTCTGGCGGTGGGCGTAGTCGCCCCACGCGCTGGCAGGCGCTGGCAGCAGCGCAAGCAGCGAAAGCACGGCGGCGAGCAGCAGCCTCATGCCATCACCTCGTATTGCTCGATCACCCATTCCTCTTCCTCGGCCGCGCCGATCCATTCGCGCATCCAGTCATGCTCGCAGATCGCATCCATATAGGCCTGTGCGAAGCCGGGCACGCCGATGCCGTAGGTCACTAACCGCGTCACGATGGGCGCGTAGAAGATATCGGCCGCGCCGAAGGTGCCGAACAGATATGGCCCCGCACTGCCGTGGCGCGCCCGGGCTTCGGCCCACAGGGTGAGAATGCGCACGACATCGTGGCGGGTCGCTTCGGAGAGGCCCGGCAGTTCCACGCGGCGGCGGATATTCATCGGCAGTTCTCGCCTGAGCGACTGGTAGCCTGAGTGCATTTCGGCGACCATCGCGCGGGCCATGCCGCGCGCGACTTCATCCTTGGGCCAGAAGCGTTCGCGCCCGACCTTGTCAGCGCAATATTCCATGATCGCGAGACTGTCCCACACCACGGCATCGCCATCCCAAAGGATCGGCACCTTGCCGCTGGACGGCTGCACTTCGCCCATGTCCTGCTTCAGGCGGTCCCACTCCTCGCCCATGATCGGTACAGTGAGCTCGTCGAAATGAAGTCCCGACTGCTTGACCGCGAGCCAGCCGCGCAAGCTCCAGCTCGAATAGTTCTTGTTGCCAATGATGAGTTTCATGTCGGTCTGCGCTCCACCTGCGAGACGGGTTAAGGGGGCGCAGTAGATATTCACTCTGGCACTGTCGAGGCTGAACGGGCTATCCCGCACCCATAAGGAGCCCGCCGCATGTCACTGCCCCCCTTCCACCTCGCCTTTCCCGTCGATGATCTCGCCGCCGCGCGCCGGTTCTATGGCGAGGCGATGGGCTGCGCAGAGGGGCGGTCAAGCGACGAGTGGGTCGATTTCGACTTTCACGGCCACCAGATCGTTGCCCACCTCGCTCCCGGGCAGGCGGGCGACCGCGCCAGCAACCATGTTGACGGGCACGGCGTCCCCGTCCCGCATTTCGGCTTGGTGCTGTCGATGGACGCGTGGGAAGCGCTGGCTGCGCGCTTGCGGGCGGGCGGCTGCGACTTCGTGATCGAGCCGACCATCCGCTTCAAGGGTCAGCCTGGCGAACAGGCGACGATGTTCCTGCGCGATCCCAGCGGCAATGCGCTGGAGTTCAAGGCCTTTGCTGATCCGGCGAACCTGTTCGCCACCTAAGCTGGAGCTCTTCAGCCAACGTCAAACGTCACCGTTCCGCGCACCGTGTGGCCATCGCCCGAGGCAGCCTGCCAGCGCACGTCATAGGTGCCCTTGGGCAGCGGCTTCTTCAGAGTCAGCGTCATGGTCTTGCCATCGGCAGACCAGCTGGCGGTGAAGTTGCGGATCGGCATTTCGCCGTGGTTCGGCATTCCCGGCATCCAGGTCATGATGATCGACGCGGCGGCGGTTGCCGGGACGACCTTCTCGCTGAAGGTGAGCGTGACCTTGGTCGGCGCCTTGGCCGCCGTGCCCGCAGCAGGGGTTGAGGCCGCAAGCTTGACGTGTGCCGTCAGCGGCGCAGGCGCGAGGGCGGTCAGGGCCAGCGCGGCGAGGAGAGCGGGGATACGCATATCGGGGGTACGTCCTTCGTGTTGTCAGAACCAGAAACGGATACCGGCGACGAGGCTGGTGGCCGAAGTGCCTTCGCCCCGCAATCGCGCAAAGTCCGCGCCTTTGCCGATGCGCCATGATTGCTCGATGCCGATATAGGGCGCGAATTCGCGCCTGATCTCGTAGCGCAGCCGCGCGCCGACCTCGATCTGGTCGAGGCCAGAGCCGATGCCGAGCTCAGGCACGTCCTGTGCTGAAAGGTTCACCTCGACGCGGGGCTGGAGGATGAGGCGCTGGGTGATGCGTTGGTCGACCTCGGCCTCAATGCGGGCGGTAAGGTCGCCGCGGTGCGACAGGAACAGCGCGGCGTCGACCTCGAACATATAGGGCGCAAGGCCCTGCACGCCGATCACGGCATGGGTGGTGTCCGGTCCGGCGATGTCGTGGCGGATGCCGGCCTGCACATCCCAGAAGGGCATGAAGGCGCGGGCATAGAGCGCCTGCACCTCGGCGTCTTCGGGCTTGCTTCCGAATTCGCCCTCGCCTTCTGATTTGAACCACAGGCGCTCGGTCGGCGTGCCGTAATAGCCCTGAATGTCCCATAGGTATCCGTCCGCCCCGTCGCGCACCTGCGTCTCGAAGCGGTCTCCTTGGAACCAGAATACCGGGAAATCACCATGGGTGCGGCGCAGATCCTCGCGCGAGGCCGCCATTACCTCGGCGCCCCAGATCGCATCGGCCGCGCGCGGCGGGCCGCTGCCGGCATCGGGCGGGGTCGGGGTTTCCATGGTCGGGCCGGGGGAGACGGGCGCCTTGTCCATCTCGCCCATGTCATGCCCGGCGTGGGGATCGGCGGGCGGTGGCATGTGATGCCCCGCGTGGGGGTCCTGTGCGGGAGCGGGAGCGGGAGCGGGAGCAGGCGCAGGCGCAGGCTCGTGATGCTGGTGCTGCGCGGCGAGCGGCGCAGCCGACAGCAGGGCGAGGAGCGGAAGCACGATCTTCATGCCCCGCCCTCCGGCCCCATCACCGTCACGGTCTGCATCATCCCGCCGTGCATGTGGTAGAGCAGGTGGCAGTGAAACGCCCAGTCGCCCGGCTCGTTGGCGGTGAGGTCGAACTGCGCGCTCGCGCCGGGCTGCACGATCACGATGTTCTTGCGCGGCTGGTGGGCGGGCTCCTCGCCATTTACCAGCTCGAAGAACATCCCGTGCAGGTGGATCGGATGCGCCATCATGGTGTTGTTGATGAGCTTCACACGCACCCGCTCGTTCCAGGCGAACCGGATCGGCTTGTCGCTGACGGCCGAATACATCTCGCCGTCGAAGGACCACATGTAGCGCTCCATGTTGCCAGTGAGGTGCAGCTCCAGCAGACGTGATGGCTCGCGGGTATCGCGGTTGGGCTCCAGCGCCGAGAGCATCCGGTAATTGAGCACGAGGTGCTCCACATCGCGCAGGCCGAGGCCGGGATCGCCCAGCTTGTCGACCGGGGCCATCGAGACCATGTCGATCCCGGGGCCGACCTTCACATCGGGAGGCAACAGCAGGGTGTCGCGCATCTTCATGCCCTCCATGCTGTGTCCGCCACTTTCGTGGTCGCCATGGTTCATCCCCATGTCGCCCATGTCGAGCAGCGGGGGTTTGCGCGGCGGCGGGATCGGCGCACGGGCACCCGGGCGGCTCGCCAGTGTGGCAAGCGCCATGCCGGAACGGTCCATGCTCTCGGCGATGATGGTATAGGCCTCGGCGGTCGGCTCGACGATCACGTCGTAGGTTTCCGCAGTGCCGATCTGGAACTCGTCGACCTCGACTGGCTTCACCTTCTGCCCGTCAGCCGCGATCACCGTCATGGCGAGACCCGGGATCCGCAGGTTGAAAAAGGTCTGCGCCGCGCCGTTGATGATGCGCAGCCGTACCCGCTCACCGGGAGCGAAGATGTATTCCAGCCCCTCCTTCGGCCCGCGCCCGTTGGCGAGGTAGGTGTAGGTCGATCCCGTCACGTCGGCGATATCGGTGGCGGGCATCCGCATCTCCGCCCACATCCGGCGATCGGCGGCGGTGAGAGGATATTCATCGGCCCAGCTGGTCTGTTGGTAGTTGAAATAGCCCTCGCCCTTGCGCAGCCGGTCCATGATGAAATGGGGATGGTGCGGGGTGAACTCGCTCAGCAGCAGGATGAACTCGCGGTCATATTCGACCGGCTCGGCGCCCGCCGGGTCGATGATCAGCGGGCCGTAATGCCCCTGTTGCTCCTGAAGGCCCGAGTGGCTGTGATACCAGTAGGTGCCCGATTGCCGGATCGGGAATTCGTAGCTGAACGTCTGCCCCGGATAGATGCCCGGAAAGCTGATGCCCGGCACCCCGTCCATGTGGAACGGAAGCAGCAGCCCGTGCCAGTGGATCGACGTGTCCTCGTCCAGCTGGTTGGTGACGTTGAGGCGGACGTTCTGGCCCTCCTTCAACCTGATGAGCGGCCCCGGCACCGAGCCGTTGACCGCAATCCCGTGGCCCTTGCGTCCCTGGACCACGCGCGGGCCGTGACCGACGGCAAGGTCGATCACCGCGCCCGACACCTGATCGAAGCCGACACGGATCGGCGCGCCACCCTTCATGGCGTGAAGCGAATGGCCCTGCGCCCAGGCGGGCAAGGCAGAAAGGCCTGCTGCGGCGCCAGCGGCGCGGACAAAGCTGCGGCGGGAAAGTCGGGAAATGGTCATGCTGTCCTATACGCGCCGGGCGCGGGTGTGGTTGCTAACAGGGCTGGTTTTGGGCGGGATGCTGAAGGCACCGAGGATCGGGCACGGCCCCTCGCCGCCGTGGGCGCAGTCCTTCACGAGGTCCTTGAGCGCCGTGCGCATGGTCTTGAGCGTCGCGATCTTCTCGTCGATCGCTGCGATCCGCGCCTCGGCGAGCGAGCGTGCCGCGGTGCGGTCGTCATGGTCGAGGCCGAGCAGCGTGGCGATCTCCTCGAGCGTGAAACCCGCCGTCTGCGCCGCGCGAATCGAGCGCAGCCGCTCCAGATCAGCCTGTGAATAGCGCCGCGCCCCGGCCCCGCGCGGCGGCTCGGGCAGCAGTCCGCGCCGCTGGTAGAAGCGGATCGTCTCGACCGAAACACCGCCTGCCTTTGCCAAATCGCCGATTTTCATTTTTGCCTCTTGAAACCGTACTACAGTACAGGACTTATATACGGGTCATTCGATAACTTTCAAGGGAACAATCGTGATGAATGACATACCCCGCACCGCCGTCCTCCACCGTATGGTGATGCCTACCCACACTTGCCCCTACGGCCTCAAGGCCCGCCACCTGCTGCGCTCGCTCGGCTACGTGGTCGAGGATCATCATCTCGTCACGCGGGAGGAGGTTGATCGCTTCAAGGCCGAACACGGCGTGGCCACCACGCCTCAGACCTTCATCGATGGCGTGCGAATCGGCGGCTACGACGATCTACGGCGCTACTTCGGCCTCAAGGTCGCCGACGCTTCTGCCACCACCTATCGCCCCGTGATCGCGCTCTTCGCGATGACTGCACTGATGGCGATCGCTGCAGGCTATGCCGTGGACGGCACCGCGCTCACCATCCGTGCGGCGGAGTGGTTCGTCGCCTTTTCGATGTGTGCGCTGGCGCTGCTGAAGCTCCAGAATGTCGAGAAGTTTGCAACCATGTTCCTAAACTACGACCTGCTGGCCATGCGCTGGGTGCCATACGGGCGGATCTATCCCTTCGCTGAGGGGCTTGCGGGTGTGTTGATGGTGGCAGGCGCGCTGCACTGGCTGTCGGTGCCGGTCGCGCTATTTATCGGCACCATCGGCGCGGCGAGCGTGTTCAAGGCGGTCTACATCAACCAGCGCGAGCTCAAATGCGCCTGTGTCGGCGGCGACAGCAACGTGCCGCTCGGCTTCGTCTCGCTCACCGAGAACCTGATGATGATCGCAATGGCCGTGTGGATGATCGCCAAGCCGGCAATGTGACTGTGGCGGGGTGGAAGCGGCGGGCGCAGGTCAAGCCCATCCACCCCTCGCCTGGCGCGTCCGGATTGACGGCCTGCGCCAGGCAGGAAGCGCCATATCGAGCCGGTGGACCGGTACATCCCGATTGGTCTGCCATCCGCGGGGAGATGTTAGGCTTCGGCTCGACATGCATCCACGACGGAAAGGCGAAAGATGACAGCCAATCAACGCGATCGAAGCCACTTCTCAGCCAGACGCACTTCGCCGAGCCGGGCGATCCTGCTCGTTCTGGCATTTGCAGGAAGCCTTTTCGGACTCAGCGCTCCGGCGCAGGCGCAGGCCCCCTGTAGCGGAGCACCCGGGGAACGGATGGTCGGAGCGATCCCACAGGGCAACGGCATCGCTGACATTCCCCTTTGTGTAAACGACGGACCGGCCACTCCGGACGCCCAGCCCCGGCCTCCGATGTACAGGGAGCCGCCACCGCCAAAGGGTTGGCAACCGCGCTACGGCGCATTCATGAAATTTCCGGTCTGGAAAAACAGCGACAATACCGGTTATATTTCCGGGTACGCCTTGGCGATTAACCATTCCAACCCGGATGCCGCACGGACCGAAGTGCTCGAACAATGCCAGCGCGAAGTTCTTCCTCGCGAGCGAAGTGAATGTTCGCCCGACAAGGTGGTGATCCTCGACAAGGCCTATCTCCGCCTGTCGATGGATGCCCCCTATGGTCTGACTGTACAATCCGCGACGCAGCTCAAGGAGTTGGTGGAGCAGCGCCGCTCTTTCATGATGGAGAGCGGTCCGTTGCAGCCATGCGATGCTTCGACTCCGGCCGGAAAGTGCTACGATTCGCTTCTCGCTCTGGTTCGCAACGGCCTCCACCGCCAGCCGCTCGAAAAGGACCTGCACGGCATCGCCCCCTGTCCCTCGGGCCCGACTGATGCCAAGATGAAGATCATCGGCAGCGATGGCGCATCGGGGACTCCGGTGCCGCGATGCGGGCCCGATCGGGACAAGCGCGAAACGCGGCTGCGCGGGGGCCGCTATGATGGCTTCGCCGTCCATCCGCGCCTTACCGGCCCGCCATTCGTGAGTAGCGGACATGCAATCGCCGCCAGCGCGGAGCAGGGCGCCTTGGCCTTGTGCACGCGGGTTTTCGGCACCGGATGCCGATCCCTCGGCGCCAATGTGAACGGCTTTGCAGCCACCGCCGCAAACGACCGGGGCGAGCTGTTTCTGGGCAGGGGCCCGGACAAGGCGAGCGCGATCGCTGACGCGCATCGGGCGTGCGACACAAGCAGCGGGCAGATCGTTCGGTGCGACATCATTGCATTACGCATGGCCGGGCTGCCCTACCCTCAGGTCGCGCGGCTCGACTGGCATAGCAGAACCTTCGGCGCGGCCGCCGCGCCCGGCGGATCTGTCTCGCACGGTGGCAAGGCCTGGATCAGCCGGGGCATGCCCAGCCTAGAAGAAGCGGAACGTTATGCCCTCCAGCATTGCGCCTAGGCCAATGCCTCCGGGCCGCGGTGCAAGATTCTGGTGAGCGGGCTGAACGTGAGCATGGTCAGCTGGGTCGGGACCGATGGCAGCGCAGGCATATTGAGCAGCCTTGCATCAAGCTTTGGCGGCAACAACGACGAGCGTATCAAGGCGATCATGACCGCAATCTGCGCACCGCGTGGGGCGCTGTGCAAATACAACTACAGCCAATCTGCGCATTTCGGGCAGCCTGGTCTCGACACGTTGCTGATCGGCAGGTTCGGAAGCTGAGGGCAAGAGGCCGCCGGGGCGAGGTTTACCCCGTCCAACCCTCACCCAGCGCGTCCGAGACGACCGCCGCGCGCAGGGCTGCGATGCCCATGCCCTTCTCGCTGCTGGTGAGGTGCAGTTCGGGATAGGCGGCCACGTGCTTGCGGATCTCCGCAGCTGTCGCTTCGGCGACCTTGTCCAGTTCGCTGGCCTTGATCTTGTCGGTCTTGGTCAGCACCACACGGTAGCCGACCGCCGCCTCGTCGAGCATCTTCATCATCACGCGGTCGACGTCTTTCACCCCGTGACGGCTATCGACCAGCACCAGCGTGCGCACCAGCACCTGGCGGCCGCGCAGGTAGGAATTGACCAGCGCCTTCCACTTCTCGACCACCTTCACCGGCGCCTTGGCAAAGCCGTAACCGGGCATGTCCACCAGCCGGAACAGGGGCAGCGCGCCTTCCTCTTCGGGGCGGCCGACGTCGAAGAAATTGAGCTCCTGCGTGCGACCCGGCGTTACCGAGGCGCGGGCAATCGCCTTGCGCCCCGTCAGCGCATTGAGCAGCGAGGACTTGCCCACGTTCGAGCGCCCGCAAAACGCGATCTCCGGAACCACCGGATCGGGCAGGAACTGGAGCTGCGGCGCGGAACGCAGGAACTCGACCGGCCCGGAAAAGAGCCGTGATGCCGCTTCCTCGCGGGCCGCGAAATCGTCAGGGTTGGTCACGCGCAGCTACCCTTTCGCCGCCTTCTGCTTCTCCGCCGCCGCATTGGCCGCCTTGAGCTGCGGGTGCTTCGAGTAGAGATAGCTCTGCTGCGCCACAGTAAGCAGGTTCGAGGTCACCCAGTAAAGCAGCAAGCCCGCCGCAAACGGCGCCATCACGAACATCAGGATCCACGGCATGATCGCGAACATCTGCTGCTGCACGGGGTCCATCGCCGAGGGGTTGAGGCGGAAGGTCAGCCACATGGTGATGCCCAGCAGCACCGCGAGCGGGCCGATGGCTAGGAAGCCGGCAGGCACGGTGAAGTCGAGCAGGCCGAACAGATTGAGAATATGGGCCGGATCGGGAGCCGAAAGGTCCTTGATCCACAGCATGAACGGCTCGTGCCGCATCTCGATCGCCAGCACCAGCACCTTGTAAAGCGCGAAGAACACCGGGATCTGGATCACCATCGGTAGACAGCCCGACAGCGGATTGACCTTCTCCTCCTTGTAGAGGTTCATAATCTCCTGCTGCTGGCGCTGCTTGTCATCCTTGAAGCGCTCCTGGATCTCCTTCATCTTCGGCTGTACGGCCTTCATTGCGGCCATCGAGGCAAAGCCCTTTTGCGCGATCGGGAACATCAGCCCACGGATCACTACGGTGAGCAGGATGATCGCCACGCCGAAATTGCCGGCAAGGCCATTGAGGGTGCGCAGCAGCCAAAGGATCGGCTTTTCGAAGAACCAGAACCAGCCCCAGCTGATTGCGAGGCCGAAATTGCTGATCCCGCCGTCCTCGTAGGTATCAAGGATCTGGCTGTCCTTGGCACCGGCATAGAGGCGCGTGTCCTGCGTGACGCTGCCGCCAGCGGGCACGGTCACCGCGCCGTAGAGAAGATCGGTGCGGAACAACTTTCCACCTAGCGAACGGAAGCCGGCATCGTCGACCTTGACGTTGCCCTTGCCGTCACCGGGCACCAGCGCGGAGAGCCAGTACTGATCGGTGAAGCCAAGCCAGTCGGGCGAGCCCGCTGGGCTCTCGCCGCCAAGTTCGGCCAGCTCGTCATAGGAATGGGGGTCCCACAGCATGTCACCGAACACGCCGACCGGGCCGGAGTGGGAGACATACTGGTCGATCGTCGCATTGGTGCTGGTGCGCTTGATCAGGGCGAAGGGCTGGACGACCGCCGCCCCAGCGCCGCCGTTGGTGACGGTCTGGGTGGCCGTGATCATGTAATTGGCGTCGACCGCAAAGCGGATCGCGTAGGTCACGCCGTTCGCGTCGGTGCGGGTCAGGGTGACCGGCGTGGTCGGGGTGAGCTTGATGGCGTCCGCCTGCCACACCAGGTTCGAAGGCTGGCGCTGACCACCGCTAACGAAGCCGAACTCGGCGAAGTACTGGCCGGTCGTGCCTTCAGGCGCGAAGAGACGGACGGGGCCCGAATCCTTCTTCACCGTCTCGCGGTAATCCTTCAGCTCGATATCGTCGATCCGTGCGCCGACGAGGTTGATCGAGCCGCTGATACGCGGGGTGTCGATCGCCACGCGGTTGCCGCCCGCCAGCGCCGTCTTCAGATCGACCTTGCGGGTCGCAGCATCATTGCCCAGGTTACCCGCGCCCGCCGCAGCAGGTGCCGCAGCAGCGCCCGGCTTGGTCGCCGCCTGCTTGCTCGCAGCGGGGGCCTGCGCGGTCATCGCGGCCTCGGGATAAAAATACTGAAGGCCCGCTTCCCAGCCCAGAATCAGCAGGGCCGAAAGCACGACGGCGAGCAGAAGATTGCGATTGTCCAAGTGTAAGCCCCGCGTGAATGCGACAGTGGGTGTATTATGGGGTTAAGGCGGTTGCGTTTCCAGCCCCTTCAGGATTTTGGCCGTCAGGGAACGGGATCGTGACCGTGCCCGCCCCACGGGTGGCAGCGCATTAGCCGCTTGAACGCCATCCATCCACCCTTAAGCGCGCCATACTTGCCGATCGCCTCGATTGCGTACTGGCTGCAGGAGGGAGAGTAGCGGCACGAGGTCGGCAAAATGCGCGACGGGCCCAGCTGCCAGCCACGAGCGATAAGAATAAGAAGCTGCTTCATCGGCGCGGTCCCTTGCGCGGACGGCGCCCGCCTGCCGGATCACCCCGCCCTTCACGCGCACGATCCAGCGCCTTGGCGAGTTCTTCAGCCATCAGATGGAAATCGCGCTCCACGCCGCCCGCCCGGCCAATCAGCACATGATCGTGATCGGGAAGGCCCTGCGTCGGCAGCGCGGCGCGCAGCAGCTCGCGGAAGCGCCGTTTCATGCGGTTGCGCACCACGGCATTGCCGATCTTCTTGGTGACGGTGATCCCGAAGCGGATGCCCTGCCCGCCATTCGGGCGGGTCAGCAACACAAATCCGGCATGCGCATTGCGGATGCCGCTGTTAGCCGCGAGGAAATCGGCGCGCTTGGTAAGGACGGAAATCACTGGGGTCACCATACGACAAGCGGGCTCCCGAGGGGAGCCCGCAAGGGCGACTGCCCGCCCGCAGCGACGGGGCCTTCAGACCCCGTGAGCGAGGACATCGCACCCGCGCAGGCGGGTGCGCAAAAGATTACGCGCAGAGCTTCTTGCGGCCGCGGGCGCGGCGGGCGCGAAGCACCTTCTGGCCGCCCGGGGTGGCCTTGCGCGCGAAGAAACCGTGACGACGGGCGCGCACGAGATTGCTGGGCTGGAAGGTACGCTTCATATCATCCTCGAAAAACTGACCGGCACACGCTCAATGGGAGACGGGGGCCGGGGCCGCCATAAAGCGAGCCGCAAAACAGACCGGGGCCGTTATGGGAAAGCCGTCCGCGAGTCAAGCATGCCGCCGTCAAGCAGGCCCGCACCGGCGCGAGGCGCGGCATATGCCAGACGCGGCGCAGGAGCGAACGCAAAGGCGTGGGCAGGAAGGGTGAGACGCGGCAGGTTCCACGGCGTTCGCAGGGCGGCTGCCAGCGCGGCGCCCGACCGCGCCAGCGCCAGCCGCAGCGCAACCCGGGCATCCGTGTCGATCACGCGTGAGGCCGGTTCGATCCAGCGTGCCATTTCCGCACCCTCCAGCCACCGCGCACCCTCGTGTGGCACCGAATTGGTCATGGCATAGAACGCGCGGGCCTGATCCTCGTCCATCCCCATTTCGGCGTAGTAGTCGAGATAGAGGCGGTTTTCCGGCGCATCGGGTGCAAAGTCGGCTGGTTCACGCCCGCGCTGGTCGCGCCACGAATGCACCGCGAATAGCGCGCCCAGATCGGCCGTGCGGCGGGTACCCGCGAGGAACAGTTCAACCGCACCCGAGCGCGCCGATCCGCCCGCCGGAACGTGGGTGGCAAGGCCGGCTGCGCGGATTGCGCGACCGAGCCGCAGGTTGGCCAGGTCATGGGTGGTTCCGGGAGCGTCGACGAACTCGATGACCTCGAGCCCCGGGAAACTCGCGATCATAGCTGCGAAAGCTTGCGGAGAGGCCGCGTCGGTCGCTCCGACCAAGGCTGCGCGGCGCGGGTCGATCACGCGGAACGGGCCGAAGGCGGCGATTCCGGCAGACTGCGCCTTCATCCGCGCCACGGTCCCGATAAAGCGCACCGGCTGGGGTTCGATGATGGTTTCGGTGATGACGGTCTGCCCGGAACGGCTGACCGACGTCGTGATGCTGGCGGCTTGGGGGCTGGCCGCGATGCTGGCTGGCAACTCCTCGACGCGCACCCATTGCTGGCTGGCCGGGTCCCATTCCTCGACCCAGCTGACGGTCGAGACCACCCGCGAGCCTGAAGCGGCCTGCGCGAGCGCCGGCGTGCCGGGCAGCAGCAGCGCGATTACGGCAAGAAACAGAGCGAGAGCGCGGTTCATGGCCGCAATTCTCGCCCGCAGCGCCTTCCGAATTCGCGAAGATTTATGCTTTAGAAATGCCTTCGCATTCGTGCGGAGGGCGGCAGGCCGACGTGTTGAACCCTAATCGCTCAACAAGCCCCTAGAATACCTGCATAATCCAGCGCCAAGGGGTGAGCAAAGGGGGTCGCCAATGGTCGCGCTGGTCAGGACGGTTGCCTACCTCGGGCTGGAGGCCCGCGCGGTAGAGGTGCAGTGCCATGTCGGCCCCGGCCTGCCGCGCTTCAATGTGGTGGGCCTGGCTGAGAAGGCGGTGAGCGAGAGCCGCGAGCGGGTGCAGGCGGCGCTCGCGGCAATGGGCCTTGCACTCCCTCCCAAACGGATCACCGTTAACCTTTCGCCCGCCGACCTGCCGAAAGACGGATCGCATTACGACCTGCCGATCGCGCTCGCCCTGCTGGCGGCAATGGGCGTGACCGATGCCGAACAGCTGGGCGACTGGATCGCCGTGGGGGAGCTGGCGCTGGATGGCCGCGTGGTCGCCAGCCCCGGTGTGCTGATCGCCGCGCTCCATGCGAGCGAAGTCGGCAGCGGCCTCATCTGCCCGCTGGATCAGGGGCCGGAAGCACGCTGGGCCAGCGGCGTCGGTGCTCGCCCCCGCGCGATCTGACGAGCCTTCTGGCCCACCTCAAGGGCAGCCTCGTGCTCCCCGAACCGCCGCGCGGAGAGGTTGCCGAGCGCGCGGGCGGCAATGATCTCAAGCAGGTGAAGGGGTAGGAAACCGCCAAGCGCGCGCTCGAAATCGCGGCGGCGGGCGGGCACAACCTGCTGATGGTCGGCCCGCCGGGATCGGGCAAGAGCCTGCTGGCAAGCTGCCTGCCCGGCATTCTGCCCCCCTGACACCGGTCGAAGCGCTGGAGGTGTCGATGGTGCAATCGGTCGCCGGATCGCTTGAGGCCGGGCGGATCAGCCGTGCCCGCCCGTTCCGCGCGCCGCACCATTCGGCCAGCATGGCGGCACTGACCGGCAGTGGGCTAAAAGTGCGCCCGGGCGAGGTCAGCCTTGCGCATCTGGGCGTGCTGTTCCTCGACGAGCTACCCGAATTCCAGCGCCCGGTGCTCGATTCGCTGCGCCAGCCGCTGGAGACAGGTCAGGTCGATGTCGCCCGCGCCAATGCCCATGTGACCTTCCCGGCGCGGGTGCAGCTGGTCGCCGCGATGAACCCGTGCCGCTGCGGCTATGCCGGCGATCCGACGCGCAACTGCAACAAGTATCCGCGCTGCATCGGCGACTATCAGGCACGCCTCTCCGGCCCGCTGCTTGACCGGATCGACCTCCATGTTCACGTCGGCGCGGTGAGCGCTATGGACATGACCCTCCCCCCGCCAGCCGAAGGGAGCGCCGAAGCCGCAAGGCGCGTCGCCGCCGCCCGGGCGCAGCAGGTGGCCCGCGGCGTGCGCTCGAATGCCGAACTGGAAGGCGAACGGCTCGAACAATACGCATCCCTCGACGAAGCGGGCCGCAAGCTGCTGTTGCAGGCGGCTGAAAAGCTGCGTCTCTCGGCGCGCGGCTACACAAGAATGCTGCGCGTCTCGCGTACCATCGCCGACCTCGCCGGGTCCGAGACGGTCGGCCGCGTCCACATTGCCGAGGCGCTATCCTATCGGCTGATGACGGGCTAAGACGCGCGCCCGAAGCCGGATCCCCTCCCCGGCCCGATCAAAGGCGCAGCGGCGATTTCGGACGATCCTTCAGCATTGCCGGCCAGCGAGACCCCGCGCGGTGTGGTGCCGATGTGGCGCGATGCCTCACGGCGGCGCAAGCTGGCGAGCCTCGCCATCGCGCTGGCGATCGAAGGGCTTATCTTGCTGCTGCTGCTCACGCTCGGCGCGAATCTGGTCGGAACCGAGGATGGCAAGGAGGCTGTCACGACCTTCAAGGCACAGGACGTCTCCTCCGCGCCCGAGACTGAGCCCGAGCCCGAACAGGTAGCCGAGGCCAGTGCAGCCGATACGCCGCAGACTGATCAGCCGGTTCCGCAGTCGCCGATCCGTCCTTCCCCGCTGGTGCTGAACCCCCAGCCCGCACCGCAGCCACCGCCCGCGCCCGCTCCGCCCGAGCCGCAGCCCAGCGCCTCCCCGCAGCCGAACGCACGACCCAAGATCGGCGCGCGGATCAATCCCAATCAAGGCTATGGCCCGGTCGATACCGGCAACCCACGCACGGCAGGCGACAGCGAGCAGGTCGGCACGATGGCCAATGGCGAGCCGCTCTTCGCTGCCCGCTGGTACCGCGAGCCGACCGATCAGGAGCTTGGCGGCTACCTCTCGACCGCCAATGGCCCCGGCTATGCACTGATCGCCTGCAAGACGGTGACGGGATATTATGTCGAGGACTGCCAGCTGCTCTCAGAAGGTCCGCAAGGCTCGCAGATCGGCCGAGCGGTGATGGCCGCCGCCTGGCAATTCCGTGTCCGCCCGGCGCGAATCGGCGGCCGCGAACAGTTCGGCAGCTGGGTCCGGATCAGGATTGATTACACCATCAGCCGGCGGGAGCGGCGCTAACCGCTTAGGTGGTCCCGCACGACGGCGACGAAATCCCCACCCCAGGTCTCCAGCTTCTTGGCCCCGACACCCGGGATCGTGCCGAGTTCCGCCAGCGTTTCGGGACACTGGAGCGCCATGTCGCGCAGCACTGAATCGTGGAAGATGACATAGGCGGGCAGGCCATGTTCGCTGGCCAGCGCCTTGCGCTTGGCGCGCAGGGCTTCAAACAGAGGGTTGCCGACGGGATTTGGAGCTCCGCCCGCTCCGCCGCCGCGGCGCTGGCGACTTTTGCGCACGGGCGGCTCGGCAATGGCGACCCCCGCCTCGCCCTTCAACACGGCGCGCGCCTCGTGGCCGAGGGCAAGGCCGCCATGTTCGGTCGCGGTCAGGATGCCGCGCGCCACCAGCGTTCGCGCAAGTGGACGCAGCAGTGCAGCCTCGCCCGCACCGACGATTCCGAACACCGACAACTTGTCGTGCGCGCGCGATTCGATCCGCTCGTCGCTCTGGCCGGTCAGCACCTTCTCGATATGGCCGATGCCAAAGCTCTGGCCGGTGCGGTAGACGGCTGACAGCAGCTTGCGGGCGAGCTCGCTCGCGTCGAGCACCTGCGGCGGTTCAAGGCAGTTGTCGCAGTTGCCGCACTGCGGGGCGGGATGCTCGCCGAAGTGCCGGAGCAGGATCGCGCGGCGGCAGGTGGGGGCTTCGACCAGCGCGGCGAGCGCGTTGAGGCGGGCGTTCTCGGCGGGCAGGCGTTCGGGCTCGACCTCGCCCAGCCATTGCCTTGCGCGGGCAAAATCGGAGACGCCCCAGAATAGATGCGCCTCGGATGGGTCGCCATCACGCCCCGCGCGGCCGGTTTCCTGATAATAGGCCTCGATCGACTTTGGCAGCCCGGCATGGACCACGAAGCGGACGTCGGGCTTATCGATGCCCATGCCGAAGGCGATCGTAGCGACCATCACCATGCTTTCGGACGCGACGAAGTCCGCCTGCACGCGGGCGCGGCGTTCAGGCTCAAGCCCGGCGTGGTAAAACCCCGCCTCGCGCCCGGCCCGCGTGATCGCAGCGGCGAGATCTTCGGCCTGCTTGCGGCTCGGGGCGTAGACGATGCCCGCCCCCTCGATCCGCTGCAGCAGTTCGGTAATCTGGCGCACCCCATTGTCGCGGGGCGTGATGGCGTAGCGGATATTGAGCCGGTCAAACCCGGCGACGATCAGGCCGTCGTCCGGAATTCCGAGTTGCCTGAGAATATCGATCCGCGTCGCCTGGTCCGCTGTAGCGGTGAGCGCGAGGCGGGGCACATTCGGGAAGCGGTCAAGCACCGGACGCAGCATCCGGTAATCAGGACGGAAGTCGTGGCCCCATTCAGAGACGCAGTGCGCCTCGTCGATAGCGAAAAGCGACACCGGCGCGCGCTCCAGCATCGCCTGAAAACCTGCGGTCGAGGCGCGTTCCGGCGCGACATAGAGGAGATCAAGCGCGCCCGAACGGAAGGCGTCGGCCGTGGCGGCGTTGTCGCTATCGGCCGAGGTCATCGAAGCGGCACTGATCCCTGCCGCGCGCGCGGAGCGAATCTGGTCGTGCATCAGCGCGATCAGGGGCGAGATCACCACTGCCGTGCCACGGCGAGCCAGCGCCGGGATCTGGTAACACAGGCTCTTGCCTGCGCCCGTCGGCATCAGCGCAAGAGTGTGCGCGCCCGCCATGACGCGGGAAATCACCGCCTCCTGCTGCCCGCGAAATGCAGGGAAGCCGAAGGTGCGATGCAGGATTTCGTGACATTCGGGAGGCAGGGCCACGCTCATGGCCGCCCCCTAGCCGAAGCGGCGCGGCAGGGGCACCCGCAGCTTGCGCGCTATCGACGGATTATCGAGTCCGGCTTACCCGCGCGCCGCCTTCATCGCCGCGAGATCAACCACGTCGCCCTTGGCAAGGTCAGCCGCGCGGGTCGCCACACTGCCATCGGCACGCTTGCCGAGATTTTCGGGGCGCACCAGCCACAGGTCCTGATGGCCGAGAATCCGCCCGTCATGGGCAATGATCGAGACCGGGCCGATCGGCAGACGGTCGCGCTCGTCGACCAGCACCGGGTCCTCGATCACGCGCTCGCCGCCATATTTCTGGCCCCACTGGCGTAAAGCGAGCATCGCGGGGAGCAGGTCAAAGCCCTTATCGGTCAGGCGATATTCGATCTTACGGCGGTCATCGGCGCACGGTTCGCGCTTGAGAATCCCGTGCTCGACCAGCTTGGCAAGGCGATTGGAGAGGATGTTGCGGGCAATCCCGAGCTCGCTCAGGAATTCCTCGAAGTGCTTGAGACCATTGAAGCTGGCGCGCAGAATCATGAACGACCAGCGTTCGCCCATCACCTCGAGCGCCTGCGGCAGCCCGCATTCGATCAGTTCGCGCAGCGGTTCTCTCAAGTCACCCATAGATTTCTGTCCCTTCCCCTTCCGGGGGTTTGTGTAACCGATTTTGCGCAGCTCACAAAAAAATTTCAGTTTTCAGTTGCAACTCACAACCTAATTCCTTAGGTGGCGAATAGCAACTGGTTTCGAATCGAAATGTTGCGTTGCAAAATGCGGTTAAAAGAGACCATGGGGCGCCAAGGCAATCGACGCCCCGAAAACAAAAAAGGCAAAGGATACCCCGATGACCAACACCTTCTCCCTCCCCAGCACCGGCAAGTTAGCAATCCTCGCTTCGGCTCTGATCTATACCGGCCTCAGCTTCGGCGTTGCCACCAGCAGCAGCCCGCTCGAAGCCGCCAACACCCCGCACTACAGCGCCACGCTGGCCGCACCGGCGAGCGAAGCCCGCTTTGTTGCTGGCGGCGTTGCCTGGACCTGCGAAGGCACCACCTGCGTTGCCAACAAGGCAAGCGCACGTCCGCTGCGCATCTGCCGCGGCCTGAACCGCCAGTCGGGCGAAGTCGCCACCTTCAAGGTGCTCGGTCAGCCGATCGAGGCCGAAGAGCTGGCCAAGTGCAACGGCTGATCTGATCCCCCTCTGTCCGGAGTCCCCCCTCTACAACCGGACAGATCTCCACAGCCCCCGATCATGCCGCTCCCACGCCGTGATCGGGGGTTTGTTTTTGCATTCCGCTCGCCCCTCCAGCGAGCGTCCTCGGTGAGTCTTTGTTTTCCGCACGCCATCCGGCGTGCGAAATCCTCGCTCACACGCCCTGCGGGCGCGTCGCTGCGGGCGGCCGGTCGGCCTTGCGGACCCTGCGGGTCCGAGTCAGCGCTGTTGATTGGACCTATTAAAGAAGACCGGCGGCAACCAATTGCGCTTCGAGGCTCACCGCATCGGCGAACAGATGCGCGTCCCAGCCGCGCGACTTGGCGGCGGCGATGTTGTCGGGGTTGTCGTCGGTGAAGAACAGCTGCGCCCCGCTACGCCCGCTCCGCTCCTCGACGATCTCGTAGATCCGCGCTTCGGGCTTGGCGACCTTCTCGGTGCCAGAAACGATGATGTCCTCGAACAGATCGAAGAGCGGCTGGGTCGGACGGAAGGCGGCGAAGAACTCGTCCCCGAAATTGGTCAGGCAATAGAGCGGTACACCGGCACACGCGAGCCGCTCTACCAGCTCGTGCGAGCCCTCGACCGGTCCGGGAATCGTCTCGTTGAACCGCTCCGCATAAGCGCGGATTTGGGCTTCGTATTGCGGGTAGAGGGCGATGCGTTCGGGCAGCATATCGGCGAGCGCGCGGCCGCGATCATGCTCGAAATGCCATTCCTCGGTCACCACCTTCGCAAGGAACCAGTCGAGTTCTTCGCGATCGGCGATCAGCTTGCCGAACAGTGCGCCCAGCTGCCAGTGGAACAGCACCCGCCCGATATCGAACACCACAGCCTTTTGCATCACGCCCTCAAACGCCAGAACCCCAAAAGCCTGCGGCCCGCGCTCCGGTAGGGAGGCGGGCCGCTGAATACCTGAACTGCCGCAAAGCGGCAGCCGCGCCAATTAGCCCTGACGAGCCTTGAAGCGACGGTCGGTCTTGTTGATCACATAGGTGCGGCCGCGACGACGGATCACGCGGTTGTCGCGGTGACGGCCCTTCAGCGACTTGAGGCTGTTGACGATCTTCATGGCTTTTTTCCAAATATAAAGCGCGCCGGATCGGCCCGACGCGCGGAAATTCGAGGGCTGCCGTTAGCGGCGGCGCGTGCGAACGTCAATGCGAGTCTGCCCCAATCAGCCACGCAATTCGCTCAATTTGCGCTCCCAGGCGAGCGCATGGGCGATGATCGTGTCGAGATCGGCGTTGCGCGGCTCCCAACCGAGCGTCTGCTTGAGCCGGGCCGGGTTCGAGATCAGCGAGCCGGGATCGCCCGCGCGCCGACCTTCGATCCGGCGGTCGAGCTTGCGATTCGTCACCCGGTCGACCGCGTCGAGCACCTCGGTGACCGAAAAGCCGTGCCCGTAGCCGCAATTCATCGTCAACGAACGCAGCGGCTCGGCGATCAGTGCCTCCAGCGTCAACACATGGGCCGCGGCAAGATCGCTGACATGGATGTAGTCGCGCACGCCGGTGCCGTCGGGCGTCGCGTAATCGGTGCCGAATACGCTCACCGATTCGCGCTTGCCGAGCGCCGCCTCCAGCCCGACCTTGATGAGATGGGTGGCGCCAGCGGTCGATTGCCCGCTTCTCGCCAGAGGGTCAGCGCCCGCGACATTGAAATAGCGCAGCACGCCGTAATTCATCGCGTGCGCGGCGGCGACATCGGCGAGCATTTGCTCGGTCATTAGCTTCGACCAGCCATAGGGGTTGATCGGACGCTGCGGCGTATCCTCGGAAACAGCCGCGACATCGGGGATGCCATAGGTCGCCGCAGTCGAGGAGAAGATGAAATGCGGCACCCCCGCCTCCACCCCGGCGGCAATAAGCGCGCGGCTTTTGGCGGTGTTGTTGTGATAATATTTCAGCGGATCAGTCACGCTTTCAGGCACCACGATCGACCCGGCAAAGTGCATGATCGCGCCCGTCTCCTGCTCGGCAAAGATGCGCGCCAGCAGCGCCGCATCCTCGATATCGCCTTCATAAAAGGACACGCTGTCAGGGATCGCGAAGCGGAAGCCGGTCGTCAGGTTGTCGATCACCGCCACCGGCCAGCCTGCATCGCGCAGAGCCAGCACCGCATGGCTGCCGATATAGCCCGCCCCACCGGTGACAAGGACGGAAGGTTTGCTTTCAGTCATCATGGGGCGCCCCTATCACACAATCTGCTTAGAAATTCTCAACTTCGAGCGGCCACATCACGGTCTGTCCATGTTCAGCCGCGCGCCGTATAGTTGGCCGGTCACAAGAGGAATACACGCCATGTTGTTGCCCCGCTTTTCCGCCCCGCTCGTCCTTGGCGCTGCCCTTGCGCTGTCTGCCTGCGCCACAACGCCTTATACCGGGCCGGTCGAGGTGACCCGCTTCGTGGCCCCTGCACCCACGTGGCTCGGTCAAGGCACGATCGCCGTCATCTTCCCAGACGAGGTCAAAAATCTCGGTGCGCGCGCCGCCATGGCCAATGCCGTGAGCGCCGAACTCTCGCGCCTCGGCTACACCGTGGTTGCAGAAGGTGCTGCCGCTGATCAGACCGCAGCGATCCGCACGTCGCGCGCGCCGATCGCCGCCGCGCCGGTGGAGCGCCGCGGGCCGGTGAACGTCGGGGTCGGCGGTTCGGCAGGCAGCTTCGGCTCGGGGCTTGGCGTGGGGGTCGGCATCAATCTGGGAGGCGGACGCGAAAGCCCCGAGGCCATGACGACGCTGGAAGTGCGCATCACCCGTGGCGGCAGCGAGCCCCTGTGGGAAGGCCGCGCCCAGATCGCGACCGGGGTCAAATCACCTTACTCGCAGGTGGAAACCAGCGCGCGCACGCTGGCAGCCGGGTTGTTCAGGGACTTCCCGGGTGGCAATGGCGAGACCGTGACGATCAGCGTCAAGAAGCTTCAAGGAACCAAATGACCTCTCTCTTTATCGATGCCGCGTTCGACAGCGGCAATATCGACGTGCTGGGGATTGCGGGAAACACCGCCCGGCTGGCGATCCGCCGCGACAATGCCTCGGACTTCTTCCAGTGGTTCCATTTCCGCGTCAGCGCACCGGCGGGCGAGGAGATCGTGCTCAAGCTCACCGGCCTCAACGCCAGCGCCTATCCGGGCGGCTGGCCCGACTATGACGCCTGTGTCTCCGAAGACCGGGACTATTGGGCGCGCGCGACGAGCAGTTTCGACAAGGATGAGGACGGCGGGACGCTGACCGTGCGTTACGTGCCGGCGGGCGGCATGTTCTGGTGCGCCTATTTCGCGCCCTACTCGATGGAGCGGCACCACGATCTGATCGCCGAGACAGCATCGTGCGAAGGGGTCGATTACGTCCGGCTCGGCACGACGCTGGATGGCCAGCCGATCGATTGCCTCGAAATGGGTGAAGGCGAGACGCAGGTGTGGCTCTATGCTCGCCAGCACCCGGGCGAGACGCAGGCGGAATGGTGGATGGAAGGCGCGATCGAGTGCCTCGTCGATCCGGCAGATCCGGTGGCGCGCGCGCTTCGCAAGCAATGCCGCATCCACATCGTGCCGAACTGCAATCCCGATGGTTCGCGGCGCGGCCACCTTAGAACCAATGCGGTTGGCACCAATCTCAACCGCGAATGGGCTGAGCCCACCCCCGAACGCTCGCCCGAAGTGCTCGCGATCCGGAACCGCATGGATGAAACCGGCGTCGATTTCGCGATGGACGTCCACGCCGACGAAGCGATCCCCGCGGTGTTCATCGCCGGCTTCGATGGCATCCCGTCCTGGACCGAGGCGCAGGGCGCCGGATATGACCGCTACCAGCGTATCCTTGACCGGCGGACGCCCGATTTCCAGACTAAGCTCGGCTACCCCAAAGCCCCGGCGGGGCGCGCCAATCTGACCATGAGCACCAACCAGCTCGCCGAACGCTTCGGCGCGGTCGCGATGACGCTGGAGATGCCCTACAAGGACCTCGCGGACTTCCCCGAGCCCGAGCAGGGCTGGTCGCCCGAGCGCTGCAAGCTGCTCGGCCGCGAGTGTCTGGCGGCGCTGGTGGAGTGGCTGGAGGGGCGTGAAGCCTAGGCCAGATGCGAAGGACCAAAGGCGTGCGGCAGCAGCGCGGATAGCGTCACCCGCCGCACGCCATCTTTGCTGACACACAGCACCAGCGGATCGGTGCCTCCGAGCGCGGCGACTTCGTTTAGCACTTGGCGGCAGCGGCCGCAGGGGGTGATCGGCTCGGCATCGGCCTTGAGGCCAACCACCGCGACGGCGGTAAGCCCGCCGCGCCTGCCCTCGCCCAGCGCCTTGGCGACCGCGACAGTCTCGGCGCACAGGGCAAGGCCGTAGCTGGCGTTCTCGACATTGCAGCCGGTGATCACCGCCCCGTCATCGAACAGCAGCGCCGCGCCGACAGGGTAATCCGAATAGGGTGCATAGGCCTGACGTGCCGCTGCAAAAGCGGCGTCGATGAGGGCCTGTTCCTGCGTTTGCGAAAGGCTCATTTCTGCACCACCACCCATTCGACCGGTTCCTCGCTCGCTTCGGTCACGCGCGCACTGTTGGCGCTCCATAGCAGCCACGGGCGGCCCGCATAGTCCGGCCGCGCGCGGTCGCGGGCCAGCCACAGATCCCGCGCCAGCGTGGTCGCGGTCTTGTGTCGGTTCTGGAAGGCGGGCGAAAGCTTGAGGATGACCGGTTTGCCCGCGTGCAATTCGATCTGGTTGATCAACGTCATCAGCTCGCTTTCCACTGCCGCATCGCTGACCTTCGGATCGCAGGTATCCGCCAGCTGCTCCAGCCCGATGGCGGGCGGCAGCAAGCGCGCATCGCGCGGCACCATCTGGGCGAACATCCCGCTCTGCGCGTCAGCTCCGAGGCAGGGGTCGAACATGAGCAGCACCCCGACCTGCAAGCCCGCCGTGCGCGCACGCACGAAGCGATCGGCAAAGCCGCCGGGCGAATCCAGCCCCGGGCTCGTTGCCAGCGGCAGATAAACAAACTCCGCGCCAACTGCCTTGAGCGTCTCGAACTTCACCTGTGCGCCGCCCGCAGGCACCATCGCGCCCTGCTCGGGATACAGCGCCGGGTCCGGCCGCCATTCGCGCATGTCCCACCACAGCCATCCGGCAAAGGCGAGGCCGAACAGCGCCACAAGCCCCGCCAACCGCCAAAGCCAGCGCCGCGGCGCCCGCCGCGAGCGCGGTTTGCCCGCTTTTACCATGCCCCTCGTCAGCCCTTGATGTGCAGCACGCAGATCAGCGTGAATAGCCGCCTTGCGGTGGCGAAATCGGTCTCGACCTTGCCTTCGAGCCGCTCGAGCAGCAGTTCGGCAGCGTTGTTGTGGATGCCGCGGCGAGCCATGTCGATGGTCTCGATCTCGGTCGGGGTCGCCTTGCGGATCGCCTGGTAATAGGAATCGCAGATCGCGAAATACTCGCGGATCGGGCGGCGGAAACGGGCCATACCGATCAGCAGTGTCTCCAGCAGTTGTTCGCCTGTGTCGCGGATATCCATCACCAGCCGCCCGTCAGTCACAGAGAGGTGGAGGTGGTACGGACCTGCCGCGCCGCGCTCGGCAGAGCGCACGGGCTTGAACGCGTTTTCCTCGATGAGGTCATAGATCGCGACACGCCGCTCCTGCTCGACATCCGCATTGCGCCACAGAATCGTCGCTTCATCGAGCGTGATCTGGGCAATGCGCTGCGCCCCCGCGGCACCGGGCGCAGGAGAGAGTGGCAGGGAATCGGACGGCGGCTGAGCCATGGGAACACGCCTTCGCAGATGGAGGGCACGCACTTCAAGCACTTCAACGCGCTCTCCCCACTATCCACAGCATGCAGAATAAATATTGGCCTGCCCCGCACTTGCGCGAGAGGGGGTAGCGCGCGCATCAGGCCTGCATGGCCGAGCCCGAAAAAGTGACCCCGATCAAATCGCAAGACCCCGCCGGCGAGCTGCCAGTGCGGAAGCTCCCCGCCAACCTCGAAGCCGAGGCTGCGTTCCTCGGCGCGGTGTTGATCGACAACCGGGTGATCGAGGAATTGCAGGTGCCGATCCGGCCCGAGCATTTCTTCGAGGCGCTGCACGGACGCATCTACGAGCGTGTGCTCACGCTGATTGAACGCAACACCACCGCCTCGCCCGTCACCCTGCGGCCGTTCTTCGAGGCGGACGAGGCGCTGAAGGATCTGGGCGGCACATCATACCTTGCACAGCTTACCGCCAGCGGCGCCGGCCTGCTGGTCCCGCGCGAGCTGGCGCAGCAGATCTATGATCTGGCTCTGCTGCGCGAGCTGGTGAGCGTCGGGCGCGGGTTGGTCGAAGGCGCGCTCGACACTTCCGAAGACACCTCGCCGATGGACCGTATCGCGCAGGCGGAGGCCGATCTGTTCAAGGTCGCCGAGGGCGCGAGCACCGGCCGCGAGGCGGCGACCTTCCGCGAAGCGGCGATGCACGCGATCAAGCTTGCCGAGGCGGCGATGAATTCGGGCGGCGGCCTGTCAGGAAAGACCACCGGTCTTGCCACCATCGACCAGAAGACCTCGGGCCTGCACAATTCCGACCTTATCATCCTTGCCGGACGCCCGGGGATGGGGAAGACCTCTCTGGCGACGAACATCGCCTTCAACTGCGCCGAGCAGCACCTCAACTGGCAGCGCGAGGGCGGCGAGTTCAACTATGGCGCGCCGGTGGCCTTCTTCAGCCTCGAAATGAGCAGCGACCAGCTGGCGACGCGTATCCTTGCCGAACAGGCCGAGATTTCCTCCGAAGCGCTGCGCAGCGGTAAGCTGAGCCGCGAGGATTTCCAGAAGCTGTCCTATGCCAGCCAGCGGCTTGCGGAATTGCCACTCTATATCGACGACACGCCCGCGCTCACCATCGGCGCCCTGCGCACCCGCGCGCGGCGGATGAAGCGGCGGCACGATATCGGCCTGATCATCGTCGACTACCTTCAGCTGCTCCAGGGATCGGGGCGCGCCAACGACAACCGCGTAAACGAAATCTCCGAGATCAGCCGCGGATTGAAGACGCTAGCCAAGGAATTGCAGGTCCCGGTGATCGCGCTCTCGCAGCTCAGCCGTGCGGTAGAAAGCCGCGAGGACAAGCGTCCGATGCTCTCCGACCTGCGCGAATCCGGCTCGATCGAGCAGGATGCGGATATGGTTTGGTTCATTTTCCGCGGCGATTACTACCACCTGCTGGTCAAGCCCGACACGCCCGATGCCTCCTCGGCGCCGGACGTGCAGGAGAAGTACCGCCAGTGGGAGGAGAAGTTCGAAGGCCTCGTGGGCCGCGCGACGCTGATCGTGGCGAAACAGCGCCACGGCTCGACCGGCAACGTCACGCTCCACTTCCAGAGCGACATCACCAAGTTCACCTCGCCCAACTTCAAGGACTATTCGGACTACGGGTACGAATAGGACGCGAGGCGTGAATTCAGGCGCACCCTTCCGCCATGCCGCCACGCTGCTGCCGCAGCGCGTGCTCGGCAAATTGGGCTGGCTGCGCGGCTCAGTCGGCGCGGGGCTTGCTGTTGCAGTGGCGGGGCTTGCGACCGCTGCTCTGATAGGAAGCTCCATCCCCGGGCTGCCGTGGCTGATCGCGCCGCTCGGTGCATCGGCAGTGCTGGTATTCGTCGTCCCCGCAAGCCCGCTCGCCCAGCCGTGGTCTGTGGTGGGCGGGAATCTGGTTTCCGCGACTCTCGGCCTGACCCTGGGAATGTTGATCGCAGAGCCGGTCGTGGCCGCCGGGCTCGCTGTCGCGCTGGCGATCGCCACCATGACCTTTGCGCGCTGCCTTCACCCGCCGGGCGGAGCCTGCGCGCTGCTATGCGCGCTCGGCGCGGCGGGGCCTGAAGCGTGGACCTATCTCCACCTAGCCCCGATTGCGGCCAATGTGCTGGCGCTCGCGGCGGCCGGGTGGGTCTATAACAACGCGACCGGCCACCGCTGGCCGCACGTGGTCGTGCCCGCCCCGCCGGAGCCTGTCCCCTTGTTCGACGCTGCCATGCACACCCGCGAGGATATCGAGGCGACACTTGCCGGATGGGACGAACTGCTCGACGTGGATGTCGACGATCTCGATGCCTTCTGCCGCGCCGTCAATGAACGCGTCGCCGAACGCCGGCGCAGCGGCGGGGCTTAAGCGCGATTAGGCGCTGAGGGCAGCCTCGGCCTCGGCGGGTGGGAAGAACCCCCGTTCGCTGCGGGTTTCGGCCTTGGCCTGATACAGCGCGCGGTCGGCGTGGGCGAACAGGGCGTCGGCATCGGCGCCGTCCCCGGGCCAATGGGCAACGCCCACGCTCGCACCGACAAAGGCCGATACGTCCCCAATCAGGTGCGGACGCACCAGCGCGATCAACAGGCGTTCGGCCAGCGGGGCATCGTTGAGCAGCGAGTGCGGCGGGATCAGCACGGCGAATTCGTCGCCCCCGTGACACGCCACCAGCCCGTCGTCGCCGATCGTCTCGCGCAGCCTTCCCGCGACGCTGCGCAGCAGCTTGTCGCCGAAAGCATGGCCATAGCGGTCGTTTACCGGCTTGAACCCGTCGAGGTCGAGGAGCGCAAGCTTGAAGCCGGGGCCGACTTCGCCTTTGCGCAGCAGGCTTTCGATACGCTCGTCGAGCGCGCGCCGGTTGGCGAGCCCGGTGAGCGGATCGGTATGGGCAAGATCGCGGGTCTGGTGCTGCAATTGCAGAAGATCGACCAGCATCGCGTGGCCTTGGAGGATGATCCGGACAAGGATCAGCGTGGCCAACAGCAGCGAAGTCGCTGCGGCGACCTCGGCCGGATTGCCCGAGGCGAGCATCAGCGCCGAAATCGGCACCACACCGATGACCAGATTGAGGATCGCGGCAAAGCGGATGGAGGAAAGGCAGTAGGCCGTCGCCAGTGCGCCCATCGCGATGATCATGGCGAAGGCGGCGTGGTTTTCGGGCGGCGAGGCGAGCCAGTTGATGACCGCCCAGGTGCTGCACATTACCCCGACCAGCCCGATACGCTGGCGGTCTTCTTCACAATCAATTGAGCCCGCCCGAGGCTGAGGTGGCGGCGGCGGCTGATCGTATTCTCGATCAGCCCGAGCACGCACAGGATCGCGAGCAGCACCGGCACCCCGTATTTGATGCCCCAGTGGAGATCGGCCGCCCCCGCCCAAGCCGCATTGGGCGTGGTGGCGAGCAGCATGATGTACATGATCGGAGTTTGCGTCTCGACACGGCGCGCGCGCAGCATCGTGAACTGGTCCCGGATGTCCTCCGGGATCGCCGGCATGAAGCGCTGGCGCAGAATATCAAGCGACCCCATCATGGACAGAACCCTAGGGGTGATCCGGAAAATGGGCGTTAATG
The DNA here is from genome assembly GCA_027533455.1 of Porphyrobacter sp. Taxonomy (GTDB): domain Bacteria; phylum Pseudomonadota; class Alphaproteobacteria; order Sphingomonadales; family Sphingomonadaceae; genus Erythrobacter. The sequence goes on along the minus strand of JAPZUC010000012.1, from coordinate 27,017 downwards.
ATGAAGCAGATCCTGCTAAACGGTGCCTGCCTTACTGATGCGGTAATCGGCCAGGCTCATCCAATAGGCCAGACGCCAGCGCATACGGTTCAGGAAGGTGCTGTTGCGGGCATACCAGGCGGGGGTGATCGCCTCGCTCGATTCTTCGAGGTGGTCGATCAGCTTGCGCAGCTGCGCCGCCAGCCCTGCATCCTCGACCCGCACCATCAACTCCACATTGATGCGGACCGAACGCTTGTCGAGATTGGCGCTGCCGAAATAGCTTATATCGTCGACCACCAGCAGCTTCATGTGAAGCTTGCAGATACCGAATTCGAACAGCTTCACCCGTGCGCGCAGGAGCTGGCCGTAGAGCAGCCGCGCCATATCGATCGCGGCGGCGATATCGGACTTGCCGGCCATGATCATCCGCGCGCTGCCGCGCCGTCCGATTTGCGTCATCAGGCGGCGGAAGCTGCGCGGCGGCGAGAAATAGGCCGAGACCGTGTCGAGTCGCGTAGCCGAGACAAGATCCTGCCGGAGCACCCACGCCCAGTGCCCGCTCCGCACCAGCGGCCCGCCCACCAGCAACCGCACCGGCCCTTGCCCGCCGTCCCATGTGCGCACGATATCACGCAAGGTGCGCAGCTGGCGCGTGCGACCTTCCGCCTCGTTCGCGACCCAGCTTTTGAGCAGGCCGAACCAGCGCACGAACTGCGCCACAACCTCGCCCTCGATCTCGACCGAAAGATCGCACCAGCCGTTCTCGGCGGGAGTGGCGAAATAGTGGTCCGACACATTCGCCCCGCCGGTCATCACGCGGGTTTCGTCGGCGATGACGAACTTCTGGTGATTGCGGACCAGATAGCGCTTGCCCCAGTGGGGGCTGAACAGCGCGAAGGTGCCGCCCGCCTCGGTCAGCGGCTCGAAGAAGTCCGCACCCGCGTCATTGCCGAAAGCATCGACGATAAGCTCCACCGCAACCCCGCGCCGTGCAGCAGCGACCAGGGCATCGCGCACCATGGTGCCCGATGTGTCGCTGTCGAACAGGTAATAGAAGACCATCAGGCTCTTTTGGGCGCTCTCGATGAGGGCGATCAGCGCCTTGAGGCGGTCCTCTCCGTGGGGATAGAAGGTGAAGCGATGGCCCGCCGCCTCGGTGGTAAAGGGATCGAGGTCGCAATAGTCGGGCGCCTCGCCGGACGGCGACGGGGCAGCAGACGATTCGGCAGACGCAGTGGCCATCCTTGAAACTGTAGCGCCATTCGTAGTCCGGATGACAGCGCCTCGCGACGAACAGCGCGCAAATTGCGAGCGCACTGCTCGCCGGAAGAAGGCACAGGCGCGATCCTGGTCTTGACCGATATGCCTACCCGGCAGATAGACAATCCCATGCTGTCGCAGAAAACCCGCTACGCCATTCGCGCGATGCAGCACCTTGCCGATACCTACGGGCAGGGTCCGGTGCAGCTCGCGGCGATTGCGGATGCGCAGAACATCCCGGCGAAGTTCCTGACGGTGATCCTGTCCGAACTGACGCGTTCGGGACTCGTCGAATCGCAGCGCGGACGCGAGGGCGGATATTGGCTGGCGATCCCGCCGATCGACATCACCTATGGCGACCTGATCCGGCACATGCGCGGCAGCCTCGCGCTGGTGCCCTGTGCCAGCCGCTACGCGCACGAAAAGTGCAAGAACTGCCTTGAGGAAGGCGAGTGCCGCACCCGGGCGCTGTTGCTCGACGTGCGCGACCGGACCGCCCAGATTCTTGACGGGATACGCCTTTCCGACCCGATCGCCCCGGTCCCGCCGTTCGCCGACGATACGGCCTGAACGGCCTCCGGCTCGCTCCGGCGCGCAAACTCCACCTTTCATCCTGCAACAGAAATTCTGTCGCGCTCGCCCTATTGTCAAGCATATCACTTGAGTTTAGTTCATTGCGCAGCGGGAAGACCCCGCGCAACGAAAGGCCCAACCATGGACCGCAACGAGAAAGGCTCTGCCCCTAGCGCGATTGTGCCCGAGGCGCTGGCTGTGGTGAGCGAGGCGCTTGGCCGCCTGCGCTACGGCGCGATCCAGCTTACCGTGCATGACGGGAAGGTCATGCAGATCGACGTTACCGAGAGGAAGCGGCTGTCCGACTGATCGGCAGCCAGAATCCTCACATCACGAAACAACAGGGCCCGCAGACCGGTCAACCGGATGCACACCCGCTTGCAAAGGCGAGACACCATGCATCTGATTACCCTCCGCAGCACGCTGCTGCTCGGCGCCAGCCTGACCGCGCTGCTCACCGTGCCCGCCGCCGCGCAGGATGCGGCCGCCGCAACCGACGATGCGGCCACCGCCGCGGAAGAGGCGCAGGCCGACACCAACGAAATCTTCGTCACCGCCCGCCGCCGCCAGGAAAGCGCGCAGGACATTCCGCTCGCGGTCTCGGTGCTCGACGCCAAGCAGCTCGACGAGACCGGGGCCTTCAACGTCAACCGCCTCCAGCAGCTGGCGCCCACGCTCCAGTTCTATTCCTCGAACCCGCGCAACACCGCGGTCAATATCCGCGGCCTCGGCGTGCCCTTCGGCCTCACCAGCGACGGTTTCGAGCAGGGCGTCGGCATTTACGTGGACGACGTCTATTACTCGCGCGTCGCCTCGGCCACGTTCGACTTCCTCGATGTCTCGCAGATCGAAGTGCTGCGCGGGCCGCAGGGCACGCTCTACGGCAAGAACACCACCGCGGGCGCGATCAACATCCAGACCAACCAGCCGACCTTCGAATTCGAAGGCCGCGCCGAGGTGAGCATCGGCAATTATAACTTCCAGCAGGCGCGCCTCGCGGTGTCCGGCCCACTGTCGGACAAGGTTGCTGCGCGTGTCGCCTTCTCCGGCACGTCGCGTAACGGCACGATCCGCAATGTCGTGACCGGCGAGAACATCCAGAGCCTCGACAATATCGGCCTGCGCACGCAGCTGCTGTGGGAACCGACGGGCGATCTCAAGATCAAGCTGGTCGGCGATTACAACAAGCAGGATGCGGTGTGCTGCGGTTCGGTGTTCGTCCGCACCGGCGCGACCCAGCGACCGCTGAACCGCCAGTTCGCGGCTCTTGCTGCTGCGCAGAACTACGCCCCTCCCTCGACCAATCCCTTCGACCGGCTGACCGACCTCGATTCCAATCTCAACGCGGGCAACATTATCGCGGGCGCAGCGCTGAAGATCGCCTGGGATGTGGGGCCGGGCACCTTCACCTCGGTTACCGCCTGGCGGTATTGGGACTGGAAGCCGGAGAATGACCGCGACTTCACCGGCCTGTCCATCGTGGCCCTGTCGCAGAACCCCTCGCAGCAGGATCAGTACACGCAGGAATTTCGTTACGCTTATACGAGCGACAGCATCGATTTCGTGGTGGGGGCTTTCGCCTTCAACCAGCGGATCGACACGCAGGGGACCGAAGCCCACGGCATCAATTCCAGCCGCTGGACGATCGCGCCCTCCAATGCGCTATCGAACGATTCGAGCGTCCTCAATGGCCTTACCGCGCGCAACACCCAGTTCCTCAAGAGTACCAGCGCGGCGCTGTTCGGTCAGCTGAGCTGGAAGGTGACGGACGCCTTCACGATCCAGCCGGGCGTGCGGCTCAACTACGACAAGAAATCGGGCTTCTACCAGCGCCGGGTCTTCACGGGCACTGGCGTGGAACTGACCGGAGCCGAGACCGACGCGCGTAGCCGTGCGCAGCTGGCAGTCTTCACACCGCAGACCAGCGCGCCTGCCGACACTGACTGGAATCTCACCTACGATCTGACGGCCAGCAATGATCTGGCGCCCGATGTTCTGGCCTATGGCACCTATGCGAAGAGCTTCAAGACCATCGGGATCAACCAGAACGGCCTTCCGACTGACGCCAATGGCGTGCCGATCGCGGCGGCGGGCACGATCCGGCCCGAACAGGTCGACCACTTCGAGATCGGCCTGAAGAGCCAGTTCTGGGATCGCAAGGCGACCTTGAACCTCGCCGCCTTCCGCACCGATATCTGCGACTATCAGGCGACGGTGAACAACGGCCAGTTCGGGGTGCTGCGCGGGTTCCTCGCCAATGCCGGCAAGGTGCGCTCGCAAGGGATCGAGGCCGATTTCAACATCCGCCCGAGCGACCGCTTCACCGCCTACACCAGCGCCGCCTACACCGATGCGAAATATGTCCGCTTCGTCGATGCACCCTGCCCGCCGGAGCTTTCGGGCGGGACCACCGCGACCGCCGGCCAGACCCCGTCCGCCCCCGGCACCCCCGGCGGCATCAGCCCGGCCAATTGCGACATCTCCGGCCAGCGCCTGCCGGGCGTGTCGAAGTGGTCGTTCTCCTTCGGGGCGGAGGGCAATGTGCCAGCCACCTTCCTCGGCAAGGAAGGCGAAGTCTATCTCGGCTATGACGGCACCTACCGGTCGAATTTCTCGTCCAACCCCTCGCCTTCGGCCTATACCACTGCCCCTGGCTATGCGTTGTCCAATTTCCGCCTTGGTTTCCGTACAGATGGCGGTCTCAACTTGTTTGCCTGGGTGAGGAACGCGTTTGACGAGAATTACTTCGAGCAGCTGTTCGTCGGCCCGGGCAACACCGGGCTGATCGCGGGGCTGCCCGGCGATCCGCGCACATGGGGCGCGACCGCCGCAATTACTTTCTGACCGACTACCCCTTTTACCCCTCGCAGAGAGGACATGCCTCATGCCGGACCTTGCCCCACTTCTTGTCGACATCCTGCCTTTCATCCTGATCGGGTTCACCGCGCAGATGATCGACGGGGCGCTGGGCATGGCCTTTGGCGTCACCACCCAGACCCTGCTGGTGAGCGCGATGGGCGTGCCTCCGGCGAGCGCTTCGGCCAGTGTCCATCTGGTCGAAATGTTCACCACCGGCGTTTCGGGCATAAGCCATGCTTGGCACCGCAACGTGGACTGGGGGCTGTTCCGGCGGCTGGTGCCCTTTGGTGTGCTGGGCGGGGTGACAGGGGCCTATATCCTGTCCAACATCGATGCCTCGGCAGCACGGCCATTCGTGATGATCTATCTGACGGGCATCGGCTTCTACCTGCTGTGGCGGGCGATCCGCCTGTCGCAGCCCAGCTTTGCCGATCCCAAATACACCAGCCCTCTCGCGCTCGTCGGGGGTTTCCTCGATGCGGCTGGCGGGGGCGGCTGGGGGCCGGTGGTGACCAGCAACCTGCTAATCCAGGGCGGTGATCCGAGGAAGGTGATCGGCACGGTCAACACCGCCGAATTCCTGCTGACCCTGTCGATCTCTGTCACCTTCCTGCTGACGCTTGGCCCGGCGGCGTTCACGCTGGTCACCGGGGGTCTGATCATCGGCGGAGTGGTGGCTGCGCCCTTTGGCGCTTTCTTGGCGAGCCGGGTGCAGCCGCGTCTGCTGTTGTTGGCAGTCTCGCTGGTGCTGATCGCGACCAGCGCCTACAGCATCTGGAAGGCGTGGCCGATCATCTGACGGCAGCACGCGGGACGCTGGGATGGATACCGAACTTTTGCTGATCTGCGCGCTTACGGGCGTGATCAATCTCATCGGGGCGCTGGCCTATGCGGCGCGCATTGCGGGCGTGCGGACGGGGCGTATCGCGCTCTCGTTCGCGCTGTTCAATGTGCTGCTGCTGGTCAGCCGCACATCGAACGGGTTCCTCGGCCCGTTCCTCGCCAAGCGGATCGAGACCGCGCTGGCGAGCGGCAACGGCGACATGCTGATCTGGGACTTGCGGCTCGTGCTGTTCGCTGCCGCCGCCTCGGTCGCGCTCGGCATCGTGCTGGTGCCGACCGGGCAGCGGGTGTTCGCCGCGGCGATTACCTTCTTCCAGGCCAACCGCTCGACCACGAAGCTGATCCTGCGCAGCATGACGCCATCGGGCCTTGCGACCTTGCGGGATTCAATCGCCGTGCCTTCGGGCGAGACGCTGAAGTCGTTGAAAGGTGAGCGCGGAGTGAGCTGGGGCGTGCTGATCGCCAACGCGCTGGCGCAGGCGTTGCTGGCGGTGGGCGTGATCGCCTCGCTTTATGCCGGATACCTCGTCCCTGAATTCCGCGTCACAGCCTCGCAGATGACCGCGATCGTCAACGGCTTTGCCACGATCCTGCTGTTCGCGCTGATCGACCCCCAGATCTCGGCCCTGACCGACGATGTCGTCGATGGCTCGGTGAGCGAGGCGACCTTCCGGCGGGCGATGATCTGGGTCTCGCTGAGCCGGCTGGCAGGCACCCTCATCGCGCAGGTGATGCTGGTGCCCGCCGCCGTGGTGATCGCCTGGGCGGCGGGCTGGCTCTAGAGGGCGAGGCTGAGCGCAAGGCCCCCGGCTGCACACACCGCCAGTAATCGCAGCACCGACCATTTCGCCCCGAAGGCGAGCAAAAATGCGAGCAGCGCCAGCGCCCCGGCGCGCCAGTCGAAGCTCGCAATCTCGGGCCAGTCAAGCTGGAGCGGCCCCACCTCCGCTTCCCCCACGCGCGCGAACAGCACGTGCAGCGCGAACCACGCGGTGAGGTTGGCGATCACGCCCACCACGGCCGCGGTCACCGCCGCGAGCCCGCCCTTGAGCCACAGGGACTGCCCCAACCGGTCAATCCACGGCGCGAGCGCGAAGATCCACATGAAGCACGGCGCAAACGTCACCCAGGTCGTCAGCCCGGCGCCAAGCAAGCCAGCGACCAGCGGCGAGAACGGCTCCGGTGCGCGGAACGCGGCGAGGTAGCCAACGAACTGCGTGACGAGGATCAGCGGCCCCGGCGTCGTTTCGGCGAGGCCAAGTCCGTCCGCCATCTCGCCCGCCTGCAACCACCCGAACCCCTGCACCGCCTCCTGCGCCATATAGGCGAGCACGGCATAAGCCCCACCAAAGGTCACGATCGCCAGTTGCGAGAAGAACGCGCCGATCTGCCACAGCACGTGCCCCTGCCCGAGCGTCGCCGCGATCAGCACCATCGGCGTGGCCCAGATCGCACCCCATATCAGCACCGACACAATCGTCGTGCGCCATGGTCGCTCGGGAAGCGCCACCCCGCCCTTGGCAGGCTTCAGCGCCAGCAGGTCGGGCCGCGTCCGCGCGATCAGCATGCCGATGACCCCCGATCCTAGGACGATCAGCGGGAACGGCAGATCGAACAGGAGCAGCCCCGCAAACGCCGCAGCGGCCAGCCCCTTCTTTACCGCCGTATCGAGCGCCCGCCCGGCGATCCGCAGCAAGGCCTGAACCACAATCGCCAGCACCGCCGCCTTCACGCCCAGAAACAGCGCCGCCACCCAGCCAAGGTTCGCGGCAAGGGCGTAGAGCACCGACAGCGCCAGAATGATGTACGCCCCCGGGATCACGAATAGCAGCCCCGCCGCCAGCCCCCCGCGCCAGCCTTGCAGCCGCCAGCCGATCCACGTGGCAAGCTGCTGCGCCTCCGGCCCGGGGAGCAGGTGACAGAAATTGAGCGCGTGGAGATAGTCCTCCTCCGCCACCCAGCGTCGCTCCTCCACCAGTTCGCGGTGCATCAACGCGATTTGTCCGGCGGGGCCGCCGAAGCTGAGAAAGCCGATGCGGGTGAAAGCGGAGAGAAGTTCAGGGAACGAAGGGGTCGCGGGAACCTCGCCCGCGGGGGAATGTGCAATCGAAACGTCCGGTCCGGCCATGCCTACCTCGAAAATGGCCCCGCCGCGCGGGGCGCACGAAAGGGGGATGACGAGGCAACGCTTGGGCCTGTCTCGGCCTGGACGGGAGGTTGCTGGGCCCCGTTGCCGCGGTGATAATCGGTGGCGCGGAGCGGAGCAAGTGGTGACGCATGCTTGCCGCGCCGCTGTCTTCGAACCGTCACCGCCGGGGCCGCTCGACATCACAACCGACCGCATCGGCGTCCGAGATTGGGATGGAGCGCGGGTGGGCCTTCAGCAGACTACAATTGCCGTAGCCGCTATCGGCCGTTTTTCTTGACTTCGCGCGCCCTCCCCCCTAGCCCGCGCGCTTCCCTACTTTTCGCGATTCTTGTATAAGGCCCGCCCATGGCACGCGTTACCGTTGAAGATTGCGTCGACAAGGTTCCCAACCGGTTCGACCTCGTGCTCCTTGCAGCGCAGCGTGCGCGCGAGATTTCGGGCGGGAGCGAGCTGACCATTGATCGCGATCGCGACAAGAACCCGGTCGTGGCGCTGCGCGAAATCGCGGAACAGACCGTCAGCCCCGGCGCTCTGCTGGAATCGGTTGTGACCGGCCTCCAGAAGATCCTCCCCGATGACGAGGACGAGGCTGACGAAATCGGCTCGCTCAGCCAGTCGGCCGAAGCGCTGCGGATAACCGCCTCGGCGCCGGCGCGCACCTCGTCCCTGGGCGGCGATTACGACGGCTGAAGCATTACAAGCCGGACAATAATTGTTCCGTTTCAATGGTTTGTCTGATTTTCAGGGGTGTTCCAGGGGCGTTTAGACCCCCTATAGCCCCCTGTTAGCTCTCTTCTAGACCCCCCTTTTTGCCGTTTTGACCGGCGTTTGACCGTTTCTTGACGCACGCCTCGCGGCGATTGCGGTTCTGCGCCGTTTGTCTATCCCTTGGCTCTAAAGGCAAGCGGAAGGGGCGGCGCGGCGGATGGCCGGGATAGCGATTTACAGCGTCAAGGGCGGGGTCGGGAAGACGACCCTGGCGGTCAACCTCGCCTGGATCTCGGCCACTATCTCTCGCCGCAAGACGCTGCTGTGGGACCTCGATGCCTCCAACGGATCGGGCTTCCTGCTGGGGGTCGATGCGCGGAAAAAACATAGCGCGCAGAGTATTTTCGCGGGCGGGGGCGATCCCGAAAAACTGATCCGCAAGACCGCTTATCCCGGCCTCGACCTGCTCCCCGCCGACGAGAGCATCCGCGCGCTCGACCGCCAGCTGGGCGAGCTCGGCAAGAAGAAGCGGATTGCGAAGCTGACGGCGGGGCTGAGCAGGCATTACGAACGGATCATCTTCGATTGTCCGTCTGTTCTCAACGAGTTGAGCGCACAGGTGATGCGTGCCGCCGACCTCGTGATCGTGCCCCTGCCTCCCTCCCCCCTCTCCGCCCGCGCCTTCGAAGTGGTGGTCGAAGAGGTGCGCGGCCACGGCAAGGGGCATCCGCCGATCCTGCCGGTGCTGTCGATGCTTGATCTGCGCCGCGGCCTTCACAAGGCGGCGCGGGAGGCGAACCCGGCATGGCCTGCGATCCCTCTCGCCAGCGCGGTGGAGCTGTGCGCGGTCGAGCAGCGGCCCGTTGGCGCCTTCGCCCCTCGCTCCTCTGCGGCGCGGGCAATGGCGGGGCTTTGGGCCGCGATCGAGAAGAAACTTGCGAGCCGCGCAGAGGACAAATAGCCGCTTTCGCACCCGCAGCAGAAACGATTATACCGTCCGGCAAAGGGGGCGCGGATGATGGGTGACTTGGGCGACGGCATCGGAACGGTGATCGAGGGCGGCCTGCTTGGCCGCGCGGTCGAGAAGGGCGCGGGAGAGGCACACGGCCACTCCGCCGCCGGGCCGGTCGTCTGCGCCAATTGCCAGACGGTATTCTCGGGCAATTTCTGTCCTGAATGCGGCCAGAAGGCACACATCCACCGCAGCCTCGCCGCGATCGGTCATGACATCCTGCACGGTGTGCTGCACCTCGACGGCAAGCTTTGGGAAACGCTGCCGCTACTGACCTTCAAGCCCGGCCACCTGACCCGCCGCTACATCGCAGGCGAGCGCGCCAGGTTCGTCAGCCCGATGTCCATGTTCCTGTTCACCGTTTTCGCGATGTTCGCGGTGTTCCAGATGGTCGGCATCTCGGCGCCGACCGACTTCACCGAGGGCTTCATGGACGGGGCCACCAGCAGCAGTTCGGTCGTCAGGACCGAGCTCCAGAAGGAGATCACCGATCTTCAGAAGGAGCGGGACGGGCTGCCCAAGGGCGATCCGCGGCGCACCGAGATCGACAACGAGCTGGCCGGGCTCTCCAAGGTGCTCGAAGCCCAGCCCCCCGGCGCGGTCGAGATCGACACGAGGGGCCTCAACTTCACCGGCACGGGGATCGAGTTCCTCGACAAGGGCATCATCAAGAAATGGCAGCAGAATCCCAGCCTGATGCTCTACAAGCTACAGTCGAACGGCTACAAGTTCAGTTGGCTGCTGATCCCGCTGTCGCTGCCGTTCCTGTGGCTGATGTTCGCATGGCGACGGCAGTACAAGGCCTATGACCACGCGATCTTCATCACCTATTCGCTCAGCTTCATGTCGCTGCTGTTCATCGTGATGTCGATCCTCAGCACGGCTTCGGGAGGCAGCGACTGGGTCGTGCTGCTGTTCATCATCGCCGCGCCGCTGCACCTCTACAAGCAGCTGCGCCACGCCTACGGCCTCAGCCGGTTCTCGGCGTTCTGGCGCTTCTGCGTCCTGCTGTTCTGCATGCAGATTGTGCTGACGCTGTTCTTGCTGATCCTCGGCGTGCTGGGCGCGTTCTAGACGCTGGCAAAAAGCAAAGGGCGCCCGGATCACTCCGGACGCCCCCCTTGGTGATGGCTTTCAGGCTGAGCGGATCAGGCGCCCTGCGGGGCCTCGTCGTTCTTGCCGCCAAAACGCTTGCCCGCCTTGGGGATCGCCGAGCCGCGCACCGGAGCGGTGATCGCCGGCCCGCGCGGGGCATCAGGGCGATCGATCTTGCCGTTTTCCAGCAGCGAGTTGATCTCCTCGCCCGTCAGCGTCTCGTATTCGAGAAGGGCCTGTGCGAGCAGGTGTAGCTGGTCCTCGTTGGTCTTGAGGATATCGGTTGCACGCGCGTGGGCGCCCTCGACCAGGCTCTTGATCTCGGTATCGATCAGCTCGTTGGTCGAGCCCGAGCGGAAAGTCCGCTGCGCCGCGCCCATGCCGAGGTAGCCTTCCGATTGTTCCTCGTACTGGAGCGGCCCGAGCTTGTCCGACATGCCCCACTGGGTGACCATGTTGCGGGCCAGACTGGTCGCATACTGGATGTCCGACGAGGCGCCGGAGCTGACCTTGTCGTGACCGAAGATGATCTCTTCCGCCACGCGCCCGCCCATCGCGACCGAGAGGTTCGCGTGCATCTTGTCGCGGTGGTAGGAATAGCTATCGCGTTCCGGCAGGCGCATCACCATGCCCAGCGCGCGGCCGCGCGGGATAATCGTCGCCTTGTGGATCGGATCAGAGGCGGCTTCGTGCACCGAGACGATCGCATGGCCGGCCTCGTGATAGGCGGTCATCTTCTTCTCGTCGTCGGTCATCACCATGCTGCGGCGCTCGGCGCCCATCATGACCTTGTCCTTGGCGTCCTCGAATTCCTGCATCGCCACCAGCCGCTTGTTGCGGCGCGCGGCGAGCAGTGCAGCTTCGTTGACGAGGTTGGCAAGATCCGCGCCCGAGAAGCCCGGCGTGCCGCGCGCGATTACGCGCGGATTCACGTCAGGGGCCAGTGGCACCTTCTTCATATGCACGCTGAGGATCTTTTCGCGCCCGTCGATATCAGGGATCGGCACCACGACCTGACGGTCAAAGCGGCCCGGACGCAGCAGCGCCGGATCGAGCACGTCGGGGCGGTTGGTGGCGGCGATAATGATGATGCCTTCGTTGGCTTCAAAGCCATCCATCTCGACCAGCAGCTGGTTCAAAGTCTGCTCGCGCTCGTCGTTCGAATTGCCGAGGCCGTGACCGCGCGAACGGCCAACCGCGTCGATTTCGTCGATGAAGACGATGCAGGGGGCGTTCTTCTTGGCCTGTTCGAACATGTCGCGCACGCGGCTGGCGCCCACGCCAACGAACATTTCGACGAAGTCCGAGCCCGAGATGGTGAAGAACGGCACGCCCGCCTCACCCGCGATGGCGCGGGCGAGCAGGGTCTTGCCGGTGCCGGGCGAACCGACCAGCAGCGCGCCCTTGGGGATCTGGCCTCCGAGCTTGGAGAAGCGTTGCGGATCGCGCAGGAATTCGACGATCTCCTGCAGCTCCTCGCGCGCCTCGTCGATGCCGGCGACGTCATCGAAGGTGACGCGGCCCGAACGCTCGGTCAGCAGCTTGGCCTTGGATTTGCCGAAGCCCATCGCGCCGCCGCCGCCGCCCTTCTGCATCTGGCGCAGGGCGAAGAAGGCGATCCCGAGGATCAGCACGAAGGGCAGCGAATTGAGAAGGATGAAAAGCAGCACGCTCTGGCTCTCGCGCGCCTTTCCGGTGAAGCGGACGTCGTTGTCTTCCATCAGCTTGGTGATGCCCACATCATTGGGCACCGGCACCGTGGTGAACGAATCGCCATTCTTCAGCGTGCCAGTGATCTGGTCGCTGCTCATCTGCACATCCTGCACCTCGCCCTCGGCGACGGCAGAACGGAAATCGGAATAGCGGATCGCGGTGCCGGTTGACTGGCCCGCGTTGCTGAACATGGTCACCACCAGCAGCAAGGCAAGGAAGATCCCGCCCCAGATCATAAGCTGCTTCACCCAGGGGTTGGGGCCTTCGCCTTGCGGCTGGGGATCGTTCTGCTGGCTCATTGCGGTGGGATTCCTTTCCTCTGCGACAATGTAGGATCCCAAGCCTGAATGGCAAGATAATGCGCGGGGAGCGACGTGATGCTAATTTTCGAACACGCGATTGCGAATTATCGATTTCCGGCGGTGCCGTGGGCAGCAAGAAATACCTCGACCGCGCCTGCAATCCGCCGGTCGCGTTCCGCGTCGCTGACATTGGCGCCGAAGCGGCGCTCGAGATCGCCCATGCCCTTGCACATCGAAACGAATTGTTCGGCGGCCAGCTCGGAATCATCGATGGCAAGTTCTCCCGCCTCGCTTGCCCGCGCAAGCCATTCGCCGAAAGCGGCCTTCATGCGCCAAGGTCCTGCTTCGAGAAAAGCGATGCCGATTGCCGGTTCAGTCTCGGTCTCGGCAGCGATGCGGCGTTCGAACTGCATCATTTCCGGTCGAAACAGGAAAGCGAAGATCGCCTCGCCGATCGCGGTCAGGCGCTCCCGGATGGTGCCCTGCGGCATGGCATCCATCGAGAAATACCCGCGCATTTTCTCGCATTCACACGCGACTGCGGCGGCGAACAAGGCGCGCTTGTCACCGAACTGGTTGTAGATTGTGACCTTGGAGACACCGGCATCGGCCGCGACCTGCTCGATGGCGGTGGCGGAATAGCCATGATGGAAGAAATGATGCGCAGCCGTGTTCACAATCGTCGCGCGCTTGGCCGCGTCAAGCGGTCGGCCAACCCTCGGGCGAGGCGACTTTTTTTCAGGCCCGGATGAACGCCCGATTGACAAAGTGAACGGCTCCGTTCAGTTAAACGCTACCGTTCAATAATGCGCCGAGTCTCCTCCTCGCGCAACCCCAACCGCTGATAAAGGTTCCTGCCCACGTGCTCTGGATCGCCATCAGGATGCTCACCGGGGATGCCCAGAAGTTCTATGGGCTGTTGTTCGGCATCGCCTTTTCGACGCTCCTGATCACCCAGCAGATGACGATCTTCGTGAACCTCGTCGAACGCGGAGCAAGCGGCGTCTATAACGCGCCCGAGGCCGAGGTGTGGGTGATGGACCCGGTCAGCCGCACCACCGATGTCAGCTACGCGATGCCCTCCACCGCGCTCGACAAGGTGCGGTCCGTGCCCGGCGTGGAATGGGCCGTGCCGCACTTGCGCGCGCAGGCCAATGTCCGCACCAAGGACGGCGATCTCGAAGGCGTCGGGATCGTCGGGGTCGACGATGCCACGCTGATCGGTCTCCCAAAGCGCATGGCGGTCAGCGACAAGAATGTGCTGTTCGCGCCCGATACCGTGGTGATCGACGATGTCGGCGTGACCCGCCTGTTCTCGAACGGCGCAAGCCCGCTGGGCGAGCGGCTGGAACTGAACGACCAGCGCGCGGTGATCCGGGGCGTCGCGGATGCAATCCCTAGCTTCACCAGCACCGTAGTTCTCTACACCCGCTATTCGAGCGCGCTCAATTTCGTCCCCGGAACTCGCAACCGCCTGTCGTTCGTGCTGGTCGGTGTAAGCAAGGGGCAGACCCCGGAAAGCGTCGCTGCGCGGATCGAGGTCGCGACCGGACTGAAGGCCGAAACCCGGACCGAATTCGCCCGCGCCGGGGTCGATTTCATCATCCAGAACACCGGCATCCCGACCAATTTCGGCATAACTGTGTTTCTCGGCTTCGTGGTCGGCGTGGCGATCGTTGGCCTGACCTTTAGCCTGTTCCTGCGCGACAACATCAAGCAGTTCGGCGCGCTGAAGGCGATCGGCGTGACCAATTCGCGGATCGTGCAGATGGTTGCAGTGCAGGCAGGGCTCGTCGGCATGATCGGCTATGCACTGGGCGTGGTCGGCACGGTCGCCTTCATCAAGGGCTTCGGGTCAAACCCCTTCTTCAAGGGCTTCTACATCCCCTGGCAGATCCCGCTGATCAGCCTTGTCGCGGTGATCGTGATCCTCGGCATCACCGGCTTCATCGCAATCCGCTCCGTGCTCAAGACCGAACCGGCGGCGGTGTTCCGGTGAGCGAGGCAGCCATGACCCTTCCCACCTCCGACCCCTGCGATGGCGAGGCTGCCATTTGTGCACGCGGGATCGTGCGCGATTTCGAAGCCGGGCAGACCACCATCCGCGTGCTGCACGGGATCGATGCCGATATCCGCCCTGGCGAGTTGACCTACGTTGTGGGCGAAAGCGGATCGGGCAAGACCACGCTGATCTCGATCATGTGCGGCATCCTGTGGCCGACCGAAGGCGAGGTGCGGGTGTTCGGCACAGATATCTACAAGCTGTCGGACACCGAACTGGTCAAGTTCCGGCTCAAGAACATCGGCTTAATCTTCCAGCAGTATAACCTCATCCCGTCGATAGATGTCGCCTCCAATGCCGCTGTGCCGCTTATCGCACAGGGTGTGCCGCGCGAAGAAGCGCGCGAGCGCGTCAAGGTGCTGCTCGACAAGCTCAACATCGGCAATCAGGCCGACAAGCTGCCGCGCCAGCTTTCCGGTGGCCAGCAGCAGCGCGTCGCCATCGCCCGCGCGCTGGTGCATGAACCGCGCCTCGTCGTCTGTGACGAGCCGACCGCAGCGCTCGATGCCTCATCGGGCCGACGTGTGATGGATCTGCTGCGCGAAGTCGCCGTCGCACCCGACCGCGCCTGCATCATCGTCACCCACGACAACCGCATCTTCGATCTCGCCGACCGCATTATCGTGCTCGAGGACGGCCGGATCACCCATGACGGCAAGGAAATGCCCGATGGTCACTAACTCCCTCTCCACTCCGATTTCACCGAGGACACCATGTTCCGCAATGTGAGCTTCGCCCGCCAGATCCTCCCCGTCGTCGCATTGATCGGGGTCGCCATCGCTGTCTGGCTGATCGTCGTCGGGCTACCCGACCGCTCGACCAGCGCGCCCGGCGAACAGCCGCCCAAGGCCACCGGCGCATTGGCAAGTTCGCCGCGCGTGGCGGGGGCGGGCGTAGTCGAGCCTTCAAGCGAAGTAATCGATATCGGTTCGGCACTTTCGGGACTGGTCACCGAAGTCCGGGTGAGGCCGGGCGACCGCGTGGCCAAGGGCGATGCACTGTTCCTGGTCGATTCCCGCGCCGCAAGCGCCCAGCTCGATCAGGCCAATGCCGCGATTGGCGAAGCCCGCGCCGCGATTGGCGAAGCCAGCGCCGCGCAATCGACCGCGCGCCAGCAACTCGCGCTTTACCGCAGCCTCTCTGATCCTGCTGCAGTCAGCCGTGCCGAAGTGATCCGTGCCGAGGGTGAGGATGCCGCCGCGACCAGCCGCCTCGGCCTTGCCCGGGCGCGTCTTGCCGCCGCGCAGGCCTCCGCCGCAGCCGCCCGCACCGAAATCGAACGGCTGGTCGTCCGTGCGCCGATCGCGGGCGAGATCCTTGCGGTCAACGTTCGCCCCGGCGAATTCGTCGCCACCCAGGGCGGCGGTAACAGCCAACCCTTCATCCAGATGGGCGAGACCAATCCGCTCCACGTCCGCATCGATATCGACGAAAACGAAATCCCCCGCGTCAAGCTGGGTGCGGAGGCCATCGTCTCGCCGCGCGGCGAGGCCGAACGGCATGTCAAGGCCACCTTCGTGCGAGCCGAGCCGCTGGTGGTGCCCAAGCGCTCACTCACCAACAGCGCCGCCGAGCGGGTCGATGTGCGGGTGCTGCAGCTGATCTATGCCCTGCCCAAGAGCGACGCTTTCCGCGTCGGGCAACAGGTTGATGCCTTCATCCCCGCCAACGGCAAGCCGAGCGGGGAGGACTGAGCAGATGCCGCGCTCCGCCACCCCGATCCGCGCGCTGGCCGCGAGCGCGCTGTTGCCGCTCGCACTGGCAGGCTGCGTGATGCATCCCGCGCCCGAGATCGCGACGCCGACGCCGGATCTGCCTGCCGCCTTCTTCTACACCCCCGATGCGCGGACGGGAGCCGGGTTGGCGGAACTTATGCCGAATGCCGATCCGGCCTATCGCACGCTGTCGACAGCCGCGATCAGCGACGCGCCGAGCCTCGCCGAAGCACTCGCGCGGATCGAAAGCGCCCGCGCAGGGGCCCGCCGCGCCGGAGCGGAACGCCTGCCCAACATCACCGCTGACGGCAATGTCCGCCGCAACCGCATCAACACCGCCCAGTTCGGGCAGGCCGGCCAACAGGGTTTCATCCCTGAAGAGCAGACTTCATACGGTGCCAACATCACCGCGAGCTGGGATCCGGACATTTTCGGACGGCTGAAGGCGCAGGAACGCGCCGCCCTTGCCCGCATCGATGCCGCCAGCGCGCAGGCACAGGGCGTGCGACTGGCGCTGCTGGCCGAGATCGCAGCAAGCGTGACCGACTGGCGGACGCTCGATGCGCGCGCCGCCGCGATTGCCGCCGACGTCGCCGCTGCCGAGCGGCTCGCCGCGCTCGCCAAGGTGCGCGAGGATGCCGGGATCGCACCGGGGCTCGACCGCATCCGCGCCGAAGCGACTGCGCGATCGTCGCAAAGCCGCAGTGCCGCGCTTGAAAGCGAGCGGGTGCGGCTGGTCGGCCGGCTGGTCACGCTGACCGGGCAGGATGCCGCCAGCGTCCGCGCCGCGCTGGCAAGCGCTCCGCCCGCGCTGGCGCCGGCTGCTGCACCGGCAGCGCTGCCTTCGGAACTGCTGGCCAACCGGCCCGACGTGGCCGCTGCCGCCGCGAACCTTACCGCCAGCGATGCCGATCTCGCCGCTGCCGCGCGCGCACGCTTCCCGCGCATCACCTTATCGGGGGTGATCGGGCTGCTCGCCTTCGATCCCGAAGATTTCTTCGACGAGGATTCGCTGGTCGGCACACTCACGGGCGCGATTGCCTGGCCGGTGCTGGATTTCGGGCGGGTCGGATCGCAGATCGATGCCTCTGCGGCTGACAAGCGCGCTGCCTTTGCCGCCTATCGCGGGGCAGTGTTTCAGGCGCTAGGCGATGCCGAGGCCGCCTATGGACTGGTCGCCGCCACCGATGCCGAGGCAGCACTGGCGATCGATGAGCGCGATCAGCTGGAACGCGCCGCATCGCTCGCCGACACCCGCTACCGCGCAGGCCTTGCGAGCTTCCTCGAAGTGCTCGAAGCGCGCCGTGCCGCCGATGCCAGTGGGGAACGCGCTGCTGCGGCACAAGGCCGGGCCGCCCGCGCGCGCATCCTGCTGTGGCAGGCACTCGGCGGCGAGGTTGAGACCGACTAGCCGATCACGCGCTCGATCAGCCAAAAGCTGGCGATTCCGCCGATCGCATAGGTCGACATCCGCAATGCTGGCACTTCGAGGCGGGGCAGGGCCCGCTCCAGGCCCGCCAGCAATGCGAGCACGCCGCCGATGATCAGCAACTGACCCGCCTCAACTCCGAGGTTGAAGGCCAGCAACGCAGTGACGATGTCGCCCTGCGGCAGGCCGATCTCCGCGAGGGCCCCTGCAAAGCCGAAGCCGTGCACCAGCCCGAAGGCGAAGGCCACCACCCACGGAAAGCGCCGGGTGAAGGTGTGCCGCTCCGGCGTTCGGAGCACGATCGCCACTTCCACCGCAAGGAACACGATCGAGAGCGCAATCAGCGCCTCGACCGGGCGCGAAGGCAGGCCCGCATAGCCCAGGCTCGTCGCCACCAGCGTGATCGAATGGGCGAGCGTGAAGGCCGTTGCCGCTTTCACCACCGCCCAGCCCACGCGCACCAGCAGCACCAGCGCGATCACGAACAGCAGGTGGTCCCAGCCGAACAGGATGTGCTCGGCACCGATCACGAGATAGTCGCGCACCACCTGAAGCATGCTCGGTTCGGCCGCGATTACGACCGTGGGCGCAGCAGGGGTGAGGCGGAAGGTTTGCGCCGGACGCTCAAGCGGGATCACGCGCGCAATCGCATCGGCCCCGCCAACCAGTTCGCTGAGCCCGAAGGTCTGGCCCGCCAGATCCCCTGCACAGCGCAGCTCCTGACGTCCGAGTGAGGCCAGCGCCGCCGCACGCTGCACCGGCGCGCCAACCGGGGTGCAGGCCTTGGGGAACACCGGTAGGGCAAGCGGGGCGGCATCCTGCCCGCGCGAGACAGCGACGGGCAGCTTCCATTCGAGCACCCAAGCCCCGCCTTCGCGCTCGGCCAGTTCGATCACCGCCGGGCGCAGTTCATCCGCGCTGGCCGGCGCTGCGAGCAGCGCGAGACACAGCGCCAGCAGCTTGCACAGAACCCTGCTCATCGGGCGATATCGACCCGGTAGGCGCTCTTGAGGATCGCATAAGCGCGATCCTGGGCCCGCGCGATCTGCTCGGCGCGCCAGTCATTCGCCAGCCGTAGGCGGAGCGTATTGAAATCGGCCGCGGCCTCGGCCTGCGCGGTCAGGCGGACAATGTGCCAGCCGAAGCCCGAGGGGATCGGGCCCTGCCAGCTTGCCGAGGGCTTCAGCCCCGCAAGCCCATCGGCGAATTGTTTGCCGAAGCGTGCCTCGACCTCGTGCATCGGCGCATCGGTCATGGCCGGTGGCAGGCTGGTCGGCGTGCCTGCATCGGCACCGCTGACAATCCCCGCCCGCGCCGCTGCCTCGCTCGGGTAAAGGCGCTGGGCAAAGCTCACCACCCGCGTTCCGGCATAGCGCGCGCGGTTTGCCTCGAGATAGGCCCGCAAGGTCGCCTCGTCGGGCTCGACCAATTCGGCCGCGGCGCTGGCGGTCATATCCATCTTGGCGACCATGCGCTGGCGCACCACCGCATCATCCTGATCGAGCCCGAGCCGCAGCGCCTCGCGGTAGAGCACCTCCTCGCGCACGTAGCGGGCAATGCGTTCGTCCAGCTCAGCATCGGTGGGGGCGCGGCCCATCACCCGCTCGAAGCCGAGCGCGAGCTGCGCCTGCTGCGCCTTGTCGACATTGATCACACGGCTGGAGGGATCGGGTGGGCTTCCGCCCCATGTCAGCGCGACATAGAGCAGCGCCCCAAGCGCCAGAAAGTGGACCAGCGGCTCGCGGGTCCAGGCAGGAAGCGTCACGTCGTCCCCTTACCTTGAACCTTGCCGCCTTGAGGTTTGAGCCAGATCGGCGAGGTATAGGCGCGTTCCTGCGCCACCGCGTCCTTGAGCGCCTCGCCCGTCAGTTGGAAGCCGAAGCGCACCGCATCGAACAGCGTCCAGCGCGGGGTCGGGATTTCGAGCACGCGCACATAATAGAACGCGCGCTGGCCCTTGGCGTAATCGGGATCGGTCCAGGCGGCGCGCAGTTCGCCCGCGCCGATGGTGTTGGTGTAGGTCGCGTCCTTGCGGTTGACCGTATCGCCGACCGGGGTCAGGCCCTTCGCAGTGCGCGGACGCTTGGCCATGTCGCTCCAGACCACGTCATAGACCTTCTCGCGCATCGCACCGCTCGCATCAAGCCAGCCCTTGACCACCTGTACGCGATCAAGATTGGCGCCGTCTGGGTCCTTGAGCGCGCTGATCAGGAAGGTCGGCGCGCTGCCCTGGTCGGTCAACTCGCCGCCCATCGGCACGCCGCGGGTATAGCCCGCGCGCACCCAGTCGCCGCTCCAGTCCTTGTCGGAAAAATCGAACCCGCCGAAGATCCGCACTGTCATGCGCGGGCCGGTGGTGGCGTAGACCTCACGCCGACGGAAGGCATCGAAGATTTCCGCTCGGGTGTTGCCCCTCGCCCAGGCCGCAGCATAGCCGCCCGCCAGATAGTGCCAGCCGAACCGCCCCTGCCGCGTGCCGAGGTTCTGCGGCTGCATCGCCCGGTCCTTGTAGGCTGGTTCGTTACCGGTGTGCTTGCCGAAGAAATTGTCCTCATTGCCGGTCGAAAGCGCGGTGTGGCTGTCGGTCGATCCGATCAGGCCGAAGGCATAGGGATTGACCCCCAGCTGCGCCTCCAGCGAAAGCCCGCGGAGCAGGGCCGATCGGACATAATTGCCGGCATACATTTCCGGCGAGCTCTGCGCGGTAAGCGGCAGGTTGCCGAGTTCCCAGCCCTTGACGCCGAAGCCTGCCATCTCGTCATTGGGCGAAAGGAAGGGGTGGGTTTCGCTATCACCCTTGATCTGGGTCGCTTCGACCACCGGCTCGGCCGCGGCCCGGCGCTTCGCGTAGGCCGCCGTCATCGGCGAACCATCGGCCTGCGTCATTTCGAACATGAGCCCGTTCGACAGATTGGAGTTGTGCGGGATTGCCAGCACCTTGCCGCCGGTGTCCTTCTCGTAGGCCTCCATGTAATCCCACAGCTGTTCGACTTTGCCATCGATCCCAGCGAGCGGCAGCGTCTGCCGCGTGCGGTCACTGCCGTCGCGGAACATCACCACGCGGTGGAGATTGTTGCCATCGGGCATCAATGTCCATTCGAACCCGGCAAAGGCGGTGAACACGCCCGGCTCGTTATAGCGATCGAGCAAGCCTAGCTGGGTGTTCCAGAGGTCTTCGGTGCCCTCGCGCGCCTTTTCGGGATCGCTGAAAGCTTCGGGAAGCGTCCCATTTGCCGCCGCGGTAATCAGTTCGGCGATGGCGCGCTGCGAACCTTCGGGGCCTTCGTGCATCAGATCGTACCAGCGCAGCACGGTCTCGTCGCGGATCACCCATTTCACATACCAGCGCGAGGCATCATAAAGCCGCCGGGTGGCGCCCATGCCGTCCGAGTGATCGGCGATCACCAGAAAGTCGAGCGGGCGGTCGAGCTGCGCCTTGCCGCCGGTGGTGGCGGTCACAGCCTCGCCGCGGGCGAAACGCAACGCATCTTCCGGCCCCAGCCTTAAGCCGAAGCCAAAGGCGTCGATCGAATTGTCGGTGTGCAGGTGCGTATCGCCCCAATAGGGCCGGTCGGGAAACTCGGCGAGCTTGATCGTATTCTCACCATTGCCGGTCTTTTCTGGAGCAAGCGATGCCTCGCCCCCGCATCCCGCCAAGGCAATCGTCAACAGGCTTGCCGCAGCCAATCTGGCCGCCCGCTGTGCCCAAGTCATCTGCACGAATAGTCTCCCCTCATCTCCCGCGCCGAATGTGCGCGGGAGCGAGGGCTTTCGTCAAGCCGCTGGCTTGCGCTGAAGCAGCGCCGAACGCTCGCAGCGGCACACCACTTCGCCGCGCTGGTTCGTTAGTTCGTGAATGAAGGTGACGATCCCGGCATCCGGGCGCGACTTGCTCGCACGCAGTTCCTTGACCTCGCTCGCGGCGCACAGGGTATCGCCGATGAACACCGGATGGGGCGTCACCACCTTGTCGAACCCGAGATTGGCGACCAGCGTTCCCAGCGTCGTTTCCCCCACCGACAGCCCGACCAGCAGGCTGAAGGTGAAGGTGGAATTGACGAGGATCTGCCCGAACCCGCTCGCCTTGGCGGCCTCGACATCAATGTGAAGCGGTTGCGGGTTGTGCGTCATAGTCGAGAACAGCAGATTATCGGTCTCTGTCACGGTGCGACGGATCGGATGCTCGATCCGCTCGCCAACCTGCCATTCGTCGAAGAACTTGCCCGCCATCAGGCCTGCTCCGTCCAGCGCGCGACCACGTCTGCACCGTCATCGGCGCTGGATCGGACAGCGCCCGGCGTGCGGCTGAAGCGGGGGGCGGGGGCGGTGTGCCATGCGCCGTCATGCTCCACGTAAGCCCCGCGCGCCTTCATGTGCGGATGCTCGCGCGCTTCCTCGATGCCGAGGACGGGCGCGAAGCAGGCATCGGTGCCTTCGAGCAGATCACACCATTCGGCCTGCGTCTTGGTGAGGAACAGAGCCGCCAGCTTGTGGGCATAATCGTCCCAGTTGGCAGGGTTCATCTGCGCCTGCGCCAACTCCTCGGGAGCGCCGGCCCGCTTGAGCATCTCGGCATAGAACTGCGGCTCTATCGACCCGAGCGAAATTTCCTTGCCGTCCGCACACGCGAAGCAGCGGTAGAAATGCGCCGCTCCGCCGAGCATCCCCTTGCCGCGTGTCGTGGACAGGTGCGGAAGGTGGCGCACGCCGAAGAAGAAGCTCATCAGGCTGGTCGCCCCGTCGACGATCGCGGCATCGACCACCTGGCCCTTGCCCGAACGCTCGCGTTCATAGAGCGCCGCCATGATCCCGAACGCGCAATACATCGACCCGCCGCCGAAATCGCCGACGAGGTTCTGCGGCGGGGTCGCGGTTTCGCCCGCCTTGCCGACCGCCGCCAGCGCGCCGGTGATGGCGATATAGTTGATGTCGTGCCCGGCAGCCTGCGCCAGCGGACCATCCTGCCCCCAGCCGGTCATGCGGGCATAGACAAGGCGCGGGTTGGCTTCGAGCAGTGCATCAGGCCCCAGACCCAGCCGCTCCATCACGCCCGGGCGAAAGCCTTCGATCAGCACGTCGGCACTGGCGGCGGCAGCGATCACTGCGGCGCGGCCTTCCTCGCTCTTGAGATCGAGCGCCAGCCGGTGCCGGGCGCGCTCGACCACCGGATTGCTGACCCCGCCGCCCGGACGGTCGATCCGCACCACTTCCGCGCCAAGATCAGCCAGCAGCATCGCGACGTGCGGGCCAGGCCCGATACCGGCGAATTCGAGAACGCGAAGGCCCGTCAGCGGCCCGTTAGGCTGGCTCATAAATCTCTCCCTTTGCGGAGGAACCTTACGCAAGCCGCATATCCAAGGGCAAGTCTCCACATTGTCAGCACCCGGAGCACCCCCCTTCCCCAAGCCTCCCCTTGGTCATACAAAAGGCAAACTTGCTTGTGAGCAGGATTTCAGCGTCTAACTGCACCAACATGCGCTCGCTTACCCATCTCGAACGGCTCGAAGCCGAAAGCATCCACATCTTCCGCGAGGTCGTGGCCGAGGCCGAGAATCCGGTGATGCTCTATTCTGTGGGCAAGGACAGCTCGGTGATGCTGCATCTGGCACGCAAGGCCTTCTACCCCGCGCCCCCGCCCTTCCCGATGCTGCACGTGGCGAGCGGGTGGGATTTTGCCGACCTTCTGGCCCACCGCGACAAGACTGTGCGCGAATACGGGCTGAAGCTTATCATTGCCCAGAACGATGACGCCGAGGCGCAGGGGATCAACCCCTTCGACACCGGCAGCGCGCTCTATTCGCAGGCCCAACTCACCGATCCCCTGAAGCGCGCCTTATCCGCCCACGGGTTTGACGCAGCCTTCGGCGGCGGGCGGCGTGACGAGGAAAAGGCGCGCGCGAAAGAACGCATCTTCTCGTTTCGCAGTGCAAGCCACCGCTGGAACCCGAAGAACCAGCGCCCGGAACTGTGGAACCTCTACAACGCCAAGAAGGCCAAGGGCGAAAGCATCCGCGTATTCCCGATCTCGAACTGGACCGAGCTCGACATCTGGCAATATATCGCGCTGGAAAAGATCGACATCGTGCCGCTATATTTTTCGAAGCCGCGCCCCACCGTGGAGCGCGACGGGATGATCCTAGTGGTGGATGACGAACGCTTCCGGCTGGAGGATGGCGAGCAGCCGGTGACGCGCCCTGTACGCTTCCGTACGCTGGGCTGCTACCCGCTGACCGGCGCAACCGAGAGCGAAGCGACCGCGATGAACGACATCATCCAGGAAATGTTGCTCGCCACCGGTTCGGAACGCCAGGGCCGAGCGATCGACAAGGGTCAGGCGGCCAGCATGGAAGACAAGAAGCAGGAGGGGTACTTCTGATGGACACCCCCTCCAGCTTCCAGACCGATGCCCTGATCGCCGAGGATATCGACGCCTATCTCCATCAGCACCAGCACAAGAGCCTGCTGCGTTTTATCACCTGCGGCAGCGTGGATGATGGCAAGTCGACCCTGATCGGGCGGCTGCTTTACGATTCCAAGATGATCTTCGAAGACCAGCTCGCCGCGCTGGAAAGCGACAGCATCAAGCACGGCACGCAAGGCGAGGAGATCGACTTCGCGCTACTGGTCGATGGCCTCGCTGCCGAGCGCGAGCAGGGCATCACCATCGATGTCGCCTACCGCTTCTTCACCACCGAAAAGCGCAAGTTCATTGTCGCCGACACGCCGGGGCACGAACAATATACCCGCAACATGGTGACCGGCGCCTCGACCGCCGATCTGGCCGTCATCCTGATCGACGCGCGCAAGGGCATGCTGCAGCAGACGCGGCGGCACTCCTATCTCGTCCAACTGCTCGGCATCCGCCACGTGGTGCTGGCAGTGAACAAGATGGATCTGGTGGGCTACGACCAGTCGGTGTTTGACAGCATCGTCGCCGATTACCGCAGTTTTGCAGCCAGCATCGGCATCGAGCAATTCACCGCGATCCCGATCTCAGGCTTCAAGGGAGACAATATCACCGTCGCACCGTCCGCCAACACGCCGTGGTATGGCGGCCCCGCGCTGATCGCGCATCTCGAAGACGTCGAAGTCGATGCCGCAGCGGCGCAAGCCCAGCCATTCCGTATGCCCGTGCAGTGGGTCAATCGCCCCAATCTCGACTTCCGCGGCTTTGCCGGCCAGATGGCCAGCGGCACCATTCGCCCGGGCGATGCTGTACGGATCGTGCCTTCGGGCAAGACCAGTACCGTCACACGAATCGTCACCTTCGACGGCGATCTCGACGAAGCGGTGGCCGGCCAGTCCGTCACCCTGACCCTCGCCGACGAGGTCGATTGCTCGCGCGGCGATCTGATCGCGGCAGCGGGCGATCCGCCCCAAGCCTCCGACCAGTTCCGCGCGACATTGGTGTGGATGGACGAGGAGGCGCTGAAGCCCGGCCGCGGCTACTGGCTCAAGCTCGGCACCCAGATGGTCACCGCGACGGTGCAGCAGCCCGAGTACGAGATCGACGTCAACAGCCTCGAACATCTCGCGGCCAAGACCCTTGGCCTCAACAGCATCGGCGTGGCGGAGTTCGCCACTGACCGTCCGATCGCGTTCGAACCCTATGCCGCCAATCGCGAGCTCGGCGGGTTCATCCTGATCGACAAGTTCACCAACGCCACGGTCGCTGCGGGGATGATCGACTTCAGCCTGCGCCGAGCGGACAATGTCCACTGGCAGCCGGTCAGCATCTCGCGTGAGGACCACGCCGGAATGAAGAACCAGAAGCCGCGGGTGCTGTGGTTTACGGGCCTATCAGGCAGCGGCAAGTCGACCATCGCCAACGAGGTCGAAAAGCAGCTGTTCCTGATGAACCGCCACACCTTCCTGCTGGACGGCGACAACGTGCGCCACGGCCTCAACCGCGATCTCGGCTTCACCGAGGCCGACCGGATCGAGAACATCCGCCGCGTGGGCGAGATGGCCAAGCTGATGACCGATGCGGGCCTGATCGTGCTCACCGCCTTCATCTCGCCGTTCCGCGCCGAAAGGCAGATGGTGCGCGAAATGCTTGCCGAGGGCGAATTCATCGAGATCTTCGTTGATACCCCGCTTGAAGTGGCCGAGGGGCGCGATGTGAAGGGTCTGTACAAGAAAGCGCGGAGCGGCCAGCTGAAGAACTTCACCGGAATCGACAGCCCCTATGAAGCGCCCGAAAATCCGGAGATCCGCGTGAACACGGTGGACATGACGCCCGTCGAAGCCGCGCGCTTCATCATCCAGCAGATCTTGCCCCTCAAATGAGCGCGATCAGCCTTTCCGATGCGGAGCTTGCTGCGCGGCTTGCCGCCGATGCAGGGCGCCTCCTGATGGAGGTGCGCGCGAGCGGGATGTTCGACGGCAAGGCGCTCGGCAACGCCGGCGATGCAACAGCGAACCAGTTCCTGTGCCATGCGCTCAGGCATCTGCGGCCTGAGGACGGGTTGCTCTCCGAAGAAGAGAAGGACAATCCGGCGCGGCTCGGCAAGTCCCGCGTCTGGATCGTCGATCCGGTCGACGGCACACGCGAATATGGCGAAGAGCGTGCCGACTGGGCGGTGCACGTCGCGCTTGCAGTGGACGGCGTCGCAAGCATCGGCGCGGTTGCACTGCCGGGGCTCGATGGCGGCGTTGTGCTGCGTTCGGACGCGCCGCGAGCCCTCCTGCCGATGGCGGAGCGTCCCCGCTTCCTCGTCAGCCGCACCCGCCCCGCGCGCGAGGCCGAGGCAGTCGCGGCAGCCCTCGGCGGCGAACTGGTGCCGATGGGCAGTGCCGGGGCTAAGGCGATGGCGGTGGTGCTGGGGCAGGCAGAAGTCTACCTCCACTCGGGCGGGCAGTACGAATGGGACAGCTGCGCGCCGGTCGCCGTGGCGCGGGCGCATGGCCTCCATTGTTCGCGTATGGATGGCAGTCCACTGGTCTATAATCAGGCTGACACCTACATGCCCGATCTCCTGATCTGCCGTCCCGAATGGGCCGAACCGGTACTGACCGAAGTCGCGAAGATCGCCGCACTGCAATAGGCGCTGGCACTTTGCTTCAGGCTGTGCTTACCGCGCCCACTTCTCGTGAGGATCACGGTTTATGAAGATTGCGATGGTGGGATCGGGCTATGTTGGTCTGGTGTCGGGGGCGTGTTTTGCCGATTTCGGGCATGACGTGGTGTGCATCGACAAGGATCAGGGCAAGATCGACCGGTTGCATGCCGGGATCATGCCGATCTACGAGCCGGGCCTTGATGCGCTGGTCGAGACCAATGTGAAGGCCGGCCGCCTCAGCTTCACCACCGAT
>JAPZUC010000004.1 GCA_027533455.1 Porphyrobacter sp. | reverse complement strand
CGGGCATCATGCCCCGGATATGATCGATACAGCGCCTGCGGCGCGCAGGGGTCAGAAGTTTCCCCGTGCGGCCTCCTGCAGGATCAGCTTGTCGAGCGTTAGATCCGACACTGCCCGGCGCAAACGGGCGTTCTCCTTCTCCAACTCCTTCATGCGCCGGGGATGGCACGCCTTGCCACTATCCTGGTGGCGAGTGCCGCAAGTTGGGCATTGGTAGTTTTCGCCGCCGCGCTCATTCTCTGAACAGGCACGGTCATAGGCGCTGCTAAAGTGGGCAGAGCCAAAGCCCTGACGAAGCAAGCGGATGCCCCGGGCGATCTTTATCCAAGCTTGAGAAAGAACTCCTCGCGCTCGCGGCGCAATTCTGTGCCTGTCATCGTAGACAATGCGTCGAGTTCGGCACGCAGGGCTAGTGTCAGGCGCTTGGCCGTCTCGGCCGGATCCCGGTGCGCGCCGCCGCGCGGTTCGTAGACGATGCGGTGGATAACGCCGAGCTTCAACAGATCGCCCGCGGTCACCCGCATCGCCTCGGCGGCGGTCGCGGCCTGCGCGGCGCTGCGCCACAGGATCGAGGCACAGCCTTCGGGGCTGATCACCGAATAGACCGCATGTTCGAACATCAGCACGCGGTTGGCTGCGGCAAGCGCCACCGCTCCGCCCGATCCGCCCTCGCCGATGATGACAGCGACCAGCGGCACACCCAGCGCCAGGCAGGCCTCGGTTGATCGGGCGATGGCTTCTGCCTGCCCACGCGCCTCGGCATCGACGCCGGGGAAGGCACCGGGGGTGTCGACCAACGTCACTACCGGCAGACCGAAACGGTCGGCCAGTTCCATCAGGCGGATCGCCTTTCGATATCCTTCAGGCCGGGCCATGCCGAAGTTGTGCTTGAGGCGGCCCGGCGTGTCTTCGCCCTTCACATGGCCGATCACCATCACCTTGCGCCCTTCGAAGCGCGCAAAGCCGCCGATAATCGCCTGATCGTCCCCAAAGGTGCGATCGCCTGCGACTGGCAGGAAATCGGTGAACAGGCCCGCGACCAGCTTCTCGAAGCGGGGGCGCTGCGGGTGACGCGCGACCAGCGTGCGCTCCCACGGAGTGAGCCGCGCATAGGTATCTGCGAGCAGCTTGTCCGCACGCTCGCGCAGCATCCGCGCCTCCTCGGTGCCCTCGGCAAGGGCGGATAGCTCCGCCACATGCTTGTCGAGCGCCTCGATCGGCTTTTCGAAGGGCAGGTACTGGATCATGCCCGTCGCTTATACTGTCATCGACATCCCGCGATAGATCCGCGCGCGATACCGCGAATCCTCCGCATCGGGCAGCGGTGCGCCGACCAGCAAGACGGCGCGGGCGAAGCGCCGCACCTCTTCGAGATGCTCGTCAAGATCGCGCGGCTCTTCCGATTGCACCCGGCGGGTGAGGTTGATCTGGTTGACCGGCACATCGTGAACCAGCCGCTCGTTCTCGACCGCAAGAGTCGCGGTGAAGGCGTGGAGCGTGGTCTTGATGAAGTTCGCCAGCGCGAAGGCCGGGGACTTGTCGCCCATCGGCACATCGGGCGAGGTCAGCACCAGCTGGCAATCGTCATAGAGCGAGGCCCGGCGCGAGACACGGAAGTGGTGGGTTAGATTGTCGGCCACCACAGTTCGGAATTCCTCGGGCGTGAGCGGATCATCCTTACCGAACAGCTTGCCAGGCAGCGCCGCGAACGGGGTCGAGAGGATCGTGGTAGGCTTGCCCCAAAGGGTCAGCGCCTCGTCCATCGCGGCCTCGATGTCGGTGGTCTTGACGAGCGATGTCAGCGATTGGGCAATCTCGGGGTCGAGCTGCGATTTGATCGCCTCGAAGCCCTCGGCGGTGCGGGTAATCAGCACCACGTTGGCCGCATGGCAATCCTCGATGAAGGCGCGCGCGGTTTCGGCAAGGTAATCGACGAGATGTTCGCCGATGATCCACACAGTCTTGCCGCGCATCTGGTCCAAACGTTCCTGCTTCGGCGAACCGAACAGCTCGCGCTCGGTGGTCGAGCGCTCGACCGAGAGACCACCCGAAGGCATGAAGGTCTCGCCCGAAACAGCGCGGTCGGCGAGGAAGAACACGGTCGCCTGCGCCACGTCATGCTCAGTCGGCATCTTGCCGAGATAGAGCTTCGAGAGCACGCCGGTGCCGACCTTGTTGGCCTCCACCGCAATCTTGTCGGCGGGGAGGAAAGGCGCGTCCTCTGGCGGAACACGCAGCAGCCAGTCGCAATCCGCCTCGGGCGTGGCCGGGCGGTCGTTCCATTCCGGCGCATCGAGGAACAGGCCCGCCTGCCGCAGCCGTCCGATCAGCGCGGCAGCGATGGTGGGCGTGAGTAGATACTGGTCCCAGGTGCAGGTTCCATCGCCCTCGCGCGCGCACGCCAAGGCCAGTTCGCGCAACTCGCGCGGGTTGTTGGTGTCGTGGCTCATTTTGACGGTGTCATTGCGGGCGAGCCGCGCCAGCACCGCCTCGACCCGCACCCCGCGCCGGATCGCCTTGATCGCGGCGGCATGGACGGCATTGAGGCGCTTGTTCTCGAGGATCAGCTTGCCGCGCCGTTCGAACAGCCCGGGCTTGCCCCCAGTGCCCGAGAGGCGGTCGCCATCGACCGGGCCAGGAGCAATCGCGTTGAACTGCACTTCCGGTCCGAGATAGCGCGCCATGCTTTCGACCATCGCACGCTGGCCGGCCTTGGACACGGCGTAATCGGCACGGTTCGGGTATGCGACCGCAAGGTACTTCTCGCCGCCGAAATAGGACGAGACGTTGAGGATGTAGCCCGATCCTTGCGCCTTCATTAGCGGCGCGACGTGGTGCATGAGGAAGTAGTTCGACACGAGGTTCGCATCGAGCGTGTAGTTCCACGCGTCGACACCCATGTCGACGACCATGTCCTCCGCGCCCGCAACGCCCGCGTTGTTGATCAGGTAGTCGATCCGCCCGAAGGCCTTCAGAGTCGCGTCGACCGCGCCCTTCAGGCTCTCGAAATTGCTGACATCGACATTGGCGAGGGTCTGCACCCTCCGCTCGACACCCGCGAAACCGATATCCTCCAGCTCGGAGACGATCCGCGCGCGCGCGACCGCCAGCTCGCTTTCGCGGCGGGCAACCATCATCACCTTGCCGCCGGCGAGTGCCAACAGACGGGCGACCTGCCCGCCGATCCCGGCGGAACCGCCGGTAATCAGCGCGACTTTGCCCAGATGCAGCCCGGTGATGTTCTCTGAGAAGCCGGGCATCGCCTTGCGCGCACCCGTCGCCTCGCCGATGTTCGACGGGACGTAGAGGGTGATCTCGCCGAGCTTGCTTTCCTTGAGCAGGATTCGCGCGGCGTGGCCCGCGGTGAAGCGGATGTTCTCGGCCTCGGTATTGGTGAAGCGGACGATCTGGTTGCCCCATTCGGCCTGACGACGGCGGCCATGGGCGGTGTCGATCTCGCTCTCGTCGCGCCAGATGCGGATCAGCTGCTCGGTCGCGGCGCGCAGGATGTGGCCGTAGATATCGCCCTTCCCGTCGCTCGCATGGCTGACGAAGACGAAGCGCGGCGGCTGGAGAAGGTTGTCGTGGCGCTTCCAGTAGCGGCTCATTGTCCGCGCGAGCGCCATATTGCCAGCGAGTTCGGCATCCATCAGCGCCTCGACCACGCCATCATCAGCAGTAGTAATCGCGCCGCTGAGTTCGCCCGCGCCCAAGGCGGGAAGGAACAGCGCTCCGCTGACGGGTGTGCCCTTGGCGGTGTAATCCTCCAGCGCGGCTTCCATCGCTGCCGGGTCCTTGCGGCTGAAACGGATGATGCTGAGCTTGTCCGACAGGCCGAGCGCCGCGCAGCGCTTCTCGGAAATGGCAACATCGGCAGCGCGCGGCAGGCCGAGCACGACTTCGGCCCCGCAGGCAAGCTGCACCTGCGCGATTTCAAGCGCCTCCTCCCAATCGTCGCCAGCTGCGATCAGCACGGCAAGGCCGGTGCCGTCCATCGAGCGCATGGTGGGACGCGCCAGATAGGTCGAACGCTGTTCCTTGCGCACGGACATGCCGTGGGTGACCTCGAAATCGTGGCCATTATAGGCAGCGCTTTCGTCCGAGCCGAGAAACACGCAGGTCGTGGCGATATCGTTCGGCGTCGGGAAAGTCTTGGCCTTGTCGTTCCCGCCGGTCGCGCGTTCGAGGCTCATCATGTCGAAGAACTGCGTCGCGGTAGTCCCCGCCGCATCGCCACGCGCGGTGTCCATCGCGGCGAAGACGTTGCGGATGCGTTCGCTTTCGATCGGGCCGGGGTAGACGAGGTTGACGCGAATCCCCTTGGGGCCAAGTTCCAGGCTGAGTTCGCGGCTCCACGCATTCATCGCCGCCTTGGGGACGACATAGGCGGCACGCGCGTAATAGGGCGTGCGGCTGAAGATCGTCGAAACGTTGATGATCGAGCCGCCTTCGGGGATGTGCTCGGCCGCGACGCGCGCAACATTCCATGCAACGCCGAAAATGTTGCGCAGCGCATCGCCCACGGTCTCGCTGTCGGTGCTACCCTTCTTCTGGAGGGCGGCGAGCTCCTCTGCCGTCAATGGCAGGTTCTCGATCGGTTGCTTGGGCCCGGCGCTTCCGGCGTTGTTCACCAGAATATCGATCCGCCCGAACTGCTTCACCACCTCGGCAATCGCGGCGCGCACGGATGCGATGTCTCCGCCGTCGAGCGCTACTGTGGCAAGCCGCGCCGGATCGGCCCCGGTGGCCTTCAGCAGCGCTTCGGCAGCGGCCTTGGTGCGATCGGGGGTACGCCCCGTCATCACCACGGTTGCACCTTCTGCAAGGTAGTGGGTAACGATATGCCCGCCCAGATTGCCTGCCGCGCCGGTAACGACGGCGATCTTGCCCGCCAGGCGGCCCGGAACATCGCCTTGCAAGGCAGGCGCAGCGGCAACAGTTTTCAGTTTGGCCATAAGCCCTCTCCTCACAGAATTACTGCGAAGCTGCGCTTCGCTTTGTGTTTCGTTCAAACCCTGGGGAGGAGAGCTAAGAACGTTTCAAAAATCGCAACGCACGGATTACGTGTCGGGTTCCCCGACCGTGACCGAGGCCTGCGCGGCAGCCCATGCTTCAAGCAGCGCATCCCGGCTCCTGAGGCCCATTTCCGGCAGTGCGTGATTGACCACATAGGTCGATCCCGTGTGCCGGTTGTCCCACATGGCCTGGTGCGCTTCCGGTAGCCCGTCCCACGTCACCACTTCGGGCTCCGTCACCTCGAGCAGGCCGGCTGCGATCATGTCGTTCATCCGCGCCACTTCGTAGGCATTGCACAGGTGCGTGCCGAAGATGTTCGCGGTCGGCATCAGGATCTTGCGCTGGCGGGTCCAGACCTGAGGCGCGTAGAAGGTGAAGCGGCAGCCGGTCATATCCTCGGCGAAGATCACCCGCCCGGTGAAGGGCTTCACGAGCGAGGTCGAGATGCCGAGCGTGTCCTGCCCGGCCCGCTCGAACACCAGATCGGGGTTGCCGCGCGGATTGTCGGGGGAGCGCAGAATCTTGCCCACGGCCGAGCCGAAGGGCTTCATCACACGGTCCTGATAGTCGCGCACCGCAGCCTTGAAGACCTCGATATCGGCCTTCGCGTCGGGCAGGCGCGGCATGGTGTCAGGCCAGTGGAAGTTGGCCCCTTCCCGCCTGCGGATCGCTTCGAGGCTGACGATGCCTTCGATCGCGTCCTCCAGCCCCAGCGATTGCAGGAACTCGCGCTGTCCGTCGGTGGTGGTGGCGATGACCGAGCGTGCGTTGAAGCGACGCGCGGCCTCGATCATCTCTAGGCCCGTTTCGTCGAGCAATTCGCTCGATCCGGGGCCGTAGTAGATCAGCACCGCCTCCCCGCCGCGCAGAGCCGCACGGCGGAGCATCTCCTCGGGGATGGCCGTTCCCGGCTTACCCATGAAGCTGAAGTGGTAGCCTGACGAAGCCCCGTAGAAGGCGAGCGTGCCGCCCTCGGCGAGCAATTGGAACGAGCGCGGGAAGGCGGTCTCGCCCGCGTGGCTGACGACGTAATCGGCGAGCTTGCTGCCGTTGAGTGCCTTGTACTGCTCGACCAGCGGCGCGCCCGCAGCTTCCCAAGCGATGGCTTCGGCCTTGTCCTCGGGCACCACGGTATAGAGATCGGCAAAGCGCGCATCCTTGCGGTTGATGGCTCCAACTGCGCCCTGCACCCGCATGATGAAGCTCGCGCGTTCTTCCGAGGACACCAGTCCGGTCACCTGCAAGCCCGTGCGCACCGATGAGCGCAGCGCATCAAGCCCCGTCCCTGTCGCTGCACCCTCGACGAACAGCGTCCGCCCCGGTGCGATCTGCAAGGTGGTGAACAGGCAGCGCGCGATGGTACCGAGGTTGAGCACATAGCTCCCCGCCTGCTCCAGCGTCAGATCAGGCGGAACCTTGTGCATCTGCGGCGCCTGCACGGTCAGGAACTGCGCGTGGCTGCCGGTCTCGGTCTCGTAGCCCTGAATGCTGAAATCGGCATACATCGGGTCATTGCCGACCAGGGGGCTGAGGAGGTCATTGGTGCCCGAATAGACCGTCACCAGATCGCCAACCTTGATCCGCCCCTGAGCCCGCGTTTCGCTGCCCAGCGCCGCGACCAGCGCGATGCCGCCCGAGCCGGTAATCTGAACGTCTTCCTCGTGCGCGTCGAAGGGCGAAACGGGTATGCCGGTCAGCGCCCAGATGTCGTTGAAGTTGACCTCGCTCGTCAGCATGTAGAGCAGCGCCTCGTTGGGCGCGGGCTCGGGCACGGAGACGATCAGCTCCTTCTCGTGGCTCGCCGGCGGGCCGAAGCGGGGCAGGCCCGTGTCGGGATCGCGGGCGATGCCGAAGGCGTATTGGTGACGCGGGATCGGGGTCACGCCCGGATAGAAGGGCGCTCCCACAGGAAGCAGATCGCCTGCTGCCTCCAATGCCTGAGCACGCATCTCGTGCTCGGCATCAATCCACACGCCGTCGCGCCGCACCGGTAGCGGGGGCGCAACCTTGTCCATAAATTGCCGGATGCCGGTCTTGCCGCCCTCGGGGTCAACGATCGCTTCGGCGAACAACGTCGCTTCGCGCGCGGTGCCTGCGGTGATGCCCTGTTCAAGGCCCACTCGCACCGCTTCCAGCGCCCGCGCACCGGCAGGCCCGCGCCCGGCCCAATCGAGCTGGCGCAGGATACGCTGGAGGAAATCGTCCTCCAGCACCGTATCGAGGCTGAAATCCGCCGCCGTTTCCCAGCGCGTTACGGCGGCCTGACGTTCCGCGAAGGCCTTGCCGAGCGCGGAGCCCGAACCGTTTTTCACGAAGTCGCGCACCGCTGCATGGGCCGCGGAGAGTGCATCTTCCGCACCTTCGACCAGCGCGTCGACGAGACCGATTTCCGCCGCCGCATCAGCCGTGATGCTCCGCCCACCCAGAATAAGATCGAGTGCGTCGCGCACACCTTCGGCCCCGCGGCGGTCGGCGAGCAGGCGCGGTAAACGCTGGGTGCCGCCATAGCCGGGGAGCAGGCGCAGGCGAATTTCGGGCTGGCCGAAACGCGCCACGGGTTCGGCCACGCGGTAGTGACATGCGAGCGCGAACTCCATGCCTCCGCCCAGCGCCACGCCCTGCACCGCCGCGACGCAGGGCTTGCCCATGTTCTCGATGGTACGGAAGGCAAGGTGCGCGTTATTGGGCAGCACCATCGCCTCTTCGACGGTGTGGATCTCTTCGAGCATCTGGCGGATGTCGGCGCCCGCCACGAAGGACGAGGTGCCTTCGCCGGTAAACACCACTGCAACCACGCTGTCATCACGCGCGAGCGTCGAGGTGACCATCACCAGCTCGTCAATCGCGCGCTCATTGAGGGCGTTGACCGGCGCGTTGGTGACGGTGACGGTCGCTACCTGCTTGCCCGGCGCAACCGTGTTGTATTGCACCAGGAAATAGCGGTGACGGTCGAACAGGGCCTGCTCGTCGCTCATACGCTGTTTGCGCTGCCAGTCGTCAATAACCTTGCGCAGTTCGTCCAGCGCCTCGGGGTTGCGCAGCGTCGTGACGTCGCCGACATCCTCGCCCACCACCAGCGCGCGAACCATGCGGCGCATATATTTGCCCGAGCGGGTTTCGGGGAATTGCGAGACTTCGATGAAGTCCGCCGGCACGGCGACCGCGCCCTTTTCGGTACGGACGAGATCGAACAACCGGCGCTTGTCCTCGTGTGTAAGCTTGCGGCCCGCGACCGGCACCACGAAGGCGAGCGGGGTCAGCCCCTTCTCGCGGTGCGGCGCGCCAACCACCAGCACGTTCCCGACGGGCGAGTCCGGCGCGAGCGCCTTGTCGCGCAGCACCGCGCCCTCGATCTCCTCGGTCCCCATCCGGTGGCCCGAGACATTGATGACATCGTCCGAACGCCCGTGAAGCGAGAAGGAGCCGTCGGCGTGGGCAATCGCAAAATCGCCCTGCGTATAAGCCCAAGCGCCTTTCCAGCGCTTCCAATAGCCCTCTTCCCAACGCTTGGCATCGCCGCGCCAGGCCGGATCGACGCGGCCGTCTTCGACCTTGAAGCCCGCAATATCGCCCCAGATGGTGCGCGCAAGGTAAGGGTAAGGCGCGGCGATGACGATCTCGCCCTTCTCGCCCATTGCGGCCTTGCGCCACGGCACCCCGTCCGCATCGGTGCGGGTGAAGGGTGCATCTACGAGAGCGCCCGCATCGGCATCTTCGACCCATACATCGCCGACAATCCACGGCAGCGGATAGGCGTGGGCATCGGGGCGCAGCGGGAAATCATCATTCCCGAACATATGTGTCCACGCGATCCCGCCGTGTTCGGTCGCCCAGTAGGAGTTGATGTAGCGCGGGGTGACATGCTCCATCCCGAAGGCCTGCACCGAAGGGCTGACCGGCTCGGCACAGAAGGTCGCGACGCGAAGCCCGCTCATGTCATAACGTTCAAGCTCGGCGAGGTTGGCCGGATCGGACATGATCGCCTTAAGGAAGGTCACCCCGGCCTTGAAGATGCGGACATTGTGCCGCTCGATCATCGACGCAAAGCGGCCCGCGTGCGGGAATACCGGCGATCCTTCGCTGACCAGCGAAGTCACCCGCGTCATCAGCGGCGCGCAGATCAGGTAGCTCTGGCCGGTGATCCAGCCCGGATCGGCGACCACGAACAGCGTATCGCCGGGGCGCGCGTCGAAGCTGACCCCCATCGTCTCGGCCACGCCTGCCGCATAGCCATGGGAATGGACGATCCCCTTGGGCTTGCCGGTGCTGCCCGAGGTGTAGATGAAGAACATCGGATAGTCGGCATCGACCGGCATGGGCTTGGAAGAAGCCCAGATCGCGCGGACGAAATCGCTGTCGGGTAGCGCGAGCAGATCGGTCTCGCCGTGAACGTCAAAGCCGGCAGCGCGCGCCTTTTCGAGCACTGTTACGAGAGCCGCATCGGTCAGTTCGTGGCTCCAGCGGTCGCGCTCCTCGCGCCAGATCACGTCGGGCTGGTGGGTGTGGCGGCACACGATCACCGCCTCCACCCGCGGCGGCAGGGTGACAAGGCTGGAGGCGATCGCGATCCGGACCCGCGCGGCATCCGCACTGGTGATGCGGCCTTCCGCCCCGAGATTGATCAGCGACCGGCCCACACCGCGCATCACGTCCGAACGGTCGACCGTAATCTCGCCATCGAGTGACTCACGGACTGTGTCCAGGATCGTTTCGTGACCGCCTTCAGGCAGTTCGAGATCGAGCCCGCCGAGGATTTCCAGCGCCGTGGTTACAGGCACGAAATTGTCGAGCGCGGGGTCGGTGTAGGCGTTCTTGAAGGCCGCGACCTGCGCGTTGCGGTAGCTGCCATCGCTGGTCACGATCACCCGCGCGCCGGTATCAGCGATGCGGTCCGACAGGGTTTTGTCGGAGAAGCCGCCGAACACCGCCGTATAGACCACGCCCATCCGTTTGGCGGCCTCGGTCCAGTAGATCTGCGGCACGATGCTCGGCATGTTCAGCGCGATGCGGTCGCCCGGCTTAAGGCCCAGCGCTTCAAGCGCGACGGCGCATTTCGCCACCTCAAGCAGCAATTGCTTGCGGCTCACCGTGAAGCAATCGATCGGCGCGCCCTTGCCGCCGTTTGCCGACATGTCCCAGCGATCGCCTTCGAAGATCAGCGCGGCTTCAGCGCCGTGGCCGGAAAGCACGTGGCGGTCGAGTTCCGAAAACGCCGCATTGGTGCGCCCGCCCACGAACCAGCGCCAGTGCGGCGCATTGCTCCCGTCAAAGCCTGTGCGCCACGGAGTGAAACCGGAAGGCAACGCAGGCGCGACTGCCGCACCAGTGTCTGCGTCCCACCCGCGCCAACTGCCGTCATCGTCCTTGGCGAGCCAGGCGCCAGAAGGGCCGACCTCGGCCACGAACCAGTGCATGTTGCGGGCAGCGATGGCGCTGTGGAACGCGCCCGGATCGGCCAGCGCAGCGGCGCGCATGGCGTCCCAGTCGGCGCGGGTACGCACAGAATTGGTCAGAGCCTCGGGCTTGCTCGCCAGCAGAGTATCGACAGAAATGACACCATCCCCCGTTTTCGCAGAACATTCTCGCAAAACTCGCAAGGGCGTGATCCCGAACGCCGGCGATTATGCATCAAAATTATATGGGGCAACCTTCATGGGTAAGAAAATGCCACGAGGACTCTCCACTCCCATAACGCAGTTGCTCACAATCAGTTCCGGACGATTTGCCGCGCCCGCGCCTCCATCCGCCGCAATGGGGACGAGAAATGACGGGTAACGCTTTTGCAAGAAGGTTGCGCTTATGGCGGCTCAGGGAAGCGTCTCAGCCGAGCGCTCCAGGCAAGGACGAGGTATGCCGCTAGGCTTTCGCAAGGCACTTCGAGAAGCGCGAAACTCCGCAACCGCGGGGGGTGATGCGACGCGAGGGGTTTCACCCGACCGCAGCGTTGTGCTGGGCGAGGTCGAGGAGCTCGGCATCGGCATGTTCTGGGCGACCGATGCAGAAGGCAATCTCGCCTTCCTCTCGCAGCGCGCTCTTGCCGACATCGGAAATGATGACGATGCGCTGATCGGCAAGCCGCTGACGGACGTGTTTAAGGACATCGAAGAAGAGCACGGCGCCGCCACCCAGCGCAGCCTCGCCTTCAAGCTCAAGGCGCGCTCCAAGCTCGAGGAGCAGATCGTTGCGGTCGCCACCAGCCGCGGCAACACCCGCTGGTGGCGCCTGAACGGGCGGCCGCTGCTTGACGGCGATGGCGAATTCAAGGGCTATCGCGGCAGTGCAGTCGATATCTCCGCGCAATATGCCTATGAGACTCAGGTCGCGCGCCAATCGCAGGTTGACGAGCTGACCGGGCTGGCCAACCGCCGCAAGCTGAACAAGCGCCTCTCGGCCATGCTCGCCGCATTCCGCGTCAGCCGGCGCAGCTGCGCGCTGATGATGCTTGATCTCGACCGCTTCAAGCAGATCAATGACACAATGGGACACCCCGCGGGCGACGAGTTGCTCAAGCAGGTCGCCGAGCGACTGACGTCGATTGTGGGCAGCCATGGCGAAGTCGGACGCCTTGGCGGGGACGAGTTCCAGGTGCTGCTGCCCGACATGGATGATCGCGGCACACTCGGCGAGCTTGCCAACCGCATCGTCCAGTCGGTCTCGCAGCCCTACCTGATCAACGGACGGCGTGCGATCATCGGCACCTCGGTGGGGATCGCGATCGCGCCCTATGACGGGCTGGAGACGGGCGAACTGACCGGCGCTGCAGACATGGCGCTGTATTCCGCCAAGGAAACCCACGGCGGCACGTTCTGCTTCTATACCAGCGAGTTGCGCGATGCCGCATCGCGCACAGCCGAACTGGGCGACCGGTTGCGCGATGCCGTTGACAAGGGCGAATTGAAGCTCGCTTACCAGCCGCTGGTCGATCCGGTCACCAATGAAGTCAAATGCTTCGAGGCATTGCTGCGCTGGCACGACAGCGAAGAGGGCGACATCTCACCCTCCCAGTTCATCCCTGTCGCCGAGAACGACGACCTCATCATCCGCATCGGCGAGATGGCCTTGAAGCAGGCTTGCAAAGATGCGCTGGCCTGGCCTGAGACGATCCGCGTGGCGGTCAACGTATCGGCCAAGCAGTTTATCCGTGCGGGTTACCGCAAGGCAGTGGCGGCGGCGCTTCAGGCCTCTGGCCTGCCGCCTGGTCGGCTCGAGCTCGAGATTACCGAAAGCGTTTTCGTAGGCGATCTGGAAACGGTGGACGCGATTTTCCGGGATCTCAAGAAGCTCGGGGTGCGTCTCTCGCTTGATGATTTCGGCACCGGTTATTCCTCGTTAGGATACCTGAAACACATCCATTTCAACAAGATAAAGATAGACCAGAGCTTCGTGCGCGGTTGCACCGAGAACGGCGACATAAACCCGGCGATCATCACAGCGATAGTCGCGCTGGCCAAGGCGCTGGGGATGGAAACCGTCGCCGAGGGGGTCGAGGCGATGGACGAGCTCAAGCTAGTCAAGGAACGCGGCGCCGATCTGGTGCAGGGCTACATCTTCTCGCGGCCGATCACGCAGGAAGAAGTGCTCGAACAGTTTGCCAATGGCAACGCGATGTTCCGCCCCAGCGGCCCGCCGCGCCACCGCGCGGAACGCATCTCCAGCTTCCGCAAGGTTGGACTGATCCACGAAGATCACTACTACGACGTCATCCTGCGCAACCTGTCCAAGACGGGGGCGCGCATCACCGGCCTTGCGGGAGTGCCGGTCGGGACCGACGTGGTGCTCGATCTCGGCCATGGGCAACTGGTCGTCAGCAAGGTCGTCAATGCGACCGAGAACAGTCAGGGTCTCAATTTCGAAACCGCGCTGACCTCCGACGGCAGCGGCGGGTTCATGACCCGGCACCGCGTGTCGCCCTATTCGCTGGCTGAAGCGGGCATTCCGCTCGCTGCGCTGGGCGCCGGGGCCTTCCCGCTCGCCAAATGGCGCGAGTCCAACAAGACCATTCCCAAATTCCATCAGCTGGAACTGAGCATGCCCATCTGACAGCCACTGCCCGGCCACCGCCGACCCGGTGTTTCACGTGAAACGGGCAGTCTGCGATGCAGAAACGGCAGGCTGGAGGGGGTCAAACGGGATCTGACGGAGGGCTAACTGCGATCAAGGCAGGGTCTGGACGCCAGTGAGCCTCACCCGCGGCCGCGATAGGAGGGCACGCCCTGATCGGGCAGCCACAGATCCTGAGGCGGCGCGCCGCTCTGCCAGAACACGTCGATCGGGATGCCACCGCGCGGATACCAGTATCCGCCGATCCGCAGCCATTGCGGGCGCATTTCCTCGAACAGGCGCACGCCGATCCCCACGGTCACATCCTCGTGAAAGCCGTTGTGATTGCGGAAAGACCCGAGAAACAGCTTGAGGCTCTTACTCTCGACAATCGTCTCGCCCGGAACATAGTCGATCACCAGATGCGCGAAATCGGGCTGGTTGGTCACCGGGCACAGCGAGGTGAATTCCGGCGAGACGAACCGCACCATATAGGTGAGGCCCGGGCGCGGATTGGGGACATAGTCGAGCACCGCCTCTTCGGGCGAGGTCGGTAGCGGGGTGTCCTTGCCCAGAAACTGGGGCTTAGAAGAGGGTGGTGTGCTTTCCATGCCGCGCTGTTGCCCCGATCCGCCGCGCCGCGCAAGGCCGGAACTGGACGGGTGACCCCTTGCCTTTCTATGGGGTGCCCCGAGGAAAGACAGGGCCGGTTCACGCGTGATCCGGCACAGGACTTCCTCGCCCCCATTCACCAGAGCCCTTTTCGCAACATGACCCGCCTGCCCCCTCGCCCTGCCCTTGCCGCGATTGCAGCCGCCACCGCCGTGTGGCTGACGCCCGCTGCATCGCTCGCCGCGCAGCAGACTTTCGATCTGCCGCCGGCAAGCCCCACGCCGACGCCCGCGCCAGCAGGGCCCGCTGACGAGCGTGCGGGCGTAATCATTCCCCCGCGTGCCGTGCCGGAAGCGACGGCGACGCCAGAAATCCAGCCGCTGCCTTCGCCCGGCACCAGCCAACCGCCGCTGCGCCTTCCCGCCACCGTCCGCACCGCGCCCGCGCGGGCTCCGGCAGCGGCGCCGACAACAGGGACAGCCCCCGCCCCTACGGCCACCATCGCCCCTGCCCCGCTTCCCGATCAAAGTGGTGCGCCCATAGCCGTGCCCAGCGGCGCTCCGGTAACGCTGCCGACGCTGGCCGCGCCGGAGGGTGAATTCACCGACACGATCGTCGCCATGCCGACATGGCAGCTGGTCGCCATCAGCGGCGGGATGGGTGCGCTGGGGCTCCCCGGTGCGGGCCTACTGCTTCGTCGCCGCCGCAAGCCCAAGGCGCTGCGCCTCGCCGAACATGCGGCAGGCAGCCCCGCCGGTGACCCGACAGCCAGCGAGCCCCCGCGCCTCGACCTGACGCTCGAGATCACCGGGGCGACCCGCAGCCTGATGATGTTCACGCTGGAATACCGGCTCGTCATCGCCAACCGTTCGGCCCGCGCCGTGAATGATGTGCGTGTCGCGGCGCAACTGGCCTGTGCGCGAGCGAGCGGGGGTGCCCAGCCCTCAGCAGGCACAGCGCAGGACCTCGCAGATGTTGAACGGGTCGGCCCGCATCAGGCGCGCAGCGTTAGCGGCACCGTGCAGATCCCGCTTTCGGCCATCACCCCTTTGCGGCAGGGGCAAACCCCGTTGTTCATCCCACTCGTCCATGTGACCCTCGATGCCGAAGGCCTGCCTCCGTTGGTCCAGCGCTTCGTGATCGGCACGCCGAGCACTTTGGGAGGCACCCCGAGCGGCACTTCGGGCCGCTTGTATCCGATTTCACTGGGTACGCCGCCGGCGGGATCGCAGGGCTGGTGGCGCAAGCAGTCGCGCTGCCACCGGGTTCCGCCGCTGCCTGACGCGGCAGGCTTTGCAGCAAGCCACAGCGCGCGCTAGAGTTGCGGGCATGACCACGCTTCCCGCCTCGCTCGTCTCTGCCCAATGGCTCGCCGCAAATCTCGGCAGCCCCGGCCTTGTCGTTCTCGACGCCTCGTACCACCTGCCCGCGGCCGGGCGCGATCCGCAGGCCGAATTCGCCGCCGCACACATCCCCGGCGCGCGGTTTATGGGCCTTGCGAGCCTCTATGATGCGGGCTCGCCCGTCCCCTACGCTTTCCCCACACCTGCACAGATCGCAGAGCGGCTGGCGGGGCTCGGCGTCGGGGCGGATGACGCCATCGTGATCTATGATGACAGCGCGATCCGGACTGCAGCTCGCGCGTGGTTCGTGCTGACGGCAAGCGGGCGCGGCAATGTCGCGATCATCGATGGCGGGCTGGCCAAGTGGCGCGACGAGGGCCGTCCGCTGGAGAGCGCCACAGCCGACATCGCCTCCACCGTCCCCGCCAGCTTCACCGCGCCTGTCCGGGTGCGGAGCAAGGCGGACATGCTCGCCAACCTTGAAAGCCGCGCGGAGCAGGTGCTCGACGCGCGCGGGGCCGACCGCGTCTATGGCACCG
This sequence comes from Porphyrobacter sp., assembly GCA_027533455.1. GTDB lineage: Bacteria > Pseudomonadota > Alphaproteobacteria > Sphingomonadales > Sphingomonadaceae > Erythrobacter. The sequence continues at coordinate 112,420 of JAPZUC010000004.1, read as the reverse complement.
GCATCGATCCGGTGCATGGTGGGCAGAACGGGCGGATCCCGGGTTCGCTCAACCTGCCCTTCACCGCCGTCCTGAACGCCGATGGCACCTACAAGACGCCCGCCGAACTGCGCGCCGCGTTCGAGGGGGCCGGGGTCGATCTGTCGCAGCCGCTCACCGCCACCTGCGGCAGCGGGGTGACGGCGAGCGTGCTGCTATTCGCGTTGCACCTCGTCGGCGTGGACAGCGCCGCGCTCTATGATGGCAGCTGGAGCGAATGGAGCGCCGACCCGGAGACGCCCAAACAGCAAGGGCCTGAGGCGTGAGCGGCGGCGGAGACGACAAGGATCTGAAACCCGCCACCCGGCTCGTGCGCGGTGGTCGGCGGCCCGAATGGACCGGGCCAGTGGTCAATCCGCCCGTGTGGCGCGCCTCGACCCATCTCTATGAGACCGACGCGGAGCGGCAGGCGGCGGGCACCAACAATGCCGACGGGCAGTTCTTCTATGGCAGGCGCGGCGCACCGACCCAGTGGGCGCTAGCAGACGCGCTCACCACCCTCGAAGTCGGAGCCTATGGCACGGTGCTCTTCCCCAGCGGTGTGGCCGCGATTGCGGGCTGTTTGCTCGCGGTGCTGAAGCCGGGCGACCGGCTGTTGATGAGCGACAATGCCTATGATCCCACCCGCAGCATGGCGACCGGCCTGCTGACGCGGCTGGGGGTGGAGACGACGTTCTTCGACCCGCGCGATGTGGAGTCCTATCGCAAGCTCGTCACCGAGGGTGCGAAGGCGGTGTGGCTGGAGGCTCCGGGAAGCCTCACCTTCGAGATGACCGATGTGCCGCAGCTGGCCGGCATCGCCCGCGATCACGGCGTGCTGGTGATGCTCGACAACACCTGGGCCAGCCCGCTCGGCTTCGCCGCGCTGGAACACGGCTGCGACATCGTGATGATGAGCCTTTCTAAGCACGTCGGCGGCCATTCCGATCTGATGATGGGCAGCGCGAGTGCGGGCAAGCGCTGGTACACCGCGCTGCGGCGGGTCAGCCACGAGTTGGGTCAGGTGGTCTCCCCCGACGATGCCGCCTTGGCAGCCCGCGGGCTGAGGACGATGGGCGTGCGGCTGGAGGCGCAGACGCGCTCGGCCCTGAAAATTGCGACGTGGCTCGAGGCCCAGCCGCAGGTCGCGCAGGTGTTCTGCCCGCTGCTCCCCTCGGACCCCGGCCATGCCCTGTGGAAACGCGACTTCACCGGCGGGTGCGGATTGTTCTCCTTCGTGCTGGCCAGCGACGATCCTGCGGCCTCGGCCCGCGTGTCCGATGCGCTGCGCCTGTTCGGCAACGGCTATAGCTGGGGCGGCTTTGAAAGCCTCGCGCTGACCATCACCCCGCAGACCTATCGATCCGTGATGCCCTGCCCCTGCGCCGGCCGGCCCGCGCTGCGGCTCTCCATCGGGCTCGAGGATGCCGACGACCTGATCGCCGACCTCGCGCAAGGGCTGGCGCTGGTCTGATGGCGACCCCGTCGCCCGAGACCGTCAGCGGGGCGGACACTCTGCGCGAGGGGCTGAGCGAGCGCTCGCAAACCATCGGCGGTATCGCCGACCGGCTCGACCAGCTCGCATTCGAAGTCGGACAGTGGCGCGTGTCGGCATTCGATGTGCTGTTCACCATCGCCGCCATCGTGCTGGTGCTGGCTATCGCAATGATCGCCACCCGGCTGACCCGCAGCGCCCTGCGGCGCGCGACCCGGCTCGACGGCACCCAGCGTGTCCTTGCCGAGAAGCTAGCGACGATCGTGATCTGGGTGGTGACCTTTCTTGTCGGGGTCGACCTGATCGGCGTCGATCTGACCGCGCTGACCGTGTTCTCCGGCGCCTTCGGCCTTGCGATCGGCTTCGGCCTGCAAAAGACCTTCGGCAACCTCATTTCCGGCATCATCCTGCTGATGGACAAGTCGATCAAGCCGGGCGACGTGATCGCGGTCAGCGACCAGACCGGGCAGCAGACCTTCGGCCAGATCAGGAAGATCGGCATCCGCGCCGTCTCCGTCACCACCCGCGACGAGTGCGAATATCTGATCCCCAACGAAAACCTGATGATCAACCAGGTCGAGAACTGGTCCTACTCCTCGCGCAATGTGCGGGTGCAGGTTCCGGTGGGGGTGAGCTACGATGCCGACATGGCGCTCGCCGAAAAGCTGATGCTGGAGGCGGCTGGCAAGGCGCGCCGCGTGCTGGCCACACCGCCGCCCACCGTGTGGTGGAACGGCTTCGGCGACAATGCCGTGAACTTCACCATCCATTGCTGGATCAACGATCCCGAGGAAGGCGTCGGCAATGTGAAGAGCGATGTGTTCAAGCACCTGTGGGCGCTGTTCAAGGAGCACGGTGTGGAGTTGCCCTACCCCCAGCGCAACATCCACCTGAAGCAGAGCGAGGCGCTCGACCGGGTGATCGCGGCGTTGGAAGAACGCCGGGCCGACCCCCCGCAATAGCTGGGCTTCGCACGGGTCAATCCATTCTCGCTGGAACGGATTGCGCGGCTGGCCCATTTCGCTTTCATGCGTAAGACAGGCACCATCTATCTCGTTGGCGCGGGGCCGGGTCCGGTGGACCTTCTGACCCTGCGTGCCGCCCGCCTGATCGAAGGCGCGAGCGTGATCGTCCATGACGGGCTGATCGGGCCCGACATCCTCCACCTTGCCCGCCCGGATGCGCGGCTGATCTCGGTCGCCAAGCAGCGCGCCCGCCACACCATGCCGCAGGACGAGATCAATGCCCTGCTGGTGCATGAGGCGCTCGCGGGCCATGACGTGGTCCGCCTCAAGGGCGGTGATCCCTTCATCTTCGGGCGCGGCGGCGAGGAAGCCGAAACCGCGCGCGCCGCTGGCGTGCCGGTCGAAGTAGTCCCCGGCATCAGCGCTGCCAATGGCGCGGCCGCCGCGAGCCAGATCGCCCTCACCCACCGCGACGCCTCGAGCATCGTCAGTTTCGTCGCCGGGCAGTGCAAGGGCCTGTCGGAACAGGACTGGTCGGGCCTCGCCGGCAAGGGCCGGACGCTGGTGATCTACATGGGCGTCTCGACAGCCGCTGCCATTGCCGAAAAGCTGATGGCCGACGGCCTCGCCCCTTCCATGCCCGTCGCCGTGATCGAGAACGCCGCTCGTCCCGAAATGCGGGTACTGCGCGGCTTGCTCGCAGGGCTGCCGCAATTGGTCGAGGCCGGGGCGGTCAAGAGCCCCGCGTTGATCGTGATCGGCGAAGTGACCGCGCGCGAAGACGCTGCCGTGGCCGCGCTCGTACAGGAGAGTGCGCAATGAAAATCCTCACCGGCAACGACCTGCGCTCTGGCGCTGTAACATGGTGGAACGGCACCGGCTGGTCGCTGTTCGTCGATGATGCCGTGGACGTTGGCGACGAGGCCGAGGAAATCCTCGCCCGCGAGGAAGCGGCGCGCCGCGTCAATGTGCCTTACGCGATTGAAGCCACCATCGACGCCGCCGGCCATGTCCGCCCCGCCCACATCAAGGACCGGGTGCGCGCGCTCGGCCCGACGGTGCGCCGCGATCTTGGCGTGCCGACTGCGAACAAAACCGGCTGGGACTGGGTGATCTGATATGTACCGTTACGACCAATATGACCAAGCTATGGTCGATGCCCGCGTCGAGGAATTCCGCGATCAGGCCCGCCGCCGCCTCGAAGGCAAGCTGACCGAAGACCAGTTCAAGCCGCTGCGGCTGATGAACGGGCTTTACCTGCAGCTCCACGCGTACATGCTGCGCGTCGCCATCCCCTATGGCACGCTCGACGCGCGGCAGATGGAGATACTGGCCGACATCGCCGACAAGTATGACCGCGGCTACGGGCACTTCACCACCCGCCAGAACATCCAGTACAACTGGATCAAGCTGGAAGATTGCGCCGATGCGCTCGCCGATCTGGCGACGGTCGAGATGCATGCGATCCAGACCAGCGGCAACTGCATCCGCAACATCTCGTCCGACCACTTCGCGGGCGCTGCCGCCGACGAGGTCGTGGACCCGCGCCCCTATGCAGAGTTGATGCGCCAGTGGTCGAGCTTCCACCCGGAGTTCACCTACCTCCCCCGCAAGTTCAAGATCGCGGTGATCGCCTCCGAAAAGGACCGCGCGGCGATGCGGCTCCACGACATCGGCGTGCGGATCGTTGCGCGTGATGGCGAAGTCGGCGCGCAGTTCTATGCGGGCGGCGGCATGGGACGCACTCCGATGATCGCCCCGCTGATCCGCGACTTCGTGCCCATCGACCAGTTCATTACCTATGCCGAGGCCTGCCTGCGGGTCTACAACCGCTACGGCCGGCGCGACAACAAGTACAAGGCGCGGATCAAGATCCTCGTCCATGAACTGGGCGCTGCGGAATATATCCGCCAAGTTGAAGAGGAATTCGCGCACTTGTTGAGCGTCGGGGTGGAGCCGCCGCGCGAGGAATTGGCGCGGATCACCGCGTATTTCGCCCCGCCCGCCTTCGTCGATGGCCCCAAGACGGTGGACCGCTCGGACCCCGATTTCGCCTTGTGGGTCGACCGCAACACCCACCGCCACAAGCATGACGCCTATGTGTCGGCGGTCATCAGCCTCAAGCCCGCAGGTGGCATCCCCGGCGATGCGACTTCGGAGCAGATGCGCGTCGTGGCACGGCTCGCCCGCGAATATTCCTTCGACGAACTGCGGGTGATGCACACGCAGAACCTGCTGCTGCCCCACGTCCGTATCGCTGACCTGCACGCCGTGTGGACTGCGCTCGACGAGGCGGGCCTCGGCGCGCCCAACATGGACACGATCGAGGACATCATCGCCTGCCCCGGCCTTGATTATTGCAGCCTTGCCAACGCGCGTTCGATCCCGCTCGCCCAGCGCATTTCGGAGCGTTTTGCCGAAACCGGTCGCACCGAAGTGGTGGGCGAGTTGAAGCTGAAAATCTCCGGCTGCATCAATGCCTGCGGGCACCACCACGCGGGCCACATCGGCATTCTCGGCGTCGATAAAAAAGGCACCGAGAACTACCAGATCTCGCTCGGCGGATCTGAGGCCGAGGACGTCAGCCTCGCCAAGATCACCGGCCCCGGCTTCGACGAGGATGGCGTGATCGCCGCGGTCGAAAAGGTCACCGACATCTATCTCGCGACCCGTGCGGATGGCGAGCGCTTCCTCGATACCTATCGCCGCATCGGCATGGAGCCGTTCAAGGAGGCATTGTATGGCTGACAATCTTGGCACCAGCCCCGACGAGGTGCAGTTCCGCTTCCGCGATGACGAGCCGGTGGATCACGCCGCCGTCACGGTCGATTCCTGCTGCGACCAGACCAACGCCACCGCCGTCCGGATCGAGCCCGGTGACGATGCGCGGGTGCTGCTGCCGTTTCTGGATCGCCTCGCGCTGGTGGAGGTCAACTTCCCCAGCTTCGGCGACGGGCGCGGTTACTCGGCGGCGCGTATCTTGCGCGAGGCGGGCTACGCGGGCGAATTGCGCGCGGTCGGCGCGGTGCTGATCGACCAGCTCAGCCACATGCGCCGCTGCGGCTTTGACAGCTTCGCCCCCGACAAGCGCCTCGACGAGGAAGACGCAGCCCGCGCCTTTGCGACGTGGGAGAACGTCTACCAGCGCGCCGCCGATGCGCGCCGGACGATTGCAGACAAGCGCCATGAAGCCTGACGTTTCGCTCTCCAAGATCGGCATGATCGCGCATACGCCCGACATTCTCGACCTAGCGCCGCGCTTTACCGAGCATGACGCCGTGCGCCTCAACCGGATGTTCCGCGGCTCCTCGACGCAGGAGATGCTGGAAGCGGTGATCCGCGACAATCTCGCGGGCGATCTGGCGGTGGTCTCCAGCTTCGGAGCGGAGAGCGCGGTGCTGCTGCACCTTGTCGCCAGCGTCGAACCAAAGGTGCCAGTGCTGTTCCTCGACACCGGCAAGCATTTTGCCGAAACGCTCGCCTACCGCGATCTGCTGGTTGAGCGGTTCGGGCTCAATCTGGTGGTGCTGACCCCGGAGGCGGAAGACCTCTCCAAGAAGGACGAAACCGGTTTGCGCTGGTCCTACGATCCCGACGGCTGCTGCGAGATCCGGAAGGTCAAGCCGCTTGCAAAAGCGATGGCGCATTATGACGCGAGCTTCACTGGCAGGAAAGCTTTCCAGGCCGCGACCCGCGCCAATCTGCCGCGCTTCGAGATCGACACTTCGGACGCGCAAGGGCGGCTCAAGATCAACCCGCTGATCGATTGGGACGCAGGCCAGATCGAGGGCTACTTCATCCAACATGACCTGCCGCGCCACCCGCTGATCGCGCAGGGCTATCCGTCGATCGGCTGCTCGCCCTGCACCACCCAGGTCGCGCCGGGCGAAGACCCGCGGTCGGGCCGCTGGAAGGGCTGGGACAAGACCGAATGCGGCATCCACAAGCCGGGCGAAGAGCCGTTCCTCTAAGGCTTTAGAGCCATCCCTCGCGACGGTACCATTCGGCGGTCGCCTTGAGGCCTTCCTCGCCGGTAATGCGCGGCTGCCAGATGCCCGGCGGCGGCTTGCGGTCGAAGCGCGAGACCCAGTTGGGGTGCGCCATATAGCCGACCCGGTCGGTCGTAAGCTTGGCGCGGTCGCCCCTTGCGATCCGGTCAGCAACGGCAGCAGCAGCAAGCACGGCGCGGGGAAGATGCGGCGCGAACACTCGGGCCCGCCCCACCGCTCTCCCGATCGCGGCCGCGAGCTCCTTGTGGCTCCACCCGCCCTCGCGGCCGTCGTCGGGCTCATAGACCTTCTTCTTCGTTGGTGCGGCATTGCTCGCAGCGAGCGCCACCAGAAGCGCCGCCAGATCATCCGCATGGATGATCGAGCTTGCCCCGCCCGGCGGGAGCGGGACGAAGCCCCACTTGGCGGTGCGGAACATGTCGAGGTAATCGATATCGCGCGGTCCATAGACGCCGGGCGGGCGCACCGTGGTCCAGTCGAGCCCGCTCGCCTCCATAAGAGTCTCAGCCTTGGCCTTCGAGGCGCCATAGGCCGACAGCGCGGGCATTCGCGCCGACAATGATGAGACGAACACCAGCCGCTTGACACCCGCGGCCTGCATCGCGGCGATAACATTGGCGGTGCCGGTTACATTGGCGACGTCGAAATCCGCAGGGTCTGGCGTGTTGGTCAGCCCTGCAACGTGGATCACCGCGTCTGTGCCTTCGACCAGTGACGCGAGCGCCGCTGTGTCCCCAAGATCGCCGCGCACCCACTCCACGCCCGCGCGGGCAGCCTGATCGCGGCGGGCCAACGCGCGGACGATATGCCCCTGCGCCAACGCCTCGGATAGGACTGCACTCCCGACGAAACCGGTCGCGCCAGTGATCGCCAAAAGGCTCACAGCAAGACCATGTGATCGCGGTGGATCACGCAGGAGCGCGGTGCATAGCCCAATCGTTCGGCCTGATCCTCGGCGCGCTTGCCCGCAATCATCTGCATTTCGGCCGCGTCATACTCGGCCAGACCTTGCGCCAGTCGTTCGCCGCGCAAACTCAGCACGCTGACAAGATCGCCGCGCCGGAACTGGCCCGAGACGCCGACGACGCCCGCCGCCAGCAGGCTCGCCCCGCCCTTCAAGGCTTCGGCGCAGCCCTTGTCGACGCGCAGCTCGCCCGCTGGTGCAAGCCGCCCGCCGAGCCACGCCTTGCGGGCGGAATCGCTGCGCACCGGCAGGAAAAGTGTCCCTGTCCCCGCCGCCAGAGCATGGGCAATCGGCGCGTCATGCGTGCCGTTGAGGATGCCGAGCGCAATACCGGCGCGCGTCGCAATTTGCGCCGCCTGAAGTTTGGAGATCATTCCCCCCGAACCTAGGCCCGAGGACGAAGCTCCGCTCGCCATCGCCATCACCTCGGGCGTCACGGCGTCAACCACCGGCACTAGTGCCGCCCCCGGCTCACGCGGGTCGCGGTCGTAGAGCCCGTCGACGTCGGAGAGCAGCAGCACCAGATCGGCATTGGCCGCCTGTGCCACTCGCGCGGCCAGCCGGTCATTGTCGCCGAAGCGGATTTCCTCGGTCGCGACGGAATCGTTCTCGTTGATGACAGGGATGACCCCTGCCTCCAGCAGCCGGTCGAGTGTGGCCGAGGCATTGAGATAGCGCCGCCGGTCCTCCAGATCGCCCAGCGTCAGCAGCATTTGTGCTGCGGTAATGCCCTCACCGCCCAGCGCGCGGCTCCACAGATCGGCCAGCGAGATCTGGCCCACGGCAGCCGCCGCCTGCGCATCCGCGAGGCTGCCGCGCCCTCCCTTGGCAAGCCCCAGCCGCGCCGCGCCCAGCGCAATCGCGCCCGAACTCACTACGATCACCTGCGCGCCCGCCCCTCGCAGCATCGCCAGATCGCCTGCCATTCGCGCCAGCCACGCCTCGCGCGGCAGTCCCCCGCCGACCAGCAGCGCAGAGCCGATCTTGACCACGATCCGCCGCGCGGCGGTGATGTTGGACAGCTTGGTCAACATGGGCGGATCAGCATCGCACTCGAGTTACAGCGGCGACCACTCGGGTGCGTCGTCCTCGTCCTCGATTTCGACGGTCTTGGTCTCGGTCGAGGTCGAGGCTGGCAGATAGCCGAGCACCGCGTCCAGCAGTTCGGGAATGCCCGCGCCGGTCGCGCCGGACACGGCAAACACCTTGTCCGCGCCCGCAGCGATCAGCTCGGCGCGGAAGCCTTCGACGAGTTCAGCATCGGCCAGATCGAGCTTGTTCAGCACCACCAGTCGCGCCTTGTCTTCAAGGCCCGCGCCGTATGCGATCAGCTCCTCTTCGACGATCCGCATCGCTTCGGCTGGGTCGGTTTCGTTGGTGCCGGTGATGTCGATCAGGTGGATCAGCACCCGGCAACGCTCGATATGGCCGAGGAAGCGGTCGCCGATCCCGGCGCCCTCTGCCGCGCCCTCGATCAGGCCGGGGATGTCGGCGAGCACGAATTCGCGGCCCTTGTGGCGCACCACCCCGAGCTTGGGCACCAATGTGGTGAAGGCATAATCGCCCACCTTGGCCTGCGCATTGGAGACCGCGTTGATGAAGGTCGATTTGCCCGCGTTGGGCATGCCGACAAGGCCCACGTCGGCGAGCAGCTTCAGCCGCAGCCACACCCAGGCTTCCTCGCCCGGAATGCCATCCTGGTGCTGGCGCGGGGCGCGATTGGTGGAGGTTTTGTAGGAGGCATTGCCGCGCCCGCCCAATCCGCCTTCAAGGAAAGTGATGCGCTGGCCGACCTCGGTGAAGTCGGCGAGCACTTCTTCCTTGTCCTCGGACAGGATCTGCGTGCCGACCGGCACCTTGATGACCAGCGGCTTGGCGCTGGCACCGGTGCGGTCCTTGCCCATCCCGTGCTGGCCGCGCGGGGCCTTAAAGTGCTGCGAATAGCGGAAGTCGATCAGCGTGTTGAGGCCAGCCACGGCTTCGAACACGATGTCGCCGCCGCGCCCGCCATTGCCGCCGTCAGGGCCGCCATATTCGACGTACATCTCACGCCGGAAAGAGACGGCCCCGGGGCCGCCTCCGCCGGACTTCACATAGATCTTCGCTTGGTCGAGAAAATGCATGGGCGCCCCTTATGCATTTTCTGCTGCAATTGCGAGGAGAATGGCACGCAGCCTTTCCCCTCGCATGCAGAAGCGGCGTTTTCAGAACCTCGCTTCAACCCCCACGACCGCAGATCGGCCGGGAGAGACGAAGCTGAACACCTGCTCGTAAGTCTCATCGAGCAGGTTATCGACCCGCGCGAAGGCGCTGAGGCTGTCGGTCAGCTTCACCCGGGCGTTGAGATTGACGAGGGTGTAGTCATCCAGCGTGACCCGCACCGGAACGAAGCTCGGATCGGTGAAGGCCACATCCGGTGTCGCGCCATTGTGCCGCACCACCAGCGTGGCCGAGGCGGCATCGCTGGGCGCGCTCCACGTCAGTGCGGCGCTGGCGATATGGCGCGGGCGGCGCACTTCGCGCACCCTGTTCTCCTCGGCATCGAGGTAGCTGTAAGCCGCATCGAGGCTCCACTGGTCGGCCAGCCGCGCGCTGAGCGATACCTCCACCCCGCGCTGCTGGCTCGAGGTCGTGCGGTTGGAAGGCGTGGCAATGAAGGTCGGCGGCAGGAAGGTGGTGAAGATCTCGCCTTCCAGCTCGCTGTCGAAATAGGTCACTGCAACGGTGGCACGATCGCCAAGCTGCTGGTCGAGGCCCACTTCCCAACCCGTCGACTTTTCGGGCCGCAGCGCGGCATTGCCGATGAAGCGGCCATCGACGAAGCCGTAAAGCTCGAAGAAGCCGGGGTTCTTGACGCCGCTCCCCGCCGCGGCGCGCAGGCGGGTGGTCTCGGTGATGCGGTAGCCTGCGCCGACGCGGAAGGTGGTCGCATTGCGGAACAGGTCGTTGATGTCGTGGCGCAGCGCTGCGGAAAGGTCGACGTCCTGACCTGCATAGCGATATTCGCCGACAAGGCCGATCTGCTCGATTGCGCGCCGCCCGGTGAACCCGCCACTCGCCGCCAGTGCGTTGCGGAAGCTCTCACGCTCGTAATCCGCCGCGAAGGTCAGGTTATGTTCGTCAGCCGGGTTGAAGGCAGTGACATAGGAAGCCTTCACGCGGTCGCCTTCGCTGGCCGAGGTCAGGCCGAAGGGGCTATCCGTTTCGCGGTCCACTTCGGCGATCTGGGCGGACAGGTCATGCGTCCAACGTCCGCCGAGCGTGTCCAGCCGCGCCCCGACGAGGGCGTAGATCGCCTCGTTGGTGAAGGTCACGCCGGGGCTATCGATGGTGAAGCCGAAGGTGGGGCTGGCGGGGTCGAAGTCGCTGTCGTTGGTTTGCCCCTCGGTGCGGATGAAACGGGCGACGGCGCGCAGGGTGAGGGTCTCCGTCACCTTAAGATTGCCCTTGCCTGCCAGCGTGTAGCTGTCGCGCCCGATATCGCGGGTGCCACCGCGCGCATTGGGCTGGCCATCGGTGCTGACCACCACGGCGGAAAGTGCCGCGTCCCAGATATCGCCATGCACCCCATAACGCAGCGCGCCGTTGGCAGTGCCTTGCGTGCCCCCTTCCAGCCTTGCGGCAAAGCCCGGCTGGCTGCGTCCGCTGGCGCTCTGATAAGCGACCACGCCGCCGATCGCATCAGAGCCGTAGAGGGCCGACTGCGGCCCGCGCAGCACCTCAACCCGCGCGCCGGGTTCGGATTGCAGGGTGCCAACGTCAAACTCGCCCGCGAAAGGATCGGAGACTTCGATCCCGTCGACCAGCACCAGGACATGATTGGCCTCGCTGCCGCGCAGGCGGATCTGGGTCTGCCCTGCAATGCCTGCCACCGCCACGCCGGGGACATCGCGCAGCACATCGGCGATGTCGTGGGTCTGCCGGTTGTCGAGGTCGTCGGCAGTGATGAGGGTCAATGAGCCAGGGTAGCGCGCGGGCAGGTCGAGCCGCCCTGAGCGGCTGGCGGTGACGATGATATCGTCACGCGCGGCAGCCGTGCGGACCTCGGGGCCTACGGAGCCCTCATCCTGAATGCCAGCATCATGCGCATAGGCAGGCACAGCCCAAGCCAGCGCCGCCCCGGCGACGCTGCACAACAATTTCAAATTCTTCACGGATTCCTCCCGTCATCAGCAACACGAAGGCCGCGAGGGGATCCCATCCCTCACAGCCCGGTGATGTCGCTCACAACAGAAGTGCTTTTCCGCGCCTGGCCAATCCCTGAGCCAAGCAAAGAGCGACACGCCCCGGTCGGTCTCCTGGCTCACGGATCAACGCATGGGGTGCTCGCCTTCCCGGAACGTCGCCGCTCCAGTGGCTGCCCCTTCGCGAAAAAGGGGCGCGCACCGCATACTCACCGCTTACAGTTGCAGGGACAGCTGCGGCATCAAACCGCATTCCCGTTACCTTGGCGCGGGAGCAGCGATAGCGTCAGGTCAAGCTGACGGCAAGCAGTGTGGGGAATACCAAGATTGGGAGCGCATATGCGGCGCGCAGCGCCCCAAGGCCGACCGGCCGCCCGAGCTTATGCGAGGAAAGCCAAGCAGCGCGGACGCGCTGCGCCCGGCGTCTGAGGGCTAAAACAAGAACCGACCAGTTAAACGCATGAGGCCTCCCCACAGGGGGGAGGCCTCATGCGTTTAACTGGTGGAGCCGAGGGGGATCGAACCCCTGACCTCGTCATTGCGAACGACGCGCTCTCCCATCTGAGCTACGGCCCCGTTCCAGTTTTCGCGCCCGTCACACCCCGTAGGTCGACAAGTGAGGGCGGGCATTAGCGGTTAGCAAAAAGGCTTGCAACGGCGTTTTTGCGCCGCGATTGCCCATTGCTACTTGCCCGGCGCGGTGCCTGTCGCAGGCGCGATCGGCTGGACCACCGGTTGCGAGGTGACGCCTTCGTTGACCGGAATGACGGGTACCGGCAGGCCCGTGACCGGATCGATGACGGACTGCTTCGCACCCGACATCGGATCGGCGGCAAGGCCCGCGCGGTGCTGCTGCACCGCCACCCAGCCCGGCTGCGAGGCGCCGTACATCGCCCCCCACTTTGCGTCCCATTCGCCCGACGCGCGCTGATAGGCCTCGTATTCGTTAAAGAACGCTTCGAACGGCATCATCAACCCGTCGAAATTCGCTTGCGCAAAGGCCAGCGGATCGCTCGGCGGGGCGGCCAGGGCGCGGTTCGACATGTCGAGCGCGGCGCGGCAGAACCCGGCGCGCGCGGCAGGCTCGGCGAAGAAGTTGTAGACCTGCGTGGTGTAACCATCGCGCGCGACTATCGCGTCACGGCGGGTGCGGAAGCGGCTCGCGTAGCTTGTCTCGAGCCGGTCGTTGACCGCCTTCAGCCCCTTGACGTTCTTCGTCAGGAACGCGCGGTAGCCTTGCAGGATCGGATCATATTCCGGCGCAAGGCAATTGAGCGCGGCGACATTCCAGGCCGAGCGCAGGTTCCAGACCAGCTGGTCGTTCGACAGGTTCGAATTGACCGTGATGCGCCGCCCGTCAGGCCCGCGTGCGGGCAGGTTTATGACGTAATGCGCGCCGCCGGGCGGCAGCGGGCGGTAGGGCACGGCCTCGACCACCGCCGGCGGGCGCGCAGCCGGCGGCGGAGGCGGCGGGGGCAGAGCCGGCGTGGCGCAAGCGCCAAGCAAGGCTGTGCCCGCGGCAAGCGTGGTGATGGCAAGCCGGAAAGGCGCGCGCGTGACGGCTGAGGGGGATGTGTGCGGGGCCGGGCTCATCGGGGGTGTCTCTCTCCTGGTGCGACTGTGCTAGCCGCCAGCGGGTACGAGGATGCCAGCGCGCAGCTTACTGAAGCCTTAAGCGCAGCGATAGCCTCGCACGCCGGCAAAGCAAATGCCCGGAGGCCTCCTGAGGCTCCCGGGCATTCGACATTTCAACACTCTTGCGGTGAGCGGTTGCCCGCCGCAGGTCGAGGTTACTCGCGGTTCCCGAGGAAGCTGAGCAGGAACTGGAACATGTTGATGAAGTCCAGATAGAGGCTGAGCGCACCAAGGATCACTGCCTTGCCCGCAAATTCGGTACCGCGCAGGTACTGATATTCGTCCTTCAGGCGCTGCGTGTCATAGGCGGTCAGACCGGCGAAGATCAGGACGCCGATGAAGCTGATCGCGTAATGGAACGCAGGCGACTGCAGGAACAGGTTGATCACCATCGCTACGATCAGCCCGATCAGGCCCATGATCAGGAAGCTGCCCATGCCGGACAGGCTCTTCTTGGTGGTGTAGCCATAGAGCGACAGACCGGCAAAGGCCGCCGCGGTGGCGAAGAAGGTCGTGGCGATCGAACCGCCGGTGTACACGAGGAACACCGAAGACAGCGACAGGCCCATTAGCGTGGCAAAGCCCCAGAACAGCAGCTGGAGCGTGCCAGTGCTGAACTTGTTCGCGCCGAAGCTCATCGCGAAGACAATTGCCATCGGCGAAAGCGCGACGATCCAGCGCAGAATGCCGCCAGTGAAGATTGTTTCAGCCACACCGCTGGTGAAGGCCAGCAACGCGACGATCCCGGTCAGCAAGATGCCCGAGGTCATGTAATTGTAGATCGAGAGCATGTGCTTGCGCAGGCCCTCGTCATAACGGCCAGCGACATCGCCACCGGCGCGCGGCACCGAGCCTAGGCGCTGCGCATTGCGCGAAGTGTCATTCCAGTCAGCCATTGCGAAACCCTTTGGTCCTTGCATCGGAGCGCGAAACGCCGCGCTCTCCATGTCAGCGAATATCGGGGTTTCGGTTGCGCATTTCAAGCGAAACCGGATTGCAAAGCGTGCAATTCGTTCAGCTTGACGATTGTTAATCTTAACTTGCCTTGGAAAGCGCCGCGCCTTTGTCTGCAGTGGCCCGCAGGGTGTCAGTCAGCAAGCGGCACAGGGCCTCGCCCTCGTCGAGCACATTGAGCCCCTCGCGGGTCATTCCGCCGGGGCTGGCAACGCGATCAGCGAGCGTGGCGGGGCTGACATCCGAAGCAGCAGCGAGCGCCGCCGCGCCCTCGACCGTCGCCAGCGCCAACCGCGCCGCAGTGGCCTCGTCGAGCCCGAGATCGATGGCCGCGCCCGCCAGCGCATCAATGAAGCGGTAGACGAAGCCGGGCCCCGAACCGGCCAGCGCGGTGACGAGATCGAACTGCGCCTCGTCCTCCAGCCACACGGCGCTGCCGAGCTGGTCGAACAGCGCGAAGGCAGCGGCGCGCTTATCGGCGTCCAGGCCTTGCTCGGCGAGGATCACAGGCGACTTGTTGATCCGCGCGGCGAGGTTAGGCATCACGCGGATATGCGCAGCGGCTCGAGGGAAGGACGCCGCCAGCTGTGCGCGTGTGATCCCGGCGAGCAGCGAACAGACGGTCCGCCCCGCGGTAAGCTCTTGCAGACCCGGACCAAGCGCTCCGAGCTGCTGCGGTTTAAACCCGAGCAGCACCGTGTCATGCGTTCCGGGCACGCTGGCAGCATCGCGGTAGAGCTCCACACCCTCCGGCGCTTCCGGCAAGGCGGGATCGAGCACCGAAAAGCGCGCCGGAGCCTCGCCCGCCGCCAGCCATCCGGCCAGCATCGCACCGCCCATATTGCCGCAGCCGATGATCAGAAGATGGTTCATCGGCGCTGCGCCTCAGGCCTCGCCTGCCGCATCGACCATCGCCGCTTCGAGCGCGGCGCGCGGGCTCTTGCCGCCCCACAGCACGAACTGGAAGGCGGGGTAGAAGCGGTCGCATTCGTCGATCGCGCTTTCGACCAGCGCCTGCGCCATGTCGAGACTGAGCCGCCCGTGATCGCCCAGCAGAGCGCCGTGGCGGTAGAGCAGGACATCGCCGTTCGACCAGATGTCGAAATGCCCGAGCCACATCTGTTCGTTGACGAGGCACAGCAGTTCATAGGCGGCGGCGCGCTTGTCCTCGGTGACGCGGACGTCAGGCAGGCAGAGGAACTGCAAGACGCCGTCCTCGGGCCGCCAGATCGCGCGGAGCTGGTAATTGGCCCAGCTACCCTGGACCTCGCCGGTCATCTCGTCGTCCGACACCAGCTCGCATGGCCAGCCACGCGCAACGAACAGGCTCGCCAGCATATCGACGGGGGCGGCATCGTCCTCGGCAGAAAAGTCCATGTCTTGCGCTCTCATGGCAGGGGGCAAGCGGGGTGGGATTTGGGCTGTGTCACCATCGGGAGGAGGGATGGACGCGGAAAGGGGGGATTGGCAATCACCTGAGTCAGAGCGGCTGGGGAGAACCGGATAGACCTGTGCAAAGCCTGTGCACAGAAAGCCGGGGACAGCGCCCGGGCGTTACTTAAGCGGTTGAACTGCCTCGCCTTCCGCGCTCAACCAGAGGAACACGTCCATGCCCTGCTTCTTGAGATCGCGGACCAGTGCCTCGGCCTTGTCGCGGCTAGAGACGGGGCCGACAATAAGGCGGTTGGTCGCACCCCAACGCGCGGTGTGCGGCTTGTAGGGGGCGAGCGATTTGCCGCCCTCTCTGGCAATCCGCTTCCAGTCAAACGCGAGCGCATCGATCTTCTTGCCGGTGGCCACCTGCACCCAGACGCGGCTGGGGTAAACCGGCTTGGGCGGCTCCTTGGGCTTGGGCTTGGCCTTTTCGGCCGGCTTGGCAGCGGGCAGCGCAGGGGCGGCCGCGACCTCGCGCCGCACCTCGATTCGCGTGAGATCGACCGCATCGCCTCTGACCCGTGCATCCGGAAGCGGCGCGCCTAAGTCCGCGAAAGCATCAGCAACACGTAGCGTCTGTACCGCCGCCCTGAGGGCGGGCGCAGGTGCGGGAGCAGGCGCAGGCGTAGGCCGAGTCGGTGCAGGTGCAGACCCGATGGCCGATGCCGAAACCGGAACTGTGTAGACCGTGGCGGTCGGCGCCGGGGTCGGAACCGCTACCGGCGCAGTGCGCAAGCCGAGTGGCGCACCCGAAGGCGCAAGGCGACTGTCCGCGCGCTCTTCCGCCGCGAAGCGCGCAAGGCGTGGGTCATCACGCCCGATATCTGCCGCGCGCGGGAATATCCCGAGATTGGCGGCAGCGGCCTGCTGCGGCTTGGTAAGGCGGGGCATATAGCCGAGATAGGGCACCAGCCGGGTCGCCAGATCGCGCGGCATCACCTGCTCTACAATCGCACTGGCGCGCTCGCTTTCACCCATGATCGCGAGGCCGAAGGCCCGGGCGCGCTGCGCCGCCAGATCGCGGCGGTCGATCAGCGGGCGCAAGGTTTCCTCGAAGCGCGCGCGGTTGCCCGAAATGGCGTGGCTGACCGCGAGCCGCCGCCGCGCCTCGTCATTGGCGGGATCGAGCTGGAGCGCGCGGGTATAAGCGACCTGTGCCTCCGCCTGCTCACCCACCAGATCGAGTGTCAGCGCACGGTCAGGCAGCACAGCGCGTTCGTCCGCCCCCCCTGCCAGCGCGCGGTCGAACTGCACCAAAGCCTCGCCAGCCCGGCCTGCGCGCAGATACACGGCGCCAAGTCCCTGCGCGACTGCAGCGCTGCCCGGATCGACCTCCGCGGCGCGTCCGAAAAAGCCGATAGCCGCCTCGAGATCGTCCACCCCGAGCGCCGCCTGCCCGGCCTCGACCAGTGCGTCCCGATCGCGCGGCGCCTTGGCGAGCGCGATGAGCGCACGGTTAAGGCGCTGGACTTCAACCGAGGGAAGCGCCTGCACCACTGGACGCGCCACAACGTCCTGCGCTGCCGCCCCCACGGGGAGCAGCGCCGCGCCGAGCGCGAGGACACAGGAGACACAGGAGCGCGACGCCATCATCGGGTCTCTAGCAAGCTGTCACGAAGCCGCCACCAGCCTTGCGACACGGCGCGGCTGGCGCGCGGTTACTGGTTGTTCTGGCGGCCGAGGAAGCGCGGAATGCTGAGCGCCGGGCCGTCATCGCCCTCGTCATCGTCCTCGTCATCGCGCGCGGTGCTGCGCGACAGGTTGGCCATACGTTCGAACAGCGTGCTGCCGCCGGCGCCGCCGGCGTCGCCTGCACCGGCACCGCCGCCACTGTCGCCGCCGAACAATCCGCGCCGACGCCCGCCACCAAGCTTGGCTTCGATCGGCCGGTCTTCCGCCGCGAGCCGGTCGGCGCTGGCGAGGAGATCGTCCTGCACCGGCCGTTCATCTTCGGCATCGGTGTAGGCCATGTAACCATTGCCAAGCTCGAGCGTATCTTCCTCGTCCTCCGGCTCGTCTGCAGTAGAGGGCGCAGCGTAGCCGAAGCCGACGTCGCCTTCGGCACCCCGCAAACCCGCGAGCGGATCGACGATCCCGTCGACATCGTCCTCGTATTCCTCACCATAGTCATCGCCGGCCTGCATGCCGGTCAGTTCGAACGGGGCAGCAGAGGGATAATCGGAATCCTCGTCACCATCGGCTTCCTCGGCGAGATCGAGCGGCTCATCGCCATGGCTAGCGCCAGCGATGGTGGCCTGGCCTTCCGCATCAAAGGCGGAGGCTGCCGGAGTGACAGGCGTAAAGATCGGTGCGGGCGCGGGAGCTTCCACCGCCGGGAGTTCGCCGAAGCCGTCATCGTCCGACAGCTCCAGCACCGGGCGCTTGGGCGCACGCGCGCCGCCAAGCGAGACTGGCTGCGGGCGTTCCGAATGGCCAATGGCGCTCTGTTCGATACCGGTAGCAACCACCGAAACGCGGATCTTGCCCTTGAGATCAGGGTTGAAGGCCGAGCCCCAGATGATGTTCGCGTCCTCGTCGACGAGTTCGCGAATGTGGTTGGCGGCTTCGTCGACTTCGAGCAGGCGCATATCCTCGCCGCCGATGATCGAGATGATGACGCCCTTGGCGCCCGCCATGCTGACACCGTCGAGCAGCGGATTGGCGATCGCCTGTTCGGCCGCGTCGAGCGCGCGATTTTCGCCCTCGCCCTCGCCGGTGCCCATCATCGCCTTGCCCATCTCGCTCATGACCGAACGCACGTCGGCGAAGTCGAGGTTGATGAGGCCCGGCATGACCATAAGGTCGGTGATCGAGCGCACGCCTTGCTGGAGCACTTCGTCGGCGAGCTGGAACGCCTCCTTGAAGGTGGTTTCCGCCTTGGCGACAAGGAACAGGTTCTGGTTGGGAATGACGATCAGCGTGTCGACATGGGCCTGCAGCTCGTCGATCCCTGCCTCGGCAGAGCGCATCCGGCGCGTGCCTTCGAAGAGGAACGGCTTGGTGACGACGCCCACAGTCAACACGCCCATACGGCGCGCAGCTTCGGCGATAACGGGGGCAGCGCCGGTGCCGGTGCCACCACCCATGCCGGCAGCGATGAAGCACATGTTGACGCCTGCGAGCGCCTTTTCTATTTCAGCGACGGTTTCTTCCGCGGCAGCCTTGCCCACTTCCGGACGCGCGCCTGCGCCGAGGCCTCCGGTGAGGTCCGGCCCGAGCTGGATGCGCTTTTCAGCCGGCGAGGTCGCCAGCGCCTGCGCATCGGTGTTGGCGACGATGAACTCGACGCCTTCAATCTCGGCCGCGATCATATTGGCGATCGCGTTGCCACCGGCCCCGCCGATCCCGATGACGGTGATGCGTGGGCGAAGATCGTCACTCGCCGCGGGTCCGATATTGATGCTCATCAGCTGGTCCTCCAGGGGCGGGGATAGGTCATTTTTCCTTGGTCCCCCGCAATTATCGTCTCTGACATACTCGGGCTGCACATTTTATAGCGGCAAAACCCTTATCCACAGCATCGCTCGCGGGTTTATTGAGGCGGCCGCTACGTCAACCGGCCGCCGCACCGCTCAGAAATACTCCCGCAGCGCCCGGAACAGGCGCTCACCCAGCGCCATGATCCCGCTCTCCTGCGTGAAGGCCTTGTACAATCCCGCGCGCCGCGCGCCTACCGCGCGGATATCGACCGGATCGTCGGCAGCATAAAGGCACAGGCCTGCCAGGGTCGCAAAGCCGGGCGCGTGGTGTGCCTCGGGCATTCCAGGCAGCTGCGGCGGCCGACCGAGCCGTACCGGCTGTCCCAGTGCACCCTGCATGAAATCCGCCATTCCGGCAAGTTCGGCTCCCCCGCCGGTAAGCACGACCTGCCCTGCACGGCTTCCGGCAAATCCCATCGCCTTGAGCGCCTTTCCGACTTCGCCCGTCAGCACCGAGAGCTGCTGCGTCACTACCGCGATCAGCTCGGCGCGCACAATGCGGTTCTTGTCGTCCGCCCCGCGCGCGAGCGGACCGACAGGCGCGCCGTCTCCCCCCTCGCCGGTGCCTTCCGCAGGTCCGCTGACCGGGATCAGCTCGCGGTGGTCCGAAGGGCTTGCAACCGCCGACCCCGCCACGCATTTGAGCCTTTCGGCCTGCGAACGGCGGATGCCGAAGCTGGAGGCGATCGCATCTGTGATCGAGCCTGAACCCATCGGGATGGCTTGGAGGCCGAGCAGCATTCCGCCCGCAAACACCGCGACATTGGTGATGTCCGCGCCGATCTCGACCAGAGCCACGCCCAGTTCGCGCTCTTCCGGAGTGAGGCAGGCCTGCCCTGCGGCCAGCGGCGCGGCGACCACGCCCTCGACTTCAAGATGCGCGTTCTGCACCGCTTCGGTGAGATTGCGGACCGGCCCGCCATCGGCAAGCATCACGTGGATATCGACGCCCAGCCGCTCGGCATGGAGACCGCGCGGATTGGCAACACCGTGGGCGCCATCAAGGGTGTAATGCGCCGGCTGCGCGTGCAGCACCTTGCGGCCATCGGGCTGGATCATGTCCTGCGCCTCGACCAGCAGTGCCTCGACATCCTCGTCCTCGATCCGCCGCCCGCCGATCTCGATATCGACTGCGACCACATGACTGGCGAGCCCGGCGCCTGCGCATGCGATCCACACGCTCCTGACAGGGGTGTTGGCGCTTTTTTCAGCGCGTTCCACCGCGTCGCGGATGGCATGGCTGGCTGCGGCCATATCGGTCACATAGCCGCGCTTGATCCCGGCACTGGCGCGGTGGCCTGAGCCCAGAACCTGCAACTCGCCGTTCTCGGTCTCGCCCATGATCATGGCGCTGATGCGGAAGGATCCGACATTGACCGCGGCATAAGTCCGCGCGAGGCGGCGCTGACTGCCAGAGGTTTTGGGGGCTGCGCGCCCGGCCGCGTTCGGGGCCATCAGGTCGTCTCCCCTTCATCGCCGGCAGCCACGACCTTGGGCTTGCCGACTGCATCGGGCAGCCGCAGGTAAAGCCGCGGCGGCGTGCGCATGTCGAAGGCGATCACCTTGCCGCCCAGCAGGCGGTTCTTGCCGTCCAGCCGCGCGAACTTGACGAGCGCGGTCGCGGACTCGACCTCGCCTTCGGGGAGCGCCAGCAATTGCCCGGTCGTGAAAGTGAGGTTCCAGCGGCGGTTGCCCACCCATTCAGCGGCCTCCACCTTGGGCGCCAGCGCGGGGGCGGCAGCGAGCAATGTCTCCAGCGCCTGGGCCTGCTTGCCCGCGCCTGGCCCGGCGAGCCGTAGCATCCCCTTGGCCTTGTCGGCCGCGACCGGCTCAAGTTCCACGCCGGTAGCATCGATCAGCATCAGCCGGTCGGGCCGTTCGAGCACCGCATGCGGGGTCCGCTCGACAATGTCGATGGCGAGAGTGTGGGGCAGCTGGATCGAAACGCGCGCGTCCTTGACCCACGGTAGCGCGCGCAGTTCCTCGCGCAGTCTGGCGATATCGACATCAGGCATCGCCTGATTGCGGGTAGCGAGTGCGCGGGCATAGACCTGCTGCTCGTCCATTCGGCTGGTGCCGGTGACGCGCACATGGCGAACCTCGAATCCGGCATCGGACGCAATTGCCGCGATCTGTGCCTGCGCCAGCGCAGGAACGCCCGCAAGGCTCGCGATGACGAAGGCAATGGCCACGCCACCGCCGATGATCATGGCGAGCCAGATGCGGCTCCATTGGTCCTCGGTGAAGGGCAGCACGCCCATAATGCTGTCGAGCACGCCGCCTGCCTGCCCGCGCGCCTTGCGCACGGTGACCGCGCGGCTCTGCGCCTTGGCGGCGCGGCGCACGCCGGCCGTGCCGTTACGCCTGATCTGCTGCGCCATGCGTGCCTCCCTTTTTCAGGGCATGGACCCGCAGCGCCTCGGCCACTAGCATCTCGACCAGATCGGCGTAGCTGATCCCGCAGCCCGCCGCCTGTTCGGGCACGAGGCTCAAGGGCGTCATACCGGGCTGGGTGTTGGTTTCGAGCACGAACAGGCCGTCCTCGCCCAGCTCCTCGTCCCAGCGGAAATCGGTGCGGCTGGTGCCGTGGCAGCCCAGCACCTGATGCGCCTTGACCGCATAGGCTTCGCACAGAGCGGTGATTTCGGACGGCAGCTCGGCGGGGAAGATATGCTCCGTCCGGCCTGCGGTATACTTGTGCTCGTAGTCGTAGAAGCCGTTGTCGATCACCAGCTCGGTGACGCCCAGCGCGCGCGGGCCATCGGGGCCATCGAGCACCGCGGCGGTCAGTTCCTTGCCCTTGATGAAGGGCTCGGCGAGCAGTTCGGCGAATTCCTGCCACGGGCCGGTCGCATCGGGGCTGATCGGGTTGCCGACATTGCTGTCAGCGGTGACGATGGCGACGCCCACGGAAGAACCCTCGTTGACAGGCTTTAGCACGTAGGGCCGAGGCAGAGGGTCGCGCTCGTAAAGCTCATCACGCGTCACGATCCGCCCGCCCGGCATGGGGATGCCGTGGGGGACCAGCGCCTGCTTTGTAAGCTGCTTGTCGATCGCGATCACCGAGGTGGCGAGGCCCGAATGCGTATAGGGCAGCCCCATCAGGTCGAGCATTCCCTGCACCGTGCCATCCTCGCCCGGCACGCCGTGGAGCGCGTTGAAGACGACATCGGGCTTGGCTTCATTCAGACGCAGCGCAACATCGCGCTCCATGTCGATCCGCGTGACGCGGTGCCCGCGCGATTCCAGCGCGTCAGCAACACCCGCGCCGCTCGTCAGCGAGACCGGGCGTTCATTCGCCCAGCCGCCCATCAGGACTGCAACGTGAAGTTTTCTGTCGAGGCTCACGGACGTCCCACTCTTTGAATTTCCCATTCGAGGCTCACGCCGGTCGCGGCGTACACCTTGTCGCGCACCATTTCGCCCAGCCCTTCGATATCGGCGCTGGTGGCGGTGCCGGTGTTGATGAGGAAGTTGGTGTGCTTCTCGGAGACCTGTGCGCCGCCGAGGGTAAGGCCGCGGCATCCGGCCTGATCGACCAACTGCCACGCCTTATGGCCCTCGGGGTTCTTGAAGGTCGAACCGCCGGTCTTTGTACGCAGCGGCTGCGAGGCTTCGCGCGCGGCGGCGATGCGGTCCATCTCGGCGCCGATCTCTTTGGGATCGCCCGGATGCCCGCGGAACCGCGCCGATACCACGATCGCCCCCTCGGGCAAGGCCGAGTGGCGGTAGGAGTAATCGAGCTCCTCGGCGGAGAGGGTGATGAAGCTGCCATCGTGCAGGATCACCGCGCAGTCGAGCAGCACGTCAGCGACCTCGCGCCCGTAAGCGCCGCCGTTCATGCGCACGAAGCCGCCGACCGTGCCGGGGATGCCGCGCAGAAATTCGAGGCCGGCAATGCCGAGGTCGCGCGCGGTGGAGGCGACCAGAATGCCGCTAGCCCCGCCGCCGCAGGTCAGTTCCATCTCGCCCGTATGTTCGACCCGCGCGAAGGCCTTGCCGAGCCGCACCACCACGCCGGGCACGCCGCCATCGCGTACGATCATGTTGGAGCCCAATCCCAGTGCCATCACCGGAATCTCGCCATCGAGCCGTTCGAGGAAGGCCCTGAGATCATCCATGTCGGCAGGCTCGAACAACCAGTCAGCCGGGCCGCCGGTCTTGAACCAGGTATAGGGTGCGAGCGGGGCCTTGCAGGTGAGCTTGCCGCGAATATTGTCGAGCGGCACGGGCGCACCGACCGATCCGCCGACCGCGCAGGTCGGGGCCGATCCATCGTCATAGATGAAGGTGTCGTCCGGCTGGTTCATGCAGCCCCTCGCTTGGCGGTGATCGCATGGGGGAGGCCCTCAGCCCAGCGCGTGATATCGCCCGCGCCAAGGCACACCACCATGTCACCCGGCTGGATCTCGGTCGCGAGCGTTGCTGCCAAGGCATCCGCGCCGGCGATCTCGCGCGCGGCACGGTGCCCGCGCGCCTTCATCCCGGCCACCAGCGCGGCGTGATCGACCCCCGGCAGCGGCTCTTCGCCCGCGGGGTAGACCGGCGCGACATAGGCAATGTCGGCATCATCGAAACACGACTGGAAATCATTCATCAGGTCGTTGAGCCGCGAATAGCGGTGCGGCTGGGCGACCGCGATCACGCGGCCTCCTGTTGCCACAGCCTCGCGCGCGGCGGACAGAACGGCGCGGATCTCGACCGGGTGGTGGGCGTAATCGTCGATCACGGTTACGTTGCCGCCGTCCATTGTCACGCTGCCGACCTTGGTAAACCGCCGCCGCACACCGCCGAAGCGTGCAAAACCGGTGCGGATCACTTCGTCGCTGCACCCCATCTCGATCGCCACAGCAATGGCAGCGAGCGCGTTCTGGACATTGTGGCGCCCCGGCATGGGCAGATGCACGCCCTCGATCCGGCGATCTTCCAACCCGCGCTGGCGCACGATCACATCGAAGGTGTTGCCCCCGTCCTCGGAGCGGATGTTGACCCCGCAGATATCGGCCTGGAGCGAGAAGCCGTAGGTGACGACCTTGCGATCGCGCACGTCGCCGATCACGGCCTGCACGACGGGATGGTCGACGCACAGCACCGCTGCGCCATAGAAGGGCACGTTATGGATGAACTCCACAAAGGCGCGCTTGACCCCGTCGAAATCGCCGTAGTGATCCAGATGCTCCGGGTCGATATTGGTGACGACCGCGATGGTGCCGTCTAGCCGCAGGAAGCTTCCGTCGCTCTCGTCGGCCTCGACCACCATCCAATCGCTATCGCCGAGCCGCGCGTTGGAGCCATATTGTTCGATGATCCCGCCGTTGATGACAGTGGGGTCGATCCCGCCTGCATCCAGCAGCGTCGCGATCATCGAGGTGGTGGTGGTCTTGCCATGTGTTCCCGCCACCGCGACGGTGGACTTGAGCCGCATCAGTTCCGCCAGCATTTCCGCGCGGCGCACGACCGGGACACGGGCTTCCAGCGCCGCGGCAACTTCGGGGTTGGTGCGGCGCACGGCGGTGGAGGTGACCACCACCGCCACGCCTTCGACGTTCTCGGCCTTGTGCCCGATATGCACCACCATGCCGCGCGCGCGCAGACGCTCGACGCTCGGGCCCTCCGCGATGTCCGAGCCCTGCACCTTGTACCCAAGGTTGTGCATCACCTCGGCGATGCCGGACATTCCGATCCCGCCGATGCCGACGAAATGGATGATGCCGATATCGGTGCCTACACCCTTCATGATTCGATGCTGTCCTTTGCCGCCTTGCGCGCCGTGCCGGTGGCGGTGCGCACAGCGGCTGCAGCTGCGGCAGGCGCGCCCTCGCCCACACGGATCACGTCCATCAGATCGATGCCGCTCATGCTCTCGACGAGGTCGGCGAGATCCTTCGCGGCATCGGGGCGGCCGCAGTTGAACGCGCAGTGCGCCGCGTTGGCGAGGCTCTGCGGGTTCATCGCCATGACCTGGATCTGCTTGGCGAGTTCCTTGGGATGGAACGCCTCCTGCCGGATCATGCGCGCGCCGCCCGCCCGCACCATCTCGCGGGTGTTGGCGGCCTGGTGGTCGTCGGTTGCGATCGGTAGGGGGATCAGGATCGCCGGACGGCCAACCGCGGTCAGTTCGGCAATGGTCGAAGCGCCCGCGCGGCCGATGAATAGATGCGCATCGGCGAGGCGTTCGTGCATGTCCTCGAAATAGGTGCCCAGTTCGGCCGGAATGTCATGCTCGGCATAGCGCTTGCGCACCGCTTCGAGGTCTTCGGCGCGGCATTGCTGGGTGACCTGCAGACGCTGGCGCAGTGCGGGGGGAAGCATGGCGAGGCCATCCGGCACCACCTCGGACAGCACCCGCGCGCCTTGCGAGCCGCCGGTGACGAGGATGCGCAGCAGGCTTTCTTCAGTGAAGGCGGGGAAATCCTGTTCGCGCAAGGCGAGCACCTCGGCCCGGACCGGATTGCCGACCAGACGCACCTTGTGGGCGTGCTTGGGCGCGAGGCGATCAACAACGTCGTAGGAGGTCGCGATCGCATCCACCCGTCCCGCCAGCAGACGGTTGACGCGGCCCAGCACGGCGTTCTGTTCGTGGACGACGCTCGGGAGCCCGGCCGAGGTCGCGGCCAACAGTGCAGGAAGCGCCGGATAGCCGCCAAAGCCGACAATGGCCGAGGGCTCGAAATGGTCGAACAACCGCAGCGCCATCGTCCGGCCCTCGAGCACGGCGCGCACGCCTCCGATCCAGCCCAGCGGGTTCTTGCCGAACCGGCCAGCGGGCAGCACGTGAGCCGGCATGAAGTCGGGCTTGCCGGGGATGTTCGCCCCGCGCTCGTCGGTGATCAGCGCGACATGATGCCCGCGTTGATGCAGTTCCGCGGCGAGCGCGAAGGCGGGGATCAGATGGCCGCCGGTGCCACCGGCCGCCAGCACGAAATGGCGCGAAGCACCTGAGGGGGTGGAGCTGGTCATACGCCGCTTTCCTTGCGTTCGATCAGGTCGCGCAAGCTCGTCCCCTCGCGGGCGAGGAACGGATTGCGCCGGGTGATCGCCAGCAATAGCCCAAGCGTGAAGCACACCGCCAGCGTCGATGAACCGCCGTAGGAAATCAGCGGCAAGGTCATCCCCTTGGAGGGGAACAGCTTGAGGTTGACGAGGATGTTGATGAAGGCCTGCCCGCCGAACTGGGTGATCAGGCCCGCGCCCGCCAGCAGCGCGAAGAGGTTATCTTCCCCCGTCAGCCGCATCAGTGCGCGCAGCACCAGCGCGCAGTAGAGCAGCACGATAATGCCGCACATGATCAGTCCGAATTCCTCGCCGATCACCGAGAAGATGTAGTCGGTATGGGCTTCGGGCAGGTTCATCTTGCGGATGCCGAGCCACAGGCCCGTGCCCGTCCACCCGCCTGCGGTGATGGTGCGCTGGGCGAGATCGACCTGGTCGAACGCCGTGCCGCCGCCCAGAAAGCCGTCGATGCGATGGCGGGCGTTGTCGTAGAACATATAGGCGAGGCTGAGCCCGACCACGCCCGCAACGCCCACGCCCACGATCCGCTGCCATGGTAGCCCGGCCAGCAGCACCATGACGAGCCAGATCCCGCCGAACAGGATCGCATCGCCAAGGTTGGGCTGGAGCATCAGCAGCCCCGCGATCAGCACGAAGAAGCCGGTGACAAAGGCAATCACCGGCAGTCCCGGGTCGCGCAGCCGCCAGCTGAGGATCCATGCGCAGATGATCGCGAAGCCGGGCTTGAGGAACTCGGACGGCTGAAGGCTCATGCCGACTTTGATCCAGCGCTTGGCGCCGTTCTTTTCCTCCCCGATGATCGGCACCACGAACAGCAGCGCCAGCATTACCGCGCCCACGAGAATGCCGAGGCGTCGTGCCTGATCACGTTCGAGAAAACTGAGCCCGATCATCAGCGTCAGGCCCATCAGCTGGAACACGATGTGCCGCTGGAAGAACATGAAATCGGGCACCCGCTCCTTGATGGTGGAAAGCTGGTCCGCGCTCGCAGGCGAAGCTGCGGCAACCGCAATGATGCCGACCGCCATCAACAGGCCGATCAGCAACAGCAGCAGCTTGTCGATCTCGCGCCACCAGACGCGGATGCTATCGCGCCAGCGCTTCTGCACCGGAGCGGGCGGAAGGTAGTTACCGCTCCCCCTAGCACGCGCAGGCGATGTGTAGGCCGGTGCGGTCATGGCAGGAGGCTCGGGCTGGCGCTGCTTGAGGAGATATCAACGCAGGTTTCGCAACCGGTGATCGCGCCCACCATCTGGCGGAAGTGGAGGCCGCGCTTCTCGTAATCGCGGAACTGGTCATACGAAGCGCAGGCGGGGCTCAGCAACACGATGTCGCCCGGATGCGCGGCTTCGACCGCACGGCGCACCGCTTCGCTGATCAGCTCGCAGCGTTCGACCCTCACCTGCCCTTCGAGCAGTTCGGCGAACATCGGCCCGGCCTCGCCCACGGTGTAGGCAGCAGCGATGTTGGCGACATGGTCGGCGCAGGCGCCGAGGCCGTCATCCTTGGGAAGGCCGCCGACAATCCAGTGGATGCGAGGCGCGCCGCCGTTGATCGCGGGGTCGGGCGGGAACGCGGCCAGCGCAGGCGCGGCAGATGCGGCGTTGGTCGCCTTGCTGTCGTTGATGTAGGCGACGCCGTCCACCTCGCACACCCGCTCCATCCGGTGCGGCAGCCCGCGATAGGAGGCGAGACCCTCGGCGATCTGCGCGTCGGTGAGATCCAGCTGGCGGCAGATCGCCACAGCCACGGCGGCGTTTTGGGCATTGTGCGGCCCGGCAAGTGATGGAGAGCGACCGTCGGCCAGTCCCGCCACGTAAAGATCGCCGGTTTTCACTCGCACCAGCGGTCGGGCCGCTGCCGCAAGCCGGTCGGCGATCGCCGTGGTGGCGGCATCCTCGTCGCAAATAATCGCCGTTCCGCTCTCCTGCATCTGGAACAGGCGCTCCTTCGATCCGGCATAGGCCGCAAAATCGGCATAGCGATCGAGGTGATCGGGCGTGATGTTGGTCAGCGCGGCCACATCGCAATCGAGCGTGAAGGTGAGGTCGATCTGGAAGCTCGACAGTTCAAGCACATAGACGCCGCCTTCGGGCAAAGGCGCCTGCCCGAGTATAGGATCGCCGATATTCCCGCCCATGACGGTGGGCACGCCTGCGGTTTGCAGAATGTGATGGACCAGTGCGGTAGTGGTCGATTTGCCGTTGGTGCCGGTGATGCCGACCACCTTGTGTGGCGGAAGGCATGCGCGCGCGGCTGCGAACAGTTCGATATCGCCGATGACCGGCAGGCCATATTGCCACACATGCGGCCCGATGGGGTGAGAATTGAGGGGCACCCCGGGCGAGACAACCACGCCCGCAAAGCCGGTAAGATCAAGCTCCAGCGGGTCGATCAGGCGGCAGCGCCCCTCAAACACTTCGCGCGCGTGGGGTTGACGGTCCCAGGCGATCACTTCCGCTCCGCTCGCCAGCAAGGCTTCGGCCGCCGCCGCGCCCGAACGGGCGAGGCCGAGCACGGCATAGCGCTTGCCCTTGAAAACGGGAGAGGTGATCACGCCGCGCGCCCCTCCTCTACCTGAGCTTCAAGGTCGAAAGGCCGATCAGCGCAAGCACGATGGCAATGATCCAGAAGCGGATCACGACCTTGCTCTCGCTCCAGCCGAGCTGTTCGAAATGGTGGTGGATGGGTGCCATGCGGAACACCCGCTTGCCGGTGCGCTTGAACCAGAAGACCTGCACGATCACGCTGACCGCCTCGAGCACGAACAACCCGCCGACGATGGCGAGCACGACTTCGTGGTGCGACGCAACCGCGATCGCGCCGAGCGCACCGCCGAGGGCAAGGCTGCCAGTGTCGCCCATGAACACCGCGGCAGGCGGCGCGTTGAACCACAGGAAGGCAAGCCCCGCTCCCATGATCGCCGCGCAGAAGATCGCCAGCTCGCCCGCGCCCGGGACATGCGGGATGCCGAGATAGGTCGAAAAGTCGGCGCGGCCCGCCAGATAGGCGATGATCGCAAAGGTGCCGGCCGCGATGATCACCGGCATGATCGCAAGACCATCGAGGCCGTCGGTCAGGTTTACCGCATTGCCCGCGCCCACGATCACGAAGGCGGCGAAGACGTAATAGGCTGGCCCCAGCGGGATGCTGACGCCGGTCAGGAAGGGAAGGTAGAGGTTGGTGTTGATCTGGCTGACGATCAGCCAGCTGGCGATCCCGGCCACCACGAACTCGGCCAGCAGGCGCACCCGCCCCGGCACGCCGGCATGGCTGTTCTTCGACACCTTGTCGTAATCATCGAGAAAGCCGATCACCCCGAAGCCCAGCGTCACCGCCAGACAAGCCCAGACGAAGGGGCTGGTGAGGTTCATCCACAAGAGCAGCGAGAGCGTCAGCGAGACGAGGATCATCAGCCCGCCCATCGTCGGCGTGCCGCGCTTGGCGAGATGCGATTGCGGCCCGTCCTCGCGGATCGGCTGGCCCTTGCCCTGCCGCACCCGCAGGAAGTTGATGAACCGCTCGCCGATCAGCAGGCCGATGACCAGCGCGGTTATCAGCGTCGCGCCCGCGCGGAAGCTCTGGTAACGCACCAGATTGAGGATGCCTTCAAAGCCAAGCCACTCGGCAAGCAGGTAGAGCATTCGGTCGTCCCTTGTGCCCGTGTAGGGCCTGAGCCTCGGCCAGCGCCCCGGGCGCGGGCAATCTTACGTAAAGTGTGACACCAGCCTGCCAAGCCCCACGGAATTGGAGCCCTTGACCAGCACTGCATCCCCATTGGCGAGGCCGAACTGCCCGAGCATCGCAATCGCCTCGGCAGGTCCCTCGCAATGGGCGAAGGTTAAAGCCTTGCCAAGCGGCCCTGTGGACAGTTTCCCCAACTCGTCGGCCAGCGCGCGCATCTCGTCGCCAACCAGGATCGCGTGGACGACACCGGCTTCGGTGATCGGTTCAGCCAGCTGGCGGTGGAAGGCATCGGCGAAATCGCCCAGTTCCTTCATGCTGCCCAGCACCGCAAGGCGCCGGGTAGCAGGCGTGGCGGCGAGCGCCTTGAGCGTTGCGCGCATGGAAGCAGGGTTGGCGTTGTAGCTTTCGTCGATCAGCAGCGCGGTGCCGCCAGCGACGTTCAGCGTATGCCGTGCACCGCGACCCTTGAGGCCGCCCATTTCGGCCAGAGCCAGTCCGGCGCTGGCGAGATCGCCGCCCGCCGCGCGCACCGCCGCCATCACGCCGAGCGAGTTGACGATCCAGTGCTCGCCCGGCTCGGCGATGGTGTAGCAGATGCGCCGGTCGCCCAGATCGGCGGTGACGAGCGAACCGCCGCCCGCTGCCGGAATGGCGTCGAGCAGGCGGACGTCCGCATTTGCCGCACGCCCAAAGGTCACGACCTTTGCTCCGCAGGCCTTGGCATGGCTGATCATCCGTTCAGCCCACTCGCTGTCTGCCGGGATGATCGCGACGCCGCCGGGGACAAGGCCGGTGAAGATCTGCGACTTTTCGTCCGCGATCGCCTCGAGGCTGCCGAGGTTCTCGATATGCGCGGGCGCGATGGTGGTGATCAGCGCGACGTGGGGCCTAGCGTGGGCCGAGAGCGGCGCGATCTCGCCCTGGTGGTTCATCCCCATCTCGAACACGCCGAACTTGCTGCGCGCGGGCATCCGGGCGAGCGAAAGCGGTACGCCGACATGATTGTTATAGCTGCGCACGGAGCGGTGCGCCGCGCCGCGGCTCGCGCGGTCGAGGCAGGCGAACATCGCCTCCTTGACGCCGGTCTTGCCGACCGATCCGGTGATTCCGATCCGAACGGCCTGCACCGCACGATCCCGCGCAGCATGAGCAAGCGCAAGGAGCGCCTCGGTCGTGTCCTTGACCAGCACGTGCGGATAATCGACTGGCCGGTCGACTATCGCGGCAATCGCACCCTTTTCAAAGGCCTGTGCGATGAACTTGTGACCGTCCATCGCTTCGCCCTTCAAGGCGATGAAAACGTCGCCCGATTTCACATCGCGGGAATCCATTTCCACGCCCGATGCCTGGAAATCATGGCTCGCGATGCCGCCGGTGGCCGCCTCGATCTCGGCGGCGCTCCACAGCGCCAGCGGGAGCGTGTCGCGGGCTGTTACGGGCCATTGATGCAGCATCGGATGGGCAAGCGGCATATTCATGAACACTGCCCTCCGGCGCACTGGCGCGCCACTTCGACATCGTCGAACGCTTCGATCCGCATGTTTTCTCCAGACCCGAATATTTGACCCTGCTCGTGGCCTTTGCCCGCAATCAGCACAATATCGCGCGGACCGGCTTCCCCAATTGCGGCAGCTATGGCTGCGCGCCGGTCGCCGATCTCGCGGGTGTCCGAACCTTCGATTGACCCTGCGCCCACCATGATCGCAGCCCGGATCGCGGAGGGATCTTCGGAGCGCGGGTTGTCGTCGGTGACGATCGCGATGTCGGCAGCGCGCGCGGCGACTTCGCCCATCTGCGGGCGCTTGCCTGTGTCGCGGTCCCCGCCCGCGCCGTAGACGACGATCAGCTTGCCGCCGTTCGCCACATGCGGGCGCAGCGCGGCGATGGCCGCCTCAAGCGCATCGGGGGTGTGGGCATAATCGACATAGGCAGGCGCGCCTGCGGCATTGATTGCCGCACGCTCCAGCCGCCCGCGGACGGGTTGAAGCCGGGAAAGCGCATCGAACACCATCGAAGGCGCAACGCCGGTCGCCATCGCCAGCCCCGCCGATACCAGCGCATTGGCCGCCTGATAGGCCCCGATCAGCGGCAGGTTGACCTTGCGGACCGTGTCTTCATGTTCAATGTGAAGAAGCTGCCCCAACTGCCCGGGTTCTCGCGAGACTAGCTTCAGGAAGCTGCCGCCCTCGCCCACGGTCATCACCTTGAGCCCGCGCGCCTCGGCTTGCACGATGGCCTTGGCCGTCCATTCCGAACCCTCGCCCGCATCATGGATCACTGCCGGACTGCCAGGCGCGACCACCTCGGTGAAAAGCCGCATCTTGGCCGCGAAATAGGCCTCCATCGTCCCGTGGTAGTCGAGATGGTCGCGGCTGAAATTGGTGAAGGCCGAGGCCGAAACGGTCAGGCCTTCATTGCGGTACTGGTCGAGACCGTGGCTCGATGCCTCGTAGGCGACATGGGTCACGCCTTCGCGCGCAAGGCCGCTCATGTTCGACAGGAAGGTTACGATGTCGGGCGTGGTCAGCCCGGTCGAAACCGAACCATCAGGCGTGGTCACACCCAGCGTGCCGATGCTCGCCGCGCGCTCGCCAGCCATGCGCCAGATCTGGCGGGTCATCTCTACGCAAGAGGTCTTGCCGTTGGTGCCCGTCACTGCGACCAGCGTGGCCGGTACCGGGGCGAAAAAGCCCGCAGCCAGGCGTGCAAAGGCGCGGCGGGGATTGGCGTCGGCAATGTGGAGCGCGCCTTCGACCCGGGCTTCCGGGCGGGCGACGACGGCGATTGCCCCAGCCTCGATAGCAGCGGGGATGAAGTCCTCGCCGTTGACGCTCGCACCTTCGAAGGCGCCGAACACCGTGCCAGGCGCAACCTTGCGATGGTCGATGGCAAAACCCGTTACCGCTGCCTCGCCCGTGCCGGAAAGCCCGGCCTTGGCGAGAAGTTCGCCAAGCCTCATTCAGCTTCCCCCTTGTCGACCAGATAGCGCAGATCCGAGATATCGACGTCGCGGGTATCGTCAGGCTGTACGCCCAGCATCGGGCCGATGCGCGGCACCAGCTTGCCGACGATCGGCGCGGTGGTGTAAGCGGCGGTCCGCTGAAAGCTCGAGGCCATCGTGCCCTTTGGCTCGTCCACCACCACCACCACGACATAGCGCGGTGCATCCATCGGGAAGGCAGCGGCAAAGGACGAGACGAGCTTGGTCTTGTTGTAGCCGCCCACGCCCGGCTTTTCAGCCGAGCCGGTCTTCCCGCCAATCCGGTAGCCGGGGGCATCTGCGCTGCGCCCGGTGCCGTAGAGCGAGATCATGCGCAGCATCTGGCGCATCTTGGACGAGGTCGATTCCTTGAAAACCCGCCGCCCCTGCGGCACGTCGCCCGGCGCAAGCTTCATCAGCGTAGCCGGACGCAAGATGCCGCCGTTGACCATCGCCGCATAAGCGGATGCGAGATGCAGCGGGGTGACCGCCAGACCGTGGCCGAAGCCGACGGTCATGTTGGTGACGCGGCTCCAGTCGCCCTTCGGCCAAAGCGGCTTTCCCTTGGCGGGCAGTTCGATGAACGGGCGGCGGTCCATGCCCAGATCCATCATGGTGCGACGCAGACGTTCCGCCCCCAGCGCATCGGCCACCCGCGCGGTGACGGTGTTGGAGGAATGCACCAGCGCCTGCGGAATGTTGAGGCTCGGCCCGAGCGGGTGGGAATCCTTGATCGTCCGGCTGCCGACCGGCACCGGGCTGGCATCCCACTGCTTGCTGAGATCGCGCACGACGCCGGCATCAATCGCGGCGGCGACACTCAGCGGCTTGAAGGTCGAGCCAAGCTCAAACACGCCGTTGGTCGCCCGGTTAAAGACATTGACCGCGCCCGCTGCCCCGGCAGTGTTGGGATCGAATTCGGGCAAGGAGGCAAGCGCCATCACTTCGCCGGTGTCGACATCCAGCACGATCCCGGCAGCGCCAATGGCGTTGGTGGCGAGCATCCCGCGGCGCAGTTCGTCCTCGAGCGCGCCCTGCACCCGCACGTCGAGCGACAGCGCCACCGGTGCGGTGCGCTTATTGGGGTGGCTGAGGCGCTCTTCAAGCACCTGCTCCATGCCCACCTTTCCGCCCTCGTCCTCGACCACATAGCCAAGCACGTGCGCGGCAAGGGTGCCTTGCGGATAATAGCGGTCGGTCTCGCGCGGGATTTCCAGCGCGATCTCGCCCAGGGCGAAGACCTTGTTGGCCTCTTCCGGCAGAATCCGGCGGCGCAGGTAGCCCGGCTTGCCCGAAGCGAGGCGGCGGGTCATGCGCGCTTCGTCGATGTCCGGGAAGATCGCCTTCAATGCGCGGGCAACCTCGGCCGGGCCGCGCACCAGCGGCGTGCCGGTGTCGCCCATCGCCTTGGGTTCGAACCACAGGGAATAGGCAGGGAAGGCGCGCGCCAGCGGCGTGCCGTTGCGGTCGGTGATCTCGCCGCGAGGGGGCAGCAGGGCTTCTTCGAGACTGGTGCGCTGCGGCGCGTTGCCGCCGATCCCGAGCGAGACGATCCGCACCAGGGCGATCAGGGCGATGACCACAAAGCCGGCAAACAGCACCAGCAGGCGCATCCTTGCCGACCACAGCAACTGCGCACGCAGACCGGCACTTGGCAGGCGTCCGGCGGGTATGACAGGCGTGGCGGCGTGTGCCGCCAGCGTGTTCATTCGCCGGATCCCTTCATGGCAGCAACCGCGCGCGTCGGGCTTTCCGCCTTGGCGGGGCGGATCGGCGAGGCGTCAATCAAGAAGTCACCGAAGGCCTGAGCGAAGACCGCGCCCGCATCCTTCTCGGACGGGGCCGAAGCCAGCGTCACCTTGGTGCCCGACACGGGCGAGCGCATCGGCGCATCAGCCGCGGCAGCCACATCGTCAGCATCGGCGCTGGCAAGACGGATCGGCGAAGGCGCATTCGGTCCGCGCACCTCGCCAAGGCTCGCCAACTGGCGCTCGCCGTCGAGGAACTGCCCGGCGCGCGGCGCTTCATAGCCGAATTCGACCTGGTTCCATTCGGCAAGCTGGCGCTGGCTGGCGCGGGTTTCAAACTCGGTTTCGAGCAGCAGCGTCTCGCGCTGGAGCGAAATCAGCTGGCGTTCGGCGAGCAGCACTTCGCTCTTCACCGCATGCACCCTGAAGCTGAGCACCACCACCAGCGCGAAGCAGACAGCGAGCACAGCGGCCCAGCCAAGCGAACGGGCCTGAGAGCTGGTCATCATGCGGCAAGGCTCCTCGCTGGGGCGCCGGTGCGGACTGCATGGCGCAAGGTCGATGAACGGGCGCGCGGGTTGCGGGCGATCTCGGCCTCTGACGGACGGATAGCCTTCGAAACTTGCGCGAAGGTAGGGGGCGGTCCGGGAATTTCCCCGGGCAGATGGCGCGAAGCGGCACGGCCCGTGCTCGAAGCCTCGCGTAGGAAGTGCTTGCAGATCCGGTCTTCAAGGCTGTGGAAGCTGACCACGGCAAGGATTCCGCCTTCGGTCAGCAGCGCTTCGGCAGCTGCAAGCCCCGCTTCCAGCTCCCCGAGTTCATCGTTCACATGGATGCGCACCGCCTGAAAGGTGCGGGTCGCCGGGTCCTTCTTGTCATGCGGCTTGTAGCCTAGCGCGCGGCGCACCACGCGGGCGAGTTCGCCCGTGGTGACCAGCGGGCGCGCGGCGACAATCGCGCGGGCAACGCGGCGCGACTGGCGTTCCTCGCCATAGCGATACAGCACGTCGGCAATCGCTTCCTCGTCGGCGGTGTTGAGGAAATCGGCGGCGCTCTCGCCCGCCTGGCTCATGCGCATGTCGAGCGGGCCATCATGCATGAAGGCAAAGCCCCGGTCGCCCTGGTCGAGCTGCATCGAGGAGACGCCGATATCCATCACCACGGCATCGACATGCGGCACGCCCGCTGCCGCCAATTCATCGCGCATGGCCGAAAAGCGCGCGGGATGCAGCGCAAGGCGGCCATCGAAGCGCGCGACCAGCGCCTGCCCGGCGGCAATCGCATCGGGATCGCGGTCGAAGGCGTGGACGTTCGCCCCGGCTTCCAGCAGCGCGGTGGTGTAACCGCCCGCGCCGAAGGTCGCATCGACGATGGTCATGCCCGGGCGCGGGGCGAGCGCGGCCACCACTTCATCGAGCAGCACGGGGATGTGGGGGGCTGCGGCGGTCATTCACCGCCTCCCTTCTTCGCGCCGGCAAGCAGCTTTTCGCAGGCCGCCTGCGCGCTTTTCCATTCCGGGCCCATCAGCTTCAATTGCTGCGGCGCCCAGACGAAGAAGAAATCGCCCGCTGCCTGGAAGTAGAGGCCATCCTCGACCTTGCCGAGTTCCTTGAGGTGCTCGGGCATCACGAAGCGGCCGCTGTCGTCGTAGGGCAGCTGCTCGAAGCCGAAAAGCTGCGCGGCGCGCACTTCGCGGTCGAAATCGTGCTGGCCCAGGCGGATCGCCCGCTCTTCCTCGCGGTCGAGCTGGTCACCCAGCTTCTCGGTGCGCGAGAGGCCGAAACCGATCAGGCAATCGAAGCGGTCGTGGGCGGCAAGGCAGAGAGTGCGGTTGCCGCCGGAGCTTTCCTTCACGGCCTTGCGGAAGGCGGGCGGGAGCACAAAGCGGCCCTTCTCGCCCGCGGGCGAGTAAGCTTGGCCGTTATATCCTCCAAATGCAGACACGTGCCTGCGATCCCCTCTAAACCCCTGGCGGTGCCGGCGAGCGGCAATCCCCCGAATGACGCACTCAAATTCCCCCTGACACGCCTTCCCCGCCCCGGCCGCACGCAAGCGGCACGGCCTGCGTCAGCCCCACCGGCTGACAGCACGACATACAGGCATGTCTGATGGACCCCGGTCATATCGGGGATGGGGCGGGGATGGAAGGGATTTTTCAGGGATTTTACGGGAAAACTTGGTAAAAAACTGAATTAGCTGTGAATTCCCCTTTCCCGCTGTTCGCGCGGTGAGCGCAATCCCTTCAACAAAACTCTGATTTTATGAGAACAAATCAGGAATATTCTGCTGGATCTCAGGACTGCCGCCACTCCGAGTCCCCCGTCTCCCGCATTTTCCCGCGCTGTCAGGGCAAGGCTGAAGCGATCAGTCCCTGCAAGGCCGCTCCGCCCTCGCCCGCGAGTTCGGGATGCTCGAACACAGCGGCATCGGCGATCAGGATCACTTGTCCCTCACCCACGCGGCAGCGCGCCGCCGCGCCTGCGGCTTCGAGCGTGCATCCAGCCGCCGCTGGATCGGCGATTGTCACCTGCCCCGCAAGCACCAGCGGGAGCGCAGCACCGCCAAGCGACTGCTGACTGACCCCATCGGGCTGCGCCTCCTCGAACCGCACCGCCAACCCCCAGCGCGCCACCACCGGCGGGATCAGAGCGGAATCCACCGGGCGGCGCGTATCGCCCAGCGGCAGGTCATATTCCCCCGTCAGCGCCGGATCGAGCACCAGCAGAAGATGCCCGCCCGTCCTCACCCACTGGTCCAGCGCGACATTATCGGCAGGCGACAGCCCGCGCGGCTGGATCACCGCCAGCCGGTCAAGGCCCGCCAGCGGGTCGGTTTTGGGTGCATCGGGGAAAAGGCCGGGCACGCTCGCAAGAGTATCGAGCGGTTCGATGACATAGGCCGCCTCAATCGCGGTGCGCTGCCACGGCACTGCTGCTGTGCCGCCGGCAATATCCTCCATCGCTGCACCAAGCGGCCAGTAGAGCGGCAGGCTGGTCATCAGCCCGAGCTTCTCGCGGGGTGCGGCGCTCTGTTGCGGGGCGGGCGCGCCGGGAGCGACGTCGCACGCATTCAGAGCCGCGCACAGCGCCAGCGCGAGCGCGCTACTGCGGCGGCGCGGCATTGCCTGCAGAGCCCGGCGGCGGAGGCAGGTCGAGCGGCTTGGGGCTCGGCGAGGGGCTCGGTTCGGCAGCGATATCGGGCACCACGCCCGCGTCCGCCAGCGGATTGGCCTGCGCGGCGGCCGCGCTCGGCTCGGTCGTGGGTGCAGCTTCGGGCACCGCCATCTGGTCATTGCGCTCGGCCTGCCCGCCGATGATGCTCGCCAGACCCACCAGCAGCACCATGGTGCCAATCCCGGCCAGACCAACCTGGAGCCGCTGGACCGCCTCGGCGCGCACGGTGGCCGGGGGCGGCGCATCCAGCGGATCGCCCGCCAGATCGCCGGGCGTGATCGCCAGGGTGCTGCCCGGAGCGAACAGGCTGCGCTGGTTCATCCGCCGCATCCGTTCACGCCACGAAAGTCCGCTCATGCCGCTGCTCCCTGCTGAAGCCATTCGAACGAGGGCAGGCCTTTGGAGGCCAGCCATTCGGGGTTGTAGAGGGTCGAGAGATAGCGGAAGCCGGTGTCGCACAGGATCGTGACGACTTGCGGGTTGGCGCGGCCTTCGGCGACCAGCTCCTTGCCCAGCATCACCGCGCCCGCGACATTGATGCCGGAGGACAGGCCGAGGCACAGGCCTTCTTCACGCAGCAGGCGTTCGACCCAGACAAGGCCTTCCTCGTCGGAGATGCGGTACTGGGTGTCGATCGGCGCGCCTTCGAGGTTGGCGGTGATGCGCCCCTGCCCGATCCCTTCGGCAACCGAGGAGCCTTCGGCCCGCAATTCGCCATGCGCGTAATAGTTGTACAGCGCCGCGCCGTGCGGATCGGTGAGCGCGATGCGGATGTTCTCGTCAAAGGCCTTGAGGCCGAGGCCCACGCCCGCAATCGTCCCGCCGGTGCCCGCAGCGCAGGTGAAGCCATCGACCCTCCCGCCCAGCTGCTCCCAAATCTCGGGCGCGGTGCCTTCGATATGCGCGCG
The DNA here is from genome assembly GCA_027533455.1 of Porphyrobacter sp. GTDB lineage: Bacteria > Pseudomonadota > Alphaproteobacteria > Sphingomonadales > Sphingomonadaceae > Erythrobacter. Next base: position 73,772 of record JAPZUC010000004.1, on the reverse strand, counting down.
GCGGTTGGCGATGTTGTCGAACTGGTTGGCCCAGACGGCGCCGGGCGTTTCTTCGGCCAGGCGGCGCGAGGTGTGGACGAAGTGGCCCGCATCGGCGAACTTGGTCGGCGGCACCAGCACCAGCTCGGCGCCCAGCGCGCGCAGGGTGTCCATCTTCTCCTTGGACTGGTTGTCGGGCATGACGATGATCGTCTTGTAGCCGCGCGCATTGGCCACCAGCGCAATACCGATCCCGGTGTTGCCCGCCGTGCCTTCGACCACCGTGCCGCCGGGCTTCAACTCGCCGCTCGCTTCGGCATCGCGGACAATCCACAAGGCCGCGCGGTCTTTCACCGAGGAGCCGGGATTGGCGAATTCGCACTTGCCGTAAATGTCGCAGCCTGCCGCTGCAGACGGCCCGGCGAGGCGGGCGAGGGGCGTATTACCGATGAGCGCGAGCGTGTCGCCAAAGGGGCGGGTGATGTTCATGGGACTGAATTAGGCGTTGCAGGCGCGCGGGGCAACGGTGAAGTCCCTGGCCTAGATTGGCAGCGCCAATACCGCCTCGACCACGCTGCCGTCGGCGATCTTCTCGGCCTTGCGCACAGCGGCTTTCAGGGGGAGCAGCCAGCCGCCCACCTGTTTGGACGGGAACAGCGATGTGCGCCATGTCGTCGCGCCGATGGTGACCTCGACATAGACCGAGCCCCACGCCGCCGCGTTCACCGCGTTCGCACGGATCGCGTTCGCGGTCTCGCCATCGATGGTGAGGAAATACCAACTGCCTTTGGCAGGCGCGCCGTCGCTGCCCTGCCACAACCAGACAGGCCCGCGCACGTTCCAGCTCTTTGGCCACGGGCCGCCCACGCCACCATCGGGCGCATGGCCCAGTTCGTCACGCAGGCATCGGGCGAGGTCAGCGTCCACCGGAGGTAGCCCGCTCCTAGTCCCTCGCCCGGCCTGAAATCAATCTTCCGGAGCGATGGTGACGTGCAGGCCGTCAAGCTCGGCGGTGAAGGGGATCTGGCACGACAGCCGGCTGGTGGGCGCGCGGTGATCGGAGGATTCCAGCAGATCGTCCTCGTCTTCGCTGATCTTGGGCAGCTTGTCGGCGAAGGCGGCATCGACATGGATGTGGCATGTCGCGCACGAGCAGCACCCGCCGCACAGCGCCAGCAGTTCGTCAAAGCCGTTGTCGCGGATCGCTTCCATCACGGTGAGGCCTTCGCTGACCTCGATCTCGCTGGTGGCGCCTTCGCGGTTGGTGACGACCAGTCTGGGCATGGATCGGAATTCCTTTTCGGCTATTGCGCGCAAGAACGGGCGCTGTGAGAGGTTCGCCCGCGCTGCTAAGATACTCTTGGTGCCAGTGCAAGTTAAGGAAAGTGCGAGTGGGGCTGTCAGCCGAAAAATTGCGTGAAGACCTCGATGCCGTTGCGCTGCGCGAGCCGCGTCTGGCGGTGGAACTCGCGCGGATCGGCTATCCCAAACCGCGCCTGCGTTCACGCGGCTACAAGACACTGCTGCGCACCATCGTCGGCCAGCAGGTCTCGATCGCGGCGGCGGCTTCGATGTGGGGCAAGCTGGAGGCGGAGCTGGGCGCGGATTTCACCCCCGGCTGCCTGCTGAAGCGCGATTTCGACGCCCTGCGCGCCTGCGGCCTCTCGCGCCAGAAGCAGGGCTACGCGCGGTCATTGTGCGAGCTGGTCGAGGCAGGCGAACTCGATTTCGAAGGGCTCCCGGCGGACGACGAGGAAGCCATCGAACTGCTCACCCGCATCAAGGGCATCGGGCGCTGGTCGGCGGAGATCTACCTGCTGTTCGCCGAAGGCCGCCCCGACATCTGGCCTGCAGGTGACCTTGCGGTGCAAGAAGGTGTGAAGCGGCTGCTGGGACTGGACGAGCGCCCGGCGGAAAAGTCCACCCGTGCGCTGGCGGAGGGCTGGTCGCCCCAGCGCGGGGCGATGGCGATCTTCACGTGGCACTTCTACGCCAACCCGGCGCTGTGAGGCGGTTCGCGGTTGCGTCCGGTATCCAGGGTGCATTCAAAAAGCCGCGGGGCAGCAAGCGATTCCTTTTGCGGTCATCTGTCGGATCAGAGCTTTGATTTACCGCTATGGGCCGGGCGCTTGATTTCTGGGACGAAGACCGCGAAACTCCGAGGATGCGATTTGACAAGCCCCTGCTGCGACTACCCATCACCTTCTGCGCGGAGACACTTGCGGCCGAGGTGAATGCCTTGCCGTCATCGGCGTGGATGCCACATCCGCAGGGATTTGCCGGCAACGATGCCGTTCCGCTCGTTGCCGCCGATGGGGGGCTCAACGATCGGTTGCGCGGCGTGATGGCGCCGACCGAACATCTCGCGCGCTGTCCGTATATCGTCGCTCTGATGGCCGAACTCGGCGGCGTATGGGGGCGGAGCCGGTTGATGGGTCTTGGAGCCGGGGCCGAAGTACCGGGCCATGTTGACACCAATTACTATTGGCGCACCCACATCAGGATCCACATTCCGGTGATCACGAACCCGCAGGTCACCTTCACCTGCGGCAACGAGAGCGTCCATATGGCGGCCGGAGAATGCTGGACATTCGATTCCTTCCAGCGCCACAATGTCCAGAACAAGGGTACGGAGAAGCGCGTCCACCTCGTGCTCGACACTGTCGGTGGTGAGCGATTGTGGGCGCTGCTGGACGCAGCCGGACGCGACAGCGTTCCGTCTCAACCCTGGATGCCGGGTGCCCGAGAACTCCCACCCCTGAGCTTCGAGCGGGTCAATACGCCATGGGTCATGACTCCCTGGGAAATGAGGTGCCATCTGGACTATCTCGCGGGCCATCTGCCCGTCGGCGCCCCGGCCCGCGACGCGCTCGGCCGGATGGAACGGTTCATCTCGACCTGGCACGCGACCTGGGCGCAGTTTGGCGAACATGAGGAGGGTCAAGCATCCTACCGCCAGCTCATCGAGACCGCACGCACCGATCTCAAGGCCCTTGGCGCGGGTGACATGATCCTCAACAACAATGTGCCGTTCGCCTACGCACTCGATGCGCTGATCTTCGCCAACGCCTTGACCAGGACCCGGGCGGAGCCGGGATCACGGGCAACTGCCTCCGTTTCTCTGGCATCGTGACGATCTCGCGGACCAACACATTGCCTGCGGACAGCTTCCGTGCGCGGATCGACCGGCCCATCTTCATCATGAGTGCGCCGCGATCGGGCTCGACCCTGTTGTTCGAAACGCTCGCCCAGTCGCCCGACCTGTTCACTATCGGTCGGGAAAGCCATAATGTGATCGAGGGCATCCCCGCCTTTTCAACGCGAGCGAGAGGCTTCAAGTCCAACCGGCTGGTCGAAGCGGACGCCGAGCCCGGCCTGATCGAGTTGCTGGCCCAAGGCTTCTACGAACGTTTGCACGATCGTGACGGATGCCAGGCCAGCGGCCGCGTGAGGATGCTCGAGAAGACCCCGAAGAACGCACTAAGGGTTCCGTTCTTCGCCGCTGCCTGGCCTGACGCCACTTTCCTCTTCCTCTACCGCGACGCACGCCAGACAATCGCCAGCATGATCGAGGCGTGGCTATCGGGCATGTTCCGGACCTATCCGCGACTGCCCGGTTGGACTGGTGATCCCTGGTCACTTCTGCTCGTTCCCGGCTGGGAAAAGCTCAAGGGGCTCCCACTGCCGCACATCGTGGCCCAGCAATGGGTGACGGCGATGAATGCCCTCATCGACGACCTCGCCAGTTTGCCTCCGCAGCGGGTGCGATCGATCAGCTACGACGTTGTCATTGCTGCACCTCAGCGCGCCATGGAGGATCTTTCGGCATCCCTGGACTTCTCCTGGGATCGTGTGCTGGGTGCCCATCTCCCAAGATCGAAAACGACCGTGTCGGAGCCGGCACGAGACAAGTGGCGCGCGAACGAAGAGGTGATCGAGATGGTGTGGCCACTGGTGAAGGCGACAGACGAAAAGGCGCGCGCGTTCGCCGAACTTCACCGGGTCTGACCTGGTCCGCAATGCGCTTGCCGCTGCGCTTGGCCAACCCTGTGTACACCTGCCGTAGCGACATGGCGAACCACGTCCGCTTCCCACCCACTTTCGGTCATTCGACCATGGCACGGACCGGCCCAAAATCCGCCGCTTGTGTACTGCCACACTCAAGCTGCTGACAAGCGTGTCAGTCCGTTCTAGACAGGTTGCAAATAGCAATCGGGAAGAGGGACCCCCCAATGACACAGCGCAGCATCTTCATCACCGGCGGCGGCTCCGGCATCGGGCGCGCCGCCGCGCTGCACTTTGCGGCCAAGGGCTGGTTCGTGGGCGTCGCTGACATCAACGAGGCCGGGATGGCCGAAACGCTCGGGATGATCGCGGGCGATGCCAAGTGGTCGGGCAAGCTCGATGTTCGCGACCGGGCGCGGTGGGACGAGAGCCTAACCGCCTTCGCCGCCGCTGCCGGTGGCCGTATCGACGCGATGGTCAACAATGCCGGGATCGGCACCGGCGGCCCGCTTGCCGAGCTCAGCAAGGACGAGATCGACGCCTGTCTCGACATCAATCTGCGCGGGGTGCTCTACGGGGCACAGGCGGTCTACCCCTACCTCAAGGCAAGCGGCCCGGGATCGGCACTGGTCAACATTGCGAGCGCGGCCGGGATCACCGGCGGCAGCGGGATGAGCGTCTATTCCGCCACGAAGTTCGGGGTGCGCGGGATCGCCGAAAGCCTCGATGCCGAATGGGTATCGGACGGGATCACGGTGTCCTCGATCTGCCCGAGCTTCATCGATACCCCGCTGCTCGACGGCACCAGCAACCGCAACACCAACGAGAACATCCGCACCCGCGTGACCGCCGCCGGGCTGGAGATCACGCCGGTTTCGGAAGTCGCGCAGGCGATCTGGGATGCCGTCCACGGGCACGAGCTGCACTATCTGGTCGGGGCGACGGCGCGCCGTCTGGCTTTCAGCAAGCGCTGGATGCCGGGCAAGGTGCGCAAGCAGCAGCGTGCCGCCGGGCGGCAGGGCTTGCTGGGGAAGTAGGTTTTTTGTCCGCACGCCCCCCGGCGTGCGAAATCCTCGCTCATGCGATCGGAAGATCGCATCGCTGCGGGCGGCTGTTCGGCCTTGCGGCCCTGCGGGCCGATATCAGCGCGCGGCCCCCGGCTTCGCCGAGCGGAGGCTCGCCATCACCGCCAGCCCCTCGGCTGAGAGGAACAGGCGCGCGGCCATCCACGGCAACACGATTTCGTCGGAACAGGCAAAGATGACGTGAGGCAGCTGGGGGACGAAGACTGGGCCTTCGCGGGTCAGACCGATCTGCCAGCTGTTGCCGTCGATCATGTCCGCGCACTCCCTGCGCCTTTCAGCATCCTCGGCGGTCTGACCGTCCGCCCAGTGCGCCAGCACCGCCTTTGTCAGTGCTTCGGAAAGCCCCGCGATCTCGCGCCGCCCCTCAACTGCGACGGTATCGAATTCATAATAGACGACCGCGCCGCGCTTGAACCATGTTCCCGGATCGACCTCTGCCCCGTTGCCGCGGTCATAGACCTGTTTCATCAGGAAGTGGGTCGGGTGTGCGCCCCCGCAATACCTGCTGCCCGACGAGGTGAGGCTGAGCCAGCGGGAGGTGATCAGCTCGGGCTTCAACAGGTGGCCGTAATCACCGGGGCCGTTCGACCAGGTTAAGCTGCCTGCAAGGCATTGCCCCGCTTCGTGCCCGGCTGTGTCATCTGGCAGTGCCTTCGCCAGCGCACGGTTGATGGCTGCGTCACCGGGGCGAACCGGATCAAGCGCGAAGGCGGTAACACCGTAATTCGCCAGCCCGGAGCGCTGCGGTCCGGTATAGTCAAGCACAGTGTAAGCCGTGCCATCTAGGGCCTCGCGGGAAGATTCGATACGGCCGCCCGCCAGAACCGGATCGAGGAACGCGCCGCTGCCACAGGCCGAGCCATATTCCGGCAGCTCGACTGCTTGCGCGGTAAGGCGTATCCGCCGGGTGTCGGCACCCTTGCGCCATTCGCCAGTCGCGCGGTCCTCAGCGGTGATCAGGGTCCAGACTGCGCCTGTCGGATCGTCATAACCCTTCATCTCACGCAAGGTGTCCGGTTCGGCCGTGTTCTCCGCTTCCAAGCGAACCGGCTCAAGCGTGGCATCTGCGTAGAACACGCCGGTTCCAGGGCGCTCATCCGGCAAACAGACTGTGATCGCTTCGTCTCCGAGCGTGCCCTTCCAGATGCGCCCATGCTCGGGCAACGGCTGCGCGTTCGCGGAGGCTGACACCAGCGCCAGCGCAGCGAGGAGACCCACCCCTCGCATCACGCCAGCGCGTCGATGCTGGCGGCCATCCTGGCGTCTCGCGCCGAGAGCCCCCCGCTTGTTCCCGCATCGTGCGTCGTCAGCGTGACCTCCACGCGGTTGTAGACGTTGAACCATTCGGGGTGGTGGTCCTGCACCTCGGCCAGCAGGGCGACGCGGGACATGAAGCCCCAGGCCTCGGAGAAATCCTCGAAGCGGAAGGTGCGCGCAATTGCCTTGCCCTCGCGCGCCAGCTCCCATGCGGGATGCGCGTCCAGCAGCGCAGTGATTTCGTCAGCGGAGAGTTCAGGCACGGACATGGGAGCAATTCCTTGGATCGGGTCGCTTGTTTGCGCGGCCCCTTTTCCCTAACGCTTCGGCCCAATGCAAGCGCCCTCGCCCCTGTTGATTGCCGAAAACCTGGCCTGCCGCCGGGGCGAACGGCTGCTGTTCCGGCGGCTGTCGTTCCGGCTCGAAGGCGGCGCGGCGTGCCATATGACGGGGGCCAACGGGGCGGGAAAGACGACGCTGATCCGCGCTCTGGCGGGCCTCAAAACACCCTATGCAGGAAGCGTGACGCGGGAGGGCGCGCTGGCCCTGCTGGACGAACGCATCGGCCTCGATCCCGATCTGCCGCTGGGACAGGCGCTGGCGTTCTGGTTCGCGCTCGACGGCGTGGCAGACGCGGCGGCGATCATGGAGCGGCTCAGGCTTGATCCGCTCGCCGAGGTGCCCGTGCGCTATCTTTCCACCGGGCAGAAAAAGCGCGCCACCCTCGCCCGCGTGCTCGGACAGGCCGCGCCTGTGTGGCTGCTGGACGAGCCCCTGTCCGGCCTCGACACCGCCTCGCAAGACACCTTCAGCGCGCTTGTGCGCGAGCATTGTGCGGGCGGCGGGATCGCGCTGATCGCTTCGCACCAGCCGCTGGATGTGCCGGGTATGACCAGCTTCGCCATCGAGGATTTCGCGCCCGCGCCGCAAGAGGACGAGGCATGATCGCCGCCCTGCTTCGCCGCGACCTCGCGCAGTTCTTCCCCTTCACCGGAAGCGGCGCGGCGCTGCCTGTCGTGTTCTTCGTCGCGGTCGCCATGCTGTTCCCGTTTGCCGTCGGACCGGACGCCAATGTGCTGGCGAAAACCGGCGGCGGGGTGGTGTGGATCGCGGCGCTGCTGGCGGCGATCCTGCCGCTCGAAAAGCTGGTCGCGCGCGACATCCAGCTCGGGTTCTTCGACCAGCTCCGCCTGCGTGGGGTCGCGGAGGAAGCAATGATGGCCGTGCGCCTGCTCGCCCACTGGCTCAGCTTCGGCCCGCCCCTGCTGCTGGCGACCTTCCCCGCTGCCGCCTTGCTGAAAATCGAGGGCGAGACCTTCTCTATCCTCCTGCTCGGCCTGCTGGCGGGCACCCCGGGGCTGGCCGCCATCGGATTGATGATCGCCGCGCTCACCGCCTCCTTGCGCGCAGGCGCGGCGCTCTCGGGCCTGCTGCTCATCCCGCTCGCCCTCCCCATCCTGATTTTCGGCGCCGGCGCACTCGCCCGTCAGGATCAAGTCAGCCTCGGCTTCGTTGGGGCAATAAGCCTCGCGCTGGTGGCACTTGCTCCGTTTGCCGCCGGAGCCGCGATCCGGGCGGCAAGGGAGAATTAGTGCGCGCACCTGAAAGTCACGTTCGGGCCAACAGATTGATGGGCAAGATCGCGTTGGGGCTGCTGGGCTTCACGCTGGCCGCCTTTGCGCTGAAGGCCGTGCTCCACCCGCACGTGCTGGCGCGCTACACCCCCATCGTGGTGTTTCACGCCGGGAGCATGATCGCGTGGCTGATCCTGCTCGCCAGCCAGAGCTTCCTTGCCGCGCGCTTCAAATTCGCGTCGCACCGCGCCACGGGCCGCGCCTCGATCGCGCTGGTCGGTGCCATGCTGGTGAGCGGCGGGGTGATATCGTGGCGCATCGGGCTGGAGCTCGGCCGCCCCGAGGTGACTGTGGTAAACCTCGCCGCCTTTGCGACCTTCTTGCCGCTCTATTTCGCCGCCCTGCACTTCGCCCGCCGCCGCGACATCGCCGCGCACCGGCAGGCGATGCTGATCGCGACGCTGGCGCTGATGACCCCCGCCTACGCCCGCGTGGTGCAGGTCCTCGGCCTGCCCGATCCGGTCGCCATCGCGGTCCAGCCGCCGATCACGATTGCGATCGCCGCCGGATACGACTGGGTGCTGCATGGGCGCGTGACCAAGCCGGTGCTGGCGATGCTGGGGTTCTCGGTCGGGCTCATCGTGGTGATGAGCGCGGTGCTGGCGGCGTTGTTTCTCTAGACCAAGAAAGCTGGTTCCCGGGTCAAGCCCGGGATGACGAAGGGGGTAATTCGGCCCGCAGGGCCGCAAGGGCGATTGACCGTCCGCAGCGGGGGCAGCTTTGCTGCCCGTCTAGCAAGGATCGCGCGCCCGGAGGGGCGTGCGAAAAACCTAAACGTAAGGCGGACAATCCCGCCCGGTCGCGCTCTTCGTGAAGATCTCGTTGCCTGTCTCGGTGATCGCGATCGAGTGTTCGAACTGCGCCGACAGGCTCTTGTCCCGCGTCACGGCCGTCCAGCCGTCGCCCAGCACCTTGGCCCAAGGCTTGCCGAGGTTGATCATCGGCTCGATGGTGAAGAACATGCCGGGACGCACTTCCGGGCCTGTGCCGGCGCGGGCGGCGTGGACCACTTCGGGGGCATCGTGGAACAGGCGGCCGAGGCCGTGGCCGCAGAATTCGCGCACCACGCCATAGCGGAACTGGTTGGCGTGCGCCTCGATCGCCGCGCCGATATCGCCGAGCCGCGCGCCGGGCTGGGCCGCCGCGATGCCGAGCATCAGGCACTCATAGGTCACTTCGACCAGCTTCTTGGCTTTCAGCGAAGGCTCGCCAGCATAGAACATCCGCGACGTATCACCGTGCCAGCCATCGACCAGCGGGGTCACATCGATGTTGAGGATGTCGCCATCCTTCAGCACCTTGTCGCCCGGAATGCCGTGGCAGATCACGTGGTTGATCGAGATGCACGAGCTGTGCGCATAGCCGCGGTAACCGAGGGTCGCGGGCACCGCGCCCGCATCGAGCATCATGCCGCGCACCGCATCGTCGATGCTGCCGGTGGTGACGCCGGGCTTCACCAGCTCCGCACAGGCGTCGAGGATTTCGGCGGCAAGCTTGCCGGCCTTGCGCATCCCCTCGAAGCCCTCCTTGGTGTGGAGCTTGATGGAACCATCGCGGTAGACGGTCTGGTCGCCGTCAACGAGTTGATAATCGTGCATGGCGCCCACATAGCGACTGGCGCCCCGAAAAGCTACTTTCCGAGTGCGAAAGCTGCCTTGAATTCGGGTTTGACTGCCGCAAGCACCTTGGGTGTGACGGGCAGCGTTACCTCGTACTCCCCCTCCGCATAGGAGCCCGCCACATAGGGCGCGGCGATCAGCCCGATGCGGTTGAAATGCTTTCTGTCGGAGGAACCGACCAGCACGGTCAGATCCGCAATGGGCGGGCAGCCGAAGAAGCCGTCATCGCTGTATTCTTCGCCCAGCTTGTTCTGCCGCTCCGCGCCGAGCCGCTTGCACCATGCCTCGCCGAGTGCAGCCTGCAAGGCAGCGGGTGAACGGAACATGGTCTTGGGATCGATGGCCCGCTGGGTCTGGCGGTCCCACACCAAAGTGTCGAAGGCGAAATTGCCGTGCGCGCCGCCGGAATAGTCGTACCAGCTTGCCGACAGCGAGAGAAAGCGCGGGAGGTTGGCAACCACATCCCAGGTCTTTTCGATATCGCGATTGACGCAGCTGACGCAGTCCTTGTCGCCGACTTCGGCAAGCGCGCTTTGCCAATCGGCCTTCTGTTCGGCGAGCATCGCGTCACGCTCGGCCATGAGGTGGCTTGCAAGCGGCGGAAGGGCGGCGACCGCGGCGAGCCAGGAATAGCCAAAGGTGCGCTTGGCAACGCCCTGTTCGGCGTAGTCGGTGAATTCGACCTTGTCCGTCGCAGGCGCGGGCGGAGGAGCGGGGGCGGCAGGCGCTTCGGGCGGGGCGGCGCCGGTTTTGGCGGCAAGCTCCTCGGGCGAGGAACAGGCCGCGAGGATCGCCAGCGCCAGCACCCCGCTCGCCCGCGCAAAGTGGGCCTTCGCGCGGGTTTGCCTCGCCTTAGACCCCTTCCAGACCCACTCTAGACCCCCGCCAGAATCATGTTTCGCGTGAAACATCGCTCCCTCCTCATGGTCCTGTCCGAATCCGCTGGTGACAATCGGCGGCCACCGATTATGGAACGGGAATGACCGAAGCCAAAGCCCTGATCCGCCCTGACCGCGGCGAAGACGCCATTGCCATCCACCTCGTGAACAAGGAGGGGCTGGAAGCCTTCGCCAAAGGGCTGACTGCCGGGCAGCGGGCGGCGCTCGCGGGGCAGAAGTTCGAGGGCGGCGGTTATAGTCACGCGATTGTCCCCGAGGGGGATTCTTTCTTTGTTGTCAGCGGGGTAGCCAATCCCGAAAGCCTCTCCGCCTGGTGTCTCGCCAAGCTGGCGGAGGAGTTGCCCGAAGGGGTTTACAGGCTCGCCAATGCCGAAGCCGGCCCCGCGATGTTCGGCTGGATCACCGGCCAGCACCGCTTCACCCGCTACAAGAGCGAGGACAAGAGCGTCGGCCCGCGCGTGCTGCTGACCGCGCAGATCGGGCAAATCGACGGCTATATCGCTGAAGCACAAGCAGAACTTTTGGTTCGTGATCTGGTCAATGCGCCCCCAGAGGACATGGGCCCGGCCGCTTTGGAAGCCGAATGTGCGATGCTCGCCAAGGTGCACAAGGCGGAACTCACCGTGGTGCGCGGCGACCAGCTGGAGCAGGACTACCCGATGGTCCACGCGGTGGGCCGGGCGGCGGCGCGGCATCATGCGCCGCGGTTGATGCATCTGGTCTGGGGCGATCCTACCCATCCGGTGCTCGCGATGGTCGGCAAGGGAGTGTGCTTCGACAGCGGCGGGCTCGACATCAAGCCGGGCAGCGGGATGCGGCTGATGAAGAAGGACATGGGCGGCGCGGCCCATGCAATTGCGCTTGCAGGCCTCGTCATGGGCGCCCGGATGAAGGTACGCCTGCATCTCATTGTTCCGGCGGTCGAAAATGCCATTGCGGGTAATGCTTTCCGCCCAGGGGATATTCTCAAAACCCGCAAGGGGCTGACGGTTGAGATCGACAACACTGATGCGGAAGGCCGGCTGATCCTGGGCGATGCACTGACCCGCGCTTCGGAAGAAGCACCTGATCTGATTGTCGATTTTGCCACCCTTACAGGGGCGGCGCGGGTGGCCTTGGGGCCGGACCTCCCCGCCCTGTTCGCCCGCCGCGACGAAACGGCGGAAGCCTTCCTCGCAGCCGGCAAGGCCAATGACGACGCCGCCTGGCGCCTGCCGCTGCATGATGCCTACCGCGAATATCTTGCCTCTGACGTCGCCGACATGGCGAACTCCGCCGCCAATCCCTACGCAGGCGCGAGCGTTGCGGGGCTGTTTCTCGACCGCTTCGTGGGAGATGGGCTGGACTGGGTGCATTTCGACACCTTCGCCTGGTCACCCGCCCCCAAACCCGGCCGTGCGCGCGGCGGGAGAGGGCTCGGCCTGAGATCTGCATGGCACGCGATCCGCGCGCGTTACGGCAGCTAAGCTTGCTCCCCGGGCCGCTTGCCGCTAACGGGCCTGCCACGCCGCGCTCCGGGGACAGCGCGCGGCGCCACCTGTGAAAGCTGACGGAACACCCATGAGCGGCATGGCGCGCGACAATACGGATTATGCAGTGCCCGGGGGCGTACTGGGTCTGAAAGGCCCGGTAGAGAAGCCGGCGCCCGGTACGCTGCCGTTGCGCGGAGACCTCGCGCATATGGCGCTGGCGGGGGTCCACCTCGCCGCGCATTACGTCATTCCCCACGTCCACGCAGTCGGTGAAGCCGGCGCCGGCCTGCGCCTCAACCCGCGCGCCGATGCCGAGGTTTTCGCAACGCTCCCCGCGGGCAGCCGGTTCGAACTGCTCGACGTGGCGGGCGAATGGGTGTGGGGCTGCCCCGGGCCGCAAGGCCCATCTGGCTGGTGCAGGGCGAGTGAACTCGCCCCTGCCGAGGTCTAGGCGACAGTGACGACCCGCCTGTTCATCGACGGTGCGGCAGGTACCACCGGGCTGGAAATCCGCGAGCGCTTGCAGGGGCGGGACGAGTTCGATCTGATCCTCCTCGACGATGCCCAGCGCAAGGACGAGAATGCCCGCCGCGACGCGCTCCAGGCCGCCGATATCGCGATCCTGTGCCTCCCCGACGAGGCGGCAAAGGAAGCGGTGAAGCTGGCGGAAGGATCCGGCACCCGCATCATCGATGCGTCCAGCGCGCACCGCGTGGCCAAGGGTTGGACTTATGGCTTCCCCGAGTTGGTAGGACATGAAGCGATCGCCAATGCCCGCCTTGTCAGCAATCCGGGGTGCTATCCCACAGGGTTCCTCGCACTGGTCGCGCCGCTGGTGCGCGCCGGACTGCTGCCCGCAGACTTTCCCTACACCGTCAACGCGGTGAGCGGCTATTCCGGCGGCGGCAATGCGCTGATCGACCGTTTGGAGCAGGACGAGGATATCGCCTTTCGCGCCTATGGCCTTGCGATGGGCCACAAGCACCTGCCCGAGATGCAGGCCTATGCGGGCCTCGTCCACGCACCGGTCTTCTCGCCGAGCGTCATTCCGGCCCATCGGGGCATGATCGTGGACGTGCCTCTCCAACTCGCGGCGCTGCCCGGTCAACTGCAGGCCGTCGCCCTGCACTCGGAGCTGGAAACCTTCTACGCAGGCAACGCCTTTGTATCGGTCGCGCCTTTCGCGCCCGTTCCCGGCGAGTTGCTGCTGCGCAAATCGGCAGAGTCGTGGGACGGCCTCGCACTTCACGCCTGCCCCTCGGCGGATGGCACACAGTGCCGCCTGATCGCCCGTCTCGACAACCTCGGAAAGGGCGCATCGGGCGCTGCAATCCAGAACCTCAACATCATGTGCGGCCTGCCCGAGACCACGGGTCTGCGCCTATAATCGCTGCACGCTTGCTTAAAATTTAGGCACTCGCTGATCTGATGCTGTGCACCATTGCGCAGCGCACCATAATCTTGCTAACCGCCCCTCATCGGCGAAAGACATCCCTACCCTTGAGTCTTCAAGCGGCAAGGATCGTTCAAGGCCATCACCTTAGGGCTTGGCACGATTCTTGTTAAGAATCGGTCAGCAATCAGCCAGGCGCAGATGGGCCAACCGGATGGGGACGACGTGAAAAAGATCGAAGCGATCATCAAACCCTTCAAGCTCGACGAGGTGAAGGAGGCACTGCACGAAATCGGCGTGTCCGGCATCACCGTGACCGAAGCGAAGGGTTTCGGCCGCCAGAAGGGCCACACCGAACTCTATCGCGGCGCCGAATATGTCGTCGACTTCCTGCCCAAGGTGAAGCTTGAAGTGGTCGTCTCCGACGATCAGGCAGAACGCGTGGTCGAGGCCATTGCGTCCGCCGCCCAGACCGGCCGCATCGGCGACGGCAAGATTTTCGTGACCGCCATCGAAAGCGCCCTGCGCATCCGCACCGGCGAAACCAACGACGACGCGATCTGATTTCCACCCTCTCCTGTCTGCCGCTTCGGCGGGCTGGCCAAATATAAACCGGAGGCAATACCGAATGTCGAAAGCAAAAGACGTCCTGAAGAAGATCAAGGACGAGGAAATCGAGTGGGTCGATCTGCGCTTCACTGACCCCAAGGGCAAGTGGCAGCACCTCACCATGGTCGCGGGCGTCATGGGCGAAGATGAGCTGGAAGACGGCTTGATGTTCGACGGTTCGTCGATCGCGGGCTGGAAGGTCATCAACGAATCTGACATGATCCTGAAGCCCGACCTCACGGAAACCTGGGTCGATCCCTTCAGCGCCACCCCGATGCTGATCATCAACTGCGACATCGTCGAGCCTTCGACGGGCGACTGGTACAGCCGCGACCCGCGCACCACCGCAAAGCGCGCCGAAGCCTACCTCAAGTCGACCGGCCTTGGTGACACCGTCTATGTCGGCCCCGAAGCCGAATTCTTCATGTTCGACGATGTACGCTTCGAGGACGGCTATGCCGGCTCGGGCTTTGCGATCGACGACATCGAATTGCCGGGCAACACTTCGAAAGAATACGAGGGCGGCAACATGGGCCACCGCCCGCGTGCCAAGGGCGGCTACTTCCCGGTCGCGCCGGTCGACAGCGCTGTCGACATCCGCGCCGAGATGGTCAGCACCATGCTTGAAATGGGCCTGCCCTGCGACAAGCACCACCACGAAGTCGCTGCCGCCCAGCACGAGCTGGGCCTGACCTTCGGCACGCTGGTGCAGACCGCCGACCGCATGCAGATCTACAAGTACGTCGTGCACCAGGTCGCCCACGCCTATGGCAAGACGGCTACCTTCATGCCCAAGCCTATCAAGGCCGACAACGGTTCGGGGATGCACACGCACATCTCAATCTGGAAGGAAGGCAAGCCGATGTTTGCCGGCAACGAGTATGCTGGTCTGTCGGAAATGTGCCTCTACTTCATCGGCGGCGTCATCAAGCACGCCAAGGCGCTGAACGCCTTCACCAACCCGACCACCAACAGCTACAAGCGTCTGGTGCCGGGCTTTGAAGCTCCCGTGCTGCTGGCCTATTCGGCCCGCAACCGCTCGGCCTCGTGCCGCATCCCTTACGGTGCGGGCGACAAGGCCAAGCGCGTCGAATTCCGCTTCCCTGACGCGATGGCCAACCCCTACCTGTGCTACTCGGCGCTGCTTATGGCCGGGCTCGACGGGATCGAGAACAAAATCCACCCGGGCGAGGCAATGGACAAGAACCTCTACGATCTGCCGCCGGCCGAACTCGCCGAAGTGCCGACCGTTTGCGGTTCGCTCCGCGAGGCGCTGGATTCGCTGGCCGCCGACTACGAGTTCCTGCTCAAGGGTGACGTGTTCACCAAGGACCAGATCGAGGCCTATGCCGAGCTGAAGTGGGAAGAGGTGATCCGCACCGAAACCACCCCGTGCCCGGTCGAGTTCGACATGTACTACTCGATGTAATCCGGCGCCGGCCAGTCGGCCGCATCGGTTTCAACGCAGAAGGCCCGGGATCACACCCGGGCCTTTTTGCTGGCAGCCAGCCGTGCTTGCGCGACCTTCAATTGCGGCTCGCCCTGCCCTAGGGTGAGACAGTATATCGCACAGAAGGGAATGCCGAATGACCGAATCGCTGCTGCTGGTAGCCGGAGGGCTGGTGCTGCTCGCGCTGGGGGGCGAGTTGCTGGTACGCGGTGCGGTGGGCATGGCGACGCTGCTCGGCATCTCCCCGCTGCTCGCCGGGCTCACCATCGTCGGCTTCGGCACCTCGACCCCGGAACTGGCGACCAGCGTCCAAGCCGCACTCGCCGGGTCGCCGGGCATCGCGATCGGCAATGTGGTGGGATCGAACATCACGAACATCCTGTTCATCCTCGGGCTGTCGGCAGTGATCCTGCCGCTATCAGTGAACCCTGCCTCCTTTACACGGGATTCGATCGCGCTGGGCGGTTCGGCGGTGCTGTGCACCGGAGCCATTCTCTACGGCACCTTCGGACCGGCGATTGGCGTGGGCCTGATGACCTGTCTCGTCTTCTATGTCTGGTGGGCGTATAAATCGGAAAGCGCCGCCCCCTGCCCAGAGGGCGCGCGGCACGAGGCCGAGGCGGCGGATGTCCCTGTGCCGCCGAACACCGGCCCTTTGGTGCTGGGCGGCATGATCCTCGCAGGCCTCGCCGCAGCGATTCTCGGTGCAGGATGGCTGGTTGATGGGGCGGTGGTGCTCGCCGGGGCGGCGGGCCTATCGGAGAGCGTGATCGGCCTCACCGTGGTCGCGGTCGGCACGTCGCTGCCCGAACTCATCGCCTGCATCATCGCGGTGCTGCGCAGGCATGAGGATGTCGCGCTGGGCAACATCGTCGGCTCGAACATCTATAACATCCTTGGCATTCTCGGGCTGACCTCGGTGATCCAGCCGATTGAAGTACCGGCGGAGATCGCGGGTTTCGATATCTGGGTGATGCTCGGCGTGACCGCGCTGCTGCTCGTGCAATTGCGCTCCGGCTGGCGATTGTCGCGGATCGAGGGTGCGGTGCTGGTGACGCTGTATGTCGCCTACACGCTGTTCCTCGCAACCCGCTGATGCGTGCGGGGTCAGCGCGGCATCAACATTCCGCGCCAGCCGACCACGATGAAGCTTGCCAGCAGAACCAGCACATAGAAAAGGCTCAGCAGATCGAGCGGCGCAGGCGCAGCCATATAGCCGAGATGCGCGAGTATGGCCCAAGTGCCAGCCACCAGCATAACAAGGCCATAGCTGAGCGCCCCCGCCTCAAGATTGATTGCGCGCATCAACTCGTCACAGGCGCGGTAGACGGACAGCGAGAGCACACTCCCGATCACAATCCCGCCGACCCCTATCACAAGCGCGCCCCCCTGCGGCATTGGGCCCTCCGGCGCAGCCAGCGCCAGCGCAAACAGGCTCGCGCCCCACAGCGCCATCGCTACGCCGGACAGGGTCAGCACCTTCTTCTGTTCGCGTAGCTCATCAGCGTCCTCGACATTAAGGAAGCGCGCGCCAAGCTTCGGGCTCGCGGCACCGAAGCCAACACTGAGACCGATCAGGAGGTAAACCACACCAATCAGCGCGGCGACGGTTGCAGACTCATCAAGGCCGCCGACGGCAGGGCTGTCGATGAAATGCATCGCAGCCGAAGCGGCGGCAAAACCGGCCACCCCTCCGATCAACGCGGGGATCAGCAGCTTCTTGACCCAGCGCGGGGTCTCGGGGGACTTGTCTTCCATAATCATGCCTCTGGCTCCCAATGATCGATGAACAATTCCGGCACGCCCACATCGAACAGCCGTGCCATGCGCAGCGCGAGGGGCAGCGAGGGATCGTATTTGTCGGTTTCAACCGCGTTGATCGTCTGGCGCGAGACGCCGAGCCGGCGGGCAAGTTCACCCTGGCTCCAGCCCTTGACCTCGCGATAATGCTTCAGACGATTTTCCACGTGTGATCCGACAGCCCGGTTGTTGAAGTGTATTCGGGCCTCGCTGATCCGAACCGCTCGAATCAGCCTGCCTGACAAGAGTTCTTTACAGACAAGAGTTCTTGTCAGTCAAGAACTCTTGCCACCCTGCACCCGCACATGCGCGAAAACCGTTTTCCTACCTGCAGCAAACCTGCTCAATCGTCCCGCCTCACCTGCCACGAGGAGGCCGCCCCATGCCCTACCA
This sequence comes from Porphyrobacter sp., assembly GCA_027533455.1. GTDB lineage: Bacteria > Pseudomonadota > Alphaproteobacteria > Sphingomonadales > Sphingomonadaceae > Erythrobacter. Next base: position 56,177 of record JAPZUC010000004.1, on the reverse strand, counting down.
GCCGTCGACCCCGTTGCGCGCGCTGATGCGCAAACTTGCCCCCATTCCTGCAGCCTCCCGGCCCGTCCTGGTCCGCCACATCGGCCATGCCGGCATCACGCTGATCAAGCGGTTCGAAGGCTGCGCGCGGCTGCGGCCCGACGGGTTGATCGAGACCTATCCCGATCCCGGCACCGGCGCCGAGCCCTGGACGATCGGTTGGGGCGCGACCGGCACGGACAGCTTCGGCGGCGGGATGATCGGCCCGCAGACCGTTTGGACACAAGCGCAGTGCGATATCCGCCTCGCGCATGATCTCAGCCGGTTTGCCGCAGAGGTTGCCGCCGCAATCGGCAGGGCGCTGACCACCCAGAACCAGTTCGATGCCATGGTCAGTTTCCATTACAACACCGGTGCGATTGCCCGGGCCACCCTGACCCGCAAGCACGTCGCGGGCAACCACGCAGGCGTGGCCCGCGAGTTCGCCCGCTGGAACCGTGCGGGTGGGCTCGTCCTGCAAGGGCTCGTCAACCGCCGCGCGGCGGAGACGGAACTCTACACGAGTGACGATGGTTAGGCGCGAGCCGCCGGAGGGGCGGACCGAAACCAGAACATCTCAATAATCCCTACTGACCTGCACCAGCACCGAATCGCGCCCAATGGTCGAAACTGTGCCGAGCAGCGCCAGCCAGCTGGTGATCCGGTATTCGACTTGCGTCGCGCTGTAGCCTCGCCCGTCGGTGACCAGTTCAACATAGATGTTACGGGTGATGTTCTTGCCGATGGCAATGCCCGTGCCGCGCCCGATAAGTGGATCGGCGCTTACAATGCGCAGCTGGTCGAGGCCGATCGAGCGCCGCAGCTCGCCGATGGGATCGAGCCCTCCGCCGCCTCCCTGAAGCGCTGCGAGCGCGGCGGCCAGCTGGACCGCGTCGGTGGCCGACAGCGAGGTCACCGATCCGCCAAACAGCAGGCGAGCAAGGATTTCCTCCTCGGGCAGTGCCGGATCGCTCGAGAAGGTGATGGCCGGAGACTGCGCGTTGCCAGTGATCGCGATATCGACATTAGTGCCGCTCTTGCTCGTCTCGGCCAGCACGTCGAGGCGCGGGTTGATCGGCTCGCCCACGTCGAACAGGATGCGCCCGCGGGTCAGTTCGAAGCGGGTGCCCGCGAAGGTATAGTCGCCACGCACCAGCCGTGCGGTGCCACCGATGCGCGGGTCGGCGACAGTGCCGCGAAGCGCGATGTCGATGCCCCATTCGCTCTCCAACCCCAGCCCTTCGACCGCGACACGATTGGGCGCTGAGGCATTGACCAAATAGCGCCACGACGCATCCCGGCCCGAGACCTGCGTGCGGCTGCGCCCATCGCCGTTGATCTCGCGGGTGGCGATGCGCGGCAGGTTGTTGTCCTCCGCCGCCCGGCCCAACGCCCAGCGCGCGCGGTCGATAGTAACACGGCCCGCGATCGTGCCGCCGATCCCGGTGGAAATGATCCGCAAGGGGCCTGTAATGGTCGCCTGCAGACCGTTGGCATCGAGCAACCGCGCGCCCTTCACCGCTGCACGCAGATCGAGCGCGGGGCCACGCGTCGCGCTCATCCCTCCGAGGTCGACCGTTCCGCTGCCGCTGATCGTGCCACTGCCTGCGGTCTGCGCGGCGAAGCGCACCAGTTCGAGCCGCGATCCGGCAAAGCGTCCGCGCGCGGTAACCTTTGTAACGCGCGTACCGGTGAGTGCGCTTTGCACCGTCAGATCGTCGCTTGCTACTGTCCCGGTAATCCGCGGATCAGCGAGCGTGCCGGTGGCGCGCGCCGCGATACGCACGGGTCCGGCAAGGTCGAAGGCCTCGACTGCAGCCAGTCGCCACAGCGTTTCCGCCGCGCCGTGGAAGGCAAGGCGCGCATCGAGCCGCCCGCGCATCAACCGGTCTGTGAGCGCGCCATCGGGACCAAGCCCGTTGATCGCCACCGTCAGGTCGCCGCGCCGCACATCGCCCTCGAACAGGCGCGCCGCGGCGCTCAGTCGGTCGGCGCGAAGGTCGACGACGCCGAGTACGTTGATGGGCTTGGACGAGAGCACCAGCCCTGCCCGGCTGAACCGGTCGATCCGCCCGCGCGCGCGCGCCGTTGGCGGCTCCCGTCCGGCCTGACGGTAATCGATTACGCCGGTCAGGCGCCCGCCAAGGCCGAGGTCAGCCCCTGCCAGATCGAGCAGGCGCAACGGCATCCGCGAGACTTTCAGCTCCAACTCGCTTGTACCGCCACCAAAGGTGCCGCGCGCGATCGCAAAACCGCCACCAAAGCCGATCTGGGTGGGTGCGAGGCTCCAGCCACCCTCGTCCAGCGCGGTCAGCACCGCGCGGCGCGGCATCGTGATCTGCGCTTCGCCATATTGCCCGCGCGCCGCTGCGGCGATACGGCCCGGCGCGACATCGGCATCGAAATTGAGTGCGAAACGGTCTGCCCTACGCTCAGAGACCATGCCCGTTACCTTGCCGCGCCCGTTCGAGATGGCGGCTTTTGCGGTGAGGCTGGCAAGGCTGAGGCCGCCATATTCGAAGCCCGCCGCAGTGATATCGGCATTCACGCTGGTGTTGCCATCGGCATAGCGTCCGGTCGCAGCGATATCGGCGCGGGTGATATTGATCGGGGTCGTCCCGCCGAAGCTGGCATTGCGCGCCTCCAGATCGACCGCAAAGCCGATTGCGCCGTTCCCCTGCGGCCGGAAGGCGAGCGTGCCATTCACCCCGCCGCCCTCCAGCCTGAGGTCGCCGGCCACGCCTTCGTGACGCAGCAGCACCTCGCCCGTCACGTCGGTGCGGTAGACATTGAGGCGGTTGATCGCGATCCGGGTGGGCGCATTTTCGGGGAGGAACAGCTCCAGCGCGCCGTCGAACTCGCCGAGCAGCGACTGGCCCTCAACATCCAGCCCAAAGCCCTCTTTGCTGGGCGCGAGCGCGATGCGCACGTCCTTCAGACCCGCTGCCGGATAGGGATCTGCTAAAAACAGCACCGCGCGCGGGCCGTCCCCTGCGATCTCGGCATCGAAGCGGAAGGGGCCATATTGCGCCTGCCGCCCGCTCCCGGCGAGCACTGTGCGGGTCACGCCGCCACCGGTCACCACCTTACTGTCCAGTCGCGCGGTAAGGCGCGGAGCGGTGATAGTGGTGTTGCGCAGGATGATCGGCTGGCCCGCGCCCATGCCAAGCTCGCCCCTGAAACGCACCTTCTCGCCTGCGAGGTTGACGATCGTGTCGTTGCCGATCCGGCTCAGCACGCCCGCGAGGTTGGCGCGTAGGCTCCACGGCAGGCTGGGCCCGAACTTGGCGAGGATCTTGGCGTTCGCGGTCACCTCGCCCGCGCCTTCGACCTTGAGGCCGCGCGCTTCTATCGGCCCGGCGATAGCATAGGCCCCTGCCGGCACATCGCCGCGCAGCGCGAGAGCCGCCTCAAGGCCAGGGAAGGTGATTTGCGCCTGGTCCGCAGCGAGATAGTTGCGGGCAAAGTCATAGGTCAGAACGCCGCTTGCCCGGCCCTTCACGAGCCGCGGGTCGGCGAAAGCATTGCCGGTCGTCACCCGCTCAGCGGTGAGGGCAAGGGGGATGCTGAGCAGCGAATTTTGCAATCGCGCGCTGCCCTCCTGCACGAGGCCGGTGGCGGTGACACCCCCGGCAGCGGCAAGACGGCGGACGGCGATCTCGTGCTTGATCCCGAGATCGGCAAAGGCACCGTTGAGGCTGGCGACGAGCGTGCCGCCCTCGATCCTGAGGCTTTTACCGAACAGGTCGGGATTGCGCATCGTCAGCCGCACACGCGCGCCATCGACCAGCTTCTCGGCGAGATCTGCGACCCCGCCCACGCGAATATCGAGACCAGATGACACCGCCGCTGCGCGCCCTTCGATCACGGAAGCGACCAGCGTGAAACCGGCCGCGAGCGAGGTCGTCGCGCCTAAGGAGCGACCCGCAATCGTGTCGTCCGCAAGCCCGGCACGCAGCTGCCCGAGAACGCCATACTTGCCCGCATCATTGGTGATCCGGAACGCCGCGACACGTGCGTCCGGCGCGCCGATCCGCCGCGCGGTCGCCGCGCCGCGCCAGCGTGCCCAGGTCCCGTCGCCGACGATTTTTGCAGTGTAACCCGCCTCCAGCCCCGCCAACCCCGCCAGCACGCCGCCTGCGGGCGCGCGATAATCGCCCGCCAGTTCGAACCGGTCGCCATCGGGCTGGGCGTCAAGGAGCAGATTGATGCGGTCCTGCGAGCCGAGCTTCGCTTTTGCATCGATCAGCGCGCGGCCCTCGCGGATATCGATGATTGCGGTGAGATCGGCGCGCTCGTCACGGGGGGTGGCAAGGCCTTTGGCGATCACCAGATCATCGACCACCAGCTTGTCGACGCGAATGTCGAAATCGGGGAGCAGCGGCGCATCGGGATCGCCCGGGAGCAATTCGGGCAGGCGCGTCAGCCGCCCGCGCCGCGCGGTGACCTCGCGGATGTCGAGCCCGCTCCACAGCCAGTTGAGCGGGCGCCAGTCGAGCTCGACGACAGGGATGGTAAGAAAGGCGCCCTTGGGATCGCTCACCACCACCTTGCGCAGCACCGCCTGCCCGTAGATGTCGCCCTCGATCCGGCCGACGCTGATCCTGAGGCCCGAGGCGGGAGCGGTCGCGGCGATACGGTCGGCGATGAATCGCTTGCCGATCGGGCTAGCGAAGAACAGCGCGGCGAGGAGGAACGGGGCGAGCAGCGCCGCGAGCGCCCAGCCCAGCCTCTTGCCCCAGCGTCGCGCGGGGCTGCGCTGCGTGGTCAAGACCTCGCCCGTGGTCTCCACCCCCTCCGCCATCAGAACGCCTGCCCCAGGCTCACATACACCACCACCGGGCTGTCGAAGGCGGTCGAATTGATAGGCGTCGCGACATCGACCCGGATCGGTCCGAACGTGGTCTTGTAGCGGATGCCCACGCCCGCACCGAAGCGGATGTCACCGAAGGTCGGCGTTGACCCCCGGCTGACCGAGCCAGCATCAATGAAAGGCACAACTTCGATCGCACCATCGAACAGCGGGGTCGGGATACGGGCCTCCAGCACGAATTCGACCAGCGAGGCACCGCCGGTCGGGTTGCCCAGATCGTCGCGCGGGCCGACGCCCTGGAAGCCATAGCCGCGCACCGAAGCTCCGCCCCCGCCGTAGAGCCTCCGCGAAGGTGCGATGTCGTCGATCCCCGCGCCCTGGATTGTCGCCGCACGCACCCGGCCCGCCAGCACAATGTCCCCAAAGGACTGGTAGTAGCTCGCATCCCCTTGCGCGCGCAGATAAAAGCTCTCCGACCCGTCAGTACGGGACACTTCGGGCGCAAGGAACAGGGTCGCGCGGTAACCTTCGGTCGGATCGAGAAGATCGTCGCTGCCATCCAGCGTCACGCTGCCGAACAACCCGCCGATCAGATAGGCCTGCCGCGGCACGGGCGCACCCGGCGCGATCCGCACGTCGCGGTTGCGTTCATCGGTATAGAGCAGCTCGCCGCCAAGCTGCCAGCTGAGCGGTTTCTGGAACAGGAAGTTCGACACTTTCTCGAAGGTGCCGCGCAGGCCGAACCCGCGCGAGTCCACCGCCTGGGTCGTGATATCGCTGGCGAACAGATCGACAGTGAGCACCTGGTCGCGCCCGCGGAAATTGTTGCGTCGCACGCCGACGCTGGCCAGCGCCTCGCGCGTGCCGAGAATGCCGCGCAGCCGCAGCGCGCCTTCGGGGGGGAAGAGGTTGCGGTGCTCCCACCGTCCCTCGACCTTGAGGCCATCTTCCGTCCCGTAACCGATCGCGCCCGCGATAGTGCGCAAGGGCGCGCGTTCCATTGCCACATCAAGCGCGACTTCCCCAGGCTGCCCACCTTCTGGCGCGCGGGTCTCGCGCGGGGTGATTGTGACGCTGGAGACAAGCCCAGTGGCGATGATCGCGCGCCTGAGATCGGTCTCGAGGCTCTGCTGAAAGGTGTCGCCCGGATCGAAGCGGGCAATCCGTCCCAGATGTCGGCCCGACAGGAACCGGGGATCGCTGCTTACCACATCGCCGAACACATACTTGCCCTTCGGCTGAACATCGAGCGTCAAATCGCCTTGTTCGCGCGCGTGGTCGATCAGCAGTTCAGGCTCGGCAACCTCGGCAAAGGGATAGCCGCTTTCGCCCAGCGCCACGCGCAGTTCGATCTCGCGTTCGATGATGCGGTCGGCATAAAGCGGATCGCCCGAGGCGATGCCGAATACCTCCCGCAGGCGGCTGGCATCGGGTTCGGCGAGAGCAGGAAGCGCGCCGAGATCGATCGTGCCGAAGCTGTAACGCGGCCCGGGCAGGATATCGAAGCGCACGCTGGGCTCGCGGGACGCCGCTTCGGCAGCCTCCTCGGCCGCGCCCTCCCCGTTGACGCCCGCCCGCCGACCGCCTGAAAGCTGTCGCACCACCTCGCCGATGTAATAGCCATAATTGCGCAGGATATCGCCGAGCAGTTCCTCGTCGGCGCGGGCGCGGGCGGCAACCTGCGGTGCAGCCTCCTCGCCATCGTCAAGTTCGCGCAGGGTGGAAAGCTCGCGGAAGCGTCGGACGAATTCGTCCTTCTCGGGGAAGGCCGCCGCAACTGCCGGGAGGGCAAGCACCAGAGTGCTGCTGACACGGGTCTCGGCAAGTTCGGGCAGCCCCCCGATCGCCGGAGCCGTGATGCTGGCGAGCCCCTCAAGTTCGGGATCGGCGGGCAGCGGCTGGATCTCCTCCAGAGCGAAATCACTTGTCCCGTCGTCGATTGTCGCGGGAAGATCAGAGTCTGAAAGGTCGCCAGGCACCGTGAAAGCCGCGTCGAACGACGGGTCAGGCGCTTGGCCGAGTGGATCATCGGAGGCCACCACCGGCGCGGAATTGGGCACACCGCCTGCCGCCCAGCTATCCGGGTCGGCGACAGCGGCTTGAGGGATCAGATCGTCGAGCGATTCCGGGACAGGCTCGGGCTCAGGCTGGAGCACCACCGGCACAGCCATCGGCGGCTCCGCAGCCTGCTCAGCGCCGGGCTGCGCCGGTTGTGCCAAGGATGCCGCAAATGCCGCCCCGCCGCCAATTGGCAGCGTGGTCTGACCCAATCCTGCGACAATGGCGAGGCGAAGGGCAGCCCGCCGACGGGTTTCAGCTGGCCGTGAACTTGACAGGCTGGCCATCCTTGCCCCGCACACCGGCGAGGCTTTCGTCCTGTCGCGGGCGCGGTGCGGTTGCCGCAGCGATCAGGCGGTGCTGGTCACCGGCCTCCATCAGCTGCCAGCCCTCGCGCGTCAGCCGCTCGAGGGGGCGATAGCGAACCTTGTATTGCATGCGCGGCGAGCCCTCGACCCAGTATCCCAGATATACGTAGGACAATGCTTCAGCTGCAGCGCGGCGGATATGATCAAGGATAATAAAGTTGCCCAGCCCTGCGCGGGTCGGGTGATCTGGCTCGTAAAAGGAATAGATCATCGACAGACCGTCGCCCTGCCGGTCGGTGAGGCACGCGCCCACAAGCCGCCCGGGCTTTCCGTTGGGGCCCGGCTCACGATACTCGGTGACGACGCTAGATACCGGCGTGTGTTCGATCATGTCGGCATAGTCGAGCTCGTCCATGGCCGACATCCCGCCATCGGGGTGGCGCTGCCCGAGATAGCGGGCAAGCAGCTCGAACTGCTCATCCGTCGCCCAAGGGCGGCATTCCGTGACGATCAGGTCGCTGTTGCGCTTCAGATCCCGCTTCTGCGTGCCCGAGGGCTGGAACTTGCCAGCAACCACGCGCACCGACACGCAGGCCTGACAATCGAGGCAGGAAGGACGATAGGCGACCGTCTGGCTGCGACGGAATCCGATTCGCCCCAGCGCTTCGTTCAGCTGGTCCGCATGCGGTCCCTTCAGCTCGGTGAACACCTTGCGCTCGCTACGGCCCGGTAGATAGGGGCACGGCGCGGGGCTCGTCACGAAGAAGCGGGGAAAGCGGATCGGTGCCGTCACGGGTGGGACCTGTCCTTTGACCGCTGAAGCGCGGCGGGTGAAGGTGTTAAGAAATTCTTATGCCCACACCTTGGCTCCGGTAAAAGTCCCTTAACCATGAAAAAATCGCGAAATCTGCAAACGCAGGCGCAGCGCAACGCTGAACCGCATCGGCAATGGCGCAATCCGGGGCACTCGCCAGGATTTATCTTACTGAAATTACAGTAAAATCATCCGAGTTCGACCAGCTGCACCGAATAGCCGTTGGCGCGCAAACCTTCGACCAACCGTTCGACCTGCTCGGCATCGCGTGCCTCGCATTCGATATCGGTGATCAGGCCCTTGGCCGGCAAGGTGGTGAAAATGCGCTGGTGGTAGATTTCGATGATGTTGACGTTGTGCTCGTCGAACAGGCGCATGACGCGGAACAATGCGCCCGGGCGGTCCTGAAGCGTGATGCGCAACCGCGCAAGGCGGCCTTGCCGCGCCAGATCACGCAGCAGCACATTGGCCAGCAGACGCGTGTCAATATTCCCGCCGCACAGCGCAAGGCCGATGGTCTTGCCTGCGAACCGCGCCGGATTGCGCAGAACCGCGGCCAGCCCAGCCGCGCCCGCGCCTTCGACCACGGTCTTTTCGATCTGGAGCAGTAGCGCCACTGCCTTTTCCAGCGCGGGCTCGTCGACCAGCAGGATGTCGTCGACCTTTTCAGCGATCACTTTCGACGTGAAATCACCCGGCACCTTGACCGCGATGCCTTCGGCTAGCGTATCGCCGCCGCAGGGGAGGCTTGCGCCCTTGATCCGGTCGAACATGGAGGGGAACAGCCCCGCCTGAACGCCGACAACCTCGATGTTCGGGTTCAGCGCCTTGGCCACCGTCGCCATGCCCGAAATCAACCCGCCCCCGCCGATTGGCGTGACGATGCAATCGAGGTCGGGCTTCACAGCCAGCATTTCGAGTGCCACCGTGCCCGCGCCTGCGGCCACGTGCGGATCGTCGAAAGGATGGACGAAGGTCAGACCCAGTTCGCCTTCCAGCTTGCGGGCATGGAAATAGGCCTCATCGAAGGTCTCGCCTTCCAGAACCACATTGCCGCCGACGCTTTCGGTCTGCATCACCTTCACCGTCGGCGTAGGTTTCGGCATGACGATGGTGACTGGCACGCCCAGTCGGGTGCCGTGGTAGGAAAGACCCTGCGAGTGGTTGCCTGCCGATGCCGCGATGACGCCGCGGCGGCGCTGCTCCTCGGTGAGAAGCAGCAGCGCGTTCAGCGCCCCGCGCTCCTTGTAGGCCGCGGTGAACTGGAGGTTCTCGAACTTCAGCCAGATATCCGCGCCGGTAATCTCCGACAGCGTGATGGAGCGCATCATCGGGGTGTTGACCACCGAACCGGCAATCCGCGCAGCGGCCGCGCGGACGTCGTCGAGGGTAAGGTCGGCCGGAGTGGCGGCGGCGCCCTTGGGGTTCGATGCGGTAAGCTGTGTCGACATAATGCCGAGCCGATTAGAGCCTAGGGCGCACAAGGGCAATCGGCCACGCGCCGATTTCGTATGCGCGCCCTTGTTGGCAAGCGCGCACGAAGGCGATAGCACACGCGGCCTTACCGCTCATCCAAGGATTGCCATGCGCCTCGCCCTCGTTTCCGCACTTGCAGCCGCCTCCGCTCTGGCCCTGTCCGCCCCGGCGCTGGCCGATACGCTGGTCGACAATGTCGACGGGGTGACAATTGACGCCGAGGGCAAGGTGAAGCGCTTCAACGGCCTGGTTTTCGACGAGGATGGCAAGATCACCGCTGTGCTCACCCGCAGCGACAAGCGCCCGCAGGCCGATTACCGCCTCGATGGCGAGGGCAGCGTGATGCTGCCCGGCATGATCGACGCCCACGTGCACGTCATAGACATGGGCTTTGCCGCCCTGACGCTGGACCTGTCGGGCACTACGTCGCTCGAGGATGCGCTGGCAACGATCAAGGCCTTCGCCGAAGCAAACCCAGGGCGCCCGTGGATCATCGGGCGCGGCTGGAACCAGGAAAAGTGGGGCCTCGGCCGCTTTCCCACCGCTGCCGAACTCGATGCCGTGGTGAGCGACCGTCCGGTGTGGCTGGAACGGGCCGACAACCACGCCAACTGGGCGAACACCCTCGCGATCCAGACCGCCGGGATCACCGCAAAGACGCCTGACCCGGCAGGCGGCAAGATCATCCGCGATGCCAAAGGCAATCCGGCGGGCGTGTTCGTCGACAAGGCCGTGCCGCTGGTCGGCACTGTGGTCCCCCCGCCCCGCCCCGAAGACCGCGACCTCGCGCTGGCCAAGGCGCAGGAAGTGCTGCTGGCCAAGGGCGTCACCGCAGTTGCCGACATGGGCACCAAGCCCGCCGACTGGACGACCTTCCGCCGCGCGGGCGATGAAGGCCGCTTGATGGTGCGCATCATGTCCTATGCGGACTCGATCGAGACCCTGGAACTGATGGCCGGGCCGGGGCCGACCGGCTGGCTGTACAATGATCGCCTCAGGATGGGCGGGATCAAGCTGTTTCTCGATGGTGCGCTCGGATCGCGCGGGGCGAGTCTGAAAGCGCCTTATGCCGACGATCATGGCACACGCGGGTTGCCGCTGCTCAGCCCGTCACAGCTGCGCAACCTCATGAGCCGCGCGGCGATGGACAATTTCCAGACCGCCGTCCACGCCATCGGCGATGCCGCCAATGCCGAAGTGCTCGCCGCGATCGAGGAACTCTCGGAAAGCTACAAGGGTGACCGGCGCTGGCGAATCGAACACGCGCAGATCGTCGATCCGGTCGATATCGCGCGCCTCGGCAAGCACGGGGTGATCGCCTCGATGCAGCCGCTCCACCAGACTTCCGACCGGCTGATGGCCGAAGCGCGGCTGGGGCCGGACCGGCTTACGGGCGCCTATCCGTGGCGGTCTGTCCTGAAGGTCGGGGGGCGTCTCGCCTTCGGGTCGGATTCGCCGGTCGAGCCTGCGGATCCCTGGGCCGGTATGGCTGCCGCGATCAGCCGCACCGACGCGAAGGGCGAACCTTTCGGCGGGTGGTTCCCGCAGGAGACGGTCAACCGCGAACAGGCGCTCGCCGGCTTCACGGCCGATGCCGCCTATGCCGGGTTTGCGGAAGGTCGCTTCGGCCGCCTCGTCCCGGGCGAGCGCGCCGACTTTCTGATCGTCGACCGCGACCCGCTGTTCGCCTCGCCCGACGCCTTGCGCGAAACGAAGATACTTCAGGTGTGGATCGGCGGGGTGAAGGTCCGCGGGGAGTAACTACTCCGCCGCATTCGCCTTCTCAGCGGCGTCCTCGGCCTCCCGCGCCAGCCTGTCGGCGGCAATCGATTTCTCCTGGAACCGCATCAGGAACAGCGAGGCCTCGAACAGCAGCCACAGCGGAACTGCAAGGACGATCTGTGAGCCCGGATCGGGCGGAGTCACAATCGCGGCGATCACGAAGATGCCGACAATCACATAGCGCCGCGCCAACACCATTTGCGCGCGGCTAACAATACCTGCGCGGTGGAGCAGCAACAGCAACACCGGCAGCAGGAAGGTCACCCCGAAACCCATGATGAACTGCATGACAAGGCTGAGATACTCGCCCGCGCTCGGCAAGGCCTGCACCTTCAGCCCGCCCGCCTCTCCGCCAAAGCCGAGGAAGAACTTGAAGGCGGTGGGCATGACGACGAAATAGGCCAGCGCCGCGCCCATGCCGAACAGCACCGGAGTGGCGAACAGGAACGGCAGGAAAGCCTTTTTCTCGCGTGCATAGAGCCCCGGCGCAATGAACGCCCACATCTGGTTGGCGATCACCGGGAAGCTGACCATGAAGCCCGCGAACAGCGCGACTTTCAGCTCGACGAAGAACACCTCGGGCAGCTTGGTGAAGATCAGCTGACCCTCTCCGTCAGGGAAAGCCTGCTTCAAGGGCAGCACCAGCAATCCAAGGATCTCATCTGCGAAATAGAGGCACACGCCAAAGCCCACGGCCAGCGCCAACAGCGCGCGCACGATCCGCGTGCGCAGCTCGATCAGGTGATCGAGCAACGGCTGACGCGTCTCGTCGAGGTCTTTGACATTAAACATCGGCAGCACCCTTTGGTGCGGGTGCAACCTCTGGCTCCGGGGTCGGATGCTGCGCTAGCGGTTCAGCGGGAGCTTCAATGGGCGGCTCGACAGGAGCGTGTGCCACGGGCGCAGGCGTATCGGCGGGCGGCGTATCCACTGGCGGCGGCCCAGTCATCACCGGCGCACCGGCTTCCGCTTCGGTGAGAGCGGCGGAACGGCGCATGATCTCTTCGTTCTGCGCCTTCCACTTCTTCTCCATGTCCTCCAGCTCGGCCTCGCGCACCATCGCGTCGATGCCGCTGCGGAAATGGGCAGACATGCGCCGCATCTTGCCGATCCAGCGGCCCGCCGTGCGCATGGCGAGCGGCAGGTCCTTCGGCCCGATTACCACGACCGCGACGATGATGATGACCAGCAGCTCTCCGGCGCCGACGTCGAACATAGGGGGTGCGGGTGCGCCGCTCTTTCAGGGAAGGAGGAAGTCGATCAGGCGCCGGTGGTGTCGGTCTTTTCGACCGGCGCGGCAGTGGGCGTCTCGGTAACGACCGGAGCCGGCGGCTCGATGCGCGCTGACTTCGAGATGGTCTCGTCGGTTTCGTTGAGACCCTTCTTGAAGCTCGAAATGCCCTTGCCGAAATCGCCCATCATTTCCGAGATGCGGCCGCGCCCGAACAAGATCAGCACCACCACGAGAACGATCAGCCAGTGAACGATCGACATGCTACCCATTGTCTCAACTCCTGAAATGCGGCCGGGGTCAGGGGGACCGCATGGCCGGGAAACGCGCCCGGCTTCTGGTAGAGGCCCATTTAGGCCAGACCGACGCGAATTGCGAGTCAGTCGGCCAGATTCTCGTCGTCCGGCATATCGCTTTCATCGGCCTCGGACCCGGGATCGTCGGACTCCTCATCGGACTCGAAGTTCATCGCGGCTTCCATCGCTTCGTCGACCGGGTCAAGCAGACCTGCGGCGCGCAGCTCGTCGATGCCGGGCAGGTCGCGGCGGCTGGCGAGGCCGAAGTGATCGAGGAAATCGGGCGTGGTTGCGTAGATCACCGGACGGCCCGGCACTTCGCGGCGGCCTGCGGGGCGCACCCAGCCTGCCTCCATCAGCACATCGAGTGTGCCTCCACTGGTCTGCACGCCGCGGATCGACTCGATCTCGGCGCGGCTGACCGGCTCGTGATAGGCGATGATCGCCAGCACTTCGGTGGCCGCGCGGCTGAGGCGGCGGACCTGCTCCTTCTCGCGCCTGAGCAGGTGGGCAAGATCGGGCGCGGTCTCGAAATGCCAGCGCCCCCCGCGCTCCACCAAATGCACACCCCGGGCGCGGTAGGCGCCTTCGAGCAGGGCCAGAGCTTCGCGCACATCGCCATGCGCCAGCCCGCCGAGATGCCCGGCCAGCGCCTCGACGCTCATCGGCTCCTCGGCCGCGAACAGCGTCGCTTCGACCGCACGTTCAAGCGTGCCGGGCTCCTCACTCATGCTGCTGCGTCCTTCACGCGGCGGATGTGCAAGGGCGCAAAGGCACCGTCTTGCTCCAGTTCCGCACGGCCCCGCTTGGCGAGTTCGAGCGCCGCGACGAAGGACGAGGCAAGCGCCGAACGCTTCAATTCGGGCGATGCGTGGGGCGGCAGGAAATCGCGGATCTCCATCCATTCCAGCGTCATGCCGAGCATCGCCGAGACCCGCTCCAGCGCGGAATCGAGCGTCATCACCGGGCGGTTGGCCACATGATAGATGCGCGACGCGGTGCGCGCCTTCACTTGCCCATAGGCCTGGATCAGCGAGAACAGATCGGCGCGCCACACGGCCTTGCGGTCTGTGCGCAGGCCCTCAGGGCTCCCGCGCAGGAACACGTCTCGCCCGATCCGGTCGCGGCCCATAAGCCGCCCTGCCGCCTCGCGCATCGCGCCGAGGCGTTGCAGACGGATCTGGAGGCGCAGCGCCAGTTCTTCGGGCGAGGGATCTTCCTGCTCGGCCTTGGGCAGCAGCATCGCCGACTTGAGATAGGCGAGCCATGCCGCCATCACGAGGTAGTCGGCGGCCAGCTCAAGCTTCATCGCGCCGGCGCGCTCGATGTAACTGAGGTACTGATCAACCAGCGCGAGGATCGAGATCTGGAGCAGGTCGACCTTCTGTCGCCGCGCGAGATCGAGCAGCAGGTCGAGCGGACCTTCCCACCCGTCGAGTTCGAGATAGAGCGCATCGGCATCAGGCCTCCCGGCATCGGGGGCGAACATGAAGGGTTGCTCGGGCGCGTTCATGCGGCAAGCGCCAGCAGGGCGTCGCGCTTGGCGAGCAGTTCGGCAGCTTGCGGCGCGATAGCATCGGCGACCTGTGTGCTCGCCAGAGCCCGGTCGAGCCGCGCGGCGGTCGCCTCGGACATGGGCGGCAGCACCTCGCAGATGCCTGTCATGTCGTCCATCTTGGCCCAGCAATTCAGGATGATGTCGCACCCGGCGGCGTGTGCGCGGGCTGAACGTTCCGGGATCGTGCCCCCCAGCGCTTCCATGTCGATGTCGTCGGTAAGCAGCAGCCCGTCGAACCCGATGCGCCCACGGATCACGTCGCGAATGACCGTTTCAGACAGCGTGGCGGGGTTTTCGGCGTCCCAAGCGGTGAAGATGAGGTGACCGGTCATGCCGATAAGCGCATGATTCAAAGTGCGAAACGGCGCAAGATCATCCTCCAGCTCCTCAGCCGAGGCGGTTACCGTCGGGAGCGCCTTGTGGGTATCGACATCCGTCCTGCCGTGGCCGGGCATATGCTTGATGCACCCAGCGACGCCGCCGGCTGCCAGCCCTTCGAGCACCGCACGCCCCAGAGCAGCGACCTGCATCGGGTCCGCACCGAAAGCGCGATCGCCGATCACGTCGTGTGCGCCCGGCACCCGCAGGTCGAGCGGGGGGTGGTAATCGACCGTGATCCCCATCGCCGACAGTTCCAGGGCCATCGCGGTTGCATTGGCGCGCGCCGCCTCGATCGCGCTGGCCGGGGCAATTTCGTATAGCACATCAAAGACTTGCCCAGCAGGATAGGCGGCCCAATGCGGCGGCCGGAGCCGCGCCACACGGCCGCCTTCCTGATCGATCGAGACCAGCAACCGCTCTCGCCCGTGGATGCTCCGCAGGTCATCGGTCAGAGCGCGCAGTTGCGCAGGATCGACGCAGTTGCGACCGAACAGGATATAGCCCGCAGGGTCGCAATCGCGGAAGAAGGCGCGCTCATCCGCTGTCAGGACAGGGCCGAAAATGCCGAAGATTGCCGGAATCATTCCCCAAAGTCGCACTCTACGGGGGGTCTAGCAAGGGCTGGAGGGGGTCAGGACGGGGTCTAGCCCCTGCCAATCCCCACCTATTTCGCCCTTACTTGACCTGACAATCGACCCCGTCGCCCTTGAGCGCGGCGCACAGGCGATCGGCCTCGGCGCGGCTGCCGGTAACAGCCTGCAAACGATAGACCGTGCCGATATCGACCTTGCCTTCGATAATGCGGTATTTCACGCCCGAAAGCTTGTCGGTGCGGCGTTGGGCGTCGAGCCAGCCCTGTTCGGCGCGGGCGCGGGTGCCATAGGCGGCCAGCTGGACACCGGTGCCGGGCACAACAGGCGCGGCGGTCGGGGCGGTGACGGGCACGGGCTTGGTCGCGCTCGCGGAAGGCGCGGCGGAGGGTACCGGCACAAGCTTTGTGCCCGGCGTCCCGCCCGGCAGCGGCGGCATCGGCGCTTCGGCGACCACGGCGGGGCGGGATCCGCCCTCGCCCACAACCGGCGCGACATTGCCGGTGCCGGCAAAGGTCTTGCCGCCCGGATCATCGGGACGTGTCTTGATCGGGCCTTCGGGCGCGGCGATCACGCTTCCATCGGCCACGATCTCGCTGTTGGCGGCGCGGTTGGTGACCCACCACACCCCGCCGACCACCACGGCGAGCAGCGCCACCATGCCGGCGGCGAAGAGCATGATCTGGCTGGTATCCAGACCGCCCGCGTCCTCGTCTTCCTCGTCGGATTCGAGCCACGGCAGTCTGTCGGTATCGGCAAGGTCAAGCTCGCCGTCGGCGTCGCCCAGTTCCTCGTATTCCGCATCCACCATCATGGCAACTTACGCCCCCCTTGGGCCCAATCACATTCTCTCGACCGCCTCGACGCCGAGCACGCCGAGACCATTGCGGATCACTTGCCCGATCGCAGCCCCGAGGAAAAGCCTCGCCGCGGTCAGAGCGGCGTCCTGTTCCACGATGAAGCGCTTTTCCGGGCGGTCGTTACCGAGGTTCCAGTAGGAATGGAGGTCGGCGGCCAGATCATAGAGGTAGAAGGCGATCCGGTGCGGCTCACGCGCACGCGCCGCGGCCTCGATCTCGCGCGGGAACTGCGCGGCGCGGGCGACCAGCGCCAGCTCCTCGGTGCCGAGCCGGTCCAGCGCGGCATCCGACGGCGTCAGCCCCCGATCGGCGGCCTTGCGCAGCGTCGAGCGGATGCGCGCGTGGGCATACTGCACGTAGAAGACCGGGTTGTCCTTGGACGCCTCGACCACCTTGTCGAAGTCGAAATCCATCTGCGCATCGGGCTTGCGGGTGAGCATGGTGAAGCGCACCACGTCCTTGCCGACCATGTCCACCACGTCCGCCAGCGTGACGAAATTGCCCGCGCGCTTGGACATCTTGAAGGGCTGTCCGCCCTTCATCAGCTGAACCATCTGGACGAGCTTGACCTCGAAGGGCTTGGGAGCACCGCCATCGGCGCTGGTGAGCGCGGCGACGGCGGCCTTGATCCGCTTGACGGTGCCGGCATGGTCCGCGCCCCAGATATCGACCAGCGCATCGGCGCTCTGGGCCTTCTGGAAATGGTAGGCGAGGTCGGCACCGAAATAGGTCCACGCGCCGTTCGACTTCTTGATCGGGCGATCCTGATCGTCGCCGAACTTCGTCGAGCGGAACAGCGGCAGCTGTACCGGCTCCCAATCTTCCGGCGGGGCCTTGCCCTTGGGCGCTTCGAGCACACCGTCGTAAACAAGGTCATGCGCGCGCAGCCATGCCTCGGCAGCATCGACCTTGCCCGAAGCTTGCAGTTCCGCTTCCGAAGAGAACAGGTCGTGCTTGATGCCGAGCGTGGCGAGATCGTCGCGGATCATGTCCATCATCGCCGCGACTGCGCGGGTGCGGAACAGGATGAGCCAATCGCCTTCGGGCGCGTCGGCGTATTTGTCACCGAATTCGGCGGCGAGCTTCTGGCCGATATCGACGAGGTAATCGCCGGGATAGAGGCCTTCAGGGATGGTAATGCTCTGCCCCAGCGCCTCAAGGTAACGCAGGTGCACCGAGCGCGCGAGCACATCGACCTGCGCGCCGGCATCATTGACGTAGTATTCCTTGGTGACCGCGTGCCCTGCAAATTCAAGCAGGCCCGACAGCGCATCGCCCACCACCGCGCCGCGGCAATGGCCCATGTGCATGGGGCCAGTGGGGTTGGCCGAGACATATTCGACATTGACCACGCGGCCTTCGCCCATGGCCGAGCGGCCATAGTCTGCGCCCAGGTGCGCGATGGCGGCGAGTTCTTCGAGCCAAGCGGCGGGCGCGAGGCGCAGGTTGATGAAGCCCGGCCCGGCAATCTCGGCGCTGGTGATGCTCGCGTGCGCGGCAAGCTTGCCCGTGATCCCCTCGGCCAGCGCGCGCGGGTTGAGCCCGGCGGGCTTGGCCAGCACCATCGCGGCATTGGTGGCAAGGTCGCCGTGGCTGGCATCGCGCGGCGGTTCGAGCGTGACATTGGTAAAGCTGGTGCCAGCCGGCAGCGTGCCTTCGGCGACCAGATCAGTCAGCACGCTTTCGATCAGCGCGGCATAGGCGGAATAGAGGGTTTTGGGTTCGGTCATCGGTTTCTCGTGCGTCTGGCGCGGAAGATCGCGCGTGCAAGATAGGAAGCTGGGTCCCGGGTCAAGCCCGGGACGGGGAGGAAGGGACACGAACGAAACGAGGCGTGTCGCACAGGCCCGGTGCCGCAGGCACCGCAAGGCCGACCGCCCGCCCGCAGGCGCTCCGTAGCGAAGCGGAGGAAATGCGCCGAGGACGAACGCGCGGAGGCGCGTTCGAAAAACAAACTACCTCGTCGCGTTATACTTCAGCTGCGCCTCGGTCAGCTGGAAGCCGACCAGCATTTCGAAGCGGGTGCGCGCGATGGCCGCCTTCACTTCGGGATCGGCCAGCGGATCGAGCGCCGCTTCGGCATCGCCTGCGCGTCGTCGCTTGGTGATCTTCTGGCGTATATCTTCCGGCAGCGCGGCATCGGCGCGGTTGATGAAGCCGCCAGCCTTGCCGTTAGCCGAAGAACGGTCCTGCCCGTCGGCGAAGACCAGCGTGACAGTCCCGATCCGCTTGGACACGACCGCGCTCCCACCGCGAACGACAGTAACGAAGTACAGCAGTTCGACGGTGCGCGCACCGCGGGTGTCGCTGCGGCGCGCGTTCACGGTGAAGCTCGCTTCCGAATAGATCTTGTCAGCCGTGTCGTTGCAGGTGGTGCGCAGATTGGTCATCGCCGCGCTGACATCGAGGCTCGCCACGCTGGTATCGGCCGGGTCGCGGAAGGTGGTGACGTCGCCGGTGTAGTCGGGGATGCCGACCGCCGGGCACAGGGTCAGCACGCTGGCAACGCCGACGCCTTCGTCGAACACCAGCTCGCCCTTTTTCGAGCAGCCAGACAGCGCCGCCACGGCGGACAGGGCAAACGCCGTCAGAGCGAAAGGAGCGCGTGCGCGGAGCATCATCAAAGCCGTCCTTGAATTAAACGATCCCGTGCGCCCTAGCGAGGACGGGTGGAAAGCGCTAGAGGGAGCGACATGAACGCGCCCTTTCAAGCTGCCGATGCCGCTGCAACCGACCAGACCTCCGGCCTTCCGCCACTCAACCTGCTGATCGCCGCCCCGCGCGGCTTCTGCGCCGGGGTCGACCGCGCCATCGAGATCGTCGAGAAGGCGCTCGAACGCTATGGCTCGCCGGTCTATGTCCGGCACGAGATCGTCCACAACAAATATGTGGTCGAAGGGCTGAAGGCCAAGGGTGCGGTGTTCGTCGAGGAACTGGACGAGGTGCCCGACGATGCGCCGGTGGTGTTCAGCGCCCACGGCGTGCCCAAGGCAGTCCCGGCCGAAGCCAAGCGCCGCAAGCTGCTCTATGTCGATGCCACCTGCCCGCTGGTCAGCAAGGTCCACCGCCAGGCCGAACGCCAGATCGAAAAAGGCCGCCACATCATTTTCATCGGCCACGAAGGCCACCCCGAGGTGATCGGCACTATGGGGCAGGTCGAGCCAGGGCAGATGACGCTGGTCGAGACCATCGAGGATGTCGACAAGCTGCCCTTCGATTCCGATGAGGCGCTGTCCTACCTCACCCAGACCACGCTGTCGGTAGACGACACGCGCGAGGTGATCGAGGCGCTCGAATGGCGCTACCCCAACATCAGCGGCCCGCGCGCCGAGGATATTTGCTATGCGACCTCCAACCGCCAGGCCGCGGTCAAGGAACTGGCGCAGGATTGCGATCTGGTGCTGGTGATCGGCTCGCCCAATTCGTCCAACGCACTGCGGCTGGTGGAAGTGGCTGAACGACTGGGCACGCCCTCCAAGCTGATCCAGCGCGCGACCGAAATCGATTTCGCGTGGCTCGACGGCGTCAAGACGCTGGGCCTGACCGCCGGTGCTTCCGCACCCGAAGTGCTGGTGCGCGAAGTGGTCGATGCGATCGCCTCCGTGCGCGCGATCTCTGAGAAGACCATCACCGCCGCCGAGGAGAAGATGGTCTTCAAGCTGCCGCGCCAGCTGACCGAATAGGCTGGCCGCGGAGGGGCGCATGGCGGTCTACACCCATCTCGGGGCGGAGGATCTCGCCCGGCTGATCGGCGAATATGACGTGGGCGACCTGGTGTCGGCCAAGGGCATTGCCGAGGGCGTCTCCAACTCCAACTGGCTGGTGGAGACGGCCGGGAGCGCGGAGAGGTCGGGCACCAGCGGCACGCGCTTCATCCTCACGCTCTATGAGCGGCGGATCGACTATGCCGATCTGCCCTATTTCCTCGGGCTGCTCGATCATCTTGCCGCAAAGGGCTGCCCTGTGCCGCGCACCATGCATGACCGCACAGGCGCGGCCTATCGCATGGTCGAGGGCAAGGCTGCCGCGCTGATCGAGTTTCTGCCGGGTGTCTCCCCTACGCGGCCGACACCTGCACAGGCCCGCGCCGTGGGCGCGGTGCTGGCGAACCTGCATCTTGCCGCGCAGGACTTCCCCCACACCCGTGCCAACGCGATGGACTTCGCCGCGAGCGCCGCGATCCTCGACGCCTGCGGGGCCGACGCTCTGGCCACGATCGATCCTGCGCTGCCCGCGATGCTCGATCACGCGCGAGCAGCGGCGGCGCTCGACCTGTCGGCGCTCCCGCAGTCGCAGACCCACACCGATCTATTCCCCGACAATGTGCTGATGCTGGGCGATTCGGTGACAGGGCTGATCGATTTCTACTTCGCCTGCACCGGACCAATGGTGCTCGATCTGGCGGTGACCCACGCCGCATGGTGTTTCGATGCCGGAAACGCCTACCGCCCCGATTGCGGCGCGGCGCTGCTGGAGGGATATCAGTCGGTCCGCCGCCTCACCGCGCAAGAGCGCGCGCTGTTCGCGCCGGTTGCCAAGGGCGCGTGCCTGAGGTTCGTCGCCAGCCGCGCCGAGGACTGGCTCGACACGCCCGACGATGCGCTCGTCACCCGCAAAGACCCGATGCAATTCGTGCAGCGCTGGCAGTTTTACCACGACCACGGCGCCGCCCTGCTTGCAGGCTGAGGCCGCGCGCGCCAAAGGCTTGCACGTGAGACAGGTCGATATCTTCACCGACGGCGCGTGCAAGGGCAATCCCGGCCCGGGCGGCTGGGCCGCGATCCTGCGCAGCGGCGGACACGAGAAGGAACTTGTCGGCGGCGAGCCAGAGACCACCAACAACCGGATGGAAATGACGGCGGTACTGCGCGGCCTCACCGCGCTGAAAGAGCCCTGTGCCGTCATAGTCCACACCGACAGCCGCTATGTCATCGACGGGATGACGCAATGGATCTTCGGCTGGCAGAAGCGCGGCTGGGTCAATTCGGCGAAAAAGCCGGTCGCCAACGAAGACCTGTGGCGCGAGCTTATCGCGGCGGTGCGCCCGCACAAGATGGCATGGGAATGGGTCAAAGGCCACTCGGGCCACCCAGAAAACGAGCGCTGCGACGCGCTGGCAAGCGCGGAAGCGGCACGGCAGGCGGCGGGGTAGGGTTTCCTGATTTTAGCCACCTTCGGTGGCGCAGACCTCCCGCTCCACCTCCCCGCCCGGCCACCAATAGTGCCATTATGTTGTGGTGGCCGGGCGGGGAGGTTGGGCGGGAGGTCTGCATCGCGCGTCAGCGCGACTAAGACAATCAGCTGTTGTCTTCGACCTCGGCGTCGGGGCCGTTCTGCTTGATCGAATCGATGACATTCTGCGCGCTCGCCTTGCTCGAATAGCCCTGCGTCGAGAACATCACTTCCCAATTGTACTTGAAGCGCGCGGGGGCATAGGCGGCCGGATCGATCCCGGCCGTCATCGCGTCCGCCCCCAGCCCCAGCACAGCTTGCGCCCCCAGCCGCGCGGCGGCGGGCGCAGTCTGGATGCCGAAGCCGCCCTGCCCTGCAAACCAGAAGAAGCCGTCGGCATCGGCATCGAAGCCATAAACCGGCATCCGGTCGGGCGCGAAGCTGCGCAGCCCCGCCCAGCGATGCTCGACCGCCGCGATCCGCCAATCGGTCACATTCTGGAAGCGGTCGATGGCGATGGCGACATCAAGCTCCTCGGGCGCGGCATCGCAGGGCTCGGACGGGATTTCGTCATGCGGGCTCAGCCACAGACGGCCGCCATCGGGCTTGAAGTAGAAGCCCCCGCCGACATCGATTACGAGCGGCAGATCGGCGGGCGCTTGCGGTTCTACCTGCAGCACGGCGACCGTGCGGCGGAAGGGGGCGATGCGGATGGGGGCGACCCCGGCAAGGCGCGCGATTTCGTCGGCCCACGCTCCGGCGGCGTTGACGAGCGTTGCGGCCTGCCATGTCTCGCCGGTTTGGCCGGTGATGGTCCAGACGCCGTTCGCCCGCGCCAGCCCGCTGACCCGCGCACGGGTGGCAATTGTCACGCCCTGCCGCCGTGCCTCGGCGAGATAGTGCTGGTGGAGCCCCGCCACATCGATATCCGCGCAGGCAGGCTGGTAGAGCGCCTCGCTCCATTCGGGCCTTACATGGGGCACGCGTTCAGCCAGCGCCTCGGGCGCCAGACGCTCAATTTGGACGCCAGTGCCGTTATAGCTGGCGCGGAATTCGTCCATCGCCGCGCGATCCTCGGTCCGCCCGATATACAGCGCACCGCGCTGGGTGAGAAAGCCGTGCTGCGCCAGATAGGCGCCCGAAGCGCGGGTCAGCGGTACCACGCCGGGGCCGCCGTAACATTCCTCCCAGAACGCCGCCGAGCGGCCGGTGGCGTGATAACCGGGCGCGTCCTCCGCCTCCAGCAGCAGCACACGGGCATGGGCCGCAAGTTCGGCGGCGAGGCTCGCACCCGCCATGCCGGCGCCGATCACGGCGATATCATGGATCATCAGGCCTTGGCCCTGTGCACGGGGGCCTTTTGCGCCTTGACCCTGTCGAGAAAGCTGGCGATGGCGCCCATCAGCGGATCGCGCACCGCGTCGACCTCGCGCAGCACCTCGTGATAGGCCTCGTCGCCAAGCACGATCAGCTCGCCCTTAGGCAGGCGCGCGGCGGCGCGGACATTGGCCGGGTGGCTGACCAGCTTGTCTGCGGCGGTTGAAATGATCAGTACCGGCACATCGACACTCTCGAGCGCGCCGGGGGCCTCCAGCACGATCCAAGAGGCATAGGCCCGTTCGACCCAACGCCAGCTGGCCGGGCCCATCACCAGTTCAGGGCGGTGGTCGCGCCACCACTGTTCGTCGGCATAGCGGTCGGCATCGTGGGTGAGCAGCTTGTCGCGATTGTCGGGAAGCACGCCGGGCTTCTCGCTCCACTTCCACGCCTGACGCGCCGGATCGCCGACCTTGCACATCGCCCGCGCAACTCCGTGGAGCATGGCCAGCGGCAACGGCGGGCCGTTGACACCGGTCATCGGCGCACTGAGGATCACGGCATCCGGCCGCACCCGCTTTGCCACCAGCGCCCGCAGCACCAGATGCCCGCCCATCGAATGGGCGGCGAGCACGTGCGGCCCCGGCGTTTCGGCCACCCAGCGCTCCCACAACAGCGCCAGATCATCGATCCAGATGCCGAAATCCTTGATATGGCCGGTGACAGCATCCTTGCCGAGCCGCCCCGATCCCGCCTGCCCGCGCCAGTCCGACGCGGTCACCCGCCAGCCGGCATCGTGCCACTGGTCCAGCGTTTCGAGATATTTCTCGTAGAAGTCCCCGCGTCCGGGAAGAAACAGGATCGAACCGCGCGGGGCTTCAGCAGCGCCGGGCCAGTCGATCCGGCGGATCCGGTGGCCATCGGCCGCAGTCCACGTGCTTTCACGCGCGGCGGCAGGGATCGCACGCCGGTTCATGCCGGCAGCGCCCCGGGCAGCGGGACGCGAAAGCCGGAAAGTGTGGTTACTATTTGGTAAGTCATAACCTGTAGCAGTGTCCCAATGAAGGACAGTCAGTGCCGAGCGCACCGGTCTGGTCCGGGGGACGACAAAGATGAATACCATTTCCTACGGTCTGCTGATCGCCTTGGCAATTGCGCTGCTGATTGCCGCGTTCACCGACCTGCGCCGCCGCCAGATCGACAACTGGCTGAATGCCCTGATCGCGATCGGCGCGCCGGTGTTCTGGTGGTCGAGCGGCCTTGCGCTGTGGCCGGAAGTCGCGATCCAGGTGGGCGTTGCCTTTGCTGCCTTCGCGGTTTTGGCGGGGCTGTTTGCGCTTAAGGTGATGGGCGGCGGCGATGTGAAGCTGCTGACTGTGCTGGCACTGTGGGTGCCGCCTTACGAATTTCTGCAACTGCTGGTGATGATGGCGATCGCCGGCGGCGTTCTGACCGTGCTGCTGGTCTTCTGGCACACCGCCCGTCGCCAGCGCGACCGGATCGCCGTGCCCTATGGCGTGGCGATCGCATTCGGTGCGCTGTGGGTGCTGGCGCAGAACTATCTGCCGGCTGCGATGATCGCAAATCAGGCAGCATAACCCGATTTTAACCAGTCACCCTTTACCCAATGCAACCATACCTGCCCGCAACCACTCGAGGGCGTTTACTAGGGGGCTATTTGAGCCATGGATAGGAAGAAACTGGTTCTGCTGCTCGGTGCGCTGATCATTGCGATCGGCACTGCATTTGCCGCACGTAGCATGTTCGCCGGAGGCGCTGCCCCTGGTGCCGAGGCCGCCGCCGTGCCCACCGGGCCGCGCGTGCTGGTTGCCAAGCGGGCGCTGACCGCGGGCACCATCATCACCGCCGATGCGCTGGGCTTCCAGCCCTGGCCCAAGGAGCTGGTGCAGGACGCCTATTTCATCGACGGCGAAGCCGACATGAACAAGCTGCTCGGCACCGTCGTGCGCTATCCGATCACCGCAGGTGAGCCGGTCACGCAGGGCTCGCTTGTCGCGCCCGGCGATCGCGGTTTCCTTGCTGCGGCTCTCGGGCCGGGCATGCGCGCTGTCACAGTGCCGGTCTCGGCGCAGACCGCGGTTGGCGGCTTCGTGTTCCCGGGCGACCGTATCGACCTCGTGATGAGCGCAGAGATCGACGGCGAGGGGTCGGAGCAGAAGCTCCACACCGCCGAAACCGTGCTGCGCAACCTGCGGGTGCTCGCCACCGACCAGGCCACCGAAACCACTACCGACGAGAAGGGCAAGACCGAAGTGAAGGAATTCGCGACTGTCACCCTCGAAGTCACGCCCAAGATGGCTGAAAAGATCGCTGTGGCACAGACCGTCGGCAAGCTCAGCCTCTCGCTGCGTTCGCTCGCCGACAACCAGTCGGAGCTCGAGCGCGCGGTTGCCAAGGGTGATGTCAACATCCCGGCCAATGCCACCCCCGAGCAGGAAGAAGCCCTGCTCAAGGCGGCCATGTCGCGTCCGACGGACAAGGGTGTCAGCGCGGTAACCGGCGGTGACATCTCGCGCTTCCAGCGCTCGACCATGCCCGGCCGCTCGCCGTCCACGCCGCAAACGTCGTCAGCCCCGGCTCCCTACGCGGCGCCCGCTGCCGCAGCGGCAGCCAACGCGGCGCCGGTCTACCGCGGTCCGAGCGTGCGTGTCACCCGCGGCAAGGAAAAGGTCACCATCGAGACCCCCGTCAGCGCCCGTTCCGGCGCGGCTAACACCTACTGACGGGAGCGCACCAATGTCCTTCAATTCCGAGGGGGGGAAACCCATGACACGCAAGTTCAAGCTCAAGCTGCTGGTCGCCGCAATGGCCGCGTTGCCGATGGCAGCGATGCCGGCGGGCACTGCGATCGCCCAGCAGATCGTCAAGCCGACGCAGGAAATCGTCCTGTCGATCGGCAAGGGCGAACTGGTGACTGTGCCCGGCACGATGGCCGATGTCTTCGTTGCCAATGAAGAAATCGCAGACGTCCAGGTGAAGTCGCAGAACCAGCTTTACGTGTTCGGCAAGGCGGGCGGCGAAACCACCGTTTATGCCAGCAACGCTCGCGGCGACGTGATCTTCTCGGCCAACATCCGGGTCGGCTCGAACATCGGCAGCATCGACCAGATGCTCGCGATGGCGATGCCCGATGCCAAGGTGAATGTGTCAACCATGGGCGTTAACACCGTGCTGCTGACCGGCACCGTGGGCGCCCCGGAAGACGCTGCCGAGGCCGAGCGTCTGGTGAAGGCCTTCCTCGGCAAGGACGCCAATGTCATTGGCCGGATGCGCACTGCGACCCCGCTTCAGGTGAACCTGCAGGTCAAGATCGCAGAAGTGAACCGCACCCTGCTGCGCGAGATCGGTGCCAACATGACCAGCGCGGATGGGACGAACGGCTTCCAGTTCGGGGTCGGCACGGGCCGCGGCGCGGCGCTCCAGTATAATCCGGGCGGCCCTGTGGGCGTGAATGTCACAAAGGGCGCCGACGGAACCTCGGTCATCTCGAGCAATGGCACGACGATCGCGGGCCTCGGCAAGCTGTTCGGCGTCGACCTCGCTGGCACGCTCGACCTTTCGGAACGGCTGGGCCTGGTGACAACCATCGCCGAACCCAACCTCACCGCGCTGTCGGGCGAAACCGCCACGTTCCTTGCGGGCGGGGAATTCCCCATCCCGATCGCGCAGGGTCTTGGCCAGGTATCCATCCAGTTCCGCCAGTTCGGTGTCAGCCTCGCCTACACGCCGACGGTGCTCTCGAACGGCCGTATCTCGATGCGCGTGCGTCCGGAAGTGTCCGAGCTGTCGACCAATGGCGCGATCACGCTGAACGAAATCCAGATTCCCGCGATCACCACCCGCCGCACCGAAACGACGGTAGAGCTGGGCTCGGGCCAGAGCTTCATGATCGCCGGGCTGATGAGCGCCAACGCGCAGAACATCATGGACAAGGCGCCGGGCCTGGGTGACGTTCCGATCCTCGGCAACCTGTTCCGCAGCCGTCAGTTCCGCAAGGGCGAGACCGAGTTGGTGATCATCGTCACCCCCTACCTGGTCAAGCCGGTGGACGCCAAGGACATCAAGCTGCCGACCGATGGCTATCATTCGGCCAACGAACTCCAGCAGCTGATCGGCTACAAGGACAATGCCGGCGTTTCGGGCGAACAGCGCCCGGGCCCGACAGCCGCCCAACCGGATGCGCCCGCCCCCAAGGTGAGCACTGCCGATCCGGCCGCAATCATTCCGGGCAGCGAGGAAAATCCGCGCCGCGCCGAAAAGAAAACCCGCCGTCCCGAACGCGCTGCGAAAGCTGATGCCGCCGCTGCCGCGCCGGGCTTCAGCCTCTAACCCGAGAAAGGTGACTGCGATGCCGAATGCACGATACAACCGGCTGGCCCGCGTGCCTGCCATCACTCTCGCGCTCACGCTCGGCCTTGGCCTTGCGGGCTGCGGCGGGATGCCGACCAACACCTCGCTTTACAGCGTCAAGCAGCCGGTCGTCGAACGCACCAACATGGTGCTCGATGTGACCACCAGCAGCGCTGGCCTGCCGATCTCCGAACAGCAGCGCCTGAACGGCTGGTTCGAGACGATGGACCTGCGCTACGGTGACCGGGTCGCGATCGAGAACCCCGGGCAGAACCCGGCGGTGACCAATGCAATCCGCGAGCTGGCCGGGCGCTACGGCCTGATGATCAGCGAAACCGCCCCGGTAACGGAGGGCTTCGTGCAGCCGGGCCAGGCGCGTGTGGTCATCACCCGCACCAGCGCCAGCGTGCCGGGTTGCCCCGACTGGTCGGCCCATTCCGACATGAACTACACCAACGGCACCAGCCCCGGCTTCGGCTGCGCGGTCAACAGCAACCTTGCCGCAATGGTGGCCGATCCGCAGGATCTGCTCGAAGGCAAGAAGGGCTCGGGCGAAACCGTGATCGCAACCTCGAACAAGGCGATTTCGACCTATCGTGAAATGGATCCGACCGGCAAGGGCGGACTGCAGGATCCCGGCAGCGCCAGCACCGGTGGAGGAGGTAACTAAGCCATGAATGCTCCCTGGAAATCCGGTCTGCCCGGAAACCGTGATCCCTTCTCGGCCTATATCTACGACGACAACGCGCTGGACGTGATCCGTCCCGTGGTGATCGAGCTCGGCTGGGCACCGGAAAAGTGCAACAAGGGCGGCCTGCGCAATGCTGTGCAATCGCTCTCTGTCAGCGCCTCGCCGGCGATCCTCATGGTCGACCTTTCGGAAAGCGGCGATCCGCTCAACGACATCAACGCGCTGGCCGAAGTTTGCGAGCCGGGCACGGTGGTGATCGCCATCGGTCAGGTCAACGACGTGCGCCTCTATCGCGACCTGCTCTCGAGCGGGATCCATGATTACCTGCTCAAGCCCTTGTCGCCGCAGCAGGTGCATGACGCGCTCAACCAGGCGCTGGCGGTGTTCATGTCGCCCAAGGCTGGCGATGCCGATTCGGCCAAGCGTCACATCTCGACGGCTGTCGTGGGCACCCGCGGCGGTGTGGGCGCCTCGACGCTCGCCACTTCGCTC
The DNA here is from genome assembly GCA_027533455.1 of Porphyrobacter sp. Classification (GTDB taxonomy): domain Bacteria; phylum Pseudomonadota; class Alphaproteobacteria; order Sphingomonadales; family Sphingomonadaceae; genus Erythrobacter. Next base: position 27,949 of record JAPZUC010000004.1, on the reverse strand, counting down.
GCCTGGCTGTTCTCCTCGGAGCACAAGTCCCCGACTGCGCTGCTCGATCTCGACGTGCACTTCGGAACGGGCGCGCTCGCACTCGATCTGGAGCCGGGCCGCGGCCTGACCGACGCCATCGAGAACCCGAGCCGCATCGACCCGCTGTTCATTGAACGTGCGATGGTGCGTGCCAGCGACAACCTGTCGATCCTCTCGGCGGAAGCCCCGATCAACCAGCCGCTGATGACCGATGGTGCGGCCTTCGTGCAGCTGGAGGACGAGCTCCGCCAGGCGTTCGAAATGACGGTGATCGATCTGCCGCGCAACATGCTCATCAACTTCCCGCAGCTGCTGGCTGACGTGAATCTGGTGGTGCTGACCTGCGAGTTCACCCTCGCCTCGGCGCGCGACACGATCCGGATCTTGTCGTGGCTCAAGACCAATGCCAGCCACGCCCATCCGATGATCGTGGCCAACAAGGTCCAGCCGAACATGTCGGAGATCAGCAAGGCCGATTTCGAGGCCTCGATCGAACGCAAGGTCGACTTCGTTGTGCCCTACGACATCAAGGCGGCGTCCAACGCGGCCAAGCTGGGTCAGGTGTTCGTCGATGCCAACCGCTCGAGCAAGGCGACCGCGGCAATCCGCCAGATCGCCGAGCGCGTGATGGGCGTAAGCACGGACGACATGGCCGCTTCGGCAAGCGAGAAGAAGTCGCTGCTTGGCAACTTCGACATCAAGTCGCTGCTGTCCAAGAAGACCAAGGTCGAGCCCGAGACGGCAGAATAAGCACGGCCGGCGGGCGAAGGGAGCGGCACAGTCCTTCCCAGCGCCCGCCGACACCACGGCAAGCCCGCAGCCCGCATGGCTACGCGGCCAGGAACTAGGCAGGAAACCACGGCATGGACTTTATCCAAACCCTGCTCATCACGCTGGTGATCTTCTCGGTGCTGGTCATGGCTTATGCCGTGATGGCTGGCTCTGGCGTGGCCAAGGCCCAGAAGCGCCGGATGCAGGCGCTGCGTTACAGGCACTCGGAAAGCGTCGAATCCAAAGTCGATGCGCAATTCAAGCGCGCGATCGCGGCGCGCAAGCCCAAGAGCTTCAAGGTCGCCGGCTCCGGCTCGCGGACCGAGGCACTCGCGGTGCGTCTGAACCGGACCGGCAAGGCGTGGACCGTATCGCAATATCTCTACACCTCGCTCGGCCTGACGCTGGGCGTGGCGGTGGTGATGTTCGTGATGAGCCGCGCGCCGGTGCTGTCGCTGGGCGTGGGGTTGTTCGTGGGCGCGGGCCTGCCGCACTTCGTGGTGAACTACCTCATCAACAAGCGCACCAACGCCTTCATCACCAAGTTCCCTGACGGGATCGAGCTTCTGGTGCGCGGCCTCAGATCGGGTCTTCCGGTCACAGAAACACTCGGAATTGTCGCGACCGAAGTGCCCGGCCCGGTCGGCTATGAATTCAAGTCCGTGATCGACCGCATCAAGGTCGGCAAGACGATGGAAGATGCGCTCCAGGACACCGGCGACAAGCTCGGCATTTCGGAGTTCAACTTCTTCACGATCACGCTGGCGATCCAGCGCGAAACGGGCGGCAACCTTGCCGAAACGCTGTCGAACCTGGCCGAAGTGCTGCGCAAGCGCGGGCAGATGAAGCTTAAGATCCGCGCGATGAGCTCGGAATCCAAGGCCTCGGCCTACATCGTCGGCTCGCTTCCCTTCCTCGTGTTCGGTGCGATTATGTACATCAACCCCGATTACATGACGACCTTCTTCACCGATGATCGCCTGATTGTGGCAGGTCTCGGCGCGGCTGTTTGGATGGGCCTCGGCGTGTTCATTATGGCCAAGATGGTCAATTTCGAAATCTGATGGCGCGGGGGAGACAGGACCATGATTGATCAACCCGCCGGACCCACGCTGCTCGGTCTCGACGTCCTCGTCGTCGGGACGCTGCTTGCCGGGCTGGCCGCCTTCGCGATGATGCTGGCGATCTATGCCGCGGTCACGATCCGCGACCCGATGGCCAAGCGTGTTCGTGCGCTGGAGCAGCGGCGCGAAATGCTCAAGGCCGGGATCGTCACCGCTTCCTCTAAGAAGCGCACCAGCCTGGTGCGCCGCACCGACACGACCGACAGGGTCAAGGAGAGCCTCGACAAGTTAAACGTCCTGCAGGAAAGCCAGATCAAGGCCATCCAGCAGAAGCTGGCGCATGCGGGCTACCGCAACAAGGAACTCGCGGTGCTGATCATCGGCGCCCGCGCGATCCTGCCGCTGGTTGTCGGCGGGATCATGGGCCTGCTGATCTATGGTATCGAATTCTGGCCCGACTGGGGCCCGATGCAGCGGCTGGGCGCTTTCGCGATCTCGGTATTCCTGTCCTACAAGGGGCCCGAAATCTTCCTCAAGAACAAGGCCGACAAGCGCACCAAGGAAATCCAGAAGGGCCTGCCCGATGCGCTCGACCTGCTGGTGATCTGCGCCGAGGCCGGTCTCACCGTGGACGCCGCGTTCAACCGCGTCGCCAAGGAACTGGGCCGCGCCTATCCCGAACTGGGCGACGAATTCGCCCTGACCGCGATCGAGCTGTCGTTCCTCAACGAGCGCCGCATGGCCTTCAATAACCTTGCCTACCGCGTCAATCTGGAAGCGGTGAAGGGCGTGGTGACGACCATGATCCAGACGGAACGTTACGGGACCCCGCTCGCATCGGCGCTGCGCGTGCTGTCGGCCGAATTCCGTAACGAGCGCATGATGCGCGCCGAGGAAAAGGCTGCGCGTCTGCCTGCGATCATGACCGTGCCGCTGATCGTATTCATTCTTCCGACGCTGTTCGTCGTCATTCTCGGGCCGGCAGCCTGCTCGATCGCGGACAACCTCGTCAAGTAACGCCCCTATCGGTAAGTCGCCAAAAGCTTCTGACAGGGACAAGCGGGGCCGGAGCAAAGGGGAGACCCTCTGCTTCGGCCCTTGCCTTATCCGGGTTCAGCCTTTTTCAAACACGTTAAGTCCGGTCGGCCAGCGCCATTGCCCGCGCGCGCAAAGACGCCAGCAGCCGGCGCAGCATCGTCTGTTCTTCGGGGGCCAGTTCGGCCAGCAGATCGGCCTCGGTCGCTCGGGCGAGCGGCATAACCTCGGCGTGGATCGCCCTGCCCTCGTCGGTCAAAACCAGCAGGTGCGACCGGCCGTCAACCGGATTGGGCACCCGGCCGATCAGCCCGCGATCCTCCAGCACCTTGACCGCACGGTTGACCGCGACCTTGTCCATCACAGTCGCCGCGGTCAGCGCGCGCTGGGTCATCGGGCCGCCGCCCGCGCCGCCATCGCCCAGCACCGCCATCACCCGCCATTCCGGGATCTTGAGCCCGAACCGCTTGCGATAACGCTCGGCGATCAGCGCGCTGACCGCGTTGGAAGCGACCGAAAGCTGGTAGGGCAGGAACCCCGCCAGCTCTCCCGGCCCCCCAATGGCCGACCCGGCGCCATCACTCATAGGGACGCTCTTCCCACCACGGGTAGAAATCGGGCATGTCGGCGCTGACCTTGCCCGGATACATGGCGCGGCGCTTTTCGAGGAAGCTGGCGATGCCTTCCTTGGCGTCAGCCCCGCGGCTGAGGCGGTAGATCGCGCGGCTGTCGATTTTGTGCGCTTCCATCGGGTGATCGGCACTCATGAGGCGCCACATCATCGCGCGGGTCATCGCCACGGAGATGGCCGAGGTGTTGTCGGCGATCTCGCGCGCAAGGACTTGCGCTGCGTGGAGCAGGTCTTCGGGCGCGTGGATGGAGCGCACGAGGCCGCCTGCCTTGGCTTCCTCGGCATCAAAGATGCGGCCGGTGTAGCACCACTCAAGGGCCTGCTGGATGCCGACGATGCGGGGCAGGAACCAGCTCGATGCGGCTTCCGGCACGATCCCGCGCCGCGCGAAGACGAAGCCATAGCGGGCGGTGGTGCTGGCGAGGCGAATGTCCATCGCCAGCTGCATCGTCGCGCCGACGCCCACGGCCACACCGTTGCAGGCGCTGATCAGCGGTTTCTTCGATTCGAACAGCCGCAGCGTCAGCAGGCCCCCGCCGTCGCGCACCTTGGGATCGGACAGGTCCTTGACCTCGGTAGGATCGGAGAATACCTGCCCGCCCCCTTCCGGCGTCAGGTCCGCGCCCGCACAGAAGGCGCGATCCCCGCTGCCGGTGAAGATCACCGCGCGAACGGCGTCATCGGCGTCGATATCGTCCATCGCCGCGATGATCTCCTGCCCCATGGTGCGGGTATAGGCGTTCATCTTGTCGGGGCGGTTCAGGGTGATGGTGGCGATGCCATCGGCCTTGGTGACGATGATCTGGGTGTATTGGGTCATGGTGTCCCTCTCCTTTGCCGCCTGTGATGCCATGCTGCGGGCAAAAGAAAACCCCCGCAAAAGCGAGGGTTCCCTTTGGGCTGCGTCAGGTAGGGACAGATGCGGGTTTGACCCCGGTTAGACCCCACTCAGACCGCCGCTCGACCCGCCTTGCATGCGGGTTTCTGCTGCGCAGACCTGCTGTTCCATGTGAAACAAACTCAGCGCGGGGCCATGCGGATCGCGCCGTCGAGGCGTACGTCCTCGCCGTTGAAATAGCCGGTCTCGATCATCGTCATGGCGAGCTTGGCATATTCCACCGGCATGCCGAGGCGCTTGGGGAACGGCACCGAAGCGGCCAGCGCATCGCGCACGTTCTGCGGTGCGGCGGCGAGCAGCGGGGTGTCGAAGATGCCCGGCAGGATGGTGTTGACGCGGATGCCCTCGTTCATGAGGTCACGCGCGATCGGCAGGGTCATGCCGATCACACCTGCCTTCGAGGCGGAGTACGCCGCCTGGCCGATCTGGCCGTCTTCACCGGCGACGGACGCAGTGTTGACGATCGCGCCGCGCTCGCCGAACTCGTCGAGGGGATCGAGCGTCATCATGCCCGCCGCCGACTTGGCGATGCAGCGGAAGGTGCCGATCAGGTTGACCTGGATGACGAAATCGAAAGCCGAAATCGGGAAGTGCTTGATCGAGCCGTCTTCCTTGGAGCGGCTGGCGGTCTTGATCGCATTGCCGATCCCGGCGCAGTTCACCAGAATGCGCTCCTGCCCGTGGGCGGCCCGGGCCTTGGCGAAACCGGCGTCGACGTCTTCATCGCTGGTCACGTTGACCTTGCAGAACACGCCGCCGATTTCGGCCGCAAGCGCTTCGCCCTTTTCCTCGTTCATGTCGAAGATCGCGACCTTCGCGCCCTTCGCTGCCAGCGCGCGCGCCGTGGCCGCGCCGAGGCCCGAGGCACCGCCGGTGACGACGGCGGGGGTGTTGGCTGAAACTTCCATTATTCTTCCTCTCAGATTGAAAAGACTTAGAGCGCCTCGATGATGGTGACGTTGGCGACACCGCCGCCTTCGCACATCGTCTGGAGGCCGTACTTCTTGCCATGGCGCCTGAGGCCGTGGACCAGCGTCGCCATCAGCTTGGTGCCCGAGGCGCCGAGCGGGTGGCCGAGCGCGATCGCGCCGCCATGGACGTTGAGCCGCGCCGGATCGGCACTGGTGTGCTTGAGCCAGGCAAGCGGCACGCTGGCGAAGGCTTCGTTCACCTCGAACAGATCGATGTCGTCGATCGTCAGCCCCGCGCGCTGAAGCGCCTTGTCGGTCGCGAACAGCGGCTCTTCGAGCATGATCACCGGATCGCCCGCGGTCACGGTGAGGTTGTGGATGCGCGCGAGAGGCGTGAGGCCGTGGGCCTTCAGCGCCGCTTCGCTTACCACCAGAACGGCAGACGACCCGTCGCAGATCTGGCTCGCCGAAGCCGCGGTCAGCGCGCCATCGGGCTGGATCAGCTTGACGCCCGCAATGCCCTCCAGCGTCGCATCAAAGCGGATGCCTTCATCAATGGTGTGGAACTGCGTGCCTTCCGCCGTTTCGACCTCGATGACGACGATCTCGCGCTCGAAAGCGCCGGCCTTGGTGGCGGCAATCGCCTTCTGGTGGCTGTCATAGGCGAAGCGATCAAGATCGTCCTTGGAGAAGCCATGCTTCTTCACGATCATCTCGGCGCCCATGAACTGGCTGAAGTTGATGCCGGGGAACTTGGCTTCGATCCCCTCGGCCTTGCTGTAGAGGCCTTCCTTCATATGCAGCGTGACGTTGGAGCCCATCGGCACGCGGGTCATGCTTTCGACACCGCTGGCGATCACCACGTCCTGCGTGCCGCTCATCACGGCCTGCGCTGCAAACTGGATCGCCTGCTGGCTGGAGCCGCACTGGCGGTCGATGGTCACGGCCGGGGTCGACTGCGGGAGCCGCTTGCTCGCCAGCACGCCCATACGCCCGACCTGCATGGCCTGCTCGCCCGCCTGGCTGACGCAGCCGGTCACCACGTCGTCAATAGCAGCAGGATCGATCCCGCTACGCTCCACCACGGCATCAAGCGACTTGGCGAGCAGATCGACCGGGTGCACTCCGGCCAGACGTCCGCCGCGGCGGCCACCGGCTGTGCGCACGGCTTCGACGATATAGGCAGTGCTCATAGACTCTCCCAAAGCTTCCGTTTGCGTAAGCGTTAGCAGCGAGTCCCGAAGGGTCAAGCGCAGGTCTGATAGTGCCGGTTGCAAGGCGACTGTCTCTGTGTTGCAACATGGACACAGAATTGCCCCAAACGTGGCAGAACGGCACGTTTTCGTTTGCGGCCATTGCGCCAAATGGAGCATTTCATGAGGAGCCGTAGCTGTCCGGCATACTCGGACCGGCTTAACTAACTAGAATCAACGCGGGTCCGGCCCCAAACCGGACACTTAGGGGACCTAAATCGCATGAGAAAAATCTCGATCCTCAAGGCAGGAACGGCGCCGCTCGCCTTTGGCTTGGTGCTGGCTTCCGCGCCGGCCTTCGCTCAGGACAGCGAAGCTGAAGCGCCTGAAGAAGCACGCAATATCATCGTCACTGGCTCGCGCATCGCGCGTCCTGACCTTGACGCGCCGAGCCCCGTCACCGTCGTGACCGCTGAGCAGATTGCTCTCACCGGCACGCAGACCCTCGAAACCCTCCTCAACGACCTCCCGCAGGTTGTTCCGGGTGCGACCACCACGTCGAACAACCCGTCGGGTACCTTCGGCACGATCGACCTTCGCGGTCTCGGGCCGACGCGTACCCTGATCCTGCTCAACGGTGAGCGTCTGCCTCCGTCGACCACCACTGGTGTTGTCGACATCTCGCTGATCCCCGTCCAGCTGATCCGTCAGGTGGAAGTGGTGACCGGCGGTGCATCCGCCGTATACGGTTCGGACGCCATCGGCGGCGTTGTGAACTTCGTTCTCGCCAATGACTTCGAAGGCGTCGAGCTGAACGCTCAGTACGGCCTTAACGAAGACGGCACCGGCGACGAATATTCGTACGGTCTCGTCCTCGGCGGCAACTTCGCCGACGGTCGTGGTAACATCGCCGTGTCGGCGAACTATTACAACCGTGAAGCGATCAGCACCGGCCGTTACGACTTCACCCGCGTGACGACCGCGACCTACTTCGATCCGGCAACCAATCGTTACTACCCTGTTGATGATCCGTCCGACATCATCCCCGGTTCGGTTCTCGCTCTTTCGGGCGGTTCGGCCACCGGCCCCTGGGGCAGCATTACCTCGCCGGGTAACGCTTTCCGGAACCTTTCGACGTTGCTTCCGGGCGAGTTCGCTGCCGCGAACACCGATTGCAACACGGCGACCCCGGGAGTTGCAGTCAACGCTGGCACCTTGTCGTTCAACGACGCGGGCGCGCTGACTCCGAACTTCACGAGTGGCCTTTGCGCCATCCCGCTGCGTTCGATCGGTTCGTCGCGTTATAACTTCGCGCCGGACAACCTCGTCCAACTCCCGTATGACCGTTACAACTTCGTCACGGTCGGTTCGTACGAGTTCTCGGACAAGACCCGTCTGAACGTGTTCGGTGCGTATACGGCTTCGAACCTTGTCCAGCAGCTCGCCCCGACCCCTGCGCAGATTCCTGCCACTGGCTTCACGATCGACCCGACCCGCGCGGTGTTCATCCCGGCCGATCTGCAGGTCGCGCTCGACTCGCGTGTGAACCCAACCGGCACCTTTACCTACAGCCGGCGCTTCAACGAGACGGGTCCGCGTCTCGGCCGTATCGAATCGCGCAACGTCAACGCTCGTGCGATCCTCGAGCATGACATCGACGACAACTGGAAGGCTAACGCCATCTTCAGCTGGGGTCGTAACGCGCTTGACACCATTTCGATCGGTAACGTGAACCGTACCGCTGTCGAACAGGGTGTAACCGGTTGCCGCAACCCCGCCGGCGTCGTGAATGGCCCCGGGATCCTGCCGGGTTGTATCCCGATCAGCATCTTTGGTCCGAACACGCTGAACCCGGCGATGGTCAACTTCATCCAGACCGACACGGTCGATATCGCCCGCTTCGAGCAGGTTCGTTTCGCAGCCAACCTCACGGGTGAACTGTTCGAACTGCCCGGTGGTCCGGTCGCAATCGCGGTCGGTGTCGAACACCGTGCCGACGATGGCTCGTTCGTTCCGGACGATGCCAAGCAGCGCGGTGAAATCATCGGCTTCAACGCTGCCAACGCACAGGTCGGCAGCATCACGGTGAACGAAGTGTATGGCGAAATCCGCGTTCCGCTTCTCGGCGGTGACGGCTTCCCCGACCTTCTGGCCTTCGAAGCTGGTGCCCGTTACTCAGATTACGACACCATCGGTGGTCTGTTCAACTGGAAGGCCGGCGTCGAATTCGCTCCGGTCGACTGGGTCCGCTTCCGTGCGAGCTACAACAAGGCGGCTCGCGCTCCGAACGTGACCGAACTGTTCCAGGCTGGTGACCAGGGCTTCCCGGGTTACACCGATCCCTGTAACCGTGGTCCGCAGGCGGTTGATCCGCGTTCGGCCGACCTGCTGGCTCGCTGCTTGGCTTCGGGTATCCCCGCTTCCGAGCTCCCGACCTTTGCCCAGCAGAACGCCCAGCTTCAGGCGTTTGCCTTCGGTCAGGAAGACCTGAGCGAAGAACGCGCTGAAACCTGGACGGCCGGTGCTGTGATCAGCCCCGACTGGTTCCCGATCGGTCGTCTGAACCTGACTGCGGACTACTATGACATCACGATCCGTGGTGCCATTCAGGCCCTGTCGGCGGGTTTCTACCTCAGCCAGTGCTTCACCGCCACCATCCAGACCGAATGTAACCGCATCGTTCGTGGTTCGGACGGTCAGGTCGCGTCGGTCAACACCGGTCGCCGGAACAACCCCGACACCAACGGTCCGTTCATCGTCCGCGGTGTCGACATCGGCGGTGACTGGGTCATTCCGCTGAACGAGATCTTCGGTGGCGATTCGGATGCACGCATTCGTTTCGGCAACGTGTTCACCTACACTCTCGACTACTCGGTCGGCGGCACCAATGTCGTTGGCGAAGTCGGCGGTGGCGGGTTCTCGGGCATCATCTCGAAGTTCAAGAACAACCTGACCGCAGCCTACGAAACCGAAGCCTTCACCGGCCAGGTTCGCTGGGTCTACGCGTCGGGCACCGATGACGCTGCGTTCTTCGGCACCGATGAAGGGATCAACACGATCCCGGCTCTGAGCTACTTCGATCTGTCGCTGCGCGCTCGCGTCAACGACCGGATCAACCTCACGGGTATCGTCGGCAACGTGTTCGACAAGCGTCCACCGCAGATCAACGGCTACCTCGCTGAGCAGTCGAACACCGCGGCTTCGTTCTTCGCTCCGATCTTCTACGGTCGTAGCTTCACGGTCGCGACCAACATCAGCTTCTGATCCTTCGGATCAGAAGCCAAAGAAGGGGCGGTGGCATTCGTGCCACCGCCCTTTTTCTTTGCCCGCGCGGCAGGCGCGCAGCAGATGGCTAGCGCCCGCACGAAGGGACAGACCGAGGATGTCGAGGTTGGCGGTCAGCCGCAGCAGCAGCGACTCAGATCGGCGCGATGTCGAAGGCGACCGTCATCCGTTCACTGCCGCCCGAAAACGGCAGCGTGCCGTGCCACATCGAGGACGGGAACAGCGTCAGCCACCCCTCGCGCGGGGTGACCACACGGCGCGGCGGCAGGCCCGTCTGCAATTCAGCCGGCGGCTCACCCAGCACCAGCGCGCCGGCATCCGCATCTTCGTCCGCCCCGCGCGCAGGCACAACCAGATGCAGCGCCGAGCTGATCCAGCCTTCCTGATGGATATGCGCGACATGGAAGCCCGCCGTCGTCAGCCGCACGGACCACGATCCGGCAAAGCGGAACAGCTGCTGCTTGCGGCGATAATAGGGATGCTCCGCGTCATCCGGCAGCCGGTCAATATAGTCCCGCACCGCCTGCGCGATCGCCCCGCGCAGCTCGCGCATCAACGGATGCGGCCGCGATAGCAACGCGCCTTCGGTCTGGGTGCCGTGGCGCAGGCTCTGGTCGGGCGGGTGCCCCTTGGCCTTGTGGAGCGTGCGCAAGTAGGCCCGCAACTCCTCCATCCGTGCAGGATCGAGCAGATATTCGAGCGGGACCTGCTGCGCCTGACGCTCGTAATCATGCAGCCACAGCTCACGCGCATCGCCGCGCATCCGCCAGGCAAGTCCGAGATAGGCCAGCGCGAACTGGTCGAGCGGGTCCTGCCGCACCGCCTCCTCGCACAATCGCTCGGCCAAGGCGGGGTCCTGCAAACGGATCGCATTGCGCGCGCGTGACGTGAGCCCGGCCTGCTGCATCCCGGTCGCCGTGGTCTCGAGCCGGTGGAACAATGCCTCAGCCGCAGCGCCCTCCCCCGTCTCCGACAATGCGACCGCCTTGGCATAGTCCAGCTGTTCGAGCGAAAGACAGGCCGATGCCGCTGCAATCACCTCCAGTGCCTCGGCGTAGTCGCGGTAGTGAAGGAGCAACCCGATCCATTCGAGCCAAACTGCCGGTTCATCCGGGAACTGCGCCGCGAGTTGCCGGAAGCTGCGGTAGCAGTCCTTGCCTGTGCCATATTCCCGGGCCAGCCGCGCGAGGCTGCGGTGCGCCTGGAAATTGCCAGGCACGGCTGCGCACAGACGCTCAAGTTCTGCCTCGGCTGCGGCCCATTCGCCGTTCTCAACTAGCGCGCCAGCGAGCGCATTGACGAATTCCGGTGTCTCGCCAAGAACAGATCGCTGCGTGCGATAGAGCGCCACCGCCTCGTCCGCGCGGCCCTGTTCGCGCAGGGTCTGGCCCAGCCGGATCACCGCGACCCGGCTATTGCCACGCATCGCAAGCGACTGACGATAGAGGCCCTCGGCCTCGTCGGCCCGTCCGTCCTCGATCAGCAGGGCGCCGAGCGCATTCAGCAGATCGGGCGATTTCGGATTGCGTCGTAGCGCCTCGGCCAGCACAGCCTCCCCTTCGGCATGGCGGCCGAGGCGCCCCAGCATCCGCGCGTGATTGGTCAGGCCGGGTGTATAGCTGCGGTCGATGGTAGCAGCCTTGGCAAAGGCAGTCTCGGCCTTGGCGAGATCGCCGGAATCCTCGTGAGCAAGGCCAAGGCTGTTCCAGACTTCGGCCTTGCCCTGGCCGAGCGCGATCGCCCGGTCCAGCGCATCCACTGCGCCCGCATTGTCGCCCGCTTTGCGCCGGAGCATCCCGGCAAGGTGCCAGGCTTGCGCATTGCGGCTGTCGGCGATGACGACCTGCTCGATCTGCGACAAGGCAAGGCCAAGCTGGCCCTGTTGCGCCAGGGCATTGATTTGGGCGAGGCTTGGCGCCTGAGTTGCCATTGCAAGGTGTCCTTCGGGCACAGCCCCGGCAGGCAGAGCCCGCAGCCTAGTTTACGCGTTTGACCCTGAAGCCGATGCCGCCTTCCACCTTGGCCATATAGCTGCCCAGCGCCGCCTTCCTGATCGTGATCGACTGCCCCGACTTGGGCGTGCGCAGATAGGACCCGTCGGTCTGTTGCCACATCGCGCCGTCCGCCAGTGTGAGCACCCATGCCCCATCTCCGCCGCGCACCGATGTGATCGTGGTCGTGAGTTCCTTGAGGCCCTCGTCTTCGTCTGAATCGCCAAACAGGCCAAGCCGCGGAAGCGTCAGCCCGAACAGGCCGCGCCGCGTTTCCTGCACTGTCTCCTCGCTCATCACGACCACGGCTTTCTGCTCGTTCGCCGTTTCGAGTGCGGCCACCGAGGTGTCAAAGCATGACAAGCGCGCCGCCGGGTCTTCCAGCTTGCGGCAATCGAGCACCTTGGCGAAGACCTCGGGCATGGGCTTTTCGCGCTTGTCCTTGTCTTCCGCTTGCGCCGCGCCTGCGGCGATGAGCAGCGAAGCGGCAAAAGCGCTGGCGATAAACCGGTGCGTTCGGATCATGATACGACGATCTCCCTGTGCTGGCGCGCGTGTCACGGCAGGTCTCTGCCAGCGTCTAGTTATCCCTGAACCACCCTGTGATGGCAGTTCTTCCCGGCGGTGCAAAGGGCGTGACATAGCTGACCGAATGCGCGCAAGGCACTGCGAAGAGATTGAGGACATTGAACCGCGGGCGCCAGCCCAGCGTGATGTCGCCATTCTCGTCGAGGAATTGAAGATAGCCGCCCCAATCGGGGTGCCAGTCGTCAGGCGCAAGGTTGAGGACATAGGCGATCCGCCAGCCTTGGCCCTTGTTGGCATCGGTGTGCTTGCCGAGGAAATGGTTGGGTGCAAACAAGGTTGCCTGCGCGTCGGCCTTGATCAACTCCGCAATCCCCGTCACTTCGCGCACCAGTTCGAGCACGTCCGGGCTGTTGAGGCCTTCGATGATGGTCTCGTGCGGCCCGCCCCGATCCCAGCCTTCAAGATAGGCCGTCAGGATCGGGTAACTGGCAAATCGGAAAGCATATTGCCCCGCACGCGCGGCGGTGTCAGTGGCGGCGGCGGCCTGCGCGCCCTTGGCCTGTGCCTCGGGGGCGGAAAGCTGGCGGGTCGCTATTGTTTCGACGGTGCCATCTTCGCCGGCCTGCCAGACGAGTTGCCACGGTGTCGCCTGCAGCAGCAGGGCGCGCAGTCGCTCGGCACTATCATGGGTGAGAACATCGGGCACCTGAACGCGCCCCTCGGCGCGGAACCGCTCTGCAAGCGCCTTGCGATCGATCTTCGTGTTCAACTCAAGCATAAGTGCCGCCCGTGCCCCTTCAGGAGGCAATCCCTCGATGTTGCGGGGCGATTAGCACAGCGCATCGCCCCCTCAAAGTCTTTCGGGTGCCGATGTACGGGTGCCAACAGCCCCCGCTGGCCGCGGCATGAGAGTGCAAAGCATCCTTGCAAGGCCGGACATGAAAAGGCCCCGGAACACCGGGGCCTTTCCTTGTTGTTTGTGGCGAGGTGAAGAGGTCAGACGACCTGCATGGTCAGCTTTCCGTCACCCTCGTCGATTTTCAGCGTGCTGCCATCGGGCAGATTACCGGCCAGCAGCATCTCGGCGAGCGGGTCTTGCAGATAGCGCTGCACCGCCCGCTTCAGCGGCCGTGCGCCATAGACCGGATCATATCCCACTCGGCCAAGCCAGCGCATTGCCGCATCGGTCAGATCGAGCGTGATCTTGCGATCCGCCAGCAGCTTCTGCACGCGCCTCACCTGAATATCGACGATCGGTGCCATGTGCTCCTGACCCAGACGATGGAACAGGATGATCTCGTCGAGGCGATTGAGGAACTCGGGCCGGAAATGCCCGCGCACCACGTCCATCACGTCCTTCTCGACACTGGCAGTCTCCGCCCCGTCGGGGAGGTTGGCGAGATACTGGCTGCCAAGGTTGCTGGTGAGGATGATCAGCGTGTTGCTGAAGTCCACCACCCGGCCCTGCCCGTCAGTCAGGCGTCCGTCGTCAAGCACCTGGAGCAGCACATTGAAGACGTCGCTGTGCGCCTTCTCGACCTCATCGAACAGCACCACCTGATAGGGGCGGCGGCGCACGGCTTCGGTCAGCACGCCGCCCTCTTCATAACCGACATAGCCCGGAGGCGCGCCGATCAGGCGGGCGACGGCGTGCTTCTCCATGAACTCGCTCATGTCGATGCGCACCATCGCGCTGTCGTCATCGAACAGGAACCCGGCAAGCGCCTTGGTCAGCTCGGTCTTGCCGACGCCCGTGGGGCCGAGGAACAGGAAGGAGCCGAGCGGACGGCCCGGGTCCTGAAGCCCCGCCCGCGCGCGGCGGACCGCCTTGGATACGGCCTCGATCGCCTGGCTCTGGCCGATCACGCGCTTGCCGAGGATTTCCTCCATTGCCAGCAGCTTCTCGCGCTCGCCCTCCATCATCTTGTCGACCGGCACGCCCGTCCAGCGGCTGACGACGCCGGCGATATCTTCTTCGGTCACCTCCTCGCGCAGCATCGCGTTGGCGGCCTGGCCCTGCGCCTCGGCAAGCTGCTTTTCGAGTGCGGGGATCGTGCCGTAGGACAGCTCGCCCGCCTTGGCGAGATCGCCCTCGCGCTGCGCCTGTTCCAGCTCCAGACGCGCCGTATCGAGCTGTTCCTTGATCTTGCCTTCGGCCTCGATCTTGTCACGCTCGTTCTGCCAGCGGGTGGTGAGTTCGGCGGACTGTTGCTCAAGGTTCGCCAGCTCTTCGCGCAGCGCGACGAGGCGGTCCTTCGAGTTCTGGTCGGTCTCTTTCTGGAGCGCCTGTTCCTCGATCTTGAGCTGAATGATTCGCCGGTCGAGCGCCTCGATCTCTTCGGGCTTGCTCTCCACTTCCATGCGGATGCGGCTCGCCGCCTCGTCCATCAGGTCGATGGCCTTGTCGGGCAGGAAGCGGTTGGAGATATAGCGATCGGACAGCTTTGCCGCGGCCACAATGGCCCCATCAGTGATGCGCACCCCGTGGTGCAGCTCGTACTTGTCCTTGATGCCGCGCAGGATCGAGATCGTGTCCTCGACCGTCGGTTCGGCAATAAACACCGGCTGGAACCGCCGCTGGAGCGCGGGGTCCTTCTCGACATACTTCTGGTATTCATCGAGCGTGGTCGCGCCGATGCAGTGCAACTCGCCGCGTGAAAGGGCCGGCTTGAGCAGGTTCGAGGCATCCATCGAGCCTTCGGACGCACCCGCGCCGATCAGGGTGTGCATCTCGTCGATGAACAAGATGATCTGGCCCTCCGCGTGTTTGACCTCGTCGAGCACGGACTTGAGCCGTTCCTCGAACTCGCCGCGGTACTTCGCGCCCGCGATCAGCGCGCCCATGTCGAGCGACATGAGGGTGCGGCCCTTGAGGCTGTCGGGCACATCGCCGTTAGCAATCCGCAAGGCCAATCCTTCGGCAATCGCGGTCTTGCCGGTGCCGGGCTCGCCGATCAGCGCGGGGTTGTTCTTTGTGCGCCGGGCGAGGATCTGGATGGTGCGGCGAATTTCCTCGTCGCGGCCGATCACCGGATCGAGCTTGCCCTCGCGCGCGGCCTTGGTGAGGTCGCGGGCAAATTTCTCCATCGCGTCATAGGTGCTTTCGGCCCCGGCGCTGTCGGCGCGCTTGCCGCCGCGCAGTTGCTCGATAGCAGCATTGAGGTTCTGCGGGGTCACCCCTGCGGCCTTCAAGGCCTCCCCAGCGGCACCTGGCGACAGGGCAAGCGCGGTCAGGAGGCGCTCGACAGTGACGTAGGAATCGCCCGCCTTCTCCGCCAGCTGTTCGGCAGAATCGAGCAGGCGCACAGCATCATTGTCGAGCCCCGGAGTCGACTGCGCGCCGCTGCCGGTCACTGCCGGGAGTTTCGAAAGGCCCGCATCGATAGCGGTCGCCGCCAGCGGCGCCGTGCCGCCAGCACGCTGGATCAGCCCCGCGGCCATTCCCTCGCTGTCCTCAAGCAGAGCCTTGGCGATATGCAGCGGAGTAATGCGCTGGTGATTGAGGCGGATCGCGACCGTCTGCGCGGCCTGCAGGAAGCCCTTTGCCCGGTCGGTGAACTTTTCGAGATTCATGGTCGTCCAAACCCTCCAACTTACCGTCAGCAGATAGTGTTGCACATTGGCAACACAAGCCCCCGCCGCGAAATTCTCCCGCAGGTGTATTACTCGACTAGGTGGGTGCGATCAAAGCACAAGGCAAGAGGCGGCCCGAGGCGCGGCGCCAGCCTTGACCTCGCACCCGGGCCAAGCGATGGAGCTTGCTTACGCTTTGGGAGAGAAATCGGTTATGATCTGGGTCAAGCGCGGCGCATTTGCGCTGGCGGCCGTGGCGTTGCTCGGCTTTGCGGTGCTCGCCACCTGGGAGCCCTTTATGGCGACCGCCGCCGAGCCTGCCGCCGAACGCACCTATTCGGCCGAGATCATCCGTGATGAATGGGGCGTGCCGCACATCACCGGCAAGACCGATGCCGATACCGCCTATGGTGTCGCCATTGCTCATGCTCAGGACGATTTCTTCACCCTGCAGGATGTGGTCGCCATGTCGCGCGGCCGCTATGGCGCGATCGCGGGCGAGGACGGCGCGAAGGTCGATTACGTCTACCACCTGATCGACGCGCGCGGCACAGCCGAGCGGGAATATCCCAAGCTGCCCGCCGATACCCGCGCGCTGTTCGAGGCCTATGCCGCGGGGCTCAACCAATATGCCGCGCAGCACCCCGGCGAGGTGAAGCTGGCGGGCCTGTTTCCAGTGGCGGGCATGGATGTTGCCGCAGGCTTTGCGCTGCGCCAGCCGTTCTTCTTCGGTCTTGATGGCGTAATCGGGCCGCTGGTGGCGGGCGAAGATCTGCGCCGCGAGCATGGCCCCGACATTCCCGGCTTCCCTCGCCCGCCGCTCCCGGGTGCTGAACCCGCCGCTGAGGCAGCACAAAAGCAGGCCCGCACGCTCGTCTTGCCGCTTGGCGAGGATGCCGAACACCTCGGATCCAACGCCTTCGCGGTCGCGCCTCAGAAGGGCGGCGGCACCACCACGCTTATCTCCAATTCGCATCAGCCCTTGCGCGGCGGCGTGGCGTGGTACGAACTGGTCGTGGAAAGCGGCGAAGGCTGGCACTTTGCCGGCGCGAACTTCCCCGGATCGCCCTTCCCCTTCCTAGGCCACAACGAACATCTGGGTTGGACCAATACGGTCAACACGCCTGACATGATCGACGTCTACCAGCTGGAGCTCGACGAGAGCGGCACCCGCTACAAGCTCGACGGGCAATGGCGCGATCTGGAAAGCGAGTGGGTGACGCTGCCGGTCAAGGTCGGCCCGGTGGTGCTGCCAATCCGGCGCGAAGTGCTGCGCTCTGTCCACGGGCCGGTGATCCGCAACGCCAAGGGCGCATTTGCGATCCGCTATGGCGGGATCGGGCAGTTGCAGCAGCTTGATGCCTATTACCGCATCAACAAGGCCAAGACCTTCGGGGAATGGGAATCGCAAATTGCGCGCCTCGCCATCCCCTCGACCAACTTCATCTACGCCGACAAGACCGGCACCATCGCCTATGTGTACAACGCCGCCATCCCTGCGCGGCCCGAAGGCGTGAAAGCGGATTGGCGGAGCGTGCTGCCGGGCAATCGCAGCGACCTCATCTGGCAAGGCGCGGTCGATTATGCCGCCCTGCCGAAGATCGTGAACCCCGCATCGGGCTGGGTCTACAACTCGAACAACACCCCCTTCACCGCCGCAGGCAGGGGCAGCGACCTCGATCCGGCGAGCTTCTCGCCCGCACTGGGCATCGAACTCAAGCAGACCAACCGTTCGCAGCGAGCCTACAAGCTGCTGTCCGAGGCAGGCGTGCTCGACCGCGCCACGCTGGAGCGCATCAAATACGACACCGGCTACGAGCGCACCGGCTACGTCGCGCGACTCTTCGATGCGCTGGAAGCGATGAAAGCAGACGACGAGCTCGCCGTGGCGCGCGATCTGCTGCTGTCGTGGGATTTCACCTCCGACAACCAGGGCAAGGCCGATGCGCTGGCGATGCTGATGATCCGCGACTTCATGGCCGCCGATTACAACAACAAGCCCTTCCCTGAAGTGGCAGAAAAGCTGAAGGCGGCGAGTGACCACCTGATGCAGCACTTCGGCCGTCTCGATCCGCCGCTCGGCTATCTGGTGCGACTGCGGCAGGGGAAGCGCGATCTTCCCGTCGACGGCGGTTCGGACACCCTGCGCGCCGCCACGACCTGGGACGTGGCCGAAGATGGCCGCTTGAGCCTCAAGCATGGCGACAGCTTCATCATGTGGATCGAATGGGCGCCGGGGCAGCGGGTTATCTCTCGTTCGGTCCAGCCCTTCGGCGCGGCGAGCACGCGGCCCGACAGCCCGCACTATACCGACCAGATGCAGCTATTCGTCGAACACAAGCTGAAGCCGGTGCATTTCTGGCGCGATGATCTACTGGCGCTAGCCAGCAGCCGCCGACCTTCCGTCAAAACCTTCACCACCGCGCGCTGACCTTTACCCTCCCCCGTTCCTGAATTTGCACCGGAGCCTTCTTCCATGACCTATCGTTTCGCTGCCGCCAGCCTTTCGGCGCTTGCGCTCGTGCTTTCGGCGCCTTCTGCGCCCGTGATGGCAAAGCCCAAGGCGCCCGCCCCGGCTGCCGCCGCGACCGCTCCGCAAGCGCCCGCCGATCTGCCGACGCTGGTGTCGCAGGTGAAAATCCCGTTCGAGAAGTTCGAGCTGGAAAACGGTCTCACCGTGGTGGTGCACGAGGATCGCAAGAGCCCGGTGGTGGGCGTGACGACCTATTACCGTGTCGGCAGCAAGAGCGAACCGCGCGGCCGCACCGGCTTTGCCCACCTTTTCGAACACCTGATGTTCGGCGGATCGGAGAACGTCGAGAACTTCGACATCCCGCTCGAAGCCGCCGGATCGACCAGTACCAATGGTTCGACCTGGTATGACCGCACGAACTATGTCGAGACCGTGCCGACCGGCGCGCTCGACCTTGCGCTGTTCATGGAAAGCGACCGCATGGGCTACCTGCTCGGCGCGGTGACGCAGGACAAACTCGACAAGCAGCGGGGCGTTGTCCAGAACGAGAAGCGGCAGGGCGACAATGCGCCCTACGGTCTTGTCGAATACAAGCTTGCCGAGGGCCTGCTGCCGGTCGGCCACCCCTACCGCCATTCGACCATCGGCTCGATGGCGGATCTTGACGCGGCCAGCCTGACCGACGTGCGCAAGTGGTTCACCGATAACTATGCCCCCAACAACGTGGTGCTGGTGCTGGCGGGCGACATCGACGCCAAAACCGCACGCCCGATGGTCGAACGCTGGTTCGGCGCGATCCCGCGCGGGCCCGAAGTGGCGCGCACCACGGCGCAGCCGGTGACGCTGGCAGCCGAAAAACGCGAGACAATCACCGATCAGGTGCCCGTTACCCGCATCATGAAGAACTGGACGGGGCCGGCCATCACCGATCCCGACGCCGTGCCGCTCGCGGCGGGGCTCACCGTCCTCGGCGGACTGGCCTCCTCGCGGCTCGACAACGCACTGGTCCGCGGCGACGAGCTGGCGGTATCGGTCACGGCGTCCGCACTCCAGTTTGAACAGCTGAGTTTTCTGCAGGCGCAGATGGATGTGAAGCCGGGCGTTGATCCGGCGGCTGCCGAAGCGAAGTTCAACGCGATCATTGCCGAGCTGGTCGCCCGCGGGCCGACTCCGGACGAGCTGACCCGCGCCGCGACCCAGATTGTCTCTGGCCAGATCGGCGCGCTCGAAGAGGTCGGCGGCTTTGGTGGCAAGGGCATGACGCTAGCCGAAGGCCTGCTCTACACCGGCGATGCGGCGCACTACAAAAAGGAACTGGAGACCGTCGCGCGCCTCACGCCGGCGCAGGTGCAGGCTGCCTTGCAGCGCTGGCTCGGCCGCCCCGCTTACACCCTCACCATACAGCCCGGCGAACGCACCCTTGATGGCGCGCGCATGGGCGGTTGGGGCGACGAGGATACTGCGGGGGCGATCGCACCCGATCCCAAGACCCCGATCCCGGTCACCCGCACCGCTCCCCCGCGCGAGGCCCCTGCCGTATCGCCGGTTGGCGCTCTCACCTTCCCGGCGGTGGAGACTGCCCGTCTTTCGAACGGCATCGAAGTCGCTTTGGCGCGGCGCACCGCGATCCCCAAGATCAGCATGGCGATCACCTTCGACGCGGGCAACGCCGCCGATGGCGCGGCGCGAGCAGGCACCCAATCGCTGATGATGGGCCTGCTTGACGAGGGCACCCTCAGCCTGACCGCCGAACAGATCGCGATCGAACAGGAACGCCTCGGCGCCTCGATTTCGACCGGCACCGGCACCGATACCAGCACCGTGCAGTTGACTGCGCTGACTGCCAACCTTGCGCCCTCGCTCGCGCTGGTGGCGGACATCGTGCGCAATCCGGCCTTCAAGCCCGAGGATGTCGCGCGCGCCAAGGGTCAGCAGCTGGCAGGGATCGCGCAGGAGCGTGCAAATCCCTTCGGTCTTGCCCAGCGTGCCATCGGCCCGATCCTCTATGGCCCCGACCATCCATACGGCAACGTCGGCGCGCGCGGGCTGCCGGAAGTGGTGTCTTCGCTGGACGCCGCAGCCTTGCGGGCCGAGCATGGCCGCTGGCTGCGCCCTGACAATGCCCGCATCACGGTCGTCGGCGACATCGCCATGCCCGAACTGGTCGCATCGCTCGAGAAGAGCTTCGGCAACTGGCAGGCGCCTGCCGGAGCCAAGCCGCAGAAGAATCTCGATGCAGCCGTGCCCGCAGCACGTCCGCGAGTGGTGGTGATCGACCGCCCGAACAGCCCGCAAAGCGTGCTGCTGCTCGGCCGCGTGCTGCCGGTGCGCGGCACGCAGGGCGGGCTCGAGGCGCTCGATCTGGCCAACGAGGTGATCGGCGACGGCTTCCTGTCGCGCCTCAACATGGACCTGCGTGAAGAAAAGGGCTGGACCTATGGCATCCGCAGCGGGCTGACCGCTGGCGTCGGCCCGCGCGCCTTCACCGTCTTCTCCCCGGTCCAGTCCGACCGCACGGCGGATTCGATCAAGGCGATCCTGGAAAACCTGTCGACCTTCCCGGCCAGCAAGGGGGTCGACCAGACGGAATTGCAGCGCGTGACCGAAGGCAATGTGCGCGGCCTGCCCAATCGGTTCCAGACCAACGGGCAAGTGCTCTCGGCCATCCTCGGCAACCAGCTGCTTGGCCGTCCGGGCGACTACCAGACGAAGCTGCCCGACATTTACCGCGGGATCGATGCCGCCGGGATCGACGCGGCGGCGCGGGAATATCTGGGCAGCGGCAATCTCGTGATCGTGGTCGTGGGTGACCGCAAACAGATCGACGGCCAGATTGCGACGCTTGATATGCCGGTCGAATATCTTGAAGCCGACAAGCTGTGATGCCAGCGCGCTTCGGCCCAAATCCGGTTGAAGCGCGCTGACACTCGTGTAAATAGCGCATCCTGAAGTGCCGGGTCGCATGAGGCCAGCACGATAACCCGAGGAGTTGGATCATGTCTGTTGCAGGTACCTACAAGACGACCGTCAAAAGCCCGATGGGCGACCAGACCGGCACCCTGACCGTCGTTCCCGATGGCGATACCTTCAGCGGCTCGCTGATCGGCAGCCTCGGCTCGATGGACATCACAGGCGGCACCATCAGCGGCAACACCATCTCGTGGAAGATGAACATGGTCGTCCCCATGCCGATGACGCTCGATTGCGAAGCGACCATCGACGGCGACACCCTGACCGGCTCGGTCAATGCCGGCGCGTTCGGCGCAATGCCGCTGTCGGGCACCCGCGAGGCCTGATCGCCCGCCGCCAGAACGGCTTTAAAAGCCGCCAGAGTTCGCGCTCCGGCGGCTTTTTGGTGCCCGGCAAGTGCCCGGTTTGGCTGTGTTCAGGATCATGCCTTATGACACAGACCGGAACCGATCAGGGGAATACTGCGATGAAAATGCCCGCCGCACTAGCCGCTGCAACACTTGCCCTCGCAGGCTGCATGACAGTGCCTGACACCCATCCGCTCGCAGGAACCGAGTGGCAACTGGTCGCGATCGACACATCGGGCAGCACCACCACGCTCACCCCGGCGCTGCAAGCGCGCCACACCCTCGCCTTTGCCGATGGCGGCGAAGTGCAGGTCCAACTCGATTGCAACCGCGGTCGCTCCACCTGGACCGCTGGCCTGCCGGCCAATGGCGCGGGCGAAATCAGCTTCGGTCCGGTGGCCAGCACGAAGATGCTCTGCCCCCAGCCCAGCTTCGGCAACCAGCTCGCCGCCGGGCTGACCGAGGCCGAGCGCTACACCACCACGCTCGACGGACGCCAGCTGGTGATCGAGACGCCGGAACTGCGCTTCACCTTCGCCGCGGCCGAATAGCCTCTCAGCTTTCGCCCTTTCCCCCGACACGGCCCCGCGCGCGGTTGCCTTACCCGCCGGGCGCGGCATGATGCGACAAAGACCGTATCAGGGGGAAGGCAACTATGGCGACGATCGGCGAGGAGGCCCTGCCCAAGCATCATGCGGCGAGCGCGACCGAAAAGCGCGTCATCCTAGCCTCGTCGCTGGGCACGGTGTTCGAGTGGTATGATTTCTACCTCTACGGCCTGCTGGCGACGATCATCTCCGCGCAGTTCTTCTCGGGGGTGAACGAGACCACCGGCTTCATCTTCGCGCTGGCAGCCTTCGCGGCGGGCTTTGCGGTGCGACCTTTCGGCGCACTGGTGTTCGGGCGGCTGGGCGATCTGGTAGGGCGCAAATACACTTTCCTCGTGACGATGGGCCTGATGGGCTTCGCGACCTTCACGGTGGGGATCTTGCCCTCATACGCCAGCATCGGGGTTGCCGCGCCGATCATGCTGGTGGCGCTGCGCCTGCTACAAGGCCTCGCGCTGGGCGGCGAATATGGCGGCGCTGCAACCTACGTCGCCGAGCACGCGCCCGACAACAAGCGCGGGCTTTACACCAGCTTCATCCAGACCACCGCGACGCTGGGCCTGTTTGCCGCGCTGCTGGTGGTGATCGGCACCCGCACCATGATTGGCGAGGAAGCCTTCAAGGAATGGGGCTGGCGCGTGCCGTTCCTCGTTTCGGCGATCCTGCTCGGCGTGTCCTTGTGGATCCGGATGCAGCTTCAGGAAAGCCCGGTCTTCCAGAAGATGAAAGAGGAAGGCACCAACTCCAAGGCGCCAATTTCCGAAGCATTTGGCAACTGGAACAACGGCAAGTGGGCGCTGATCGCATTGCTGGGCGCGGTCGCCGGGCAAGCGGTGGTGTGGTACACTGGCCAGTTTTATGCGTTGTTCTTCCTCGAAAAAATGCTGATGGTTGACGGAGCAACCACCAACATCCTGATCGCGGTCGCGCTCGCCATCGGGACACCGTTCTTCGTGTTCTTCGGCTGGCTATCGGACCGGATCGGGCGCAAACCCATCATCCTGACTGGCTGCGCGCTGGCAGCGGTGACATACTTTCCGGCCTTCCACTTGCTCGCCGAGGCCGCAAACCCGGCGCTTGCCCGGGCACAGGCGAGCGCACCGGTCAGCGTGATCGTCAACGATGCGGATTGCTCGGTGCAGTTCGATCCCATTGGCAAGAATAGGTTCGACGCCAAGAGCTGCGACATCGCCAAGTCCTTCCTCGCCAAGGGCGCGGTCAGTTACAGCAATGTCGAAGCGCAAGCGGGGGCCATCGCGCAGGTGCGGATCGGCGCCCAGATCTTCACCGCGCCCGATCCGGCCACGGTGACAGGCGAGGAGCGTAAGGCGGCCATCGCCGCCTTTCAGGACGAGGTGAGGGCGGCTTTGACCGCAGCGGGCTACCCCGCCAAGGCTGATCCGGCGCAGATCAACACCCCGCTTGTGATCGCAGTGCTCACCTATCTCGTGCTGCTGGTGACTATGGTCTACGGCCCGATCGCTGCGCTGCTGGTGGAGCTATTCCCCACCCGCATCCGCTATACCGCGATGAGCCTGCCCTATCACATCGGCAACGGCTGGTTCGGCGGCTTCCTGCCTACCACCGCCTTCGCGATGGTCGCGGCGACGGGCGATATCTACTACGGCCTTTGGTACCCCATCGGGGTCTGCGTGCTCACGGTGGTGGTCGGAATGCTTTTCCTGCCCGAGACCTTCCGCCGCAATATCGACCAGTAACTCAGCGGTTCTGCCTGCCCTCGATCAGCCGTTCGACCAGCGAAGGATCGGCTAGGGTCGAGGTATCGCCCAACGCGCCGAAGTCGTTCTCGGCGATCTTGCGCAGGATGCGGCGCATGATCTTGCCCGAACGGGTTTTGGGCAGGCCATCGGTGAAGTGGATGACATCGGGCGTGGCGACAGGACCGATTTCCTTGCGCACCTGCGCCTTCAAATCTGCGAGCAGGGCATCGCTGCCCTCTTCACCGGCGTTAAGGGTGACATAGCAATAGATGCCCTGTCCCTTGATATCATGCGGATATCCCACAACCGCGGCCTCGGCGACCTTGGGGTGTAGCACCAATGCGCTCTCGACCTCGGCGGTGCCCATACGGTGCCCCGAGACGTTGATGACATCGTCGACCCGGCCGGTTATCCAGTAGTACCCGTCGGCATCGCGCTTGCAGCCGTCCCCGGTGAAGTATTGACCCTTGTAGGTACTGAAATAAGTCTGCCCGAAGCGTTCATGATCGCCGTAGATGGTGCGCGCCTGACCGGGCCACGAGTGCGTGATGCAGAGATTCCCCTCCGCCGCGCCGTCCAGCACGCCGCCCTCGTTATCAACTAGTTGCGGGCGAATGCCGAAAAACGGGAGGCCCGCGCTGCCCGGCTTCATGTCGTGCGCTCCGGGGAGCGTCGTGATCATGCAGCCGCCCGTTTCGGTCTGCCACCAGGTGTCGATCACCGGGCAGCGGCCTTCGCCCACCACGTCGTAATACCAGCGCCATGCCTCAGGGTTGATAGGTTCGCCGACCGAACCGAGCAGACGCAGCGAGGCGCGCGAACGGCTCGTGACGTGATGATCCCCCTCGCGCATCAGGGCGCGAATGGCGGTGGGGGCGGTGTAGATGATGTTGACGGCGTGCTTGTCCACCACGTCCCAGAACCGCCCGTGATCGGGGTAGTTGGGGACGCCTTCAAAAACCACGGCGGTCGCAGCGTTAATCAGCGGGCCGTAGACCACGTAGGAGTGTCCGGTGACCCAGCCGATGTCGGCGGTGCACCAGAACACCTCGCCCGGCTGGTAATCGAAAATGTAGTGGAATGTCGTCGCGGTCCATACACCGTAGCCGCCGGTGGTGTGGAGCACGCCCTTGGGTTTGCCGGTGGAACCGGAGGTGTAGAGGATGAACAACGGGTCTTCCGCGCCCATGATCTCGCAGGGGCAATCCACCTCGCTGCCAAGGGTTTCGAGCCAGTGATCGCGGCCCTCCTTCATTGTGATTTCGCCACCGGTGTGCCGGATCACCAGCACACCTTCGACCGCCACGCCGGGATGCTCCAGTGCCGCGTCGACATTGGCCTTCAGGGGCACGCGCTTGCCGCCGCGTAGGCCTTCGTCCGCGGTTACGACGTAGCGGCTGCCGCAATCCTCTATCCGGCCCGCCAGAGCCTCGGGAGAGAACCCGCCGAACACCACAGAATGGACTGCGCCGATCCGCGCGCAGGCGAGCATCGCGATCACCCCTTCGAGGATCATCGGCATATAGACGGTCACCCGGTCACCCTTGGCGACACTCAACGTTTTCAGCGCGTTAGCCATGCGCACCACCTCACGGTGGAGTTCGCCATAGGTAAGAGTACGCGAAGGGGTTGCCGGATCGTCAGGCTCGAAAATCAGTGCCGTGCGGTCGGCGTGTTCGGGCAGATGCCGGTCTACCGCGTTGTGGCACAGGTTGAGCTTGCCATCAGAAAACCATTCGATTTCAACGGGATCGTAAGACCATTCCCCACCCTTGGTGGGCACCGCCGCCCAGTCGAGCCGCTGTGCCTGATCGAGCCAGAAGGCATCGGGCGTCTCCACCGAGGTGCGGTACATCGCGGCATATTGCTCTGCCGTGCAATGGGTCGGGGCGTGGGCTTGAGGGCGCGCGACGGCGTGGCTCATGATCTGACTCCCTTGATCTGCGCCGATCTACACAACCCGCAGCCTCAGACAAATGTTTCACGCGAAACATCGCTTCAGAAGGGGGACTAAACGGGGTCTGGAGGGAGCCTAAGGGGAGTCTAAGCGCAGGCGAACACGCCTTTTGCCGCCGCAAAGCCGACTTTTGCAAGGGCAAGAAAAAGGCCCCGCCAGCCGCAGAGGCCGACGGGGCTTTCCGCCACCACCCAGGGCGCGCGCGTCAGAACCTGAAGGCGAGCCCGGCGCTGATCACCGAGGGATCAAGCTTGTGCTCGGTCTCGATCGCCAGCGTGTTGCCGACATACCATCGCGCCGTAGTGTCGATGAAATAGCGCTTCACGTCCACGCTGAGGGGCGCCGCAACCGTCGCCGCACCGGGCTTGTCGCCGACCCACAGGAAATAGGCCGGCCCCGTACCCGCGTAAGGTTTCACGCCGCCCAGATCGAAGTGATATTTCGCCGTCACCGTCGCCGGGATCAGCTTGGCGTTGGAGACCAGTTCAGCCCCGGTGGGCAGCCCAGCGGTCGCATCGACATCGTGCTGGGTCATGCCCGCAATCGTCTCGATCGAGATGTTGTTCGTCACGAAATTCTCGATCGCGATGGTCGGCGTCACATTGTCGTTCGCCCTGGTCTGGGTGGTCGCGGGCAGGCCCGGCAGATTGACGTTGATATCGGTGATCTTGCCATCCGGCAGTACCGCCGTTCCGAGCAGCTTGATCTGGATATCGCCCGCCCGGTCGCTTTCGCCGTCCTGCGCCATCGCAAGTGTAGCCGCCAGTGCCAGTCCAGCCACGCCAAACATCACAAGTCTCTTCATCTTCCTACCCTCATCGACAGCAGCGGCCACCTTGCGCCGCCCAGGATGTTTGCTGCCTTTGGAGGCCGGATAACCGCAGGCCGCGCCTACGCCCATTGATCGGAATCAAAGACCTTTGCGGTCCTCCCGCGCAAACGGGCAGCATCATGGCGACTATCATCCCCCACTTACCTGCACCCGATCTGGCTGCGGCGGTCGGTCTGTTCCGGTCCGCGCTGCCGATCGGAACGGGCCATGCGCCCACCGCCGACCGGCTCTGCGCGCTGGGGCAAGCGGCGCGGATGGCGCGCGGCGAGCAGCTCGCGCCCGATCCGCGAGACGACCGGCTGGTCTGGATTGCCAGCGGCGCGGCCAAACTGGTCGCGCTCCACGCCGCGGGCATGCCGGGCGGTCAGGTGCTTGCCTTCCACTTTGCGGGCGATCTCGTATCGGTGCTGCGCCAGTCGGACGGTGATTTTCGGCTGGTCGCGCTGACCGATTGCGATCTCGTGATCTTCCCAGCCGATGGCTTCCTCGACGCAGCGCAGGGCGATCCTGCCGTGCTGCGTTCGGTGCTGAACCGCAGCCTTCAGGCACTTCATCGCAGCCGCACGCGGATGATGCAGATGGGACACAAGTCCGCCGCCGCGCGGATTGCCGACTTCCTCGTCTCGATGGCCGAACGGCTGACCGGCTGCGTTGAAGGCCCCTGCGCCTTTGCCCTGCCGATGAGCCGCCGCGACATCGGAGACAGCCTCGGCCTCACCATCGAGACCGTCAGCCGCCAGTTCACGGAACTGCGCGAAGCGGGACTGGTGACCACAGAAGGCCGTTCATGGGTGGCGATTGCCGATGTGGCTGCGCTCGCGCGGATCGCGGGCCGCTGCGGCGATGCGACGAGCAGGGCCAAAAACTAGCCAAATTTGATTTCCGTCAAAAACAGGGATGCGGTGACCGGCCCCCACTGAGTGGTCCGTGATGATTGTTAGTGCAAGATGGCCTCTGGTGCCATGGCTGGCCGTAGGTGGAGCGGAGCGGAACCGGAGAGCAGCCATGGCGGTGTCGCGGTTTCCGGTGTCGGTGGTCGATACCCCAACGAGCTGTGCGGCCTGACGGTGTTGTAGTGGCGCCGCCAGGCTTCGATCAGGACCTGAGCTTCGGCCAGAGTGTAGAAGATCTCCCCGTTGA
>JAPZUC010000010.1 GCA_027533455.1 Porphyrobacter sp. | reverse complement strand
TTCTTGCCGAGACGGGCGGTGCGACGTTCACGGCGTATGACCAGATTGACAAGGCGCCGGAAGAGAAGGCGCGCGGGATCACGATCTCGACGGCGCATGTCGAGTACGAGACCTCGAACCGCCATTATGCGCACGTTGATTGCCCGGGCCACGCGGACTACGTGAAGAACATGATCACGGGTGCGGCGCAGATGGACGGCGCGATCCTGGTGGTGTCGGCGGCTGACGGCCCGATGCCGCAGACGCGCGAGCACATCCTCCTGGCGCGCCAGGTCGGCGTTCCGGCGCTGGTCGTGTTCATGAACAAGGTTGACCTTGTTGACGATGCGGAGCTTCTCGAGCTGGTCGAGATGGAAGTGCGCGAGCTTCTGTCGAAGTACGACTTCCCGGGCGATGACATTCCGATCGTGAAGGGTTCGGCGAAGGTTGCGCTGGACAATGGCGATCCGGCGGTTGGCCGCGATGCGATCCTGAAGCTGATGGCCGAGGTTGACCGCTACATCCCGCAGCCGGAGCGTCCGATCGACCTTCCGTTCCTGATGCCGATCGAAGACGTGTTCTCGATCTCGGGCCGTGGCACGGTGGTGACCGGCCGTGTCGAGCGCGGCATCGTGAAGGTGGGCGAGGAAGTCGAGATCGTCGGCATCCGCGACACGCAGAAGACGACGGTGACGGGCGTCGAGATGTTCCGCAAGCTGCTGGACCAGGGCCAGGCGGGCGACAATATCGGCGCGCTGCTGCGCGGCACGAAGCGTGAAGACGTCGAGCGCGGGCAGGTCCTGTGCAAGCCGGGCACGGTGAAGCCGCACAAGAAGTTCAAGGCGGAAGCCTATATCCTGACGAAGGAAGAGGGTGGCCGCCACACGCCGTTCTTCGCCAACTACCGTCCGCAGTTCTACTTCCGCACGACGGACGTGACGGGCATCGTGACGCTGCCGGAAGGCACGGAAATGGTGATGCCGGGCGACAACATCTCGTTCGATGTCGAGCTGATCACGCCGATCGCGATGGAAGAGAAGCTCCGCTTCGCCATCCGTGAAGGCGGCCGCACCGTCGGCGCCGG
>JAPZUC010000017.1 GCA_027533455.1 Porphyrobacter sp. | reverse complement strand
GTCAGCCTGATCCTGACCCAAAGTGTCCGTAATCACTGTTACATCATGGCCCAAGCGGGAAAATTCAGTGGCCAGAACACGCGCAACAACGCCAGACCCGCCAGTGTTTGGCAAAAACACCCCAGTACAAATTACGATTTTAATGTCTAAACCTCGAAGTTAATTGAACCGGAATGGTCGGCCTGTACGAACAATGCTGGACCCGTGTCTCAATAATATTGGTTTATGATAAAGCGAAAGGCATGGAATCGATCGGAGTTTGTGGAGTCTCCTAATCCACACTACTATCAATAGAAATTAACCTCTAACCACATTTAATTAAGTAAAACTAGATAATATTATGAAGTAACTTGCGGGGCTGGGCACCGCTTAGTCGCCGAGCAACCACGTCTGCCGCCCGCAAGAATAATGCATTACTTGCTTGGCCCGAACACTCCGAGATTTGCCGCGAAAAAGGGTCATATCCATACTCCACGAAGCCTGCATCTCGAAGCTTCGACAGTACCTCTTCATCGCGACTTTCTGTTTCAATGGCGAGCAAAGATGGGTTTTTCAGCGCCTCTCTTGCTCCGCCAATGACTTCTGCCTCGTATCCCTCAACGTCCAACTTGATAAATGCTGGCGACCGCCCGCGGAGCAGATCATCAAGGCGGACGACGCGAACCTTCCTTGTGTTCGTGTGTCCAGCGCCCGCCACTTGGTTCACGGTATCAAGCCCAACCGTGAAGCTCACTTCACCTTCTTCCCGGCCCACGGCCGCCTCAATCGCCGTCACAGCGTCGCCTATGCCGTTAGCCGCGATATTCTTCTTCAGTGATCGCATCGTGACGGGATCCGGTTCGACGGCAATCGTGTCAGCGCCGCAAACAGCCGAAGCGAGAACCGTGTAGCTGCCGATATTCGCGCCCACATCCACAAATAGATCGCCTGGCCTGAGAAAGTGTAGGAGGAAAGCCATGTCCGAGAACTCATGAAGACCACAATAAATATTACCGGTCGCGCCAGTCATACCATTGCGGACGATAAGTTTTGATCCCTCGATCCAGTCAAACTTAACTTCCTGCTTGAGCCTGCTCACAACCTGCCAGCGCACGAACCGACCGATTGCCGACAAGG
The DNA here is from genome assembly GCA_027533455.1 of Porphyrobacter sp. Taxonomy (GTDB): domain Bacteria; phylum Pseudomonadota; class Alphaproteobacteria; order Sphingomonadales; family Sphingomonadaceae; genus Erythrobacter. The sequence goes on along the minus strand of JAPZUC010000017.1, from coordinate 74,611 downwards.
GGCGATCGCGCGTCAGCGGATGGGATGTAATGAAGGAGAGTGTCTTGAACATATTCTCTGGCTTCTTGCTGTCAGTCTAATTTGAAAAGTTATCGTCGGACTTCGATATCGGTACGACTTAGCGGCATAAATACGCGGTCTGCCTAATGACTCCATCCAGGGATTGAAGCTTTGCCGGGCACCCATTTTCTGATCCGTTGTGGCTCCTCGTCGTTCCGAAATTGACTTGTCCGCAGGCGCAAGCCTGCCTTCACTTGTGCACGCATGCGCGCGCTGTGCCGAGAAAGGAGAGTGTTTCTAGCTCCCCAGCAAATTAAGGCCGTTCCGAGCCCCCGCCGGCCAAGCCCAATCATTAGATTACGAACTTTGATCTCAATACCCCCAATCCAATAATCAATGTTTTCTGGGCCATCCTAGCTAAGAAACTGAAAAATGGGATAATTACTCTGCAAAAGAAGAAAATGCGAACGAGCCTTACCTGAAAGTAATTAAGAAAAAGCGATTTCAATCTAGAGAACGGTAATCAAGATCCCCGACCCCGCAAATATTTCTCCATTAATCATTCCATGAAATTCTTGTAATTTAATCTTATTATCTTTTTCCAAATCAAAGATATATTTTTGAGCTAAACGATCCCCAATCACACCAAACTTATTATAACTTCCTGCATCTTTATCTGAATCCGAGTTGTCGAAGTAAATTATCCCACCTGAATTCATATGAGGCCAAACAGCCTCAATGCATTTCCAACGAAATTCGCCGTCAATCACGGCGAAATCGAACCTTTGGTCTGATTCTATTCGATAATAATCTGTGTCGGCGCAATGCTGTACTTCGCAATTGGTCACTTCGCAGGAGGCCAAGCGTCTTCGGGTTACTTCCGCCCAATTCCGATCGTGCTCGCGACAGACCAGATACCCAACGCGCCTTGCTATCCAAATGCTTGAACTTCCAGAACCAAACTCGATCGCTCTCATGTCCGGCCGGAGCCGGGCATTTACTTCCCGGATAGCTGGAAGTGGCCACCAAGGCACAATCGGCCGAGATCCGACTATCGCGTTCCGCATTTTTTGAACGGCGGTAATAGGCACCTCCACAAGCGCACTCTTCCAGCCGATGAACACGTCATCCTCAGTATGGAGACGTGAGCGGCGATTATCGCCAGCTGCAATTATCTTATTCAGCATCATTTTCATCCCAAATGTAAGTTGCAGGGCACTTTGCGTAAAAACCCGGATATCCCGCAGTCCATTCGAAGTTCCGCAAGTTTTTCACACCACCCACGCCCGATAACCCCGATTGGTGGGATTGTGTGTTTCGCGGCGCATCCGCGCCGCGGTGTCCTCGGCCCTGGCGGGCCTGCGGGCGGGCGGTCGCCCTTGCGGCCCCCGCGGGGCCGAGCCGGCGCATACCCGCGGTGTTCTTGTGTGCGCAGCGCCTCCGCGCCGCGGTGTCCTCGGCCCTGACGGGCCTGCGGGCGGGCGGTCGCCCTTGCGGCCCCTTCGGGCCCGAGCCAGCGCACTCCCGCGGTGTTCGTCTTTTGCGCGGCGCCTCCGCGCTGCGGGGCCGAGCTAGGGCATTCCCGCGCCGCCCTCATCGCGCGCCGTCCGCCTGCCCGAATTCGTCCAAGCCGAACTCGCCCTCCAGGGCCTCGAGCTCGGCGCGGATCGCCTCATACTCTGCGCGCTTGCGCTCAATGAAGGCCGCCGCCAGCTGCGCGCGGTGCGCGAGGCCCTCGGGCGTGAGGACGTACACGTAGCCCAGCCTGTTCTTCGAGGCGCGGAAGTTGGCGAGCTTGACGTGGCCCTTCTCTACAAGCGCGCGCAGGCAGTAATTCACCGCGCCCAGGCTCACGCCGAGTTCGCCCGCAATCTCACGCTGCGAGGCGTCTGGGCGCCCCTCAATCAGGCGCAGGACCCTGAAGTGCACCTCATCGCGCTGGAGGGCGGTGCGGCTACCCGACACGCGGCGACCAATCGTGTGCCGCGACGGCTACCGCACGGCGTGAGGAGCGACCCTCGCACCGCCACAGAGACGCGGAGCGCCCAGGCGAGAGCCTAGCGTTCATGCGTGAACGAGTAACGCAGCCTCGCGGCGATGGAAAGGGGGCGCCTGAAATCTGCCCAGACGCCGGCGCGGCGTGGCCCGCGGCGCGACCCCGCGCGGCACTGCGGCTCGCCGGACGGGCGAGGGGATGGCGGCGCCGACGCTGCGGGTGCCCCTCGCAAAATAGTCGCCACGCATCGCCGGCGGAGCCCCACCCTAGAATGGATCAGGGGAGGGCGGCCGGCACGCGCGGCGAGTGAGTGTTGCATTTTTTGCTGCGGCGCAAAAAATGTTTGCACCGACGAAAGTAACTCCATAATCTTAACCTTCGCTACCTAATCACTTAGGCTTCAACGAGGCCCCCTCCCACACCGTCCTCCATACGAAGAGAGCGTATGACCTACCATTATGTCTTGGCTCTGTTTTCCCTGAGCGCCGCCTTGACCTTCGCGCTGTGCCGGGTGGCGGCGCCCCTCGGGCAGTGGCTGGGCGTGATCGACACACCCTCCGCGTCAGGCTCTGGGGGACACAAGCGGCACGCCGACCCGACCCCCGCGGTTGGGGGGGTAATTCTGGCAATTGTCGGCGTCACCCTTAGCCTGGCCCTGCTGCCCTACACCAAGGACATTGCCCCGCACCTCTTCAACACCCGGCTATTGGCCTCTGCGGCGGTTGTCGGGGCCATGGTTATTGGCTTCGTCGATGATCGGGCACACCTGAGGCCGAGCGTGCGGCTACTTCTGGCGGCAATCTTTGCGGTGGCGTTATTGCTCCTCGTGCCCCAGTACCGCATCGAGCGTGTCGAGTTCCCCTCCATCGGAGTGACGTTGGACACCGGGATCTGGGCCCTCCCCTTCACGGCAATCTGCCTGGTCGCGCTCAAGAATGCGATCAATATGGCCGACGGGAGGAATGGCCTCATTCTGGGCCTGTCATTGATTTGGATCACGTTCTTCCTGCTTCACGCGACCCCCGCAATCTTCCCCGTGCTTGTTGTGGTGTCCGCGGCGCTTCTGGTTCTTTTCGCCTTCAACGTGCGCGGCAAGCTGTTCATGGGCGACTGCGGCGCCTACGGCATCGCCACCCTCTTCGGGATCTGCGCCCTATCCCTCCACAATCAAAATTACGGCACAATCCGAACGGCGGAGGTGGTCCTCCTCTTCCTCATGCCCGTGCTTGACACGCTCCGCCTCATTCTCGTCCGCCTGTTGAGTGGCCAGTCGCCCCTCGCGCCAGATGGTCGGCACTTGCACCACTTGCTGGACGAGGCGATCGGCTGGCGGAGAGGCTGGGCCGTCTACATGGTGCTGGCGGCTGCGCCCATCATGGCCTACCAATTGATCGACGGCTACGGGGTCCACATCATCAGCGTCGCAACCCTGGCATACGCAATTGTGGTGCTCGCCTTGTCCGCACGGATCAGGGAATTGATCCAGGCCACGCATGTTGACACTCCCGCCGAGTGACCGGCCCGGAGTGGCGGGAGACTGCCACCCACTGCCTTGCGTTGAGGAAAATGCTGATGAACCCACGCGCTGTGCCGGCGGCAAAAAAGAACCCAGCCCCCGAGGTGGGAGCTGGGTAGAGTTGGAGCAGGCAGCCATACGGCGCCCGCACCCGGGTCGCTGAGGCGGCGGTAGCGTGGCGGGATGTGTCTGGCAATATATTTTCGTAAATGAAAGTAGTTGGCTGTCGCGGGGATAGAGGGTATCGTCCTGAGCGAATATGGCTGGGAGGCCCTCGCTGTGACTGAAGAACCCCTGCACATTCGACTGCTGAACCTCATGAGCGCTATCCGCGCCATGTCGCCCTTCGGCGCGTTGACCGCAGACGAGGAGCAACTGCTGAGGAGCCTGCTGGTCCGCTGGCACGAGCCTCGCGACCTCTCTGTCGGTGAGGTAATGCGGGACATGACGGAGGTGTCAGAGGCAACCGCCTATCGCCGGATTATGAGCCTGCGCGACAAGGGCTTGATCACGCTGCGCGCGCATCAAAGTGACAAGCGTGTGAAGTTGATTGACCCCGCCCCCCTGGCTTTGGAGTACTCTGAACACGTCGGCGCGGCACTTGAGGAACTGATGGAGCAAAGGCCCAACAGGTGAAATTTGAAATTGCAAAGTTAAGCGGGGCGGTCACTCAGGTACTTGGAATTGCCATCGCGTGGCTCGCCCTTGCTGAATTGAACGCGTGGATTTTCTCTGACTTGGAGCAATCGCCGAACGCACACTGGATATTCCTGCCCGCCGCTTTCCGTCCGCTGGTCATTCTCATGTTCGGAAGGACGGGGGCAGCGGGTCTCGTTCTGGGGGCCTTCCTGACCGTCTACGGTACGACGGGTGGCGGCCCGCTCCATGAGGTGATTTTTTCGGTCATCTTGGGCGTCACGCCCTGGATTGCGGTATCTGCTGGCAAGTGGATGATGGACATCCCGCACAATCTTGCTGGCCTTGGGCCTCGCCACATTATCCTCTTGTGTACGCTCTGCGCTAGCGCGAACGCCGTGATGTTGAACGGATATCTGTGGGCCACCGGACGCCTCGAAGGCGGCGGCACCCAAATCCTCGCGGTATTTGTGGGCGACCTGCTGGGGGCTGCCTTGTTGTTGCTCATCATATCGACGGCCTTAGCCCTCGCCTTCCCGAGCAGATCGCGCGGATAGATAAGATAGGCTGGCACGAGGCAGATTAGGCGGACGGCTGCGTCAGGCTGACCAGCAGAGGGCTCCATCCAGCCGATTGTGGGCCCTCGGCAGACACGGAAGGGAAGCCGGTGTCCCTCCGCAACATGGACTGAAGCAAGGGGCGCTTGGATGCTCTGCGCCCACTCGCCGATGCTCAGTCCGATTGCCTTTCAAGTTGGCCGACATACCACTGATAGGTTTGAGATATCCCAGATTGGAGATCGATCGCGGCGCTCCAATTCATCTTCTGAAGCATCGAAACATCGAGCAATTTGCGGGGCGTGCCGTCGGGCTTACTCAGGTCATGAACAATATCACCCTCGAAACCCACGACCTTCGCGATCAGCCGCACCAACTCGCCAATCTCAATATCCTCGCCGCAGCCAACATTCACATGGCTGTCGCCCGAGTAGTGCTTCATCAGGAAAACACACGCGTCAGCCAAGTCATCGACGTGCAAGAACTCGCGACGTGGGGTGCCGGTGCCCCAGATCTCGAGGCTCGCTGCCCCGCTCGCCTTGGCCTCGTGCGCCTTGCGGATCAACGCCGGGAGCACGTGGCTTGTCTCCAGGCTAAAATTGTCTCCCGGGCCATAAAGATTGGTGGGCATGGCCGAGATAAAGTCGCGCCCGTGCTGCTTCCTGTAGGCCTGGGCGAGCTTGATCCCGGCGATCTTGGCAATCGCATACCACTCTTTGGCGGGCTCTAGACTGCCAGTCAAAAGCGCGTCCTCGGCCATGGGCTGGGCGGCGTATTTCGGGTAGATGCACGAGGAACCCAAAAACAGCAGCTTCTCCACCCCGATGCGATGCGCGGCCTCGATCACGTTGGCCTCAATCATGAGGTTGTCGTAGAGAAAATCGGCCGGATAGGCGTCATTGGCGAGGATCCCGCCGACCTTTGCTGCGGCCACGAACACGGTATCGGGCTGGTGCTCGGTAAACCAGGCGCGCGTCGCCGCCTGGTCGATCAGGTCAAGGTCACCGCGCGGCGCGGTGAGGATCGTGCAATTCTCGGCTTCCAGCCGGCGCACGATTGCCGAGCCCGCCATGCCGCGATGCCCCGCGACGAACACCCGCCTGCCGGCGAGCGAATAGATCGGCTCCGCCCCCATCGCCTAGCCTTGCTCGCCCCGGAGGCCTGCGCGCATCAGCGCAATGTCGGCCTCCACCATCTCGCGCGCCAGATCCCGCACGCTGGTCTGGTGCCTCCAGCCGAGCTTCTGGTGGGCCTTGGAGGGATCGCCCAGCAACAGCTCCACCTCGGTGGGACGGAAATAGGCAGGGTCGACCTCGACCAGGCAGCGCCCGTCGATGGTACTGTAGCCCTTCTCGTCGATCCCCTCGCCGCGGAAGGCGATCGGAATGCCCGCATCCTCGAAGGCCCAGCGCACGAAGTCGCGCACCTCGGTGGTCTCGCCGGTCGCCAGCACATAGTCGTCCGGCTCGTCCTGCTGCATCATCAGCCACATGCCCTCGACATACTCCCTGGCATGACCCCAGTCGCGCTTGGCGTCGAGGTTGCCGAGGTAGAGCTTGTCCTGCTTTCCGAGCGATATTGCCGCGGCGGCCCGGGTGATTTTGCGTGTGACGAAGGTCTCGCCGCGCAGCGGGCTCTCGTGGTTGAACAGGATGCCATTGGAGGCATGCATGCCATAGGCCTCGCGGTAATTGACCGTGATCCAGTAGCCGTAGAGCTTGGCGGCGGCATAGGGACTGCGCGGATAGAAGGGCGTGGTCTCGCGCTGCGGCACTTCCTGCACCAGCCCATACAGCTCCGAGGTCGAAGCCTGGTAGAACCGGCAGGTCTTCTCGAGCCCCAAGATCCGGATCGCCTCGAGCAGGCGAAGCGTGCCGATCGCATCGGCATTGGCGGTATACTCGGGGGTCTCGAAACTCACCGCGACATGGCTTTGCGCAGCCAGGTTGTAGATCTCGTCGGGCTGCACCTCCTGCACGATCCGGATGAGATTGGTGGCGTCGGTCAAATCGCCATAATGCAAGACGAAGCGCGGGTGCTGCTCGTGCGGATCCTGGTATATGTCCTCGATCCGCCCCGTGTTGAACGAGGAGGAGCGGCGCTTGACGCCGTGCACCTGGTAGCCCTTGTCGAGCAGCAGGCGGGCAAGGTAGGCCCCGTCCTGGCCCGTGACCCCGGTAATCAGTGCTGTCTTCATAGAGTGACTGGTATCTTTCATCATCGTGCCCGGAGCGGACGGTCGCGTTTAAAGTCCCGACGCAGAAGTGCCGAGAGGCGCGCAGCTTAGCATCGGCCGCAGTGACAGGCTCGCCTTAATCGCAATCAGGGCTCTATACTGGAAGGGTCTCGCTTGAGCTCGTCGCTGAGCTCGGTCCCAGTTTCAGCGGTTCGTTTTCGGCCCGCTCGAGCACAGGGTCAACCCCCGGCCCACGTCAGACTGGCCGCTCTTGCCGTTTTGTATACTGCGACCGCAGACCGCTTCCGTGACATGGCCGTGCGGTGCTTGCACTGAACGACGCCAGCAGCGATAGCCTCAGGCACAGCAACCTCTCCCCATGGCCATCCGCGGCAAGGACCAGTGCATGCGCGTCGTCTTGATCAACCGCTTTTTCCACCCCGACGAATCCGCAACCGCATTGATGCTGACAGACCTGGTGACGGGCTTGGCAAATCCTGGGCTCGACCTGCACGTCATCACAGCCGCCGCCGCCTACACGCCCAGCGGCGAGCATGCGCGCGACACGCTCGGCGTGGACAGGCTCAGCGTGACCCGCTTGCCCAACCTGCCGCTATCCCACCATTCGCTTGCCGCGCGCGCGCTCAACTTCCTCGCCTTCTACTGCGGGTTGCTGGTGGCCGGGTTATTCCGGGTGCGCCGCGGGGACATTGTCATCTGCCTGACCGACCCTCCGCTGGTCGGGATCGTCGCCGCGCTCCTGACGCGGCTCAAGGGTGCCACGCTCATCCACTGGGTGCAGGACATCTATCCGGAGACCGCCACCCGGCTCGGCTTCGGCACCAGCACCAATCCGGCCGTTCGCCTGGCTATCCGCTTGCGCGACTGGGCCTGGGGGACGGCTCACACCAATGTCGTAATCGGCGAACGCATGCACGCCATGCTGGTCTCGCGTGGGGTCGTTCCGGCGCGTCTGCACATCATCCAAAACTGGGCGGAAGAGGAGGCACTCACTCCGCTCGCCGCCGAGCACAATCCGCTGCGCGCGCAATGGGGCTTCGGTAAGGACGTGACCGTGGTGGGGTACTCGGGCAACCTCGGTCGTGCGCATGACGCCGCCACGATGCTCGACGCGGCCGCATTGCTAGGCGCACGGCAGGACGCGCCGATCCGTCTGCTGTTCATCGGCGGGGGCGCCAAGCACGCCCTGCTCGAAACGGCAGCCGATGATCCGCGGCTGAGCAATATCGTCGCACGGCGTCCCTATCGGCCTCGCGCCGAGTTGCAGCAGAGCCTCAGTGTCCCCGATATTCACTGGCTGTCGCTCGAACCGGAGCTGGAAGGTCTGATCGTGCCGAGCAAGTTCTACGGCGCCGCGGCAGTCGGACGGCCCATTATCTTCATCGGCGACACCGACGGCGAAGTGGCGCGCCTGATCGCCAAGGCCCAGTGCGGGGCCAGCTTCGCCAAGGGCGACGCTGAAGGGGTGGCCAATTACCTTGCGGTTCTGGCGAAAGACCGCGCCCTGCAGGCGCAGCTGGGAGAGAATGCCAGACACTACTGCACGGCGCATCTGTCCAAAGAGCAGCGCATGGACGAGTGGCGCTCGCTGGTGGCCAGCGTATAGCTTGCGAACGGCGTCGCCCGCACCTGACAAACGCTGACAGTCAGTGCGCCTCGGTGATCCTGGTCGCCCAGCCCCTGGTGCTTACAGATCGCGCCAAGAGCACGCACGATACGGCAAAAACGGCGCTCAGGGCGGCTGTCCTCAGCGGATAATCCCAGGCTGAGTGGGTCAAGATGACACCCACGGCAATCCACCCGGCCCAGCCGAAGGGAGCATCGCCCGCCCGTACCAGTCGGGCAAGCCCGTAAAGCCACCAGAGCAGGAACAGAATGATCAGCGCCGCGCCTGCCGCGCCAAGCTCGAGCACAAGTTCGAGATAGTCGTTATGCGCGTGAGCGATAAAGGTCGTACTGACAGTGTCGGGATCCTCGTAACGCCGGTAGATTTCTTCAAAGGTGCCGAGGCCGCTACCGACGGGAAAGAATGCAAGCGCCGCGGGTGTGATAGTCTCGCCGATCTCCTCGCGCCCGTCGATCGAGGCCGAGGCTTCGGATGCAAATACGTTATCTGACCCGCCAATGAGCGTGATCAGGGCGCCGCTGACAATCAGGACCGGAACGACGAGTGCCGCGGCCACACGCCGCGACGGCGTCCAGACGATCAAGGCACTGGCAAGCGTGACCGGAGCCAGAAGCGCGTATCCCGTCCCCGATCCGACCAATCCCACGCCGATCACCACGAAGCCGAACAGCGCGAGACCCAGCACGGTGAATTCTTGGCGGTGTTTCGGCATTCGCTCCCGACCCTCGCGCACCAGCGCGGCAATGAAGGGCAGGCTCACCAGCAGCAGCGTCGCCATGTGATTGGCGTTGGCAAAGAAGCCGACCATGAAGCCGCGGTTGGTGAAGTCGTAGAAATACCACGGCGCCTCGCTGCCGCCCAGGAACTGGGCAACTCCGACTGCGATCGACAGCAGCGCGCCTGCGATTATCGTAAAGGCAATCGCCAGATCCGGTAGCTTGCGTGCGGCGAGTACGGCAAGCGCCAGGCCCGCCGCAGGCAGGAGCCAGACCACCGATGCCAGGCTCTCATGGATCGAGAGGCTGACGAACCCGGGATCGGGCAAGGCGTCGAGCATTTGCAGTTCCGCAGCAATCGACGCCCGCCCAGGCAGGTCACGCCAGACCGCCGTTGGCAGCGGAAGAAACTGCACGATGACGATCGCCAATCCGAGGCCGGCGAGCAGCAGCAAGAGCCGCTCGAAGCGGGAAAGGCCCCGCCATTTGAGATGGTAAAGGCCCCAGCAGACGAACCCCGCCCCGAGCACCTGCAAGAGGTAATTGGATGGGAAGCCCTCGCGGCTCGCGCCGCCCAGAAGCAGGCAGGCAAACAGGAACGCGGAAAAGACAATATCGCGGGCCGCCTTGTTCACTGCCTACTCCCGGTAAGGGCGATGGAGCGGATGCGGAAACTTGCCGAACGCGGGGGATCGCTCGCCCGCGCGTTCAGTTCCAGCCACTGCGCCTTGCATCCATCCGGCACCGTGAACGCGACGCCAAGCGTTCCGGCACCGCCGAGACGCTGCCTGGCAAGCTCCTGATCCGGCAAGCAGCGCAGCGCCACCTCGAGCAGCTCTGTGGGCTCGGTGACCTCGAGTTCAAGCCGGTAGGAGCCAGACGGCAGGACCAGAAGCTGGCGGGCCAGGTTGGCATTGCGCCGGCCATAGATCTGGCCGGCCAGGCCACGCGCATCGCTCGCGACGGATCCGTCACCCCCCGACGTCAGCGCCCATCCGAACGGCGGCGGCAAATCCTGCTTAAACCGGGGATCCCGCACGCCCGAGGCATTGGCCTTGCTCCCCGTCAGCCGCGACCAGACCTCAAAGGCGGCGGCGTAGTTTCCCGCAGTGACGAGCGGCTGCGTGACGGCACTCGCCGTGCCGCTGTCTGCGGTGAGGCGGCCTTCAAGCGCCATCGCCTGCATGGCTTCGACAAGGGCAGGCGAACCTGCGCCATTTCTCGCGAGACCGACCAAGATCATTTCTTTGGTCGGCTGCTCCTTCACCGCTCTAAGCGCTGTCATGCGGGTGTCAGGGTAATCCGCGAGGAGGACAAGCGTCTCATCGAAGACCGCGCTCTGTGCGGGCATCAACCGGCGCAGGGTCTCAAGCTCGCTGACCGCGGCAGCGATGCTGTTGGCGGCGAGGTTGACGTCCACCGCCAACAGCCTTGTTTGGCGCGAGCGCGGGTTTCGCTTGCGCGCGATCTCCAGAAGATCCTGTGCCGCTGCGACGCGCCGCTCCGCAAACTGCTCGTAGGCCGCCAGGGTGAACGGCTCGTCCTCCAGCGGCGCCTGGCGCAACGCTGCCAGCAGTTCGGCGCGCGTCGTTGCATCGACGGGCGCGCGGCCCTCGAGCGCGGCCCTGGTGAGCGAAGACGTAATGTAAGCGGGGTGGACCAGAACGCTATTGGCGTCGCTCAGCGGCTGGCCGCTGAGCGACATATTCCACGAAAAGGCGAGACTGGCGGCAGCCAAGAGGCTCGCTGCGGCCGGGAGCAGCAGCACGATCCTGGCTGTCCTCACTGCCCCTCGGACTGTTGATCGCCCGCAAGCACCGCCACCGAAATGCTGGTGTCAGCCCCGCGGCCGCCACTGTTGTAGTAATAGCTGTAGCCGTAGCCGTAGCCGTAGTCGATTGTCTTGCCACTCGCCTTGGTCAGGACGGCCCCAACTACGTTAAGCCGGGCAATGCGCAACTGGTAGAGCGCGGCCTGCGCCACTGCAGTTCGGGTTTTTCCGCATTCCACGGTAAACAGCACGCCATCACAACATGTTCCAAGCAGCCCCGCGTCGGCAAAAGCGCCCACTGGCGGTGCGTCGAGGATGATCGCATCGAAGTGCCCGCGCAGTTCGTCGAGTATCTCCTTAAGGCGGCTCGGGAGGATGATGTTCGCCGGGTTTGGCGGTATCGGGCCGCTTGGCATTAGGAACAGGTTCGGGCTGGTCGTCCCGACAATGCATTCGTCTACGGTCGCGTGACTGGTGAGCAGGCTCGAGAGGCCGCACGCGCCTTCCTCAGCGACAAAGAAGGAGGGTTTGCGCATGTCGCCGTCGATTAGCAGTACCTTGAGCCCCACGTCGGCAAGCTGAACCCCGAGCGAGTAGCTTGTGCTCGATTTTCCTTCTCCTGGACGCGCGCTGGTGACCAGAAGAACCCCGGGGAACCCGGCTCCTGACGAAAACTCCAGCGAGGAGCGAAGGGTGGCATAGGCATCGTAGAGCCGAGACTTTTTATCACGCGCCTGGTCGAGAAAATCGGCCCCCTTCTCTGAAATCGGGACCACGCCGAGCGCAGGAATGCCAAGCTTTTCCCTGACGTCATCCCTGGTCTTGACCGTATTAGTCACACGATCGAAGAGAACCGCAATCCCGCCGCCGAGAAGCAAGCCAAGCAAGACCCCCAACACCGCATTGCGGAGGGTCGGCGGCGAAAAAGGCAGCTGAGGCACTTCGGCCTTGTCAACCAGCGCGGCCTGCGCCGTGCCGATGCCCTCGACCACACCAACCTCGTTGTAGCGTTCGAGGAGCGCGTCATAGAGAGAGCGGCTCGTGTCGAGCTCGCGCTTGAGGATATTGTATTGGATCGCGTCCTCGCGCTCGCTCAGCGCGCTACCGCTCAGCTGCGCAACTCGCGCCCTCAGGGCTTGCTCTTCCGCCAGCGCGGCGCGGTATTCGGCGCCAAGCGAGCCAGTGGCGCGTGCATTTTCGTTGCGGATTTGCCGGTCAAGTTCACCAATACGGCTCTTGAGACGGGCCATCTCAGGGAAGGAATCCTGCAGATAGGTTGACTTCTCGCGATACTCGGCTTCGAGTTGGGCGCGCTCTCCGCGCAGTGTTGCGGCATTGCTACTGCCCTCGGTCAACGCGCCAGATTGGCGGAAACGCTGTTCTGCGGTGATGCGCTTCTGTTGGGCTGTGGCCAGGGCGGCATTAAGTGCGCCCAGCGAATCGCCGGTCAGCGTGCTTGTGCCAGCGCCGTCCTCGTCTTCCGCACCCGCCAGCATCACAATACCATTGGCCTTGGCGTAGGCGACAAGCTCGCGCTCGGAATCATTGATGTCCTCGCGGACTGTCTTGATCCGCTCTTCCAGAAATTTGCGCGCGGCAGTGGTGGCCTCGTACTTCCGATCCAGGGTAAGCTGGACGAAGGAAGTGGCAAAGCTGTTGGCCAGCAGCGCCGCCTCGCGCGGGTCGGCCGCCTCGTAGCTGAGTTCGACCAGGCGGCTCTCGGGGGAGGGGCGAACTGTCAGTCCCTCAGCCACGGAGCTGGCGAGTGAGGCGAGCGAGGCAGCTTGATCCGCGCGGGCCTTCTTGGCGGCGGCCTTGGAAGTCAGGTCGAGGTCCTGCACGACCCGCTCGGCCAAGGCGCGGCTGCGCAGGATGCCAATCTGGGTTTCCTGGAACTGGAAGTCGGTGGTTGGAACCACCATCCCCTCGCTCGCTTCGCCCCCATTCGAGAGGATGGGAACCGTGGGCGGGTTCAATTCAATCACTGCCGTCGCGCGGTACATTGGCGTCTGCGACAGCGAGTAAGCGAGCGCGGCAAGCAGGCCGATCAGCCCGGCCAGCAGGACCCACCACTTGCGCGCCCACAGGACACCAAAAATGTCCATGATGGAGATCCCGGCGTCGAAATCATCATCCGCCTCGGGTTCCACGTAGGGCGCGAGCGCGGCCGGGCCGTAGTCGATAACGTCGCCCCGTTGCGGGCGCGGCGGAAGGGCTTGATGGTTGTTCACGCTCTAATCCGCTAAATCGGCCGGAAAATGCCAAATGTCTGCACGCTCTGGAGAACCTGTGCCCAGTTCTCTTTCATGCGGGAGCCCTGCACCACGATGATATCGCCCCGGTAGATTTCGGGGTCAGGCTCTTGCCCCGTGCGAATGGTGGTCAGATCGAAGCCGGCCACCATGCGCTTACCGTCAACTTGCCGGAATACGAAAACCCGCTTGGCGTTGGCCGTGGGCTCCAATCCGCCTCCGATTGCCACGGCCTGGATGAGGCTCATCTTGCCGAAGTTGGGGTAAAGGCCGGGCTTGCGAACCGCGCCCTCGATCGTGATGTTGCTGCCGGTCGCGGCGAGAATACCCACCGTGACGTCAGGGTTCTTGAGGTAATTGACCGACAGGCGCTCCTTGAGCACCTCCTGCAGCTGCGACGTCGTCAGGTTCACCGCCTCGACCGAGCCCACCAAGGGCATGGCAATCTTGCCGGTCAGATCAACCTGGTACTCTCCGGACAGTTGCTCGACCTGAAAAACATTGATGGAGATCTTGTCGAGGGGGGCAATCAGATATTCGGCTGACAGCCTCTCGATAACGGGCACATCGGGCGCCGCAAAGCCTGCGGGGTTGTAGGCGACATCATCCGAGCGACTGGTCGCGCAGCCAGCCAGCGCGATCGACAGCAAGACGGACAGTCCGACTAATCTGAGCACGTTATTATCGACCCCTCGAATTCATACAGCTCTGAAAGAGTGCCTAATCCCTCACCGCGACAAGAGTGTCTGCGAAGACCCCATCGGCACATCAACGAGCGCCCGATAACAAGTATAACGGGCTGGACTACCGCTTCAATGAGCGGCCGAAAGCATCGCTTACGGGCTCGAAGGCTTATCAGTGACTTCCAATACGCCGAAGGCAAGGGCTGCTAGGCCGAACAGGCCAAAGACCACGCCGCCAGGACCACCGGGCGCTCCACCAACAGAAGCCGCAGCACCACCCTCCTGCCCCACCGGCTGGGCCGCAGCACGAGACGCCGCAAGCCTTGTGGGCGCGCGCTTGGCGCACTTTTGCACCACCTCAAAGCCCGCCGATCCCTTGGCCTTGGCGAGGCTAGTGACACAAGCCGCTTTCGCAGACTGCTCAGTCGACGACGTGCCAGCATTAGCCGGGGTAGAGGTCACAATCAGACCGATGACAGCCAGTGAGGCTAAGCGCATGGTAAACTCCTCTACAACCCTAGTATGATGGCCGAAAATGATGTCCAACTTCGGCGCCGCGGACGAGGATCGATCCCCTTCCGTTCATCAAGCCGAAAAGCTATAGCGCAAGCTCGAGGCGTTGGGAAGATGCCATCAAAACGGCCTATCGCATTGTTTGGCCGCGTGGACTTGAAACGTGTAGTGCGCCCAGCCGCTGACCACGGCTCTTTGGCCTATATCTGGTACGATCGACAAGAGCGTATTGTGGCGATGAATTGTGTCTTCACGCGGGTGACAGGCGGCGAGACTGCGTTTTTCGCGCCGCTTGGCCGGATCAGCGCCTCGGTGGATTTGTGCTGACAAAGCCCAAACGAGCCTAGCGGCCGAGTGGGATGTGCCGCCCTTCGGGTCAGCGCGACGTTGTTCAGCATCGCATCAGCCAGCAGCCACTTGAGCTTGGCGTTCTCGCTCTCGAGCTCGCGCAGCCGCCAGGCCTCTGATGCCTGCAGCCCGCCATGCTCAGCCTTCCAGTTGCAGGTCGTCGCTCCAGGCGCCGTGCCGCGTAGCCAGATCAGCGGTCTTCGCGCCCGCTTCTGCTTCCTCCACCAACCCCATCTGCTCTTCCGAAAATCTTGCGCGCTTTATCGTCTGCCCCTCTTCAGGCCAGACACTCTTCACTCGTGGGGTAAAATCAGGGGGGCACGTCAACCCGGCGTCGGGCACCTGCTGCACCTTCGCCACGAGCTCGCGGAAACGGCTGGGATGGATCGGATTTGCAAAGCGCAGACCACACAGGCCCTGCTTGACCCAACGCACCGTCGCCAGTTCGAAAAGGGAGCCGCAGATCGCCAGCGAGACAAGCTGTCCGGGTGCCAATTCGCTACGGCTGCTGATGCACGCCCCGCGGATAGAGATGTTTCGCAGCATCGCGTCCTCGCCGCGCCCGTCGACGTAAAGCTTCACTGCCACCGAGAGCGGCAGGCGGACGGACCGTTGCGCAAGGTAATGGGGTGCGAGCTCGTCCTGATTTCCGCCGTGCGTGACGATGCCGCAGAGCCCGTCCTTGACCCACCGCACCACTCCCCTCTTGACGCCAGTCGAGTCGATGCAGAATTCGACCTCGTCACCCTCGGCGGCACCCGAAAAGGCATCGAAACACACGCCGGAGCCGGACATATTGCGCAAGGTGACGAACTGCAGTCCAGCCTGGTTCCTCACATAGGCGCCTCTAAACGTGGACCTTGCACTAGGGTGCTGTCGTTTTTCAAGCATCCTTCAAACCTTCCCGATTGCTAGGTGTTCCTTGCCTAGCCCGCGTCATAGCTCGGGAGAAAAGACTACAGCCTTTAGGGTAAGCCCAGTGCTGCCTTGCAATGTTCTTCAATCAATCTTTAACCCTGCCCCCTGCCCAAACAGCGCTCAATAAACTCACTTTAGAGAGCCTATGCTTATGGATGTATCTCCGGATTAGCTTTTTTGACGTAAGTCAATTATCAACGCCGCCCGAGAGTGCATTTAGCGGAACGACGATCTCGCTTCTGTCATCGAGAGGGCTGCGGTATGCTTTCAAAGATTGAAAATCCCGCGCCGCTGATCGCGATAGTCGATGATCAACGTGATGTCCGCACAACCGTGTGCCGAGGACTTGGGCGTTATGGATACCGTGTGCACCCTTTCGTCGGCGGGGCGGACCTCCTGGAATCGCTGGAATACCTGCAGCCCGACTGCATACTGCTAGACGTCCGGATGCCCGAGTTGGATGGCCTCGCCACCTTGGAGCGGATCCCGCCACATCGGCGCCACATACCGGTCATCTTCTTCACCTCGCACGGCGACATTCCGCTGGTCGTCCAAGCCATGAAGAATGGCGCTGCCGATTTCATCGAGAAGCCCGGAAGCTTTGAGGTGATCGTGCAGAAAATTGAGGACGCGCTAAAGTCGAGCAGGCCCTCCGTAGAGAAGAGCAATTCGGCTGATCAGGCGCGCAAACGCATTGCCGATCTGACCAAGCGTGAAGACGAAGTGATGCGTCTTGCCTGCACGGGCCTTCGTAACAAGGAAATCGCCGACAAGCTTGGCATCGGCGTGCGCACGGTCGAGTTTCACCGGCACCAGGCGCTCCAAAAAATCGGCGAAACCAACCTCATCATTATCGCCAGAATTTTCGAAGCCGCAGAAGGAAGGTAAGGTCCAAGATGCGTGTCCTTTTCAAGGAAGACGATGATCTTGCCGCGCGTACGTTGGAGCGGCAGCTGCGAGCGCTAGGACACGCATCCGAGCGCATCACCGACGTCGAAGACCTCCTTCGGCACAAGACCGAGCTCGAACCCGATGTCATCATTACCGACATCTTCATGCCAGACATCGAGGGTCTCGCCCTGATTAGGCTCTTGAAGGGCAGCCACCTCAGCGGGGTTCCGGTCATCGCGATGTCCGGCGGAGGCAGCTACCGGGGCGGGATTTCCGATGTCGGATCTAGCTTTGTCGCCCGCGCTGCTGTCGATTTCGGCGCGGTCAAATTCCTAAGCAAGCCGATCTCGCTTCAGGCATTGCAAACGGCACTCGAGCAGTGTGCGCAAAGCGCACCATCGGCATGAACTGCTAATTGTCCAGCCTGGCGGAAGGTTGCGAGAAGAGGTTGGGGGCGAAGGCGAGATGAATGGTCACGTCTCGCTCTTCCGGCTTTGCTTCGCCGCTCGCGATCCAGCCGCGCATGACCTCCGGTCCGAACCACAGCGCGCCGGAGTGGGGCACGGAGTTGGTCATGTCGTAGAATGCCCGAGCGTCGGCCTGGCTCATGCCCATGTCCTCGTGGAAGGCAGTGTAGAGGCGGTTCGCGGGATCCTCGGGGGCGAAATCCTGCGGCCCCCTACCACGCTCGTCGCGCCAGGAATGCACAGCGAACTGGGCGCCAGGCTCCATCGTGCGGGTTTTGCCTGCAAGAAACAGTTCCACCGCGCCTGAGCGGACCGATCCGTTGGCCGGCACATGGGTGGATATGCCTGCGGCCCGTATCATCCGCCCCACCTTGAGGTTGGCAATATCGTTCACGGTGCCGGGGGCATCAATCAGCTCCAGCATACTGATGCCCGGGAAGGCCGTGCGCATACGCGCGAAGCCGGCGGGGCTGTTAGAATTTGTAGAACCCATCACCGCCGCGGTGTTCGCCTCAAGCACGACGAAGGGCCCGAAAACGGCGAGCGGGCCTTTCCGCGCGCCGGAATTGGCGGTGGCTGGGGGCCTGTCGAAGCCGGCCGGATCGTCCCCTGAACGCACCCACGCTTGCGCGACAGGATCCCACTCCTCGATCCAGGATTGGGTTCGGAGCACGCGAAGGGTGGTCTCGGGGGCCGAGACATGCACCTGGCCGTCAGCACTTGCAGGCGACGGGGGGCAGAGCGACAAGCGCAAGCAGGGCAAGGACGATGCGGGTGAGAAGTTTGACCTTGCGCCAATCATCGCCGGATACTCTTCGCGAATCGGCCAAGGCCATTCGCGTAGCCGGATCGCGTCGGGCGCTAAGGTTTGGTTTACTTTGATGCCCCTGAAGGGAGGCTTGCGTGCTCAGGCCGCCGCTTGGGACGGAATGGCGCGCAGCCATTGCGCCACTTCTTCGGCGGGCATAGCATGCCCGAACAGGTGTCCTTGCAGCGCATCGCAACCCATGCTGGCGAGGACTGCCGCGACCTCCTCGTTCTCAACCCCTTCCGCGATCACTTTCATGTCGAGCCGCGCCGCAAGCCCAAGGCAGGCCTCGATCACTGCTGCCGCTGGCTGCGACTGCGGGAGGGCAAGGCAAAAGGCCTTATCGATCTTGAGCTCCGAGAAAGGCAGGCTAGCGAGCCGGCCCAGGGAGGAGTGTCCGGTCCCGAAGTCGTCGATCGACAGGCCAAAACCAGCAAGCCGCAGCTGCGTGATCTTGCGCAGTTCGTCATCGTCGAGATTGAAGACCGTCGCCTCGCTCAGCTCGAGGATGACCCTGTCCCTCGCGATCCCGTTGCGCGCGCACTGCTCTACGAGCGATGCGCGAAAACCGTCCGCGACGGCATAATCCCCGAACAGGTTGATCGATATTGAAGGGTTGCCGCAAGACCGGGGCAGTTCGGCAAGGAAGCTCAGCGCACGCTTGATCACGAGATCGGTCAGCGCTGCCGCAAGCTTGGCATTCGCCGACAGCTGTTCGAGATAGGCGGGAGCGAAGCCGGCTTTCTGCGCGCCCTTGACCCGGGCAAGAGCCTCGAACCCCTTGAGCGTCCGCCCGTCGCTATTGAAGATCGGCTGGTAGTACGGCTCGATCCTGCCGGTCAAAACCGCCTGCTCGAACCCGGCGGGCGAAAGGATGTGGTGCAGTGCATGCTGCCTGGCGTGGGCAGCGCGCGGCGGGGGTGTTGACGCGGAACCAGCAAGCGCACTGGCAAGATCTGCCATCTTGAAGGGCTTGTGCAAAAACCCGGCGATTGATGCACCGGAGGAGGCAAGGACCTCACGCGAGGCGGCGAATGTGCGCTTGTCAGCCCCACTCATAACGTAGACTGAGCCCCTCGGAAGCGGGCCAATTCGTCTAATGACATCGATCCCGTCGCAGTCCGGCATCATCAGGTCGATGAGGACCACGTCGGGCTCGAAGGTTTTCAGCGCCGACTCTAGCTCGGTGACGGTCAGGCAGGTCCTGACCTCCAGTCCAAGCCGGCGCGCCATGATCCCGACTGTGCGCAGGATAGACTGGTCATCATCTAGTATCACTAGTCGTCGCGGGGTGCCGCTGCTTGCAGGCTGCGCCGCCGGGGTTTCTGCGAAGGCCAAAGGGTTTCTCCTCCGATAGGGCGCGATTACCCGCAACAGCTTCATCCAAATGAGCCCAACCCAAATTCGATCCGGCTCGTGGTCGGGCAATAGAAGGCGGATGCATCGATCTTCATATCACGAGAACCTCAATAGGAAATTACCGGACGCGCGCTGGAGACTAGTCATTGGCGCGTCCGGCAACCTCAAGCGGCTGCATCTCCGCGGCGGTAGGAGGAACCGCAGAGATGCATGACGCTCTTGAGATGATCCCGAAAAGCGTCACGCTGCGAGCACACCGGACAAGCGCTTGGCCGACATCGCTCGTAGCAGGACTGCTCTAGCGTGCGGCAAGGCAAGAATGCGTCAGGAGCCTTCCCGTAGCTCTACGGGGTTCGATGCTCGCGGCAATTCAACCCGCGTCCGGCAGTTTCTCGGCTGGAAGTCTAAGCCGCGGATTAAGGTGTGCAGTTTGTCGCCTCTGCTAATCCATGTTAGCAAACGAACATTAGAGGTCGTGCTGACGCAAAGGGAGAGATTAGCGATGCCGAGCGTATTCCGTTCGCGGGCGCTGGAGCGGGCCACAGAGGCGAAC
This sequence comes from Porphyrobacter sp., assembly GCA_027533455.1. Classification (GTDB taxonomy): domain Bacteria; phylum Pseudomonadota; class Alphaproteobacteria; order Sphingomonadales; family Sphingomonadaceae; genus Erythrobacter. Next base: position 54,803 of record JAPZUC010000017.1, on the reverse strand, counting down.
TTCCTGTTCGACCGCAGCGGCGCAATCATCGCTTCCAACGATCAGTTCAAGACGCTGATCGGGATCCCCAGTATCTCAGACAAGCAATACGCCCGCACCCTCGCGAATTTCCTGAGGAGCAATCCGGGCATTATGGAACTGCTGAGGACAGCCGCAAGCAAGCGCAGGCTGGTGTCGCGCAAGGTCCTCTTGAGGCTGGCCTTGAAGGAGCTTGGCTGGTACCGCGTCTCTATGGCTCCGGCCTTTGGCCGTGACGGGAAGGGGAAGGCGGATCGGTTTCTGGTCACGTTCACGCCAAGCTCCTGGCAAAAGACGGCGTTGCGACTGGAGGCCGGGCTTGCGTCGGTCCTAAATCAAGTGCAGGCGGGGATCATTATCCACGACCGACGCGGCGCCGTTCGCAGCGCCAATTCTAAAGCCTGCGAATTGCTCGGCTTCGATCCAGCCGAAGTCGTCGATGGGGGCGCAGACGATATCCGATGGAAGTTCATGCGACCCGACGGCTCGCCCATGTCCCGATCGGAACTGCCATTGTTTCGCGCCATCGAGGCGAAGGAGGCGGTCCACGATATCATTGTCGGTCACCGGCACCCCAGCCGCCAGACGACTATCTGGTCACAGTGCAATGCCTTCCCCTTCCTCGATCCGCACGGCGAAGTCGAAGCCGTGATCGTCAGCTTCACCGAGGTCACGAAGCTGGTTGAGAAGGAGGCAGAAGCGGAAGCCTACCGCCAGCGTTTCGAACTCGCGGCGAAGGCCAGTCAGGACGCCATCTTCGATTGGGACCTCGAGACTGGGGCCTACATTGCCAACGACGGCTTCCAGGAGGTCTTCGGGTGGCCAGCCCCAGTCGTCTTCTCCTTAGAAGACTATCGGGCTGGCCACGGAGTGCGGGGACCCTTGTTGGCTGTGCGCGACGCGACGGTGGCTGCGATCGACGGGGGGCAGGAGCGGTTCTTCATCGAATACGATATAGACCGCCGGGACGGCAGACACGTCTTCCTCGTCCAACGCGCCTACATCATCCGCGACAATGACGGCAAGGCCACCCGTGTCATCGGCACGGTGACCGATGTTAGCCAGTTGACGAATGCGCTGAGGGCGCTGGAAAAGTCCGAGACGCGTTTCCGCATCATCGCCAACAGTTTGGGCGATGTGCTGTGGGACCGCGACATTGAGGCCGGGACTTTCTGGATCACGCCTGATTGGCCCAGCAAGATCAGCCTGAATATAGAGGAATTTGGTTTTGATATTGGGCGCCTGATGACGCTTATTGTTCCCGACGATCGCGACAGGGTCATGGCTGTGATGGAGCATGCATACGAGACAGGAGCAGACCGTTGGGAATGTGACTTCAAAGTCCAGTCCGCGGATCACGCCGCAGTGGATCTCAGGATGCAGGCCTCGGTCCTGTACGACACCGAGGGGCAGCCAGCGCGGGTTCTTGGTAACCTCCGGGACGTGACCGCCGAAAACCGGCGGAACGACGGCTTTACGCGGGCTCGGGCGCTGGAGGCGGTCGGCCAGCTGACCGGCGGCGTCGCGCATGATTTCAATAATCTGCTGATGATCATCCAGGGCAATGCCGAGTTGCTGCAGCTTTCGCAACTCGACCAGGATGACGCGGAATCCGTCGACCTCATTATGAAGGCGTCCGAAGCCGCGGAGAGCTTGACGCGGAGGCTTCTGTCGTTCTCAGGGCAGAGCACGCTGAACACAGCTCGCCTCGATCTGAGCCAGCTCCTCGCCGACGTTGTCCGCCTGCTTCGTTCAGGCCTCACCGAACGGATTACTCTCAGCCTCACAGTACCGCCCGATCTTTGGCTTGTCGAAGTCGATGGGAGAGCGCTCGAGCAGGCAATCATCAATCTGGCGGTCAACGCATCCGACGCCATGGGGCGGGGAGGCGGCGCCATCACGATCTCGTGCAAAAATGTCACTGTCAACAGCCACATGGTCGGGCGCAGCTACGAGCTGGCCGACGGGAGCTTCGTCTGCATCAGCGTGTCGGACAATGGGTGCGGCATGAGTGATGAGGTGATCGCCAAGGCCTTCGAGCCGTTCTTCACCACCAAGGAGGTCGGCAAGGGGACGGGGCTTGGCCTCAGTAGCGTTTACGGCTTCGCCAAGCAGTCTGGCGGGGCGGTCACCGTCTACAGCGAGCCGGGGCACGGGACGACGGTCGACCTCTATCTTCCGGTCGCCCATGGCGAGGGCACAGAAAACACAGAAGTCGAGGTGGTCGCCGAACGCCCCCGCGCCGAGAACGCAAGGATACTCGTGGTCGAAGACCAACCCGATGTCCGGTCCCATGTCGAACGACTACTGACCAGGGCAGGCTTCAGCGTGGTGGGCGCAGGTGATGCGGAGGCGGCCTTGGCACTGCTGGAGCAAGACGACGCCTTCGACCTGCTGTTTACTGATGTTATCATGCCCGGTGAACTCAATGGTGTGCAGCTCGCGGAGAAAGTGAAGCGGATGGCTCCCCATATCCGGGTTCTTCTCACCTCGGGATTTCCGGCGAGCGCTTTCGATGCCTTGGGAATTGATGAACGAGCTGAACTTGAGCTGCTCAAGAAGCCGTACAAATCCAGGGAGCTCATGGATGCTGTGGCCAAGCTGTTGGGGAATTAAAGTTTAAGGTCAGCCTGCGTTGTTTAATGGCGGCCCCTCGGCGCCGCTTGGCGGGAACAGCGCAGGCTTGGGCTGAGCCCCGCGGCCGGATCCAAGCTAGCCCCCTGGCTTCGACCCACGCCCGATAAGCCCTGCTGGCGCTCGAGCAAAGATAGCGGTGGCGCGACAAAACATTACTCGCAAACCTGGCTGGCACAGACATGTTCGCACACCAGTTGCCGACCGGCAGCGTTCTGAAAGCATATACTTTTTGACTGGCTCGCTGCGTCGCACAAATGGCGCTATCCATCGCAAGCTCATAGGCTGCGCAAAATCAACCGACCTACAGATGTAATTGTGTTTCAAAGCGTCAGTGCAAGCGATCGGGGAAAATATATGCCGTCCTGGTTCCTGGCGCAGCTTAAGCCCAATGCCGACCAGATCGCGAAGCGCAATCTCGAACGCCAGAATTTTCAAACCTTTCAGCCTCTTGAGCGCAAGGCTAGGGTGCGAGGCGGGCAATTTGCCTCCACGCTGCGCCCGTTCTTCCCAGGCTATCTGTTCCTGTCCTATCCCGAGCCGATCGCACCCTGGTCACTGGTCAACTCGACCTATGGCGTGGCGCGCTTGGTCAGCTTTGGCGGCAAGCCAGCGCCCGTACCCAGCCAGATTATCGCCGGCCTCCAGGCCGCATGCGGCGCGGATGGGGTGCTGATAATCGACCACGAGTTCCAGGCCGGCACCAAGGTCGCCATCGCGCACGGCCCGCTCGCTTCATTCGTGGGCGAAGTCGAGCGCCTCACCCCCGACCGGCGCGTTCTGGTGCTGCTCGACTTCATGGGCAAACAGACCCGCGTCGCCTTGCCTGCCAGCAACCTGCGTCCCGCCGATATCACCGCCCAACCCGGCATGGTGCGGCGATGAACGAAGGGGCACAGTTCGCGCTGCCCAAACTCTGGTCGATGACGCGACCCTATTCGATGCGGGCGAAGGCGGTGGGCTCGTGGCCGAGCGCGTGACGCCCCCGACCGCAGCCCTACCCGAGCCAGCATCGCCTACAGCCAGCCAAGACGATCGCGCGCATAACGAGGGTGGTCACGTCCCCGACGCGACCGCGCCCCTCGAACTCGGGACAACGCTGCTGAGGCAGTTCGAATTTCCGCTCACGCTCATCGGGGGCGGACTGCCAGCTATCCTGGTCTGGGAGCTGCAAGGGCGCGCGCCCTTCAGCAGAGCCTTCAACGAGACCATTGTGCCGCTCGCCCTTGCAGCGGCCATCAGCTGGTACGTGCTCGCTCGCCTCAGGGATCACGCCAAGGCGCGCCACCTGTCCTATGTCCTGCCCGTCAACTTCCTGGTCTTCAGCAGCGTTCTGGGCGTCTTGGCTTTGCTGCGCTTGCCTTACTCCGCCTCGCTTTTCTCGGTCGGCGCGAGCTCCACGATCCTCGTAAGCTTTCTGATCGCGGTTCGCAGCCGCGGGCTGATGAAGCCACATGTGATTGTGAGCCGCGGACGCGCCAGCGAGATCGAGTTGACCGGGAGCTACGTGCCCAGCCCCGCGCTCGCCGATCTCGAAGACCTGGTCCGAAGCGGCCGGCGTGACTGGGCAATCGTGGCCGATCTTCACTATCCCCATGCGAGTGGATGGGAGCGTCTGTTTGCGCAAGCCGCCCTCTCGGGCGTTCCCGTCTATCACTATCGGCAGATCACCGAAATGCAGACCAGACAGGTCAAAATCTCGTATCTCAGCGAAAATGACCTGGGGTCGCTCATTCCCAACGTATCCTTCGTAGCCGTCAAGCGCCTGCTGGATGTCGTGGTCGCCATCGGGACTGGTGTGGGCGAACACCACCGTGGGGAGCGGCTCCTCAGAGACCTCGACGATTTCCCAGACAGCTTTGTCGAAGCCCGTCGGCCCGCCGTGTAGCGCGTTCGGGCCGTTGTTGAGCGGCACACGATATTCCTGCCCATCGAGCACGAAGCGCCCGCCCGCGATGCGATTGGCGACGCGGCCCACGCTCGACCCGAAATACTGCGACTGGGCAAGATACTCTGCCAGCGTCGCATGCCCGAGCGTGCCATCGCCCAGCTTCGAAGCGCGTTGAACAGCGGACGGGCGATGGCTGCGTATCAGCCGATCGTGGATCTGGGGACAGGGGAGGTCGTCGCGGTCGAGGCGCTGCTGCGCCTCAAGGGCGAGGACGGCGCACTTCTCGCCGCCAGCGAAGTGTTTTCCGCCCTGCTTGACCCTGAACTCTCGCGCCGCATCAGCCGGGTGATGCTCGACCATGTGGTAGCTGATGGCCCAGCTATTCTTGCGCTGTTCGGCTCAGAAACGCGGATCGGCATCAACCTTTCGGACGCAGACCTCAGACGCGGCGACTTCGTGCAACATATGATCGACGTGATCGACGACAGCCCGCTCGCGCCGCAGAACGTCACGATCGAAGTGACCGAGACCATGCTGCTCGACGCCAGCGGGCACCTGAACGCCTCGCTCGCAATGCTGGACCAGTGCGGCTTCACGATCTGTCTCGACGATTTCGGGACGGGGTTCTCCTCGCTCACCCACCTGCGCGCATTCCCGATCCACAAGGTCAAGATTGACCGCGATTTCATCGCTGCCATCGGGGAGGATCACCAATCGCGCCTGATCATTCAGGCGCTCGTGCAGATGGGCCACTCGCTCGGCCTCAGAGTGGTGGTCGAGGGGGTCGAAACCGAAGAGCAGGAGATCTTCCTGCGCGCTATCGGTTGCCGCCATGTCCAGGGTTACCGCTACGGCCGCCCGGCCCTGCTATCCGACGTACACACCTGCTTCAGCCCAGCAGACGCATCGGAACAGCGCCGGCGCGCCTGAACTATTCGCTTAGCGGCGCGCCGGCCGGCCCATCACCGGCATGGAAAATGAGCGTGTTCACCGTGGTCCCCCCGCCGATATTGACGCGGTTTTCCTGCCGCGCCCAGACATCGGTCAGGATCTGCGAGTTGAACCGCAGCAGGGACTTGTCGCCAGCGGGCGCGGGCACTTCCTGATAGACCCATAGGCTGCCCCCGGTGATCTCGCTGCCGACATAGGCGGGGGTCACCGGCGCGCCGTCCACCTCCATCAGGAACCGGCGGGTGACATAGGCGGCAAAGGCCTGCCGGCTCTCGGGGCTGCCGATGATATCGGGATTCTTCGCCCCCTGCGCCCGCAGGGCGTGCTCGGCATCATGGACCGGCACCTGGTGCGCTATCTCGATCATGCCCGAACGCGGGTTCAATGCGATCGTGCTGATTGCGATCTTTTGCTGGTGCGCGCTGGCAGCGCCGCCCCCGACAAGCGGGGCCAGCACCAGCGCCAGCGTGGCAAGCCAGCGACGCAGCAGCATCACTTCTTCTTCTTGTCCGGCTCGGCCCCCGCCGCCTCGCCCATCAGGTCACGGCTGACGCGCGACTTGCTGGCCTCGTCCTTGAAGGCCTCGATCCGGCTGGGGATGATGCGACGCGGGTAGTGGTTGTTCTCAAGGTCGGCATCGCCGGTTTCCCAATCGGGATCGACCATTACCTGCACCAGTTCCTTGCCCTTGGGATAGACCAGCAGCTTGGCGACTTCCTTGCTGTTGCGACGCCAGATCTCGGCGGGGATGTTGAGCTTCTCGGTCGATCCGTCCTTGAAGGTCAGGCCAAGGACGATCGGCATCACCAGCCCGCCCTTGTTGCTGAAGTTGAGGACGTAGTAATTCGCGTCCTCCTTTACCGCGCGGTCGAATGCCGCACGCTCCCACGGGAGCAGACCATCAAGGAAGTCCTTGTAGCCCTTGGTATCCTTGGGCGTGACAGTGAATTCGTCGTTCTTGTCGTAGAAGTCGGTAACGCCCGGGTTTTCGAGCACCCAGATCGGCAGGCCCTGCTGCTGGTTGATTTCGATCCCGACCGGCGTGGGTTCCTCGGCACGTTCCTGACGGCGGCGCGAAAGGTCGATGTCCGGGTTCTTGCTGTCCATCTTGAGGCGGTAGATCGAGTCGAGGCTGATATCGACGTGATCGGTGGTGTAGAACCAGCCGCGCCAGAACCAGTCGAGATCGGTGCCCGAGGCTTCTTCCATGGTGCGGAAGAAGTCCGCCGGGGTCGGGCGCTTGAATTTCCAGCGGCGCGCATATTCCTTCAAGGCGAAGTCGAACCGCTCGCGGCCGATGACCGTATCGCGCAGGACATGATAAGCCGCCGACGGCTTGCCATAGGCGTTCGAGCCGAGGTCGTTGACCGAATCCGACTGCGTCATGATCGGCTGCTGGGTGTTCGACACCATGTAAGGCACCAGATCGCGCGCCAGGCTGCGGGTCCACGGCATCTTCGGGTCCCATTCGTAACCGGCGACGGAATCGAGGAAGGAGTTCAGCCCCTCATCCATCCAGGTCCACTGGCGCTCGTCCGAATTGACCGTCATCGGGAAGTAGATGTGCCCGATCTCGTGGATCACCACGCCGACCAGGAACATCTTCTCGGCCAGTGAATAGGTGCGGCTGCCATCCTTGTTCAAGGTGGTGCGCGGGCCGTTGAAGGTGATCATCGGATATTCCATCCCGCCGACTGGCCCGTTGACGGACTGCGCGGTGGGATAGGGATAATCGAAGCTGAAGCGCGAATAGACCTTCAGAGTGTGTACCACCGCCGCGGTCGAGTATTTGCGCCACAGATCGCCGCCTTCCTTGGGCCAGAAGCTCATGGCGAGCACGGTTTCATGTTCGGCGCCGAGCTGCTTCACGCCTTGCGCGTCCCACATGAACTTGCGGCTGGAGGCCCAAGCGAAATCGCGCACATTGGTGGCGGCGAACTTCCAGGTCTTGGTGCCCTTGGGATTGCCGCCTTCCGCAGCGGCGGCTTCCTGCGGAGTGACGATGAACACCGGCGCATCAGCATTCTTCGCAGTTTCGAGCCTCTGGCGCTGGGCCGCAGTGAGCACGGCGTCCGGGTTCTGGATCGTGCCGGTCGAGGCGACAATGTGGTCACTCGGCACGGTCATCTCGACTTCGTAATCGCCGAATTCGAGCGTGAATTCGCCGCGGCCGAGGAACTCCTTGTTGTGCCAGCCTTCGTAGTCCGAATAGGCCACCATGCGCGGGAACCACTGCGCCATCAGGAAGATGTCGTTGCCGCCCTTGCGCGGATCATCGGGGAAATGTTCGTAGCCCGAACGCGCGTTGACCGCGTCTTCCTCGACGATGTTGAAGGCCCATTCGATCGCGAATTCGGTGGTCTGCCCCGGCGCGAGCGGTTCGGCGAGGTCGATCCGCATCAGCGTGCCGACGATGGTGTGCGGCAGCTTGGCGCCCGCGAGCGAGGTGACCGCGCTGATATCATAGCCATAGTCGTTGTCGGCCATCGCCTGCTGGCGGCGCAGTTCTTCCATCGAAAGCTTGGTGGGCTCATTGCCCGAACCCAGCTGGACCTTCGGCCCGCGCCGGCCCGCGCCGCCGAAGGCATCGGTCAGCTCGGCCATCGAATCGCGCTTGAAGATGTTCTGGTCAAGCTGCATCCACAGCCACGGCAGGGCATCAGGCGAATTGTTGGTGTAGCGCACCGTGGCCCGCGCGGTCAGCCGGCGCTTGGTTTCGTCGAGCGTCGCGGTGATCTTGTAATCGACCTTTTGCTGCCAGTACTGATGCCCCGGCGCGCCGCTGGCGTTGCGGGTGGCACTGGGGTCGGGCAGTACTTCATCAAGCTGGCGGAACTTGTCCTCGAAATTGCCCTTTGTCTGCTGCACTCCCTGAGCGGAAGCAGGCACGACGAGAAACAAGGCGGCAAGCAACAGAACAATGCGCAAGGCAGGCTCTCCGGTAGGAATGGCGAGCGGGGGAAAGAGCGCAAAAGCTTGCGGTGCGCAAGCGGGTATCCTGCGCTGACAGGCAATTTTATGTCGCGCATGGCATCGGGGACACTTTGGCACTATCGGATGAAACGATGACCCAGCCCGATTGGTACGCCCTGCACGAAGCTGCCTGCGCGCGCGGGGAGAGCAGCTATCGCGATCCGGCCACCGGCTACACCGTGTTCACGCGGGTCGCGCACCTCGCGCGCGGCAAGTGCTGCGGATCGGCCTGCCGCCATTGCCCTTACGATCACGAGGCCGTAATCAGCCGCCGCTGATGACCCGGAGACCACAAGCATGAAGACCCGCGCCGCCGTTGCCTTTGCCGCCAAGCAACCGCTCGAAATCGTCGAGCTTGATCTCGAAGGCCCCAAGGCCGGCGAGGTGCTCGTGGAGATCATGGCGACCGGCATCTGCCATACCGACGCCTACACCCTCGACGGGTTCGACAGCGAGGGCATCTTCCCCAGCGTACTCGGCCATGAAGGCGCAGGCATCGTGCGCGAGGTCGGCGCTGGCGTGACTTCGGTGAAGCCCGGTGATCACGTCATCCCGCTCTACACGCCGGAATGCCGCCAGTGTAAGTCGTGCCTTTCGGGCAAGACCAACCTGTGCACCGCGATCCGCGCGACGCAGGGCAAGGGGCTGATGCCCGATGGCACCACCCGCTTCAGCTACAAGGGCCAGCCGATCTTCCACTACATGGGCTGCTCGACCTTCTCGAACTTCACGGTGCTGCCGGAAATCGCGGTCGCCAAAATCCGCGAGGACGCGCCGTTCCAGTCCGCCTGCTACATCGGCTGCGGAGTGACCACCGGTGTCGGCGCGGTGACCAACACCGCCAAGGTGCAGGTGGGCGACAATGTCGTGGTGTTCGGCCTCGGCGGGATCGGCCTCAACGTGATCCAGGGCGCGCGGCTGGCGGGGGCGAACCTCATCATCGGCGTCGATATCAATCCGGCGCGCGAGGAATGGGGCAAGCGCTTCGGCATGACCCACTTCCTCAACTCCAAGGGCATGAGCCGCGAGGAGACCGTCGCCGCAATCGTCGCCATGACCGACGGCGGCGCTGACTACACTTTCGATGCCACCGGCAACACCGAGGTGATGCGCACCGCCTTGGAAGCCTGCCACCGCGGCTGGGGCACCAGCATCATCATCGGCGTGGCCGAAGCGGGCAAGGAAATCGCCACGCGCCCCTTCCAGCTCGTCACGGGCCGCAACTGGCGCGGCACCGCGTTCGGCGGGGCCAAGGGCCGCACCGACGTGCCCAAGATCGTCGATATGTACATGACCGGCAAGATCGAGATCGATCCGATGATAACCCACGTCATGGGCCTCGAAGAGATCAACACCGCCTTCGACCTGATGCACGAAGGCAAATCGATCCGCTCGGTCGTGGTGTTCTGATCCGACTAGCCTGCCAGGCTGCACTACCCTTGGTTAACCGGGTGGTTACGCGCCTGCTGTAAAGCGGGTGGAGCGGCGCCCTGCCGCAGCAGGTGAGTAATGGACGAAAGCAGGATTGCAGCCGACCACCTGATGGTCGCGCCGAACCCGGTCGTACGGCCGGCCCATGCCGCGCGCACCCTGCCACCGGCACGGCGGATGTCCGCGAATGCGTGACCGCCCCATCCTCGACGGCCCGCTGCCCGAGAACTCGGTGACCGGCGCACCTACCCCCTCGCTCGCCTCGCAGGTCCGCACCGCCGTGATCTGGCGATCGGGTAGCCAGATCGGCACGCAGATCGTCTCCTGGGCATCGACCCTGATTGTCATCCGCCTCCTCGCGCCGCAGGATTACGGCCTGTTCGCAATGGCGCAGGTCATGCTGATCCTGCTCAACACCATGAACGGCTACGGCCTTGCGAGCGCCCTGATCCGCGAGGAAGTGGTGACCGAGGAGCGGCTGCGGCAGACCTTGGGCATGCTGATGCTGCTCAACGGCGGACTGGCGTTGATCCAGTTCCTCGCCGCGCCGCTGGTGGCGCTGTGGTTCGACCAACCGATGGTGACGCAGCTGCTGCGAGTACAGTCACTGCTCTACCTCGCAATTCCTTTCTGCGCCCTGTCCCACGCGATCCTCGCGCGGCGGATGGACTTCCGGCGTACTGCGCAGGTGCGCCTTGCTCCCGCGCTGGCGGGGGGGGCACGGCGCTGACCGGCGCGCTGTCGGGCTGGGGCGTGTGGGCGCTCGTCCTCGCTCCGCTGGCGATGATCATGACCGAGGCGGTGGGCATGACCTGGGCTGCGAAGACCCCGATCCGCCCAAGCTTCCGCTTTGCCGGCGCTGGCCATATCGCGGGCTTTGGGGGGGTGATGACCGCCACCCAGCTTTTCTGGTTCGTCCAGAGCCAGGCTGACGTGATGATCGCGGGACGGGTGCTCGATCCACACGAGCTGGGGGTCTACACCACCGGACTGTTCCTCGCGCAGCTGCTGGCCGCCAAGTTCGTGCCGCCGATCAACGAGGTCGCCTATGCCGCCTATTCCCGCCAGCACGCCGGAGGCAACGGCGCCGACCTCGGCGCCGAGGCGCTCCTGGCGACCATCCGGCTGGTGATGCTGGTCGCGCTGCCGGCCTATGCGGGCCTTGCCGTGGTCGCGCCGGTGCTGGTGCCGGTGCTGCTGGGCAAGCAATGGCTTGAAACTGTCCCGCTGCTGCCGATCCTGTCGGCAGCGATGGCGATGATGACGCTGCAGATCCTGTTCGCGCCGGCCACCAATGCCCGCGGGATGCCGATGGCGGCGCTCAGGAATACGATGATCGGCAGCGTCGTGATGACAGGCGCCTATTTCATCGGATCGCATTTCGGCCTGACCGGTTTTGCCTGGGGCTGGGTTGGAGGGATGGCGGTACTGACCGCGGCAACGGTCCGTCTGTCGGGCCGGATCATCGGCCTCAGGATCAGCGCGCTGGGCCGCGCGGTGGCCCCTCCGGCGGCGGCTGCGCTGGCGATGGCGGGCGGCGTGGCGCTGGTGCTCCACCTGCTGCCGCCCGTGCCCGATCTGCTGGCGCTGGCCATCACAGTGCCGCTGGGCGTGGTGCTGTATGGCGCCATCCTCCACCGCATCGCGCCGGAACGCATTGCCGAGGCGCTGCACTTCGCCCGCAACCGCGGCGAGCCAGACGCCGCGCCCGCCCCGGCGGAGGAGCGCCACCTCTCAAAAGCGCCTGATTGACACTCCGTCCGCGATGCTCTTGGGCGGCAGTCATGACCACTGCACGACCGGAACCCGCGACCTGTTTCTACCCCACCGGCGGGATCGAGCTTGCCGTCCACGAATGGGCCTCCGAAGGCGGCGGCGTGCCGTTGGTGTTCGCCCATGCGACGGGCTTTCACGGAAGGGTGTGGGGCGCGATCATCGACGCATTTCCGGCCCACCCCGCCTATGGGATCGACCTGCGCGGCCACGGCTTGTCGCGCGCGGAGCCGATCACCGACTGGCGCATTCTCGCGAGCGATGTTGCCGATTTCCTCGAGCAGACGGGTCTTTCCGGCGCAGTCGGCATCGGCCATTCGATGGGGGCGCACACGCTGCTGCAAGTCGCCGCCGACAACCCCGGGCGATTTGCCCGCCTCGTGCTGTTCGACCCGGTGATCCTGGCGCCGGAATTCTACGGGGACGGAACGCCGGTCTACACCGCCGAAAAACCCCACCCCGCGATCCGCCGCAAGCGCGATTTCGCGAGCGCCGATGCCATGATCGAGCGGTTCGCCACCCGCGATCCCTATGACCTGTTCACCCCTCGCGTCTTCGAAGATTATTGCCGCTATGGCCTCGTCCCCGCAGCGTCCGGCGAGGGCATGGAGCTGGCCTGCGCGCCCGAAGTCGAGGCCAGCGTCTATGCGTCCAGCCGCAGCAACGGGGCGATCCTTCAAGCCACCAAGCGGGTGAATATCCCGGTGCTGGTGGTGCGCGCGCTGCACACCGACCTCAATGATTTCAAGAGCTCGCCGACCTGGCCGGAGCTGGCGAATATCCTGCCGCAGGGGACCAACCTCTACCGGCCCGACATGACCCACTTCCATCCCTTCCAGGACCCGGCGGATGCAGCGCGGATTATCGGCGAGTTTATGGGCGGGAACTGATGTTCCACAGATGTTTCACGTGAAACATCGTGGCAAGCTTACCCTGCCGCCGTCAACATATCACTGATATCCTTTTGGATTTCTCTGACTTTGCCAGCTTCAGTCTGTAGGATTTGCGCCCCGATCTGCCCTGCCAACCCGCCATAGAACGCCTTGAGGCTTGCCCCGAGCGGGTGATCCGGCGCGACCGAGCGGGCCAGCCACAGCATGATCGTCTGCGCACGCAAAAGCGCCTCGCGAGGGGGGGTCTGGGCCCGCTCAAGCGCGATCAAGGCGTGGCCTAGCGCTGCCTGAGCCTCGTCGAGGCAGATGCGGGTGAGGTCTGCGCTGCCCGACGCCTCGATCCGCGCTTCAAGCGCGACGCGGCGATAGGCGGCGGCGGGATTGCGGCCGAGCATCTGCATCACCTTTCCCCTTTACCGGTTGCTGTTCGACCAGATGTCGACCTGCTGGCGAAGGAAGGCGAGAGTCGATTGCGAGGCGGCCGGTCGTGCTTCAAGCGTGGCCGGGTCGACCCAGGCCGGCTGCGTGTCGTAAAGCACGGTCTCGCCCGCCATCACGGGCACAGCAGAGGTTCCCGCGAGCAGCGCGGCGACCCAGTAGCGCATCAAAAAGTCTACCTGTTTCAATAGGTCAGACTAGCGACGCATTCAGATATTGCTAGAGGCAGAGTGTGCCTCAGGCGGGATAGGCGGCGCGCGAGGGGAAGAATCATGTTGCGGACAATCACGAACAATTTCGCCGCGCTGACGCTAGTGGGCGTCGGGCTGGCGTGGTTCTATCCGCCCGCCTTCACGTGGATGACCGACGGGCGGATCAGCTTTGCGGGCCAGCAGCTGCTATCGCTGGCTCTGGGCGTGATTATGCTGGCAATGGGCCTGACGCTGACCTTCGATGATTATCGCGGCCTGCTGAAGCTGCCGCGCGCCTTTGTCGCCGGGGTCGCGCTGCAATACACCGTGATGCCGCTGTCGGGCTTTGCGGTGGCGAAACTGCTGGGGCTGGAGCCGGGGCTGGCGGTGGGGTTGATCCTCGTCGCCTGCTGTCCGGGTGGCACGGCGTCGAACATCGTCACTTACATCGCACGCGGGCACGTGGCGCTGTCAGTGGCGATGACGATGGCCTCGACCCTGATGGCGGTGATCCTGACCCCGCTGCTGACGGGGTGGCTGGCAGGGGCCTATGTGGAGATCGACCGCTGGAACCTGCTCGTCCAGATGGTGAGCGTGGTGCTGGTGCCGGTGGTGCTGGGGACGCTCTTGAACCGCTTGTTCCCGCGCGTTGCGGAAAAGGTGAGCGCGGTGCTGCCGTTGGTGGCGATCGTGCTCGTCATTCTGATTGTGGGCGGGATCGTCGGCGGCTCCAAGGCGCAGATCATGGAGCACGCGGGTGTGCTGCTGCTGGCGACGTTCCTGCTCCATTTGCTCGGGTTCGGGCTGGGCTATGCGCTGGCGCGGGTGCTGGGGCTAGGCGCGATCGCAGCGCGGACGATCAGCATCGAGGTGGGGATGCAGAATTCGGGGCTGGGTTCAGGCCTCGCCAAGACCCCCGCCTTCGCCGCGCAGTTCGCGGATGTTACGCAGGCCGCCCTCGCCCCGGTGCCCGCCGCGATCTCGGCGGTATGGCACGTGCTGATCGGGAGCCTGCTCGCCGGGTGGTGGCGGCGGCGTTCCTAGCCGAATTGGCCCCGCTTCGGCCCGAGATAGCCGAACAGATAGGCCCCCACCTTGCGCATCTGGATCTCCTCGCTGCCCTCGGTGATCCGGTAGCGGCGGTGGTGGCGGTAGATGTGTTCGAAGGGCTTGTGGCGCGAATAGCCGATGCCGCCGTGGACCTGCATCGCGCGGTCGGCCGCCTCGCAGACCAGCCGGTTCGCCCAGTAATTGCACATCGAGACCTTGTCCGAGATGGTCCGTTCGATCTGCTCGTGCGGCATATTGTCCATTTCCCACGCGGTCTTGAAGATCAGCAGGCGGAGCATTTCCGCCTGCGTCGCCAGTTCCACCAGCGGGAACTGGATCGCCTGATTGCGGGCCAGCTCCTCGCCGAAGGGCTTGCGCTCCCGCGCGTATTTCACGCTCTCGTCGATGCAATAGAGCGCTGCGCCGCAACTGCTCGCCGCCTGACGAATGCGGTTCTGGTGGACAAAGCTCTGCGCCAGAGCGAGGCCGCGGCCTTCCACGCCGAGGATTGCGCTATCGGGCACCCAGACGTTGGTAACGCTGAGGCGCGGGTGGTCGGTGGGCATGTTGAAGGTCCACATCCACTCCTCGATCTTGAGACCCTCGGTGGGGTTGGGGACGAGGAAACAGGTGATCCCGCTCGCGTCGCCTGCCTTGCCCGCCGTGCGCGCGAACATCGCGCAGTGGGTGGCGACATGCATGCCGGTGATCCACATCTTCTCGCCATCGATCCGCCAGCCATCGACCCCGTCACGGGTCTCACGCACCGCGACGGTCTCCATATGGGTGGCGTCCGATCCGTGGTCGGGTTCGGTGAGGCCGAAAGCCACGCGGCGGGTGCGCTCGAACCCGCCGAGGATGAATTCCTGTTTTTGCTCCTCGGTCCCCCACTGGTCGAACATGGCGACGAAGGGGAAGTTGCCGACGATGGAGTGTTCGTTCTGGAGATCGTTGTGCAGCCCGAGGCCCTGGCGCGCAAAATGCTCGCGGATCACCGCCATCCAGAGGTTGCTGCCATCCTTGCCGCCATAGCGCTTGGGCGCGGAGAAGCGCCAATGGCCGGCCTTGTCCGCGCGGCGGGTGGCTTCCTTGAGCAGTTCCTCCCACTCGTGGCGCGGCAAGCCGCCGCCCTCGAAGTCCGTGCGCGCATATTCGCGGCGGTGGTCGAAGAAGCGAATGTTGTCGTCCTGCTGTTCGAGCGACTTGATCTCGGCAGCGATGAAGGCGTCGAGTTCATCGAGATAGGCTTGCAGGTCGGCGGGGATGGCGAAGTCCATTACGCTTGCTCCGTTCTTTTGTCCGGGGTCGGCCACTTCTCCAGCGCGATCTGGAGGGTCGGGTATTTGGGGGAGTCGTCCTGAACCTTATCAAGGATCGACGAGCGCAGATCATGGAGCAGGCCATGCGATTGCAGCGTCATCTCGCCGGACAGGATAAGGCCCGCAAAATGGCTATTGTCGCAAAGCTCCGAGTCCGACGTGGAAGCTCTTGCGATGATCCCCAAGGCGTTGCGGGCAACCGCCAGTTGAAAGCGATCATGCCCATCGAGCTTGTCCTTGATGGACGCTAGCCACTCGGAAATTGCCACCGTCAATTCGGGAATGGTCGCTTCGCCAGCAGTCCGCATCGGGGTGCGCGTCGTGAACAGGCCTTGGTCTCTGTCCTGTTGCGGCGCATCCTCCTCCAGCAGCAGCAGCAGGTCCAATTCCTGCTCGCTCGTCCGGCGCGAGATCACCACGCGCTCGAGCATCCGGTCCGCGCCCGAGCGCCATTGCGCCGCCATCTTGAGGCAGCCCAATGCCCACCACACGGTGCGGTAGATTGTCCAGAAGCGGAAGCGCGCCGGGTCTATGGTCACCCCCGCCTCGGCCTCATAGGCGGCGATGTAGCCCTCGATTGAACCCAACCCCAGCGCCGGGCGGTCGTATCGGGCGAAGCGCCACACCGCCATGCAGCCGAAGGCGAGGTCCTCGTGGCGGTCGCCGAAATGGGCGATCTCCCAGTCGAGCACGCCGGTCAGCGCCGAGCCCTCTACCAGCAGATTGCCCATGCGGTAATCGCCGTGATTGAGCACGGGCTCGACCTTGGGCGGGCAATTGTCCTCCAGCCACTTGAGGCCGAGCGCGATGATCGGGCGATCCCCGCCCACCTCCATGAATTGCGCTTTGAGGTCGGCAATAGCCGCGCGGTAGTCCATCACCGGCACACCCTCGGGCACATCACCCTGCCGCAGCCGATGGATACGCGCCAGATCGCGCGCCGCCTCGCGCAGCAGCCCATCGGGATCGTCGCACGCCAGAATGACCTTGGGATCGGCCGTCCCCGGCAAGGCGCGCATCACGAAGCCGGAACCGAGGCCGTCGGCCTCTTCCAACACTGCCACCACTTCCGGCGCGGTCACGCCCTTGGCGCGGGCAGCTTCAATCAGCGCAGCCTCGGTGGAATGGCCGTAAGGCCGCCCTTCCATGAAGGCGAGGCTCGGCGCGCGGCGCAGCACATAGGACTGGTCGCCGGCGGAAAACCGCCAGCTCTCCATCACCGCCCCGCCGGTCAGGCGCTGCGGCGCCAACGACAAAGCGCCGAGGCCAACGCGGGATGCTACCCGCGCCAGCCCGGCGCTCAATTCGTCAGCGGTAATGCCCACGCGTGGCTTACGCGAGCACGCTGTCCTTCTTCACGGTGATCACCTGTGCATAGGTGAACTCCTTCAGGCCTTCCTTGCCGTATTCGGCGCCGAAGCCCGACTGCTTGTGCCCGCCAAACGGCGCGAAGGGCGACAGGTGGAGGTATTCGTTGACCCACACCGTCCCGGTTTCGAGCTGCTCGGCGATCTCCACGCCCTTTTCCGGATTGGCGGTCCATACCGCGCCGGCGAGGCCGTATTCCGAGTTGTTGGCACGCGCGATGACTTCCTCTTCCGTGGAGAACTTCATCAGCGGCATGACCGGGCCGAACTGCTCCTCGGCCACGATCCGCGCGTCTTCGGGCGGGTTGTCGAGGATGGTCAGCGGCACGAAGTAGCCGGTGCCCGAGGGGTCGGCATTGCCGCCCAGCAGGAACTTGTAGCCGTTGTCCTTGGCATCCTCGATCAGCTCCAGCACACGCTCGTACTGCTTCTTGTTCTGGATCGGGCCGACGCCGGTGCCCTGCTGGCTGCCGTCACCGACCTTCACGGTCTTGGCATATTCGACGATCGCGGCAGACAGCTCGTCATAGATATCCTCGTGGATATAGACGCGCTTGGCCGCGACACAGATTTGCCCCGCGTTCGAGAAGCTCGACCAGAACAGCTGTTCGGCGACCTTCTTGGGATCGGCATCGGGCAGCACGATCGAAGCGTCGTTGCCGCCCAGTTCCAGCGTGATGCGCTTGAGGTCGGCGCTGGCGCCTTCCATGATCTTCTTGCCGGTCGCGGTCGAGCCGGTGAAGGTGATCTTGTCGATATCCGGGTGGCTGGTCATCAGGGGGCCGAGGTCATCCTCGCCGGTGATGATGTTGACGACACCGGCGGGGACCTTGTCGGCGATCAGCTCGGCGATGCGCAGAGTGGTGAGCGGCGTGAAGGGCGAGGGCTTGAGTACGATTGTGCAGCCCGAAAGCATGGCAGGTGCAATCTTCTGGATCGCCATCATGACGGGGAAGTTCCACGGCACGATGCCAGCCACCACGCCCACCGGCACGCGGCGGGTGCGGCTGAGGCGGGTGTCCGAATCCTCGTTGATCTCGTCATCGAGGCTGAGGGTCGATTGCGCCGCGCTCATGCCGGCCGCGCCGTAGATTTCGCCGCGCGCCTGATCGTGGGGCTTGCCCTGCTCGCTGGTGAGCAGGCGGTAGAGTTCCTCGGCGTTTTCCTTGATCGCGCCCGAAATCGCCATAATCGCGGCGCGGCGTTCCTCGATCGGGGTGTTCTTCCACGTCTTAAATGCGGCGCGCGCAGCGGCGACCGCCTCGTCAAGCTCGGCCTTGCCGCAATGGGGCACCTGGCCGATCACCTGCTCGTTGGCGGGGTTGACCACGTCGAGCCAGCGGTCTGTGCCGACCATCTTGCCGCCGATAAGGTTCTTGTACTGGGTGACCATTGTCTGTCCTCTCTAACGAATGTGGGGGAGTCGCTTCTCTCCCCGTGAAACTGGCGCGTTGCATCCGAAAACGCAACGCCCGCGTTGGCGCGACCTCTAGCCTGTGGCGCGGTCGCGATCACCTGACGATTGCGCTATCGCCGCACCGTCCTATTTGAGGAACCCGGTTTGATTGCGAGAGGACGCCCCATGACCACTGCCCGCCCCGATCTGGTGATCTATGGCAGCCCGATCTCTCCCTTCGTGCGCAAGGTGGCGGGCGTGTGCATCGCAAAGGATGTGGCCTACGAGGTCGAGGCGGTGAACGTATTCGATCCGCCCGCTGCCTTCCGCGAAATTTCGCCGATGAAGCGTATTCCGGTGCTGCGCGACCGTTCTGTGGCGGAAGAGGGCGTGGCCGGCACGATCCCCGATTCCAGCGCGATCTGCGCCTATATCGAGAAGAAGCATCCCGCCCCCGCGCTCTATCCCGAAGACCCGATGGCGCTGGGCGAGGCGCTGTTCATCGAGGAATTCGCCGACACCTCGCTGGCGATGGCAGGCGGACTCGGCATCTTCCGGCCGATCTTCTTTGCTATTTCCAAGGGCGAGGAGCCGGGGCTGGAAAAGGCGCGCGATGCCTGGGCAAACCAGCTCCCGCCGATCTTCGACGTGCTCGAAGCACGGGTGGGCGGGCGGGCCTATTTCGCAGGCGATGCGCTCTCCATTGCCGACATCACCGTAGCCTGCGTGCTGATGCAGATTTCGCTGGTGGCCGAGACGCCGCTTGAGCGGTGGCCGGGCCTCGCCGCGCATTTCGCCGCGATGCAGGCACTCCCGCTGATCGCGCAGCCCTATGTCGCGGCGGAAAAGATCGTCCGCAAGGCCTTGCCCACCCCCTTCGACCTGACCTAAGGCCCTCGGGTAGGAAAGAGGGGCAGGCGGCGGATGACCAGCGAGTGGTGCATCGGGATCATCGGCGGATCGGGCCTCTATGCCATCGACGGGCTCGAGGACGCGCAGTGGATCGCGATCGAGACGCCGTGGGGCGATCCTTCGGACGAAATCCTGTGCGGGACGATTGGCGGGGTGAAGGTGCGCTTCCTCCCCCGCCACGGCCGCGGGCATCCGGTCAGCCCGACCGAGCTCAACTCGCGCGCCAATATCGATGCCCTCAAGCGCGCCGGCTGCACCGATATCCTCGCTATCAGCGCGGTGGGGTCCTTGCGCGAGGAGCTTGAGCCCGGGCGCTTTGCCGTAGTCGAACAGTTCATCGACCGCACCTTCGCGCGGCCCAGCACCTTCTTCACCAGCGGCTTTGTGACCCATGTGTCGATGGCCGATCCTGTCTGCCCGCGCCTGTCGGAGATGGCCGCACAGGCGGTGGCCGCGGCCAAGGGCAAGGTCGCGGTCGGCGCGACCTATCTCGCGATGGAAGGCCCCCAATTCTCGACCCGCGCCGAAAGCCGGATGTATCGCCAGTGGGGCGCGGACGTGATCGGCATGACCGCCATGCCCGAAGCCAAGCTCGCGCGTGAGGCGGAGCTGCCTTACACCCTCGTCGGCATGGTCACCGATTATGACTGCTGGCGTGAAGGCGAGGCCGTGGATGTGGCGCAGGTGGTCGGCCAGATGCAGGCCAACGGCGCGCTCGCCCGGGCGATGGTGAAGAACTTCATCGGCGCCCTGCCCGAAACCCGCGAGCCCTCCCCCATCGACACCGCGCTCGACGATGCGGTGATCACCGCGCCCGACGAACATGATACCACGCTGATGGCCAAGCTCGACGCGGTCGCCGGACGGCTGTTCGGGTAATCGCGAGCGCCCGCTTTGGGCGGACTGCGGACGAAAGCTGCCGTTCGGGAAGCGACCCTTTTGAGGTCGTTAGCTTTCGTATTAAATGATGGCCATGCGCCGCCGTCTAATACACCTCATCGCGAAGATCGGTTTTCCCGTCTTGGCCGGACAATTTCTGTTCGACTGGATTAGCAACGATTTTCCGGTCGCAATTGGACACCTTCCGCTACGCGCCGCCTTGTTGTTTATCCTGTTGCTAGGATGTACAGCTTTCCGGGGACATCGTGACGCGAAGAACCAGACTTTCCGCTAACCACCCAGATCCAGTCGTTCGCCACCTCCCGCGCTCCCGCCAAAAGCGGACACCTCCACACCGTTACCCCGCCACAAACTCGGCCCATACCGGCAGGTGATCCGACGCCGCCGTCGCCAATGCGCTGCGGTGGACGCCGCAGCCTGTCACCTGCAGCGATCCGCAATGCATGATCCGGTCGAGCCGTCCCAGCGGGCGGCGGCTCGGGAAGCTGGGGCCGGGGTCGAGCAGGGTGAAGTGCCGCCCGAACTCGCGGAAACAGCCCGAAACGGCGCGCCATTCGTTGAGGTCGCCCATGAGCATTGTGGGCCGGGCGGCCCGCGCGCTATCGGCCAGCGCGGCGATGGCGCGGGCCTGCCGCACCCGCCACAGACCCGACAGATCAAGGTGCATCCCGAACACGCTGACGCTCGTCCCGCCGACATTCAGGCTCGCCGTCACCACCCCGCGCGGTTCGAGGCAGGGGATGTGGATGATATCGTGGCTCTCCACCGCAATCCCGCGCCGCGCAAGGATCGCGTTGCCGTGCCAGCCCATCGAATCGTGCTGTACATCCAGCGGCACGGGGACGTAATCGGTGTGCCCCTCGATCAGGAAGCGCGGCAGCACCGGGGCGCGGGTGCCGAACCGCAGGTCGGCTTCCTGAAGGCAGACAATGTCCGCCCCCACCTCATTGAGCACATTGAGGATGCGCGCCGGATCACGCTTGCGGTCGGTGCCGACACCCTTGTGGATGTTGTAACTTGCGACCTTGAAGGTGCCCGGCACGCCTCTCGCTATCCCGCCGCCAGTAGGCTAGCGTTACCGCCCGCCGCGGTGGTGTCGATGGTCGTTACCCGCTCGGTCGCGAAGCGTGCGAGGTAGTGCGGGCCGCCCGCCTTGGGCCCGGTGCCCGACAGGCCCTCGCCGCCGAAGGGCTGGCTCTCGACCACCGCGCCGATCTGGTTGCGGTTGACGTAGAAATTGCCGACCCGCGCGTGCGCCTGCACAAAGCGCCGCGTCTCGGCGATGCGGCTGTGGAGGCCCAGCGTCAGACCGAAGCCGGTAGCGTTGATCTCCGCCACCACCTGCGGCAATTCGCCCGCCTTGAAGCGCACCACATGGAGCACGGGGCCGAAGTTCTCGTCGGTAAGCACACGGGCTGACGGCAATTCGATGATCGTCGGCGCAACGAAGCAGCCTGCCGCACATTGCGCCGGGACGGGCAGACGGGTGACCGCGAAGCCCTTGGCCTCGCAATCAGCGATATGCGCTTCCAGCCGGCCGCGCGCCGCCTCGTCGATCACCGGTCCGACATCGGTGGCAAGATCGGCCGGATCACCGATAGCGAGCGCCTCGAAGCCGCCGCGGATCATCTCCAGCACGGGGCCGGCGATGTCTTCCTGCAGGTACAGCACCCGCAGCGCCGAGCAACGCTGTCCCGCGCTCTGGAACGCGCTGGCGACCACGTCGCGCACCACCTGTTCGGGCAGCGCGGAGCTATCGACGATCATCGCGTTCTGCCCGCCGGTCTCGGCGATCAGCGTGGCGATCGGCCCGTCGCGCCCCGCCAGCGCGCGGTTGATCGCACGGGCGGTGGCGGTCGATCCGGTGAAGGCAACGCCTGCCAGCAGGGAGTTTGCGGTGAGCATCGCGCCGACTTCAGTGCCGCCGGGGACGAGCTGCAAGGCCTCGGGCGGGATGCCTGCCTGATGGCATAGCTTGATGGCGAGCGCGGCGATCAGCGGGGTCTGCGGCGCGGGCTTGGCGAGCACGGTGTTGCCCGCCGCCAGCGCAGCCGAAGCCATGCCGATGAAGATCGCCAGCGGGAAGTTCCACGGCGCGATGTTGACGAACACCCCGCGCCCGTGGAGCATCAGGCTGTTCTCCTCGCCCGTAGGCCCCGGAAGGATCGTGGGGGCTGCGAACTGCCGTCGTGCCTCGGCAGCGTAGTAGCGCAGGAAGTCGACTGCCTCGCGCAGTTCGAGCACGCTATCGAGCAGGGTCTTGCCTGCCTCGCGCTGGCAGAGGCTCAGGAATTCCGCCGTGTGCGCCTCGAACAGGTCAGCGGCTTCCTCCAGCAGCAGCGCGCGCGCCTCGCCGCCAAGCGCATCCCATCCGGGCTGGATCGCAGCGGCGCGGGTGACGGCGGCGTCGACCTCTTCGCGAGTTGCCGCACGAACGGTGCCGACGGTTTGCGCGCGGTCCTGCGGCGAAGTGACCGGCGTTACCGCACCTGCGCTGGCGGAGGGAAAGGTCGGTTCCGCGCTCCAGCTTGCGACCGCCAAGGCATCGAGCCGCGCCATCAGCGGTTCGCGCACCAGCGGATCGCTGAGATCGACGCCCCCGCTGTTCTGGCGCCCGCCCTTGCCAGCGCCGAAGATATCCCTGGGCAGCGGGATCGCCGGATTGCGGCGCGGGGTGAGCGCGGCGAGTTCCGCCACCGGATCGCCGACCAGCTCCCCGGCCGGAATGTCGGCATCGCCCATGCGGTTGACGAAGCTGGTGTTGGCGCCGTTTTCCAGCAGGCGGCGCACCAAATAGGCGAGCAGCTCCTTGTGCCCGCCGACCGGAGCATAGATCCGCACCGGCGTGCGCTGGTTGCCCTCCAAAGCGTGGAGCGCATCGTAGACCTCCTCGCCCATACCGTGGAGGCGCTGGAATTCGAAAGCGCGGCCCGCAGCGAGGTGCTTAATCGCCCCGATGGTATAGGCGTTGTGCGTGGCAAACGCAGGCCGGAGCACATCGGCGTGTTCGAACAATCGCGCCGCGCAGGCGAGGTAGCTGACATCCGTGGCGACCTTGCGGGTGAACACCGGGTAGTCGGCATAGCCGCCGACCTGTGCCAGCTTCACTTCGCTGTCCCAGTAGGCGCCCTTGACCAGCCGCACGAACAGCTTGCGCCCGTGCCGCCGCGCGAGTTTCCCCGCCCAGTCGCACACCGCCACACCGCGCTTCTGGTAGGCCTGGATGGCGAGGCCGAAGCCCTCCCAGCGGCTGCCGTCGGGGCGGCGGAACAGGTCATCATCGGCCACGAGGGCTTCGATGATGTCCATGCTGAGTTCGAGCCGCTCGGCCTCTTCCGCGTCAATGGTGAAGTGGATGTCGGCATCGCGCGCCTTGATCGCGAGCGCCTTGACCATTGGCACCATTGCCGCCTTGGCCTCGCCGGCGTTGAAGAAGGTGTATTTGGGATGCAGCGCCGAAAGCTTCACCGAAATCCCCGGAGCGGCCGCGACCCCGGCCCCCGCCTCGCGGGCCAGCCGCGTCAGTGCCGCCTCATAGGAGAGCCGGTATTTTTCGGCATCGGCAAAGGTCATCGCCGCCTCGCCGAGCATGTCGAAGCTGTGCGTGATCCCCCGCGCCCGCTCAGGTGCAGCGCGCTTCAGCGCTTCGTCGATGGTGCGGCCGAACACGAACTGCCCGCCGAGGATCTTCATCGCCTGGCCCGTCGCGGTGCGGATCACCGGCTCGCCCAGACGGTTCATCGCCCGCTTGAAGGCGCTCCCCAACCCCTTCTGCCGCGCGTCTGGCGGATCGAGCACTTCGCCCGTCAGCATCAGCGAAAAGGTCGCCGCGTTGACGAAGGTCGAGGAACTTTCTCCGAGGTGATCGCCCCAGTCGATAGAACCGATCTTGTCCTTTATCAGCGCGTCTGCGGTGGCGGCATCGGGCACGCGCAGCAGCGCTTCGGCGAGGCACATCAGCGCGATGCCTTCCTCGGTGTCGAGGCCGTATTGCTGGAGGAAAGCGTCGATCCCGCTCGCCTTCTTGCCCCGCGCGCCTTCAATCAGGTCAATCGCCAGCCGCGCTGCGGCATCATGCACCTTCGCCGCCGGAGCTGCCTGCTCCAGACGCTCGGCTATGCAGGCTTCCTCGTCCTGCCGATAGGCGCGCCGGAGCTCGGTACGGTCAATCGAAGGGGCGGCGGCGTAGTCGGCCATCTGGTTTCACCTGAAACGATTCGCGGGGGAATGCCCAGCCCTCTGAACCGCCCGAGGCTGCGCTTCAAGCGCCCTCTTTGCAACGCCCCTCACCGTTAGGCTCCCTTGACCGGCGCGGCTGCCTGCCGTTAGCCTGCGGCCTACGCAACAAGGGCCTCACACGATCATGCGCATGTTCTGCTTCCACTGCCGCGACGGAGAAGACGGCGGGCGGCTGCGCGCGATCCATCGCCCTGCACACCTCGATTTCATCCACGCCAATGCCGATCATTTCGTGATCGTCGGCCCGCTGAAACGCGCGGATGGCCTCATCATCGGCTCCCTGCTGATCGTAAAGGCCGAGGACGAGGCGGCCGCCCGCGCCATTCTGGCGGACGACCCCTACCTCACCGGCGGTGTATGGCAGCTGATCCGGGTGGATGAATTCACCCCGCTGCTGGGCGACTGGGCCTAGTCAGCGCAACGAATCTTCCGGGTTCTCTGCCGCGTTGGCCTTGTTCCATCGCACCGAGGACCAGAAGGCCAGGCCAATCAGTACCGCACCGATCAGCCCGGTGATCACCTCGGAAATATGGACGAAGGTGTTGAGGTACATGATTACCGCCAGCGCGATGATCGCGTAGAACGCCCCGTGTTCGAGATAGCGGTATTCGCTCATCGTGCCCTTGTTGACGAGGAAGATCGTCATAGAACGCACGAACATCGCGCCGATGCCGAGGCCGATGGCGATGATGATGAGGTTGTTGGTGAGCGCGAAGGCACCGATCACCCCGTCGAAGCTGAAGCTCGCATCGAGCACTTCGAGGTACAGGAACGCGCCGAAGCCCGCCTTGGCGACATCACCCGTGGTCGGCGTGGGCGGCTCGAGCAGGTGGTTGACGATCTCGACCGCGAGATAGGTCAGCAGACCCGCGATGGCAGCGATCAGGAAGGTGTGCGCGTCAGCGGGCGCGAGCATCGTCGACACTGCCCATGTCCCGGCCAGCACCACGCCGATGGCAATCGCCTCGATATCGGCGACCTTGGCGAGCGGGCGCTCGATCGCATCGATCCAGTTCACTTCCTTGTCGGAATCGAAGAAATACTTGAGGCCGACCATTCCGAGGAACGCGCCGCCAAACCCCATCAACCCGATATGTGCGTCCGAGACGATCGCCTGATATTTGACCGGCTCGTTCAGCGCCAGCTTCATCGCTTCCAAAGGCCCGAGACTGGCGGCGACCATCACGATCACCAGCGGGAAGACGATCCGCATCCCGAAAACCGCAATCGCGATGCCCCACGTAAGGAAGCGATGCTGCCAGACCGGGTCCATGTCCTTGAGGATCGAGGCGTTGACCGCGGCATTATCGAAAGACAGCGATACTTCCAGCACCGCCAGCACCGCGCAGATCCACACGATGCCGAGCATCCCGTTGACGGTGCCGGTGAGCTCCCAGCCATACCAGCCTCCGAGCACGAGCCCGGCAATGGTGAAGAGCAGCGAACCGCCGAAATGCTTGAACATCGAAAATCCCTAAATGTCCGGCCGCGCCGGATCTTGCACCCGACGGCCATAATATGCCCGATGCAGCGGGGCTAGAGCCCGAAGCTGCCCTTCAGCCCGTCAATCACATATTGCGCCGCAAGCGCGGCCAGCAGCACGCCCAGCAGGCGCGTAATCACCGCTTCGACCTTGTCGCCCAGCAGCCTGATCAGCGGGCCGGCAGCAACCAGTGCCGCCGCGGTGATCGCCAGCACGGCGGCGAGCGCGGCAAGCACCTCGAGCGACTGCGATAGCCCCTCGGCCTCGTTCATCAGCAGCATGATCGCCGCGATTGCGCCGGGGCCTGCCAGCATCGGCATCGCCATCGGGAAGACCGAAACGTCCTCGATTTCGGGCGTCTGCGCGATCTTCTCGGCGCGTTCCTCGCGGCGCTGGGTGCGCTTTTCGAAGACCATGTCGAAGGCGATGAAGAACAGCATCAGCCCGCCCGCGATGCGGAACGAGTTCAACTCGATATGCAGCGCGCCCAGCAGTTCCTGCCCGAACAGCGCAAAGATCAGCAGGATGATCGAGGCAATCCATGTCGCCCGCAGCGCCATGCTGCGCGCCTGCGCGCGCGTCGCGCCCTTGGTCAGCCCGGCATAGATCGGCGCGCACCCCGGCGGGTCGATCACCACAAACAGGGTGACGAAGGCGGAAAGGAAGAGTTCGGTCAGGACCATCTTTGCCGCCCCCTCACATCAATTGAAGGTCGGCACAAGGTTTTGTTCGATCGCGGTCACCCAGCGGCCCTGATAGAAATATTCGGCGGCGGCATAGCGGGTGCCGTCGGCACGGTGTTCCCAGCGCCAGCGCAGCGTGCCATCGCGCGCGAGCTTGGCATCGGTCTTGCCGTCCTCGCCCAGCGGGATCGCGGGCGGCGGCGGGGTGGGCGCACCGCCACGCGGGCAGGTGGCGACCATGCCCTGCACCGCATCGATCTCGGTCACGATGATATCGCCGGGCCGCGCTTCGACCTTGGGCGGCGGGGGCGGCTGCGGCACATCGGGTCCGCCCGCATCGAAGACATAGCGGTATTCGCCGTCGGGCTGCCGTTCCCACACGGTGACGAAATTGCCGACCGTCCCGTCGGGATCGCGGAACCGCCCCTTGCTGACCGCAAGCGCCCCGTCGCAGCTCATCACCACCACACGCGGCTCCCACTGCACAGCCGCAGGCGGATCGGTCTGGGTGGCGAGCCAAGGAAGGACCGCGAAAGGCCCTTTCTCGCCGTGCAGCATGGCGCCCGGCGCGGCGAACAGGCGGAAGGCGGTCCACTGGCCCTGCTCACGCGCGGCGCGGGAGAAGGCGAGTTCGACGGCGACGATAGTGCTCGGCTGCGCGGCTCCGGGCGCGCCTTTGAGCGCACGGTCGATCATCGCCACCTGCCGCAAGGTCGGCTTGCGCGGCCCGCCCCCGCCGCAAGCGGCCAGCGCGAGGGAGATGGCGAGGGCAATGGCACAGGCGAAAGGCCGCATCTTCATCTCCGTTCGAAAGGCGTCAGATCCCCTCGGGCGCGTCCAACCCGGCATGGCGATGCGCGGCGACTAGCGTGTTCCGCAGCAAGACCGCAATGGTCATCGGCCCGACCCCGCCCGGCACCGGCGTGATGGCACCGGCAACCTCCAGCGCCTCGGCATAGGCAACGTCGCCCACCAGCCGGCCCTTGGCCTTGCCCTCTTCGGGCGGCAAGCGGTTGATCCCGACGTCGATCACCGTCGCGCCCGGCTTGATCCAGTCGCCACGCACCATCTCTGGACGGCCCACGGCGGCGACCACGATATCGGCGCGGCGCACGACTTCGGGCAGGTTCTTCGTCCGGCTGTGCGCGATGGTGACGGTCGCGTTGGCATCGGTCAGCAGCTGCGCCATCGGCTTGCCGACGATGTTCGACCGGCCGATCACGACCGCCTCCAGCCCCGACAGATCGCCGATCCGGTCTTGCAGCAGCATCAGGCAGCCCAGCGGCGTGCAGGGGACAAAGCCCTCCTGCCCCACGGCGAGGCGACCGGCGTTGATCACATGGAAGCCGTCGACATCCTTGTCAGGATCGATTGCGGCGATCACTGCCTGTTCGTCGAGCCCCTGCGGCAGCGGCAGCTGGACGAGGATGCCATCCACCTCGGGATCGCGGTTCAGCCGCTCGACCAGCGTCAGCAGTTCCGCCGCGCTGGTGGTTGCTGGGAGGCGATGCTCGAAGCTGGCGATGCCGGCTTCCTCGCAGGCCTTGGCCTTGGCGCCGACATAGACCTGGCTCGCCGCATCCTCGCCGACCAGCACCACCGCGAGGCCGGGCTTGCGCGCGGCCGCCTGCAGGAACGCCGCCGCTGCCGCGCCGATGCGCGCGCGCAGGGCCTCGGCGAATGCCTTGCCGTCAATCCGTGCCGCTTCGCTCATCAGTAGGTCGCGGCCTGAAGCATCTTGGACACCGCGACCAGCAGCAGCATGAACACCATCGGCGAGAAATCCACCGCGCCGGTATCGGGCATCACCCGCCGGATCGGGCGCAGCACCGGCTCGAACAGGCGCGAGAGCGCATCGTGCACCGCAAAGGCGAACTGGTTGCTCGGGCTCACCACGTTGAATGCGAAAAGCAGGCCGATGATGAACCAGACGATCAGCAGCATATTGGCGGTGCTGATCACCATGCCGAGAATTTCAACGAGTGCTCCGGTCATTGATGTCCATTTCCGTTACGGGGGGCACACGGCCCGATGGGTCCCTTGGAGAAGCGTATTAGCCTCTTAATACGCCTCACGCCATATCTCAGTTCCCGGGAGGGGTGTCGGCCTAGGCGCGCACCAGCGTCCCGGCACCGCGCGCGGTGAAGAATTCCAGCAGCATCGCGTGGCCCACACGGCCATCGAGCACCACCGCCGCCTCGCAGCCCGATTGCACCGCGGTGACGCAGGTTTCCAGCTTAGGCACCATGCCGCCGCGGATCACGCCGTCCTCACGCAGCTGGGCAATGTCGGCGGGGGTGAGATCGGTGAGCAGCTTGCCGTCAGCGTCCAGCACGCCCTGCACGTCGGTCAGCAGGAACAGCCGCGCCGCGCCCAGCGCCGCCGCGATCGCGCCCGCCATGGTGTCAGCGTTGATATTGTAGGTCGCACCGTCCTCGCCGCCCGCGATAGGGGCGATCACGGGGATCATGCCGGCGGCGACCATCGTGTCGATCACCGTGGTATCGACGCTGGCCGGCTCGCCGACGAAGCCGAGGTCGACCGCCTGTTCGATATTGCTGTCGGGATCGCGCGTGGTGCGGCTGACCTTGCGCGCCTGCACCAACCCGCCGTCCTTGCCCGAGATGCCGATCGCCTTGCCGCCCGCCGCCGCGATCCAGCCGACCAGTTCCTTGTTGATCGCGCCAGACAGGACCATTTCGGCGACCTTGGCGGTGGCTTCATCGGTGACGCGCAAGCCGTCAACGAAGGTGCTCTCCACCCCCAGCCGCTTCAGCATCTGGCCGATCTGCGGGCCGCCGCCATGGATCACCACGGGGTTGATGCCGACCGCCTTCAGGAGCACGATATCCTCGGCAAAGTCGCGCGCGGCCTCTGGGTCGCCCATCGCATGGCCACCATACTTCACCACGAAGGTGCGCCCGGCATAGCGCTGGAAATAGGGCAGCGCCTCGATCAGCACCTCTGCCTTGGCAAGGTCGGGCGTTTCTGACCCCGAGCGAGGGGCCTCGTGGAATGGCTTGTCAGTCACTAGCGTCAGTTCCCGTGCGCGCGTCTCGCGCTGTGGCCGTGCGCCCTAGCGGCTTGCGGGCGCGGGGCCAAGCGCTTGCTGGCTGGCGTTTACCGGGAATTGGGTTTTCCCGTGCCCTGTTGGTGCCGGACGCGGGTGCGAGAAGGGTGAACATGATCGACCACAACAGCGCGGCACCCGGCATGGATCCTGCCGGAGGAGGCCGCCGCCAGACCGACAGGCGCAAGGCGCAGTTGCCCTTTGCGGGGGAAGACCGCCGCAAAGGGAGAGCACCGCTCGCCCGCAGACCGCCGCGGCAACCCCCGCACCGACCCGAGCCTCTGAGCCGCCCTGCGGTGCTGGGCGGGTCGCGGACGGCGCATCGCCTGTTGCCCCGTCGGCATAAGCCCGTGTCTATTCCGCCGGCGCGTTTTCCAGCATCACCGCGATCTCATCGAGCAGCTGGAGCCGTTCCCGCTTGAGCGCCTCGAGCCGCTCGTCGCTGGCCGCTTCGATCTCGCACTCGATCCGGTGGATTTCGCGGTTCACCGCATGATGCCGCTCGGCAAGCCCGGCGAAATACGGATTTGCCAGCTTCAGCCGGTGGAGCGTGGCAGCATCCTGCGGAAAGGCATCGGCGAGTTCGTGCGGGGTATGTGCGGACATCAGGTTCTCCCTCGTTGGATGCCCCCTGCCTAAAGCCTCTTGCACCATCCGCATTTGACCGTGGTCAAATCCGCTGGAACCCGGCCACGATGCCGGTATGGTGTCAGGCGGGATAATCACATGACACACCTGCGACCCTTTCTCCGCCGCTGGCTGGCGTTTGCCCTCGTGCCGCTGACGGCGGCGGGCGTGTTGCTGCTTGTGCCGGAGACGGGCGGGGCGCAGGGCGGCGCGCGGGGGGAGGAGCACAGCGCGCTGTTCCCCGTGTGCGCCGGAGCGGTGCGGATCACCTGCGTCGTCGACGGGGACACCATCTGGTATCGCGGCATCAAGATCCGGATCGCCGATATCGACACGCCCGAGGTCTCGCAGCCCGGATGTCCGCGCGAGGCCGCGCTCGGGCGGCGGGCGACGGAGCGTTTGCGCCAGCTGCTCAACGCCGGCCGGTTCGGTCTGGTCGTGCCACCGGACGGGCGGAGCCGGGACCGTTATGGCCGTGAACTCAGGATCGTGACGCGCGGCGGGCAGAGCCTTGGCGCGGTGCTGGTGCGCGAAGGGCTGGCGGCACGCTGGGGCGGCCCGAAACGGGCCTGGTGCCGAGGCTAGGCGGGGTCAAACTGGGGCGAACGGGGGTCTAAGGGGGGTCTGGAGGGGCCTGAAACGCGTGATCTTTCGGACCATCCACCTGATATTGCTAGATTATCTGTGATTTTGGCGCAGTTTTCGCCAAAATCCGCCCGATTTCCAGCCGCCTGCCCCTCGCCCATAGCGAAAGCCCGCAGGCTTAGGAAAGCCCCGCGATCATCCGCTCGACAGGCGCGGGCAAGCCCCGAAACCACAGCACCACCGCCAACCCTCCCACGATCTGGAGCACTGCAATCCCATGGAGATTGGCGCTGAACGGCTGCTTGCGGGTCTTGTGCCGGAACAGCGCGCGGCCCGCATAGGCTCCGGGCGTGCCGCCGAAGAAGGCCATCCGCAGCAACGTCCCCTCGGAGATACGCCACGCGCCAGCTTCCGCGCGCGCTTTGTCGATCCCGAAAGCGGCAAAGGTGAAGAAGTTCAGCGCGATCAGCGCAAGCGCGATATTCGCCGGGGTGGCGACCGCCTTGACGGCAGCGATATGCTCGGGGTTCGCGAGGGCGGCGAGGTTCTCCATGCGCGCGGCTTAGCGCTGGAGGGGTTGCGGAAGGGTTGAAGGGACTGGGAGAGGCCCACCCCTTAACCCTCCCGCAGGCGGGAGGGCTGGGGATGGGAAACTCCAAGGGTGGCGATGCCCGAAAGCATCGCTCCCAAATTAACCCCTACTCCGCAGCCTCAGCCCCAAACAGCCCGGCTTCGGCCACAACGCTGTCGTCCTCGTTCACAGCCTTCGCCTTCTGGCGGCTATCGAAGCTCGACCACACCGAGTTCCAGTCGCCGCGGGTGGCGCCCTTTGAATATTCGGTCGCGCGGGTTTCGAAGAAGTTGGCGTGCTCGACGCCGTTGAGGAGCGGGGCGAGCCAGGGGAGCGGGTGCTCCTCGATCATGTAGATCTCCTGCAGGCCGAGCTGCTTCAGGCGCCAGTCGGCGATGTAGCGGATGTAGCGCTTGATTTCCTTGGCGCTCATGCCGTTGATCGGGCCCATCTCGAAGGCGAGGTCGATGAAGTTGTCTTCCAGACGCACGGTCTTCTGGCAGATGTCGATCAGGTCTTCCTTCACCGACTTGGTGAGGCACTGACGCTCCTCGCAGAAGGTGTGGAACAGCTTGATGATGCCTTCGCAGTGCAGCGATTCGTCACGCACCGACCAGCTGACGATCTGGCCCATGCCCTTCATCTTGTTGAAGCGCGGGAAGTTCATCAGCATGGCGAAGCTGGCGAAGAGCTGGAGACCCTCGGTGAAGCCGCCGAAGGCCGCGAGCGTGCGGGCGATATCTTCATCGGTGTCGACGCCGAACTGGTTCAGGAAGTCGTGCTTGTCCTTCATTTCCTCGTATTCGAGAAAGGCGCTGTATTCGCTTTCCGGCATCCCGATGGTGTCGAGCAGGTGCGAGTACGCGGCGATGTGCACCGTCTCCATGTTGGAGAAGGCGGCGAGCATCATCTTGACTTCGGTCGGCTTGAACACGCGGCCGTAATTGTCGTGATAGCAGTTCTGCACCTCGACATCGGCCTGCGTGAAGAAGCGGAAAATCTGGGTGAGCAGATTGCGCTCGTTCTCGGTGATCTTCTGCGCCCAGTCGCGGCAATCCTCGCCCAGCGGCACTTCTTCCGGCATCCAGTGGATCTGCTGCTGGCGCTTCCAGAAGTCATAGGCCCAGGGATACTGGAAGGGCTTGTAGGTGTTGCGGGCTTCGAGCAGCGACATGGGCGGATACTCCTGAATGGGTTTTCTATAGCAGATACGGAGGCGCGGTGCGCCCGGATTCAATTCATTTGGGCCAGTAGGCGAACAGTACGATCACGCAGAAGGGCACGAACAGCGACACCATCGCGATGTGGATCATCGCGGCGTTGTGCGAGTGGCCGGGCTGATCGCGCTTCAGTTCGCGCACGGCCTGAATGCCAAACCAGAGGCTGACGGCCAGACCGATCAGTGCGGCGGCGACGGGTACATTCATTCTGGTCTCTCCCCCTTTACCGTGCAGCCGAGAGGCGGGCGGGGCAAGGCACACCGGCCGCGCCCCGCCGCGCCTTACTGGCAGCTCAGGCATTCCTCGTAATCGGTCTGGTCGCCCGAGGCGCTCAGTTCGATCTTGGCGAGTTCGGAGGTGTTGTCCGCCTCCACCCCGCCAACGAAGCCGGCGCGCTGGACGGACTTGGAACGCAGGTAATACAGCGACTTGATGCCGCGTTCCCACGCCTGGTAGTGGAGCATCATCAGGTCCCACTTGTCGACATCGGCCGGGATGAACAGGTTCAGCGACTGCGCCTGGTCGATATAGGGCGTGCGGTCAGCGGCGAATTCGAGCAGCCAGCGCTGGTCGATCTCGAAGCTGGTCTTGT
This sequence comes from Porphyrobacter sp., assembly GCA_027533455.1. GTDB lineage: Bacteria > Pseudomonadota > Alphaproteobacteria > Sphingomonadales > Sphingomonadaceae > Erythrobacter. The sequence continues at coordinate 21,596 of JAPZUC010000017.1, read as the reverse complement.
AGACCGCCTTTTCCTCCGGCGTCAGGAAGTCGAGGTGCTGGACCGAACCGCCGCGTTCGAGGATCGAGTTCCAGACATTGGTCGAGTTCTTGGACTTCTTCTCGAGCAGCTTTTCAAGGTACGGGTTGCGCACGATGAAGCTGCCCGACAGGGTCTTGTGGGTGTAGATGTTGGCCGGGATCGGCTCGATGCAGGCGCTGGTGCCGCCGCAGATGATCGAGATCGACGCGGTCGGCGCGATCGCCATCTTGCAGCTGAACCGCTCCATCGCGCCCATGTCGGCCGCATCGGGGCAAGGCCCGCGCTCCTGCGCCAGCAGCATCGAAGCCTCGCACGCCTTGGCGTGGATGTGCTTGAACATCTGGAGGTTCAGCGCCTTGGCCATCGCGCTTTCGAAGGCGACGCCCTTCTGCTGGAGGTAGGAGTGGAAGCCCATCACCCCGAGACCGACCGAACGCTCGCGCGAGGCCGAGTACTTGGCGCGGGCCATCTCGTCCGGCGCGCGGTCGATATAGTCCTGCAGGACGTTGTCGAGGAAGCGCATGACGTCCTCGATGAACTGCTTGTCGCCCTTCCACTCTTCCCAGGTTTCAAGGTTGAGCGAGGACAGGCAGCACACCGCCGTACGGTCATTGCCGAGGTGGTCGATGCCGGTCGGCAGGGTGATTTCCGAGCACAGGTTCGAGGTCGAGACCTTGAGGCCCAGATCGCGGTGATGCTTGGGCATCATGCGGTTCACGGTGTCGTTGAAGACGATGTAGGGCTCACCGGTCGCGAGACGGGTCTCGACTAGCTTCTGGAACAGCGAACGCGCATCGACCGTCTGGCGCACCGAACCATCGCGGGGCGAGCGCAGCTGGAATTCGGCCCCATCGCGGACCGCGTGCATGAACTCATCGGTCAGCAGCACGCCGTGGTGGAGGTTCAACGCCTTGCGGTTGAAGTCACCGCTAGGCTTGCGGATCTCGAGGAACTCCTCGATTTCCGGGTGGCTGACATCGAGATAGCACGCGGCCGAACCGCGGCGCAGCGAACCCTGCGAAATCGCGAGGGTCAGCGAATCCATAACGCGCACGAAGGGAATGATGCCCGAGGTCTTGCCATTGAGGCCGACCGGCTCGCCGATCCCGCGGACATTGCCCCAATAGGTGCCGATGCCGCCGCCCTTCGAGGCGAGCCAGACGTTTTCATTCCAGGTGCCGACGATGCCTTCGAGGCTGTCCTCGACCGAGTTGAGGTAGCACGAGATCGGTAGGCCGCGGTTGGTGCCGCCGTTCGACAGCACCGGCGTGGCCGGCATGAACCACAGGTTCGAGATATAGCCATACAGGCGCTGGGCGTGGTCCTGATCATCGGCATAAGCATCAGCGACGCGGGCAAAGAGATCCTGATAGGTCTCGCCGGGCAGCAGATAGCGGTCGGTCAGGGTGTCCTTGCCGAAATCGGTGAGGCGCGCGTCGCGGCTGTTGTCGGTAATGATCGTGAACCGGCGATCATTGACCTTCTTGCTATCGGTCTTGCCCGCGTCCTTCATCGCTTCAGCCATGGCGCCAACCAGCGCCTCGCCTGCTTTCGCGGCGATCAGCGCATCGGAGCCGGTATCAGTCGTTTTCATCGTCACAGCCTTTTCATCCCCCGCCGCAGGCGAGCCCGCCTCCAGTTCCGTCGTCACATCGGTGTTTACCGCATCATTGGGCACGTTTTCGCTCGCCTTGAAATCCATTGTCAGCCCCACTTGTCCCCCGAATCGGGACAATGACACAAGAGGCCATGTTCCGATTCTGTTCTATACCGGCGGGTCCACAGACTTGCCAACAGGGCGGCCCGTAATCGGGCGTGTCAGCAAGTCGGTAGACCCCATTCGCGGCGCGCAGCGGGTCCAAGGTCCGGGGCGAATCTCACTCTGCGTTCCCCTCGCAGGGTATCATGAGTTTCACCAAGGGTTGGGGGTCCGATTTGCGCCGAACCACTAGATGATGAATCACCCAAGGACTCCCGTCAACGGGAGTTTAAGCCCTTAGTTACCATTCACGGGGCTTCAGCACCCCGTCACAAACCCGCGACGCGTGGAGCAAGCTTGAGTCGCGCGGCCCGCAAGCCCCAAATTGAATCTGTGAAGAAATATATGGGGAGTGAATCATTCGAATCCAGCGGTGATCCATTTGCACGCCGTGGGCTTCGATTGTTGCGCCCCAAGCGGGGGTGTCAGTGCGACCAGAGGGTCAACTGAAGGGTGCACACCAGGCCACCGGGTTCGAAAGCCATGCAGGTACGGCCGCCGAATTCATGGGCGAGCTGTTCCTCGATCAGCCGCATCCCCAGTCCGGTCCGCTCCGGCCGTGTTACCGCCGGTCCGCCGCTTTCCTTCCACACCAGTTCCAGGACCTCGTCGCCGGGGGGCCGATGCCGCCAGCTGATCCGCACCTGCCCGCCGGGCAGGCTCAGCGCACCATGTTTGACCGCATTGGTGGCAAGCTCGTGCAGTGCCATCGTCAGGCTGACGGCGACCTTGGAGGAGACCATGATCTCCGGCCCGCTCCGCGTGAAGCGGTCAGGCCCGAAGGTATGCGCCGCGCTGCCGGTGATCTCGTCGAGCGAGGTCGGCTCCCAGGCGTTGCGGGTCAGCATCTCGTGCGCCTTCGACAGGGCCTTCAGCCGGTTCATGTAGCTGGTCAGCGCGATCTGATCGCTGCCACTGAAGGTCTGGCGGGCCATCGCCTGTACCGTGGCGAGGGTATTCTTCACGCGGTGATCTAGCTCATTGATCAGCATCTGCTGCCGCGCCTCTGCGAGCTTTTCCTGAGTGATGTCACGTACCTCGATGAGTGATGTCACGTACCTCGATGATGGTGCCGATAGTCTTGGAAGCGTCGTCGCGCACCGGGCTGGCGCAGAATACAACGGGATAGAAATGGCCAAGGCGGTGAACGAACATTTCTTCGCCGCGCATCTGGTTATGTTCGGGGAACGCCCGATCGATAGCGCATTCCGACAGCGGGAAGTGGCGGCCGTCTGGGTGGGTATGGTGGATGATGTCGTGCAGCGGCTTGTCGAGCGCAAGAATCTCGCCGAGCGTGTAGCCGGTCAGCTGCTCGGCGGCGCTGTTCATGTAGATGCACTGCTGCCGGTCATCCATCAGGAAGATCGCATAAGACGCGTTGTCGAGCACTGCTTGCAATCGCCGGTGCGCGCTGGCCAGCCCGTCATCGGCTAACGGCACGGAGATTGTGTTCTTCAGGCCCACAATCGCACCCACCTTCCACAGCTGCCACAGGGCAGGCTGCCCCGCGGTGCAATCACATCCGGCATCGGCCGGCGCTGCCATTGTGGCATTTTTTCCTCCGCGAGGACAATGACTTTGCCCCCGACAAGTGCAACAACACTAACCTGCGACAGCTTCGGCGTCGGCAATGGCCTGCGCCGTCTTATAATCTGGCTTTCCGTTGTTGAGCCGGAGCGACTGCGTGGCGAGAATATAGAGCCGCGGGACCTTGTAACCGGCCAGACCGCTTCGGGCGTAGGCATCGAGTGCGGCCTCAAGCCCCTCGGCCCCTTCGCCGCTCTCAGGCTCAACCACCGCCACGACCTTTCGCCCGAAGCGGGGGTCGGGCAGGCTGACGACGCGAACGTCCTTCACTGCAGGATGATCCAGCAGCACCGCCTCGACCTCTTCGGGGAAAACCTTCTCGCCGCCGGTGTTGATGCACATATTGTCGCGGCCGATGAACTCCATGTTACCGCCCGCCGTCCAGCGCGCGCGGTCACCGGTCATCAGCCAGCGCTTGCCGCCGATGACGGGGAAGGTCTGGGCGTTCTTCTCGTCCTCGCCCAGATAGCCCAAGGGCAGCGGCCCGGTGCGCGCGACGATGCCGACGCCTTCGCCGCCCTGCGGAATTTCCTGGAGGTTCTCGTCAAACAGCTTGGTCTCGCGCCCCGGCAATGGCTGGAACTTGCCTCCGCCGCTTGATCCTTGCGCGGTGGTGATGACCACGCCCGTGCCCGAGCTTTCCGACGATCCCAGCGCGTCGACAATCATCAACGCGGGCGCGTGCGCGATCAGCCGCGCCTTGATCGCAGGCGAGAAAACCGCGCCCGAGGATATGATGCTTCTGAGGCTTGCCAGAACATCGGCCGCATCTGCCCGCGCATCGAGACGGTCGGCCAGCGGCAATGCGAAGGCATCACCGACGATGAAGATCCCGCGCGCGCGCAGCCGCGCCACTTCGTCCCATGCCAGATCGGCATCGAACTTTGGCCCCGGCAACAGCGCCAGCGTGCCGCCCTTGAGCAGGTGGATCACCGCGGTGAACTGTCCCGCGCCATGCATCAGCGGCGAAAGCAGCAGCATCGGCGACGTGCTGGCAGGGTGCTCCGGGCCGATGCGGACAGCTTCGGCAACCTGTTCCTCCAGCGATCCGGCGATCAGCGGCGGGGTGCCCGGCGGGCGCTGCCACACGCCGATATTGAACGCGCCCCAGGCCTGGTCCATCGGCCACATCACCGCCTTGGGCATCCCCGTGGTGCCGCCGGTCGCGGTGAGGAACAGCGCCTCGGGATCCTGATGGACGGCGAAATCTGCCGGCAGCGCGCTGTTGCATGATGCCGCCCAGTCCTCGCCCCCGACATCAACCGTGAAGGTGCCTTCCGGCATGGCATCTATCGCGGCTTCGGCAAAGTCGCTCTCGGTGAACAGTGCCTTCAATCCGAATCGGGTGAAGATGTCTGCCAGCTCACGGGCTTTATAATGGTAGTTCACATTGACTGGCACAACGCCCGCTTTCACGCAGCCGAAATAGGCGAGCATATAGTCAGGCGTGTTGCGCAGCATCTGTCCGGCAATGTCGCCCGGCTTCAGCCCGCGCGCGGCAAGGCCCGCTGCAATCCGGTCGGTGATGGCATCAAGTTCGCCCCATGTGACCACACGCTGCCCATGCACCAGCGCCGGCCGGTCCGGCGGGATCGCCGCCGCCAGCGCCTTCACCACAACTCCGAAATTCGCGCCCGCAAATGCCATCCGGTCAAAGCCTCCTGTCTCTTTCGCTAGCCTCGCTGCGGCGTCCGTTCCCCTACGTAAATAATGAGGACATTCCGAAAAATTGCGGTAGTCTTCCGAATCAGAAAACAATGAGAGGGGCAAGGCCCGACAATGGCTACTAATGTTGTCGAACTGCGCACGCCGCAAGGCCGCGAGTCGCTCGATCTGCTGCTCGAACGGGTAACCATCACCTGCCCCGAAGACATTCACGACGCGGCAGTGAACCTCGCACGCATCGCGCAGGAACGGGGAATGCAGATCGCGGTTTGCGACGACATCTCCTCCAAGGAACCGATGGTCGATGCCGACGGCACGATCCTCAACGCCGATATCTTCCGCTGGCTGGATGATGGCGCGCGCTGGTGGGAAGATCACCGCCTCGCCCTGCATTCGCCCCTGCCGCGCGCTTGCCGCTACGAAAGCGAGCCCTTCTGGGTCAACCGCCATGGCTTCAACACCCGCTGGCGCAACCACTACCTCTCCGAGATCGACCTCAACGATTTCGAGCGGCGCGCGCTGTGCAAGGCCGCGATCGTGGTGCCGGTGCACCTGCCCTTCGGCCAGATTTCGGCGTGCAGCTTCATCAGCGAAGACCGCGAGAAGGAAGATCTCTCTGCCGAGTTCGCCGAAAACGGCGCGCTGTTCGCGATGGTCACGCGGTGCTTTGTTGCTGGCTACGTGCAGGCCAACCGCACCAAACGGCGCATCCCATCGGACTGCGTGCTCTCCAAGCGCGAGGTCGAGTGCCTGCGCTGGGCGGCGATCGGCAAGACCGACAAGGAGATCAGCATGATCCTCAACCGGTCGCACGCCACGATCCGCTACCACATCCACCGCGCGGGCGAGAAACTGGACAGCGTCAACCGCGCCCAGACGATCTTCAAGGCCGGGCAGCTCGGATACCTTGGAGCCAGCGACTGAGATCAGCCCCACCCCGGGCTTGCCCGGGGCACTGCTTTTCCTGCTCATCAAGCGTTTCGGAACAGAAAAGCGGGGCCCCGGGTCAAGCCCGGGGCGGGGTGGAGAATGATCTCTACCCCAGCTTCCTGAGGGGCTCGCTGCCGTCCCAACCGATTCCTGCCGCCTTGATCATTCCGAACAGGTCCGGGCCATCCTTGGCCTGCTGGAGAACCTCCACCAGCGTCCCCGGCCCGCCACCGGCATCGACATAGATCGCCTGACTGGTGCCGAACGTCCCTTCGATCATGATCTCCGCGCCTTCCGCCTCGCAAACGGCCCGCGCATGCGCAATGTCGTCCACCAGAATGCACACGTGGTGGAGGCCATCGCCCGTCGCCCCATACTCGCCGGTATAGACGGAGGGGTGATTGTCGCGCGGGCGGATCAGCTCGATCTGCAAATCACCCCAATAGGCCAGCGCCAGATCGAACGCCGCATCGGTCGGCTGGCCGCGGTACTTCATCCCGTCCAGATGGATGCCTTCGATGATGTAGAACGGCCCCACCCCCATCACCTGCGTCCAATGCTTTACCGCCGCATCGAAATCCTCGGGCACGAAAGCCAGCTGCATGATGTCGCCAAGCGCGGCGATTTTGCCTGCCAAAGCCATTTTCCTCTCCAATCCGATAGGGTGTCCTTGTCCCGAAGCTGTGTGATATTCTCCATCTGAGACACTGCACAAAGTGCGAGGACGAGAGGCGGGGGAAACCCCGAGAGGACCGGAACAGCCCGATGAACGAAATCAAGGACATTGCCCGCGGCGACCGTTGCCCGGGGATCAGCTACACCGACATGCTCAACGGCGACACCCGCCGGGCGCCGGATTACCTGTTCGAGGAAACCACGATCGAGATGGGCGATGATCCGCTGCCGGTCGCGCCCTATATCTCGGAAGAATTCGCAGCACTCGAACGCGAGAAGCTGTGGCCCAATGTCTGGCTGTTCGCCGCGCGCGAGGATGAGCTGCCGGATGTGGGCGATACGGTCGTGTTCGACATCGCTGGCAAGAGCTTCCTGCTGATCCGCCAGAAGGATGGCGGCGTGAAGGCCTTCTACAATGCCTGTCTCCACCGCGGCCGCAAGCTGCGGACAGAAAGCGGCAATTCGGTGCAATTGCGCTGCCCGTTCCACGGCTTCACCTGGCGCAACGACGGCTCGCTGAAGGAAATCCCCTGCGCGTGGGATTTCAAGCACCTCGAAGGCAAGGACATGGGCCTGCCGCAGGCGCGCGTCGAGCTGTGGCAGGGCTTCGTGATGCTCACCGAGAATTACGACCTGCCCGATTTCAAGACGTGGCTCGGCCCGGCGGCCTCGCATTACGAGCGGTATGACTTCGAAAACCGCTACACCGGCATGTGGGTGCAGAAGAAAATCCCCGCCAACTGGAAGGCGACCGCCGAGGCCTTCATGGAAGCCTGGCACTCGATCACCACCCATCCACAGCTGCTCGCCTTCCTCGGCGATGCCAACACGCGCTACGATCTGATCGGCGATCACTTCAACCGCGCGATCACGCCCTCGGGCGTACTGAGCCCGCACGTGAAGGGCAAGAATTCGGACTACGTGCTGGAGAAGATGAACGAGTTCTCGGGCGGGGCAGATGCCAAGACCAACCGCCGCTTCAACGCCAGCGAGGAACCGGTCGAAGGCTATGATGCCACCGACCCCCTCGGCGCGCGCAAGGTGCTGGCCGAAGCGGGCCGAAAGGGCTTTGCCGAGAACTACGGCTATGACTATTCGGACGCCGCCGACACCGAGATTCTCGACAACTTCACCTACAACATCTTCCCCAACTTCGCGCCGTGGATCGGCTTCCTGCCCACCCTCGTCTATCGCTGGCTGCCCGGCGACACGCCAGACTGGTGCATCATGGAAATCCGCCTGCTGTTCCCCACCCCCAAGGGTCAGGAACGTCCCCGCGCGGTCGCGCCGACCTACATCCCCGATGACGAGCCTTTCGCCTGGGCCAACGACATCATGGGTCCGCAGCTCGCCAACGTGTTCGATCAGGACATGGCGAACCTGCCTTACGTGCAAGAAGGCATGAAGAGCATGAGAGACGGACTGATGGAGCTGGGCCATTATCAGGACAGCCGCGTGCGCCACTTCCAGACGACGCTGATGAAATACGTCAACGGGGAGCTGCCTGCGGTTAAGTAGGCGAGCATGCGCTTCTCCTTTGACCTTATGGGGCGCACCGCGCTCGTCACCGGCGCGTCTTCGGGCCTCGGCACCCGCTTCGGGCGCATCCTTGCCGCGAGCGGCGCGAATGTGGCGCTGGGCGCGCGGCGGGCCGATAGGCTTGCGGCACTGGCGGGCGAGATCGGCGCGAAGGCTGCAGCCGTGCAGATGGACGTGGCGCGCGAGGCCGACATCATCGCGGGGTTTGATGCAGCCGAGGCGGCGTTCGGCCGCACGGTCGACACCGTCATCGCCAATGCTGGGGTGGATGGCGCGGGCATGGCGACCACCATCTCGGAGGAGGAGATAGAACAGACCCTCGCCATCAACCTCAAGGGCGCAATCCTGACCGCGCGCGAAGGCGCGAAGCGGATGATGGCGCATGGCGTCACCAAGGGCCGAATCGTGATGATCGCCTCGATCACCGCGTTTGAACCCTCCCCCGGCCTCGTCGCCTATGCCGCGAGCAAGGCGGGCGTGGTGCAGGCGGGGCGCACGCTGGGGCGCGAATGGGCGCGGGCCAGGATCAACGTCAACACCGTCTCGCCGGGTTACATCCGCACCGCCATCAACGATGCGTGGTTCGACACCGAACCCGGCAAGAAGCAAATCGCCAAGTTCCCCAAGCGCCGACTGATGGGCGAGGAAGGATTGGACGCGATGATCCTGTTCCTGTGCTCGGACGCTTCTGAATTTGTGACAGGCACGGATTTCGTGCTCGACGACGGGCAAACATTGTGACCCCGCCAAGCCTTCGGCGCCTGATCTCGCTCGCTGCCGGGATCATGCCTGAAGCAACGCCTGCGCAGCTGATCGAATGCGCCGCTGCATCCGATTTCGACTTCGGGGGAATGTGGGTCGAGAAGGACACTTGGACGCCTGCCACCACCCGCGCGATCCGCGCCCAGGCGCGTGATGCCGGGGTGGAACTGCTCGATTGCGAGGTCGCGTGGATTATGCCGGGCGCGCCCAATCCGTGGCTGACCGAACTGGTCCAGATCGCGGCCGAGCTCGGCGCGCGGAACCTGCTCTGCGTTTCCAGCGATCCCGACATGGCCGCGACCACCGCCAAGTTCCAGACGCTGGTCGACGCGGCCAAGGACACCGGCGTGCGCGTCAATCTTGAATTCGGCATCTTCACCGAGGTGAAGACGATCCACATGGCCCGCGCGATCTTGGAAGCGGTCGAAGGTGACGCCAAGGCGCTGCTGGTCGATACCCTGCACTGGGTGCGGTCCGGCGGGACAGCAGAAGACCTCGCGGCGATCCCGCACGAGTGGCTCAGCTACTGCCAGCCCTGCGACGCGCCCGTGCAAGGCCCGGACGTTACGAATTTCGATTCGATCATCGACGATGCGATCAACCGCCGCATGGCGCTGGGGCAAGGCGGCCTACCGCTCGCCGCGATGGTCGATGCCTTGCCCGATCACCTGCCTATGGCGATCGAGGAACGCTCTGCAAGCTTGCGCGATAACTTCCCCGATCTGATTGAACGCGCCCGCGAATGCGCCCGCACCAGCAGGGCGTGGTTGGACGCGCGCGCATGAGCATCCTGCCCATCGCCCTCGTCCAGATGGCCTTCCTCGTGCCGGACCTTGAGCAAGGCTGCGGCGCACTCAACCGCGCCTATGGCTGGGGGCCGTTCCTCGGCGGCAGCGAGGGCGTGCTGGCAGACCACACCTATCGCGGGCAGCCCGCCGAGCCGATCCGTATTCGCGGCGTATTTGTCCAGACCGGCGACATCAATGTCGAGGTGATCGAGGTGGTCTCCGAGTACCCCAGCGCCTTCCACGAAATGCTGCGCGCTGATGGCCAGCCCGTGCTCCACCACTGCGCCACCTTCGCCGCCGATTACGAGGGCATGCGCGGTCATCTGGTGGCGACCGGCTATCCGGTGGTCAGCGAGTTCGGCTTTGGGGGCCACCGCATCTGCTACGTCGATACCCGGCCCCTGCTCGGATACATGACCGAGATCTACCCCGACCTGCCAATCATCCGCGCCATGTATGCCGAAACGGTCGAAGGGACCAAAGCGCCGCCGGGCGATCGGGGGATAAGGCCCTTCACCGTGACCCAGTGACTTCGCGCCGCCCACGCTCTGGATTTAAACACATTTTTTCCCCGCCACGCTAAGATCGTCCGGATTGCGGTTGCCGTGAGGTAGGTGTTGGGCATCCCCAGCACCGCGCGCGCGACCGGCGCGATCAGCTTGAACGGCACGGCGTTGGTTTCGAGCGCTGTCTGCGAAATCCCGCCGAACCTGCCCGCTGCAAACGCCGCCGCGCCTTTCTCGGCAGGGATCGCCGAGGGCGCGATGCGCGGAACCGCGAGCGATTGGGCGTCGGGTGCGGCGCCTCACTTACCGCGAGCGTGGCCTGCGATCTCGCCAGCGATGCGCGGGATCAGCGGGATCGGCAGATCATGGCCCCAGCCCGGCACCGTCACCAGCCGCGCGCCGGAAATCGCCTTCGCCGTCGCCTCGCCGCCAGCCAGCTTGACCAGCGGGTCAGCCTCGCCGTGCAGCACCAGCGTGGGCGTGCGCACGCTGGCGAGGCGCGAGGTCCGGTCGCCATCGTCGATAATCGCGGCAAGCTGGCGCGGCAAGCCCGCCGGATAGAGCGAGCGACGCATGGTGCGCACCACCCGCTCGCGCTGGGCGTTCTCGTCGAACGGAAATTCCGCGCTGGAGGGGCTGCCGATGTTCTTCGCGATATTGATCCCGTGGGCGACCACCACCTCTTCCTCGAGGCTCTTCAGCGGCGCGACCAGCGCGTCCATCGCGTGCTTGTCGGCCTGGGGCAGCTTGCCGCTGCCGGTGGTCGACATGATCGAAGTCATGGTCATCAACCGCTCGGCATGGTGAATCGCCATCAGCTGCACGATCATCCCGCCCATCGACGCGCCGACCACGTGCGCCTTGGCGATCCCTATTGCGTCGAGCAGCCCGATCCCGTCATCGGCCATGTCCTTGAGGGTGTAGGGCACCGGGGCCGGGAAGCCGACTTTCTTGCGCAGCACCTGGATTGCGGGCGAAGGCGCGCGGGCACCCTCCATCTTCTGGCTGAGGCCGATGTCGCGGTTGTCGTAGCGGATCACGCGGAACCCGTCGCCCACCAGCGCTGCCACAAGTTCGTCCGGCCACAGCACCATCTGCGCGCCGAGTCCCATGACCAGCAGGATTACCTCGGCCTGCGGGTCTCCGTTATCTTCGAAGAAAATCTCGATGCCGGTGTTGGGGGTGGTGACGGTGGGCATGGTCGCGGTTGATCCTCAGGTCAGGCCCGCGTGGGTCATTTCCACGGGGGTCCGGCGATATCGAAGCCGCGCGCGTCCAATTGGTCAAGCACCCCGCCGCTTTCCGCCAACACCCTTAGCGGCACGACAGCGAGCGTGGTGCCCTTGGCAGTGCTCGCCTCAGCGATGCGATCGACCCAGATGGTGCGCAGTTCGCTGCCCAAAGTATCGTCCGCCCATGGCCAGCACTGGCCGAGCGCGGCCTCAAGCGGGTTCGCCATCACTGCGGGGATCTTGTAGCGCCGCCAGTTGGTCGCGCGTTGTTCGACGATATCCGGCCCGGCCTCCACCGCGTCCATCGCGGCGTCGAGGCAGGCAATGTGCGCGGTGGGCGGCGCATCGGCGAGGTTGTCGATGATATCCTCGCCGCGCAAGCTGGCGGCGCGGGTGGTGGGCACCTCAGCCTTGTCGGCGGCCTTGCGCACGACGTCGGAAGGCTCGTCCGCGGTGTCGCGGTTGAAGCGCAGTTGCTTCCTCAGCATTTCGAACGAGGTGAGCAGGAAGGATTGGCGCGAATAGTCCTCGTCATGCGCGGTGCCGAGCGTTTGCAGCCGCGCCCATTGGTCAGACGTGAGATACTCACTCGCCACGGTCTTTTCGGGCAGCTTTGTGAACTTCGAGCCGCTGAAGATCAGCCGCAGCACATCGCCCGGAGACACCTTTGGCTTCGCGCCGAGGATTACCCGGTCGGCCTGCTTGGTGGCCTCCTCCAGCCGCGCAGGCTCCCACGGGGTGGACTTCGGGATCGCTCGGATTTCGCCGACGAGGATGATGGTGCCGGTGGGCGTATCGATGGTCCACATCGGCGCGCCAGAACGCTGGGCGGTGACGACGATGGCGTTTTCGGGCGCGTTTTCGGAAGGGGCGGGGTCTTGAGCGGCCAACGGCGCCGCGAGGAGTGCGGCCATGCCAAGAACCGGCAGGATTATTCTCATTGAAGCGGCCCCTTGATACGATTCGCTGATGGCTATGCGCCGCCAGATGAACAACGCCAGAACCTTCCCGTTCCGCCTCTAAGGCACCAGCACCGTATCCTTCGCCTCGTCCGCGAGCGCGGGGTAATCTAGCGTGTAGTGCAGCCCCCGGCTTTCCTTCCGCTTGAGCGCGCTCTGCACGATCAGCTCGGCGGCTTGCAGCAGGTTGCGCAGTTCAATGAGGTCGGTCGTGACGCGGAACGCGCCGTAGTAATCCTCGACCTCGCGCTTCAGCAGTTCGATCCGGCTGGCGGCGCGCTCCAGCCGCTTGGTGGTGCGCACGATGCCGACGTAGTTCCACATGAAGCGGCGGATTTCGGTCCAGTTCTGCTTGATGACCACCTCTTCGTCGGAGTCGGTCACACGGCTTTCGTCCCACGGCAGGATCGCAGGGGGCGCCTCCAGCGTATCCCAGCGCGCGAGAATATCCTGCGCGGCGGCCTCACCGAACACGAAGCATTCGAGCAGGGAATTGGATGCCAGCCGGTTCGCACCGTGGAGGCCGCTTTCGGTGCACTCGCCCGCCGCCCACAGCCCCGGCACATCGGTGCGCGCGTCGAGACCGACCACCACCCCGCCGCAGGTGTAATGCTGCGCGGGGACGACCGGGATCGGCTGCTTGGTCATGTCGATGCCCAGACCCATCAGCTTCTCGTAAATCGTCGGGAAATGCCCCTTCACGAAGTCCGCGGGCTGGTGGCTGATGTCGAGATGGACGTAATCCAAACCGAAGCGCTTGATCTGGTCGTCAATTGCACGGGCGACCACGTCGCGGGGTGCAAGCTCCATCCGCTCAGGGTCGTAATGGACCATGAAGCGGCGGCCGGTTTCCGGGTGGAGCAGATGCCCGCCCTCGCCGCGCACGGCTTCGGTGATGAGGAAGTTCTTCACGTTGAGATTGTAGAGGCAGGTCGGGTGGAACTGCATCATCTCCATGTTGGAGACGCGCGCGCCGGCCCGCCATGCCATCGCGATCCCGTCGCCCGTCGCGCCGCGCGGCGCGGTGGAGAACTGGTAGACGCGCCCCGCGCCGCCGCTCGCCAGGATGGTCGCGCGGGCAAGGTGGCGCTCAACGCGCCCCGTTGCCTCGTCGAGCGCATAGACGCCCCACACGCGGCCCGCTGCGGAGAACTGCTCGCGGTGGCGATCGGTGATGAAATCGATGCAGGTGCGGCCCGGCAGCAGGGTGATGTTCGGGTGCGCCTCGGCCGCATTAAGCAAGGCGGCCTGCACCGCCCATCCGGTCGCGTCGTCCACGTGGACGATGCGGCGGTGCGAATGGCCGCCCTCGCGGGTGAGGTGGAGGCTGCTCTCGTCGCGGTTGAAGGGTACGCCCAGCTCGCACAGCCGGTCGATCGAGGCGGGCGCGCGTTCGATCACGAACTCCACAGTCGCGCGGTCGTTCAGGCCTGCGCCGGCCACCATCGTGTCGCGGATGTGATCTTCGAAAGTGTCGCCCGTATCGAGCACAGCGGCAATTCCGCCCTGCGCCCAAGCAGTCGAGCCGCCGGTCAGCGAGCCCTTGGCCAGCACCAGAACACGGCATTGCTCGGCCAGCGCCAACGCTGCCGTCAGCCCCGCCGCGCCCGATCCGATTACCAGCACGTCGCTGGGCTGGTCCTGTCCGTCATCGATCGCCATGCCCCGAGCCATGGCGCGCAATCCGCCGCTCGGCAAGAGCGATGCTTGATGGGAGGATCATTGGCAGGGCTCTACACTTCACCCTGTTATGACAGGCAAATTATTGATATATAACGAAATACTGGCTTACTCGGGGGGCGAGCCGCTTACCTGAGGGGGGGCGCACCTATGCTCGGTCTGCTCTGCCGGGGTCTTGTCCCGTGATCCGGACGCTTGCCAAAATCGCCTGTCTGCTCAACCGCCATTTCCCTTACCGGAGACGCGCCAATTGGGACGGGACGGGCTATATCGCCCATTGCCGCCATTGCGGGCGGGCAATCCGGCGGGTCGGGCGGCACAAATAGCGCAGCCACGCGGAGGACCCGGGCACCAACGCCCTCAGCTGATCAGGCCTGTTCGGGGCTGGCAGCGGTCAGCTGGACAAACACGTCCTCAAGATCGGCTTCGCGGGTGGTGACATCCTCGATGGTGAGGCCCTGCTCTTGCAGGATCGCGAGCACCTGCCCGGCGCTCAGCTTGTCCTTGTCGTAGGTCACCTCGACCCCGCATGCTCCATCCCATTCCACGCGCACGAAGGCATCATGCGCGGGCGCCGCGGCGAGATCGGCGGCAGCGGTGACGGTCACGATCTTCTCGCGCGCCATGTCGACCAGTTCACGGGTCGGCTTGTTGGCGATCAACTGGCCGTGATTGATGATCGCGATGCGGTCACACAGCTCCTCGGCCTCTTCGAGGTAGTGGGTGGTGAGCACCACGGTCACTCCCTCGCGGTTGAGTTCGCTGACCAGTTCCCACAGCTGGCGGCGCAGATCGACATCGACGCCCGCCGTCGGCTCGTCCAGCACGAGGATCGGCGGGGAATGCACCATCGCCTTGGCCACCAGCAGCCGCCGCTTCATGCCGCCGGACAACGTGCGGGCATAGGCATTGCGCTTGTCGGCAAGCCGCACCGCCTCCAGCAAGGCCCCGGAACGGCGCAGGGCGGCGGGGATCCCGTAGAAACCGGCTTGGTTCTCAAGCACTTCGTAGGGTGTGAAGAAGGGATCGAACACGATCTCCTGCGGCACGATCCCGATCGACCGGCTGGCGTTGCGGCGATGCTGGTCGATATCGAAGCCCCAGATTTCGGCCGTACCCGAGGTCTTGTTGACCAGCCCCGCCAGAATATTGATCAGCGTCGACTTGCCCGCGCCATTCGGGCCAAGCAGGCCGAAGATCGACCCCTGCGGCACATCGAAGCTTACCCCGCCCAAGGCGAGCTTGCCCTCGGTCATGGTACCCTTGGCGCCCTTGGCAGGCGCATAGCGTTTGACGAGATTGTCGATGCGGATGGCGGGTTCGGCAGACATGCCTTCCCGCCTAGGCAAACCCCTCAGCAAAGGCAATTGAACTTGGGTTGCGAGGGCTGTATCGGCAGGGGCCATGAGCATTCCTCCTCCCGAGACCCTGCTGGTCGAGACCCACCGCGTCTCCTGTGACGGGGCCAGCGGCATCCGTGGCGGCGCGGGCTTTCGCCCCGCTGCGCTGGGCCATCCGCGCGTGTTCCTAGAAATCGACGAGCATGGCTACGTCGATTGTGGCTATTGCGACCGTCGCTTTGTGCTGAAAGGCGGTCCGGCAGATGGGGCGGATCAGGCGGCTCTTCCTGATGTCGCATCGGGGGCCAGCCCCGCGCACGGTTAAGCGGCTCGCGGCCACTCAGGAGCGGTTAAGGCGCCGTACCGCATGGCACCGGTGGTAGTTCGTGAGGAGATGTCCGGATGATTCGTCTGACCCACCGCTCGCGCGTGATGACCGGCTGCATGGCTGCCGCTTTTGCCGTCGGCGCGTCGTCATCACTTTCCGCACAGGCCGCTGCAACCGCGCAGGGCGATCTCGAAGCCAAAGCGCCTGAGGCGCAGGAGGCACCGGTCCAGACGCGCGGCGAACAGCGCCTCGCGAAGCTGCTCGAAGGGCGTACGGGTGGGAAGCCGACAGACTGCATCAACGCCAGGCCGAGCCAGAAGATGCAGACGATCGACGGCGTTGCCTATGTCTATGGGTCTGGCAACACGATCTATGTTCAGCGTACGCGCGATCCCGAACAGATCAGCGATACGAACACGCTGGTCAGCAACCGCCGCACGGTCACGCAGCTGTGCCGGCTCGACGTGACCCGGACCGTGGATCGCTTCACCGGTCAGTTTACCGGAGCTGTGTTTTTCGAGGACTTCGTGCCTTACACCCGTGTCAGTTCCGAGGGCACAAGCGGCGGCGAAGGTTAGACCGCGCGCGCGCTCTGTTGGGTGCGCTGTGCTGGATGACGGCCCGTTCCGCAGGCATTAGCCAAGCGGGCAGCTTCCGGCACACCGCAGGTGGGCGTGCCCACAATCCCGATGTAGCGGCATCCGGCCTGACCGGCGTGCCGCTTGCCGGTCAGGCTAAGCGGATCGTCTTTCAGGTCTGAGAGCACCCGCTCGGCACGGCGATATGCGCTGATTTCGGCGTGTATTTCTCCGAGCGAAGTGGCCGAAGCGAGGGCCACGCTGCGCTCTGCACGCGCGGCGTCCTGACAGGGGGTCGCCGGCACTGACGACGGATGAAACCCTGCGCTCCCAGCGGCCGAAGCTTCCTTTACCGCACCCGGCGCGGCGGCATCGCAATCCTCGCCGGTCACAAGTCCGCCTTGCCACCGGCCGAGCGACCAGGCAGCCAGCGCCAGACTCATCATCATCCCGCCGAACGCGGCAGGACCTCCCGCAATGTCCATCGTCACCTCCCCGTCCATCGAACCCGGTGGGCCTCCCGAAGCCGACCGGAATTACACAAGCCTGCCGGCCGTGCAGATCCCCTCCAGAATCGGTGCGGCCCGCGCAGCATGGTGCCGCAGTGCAGCACTTGAGATAATGCGTTGATTTACATAGGAAAAACACCAATTCTCTGCCGCTTCAAATTGCGAAGCGACAGACGGGACGGAACGGCTATGCGCGCGCCATGGCGTGCATCCGGGCAATGATCTCCTCGGCCTGGAGCATGATGCGGTCGATCAGTTCCTTGCAGGTCGGGATATCGTGGATCAATCCGGCCACCATGCCGCAGCTCCATGCGCCGGCATCCATCGTGCCTTCCATCATGATCTTGGGGTAGACCCCGGCGACCTCTGGCAGGATGTCCTGGATGGTGATGGTATCGCCGAGGTCCTTCTCCTTCTGGATCAGGCGCTCGACCGCGGCATTGTTGAGCACGCGCTCGGTGTTCCTCAGCGGGCGCATCACGAGACGGGTGTCGAGTTCGCTCGCGGCGAGGATCGCCTGCTTCACGTTCTCGTGCACCGGCGCTTCCTTGGTGGCAATGAAGCGGGTGCCCATGTTCATCCCCTGCGCGCCCATGGCCAGCGAAGCGACAAGGCTGCGACCATCGGCCATGCCGCCGCTGGAAACGAAAGGGATCTCCAATTCATCGGCGGCGCGGGGGAGCAGGATGAAATTGGGCACATCATCCTCGCCCGGGTGTCCGCCGCATTCGAAACCATCGACGCTCACCGCATCACAGCCGATGTCCTGCGCCTTGAGGCTGTGGCGCACAGACGTGCACTTGTGGATCACCTTGATCCCGGCATCCTTCAAGGGCGGCAGCAGGTCGACCGGATTACGTCCGGCGGTCTCCACCACCTTTACCCCGCCGTCGATTACGGCCTTCACGAGGCCCGGATAGTCGGGCGGCGTGAGCGTTGGCAGGATCGTCAGGTTCACGCCGAAGGGCTTGTCGGTCATGTCCTTGCAGCGCGCGATCTCGTTCGCCAGCTTCTCGGGCGTGCCCTGCGTGAGGCCGGTGATGATCCCGAGCCCCCCCGCGTTGGAGACCGCTGCGGCCATTTCGGCAAAGCCGACATAGTGCATCCCCCCCTGAATGATCGGGTGCTGGATGCCGAACATTTCGGTGATGGCGGTCTTCATGGCGTGTCTCTCCCGTGCAGATTGGCTGTTTGCAGGCGAGACAAGCCGAGTTGAGCGAGGCTTTCAAGCCTGCTTTTGAGAGGGCGGAGGCCCGCTCACGCGCGCCGTAGCGTCAGCCGCGTTTAAAGGTGAGCGTGAAGGTCACCGGCACCGCGGGTGTGATCGACGGCAGCTGCGCCAGCGCCCGCAATTCGCCCAGCTCGTCGGTCAGGCCGAACATATCGGTCGAGATGATCAGGGGCGCAACCGTCACCACCATCACGCGGTCTTCGGCGGTGCGAGTAACCAGCACCTCTGCCTCGACCTCAGCGGCAATGCCCTTGATTGTCACTTCGGCCTTGACCGGACGGGTGACCGATTGACCCACAGCCAGCCCGACAAAGCGCGCCGGATCAAGCGTGGCTGTGATGGTCGCCTTAGGGTTCTCGGCCACACCGAAGAAGATCTCGCGCATCCGTTCGTTGCGGATGTCGACCCCGGTGTTGACCGAGGCAAGGTCGATGTCGAGGCTAGCGGTGCCATCGGCGGCAACACTGCCACTAATGGCATCGAAGCGGTTGTTCTCCGCCACTTCGCCGGCCTTGATGCTGACATAGCCGAGCCGCGAGGCCGTGGGATCGAGCGTCCACGCGCTATCGGTGACGGCAGCGGTGGCGGTAGCCTCTGCAACCGGCGAATCGGCCTCGGGTCCCGCACATGCGGCAGGCGCGAGGGCGAACGCGGCGGCGGCAAGTGCGAGCGGACGACGTAACAGCATGGTCCACGCGATATGCGATTTGCCGCGCCGCTGGAAGGGGGCGTTCACCGCAAGTCTGGGGACGCTGCGTGTGACGGACCGGGCAGTAGCCGCGCCCCGCCTCACTCCCACTCGATCGTGCCCGGGGGCTTGCTGGTGTAATCGTAGACCACGCGGTTGATGCCCTTTACCTCGTTGACGATGCGGGTCGCCACGCGGGTCAGGAACCCGGCATCGTAGGGGAAAACGTCTGCCGTCATCCCGTCGGTCGAAGTCACCGCTCTCAGCGCGCAAACCGAATCGTAAGTGCGCCCGTCGCCCATCACGCCGACGGTCTTGACCGGCAGAAGCACTGCGAAAGCCTGCCAGATCGCATCATAGAGGCCTGCATTGCGGATTTCTTCGAGGTAGATCGCATCGGCCTTTCGCAGGATGTCGCAGCGTTCCTTGGTCACTTCCCCGGGGATGCGGATCGCGAGGCCCGGGCCGGGGAAGGGGTGCCGGCCGACGAAGGCATCAGGCAGCCCAAGCTCGCGGCCCAGATCGCGCACCTCGTCCTTGAACAGCTCGCGCAGCGGCTCGACCAGCGCCATGTTCATGCGTTCCGGCAGGCCGCCGACATTATGGTGGCTCTTGATGGTGACGCTCGGCCCGCCGGTAAAGCTGACGCTTTCGATCACGTCGGGATAGAGC
Source organism: Porphyrobacter sp. (assembly GCA_027533455.1). Taxonomy (GTDB): domain Bacteria; phylum Pseudomonadota; class Alphaproteobacteria; order Sphingomonadales; family Sphingomonadaceae; genus Erythrobacter. Next base: position 2,147 of record JAPZUC010000017.1, on the reverse strand, counting down.
GTGCCTTGGGCAAGGAAGTCCGCGCCGCCGATCTTGCGCGCTTCTTCGTCGAACACGTCGATGAAGGTCTTACCGATAAATTTGCGCTTGGCCTCTGGGTCGGTGAGACCTGCGAGGCCCCCGAGAAACAGCGCTTCGGCCTCCACGTGGACCAGCGGGATATTGTAGTGGTTCTTGAACAGGCTCACGACCTGTTCGGCCTCGCCCATGCGCATCAAGCCGTGGTCGACGAAAACGCAGATCAGCTGGTCGCCGATCGCCTCGTGGATCAGCACCGCCGCAACCGCCGAATCGACCCCGCCCGAAAGGCCGCAGATCACCCGCTTGTCGCCCACTTGGGCGCGGATTTCGGCGATCTTGGTCTGGCGGAACTCGGCCATCGTCCAGTCACCGGCAAGACCGCAGACGTGGCGTACGAAATTGGCGATCAGCTTGGCGCCGTCGGGGGTGTGGACCACCTCGGGGTGGAACTGGGTGCCGTAGAACTTGCGCGCCTCGTCCGCGATCACCGCAAAGGGCGCGCCGTCGGAGGTGGCGACGATCTCGAAACCGGGGGCAAACTGTGTGACCTTGTCGCCGTGGCTCATCCACACCTGATGCCGTTCGCCCACTTCCCACAGACCATCGAACAGCGCGCATTCGGCGGTGACTGTGAGGAACGCACGGCCGAACTCGCCGCCTTCACCGGTTTCGTGGCCCGGCTTCACCTCGCCGCCCAGCTGGTGGGTCATCACCTGCTGACCATAACAGATGCCGAGGATCGGAATGCCGGCTTCGAACAAGGCTTGCGGAGCGCGGGGCGAGCCGTCCTCGGGGACGCTCGCCGGCGACCCCGACAGGATGATGCCTTTGGGGCGCATCCGCTTGAACGCGGCCTCTGCCTGGGTGAACGGCGCGATTTCCGAATAGACCCCGGCCTCGCGCACCCGGCGCGCAATCAGCTGGGTCACCTGAGAGCCGAAATCGACAATCAGGATAGAATCGGAGACAGCGGAATCGCCCGCGAGGGGCTGCAATGGGTGCGCGCTCATGGCGGCGGATTAAGGAGCGCGCCCGCGCCTGTCCAGCAGGCGCGGGCGCAGGGCACGAAATTTTGCGGTGCAGCAAAAACTGTCTGACTTTATTTCAAAGGGTTCCCGGAAAATTGGCAAAACTCGGTTGCAATCTTTGGAACCATTTTCGCGCATTTCGCATTTGCACATTATTCTTGTGCACTGCACCAGAGTTTCAATCCGCAACCGAATGTCGGCAAACGGCATCGGCCATCCCGAAACCCTCTCTAATCTTTCGGAGTTTTACCATGCGCTTCACTTTCCCCCTTATCGCCCTCGCTGCCATCGCTGCCCCGATCGCCCCGGCCGCTGCCGAAAAGGTCGTCACCGTCCGCATCGGCTATGCTGATGTCGATGTGACCACCGCCGAAGGCCGCGCCGCGCTTGAAGCGCGCATCGAAGCTCGCCTGCGCAAGGCCTGCTCGCTCGAAGCCGCCGCGCGCTACAGCTTCAGCCGCGCCGATGTCGACAGCAAGTGCCTTTCCGACGCGCGCACCGCCGCTCGTGCCGAAATCGAGCGCGTGGCTGCCGCCGAAGTGCGTAGCGGTCGTGAAGTTGCTGCCAACTAATACCGCAAGTCTCTGAAATCATTCGGCCGCTAGAGCGATCTGGCGGCCGTTTTCGTCTCAAAACTAGCGGCTCAATGTTGCATTTCATGCAATCTTATGTGGCGTTTTCGCATTTGAAATCGATGTCATGCAATTCCACTTGGCATCTTGAGCGATGCGGTGCCGGGCCCTCCTCTCCAACCCGGCAATTCCGCGAGGACGCATCGCCGGCGACACGGATCAACTAGGGTCCGGTTGCCCGACTGCCGACCGGAAGGACTGGCCAGCCCCCCCCCCCTGCTTGGCCCCCTTCCCTGTCACCGTCCGGCGCCTTGCCGGACAAGCAGCGAAAGAGACGCGGCCCCCGCCCGGGGCCGCCCCCCCCCCCCCCCCCCGCGCGCGGCCCCGGCCGGCCCCCGGCGCGCCCCCCCCCCCCCCCGCCGGGCCCCGGGACGGGCCCCCCCCCGGGGGGGGGCCCTGGCCAGTCCTTCCGGTCGGCAGTCGGGCAACCGGACCCTAGTTGATCCGTGTCGCCGGCGATGCGTCC
>JAPZUC010000009.1 GCA_027533455.1 Porphyrobacter sp. | reverse complement strand
TGGACTTGTACCGGTTTTGTGCCGGTCACCTATCTCATTATGCCACCTTGGCCTCGAATGCGAGCGGGCTGATGCCGCCCAGATATGAATGACGTCGTCGGGTGTTGTAGAACCCGTTGATGTACTGGAAGATGGCGGCCTCTGCCTCACGCCTGGTTGGCCATTTCTGCCGCCAGATCAGTTCAGCCTTCAGCGACTTGAAGAACGTCTCGACGGAGGCGTTGTCGTAACAGTTTCCTTTGCCGCTCATTGACGGACGCAGGCCGTGGGCCTGCAGCTTTTTCTGATAAGCATAGGAGCAATATTGGCTGCCGCGATCTGAGTGGAAAAGGCAGCCTGGCGGTGGATTGCGGAGGCGCACAGCCATGTCCAGCGCCCTGATCGCCAGATCCTTCTTCATTCGGTCACTGACCGCCCAGCCCACAACACGGCGGCTATGCAGATCGAGGATGACGGCGAGGTATAGCCATCCTTCGGACGTCCAGACATAGGTGATGTCACCCGCCCACTTCTGGTTGGGTGCCGCAGCAACAAAATCGCCGTCCAGCCAGTTAGCCGCGACGCCCAAACGGTGATGGCTATCAGTGGTAACCTTGTGCCTGCGGGTGCGGACCGGCTTGATCCTGTTGATCTTCATCAGCCGTCCGACACGGCGCTCGCCGATAGCGAGGCCTGCCTCTTTGAGTTCCATCGTCATGCGAGGACGGCCATAGCTGCCAAGGCTCAGGCTGTACTGTTCCCGGATATGGGCCAGCACAGACATATCCGTGCGCGCACGCTGGCTGATCGGTCGTGTGCGCCATGAGCGATAGCCCCGCGGACTGACCCGCATCACCCGGCAGATCGTCTCCACCGGCCAGACATGACGCCAGTTCTCCACGAACGCGAACCTCACGGCCGCTGGCTCGCGAAGAACTGCGTGGCCTTTTTTAAGATATCCCTCTCCTCCTTAAGTACGCGGTTCTCAAGGCGAAGGCGTTCGTTCTCGCGGGCTAGATCTGCCTGCGGCGCTGAGGTCAAATCTGTAGGCCGATACTGTGCCACCCACTTGCCCAGCGTAGACTTGCCAATCCCCAAATCAGCTGCAACCCGCTCACGCGACAACCCGCTGGTCAGCGCAATGCGCACGGCCTCCCGCTTGAACTCTTCTGAATGTATCGTCATCTCTCCGGTCTCCTGTTGTGAGCTTTAAACACTCAGGTGACCGGCGCAAAACCGGTACAAGTCCATCAGGACCTTCTCAAGGGAGAGGGCAGCGCGCGCCTCGAAGCCGCGCGCACGGCAATGAGCGGGACCGTTGTGGTGCTCGATGAGGCATCAATGGTCGGCAATGCCGATATGGAAAAGCTGGTGCGTCTCGCCAATCTGCTCAGGCTCGATCGCTTCGCCAGTATCGGCGACACCAAGCAATTGGGGGCGGTCGATGCGGGTAAGCCCTTCGATGTCATGCAGCAGGCTGGCATCGAAGCCGCGCAGATGGACACCAATCTGCGCGCGCGCGACGAGGCGCTGCGCAGCGCCCAGCGTGCGGCTCAGGGTGGCCGGATCAGCGAGGCGCTCGCCCATCTGGGAGGCAACGTCGTCGCCGCGGGCGAGAATGCCGCCGTTGACGCAGCAGCCGCATGGCTTTCGCTCGCACCCAAAGAACGAGAGGTGACCGCAATCTATGCATCGGGCCGGGCCTTGCGCGGCGAGGTCAACGAAGCGGTCCAGACGGGGCTCAAGGCCAATGGCGAACTGGGTCCCGGTGCGATGAAACTTGAGGTGCTCTCGCGGATCAATCTGACGCGCGAGGAGCTGCGCTATGCGAGGAGCTATGCCCCCGGAACGGTGCTCGAGGTTGATCGCCGGCAGAGGGGGCAGGGCCTCCAGAAGGGAAGCTATGCAGTGGTGGCAACCGATCTCTCCCGCGAGCGAGTGACCCTGCAGAACGAGCGCGGGCGGCAATTCGAGTTTCGTCCTGGCCAGCTTCGACCTCAGGGTGAGAAGGATCCGGTGAAGCTCTATGAACGCCGCGAGATCGAGATCCATGATGGCGACCGCATCCGCTGGACGGCGACCGATCACAGGCGCGGCCTGCTCAATGCTGACCAGGCGAGGATCATTTCGGTCGACGCCAAAGGCGTGTCGCTTGCGACATCGGTTGGCGTGCTGCACCGCCTTGCTCCCACCGATCCGATGCTGAAGCGGCTCGACCTCGCCTATGCGCTCAACGCGCACATGGCGCAGGGCCTGACCTCGGATCGCGGTATCGCGGTAATGGATAGCCGCGAGAAGAACCTTGCCAACCAGCAGACCTTCCTTGTGACCATCACGCGGTTGCGGGACCGTCTGACCTTGTTTGTCGACAATGCTGGCAAGCTCGAGGCTGCGGTAGAGAACAATCCCGGCATGAAGCGCTCGGCGCTCGAGACGGTCGACCTTCTGCGGAATGCGGCTGCCACTGGCATGGAGAGGGGGAGGGCTGCCGAGGCGCAACTCAAGGCGCCCGAGCTCGACCGCTCGATCTCCAAGAAGTTCGACATGGGGCTGTAGCGTGTACTTGCCCTTTCACGCCTGCCGTTAGCGGCAGGCCGGACCCTTCCAGTAGCGGTCCCAGCGCAGCACCGTGCGGGTGCGGATCATCGCGCAGGACAGGTCCGCGCCGCTTGGCAGGCGGCACCAGGCCGCCGTGCGATTGCCTTCGGCCCGACCTTCAGAGCGACAGGTCAATTTGGGCCCCCGGACCAGAACATGTCCGGTCGATGAGGTGCCGCGCGCACCACCCAGGATCTGCACGAGCGCATCGCGTGCCTGAATCCCGGAACTGCGCGGACATGGATGCTTGGCTCGGCAGGTGCCGTCCATCTCGCGGGCAGCAATGCCGGCAATGCGCAGGCGAGGACCTTCCGCGCACCAGACAGGCCCATCGCCGTCCCACACACGGGTCGGCGTGCAGGTGAAGGTTTGCCCTGCGGCAATCACGGATGCGGCCATCAGGCTAAGCACGTTGATACATCTTCAGCGCAGCGTCCGGCCGAACCAGAGCACCCGGCCAACGATGTTGAGCATGCGTTTTTCGAGACCGCGCCAGCTCGGATATGTCGGGTTGTCGCTGAGGACCGATACCCGCTTGCCCTGCGGTTCGATCGCGATCCGTTTGACGCTCAGCATGTCGTCCATGCGCAGCACGTAGATGCCATCGCGCAGCCGCGCCTGACCGTCACCAAGATCGACCATCACTTCATCGCCATCGTGCAAGGTCGGCTCCATCGAGTCCCCGAGGACCCCGATGATCGACAGGTTGGACGCCTTGCTGGCCGTCAGACGACGCAGCCATTTCTCGTCGAACCCGAATTGCGCTGAGTTGCCTTCCGACCCGGCGAGCGCACCATATCCTGCTGATGCTTCCACATCAAGGATGGGAATGTGCACGAGGTCGGCGTCAGGACCTGCGCGGCGTGCCGGGCCGCCGAGCACCTTTTCATCCACCCCGAAAAAGCGGGCGAGGACCGAGCGATCTTGGTCATCGAGCTGTTTCGGGCTCCCACGCCGGATGTATTGCTGGATGTAGGCCGCATTGCGCCCAAGCAGGCGCGAGATCTCGGAATAGTTGCAGCCGCGCTTCTGGATCAACTCGTCCAGCGCTCGTCGTGCATCGTCCATGCTGCCGCTCCTCGTGGGTCTCTCTAGGAAGCGCCATCCTAGGTTCTAGGAAGGCCTCCTATTGAGAACATAGAAGGAACGCAAGTGATTTGGCAGGCGTAGGAGAGGCGGGGTGCGAGCGGTCCAAAGCGCCATCGTCTGCGCGCCCGTCGGCGAAAAAATCTTGGTCCGGCGTCCCAGAAGCGGAGGCTTTTGGCGCCGGTTCGGCAGCGATCGCCGACGTAAGATCGTCTCTGAACTTGCGCCGGGTCTGCTTCTTCTGATCATCGGGATCATTGGCACTGTTCGCGAAGCCGACTGCTCCGAATGTTCTGAGAGTGCCACTGAAGAGAGCCTCTATGTCACGGCCGCCGTCAGGTCCGCCAAGTGGATGGCGCGGCCTTACCTCTGTGTAGCGAGCATCGAGCGCGAGAACTGCGCGACACATCTGCTCGCGGTCGCGCTGATTGGAGTCGAGTCGGCTTCTCAGGCGAATGTCGGTGTCGGTAGCCATGACCAGAATCTATTGGTTTTCAGGCCTTGGTTCCAGTGGGGGGGCGGAACTTACACCCGCATAACCGGTCAGACTGAAGATGCCAAAGATTACGGAATGAGAACCAGGCATGGCTGCCATTGGTGGGCAATAGCTTGACGGTACCCAAAGCGTTCGATGGACGGCCGCGATCATTTTTGTATTTAGCCACAATCTTCAGGGCACGGGTTAATTGGATTAGAAGTCGATGGGCCGCGTCAGCGAATGGATGATCGAGCAGCAGGAACGCGGCTATAGCGAAGCCGACGGGGATATCTGCGCCAATTGCGTTACTGACCCGGCGCTCAAGGCGTGGGTCGCCGACCATCTCAGCTCAACGGCCTGCACGTTTTGTGGCGACGAATCCGATGACGCGATTGCAGCTAGCTTCGACGACTTCGTTGGAATCGTGCTCGGCGGGATCGGCTTCGACTGGAACGATCCCGATAATGAGGGCATTATGTATGACGGGCGTGAAGGGGGCTACCAGGCACCTCTCTCCGACACCGCCGATGTGTTCTACAACTACGATATCAGCGACAACGACAATGTCGTGCAGGCGGTGATCGACGCGGTGGATACGGAGGCGTGGGTCGAGCGCGACTTCTATCGGGGCGACGACGGCGAGCGCCTGACGTCCGGTTGGACTTGGTTCAAGCATGTGACGATGCACCAATCGCGCTTTCTGTTCCTGAAGAACGAGGGCGACAAATATGACGACGACATCCCGCCATCGCAGATGCTGAATGTCATCGCATCGATAATCTCCAAGGATCTCGCGCCCTTCGACTTCATCAAGACGATCGGTGAGGACGTAAACCTCTACCGCATCCGCATCGGCCTGACGCCGTTCGAGACCGCAGCCGAAATCGGCCCACCCCCTCTCGAATTCGCGACGCAGGCTAATCGCATGAGCCCCGCCGGCATCCCAATGTTCTATGGGGCATTTGATATCGACACGGCCAAGGTGGAGACGTTCGATGTCGCCCACCATGCTGGCCAGATCATGTCGATCGGTGCGTTCCGCGCGCTACGCCCGCTGCGGCTCCTCGATCTGGCCGAGCTGCCCGACATCCCGAGCGTGTTCGCTGACGAGACGCGGAAGTTCATCCACCCGATGCGCTTCCTCCATGCCTTTGCCGCCGATCTCGTCAAGCGCATCGCGCGCGATGGGCGGGAGCATATCGAATATGTGCCGACCCAGATCGTCACCGAATTTTTCCGGCGCGTTTTCCGCGACGCCGAGGGGAAGCCGCTCGATGGACTGCTCTATCGAAGCTCGCGGCCCGGAGCGGGGACGGCTTGCGTCCTTTTCGCCGAGAATGACCAATGCGCCGAGGCTGATTTCGTGGGCAAGCCGTCCAAGCAGCTTCTAAAGCTGCACGCGGTCACGCATGAGGAATGCCCGATATGAACCGCTCCCGCTTATGCCTGAGGGTTCAGCTCTGGAGTGCTGGATAAATAGAGGCCTGATCTTGATGATCGCGTAGGGTCGCAAGACGGCTGCGTTGTTGGCTGCTGCTGTCTCACACGCTCACCCAATCGGAAAGACTGATATTGTTCGATCGGGACGTTCGCAGGTCAGTGTTGGACTTCTTCAACTGGGGCGGCAGCGGACTGGTTCATGCCCTTGACCAGTTACCCGCCTTCCGACACCTCGAGAAATAGCCGGACCAAATCCGCATTTATATAGTAGTTGTGCTTGCCAGCGCGCTGCTTCACCACGAATCCGTGCTCCGCCAGCGCGTCAAGGTACTTTGCGGCGGTCTGCCTGGCCTTCAATCCGAGGTCCCGCTGGACGTATTCGATGCGTGTGTAGGGGTGCCGGAAGAGGTTGTTGAGCAGCTCCTGACTGTAAAGCCGCGGTAGCTCGGTTCGCATCCTGTGTTTGGCCCTGGCCATCTGGTCGCGGATCCCTTCCACGATGCGGAGCGTGGTGGCCGCCGTCTCGGCGACGCCCTCGAGCATATAGATCACCCAAGCCTCCCATGCCTCCTGCGCCCCGCCGCTGTCACGCACAGCCTGAAGCAGGCGGTAATAGTCGGCTTTGTGCCGGGTGACGTGACGGGAAAGGTAGAGGACAGGGATGTCGAGCAGACCAGTGCGCGTCAGGTATAGGACGTTCAGGATGCGGCCAATGCGCCCGTTCCCATCGGGAAAGGGGTGTATGCTTTCGAACTGATGATGGATCAGCGCCATCTTGATTAGGGGATCGAGGTCGCTCACGGTATCATCATTCACAAACCGCTCGAGCGCAGTCATTTGCGCGACGATGTCCCGTACATCTTGCGGCGGAACATAAACGATTGCCCCGGTCCGGTCATGCTTCAACGCAGTGCCGGGCGTTACCCGAAACCCGTCGTCGCGCCCCTTCAGGAGCCTGAACATGTCGATGAGAACGGAATTAGGGATCAGGCCCCCCGTCTCCTGAATCCGGGCATAGCCGAGCCGGAGGGCGTCGCGGTAGAGCGCCACCTCCTTGGAGGCAGGTGATTGCGGATCATCCGGAAAGAGGTCAGCCTGAAAAAGCTCGTCCTGGGTCGTGACGATGTTTTCGACTTCGGACGATGCCTTCGCTTCCTGAAGGGCAAGCGTGTCGATGAGGATCCCCTGATTGGGGATTGTGCGCGCCTGCCCTTTCAGGTCAGCAAGAGCCCGACTGGCGGCATTGAGTGCCTTTAGGATGGGCACGGTCTCAAGGTCTACACCCGGAGGAAGTGGTAGGATGATGTAGGTCGGCGCTAACATGACACTCGCAACGTGTTAAAGGAATCGCGGTTTTCCTAACATGACAAGGCGCATGTGTCAGCGCAATCTCAACTGTGGTCACATGGGGCATGTGTTTTTGCCTGAGATGCGAAGGCGGCGGTCGGTACAACCGGTGTTGAGGGGTCACGCTCGCAGGCTGCGCGACCCCGCCTGCTTCTAAACCACGGGTAACTCTACAAATTGGGCAAGGCGTTCTTGACCCGCCCGCGTGCGGTCCACAAACAGTCCTCATGAAGTATGACTTTGCCAACCTTTCCCATTCTGAATTCGAGGATCTTTGTCGAGATCTGGTCGGCGCGGAATTGGAAATTCGGTTTGAGGCCTTTGCCGAAGGGCCTGACGAGGGAATGGATGGACGTCATGCGACCGCGGATGGTTCGATTATCCTTCAGGCAAAGCATTTTGAGCGTTCCGGGGCGGCCAAGCTGCTATCGAAGATGAAGGCGGAACGCGCGAAGATCGATCAGCTGAAACCAAGCCGATACATCCTTGCGACATCATCGACTTTAACGCCAAAGAATAAGACCGATTTGGCAGCTGTTATCGGCCCCTGGCTGCTCGGGACCGGTGATATCTTCGGACAGGACGATCTCAACGCTTTGCTGCGAAAGTTTCCGTCCCTTGTCACCGCCCACGAGGGGCTTTGGTTGCAGAGCGGCGCCGTCCTGCAGTCCATGATTACCCAGGCCGTCTCCGATGGCTTTCCAAAGCCCGCAACGGTACCAAAACCTCTGGCGCGGCTTCTGCCGGGTAGCCCCGAAACCAATGATGAGCCACCGGCCCGAGACGTTCTTTTCATTCTGAAGGCTTCGCCAACTGACGACGAGTTTGCATTGTGGCTTGCCCCAAAGCTTGAGGCTGAAGGATATCAGGTCTTTGCCGATATCTTGACCCTGCAACCCGGCGATCGCTGGCGGCGTGAGGTCAGCCGCGCGATTGAAAGTCGAGCCGCCAAGGTCCTTCTGGTATGCCGTAATGCAACAGCTGATGACCAAGCGATGCAGGACGACATCGATATCGCGCTCGACGTTGCTAAGGAGCTTGGCGATGATCGCTTTATAATCCAGCTAAAGCTGGAGCAGGGCCGCAAGATCAAAGGGCTTGGCGATGCGATCGCCGTCGATTTTGTGAGAGGCTGGGGGGAGGGCCTGAACACCCTTCTCGATACGCTCAAGAGGCAGCGCGCCCCCAGACAGGCGAATGCACCTGTCATAGATCCCAACTGGGAGATTTTTCGCCGCAGGGGTGCGATTACGCTCAAGAATGAGCCTGAGCGGCTTACATCAAACTGGCTGCGGATCGTCGAGGCTCCCGATGCCATCCATTTCTATGAGCCTTCTGGCGTCGTGGACCTTGATCGTGTGCGTCGATTTGCAGCAAACCATCCTTTTCCGATTGCTATTCAAGGCCGGGGTATCCTGACTTTCGAGCGGGAAGAGGCAATTGCTGATGCCTTTGCATCGGTAGGGCGTTTCAAGCTGAAGCGCAGTATTCCGTTGGATCGGTTCGTTCAGGAAGGGGACCGAAAGCTCGGCCTCGAAAGGCAGCCGGCTCAAAACCTTATCAACGTCATGATGAAGCAGGCCTGGTTCGCCTTCTGCAGGGATAAAGGCCTCATCGAATATCAGTTTTCGGGTGGAACAGGATTTCACGCGTCGTCCGCAATTGCCGCTATCGGTCAACGCATTCCATGGGGCAAACAAGGCGACCGCAGATCCTCCATGCTTCGCAACCGTGCGAAGGGGCACATCTGGCAATTCGGGGTCACAGCGCTCCCATCCTTCTGGCCGTTTTGGCACTTCAGGCTGAAGTCACGCGTTTTGTTCGCCGGTGACAATGGGACCGCTGAAGGGCTGCCGATTGATGACAAGCGGAAGATGCATCGCCTGCGGCGGACAATTTGCAAGGGATGGCGAAACAAGCAATGGCATGGGCGGATGCTCGCCTTTCTCGAGTTACTGTCGGGAGAATCTGCCTACATCCGCCTTCGCCTATCATCGTCAGATGAGGTGGTTCTGGAGGCTACTCCTATCCTTTTCTCATCGCCGGTAAGCACGGACCTGCCAGACACGCAGGACGGAGACGACGAAGAAACCGATTTGAGCACTTTGGGTCGTCCCGACGCTGACGAGGAGGATCCGATATGAAATTCCCAGAGACATCGCTCCTCGTCGATCATATTCGTGAACCCGACCTCGAGTTTGCCTTCGGTCAGCGTAGCCCGCATCCCAAGGATGGCCTGTTCCTCTACGGTCCTCATTCCCGGTCGAAAAAGACGCGCGAAATACGGGTCGGTGTTGTCGGTACAACAGAAGGAATCGGCCATTTCCGCGCATGGGCACGCAGGATCCAGAAGGTTGTCATAGTCCCGCCGCCAGGCAAGGGCGAGAAGCAGGATCGCCTCCACCTTGCCAATTTCCCTGGTCTTGAGGAGGCCTTCGGGATCACCTTCGAGCCTGACGAAATCAGCACACTCTCGATACCCTTGAAGGACATCGAGCAGGCGACAAGCATCCTCAACCTGCACGAGGCCGTCGACAAGGTTGCCAAGCTCTTCATTGATCGCGTCCGCAAGCATATGCGGAACGAAGAGCAAGCGGTCGATGTTTGGGTGCTCGTGCTGCCGGACATCATATACGATCGGTGTCGGCCAGAATCGAGGCGCAGCGGGGTAAGCATGGCTCCGGGTGATTTCGCGCGACGCCAGAAGGCAAAGGAGGTCCTGCCGCTTCTTGCCGCCGCTGGGGTAATCGACCAGACGGACGAGGACATCTTCGCAGACGTCCCGGATTTTCACCGTCGAATCAAAGCTGAGTTCCTAAACATCGCACCAACGCAGTTGGTGAGAGAAACCACGCTCGCGCCCGAAGCATTTAAGAACAAAGCGGGCTATCCGCTCCGCAAGACACAGGACGCCGCGACGGTTGCCTGGAACTTGGCCACGGGCCTCTTCTACAAGACCCAGCCTAAGCCGCCGTGGCGCCTGGCAACTATTCGACCGGGCGTTTGCTATATCGGGATGGTCTACAAGAGCCTGCCGCATGACCCTGAAGGTCATGCTTGCTGTGCGGCACAGATGTTCCTGAACGAGGGCGATGGCGTCGTATTCCGCGGAGCGAACGGCCCTTGGAAAACGGGCGACTACGATTATCACCTCAAGCCTGAAGCGGCGAAGCGACTGCTCAGTCTTGTGCTCGAGACATACCGGGGCCTGTATGACGAGCCGCCCCGTGAGCTCTTCATTCACGGTCAGACCTACTTCAATGACGAGGAGTGGAATGCTTTCTGCGCTACGGCGCCGAAGGGGACCAATGTCATTGGTGTCCGTATACGGACCACAGGTGGCGAAACCAAGTTATTCCGCGATGGCGATTACCCCGTGCTGCGGGGCACTGCGCTGCTGCTCGATCAGCAAACTGCCTATCTCTGGACGACTGGCTATGTGCCCCAACTGGACACCTACATTGGGCCCGAGACGCCGAATCCGCTCCACATCACCGTCATGCGTAGCAAATATGCAAAGCCCGAGATACGGACGGTTCTCGAGGACATTATGGGTCTCACCAAGATCAATTATAACAGCTGCAACTTCAACGATGGTTTGCCGGTGACGGTTCGGTTCGCGGGCATGGTCGGTGACGTCCTCACAATGGGTTCCGCCAAAGGCCAGGAAAAGCAGCCTTTCAAATTCTACGTTTGAGTGAACCGACGCGGTGATCGGAAGCGTGGGGCAGTACCCAACACCTAGGCAGCGCTTTGCGCGATTACCTCGTCAATGTGATGAACGATTTGATTGTACCAGCGCGCCAGACTCCGATTGGTCGCTTTCTCGTCACGCAGCCCCCTTTCACCAAGGAGCTTGGTTGCGCTGAGCAAAGTGCTGCGAGCGAGCTGCGATCCAAGTCGAACGCCGTCGAAAACAATCTCTGATGAGGGTGAAACTGAACCGTGCACGAGCCTCGAACGGATATCATAGGCTCGTCGGACCTCGTTTTGCCATCGATCCCGGCATTCAACTGTCGGTTCGTCCAAGCAGAGCGCAGCAACTCGCGATGACACGAGGCTTGCGATGTCATCCTTCTCGTCCGTCATCACCATTCGTTCAAGGGCGGTTACATATTTCACTGCCTTGGCGCCTTGGGACGTTTCCCTCACGGCTTCACCATACCACTGCATTGCATCGAGTAGCCTTTCACTGAGCGGGCGCTGCAATGCCGGATTGACAGCTTGTTCGAGGGCGATGCCAAGGTTGGCGATGATTTCCTGGGCGTCCGCTCCGGAGAAGAGCTCCATCCAATCCTCATCGAAGCCGACGTTGCCCTGCCCGCCGTAGGAAACCATGTAAGAGAGGGCGCCGTCGGCTTTGACGGTGAAGCCGGCTCTGCGATCATTCGCCAGTCCGGGGCCGCCAATCTGCATTTTTGTCGAGTGCCCCGCTCCAATCAGGACATGAAGGCAGTTTAGCGCAGCCAATGCAGCTCTGGCAGCTGTCGCCTCTGAGATCTTCGCGTCACAGCCGATCACCGTCACTTCGGCGATCCATCCGAAATTGCGGAAGTATTGTATGGCCGACGAGATCGAGCGCCGCGTCATCTGGTGACCAAGCACACGGTTTGAACGGATCGATGCTGCGAGGGCGCTCCGGAAAGTTGACTGGTTCAGGAACCTGATCGGTCCGATTTCAAATGAGGCGGGGCTCTGTGGTGCCATGAGGTGGCAAGGGATAAAGTGCGTGATATCCTCGCAGCTTCTGACGCATCGCCTCGCTGTTTCCGACAAAGCCCGATCGACATTCACGATTTCGATCGGACGCTTTTCGCGCAGGAACTTTCGAACCAAAATTTCGGCGAGCACCTTCCGCGCCGATGAAAGGGACACACGTCGCTCCAAGTTGGCGCGCGCTAATGCTGTGCGCGTAAGAGACCCTAACCGGTCATATCCTGCACGGCTGCAGAGCATTTTCCCGTTCGGCCAATTGTAGGTAGGGTGGGGGAGGTCGCAAAACGCGTCTTCACGGGGGAGCGAACTGAACTTCCCTTCCTTCACCAATTGGTTCAGGCGCGCGCATTCCTCAAAGATGAAGGAAACGTCCGCGAGGAGCTCATCCTTCTTATTCGCCATGGCTCACGCCGCGTATCGCCCGTCCTTCAGCCGCCTTGCCATGCCGATGCCGGCGAGTGCGTCCAGCACCGGGCGGACGGTGGCGGCGCGTTTGCCTTTGAAGGCTCGGGCGACGTCTTGCGGCGCGAGGGGCGTGGCGGCGGCGGTGAGGATCGATTGGACCGCGCTGACCTGTTCTGGGAGCGAGCCGGGCCAGGGGATGACGTTGTCGGGCAGCGCGGCAGCGGTTTCGCCGAGGTCGAGCGTCTGGGTGACGGGGGCCTTGTAGTCGGGCGCTTGATATTCGGGGCGCAGCCAGCGGATCAGGCCTCGGGCTTCTTCGGTGGCGCGTTCCTTGTTGAGGGCGACGAGGCGCGTGAGGATTTCCTCATCGGCGAGGTTGGCGGGCCAGCCATAAGCTTCGGCGACCAGCGCATCGATGGCGTCGTGGTGTTGACGGATCAGGGTGACGAGCCCGCGATCATGCATTTCGCGCTCGGCATCGGTCAGCGGACGGCCCTCCCGCAAGGCTTCGAGCACGTTGTAAAGCTTGGTGAGGGTCAGATCCTCATGGCTTTCAAGCACCCGCTTGCGCAGCGCATCGAGCGCCTCGGCTTCGGCCCGGATCTTGTACTTGAGCGGTTCGGGGACATCGGCGGGGAATGGGAAGGTCGTCGCACATTTGGTGTTGTAGACGGGTGTGTTTCCAACGCCATGTCGACCACCAACACGCGCAGAGAATGTCGCGTGAGCTTGGGAGCTCAAGACTCCGAGCACGAAAGCATCGTCCGACGCGACACACCGAAGCTTCTGGTCAGGCAGAACAGACGAGGGGAGGAATACGAAATACCTTGTGGGAGAGTTCTCGACTGTCACGATGTAGCGATCGATTTGCTTGATTCCGCTCCGCAGGCCATCTCGCGATGCCTCAAAACGCCACCATTCTTTACGGAGCCGGAGATTTCGTTCTTGGCTTCGTTCGGGCTTAGTATGGGTCACAAGGTACTGGAAAGCAGCTTCCGAAATCTGTCGAACGGCTGCCTCGGAAGTGCAGTCATTGAAATCGAGCACCCTCGCGTTCCGTGGTCGCCGCGCAACGTCCTGACCATTCAAGTACCTCGGCGCATACCGGTCCACGGCTACCGCATCGGGAAAGAGCCTGAAAGCAACATCTTCGGTGACCACCAGCGTTGTCGCATACGGCTTCATGCCAGCATGTGAGAGGTCAGACCACGCCTTGAGCTCGGCAACACCATCCATCTCAACCGACGGCGACAGGTCGGGTGTGATTGATCTACGGATTTTCGTCTCCAAATCAGCTTGTTCCAAGATCGTGCCATCGGAAACACGGCTCCTTGGATCATCATGATCTGGCGCCAGCAACAACCGTCTTTGCTGGCTCTTGTCCTTGGACACGACTGTGAACGCAACACGCACGCCTGCTTCAGCATCCTTCCCTGCCCATGGATGATCGGGGATCGCGAAAGTGATGTGCAGATCGTTGGCAAGCGCGCTGGAGGTCACCTTGCGGTTTTGCTCCATTCGAATTCGGCTTGTGGTGATCAGACCAAACTCGCGAGCGCCAGCACGGACACTGTCCGCCGCAAGCTTCCAGAAGTACATCACCAGATCGACGTTACCCGGGATATCAGGGTGGCTATCGCGAAGAGCATCTGCGTAGCCGTCGCCAAGCAACTCTCGGGTCTCACGGCTCGAAACGAAAGGCGGATTCCCGACAATGAAGTCCGCCTTCGGCCACTTCGTGGCGCGCGGCTTCACGTACCGGTAAATTGGAATGCGCGCGGTTTCGTCTGGCACATCGATACCGGTGACGGGGTGCTCCTTCATCGTCTCGCCGTCCCAGCGGGTGACGGGCTCTCCAGCCTCATCCAGCTCGGCAACCTTCTCGTCCCACTCAATCAGGGCGTCGCGGTTTTCGATGGTCTTGACGTCGCGCAGGATCGGCTCGGGCGGAGTGCGATCCGCACCGTTCACGCGAAAATGCCATTGCAGGTAGCCGATCCACAGCACCAGCTGCGCAATGGCAGCGGCGCGCGGGTTGATCTCGATGCCGAGGAAGTTTTCGGGCGTGATGGTGTGGCCGGTGAGCTCGGCGACATATTGGTCGTCGCCCAGTTCGACGAGCAGATCGAGCACCTCGCCCTCCAGCTCCTTCATGCGCGCCATGGCGACATAGAGGAAGTTGCCGGTGCCGCAGGCGGGATCGAGCACCTTGGTCTGGGCAAGCCGCGAATGCAACGCCTCGACAAAGGCCTTGGCCTCGCCTGCCTTGCCTTCTTCGATCAGGGTGGCAGCCGCTCCGCGCACCCCGTCCCAGTCGGCGCGCAGCGGCTCCATGATGGTGGGGCCGATCAGCCGCTCGACATAGGCGCGCGGCGTGTAATGGGCGCCGAGCTTGGCCCGCTCCTTGGGGTTGAGCGCGCGTTCGAGCAGGGTGCCGAAGATCGCAGGTTCGACCTCGGTCCAGACATGTTCGGCGGCCTGGATCAGCACCTCCAGCTCCTCGGCATCGAGGGGCAGGGCGGTGCGTTCCTTGAAGAGGTAGCCGTTGAATTTCCTGAGCGGCACACCGAGCGCAGGGGAGAACTCGCCCTTGTCCATCGCTGCCCACAGCGCGGAAAGCTGATGTTCGAGATGCTCCGGGTGGGCGCGCTGGTTCTTGAGGAGCTGGGTGAAGCTGCCTTCGGGGATCAGCTTGCTGTCCTCGGCGAACATCGTGAACAGCACGCGCATGAGGAAGCCGCTGGTGGTCTCCGCATCATAGCCGCGCTTTTCGAGGCGGCGGGCGACGGTGGCGAGCAGATCGGCAATGTCGCGGGTGACGCGGGCGGCGCGGGCGGTGGGATCGAGGCTTTTGGGATCGGTCCAGATGGCGCGCAGGCGATCGCGCACACTCTCGTCGCGCAGATCCTCCAGCATGATCCGGTAGCGCGCCCGGTCGGGGAACTGGGCGTAGGCTTTGCCGGTGCCGGTGAAGTCGGCATAGACCTCGATGCAATAGCCGATGTCGGCAACGAGCAGGAACGGCGGCCAGCCATGATCGATGGGTAGCGCCTTGGCGTAGCGTTCGGCCTGACCCTTGGCCTGCACCATCGCCTTGGCCCATCCGGGCGTGCCGCGGCGGGCCGTGCCGCGGGCTACACGGGTCTTGGCGGTCTGACCGAAGATGTCGAGATCGTCCTCGCCCTTGTCGGCTGCCGTCCGATCAGCCTCGCTGCCCTGCTTGGCCTCGAGGATGAAACAGCCGCGCTTGTAGCAGTCGATCCGGCCGAAGCTTTCGGTGCCGTCGCCATTGTCCTGAAAGACGCGGCGTTCGAAGACGTAGTCGTTCGTCGCGTCATCGGCCTTGGCGCCGCGCGGGGGATCAACGCCGAGCAGACTGGTCAGGCCATGGATGAACGACTGCGTGTTGGCGAGCTCTGACCCGCCCGTCTCCCGCCACTCGGCGATGAACGCTTCGATTCTGTCCTGCCCCGTTGCCATCAAGTGCTTGTAGTCACGAGAGCTAGAGGGCGGCAATCGGTAAACGAAGGTCCTCACTTGGCTGTGTAGGAACAAGTCGGTTCACTTTGCTTCCCCAATCCGTGGTCGTCGTAAAGAGAAGAGGGAGCTCGGAGTTGACGGGCACCCATGGGTGCTGGTCGATTTTGCCTAGCCCAACCCAAGTGTTTCCACTATGTTCCAAGGAGAAGTGGGATGAATGCCATCATGACCAATTTCGACATCGATGCAGAGAAGGCTCGCGAAACCCGCAAGTGGGAGGGGCTGTCCGAGATTGATCAGGCCCTGAGCGAAAATCGTCTTACGGCGTATCGAGTTAGGAAAGCCTGGTCTGATCCGTGGTCGCGGGCATTGACCATCGCTTGCATGACCATCTTGGTTCTTTTTGCTGCCTTCGTTGTTTACTGGGACCTCATCAGGGCCTGATCGCTACCACTCCTTGACATCGTCGGCGGCCGCCGCGCTCGCTCCCTTGGCACCCTTTGTGATATCTTCCAGGCGCGATCTCGATCCGCCTATCGTCTGGCGACCGCCAGCCTGAGCTCGTTGAACCTCGTTTTGAATGGCGCTTGTGTCCACCTGAGGCACGGTCGCTTGCTTTCCTGCGCCAGTCTGCGCGCGCGCCCGCACGGAACTAGAACCAGATATCGATGGGCGAGAAATGGACTGTCCTGCAGGTAGAGCAAGGCGGTCTTCGATCCCGTCCCGAAGTTGCTCGGCGTAGCTTTCGATGAATTTGCCCTGCAGTGCCTGGCCTTCCGGGCTGAGCTGGAAAGCGATGTCGTCGAACCGCGCGGAGCCGTAGAAGTCGCGATTCCCCTCGATCTCGGCCAAGCCCCAGTCTCGATAGGCCTGCGACAGGTTGAGGTTGCCAGCTGCGCTGTCGCCTTCGAAGAACGATGCTTGGCTTTCGAGGCGATTGGCAAGCTCCTCAGCCCGGCGCGCTTCCACGGTATAGCTTTGGGCCTCGGACAGAGAGGTATTCAACCCGCTCGCATTGCTCGAAACTGCAGAGCTTGATGAGGTGCTGACCGAGCGGACGAAGCCGTCCCGCGTGCTCGACCAATTGCGGCTATCCGACATCTGGGACAGGCTACTGAAGATCCGCGAACGGTCCTCAGACGCGATGCCCACGTCACTGTCGGTCCATGATTGGTTTCGCCCACCTTTGGCTCCAATCTTCGCGGATGCGACCCCGTTCGTAAGGCCTGCGCTCGCGCCAGCCTCACCATTCAGGAACCAAGAAACAGTTATGTCATCAGCCGCCCTGCGCGACAGACCGAACTGCCGCTGCAGGTTGGTCGAAGCCTGATCGACCTCGCTGAAAGCGCTCTGGATGCTGTCGGAGTTCGAGGTGCCGCTGGCGCTCTCGAAGGAATTGCCCTTGCTGAACTGCTCCCTGAGCTCGCGGAATTTGGTGACCGCACTGCTGGTCGATTCCGCGGCGACGTTGGCATAGCTCTCGCTGTTGGCGCGGGCCTGCGATGCCATGGTCGAGAGCCGCGACGTGAACTCCTGCCCAAGCGTCGGTGTGAAGGGATAACTCGAGTTCGGAAGCTGATCGTAGCTTGCCTCCCCGAAGCTCGCGGTCACCGCGCCGGTTTCGCTGACCGTGCGGGTCTGCGGCGCACCGTAGGTGAAGCTGGGCGCCACGGTCCCTTGCGCGAACTGGCGTGTGAGCACGCTCGAATTCTCGAAGCTGGTGTTGCCTAGCGAGACATTGCCGGTGCTCGCCTCGCGGGCTGCCTCCTCTGCCGCGTTCTGGCTCGGATTGAGGTAGCTTGTCGCATGGTGCGAGATCGCCATCGCGCCCTTGGCAACGCCGCCGGCGAGGAAGGGAACCGAGGCAATGAGATATCCCGCCAGAAGGCCGATATCGCTGTTGACGTCGGCCATGCCGGTGAAGCTTGCGAGGCTGATGCCGTTGGCGCCCGTCGCCGCCGTCATGTCGGCCGATCCTTTGACCATCAGCATCATGTGGAGGATCACGAACAGCGGACCCCACGCGGCAAGGTAGAAGAAGCCGGTGATGTAGCCCTTCAATGCCATTGGTCCGGTCTTCGGCATCAGGAATAGCGGGAACAGCACCGGGAACAGGGCGTAGAACAGGACCGTCAGCACGATGTTGAGCAGCGGCACCCATTTCATCGCATTGCTGGCAATCGAGCCATAGGTGCGCTCGGTCTGAATGTCGGCGCGGGTCTGGGCATAGACATCGACGTTCCCGGCTCCGCTGGTTGCTGACATCGAATGCATCGCCTGGCTCATGGCATTGATAGTGAGCGTCTGCTTGAAGATGTCCGTGGCGCTCGCCGAGACACCGGTCAGGTATTGGTACGCGACCGGCAGATCGGCAAACAGCTTGGCCCTGGCGAGGGTCGCCGTCTGGTTGGGGTAGAGCTGGCGTCCGAACACGGTCCCCATGCTGTCGACAAGGCTCGCCCACTGGGCATTGAGCGCACCATAAGCCTCGCGGCAGGTGACGATGTTCGCGGTCACAGCGCCCGAGCCAGCATCTCGGGTGAGAAAGCGCTGCGCGCGCGCTTGGCTGCCCGGCGCGACCGTCGACCAGATGTCGCCGCTCTCCGCCAATTCCTTCATCGAGTAGCGGCCGAGCAGCACGTCGTAGAAGACGCATTGCCGGAAATGCTCATCGAGGTTGGCCGCGAATTCCGGATCGGAGATGCGCAGCGAGCGCGTCGCGTCATAGAGCCGCGCGCCGTAGATCATCCCGTTCTTCGAGTAGTTGAGATCACCGGGCAGGGCGAACACCACCTCTGCCGAGCCCGTGAGATAGTCGCCTATCTGGCTGGTGAAGCTCGCCATGAGCGCAAGGCCGAGCGGCACATTGTTGACCGTGGCTGGTGCAAGACTTGGGTTGATCCGGTCGGTGACCCGAACATCGAGGCGCGGCACCATCAGGCACGAATAGATCAGCGTGGCGCCAAGGAACCAGTTGATCCAGGCGCGCCAATCCTGATTGAACGCCAGCGTGATTGCCGACAGGGCAAGGCCCATCACCATCACAACCTGCAGCAGGCTCTTGTAGCCGCCGTTGCCGGTCCAGG
Organism: Porphyrobacter sp.; assembly: GCA_027533455.1. GTDB lineage: Bacteria > Pseudomonadota > Alphaproteobacteria > Sphingomonadales > Sphingomonadaceae > Erythrobacter. The sequence continues at coordinate 124,459 of JAPZUC010000009.1, read as the reverse complement.
CCGCCACCGCCTGGAAGACGTTGACGAGGTAATCGCCGCCGCCAACCGTGAAAATCTCGACCATGGTGCTGCGCTCCTCGCGAGGCGGCCTTGCGGCTGGGGTGGGGTGGGGTTTACTGGGTGAGCGCGCGCGACTGCACGCCGCGCGACCAGTCGAGCGAGGCCGACATGCCGGGGGACATCGAGGCGGCGAGCACATTCTCGATGAAGGCGGTCTTCTCGATAATCTGCATGATCGCCCCGACCTTGAGATGCGTGTTGGCCTGCCGGTCTGCCAGCGCCTGGCGCACCACATTGACCTGTCCCTGCCACATCGCGATCTTGGCTTCGTCCGCGCCGATGAAGCTCGACATCGAGCGGCCGGATTCGCTGACGATCCGGTCGAGCACCGCGAACAGCAGATCAACGCTGGCGACCTCGGCAAGTGTCTCGCGGTCGTCGGTCGGCATGCCGCGGCCATAGGCTGCTTGCACCGTCAGAATCTTGTAGAGCGGGATCGATGCGACCTGCAGCAGCTCCTTCTGCGCCTCGGTGATCGGCGTGTCTTCGCGGATCGCGTCCACCATCCCGGCGATCAGTGCAGCAACGCGCGGGCGCAGCGCCTTGGATGCCGAGAGGCTCAATGGCTTGAAGCCGGGATCGAGGCATTTGTCGGGCTCGTCGCAGTCGTAGATGAGCACATTGCTGCCGCTCGTGCCGTCGAGCAGGGAGGTTACGAGCGTCGAGGAGGCATCGCCCGCGATCGGCACGAACTTGCCCGGCTGATCGTCGGTGGGCGGGATGTAGATGATCGTGCCGAGCAGCGTCATCGCATATTCAGCGAGTTCGCGGTCGAAGTTGCCGCCCGGCGAGAAGAACGCCGACTTCTTGAGGATCGTCCAGGTGTAGTTTCTGGCGACGCCCGGATTGACGTCGTCATACTTGCCCGACCCTTGCGCCGTGGTGCTTGCCCGCTGACCCCTGGTGCCGCAGCCATGCTTGGCAGCCGCGTAGTCGGTGAAGATGCCTTCCGAGTTCCCGATCGCTTCGCAGATCGCCTTGTCCGCGAGGTCGCCCTTAGGCCAGATACCGCCCACCAGCCCCTGCGCCATCTCACAGGAGTTGATGTTGAGGTTGTTCATGAGCTGCGCCTTTTGGGCAAACTCCTGCATGATTTTCGAGCACTCGGGGCAGACAGTGTCGATCGCGAGGCTGAAGGCGAACCCGACCGCGTTATTGGCCACCGCCTTCATCATCGCCACGATCTCGCTGGCATTGATGAAGCTGAAGGACCCGGCGAAGATATCGATACCGCCGCAGCCGGCGCGTGCGCGCGGCAGCTGCAGATTGGCAATGTTGGTCGTCTTCTGCGGAAAGCGCGTCCAGACATTGCCGAGGCTGTAGTAGCCGGCCGACTGGCCCTCGAATGCGGTCGGACCCGTGACGTTGGACGCCCCGCCGACATCGTCGAGGAACGCGTCCATCGAGCTTCCGACATCGGCCGATGCGGTCGTGAGGGGCAGAGTGATGGCGAGCAGCGCCGCAAGAGCCTTGGTCTTCACCCCATTTCGTGGGATGCTGCGCTGACGGCCGTGCGGGTCCAGGTCGTTCGATTGGCGCGATGTGTCAGTAGTCACGGCCAGCTTCCTTCGATGTGAGAAGATAGATGCGGTCCTGGAGCTCATCGGCGCTCATCACGCCGTAGCCGATCGGGATGGGGCGGTTCTTGAGGGCATCCCAAAGTACGACCGCCGGGGTAATCTTCGGTTCGAGCCCGAGCCGCGGGCGCTGGTTGGTCTCGACGGTGTAGCCGGGGAAATGGCGCGACGGACCGCCATCGGTCGAGATCGCCCGCACGGTGATGCGCCAGCGCGATGCCACGCCCTGAACGATGGGCGACATGACCTCGCAGGCCCCGCAGCTCTGCGCGAAGAAGTAGAACAGCCCGTAGCGCTGCGAGAGCCGGGCCATCGCCGCATCGCGCTCCGCGTTGCGATCATCCTGCCACTGGCGCTTGCCGAGCGTCGAGACCGGGCGCTGCAGCGTGTAATCGAGCTCGGGATCCTGCCAGATCGCCCGCTGCCAGACATCGCTGAACAGGGAGGCCCGGTCGAGCTGCTCTCGCTGGAAACGGATGTACGCCGTCACATTGGCCGGGGTTGGCTCGAGGATCGCCTTGGCCTTGAGCTCCCGCAAGGTGGCGGTCACAGCATCGAGCTGTTCGGTCGCAGTTTGTGGTTGCTGCAGGTCTTCCTTCTGGGGCTTTTCGGCCTTGGGCTTGACGCAGTAGAACCAGTAGCCGAGCTTGCGCTCCTGGCAGTAGAAGCTGTCCTGCTGCTCTCCGGTCTCTACGACTGGCGGTTCTTCGGCTTGAAGGGGCGTCGCCGCGACGGCGAGCAGGGCGATGCAGGTGGCGAGCGGCCGCAAGGCGGCCCTAATTGCTGGCACGGGCATAGTAGTCCTCGATTTTCTGCTGGAGATCGCTGGCTGCGGTGAGCTCGTCGGGCAGGCGGGCGGCCTCGGTGAACTCGGCATAGACCTCGCTGAAATCCATCTGGCTGAGGTCGAGCCGGGAAAATTCGTCGAGTGTGAAACCGCGGCATTGCTCGGTTTTGGGCTTGCCCCACGGCTTGTTCACCTGCCTGCGCCCCTGTTCCTGCAAGATCCGCGACAGCTTGGATTCAAAGCAGCAATAGGCCTTCTTCTTGGTAAGGCAGACGCCAAGAAAGCTGTCCGAGCAATAGGTGCCGACGTACGCGCACAGGCCCTTGGCATCGCGCTCATGCAGCAGCATTTCCTCGCGGCTGCAGCCAAGGCTCACAAGCAGCTGGATCCCTGGGATCAGCGGAAAGCCTTTGCCCTTGCAGCAATTGAGCACGCCGAAGACCTTGGACGAGCAGGTGTTGCGGGTGCCTTTGAACAGGGTGAGCGTGTCGGGATCGAACTCGCGGCGAGCCTGATCCATGGCATTGAGCGCGACGACGGCATCCTTGAACTCGTCATTCGCCTCGCGCTCGATCGTCTCGCATGAGCCATCGATGCAATAGACATCGCCATCACAGATAAACTGGTTGGGGCTGCCTGGCTGATCGGGAACCGGGCAATCATAGACCCGCTCCCAGGTGCGACAGGGCTCGCCTGAGAGGCATTCCTCGCCGACAAATCTGCAGCCGGACGTTGCTTCGAGTGCACTGCAATCCTGCGCTTCGACGAATTGCGCACAGGTGTAGCTGCGCGACCAGGCCCAGCATGGCTGGGTGACCGCTACCCCATTGATGATCCGGGTCACAGGATCGCTATCTGTGCAGGTCTCGCTGTTTTCCCGACAGCTATTGTCCGACGTCAGCCCCGCGCACTGACTTTCATCGCGGTTTGTCGTGACGCGCCGGGTGATGATGGTATCCTGCAGCTGCGCGCCGGGCACCGGGGCGGGGCAGGACATGATGCTGATCGGTTCGCCTGGCTCTGCACAAAAAGGCCGACCGGGCTGTCCCGCCCATTGAAGGCAAGGGCCCGGCCGCCAACCGATCCGTTCACAACCGGCGAAGTTGAACCTTTCGCAATTCTCCTCGGCGCCATAACCGAATTCGCTGCACCAGTGGATGTAGCGGGTCTCGTTGGTAACCTCGACCCTGAGTGGGATCTGGCAGCTTCGGATCTCATCGCTGGCCGTGTAGCCGACATTGCAGGTTGCCATGTAGCGCGCGCCCGTTCCGCTGCCAGGGGGAAGCGGGACGCAGCGGCCCTGGGAGCCGCTGACGTTCATGCCGCTGGTAAAGGCGAGCGGATCGGCGCTGATTTGCCCGCTGCGGGCAACAACCGCATCGAGGTCCTCGGGCGTGAAGCGCGCGCGCCGCTCCATGGAATCGCGCATCCCGCGATAGCCGCTGTGTCCATTCGCCTTACTGGCTGCCTCGCGCTCCATGCGCGTCGGATCATCGAAATAGCGTGCTTCACCTGGGTCGCTGCTGAAATTGGGAATGCGGCTCGCATCAGGACGCTTGGTTGCAGCGCTTTGCGCAGCCGCCGCCTGTTCGCGCCCGAACGCCTTCCCGTCAGCCTTGGCCGCTTCGGTGCTGCCTGGGGCTTGCGGCGCATTCTGCGCCTCGGCCGCAGGTGCAAGCCACACTCCGAAGGCAGCGAACCCGGTGATGAGGATTCGGATCATTGGTCCGCTCCCTTGAGACGAACAAGATGCTGCGAGGCGATGCGCGCGGCAGGGCCGCCGCCCCGCGCGATCGTTTCAAGCGCGAAGTCGGCCGTTACATTGCCGCTGAGGCGGTCATGCGGCGGGATTTGCGTCTGGCAGTCGAACCCGTCGCACAGGTCAAAGTCGGTGCTTGCCACGACATAGGTCGGAACTGCAGTGACGTTGAACGCCCGGAACAGCCGGGGATCGATCCCGACACTGCCAAGCTGATCCTGATCCAGCGCAACCTTGCTGAGCGCTTCGGTCAGCACCTTGGCGCTTCCCGCCGGGAAGCCGCGCAGCGCGACAACGCCGCCTGCCGCATTCACTCGGCCGATCATGTCGCGCAAGGCGGCGGGCGGCATCGACAGCGAGGCAAAGGCAATGAAGCGCGGCGCCTCACCCAGATTGCCTTTGGCCGCTGTCCCGGCAGCGGCTACCATCTGGTCGAAATCGAAGATTGGGTCCGATGGCTGCGGGGTCGCAGTTGGGGCAGCCCGCGCATAATCCTGACTATGCGCCTGTGCTTGGAGCGCTGTCGCATCCGCTTGGTCCATGACCGCCTTGGCCCGCGTGCGCGCGGCCGCGGCCAGCGCCTCGGCTTCGCCTGTGTCACTCTGCGCCTTTGCGCGAATGGCAGCGAGATCTAGCTCGGGCTCGATCGTCTGCGCGGCTGCGCCTGCCAGAGCCGATGCGGCGGTCAGGCACGCGAAAACAAGAATTTGGGGGAAGCTCTTCATAGCGCGCAGCAGTTCCGTTTGCGCCAGACCAGGTAGCCCATATCCTCGCCGATGGCGGGGTAGACCTGTCCTGCTGACATGAAGGTGGTGGAGGCGCCAATCGGCGCGCAGGCATAGCGGCCCTTGGTCTGCGGGTTGGGGTTGGTGGCCTGGAAGCGGTATTGCTGCTTGCGCATCACAGGCATGAGGTACTTGCCGCACAATCCTTTGCTGCCCATCGTGCCCCAGGCGACGAGCTGGCGATGCAGCTTGTAGGAGAAGCGCGACAGAGCGAGCCGCGAGGCCTGGACATGGCCAATGGTCGCCGAGACATTGCCATTGAGCGGATACATCGTGCCCTGGCATCCCGCGCACCAGAACAGATCGTCGCTCGGTAGCTTTGATGTCGCAGCGACGCAGTCCGCTGCGCAGGCCGCCAGTGCCAGCGGATTGGCGAAGAGCACGCTTTCGGGATTGATGATCGCGGTGAGCTCGCTGTCCTGCCACAGCGGATCGATCTCGCTCACATAGAGAATGTCGACCGAACCTGCCTCGAGACACAGGAAGTCGGCGACGAGCTCCATCCAGTAAATCAGCGGATAGGCGTACCAGTGGACATGCCACTGCGAATGGTACTGGGTCGCGCCGCCCACAGCCGAAGGCCCGGCCATGGTCTTGAACCCGATGTCAAAGCCGGGATCGATCTTCATCCCACCCAAATTGACGAAGCACCACGGCTTCATGCTGACATCGGCAAGCCGCACCGGTTCCCAGAACCCCATCGCAATCCCGGGCCGGATGCCGCACAGGCACACCGGAAGATCCGGGTTGTCGGGGTCCGGACGGTTCGATGGCCAGATCTTGAGGCTCCCGACCGAGATCGGGAACAGGCACGACCAGCAGATATCGGTGATCGGGTTCACGAACTTGCCCGTGCACTTCCCAGGGCCGGCATCCGCGCTGGCTGGCGCGCTGAGGCTCAGCATCAGGAGTGCGCTGCAAATCCACGTCAGGAAACGATTTCTCCGGGTCATGATGGCTTGCGCTCCCGAGGTTTGATCGGGACCTCGCTGATGCGCAGCAGGCGGCCCTGCTGCTCGACCACGGCCGGAACTGCGCGGATGCCAAAATGCTTCACGAGGGTCCCGCCCTGGTCGAAATAGAAGCGGCGCTGGCGGGCTTTCATCAGTGCGAGCGGCGCGCCGCGCACCAGAATGAACTTCGCCGATGTGGTCCCGTAGCGCTGGCTCGCCCACGCGATTTGCGCTGGATCGTCGCCGTCGAGAAACACGAGGGGAGCGCGCAGGCGCACCGTATCAAGCGGATTGACCCGCGTGCCGGCCGCAATGATGATGCGGCCCTTCTCGTCAGCGATGTTTCGGTCTGCACTGATCGTCGGATCGAAGTCCCAGTTCCGGGCGGTCACGGCGTTCGTGATGCCCGCGACCGGCTTGGGACGATTGACCCGCGCGATCGTGCGCTGCTTCAGTTGCTCGTTGAGCCGCGCGGTCTCGCCGCTCTTCTCGTGGTGGGTCAGCCGCGCTTCGATCTGCATAAGGAGATCGGGCTCGATGACGGGCCAGAGCGTCCCGTGCTGGCCGTAGTCGCGCGCGGCAGCTGGCGCGCTGCAGGCGAGGCACAATGCTGCGGAAGAGAGGAGCGCCTTCACAGAATCGGCCTCCCGACCCCGAGGATGCGTGACTTGCAGACCCATCCGATCTCCGCGTAGCGGCTGTCGAAGCTGTCCTTGTGCGGCGTGGTGACGAAATAGCAGCCCTTCGGCACTGTTCCGGTTGGGCCAAGTGCGAGAGGCTCGCCGCGGCGGCTCGCTGGTTTGGCCGTCGCCACCAGGTGTCCGTTGACGAAGAAGGCGCGGTCCTTGCTAGTCACGACATCGCCGGGCACGCCGCTCACCACCTTGCCGAAGGGCTTCGGGTCCTTGCCGAAATGCGCTTGGAGCAGCGGCGAGCGCGGCGGGACGAACAGGATGATGTCGCCGCGCTGCGGGGCCGCGCCTTTTGTGGTCCAGAGCGCCCAATAGGGGAGGCTCGGGCTCACATTGATCATCAGCGCATGGCCCTGGGCAAAGGCACCGAGCGCGGTGAGGGCGAGCGCGCCTGCGCCAAGGCCTGCGAGCAGCACAAGGCGGCGCGCGGTGGCCGAACGGGTGAGGATCTCAGGGCTGCGCATGGCGAACGCCTGCCACCCGTCGCGCGACATCGGCGCGGACGGTTTCGGTAAGGTCGGGCGCGCTGCCCGACACCACAGCTTCGGCGACCAGCACGGTCCTTCCGTCGCGGCCCAGTGCCTCGACCGAGGCTTCGACCGCCTTCAGATAGAGCTCGACGTTTTGCTTGGTCTCTTCCGGCGGGCGACCGGCACGTGCCTCGGCCTCGATGAAGTCGCCCATGATCCGGCTCAGCTGAACCGTCACCACTTCGCGCTTCTGAAGGGTGAGCAGCGCGTCGGTCGCCCAGACGCCCCAGAGGGTCGAGCCGATCATGCTCACGCCGAGCACGATTGCGGTGGTGTTGATCGCGGGCAGCTTGCCGCGCAGGCCCTTTGTTGCCAATATGTTCTTCACTGCTTTTCTCCCGAGAGTTCGCGGCCCAGATCACGCAGAAAGCGCGGCAGGCGCCAAGCGATCAGCAGGGTGGCCAGCCCAATGAGCACCAGTTTGACTTCGCCAAGGAATGCGACCTGCCGGGCATGATCGGCTGCAAGGAAGCGCTCGGCGATGTTGGCGAGCTGCGCAAACAGCAGCCCCGCATCTCCGCCCGACAGGGCAAGGAAGAACAGCAGCGGCGCGCCGAGGGCCATGAGATAGCTCGAGGCGATAAAGCCGCTTGCCTTCAGCGCGATGTAGCAAAGGTCACCGGTTCGCCGCTGCCAGGCGCTCTTCGGCACGGATGTCGCCGATGCCGTGTCTGATTGAGGGAGCTCCGGTGCTTGATGCGCCGGGTCGACGAGATGGAGTTCCATGGCTTTCCTGGGTCCCTTGTGATGTTGTGGGGGCTGCCGTTCACGACCGGCCGAAGGCGATCTGCTCGATCGCATCGGCAAGCTGATGGCCGCGCGCGACTTCGGCATCGATCGCGGCGAAGGTCTCAGGCGAGCTCGAGAACAAGGTCGCCGAGTACTCATCGAGCACAAGCCGACCGATGGCTTCCACCTCTGGCCCCTTGATGAACACCTCGGAATAGTCGTTCCCCGAACGCTTGAGGCTGCGGATCAGCGTCTCGGTCCGGTCATCCATGTCGAGGCGCTTGCTGGCTTTGAAGTCGGCAATGGTCTCAGGCTTCTGCTGGAGGATCAGCATCCAGTCGCTGTTCTCGAGCGCGGCGGTCGCCCCGTCGGACTTGTAATAGTCGTTCAATGACTGCGTCGCTGTCGCGAGCGCGCCGCCATACTTGCGGCAGGTGCGGGCATAGGTCTCGACGAATTCGCCCATCGACCCGCCCTTGAGCATCGACCAGGCCTCATCGATCAGCAGCAGCTTTCGCACCTGACGCGGGGTGCGGGTCATCGCCTGACTGGTCATGAACATGATCGCCGAGAGCACCACGGCGCGCAGTTCCTCCCGGGCCGAGAGGTCCGACATTTCGAAGACCGTGAAATCGCTGTCGAGCGCGAGGCTCGCCTCGCCCTCGAAGAAGGCGCCGTAGGTCCCGCCCGCCATGTAGGGTGCGAGCGAGGTGGCAAGATCGCTCGCGATCTCATGGCCGACGCTGGCAAGCGCTTCGCCGACACTTGTGACAGTTGCGCCGCTGCCGGCCTCGTTCCACACCGTGTTGACTGCCCGGTCGATGAGACCGCGCTCGATGTCGGTGAGCTTGGCCGAGTGCCGTGCCATCTGGCCGATGATTGCCTTGACCATCCCGAAGCAGTCGAGCCGGTAATCCTCGTCCTCGGCGGCGCGCGCCGCGTCAATCATCGAGAAGGGATTGAGGCAGAAGCCTGCCTTCATCGTGAATTCGACAAAGCGGCCGCCCTGCAGCTTGACCGAGTGCTCGAAGCTGCGGCCATCATCGATCACCACCACCTGCGCGCCCGCACCGCGTAGCGCAGCGCACATTTCCTGGAGCAGCACCGACTTGCCCGATCCCGATTTGCCGCAGATCGCGACATTGTGATTGCCCGCCTCATTCTCGAACGGCGACCAGAAGAAGGGCTGACCGCGTCTGCCAATGAACATCAGGTGGGGATGGGCGCTGCCGAGATACTCGCCCTGCATCGGTGCCATGTTCGCGGCCGTGGTCGACAGGACGGTCTTGAAGCGCTTCAGGCGCTCCATGTCGGCACCCAGGCCATCGGCGAGCGTCATCGGCATGGCAGCCAGCAAGCCCTGGATCTGCAGGAAGCGCTCGTCGGCAAGATCCCAGCCTGCCGCCTTGTAGATCGACTTGATCGCGCGCTCGTCGCTGTCACCGCGCCCGAGCGGCGAGAAGGTCGTGAGGCCATAGAACACCCGCACGAGCCGGCGGCCTTCCTGCAGTTCGGCCTGAACATGCTGCCATTCCGCCGCCTGTTCGCCGATCCGCGGCAGGAAGCGCGCGCTGCGCGTCTCGGAAAGGCTCGTGGTGCGCATGAATTTGAACCCTGCCTTGGCGGCGGCCGCTTCCTGATCGGGATAGACGAGACACAGCATCGTTGCCGCCGGGCAGGGAAAGCGCAGCTTGTCGGTAAACAGATCGCCGATCAGGCGCGCGCATTCCCACGGGGCCCAGCGTGCCGGGGTGTTGCGGACCGAAAAGTGGCGCACATCGAAGGCGTCAGGGTAGATCGTGCCGATCTCCGGCACGCCGTCGTGGAGCTTGCCGGTCGGCCGGAAGCGCTCGGTGGCAAGCCGCATCCGGTCTTCCTGCACGATCAGTTCGATGTCGTGGCGGATTGCTTGCGCCGCGATCGCGTCGTGCGGATTATAGGCAAGGGCATCTTCCTGCGGCGCGGTCGTGGGGGACGTGAGGTCATCGATAATGGCGATGAGATCCTCCGGCCCCACTTCGACGACGCCAAGGTTCAGCGACTTGAGCATGGCCATGAGGCCGTCGCGGGTTTGCCGCAGTTCCTCATTGCTGACCGCTTTCGCAGCCGGGACGCCAACCGATACGATCACCTGGTGGTGGCGGGCATGGAAGGGCGCATCGGCCGAGCCCGATTGCCACACCAGGCCATAGAGACGCCTGGCGCGGTGGCGCGCAATCGCCTCATAGACCCCGCCCTGCAGATAGCGCGGGGCGAACCACGGCGCGATGATCCGGCTGATGCGCGGCGATGCGAGGTGGAGCACCTGCAGGCACGCGCCGGGTGGAAGCCCTTCGGAGAAGAACTGACCGAGGATCTCGCCGGTGCGCTCGTCAGCCCCGATCAGCGGCGTCACTGACAGCACAAACCCCTTGGAGCGTGCATTGAGGTAGAGCCGGTTTGACGGATCATAGACCCGGTACGGCAGCCAGTCCGAAAGCTGATCGATCATCAGGGCAGGGCGCGCCGGCTCGGAATGCTCGGCATCGCCCAGAAGCCCTGCAAGGACCCGGTCGACGATCATATTGAGGCGCTGGGCCATCAGTTTTGCTCCTTTTCGGGCTGTGCCTTGCTGGCGGCTGCATCGCGCTTGGCTGCCTCGATCGCCTCGATGCTCGGGAAGGTGAGCGGCGCGCGGGTATTGGAAAGCCGGGGGGCTGGATCATGCGGGGACGCGGTCGCATGGAGCCCCCCGGCCACCGGTGCATCGGCACCGGTCGCAGTCTCGTTCGCCGGGGAGGGGGATACCGGCGGCGAGACCAACGGGAAAAGGTCAGAGTGGTTGTCGGGCTGGACGAGGAATTCGGCGTCAGGGGCGCTCTGGTCTGATTGGGCGGTGGTGGCTTCGTCCAGCTTGTCCGTCGCAAGGACATTGTCCGGTTGCGCGTCAGTTTGCGCCGTGGCCTGCACCGCCTTCAGCTGCCGTTTCAGCTGTCGCATCAGCGGCGGAGCGGCCTGATCGCCGGGCTTGCGGCGCAGTTCCGCCGCCCAGCGCGGGTTCTCGATGACGGTCCAGGCGACGGCCTCGTCGTGCAGCGTTCCCGCCTCATCGACCCGCGCAGGGAATACGATCCTGAGCGTGCGCTCGGATGTGCGTGCCCGATCGCCTGCCGCGACGGCAATTCCCGGGCGCGTGGCATGCTGTGGGTTTTTCTCAGCTGTCATGTCGCTCGTCGCGCGGGCATCGAGAACATGCGAGGGTGCGCAGTCGCCCTTGGGCGCGCGGCATTGGAACGATCCTTCGACATTCGTGCCGAAGGTCGCGCAGGCGCTCGCCATCACGGCAAGGCCGGCGCAGGCGAGGAAACGGAAGGGGAGCCGCATGGGTCTATCCTTTCTTGGATGGGGTCAGCGCCGGAGCGGCGGGGCGCAGGAACTCGCGAAGGACTGCCGCCGGGCGGTAGCCCTCGAGCACTGCGCCATCGGAAGGGCGCACGAGAACGGGCGTGCCGGTAAAGCCATTGGCCTTTGCGAAGGCCTCGTTGGCATCGAGACCGCTGGTGTCGCAGGGCTTGGGATTGACGAGCGCGCCGCCCGAATAGGCGAGCCGGAGCGAGAGTTCCGGGCGCGGGGCGCACAGCACGCGTTCGGCATCGCGGCGGCTTTCGGCCCCGAAGAGCGATATCGGCCGTTCCTCGACGCGCGCGCCGATCGCTTTCAGCTCCTCTTCAAGCTTCTTGCAGTAGCCGCACTGGAAATCGGAGAAGACCACCACCTTTGGCCCGTTGACAGGGCCCCAGGTGATCGCGCCATTGGCCGGAAGACCCGCGAGCGAGACTTTCCTGGGGGCCGTGCGCGCCGCAGCTTGTGGGGCTTTTTCGGCTGCTGCAGATCGGGGCGCGCCCGCCGTCAGAAGGTCAGGGTTGAGTTCAAGCAGCCGGGCCGCCGTCAGATCCTGACGCGCTTCCATGTCATAGACTCGGCCAATCACGAGGTAGCGCGCCGCCCGATCGACGTAGAACAGCGTCGACTTGGAGGCGACTTCGCACAGGCCGCCGAGACCCTCGCAGGCGATCCGGTCGATCGGGGTCTTGGGCAGGCGCAGCTTGAGGGCCGCCCGCACGGTGTCTGTATCCGGTGCCTTCATGGGCGAGGCGAGGCTGGCGACGGCCCAGCCCGTGGCGGCCGAGAGGGCGATCACCCCGGCAATACCGGCTGCAGGCTTGATCCAGCGGGTGCGCCGCTTGTGGGGGAGGGAGTTTGTATCGCTGATCATTGGGAATTCCTCACGAAGACGCCGTCGAGAAACACGATCTCGACTGAGATGCCGGTCGGCATCTCGACGACGGGTTGGTATTGTTCTGCGCGCTCGATGAGGTAACGGCTGACCGTATCGGCAGCCTCGCCCGCCCCTTGGCCGAGGCCGCCTGCCAGAATGTCGGTGGCCGAGAGTGCCTCGCGCTGCTGGCCCGTGCCGACCTGGCCTGCGAAGATGCCATTGGCGTTGGCCGAGAACCCGCGTCCGAACCCGCCGACGATCCCTGCAAGGAGCGCCTGACTGACGAGATTGCCTTCGCGGCTGACCACGCGTCCACGCACACCCGACTTGCCGGCAAAGCTGATGAAGCCCTTGACCTCGCTGACAGCGACCCGGCCACCGGGCTGGTCGCAGGTCATGCGGGCAAGCTTCACATAGACCTTCTCGGACGAGAGATCGCCGCGCGCGGCGCCGTTGACGATGCAGCCTTCGATCCGCGTCGTCAGGACCTTGCCGTTCTGCATCACCGAGCGCGCCGGGCCCGTGATCCGCAGCACCACGGGGAGCGGATCGGTCTGGCTCGATACCCCTGCCGAGGCATCGACGCCCACGATCACACGCGCCGGCGCATAGGAATTGGGCGGCAGATAGTCGGGGGAGTCCTCGACCACGACAGGCGGCGTCTCGGGCCTCGCCGTACGCGGTCCCGCAGGGCCTGCCTTCTCCGAGGCAAAGCTCATCAGCTTGACCTCGCCGGGCGCGAAGGCGGGAACGGCGTTCTCGCTCGTTGCACTGGCAGACCGGGTGGTCGCGGCCGCGCTGCCGCGAGCGTCGTAGCCTCCCGCATGCGGGCCATAGGCCGGCGGCGGGGCAGCAGGGGGCGGGGCGGGCGGCTGGCTGGCGAGCCGGGTTCTGAGCTCGGCATTCTCCGCCGAGATTGCATCGATCGCTGCCTGCCCGTCGGTGCGCATCGCCTGGTTCTCGGCCTTGAGCGCTGCCAGCTGCTCTTCGATCTCGCTGCGGGGTACGCTGGCATCGCGCAGCGCCTTCTGCTCGCGGGTTACCGCATCGATCCTGTTGCTGTAGGTCGCGACGAACTCGCGGTTGGCGAGGTCGCGGTTGACGATGCCAGCAGTATCGATGGTCTGTGCAGCGTCAGGATCACCTCTGGCGGGTTTGTCGTCGCCGCCAAGAATGAACCAGCTGCCGCCCATCAGGACGAGAGCACCGATTGCGCCCATCAGCAGCTTCTGGCGACGCGCAGTGCGGGCATTGAGCTCGGTGACCGGCGAAGGTGCGGGGTGTTCCGTTTGTTCCGGATGCGAGGCAGGTGCGGGTGACGTATCACTCATTGTTCGGACCCTCCGTTCGTGCCGACGATGAAGGCCGTCGTGCTGCTGCCCGGATCGAGTTCAGGATCGACGATGGTCACCGCCAGCGTGTCGGCAGGGGCAATGTCGCGCTCAGCCAGCGTCACGCTTCGCGAGCCGCGATTGGCGATGCGGATGACCTTTCCGGCGAGGCTCGCGCCGCGGTAGTCGGCGATCAGCTGGACCTCGAGATCGCCCACGCGTGCCGGCGGATTGGCAGATTGCCGGACTTCGAACCCATCGACCGTTTGGTCATTGGCCATCGCCTGGATGAGGCGCACTGCGCTCGTTGAAAGCGGGGTCTCGCGCTCCCAATCCGCCGCCTTGCCTTGCGCAATCGCCGGGTTGGCGATGAAGACCTGGACGGCCGGGATCGGCTCGATCTTGCAGGCAAGTTTGTAGACATAGCCTTTGCGGGTCGTGGCAAAGAAGCTGATGCTACGGGCAGCAAAGGTCTCGGGGACCGAGACATAGATGTCGCCGCGCAGCGGCTCGTTGGTCACCGCAAAATCATTGTAGGGCGTGCCGCTCGAGATCTTCGAGACGCTGGCAAACTGATCGTCGATCAGCGCAAAGCGGGTGAGCTCGCGCGCCGAGACCGCGCATTCGATGCTCGAGCCGTCGGCGGCCTGCCGGAACTGGTCCGCTGCCTTTGCGCTGGTGGCGCCAAGAGCGAGCAGTGCGGCCGAGCAGAGCGCTGCGCGGTGACTGCGGCGTAGGGGTTGGCAAGCCATCACTTGGCCTCCTTCATCTGTTTGTCGGTGGGAACCTGGGCAAACCCGGCGAGCGCGAGGCGAAGGCCGCGATAGGTCCAGTGGAAGCGGAACCGGCGATCATCGCTGGCGATGACCTGCGCGCCGACAAAGGTCTTGAGCGTGCCGGTCACTTCCGAGGTGAGCGCCTTGGGATCGACCGTCATCGAGCGGATCACGAAAGCCTGGGTGACGTCCGAGCCGCGCTGTTCGGCAACGATCCGGACAAGATCGGCCTTCAGCTGACCGTGGCTTGCAGGGTCCGCGAGCTTCAAAATCTCGGCCATCCAGTAATCGAGGCCCTCGGGGCTGCGATTGAGAAGAACGAGCGCGGTGTCGCGGGTGACGAGCTCGAGATAGTCCGCCTCGACCCCGGCACTGCTGACGGTCAGCGTGCTGGGAAGGGTCGGGAGCAGAACGACTTCGCGATCCCTTGTGGCGGCAAGGCCAGCGGTGATCACCAGCGCAATACCGAGTCCTGCGCTGGTCAACGCAAACAGGTTGCGCTGGCGCAGCAGCGTCTGCTGGCGCTCATGAGAAATGTCGGCAAACATGGATGTCTCCCCTCAACCGGCAAGCAGGCGGCAGTGGGAAGGCGGCGTCGCTTTCAGCCCGAGAATTCCGGCCGGCAGATACCAATATGCGGCATGGGCTACCCAGGAGCTGGCGCGTCCTGCTTTTGCCTTTCGCAGCGCGAACCAGGCGCCGAAAGCAACGATAATGCCGATAAAGATATGCTGACTGAGAATGCCCCAGGTGAAGGGGATGATCATCCCGGCAAACTCGTCGATGGTCCAGAAACCGATGAGCTCCGGATCGTCGAGCCTGCGCGGGATGATGTAGGGATCCTTCATGGCGATGCTGCCTTCCCGTGCCCGATGCGTCAGATGACCGCGGTCACGACCGAGGTGACGATCGGAACGCCCGTGCCGACACCGATGCCGACACCCACCGGAACAGCGACCTGCCCGAGCGAAAAGCGGCCCGAGGCAAGGCCGATAAGACCACCCGCAAGGCTGAGGACTGTGATGATCTTGCCGCCCGAGCCTTCGAGGAAATTGGTGAACTGCGTGAGCGCGGGATCGAAGGTCGTGTCAGCGCCGGCATAGGCTGCGCCTGCTGCGAGGCCGGCAATGAGCGCAGGGATGGCGAGGCGCATCGCCCGGTCGAATTTGGAGGCGCGCTGAGGGCATGCGGCGGCGCGGCGGGGAAAGGTGAGGGACTGCATAAGAGAACTCCGTCTGGGAGGGTGGAACAGCGTTCTTGCGTTCGCTGTGTGTTCTCTATGCATCTAGGAAATGCGTGTAGGAAGTCTGGCGTGTTCAGCGTGCCATTGGCCGGATACATATGGACGCACCGAAATGGGCCTAGCCAGATTCTACCACATGATCAGTGGGTATAGCGTCGATAGAGGTCGATCTGTACCATCCACTCTGTCGGTATTCTCCGACGAATCGTGTCCTACGATAATCCATCCTAGAAACGAGATGTTCGATATATGTTCTATTTTCTTTCTTATACGCCGCGTGCGCGATATGCCTTCGACTCACTTGCTCAATGACAGGAGTCGTCGCCATGCATCAGTCTGCCCTTGATACGAATGCCAGCCTTGCGCGCGTCATCACGCACGCCATCGAAACCGCCGACAAGCCGAAGCACCAGATCGCCAATGAGGCCGGGATCCACCGCGAAACAATGCTGAAGGTCATGCGGGGTGAGCGCGCTATCAGCATTGACCGCGCTGTTCGTCTCCTGGAGGTCTGCGGTGTTTCGCCCCATGCCGTGATCGTGCTGACATTGGCCGGAGACGAAGCGCTGGCTTGCGAATGGATGCACCGCG
Source organism: Porphyrobacter sp. (assembly GCA_027533455.1). GTDB lineage: Bacteria > Pseudomonadota > Alphaproteobacteria > Sphingomonadales > Sphingomonadaceae > Erythrobacter. The sequence goes on along the minus strand of JAPZUC010000009.1, from coordinate 108,388 downwards.
AAATGGGGGCATTCCTTGACGAATTCATCACCAGCTTGCCGGGGCAACTTGATCGCACGCTCGGGCGCCGGGTCGATGACCTGAGACCGCGCTGGGCTAGCGGCACCTCGCAGCTCGTGGCCAAACTGCTCGCCAGGCATATCGATGACCTCGCCAATCGCGACATCGCCATGTCGCTGACACGCTGAAGCAGGGCAACTCGGAGGGGACCGAGCCAATAACCCGACTGGACCGTCAATGACTGCAAATCACAAAACCGTTGAATGTAGCGCCACCGCCGCCGCTAGAATCGAACCTGCCAGCGCAGGCCCATCGCGTCTCCTGCGTTTGCCTGAGGTCATGGAGCGGGTTGGGCTTCGTCGCTCAGCTATTTATCAGCGCATGAGCGAGGGACGTTTTCCCAAATGCCGCGCGCTTGGACCGAAGTGCTCGGTCTGGGTGGAAGCCGAGATCAACGCTTGGATTCAATCCGTCGCTGAGGGAGGGAGTTAGCGGCATTTGGGCGAACCTATGCGGGGCGCACATGTCGTAATAGGCTCCCTCGGGCCTCGTGGTTTGAACCGCCTCACAGCGCCACGGATCAGGCCCCTGTTTGAGATGATAAGGCGTACCACTCTATTGAGAGAGGCAGCATGCCAGAATTGCAGAGGGCAGGGGGTCCGACCTCTGTTCGGCCAAAAGTGTCCGTTGAGCGATCCCTTTAGGACATGCGACCGGCTGGCTTGTCATTCTGACCGTGATCATGAAGGCAGGCGACGATGAAGTGAGGCTTCGCTCCCTTGGGCAGGTACTTGGTGTGTCCGTACTTCTTGTTTTGCTACACGAACTGACCAGCGGTAGTACGGTCAGGACGCTGCGAACGAATTCCATAATGCCTGCCATGAGCCTTACCTAGGATATCGTCCCAACGCATCCGGCGAAAAGCAACCAAGACATGCTACTGCCTCGGGTCTGAGTAATTCTCAACGCACCTTCAGGCGATGATTAGCTGCGTCCCCGCCCGTTCTATCATCGCCCGGCTCACTGCATCGATCCCAGCATCGGTAATCAGAATGTCAACCTCGTCCAGTCCGCACACGATCGTGCCCGAGCGCGAGACGAACTTGGAGCTGTCGACAAGCAGGATGACCTCGTCGGCTCGGTCAATCAGGCGGCGTTCGGCGGCGACAAGCACGGGATCGGCCTGCATCGCGCCTTGCGGGCCGACCGCTGCCGCGCCCATGAACAGGCGCGGCGCGTGGAAGCGGGGCATGGAATCCTCGCCGGCGGGGGCAAGGATGATGTTCTGCTCGCGGAACACCGCGCCCGAAGGCAGCAGGATGCGCGTGCCCGCCTGCGGCAGCAGCGCGTTGACGATGTGGAGCGAATTGGTGAGCACCTGAAGGCCGAGCCCATCGAGGTGGGGGCACATCTGCAAGGTGGTGGTGCCGCCGTCGATCATCACCCCTTCGCCCGGCGCGCACAGCATCGCTGCGGCTTTTCCGATAGCCTGCTTGGCGGAAAGGTGGCGGGTGATGTTCTGATCGAAGGGCGTGCCGAGCAGACTTGCATTGCCGCTATCGGGGAGCTTAGCCCCGCCGTGCACCCGGGCGATCGCGCCCTCATCGTCCATCCGCGCCAGATCGCGGCGAATCGTTGCGGGCGAGGCATCGAGCAGGATTTCAAGATCGCGGTAGCTGACAAAGCCGGTCGGCCGCAGCGCTTCTAAAATCCGCTTCTGCCGTTCTGCTGCGTGCATTGGAGCCATAATCCTTTCGCGCTGCGCTTATGAACGGCCTGCGCCGTACTGGCCAGCCTCTGGCACGAGGATCGACCGGTCGATGTCAGCAATCGAGTTCACCCCGGTCAGTGTCATGGCGACGCGCATCTCGGCCTCGATCAGGCGGAGCATATGCTCGACGCCCTTCTGGCCCTGCGCGGCAAGCGCAAAGACCCATGGCCGCCCGAGCAGAACGCCCTTCGCCCCCAGCGCCAGCAGACGCACGACGTCGAGCCCTGACCGCACCCCGCCATCAGCGAGCACCGTCAGCCGCTCGCCCACAGCATCGGTAATTGCCGGAAGTGCGCGCGCGGTGGATGGCACCCCGTCGAGCTGCCGCCCGCCGTGATTCGACACGATGATCCCGTCAGCACCGAGATTCGCCGCCTCCACCGCATCCTCGGCATCGAGCAGACCTTTGATGATCAGCGGCCCGCGCCATTCCGAGCGGATGAAGTCTAGGTCTTTCCAAGCAATCGAGCTGTCGAAGTTGTTGCGCATCCACGCGAAGAAGTCTTCGATCCCGGTGCGCCCTTCAAGCTTCCGCATCACATTCCCAAGCCCATGCGGGCGGCCCATCACCCCCACGTCCCACGCCCATCCCGGCTTCATAGCGCCCTGCAATGTGCGCCGCATTGCGCCTTTGAGGCCCGGCGCTCCGGCAAGACCAGAGTGGTAGTCGCGGTATCGGCTCCCCGGCACCGGCATATCGACCGTGAAGACGAGCGCCGAGCAACCCACCTCGCGCGCTTCGGCGAGCAATTCGCGCATGAAGCCGCGGTCGCGGGTCATGTAGAGCTGAAACCAGAAGGGCCTGTTGGCAGCCGACGCCACCTCGCCCAAGCCGCAGGCCGAGACAGTCGACAAGGTGAATGGCACCCCGGCCGTTTCCGCAGCCCGCACCGCCTGACACTCGCCCCGCCGGGCATTCATCCCGGCAAGGCCGACGGGGCCCAGTATCACCGGCAGGCTCAGCTTCTGGCCGAACAGTTCCGTCGACAGGTCGAACGCTGAAACATCCCGCAGCACCCGCTGGCGCAGGGCAATATCGCGCAAGTCGTCCACATTCCGGCGCAGCGTCGTCTCGCTGTAGGAGCCGCCGTCGATATACTCGAACAGGAAGTGCGGCAGGCGGCGGCGGGCGAGTTCGCGGAAGTCGGCGATGGAGGCGGCGATCATGCGGTTGGCCTCTTGGCAGCGGCAGCAACTTCGGCGTGCCAGCGCGCGCGATAGGGAGCAATGTCGTGGGGGAGCGGCTCGACGCGCACGAGTTCGCCTGATGGCGCAAGTCGGGGCTCGATCAGCCGCAAGGCGCCAAAGGACACGTCATTGTGGGCATTGGCAGTGAACACTGCGGTGTCAGGACGTAAGGTGGCGAGCGCACGGACAAACACTTCGGCCTCAGCAAATCGGCCCTCGATGATCAGCCGCCCGGATGATCCGATCAGATCGAGCGCGGTATCTGCCACCAGCGCGGCATAAAGGCTCGCCGCCGCGCGCCGTTCGTCCCAGCTTGTGGGGCGGTTGATCCACTCGAATGTGCTGTCCGGGAACGGGCCAAAGCCGCGGGCGAGTGTGGGCAGGATCACCCGGGGATGCGCGAGCACTTGCGGCACAGCGGCGAGCAGTGCGGGCTGATCGGGCTTGATGTCCACCCGGCGCGTATCACGCTCGATCAGGGTTTCGATCTCTCGCCCGCCCATGAACCGCGCCGAGGGGACCGGGCGTCCGACGACGTCGACATTGACGAGGCAATCGCGCGCTTCAGGCAAATCGGCAGTGGCAACCGGGGTGGCAGGCAGGCGCATAGCGACAAACCAGGTGCCGGTCGACAGCACCGTGGCCTCGTTGTCGGCGATCTCGGAAAAGCCACGCGCGGCCAGCAGCGCGGCGTTTGAATCGTGCAGGCCCGCCAGCACCCGCACCTGCGCAGAAAGGCCGGTGCGTTCCGTAATCTCTTCCCGCAATGTGCCCACCACATCGCCAGCCCCAACCAGCGGCGCAAACCGCTCAGCCCACCCGAGCCGCTTTGCCATTAGCGAGAAATCGCCCTCCTGCGGGGCCCATAAATCGGAATGGCAGCCAAGGCTCGTCACTTCGCTCACTGCGGTGCCGGTCAGGAACCACGCCCAGTACTGCGCCCAGGGGAGCAAGGTGGCGCGGGCCATGGCGTCAGGTTCAAGGCGTTCGAGCCACCACAACTGGCTGCCGATATTCAGCCCGTCGGGCAGGGCAGGTGAGCCAGTGATCGCGAAAGGATCGCGCTCCCTGCGGTATGCGGCGAAGTAGGCAGGCGGAACGTCCTGTTCGTAATCGAGTGGCAAGAAGGCCAAGGCTTCATCAATTAGCGCCACAACCCCCGCACCATGGCCCACCGGGACGATCCTAGTGACGGGGTGCCCCGCATAATGTCCCAGCGACTCGATCAGCCATTCGCCGATCCCGGGCGCATCGAGCCGCCTGATGCCGTTCACCTCGACCGGGGCATTGGGGCGCACCTGGCGGTCGAGCATGTGCCCGTCCGCATCCCACAGGCTCACCTTGCTCAGCGTCTTGCCGAGGTCGATGACGATGGTTGAACCTGCCCGCACTTCCCCCTCCCAGATAATCTGAAATGATCATTACCAATCATTATTGATCAATTGCAATCCAATTGTTATGGGTACTCCCACAGCGGCATTCCCGTCGCCCGCCCATGTCCGAGGATCGCCATGAACGCGCAAACCCCGATTTTCGCCGCTGCTCTTCCGTTTGCCGTTCCTTCGAGCCGCTGGGACGATGCCCACGCTGCCACACTCGGCCCGGCCGAGCTGCTGCTTTACCGCTCCAACCTGCTCGGCAGCGATCTGACGGTCACCAACTACGGCGGCGGCAATACCTCGGCCAAGCTCACCGAGACCGATCCGCTGACCGGCGCGGCAGTTGAAGTACTGTGGGTCAAGGGATCCGGCGGGGACATCGGCTCGATGAAGCTCGATGGGTTTGCCACGCTTTATCAGGCAAAGCTGCTGGGTCTGGAGGCGCATTATGCGGGGCCGGATGATGACGACAAAATGGTTGGTTATCTGCCCCACTGCACCTTCAACCTGAATGCGCGCGCGGCGAGCATCGACACGCCGCTGCACTCGCTGCTGCCCTTCGCCCATGTTGATCACGTCCACCCCGATGCGATCATCGCGCTGGCGGCGTCGTCTGGCGGGGAGGCGGCGACGCAGGACATCTGGGGCGGGAAAATCGGCTGGCTGCCGTGGAAGCGCCCCGGCTACACGCTGGGGGTGATGCTGCGCAATTATGTCGCGGCGAATCCGCACGTGCACGGTGTGATGCTGGCCGGCCACGGGATCATCTGCTGGGCTGACAGCGCCAAGGCCTGTTACGAACATACGGTCCAGCTGATTGCCGATGCGGCAAACTACCTGAACGGTAAGATGGCTGGCAAGCCGGCATTTGGTGGGCAGAAGGTGCCTCCACATCCTGAGCGCGCCGCAATCGCGGCTGACCTGATGCCACGCCTGCGCGGTTTCATGACCGGTGCGCGCACCAAGCTGGGCGATTTCTCCGACGATGCGGAGGCACTGGAGTTCTCCGGTTCAGCAGACTTTGAACGCCTTGCCGCGCTGGGCACGTCGTGCCCGGATCACTTCCTGCGCACCAAGATCGCGCCGCTGACGCTCGATCCGGCGCGCTTGCAGGATGATGCCTATCTGGAGCAGCAGATCGCTGATTATCGCGACATGTATGCGGGCTATTACGCGCGCTGCAAACGCGTGAACTCGCCCGCGATCCGCGACTCCAATCCGGTGGTGGTTCTGGTGCCGGGGGTCGGCCGCATCACCTTTGCCACCGACAAGACCACCGCGCGGCTCGCGGGCGAGTTTTATGGTAACGCCATCAACGTGATGCGCGGGGCCGAGGCGATTGGTGATTACATCGCGCTGGATGAGCAGGAAGCCTTCGACATCGAATATTGGCTGCTTGAGGAAGCCAAGCTGCAGCGCATGCCCGCGCCCAAACCGCTGGTCGGCAAGATCGCGCTGGTAACTGGCGGCGCGGGCGGGATTGGCGCCGCAACTGCTGCGCGCCTGCTGCGCGATGGCGCCTGCGTGGTGCTGGCGGACCGCGCTGGTGATGCAATGGAAGAAGTGCGTTTAGGCTTTGCCAGGCAGTTCGGCAAAGACGTGGTGCGCACTGCAATGTGTGACGTGACCGACGAGGCGCAGGTCGAGGCCGCGATCGCAGTCGCCGCGCGCGAGTTCGGCGGGCTCGATATTCTCGTGGCAAACGCGGGGATTGCAGCATCCGCACCGATCGAGGAAACCACGATCGAGCTGTGGAACCGCAACTACGATGTGTTGGCGCAGGGTTATTTCCTCACCGCCAAGGCCGCCTGGCCGCTGATGAAGCGGATGAAGTCACAGGGCGGGGCTTCGATCGTGTTCATCGGCTCGAAAAACGGCGTCGCTGCCGCCGCCAACGCTAGTGCCTATGCCAGCGCCAAGGCAGCGGCAAACCACTTAGCGCGCTGCCTTGCGCTGGAGGGCGCACCTCACGGCATCCGCGTTAACACCGTGAACCCCGATGCCGTGATCAAGGGCAGCAAGATCTGGGACGGCGACTGGCGCAAGGAACGCGCCAGCGCCCACGGAATCGACAGCGGTAAGGAACTGGAAGAACACTACCGTCAGCGTTCCATGCTGAAGCGCGACGTCCTACCCGAAGACATCGCCGAAGCGGTCTATTTCCTAGGCTCGGACATGAGCGCAAAATCGACCGGCAACATGATCAATGTCGATGCTGGCAACGCCCAGGCCTTCACACGCTGAGGCATCGAGGGAGAGGATAAAAGCGATGACCAACCTGCCTATCAGCGCCGATTTGATCGCTGAAATGAACGCTGCCCAGACCGAGGCTTTGGAGGAAGATTACGCCGCGCTCGGCCGCAAGCTCGCTCGCGGCGGGATCGATATCGACGCGATCAAGACGCGGGTCGCGGGCTTCTCGGTGGCGGTGCCGTCATGGGGTGCAGGGCGCGGTGGGACGCGCTTTGCCAAGTTTCCGATCCCTGGCGAACCGACCAACATCCACGAGAAGCTGGAAGATTGCGCGGTCATCCAGCAGCTGAGCCGGGTCACGCCGCGCGTCAGCCCTCATTTTCCTTGGGACAATGTCAGCGATTACGCCGGTCTGCGCGAAGAGGCGGCACACCTCGGCCTTGGCTTTGATGCGGTCAATTCGAACACGTTTCAGGATCAGCCGGGGCAAACGCATACCTACGCCAATGGCTCACTCGCCGCGCAGGATGAAGCCACTCGCCTGCAGGCGGTGGAGCACAACATCGAATGCATCGAAATCGGCCGCCAGCTCGGCTCGACCGATCTCACCGTTTGGGTGGGCGATGGCACCAACTTCCCCGGCCAGCAAGATTTGGGCCGCAGTCTTGATCGCTATCTTGAGGCCGCTGCCCTGGTCTATGCCGCGCTGCCTGATGATTGGCGGATGCTGCTCGAACACAAGATGTTCGAGCCCGCTTTCTATTCGACCGTGATCAGCGATTGGGGCAGCTCGATCCTAGCCGCGCAGGAACTGGGGCCCAAGGCCAAGTGCCTCGTCGACCTGGGTCACCACGCACCCAATGTGAACATCGAGCAGATCGTCGCCCGGCTCCACCGCTTCGGGAAGCTCGGCGGGTTCCACTTCAACGACAGCAAGTATGGCGACGATGATTTGGACAGCGGCTCGATCAACCCGCACCAGCTGTTTCTTGTGTTTAACGAACTGGTCGAAGCCGAACTCGACCCGCGGGATGGTTTCAACCCCAGCTACATGATCGACCAGTCGCACAATGTGACCGACCCGATCGAGTCCATGCTCTCAAGCGCGGAGGCGATCACCCAGTGTTTTGCCAAGGCGCAGCTGGTCGACCGGGAGGCGTTGCACGCGGCGCAGGAAGCAAATGACACCATGATTGCGTTTCAGACGCTGCGCCGCGCCTATAATGTCGACGTCGGCCCCATCATCGCCAAGGCGCGTGCAGAGGCGGGCGGGGCTATCGATGCGCTCGAAACCTATCGCCTCAGCCAGTTTCGGAGGCGCAAAGCACAGGAGCGCAAACCAGTCGGCTTGGGTGCGGGGATCGTCTGAGCCGACGTCGTCGCAGCGCAAGATGCGTTATGGCCTTAGGCGGCATTTGCGCTTCCATTGTCATTGAAGTGAAGGCTGATCCAGCGGAGCAGGTCTGCTCTCGCCTCCTGATCTTCGGTGGTTGCGGCGGTAGTGCCATCGAAGCCGCCATGGGGCATCCCTTCAACTACATAAAGGTCGGCGCTGACCCCTGCTTTGCGCAGAGCCGTGTGAAAGCGAACAGTGTCTGACAACAGCAGGTCGCGCGTACCTGTCCGCAGATAGGTCGGCGGGAATCCGGTCGAGAGGTCGCCGTAGATCGGTGACACATAGGGATGGTCCAGCGCAGCGCGGCCAGCGTATAGAAACCCGCCTTGGAGGTCAGCGATGCCAATAGCGGAGTCCAATCCCTCGTTCGTGTAGAGGCTGTCGCTTGCCATTGTCAGATCCACCGCTGGCGTGTCCAGAAACAGTGCGGCCGGTGCTGGCAGGCCTGTATCGCGTATCTGCAGCATCAGGGCCGCAGCAAGATTACCCCCGGCCGATTGGCCTGCGATCAAAATGTCCGCTGGGGCAAACCGGTCGAGCATCGCCCGATAACCGGCCAGGCAATCATCGAGCGGGGTCGGGTAGGGGTGTTCCGGCGGCATCCGGTAGTCGACACCGTAAACGTTGCAACCAGTGCTGATCGCCATCAATTTTGTGATCGCGTGCGTAATGCTGCCTCGGCCGAAAACCCAGCCACCACCGTGGATCTGATAGATGGCTTTCGGGCGATGCTCCTGCCTGACGTCGGGGGAGCAAAGCCAGACGCTCGCCCCGCCCATATCGAGCCGTTCGCTCGTCGCTCCAGGTGCCGCAACGAAGGCATCGACCATCGGCGAGATTAGCGCCTCGCGCTCGGCTACAAAGCTGATCCAAGCATCGGGGTCGTCAAGAGATGGGAATGGCGCAGGCTTTCTGTTGGCATAGGCGTTGGCGAGCACTTTCCGCGCCTCGGCACTGAGCGAGCGGGGAAGATCGAATGCCCGTGCTGGCAGGCTGAGCGAAGCGTCGGTCATGTTGTTTCTCCGGTCAGGTCTAGGTGCTCGTGATCGCGCATGGCGTATTTCTGGATTTTGCCAGTGACCGTCATCGGAAACTCGTCAACGATCCTGATGCGCGCGGGAATCTTGTGGTGTGAGATCTTGCCCGCACACCACTCGCGAATTTCGCGGCTGTCGGCAGGTTGGCGCAGTCGGACCCAAGCGCAGACCTTTTCGCCATAGCGATCGTCCTGAATGCCGAACACGGCGACATCGGCGATGGCAGGATGCGTCGCCAGAAAGGCTTCGACCTCAGCGGGATATATATTTTCACCGCCTCGGATGATCATGTCCTTGATGCGGCCCACGATACGGATGCGTCCTAACTCGTCCATGGTTGCAAGATCGCCGCTGAGCATCCAGCCATCCCGGATCGCCGCAGCCGTTGCCTCAGGCTGATTCCAGTATCCGAGCATCACTCCTGGCCCTCGTGAACAATATTCGCCGGGCTCGCCGCACGGCACTATGGCGCCCTGCGTATCGATGATCCGACCTTCGAAGTGAGGGATCATCATTCCAACGGTTTCAGTTCGCGTCACAAGATCGGCATCTGGCCGCGTCTGTGTGCTCAACGGGCTGGTTTCTGTCATGCCATAACCGATCGTAATCTCGGTGAGGTGCATGAATTCAATCATCCGGCGCATCATTGGCGCCGGACATGGAGCGCCTGCCGCAATCCCCGTGCGAAGCGTTGAAAGGTCAAAGGCGGCAAAGTCGGGATGATCGAGCATCGCCAGAAACATCGTCGGCACGCCGTGCAGGGCAGTGCAACGTTCCTGCTCGACTGTTCGCAAAACGCGTTCTGCATCGAATGCCGGCCCTGGAAGGACCATTGCGGCCCCGCTTACGAGGCACACCAGCACGCCGAGAACCATGCCGAAACAATGGTAGAGCGGCACCGGAATGCATAACCGATCTTTGGAGGTCATCTTCATGGCCTCTGCGGCGCAGGACGCGTTGTGCAGCAGGTTGCGGTGGCTCAGTGTGGCACCCTTGGGGGCACCCGTCGTGCCGCTGGTAAACTGGATATTTATCGCCTGATCGGCGTCCAATGTCGGCATGTCGACGAAAGGGATGCTGCTGAAAAGCGTGTCAAATCCGATCCGCGCACCGGCCGTCGCCTCGCCAATCTCGATGACATAGCGTAAATCCGGCAACGAGGGATCAAACAGAGGCCGTGGTCTGTCTGAAACGCAAGCCGGAATGAGTTCGCTAAGCATCCCCACAAAATCTGAGGATTTGAAGCGTGTCGCCGTTACGAGCGCTCGCACTCCGGCCAAGTGCAACGCATGCTTCAGCTCATGGGTTCGATATGCAGGATTGATCGATACCAGAATGAGTCCGAGGCGAGCTGTGGCCAGCTGAGTCAAAACCCATTCGATACAATTTGGCGCGCAAATGCCGACCCGATCGCCAACAATCAGGCCGAGGCTCGAAAGACCGCGTGCAAATGCATCGACCCGTTCACGCAATTCTGCCCAGGTCCAGCGAATGTCTTGCTCAGGTGCTATTAGAGCATCCCGCGTCCCGTAGGTTTGTGCTGCAAGATCCAGCCAGTCACCGATAAGGCCCTCAGGAATGGCTGGCCGGTCTGGGCCAATTGCATGAGACATACCGCTACAGGGTAACACCGCGTTCATGGATGCGCGCCCGCATTTGGTCCTGACACCTGGTCGGAATCATGGGCGGTTATGAACTGCAACGCGGCTTGCCGCGCAATTTCATTGCCGATGCCGACTAGATCAAAACCATGGTCGGCAAACGGGATGTCAGCAGTTTTAATTTCCACCCCTGCTGCTCGAACTTGAGACGCGAATCGCCGCATGGACTCCAGTGGCACAAGATGGTCATTCTCGCTTACAATCATCAATGTCGGCGGCGCGGCTGAAGTGATGTGCGTCGCGGTATTGACTGCTGCATAGCGTTCGGGGAAATCCTGAGGCGAGCCGCCTGTATATTGTGTGACCATAGAGCGGACTTCAGGGCCGATCAGTGCGTGAGGATTTTCATAGATCGCATGAAGATCGATGCCGGGATAGACAGCTGTCACTGAGCGGACGCGAGGAGTGGTCCCACCGCATATCGACGGTAGTTTACTGGCATTGGCAAGGTAGCTGACATTCAGCGCCAAGTTACCCCCGGCGGAATTGCCGCGCAGTGCGAGGCGATTGATATTACCTCCCCGCTCGCCGATATTAGCATGTGTCCAAGCCATGGCGCAGCCGAGTTGAGCCGTCACGCGATCCCACAGGTGGCGTTGCTCGTTAGAAAGGCTGTATCCTGCGGAAATAACCAGCCAACCCTGATCAGCAAACCAGCGCATATCTGCGCTCTGTTCTGCATTCGATCCGCCAATCCATCCACCACCATGGATGTGAAAATAGACAGGCCATCCGCCTGCTGGTCGAGGACCGGTAGGTCGAAAAATGCGCAACGTCAGGTCATCTCCCTGGTCGCGCGCATAGAGGACCACTTCGTCTGGCTCAATTTGGGCCAAGGTGTTGGTCAGCCCAAATGTCTGAGCCACCGTCGGGCATGCACTGGTCTTACAAGCAACGCCTGCCAATCCCCACAGCAGAAACATCCCGCCCAAAGTAGCAGCCAAACTGATTGCACCACCTGCACGCCATACGGCGCGCCGCCCCCATGACCACAGCAAGATCGTAACCACCAAGGCGATGAGTGTGACCCAGCCAGGGAAAATTGATAAGGCAAGCGATCCGAAGAGGCCAACATAGGGAACAGATGGGAAAAAGGCCCCGAGTACGAATAGCGCGCACATGATCGCCAGCACAAAAAACAAGCACAAGAAAGTGATGCGCAACCACTTTTTGGCAGTCTCATGCCATCGGGCCTGATGTGTCATCGCTTCTTCCCTCTATCCCGCTGGTATGGACTGCCTTGCGGGGACAGGGCGTCTCCAGTTTGGCGCTGCCTCTTTGTGAGGCCCGCGTTTCACATTCTTCTTGCAGCAATTCCGCCCCCAATGCAACATGCGTGCATGAATGCACGTAAGTTTGCAGGTGGGTTGCTGAAAGGCTAGCCGACTTGATATGCTATCTGCGGTACCAAAAGTATCGGACGCGCGAGACGGGCGGCTGGTGATCGGCTACCTAAAGGCGAAATGAAAAAGCCCAGCGAAGCATTGCGACAGCGACTATTCCCAGCGGGATCGGAAAAGAAGTGACGACAAAGATGGCTCCACCCAAACGGAGAACGCAGGCTGAGCGGACGGCAGACACCCGTCGCGCACTGATTGATGCAACTGTACGAGTGATCCACCGTATAGGGTACGGGGGCGCTACTACTGCTGTCATAGCAGAAGACGCCGGCGTGAGCCGAGGGGCTATCCTTCATCACTTCGGGACGCGGGCAGAATTGATGGCAGCCGTCATTCGTGATGTGTTTGAAAAGGAGCGCGAGGAATATGCGCGCCTCGATACAGAGTCGCATCTCGGGCACCGCATTTCGGATTGGCCGGCGATGCTGTGGCAGGTTTTTAGTCAGCCTTCCGGTCTTGCTGTACTTGAAATTCTTCAGGCGGCGCGCAGCGATATTGAGCTCGCAGAAAGGGTGAAAACCACCCAACGAGCGATCGAGGAGCTGGCCTTGACCAGCGTAAACCACGAATTCGGCATGCCGATCGATCGCGAATCGATGGAACGCATGCGTTTGCTGGTGTGGTCTGTACGCGGCTTGGCCATCGCTCAGGTGCTCGTAGAGGATCCCGAGGAGATCGGGCGATCGGTCGATCTGTTCCGTCGGATTTTGCAAGCTGCTGAAGAAGCTGGCGTATTTCGCTCTCCAGTCCGCGCATCCCCCAAAGGCGCAACATGATTCTATCAACATACATTCAGGCTTGAATGTATGTTGATAGTGGGTTAGCTTGTTCCTTGAATCAGCTTGCGACCAACGCGGCGATCCGAGGGAGAGAGATTATGCGCTACTTGCTGCCATTGATCGGCTCGAGCATGCTTGCGATTGCAAGTGCCGCTCAAGCTCAAGCTAGAAACGATGCGGCGCCAGCACCGGCTACGGCGGCCCAAGAGCAAGCTGAGGCTCAAAACGCCAAGGACATCGTCGTCACTGCCAACCGCCGTGAAGAACGTCTGACCGATGTGCCGGTTACCGTAAGTGTCGTCAGCGGCGAGCAGTTGACAAGGCAAAACATCAACGCAGTTGAAGACCTTTCCAGATCCGCGCCTGCATTGAATACCGCCGGGCCAGCGGGCTTTGGTGCGCTGAGCATTCGCGGCATTGGTGGCTTGTCCTTCTCGCGTTCGTCGGAAGGGAGTGTGGGCGTGGTAGTCGACGGTGTTTCGCTTGCGAACACATCAACCAGTCCGCCGCTGTTGTTCGACATAGCGCAGGTTGAGGTTCTCGAAGGCCCGCAAGGCACGCTGTTCGGCCGCAATTCCTCAGCGGGCGTCGTCAACATTATCACTAATGCGCCAAACCCTTCCGGGTTTGAGATGATTGCGAACGCCGACATCGGGTCGCGCAACAACTACATCGGCCGGGCTGCAATCAACATTCCTGTGAGCGCTAATGCTGCGCTGCGGGTCGCCGGTTCATTCACGCAGGCGCCACAGGTTCAGCGCAATCTCGAAGACGGATCTTATCTGCGACGCCAGGCTATCGCGACCCGCGCCAGATTTTTGTGGGAGCCTTCCGACACGGTTACCATCAACCTTGCGGCCGACTACAATGACAGCGATTCTGATGGCGGTGTGCCCTGGGCGGTTTACTCGTCGAGTTCGACCAGTTTGCTGACAGCTAGGCTTGCTGCCTGCGGCGTGGAGGTCGGGCCACGGAATGACGAGGGTTGCATCAATTCCGGTTCAAAACAGTCAACTTCCACTTATGGGTTTTCAGGTCAAATTGATGTGGACCTTGGCGGACCAATTCTCACTTCCATTACAGCCTATCGGGCGGCCAATGGCGACAGTTCCAACGACGTGGACAGCACTAACGCCAATCGCCTTACGCAGACCGTCTCTGACGAAATCCGCAATTTCAGCCAGGAATTGCGTCTATCATCGCCCAGCGGGGGCACAGTCGAATACGTGGCGGGGCTCTACTATTTTCAGAGCGATCTGGACAACCGGACGACGCAGCTGGGAGAATTGCTTGCCGACCTCCCGTTAATCGGCGCTTGTCCCCTTACCCCGACCTTTCTTTGCGGTCTTCCGGTTGGTTCTACGCGCCCGATCAACACCAAGATCGAAAGCTTTGCGGCCTTTGGCCAGGTTACTGTTCGTGTCACTGAAGCCTTGCGGTTCATCCTTGGCGGACGTCTCGGCCGGGAGAATGTCAGCGCACTTTCCGGTGCCTCCGTCGTATCCCCAGGCGCAGCCTTTGAATTTGCTCCTGCGCTTCAACTCAACAACAGCGTAAGTGACACGTATTTTTCGTACCGCATCGGTGCTCAATATGATGTGTCCGACGATGTGATGGCATTTGCGACCTACACTCGCGGCTACAAGGGACCGGCGATCAACGATGGGGCTGCCTCTGCTGCAGTCCCCCTGCTGGTCGAAGCTGAAATTCCGAAATCAGGAGAAATCGGCGTTCGTGCAACGGTCGCGAACGGTCGTGGGGTGTTAAGTGCGACGGCGTTCTATACCGAAGTCACGAATTTCCAGGACCAGTTCTTTGATTCTTCGATTCCGGCCTTCATTTTCGGCAACGCACCAAGCCTTACCTCCAAGGGTGTGTCGGCCAGCCTCTTCGGCCGACTTGCCAAGGGACTAACTGCTAACCTTGGCGTGACCTACACTGATGCGACCTATGGCCCCGATTATTTTGTTGCCGATTTCACCAATGCCGTGGTCAGCGCCGAAGGCAACCGATTGGTCGGAGCGCCGCGTTGGAAAGCAACCTTGAGTGCAGAATACACGACGGCATTGAGCGAAAGCCTCAACGGCTTTGTGCAAGGTGATATCGTCTATCGATCCGGCACCTTCTCCAATGCCGCGAATGACGCAATTCTTTCGACCGAAGGGGCGGCCATTTTCGGTGGTCGTATTGGCGTCCGCACGGATGATGACCGCCTCGGCGTTTCGATCTTTGCGCGCAATATCTTCGATACCTTCCGTCCAACGGCGCGGTTCGCAACACCGACCGCAGCGCAGCAGCTCGATCCGCTTTCCTTCTCGCAGTTTGCTGGCCCGGAATCGCATCGTGTGATCGGACTTTCGCTCGACTCCCGATTCTGAGGAATTGCCGCCACGCGGGGCGCAAACAGCCCCGCGTGGCGCTCCCAAATTTGGATCCTCAATGCGCACGCAGTCGGTTTCGGCCGCGCGTGTCTTTGCAAAAATCTGCTGGAGCTGATCTTTCGCGATGACCAACCGCCTCCAAATCGATGGCACAGCTTTGCGTGATGAAGCTGGGCGACACGTTCTCCTCCGTGGCCTCAACTTTGGCGGAGACACCAAGGTGCCCGCCAGCCCCAATGGGCATAGCTATTTGCCTACAGACTTTGCCGATCATCGATCGGTGTGCTTCATCGGCCGCCCTGCTCCCCTTGATGAGATTGATGGTCACCTTGCCCGGATTGCAGGTTGGGGGTTCAACTGCCTTCGTCTCCTAACGACCTGGGAGGCTGTTGAGCATGCTGGCCCCGGCGAGTACGACGAGGCCTATCTTGAGTATTTCGCAGAAGTCTGTCGGCGCGCCGGGGAGCATGGACTTCGTGTTTTCATAGACTTCCATCAGGATGTCTGGAGTCGAATGTCTGGCGGCGATGGCGCGCCTGGTTGGACCTTTGAGGCGGCAGGTCTGGATTTCACTAGATTCCATGCAAGCAACGCTGCACTGGTCATGCAGTACAATTATGATGCATCACTCGGCGGAAGGCAGGCTTCCTATCCGACCATGAGTTGGGGCGGCAATTATGCCCGGCCTGCCAATGGCATCATGTGGACATTGTTTTTCGCCGGCAATGACTTCGCTCCTGCGCTAAAGGTCGGCGGGGTCGGAATTCAATCATTCCTGCAAGACCACTATCTTGGGTCCATGCATGCTTTGGCATCGCACATCGGCCATCTGGACAATGTGCTGGGCTTTGACACACTCAATGAGCCGGGTACGGGTTATATCGGCAAAGCCATGGATGAACCGCTTGTTCGGGGTCAAGGGGCGCTATGGACCCCGCTCGAAGGACTGGCGGTTGCATCAGGCTTGACCCGCAATTTGCCCGATTTTGTTCTCGGCCAAGGTGTCGCTGGAACAACACAGGTTAACTCAGATGGTGTGTCGATCTGGCTACCAGGACGGCTTGATCCGTTTCGTGAAGCGGGCGCTTGGGACATTAGTGAGGATGGCGAGCCGATTGCGATTTCAAAAGACTATTTCCAGGCCCGTGATGGACGAGTGGTCGATCACGAACGCGACTACATGCTACCGTTTTTCAACCGCGTTGCTGACGCAATACGTTCCGTTCGTGATGACTGGCTCGTCTTTGCCGAACTCGATCCTTTCGATGTGGCTCGCGGGCACGGCTTTCCCGACGGCATGCCGGTGCGCTCCATCAATGCCAGCCACTGGTACGATATCACTTCGCTGGTGACCAAGCGGTTCAGCACCGATCAAATGGTGCATGTCATGACGGGAGAGGTCCGCGAAGGCGCACAAGCAATCGAGGATGCCTATGTGCGCGAACTGTCGGTTCTCGCGAGCGCTGGCGCTAATTTGAATGGCGGCGCTCCGACGCTCATTGGTGAATGCGGCATCCAATTCGATATGAATGACGCCAAAGCCTATCAAGCATGGGCAGCTGGCGATCGCGACCCGGCAATCTGGGCAGACCAGACTAGCGCGCTGGATCTGATGTATAACGCCTTCGATCGGCTGCTGTTGTCATCGACCCAGTGGAATTACACGGTATCGAACAGCAATAATCCGATGATCGGCGATGGATGGAACCAGGAAGACCTCTCGGTCTGGTCCGCAGACCAGATGATTCCCGGTGAGCCAAGCTCTGGCGGACGTGCGGTTGAAGGCTTCAGTCGCCCTTATGTGCAGGCGGCCCAGGGAACAATCATCAGCCAGCGCTTCAATCGTTGCAGCGGCGCTTTCGAAGCGGTCATTATGGTGGACGCAGGCATTTCGGCCCCGACCGAAATCTACGTTCCTACATGGCAGTATCCTGACGGATACGCCGTTCATCTTTCGGACGGTGCTGAGGCACGGCAAGATGGGCAAATGCTGCATATTTCATCGTCAGCGCTCGAACTCTGCGTACGCATCGAACGCGAAAATGTCGGCAAGCAGAACGCATAAGAGAGGCTTCGGGCATCAATGAGCCATATCACTTTGCCGCCGCTTGTCCGCGTTGACCCTCCTTCGCAAGCAGGTGAGATCCCCCTCTATCCAGACAAGATAGGGGAGACGGAGGCTGAGCAATGGAACAGCATAATGGGCGAACTGGTCGTCCGGAACGTCGTTCGTCCTACGCTTACGCCGTTCCTGCCGGAGCCTAAAAAAGCGACAGGCGCAGCAGTCATTGTTCTACCGGGTGGCGGATATCAATTTCTCTCTTTGGAGAATGAAGGTTGGCCAGTTGCCAAGTGGCTGGCCGAGCGGGGCATCGCAGCCTTTGTCCTTAAATACCGCCTGAACCGCACAAACGCTGACGATGCGGCCTTCGGCGGCGAATTGATGGCGATGATGGCCGAAATCGGTAACGGCGAAACGGAAATTTCCCTTTCGGAACCCAGAGCGGTTGAAGATGCTGTTGCGGCAATCGACATGGTCCGCGATGCGGCCGCGACATGGTCGATCGACCCCGCGCGCGTCGGCTTGCTCGGGTTCTCAGCAGGCGCCATTACCGCGCTGAAGGCAGTCATCGAACATCACGGCAGAATGCGCCCTGCTTTTCTCGGTTACATCTACGGCGCTATGGCCAGGGTCAATGTGCCTGCGGATGCACCGCCAATGTTTGCCGCGCTCGCGCTCGACGATCCGCTGTTCGGCTCTGACGGCTTTGGGCTGGTCGAAGGCTGGCGCGCAGCTGGCGTCCCGGTTGAACTTCACGCCTATGAAGCAGGTGGGCACGGCTACGGAATGGGTCGTGCCGGCACCACAACATCCGCGATGATGGACCAGTTTTTCGGATGGCTGCGGTCGCGCAGCATAGTAAGCACATAAGGAGGTCGCGCGTGACTGCTAGATCGTCAGGCACCCAGAGCCAATTTCCCGCCGACTTCCTGTGGGGGACGGCGACGGCAGCGCACCAGATTGAGGGCAACAATGTCAACAGCGATTGCTGGGTGCTCGAGAATGTCACGCCGACGATCTTCCGTGAACCATCGCTCGATGCCGCTAACAGTCTCGAACTCTGGCCCGTAGATCTCGACCTCGTGAAATCGATTGGCCTGAAGGCATATCGCTTCTCGCTCGAATGGGCGCGCATCGAGCCTGAGCCAGACCGTTTTTCCAACGCCATGCTGGATCACTACAAGGCGATCATCGAAGGCTGCCGCGCCCGCGGATTGGTTCCCATCGTCACGTACAATCACTTCACTGTGCCAAAGTGGTTCGCCGCGCGGGGAGGGTGGCTGAATGCCGACGCACCAGACCTGTTTGCCCGCTTTTGCGAGCGGTCAACCCGGCATTTCGGAGATCTGATTAGCCATGCGATCACACTCAACGAACCGAATATCGCGTTGCAACTATGGGCGACACTCCCGGGACTGATGGCACGCCTTGGGCCGGTCCTTGGACCCATGAATGCGGCGGCGGCAAAGGCGGTGGGTTCGGAGCAGTTCGAGGCGGCCAATCTGATGCTGCTGGAAACAGCGCAAGCAACGCTGCCGAACATGATCGCAGGGCATCGTGCCGGACGCGCGGCGATCAAGGCTCTCCAACCGTCTCTGCCCGTTGGTGTATCGCTCGCGATTGCGGATGAACAAGTCGGCGATTGTGCTGAAAAGCGCGATGCGGCCCGCGAAACTGCCTATGGAGCATGGTTGGAAGCCGCACGCGGCGATGATTTCGTTGGTGTCCAGAACTATGGCCGCAACATCTGGGATGCAGCCGGCACGCGTCCCGTCGGCAGCGACGCAAAGACCAATGATATGGGTTCCGAAGTACACCCACCGTCACTCGCCGGTGCCGTGCGCTATGCACATCAAGCAAGCGGGTGCCCTGTGATGGTAACCGAACATGGCGTCGGGACGCACGATGATACCATCCGAGCCTGGCTTATTCCTCATGCGTTGGAGGGGCTGAAGGCGGTCATTGATGAGGGAGTGCCCGTGCTCGGCTACATGCATTGGTCACTTCTCGACAATTTTGAATGGATTTTCGGCTATGAGGGCCAGTTCGGACTGTGCTCATTTGATCGCGAGACTTTCGCACGCAAACCCAAGCCAAGCGCTGCGGTGCTTGGAGCCATCGCGCAGCGAAACGGATTATGAGTATGATAGGATTGAAAGGCGGAATCCCCGAGGGTCAGTGGTCGGCCGATCTGGACGACGGGCGCTTTCTCAATCCGGTGATGGCAGGTGATTATCCCGATCCCACAATCCTGAAGGACGGTGATCGCTATTATGCGGCGTTTTCCTCGTTCGACTACGTGCCGGGTCTTCCGATCTGGATGTCGCGCGACCTGGTCAATTGGACTCCGACCGCCACTGCGCTGCAACAGCCGATGGGTTCGGTCTATGCGCCCGAGCTGATCAAGCATGATGGGCGGTACTTCATCTATTTTCCGGTGCTGAACTACCGGATCGATCCCCAGCACGGGGTGACGCTGACCCCAGGTAAGCCGCTGACTGCTCTTTATGTCGTACACGCGCCAACAATAGAGGGGCCATGGAGCGACCCGATCGATCTGAGAATTGATGGTGCGATCGATCCAGGACATGCTGTTGGCGAAGACGGCCGCCGGTATCTATTCGTCAACGACGGACGGCGCGTTCGGCTAACTGACGACGGTCTGGCGACCGATGGCGAACTTGAACTGGTCTACTCCGGTTGGCGCTATCCGGCCGATTGGATTGTCGAGTCCTATAGTCTTGAGGGCCCGAAAATCTCAGAACGAAACGGGTGGTACTATATGACATCGGCCGTCGGTGGTACCGCTGGCCCGCCCACCGGTCATATGGTGATTGTTGCAAGGTCGAGATCGATCCACGGGCCTTGGGAAGATTGCCCACACAATCCGATCCTGCGGACATGGGACATGGACGAGCCCTGGTGGTCGAAAGGTCATGCTACACTCGTCGAAGGACCAGTTGGTGATTGGTGGATCGTCTATCATGCCATCAGGAACGGCAAGCGATCGCAGGGACGGCAGATGTTGCTGGAACCGCTGAAATGGACTGCTGAAGGCTGGCCGGAGCTGGAGCCATGCGACCTCACTCAGCCGATGACCAAGCCAAGCGGAGGCTCCGTTCTCTCGCATGGTCGAGCCTTGTCTGGCCCGTTGTCGCCTTCAACGCTGGGCTTCACGTTTCCGATGTTCGCACCAGAAATTGATCCTGCAGACCGTATCAGGTTCGAAGCCGAGGACATGATCGTAACAGCGTCAGGCTCATCGCCTGCCGATTGCAATCCGTTGGGAGCGATCGCTGGCGATCCCCATTACGAAGTCACCGTCGAATTGAAATTGGCAGGTGGTGCGACGGGGGGGCTCATATTGTTTTATTCACGCCGGGCCTATTGTGGGTTAGGCTCGGACGGGAGCATTTTCCTTTTCCCTACGACCGGTCCGGGCATGATCATTGGAGGCCCTGAGAGAGCGTTAGGCAACCACTTTCACTTGCGTCTGGTTAACGACCGGGACGTGGTCTCATTCTACCACAGCACCAACGGTGCCAACTGGAAACTGTACCGGTCTGCCGAAGTCGCAGGCTTGAACCACAACGTTTTTAACGAATTTCTGGCCTTACGGCCGGCGCTCTATGCCGCCGGGTCGGGCGAAGTGCGGTTCCGCAATCTGACTTACCGTGCCATTGCGGTCTAGGGCTGGGTGACGAAGCACCAATCACCGGGGCCGACTTCGCCGGAAGAGTTTCCGGTCCTTGGATCATAAGTTAGCGAGCCGGTGCCCTTGATAGCTTGGCCCGGCAGGACGACAACTGCCTGCGCATTTGGTGGGATCGTGACGGACACGTTTAGAAGCCCCTTTTCCCAAGCCCACCCGCTAATGATTTCGCCCATCGCACTGGCATAGCTGGCACGCGCGGCGGGGATCCTGCGATCCGGTAGTGGGGCAACACGGATCCTGCCAAAACCCGGCGCAAGTGGTTTAATGCCGCACATTCTGCGGTACAGGAAGGCGCAAACCGCTCCGAGAGCGTAGTGGTTGAAGGAATTCATGGCCACATCACCGGTATCGCCGTTCCAGCGCTCCCAGATAGTGGTCGCGCCCTTGGCCACCATATACCCCCATGAGGGAAATTCGGTACGCAGGAGCAGCGAGTAAGCCAGCTCCACCTCTCCGATGTCCGCCAGCACATCGAGCGCCAGAGGCGTGCCGAGGAAACCGGTGGTCAGTAGTGTACCGCGCGCGCGGATTGCTTCTGCCAGATTGCGTGCGACAAGTGGTCTAATCGTCTCGGGGACAAGACCGAAGCGCAAAGCCAAGATGTAACTCGTCTGACTTCCGTTCCCCACGACGCCGTGGTCATCGATGAAGGAGCGCGCAAAGGCTGACCTCACCTTGTCAAAGGTCGCATTCCAGTAAGCGCCTTGCTCCTTGCGCTTTGTCCACGCCGCCATCGCTACAAGGCGGGCCGTAGAGCGCGCCAGCATCGCGGTGCCGATAAGGTCGAGCGGTGTAGTCGGTGGTCCGAAAGCAACACCATCGAGCGCAAGATGATCGCCGAAGTCGGCGCCCCTCTCTTCGCTCCAGATGCCGTCTGGGTTGACCGCGAGGATGCTGGCCACATAGCGCTCCATCGCGTCCCAGTTCTCGTCGATTATGGTGCGGTCCCCGGAATGCAGATAGCTGACATAGGGCAGTTCAACCCCCGCATCGGCCCAACCCGGCGTCGACATTTCAAGCACCGGGTGCGCAAATCGCGCCATTGGAGCCCAGACGGGAAATGCTCCCCCCGCACGCTGGGCGGCACGCATTTCGCGGCAGTAAGACCTGGTAAAGCTTGCCACGTCCATATTGTAAGCGGCTGTGTCCCAGAAAATCTGTGCATCGCCTGTCCAGCCAAGCCGCTCATCGCGTTGGGGACAGTCAGTCGGGATGCCGACGAAATTGGACCGCTGGCTCCAGATCGTGTTTTGCCACAATTTCTGTACGATGGTGTTGTCGACCGTAATCTGTCCGGTTTCGAGCAAATTGCTAGAAAGTACCTTGCCTTCAATGTCACAGCTGTCGAGATTCTCAACGCCGCTAATCTCAGCATATCGAAAGCCATGATAGGTGAAGCGTGGCTCGAGCATGATCGGCGCATTGTCGCGCAGGATGTACCTATCGGTGGCATCAGCGGCACGGAGATTGCGAACGTCAAGTTCACCTGCCTCATCCAGCGTTTCCGCGTGACGAATGACGACTAGCTGTCCTGCAACGCCGCAAGCACGTAACTGAACTCGACCGGCAAAGTTTTGCCCAAAATCGACAATGAAACGCGCGTCGCCGGCGCGGCGGATCGTAATGGGCGCTATGGACGCAGTTGCACGGATCGGAGGCGCCAGAGGGGCGACTAGTTTTCCGCTTGGCCTCGGGGCTGACCAACAAGGCTCCCAGTGACTATCATCAAAGCCGGAGCGGTCCCACCCGGGCTGATCGAGCCGGAAATCAACGTGCTCTCCATTGTAGATTTCGGATTGGGTGATGCACGAGGGCGCGGACCGCCAATCAGATCCCGTCACAACCCATTGGGTTGGTCCATCGGTACCTTCAATCAGGAGCATTGCGCGAAGGCGGCGGGGCGGAGGCCCGAAAAGATAGCGACCCTCTGGCGCCGTATAGCTTGCATAAAAGCCATCGGCCACGGTTGCCGCAATTGCGTTCGGGCCCGACAGAATCAAATCGCTGACGTCATAGGTCCGGTAGGGAATGAAATCGCGATATTCGGTTGGTTCGGCTTGCAGTTGGTCAATGCCGACACGCTGGCCGTTTATATGAATGTCGTACCCGCCCAGTGCAGCCACATAGAGCCGAGCAGATTTGACGCCGGACGCCTGGTCAAATTCGTAACGGAGCAGTCGCGCCGCACTCGCAGGCTGCACGAGGTGCGCACGGTCAGCAACACGTGTTGCCATGTTGCCGTGAGGTTCTTGTTCGGTCCGCGTCTCCCATGCGCCGATTGCACAATGGGTGACGCCACCTTCGCCAGTGGGAATTTTCAGCCAACCAGAAAGTGCGATCGTTTGCTTAAACAACGGGTTGGGCTGGCTCCTCGCAACGACACTAACTTCTGACTGCCCGGCCTTTGCGAAAAATGCGAACTTAAGCGGCGGGGGATTGCCAAAAGCATGCTCAGACCACGCCGGGACGTGCATGGTTTCACCATTGCATGTCACTGATACAATAATGCCATCACTCGCAAGCACCAGTTCCACTTCGCCTTCAACAGGGATCTCAGCACTGCAGAGAAAGGTCGCGGGCCCCGGTACATCACCGAACCACAGCGGTTTCAGGCTGCGCTGGTCGCGCTCATCGGCAGTTTCTGCCGCCAGCCATTCTCCGCGCCAATCTTCTTGATTAAGCAGGCCCATCTCCCAGAAAGCTGTCTCCCCACTGCATGATGGCTGCCCATCAGCGTCCCAAACGGTTACTTGCCAATAGCACCGTTGCCTCGAGGCGAGCGGCAATCCGCCATAGGCAACTCCGAGCGAGCAGCTATTAAACACCTTGCCGCTATCCCAGAGGTCGCCCACTCCAGCTTCAAGTTGCTCTGCACTCGAGGCGACAAGGATACGATAAGCGCTCTGTTCGCCAGTACGGGGCGACAAGACGCGCCATGACAGCAGCGGCTGACAATCGTCGATGCCGATTGGATTGCTTGCATGTGCGACTTTCAGATCGCCGATAATCAGCTGCGTTGTGGTCATGGCAAAATTACTCGGTCTGATCAGGTTTCTAAGTCGGCGTGCTGACGCTCACCACGACGGATGTGCAGCTCATCGACTATGGCCGAATGCTTTGCAGCGGTAAGCCGATAGAATAGCATGGCGATCACACTGCCCAGAGCGAGAACGCCGGGTACTAGGCCATAGAAGAGGCCGAACTGGGTTAATGACTGCGCCGATACCACGCGCGCCGCAACATCCGCTGCCGATGTCGGAAAGTTGACAAACTGGAGGATCAGGCCGGCGCCCAAAACACCAAGACCCCCAGCTGTCTTCCCCGCAAACAACCATGATGCAAAGTACAGCCCCTCCCGGCGAGCGCCAAACAGATACTCGTGCTCGTCGGTCGCATCCGCCAGCATTGAAGAGACGGCGATCACCGCAGCCGACATCAAGGCGCCCACAATGAATGCATTGACGGCGAGCAACGAGACCAGCGCCATCCCTTCTAAGGGAAGCAATCCTGTCACGCGAAGGGTCGGAGGTAGCAGATAGGTGAGAAAAAGGGTGCTGAAGCCAACGATCGCAACGCTGCGCTTGCCAAAACGCTTAGACAACGGAGCGGAAAGCGGGGTTCCGAACACGAGACCGACCAACGTCACAAGTGGCAAGATTTGCAACTGGCTTTCCTCAAGGCGCCAAAATAACGTTCCGGCGTGAATTCCCAGCCCTTGATGAAAGGACAGAGATGACAGCAGCAGCAAGGCAGCCGAAGCAAGCGCGCGAAATGAGGGATTCTTGAATACCTCGCCGACCTCGCGAAATACCCGTAAACCGCCATAATCTGAATCTGCGACGGGTTGATGCTGAAGGTTGCGGCTTTGGTACACCGCCCAGCATCCCATGGCTCCGGCCAGTGTGGCGAGAGTCGCTATCGTGACCCCGAATGGCAGGTAAGCAACAGCCTTAGACAGACCGCCTTCGCCAACGAAGAAGAGGTTGAAGCCGATAGCGACGGTGAACAATCCTGCAACGAGGCCGGCGCCCCAGCGCAGAGCCATAATGTTCGACCGCTCAGTGTAGTCCTCGGTCAATTCGGCAGCCACTGCTTGGTAGGGAATCCCGTAAAGCGATAGCGAAGTGCGCAGCACGATGGAAACAAGGGTGAGCCACGTAAACAGCAAAGGTTCCGGCCAACTGCTTGGAAGCGCAAATGTCAAAACTAGGGTGACCGCCGCAATCGGCAATCCAGCCAACATAAACGGTAGCCGCCGACCCAACCGCGTATGCAGATTATCGCTGCGCGATCCAATCAAGGGGTCAAGGAGCGCATCGACAATTGTGCCAATTGCGATTGCTAGACCGGCAAGAGCTCCCGACATGCCAACAACTGAGGTGACATAAAAAAGTAGGAATGTGGGCAGGGCATTGTTGATGACCCCCTCTACCATACCTCCGGCAGCGTAGCGCAATTTCAAACCGAGCGGCAGTTTCCCTCGGCCGACGACAGCCGCAAGCGGAGCCTTATGCATGGACACTCTCCCAACGCGCAGCTTGGCTGTCGCTTTGGTCGAACTTATGCACTCATCACACTTACAATCAAGCGTGAATGTTTTTAATCCGGTGGCGGAGCCCACCTGGCAATCCCGACCTCAAGGCCACTGCGCCAACTTCTTTGCGTCGTGATTGCGGCTAGGCTGGCCGACTATTCACAAGTGGGTAGGGCTTCCATTCGGCCTGCGCTAGTGGCTAAATGTCCACACGACGAGTGACAACAAGCGCTGCACCTCGTAAATGCTGAAAGTCGCAGGAACTGCAGCTTTCTTCATCCGGCACCCAACTCGAAAGGATAGACAAAAAATCGGCGTCTGAACTTTAAAGTTTCTTTCGAAATTTTTTGCTTGCTGTCATTGCCCAAAAAATTGACTTGCATTTTTGTTATTTTAAATCTTGTTTATTGCCAATCCGACGTGGCTGAAACCGGCCAGCGGTTGTGCTGATAAATGCTCTGCACCTTCAAGGCGGAATATGCCGCAACCATCGCGTAAAATGGTCCTGCCGCATCGCTGGCGCGGCTCGACGCAAAGGTCCCATCGTGGGGGTACCGATGGGGGTAGATTTTGTGGAAAGTCAGAAGAAATACTATAAATCAATATCTTAGGACTTGGCAAGAGTCCCTCCTCCGCTACCATCTGCATCCCAGAAAACCGTCGTTTCTGTTAAGACGGCCGTGCCAAGGATGGCACGTTCCCCTCCGTTATATTGACCTTTCCGTATGCCGGAAGAAGTGGGAATCAAGTCCGCATTCCCTTTTTGTCACGATTTGGCGTGATCCTGCCGTTAACGGAGCTATCGTGCCAAATCGTGACGAGCGGGTGGTGTGCCAGACGTGCCACGTTGGCACGGTGCGTTTAGGGGCCGAAAAGGGCAGAAGTGCGCCGTTCCCGACGCACCTCCGCTACCATCTTTCAGCCACAGGATACGTATGATGACGGGCCGCCTCATATGAGCCGCCTCACATCACCCAGTTCATAGGCGCAGCCTCAGGTCGGCTTGAACTTGCGCTTGTGCTTGTGGTGGGCGGGCTTACCGGGGTTGGGGCCGGCGCCGGGCTTGCTGAAGCTGCGCGCAGGCGCCTTGGCCTTCACGAAGGCATTGTCGGCGCTGCTGCGCGAGGGGCGCCGCTGGCGGTTGCTGCGCGCGGCTTCGCGCGGGCCGGCTTCCGAGCGTTCGATATGCACGACCTCCTCGTCGCCCTGCGGTTCAGCGGTGCGGGCGGCGGCGGCGGCATATTTGTCGGCGATCGTGCGCGGGATCTGGAAATAGGTCTCGGCCTGCCCGATGCGGATTGCGCCGATCTCGTTGCGGGTGATATGCCCGCGGCGACAGATCAGCGGCAGCAGCCAGCGCGGATCGGCACCATTGCTGCGGCCGATATCCATGCGGAACCACACCGTGTCCTCGAAACCGGGGCGGTGGCGTTCCTTCTGCGCTTCGGCGCGGGCCTGCGGGGAGTTGGCGATCAGGTCCTCGGGCTCGGGCATCCGCGCGCGGTGGGCGTGGACAAGCATCGCGGCGATATCTTCCGCGCTACGCTCGGCGAGCAGGCGGTGGGCCAGCTCGCGGTCAGCATCGTCGAAATCGGTCGGGGCAAGCAGCTTGCCGAGCAGGCGCTCACGATCGCGCTCGGCAATCATTTCGCGGTCGGGCACGTCCTGCCACTCGGCGTTGATCTGGGCGCGGCCCAGCATCTGCTCGACCCGGCGGCGGGCCGAGAAGGGGACGATCAGCACGGCGATGCCCTTGCGGCCTGCGCGGCCGGTGCGGCCCGAACGGTGCTGCAAGGTCTCGGCATCCCGGGGAATTTCGACATGGACCACAAGGCTCAGCGTCGGCAGATCGATCCCGCGCGCAGCGACATCGGTGGCGACGCAAACCCGCGCACGGCCATCGCGCAGCGCCTGCAGAGCCTGGTTGCGCTCCTGCTGCGAATGTTCGCCCGACAGTGCGACGACGGCAAAGCCGCGCTCTTGTAAGGTCGCGTGGAGATGCCGCACTTTCTCTCGCGTGGCGCAGAACAGCATCGAGGTTTCCGCCTCGTGGAAGCGGAGCAGGTTGACCACCGCGTTCTCCACCTCGGGCGGGGAGACGGTCACGGCCTGATAGGCGATGTCGCCGTGGCCGCGGCCTTCGCTGATGGTGGCGATGCGCAGCGCGTCGGTCTGGTAACGGCGGGCGAGCGCTTCGATCGGGCGCGGCATGGTTGCCGAGAACAGCAGCGTGCGGCGGGTGTCGGGGGTGCCGTCGAGGATCGCTTCAAGCTCCTCGCGGAAGCCCATGTCGAGCATTTCGTCGGCTTCATCGAGCACTGCTACCGCAAGCTTCGACAGGTTCAGCGCGCCGCGTTCGAAATGGTCGCGCAGGCGGCCGGGGGTGCCGACCACGATGGCGGGGCCGGACTGGAGCACCTTGCGCTCGGCCGAGGGGTTCATGCCGCCCACACAGGTTGCCACCCGCGCGCCGGTGCGCTGGTAGAGCCATTCAAGCTCGCGGCTGACCTGCAATGCCAGTTCCCGGGTGGGGGTGATGACGAGCGCGAGGGGCGCCTGAGCAAACCCGATTCGTCCCGCATCATCAAGCAGTTCCGGCACCATGGCGAGGCCGAAGGCGACAGTCTTGCCCGAGCCGGTCTGGGCCGAGACGACCAGATCGCGCCCCGCCGCTTCCGGGCGCAGCACTTCGGCTTGCACGGGGGTGGCGGTTTCGTAACCACGCTCGGTGAGGGCGGCTTCTACGGTGGCGGGCAGGGCGGGGAATGTCATAGGGGAGGGGACTCGTCTGGAACGGCGCGCAGGCGCGTTGCGGTAGGCGCGGTGGTTCCGGGTATAAAGAGGCAGAGCACTTATCGGTCCGCCTGTGCGAGGGGGCCCCATACGCGCATTCTGCGATTTTAGCGCGTCAAAAGTGACGGCGAGACGAAATAGCCCGCCTGGTCATGTTGTTCCACGTGAAACACGCCGGTTTTGCTCCTCCGAACTGGGGTCTGGAGTGAGTTGAAGGCGGGGCAAGCGGTGTCTGGCGGGGAGCAAGCCCGGGTCTAGCCGTCCCCTGCGATGGTCGCCGCAAAAGCCGCAGGATCGGCATTGCCGCCGGTGAGCATGATCACCGTGTCCTCATCGACCGGCACCTTGCCTGCCAGCGCCGCGGCCAAGGCCGCCGCGCCGCCGGGTTCGACCACCAGCCGCAGATTGGCGAAGGCGAACCGCTGCGCGGCGCGCACTTCTGCGTCGGTCACGGCCACGCCCGGCTCGGACCGGCCCTGCAATACGGCAAGGTTGATCAGCTTGGTCGCGAGCGGCTGGAGCGCGTCGCAGATGGTCTTGGGCGCATCGGGCGCGGCGGGCACGATCCTGCCAGCGGCGAGCGATTGGCCGACCATGTCCCAGCCCACCGGCTCGACCGGATGCACCGCACTGTCCGGAGCGCCCAGTGATAGTCCCGCCGTCAGCCCCCCGCCGCCGCAGCAGGCGACAATCCGCGAAGGCGCGCGGCCCAATTGCGCGGCGATTTCGATGGCGGCGCTGCCCTGTCCCTCGATCACCCACGGATCGCCGAAAGCGTGAACGAGGGTGCCGCCATTCTGTTCGATCAGTCGGGCAGCGACAGCATCGCGGTCTTCTCCCGGTCTCTGGTACAGCACCACTTCGGCCCCCAGAGCCCTGGTGTTCGCCAGCTTCACCTCCGGCGCATTATGCGGCATCACGATGGTTGCCTTGATGCCGAGCCGCCGCGCGCTCCACGCCACGCCTTGCGCATGGTTGCCCGAGGAGACCGCGACGACTCCGCTCGCGCGTTCCTCGGCCGTCAGTGACGACAATCGCCACCACGCACCCCTGATCTTGAACGATCCGATGGGTTGCAGGTTGTCGGCCTTCACCCACGCCTTCACGCCGCCGATTTCCACGGGCAGCAGCGGGGTGGGGGGAAGGATCGCCGCCACAGCCGCAGTCGCCGCGCGTACGCCCTCTGCGGTCGGCATTCTCGATTCAGTCTGGATCATTTGTCCCCCCGGCTGCGTTGAGGTAGGGCGCGCGCAAGATTCGCATTACGAAAGGTTCTGATCATGTCGGCAGGTAAGTCCAGCCCCGAACGCAAAACGGTTCTCGTCATCGGTGCGGGCGGGGTGAGCTCGGTGTGCGTCCACAAGATGGCGTTCAACCCCGAGATTTTCCCCGAGATCCACCTCGCCAGCCGCACCAAGTCGAAGTGCGACGCAATTGCCGCTTCGGTCAAGGAACGCTGCGGGCGTGATATCGCTACCTACGAGATCGACGCCGAGGAAGTGCCGGCGATGGTCAACCTGATCCGCAAGACCGGCGCGGGCCTCGTGGTGAACCTCGCGCTCCCCTATCAGGATCTGCCGATCATGGACGCCTGCCTTGAAGCGGGCGTCGATTACCTCGACACCGCCAACTACGAGCCCAAGGACGAGGCCAAGTTCGAGTATCACTGGCAGTGGGCCTATCAGGAACGCTACAAGGATGCGGGCCTGATGGCATTGCTCGGTTCGGGCTTCGATCCGGGGGTGACCAGCGTGTTCACCATGTGGCTCAAGAAGCACAAGCTGAAGACAATCCGCCAGCTCGACATTCTCGATTGCAATGGCGGCGACCACGGCCAGCATTTCGCCACCAACTTCAACCCGGAAATCAACATCCGCGAAGTGACCGCGCCTGCGCGTCACTGGGAAGGCGGCGAGTGGGTGGAGACGCCCGCCATGTCGAAAAAGGTGGCCTTCGACTTCGAAGCGGTTGGCCCCAAGAACATGTACCTGATGTATCACGAGGAGCTGGAAAGCCTCGCCAAGTTCGTCCCCGAGCTTGAGCGCGCGCGGTTCTGGATGACCTTCGGCGATCAGTACATCACTCATCTCACCGTGCTCCAGAATGTCGGCATGACCAGCATCGAGCCGGTGCGCTACCAGGGCAAGGACATCATCCCGCTGCAGTTCCTCGCCGCCGTGCTGCCTAAGCCGGAAACGCTGGGCGAGACCACAAAGGGCAACACCAATATCGGTGTGATCGCGACCGGCGAGGCGCTGGACGGGTCGGGGGAGAAGACGTTCTACATCAAGAATATCTGCTCGCATGAAGCCGCTTATGAAGAGACCGGCAATCAGGCGGTTTCGTACACCACGGGCGTCCCCGCGATGATCGGCGCGGCGATGATGGTTCGTGGCGACTGGCAGGGTGAGGGCGTGTTCAACATCGAACAGCTCGATCCCGATCCCTTCATGGAGATGCTCAACCAGCACGGCCTGCCGTGGACGGTCGAGGAACTGGCCGGACCGGTGGACTTCTGATGCGGTATTGGGGGGCGGCATTGGCACTTGCGGTTCTGGCCGCCTGCGATGCCGCGCCTCCGCCACGCGAGGCGGTGCCCAAGCTCGCCGTCGATACCGGCTGGCCGACCATCCCTGCGGGCGCCAAGTTCGGCGAGGTCAGTGCGGTCGATGTCGATGCTGAGGGGAACGTCTGGGTGCTCCACCGCGCCGGGCGGGTTTGGGAGGAGCCGTTCCCCAAAGAGCCTATCGCCGAACCCACGGTCTTCAAGTTCTCGCCCGATGGCAAGCTGATCGCCCAATGGGGGGCAGGGCTGTTCATCATGCCGCACGGCATCTCGATCGACCCTCAAGGGAAGGTCTGGATCACCGACCCCGGTCTCGAACAGGTGTTCCGCTTCTCCCCCGAGGGCAAGCTTGAGCTGACCCTCGGCGAGAAAGGCGTGAGCAGACAGGATGCCAGCCATTTCGGTCGCCCCGCTGACGTTGCCTTCCTAAGCGACCGCGTCCTGATCGCCGATGGCTATGTGAACACCCGCGTTGCCGAGTTCGACTATGCGGGCAAGTTCATCAAGGACTGGGGCGACTTCAAGGTCGCCCACGCCGTCGCGGTTGACGACCGGCAGATCTACGTCGCCGACCGCGAGAACGCGCGCATTCAGGTGTTCGACCATGACGGCAGGCTGCTCGAAACGCGCGCTTCGCCTTCGGGCAATCACACCTATAGCCTGAAACCTTTGGGCAGCGGGCGGTTGCTCGCAGTCGAGGGGCGCGACGGGGCCGACCGCAAGGGCGCGATCATTCGCGTTTATGGCGCGGACGGGGTGATCGAGAATTCCTACGACATCAGCCTTCCGGGCGAGAACGCGAGCCTTGGCCATGACCTTGCGAACGGGCCGGACGGGCATACCTATGTCACCGATGTTCCGGGCGGACGCGTCGTGCGCTTCTCCCTTCCCACTAAAGCAGAAACCAACTGATGCAGACCAAGGCCGGTGACCCGGGCGCCTTTGCCCATTTCGATCTGTCGCGGGTGGATAGCCCCGCCTTCGTGGTCGATGCCGCAAAGCTGCGCGCCAATTGCCGCGTGCTGGCGGACGTGCGCGATGCGGCGGCGGCGGACGGCGCGGACATCAAGGTGTTCGCGGCGCTCAAGGCGTTTTCCATGTGGTCGGCCGCGCCGATCATCGGCGAGTATCTCGACGGGGTGTCGACCTCCGGTCTGTGGGAAGCGCGCCTCGCCAGCGAGTTCTACGACGGCGAGATTGCCACTTACTCGGCCGCATTCAAGCCCGAGGAGCTGGAGGAGATCTGCCGCCTTTCGGACCACGTGATCTTCAATTCGCCGTTCCAGCACGAGCGTGCGCGGCTGATCCTCGATCATGCGGCGGCCAATGGTTCGCCCGTCAGCGTGGGCTTGCGCATCAATCCGCAGGTGCCGACCGGCGAGGTCGCCAAGTATGACCCCAGCGCCCCCGGCTCGCGGCTCGGCTTCCCGCTCGACCAGCTGACCGAGGAGCATATGGAGGGCGTAGAGGGCATCCACTTCCACAACCTGTGCGAACAGGATTTCGAACCGCTCAAGGCCACCTGGGACCGCGTCTTCGACGTGATCGAGCCCTATTTCGACCAGCTCAAGTGGATCAACATGGGCGGCGGCCACCACATCACCCGCGCCGATTACCAGCGCGAGGAACTGGTGGAATTCCTCAAGGACGCCGCCAGCGACACCGGCTGCCAGATCATCCTTGAACCCGGCGAGGCGGTCGCGCTTGATGCGGGGATTCTCGTCGGCACACTCCTCGACACGATGTTCAACGAGGTGCCGGTGGGCATTACGGATATCAGCGCGACGTGTCATATGCCCGATGTGTTGGAGGCGCCCTATCGCCCGGCCATGCTGGGCGAGATCGCGGACGAGGGCATGATCCCGATCCGCCTCGGCGGGCCTTCGTGCCTCGCGGGCGATGTGATCGGCGATTACCGCCTGCCGGTCGCCGCTGAACCGGGCGCGCGTTTCGCCTTCCTTGATCAGGCGCATTATTCGATGGTCAAGACCAACACCTTTAACGGTGTTGCCCTGCCGAGCATCTGGATGTGGGACAGCGAGACCGATGCGCTCGACTGCATCAAGCGCTTCGATTACCAGGATTTCCGCGACCGGCTGAGCTAAAGCTCGACCGTCGAAGTCGGCCCTTCTTTGAGCACTCGCCCACGCTCGTTCTGGTTGATTGCCAGGGCCAGCCCTGCCAGCGCGCCGAACTGGCGGGCGGCGCGCGAGGCGTTCTCTCTGTCGTCGGCCGCGTCCATGCCGCCGCTTTCGAACAGATCGCCCGCCTCGATTGCGATGATGACCTCTCCGCCCGTGAATAACGCGCGCAGCTCGCGCGCGTCGAAGGCGTCCTCCAGCCGCAGCAGATGCTCGATATAGGAGGGGTGGACCAGCACCCGCGCCTCGACCTGATCGTCCGAGTAGAGCGCGAAGGTATCGCCGAAGGCGGGGTGCACCTGATCGACCCGGTCGAGGCGGTGGCCTTCGAAGCTGACATGATCGCTCGCGCCGCCAAGACCCATCCACTTGCGGTGCTTGCCCGCGCGTTCGAGCAGAGTGGTGGAATGGAACCTGCGGCCAAAGCCCATCCGGATGATCGGACCGTGGAACACCGTCACCCAGCGGCGGTTCTTGCCCGAGCCGCGCTGTTCCTCGAGATGCGCCTTGTACAGATCGAAGCTGTGCCCTTCCAGCGTGCCGTGCCAGCGATCCTCGAAGGCGGAGCGGTCGAAGCCCGGCAGCAGGCCATAGGTGCGCGCGGCTTCGAATTCCGGCCCGGGTTCGACCTCGGCGGCATAGGCAAGGCCGTAGCTTTCAGCGATGGCGGTATTGATGCCGACCTTGATCGCCTGCGTCGCGGCGGAGATCGGGCGGTAACCCCACCACCAGCCGCCCACGACTCCGCCCAGCGACACGATCGGTGCGATCGGCGTCTGTGCGGCGGGGCTGAACCAGACGAAGGCGAGCACGGGAAGCATGATCGCCGCGCACCATACCCAGCGCGAGGTCGCCTGTTTCTTCGCGCTTTCGCGCATGTCCGCCTGTCCGGCGAGCCAGTCTTCCAGCCCGCCTTTCATCAGGCCATCAATGTCGCTGCGCATTGCCTCTCCCGCGCGATTCTTTAACTAATGTCAGCACAAATAGGCGTTTCAGGTAAGGGGGTTGGATATGTTTTGGGTTCTCGCAGCGGTCCTGATTATTGCCGTGCTGGTGGTGATCGGCATCTATAACCGCCTTGTCGGACTGCGGCAGGGCGTGCGGCAGGGCGTTGCCGATATCGATGCGCAGCTGCGCCAGCGGCATGACCTGATCCCCAATCTGGTCGAGACGGTGAAGGGCTATGCCACCCACGAATCCGGCACATTCGAAGCGGTGATCGCAGCGCGCAATGCTGCGGCGGGCGCGGCGCCATCATCCGGCAACGAGCTGGCTTTGCGCGGCGCGCTCGACCGGCTGCTGGCACTGGGCGAGGCCTATCCCGATCTGAAAGCCTCGGCCAACTTCCAGTCGCTCCAGGGCGAGCTGGCCGATGTCGAGGACAAGCTGGCCGCCGCGCGCCGTGCGCTCAACGCTGCGGTCGCCCGCTTCAATGGCGCGCGCGAATCCTTCCCGGCGGTGCTGCTTGCCAATGCGCTCGGATTCGCCGAGGCCGACTTCCACCGGCTCGATGCAAGCGAGCAGGGCACTGTCGATCAGGTGCCCAAGATCACCTTCTGACGCGGGAAAAAACGGCGGATTTCCGTCACATTCCGGTCGTGTTGGCAGGGGTGTCTTCGAAAAGTAGTATTCCGGCGCGCCGGGGTCCATTTTTCGTTTGCATTTCCCCCCCCAAGCCCTAGATGCGCGCTTCCGCTGCCCCAAGGGGACTTCCAAACCGCAAGGCAGCTTGTCGTTTTATGGTTTTCAAAAAAACCGTTTTGGGGGTCCCTTGAGTTGCACATTTATCCTGACGCACTGGCTGTAGTTCGCGCCCTTTCGCCGGACGAACCCGTCATTCTCAACCGCCCGCACGCCGCGCGGCGCGCCGCCCGATACTTCGTTGAGAAGTTCCCGGGCAAGGTGCTCTATGCGGTCAAGGCCAATCCGGCGCCCGATCTTATTCAGGTGCTGTGGGATTCGGGCGTGACGCATTACGACGTCGCCTCGATCACCGAGGTCCGGCTGGTGCGCGGTGTCCTCCCGGATTCGGTGCTGTGCTTCATGCATCCGGTGAAGACCCCGGCGGCGATCCGCGAAGCCTATTTCGATCACGGCGTGCGCACCTTCAGCCTCGATTCGGTTGATGAGCTGGAGAAGATCATCGACGCTTGCCGGGCGCCTGACGGCGAAGCGCCGCGCGACCTGCGCCTGTGCGTGCGTCTGCGCGTGTCCTCCGAATATTCGGAGCTGTCGCTGGCCAGCAAGTTCGGCTGCGACCTGATCGAAGCGCCTGCCCTGCTGCAGGAAGCCCGCCAGCATTGCGACTGGCTGGGCGTGTGCTTCCATGTCGGCAGCCAGGCCATGACGCCTTTCGCCTTCGTGCAGGCGATGGACCGCACCCGTGCGGCGATTGCCGAGGCGTCGGTGGTGATCGACATGATCGACGTGGGCGGGGGCTTCCCGAGCGCCTATCCCGGTCTCGAGCCGCCGCCGATGGAAGATTACTTCGCGATCATCGCCCGCCATTTCGAAGCGCTGCCCATCGCCTACAACGCCGAACTGTGGTGCGAGCCCGGCCGTGCGCTGTCGGCAGAGTACAGCTCGATGGTGGTGCAGGTGAACAAGCGCCGCGGCGAGGAGCTCTATATCAATGATGGTGCCTACGGCGCCCTCTATGATGCCGCACATGTCGCATGGCGTTTTCCCGTGCGTGCGCTTGAGGACGACCTGACCGGGGAAGACGAGGACTTCGCCTTCTACGGCCCGACCTGCGACGATGCGGACTACATGAAGGGCCCCTTCGCGTTGCCGGCCGACATTCAGGCGGGCGACTATATCGAGATCGGGATGCTCGGCGCTTATGGCGCGGCGATGAAGACCGGTTTCAACGGCTACGGCAATGCGCTGGTCGTGACCGTGCTGGACGAGCCGATGATGAGCCTGTTCAACGGCACCCGCGTGCGCGAAGCGACCGACAACGTCGTGTCCTTGCGCTGAGCCTTCGCGCCGCCGCCTCGCCGACAGGGCGGGGCGGCGGTTCGGGCTCGCCCTAAGCTCCCGCATTCTGGTCGACGAGCGATAAAACCGGTTCGACAACTCGCATTGTGCAGCGCTGACAAGGCTGTTAGCAAAGCCATGATCTCTATCAGCTTTGCTTTGTGGCAAGCGACAGGGTGACCGGCCGGGCCTCCGCTTTTCGGGGATCGGCAGACAATCGGGGAGCAGCGCCATGCCAAGCTTGGAACGGCAGACGCACACATGATTTTTTCGCGTTGCCGGGGCGGTTTTTGGCGCGATGGCAGGGGGTTGGCTGCAGCCTCGCTGATGGCTCTTGCCCTTGCCGGATGCACGGGCCTTGCCCCCGAAATGCCCGCTCTGACGAGCATCCAGCGCGTTCCTGATCAATGGGTTCTGGCAGAGCCGGGCGCGACCGCTATCCCGCTCGATCAATACTGGACGATGCTCGGCGATCCGCTGGTCGCGGATTTTGTTGCCCGCGCGCAGAGCGGCAACCTCGATCTGGCGCAGGCTGAAGCGCGGCTCAGACTGGCGCGGGCCGGCTTGCGGCAGACGCGGGCCGACCGCTTCCCGACGGTCAACGCCAGCGGCGGCGCGCGGCGCGATGTCGGCGATCTTGCGACTGACGATGTGCTGTTCTCGCTCGGGGCGGATGCGGCATGGGAGGCTGACCTGTTCGGCCGGATCGACGGATCGATTGATGCCGCGCGCGGCGATCTGCGCAGCGCGGGCTATTCGCTCGGCGATCTGGAACGGGTGATCGCGGCGCAGGTTGCCAGCCAGACCGTAACGGCACGTGCGCTCGCCGCGCAGCTTGCCATCGCGCGCGAGACGCTCGCGATCCAGGACGACAATTACCAGATCGCGCGCTGGCGCAATCAGGCGGGGCTGGCGAACAGCCTTGATGTCGAACAGGCGCGCACCCAGCGCGCCCAGACCGCGGCCACGATCCCGCAGCTGGAAAGCAACCTTGCCGCGGTCGCCAATGCGATCTCGACCCTGATCGGCGAGCCGCCGGGCGGGGTCTACCGTGCGCTCGGGGAAGCCCCGCGCGCCGTGCCCGCGCCGCCGACCGATATCGCCATCTCGGCACCCGCCGATACGCTGCGCCGCCGCCCGGATGTGAGCGCTGCCGAAGCGCGACTTGCTGCCGATCTGGAACGGGTCGGCGTGGCGCGCACGCAGCTTCTGCCGCTCGCACGGCTTTCCGGCACGATCGGCACCAGCGCCACCAGCGCGGGCGATCTGTTCGATCTCGTCACCGGCAACATCTTTGCCAGCCTCTCGCAGCTAATCTTCGACGGCGGACGCGCGCGCGGCCGGATCGAGGGGGCCGAGGCCAATGCCGACGGATCGCTTGCCGCATGGCGGCAGAGCATCCTCACCGCGCTCGAAGAGGTCGAGAGCGCGGGCGTGGACCTCCGGGCGAGCGGCGCGCAGGTCGCAGCGCTCACCGAAGCGAGCGAAGGCGCGCAGAACGCCGCCGTGCTGGCGCGCAGCCAGTATCAGGCGGGCCTGATCGATTTCCAGAGACTGCTGGTCACGGAGAGCCAGCTGCTCGCCGCCCGCAACGCGCTGGTTAACGCGCAAGGCGCCCGCGCGCGCGCCTTCATCAGCCTTGCCCGGGCGATGGGCGGCGGCTGGCGCGTGCCCGAAGGGGCAGGCCTCGAACCCATTCCGGCTAAGGAGCCCACGCAGTGAACGAATCGACCCGTCCGGCCGAAGCGCCCAGCGTGGACGAATTCCTCGGCAGCAAGCCCGTGCCCGCATGGCGGCGATGGATGAAATTCTGGCTTCCGGCCCTTGTCCTGCTGGTCCTGGTCCTGATCATCGCGCGCTGCACCGCCGATCCGCCGCCGCCCGACTACATCAGCGAGAAGGTGGCCGAGGAATCGCTGGCGCTTTCGGTCACCGCGACGGGCAATCTGCGCCCGACCAATCAGGTCGAAGTTGGCGCGGAAGTCACCGGGCCGCTCGATTCCGTGCTGGTCGACGTCAATGACCGCGTCAGCAAGGGCCAGGTGATCGCGGTGATCAACACCGAGATCATCGACCAGCAGATCGCCCAGGCACGCGCCAATCTCAACGCCGCGCGCGCGGCATTGGGTCAGGCGCAGGCGACGCTGGATATCGACAAGGTACAGCTTGCCCGGCTGGAAGAAGTGCGGCGCCTGTCGAGCGGGCGCGTGCCTTCGCAGATCGAGGTCGAACAGGCCGAGGCTGCTGTCCAGCGTGACAAGGCCGCGGTCGCATCAGCGCGGGCCAATATCGAGGCCGCCGACGCGCTGCTCAAGGGCAACCTCACC
The DNA here is from genome assembly GCA_027533455.1 of Porphyrobacter sp. GTDB lineage: Bacteria > Pseudomonadota > Alphaproteobacteria > Sphingomonadales > Sphingomonadaceae > Erythrobacter. The sequence goes on along the minus strand of JAPZUC010000009.1, from coordinate 70,086 downwards.
ACCCGTTCGCGCGCGGTGATCCGCTCGCCTGTCAACGGCGTGGTCCTCGCCCGCCGGGTCGAGCCGGGGCAGACCGTGGTCGCCGCGTTCAACACCGTGACCCTGTTCGTGATTGCCGAAGACCTGTCCGAAATGCAGCTGCGTGTCGCCATCGACGAGGCGGATGTGGGGCAGGTGAAGGCCGGACAGGAAGCGACCTTCACCGTTGATGCCTATCCCGGCCGGCGCTTCCCCGCGACGCTCCAGCGCGTCGACCTTGCCTCGCGCAGCACCGTCGAAGGGGAATCGGGCAGCAGCGGCAGCACGCCGAGCGCAGGCGGGAGCGGATCGGTCGTCAGCTATGAAGCGCGCCTGATCGTCCAGAACACCGATGGCCTGCTTCGCCCGGGCATGACCGCAACCGCGACCATTGCCACGCAGAATACCGGCAAGGCGATGCTCGTCCCCAATGCCGCGCTGCGGTTCAAGCCGGACGAGAAGGCGGCCGAAGCCGGCGGCTTCATCAGCCCGCCGCAGTTCGGGCTCGAGAAGGACAAGCAGCAGGCCAGCATCGGTGAAGGCAGCCGCCAGCAGGTGCAGGTGCTGCAGGCCGATGGCACGCTGAAGGCGGTCGAGGTGATCACCGGTCGCAGTGACGGGCGGCGCACGGTCGTGAGGTCCAGCGGCTTGAAGCCGGGGATGAAGGTCGTCACCGGGGTCAAGGCGGCCGCCAAATGAGTGCAGAACCGCTCATCGAGCTGAAGGGGATCACCAAGACCTTCGGCAGCGGAGCGGCTGCGTTCCAGGCCCTCAAGGGCGTGGACCTCACCATTATGCGCGGCGAGTTCGTCGCGGTAATGGGCCCGTCGGGTTCGGGCAAATCGACCACCATGAACATCCTCGGCTGCCTCGATGTGCCGACGGCGGGCGTGTTCCGTTTCAAGGGCGTGGAGGTGCAGAAGCTCGACCGCGACCAGCGCAGCCTTCTGCGGCGGCGCTATCTCGGCTTTGTGTTTCAGGGCTTCAACCTGCTCGCGCGCACCACCGCGCTCGAGAATGTCGAGCTGCCGCTGGTCTATCGCGGCGAGAGCAAGGCGGCGCGGCGTGCGGCGGCGATGCGGGCGCTCGATCAGGTGGGGCTGGTGCCCTGGGCCGACCATACCCCGGCCGAGCTTTCGGGCGGCCAGCAGCAGCGCGTCGCCATTGCCCGCGCGCTGGTGACGCAGCCCGATGTCCTGCTCGCCGACGAACCGACTGGCAACCTCGACAGCGAACGCTCGGTCGAGATCATGGAATTGCTGCGGCGGCTGAACGCGGACGGGATCACCATCCTGATGGTCACCCACGAGGAAGATATGGCTGCCTATGCAGGCACCATCGTGCGGTTCCGCGACGGGCTGGTCGAACGGATCGAGCGCGGCGCGCTGGCGGCGCAAGGCAGCCCCGCCTGATGCTCGGCACGACTATTCTGCTCGCCCTGCGTGAAATCCGGCGGCACATCCTGCGCTCGATCCTGACTACGCTGGGCATCATCATCGGCGTCGCCGCGGTGGTTACGATGGTGACCGTCGGCAACGGGGTGACCGCTCAGGTGCAGGAAAACATCGCGTCGCTGGGGGCGAGCAATTTTGTTGTCTTCCCTGTCCGCACCAACCGCGGCGCGCCCCGGCCCTTCGACGACGGCGATGTGCGAGCGGTTACCCAGCAGATCGCCGGCGTGGATATCGCGGCGGGCAATGCCGGGGCGAGCGCGACCGCATTCTACAACGGGCAGGATTGGGACACCCGCGTGCAGGGCGGCAACAACGACCTGCTCGAAGCGCAATCGGTCAAGATCGCCGAGGGCCGTCCCTTCACCGTGCAGGAACAGGAAGCGGGCAACGCGGTGTGCCTGCTCGGCCTGAAGGTGCGCGAGGCGATCTTCCCGCCCGGCACCAGCCCGGTCGGCGCCCGGATGCGGCTGGGCAATGTCTCATGCCAGGTGATCGGCGTGATGGAGGAACGCGGGCAGGGCGGCGGCGGCCAGGATGATGACGATACGGTCTACATGCCGCTCAAGACTGTGCAGCGCCGCTTCAAGGGCAACGACAAGCTCGATTTCTTCGTGGTCAAGTACGATCCGGCCTACGAGGCCAAGGTGATCCAGGATTCGCTGGTCGATCTGCTGCGCGAGCGGCGCTTGCTGCAAGGCGCCGAACCCAATGACTTCAACGTGATCGACACAGCGCAGATCAATCAGACGCTGGGCGCGGTGACCGGCGCCTTGACGGTGATGGTGGCGATCATCGCCTCGATCAGCCTGCTGGTGGGCGGGATCGGTATCATGAACATCATGCTCGTCTCCGTTACCGAACGCACCCGCGAGATCGGCATCCGCCTCGCCATCGGTGCGCTGGCGCGCGAGGTGCGCTTGCAGTTCCTGACCGAGGCGGTGGTGCTGTGTGCGCTCGGTGGGCTGGCGGGCATCGGGCTGGGCTTCCTCGCCTCGCTCGGGCTGACGGCTGCGATCGAGGTGCCGTTCGTGTTCGATCCGGTGATCAACATCATCAGCTTCGTGTTCGCGGCCGGGATGGGGATCGTCTTCGGATATTATCCCGCCAGCCGCGCCTCGAAGCTCGATCCAATCGACGCGCTACGCCACGAATAGACCTCAGTCGAAGCCGACGAACCGCGCCGCCTCGTCCACGCTCTTGCGCACGGAGACCACCGCGTTGGCCGGAAAGTCCGGATCGGGCCAGCCCAGCGCGACCGCCTTCATGATCACCTGATCCTCGGGAATGCCCGCGTGTTCGCGCACCACCGGGCTCTGCATGATGCCCTGCGAATTGATCACGCAGCCCAGACCCTTGCTCCACGCCGCATTGACGAGCGCGGTGGTGACAGCGCCGCAATCGAATGCGGTGTCATCGCTGCCGGAAAGCTCGCGGTCATAGGTGACGATCACGCAGACCGGTGCATCGAACTGGCGGAAACCGCGCAGCACCCAGTCCTGTCGGGCATCCTTGTCGTCACGCTCGATCCCCATCGCGCCGAACAATTGCTTGGCGACTTCGACCTGGCGATCGCGGTGAACGCCGGCAAAGGCCTCGCCCCGGCGAAATTCGCGGCTGTCGGGGACGCCGGCAAGGATGTTGTCGGTGTTGCCCTTGCGGATGCGGTCGAGCGGTTCGCCGGTGATGACGTGGAAGTGCCAGGGCTGGGTGTTCATCGACGTGGGCGAGCGCATCGCCATCGTGAGGATTCCCTCGATCAGCGCGCGCGGGACGGGCTTGTCGAGATAGCCGCGAATAGAACGCCGCCCGAGCACCACCTCGGCATAAGTCTGGTCAGGCGTCCCGCTCATTATCGCTCTCTCCCTTGCGTGTTGCCGCAGCGGCTAGCGCAAGGGAGAGGCTGTGAAAAGGCCTAGCGGCGTGCCGTGAGCGAACCGCCGAGCACCAGATCGTTGTTGCCATCGATGATCCTGAAGCTGAAGGCGAGGCCCGCCTCGCGCCCCTGCGGACCGAAGAACCAGCCCGAGAAGCCGCCGCCGACCGAGCCATCCGGTTGCCGTGTCAGCGGGGTCCCGAAGGTCTGCTGCGTCCCGTCGATCCCTGATTGCCCCGCATAGGTGCCAAGCGCTGTTGTGGTTGTCGCCAAGGCCCCACCGGCAAGGAATTCGCGGCCCACGATCGTCAGAGAGACATTGATCGCGCCGTTCGTGGGATTGGCAGTGAACTGCGCCGTGCTTTCGCTGATATCGAACTGTCGCCGCGCACCCGTGGTCCGGTCGGTGATGAAGGCCGTCCCGTTATAGGCGAACTGCGAATAGGTAACCGCGGCGGCGGGACGATCGGTGAGAAGTGTCGGCACACCGATGACGCAGAACGCATTCACGATGGTGTTGCCCGGACGCACTAACACGCGCGTTGCTCTGACATATTCGGCATTGATGGTGCCGAGGGTCGTCTGGGTGATGGCGAAGCGGGTACCGAAGTTGTTCGCGTCCAACTTGCGATAGGCGACGGTGTTCGGCTGGGCGGTGGTGACGACGTCAGCCGGACCGAAGGTGTAGACATAATCGACACCGTCGGGCGACCGGCTCGCGATCCGCTAGGTGCTGGTGCCAGCATGGAAATCATGATCGATCGCCGAGGGGAACGTGCTCGACCGGATGAAGCCAATATCTGTGAGAGCCGCGAACTGTCCGCCGGTTTCTGTGGTACCCGCACAGGCGCTGGAAAACTGTTGGTCGCCGGTCAGCTGCGAAAACAGCGAATAGGTCGGCGTCGGGGTAGGGCTGGGTGTCGGGGTGGGCGTAGGGGTTGGTGTGCCGCCGCCGCCGGTCGGCGGAGGCGTTCCGCTATCCCCACCGCCACACGCCACCAGCGCGAGCGCGAGGCTCGCGCTCACCAGAAACCGCTTCATCATGGATGTCCCCCTTCGAAATTCCTGTAGAAATATCTATCCATAAGGATAGGTAAAGCAAGGAAATTTCGCCGGTGATCAGGCCGCTTTCGCCAGTTCCAGTTCGAGCCGGTCCCAGATTTCTACCAGCGCTTCGGTCAGCTCGTCCATCATCGCATCTGTGTGGTGCGGGCCGGGGGTAAAGCGCAGGCGCTCGGTGCCGCGCGGCACGGTGGGGAAGTTGATCGGCTGCACATAGACGCCGTATTCGGCCAGCAGAATATCGCTGATCTTCTTGGCGCGCACCGGATCACCGACCATCAGCGGCACGATGTGGGTGACCGAATCCATGACCGGCAGGCCGGCCTCGGCAAACTTCAACTTCAGCATCGCTGCGGCGCGCTGCTGGGCGTTACGCTCGACGCTGCTTTCTTTCAGATGCCGCACCGAAGCGAGCACGCCCGCAACCAGCACGGGCGAGAGCGAGGTAGTGAAGATGAAGCCCGGCGCGTAGGAGCGGATGCAGTCCACAACCTTGGACGATGCCGCGATATAGCCGCCCATGACCCCGAACGCCTTGCCCAGCGTACCTTCGATGATGTCGATCCGGTGCGCCGCGCCGTCGCGCTCGGAAATGCCGCCACCGCGCGCGCCGTACATGCCGACCGCGTGGACTTCGTCGATATAGGTGAGCGCGTTGTATTTTTCCGCAAGGTCGCAGATCGCGTGGATCGGGGCGACATCGCCGTCCATCGAATAGACAGACTCGAAGGCGATCAGCTTGGGCGTGTCGATGTCCACCGACGCCAGCAGTTCTTCCAGATGCGCCACGTCATTGTGGCGGAACACCTTCTTCTCGCAGCCCGAATTACGGATGCCGGCTATCATGCTGGCGTGGTTCAATTCGTCCGAGAAGATCACGCAGCCCGGCAGCAGCTTGGCCAGCGTCGAAAGCGTCGCATCGTTCGAGACATAGCCACTGGTGAACAGCAGGGCGGTGTCCTTGCCGTGGAGATCGGCCAGTTCCGCTTCCAGTTCGACATGGAAGTGCGTGTTGCCGCCGATATTGCGGGTGCCGCCCGAGCCTGCGCCGACATCGTGCAGCGCGGCTTCCATCGCGCCGATCACCTTTTCGTGCTGGCCCATGCACAGGTAGTCGTTGGAGCACCACACAGTGATCGGCTTGGGGCCGTTATGTCCATGAAAACAGCGCGCATTGGGATAAGCGCCCTTATTGCGCATGATGTCGATGAAGACGCGGTAACGGCCTTCCTCATGCAGCCGGTCGATCGCGGAATCGAAGATCTGGTCGTAGTTCACTCGCGTCTCGCTGCTCTCGCGGCCGCCGTCGAGGGACGGGCGGGCACGGGTTCCTGCCAAGGCTCTCTTGTCCGGCCACAACGCCCGAGCGGGCGGTTGGTTTCGCCGGTATTTAAGGGCGACCGGGCGCTTTTGCTATCATGATCTTTGCGAGTGTTTCGCAAGCGATATTGCGCAAATCAGAACGCTTCGGCAGGCCCAAAGCCGCGTGCAGCCAGTGCCGGTTCAAGCCCCGCTGCCCGCGCGATCGGGCCGGTGACGACAAAGCGGTTGAGGCCTTTGCGCGCGAAGCTCTGGCCTTCGAGCAGGTGGGAAATCCGTCCCGCAATGCCAGCGGCACCGTCGAGGAAGCGTACATCGGGCGACCAGCCGAGGTCGAAGGTGGCGATATGCTGGAGCTCGTCCTTCAGCAGCGGGAAGTGTGTGCAGCCCAGCACCACCGCGTCCATCGCAGCGCCGTTGCCTGACGCAGCAAGATCCGCAAGCGCGGCGCGCAACACTGTCCGGTCGACCGCTTGCCCGCGCAGCTTTTTCTCTGCCTCCTCGACCAGCCCCGGCGCGGCGTGGCGCAGCAAGGTCTTGCCCGCGACGAATTCGGCTTCGAGCTGATCGACATAGGGCTGGCGGATCGTCGCCTGGGTGCCGAGCAGTCCGATCACGCCGGATTTGCTCGCCAGCACGGCAGGCTTGATCGCGGGGACGGTGCCGACCACGGGGATCTCCAGCACATCGCGCACCATGCCCAGCGCAATGGTGCTGGCGGTGTTGCAGGCGATGCAGGCAAGGCGCGGCTGGTAACGCTCGGTCATGCGCCCGAGCAGCCCTGCCACCCGCGCCGCCACCTGCGCCTCGGTCTTGGTGCCATAGGGCAGGCCGGCGAGATCGGCAGCGTAGATTACCGGTGCTTGCGGCAACACATCGCGCAGCGCGTCGTAGACGGTGAGGCCGCCCACGCCGGAATCGAACAGCAGGATGGGGGAAGCGGGATCGGCCATCGTTATGGGCCGATGGCCGAGGTCCCGCCTGTGGTCAACTATTCGGGTGCTTCAGCGACATCGATCTCGCGCTTGGCGGGTTTGGCCCACGTCTCATATTCGCGCAGTGAAATCTTGCCATCACCATCGGTGTCGGCCTGCTTGTAGAAGCTGTCGCGCAGCGCGCCTGTGTCGAACCGGACCTCGTCGCCGGCCAGCTCGGCGGTACCATCGCCGTTCGGGGTGTAGGTCGGGTTGCCGCTTGCCTTGATCAGCGGGGGTGCCTCGCTACCTTCGAGATAGCCCGAACGGTCGGTGTCCAACTGTTCGAAAGTGACGGGCGCGACGAGCAGCAGGTCGCCCGGTTTCAGGGCCAATTCTGCCGTACCCGAGTGGGAGAACAGGATGATTGCTGCGGCGGATAGCATGGTCATGATTGCGGCTCCTGTGACAAGGTGTCTGGTCCGCCATTGCTTCCCGGATTGCGCGGGCGTTTCGAGGTCCGGCGAGGGAGGTACAGCCTGATCGTACGTTTCGTTTTGCGCGAGCATCCGTGCCGCTTCTAGGGATGATCCGGCATCCAGCTTGGTGCGCGCCATCTTCAGCCGCTTTTCCACCGCGTGGTGCGAAATGCCGAGATCGATCGCGATTTCCTTGGCCGTTTTGTGCCCCAGCCACGCGCGCAGCGCTTCCTTCTCGCGCTCTGTCAGGCGCGTGATCGGGTTGTTTGACTCCGTGCCGCGAGCCCTAGCGGCTTGGGATAACGTGCGAAAGTATGGTCGGGCCGTAATCCCGTCCGCTATTATGGGCGGTGGCACATTGGCTTAGACGAATCGCGCGGTGCGGCTATGACAACGTGATGGAACCTATCTTCGCCGCCCTGCTTGGCTTTGCCCTTGCCTCGATTCCCTTCGGTCTGATCCTCACCCGTGCTGCGGGTCTGGGCGATGTGCGCCAGATCGGCAGCGGCTCAATCGGGGCGACCAATGTGCTGCGCACCGGCAACAAGGGACTGGCGGCAGCGACCGTGCTGCTCGATGCGGCCAAGGCCGTGATTCCGGTGCTGGTCGCCAGAACGTTCTGGCCCGGAACCGAAGGCATCGCAGCGGTAGCCGCGGTGGCCGGGCATTGCTTCACGCCGTGGCTCGCCTTCAAGGGCGGCAAGGGCTTTGCTAGCGCCGCAGGTGCGCTCGCCGCGCTGGCGTGGCCAGCGATGCTTGCCTGCGCCGCGATCTGGGGCGCGACGCTGCTCCTCAGCCGCATCTCGTCGGTGTCCTCGCTGGTGACCATCATCGCCGCGCCGGTTGTGGCATGGGCGCTGGGCTACCTGCATGTCATCGCCCCGCTGATCGCCATCGCCGTGATCGTCATTGTCCAGCACCGCGCCAATATCGGCCGCCTGATGCGGGGGGAGGAGCCGAAGGTCGGTTCCTCGGGCAAGCCGTAATGCGAAGGCGCAACTGATGGAGAGCCAAGGGTCGCAGCCGGTGCTCTCACAGCAAGAAGCTTTCGCGCGGATCCGCCTGCTGCGCTCGCCCAACATCGGGCCGGTAAGCTATCGCCAGCTCCTCGCCCGTTTCGGCAGCGCGAGCGCTGCGCTGGATGCGCTGCCCGATCTCGCTAGCGGGGGAGGCCGCGCCTATCGCCCGGCAAACGCCGAGAGCATCGAGCGCGAGGTTCTCGCCCTTCGCAAGGCGGGTGCGCGATATCTGTTCCACGACCAGCCCGATTACCCCGCGCTGCTGGGCGAGCTCGACTCAGCCCCGCCGATCGTCACCTGCCGCGGCCGCCTGTGGCTGGCGAGCGAACCTTGCGTGGCGCTGGTCGGCGCGCGCAATGCCAGTGCTGCCGCCGTCAAGTTGGCGCGCGATTTCGCCGCTGCACTGGCCGAGGCAGGCTTCACCGTCGTCTCCGGCCTCGCGCGGGATCGACGGAGTGGCGCATGAAGGCGCTTTCCCGCAGACCATCGGCGTCATCGCCAGCGGCATCGACATCGCCTACCATCCGCAGCACAACGCGCTTCAGGAGCGGATCGCAAACGAAAGCCTACTGATCGCCGAGCAGCCCCCCGGCACCGAGCCGCGGGGTCGGCATTTCCCCTCGAGGAACCGCATCATCGCAGGTCTCGCCAGCGGCACGCTGGTGGTCGAGGCCGCGCCGCAATCGGGCAGCCTCATCACCGCGCGTCTGGCGGGTGAGGCGGGGCGCGAGGTGATGGCGATCCCCGGCTCCCTGCTCGATGCGCGGGCATCGGGGTGCAACCAGCTGATCCGCGAAGGCGCGGTGCTGGTGCAGACGCCCGACGAGGTGGTGGAACTGCTCCAGAGCTTCACCGGCGCACCGCGCTCCCGCTTCCGGGTGAGCGAGGGGGTAGCGGACTTCGACTACGCCGAACTCGCCAAGCTCGACTGGGGCGAGGCGCGGGCGGATCTTAGCGGGGATATCGCCAACCTGCTCACCAACGCACCCATCGGCATCGACGAGCTGATCCGCCAGTCGGGCGCGAGCGTGGCCGAGGTGCACATGGCACTGCTCGAACTGGAATTGTCAGGCGAACTGGTGCGCGAGGCCGACGGGTTGGTGCGGCGCGCGGGGTAGGGCTGCGTCACAACCCCCTTGACGCTTTCCGCCGCATCGCCCCACCCTCGCGCGTACACACACGTAAGGACCTCTTCCTCAGCCTATGCAGCTTGTCATCGTCGAATCCCCCGCCAAAGCGAAAACCATCGAGAAGTATCTCGGCAAGGACTACAAGGTCCTCGCCTCCTATGGTCATGTCCGCGATCTGCCGCCCAGGGATGGCAGCGTGAACCCGGACGATGACTTCGCGATGGAGTGGGAGCTCTACCGGGACAAGCAGAGCCGGTTCAAGGAAATCGCCGATGCGGCCAAGACGGCCACCCGGCTCGTGCTCGCGACTGACCCTGACCGCGAGGGCGAGGCGATCAGCTGGCACGTGCAGGAGCTGCTGGCCAAGCGCAAGGCACTGCCCAAGCAGGTCGACCGCGTCACCTTCAACGCGATCACCAAGCAGGCCGTGACCGAGGCGATGGCGAAGCCCCGCGAGCTCGATCAGCCGCTGATCGACGCCTATCTGGCGCGCCGCGCGCTCGATTACCTGTTCGGTTTCACGCTCTCGCCGGTGTTATGGCGCAAGCTTCCCGGTGCCAAGAGCGCCGGGCGCGTGCAGTCGGTCGCGCTGCGGCTGATCGTCGAACGCGAGCGCGAGATCGAGGCCTTCCGCGCGGACGAATACTGGAGCGTCGTCGCGCGGATGATGCACGACGGCACCGAGTTCGACGCGCGCCTCGTCAAGTTCAAGGGCGACAAGCTCGAAAAGCTGAGCCTCGGGCGTGAAGGCATCGCGATGGAGGCCAAGGCCGCTGTCGAAGCCGGGCGCTTCACCGTGGAAGGCGTCGAGACCAAGCCGGTCAAGCGCAACCCCGCGCCGCCGTTCACCACCTCCACGCTCCAGCAGGAAGCCGCGCGCAAGCTGGGCTTCTCGGCGCAGCACACCATGCGGCTGGCGCAATCGCTCTACGAAGCGGGCGCAATCACCTATATGCGGACCGACGGCGTGCAGATGGACATGAGCGCGATTCACGCCGCGCGCGATGCCATCACGGCGCGTTTCTCGGAGGATTACCGCCCGGAAAAGCCGCGCTTCTACAGCACCAAGGCCAAAAACGCGCAGGAAGCGCACGAGGCGATCCGCCCGACCGATTTCACCCGCGAGCGGGCAGGGGCGGGCGACGAGGGTAAGCTCTACGATCTTATCTTCAAGCGCGCGATGGCCAGCCAGATGGCGACCGCGCAGCTGGAGCGCACCACCGTCACTTTCCGCGATCCCACCGGCCAGCACGAACTGCGCGCCACCGGTCAGGTGATCCGCTTCCCGGGCTTCCTTGCGGTCTATCAGGAAAGTTTCGACGATAGTGATGACGAGGATGGCAGCCTGCTGCCCGTGATGCGGGCGGGCGATTGCCCTGCCAAGCGCGCGGTCGAAGCCAATCAGCACTTCACCCAGCCGCCGCCGCGCTTCTCAGAAGCATCGCTGGTCAAGCGGCTGGAGGAGCTCGGCATCGGGCGCCCATCGACCTATGCCTCGACTATCCAGACCCTGCGCGATCGCAGCTATGTCCGCATGGAGAAGAACCGCTTCTTCGCGGAAGAAAGCGGCCGTCTACTTACCGCCTTCCTCGAACGCTTCTTCCCGACCTATGTCGCCTATGATTTCACCGCCGGCATGGAAGACGAACTCGACGTCGTCTCGGACGGGCGCGAGGAATACAAGGTGCTGCTCGCCCGCTTCTGGAAGGACTTCAAACCAAAGGCCGACGAGGTGATGGAGAAGTTGCCCTCGGAAGTGACCGAGGCGCTGGACGAATATCTCTCCGACTTCCTGTTCCCGCCCAAGGATGATGGCAGCGACCCGCGCCACTGTCCGCTTTGTGCGGCAGAAGGCCGCTCGGGCGGGCGCCTTTCGCTGCGTGGCGGCCGCTTCGGGGCTTTCGTTGCCTGCGCCAATTATCCAGAGTGCAGATTCACCCGCCGCTTCGCCCAGCCGGGCGGCGAGGGTGAGAGCGGGGGCGAGGACGGCATCCTCGGCCAGCACCCCGAAACCGGCGAGAACATCCTGCGCAAGACCGGCCGCTTTGGCCCCTATGTGGAAATGGGCGAGGGCAAGGAGGCCAAGCGCGCGAGCATACCCAAGGACCTCGATGACTTCGATCTCGACTGGGCAGTGAAGCTTCTGGATCTGCCGCGCATCATCGGCGCGCATCCCGACACCGGCCTCGAAATCGAAGCCAATATCGGGCGTTACGGGCCGTATCTGCGGCATGATGGCAAGTACGGGAAGCTCACCAACACCCGCGAGGTGTTCGAGGTGGGCATGAACCGCGCGGTCGATATCCTCGCGCAAGCCGCCAATCGCGGCGGTGCGGGCGCGGGCCGTGGCAAGTCCGAACCCATCGCCACCCTCGGTGCGCACCCCACCAGCGGGGGCGAGATAAAGGTCATGCCGGGCCGCTATGGCCCCTATGTGACCGACGGCACCACCAACGCCACGATCCCGCGCGACACCAAGCCCGAGGACGTGACGCTGGCGATGGCGGCCGAACTGATCGACGCGCGTGTCGCCAAGGGCCCGGCCAAGGGCAAGGCCAAGAAAAAGGCTGCTCCCAAGAAGGCGGCTGCCAAGAAAAAGGCCCCGGCCAGGAAGAAACCCGCTTCTGCGACGAAATGAGCTGCGGAGCGGCGCAAAACGCCGCTCCGGCCCGCTTCGCGTTGATAAAACATAATGCTTTTGCCCTCATCACGGTGCCTGAGAAAAGGGCTGCGCCGTGATCGAAATCGAAGTCCAGAACGAAACCCACCAGAGCCAGAGCAGGATGCGCTTTGCCGCGGTCCCCCGCATCGGCGAAGGCCTGCGCGAGCCGGACGGGATTTGGGCCAGCTACGACGTGATCGATGTGTGGTACCAGAAGGCCGAATTCGGCGATGTCTGGATGCCCTATCTCCACGTCCGCGTGACTCCGGGCGAGGCCGTCGGTACGCTCGAATCCGATCCCTATTCCGACGATTACGCCGCGCAGAGCTTCGAACAGGGCTATGCGATGGGTGGGGGCGCTGACATGCAGAACCTGATCAAGCGCCACACCGGCCCGGCCCGCCGCATGGCGGTGGAAGGCAAGACGTTGGCGGAAAAGCTCGCCCAGAACGAAAAGGCGCAGGACGCCATGCTGGCCGCCGCCGCTGTCTCCGCTGAAGAAGACGCCGCGCGCGTTGCCGAGGCTGAGGCCGCTCCCAGACCTGCCGCCGCCGCACCATCTTCCGAACCGGACGAGACTGCCGCGATCGTCGCCGCCGCCAAGGCCATGCGTGACCGCTATGCCGGACAGGCCGCCCCGGCCGCCGCTGCGCGCACCTGCCTGATCGTCGACGACAGCCGCGTGATCCGCAAGGTTTCCAGCAAGATCGCGATCAGCCTCGGCTATATCCCGATCGAGGCCGAGAACGGCGAGGAAGCGCTTGCCCGTTGCAAGAGGTCCATGCCCGACCTTGTCCTGACCGACTGGAACATGCCCGAAATGGACGGCATCGAATTCGTCACCAAGCTGCGCGCCATCCCCACGCCCAAGGAACCGACCATGGTGTTCTGCACTTCGAACGGCGAGGCCAAGGACATCCATGACGGCATCGCCGCCGGCGCAGATGACTACATCGTCAAGCCGTTCGACGAGTCTGCTCTGAAAGCCAAGCTGGAGAAGCTGGGGCGGGGGTAAGCTTACCGCTACGCATCAGGCGCGGGCGTCAGTCCCGGGCCTGAGATCGTCGCGCAGACCTGCCAGGAAGCCCCGGTGCCATGCCGCATTCCAGCGCGCCTCGGCGCTTCCCAGCAGTCCGGTGACCTCGAAACGGGCGATCAGGAGCCGTTCCTTCATCAGGCCGCCAAAGCTGTTGCCGACCGGCCCGTCCTTGACCGCACAGCCACACCCGTGGCGATAGGCGCGGGCCAGGATGAAGTCTTCGGTCGCCTGATTGGGCCGCACGATATGGCTGGCGCGCGGCTCGGGTGTGAACCAGCAGCTCACCTTCGCCTCACGCGCCACGCGCACGCAGAATTCCGTCTCGCTGCCCATCGCATACATCGCGTCCGAGCTTTTCGGCCCGATCGCCTCGTTGAAGCGGAAGCCTGCGCGCAGAAGGCTCCCTGCGACCCCCATGTTCGGACCGAAGATCGCACCGGGCGGGATCGCGCCCTCGCTGCGCTGGTTGCAGGCGTAGATCTCCGGATGCCACTTGGCATAGCGCTGGGGCACGGTCTGATCGACGCCCTCGAAGCACGGCACCACGGTCCCGCCGAACAGCCCGTAATCGGACCTCTGCGCGAAGACCTTGTACCAGGCGGCAAGGAAACCGCTGTCGGGGACTGCGTCATCATCGGTAAAGATGTAGTCGCAGTGATCATTGTCGATGGCCGCAAGCCCGCGATTAAGGGCGGCGTTCTTGCCCGGCCGCGGTTCGGTGACCACCACGAGCGGCAGCACCGGGCGGAAGCGTTCGAGAATGGCAGGCGTCTCGTCGGTGCTGGCATTGTCGATGACCAGCAAGGCCCAGGGAAAGTGGGCATCCTGCTGGCGCTAGTAGCCGGCAAGGACGCGTTCGATCCATTTCCCGCCATTATGGGTGGCGAGGATGGCGACGAGCTGCGCCGCATCGAGTACCGACCGCGAACCGGCGGTGCCATTTTTGCTCGAGGCCTGTGCTGCGGCATTCTTGGTGGAAATATGCTTCAATCCAGGCTCCGCTGCGATCCACGCTGACCGCTCAACGCCATAGTCCGGCTGCCGCCCTGCTTGCCTAAACTAGGTTTGCGCGGCCCGCACAAAGACGCCTGCTTGCGTAAGTTCGAGACGGGATTGATGGGGCGCGACGGGCGCGGCGCATCAACCGTTTTCCCGGATCCGTTCATGGAGGTAGTTGCTGTCGATTCCGGCAATCTCTGCAAGCTTGCCGGAATCGATGATCTTGAGTGATCCGTTGCTCATCTCCATAACTTGAGCTTTCTTGAGCACTCTCAGAACCCGGTTGATATGGACCGGTGTCAGGCCAAGCGCATCAGCCAGCACAAGCTGCGTCAGCGGCATTTTGCATTCGTCATCGGACGCCAGGCCGATGTTGCGCATGTGGATGTAGAGTTCGCACATGAGGTGCGCCACGCGCTCCACGCTCTTGCGCCGTCCCATGCTGGCAATCCACGAACGCAAGATGCTCTGATCGACTAGCTGCGACCACCAGAAGGCCTGAGTCAGGGTCGGTTTTGCCTGGATCAGAGCCTCCATCTCGGCCCGTGGCAAAGTCGCGACGCGTGCCTTCGTCAGGGTCATGATATTGTGGTCGATGGCCTGAAGGATAGCGATGTGGATGTCGCAGAAATCACCGGGCAGCAGGAACGAGATGATCTGCCGTCCGCCATCCGGCAGAACCTTGTAACCGCATGCCCAGCCTTCGAGGATCACGAACACCGGATCAGGGGCATCGCCTTCACGGATAAGGTGATGTCCGGCGGGAAATTCACGCACATTTCTGCACGCCGCAGAAAGCAACGCCGTTTCGGCGTCGCCTAGATGGCTGTATCCACTGAGGTGCCTGACGAGTGCGTTCGACATAATAGTTGTCCGCCGATCTATCAGGATGAATCAACGGCCGGGTTGATCCAAATTGTGCCCAATCGAAAAATTGCGCCCATCATTGCTGACAGAAGTTTATGCATCCCGCAACCGCGGGGCACCATTGGATCTGGCACGATCCATACGCGATAGGCCCAACCAAATGAGCCCGATTATCTATGATGATGAAGACACTGCCGATCGGTCAGAGCCCGATGCGCATGGCCAGGCGGCGCTTTTGCTGGCGGAAAGCATCCTGCACGTCCTCGTGGAAACGCAGACGCTTTCGCTGGACGAGGCGATTTCGGTCATTGAAACAACCTGCGCAGTCAAGATCGAGGTGGCTGAGCGCGCTGGTGAATCGAGCAAGAGAATGAACGAATCTCTTTATTTGCTCCGAAGAATTTCAAATAGCTTCAAGTCAGACCTGTCGTGAATTAAGAGAATAATTCGTAGTATTATGAACCATGAATTGATTACTTGTTGTCAAATGTTAAAGTAATAATATTGATTACGATAATCTACATCAATCATCGATGCTTTAAATTTGCAATTATCATTTTCCGGATCAGTGGGAAGACGGAAAATGACAAACGCATTTGTACGGCGCTTGCAGAGCGAAGCGAATTTACAGGAACGTGACAGGGGGATAATTGAAGGTCTTTGGCAGAAGACGCGTAAACTCTCGAACAAGAAGTACCTGTCACGTGGGGGAGAGGGGGCGCTGAGCTTTCCGGTCTTGCTGAGCAGCTGGGCTGCGCGGTACCAGATCGTCAGAAATGGCGGCCGGCAAATAACGCAGCTCCTGCTTCCGGGCGATTCATTCGAATTTGACTCGCATTCCAGTGAGGATGTGATCGACGCAATAGTCGCGCTTTGTGACTGTGAAGTCGCCAATATTTCTTACGCGGACATGGATCAGGCGATCGAAGGTTCGCCTGCGATCTGCAGCGCCATGATGAGTTATGGAAGCAAGGAGAATGCAATCTTCGCGTCATGGTTGGTCAGTATCGGCCGCCGTGATGCTCATGAGCTGATGGCTCATCTGATCTGCGAACTGCATCATCGCCTGGCGGTTGATGATGCCGACGACGCCGATGTCGAATTCCTGTTCCCGCTTACCCAGGAAGATCTGGCGGATGTGCTCGGGCTCACGCCGGTTCACGTCAACCGCAAGCTCCAGATGCTGCGTCAGAACGACTTGATCAGGCTGCGTTCGAAGAGGTTGGAGATCCTGAACTTACCCGCGCTCAAGAAAATCGCCGGTTTCAGCCCGTCATACCTTACGGCGCGGAATACGGTTCAGTATCCTTTGGCCATGCGCTCCTGAATCAGGATGATGTCGCGGGAGATTTGAAAACGCTGTGGGGGTTAGCGCCTAGCGCACCCAGTCGAGCCCGATTTCCTCGAACAGTTCCTTGTCCTCGGCCCAGTTCTCCAGCACCTTCACGTGCAGGAACAGGTGCACCTTCTGCCCAAGCACTTCCATCAGTTCCGCCCGCGCGGCGGCGCCGATGGCCTTGATCTTCGACCCGCCCTTGCCGAGCACGATGGCACGCTGGTTGTCGCGGGTGACGACGATCTGCTGGTGGATTTCCACGCTGCCATCGGGGCGCGTCTCGTAGCGTTCGGGGCGCACTGCGCTGTCATAGGGCAGTTCCTCGTGGAGCTGCTGGTAGAGCTGTTCGCGGGTAATTTCCGCGGCGAGCAGGCGTTCCGAGGCGTCGGAGACCTGGTCTTCGGGATACATCCAGTCGCCCTCGGGCATGAGCGCGGCCAGAGCGTCCTTCAGTTCGGGCACACCGTCGCCGGTCAGCGCCGAGATGAAGTAGATTTCGGCAAAATCGACCTTGCCCGAAAGTTCCTGCGCGAGCGCCAGCAAGGGCTCCTTCTTGGCGCGGTCGACCTTGTTGAGGACGAGGATCTTGCGTTCCGGGCGGGCCGCGAGCGTCTCCAGCAGGGGTTCGAGTTCGTGGCGGCGCTGCTTGATCGGATCGACCAGCAGCAGCACGGCATCGGCGGCTTCGGCGCCTTCCCATGCGGCGCTGACCATCGCGCGGTCGAGCCGGCGCTTGGGCGCGAAGATGCCGGGGGTATCGACAAGGATCATCTGGGTCGGCACGCCGTTCAATTCGTGCAAAGCAATGCCGAGCATCCGCGCGCGGGTGGTCTGCGCCTTGGCGCTGGTGATCGCGACCTTCTGGCCGACAAGGCTGTTGACGAGCGTGGACTTGCCGGCGTTCGGCGCGCCAAGCACGGCGACGACACCGCAGCGGGTCGGAGAGGCGAGGGAGGTGGTTTCGGTCATGGGCGGCCCATAGCCGCTAAGGTCACGCTTGTCGAAGGCCAGCGCGGGTTTAGGGGCACCTTCGGGGCGGGTTAGACCCCGTATGGCCCCTATTAGACCCCCTGTCAGACCCGCTTCGCAGTGCGTTTCACGTGGAACATGGAGGCTGCGCGCCCGGTCAGCCGAACTCGTCGAGAAACGCCTTGGCCGCCAGCCGTTCAGCCTCGCCCTTGCTGCTTGCAGTGGCCTCGCCATGGCCGACATTGCGGACCGTGACCCGGACAGTGAAACGCGCGGCATGATCGGGGCCGGAGCGGTCGATCACCTCGTAAAGCGGCGGCATCCGGCGGTTGCCTGCGGCCCATTCCTGCAGCGCGCTTTTGGGGTGTTTGGCTTTGCCGACATCGCCCTCCAGCTCGTGCGCCCACAGGCGGTAGATCATGGCCTGTGCCGCCTCGAAACCGTGTTCGATGAAGCAGGCACCGATCAGGGCCTCCATCACGTCGCCAAGGATTTTGTCGCTATCCGCCCCGCCATCATCGCGCGCCTGCTTGCCGAGGCGGATGTGCTGCGGCAGGCCGATGCTGCGGGCAATCCGCGCGCAGGTCGCCCCGCTGACAAGGGCGTTGAGGCGCTGGGACAGCTTGCCTTCGGGAGCGTCGCCCGCGCGGAACAGCCATGCCGCGACCGACAGGCCCAGCACGCGGTCGCCGAGGAATTCGAGCCGCTGGTAATCGGCCACTTCCGCGCCCGATCCGTTGAAGCTGCCGTGGGTCAGCGCTTCGAGCCACAGGGCCTGGGTCTCAGGACGGAAGCCCTGTTCATCGAGCCAGCCGCGCGCCTCGGAGGCGAGGGCGCCGGTCACAGCGTGTCTCCGATCCGGTGCAGCCGTGCGGCGGCAAACCACGAGAAGGGATTGAGCCAGTCGGCGCTGCCATCGGTCGACCACACGATCACGCTTGCCCGGCCGACCAGCAGGTCTTGCGAAACAAAGCCCACGCCTTCGCCCGCCGATGCCGGAAAGCGGCTGTCGAGCGAACTGTCGCGGTTGTCGCCCATCACGAACAGCGTTCCGGCAGGGACGGTCCGTTCGGCATAGTCATCCGCCGGGGTGCGGCCGAAATCGAGCACATTGTAGCTGCGGCCGCCGGGCAAGGTCTCGCGGAACGCCTTGTAGCGGCACACCTCGCTGCCATCGGCCGCGCGTTCGGCATCGCCGCCCCATGCGCAGCCGGTGTTCTCCGAGAGCGGCACCAGCACGTCGGCCACAGCCACGCGCGGCACGCGCGCGCCATTCAGCACGACCTCGCCGCCGCTCAAGGCCACACGGTCGCCCGGAAGCCCGATCACCCGTTTGATATAGTCGCGCCCGTCGACCGGGTGCTTGAAGATGACGATGTCCCCCCGCTCCGGCGTTCCCGGCAATAAGCGCCCGCCCGGCAGCGCCAGATCGAACGGCAGCGAGCTGCGCGAGAAGCCGTAGGGCCACTTGGCCGCGAGCAGGTAATCGCCGTTCATCAGGCGGGGCAACATGCTCTCCGAAGGGATCGAGAATGGCGAGAATACGAATACCCTGAAAGCCACCACTGCGACTAACAGCTTGATGATAAACCACGCAAACCCGCCCCAGCTGTCGCCGGTGCGGGTGCCAGTTGCGGCAAGCGGCGCTCCGTCAAGCGATTGGGTCTTAACATCCATTGCGCATGCCCTTACTCGCAGCCGCGGACTTGCGCAAAGGGGAACGGTAATGAGCGGCACGGGTGAAGCGATGACGGCGGCATGGGCAAGCTTGCGCGCGCTGCCCCACCACACGCTCGCCGATCTGTTCGCAGGCCAAGCGGATCGCCCCGCCGTGATGACCCGCCGGATCGCCTGGCCGGTGGAGCCGGGAAGCGCGGCCGAAGCGGGGATGCTCGTCGATTTCTCCAAGACCCATCTGGGCGACGAGGCGCTGGCCGCCTTCGAGGCGTTGACCGAGGCAGCCGGTTTCGGCGCCGCGCGCAACGCTCTGTTCGGGGGCGGGATCGTCAACCCGACCGAAGGCCGCGCCGCCACCCATGGCGCGCTGCGCGGCAGCGGTACCGACGCGCAGGTGGAGGAAGCCGAGGCCCTGCTCGCGCGCATGGGAATGCTGGTCGAGGCGATCCACGAAGGCGCGCTGGGCGAGGTGAAACACTGCATCGCAATCGGTATCGGCGGATCGGCATTGGGCCCGGCGCTGGCGATCGACGCGCTGACCCGCGATCTGGCACTGGTCGATGTCCATGTCGTCTCGAACATCGACGGGCTGGCCCTCGAAGCCGCTTTCCGCGCCTGCGATCCGCAGACGACGCTGATCGCGCTCGCTTCCAAGACGTTCACCACCACTGAAACCATGACCAATGCGGAGAGCGCGCTGAAGTGGCTGGCGGACAACGGCGTTGATGATCCGGGCGGGCGGGTGATCGCGCTCACTGCTGCGCCCGACAAGGCGGTGGAGTGGGGCGTAGACGAAACCCGCGTGCTGCCGTTCCCCGAAAGCGTGGGCGGGCGTTATTCGCTGTTCTCCTCGATCGGGTTCCCGGTGGCGCTGGCGATCGGCATGGACGAGTTTCGCCACATGCTTGCCGGCGCAAAGGCGGTCGACGATCACTTCCGCGCCGCTGAAGGACGCGCCAATGCGCCGCTGCTCGCCGCCTATGCCGACCAGTATTACACGCGCCTGCGCGGCTGCCAGACCCGCGCGGTCTTCGCCTATGACGAACGGCTGAAGCTGCTGCCCGACTATCTCCAGCAGCTCGAAATGGAATCGAACGGCAAGAGCGTTACGGCAAGCGGCGCGCCGGTCGATGGCCCGACCGCGCCGGTTACATGGGGCGGCGTTGGCACGGACGCACAGCACGCGGTATTCCAGCTGCTCCATCAGGGCACGCACCTGATCCCGGTCGACTTCATCGCCAGCATCGCGCCGGGCGACGATCTCGATCCGGCGCATCATCGTATCCTGCTGATGAACTGCCTTGCGCAGGGCGCGGCGCTGATGGCGGGCAAGACCTCCGACGATCCGGCGCGGGCCTATGCTGGCGACCGGCCTTCAACCACATTCCTTGTCGATGATTGCGATGCCGCCGCCTTCGGCGCGCTGATTGCGTTCCACGAACACCGCACCTTTGCCAACGCCGTGCTGATGGGGATTAACCCCTTCGACCAGTTCGGGGTTGAGCTGGGCAAGGCGATCGCCAAGCAAATCGAGAGCGGGCAGGGCGATTTCGACCCCTCGACCAAGGCGCTGATGGAAGCGGCAGGGCTGGGCTAATCTGCGAAAAGATTGACTTCCCGGACGATTGCGCCCAGATGGCCGCCATCGAAGCGCGCTAGCCATGCGTGAAGCGGCGGAACTCTTACAAATATCCGCCCCGGCCGCGCCTCGGTTCTACCCAAGACTTCCCTTTTCACGCGGGCGGTTTCAACCCCCGCGCCGCGCGTGGCGTGCCTCTGAGCGATTTGCGTTCATGGCAGCCCAGCGCGCGTCGCAGTATATTTGCGAGTTTCAAAAACATGACCACTTTTGCTGACCTCGGGCTGTCGCAGCCCGTGCTCCAGGCCCTCGACATGAAGGGCTACAATACGCCGACCCCGATCCAGGAACAGGCCATCCCGCCTGTGCTGAAAGGCCGCGACCTGCTCGGCATCGCGCAGACCGGCACCGGCAAGACCGCCGCCTTCATGCTTCCCAGCATCGATCGCCTGCGCGAGGCCGACAAACCGATCCCGTTCAAGTCCTGCCGCATGCTGGTGCTTGCGCCGACGCGCGAACTGGCCGTGCAGATTTCCGACAGCGCCAAGGATTACGGCGCGCTTGCGGGCCTCAAGGTCCAGTGCATCGTCGGCGGCACGTCTGTCGGCAAGGACCGCAACAAGCTGCACCGCGGCACCGACATCCTTGTCGCCACCCCGGGCCGCCTGCTCGACCTGATCGACCAGAAGGCGCTGAACCTTGCCGGCATCGAAATTCTGGTGCTCGACGAAGCCGACCAGATGCTCGACCTCGGCTTCATCCACGCGCTGCGAAAGATCCGCGAACTGGCACCCAAGGATCGCCAGACGCTGTTCTTCAGCGCGACCATGCCCAAGGCGATCAAGGAGCTGGTGAGCGGGTATTGCAACAATCCCGTGCAGGTTTCGGTCACCCCCGAAAGCACCACTGCGGAACGCATCGACCAGTATCTGTTCATGGTCCAGCAGGACGAAAAACTGAGCCTGCTCGAAATGATCCTCAAGGGCCGTCACACCGTTCCCGGCAGCATTGAACGCGTGCTGATCTTCACCCGCACCAAGCATGGCGCGGACCGCGTCGTGAAGAAGCTGGAGCAGGCGGGCATCCCCGCCAATGCGATCCACGGCAACAAGTCGCAGCCGCAGCGCCAGCGCGCTCTGGATGAATTCCGCAAGGCCCGCGTGCCGGTGCTGATCGCGACCGATGTCGCCGCGCGCGGGATCGACATTCCGGGCGTCAGCCACGTCATCAACTACGAGCTGCCCAATGTGCCCGAGCAATACGTGCACCGCATCGGCCGCACTGCGCGGGCCGGCAAGAGCGGGATCGCGATTGCTTTCTGTGCCGAGGACGAACGCGCATATCTGAAGGACATCCGCAAGTTGACCGGCGCCGAGCTGGAGCGCCTGCCGCTCCCGGACAATTTCCGTGCGGTGGTGGAAGGCGAGGGTCCGGAAAAGCCTGCAGCCCGCACGCCGATGAAGCGTGTCAATCCGCGCCCGCTCGGCCAGCGCAAGCCGCAGGGCGAGCATCGCGGCGAGCGTCGTCCGCAGCAGGGCAAGCCGCAAGGGCGCCCGCAGCAAGACCGCGCCGGTGGCGGCGAACGCCGTCCGCAGCAGGGCGAACAGCGCCGCGCCGAAGGTGATCGTCGTCCGGCACCGCAGGGCGAACGTCGCCCGCAAGGTGATCGCAAGCCGCAACAGGCGCATGGTTCGGGCGGTCAGGGCCGCCCCGGCGGAAATGGTGGCGGTGATCGTCGTCAGCCCGGCGGCGGTGGTCGTCCCGGCGGCAATGGTGGCGGTGGTCGCGGCCGTGGTCGCCCCGGTGGCGGCGGGGGCGGTGGCGGCGGGCGTCCGCGCGCAGCCAGCGTCTGACCGGTTGGGCAGCAAGGAATTCGAGGGCGGGGGCCACAAACCCCCGCCTTTTCCTTGCGCAAATTCCGCCTTTTCACGTGGTTCCGGTTGTCGCGCGAGGCCCCCACCGCCATATGCGTCCCCGATACGACGGGAGCGAATGATGGCCGACGCATATGATTTTGACCTCTTCACCATCGGCGCAGGATCGGGCGGCGTGCGCGCCAGCCGGGTTGCTGCAGCGCACGGCGCGCGGGTGGCGGTGGCCGAGGAGTATCGCGTCGGCGGCACCTGCGTGATCCGCGGCTGCGTGCCCAAGAAGATGCTCGTTTACGGCGCCCATTTCGCCGAAGATCTGGAGGACGCCAAGGCCTTCGGCTGGACGATTGAAGGCAAGAGCTTCGATTGGAAGGCCCTGCGCGATGCGGTGCAGACCGATGTGACGCGACTGGAGGGCCTCTATGGCCAGACTCTCGGCAACCACAAGGTCACGATCTTCAACGAACGCGCGACGATCACCGGCGATCACCAGATCACGCTGGCGAGCGGCAAGGTCATCACCGCGAAGTATATCCTCGTCGCCACCGGCGCGCGCCCGCTGGTGCCCGATTTTCCCGGCAACGAGCATGTAATCACCTCGAACGAGGCGTTCCACCTCGATGAGCTTCCGCGCCGCATCCTGATCGCGGGCGGTGGTTATATCGCCAACGAGTTTGCGGGCATCTTCAACGAATTCGGCTGCAAGGTGACCATCGCCAATCGGTCTGACACAATCCTGCGCAGCTATGATGCGGCCCTGCGCGACCGCCTGCTCCAGATCTCGATGGTGAAGGGCATCAGTTTCCTGTTCAACGCCGAGTTCGAGAGCGTCGAAAAGCAGGCGGACGGCACGCTGCTGGTCAAGCTGACCGGGCAGGAGCCAGCCGAGTATGATGCGGTGATGGTCGCCACGGGCCGTGTGCCGAATGTCGAAGGGCTTGGGCTGGAGACGGTGGGCGTCGAACTCGGCACGAAGGGCGAGATCGTGGTCGATGCCTTCAGCCGCACCAATGTCGATTACATCTATGCCGTGGGCGACGTGACCGACCGCGTGCAGCTGACCCCCGTGGCGATCCGCGAGGGGCAGGCCTTCGCGGACAGCACCTTCGGTCCGGGCGAGCCCTATGCGGTGGACCATTCCTGCGTGCCGAGCGCGGTGTTCAGTCACCCGCCTATCGCTGCCGTCGGCATGACCGAGAGCGAAGCCCGCAACCAGCTTGGCAACGTGAAGGTGTTCCAGTCGGACTTCCGCCCGATGAAGAACGTCGTCGCGGGCCGGAATGAGCGCAGCCTCTACAAGATGATCGTCGATGCCGCGAATGACCGGATCGTCGGTATCCATATGATTGGCCCCGAAGCGCCCGAGATCATGCAGGCGGCCGCCATCGCGGTGAAGGCCGGGCTGACGAAGGCGGACTTCGACGCGACCGTGGCGATCCACCCGACCATGGCCGAGGAATTGGTGCTCTTCAAGTAGGTTGCATCACGAAACCTAACTGCTAGAGTGGTACCGATCCGTAGGGGAAAGGGGTACGCATGACAGGCAAGGTTCTTGTGACCGGGGCGACCGGCTACATCGCCGGCGAGCTAATCCGGCAATTGCTGGCGAAGGGCTGGACTGTGCATGGCACGGTCCGCAATGTCGCCAGGAGCGAGGCAGGCCTGCGCGCGCGGCTTGGCAATGCTTCGGCGGAACAGTTCAAGCTGTATGAAGCCGAACTGATGTCCGACAAGGGCTGGGCTGAGGCTAATTCGGGCTGCACCCATGTCGCCCACGTCGCCTCGCCGATCCCCGCGCAGGCCCCGAAGCACGAGGACGAGCTGATCGTTCCCGCGCGCGAAGGCACCCTGCGCGCGCTGCGTTTTGCCAAGGCGGCCGGCGTCAGCCGCTTCGTCCAGACCTCCTCGACCGCGGCGGTGATCTACGGGGTAGATCGCGGCGAATATACCTTCGATGAAAGCCGCTGGACCGACATCAACCACCCCGACGCCTATCCTTACGTCAAATCCAAGACCCTCGCGGAACGCGCTGCGCGCGACTGGGTCGCGGCCGAGGGCGGCGATATTGAGTTCGTCTCGGTCAATCCCGGCATGGTGCTGGGGCCGGTGGATAGCGGAGACTTCTCGGCCTCGGTCGAGCTGGTCCAGCAGCTGCTCTCCGGCGCGATGCCGATGGCGCCGAACCTCGGCTTCCCGATCGTCGACGTGCGCGACATTGCCGCGCTGCATGTGCTCGCCTTGGAGACGCCGGGCCTGGCGGGCGAGCGCTTTCTTGGTGCTGGCAAATTTCTCACCGCTCTCGAAATTGCAGGCGTGCTGCGCGCGCGCCTGGGCGACAAGGCCCGCAAGGCTCCGACCCGGCCAATGCCCGATTGGGTGGTCAACATCCTCGCGCTGTTCAATGCCGAAGTTCGCGGAATCAAGACCGAGATTGGCAAGATCCGTCATGTCGATGCGAGCCACGCGAAACAGCGGCTCGGTTGGACAATGCGCCCCGTCGAGGACACGATCGCCGACAGCGGCAACAGCCTGATCAAACATGGAGTGGTGAAACCCTGATGAATGTAAACGGCAAGACAGTGCTGCTGACTGGCGGCAGCGCAGGGATAGGGCGCGAGATCGCGCGGCAATTGAAGGCCAAGGGTGCGACTGTGGTCCTCACCGGGCGTGATCCCGCGCGGCTGGACGCGATGCGCGGTGAGGGGTTCGAGGCGATTGCGGCTGACTTTTCGAATGCCGCCGGGGTCGATGCGCTGGTCGCGGCGCTGGGCGATCGGCCCATCGATATTCTCATCAACAACGCCGGGTTGGGTGTGCCGCACGATGTCCGCAATGAAATGCCCGATCCGGATGCGGCAGATGGATGCCTCTACGCCAACCTCTCGGCGCCGGTCCGGCTGATCAGCGCGCTGCTGCCGCGCCTGCGTGCGCGCCCCGAAGCTGCGATTATAAATGTGACGAGCGGCCTTGCCATCGCGCCCAACACCGCAAGCTCTGTCTATTGTGCCAGCAAGGCGGGGCTGCGCAGCTTCACCATGGCGCTGCGTACGCAGTTGGCTGGCGAGCGGATCCACGTTATCGAGGCTTTGCCGCCGCTGGTCGACACCCAGATGACTGCCGGCCGCGGCAAGAACAAGATGCCACCGGCCGAATGTGCCCGCCAGATCATCGCTGCGATCGAGAACGGCCACGACGAGGCTAACGTCGGCATGGTGAAAGTGCTGCGCGCGGTCTATTCGCTCTCGCCCGCGCTGGCGCGCAGCGTGATGCGGCGCTTCTAGGCCCCGAGCCGCGCCGGGGCGAAGGTTTCGAACGACAATCCCGCCGCCGCACAATACTCGGGGAAAGGAAGGCCCAGCGCCGCGCTTGCCGCTATCGCCGAGAGGGCGGGAGCGGTCTGGAAACCGGCCCCGCCTTGCCCTGCACACCACACGAAGCCCGGCGCGCCTGCCGCATGGCCGATGACCGGCAATTCGTCCGGCGCAAAGCTTCTGAGGCCCGCCCAGCTATGCGCGATGCGGCGGATGGGAAGGGTGGTGGCCTGCTCCACCCGGTCGGCTGCGATGGCGATATCGAGTTCCTCGGGCGCGGCATCGCAGGGGTCGGACGGTGTCTGGTCCATGCTTGAGGCAAGCAACTGGCTGCGGCCTTCGGGCAGCAGGTAGAAGCCTTCGCCCACAGTCTTGGTGAAGGGCCAGCGGCTCACGTCCTCGCCTTGGGGCGCTGCGAAACTGATGACGGTGCGGCGGCGCGGCTCGATACCGATGGGGGTTACGCTTGCCATCCGTGCGATTTCGTCCGCCCAGGCCCCGGCGGCATTGAC
The DNA here is from genome assembly GCA_027533455.1 of Porphyrobacter sp. Taxonomy (GTDB): domain Bacteria; phylum Pseudomonadota; class Alphaproteobacteria; order Sphingomonadales; family Sphingomonadaceae; genus Erythrobacter. Next base: position 43,995 of record JAPZUC010000009.1, on the reverse strand, counting down.
GAGGATCGGGGCGGCGAAGTCGCCTGCCGAGGTCGTGATGCGCCATACATCGGACTCTCGCGCGATCGCGCTCACCCTTGTGCCCGTCACCACTTTCCCGCCCCCCGCCTTCAGGCTGGCAGCATGGGCCTGCAACATCGCGTGGGTATCGAGCTTCAATGAGCCATGGTCGATCAGCGCCGCAAGGCAGGCTTCGGGCTTCAGGGCCGGCATCAGACCGCGCGCGCCGTCCGGGCCGACGCGGGAATAATCGCAGGCAAAGTGGCGGTGGACGCCCTCGAGATCGTCGAGCAGCGGCATCTGATCCGCGCTGGCGATGTGGAGTGCCGGATGGATGCTCCCAAGTTTGGCCAACTCGCCCATGCTCAGAGCGGTAAGTGTGCGGACCGGAGCGTTGCCGAGTCCGTAGTGCGCGAAAGCCACCGAGCGGCCCGAGGCGTGGTAACCGGGCGCGCTTTCGCTCTCCAGCACCACCACCCGCGCCTTCGCCGCCAGCCGCGCCGCTACCGAGAGCCCCGCGATACCGCCGCCGATTACCAAAACGTCAGAGACAAACATCCCGGCCATCCCTTCGCCGTCCCGCCAATTTTGCCACGTTGACGCCTCCCGCGCGCTAAGGCAACGCATCGCACCAAGAGACCCATAAGAGAGGATCACCGCCGTGTCCGCCAACATCGCCGAAATGGAACGCCGCCGCGAGGCTGCCCGGATGGGCGGCGGGGCCAAGCGCATCGAAGCGCAGCACGCCAAGGGCAAGCTGACCGCGCGCGAACGGCTCGACGTGCTGCTCGACGAAGGCAGCTTCGAGGAGATCGATGCCTATGTCGAACATGACTGTGTCGATTTCGGGATGCAGGACCAGAAGGTTCCTGGCGACGGGGTGGTGACCGGCAGCGGCACCATCAATGGCCGTCTGGTCTATGTCTTCTCGCAGGATTTCACCGTGTTCGGCGGCTCGCTGTCCAAGCGCCATGCCGAGAAGATCTGCAAGATCATGGACACCGCGCTGAAGGTCGGCGCGCCGGTCATCGGTCTCAACGATTCAGGCGGCGCGCGGATTCAGGAAGGCGTCGCGAGCCTTGGTGGCTATGCCGAGGTGTTCCAGCGCAATGTGCTGGCGAGCGGCGTCGTCCCTCAGATCAGCCTGATCATGGGACCGTGTGCGGGCGGGGCGGTGTACTCGCCCGCCATGACCGACTTCATCTTCATGGTGAAGGACAGCTCCTACATGTTCGTCACCGGCCCGGATGTGGTGAAGACCGTCACCAATGAAGTCGTCACGCAGGAAGAGTTGGGCGGCGCGATCACCCACACCACCAAGACCTCGGTCGCCGATCTCGCCTACGAGAACGATGTCGAGGCGCTGCTGGCGACCCGCCGCTTTGTCGACTTCCTGCCGCTGTCCAACCGCGACGAGGCCCCGATCCTCCCCACCAGCGACGCGTGGGACCGGATCGACAACAGCCTCGACACGCTGATCCCCGATAACGCCAACCAGCCCTATGACATGCACGAAGTCATCGCAAAGGTGCTGGACGAGGGCGATTTCTTCGAGATCCAGCCGATGCACGCGGGCAACATCCTGTGCGGCTTCGGCCGCGTGGAGGGCCGTACCGTGGGCGTGGTGGCGAACCAGCCGATGGTGCTGGCGGGCGTGCTCGACATCAATTCCTCGAAAAAGGCGGCGCGCTTTGTGCGCTTCTGCGATGCCTTCGAGATCCCGATCATCACCTTCGTCGACGTCCCCGGCTTCCTCCCCGGCACCGCGCAGGAACTGGGCGGGATCATCAAGCACGGCGCCAAACTGCTGTTCGCCTATGCCGAGGCGACCGTGCCCAAGATCACCGTCATCACCCGCAAGGCTTACGGCGGGGCGTACGACGTGATGGCCTCCAAGCACCTGCGCGGCGATTTGAACTACGCGTGGCCCACAGCCGAAATCGCGGTGATGGGCGCGAAGGGCGCGGTGGAGATTATCTTCCGCTCGGACCGCGGCGATGCGGCCAAGATCGCCGAGAAGACCAAGGAATACGAAGACCGCTTCGCCAACCCCTTCGTGGCGGCGCAGCGCGGCTATATCGACGAGGTGATCTACCCGCACTCGACCCGTAAGCGGATTGCCTTGGGGCTACGCAAGCTGCGGACGAAGCAGTTGGAGAACCCGTGGAAGAAGCATGACAATATTCCGCTGTGAGTGAAGATTTTTTCCTGTATTTATCAGTGATTTTCTGCGCTTTAATTAGCGCAATTGTCTCCTACAGCCAGTATCGGAATGCAAGGCGGGCAAGAAAATCTGGGCGGGTGTGGGGCAAATGTCATGCTTATAGCAAAAATTGGCATCCCATACGTTTCTGGATCAATTTTGTTGGGGCGTACATTGCAACGCTTTTGATGGGGGCTGTCAGCTTGGCTTCTGTTGCCATAGTAGCTGTTTTATTATTTGAAAGATTGTGAGTAGATGTCATGAAACTCGGCCGTCTCAACCACATCGGTGTCGCCACGCCCTCCATTGCCGATAGCATCTCGTTCTATCGCGATGTCATGGGCGCGACGAAGATCCACACGCCGTTCGACCTCGAGGAGCAGGGCGTGAAGGTCTGTTTCGTCGACACGCCCGGTGCGGACGGGGGGATGAATGGCACGCAGATCGAGCTGATCGAGCCCTTGGGGGCAAACTCCACACTTGCAGGCTTCATCGCCAAGAACCCGCTCGGCGGGCAGCATCACCTGTGCTTCGAAGTGCCCGATATTGCCGAGGCCCGCTCCGAGTTCGAGGCGCTCGGTAAGCGCATCCTCGGCCCCACGCGCATCGGCGCGCACGGGACCCCTATCTTTTTCGTCCATCCCAAGGACATGGGCGGCATGCTTACCGAGATCATGGAGACCCCGCGCGAGGATGCGCACTGGTCGAATTAGTTTAATCCGTCACCTCGGCCACCGAGCCGGGGTCGCTTGCGGCAAGCGGTCCCGGATCAAGTCCGGGACGACGAAATGGAGAGAAGAATGTCCTACGAAACCATCCGCGTCGACCGTGAAGGCCCGCTGCTCACCATCACCCTGAACCGCCCCGAGCGGCTCAATGCCATGCCGCCCGCGATGGCGGACGAGCTGGGACAGGCGTTCTACGACCTCGGTGATGCGCGCGCGGTGCTGATCACCGGCGAGGGCAAGGGCTTCTGTTCGGGCGCGGATTTGTCCGCGCGCGGCTCCGGCTCGGCGTTGGGCGGCAAGGGCGGCAGCCATGAGGCGCTGATCAATCACTATAACCCCGCGATCAGCCAGGTGGTGCGCGCGAGCGTGCCGGTGATCTGCGCGGTCAACGGCCCGGCGGCGGGCGTGGGCTGTTCGCTGGCATTGGCGGCGGACTTCACCATTGCGGCCAAAAGCGCCTACTTCCTCCAGGCCTTCGTCAATATCGGCCTTGTGCCCGATGGCGGCTCGACCTGGCTGCTCGCCCGCGCCATCGGCCGCGCGCGCGCCACGCGGATGATGATGCTGGGCGAGAAGATCTTCGGCGAACAGGCCGAGGAATGGGGCCTCATCTACAAGTGCGTCGAGGATGCCGACCTCATGACCGAAGCCCGCGCGCTGGCCGAGAAGCTGGCGAATGGCCCGACGGTGGCCTACGCCACGATGAAGCGCAACATCGCCACCGCGCTCGACCAGAACCTCCAGATGGTGCTGTTGGCCGAGGCCGAGGGCCAGCGGATTGCGGGCGCGACCAAGGACGCGATGGAGGGCGGAATGTCGTTCCTCCAGAAGCGCAAGCCGGAATTCAAGGGGCACTAATTGCCCCCATCTCCGTTCGTATCGAGCGGAGCACGCAGTGCGCAGTCGAGATACCCCCGCGCGGTGTCTCGACTTCGCTCGACACGAACGGTTAGAGGCCGAGACATGACCCAAAAACCCACCCTCTCCGACTGGAACGCCCTTGCCGCCAAGGAGGTGAAGGGCCGCGACCTCACGTGGCACACGCCTGAAGGTTTCGCGATCAAGCCGCTCTATACGGCCGAAGATCACGCCGGGTTCGACCCCGGCCTCCCCGGTTTTGCGCCCTTCACGCGCGGGGTGAAGGCGAGCATGTATGCGGGCCGTCCGTGGACGATCCGGCAATATGCGGGCTTCTCGACAGCCGAGGAATCCAACGCCTTCTACCGCCGCAACCTCGCGATGGGACAAAAGGGGCTTTCCGTCGCCTTCGATCTGGCCACCCACCGCGGCTACGATTCCGATCACCCGCGCGTCGTCGGCGATGTCGGCAAGGCGGGCGTCGCGATCGACACGGTCGCGGATATGCAGATCCTGTTTGACCAGATCCCGCTCGATACCATGAGCGTGTCGATGACGATGAACGGCGCGGTGATCCCAGTGCTGGCCTTCTTCATCGTCGCCGCCGAACGTCAGGGTGTGTCGCAGGACAAGCTGGAAGGGACCATCCAGAACGACATCCTCAAGGAGTTCATGGTCCGCAATACCTACATCTACCCGCCCGAGCCTTCGATGCGGATCATCTCGGACATCATCGCATATACCTCGGCAAACATGCCGAAATTCAACTCGATTTCGATCAGCGGCTACCATATGCACGAGGCCGGGGCGACGGCGGTGCAGGAACTCGCCTTTACCATTGCCGACGGCAAGGAATACGCCAGCCGCGCAATGGAGGCGGGGCTGGATATCGACGCTTTTGCGGGCCGCCTCAGCTTCTTCTTCGGCATCGGCATGAACTTCTTCATGGAGATCGCCAAGCTGCGCGCCGCGCGCACGCTGTGGTACAAGGTGATGGACGATCTGGGGGCGAAGGACGAACGCTCCAAGATGCTGCGCACCCACTGCCAGACCTCGGGCGTGAGCTTGCAGGAGCAGGACCCCTACAACAACGTCATCCGCACCACGGTCGAGGCGATGGCGGCGGTGCTCGGCGGCACCCAGTCGCTCCACACCAATGCTTTGGACGAGGCGATTGCGCTTCCGACCGATTTCTCCGCCCGCATCGCCCGCAACACCCAGCTGGTGCTGCAGGAGGAAAGCGGGATCACTGCCGTCGTCGATCCGCTCGGCGGTTCGCACTACATCGAGGCGCTCACCGCCGCGCTGGTAGCCGAGGCCGAGGCGATGATGGCCGAGGTCGACGCCGCAGGCGGCATGACCGCCTATGTCGCCACCGGCGCGCCCAAGGCCGCGATTGAACGCGCGGCGGCGGAAAAGCAGACCAAGGTCGACAAGGGCGAGACGGTGATCGTCGGCGTCAACAAGTACCGCAAGGAAAGCGAAGACGCGCTGGAGACCTTGGAGGTCGACAACCAGATGGTCCGTACCGGCCAGATCGCCCGCCTCGCCAAGGTGCGCGAAGGGCGTGACGAGGCGGCGTGCCGCGCGGCTCTGGCAGCTCTCACCGCAGGCTGCGCTGCGGGCGAGAACGTGCTCGCGCTGGCAGTGGAAGCTGCGCGTCATGATGCGACACTGGGCGAGATTTCCTCGGCAATGGAAGAGGTTTTCGGCCGCCACGACGCGACCCCCGCTCCGGTCAGCGGGGTCTATGCCAGCGCCTATGAATTCGACCGCCGGTGGGCGCAGGTGACCGACGGCGTGGAAGCCGTGGGCCGCCGCTTGGGCCGCGCGCCCCGCATCATGATCGCCAAGATGGGCCAGGACGGCCACGATCGCGGCGCGAACGTGATCGCCAGCGCCTTCGGTGACATGGGCTTCGAGGTGGTCTCCGGCCCGCTGTTCCAGACGCCCGAGGAATCCGTCGCGATGGCGCTGGAACACGATGTCGACGTGGTCGGCGCTTCCTCGCTCGCCGCAGGGCACAAGACCCTGATCCCCGAACTGATCCGACTCCTGCGCGAAGCCGGGCGCGGCGACATCAAGGTCACCGCTGGCGGCGTGATCCCCCCGCAGGACTACGACTACCTGCGCGAGGCGGGGGTGCAGGGGATCTATGGCCCCGGCTCAAATGTGGTGGAGTGCGCGGCGGATATTCTGGTGCTGCTGGGGCACAACATGCCGCCGCTGGGCGAGGGGCTGGACGAGGCGGCGGAGTAGCGTCTACTCCCTCGTCATTGCGAGCCGAAGGCGAAGCAATCTAGCTTCTGACCTAGACGCAGGTGGCCATGGCAGAAACTGGATTGCCGCGTCGCCTGAGCTCCTCGCAATGACGAAGGGGTGTGCGCCGTGACATTTCCGCGAAGGTTGCAAATTTTCGGCGTAGCTTTGGTCTTCGCGGCCTTCTTGACCTCACCGCTAAAGCCCTATGTTTTTCGCTGCGGCATGAAGCCGGTTGATCTGCTGGAAGGCCCCTGCACAGCGTTCAAGGAATGGCATTCGCCCATCGGATTTATTCCCCTTGCGCTGTGCGTTGTAGCGATTGCCGCCAGCGTCGTTCTCAAGAATCGAGAAAGCAATAAATGACCCACCCCCGCACCGACTGGAGCCGCGCCGCGATCGCGACCCTCTTCGACCTGCCCTTCACCGAGCTGCTGTTCGAGGCCGCCTCAGTTCACCGCGCCCACCACCCCGCCACCGAAGTCCAGCTGTGCACGCTGCTCTCAATCAAGACCGGCGGGTGTCCAGAGATTGCGGCTATTGCTCGCAGTCGGTGAAGGCGGACTCCGGCGTGGAGGCGACCAAGCTGATGGACGTGCAGGCCGTGCTCCAGCGCGCGGCACAGGCGAAGGATGCGGGCTCGCAGCGGTTCTGCATGGGCGCGGCGTGGCGCAACCCCAAGGACCGCGACATGCCCGCGATCGTCGAGATCGTGAAGGGCGTCCGCAGCATGGGCCTTGAGACCTGCATGACGCTGGGCATGCTCGAGCCGCATCAGGCCGCAATGCTGGCCGAGGCTGGCCTCGACTGTTACAACCACAATATCGACAGCAGCCCCGAGTATTACGAGCGCGTCATCTCCGCCCGCGATTTCCAGTGCCGATTGGATACGCTCGATCACGTGCGCAAGGCGGGGATCAATGTCTGCTCCGGCGGGATCGTCGGCATGGGCGAAACGCGCGAGGACCGGGTGGGCTTCGTCCACACGCTCGCTACCCTGCCGCAGCATCCCGAAAGCGTGCCGGTCAATGCGCTGGTGCCGGTCAAGGGGACGGTGCTCGGCAATATGCTGGCCGATACGCCGCTCGCCAAGATCGACGATATCGAGTTTGCGCGGACGGTGGCGGTCGCGCGCATCACCATGCCGCGTTCGATGGTGCGGCTGTCGGCGGGGCGCGAGTCCATGTCCGAGGCGACCCAGGCGCTGTGCTTCCTCGCGGGCGCCAATTCGATCTTCACCGGCGACAAGCTGCTGACCGCGCCCAATGCGGGTGACGACAAGGACGGCGCGCTATTTGCCAAGCTCGGTCTTACCGCGCTGAAGGGCGAGGAGCCCGCACGGGCCTGCAAGGCGGCGGTGCCGGCAGAGTGATCGCGTTCCTCGCTGCAGCGGCTTTGGTAGCGGCGGGGCCCGCGCCCGAGCCCGCGCCGCTGAGCATTGGCGAGACGGTGACGCTCGAGGTGCTCGGCGCGGCGCGCGAGGTGAACATTGTTCTGCCGCCCGACTATGCCAAGGACCCGGGCAAGCGCTGGCCGGTGATCTACCAGCTCGACGGGGCGATGGGGCAGGACCTGATAATGGGCGCCGGCCTGATGCGCTGGGGCGCGCTGTGGGGACGCAGCGAGGACGCGATCATCGTCGGCATCGCCACGAAAGACCGCCAGCGCGAATTGCTCCCCGCGACGCGTGATCCCGCCGAGGCCAAGCGCTACCCCACAGCAGGCGAAAGCGCCGCCTTCCGTGCGTGGATCGCTGGCACCGTCAGGCCGCTGATCGAGGCCCGTTACCGCCATGATGGCCGCGCGTTCCTCGTGGGCGAGAGCGCAGCCGGGCATTTCGTGGTCGAGACATGGGCCGAGGCGCCTCAGCTCTTCACCGGATACGCAGCGATCAGCCCTAGCCTGCAATGGGATTTCGAGGCGCTGAGCCGCCGGGCGCTGGACACGCCCAAAACCCGCCCGCCGCTCTACCTCAGCCTCGCCGACGAGGGCGGCGCGACCGAGAGCGGGTTAATGAGGCTACTGGAAAGCCTTCCCGCCAGCCAGCCCTACTGCTTCTCCGACCGCCGCAAGGAGCTCCACCACGCCACCGCGCTCCACGCCTTTCTCCCCGAGGCGCTGCAATATCTGCTCCCCGCCAAGGCCGATTGGCTTGACGAATACGGCATGGTCCTGCGGTGCGAGAAGCAGGGCAGGGCACAGCCCTGACGCCCGATTTCCCCTACGACAAGGCTGCTTTATCGCGGCCACTATTCCAAAGCATACCCCCGTCCGGGGGTCGCATTCGATGGGGGAGAATGCATCATGCAAAAAGTTCTAACGGGTAAGCTGCTGCCTGCGATCAGTGCCTTGGCGCTGGCGTTTGTTGTCACACCTTCGGGCGCGCAGGCGCAGGATGCCGGCGCGCAGGCCGCCGACGATGTGACCTGGGCGCGTGTCTCGATGACCCGCTTCCATCCCGGCAAGCGGGATCGCGCAATCGAGATTATCAAGAACTACTTTGCCAAGGCCGATGCGGCCTCGGGCGTGAATTCCGGCGTTCACGGCATCCATCTCGACACCGGCCAGTGGGACATCATCTACGTCTTCCCGATGAAGGGCGGGCCGGGCGACATGGCCAAGCGCAGCTCGCCGGAAGACGAAAAGTGGATGACCGAAATGGTGAAGCTGGCAGGCAGCAAGGAAGCGGCCGAGAAGATCATCGCGGAGTTCGAAACTCTGGTTGCCATGACCGTCACTGAAGTCGGCCACGCGTATAAGGATCACTGACGCAGTCCGCGTCCCAAATCTGTCAGGTTGATTGGCAGCTGCGGGGGCGGCATAGGCGTCCTACGCGCATACCGCCCCCGGAGGTTCCCGTTGTTTTCGAAAATCCTGATTGCCAACCGCGGCGAGATCGCCTGCCGGGTCATCACCACGGCGCGCAAGATGGGGATCAAGACCGTCGCGGTCTATTCCGATGCTGACGCCCGCGCGCCCTTCGTCGCCATGGCGGACGAGGCGGTGCATATCGGCCCGTCGCCCGCGGCGGAAAGCTACCTGATCGCCGACAAGATCATTGCCGCCTGCAAGCAGACCGGCGCTGAGGCCGTCCACCCGGGCTACGGCTTTCTTTCCGAGCGCACCTCCTTTGCCGAGGCTCTGGCGAAGGAAAACATCGCCTTCATCGGCCCGCCTGTGAACGCGATCGCCGCGATGGGCGACAAGATCGAGTCCAAGAAGCTCGCCAAGCAAGCGGGCGTCAATGTCGTCCCCGGCTTCGTCGGCGAGATCGAGGATACCGAACACGCGGTGCGCATCTCCAACGAGATCGGCTATCCGGTGATGATGAAGGCCAGCGCGGGCGGTGGGGGCAAGGGGATGCGCCTTGCCTATAACGAGGCCGACGTGCGGGAGGGCTTCGAGAGCGTGAAGCGCGAGGGCCTGAACTCGTTCGGCGACGACCGCGTGTTCATCGAGAAGTTCATCCTCAACCCGCGCCACATCGAGATCCAGATCCTCGGCGACCAGCACGGCAACATCCTCTATCTCAACGAGCGCGAATGCTCGATCCAGCGCCGCCACCAGAAGGTGGTCGAGGAAGCGCCGTCGCCCTTCGTCACGCCCAAGATGCGCAAGGCGATGGGCGAGCAATGCGTCGCCCTGTCACGCGCCGTTGGCTACTACAGCGCAGGCACGGTCGAACTGATCGTCTCCGGCGCAGACCCGACGGGGGAGAGTTTCTACTTCCTCGAAATGAATACACGGCTTCAGGTCGAACACCCCGTCACCGAAGCGATCACCGGCATCGATCTGGTCGAACAGATGATCCGCGTGGCCGCTGGCGAGAAGCTGACGATGACGCAGGACGATATCGGGATCGATGGCTGGGCGATCGAGAACCGCGTCTATGCCGAAGACCCCTATCGCGGCTTCCTGCCCTCCACCGGACGGCTGGTGCAATACAGCCCGCCGGTCGCGGGCTGGGTTGAGGACGAGACGGTTGCCGGCAAGGCGCGGCGCGGGGTTGCGCATGGTGCGGGTTCGGTGCGCGTCGATGACGGGGTCTATGACGGCGGCGAGGTTTCGCGCTTCTACGATCCGATGATCGCCAAGCTGATCACCTGGGCTCCGACCCGCGATGAAGCTGCGGATTTGCAGATCGAGGCGCTCGACAAATTCCGCATCAAGGGCCTCGGCCACAATGTCGATTTCGTCTCCGCGATCATGCAGCACCCGCGCTTCCGCTCGGGCGAGCTGACGACGGGCTTCATCGCCGAGGAATATCCCGATGGGTTCCATGGCGCGGCGACGTCGGATGATGTGAAGCGCATTCTTGCCGCAGTCTGCGCCGGCAATGAATTCACGCTTCAAAGCCGTGCGCGGCAGATCACTGGTCAGCTTGATGCGCCGCAGCCAGTCACAAGCGAGTGGCTGGTGAAGATCGGCGACGAGCGGTTTGAAGTCACGCTCGGCGATGGCCATGCAATGGTCGATGGCGTGCGGGTCGAAGGTACGAACAGCTGGCGCCCGGGCATGGTGCAGGCCGAAGCGACCGGCAAGGTTGGTGACGGGCCGGAGCACCGCCTCGGCCTGATCGTCGAGCGCGTTGGCAACCAGTGGAAGGTCACCACCCGCGGCGCGGCGCATACCGCGCTGGTGATCCCGCAGCGTCTGGCGCGCCATGAAAGCCTGATGCTCGAAAAGATCCCGCCCGATCTGTCGCGCTTCCTGATCTGCCCGATGCCGGGGATGCTGGTGAAGCTCCACGTGGTGGAAGGCGAGACCGTGCAGCCCGGTCAGCCGCTGGCGACCGTGGAGGCGATGAAGATGGAGAACATCCTGCGCGCCGAGAAGGAAGGCGTGATCGCCAAGATCAATGCCGCCGAAGGCGAGAGCCTTGCGGTGGATGCGGTGATCCTCGAACTGGAATAGCGCGCGCTTTGCCGCGTTCCTAACGCGAGCCTGTTAGCCGCTGTTGGGGAATTCGACCTGCGGTGCTGAGCGAAATAGGAGCCGCTGAGGGCCATTCCGACACGGCGCGCGCGTCGGCATCGCGGCGGCGTTTCCAAAGGGGGGGTTAGGGCGGTCCAGACCCGGCCTAGGCCCCCTCTCGCCTCCCTTTGACCCTGGTTAGACCGGCTTTGGCACCCCTACAGTCAGCCGATTATTCCAACATACGGCGCACAATCTGCAGATTGCAGCATGTCAAAAGCAACAGGCACCACATGGGCCTGAGGCAAAGCTGCGCGATCCGGCAATATCCTTACAAAACCTGTGACAGAATTGCGGCAGATTAATGATTTCCGACGGAAAATTGCAGTCCGCTCTGTCCTACACTGCTCGTCGTGAGAAACTCTCTCCTTGCCGAGTCGCGGAATTCCCCGCGCGGTGGATTGAATCTCAGTGGGAGGATTTGATCGTGGCACATACAGGTGCCGGGTTTTTCGACCGGAAGGGCAACTTCTTCAAATCCGCGCGCGATGCGACGGTAAGCGATCTGGCATCGCTTCTCGGCAAGATCGGCGATGGCGAAAGCCTTGCGCCGGGTATCGCCAACATGCTGCTCGAACGGCGCGCCGATATCGAGCAACTGTTCGCCGAACACGACCAGATGCTGGGCGAGGAAGCGGCAATGAAGGCGGCGCGGATCAGCGATGCAGGCGGTAATGTTGCGACCCTACCAAGCAGGCCAGCACACTGATTTTGAATGCCTAATTCAGTTTCAGGTGCAGGCACTGGTTGAAGTCGGTGAGGACATAATCGGCAAAGGCGGGGCCGTTCACCAAGCCACGCTTGCAGTACAGCGCCAGCGCAGCTTCGAACGCGGGGCCGCTCCCGGTTTCGAGGCTAAGGGTTGAAAGGCGCAGGCCGCGCGCATGGCCAATGATGGTTTCGAGCAGTGCCGCCGCAAGGCCCTGTCTTAGAAAGTCAGGATGGGTACGCATCGATTTGATTTCGGATGACATTTGATCAAGCCGTTTCAATGCGCCAATGGCCGCAACCTGATTGTCTACACGTGCCGCCCAGATCGTAACCGCGGGATCTTGGAGCCCCGATAGATCGAGCGCAAAGCTGAGACCCGGGGGAGAACCTTCGACCATGGCGCGCTGGTGGAAGGCGATGAGATCCTGAACACCAGGGTCTTGCAGATCGGCGAGAGTGATGATCACCCGGCCAGTTCTCCGTCAAGAAAAGCTGCAATATCAGGAAGATTGACGTCACGAGCCACGTAAGCCTCGCCAAGGGCGCGCAGTAGCAGGAAGGGCAGGGTAGTGCCTTCCGCTTTCTTGTCATGGCGCATGTGATCGACAAGGGCCGCCCCGTCGCATGTCAGGTCAAGATCGGTGAGCCGCGCGGGGAGGCCCGCTGCCGCAATCGCTTCCGTCGCCAGCGCGGCATCGGCTGCGGAAATTTCGCCCCGCCGGGCCGAATACTTCGCCGCCAGCACCATGCCGAGCGCGACCGCCTCGCCATGAAGCAGGCGGTCGGAAAAGCCGGTCTCGGCCTCCAGCGCATGGCCGAAGGTGTGGCCGAGGTTGAGGAGTGCGCGGCGGTCCTCCGTCTCGCGCTCGTCCTCGGCAACAATGCGCGCTTTCATCGCGATGCTGGTCGCTATGGCATGTTCGAGAGCGGCAGGATCGCGGCGCAGCACCTTGTTTCCATTTGTCTCCAGCCAAGAAAAGAACACGGCATCGCCCAGCAACCCGTACTTCAGCACCTCGGCATAGCCGGCGCGCATCTCGCGTTCGGGCAGGGTGCCGAGCACCATGGGATCAATCAGCACCAGCGAAGGCTGGTGGAAGGCACCGATCAGGTTTTTGCCCGCCCGCGTGTTGATCGCGGTCTTACCGCCGACCGAACTGTCGACCTGCGCCAGCAAGGTGGTAGGCAGCTGGACGAACCCGCAGCCGCGCTTCGTGATGGCGCAGGCAAAGCCCACCAGGTCGCCCACCACGCCTCCACCGAGCGCGAAGACATGGTCCTTGCGGGTGACACCTGAAGCCAGCAGCCAATCGCACAGCTTTTCGAGCACGCCCCAGGTTTTCGCGTCCTCGCCCGGCTCGACCACGAACCAGTCTGCGGCGAGGCCATGCTCCGCGAGATGCGCGTCGATCCCGGACGCGAACAGCCGGTGGGTGTTGGTATCCGCGACGAACGGCACGGGGCGCGCCGCTCCATAACCCTTCAGGAACGGCGCAGCGGCTTCGGCGAAGCGGCCGAGTAGCCCCTCCTCGATCACCACATCATAGGCGCGCCCGGCCAGCGCGACGGGAATTACAGCCATTTATCAATCGCCTCGATGATCGCGCGCGCGGTGTCGGCATGGGGGCCGGTCTCGCTGACGACGCGGATGTGCGCCTCGCGGTAGAAGGGGGCGCGTTCCTGCGCCAGCCGGGTGAGGATTTCGCGCGGGTTGCCCTGCTTCAGCAGTGGACGGTTGCCGCGGCGCGCAGTGCGTTCGACCAGCGTATCGATGTCGCAATCGATCCACACCGCGATTCCCTTTTCCAGCACCGCCTCGCGGGTCTGCGGGTCGACGAAGGCCCCGCCGCCGGTTGCGACTACGCCGTGGCCTTCGTCGATTAGGCGAGCAATCACGCGGCGCTCGCCGTCGCGGAAATGGGCCTCGCCGAAGGTTTCAAAAATTTCGGGGATCGAGCGCTGAGCGGCTTCGACGATGGCGTCGTCGGCATCGACGAAATCGCGGCCGAGAAGGTGCGCCAGCTTGCGCCCGACGGTCGATTTGCCGACGCCCATCAGCCCCACCAGCACCACCGGCCGGGTGATGCGCGCGGCGATTGCTGCAAGATCGCGGTCGGCAGGGGAGGGGGGCGTGGCGGACATTGCCGCAAGGCCTATAGATGGGCTAGGGCACGCGCAATATGGCAAACTCGCCGCGTCATCCTCTCTCCCCCACCGGCCTCGAACAGGCCCCGGTTCCGCGCGCCCGCCGCTGGCCCTGGGTCGCAGCTGTGGTAGCGGCGATGCTGCTGACGCTCGCGTGGTTCGAGGGCGGAGAAGAACCACTGCGTCCGATTGCTGAGGACGTTGCTTTGCCGGAGCGGGGGCAATGAGTTCGTGCCGCATCAGCTTGGGGGCGAGTGTCCTTGCCATCGCCTTGGCGGGGATGCTGGGCGGTGCAGGGCTCGCGGGTCTCGCCTCGGCCCAGAGCAAGCCCGAATCCCTTCTGCCGCCGGGCTTCGATGACCCTGCGCCTGCGCCGTCACCGCGTCAGGCCCCCGGGCCGGCCCCGCGCCAGACCGCAGTACCCGGTTCCGCCGCGCCGCAACCGGGGGCGGTGCCCTATCCCTCGGATTCCGGTGCGCCATTGGATCTGCCGCAATTGCCCGCGATCAGCCGCGAGGATTTCGCCCGCTTGCCGAGCCTGGAAGAGCTCGAGAATATGTCGACCGAGGAGCTCGACCAGCTGCTCGGTTTGAAGCCCAAGTCCGACATTCCCGCCGGCGCCCAGCGCTCCCTGACCCGTATCGGCGTGCTCGCGTTGGACGAGGGCGGCCTGCCGCCTGCGGCGCTGGCCAACCAGTCGGACAAACTGGTGCGTGCCGTGCTCGACGGGACGAACGGCCCGATGGTCTCGCGTTGGGGGCACATCCTGATGCGCCGCGCTCTGGCGAGCCGTCTTGCCGCGCCGCTCGGCATGGACCCGATCGAATTCGCGGCCCTGCGCGTCGGCGTGCTCAATCGCATGGGTGAATTCGCCATCGCCCGCGCGGTCGTTCAGGATATCGACACCGCCAATTGGTCGCCTGCGCTGACGCAGGAGGCCCTGACCGCCTATCTGGCTAGCGGCGATGTTACAGGGGCCTGCCCTGCTGTGCGCCTTCAGGGATCGAAGCGCGAGGACGGCGATTGGCAGATGTGGCAGGCGATCTGCAACGCTTATGCCGGCGAGAGCGCGCTGGCCGCGACGCAGCTTGACCGTGCGCTGTTCCGCGGGGTGGCTCCGCGGGTCGACGTGCTGCTGGCGCGGCGATTTGCAGGCGCAGCGGGACGCGGACAACGCGGAGTGCAGATCGAATGGAACGGGGTGGACGACCTGAACCCGTGGCGTTTCGGATTGGCGACTGCGGTGGGAGAGCCGCTGCCCGAGGGCTTGCTTGATAGCGCGCTGAAGGCGCGTGGCGGGGCCTATTACGCTCGCTCCGGCGCACTGCTGCCCATGCTGCCTGCTACCGAGCGTGCGCCGTTGGCGGGCCGGGCTGCACGTGAGGGAATCCTGTCCGCGGACGCAATGGTCGATCTCTATTCCGAGGTCTTTGCCGATCCGGCAGCGAAAGGCGACCCGCAGACCCATGCGGCGACCCTGCGCGAGGCTTATATCGCAGAAGAACCTGCCGCGCGTGTCGCTGCAATGCAGCGCTTGTGGTCGGATGGCGCGAATCTCGGCGGCGGGGATGGTTATGGCGCCCGCGTGCTGACTGCCTATGCCGCGGCGCGGATTCCTGCGAGCGAGGAGCAGGCGGATGCTGCGGGCGAGCTGATCGCGGCAATGCTGGCCGCAGGGCTTGATCGCAATGCGGGGCGCTGGGCCAATTTGGTCGAGGAAGGCTCGCTCGGCTGGGCGCTGATTGCGCTCTCCGCCCCCCGCGGCGGGCCGGTTGGACAAGGTGCTGTCGAGAGCTTCATCGGTGATGACAGCAGCGAGGGATCGCGCAAGTCGGCCTTCCTTGTTGCAGGGCTTGCCGGGCTCGAAAGGCTGGACGAGGGAGATGCCTCGGCCTTGGCAGGTGATCTCGACTTCGATCTAGCGCGCCAGACCCGCTGGAGCAGGGCAATCAAGCGTGCAGCCGATGTCGGTAATCCGACGCTCGTGGTTCTGCTTGCAGGGCTGGGAATGCAGGGAACGAGCTGGTCGCAGATGACGCCGCTCCACCTCTATCATATCACCTCAGCCCTCACCCGCGTCGGGCTGGAGGCCGAAGCCCGCATGATCGCCGCCGAAGCGGTGGCGCGCGGCTGAGGCCGGCCATGTCGGCTGCGACCGACGCCTTTCTCGCCATGCTTGCGGCCGAACGCGGGGCAGCCGTCAACACGCTCGCCGCGTACCGCCGAGATCTGGCGCAGGCCGAGGACGCCATTGGTGACCTTGCCGAGGTAGACCGCGATGCTGTCGCCAGCCTTGCAGGCGTATGGTCCAGCCTCGCCCCCGCCAGCGTTGCGCGCAAGGCATCGGCCCTGCGGCAGTTCTTCGGCTTTGCAATCGATGAAGGCTGGCGGAGCGACGATCCTTCGGGTGCGCTGCCCGCGCCGCGCACGCGCCGCCCGCTGCCCAAGATCATGGGGCACGATGCCATCGCCGCCCTGTTCGCCCGCGCCGAGGAAGAGGCCGCAGGCGGCGAGCCAAAGGCGCTACGGCTGCTGGCACTGATCGAGCTGCTCTATGGTTCGGGCCTGCGCGCGAGCGAGCTTGTCAGCTTGCCACTCTCCGCCGTGCCGCGCGATGCGCCGTTCCTGACGGTTACTGGCAAGGGCGGGTTTTCCCGCATGGTGCCGGTCGGCGGGCGTGCGATTGAGGCGCTAGGCCGGTGGCTGAGCGTGCGCCCGGCGACGCCTGCCTCGCGCTATCTGTTTCCTTCGACCGGCAAGGAGCCTTTTCTCAGCCGCGTAAGGCTGTTCCAACTACTCAAGGAACTGGCGGCGCGCGCGGGCCTCGATCCGGGGCCGATCAGCCCCCATGTGCTGCGCCATGCCTTCGCAACCCACCTGCTGGAAGGGGGCGCGGACCTGCGTGTCTTGCAGACCTTGCTCGGCCACGCGGACATCTCCACGACGCAAATCTACACCCATGTCGATGCTGCCCGGCTGGTTGCCCTCGTCAATTCGCGTCATCCGCTTGCAAGCCGGGCAACATCCGACTAGCCCGCTGCCATGATTTCCTACCTCGATTTCGAGAAGCCCGTCGCCGCGCTGGAAGAGCGCATCATGCAACTGCGCAGCGTTAACGCGTTGCACGACGTCGATGTCGCCAGCGAAATTGGCCGACTTGAGAGCAAGAGGGCCGAGCTGCTCGCCAGCACTTACGCCTCGCTTTCGCCGTGGCAGAAGACGCAGGTCGCACGGCACCCACAAAGACCGCATTTCCGCGACTATGTGGCGCAGGCCTTTACCGAATTCATGCCGCTGGGCGGTGACAGGCTCTACGCCGACGATCTTGCGATCATGGGCGGTTTTGCGCGTCTTGATGGCCGCAGGGTTATGCTGATCGGTCACGAGAAGGGCAACGACACCAAGAGCCGCATCGCCCACAACTTCGGCATGGGCAAGCCTGAGGGCTACCGCAAGGCGATCCGCCTGATGGAGCTTGCCAGCCGATTCGGCCTGCCGGTCGTGACTCTGGTCGACACATCGGGCGCTTTTCCGGGAATTGAAGCGGAAGAACGCGGCCAGGCCGAGGCCATCGCCCGCTCGACCGAAGCCTGCCTTGCCCTGGAAGTGCCGATGGTCGCCGTGATCGTTGGTGAAGGTGGTTCTGGCGGCGCCGTTGCGCTTGCCGCGGCCAACCGTGTGCTGATGATGGAGCACGCGGTCTATTCGGTTATCTCGCCCGAGGGCTGCGCGTCGATCCTGTGGCGCACCTCCGAAAAGGCCCCCGAGGCTGCGCAGGCGATGAAGGTCACGGCGCAGGATCTCAAGCGCAGTAAAGTCATCGATCGCATCGTGAAGGAACCCGTCGGCGGGGCCCATCGCGATCCGGCAGCCGCGGCCCGGATGCTGGGCGCGGCGCTGGGTGAGGAGCTTGATTTGCTCGCGGGAAAGACGGCCGAACAACTGGTCGCCGCGCGCGAAGCCCGCTTCCTCGCCATCGGAGGCTGACGAGCCATCCCAAGTTAAGGTTCCGTTTGCCACGTCCCTGATGCATGAAGCCATTCGGATAATCTGCACACAACAGCACCGGATTGGCGGAAAGGGACGGAAGTTATGGCAGGATTTTCACGCAAGGCGCTGGCCTTCGGAGGTGCGAGTATCGCGCTGGTCGGTTGCATGGGCGCTGGTGCGCAGGTGCCTTCGGCTTCGGCCCCGATAAGCCCCGCAGAGGCGCAACAGGGTGCGCAGTACCATCCGCAATTCCTGGCCGAATTCGGCGGAGCGATGTCCGGCAACCAAGCCACCTATGTCGAGCAGATCGGTAAGAACGTTGCGGTTCAATCCGGTCTCGGCAATGCGCGTGAAAGCTTCACGGTCAGCCTGTTGAATTCACCGGTGCACAACGCTTTTGCTGTGCCGGGCGGCTATATCTACACCACCCGCCAACTGGTTACCTTGATGAACAACGAGGCAGAGCTTGCCGCCATGCTTGGCCACGAGGTTGGTCACGTGGCCGCCCGCCATTCGCAGCGACGCCAGCAGGCGGCTACCAAGAACACGTTGCTTGGCGGCGGGTTGGCGATCCTTTCGGGCCTATTGCTGGGCGATTCGCAGATCGGGCAGACCCTGTCGCGCGGTTTTCTGCAAGGATCGCAATTGCTGACGCTGCGGTTCTCGCGAAAGCAGGAACTGCAGGCTGACGATCTGGGCATCCAGTATCTTGGCAAAGCCGGGTATGACCGGCGCGCGATGGGGACGGTGCTGGCGAGCCTTGCTGCACAGAACAACCTCGACGCGCGACTGGCAGGAAAGAATGCGAGCGTGCCTGAATGGGCCTCGACCCACCCCGATCCGGCAAGCCGCGTGCAGAGCGCGCTTGCCAAGGCGGGGACGGCGGGAAGCGGAGGTGTCGCCAACCGCGACACCTTCCTTACACGCATCGATGGGCTGCGATACGGAGATGATCCGGCACAGGGCCTGATCGCGGGCAGCAACTTCATCCATCCCGAACTGATGCTGACTTTCAGCGCTCCCCAAGGCTTCTACATGGTCAACGGCACGCGTGCGGTAAGCATTCAGGGTCAGGGCGGTCAGGCGCAGATGACGACGGCTGCGTATAACGGCAACCTTGAAACCTATGTGCGCACGGCATTCACGGCGCTAGGCGGAGAGAAAAGTACGCTCGCACCGCAGCAGATCGAGCGTACCACGGTGAACGGGCTGCCGGCGGTCTATGGCACGGCGCGGGTCGCCAACGGCAATTCGCAGGTCGATGTCGTGATTTATGCTTACGAATTTGCGCGGGACAGGGCCTATCACTTCGCAGTGATCGCTCCGGCTGGGCGCGCGGCGACCTTCAACCCGATGTTCCAGTCGATGCGGCGGATCACTCAGGCCGAGGCTGGCGCGGTTGTGCCGAGGAAGCTTCAGGTGGTGACGGTCGCACGCGGTGATACCGTGGCGAGCCTTGCACGCCGTATGGCGTATGACAGCGCGCAGGAGGATCGCTTCCGTGTTCTCAATGCGCTGGGCAGCGGCGATGTTGTCACGCCCGGTCAGAAAGTGAAGCTGGTGGTGCGAGCGCGCTGATCATTTGCCGCACGCAAATAAAAACGGCGGGGATTTCTCCCCGCCGTCTTCAATTGAGCCTTTACGGCGCAGCGGCTTAGGCGCCGGCGTTGCCCTTGGCGACTTCAGTCGAAACGTTGCTGAAGGTGCCCGAGAGGCTGGTGCCGAGCGAGGTCATCGCGGTGATGGCGGCGACGGCGATCAGAGCGGCAATCAGGCCGTACTCGATGGCGGTGGCGCCCTGCTCGTCACGAACGAGGTTCTTGAAGAAGGTCATGTCTAGTCTCCTGGTTGGTCTTGGTTACCCGTGCCCTCGGCTTCGCTCCGGCGGACACTTTCTGGTCTAGTTAGGAACCGTTGAGAAATTCCTAATTCGATGGCTTTTTTCGAATTAGGCCCCGCTGGCTGCCTTGGTCTTGGCTTCAACGTTCTGCCACATTGCAATCGTTCCGGTCGCAACGCTGTTCAGCGAGGCGATCAGTGCGATGACAATGAGCGAAATAATCAGACCGTATTCGATTGCGGTGGCCCCCGACTGGTCGACGACAAGTTTCTTCATGAATGTCGACAACATCAGGGAACTCCCCACTTTCTGCGTTCTGATCACGGATAAAATCGGCCCAAGACGTTAAGAAAAGGTTTAGGCGAAGCCTGTGGATGGAAAGAAAACCGACATGAGATGTGGGTGGATTACCGTAGTTGCCGCAGCGCTCCATCGCGCCGATGGCCGCTGGCTGATGCATCGTCGGCCCGAAGGGAAGCATCACGCGGGCCTTTGGGAGTTTCCCGGGGGTAAGGTGGAACCCAATGAAATGCCTGCGCAATCCTTGGTTCGCGAGTTGACTGAGGAACTGGGTATCAGTTGCCGCGAAGACGCGCTGGTGCCTTGCGGATTTGCCGAAAGTGTGGGCGAGGGTGGCGGGGCGGCGCTTGTCATTCTGCTTTACACGGCGGCGGCTTGGGACGGCGAACCGCAAGCGCTGGAGTGCGGGGCGGTCGGCTGGTTTACGCCTGCAGAGGTGCTCGCGCTGGCCAAGCCACCCCTTGATATTCAACTGGCCGAACGGCTCTTTGCAAATATCGTGATTTAGGGCCAACCCTCTTGCCAAGCCCGAATGACCCCCCTAAAGGCCCCCTCCACAGCGCGCACCCGTAGCTCAGCTGGATAGAGCACCAGACTACGAATCTGGGGGTCGGACGTTCGAATCGTTCCGGGTGCGCCATTAATGCCCGCTGCTCGAAAGAGGGGCGGGCGTTGTCGGTTCTGGCGTGGATGTCGCTGCCGGGCGAAGCAATTCTCTGCCCGCTCAATCCTCCACGCTGTCCTCCAGCGCGTGCATGTCTTCGTCCGACAGGCCGAAATGGTGGCCTGCCTCGTGAATTACCACATGACGCAAAAGCGCAGCAAAGCTGACGCCGGTTTCTGACATCTCGGTCAGTAGTGGCTGTCGGAACAGGGTAATCACCGGTGGCAGGCCTTCGCTGTCCCATTGCGATCGTTCCGTCAGCGCGATGCCTTCATAAAGGCCGGTCAGATCCCAGGCGTCTTCGATCCCGAGCGAATCGAGTTGCTCGCTAGAGGCAAATTCCTCGACCCGCAGCATCACGCCCTCCAGCTCGCGCCGGAACACCTCGGGCAGCCGTGCCAGCACCGCGGCGGCGGCGGCTTCAAACTCTGCGGTGCTCGGTTCGGACATGGCGGTTTTGCAACCTTTCACGCGCTTGGGGGGTGCATTGCGGGAAATGCCTATTACATTTGCATAGGTGGTTACGGCATCCATCCGGTGCAATTGGCGTATCTGCAAGGAACGCCTCGGGCGGTGGATGGTTGACGTCACTCGGGATCGACAGGCGAGGGGGCTCCGGACGAGCCGATGAGTGAGAAAGACGATATACCCATGAACTATATCTCCGCCCACGATCACGACGACGAGTTCGATCCGGAAAACCCCCTCGGCAAGCCCGAGGTGCCCCCGCACGTGCAGGACGCGATCCGCACACTTATCGAGTGGGCGGGCGATGATCCGGCGCGCGAGGGCCTGCTCGACACGCCGAAGCGCGTGGGGCGCGCGTGGCTGGAATATTGCGAGGGCTACCGCGAGGATCCCTCGATCCACCTTACCCGTCAGTTCAGCGAAGTGGGCGGCTATGACGAGATCGTTCTGCTGAAGGACATTCCGTTCCAGTCGCATTGCGAACACCACATGGCGCCGATCATCGGCAAGGCGGCGATTGCTTATCTGCCGCGCAACAAGGTGGTTGGTATCTCAAAGCTCGCACGCGTGCTGCATGGCTATGCGCGCCGCTTGCAGATCCAGGAACGTCTGACTGCCGAAGTGGCACAGTGCATCTGGGATCATCTCGATCCGCACGGCGTCGCCGTCGTGATCGAGGCGCAGCACGGCTGCATGACCGGCCGCGGCGTGATGACGCCTGGCGTCGGCATGATCACGAGCCGCATGCTTGGGTGCTTCCTCGACAACGACAGCAGCCGCAAGGAAGTGATGAGCCTGATGGGCTACTGATCTTCGAGGATTGGCAGATTTAGGGCGCTCACCTGAGGTTACCAAAATTGCAACCCGGACCCGTTGGAACTACGGGGGCGGGCTGCTAGTCTTGCAACTGCGACGGTCAAAATGACCGCGCAAAACGCAGGAGAGACCATCATGAAGACGCGTGCCCTTTTCGGCGCGGCGCTGGCGGCCCTTGTTGCCCAACCGGTGCTGGCGCTGGAGCATGAAGTGGTGATCGACCATAACGCAGGTCCGATTGCGGCCGATTATCGCGGGTCCGTCACCATCGAGACCACGCAGACAGGCACCGCCGGGTCTGCGGGCCGGCCGAGCACGCTCGCGTGCCGTTGGACCGCAAGCCTTTCTGTCGAGCGCGTGGCCACCTTGGGCGAGACGCTTCAGTCGCGTCGCACGATTACCAGCGAGAATGTCGCTAACGGCCAGAAGCCGGGCTGGTGCCAGACACAGGCCAAAGCGATCGACAAGCTGGTCGAGAGCCGCCGCGAAAGCTTCCGCGACACCCTGCTCGCCATGGTCGAGCAGGACCGCGCGGCGCTGCTGGCCGAGGCTGACAGCAAGGCGGCCGCTCCCCGTGGCTGAGCCTGCAAACATGTAAGCACACGGATACGGGGCGCTCTTCCATGGAGGGGCGCCCCGTTTTCGCGTTTGCGATCAGCGGCGGAGCAGCATAGCTTCCTGGTCGGGATACGCCTTCAGGAGAACACCGATGCTGCGCATGTCTGCCCTACGCCTGATCGCCGCCGCAGTCGTTGCTGCAGTCCCTGCTGCCTGCTCCGGCGATGGTACGGCGGATAACGCGGCCACCAACCCCGCAAGCGAAGTGCCGCCGGTGATCAAGGAGCGGCAGGAGAACTTCAAGGCGATCGGCGCGGCCTTCAAGTCGGTGCGGGGCGAGCTTGAAAGTGACGCGCCCGATTTCGCGCTGATCGCGGCCAAGGCCGGGGACATCAATGCCCGCGCGCAGCAGATTCCGAACGACTTCCCCGCGCTCACCGGCATCGATGAAGGTTATGACACCGAGGCGCTCGCTGCGATCTGGGAAAAGCCGGAGGAGTTCAAGGCCGCCGCCGCCAAACTCGCCGACGAAAGCGCGAAGCTTGCGACCATTGCGGGCGAAGGCAGCAAGGACGCGGTGGCCGCACAGGCGATGGCGATAGGCGGAGCGTGCAAGGGCTGCCACGACCAGTTCCGGCTTGATGACGAGAAGAAATAGGTGAGCGAAGGCCCGCTGCCGCGCGCGGCAATTCCTCCTGATATCAGCGTGTGGGACCCTCTACTGAGGTTGACCCATTGGAGCTTTCCGCTGCTGATCCCGGCCATGTGGTGGACGGCAGAGACAGGCAAATGGGGCCTGCACAAGCGGCTCGGGCTCGTGCTGCTGGGCCTACTGGTGTTCCGGATCGTTTGGGGGTTCGCCGGGCCGCAGACTGTGCGGTTCGGCCAGTTTGTGAAAGGCCCACGTGCTGTGCGCGCGTATCTGCGCGGCGATACTGGCGAGGGAGCAAGGACCATCGGCCATTCGCCCCTCGGTGGGTGGAGCACTGTGGTGCTGCTGGGCGCGATGCTGCTTCAGGCGAGCCTGGGGCTGTTTGCCGGCGATCCGTTTGACGGGACGACCGGACCCCTGAACGGACTGGTGGGGACACGGCTTGCCGATGCGATCACTGACCTGCACGAAGCGTTCTTCTGGGCTATCGCCGGGCTGGTTGCGCTCCACCTTGCGGCGATTACCTTCTACGCTGCGAAAGGCGACGATCTGCTCAGCCCGATGGTCGGCGGCTCCATTCCGCCAGTCGCAGGTGTGGCAGGGATCGGCGCCGTGCCGTGGGCGAAGGGGGTGATCGCGGCCGCGCTGGCGGCGGGGTTGGCGCTGTGGCTGGCATATGGCGCACCGCCGCTCACGTGACGAAAAAGGGGCGCATCCGCCGCCCGGATGCGCCCCCCTTCCTCAGTCCGCCTGACAGGATCAGAGCTGGCCGAGCATATGCTCCGCACTCGAAACCTTGAAGTCGCCCGGTTCCTCGACATTGATCTGTTCGATGACGCCGTCGTTGATGACCATCGAGAAGCGCTGGCCGCGCGTGCCCATGCCGAAGCCCGAGCCGTCCATTGTCAGGCCGACCGCCTTGACGAATTCCGCATTGCCATCGGCAAGCATGGTGATCGCTTCGGAGCCTTGTGCCTTGTTCCACGCGCCCATTACGAAGGCATCGTTTACAGCTGTGCCGACAATTTCGTCGACACCCTTCGCCTTGAGGTCATCGGCCTTCTCGACGAAGCCGGGCAGGTGCTTGGCCGAACAGGTCGGCGTGAAGGCGCCGGGGACCGAGAACAGCGCGACGCGCTTGCCGGCGAAATACTCGGTGGAGTTGATCGCCTGCGGGCCTTCCGGGGTGGCTTTCACCAGGGTGACTTCGGGGATCTTGTCGCCAACGGAGATCGTCATTTGGAGTGCATCCTCTCTTTGGGGTGTGTGCGCAGGCTCTCTATCGCGGGCGGGCCAGCGGGGCAACAAATAGACATATAAAGATAAGTTTATATTTGCCTCGGGACCCGTCTGCGGCTACGGGGCAGGCCGCAAAGCAGACCATGCGCCCCTCCGCGTGCGTTTCTGCGCTTAGGAGAAATGAAGATGGCCACCCTCGCCGCTAGCCCGACCCATGAATACGTGATCAAGGACATCGCTCTGGCCCAGTTCGGCCGCGACGAGATCATGATCGCCGAAACCGAAATGCCCGGCCTGATGGCGCTGCGCGACGAATACGGCGCCTCGCAGCCCCTGAAGGGCGCGCGCATCACCGGCTCGCTGCACATGACGATCCAGACCGCGGTGCTGATCGAGACCCTCGTGGCTCTCGGTGCCGAAGTGCGTTGGGCGACCTGCAATATCTTCTCCACCCAGGATCACGCCGCTGCCGCCATCGCCGATGCCGGCATTCCGGTGTTCGCGATCAAGGGCGAAACGCTGGCCGAATACTGGGATTACGTGGGCCGCATCTTCGATTGGGCCACTGACGAAAACCCCGATCTCACCTGCAATATGATCCTCGACGATGGCGGCGATGCCACCATGTTCGCGCTGTGGGGCGCGCGTCTTGAGGCGGGCGAGGAAATGGGCGAGCCGACCAACGCAGAGGAAATCGAATTCCAGCGCGCGTTGAAGGCCTTCGTTGCGGCCCGTCCGGGCTACCTCACCATGACGGTGAAGGCGATCAAGGGCGTCTCGGAAGAGACCACCACGGGCGTGATGCGCCTCTACCAGATCGCCAAGCAGGGCAAGCTGCCCTTCCCGGCGATCAACGTGAACGATTCGGTCACCAAGTCGAAGTTCGACAACCTCTACGGCTGCAAGGAATCGCTCGTCGACGCGATCCGCCGCGCCACCGACGTGATGCTCGCCGGCAAGGTTGCCTGCGTTGCCGGTTACGGCGATGTCGGCAAGGGTTCGGCCGCTTCGCTGCGTGACGGCGGCGCGCGCGTGATGGTGACCGAGATTGATCCCATCTGCGCCCTTCAGGCCGCAATGGACGGGTTTGAAGTCGTGACCATGGAAGACGCTGTGAAGCGCGCCGACATCTTCGTCACCGCCACCGGTAACGAAGACGTGATCACCGCCGAGCATATGATGAACATGAAGCCGATGGC
This sequence comes from Porphyrobacter sp., assembly GCA_027533455.1. Taxonomy (GTDB): domain Bacteria; phylum Pseudomonadota; class Alphaproteobacteria; order Sphingomonadales; family Sphingomonadaceae; genus Erythrobacter. The sequence goes on along the minus strand of JAPZUC010000009.1, from coordinate 18,391 downwards.
GATCGTGTGCAACATCGGCCACTTTGACAGCGAGATCCAGATCGCCGCCCTTTCCAACTACAATTGGAAGGAAATCAAGGAAGGCACCGACATCGTTACCTTCCCGGACGGCAAGTCGATCATCATCCTCGCCAAGGGCCGCCTTGTGAACCTCGGCTGCGCCACCGGTCACCCGAGCTTCGTGATGAGCGCGAGCTTCACCAACCAGACCCTCGCCCAGATCGAGCTGTTCACGAAGTCGGACGAATACAACAAAGACGTCTACGTCCTGCCCAAGCACCTCGACGAAAAGGTCGCCGCGCTGCATCTTGAAAAGCTCGGTGTGAAGCTGACCCAGCTTAGCAACAAGCAAGCCAGCTATATCGGCGTACCGCAGGCCGGCCCGTTCAAGCCGGATCACTACCGCTACTAATCGGCGCTGCTGATGACGCGAAACCGCCCGCCTCACCCCATTTTATCACGGGGCTGGGGGCGGGCGGGTTCTGCACCGTTGCACTCCAGCGCCCGCGCGCATAGCGGTTGAGCAATGGACATCACTCCCTTTTCACTAGTGCTGATCGCGCTCTTTCTTGCCGCCTGGGCGGTGGGGGCGGGGGTAGTCGTGCTACGTGCGAACCGGAGTGTCAGACGTGCGAAATCCATGCGCACCAGCCTCAAGCGGATGCAGACGCTGCTCGACGTTGCGCCTGCCCTGCCGCTGCTCATACGGGTCGACGGAAGGATCGAGGCGCCTGACAAACTCGCGCGGATGCTCGGCCTTCAGGCAATGCCCAAATATCTTTCAGAGCTGGCGGCGCAGGCTGGCAATCCTCGTGCGGGAGGCGTTGCCCAGAGCCAGATCGACCAGCTGTGGGGCAAGATCCAGACCACCCAGAAGAGCGCCGCGCCGTTCCGCATGGCGATCAACCTTCCGGGATCCCAGCGCAGTCTTGCCCTTTACGGCACGCTCGCTGATCCTCAGGTTTCGCCCGGAGGGGCCGCGCTGGTGTGGGTGTTCGACTTCACCGAGAGCCACGCCGAGATGGCACGCCTTCGCGCAGCGGCTGCGCGTGCGACCGGGGATTTCGCTGCCCTTGTCGGTCTCATCGAGGCTGCACCCATGCCGATGTGGTTCCGCGATGCCGACCTGAAGCTCCAGCTCGTCAACCAGGCCTATGTCGATGCCGTCGGCGCGCCGGGCGCGGCCGAGGTGGTGCAGGGGCAGATCGAACTGCTGGAATTCGAAGATGGTCGCGCGCCCGCCGACATCGCGCGCGCCAGTCTGCAAAGCCAGGACGCGTCCGAGCGTATTGTCGCCGCCACAATCCATGGTGCGCGCCGCACCTTGCGCGTGTCCGACCTGCCGCTCGGGCAGGAGGGCGTCGCGGGCTATGCCATCGATATCGAGGAACAGCAGCAGGTCGCGCGCGATTTCCGCGCCTTCCGCGATGCCCAGCGCGCGCTGCTCGATCAACTTTCGGTCGGGGTTGCGCTGTTCGATGACGAAGAGCGTCTGACCTTCGCCAACCGTCCCTTCCGGCGGCTGTTTAGTCTGACCGACGAGGTGATCGAGGCCAACACGCCCTTTGAACGCTTCCTCGCCGAGGCCCGTGAGCGGGGGCGCACGCCCGAGGTGCGCGACTTCCCAGAATGGCGGCGCGAGCGGGCGGGCTGGTTCGGTATGCGCGAGACCCTCGAGGAAGCATGGCCGCTTCCCGGCGGCACACACCTGCGCGTTGTCGCCCAACCCATGCCCGACGGTGGCCTGGTGCTAATCACCGAAGATCGCACTGAAAGCCTCGCGCTTTCCGCCGTTCGCGACACCTTGCTGCGCACCCGGACAGCGACGCTCGATAGCCTGTTCGAAGCGCTGGCGATTTTCGCGCCGGATGGCTCGGTGCAGCTATGGAACCGCAGCTTTGCGGGCACTTGGGGCTTGGCCACCGACCTTCTCGACCAGCACCCGAGCGCCGATGAGTTGCTCACCGCGATCGGTCGCAATCTCGTCAACCCCTCCGAGGCGAGCCTGATCGGTGCTGCAGTGCGCGCGGCAACGCTCGACCGGCGCGAGAAGGAGGGGCGGGTGGACCTTGCCGACGGGCGAACGCTGCGCTTTGCGGGTATCCCGCTGCCCGATGGCAACGGACTTCTCACCGTGCTGGACATCACCGCATCCCAAAAGGCCGAACAGGCGCTGCGCGAACGGGCCGAGGCGCTGGAGGAGGCTGATGCGGTCAAGGCGAATTTCCTCGCCAACATGAGCTACGAATTCCGTACGCCGCTCACCACCATCGGAGGCTATGCCGAACTGCTCAAGAGCGGCGCGGCGAGCGATCCGCAAGCGGCGGGCGAATATGTCGATGCCATCCTCGCCGCAGTCGAGCGGCTGACCGAGCAGGTCGAGAACGTGCTCGACCTGTCGCAAAGCGAGGCCGGGTTGCTGCCGATCCGCAAGGAGCGTCTTGATGTGCTTGACTTCCTGACTGCGCTGGTGCGCGAGCGTGAAGCGGCGATCATTGCGGCGGGACTGAGCCTCGATCTCAAAGGCCGTCGCGGGCGCATCATTGATGCTGATCCCCGCCAGTTGGGCCGCGCGATTGGAAACCTTCTCGACAACGCGATTGCCGGGACGCCTGACGGCGGGCGGATCGTGATCGAGATCAAGCGTGCGTTGGACGGAGCTGATGGCGGGATCGAGATCAGGATCGCGGACAATGGGCGCGGCATGACTTCGCAGGAGCTGGCAATTGCGCAGGGTGGATTGAAGCCCGGCGACTCAGGCGCGCCGGAGCGCCGCACCGGGCTCGGCATTCCCCTCGCCCGTCAGCTGATCGCCGCGCACGACGGGACACTTGAGATCGTGAGCCGCAAGGGGACCGGCACGACAGCGACGATCCGCTTGCCGTGAGGGGCCGCTTCCCGTGACCGAAGTGCGCGAGACACTGCCGGATCTGACGGCGATGGCGGCCTATGGCGCACGCATTGCCGCCAAGTTGAAGGCAGGCGACGTGGTTGCGCTCGAAGGCGGATTGGGAGCAGGCAAGACGACGCTCACCCGCGCGATCCTTGCCAGCCTCGGCCACGCGGGCGAGGTGCCTTCGCCAACCTTTACCATCATCGAAACCTATTCTGCACCGCCGTTGAGGCTCGCCGTGGCTCACGCGGACTTTTACCGCCTTGAAGACCCGTCCGAACTCGCCGAGATCGGTCTTGACGATTATCGCGAGGGCGCGGTTCTGTTGGCGGAGTGGCCTGATCATGCTGGCGGCTTCGGGCATGAGCTCGGGTGTCTGTCGATCACGCTCTTGCCGCTTGGAGAAAGCGGGGAAGGCGGACGGATTGCGATTGCCCGCGCGGGGGCGGATTGGGTAGGGCGAATGCCATGAGCGAATTGCCTGAAGGTCTTGCCGATTTCACCGTCCGCGCCGAGTGGGCCGATGCCGCAGTTGCGCCGCTTCCCGGCGACGCCTCGTTCCGCCGGTACTTCCGTCTGACGCGCGGGGAGGAGAGCGCGATGCTGATGCACGCACCGCCGCCGCACGAGGATCCGGCGCCCTTCCTCCACGTGGCCCATTGGCTCAACGATAACGCGATGCGTGCGCCCGCGATCCTCGTAGAGGACGCCGCAGCGGGATGGGTCCTGACCGAGGATTTCGGCAATGACCGCATGCGCGACTGGCTCGATGCCAACCCCGAGGACGAGCGTGCGGCCTATGAAGCCGCGGTCGAAGCGCTGGCTGCTCTCCACCGCCTCCCGCCCGGTCCTTTCGCGCCCTACGACATGGCGGTCTACCAACGCGAAGCCGCTCTGCTGACCGAGTGGTATTGCCCCGCGCAAGGGCTCACTGTGGACGCGGAAGGGTATTCCGCAGCATGGGCCGAAGTGCTTGTCCCCGTGCTGAAAAGGCAGGCCCCGGGCGTTACGGTGCTGCGCGATTACCATTCTGAAAACATCATGTTGCTCGGTGGCAAGGCGAGCGCGCCGCAAGGTCTGATCGACTTTCAGGACGCGCTGGTGGGCCATCGGGCGTATGACCTTGTATCGCTGCTTCAGGACGCGCGGCGCGACGTGGATGTCAGTCTCGAAACCGCGATGCTGGTTCACTACGCGCATCATGCGGGCATTGGTGATGACGACCTCATTGCCGATTACGCCACTCTGGGTGCACAGCGGAACGCCAAGATCGTCGGCATTTTCACCCGGCTTGACCGGCGCGACGGCAAGCCACGCTATCTTGCGATGATCCCCCGCGTGTGGGCCGCGCTGGAGCGTGATCTTGCGCACCCAGCGCTGCAGCCGGTGGCGCGCTGGTTCGACGCCAACATCCCTGCGGAACTGCGTGCGGCCAACGGGGCATTTGGCGCGTGACGAAGCTTGCTTCCGATACCGCGATGATCCTGGCCGCCGGGCTGGGCAAGCGGATGCGACCGCTCACTGCCAGCCAGCCGAAGCCGCTGGTGCGCGTGGCAGGCAAGGCGCTGATCGACCATGCACTTGATCGCCTCGTCGAGGCAGGGGTGGCGAAGGCTGTGGTCAACGTCCACTATCTTGCCGATGCACTGGAAGCCCATGTGCTCGCCCGGAAGGCCCCGGAAGTCACTGTGTCGGACGAACGGTCGCTGCTGCTCGAGACCGGAGGGGGGATGATCAAGGCAAAAGCGCGCCTGCCCGATCCGTTCTTCGCCCTTAACGCGGACAACATCTGGCTCGACGGGCCCAAGAGCGCGTTCCACGATCTGTCGCGCCGCTGGGACCCGGACACGATGGACGCGCTGCTGCTGGTGGTGCCTCACGCGCGGGCGTGCAATTTCAACGGGCCCGGCGACTTCCACATGGACCCGCTTGGTCACCTTTCGCGCCGCCGCGACGGGCGGATCGCGCCTTTCATCTACACCGGCATCCAGCTTGTCAGCCACCGCCTGCTGCGGGATGCGCCCGAGGGGCCGTTCTCGACCAACATCCTGTGGAACCGCGCGATGGAGGAAGGGCGATTGTTCGGCCTCAGCTTCACCGGCCTGTGGTTTGAAGTCGGCACACCGCAGGCGATCCGCCCCACCGAGGAAGCGCTGACGGGTGGCTGACCAGCGCGAGGCCGGCCTTACCGTCTATTCGATCGCCGCACATCGCGGCTTTGCCGATGCGCTCGTAGCCGGACTGGTGCCGCGTTACCGCGAGGAAGGCTACGGGCTTGCCAGCCTCACCCTGCTGGTGCCCTCGAGCCGCGCCGCGCGCACGCTTTCGGAGGCTTTCATCCGCCATGCGGGCGACACGGGCGAGGGCGGGCTGTTGATGCCGCGCATGATTGCGGTGGGTGATCTCGATCTTGACGAAAAGCTGGGCGCAGCGCTCGACCCGCTAGGCGCGTCCGACATTCCCCCGGCCTGCGATCCCGTCCGCCGCTGGCTGACGCTTGACCGCTTGATCGCCGAAGAGCGCGCCGGGGAGGGCATGGAGCCGCTCCCGGGCCGCGCGCGGCTCAGCCTCGCGCGCGAGATGGCGCGGACGATGGACCGGTTGCTGGTCGAAGAGAAACAGGTTTCGGACCTTTGGGAGAGCGATGCGGTGCTCGATGGCGTCGCTGGTCTCGCGGAACACTGGAAGCGCGCGATCCGGCTGTTTGCGCGGGTCAATGTGCGCTGGCAAGCAAAGCTAGCAGAGCGCGGCGAGGTTGATGCGGCAACCCGGCGCAATTTGCTGTTCGACCGCGCCGCCCGCCGCTGGAAGGGCCATCCGCCGCCGCATGCCATTGTTGCCGTCGGAGTGACCAGCGCGTCCCCTGCGCTTGCACGCCTGCTCAGGGTCGTCGCCGAATTGCCTCTGGGCGCGGTGGTGCTGCCCGATCTCGATCTCGGGCTGGATGAGCCCGCGTGGGAAGAACTGGGCCTAGCTGGCGCATCGACCGAGCCAGATGGGCCTGTCTTCGCATCGGGCGACGCGCTCAGTCATCCGCAGTATCACCTGAAGCTATTGCTCAATCGCATGGGTGTGAACCGCTCTGAAGTTCAGCCGTGGCACAGGCGCGGCATCGCCGCTGCCGATCCGGCGCGGTCGCGGGCGATCTCCTCGCTGTTCCTTCCCCCGCAAGCGAGCCGTGCATGGATTGGGCTTGGGGCGAAAGAACGGCGTCTCGACGGGGTGCGGCTCATGGCCAGCGCATCGGTTGAGGAAGAAGCGCAGGCGATCGCCTTGCTGGTGCGCCAGACGCTCGAGCAGCCGCAAAAACGCATCGCCGTCGTCACCGCCGACCGGGGTCTTGCGCGGCGGGTGGCGCAGCATCTTGAACGCTGGAACATCATCGCTGACGATTCCGCCGGGCGTCCGCTGGCTCTGACCCCGGCGGGAAGGCTGTTCGGGCTGCTTGCCGAGATCGTCGCCAAAGGTCCCGAGCCGTCGGCTCTGATCGCGGCTTTTGGCCATCCTCTGGTGCGAGGATGGGACGGGGAGGCGCGCGGTGAATGGCTCAGGGGCCTGCGCGCCTTCGACCGTCAGTTGCGCGGCCCTGCGCCTGCGCCCGGCATGGAGCCGCTTCGCAAAGCTGCAGCGAAGGCGAAGATCGAAAGCTGGTGGGAAGAAGCCGGGGCACTCGTCGCGCCGCTCGTTGGCTGGCCAAGCCAAATCCGGCTCGCCGATGCTCTGACTATTGTTGCCGAAGTCGCCGAAGCGCTCGCGCGGACCGCAATCTGGGAACGCGAGGATGGCCGTGCGCTCGGCGAATTGGTCGAGGATCTGCGCGGAACTGCCGAAGCGCTCGGCACCATGATCGAGACGGCCGATATCGCGGGCGCGCTGCGCGATGCGATGGAGGCTGTGGCGGTGCGACCGGGCTATGGCGGACACCCGCGCGTCGCCATTTACGGCCTGCTCGAAGCGCGGATGGCGCGGGCCGATCTGGTGATCTGCGCCGGCCTCAACGAAGGCTCGTGGCCCCAGCCACCGGTGACGGACGCGCTGCTTGCGCCCGCGATCCTGCGCGCTTTGGGCATCCCCGGGGCCGAGTTTCGCATCGGTCTGGCAGCGCACGACCTCGCGGGCGCGATGGGCGCCCCGCAGGTGGTCCTTTCGCGCAGTTTGCGCGATGCCGAAGGGCCGACTCTGCCCTCGCGCTTCCTTTTGCGGGTGGAGGCGCTGCTGGGCGATGATCTCGACCGGGAGCACCGGGAGCGCACGATCCCCGCGATCCTGCCGCATGTCGACCGCATGCGCCCGCCCGCACCCGAATATCCGCGCCCCGCACCTGATCCGGCCCCTGCCTTGCGCGATGTCCCGATCAAGGTCACCGCGCTCGACCGGTTGTTGGGCGATCCCTACCAGTTCTACGCCCAGGCGATCCTCGGGCTGCGGCAGTTGCAGCCGCTCGCTGCCGATCCATTCAGCGATCCCGCGCTGCGCGGCACATTGGTGCACGATATTCTCGACAAGTGGCACAAGGCCAAAGCGGACCAGCCGAGCCTTGCGATTGCGCCTTTTGCAGCGGCGCACTTCGAGCGGGAGCGCGTCCACCCGCTGTTCCGCGCGCTGTGGCAGCCGCGCCTGATCGCAGCGCTCGAACGATTTGAGCAATGGATCGCCGCCGCCCAGGACGAGGGGCGAACCGTGCTCGCGACCGAAATTTCGGGCGAGATGGAGGTGGACGGCGTCAAGGTACAGGGCCGTGCCGACCGGATCGACCGGCTCGCCGATGGCACGCTCGGGATCGTCGATTACAAGACAGGCCGCGTGCCCACCAAGGACGAGGTGAAGGCCGGCTTCGCGCTGCAACTCGGCTTGCTGGGCCTGATTGCCGAGCTTGGGCGCTTTGCCGACAAAGACAGCGGCAAGGTGGTCAAGGGCGCGGCAAGTGATTTCGAATACTGGTCGTTCAAGAAGGATGATGGCAGCTTTGGCAAGCGCGAAAAGCCGATGAAGGTGGGCAAGGCCAAGACCGGCCTAACGCCCGAGGAATTCCTGCCGCATCACCGAGACAAGCTGCGCTTTGCGATCCGCGAGTATATCAAGGGGCGCAAACCTTTCCTCGCCCGCGAGAACCCCGATTACAAAGGCTACACCGAATACGACCAGCTTATGCGGCTCGAAGAGTGGCTGGTGCGCATGAATGACAAGGAAAGCGCGGCATGAGCGGCGGCGGTGGCCTCGTCTTCCCCTTGCAGGACAACCAGCTGCTCGCGGCGGACCCCGAGGACAACGTCTGGCTCTCCGCTTCGGCGGGGACGGGCAAGACGCAGGTTCTGTCGGCCCGCGTGCTGCGCCTGCTGCTGCGCGAGGATGTCAGCCCGTCGCAGATCCTGTGCCTCACTTTCACCAAAGCCGGGGCGGCGGAGATGGCGAACCGGATCAATGCGGTTCTGGCGCGCTGGGTGCGATTGTCTGACACGAAGCTGTTCGAGGAACTCGGATATCTTGGCGCACCCAACGACATTGCGACCCGCGACCGCGCGCGCAGCCTCTTCGCCAGCGTCCTCGATTGCCCGGGCGGTGGTCTCAGGATCGACACGATCCACGCCTTCGCGCAGTTCCTGATCGGCAACTTCCCCGAGGAAGCAAACCTTGCGCCGGGCACGCGGGTGATGGATGATCGCAGCCGCGAATTGCTCGCGCGCGAGGTGCTGACCGACTTGTTCGAGGAAGCAGAGCGCACCAGTAATGTGCAGGTGCTGGACGGGCTGACGCAGTTCACCACCCGCAAAGACCCTGCAGCGTTGCACAAGTGGCTGATGCGCGCGGCCGATGCGCACGAGATGTGGGAAGGGCCCGGTAGCTGGCAATCGCCGATGGGTGCGCAGGTGAGGCAGACGCTGGGGATGCCGGCGGACGCGGGTGAGGTGTGGGCCTGTGAGCCGCTCGACCCGGATCTGTTTCCTGACGATACACTCATCGCCATTCTTGAGGCACTGCGCCAATGGGGAAAGCCATCGGGCGACAAAGCAGTTGCAGGTATAGAACGATGGATAAAACTTGATCGTTACGCCCGGCAAGATTCTCTGGATTGTTTGATTGGCGGGGTACTGAATGCTCAGTTGCTCCCTAATGGCAATCTTCGGCACGCTGACAAGCACGATCCGGACTTCGTGGCACACCAGCAAATCGTCGGCGAACAACTGGGTAAGTACGAGGAACGCCGGTCCCTCCTCGCCTGTGCCGAGATCGTCACCTCGGCACTGGAGATCGGCCGGGCCTTCGCGCTAAAGTGGGAGGCGCGAAAGGCCCGCGAAGGCCTGCTGGATTTCCCAGATCTGATCCGCAAGGCCGCTTTGCTGCTCGAGCGATCCGAAGCCGCCGACTGGATCCGCTACAAGCTTGACCGCCATTTCGATCACATCCTGATCGACGAGGCGCAGGATACCAACCAGAGCCAGTGGGACATCGTCGAAGCGCTGATCGATGATTTCTTCGCTGGCGAGGGCGCGCGTGGCGACAAGTTGCGCACGATCTTCACCGTCGGCGATTACAAGCAGGCAATCTTCGGCTTCCAGGGCACCAGTCCCGAGAACTTCGCCAAGGCCAAGATGCGAGTCCATGCGCGGATCGAAGCCGCGCGCCATGGCATCCGCGCAAGTCGCACCAACCGTCGCGAGCCCGGCTGGCAGGATCTGGATCTCGGCCGGTCGTTCCGCACCGCGCATATCGTACTCGGCTTCGTCAACAAGGTGATCGGGCTGCTCGGGTTCGCCGAATTCGGGCTCGACAAGGAACCGGCTGAACACGTCGGCACCGAACGCCCGGGGCTTGTCACGCTGTGGCCGCCGGTCGCCCCCGAGCAAGCTGGCGACGAGGGTGCAGGCGAGGGCGAAGACGATGATGGCGATGATGGCGAGCAGAACTGGCTCCCCCGCCATGACACGCTGCTTGCCGAAAAGATCGCAGATCAGGTGCAGCGCTGGGTTGGCGGGACAGAGCCTTTCGTGCTCGCCAAGGGAACGCGCCGCCATGCCAAAGCCGGCGACATCATGGTGCTGGTGCGCCAGCGCAAGGAGCTCGCCGCGCAGATCGTTGCCAAGCTTTATGCGCGCGGCGTGCCGGTTGCGGGGGTCGATCGGCTGCGACTGGGCGCGCCACTGGCGGTGAAGGATGTGCTGGCCGCGCTGCGGTTTGCCGCGCAACCGCAAGATGATCTCAGCCTTGCCAACCTGCTGGCCTCGCCACTCGTTGGCTGGACCCAGGACGATCTTCTTGCCCACGTCCCGCGCCCTGAAAAGGTGCGGCTGTGGGATCACCTCAGGCGCAGCGGCGCGCCGCCTGAAGTGGCTGCAACGGCTGACACCCTGCGCGAGCTCTTGCGCCGCGCCGATTACCACACACCGCAGGCACTCATTTCGTGGCTGCTTACCGGCCCTTGGGAAGGCCGCGCCAAGCTGGTCGCGCGGCTCGGGGCGGAGGCCAACGATCCGCTCGACGAACTCATCAACGCCGCTTTCGCCTACGAAGCGGAACACTGGCCCAGCCTTGCGGGTTTCATCACCTGGTTCGATGCCGGTACAGGCGATCTCAAGCGCGATTCCGATTCCGCGAGCGGGCAGGTGCGGGTGATGACGGTGCACGGCTCCAAGGGCTTGCAGGCTCCGATCGTGATCCTTGCCGATGCCACGGGCGCGCCAGGGGATGCTGGCGATCTGGCCCTAGAGGACGATCCGCTCGAGCTGAAGTCCGATCGCAGGCGCATGGTGCCGCTCCCCCCGCTCGGCAAGGACGAGAAGCGGGGACGCATTGCCGAGGCCGAGGATGCGAAAAAGCGCGCAGTTCTCCAGGAGCACTGGCGGCTGCTTTACGTGGCGATGACCCGCGCTGAAGAGGCGCTGTTCATCGGCGGCTCGCTCAACAAGAACGAGGCGAAAAAGGGCGTGCCGCACGAAGACAGCTGGTATGCGCGCCTCGCCCCGCTTTTCGAGGACGCGCCGATCCACGATCCCGTGTGGCTCTCGCGGCAGGAATGGGGTGAGCGCGCCGAGACGCTGGAACCGGAGGATAACGCGCAAGGTGTGCCCGAGCCCGAATTCTACCTGCCGCGCTGGGTGACCACGCCGATCGGCCCGGAGCCGCGCCCGCCACGCCCGCTCGCACCGTCATCGGCGGGTGAGGACAAGGGGGGCGAGCCGCCGCTCCCGCCCGAGGCTGCACGCCATGCCGCACGACGGGGCAGCCTTATCCACGCGTTGCTCGAGCGCCTTCCCGATTTGCCTGCCGGAGAACGGATCGAGGCTGCGCGCCGCTGGCTCGCGCGGCAGGCGGGTGATCTGCTGGAGGATCTGCGCGAGGAAATGCTGGGCGCGGCGTTGGCCGTGCTCGACCATCCCGAATTTGCCGCGATTTTCTCGAGCCAAGCGCTGGCGGAAGTTCCACTGGCCGCCACGGTGGACGGGGTTGTGGTCGCCGGCACCGCCGATCGCCTGTTGATCGATGATAGCCGGATCACTGTGGTCGACTTCAAGACGACGCGCCGTCCGCCTGCAAGCAGCACCGACATTCCCGTCGCCACGCTGCGCCAGATGGCCGCCTATGTCGCGGCGCTCGAGGCGATCTACCCGGGGCGCGAAGTGCGCGCGGGCGTGCTCTACACCCATGCGCCGGTGCTCTACGAACTCGCGCCCAAAACCCTCGCGTTGCACAAGAACGCGTTGCAGGCCCCGCAGCAATCCTTGTTGCTCCCGGATATTGAGTGAATAGCGAAGGCCACTAGATTGCAATGCAATCACCGGCGCACCTATGGTCGCCGACAAAGGAGACAAGATATGGCGACAGTCAATGTGACCGATGCAAGCTTCGAGGCCGACGTTCTGGGCAGCGACACCCCCGTGCTGGTGGATTTCTGGGCTGATTGGTGCGGCCCCTGCAAGATGATCGCGCCCGCCCTGGAAGAGATCAGCGATGAGCTTGCCGGACAGGTGAAGATCGCCAAGATCGACATCATGGAGAACACCGACATCGCCGCTCAGATGGGGGTGCAGTCGATCCCGCTGATGCTGCTGTTCAAGAACGGCGAAGTGGTGGCCCGCAAGCTTGGCGCGGCGCCCAAGAGCCAATTGAAGGCATGGCTCGAAAGTGAGCTTTGACCAACATCCCCCTCCTCTCAAGGGGGAGGGGGAATTGCTACCCCAGCACCCGGCCGACGAATTCGTCCCAGATTGCCGAGCTTGACGCGCCCACCAGGCCGGGCGCGTCATGTTGGTCGACGCGGTATTCGCTCCCGTCGAGCCGCGCAGCCTTGCCGCCCGCCTCGTTGAGCCACAAAACGCCCGCTGCATGATCCCAGGCGAGCGTGCGCTTGAAGCTCGACACATCGTTTTCGCCCAGCGCCAGACGCGGATATTGCTCGGCAGCGCAGCGCGGAATGTCGACCAGCGTGTAATGCGGCGCCAGCTTGGCATCGACCATTGCCGACTGTTCGGGTGTGAGGAAAATCCGGCTCACCGCTGTCACCGGCACCGCCTGCCCGGTTTTGCGCGCCGTGATCCGCTCGCCATTGACGAAAGCGCCTTCGCCGCGCCGTGCATGGCAGAAACGGTCCTTGTTGGGGTCGTAGATCCAGCCAGCGACCGCCTCGCCTGCGTCGGCGAGGGCGATGATGATCCCGAACGGCTCCTTGCCTTCAGCAAAGTTCGCGGTGCCATCCAGAGGATCGATGATCCAGCACTGGCCTTTGAGGTAATCCAGCACACCCTTGTCGGCATGGACCGCTTCCTCCCCAACCACTGCAACGCCCGGTGCAAGCTTCGTCAGCGCTTCGGTGAGGAAGGACTCGACTTCGCGGTCGACGATTGTGACGGGATCGTCGGCGCCTTTCATCTCGACTTCGCCCGCAGCCAGGTTGCGGAAGCGTGGCAACATGGAACGCTGCGCGGCAAAGCGCATTAGGTCGAGGATTTCATCATCGAGCGCGCTCATGACCGGTAGTCCGCGTTGATTGCGATGTAGCCATGGGTCAGGTCGCAGGTCCAAACCGTCGCATGGCCAGCGCCGAGGCCGAGGTCGACCGCGATGTCGATTTCCTCGCTCTTCAAGTGCGCTGCAACGGGTGCCTCGTCATACTCCTCGACCGGAGCGCCGTTGCGGGCGGCCCATACGCCGCCGAAAGCGATCGAGAGCTTGTCGCGGTCCGCTGGTTCGCCCGCCTTGCCGACCGCCATGACGACGCGGCCCCAGTTGGCGTCCTCGCCCGCGATAGCCGTTTTCACCAACGGCGAATTGGCAATGCTGAGGCCGATGATGCGTGCGCTGGCGTCGCTTGCCGCACCGCTCACGCGGATGGTGATGAATTTCCGGGCCCCCTCGCCGTCACGCACAACCAACTGCGCAAGATTGCGGCACACGTCAGCAAGCGCCGCGGCAAAGGCGTCTGCGCCCGGGCTGTCCCAGCTCTCTATCCGCGTGTTGCCCGCTTTACCGGTGGCGAAAACCATGACCGTATCGCTGGTCGAGGTGTCTCCATCGACAGTAATGCAGCTGAAGGTTGCGGCATTGGCGCGCTCCAGCGCTTCCTGAAGGAAGGCCGGGGCAACGTTGGCGTCGGTGAAGATATAGCCGAGCATCGTCGCCATGTCGGGCGCGATCATGCCGGAACCCTTGATGATCCCCGCCAGTTCCACCCGATAGGGTCCAACCATCGCACTCGCGCCCGCGCCCTTCGCAAAAGTGTCGGTGGTGCCGATGGCATTCGCCGCGTCCTGCCATCCGCAGGGTTCTGCGGTCATTGCGGCAGCGATCCCGGCCTGCGCCTTGTCAACGGGGAGCGGCACGCCGATCACCCCGGTCGAGGAGACGAACACCTCGTCGAGCGAGCAGGCGAGCGCCCCGCTGACCTGCGCCCGGATCGCCTCGACCGCCGCGCGCCCGCGCCAGCCCGTGAAGGCGTTGGAATTGCCCGCATTGACGATCAGCGCCCGCGCGTGGCCCAGCTTCACCGCCTCTCGCCCGAGTTCGACTTCGGAGGAGGCGCAGGCGCTTTTGGTGAAGACACCCGCGACGCTGGTGCCCTCGGCCAGTTCGGCAAAGGTTAGATCGCAGCGGTCCCACGTCTTGTAGCGCGCCCGCGCCACGCGCAGTGTCGCGCCCGCAATCGCAGGCATATCGGGGAAGGGGCGGGCGAGGGGCGAAGGGTCGATCTGCATGGCTCCACGCCCGTAATGGCCAATGCCGCCTGCTGCAATCGCAGGTGTTCACGCGCTCTGATTAAGCTCTCGCACAGCTTATCGCGCTATGGTGGTGGACGAATTGCCGCTTAGGCACTATCTGAAGGCATCATGACCCGGCGTTTTCTAGCCCTTCTGGCCCTGCTTACCAGCCTTGTCGCCCTTGGCGGCACGGCGCAGGCGTCTCTGGCAGAAGCGCTGGCGTGCTCGTCGAGCATTGCGGCGGCGAGCGGTGACGAGCGGGCGGGGGCGGAACATGTCGCAGCCCAGCCTGCCCCGGCGACGATCAGCGCGACCCGCGCGGCCGAGCCGGATTGTTTGCCGCCTGCCGCACCCGCCAGTCTGCGCCTGCCGGTGCTGATGGGGATCGAACGCGCCTACGAATAGGCGTGCGCTTCGCATAACCCCGGCCTATTTGCGCGCTGCGGCTCAAGGTCTGCGCGCGTTTTCCCCATCATCCGCGTGACGCCCGCTCAGGCTGGGCGACGTTCCGAATCAAAGGCTTGCCCATGCTCAACAAAATCATCAAATCCGTCTTCGGCTCGGCCAACGAGCGCTATATCAAGTCTGCGCAGAAGATCATTGCGCAGGCGGGCGCGCTTGAACCGCAGATCCAGGCGCTCACGGACGAAGAATTGCAGGGTCAGACTGCCAAGCTGCGCGGCTTGATTGATGGCGGTGCCAAGCTTGACGACATCCTGCCCGAAGCCTTCGCTACGGTGCGTGAGGCATCTGTTCGCGTGTTCGGTATGCGTCACTTCGACGTGCAGCTGATCGGCGGCCTCGTGCTCCACCGCGGCGAGATCGCGGAAATGCGCACCGGCGAGGGCAAGACCCTGATGGCGACGCTCGCGGTCTATCTCAACGCGCTCGAGGGCAAGGGCGTCCACGTCGTCACCGTCAACGACTACCTCGCGCGGCGCGACGCTGCGGAGATGGGCAAGCTGTACAATTGGCTCGGGTTGAGCGTGGGGGTGATCGTCCCCAACATGCCCGAGGAGTTCAAGCGCGACGCCTATAATGCTGACATCACCTACGGCACCAACAACGAGTTCGGCTTCGATTATCTGCGCGACAACATGAAGCACGAGCGCAGCGCGATGGCGCAGCGGCCGTTCAACTTCGCGATCGTCGACGAAGTGGACTCGATCCTGATCGACGAGGCGCGCACCCCGCTTATCATCTCCGGACCCACCGAAGACAAGTCCGAGCTGTATGTTTCGCTCGATCAGGTCGCGCGCGAAATCCCGGTGGAATGGCTCGACATCGACGAGAAGAGCAAGCGGGTGCAGCTGACTGAAGATGGCCTCGAAGAAGTCGAGAAGCTGCTGATCGAAAAGGGTCTGCTGGCGTCCGACAACCTCTATGACGTCGAGAACACGCAGGTGGTTCACCACCTGGATCAGGCGCTGGTCGCCAACTTCGCCCGCAAGCGCGACACCGATTACATCGTCAAGGAGGGCAAGGTCATCATCATCGATGAATTCACCGGCCGCATGATGGACGGCCGCCGCTGGTCGAACGGTCTGCACCAGGCGGTCGAGGCCAAGGAAGGCGTGCGGATCGAGCCTGAAAACCAGACACTCGCCTCGATCACCTTCCAGAACTATTTCCGGATGTATCCCAAGCTGTCCGGCATGACCGGCACTGCAGCCACCGAGGCCGCGGAATTCTGGGATATCTACAAGGTCGGCGTGGTCGAAATCCCGACCAATCTGCCTGTCGCCCGCATCGACGAGGAAGACGAGTTCTACAAGAACACTGCCGATAAATTCGGCGCGATCGCCAAAGCGATCAAGGAAAAGCAGGAGATCGGCCAGCCGGTGCTGGTCGGCACGGTGTCGATCGAAAAGTCCGAATTGCTCAGCGATTACCTCGACAAGGAAGGCGTGACGCACAGCGTCCTCAATGCCCGCTTCCATGAGCAAGAGGCGCGCATCGTGGCCCAGGCCGGACGGCTTGGGACGGTCACCATTGCTACCAACATGGCCGGACGCGGGACTGATATCCAGCTGGGCGGCAATGTCGAATATCGGATTCTCGATGAACTGGGTGACATGCCCGAAGGCCCCGAGCGTGATGCCGCCGTGGCCGCTATCAAGGCCGAGGTCGCTGAAGAGAAAGAGCGCGTGAAGGCTGCGGGCGGCCTGTTCGTGCTCGGCACGGAACGCCACGAAAGCCGCCGCATCGACAACCAGCTGCGCGGCCGTTCGGGCCGACAGGGCGATCCCGGGCTGTCGCGCTTCTACCTGTGCCTCGAGGATGATCTGCTGCGCATCTTCGGTCCTGACACGCTGTTCTCCAAAATGATGAACTCCAACCTCGCCGATGGCGAGGCGATCGGTTCGAAGTGGCTGTCTAAGGCAATCGAGACCGCGCAGAAGAAGGTCGAGGCGCGCAATTACGACATGCGCAAGCAGGTAGTGCAATACGACGACGTGATGAACGACCAGCGCAAGGTGGTCTACGAACAGCGCGCCGAGATCATGGATTCCGAGGCTGTCGATGATGTGGTGGTCGACATGCGCCACGACACCATCAATGCGCTGGTCGGCGCCGCGTGCCCTCCCGGCTCCTATCCCGAACAATGGGACATGACGGGCCTCAGGGCGCGCACCGAGGAAATCTTCGGCTTCATGCCGCCTTACGAGGAATGGCTGGCCGAGGACGAGGTCGAGCCGGAACTGCTCGAGGAAAAGCTGCGCGCACTGACCGACGCGATGATGGATGCCAAGATGGGCCAACAGGATTCTTCGATCTGGCGCATGGTCGAAAAGGACGCGCTGCTGCGCCAGCTCGACCACCACTGGAAGGAACACCTCGCAACGCTTGATGCGCTGCGTCAGGTGATCTGGATGCGCGGGATCGCGCAGAAGCAGCCGATCAACGAATACAAGCAGGAAGCCTTCGTGCTGTTCGAGACAATGCTCGACACTTTGCGCGAGGAGGTGACCAAGATCCTGTTCCGCGCGGAACTGCGCTTCGAACAGCCGGCCCCGCAGGCGCTGCCGGACCTGCCCGATTTCCTGACCGGCCACATTGATCCGCTGACCGGTCTCGACAATTCGGCGGACGGTGACGGTTCTGAGCTTCGTCCGGAGCTGTTTGGATCGCTGGCGGGAAGTCCGCGCGCCGCTACGGGCTCGGGCGGGGCGAACACCAACAATCCTTACGCCAATCTCGACATCAGCCGGAATGCGCCGTGTCCCTGCGGGAGCGGGAATAAGTACAAGCATTGCCACGGTGCCATCGGCGCTCCCCAGAGCGCCTGAGACACTGACGAGGGGATGGGGGCAAAGTGATGATCGGCGCAGTTCCGGTGGTTCTGGCGCTCGCCTTTCTGGTGACCGCGCTGCTTTATGCCAGCGTCGGTTTCGGGGGCGGATCGACCTATTCGGCGCTGCTGGCGCTGTCGGGTCTGGATTACCGTCTGCTCCCGCTGGTCAGCCTCGCCTGCAACATCGTGGTCGTGAGCGGATCGAGCATCCGCTTCGCCCGCGCGGGGCTGACCCCGTGGAAGAAGGCGCTGCTGATCGTGGCTCTGGGCGCGCCCGCTAGTTTCCTCGGCGGACTGACCCCGATCAAGGAGGCGACATTCCTCGCGCTGCTTGGCGGCAGCTTGGTGCTGACCGCGCTGACGATGCTTGCCCCGTTGCGCGAAGATACGATTGGCACGCCGAGCCGCGCCGCCCGCTTCATGCCTTTGGCTGCCGCGCCGCTGGGCTTTTTTGCAGGCCTGGTGGGGATCGGCGGAGGCATATTCCTTGCGCCCCTGCTTCATCTTGCGCGCTGGCACGAGGCGAGAGGGATCGCCTCGACGGCGAGCCTTTTCATCCTCGTCAACTCGCTGTTCGGCCTTGCCGGGCAGATGGTGAAAAACGGCCCGGGCCTACTGGGTGCGGCATTGGGCGCCTCGCTTCCGCTGCTTATCGCGGTGGTGATCGGCGGGCAGGTGGGGAGTCTGCTGGCAGCACGTCTGTTGCCGCCGCAATGGATCCGGTGGCTGACTGCGCTGCTGGTCGCGGTGGTGGGCGTGAGACTGTTGGTGGGGGCCTAACCCGACAGCAGCAACGCCAGAGGCTGGAAGAAATTGGCTCTCGGAGTGAGAGTATGTTTTTTGTCAGCGGCGGGAAAGCGAACGAGTTGTCTCGGAGCACTAAGCTACCGCGATCTCATGTCCGCAATCCACACCGATGATAAAGGGCGTCAGCCGATGACTGACGACAGTCCCTATGGGTAGGGACAAGCAGGAAGTTAGCTGGCTTCAATCTCGTCCGTGTATTGCTCGATC
>JAPZUC010000005.1 GCA_027533455.1 Porphyrobacter sp. | reverse complement strand
CCGACACTGCCCGGCGCAAACGGGCGTTCTCCTTCTCAAGCTCGTTGGCTACGCCGCCCTTCGGGTCATGCGCCGGGCCTGATCCATCTTCAGACCACCATACTCCTTGCGCCAGCGGTAGTAGCTCTGCTCGGTGACGCCGATCCGCCGGCAAGCATCGGCAACGGTTCCTCCCTGCACCAGCACGATCTCCGCTTCACGCAGCTTGCCGATGATCTCTTCCGGCTTGTGATTCCTCGCCATTCCATTCCTCCTTCGTGGCCAATTCTAAAATAGAAATTGGGCCACTCAGAAGGGGGCAGATCACTCCCGATGCGCGGCCTGCCCTATGCCCGCGTCATCGCCGCATTGTTCGACGCCTATCGCGCGATCACTCCGCGCATGTTCAGCTCGGCCATCTGACCTCACCACTTGCCCATAAACCCTGCCTTGGAAGCGCCATCATTGGGGCAGATACATCTGCCGCACGTCGACAGGCGGAATAACGGGGCGCACGCAGAGAACAGGCAAGAGGAGGGAATATCATGGCAGTCACAGATCACGTCGACCTCAATGGCTTCATGGAGGGCGTGAAGAAGCGTAATCCCCATCAGCCCGAATTCGTGCAAGCCGTGCAGGAGGTGGCAGAGGACATCTTCGAATTCATGGAGGACAAGGAGGAGTACCACTCCCAGCAGATCCTGCGGCGCATCGCCGAGCCCGACCGTGTCGTGTCGTTCCGCGTCTGCTGGGAGGATGATGCTGGCAATATCCGCGTCCAGCGCGGCTGGCGGGTGCAGAACAACAACGCGATCGGCCCCTACAAGGGCGGCATCCGTTTCCACCCCAGCGTGAACGAGAGCGTGCTCAAGTTCCTCGCCTTCGAACAGACCTTCAAGAACGCGCTCACCGGCCTGCCGATGGGCGGCGGCAAAGGGGGGGCCAACTTCAACCCTAAGGGCAAGAGCGTGCGCGAGATCATGCGCTTCTGCCAGAGCTTCATGACCGAGCTGTACCGCCACATCGGCGCCGATGTGGACGTGCCGGCGGGCGATATCGGCGTGGGCGGGCGCGAGATCGGCTTCATGTTCGGCCAGTACAAGCGCATCACCAATCACTTCACCGGGGTGCTGACCGGCAAGGGACTGGAATGGGGCGGTAGCCTGATCCGCACCGAGGCGACCGGCTATGGTGCGGTCTATTTTCTCGCCGAAATGCTCGCGACCAGGGGCGAGGATCTGGCGGGCAAGACTGCGGTGATTTCCGGTTCGGGCAACGTGGCGACGCACGCTGCAGAAAAGATCGTGCAGCTGGGCGGCAAGGTGCTGACCCTGTCGGACAGCGGCGGGTTCATCCATGATCCCGACGGCATCACACAGGACAAGATCGACTGGGTGAAAACCCACAAGACCCACCGCCGCGGCCGGATCGAGGAATATGTCGACGCGTTCCCACGCGCGAGTTTTCACGCAGGCAAGACCCCGTGGGGCGTGCCCTGCGACGTGGCTCTTCCCTGCGCCACGCAGAACGAATTGCTGGGTGCAGATGCCAAGATGCTGGTCGCCAATGGCTGCCGCGCCGTGGCTGAAGGCGCGAACATGCCCACCGATCTCGACGGGGTGCACACCTTCAAGGCCGCGAAAATCCTCTACGCGCCGGGCAAGGCGAGCAACGCGGGCGGGGTCGCGGTATCGGGTCTGGAGATGAGCCAGAACTCCGAACGCCGTTCGTGGAAGGAGGAGGAACTCCAGCAGATGCTCAAGGACATCATGTCAGGCATCCACAAGTCCTGCATCCGCTATGGCGATCAGGGCGGCGGTTATATCGACTATGTGAAGGGCGCGAATATCGCAGGCTTCAAGAAGGTCGCCGATGCGATGCTAGCCTTCGGGGTAGTGTAAGGCGGCCGCAAGGCCGTTTCCGATCAATTCTCTTTGGCAGATGGTCATTTTTCGGCCATGGACGGGGCACCGGCGTCCGGGGCCTAGCGCCAGTGCGTCCTGCGCATCGCCCCTCGTTACCAGAAGATCATCCATTCCATGAACTTCCAGTCATCGATTGCCTTGAACGCACCGCAATATTCGGATGACTCGCTGCGCGCGAAAGTGATGTTCTATGCGCCGCTGCCGGAATTGCTGCTGGCATTGATCTTTCTTTCGATAGGGCTGGCGCTGTCGTGGGGCCTCGGGATCGACTTTTCGCTTCCGGCGAGTGACGCGCTTGAATTCACCGGCATGAGCTATGCCGTGCCGCTATCGCTGATCGCCTTCCTCGGCCTGCTTCTTGTCTTGGCCAAACAGACGATGCGGCTGATGTATTACACCGCGGCCGGCATTGCTTACGGCATCATTCTGGTCACCCACTTCAACATCAAGATGTGGATGAGCCTGATCAACCCAGCTCTCTGGGACGAGTTCTACTGGAACACCGACCAGATGGTGCGGCCGCTGGTGGATGCCGCGTTTTCGGTCCACAATCTGACCGACGCGCTCATGCCCGCGGGAAACCATCTGTACCTGTTCGCGTTTCTGGCGATGTTCGCAGGCAGCATCATCGTGCATTCGATGCAGCACTTCATCGTGTTCCGCAAAGTGATCTTCACCGCCATGCTGGTGCATGTGCTGGGGGCGCTGAGCTACCTTGTGATGCCTGCTGTGGGGCCGTTCCTGTACGAACCGGGCGTCAACGCACTCGAGACCGCACGGCAGAACCACATGTTCGGCGGCTATCAGGCGCTGGCCGCAGGCGGGCGGCCGTGGATCGCCAGTCAGGGAAGCCAGTTCATGTTCGCCGCCGTGGCCGCCATGCCTTCGCTGCATGTCGCATCATCGGCGGTGTTCGTCTTCTACGCCTGGAAGCATGCCCGCTGGCTCGGAGTGCTGTACTTACCGCTGTTCGTCTTCATCATGTTCGAAGCCGTGGCGACCCGCTGGCATTACTGGATCGATGTCGTCGTGGGGCTGGCGCTGACGGCGCTGGCGATTGCCATCACGGCGGCGATTTTCCGCCCGATCGAGGCTTACGAGCCGGCGGAGCCATCTCGCGCCTGACCGCAGTTCGGACGGCGAAGTTACTTCACCCCCAGCGCCGCCGCCTGTTCGCGCAATTGCGCCGCAGCGCCCGGGTTCGCCTTGACCGCAGCCTCCAGTGCCGCCTTGGCTTTGGCCGGTTCGCCCAGCGTCATGCGGCTGCGGATCAACATCGCCCAGCCATCAAGATTCTTCGGCTCTGTTTTCAGCCGCTCCTCAAGCTGCGCGACCATTCCTTCGGCCATCTCGCGCTGTTCGGACGGCTTCATACCGCCGGCTGCCGCGACATCGGCCGCGCTCGGCCCGCGCAAGGCGGGCGAAGCGGCATCGCCGGCCACGCTGCCTGATCCCGGCGCGATCATGGCGGGCTTTCTTGCGCCTTGCGCCTTGGCGATGCGCGGGGCGACGTCGATGCTGTTCATCTTGCCAACCTGCTCGATCGTGCGCACCAGATCGGCCTCCCACGGCGCGCCCTGCGGGCTGTCGGCCAAGAGATCGAGCCACGCGGCAATCGCGCCCTCGTGATCCTTGTCGAGATCCTTCTTCGCCGCGAGGAAATACCGCGCGCGCGGGTCCTGCGGGTCAAGCGACACGGCTTTTTCGAAGGCCGCAAGTGCATCGGCGGGCAGAGGGTCGCGCTGGCTGGCGAGGACTAGCGTCTCGCCCAGCGCAGACCACAAAACCGCCTCGTCGGGTGCGATCTCCAGCGCGCGGCGGTAGGCGGTGGCTGCCTCGCTATACTGGCCTTGGTTGAAATAAGCGAAGGCAAGATCGCCCCACGGCCCGGCATCACTGGTCGAAGCCTCGGCCTTGGCGCGCAATTGATCTATAGTGGGAGTGCCATCCGCTGCCGTCTCGGGCGCGGTCTCGCCGCCACCGCTGCCCAGCACGTTATAGCCGATCGAGCCTGCCGCCAGCAGCAGCGCCGCGCCCAGCAGCACCCAGCCAGCGCGCGATGATCCGGGGGGCGTTTGCGTGTGTTCCGATGCCATGTCCGCAGCGCTAGCATCCCGCAGAATTGTGGGCAATTCGCTCTGGTGTCGCAGGGCATTTTGACTATGGTGCAGGACGGGTGCGATCTATCCGGAGGGGAAGGATAGGCGGCGGAATGTTCAAGGTCGCGATCATCGGTTCAGGCCCGGCAGGCCTCAGCGCCGCGGCGCGCGCAGCGTCCCTCGGCCTCAGTCATGTGTTGCTTGAAAAGACCGACCACCTCTCCGACACGATCTACAAGTACCAGAAGGGCAAGCACGTCATGGCGACGCCCAGCAATCTGGTGCTGCGCAGCGACATCGATTTCGACGCGGGCAAGCGCGAGACGATCCTCGGCACGTGGGACGAGCAGATCGCCGGCCACAAGGTCAATGTGAAATACATGGCGGAGGCCAAGGCGATCCGCGGCACCGGAGAGCCTATCCCCGGCAGCGTCCAGCAAATCGTCACCCGCGCGCGGGACGGCACCAAGTCCATCAAGGAAATCCACCGCCACGCTCCGCCCTATGCCATCGAACTGACGAACGGCGAGACGGTGATGGCCGAAAACGTGGTGCTAGCCATCGGCACGCAGGGCAATCCGAACCGGATGCGCTGCCCCGGCGCCGACCTGCCCCACGTCCAGTACCAGCTTGATGACCCGGCCGAGTATGTCGACGAACACATCGTCATCGTCGGCACGGGTGATGCCGGGATCGAGAACGCGCGCGGCCTTGCCGAAGACCCCGCGCAGCGCAACACCGTCTCGATCCTCAACCGCGGCACTGAATTCCCGACCGCCAAGGACGCCAACGTCAAGGCGCTCAACGCCGATCACGAAGCGGGCAAGCTCACAATCCGCACCGAGAGCGAGACCAAGTCGATCGAGCCGGGGTTTATCACTCTGACCACCCGTGACGGGGAAATCCGCATTCCGTGCGACCGGATCATCGCCCGCATCGGCTCGGCCCCGCCGCGCGCCTTTGTGGAGGAATGCGGGATCGCCTTCACCAGCGAGGATCGCGGCGCCTTCCCGCAGCTGTCACCGGTATTCGAAAGCACCGCCCCCGGCATCTTCGTGATCGGCGCGCTGGCAGGCTATCCGCTGATCAAGCATTGCATGAACCAGGGCCATGACGTCATCGAGTTCATCAACGGCAATACCGACCTCAAGCCCGCCGACGAGCCGATCATCGCCGCCAAATTCGCAGAGCTTCCGGGCAATCGCAGCACCGAGGAATGGCTCGAGTTCCTGCGTGCCAACGTCTCCATCCTGAACGGCATGAACCCGCTCCAGATGCGCGAGTTCATGCTCGATTCCGAGGCGAAGTTCTTCAGCCCGGGCGAAGTGATCTTCGAGCGGAACGCGCCGGGTTCGTCGCTGTTCGGGATCGCCAGCGGGTCTGTCGCGGTGGAGGTCAATCCGGCTGACCCTTCGGTCACTATTCCCATTGAAGCGGGATCGATCTTCGGCGAGGTCGGCCTCATCTCGGGCCGCCGCCGTGGCGCGACGATCCGCGCGGCGGAAGACACCATCGTGGTCGAAATCTCGCGCCTCGCCGCGCTCAAGCTGCAGTCGCAAGTGCCGTCCGCGAAGGCGGCGATCCAGCGAATCTCGATCGAGCGGCAATTGCTCCAGATGTTCGGATCGGGCCTGACCCGCGAGGATTTCGCCCCGCTGGTCGAAGCCGCGAAGGTCGAAGAGAAGCGCGCGGGCGAGGTGGTCGTGGCCGAGGGTGCGGACGACAAGGACGTCTTCATCATCCGGCGCGGATCGATGATCGTCGAGAAACAGATCGGCGAACGGCCGGTGTTCCTCTCCTACCTCCCCGCCGGGAGCTACTTCGGCGAGATGGCGGTGATTGACGGGTCGGCCCGCACCGCGACGGTCAAGGCGGCGATCAAGTCCGAAGTGATCCGGCTGCCGGGCGAGGGATTTCTCGCGCTGCTGGACGCGAACCCCGCCCTGCGGGAACGCGCGATGACGGACATGGCCGGCCGCCGCGCGACCAACGCCTTCATCGAAAGCCGCAAGGACGAATTCTCCGGCGCGGTCGATCTCTATTCACAGACCGCGCAGTTCCTCGTCGACAACGGCATCGGCGAGGCGACCGACGTGCTGCTGATCGACGAAAAGTTGTGCATCGGCTGCGACAATTGCGAGAAGGCCTGCGCCGACAGTCACGACGGCCTCTCGCGCCTCGACCGCGAGGCGGGCAGGACCTACGCGCACCTCCACGTGCCGACATCGTGCCGGCATTGCGAACACCCGCATTGCATGGCCGATTGCCCGCCCAACGCGATCAAGCGCGGGCCGGACGGCGAGGTGTTCATCGACGAAACCTGCATTGGCTGCGGCAATTGCCAGCGCAACTGCCCCTACGGCGTGATCCGCATGGACGCAAAACCTCCCAAGAAGCCTAGCCTGCTGCAATGGATGCTGTTCGGCAAGGGTCCTGGGCCGGGGGAAGCCCCCTACAGCTGGCGCAAGAATGCGGCCGAGAAAGACGGCGGGCAGAAAGCCAAGCAGGCGATCAAGTGCGACATGTGCTCCGGCATCGACGGCGGCCCCGCCTGCGTGCGTGCCTGCCCGACCGGCGCGGCGATCCGCGTTGCACCCGACAAGTTCCTGACCTTCACCAAGCTCACCGAGGACGCCGAATAGTGGCGAGCCGAGTCAAGTCCGGGGCCGGGGGAACCGGGCGGTTCACGCAGGACGAGCAGCGGCGCGATTCCGATCACGTCAGTTTTTTAAAGCACAAGGGATTCCGCTGGCTGTGGATCGCGCTAGCCCTGAACGGTGCGGCGGCGGCAGGCTACCTGATGATCGATCAGCAGCCGCGCCCCAATGGCGGCACTTGGTATGGCTACACGCTCGGCACCATCGGTCTCGGCCTGATTGTGTGGCTTTCGTTGCTGGGCGTCAGGAAGCGGCGTATCAATCCGGGCGCGTGGAGCCTGAAGGCGTGGACATCCGCCCACGTCTATCTTGGCCTGTCTCTGATCGTGATCGGCACGCTTCACACGGGCTTCCAGATCGGGTGGAACGTCCACACGCTGGCCTATGTGCTCATGCTGCTGGTGATTGCGACCGGCATCTACGGGGTGGTGGTCTATGTGCGGCTCCCCGCAAGCCTCTCGGCCAACCGCCGCGAGATGACGCGGGCGCAGATGCTCGATGCGCTCGGCGCGATCGACCGTCAGCTGGAAAGCGCTGCGCAGCCGCTGGCGCGGGCCGAGGCCGATCTGGTGATAGCGGCGCTGGGGCAGGACGTGTTCGGCGGGGGCGCCTTGGCGCGGCTGACGGGGAGTTACCCCGGCTGCGCTACGGCGAGCGCGCTGAAGGGGATCGGCGGCACCAGCGAGGCTGAAGCGCGCGTTGCCGCCCTGCTCGAGAAGCGCCGCGAACAGCTTGCGCAGATACGCGAGGGCTTGCGCATCCGCGCGCTGCTCGAAGTATGGCTGTTCGTCCACATTCCGCTCACCATCGCCCTGATCGCCGCGCTCGCCGCGCACGTCATCTCCGTGTTCTATTACTGGTAGCGCGCAGCGATGGCGTTCCTGATCCGCACCATCGACTTCACCGCCGCCGGCCGCGAGATCATCCGCGACCGGGTGGTCGAGCAGGCGAGCCTCACCGTGGGCCGCGCGGCGGAATGCGACATTCACCTGCCCGACCTCGCGGTCGAACAGCAGCACGTGCAGATCGCGGGCGCGCCAGACGGCACGCTGGCAGTCACCGCGCTGGGCACGCTCGGCTTCGCGCTCGACGGGCAGGTGGTCAGCGAAGGTACAATCGATCCGCGCACCGGCGGCGAGATCGCTCTCGGCGCGGCGCGGCTGGCAGTGGCGCGCGAGGATGACGGCAACGTCTCCATCACCATCAGACAAGTCGTGGCGGACGAAGGCAAAGGCGATGCCCTGCGCGGGTTTGCCCTCGCCAGCGTGCTTCCGTCCAAGCGCGCGATGAGCTGGGGGTTTGCGGGCGCAATCCTGTTGCTGTTGCTGATGGTGCCCGTCGCCAGCCATCTTCTGCGGACCCCCGCGAAGCCCGACCCCACCGGCAAGGCTGCAGGGGTGGTGCTGATGGACAGCGCATGGTCGAGCGGCGAATTGTCGCTCAAGCACCACAGCCTCGCCGACAATTGCGAAAGCTGCCACGTCGCCGCTTTCGAGAGCGTGCAGGATGAAACCTGCGTCAGCTGCCACAAGGACACCGGCGACCATGCGCCGATGGGCCGGCTCGCCAAGGGCATGCCGTCACTTTCGGCGGGTGATGCGATCCAGTGGAAGATCGGCGAGAGTCTCGGCAAGGAAGGCCCGCTGGGCTGCGTGTCCTGCCACTCCGAGCACGAAGGCCCAGTGCGCGCGGCGGCGGAGGACGAGGTGTTTTGTTCGAACTGCCACGACAAGCTCGACACCCGCCTGACCGATACCGACCTCGCCAATGCGCATGACTTCGGCAAGGGCCACCCGCAGTTCCGCCCACTGTATTTCGCCAGCTTCGGCGCGGCCAAGCCGGTGCGCGCCTCGCCCGGATCGGTGCCGGTCGAACGGTCGGGGCTGAAGTTCCCGCACGATGTCCACATGAACGCCCGCGGCGGAGCGGCGAGGATGGCGGTGAGCCTCACTCAATATGGCCAGCCGCTGGAATGTGCGGATTGTCATGTCCTCACGCCCGATCGCATCTCCTTCAAAGAGGTAAAGATGGAGGACGCCTGCGAGGGCTGCCACAGCCTCGTATCAGGCCGCATCGCTGGCGGCGGGTTCAGCAAGCTGCGCCACGGCGATCTGAAGGATCTGGCCGAGGATGTTGCCAAGATCAGCGCTGGCCCGCGCGCACGCATCGGCCCTCCGCGCCAACGCCCTGGCCAACCGGGCAGCGCCTCCCCCTATCGCGCCAACTTCGGGCGTCCGGTTCGGGCCTACATCGGCATTTCGAACGCGCTCAGCGTCGGCGGGGTGTGCACCGAGTGCCACCTGCCCACGACCAGCCCCTCCGGTCAGGCCGACCTGATGCCCGTGAACCTTCCAGACCGCTTCCTCACTTCGGGCTTCTTCGATCACGAAGCGCACAAGAAGCAGGAATGCACCGATTGCCACGCCGCCGACAAGTCCAGGGCGGCGAGCGATCTGCTGATGCCGGATCTGAAAAGCTGCCGTACGTGCCACCTCGGGGCGACGGCGGGGAAGACGAAGAAAATCGTGCCCAGCGATTGCGCCATGTGTCACGCCTACCACTTGCCCGCGGGTCAGTGGCAGGCCAAAGGCCCCGCGCCGCACTACAAGCCGCCCCCTCCCCTGCCTGCCGAGGGCAAATCGGCAGTTGCGACAAACCTGACACAGGTTAGAAAGTAGCGATGGGTGGGGGCGCATCATCGATGGCAAACCGCACGGTCCTGATCGCGCAGATGACCGACATCCATGTCGGCTTTGCCCAGGACGATCAGGCCGAAGAACTGAACCTCACGCGTTTCCGCGCGGCGCTCCGGCGGCTGCTCGATGGGCCGAACCGCCCGGATATGCTGGTGCTGTCGGGCGACATCACCGATCACGGCGATGCCGAAAGCTTCACCAAAACGGCAGCGTTGCTGGCCGATTGCGCTTTTCCGGTCGTGCCAATGGTCGGCAATCACGATAGCCGCGCAGCACTGCTAGGTGCCTTCCCGCAGGTCATCGCGGCAGAGGGCGGGTTCCTGCACTATGTGGTCGAGGCGCCGATGGGCCTCAGGATCATCTGCCTAGACACGCTGGAGGATGGCCGCCACGGCGGCGCTTTCTGCACGGCGCGGGCGCGCTGGCTGGCGGACCGGCTGGCCGAGGCGCCAGAGGCACCGACCCTGATCTTCATGCATCACCCTCCCGTCGTCGCCGGGATCGACTGGATGGACCCTGCACCTGACGAACACTGGATCACCCGGCTGCGCGCCGTGCTCGAAGGGCAGCGCCAGGTGCTGGCGGTGCATTGCGGACACCTGCACCGCCAGATCAGCACCCGCTTTGCCGGAATTCCGCTCGGGGTAACGCCCTCGGTCGCGCCGCTGGTAGGGATGGACCTCAACCCGATCGACGCCGCGTTGCCCGACGACCGCGAGCTAATCATCACTGAGCCGCCCTCCTATGCCCTGCATCGCTGGGACGGGGAAACCCTCGTCTCGCATTACGAGCAGGTCGGCGATTGGCAGGTGCTGGCGCGCTTCCACGCCGCGCTGCAGCCGATGATCGAAGGCATGTTCGCCGAGCGGGAATAAGGCCGCCGCCTACTTGCGCACTGCCGCCCGCTGCGCCCCCGTTGGCGCGGTGCCCACCCAGCGCTTCATGTCGATCTCGTCCGCGACCTTCCACGGCACGCCCGAGCGGGTCATAAACATCCGCTCCATCTCCGACCTAGTGAAGGGCCGCGAACCCAATCGCCCGAACACCGCCATCTGTCCACCGGTCTCGTCCACCGCACGATCGCGGTCGAGTCCCTTGCTGAGCGCGATGGCAGGTGTCGGCGTTTTCGCCCAGGCGATCAGTTCCGGCATGGGCGCAGGGCTGAAGCCGTAGAAGTTGCGCTGGCTGTCGGGGCTGGTGAGTTGCAGCACCTTCATTCCGTTGCGCCCGTCCGCCACGTAAGCGAACAGCGAGGCGTTGGTGGTGCCGACGATCACATCCTCGGCATCGTTGAGCGTCCCGCCCAGCGTGACCTTCTGATAGACCTTGGGCGCGCGCGGGTTGGTGACGTTGAGGATCACCAGACCATCCCTTTTCGCCGCGACATAGGCATAGGTGCGCGCGACATACATCCGCCGCGCATCGGCCAGCGGCACGGTCGCCTCGGGCACGGCGACCGGATCGCGCAGTGACGTGATATCGAACAGCTTCACCCCGCCGGCGTCCGTCACCCACAGGTAGCGGAACTGCACCGCGGAGGCCCGCGCATCGCGCAGCTCGCGCACGGCGGCAAGTTTCGGCGTGTCGGGATCGGCAAGATCGACCACCACAAGGCCGCGGTCGGCGGTGATATAGGCAACTTCGCCCGCCAGCACGATATGCCGCGCGCCCTTCAGCACACCGCCCGGGTTCCACGCGGTCGAACCATCGGCATAGGCCTTGCGCCTCAGCTGGTTGTTGCGGAATTCCCCGTCCGCCAGCGTGTTGACGTTGACGAGGATCAGGCCCTCCACCGCATCGGTGACGGCGGCGTAGTTGTAGATCGGCTTGAACGCCTGCTCCTGGTTGATGATGCGCAGTTCGGGCGTGCTGCGGGTCGGCGCGATCGGCTGGTTGGTCGCCAGTGCCATGCAGGTGGCGTTGGTGGTCCTGACCTGCGTGTCATGCCCGAGGCCCGAGAACGGGCCCTTGAGGATCCGCTCGGACACGCCCTTGTTGGCGATGCTGGCAACGTCATAGGCGACAAAGCCGCCCTTGCCTTCGGCCACGAACATGTATTCGCCGCGCAGCTGCAGGCAGCCGACCCGGCCCGGCGTACCTTCGTGGACATTAGCAAACTCCTCGAACGGCTGGGTCTCGCCCGAGAGGTTCTTGTCGAAGGTCTTGCCGCGCACCCAGTTCTTCAGCTCGCGCCCGTTCTGCTCGACATGGAGCTTCCAGTAATCGGGATAGGCATAGCGCTGGAGATAGGACCCGATCACTGCCTGCGGTTCGTCATATTCGGTGACGCGGGTGGCCTGGAAGCCGCCCTCTAGCCCGGTCCATGCATTGAGCCCGACGAAATTGACGTAGCTCGTCCCCAGCAGGAAGAGCTGCGCCATGATCGCGTTGTTGTCGTCTTTGGCCGACAGGTGGCAATCGGTGCAGGTCTTGGTCTCGGTCAGACGCACCGTATGCGGGAAGTGCGGCGCGAAGGCCTGGCTGGAGAAGCCGATCGCACTGATCGGCGGCTGCTGCACATAAATGCGTTCGCGATTGGTGTTGGTGGACGACAGCACCAGCGCCGAGGACGAGCGCACCGGAGCCACCTGCCCGCCTTTGGTGGTCATGTGCTTGCCGAGCTGGAACATTTCGTCGCGCGCGACCTGCGGGTTGTAGGTGGCAAAGTTGCGTGTCTCGCCGCCTTCATAGCGGTGGATCTTGGTCTTCCAGTTGGCCTCGATGGGCAGGTGGCACCCGCCGCAGCTGGTGGTCCATGACAGGTGGCAGGTGAAGCACGCCATCTCGGGATCGCGGTGCGCGCGGTCGCCTTCCGCGATGCCGGTGCCGAATTCGAAATTGCCGGTCTCCGCGCCGTAACGGCTGACGAGCTTCGCCCGCGCGGCCTTGGCGTTGAACACGGGCGTCGCAGGATCGACCGTGTCCTTGACGAGGCTCATGTCCCATTCGAGGTTGGGGTCGACAATTGAGCGCTGAACAAGTTTGCGCCTGCCATCGGCCCCTTCCATCCATTCGAAGCGGCGCTTGCCATCGGGGTTGCGCAGCAGGGCGAGGTCATGACCTTCGGGCGGCGCAGCGGGGCCACTGGTGCGCAAGGTCGGGTAGGCGTCGGGCGTGCCGTGGCAATCCTTGCAGGTGATCTCGATCGCGTTCGCCACCTCGCCATAGATGAGGCCATTGCCGTGGCTGTCCTGCTCGAAGTGGCAATCGGCGCACTGCATCCCCTTTTCGGCATGGATGTCCATCATGTGTACGGTCTTGCCCGGGTTGGTGCCGGGGGGCACGAACTTGCCCTCGCCTTCTTTCCGCCACTTCTCGGGATCGTCGGGGTCGACGATGTTCCCGTCCGCGTCGAGCAGATTGCCCTCACGGTCGCGCTTGAAGATCGCGCGGAAGTTCCAGCCGTGGCCGTGGTAATCGGCGAACTGGGTGTCCTTCAGCGTCGGGTTCAGGTCATAGACGTTGCGCAGGAAATCGAGGTCGGACCAGTTGCCCTTCGGCGCGGCGCCTTCCGGGTTGCGATCAGTGATGGCGCGAACCTCGGCAGCTGTGGGATATTTCTGCTGCTTGGGCCACATCGAGGGCGCGTCGCTCTCGTAATCCCACATGGTGTAGCCGAGGAAGCTGTTCAGGAAGATGTTCGGCTGGTGCATGTGGCAATTCATGCACTGCGCGGTCGGGATGGCGCGGGTGAAGACGTGCTGGAGCGGGTGCCCCTTCTCCTTGACCTCGCCCGATGCCGTGCGAAGCGCGCCGTCATCCTTGGGCTTGTCGCCGTGGCTGTCTTCTTCCGCGTGATGCCCCGGCTGCTTCACCGCCCCGTGCCCGCTGGTCTTCTCGCCATAGCCCGCAGCATGCTCGATCTTATCGGCAATGGTCGGATCGACCGTGATCGACTGCCCGTCGCGCCCGTATTGCGCATAAGTCAGCGAATGGCGCGGCTCGCGGTCATTGGCGTAGACCACGTGGCAACTCGCGCAGCCCGAGTGGCGGTAGTCGCCCGGCTGGTCGTTGGTGCCCATGAACCACGTGAAGGGATCGTTGAGGCGGGTCTTGTGGATGTTGAGCGCCGGGATCGCGACGCGCAGGCCTGTGCCGGGACCGCGGTTCGATTGCTTGAGATCGGGGCGGCCCGGCTCATCCAAACGCTGGATCAGGCCGGTCGGATTGGGCAAGCCGACTTCGGCGAATTGCGTGTTGATGTTGCGCCCGCCGCGCTCGAAAACGCGGAACACGTCGCCGGGCGGGATCACCTGCCACGTGGGCAGCGGATACATCTCGGCCAGCACCCCGCGCGCAACCTGATCCTCGCTGAGCTTGCCTCCGGGCCCGGCGCCCGGCGAGGTGATCTTCGCGGGATCGCCCTCGCGGGAATAGGCCTCGCCGAGGAGGTAGTTTTTGAACGGGAGAATTCCGTTGTTGTAGCTCGCCCCGCCCCACAGCATCGCGCCGGTCGCCATGATCGAGCGTTCCGCCGCCTCGATCGCCTGAATGTGGCACGCCCCGCAAGCATCGCGCGCCACGCGGTAGTCCGACGGGTTGATGAACTTCACGAACTCGGGCGATTCCTGATTGAGCAGGGCATAGGACCGCTGCGGGTTGGCCGAGGACGGGAAGTGCCACGATTTGGGGTAGGTTGGCAGCACGTGCGCGCTGTCTCGGGCGGCCACATAATCGGGGTGATCGTGCGGCAGCTCTGAATTGCCGCGCACGGCCGGATTCCCGCCGTGGCAATCGGTGCAGCCCAGCCGCACCGCCGGGGTGACGTGCATGGTCGGGGCATCACTCTTGACGTGGCAGGTGTTGCAGCCTTCCGACTTGGCTTCCATCTGAGCCACCGATTGCCGCTGCGGCGCGGGGGCTGCGAAGACGGCGGAGTAATCACGCTTGACCGGCTTTTCCTTGTCGGACGCCATCGGGCTACCGGCAAACAGGCTGACAGCCAGCACAATGGCCGCGGCGATCAGCGCGAGGTGACGGGCGAAAGGCTGAGTGAGCGCGCGCATCAGTAGGTCAGTACCACGTTGGCGAGGATCGAGACGAATTCCTTTCCACCTCCGCGGGAAGTGAACAGGTCGCGGAAACCGTCACCCGCCAGCAGCGTCGCGGCGGAGAGGCGGAAGACGAAATTCTGGTTGGCCTTGGGCCGCCAGATCGCCGAGGCTGAAAGGTCAAAGCCGATATCTTTCGGGATCGAGCCTTCGTTGCGCAGCACCTGCAAGGTGGAGGTATCCTCGAACCACAGGTGATTGGCATTGGCCGAGACGCGCAGCTGCGGGGTCAGGTCGAAATCCGCGCCCGCCCCCGTAAGGATCAGGCCCGGATTGTTGAAGTTCGACTGTCCCTGCTCCTTGGAGGAGCGCAGCGAATTGAGGATGCCGTTGCGGCCATTCAGCGCAATCGCGCGCCCGCCGCCCGCAAAGGGAATGGTCTGGCGGATCCAGTACGAGGTATCAGCGCCCGCAAAGACCGGGTTCTCGAAGATCGCGTCGAACCCGCCTTCGGTGTCGTCATAAGGATCGCTGTCGCCGCTGGCATAGGCGGCCGAGACGCGGAAGCGCATCCAGTCGCGGTCATAACTCGCCTCGAGGGCGGCGAACTGCGCGTTGATGCTGGCCGGTCGATCGGTGAAAAAGCTGTTCCGGTCCTCCCCCAGCGCCCAGTAGAAACTGCCCGTCAAGTTCACCCGGCCGATCCGGCCATCCATGTTGTAGCCGAGATAGACCGCGTCATAGTCACGGCCTCTCAGCGTGCCCAGCAAGGCCGGGCGCACGGGGAAGCCGTTGTCGTCGATCTCGATATCGTCGGCCTCGCGGTTGCGGTTGTAGACAACCGTGACCTGACTGGTGAGCGCCGGGATCAGGAAATCCTGCCGGTAAGCATTGGCGACGAACACGAAATCATCGCGTGGGGCCTGCACCACCGAATTGAGGCCCGAATTGGTGTCCTTCTCCAGCCTCCAGAACGCGCCCAAGTTGAACTGGAAGCGATTGTTGTCGCGCGATCCGAACAGGCGCACGCCGAGCTGCTGGTCGTTGAACAGGAAACCGCGGAAGTCGGACTGGAACGGCTGGATTCCGGCGCGCAGTGAGATGAAGTCGAACCGGTCGTTGTCGAATTGGCCGAAGTGGTAATCGACGAAGGCTTCCTGCACCCCGAGGAAGTGGTCGAGCCGGTGGCTCGGACGCGACGGCTCCACGAACAGCACGCGGCGCTCGGGCACGTCGACATAGTTGACGTTGTAGGCAAAGGTGACGCGGTATTCGATGCTCGGCGGCTTGAAGGTGGTCGATCCTTTCAGCAGCGCGAAACCGGCGATGAAGGTCTGGCTGAATACCTGGCTGAAGGCATTGCCGAACACATCGTTGCGGTCCGGGTCCTCGGTGGTCTGCACGCCGACCGGAATGGGGAAGCTGCGCGGTTCATAGACGGTGTCGGAAATCAGGTTGGCGACGAAGAACCAGTCATCTTCCTTGATCGGCAGCCACGGCACCTTGGCGCGGTTGATGGGCCGGTCGCCTTTCAGGGTGTTCTGGTTGTAGGGATCGAGGAGGTTCTCTTTGACCAGCCCGAGACTCTCGATCAGCCGCCAGCGATCGGGGATCGGCACCTGATCAGCCGGAAAGGCCTGCGGCGGGGGAGCGCGCACAGCGCCCTCGTTGTTCTGCTCGATCCGTTCGGGCAGCGGCGCGGTGTAGCCGGGACGCTGGCGGCCCTCGATAATCTCGGGATCGACGGGAGGGATATCCTGCTCCCAATCCTGCGGAGCTGACTGTTCGCCGGGAGGCGCGGGCGGTGCATCCACGTCTTGCGGCGGTGCAGCCTGAAGCAGCAGCAAGGCGGGAAGCAGCGGCCCCATCTACAGCCCCTGACACACGTTCTGCACATCGGTGCCGATGAACGGTGCGAAGGGACAATTCACATAGCGCAGCCGCACCTGACGTCCGCCCACCTGCACCAAGATCCGGTCGGCACGGATCGCGGCAGGCGCGTTGCCGAGCGCGCCGCCTGCGCGCACCGCGCCGTTGTGAAGGCCGAGGAAACTGATCATGTCGTCCTGATCGATCCCGTCGCCCGATACGCCGATCCCACCGACGAGCACTCCGCCGCGATAGACAGGGACCGATCCAGGGAAGATCTGGATGCCGTTGGCCAGACGTGGATTGCCGCCGCCCGCGCCCGGCAGCGTAGTGCAGGCCCGCGGCGTATCCGTCCCGCTCGCACCGGTCACGAAGCCCAGATGCTGCGCGAGGTTGCCGACCACCAGCGCGCTCTGCAAGCCGGTCGAGAAGGGGCTGAACTGCTGGATCGGGCGGGAGAACGGCCCATTGGGCTGCCCCACCTCGCCATCGGGGAAATAGGGGCGCGAGAGGTTCCCGTGGGCGCGGTCGGAAAAGGCGGTGCTTCCGATAAGCGCCGCCGGATCGCCGAGGAAGCTGCGCAGCCGTGTCACGAACTGCGGCACCTCGCCCGCCGCCCCCGAAAGCTCGACCGCGGCGAAGCTGCCGGAGAAAAAGTTGGCCGTGCGCGCCTTCTGCAAGCTGACATCGATCCCGAACACCGGCGCATCTGGTGATCGCACGATACCCAGCACGGCCCCGCGTGTATCGACGAGGCTGATCGTCACCTGCGCGCGGCTATCTAAGGGCTGGCGGATCTGTGCCCGCGCGCGGCTCATGACGGCGAAGGCTTCTTCAAGGATCGCCCGCGCCTCGGCGGCGGCGAGCGGGGTGGCGACATCGCCAGCGTCGGTGCCGCTGCGCACCGGATAGCGGTTCACCCCCACCCCGTTAGTGAGCACGAAGGCATCGCGGTTGGCGAACTCGGCGGCGGTCGAAGCGCGCACGCCCGAAGCCTCGGTGCCATAGGTCGCGCCCGCGAGCAGCCCGGCGCCGCTATGATATCCCATGACCGCCACCAGCGCGCCCGCCGTGGCCGCAAAGCTCGCCCCTGCGACACTGCCGATCTGGGCGTATTCGATGTCAGAGTAGCGCAGCGAAGTGCCATCGGCGGTGATCCGCTCGGCACGGATCCCCGTGGGTGCCTCGAAGCCGACCGTGCCGGCCAGCGCAATCGCCTCGTCGAGGTCATTGTCACGGTCAAGCACGTTGGGGTCGAGGCCGTAGACCCCGTCGGCGATCACCCCGATGCCGCCAACCACTACGCCGTTCTGGTAGAGCGGGAAGCCCCCCGGGTCAGCGGCAAGACCGAGCGGCGACCGCTTGGGGCCGATCAGCCCGTCACTCGCCCGCGCGGCAAGATCGGAACAGGGCAGCTGGCTGAACTGCACCCCGAACAGCGGCCCGCTTTCGAGCCCGGCGGTGGTGGGCGCGGGCGGGAAATGCTCCTGCACGATCATGCTCGCAGTGCGGCTCGAGAACGCGTTGCCCCCGCTCGACAGGTAGGCCCCGGTGATGGCCTTGGCGATGGCCGCGCCGGCGCTCGGGATGGTGAGCCCCTGGGCATCGCGGCTGGTGCCGTCGGGTGCGGGCGGGATGCTGGCGGTCGCCGCCGCCCCGGGCATGGCGAACACGGCGAGCACGTTGCCCACGCGGTCGGTCACCGCAATCGTTGCCGCCGCGCCCCGCGCCCGCGCTTCGGCAGCGGCCTGCGCGATGATGGTGCCGACCTCCACACTCGACAAGCTTTCGGCGGCTGGCACGGCGAAGACCTGTCCGCCGGGCGGCGGCGTGGGCGTCGGGGTGGGTGTCGGGGTCGGGCTGCCCCCACCTGAGCTTCCCCCTCCGCCGCAGGATGCAAGCACCAGAGCGCTTGCCGCCAGCCAGCCTGTGGTGCCCCCCCGCCGCATGGCTATTGCAGCCTGCCGATTGCGCCCGCTGCCGATTTCAGCGCCGCGCGGAAATCGGCCGGCCGGTAGGCGTTGGGCTCATCGACCGCCTTGTACGCCCGCGCGATATCGCCGCGGATGCCCGCCGCAGCGCCCTGCGTCACCCGGCCTTCGCGCACCAGTGCATTGAGCAGCGTGTCGATCGCCATCACCGCCTGCACCGAACCGGCATAGTCGGTGAAGCGCGCCGAGGTTGCCTCGCCCGCGATGATCGCGATCACCCGGAACGCGTCGGCATCGCCATAGGCGCGCGCCGAGAGCGCCTCCGACAGCGCGCCGGCGCGGGCCGCAAGCGCCTGCGCGGCGGCGCGCGCTTCGCCCGGCCCCTGCCCCATCGCCTTGTGGAAGTCGCGCGCGGCGGTCTGGAATGCCCCTGCCTCGCCTGGCGCCAATGCGCCCGCGACAGCCGAGAGCATGATCATGTTCTCGTCATTGAAGGGCGGGTTGCCGAAGGGGATCGGGCGGCCGGGATTGGTCTCGAAGGTGAGTTTGCGGTTCGGCCCGTCGGTGATCGTGCGGTGGCACGAATGGCAGTCGTAGAAATAGAACTGCGGGAAGGCGCCTTCAAAGGCGAACTGCGGCTGGGCGAACAGGCTGGTCGAACGGCGCACCGCCTCGGCTTGCCCTACGGCCCAGAAGCGCACCGGATCCGGCGGGCCCTTGCGGCGCACATAGTCGGCATCGATGTCATGGTGCTGCTGGAGGGCGCTGAACAGGTCGAGATCGAACGAGATGCGCGGGTGCCCGGCGGCCATCATCGAATGGGTCACGAACTGCCCGGGCTTGGACGAGCCGTAATGGCAATCGAGGCACACGCCTGCCCGCGCCTTGGGGTTGTCGAGTGGGGTAAGCTCTGCCGCGATGTTAGAGGCGTGAGTTGCGGGCAGCGCATAGTGCTCGGCGAGCCACGTGCCGCCGGATGGTCCGTGGCAGCTCTCGCAGCCGACCCCGTCGTTAAGAGTAAACTTTGCGCCGCGCTGGCCCACGGGCGCGTTGGTGGCGTGGCAACCGAGGCAGGCAGGTGCACTCTGCGCATTACCGAGCCCGAGGCTGGCGGCGATCTGCTGGCCGCGCCTGCCGCCGAGCACTGCATAGGCGCGGCTGTGGGCACCCGAGGGCGAGGAAGGTTCCTGCCAAGTGGCAATCTCGTCTTGCCGGACGACCGCGCCATTACCTTCGGCACGGCCGTGGCAGGTCGATCCGGCGCAGGTGGCAACACCTTCGAATGTGGGATTGCCGGTCGCCTGTGACGCCGGAAGCAGCGCCAGCAGCAGGACTGCGGTAAGGATGCGGAGCTGCCCTTTGCGCTGCGGCCTCGCCTGATCGACCATTTCCCCTTCCCTCTCCATCGCGCCGCTACTTTTCGCGGGCGGCGAATACACCGTCCCAACTGTCCGGCGGCGGCGCGCCCTGCAATTGCGCCGTGCGTTCGCGATACATCGCGTACAACGTACCCAGGCCGTAAGTCTCCGCCTCGCCGCGCCATTCGTCAAGCAAACGGTCGGCGCTGTCCCAATCCCTCGCGCGATAGGCGGCCAGCATTGCCGCATGGCCCGTCGCGAAACCCTGAAACGCGCTGCTGGCCGCCAACGTCTCATCGCCCAGCAAAGCGTAAATCGCTTCGGGCGTATCGCGTCCCACCACCCGAACCAGATCAAGTTCAACCGAGGCGAACTCGGGCAGGCGGCGCTGCAAGGCGCTGCCCATCGCGATCGGCACGCCATACAGCTTCGTCAGCCCCTCGATCCGCGATGCAAGGTTAACCGCATCGCCGATGATCGAATAGGACAGGCGCTGGGCCGAACCCATGTTGCCGACGCAGCACGGGCCGGAGTTGAGTCCGATCCCGATCGCGACGTCGCCGGGCCATGTCTGGTCCTTGCGCCCCGGCATCTCCGCATTGAGCTGTTTCAGCCGCTCCTGCATCGCCAGCGCGGCGCGGGCGGCGTTAGCGTGCTGGTCGGGGTCGTCCAGCGGCGCGTTCCAGAACGCCAGAATGGCATCGCCGATGAACTTGTCGATCGTCGCCTTCCGGTCGAGCAGGATGTCGCACATCGGGGTCAGGAAACCGATCAGGAACGCGATGATCGAGCGCGGCTCGAGCTTCTCCGAAATGCGCGAGAAGCTGCGGATATCGCAGAACAGCACCGTCATGTCGCGTTCCTCACCGCCCAGATCGAGCTGGTGCGGATCGGCCGCGATACGCTTGACCAGCTCGGGCGAAAGATAGCGGTCGAAGGCCTGGTGGATGTAGCTGCGCGCCTGCTCCTCGCGGTAATAATCGAGCACGGTGACGGTGAGATAGACTGCGAGGATCGCCAGCACCGGAAAGGTCGGATCGAGAAGGAAGCGTTCTTCGCTGAACGCCCACCAGCTGCCCGCGCTCACCAACAGGATCATCGCCAGTCCCAGCACTGCACCGCCAGTCGCGCCCAGCCGCGGCATGAGCAGGAGCAGGGCAAGGCCGGTCAGCAGCACCAGCGTGCGCTCCAGCCCGACCGCCCAATCAGGGCGAACCAGGAACTCTCCGAGGATCATCTGCTCGATGGCCTGGGCATGGACCATCACACCTAGCTCACGTTCGCGCAGCGGGGTCGCGACCAGATCGCGCAAGCCTATCGCTCCCGTCCCGACCAGCACGATCTGCCCTTCGAACAGGCGGGCAAGTTCGGCATCGGAGGTGGCGGGATCGAGCACCTTCCAGGCTGGAATGGTCCGCTCCGGCACGGGATCGGTATAATGCATCCACAATTCGCCGGCGCGGTTGGTGGGCATTTCGAAGTCGCCGACTTTCATTGACACCACGCCCGGCTCGGTTCCGGCGGCGATATTGCCACTGCCGTCGCTCATCTTGACCAGCACCGAACCCGCCCCTTGCGCGACGCGCAAGGCCTCGATCGACAGCGCGGGAAGGATCTGGTCGCCCTGCCGCGCAAGCAGCGGGGCCCGTCGCACGATCCCGTCGCTATCGCCTGACAGTGTCAGGAACCCCCGACCCTGCGCTGCTTCGTCGAGCTGCGCGAGCGGCAGCACCGCATTGGAATATTCCGGGAGCGCCTCGACATCAGCCGATCCCGAAATCGCGATCCCGGCGATCGGCACGGCGGCGCTGCGCAGGGGATCCTGGGTCAGGAAGAAGCCATTGACGACCGGCATCTGCGATATCGCCTCGGCAAATTGCCGGTCATTGTCGGGCAGCGTGCGCAGCACATCGATGGCCTCCGGGGATGCGCCCTGCCGCGCGAGCGCTTCGGCGAGACGCGCCGGCGAGGTACGATCCGGTTCGGCAAAGACCACGTCGAGCGCGATCGTGGCCGCTCCGGCATCGGTCAGCCGCTGCAACAACCGCGCGACGTCTGGCCTCGGCCACGGCCACTGCCCTCCGCGCCGCAGGGATTCCTCGTCGATATCAACAATCCGGACAGGCGCGGGCCGGTATTCGCGCGGTTGCGCGCGCACAAAGGTGTCGAAGACCAGATTGCCGAGCGCCGAGAGCGAGCCCGAATAGTTGATCTGGAACAGAAAGATCGTGACCAGCGCAAGCAGGCCGGTGGCGCCGGTGCTCTTGAAAAAGGCCTTGATCCTGCTCACGCCCTTTTATGCCCCCCGTCCGCCCCGACTGCCTTAGCAAACCGATCGCCCTGCGGTAAACCCGGTCGCTCACCGGGTTGGGCTGTTTATGAAGTCAGGTTTGTGCTAAGGTGCTTCTGGATGAAGGGGGAACTGTCGATGTACCGATCATGTAATCGGATGGTGCTGGCTATTTCTGTGGCCGGGCTTGCCCTCTATGCGCCAGCCGCCGCGGCGCAGGACAGCGATGCCGATGCGGCGCTCGACG
This sequence comes from Porphyrobacter sp., assembly GCA_027533455.1. Classification (GTDB taxonomy): domain Bacteria; phylum Pseudomonadota; class Alphaproteobacteria; order Sphingomonadales; family Sphingomonadaceae; genus Erythrobacter. The sequence continues at coordinate 81,818 of JAPZUC010000005.1, read as the reverse complement.
CTTTGAGCGCAGCGGCCGAGCGGCCCGAAACCGCACTGGCAACGGCTTCGCAGCAGGAGGCGGAGGGCGATCTCCTTGGTGCCGCCTCGACGCTCGAGCGTGCACTGATCGAAAATCCGCAGGCGGACGACGTGCGCTTGGCCTATGCTGGGCTGCTGTGCCGGCTCGACGATCCCGAAGCCGCCCGCGCCGAGCTGAGCGCGCTCCGCTCGCGCCCGGCCTCCGGCGATGCGTGGCAGAAAATGATCGCGGTCTGCGGCGAGGATCTGGGCAAGTCTGTCCGCCCGACTGGCCGGATCGGCGGCAGTGTCAGCATCGGCCTCGCCTATGACGAGGATGCCTTTGGCGAGCTCAATATCGGCACGTTCTTCGGCCCCGGATCAACCGAGGGGCTGGCCTTTGTCGCGCGCAGCCAGATCAACGCGCAATTCCCGGTCGGCGACGCCTTTGTTTACGGCGACCTGTTTGGCCTGACACATAACAGTCTTTCTGGACCGGAATCGATCTACCAGTTCGGCGATGCTGCGGCGGGTTTCGGGATTGAAACCGGCGCGAGCGTGTTCAGCGCCGGTGCGCTGGTGCGCCATGGCCGGCTGTTCGGCGACGAATATCTGACTGCCCTCGGGGCCGAAGCGCGCGCCAGTTTCCGCGTGGGCGATACGGATCAGATTGCGCTCCGCGTCGAGGCGGTCGACGAGGAATTTAACAACCCCAGTTTCGATGGCTGGCACTACACCGCGCAGCTCGCCTACGAGCGCCAGCCCACACTGCAGAGCTCGTATTTCGTTGCTCTCGCGGCCGAAACGAAGGACGCGCCGTTCGAGTTCTACAGCTATGATGCATTTAGCCTTGCCGCAGGCGGACAGTTTCCGCTCCATGAAGCGGGCATCTACGGGACGGTGTCGTCGACCCTTCGTTACGTGGACTTCCAGAATAACGAATTCGGACCGGGCCCGCGCGAATGGCGCTTCTTCGCGCGCGCCGGCGTGGGTATGCCGCTGATCGGGCGCAGCCTGTTTCTCGAAGGGGCAGCGCGTTACCGAACCCGCGACACCAATCGTGATTTCATCCAGACATTCAGCAGCTTCGGGGGCGATCTGACCCTGGTGTGGAGGTTTTAAGGGATGCCCACCATGACAGCATTCACCCGCAAGATCACGCTCGCCGCAGCACTCTCGGCAGCGATCATCCCGGCAATTGCCCTGGGTCAAGAAGTCGGCATCACCGCGGTGGTGCGGAACGACGTGAAGGTTACCACCCCGGCCAATCCGACGCTCCACAAGGCCAAACCGCGCGAGCGGATCGCGCTCGGCAACGACATCGTGACCGGCGGAAGCAGCATGACCCAGCTGTTGCTGCTCGATAAGACCAGTTTCACCGTCGGTGCCAACGCGCGCGTGCGTATCGACCGGTTTGTGTACGATCCTGCACGCAATGCAAGTTCGGTCAGTACGTCGGTCGCGAAGGGAGCGTTCCGATTCATGTCCGGCCGCGGGCTGAAGAAGGGCGGCGAAGGCTCTTCGATCAAGACTCCGGTCGCCTCGATCGGCATTCGCGGGACCATCGTCGAAGGTGTGGTGGGCGAAGAAGCGATCGCAATCGCGCGGCGCGAGGGCGTGATCGACCGCAACACAACCGCGGATCCGGAAACCGCCAGCCTGATCGTGCTGCGCGGCCCGGGCCGCAACGCGCAAGGCGTGCAACGCGGCGCGATCGACGTGACCGTGGGCGATCAGGTCATCCCGCTGGAGGATGCCGGCATGGCTCTGTTCATACCCGGGCCGGGTCAGGCGCCGATCGGCCCCTTCTTGCTGTCGCAGCGCGGCATCGTGTCCTTGCGCGATCTTCTGGGCGTACGCCCGATCCCGGGCCGCGAGCGGACGTTCGAACGCGATCCCACGACCGACCAACAATTCGGCTGTGATGGCGGCGGTGAATCAGGGGCAGGTGGCTGCTCCGTCTTCTACCAGCCTGGGTAGCGTTTAACCTGCCAGAGCGAGCATCACCTTGGCCGACGCGCCCGACAGCGCACCGGGATCGGTCGGCAGCTTGGCCGGACGCGCAGCACCCGGATAGGCCCGCTTGAGCAGCGCTAGCGCCTCGGTGATTCGGGCGTGGAGCATCGGGTTTTCAGCCTTGATGCCCGCGCCCGAGGCAGCGAACTGGCGCTCCGCGACAACCGCAAAGCCGTAGCCGTCAAGATAGGGCTCGTAACTGTCGTTCTTGGGCAGGCCGCGATACATCGTACTGGAGCGCTCAATCATTTCCGCGATCACGCTGGCGGCCACCTTGGCCTGACTCGCGTCCGACTTGGGTGCCTTAGTAGCAGCCCCGCGCAGGCTGGCGATGATGGCGTCGTAAGCCTTGGTGACCTCCGCCACGCTCTTGCCGTCAAGCGCAGCTTCTGACGCCGCGGTCAGCGTCGGCTTGAAGTCGGCAACACCAAGCGCGGTGAAAGCCGGATCCATATCGAGCAGCACTTCGCTGACCGGGTGGGCGAACATCTCGCCCGCCGCCTGCTTATTGCCGGCGGCATAGGCATCGCGCGCGGCGACGACGTGGGCCTCGGTCACCGCAAGGGCGATGCCGTAGGCGACCGGGTCCTTGGCCGCATCGGCAGTAGCGACGCCGCCTTCGCCTTCACCGCCCGCAGCATCAGCGCCACCTTCTCCGGCACCCGAACCGCCTTCACCTTCGCCAGCGGTAGCGGCGGTGTCTGGGGCAACGCCTGCCTCGCCAGCACCCGCCTCGCCGCCCGCTTCGCCGCCGCAGGCTGCAAGCAGCCCGCCGGCAAGCGCCGTGCCGAGGCCAAGCTGGGTCCAGAGTTTGAGCGTGCTGTTCATCGCGAGGGCGTCCTCATGCGGGGGAATCGTTCAATTCTCGACATGGCGCAGGTGAGAATGGTTCGCAAGAGCCTATTGCAGCACGGGGGCTTGCTTATGCACTGCCGTAGCGATAACGCTATGTTACAACGTCTCATAAAACAACTAAAGAGTCGCACCCCCCGATGGCAACCTTGCTCGACCGCCTGTCCCGCATCGCCGCAGAAGCCGAGGTTCTCCACGCGATCCGCGATCCCGATTGTAACCTTGCGATCTGGCAGCGCGCGCCCTTTGCCGATTTTGCCCCGCTGACCTTGGGCACGCCGCAAGATCTGCGCTTCGTGAGCGAGGTCGAGAAGCTACCCGACACACTCGCCCTCGGGCTGCGGCAAAACGGCTTTGCAGGAGACCATACCCTGCATCGGGCGCTCATTGAGGATGCAGCACGCCTCGCCGGCCTGTTCTGCACCGCGATGGATCTCGGCACCTTCGAGCTTCGGCTCGAAGTTGTGCGCACCGATTCGTGCCGCAAGTTCCACGCCGACTATGTGACTGCCCGCCTCATCACGACCTATGTCGGCGAAGGCACCGACTGGCTCGAGCAGGCCGGCGCGCGGCGCGTTACCGAAGGGGCAGAACCGGAGTACATCAACCGCCTCGCCGCCTTCGACGTGGGGCTGTTCAAGGGCAAGCTTGCGACCGACCAGCCGGCGATCCACCGTTCCCCGCCGATCGCCGAAACTGCGCACGGCGCGCGGCTGCTGCTGGTGCTCAACCCGGCCAGTCGTCCGTCCGTCGATAGCATGGAATCGCCCCTTCCGCGGCCATGGAATCTCGCCTAACAGCCGCGCCATGCGCCCGCGGGCGCGATCCACTCCGATGGCCGCGCACGCGGTGCATCGTTCGCAAGAGGTACCTGCTCGATGAAGAAGTTCCTGCTCGCCGGGGCCAGCGCCCTGTTGATTGCGGCTCCTGCCGCCGTGCAAGCCGATGAAGGCATGTGGCTGCCGAGCCAGACCGGCGCCATCGCCGACCAGATGAAGGCTGCGGGCCTTGAGCTTGACGCTAAGACGCTCGGCGATTTGCAGCGCCCGCCGCTGACAGCCATTGCTTCGCTGGGCGGCTGCTCGGCGGCGTTCCTTTCGCCGCAGGGCCTAGTGGCGACCAACCACCACTGTGTTGCAGGCTCGCTCCAGTACAATTCCTCGCCCGAGAACGACTACCTGACCGACGGCTTCCTTGCGAAGACGCTCGGCGATGAACTCCCCGCCGCCCCCGGTAGCCGCATCTATGTGATCGAAGACCTGCGCGACGTTTCCAAGGATATGCTCAAGGGCGCCGACAAGCTGGATGGCCGCGCGCGCTATGACCGCCTGCAGGCCAACCGCGCGGCGCTGATCGCTGCGTGCGAGAAGCAGGCCAACCGCCGGTGCGATGTGCGCGCCTATTTCGGCGGGCAGCAATACTGGCTCCAGCAACAGCTCGAAATCCAGGACGTGCGCCTCGTCTATGCCCCCGCTGGCGGTGTCGGCAATTTCGGCGGCGAGAAGGACAACTGGATGTGGCCGCGCCACACCGGCGACTTCTCGTTCTACCGCGCCTATGTGGCGCCCGATGGCTCTTCGGCGGCGTTCAGCAAGGACAATGTGCCGTTCGAGCCCAAGGCATGGCTCCCCATCGCCAAGCAGGGCGTGAAGGACGGCGACTTCATCATGGTCGCAGGCTTCCCCGGCACCACCGAGCGCCTGCGCACCGCCGATGAAGCGCGCTTCTATTACGAGGAGCTCTACCCCTATCAGCAGAACATGCTCGCGACCTATGGCGACCGCATCGACGAGCTGACCGCAGGCAACCAGGCGGCGACCATCGCCTATGCCGCGACGCTGCAAGGCGTGGAGAATTACGAAAAGAAGATCGCCGGCCAGATGGCGGGTGCCGAGGCGATCTCGCTGGTCGCCAAGAAGCAAGCCGAAGAGGCCGGTTTCCGCGCATGGCTGAGGGCCGATCCCGAGCGCGAGGCACAGTATGGCGCCGCGCTAGCCGATTATGACCGCATGATCACCGAGGGCAACGCCGTCGCCCTCGCCGATGCCAAGCGCGGGCTGCTCGGGCGCGGCCAGCTCTACGGCGCGGCGCGCACGCTCTATCGCTGGGCGAACGAACAGGCCAAGCCCGACAAGGACCGCGAGCCGGGTTTCCAGGCGCGCGACAAGGCCTTCTTGACGCAGCGCATGGCAGTAATCGAGCGCCGCTATGTCCAAGCGATCGACCAGCAGCTTTTCGCCGATGCCATCGCCGAATACCTCACGCTGCCCGCCGATCAGCGCATCGCCAGTTTCGATGCATTCCTCGAAGGCAAGGACTTGGCTTCGCTCTATGCTACCAGCGAGCTCGGCACCACCGCTAAGCGGATGGAGTGGATGGGCAAGACCCCGGCCGACTTCAAGGCATCGAACGATCCCTTCATCCAGCTTGCGGTCGCCACCTATGAAGAGGCTATGGCCGCCGAAGCCGCCGACAAGGAGCGTTCGGGCCAAGTGCAGAAGGCCCGTTCGAAGGTGATGGAAGCCCGCCTCGCCTATGCCGCATCGCAGGGCAAGACGATGTATCCCGACGCCAACGGCTCGCTGCGGTTCACCTATGGCAAGGTCACCGGCAAGAAGGTCGACGGACAAGTGTGGACCCCGTTCACCACCGCCGAAGGGATAGTCGCCAAGCACACCGGCCGCGGCGAATTCGATGCGCCGGACAAGATGATCGAGCTGATCAAGGCAAAGGATTATGGCCACTGGGCCGCGCCCGAACTGGGCACCCTGCCGGTCGATTTCCTGTCAACCGTCGACATCACCAACGGCAACTCGGGCTCTTCGACGCTGAATGCGCGGGGCGAGTTCGTGGGCCTTGCCTTCGACGGCACGATCGAGGGCGTGGTGTCCGACTGGATGTTCGATCCGGCCATCAACCGCACGATCCACGTCGACAGCCGCTTCATGCTGTGGACCATGGAGAAGGTCGACGGTGCCGACCGGCTGCTCGCCGAAATGGGCGTTTCGGGCGAGTGACACTTGAATAAGTATGCGGCGCGTGGGATTCCCGCGCGCCGCCTGCTACACCTGCCCCGCTCGGGTAACGGACGGGGATGAAACATGCGCGAAATGGTAGCGGTCGATATCGGCGGGACGCATGCCCGCTTTGCCATTGCCAGCATAGGTGCTGACGGGGCGATCAGTCTCGACGAGCCGGAAACGCTCCACACCGCCGACCACGCCAGCTTCCAGACCGCTTGGGAGGCCTTCCGGACACGCAAGGGCGGCACGCTACCCCCTGCAGTCAGCATCGCTATTGCCGGCCCCGTCGGCAGCCCCGGCAAGCCCAATCCGGTGATCCGCTTCACCAACAATCCGTGGATCATCCGCCCGGCCATGATCCCGGAAAAGCTGGGCGTCACCCACTATACTCTCGTCAATGATTTCGCGGCCGTCGCCCATGCCGTCGCGCGCGCGGATGATAGCCAGTTCCTGCACCTTGCAGGCCCTGGCACGCCGCTCGGGCGCGAAGGCACGATCAGCGTGCTCGGCCCCGGCACCGGCTTGGGTGTTGCCCATCTCTACCGTTCCGGCGGCAGCTACCGCGTCCAAGCGACCGAGGGCGGGCATATCGATTTCGCCCCGCTCGATTCCATCGAGGACGCGATCCTTGCCCGCCTGCGCAGCCGCCACAACCGCGTTTCGGTGGAGCGTGTGGTGGCAGGACCGGGGATCGTCGATATCTATCAGGCATTGGCCGCCCTGGAAGGCCGCACCGTGCCGGAGCGCGATACGATCGAGATCTGGAACCTCGGCACTACTGGCGAGGACAGCCTTGCCGCCGCCGCAGTTGACCGTTTCTGCCTCTCGCTCGGGTCGGTGGCGGGCGATCTTGCGCTGGCGCAGGGCGGCTTTGCGGGCGTGGTGATTGCAGGCGGGCTTGGCTACCGCATTCGCGAGACGATCCTGACGTCGGGCTTTGCCGCGCGCTTCAGGGCCAAGGGCCGGTTCGAGACGCTGATGGCAGGCATCCCCGTCAAGCTGATCGTCCACCCGCAGCCCGGCCTATTCGGCGCCGCCGCCGCCTTCGCTTCCGAGCACGGAGAGGGCGCGTGAAGACGATTGCGGCGCTGGAGGCACGCCTCGGCGAATTGCACCAACGCACCCGCGAAACGCCGCTATTCAATCCGGTCTTCCAGCTCTCGCTCGATCTGTCGCGTGCTTTGGAGGGAGGCGAGGTCAGCCTCGATGATCTGGCCGCGCTGGTGACCGAGCTGGAGTGTGACGGCTTGAAAGCCCGCGCGCACAAGCTGCGCACGCTGCTCGCGCCGCCCGCCGCGCCCGCGCCGCTGGTGGGCGAGGATGACGACTTCGAGGCTTTCTGCGAGCGCTGGGAACGTCCGCAGCTCCACGCTGTATTCACCGCCCACCCGACCTTCCTGCTTGCCCCGGCACAGGCCAAAGCGGTGGCGATTGCGGCCTCCGCGCCGCAGGGCGTGGACGACACCGTCTGCGCGGTGCCTGCCACCCGCAGCGCCGTGACGCTCGAGCACGAACACCGCGCGGCGATTGACGCGATGGCCCGCGCGCAGGACGCCCGCGACGTGATCGTCGCACGCTTGCTGAAGGAGGCTTGCAAGCGCTGGCCCGATAGCTGGCTGACCTTGCGCCCTCTGCCGTTCCGCTTCGCCAGCTGGGTCGGTTACGACATGGACGGGCGCACCGATATCGGCTGGCACACCTCCATCGCCTTCCGCCTTCAGGAGAAAGCCCGGCGGCTGGCGCGCTACACTACTAGCCTCGAAGCGCTCGATCCCGCGCACCCGGTGCTTGGCACGCTGCGCCCCGCAGCCGCCTTCGCCGCCGCCCGCGCCGCCGATTTCACCGCTGACCTGTCGAGCGCCGAGGCGCTGGCTGCCGCCGCGAACCGGCTGACCACCCACAGCGACGACAACCTGTTGTCGCTCGCCCCACTGATCGCCGCGCTCGAAGCCGAGGCTGGGACGGCCGAACCGGCCCGCGCCGTGGGTCTCCTCACCCTTTCAGCCGCGATGCGGGCCGACGGGTTGGGAATGGGCTGGATCCATTTCAGGGTAAATGCCAAGCAGCTCCACAACGCGGTACGCCGCCGGCTGGGCGACCACGAGGCGATCGATCTCGCGAGCAAGGGCGCCATCGCCACGCTGCGACGACTGGTCGAAGAGGCGAAGCCGCTGCGCACCAACTTCGCCGCGCTCGCCACCGAAAGCTCGACTGCGATCCGCCAATTCATCGCGATGGCGCAGATCGTCAAGCACATCGATGCCGATGCCCCGATCCGGATGCTGGTGGCCGAGTGCGAGCAGCCCGCCACGGTGCTCGCCGCGCTCTATTTCGCCAAGTTGTTCGGGGTCGACGACAAGGTCGATGTCTCGCCCTTGTTCGAGACCGAGACCGCGCTGGAACATGGCGGACGCTTCCTCGACGCCCTTCTGGCCGAGCCCGCCTACCGCGCCTATGCCCGCGTCCGTGGACGCGTCGCGGTGCAGACCGGGTTCTCCGACGCCGGGCGTTTCGTCGGACAGGTCCCCGCCGCACTCGCCATAGAGCGCCTTCAGGGCCGCCTTGCCGAGGCGATGGCCGCCAACGGCCTCGGCAACATCGCCGCGCTGGTCTTCAACACCCACGGCGAGAGCATGGGGCGCGGCGCGCACCCGGCATCCTTCCGCGACCGGATCGAATGGCCGCTCTCTCCCTGGGCGCGGCGACGCTTCGCCCGCGCCGGGATAAGGCTGGAGCCCGAGGTCAGCTTTCAGGGCGGCGATGGCTACCTGTTCTTCGCCACCCCCGAACTGGCGCTGGCGACCCTCTCCCGCATTGCCGAACTGCGCCCGGCCGAGACCGACCTCGCCGCGCCTGCCGATCCCTTCTACCACCGCACCGATCTCAGCCTCGATTTCTATCGCGCGGTGAAGGAACATCAGGGCGATCACCTCGCCAGCCGCACCTATGCCCGCGCGGTAACCGCTTTCGGTCTCGGCCTGCTCAACCCCACCGGCAGCCGCGTCTCGCGCCGCCAGAGCGACATCAACGCCGACCGCGAAATGAGCCTGCGGCAAATCCGCGCGATCCCGCACAACGCGATCCTCCAGCAGCTCGGTTACCCCGTCAACGTCATCGCCGGAATTGGCAGTGCGGCGGATGGCAACCGCGAGGAAATCGCTGCTTTGATTACGGAATCTGCGCGCGGAAGCCAGATCCTGCGGCTGGTGCGCGCCGCCAATTCGCTCGCCAGCATCAAGACCGTGGCGGCCTATGGCGAGCTGTTCAACTCGGCCTATTGGGCGAGCCGGACCTATCGCGGGACCGAGGATCATCTGGCAGGCTCCTGCGCTGCTTTGGCGGAGTATCTGGTGGCCGACGACCGGACGGGGGTATTCCGCCGCCTTGCCTCTCGTCTCCGGATCGACGCGCTGAAGTTCCACCGCCTGCTCGATCTGCTCCCGCGCGAAGCGGAAGATGCCGAGGCGCGCGAGCATGTGCGCCGCCGCATTGGCGTGCTTCAGGCGCTGCGGCTGGCGCTGCTCCAGCACATGTTCCTGAAGGTCGTCGCGGTCCCCGCCTTCAGCCGCGCCAACGATATCAGTCGCCGCGATGTAGTTGATATGGTTATGACTTTGCGCATCGACGAGGCCCTTGCCCAGCTGCGCCGCGCGTTCCCTGTCCGGGTGCCCGGCCCGCGCGACTTCCCTCTCGACGAGCCGTCAGACTATCCCGACGGCGGCGAGGAAGGTTACGGCGCCTACGAACGCGACTTCATGACGCCGATTGCCCGGGCGCATGAGTTAAGCCTCAGGATCAGCACCGCCATCGCCAATGAATTCGGGGCGCACGGCTGATCTCCTCCCCCTGCCGATATTTCACGTGAAACCGCGCCGCGAACCCCGCGAAAACGGGGTCTGGTGGGGGTCGAAGCGGGGTCTAGCCCAAGCATAACGCGATCTGGAGGGGTCTGACCGCCGGTCAGGCGCGCATCGAACTACCGCGCGCGATCAGTTTTACCGGCACGCGGCGGCGGGCATTCGCGGTATAATCGTCGAGCACCGCTTCGACCAGCGCCGCGCCCGCTTCGGCCGGATCTGGCGCAAGCGTGGTGAGAGGCGGTCGGCTGAAGCGGCCTGCGACCAGATCGTCGAACCCCATAACGCCCACGGCCTGCGGCACGCTGAGATCGGCGGAGGCAAAGGCTTCGATCGCGCCCAGCGCCATCGCGTCGCAGGCGGCGAACACCGCGTCGACATCCCCCTGTTCGATCATGCCGCGCTCGATCAGCCGGCGCGCGGCGCGGCGGCCTTCCTCCTCGCGGGAAGCGGCGTTGACGGTGGGGGCAAGGCATGGCTCCAGCCCCGCCGCGCGCATCCCTTCGGCATAGCCTTCATAGCGTTCGGTGAACTGCACCTGCGGCGTGTTCAGCGCGCCGAGGAAGCACGGGCGCTTGTAGCCCTGCGCCAAGAGATGCTCGACCGCGAGGCGCCCTGCGGCGCGGTTATCCGAACGCACCCAATCAAGTTCGTCATAGGGCGAGCCCCAGTAGACGACCTTGCGCCCCTCGTCTTCCAGCGCGCGGAAATGCTCCCACGCGGCAGCGTTGGTGGTGGTGCCGATCACCACGAGGCCGTCCGCGCGGCCCTGCTCCTGATAGTGGCCGAAGAAATCCTCGGGCCGCGCCTGGAAGCTCACCAGCGTCTCGAACCCGCGTTCCGATGCCGCCACGCAGACCGAGCCGAGCAGCGCATAGGCGAAGGGATTGATGCTCGACGCGCTGTCGCCTTCGCGGCAGATGACCACCACCGCCAGCGTCCCGGTCGATCCGCGCCGCAGCCGCGCGGCGCGTTCATCAACGAAATAACCAAGCGCCTCGGCAGCTTCGATGACTTTGCGACGGGTCGCTTCGGCAATCGCGGGCGAACCGGACAGCGCACGGCTGACCGTCGGCTGGCTGACGCCCGCCCGCTCCGCCACATCGAAAGATGTCGGCCGTCTTTTCGGTCCCCCGCTCATGGCCGAAGCTTCTAGGGCCTCTGGGCCTCAGGGCGCAAGCCGCGCTTGCATTGCTATTCGCACTGGATTTGTGCAGCCGGGGCTTGCATTTCTGAGATTGCGCGCGGATTGTGAACGTTAGCAATAAGCACAGCGCGCTATGGGAGAGAGCGACAATGGCGATGGCACCTGGGGTGAGTGCGGCGACTGCCGTGGGTGATGGGTCGAGCGATGCGCCGCAGGTGCATGCCCCGGGCCTCAATTATTTCGTCTTCGCGCTGTTCTTCATCTTCGGCGGGATCACCTCGCTGAACGATGTGATCATTCCCAAGCTGAAAGAGCTGTTTACCCTCAACTTCTTCGAAGCGAGCCTTGTCCAGTTCTGCTTCTTCATCGCCTATGCGGTGGTCGGCATTCCGGGCGCGCGGCTGGTCAAGAAGCTGGGCTACATGCGCGGCGCGGTCGCGGGCCTCGTCACCATGATGGCGGGCTGCCTGATGTTCATTCCGGCGAGCCAGACTGCGCTGTTCCCGATGTTCCTGTTCGCCTATTTCGTGCTCGCGACCGGCGTGGTGCTGGTGCAGATCGTCGCCAACCCGCTTATCAGCCTGCTTGGGCCGGAGCGTACGACGCACAGCCGCCTGACCTTCGCGCAAGCATTCAATTCGCTGGGGACGACGATCTTTCCCTATGTCGGCGCGATCCTGATCCTTGGCAGCCTTGCCACTGTAACCGCAGCCGAACTGTCCGGCGCGGAACTCGTCGCCTATCGCACCGCGGAAAGCCAGGCCATCGTCAACGGCTACCTCGGCCTTGCTGCCGCGCTGGCTGTGGTGGCGGGCGTAGTGTGGCTGTTCCGCAATCGCCTCAAGGGCGAGAAGCACGAACAGACCAGCCTTTCCGATGGCCTCGCGCTGCTGAAGCGTCCGCGCTTCGGATACGGCGCGGCCTGCATCTTCCTCTATGTCGGCGCGGAGGTCGCGATCGGCAGCTTCATCGTCAATTACCTGATGCAGGCCGAAGTGCTGAACATCGCCGAACAGGATGCTGGCAAGCTGATCTCGCTGTATTGGGGCGGCGCGCTGGTGGGCCGCTTTATCGGCTCGGTCGTTCTGCGCATGGTCAGCCCGGGCCTGACGCTCGCGGGTGTAGCCGCTGGCGCGATCACGCTCATCGCGATCTCGGCTAACACGACTGGCGCGGTCGCGGGTTATTCGCTGCTCGCCGTGGGTCTGATGAACGCGATCATGTTCCCGACCATCTTCTCCCTTGCCTGCGAGAAGCTGGGTCCGCGCGCGGCCGATGGATCGGGGATCATCAACGTCGCGATCTGCGGCGGCGCGATCATCCCGCCGATGTATGCCGCGCTCGCAGATGCGACGAGCCTCGCCTTCGCGCTGGTTCTGCCGGCAGCGTGCTACGCGATCATCGCGGGCTTCGGAATCTTCGCCCGCAAGCCTGCTTGAATAAGTATGCGCCTACTGGCGGATAATCCCCCGCGCGCCTAGGTAGGACGCACGAGGGAAAGGGCCACGTGCATGAGCTTCACCGCTGACCGCCTGCTGCTGTTCGGAGCCACCGGCGACCTTGCCCAGCGCATGCTGTTGCCGAGCCTGTTCGCGCTTGATGCCGACGGATTGCTCGCGCCTGATCTCAAGATCGTCGGCACCGCGCGCAGCAGCATGTCCGATGGCGAATACCGCAACTTTGCCCGCGCCGCACTGGAGAAGTATCTCCCTGCCGAACGCCGCGGGAGCATGGCGGGGTTCCTCAACCGCCTGTCCTACCAGCCGCTCGATGCGACCACGCTGGAGGGCTATGCCGCGCTGGCCGAGAAAGTCGGCGCGCCGGAGCGCGGCCTTGCGATCTTCCTCTCGACCGCGCCGAGCCTGTTCGAGCCGACCATCAAGGGGCTGCAATCAGCCGGGCTGACGGGCGAGACGGTGCGGATGTGCCTCGAAAAGCCCCTCGGCACCAATCTCGCCACCAGCCGCGAGATCAACGACGCGGTGGCCGGGGCCTTCCCCGAGAGCCGCATCTTCCGGATCGATCACTATCTCGGCAAGGAGACGGTGCAGAACCTGCTCGCGCTGCGCTTTGCCAACCTTATGTTCGAGCCGCTGTGGAATGCGGCCCACATCGACCATGTGCAGATCACCGTGGCCGAGACCGTCGGCCTGGAAGGGCGCGTTGCCTTCTACGACGATGCCGGTGCCATCCGCGACATGGTGCAGAACCACATGCTTCAACTGCTCGCGCTGGTGGCGATGGAGCCGCCCGCGCATTTCGATGCGACCGCGGTGCGTGACGAGAAGGTCAAGGTGCTGCGCGCGCTGCGCGGTGTCACCTCGCAGGAGACCGTCACCGGCCAGTACCGTGCCGGCGCGATCGGCGGGCAGGCGGTGCCGGGCTATGACGAGGAGCTCGGCAAGGGCAGCGACACCGAAACCTTCGTCGCAATCAAGGCGCATGTCGATAACTGGCGCTGGAAGGGCGTGCCCTTCTACCTGCGCACCGGCAAGCGCATGCCCAAGCGCGTGACCGAGATCGTGATCCAGTTCCGCTGCGTGCCGCACTCGATCTTCGCCGGAAAAGGCGCGACGATGCGGCCCAACCAGCTGGTGATCGGCATCCAGCCCGAAGAGAACATCACCCTCTCGCTGATGGCCAAGGTGCCCGGGCTGGACCGCGAGGGCATCCGCCTGCGTTCCGTCCCGCTCAACATCGCCATGCCCGATGCCTTCAGCGGCGCGGTGCGGCGCATCGCCTATGAACGCCTGTTGCTCGATCTGGTCGAGGGTGACCAGACGCTGTTTGTCCGCCGCGACGAGGTGGAAGCGCAGTGGGAATGGGTCGACGCGATCCGCGCCGGCTGGGCGGCGGACGGCCTCACCCCCAAGACCTACACCGCCGGCAGCTGGGGGCCTTCTGCGGCGATCGCGCTCGCCGAACGCGACGGAGTAACGTGGCATGAGTAGCCTCAACGACACCCTCCACAAGGTGACGCAGCGCGTGACCGAAAACTCGCGCGCGAGCCGCAGCGCCTATCTCGACCTGATCCGCCGCGAGGGCGACAACATGGGCGAGCGCAATGCCGTCTCGTGCTCGAACCTCGCCCATGCCTATGCGGGGATGGAGGAGGACAAGGCGGCACTGGTCGCAGGCCGGGGCGCGAATATCGGCATCGTCACCGCCTACAACGACATGCTCTCGGCTCATGCGCCCTATTACCGCTACCCCGAGCGTCTGAAGATCTACGCCCGCGAGATCGGCGCCACCGCGCAGGTTGCGGGCGGCGTTCCGGCGATGTGCGACGGGGTGACGCAGGGCGAGACGGGGATGGAGCTCTCGCTCTTCAGCCGCGATGTGATCGCCCTCTCAACTGCGGTTGCGCTCAGCCACGCGATGTTCGACGGCGCGCTGATGCTGGGCATCTGCGACAAGATCGTGCCGGGGCTGTTGATGGGCGCGCTGCGGTTCGGCCACCTGCCGATGATCTTCGTCCCCGGCGGGCCGATGCCGAGCGGCATCCCCAACAAGGAAAAGCAGCGCGTCCGCCAGCTCTATGCCGAAGGCAAGGCGACCCGCGCCGAACTGCTCGCCAGCGAGATGGGCAGCTACCATTCGCAGGGCACCTGCACCTTCTTCGGCACGGCCAATTCCAACCAGATGATGATGGAAATGATGGGGCTGCACGTCCCCAACAGCGCCTTCATCAATCCGGGCACCAAGCTGCGGCAGGCGCTCGACCGCGAGGCGGTGCACCGCGTCGCACAGATCGGCCGCAAGGGCGATGATTACCGCCCGCTCGGCCTCGTCGTGGACGAAAAGGCGATCGTTAACGCGGCCGTGGGCCTGCTGGCGACCGGCGGATCGACCAACCACGCGATCCACCTGCCTGCAATGGCGCGCGCGGCGGGGGTGATCTTCGACTGGAACGACCTTTCGGACCTTTCCAGCGCCGTGCCGCTGATCGCGCAGGTCTATCCCAACGGCGCGGGCGACGTGAACCACTTCCACAACGCGGGCGGCATGGGCTTCGTGATCGGGGAACTGCTGGCCGAAGGGCTGGCCCACCCCGATATCCTCACCGTCGGGCGCGGGGGCTTTGCCGAATATGCGAAGGAGCCGGGTTTCGAGGGCGAGGATCTGGTGTGGCGCGAGGTCGGCCCCTCGGGCGACGACACGATGCTCCGCCCGGTCGCCAGGGCTTTCAAGCCCGACGGCGGGATGCGGCTGCTCGAAGGCAATCTCGGTCGCGCCTGCTTCAAGACTTCGGCTGTAGACGAAAGCCGCTGGACGGTGGAAGCCCCGTGCCGCGTGTTCGAGGATCAGGTCTCGGTCGCCAACGCCTTCAAGGCCGGGGAGCTTGACCGCGACGTGGTGGTCGTCGTCCGCTTCCAGGGCCCGCGCGCCAACGGGATGCCCGAACTCCACAAGCTCACCCCGCCCTTGGGCGTGTTGCAGGACCGCGGCTTCAAGGTCGCGCTGGTCACCGATGGCCGCATGTCGGGCGCGAGCGGCAAGGTCCCCGCCGCGATCCACTGCACACCCGAAGCATTGGGCGGCGGGCCGCTGGCGCGCCTGCGTGATGGCGACATCGTGCGCGTCTGCGCGGTGACGGGCGGGCTTTCGACCAGCGCCGATCTCCCGGCGCGCGAAATCGCCGCCGATCCCCACCCCGATAGCGGCACGGGCCGCGAGCTGTTCGGCATGATGCGCCGCTTTGCCGACGGGGCCGAACAGGGCGCATCCGCGATGCTCGACACCGGAGGAATGTGATGAACATCGACGCCATCATGCGCACGGCGCCGGTCATTCCGGTTATCGTAATCGAAGACGAAGCCCACGCCGTTCCGCTGGCCGAGGCGCTGGTTGCGGGCGGATTGCGCGTACTCGAAGTCACGCTGCGCACGCCTGCCGCGCTCGGCGCGATCCGGGCGATGAAGCAGGTGCCGGGCGCGATTGTCGGGGCGGGCACTGTCACCAACCCGCGCGAGCTTGATGCGGCACTGGAGGCGGGGAGCGAGTTCATCGTCTCCCCCGGCCTCACCGACACGCTGGGCAAGGCGGCGATCGCGGCGGGCGTGCCCTTCCTCCCCGGTATCGCCAATGCGGGCGATATCATGCGCGGGCTCGATCTGGGCCTCGACCGGTTCAAGTTCTTCCCGGCGATGGCGGCAGGGGGCCTGCCCGCGTTGAAGGCCCTCGCCGCGCCGTTTGGCCAGTGCAGGTTCTGCCCGACGGGCGGGATCAGCCTGGAAAACGCACCCGAATGGCTCGCCTTTGACCCGGTCCTGTGCGTCGGCGGCAGCTGGGTTTCGCCCAAGGGCGCGCCTGACAAGGCAGTGATCGAGGCGCTGGCGAAAGAAGCCTTCGCGCTGCGCTAGTCCTTAGCCAGCAACCACACGAAGATCTCGGGCAACCGCGCCGCCCAGGCGTTTTCCTCATGCTCGGCGCCTTCGTAGACCTTGCTCTCCCAGTCGCGGCCCTTCTGCCAGCCTGCGGCCGCAAAACGCGCATCGACGACCTGCTGGTAGGGCGCGTAGAACTGGTCGAGCGTGGCCGTGCCGTGGTCCATCCACACCCGCCGCCCGTCAGGCTTCCCGAGCCGGGCCGCAAACCACGCGTCCCATATCTGCTTCACCCCGCTGTCCTCGCCAGCGACCACCCGCGGATCGACCGCGGGCCAGTGCGAGGACACACAGCCCGCTTTGCCGAACACCTCGGGGCGATCGAGGAAGGCATAGCAGCTCATTAGCCCGCCCATGCTGGATCCGACAATCGCGGTATCGTCGCGGCCCGGTCGGGTGCGGAAACTTGCATCGACCCACGATTTCAGGGGGCCTGTAATCCAGGCGAGGTAGCGGTCCGAGACCACCGCGCCGCCGTTCGCCATGGCGTCCATCTGGGCGCGCACGGCGGGTGGAGCCGCGTCATAGGCGCTGCGGGGGAGGTATTGGCGGTAGCGGTCCGGCCCCGGTGCCAGATGCCGACAATGATGTGCGGCTCGACCTTGCCGCTCGCACCCACGGCCAGCATCGCCTGATCGGCGGCCCAGATCTTGTTGAAGTTGCTGTTCTTCACGTCGAACAGGTTGTGCCCATCATGCATGTAAAGCACCGGAAAGCGGCGGCTGCCCGGCGCGTCATAGCCGGGCGGCAGCCATATCGAGAGGCGCTGGTCCGGCAGGCCCTCGGCCGAGACACTCTGGTATTCGACGAAGCGCCCCTGTTCCTGCGCCGACAGCGGCGTGGCAAACCCGATCAGCGCGAAGAGCGCGGCAAGCATTCGGAACATCGTCATCTCCCTCTCTGTCCGCACTTATCACGGGAGGCGGGAGAATTCTCAAGTCTCGGCGGCGGCCTTGGCCAGCATCATCGCGCCGGTGATCCCGCTGTCGGTGCCGAGGCGTGGGGCGATGATCGCGTGGCGCGCGCCGCCCGGGAGATAGCCGTTGTCGAGTTCGCGCGCGCGGGCCGCGACCCGATCGACAAGGTCCGGTGTTTGCGCCACGCCGCCGCCGATCACCACCTCCTCCACCGCCACGCTGGCGAACAGCGTGTGGCAGGCTTGCGCGATGTAATCGGCGATGATGGCATGACCGGGATGATCGGCCGGCAGTTCGGAGAGCGACTTACCCCACCGCGCAATGATCGCCGGTCCGCAGGCGAGCCCTTCGAGGCAATCGCCATGCGCGGTGCAGATCCCGGCGAATTCGGTATCGAGCGGATGGCGGCGAGGGTAGATGTGCCCGATTTCGGGGTGGGCGATGCCGTGGACAGGTTGGCCATTGATCACCAAGCCGCCGCCGATCCCGGTACCGATGGTGAGATAGGCCAGGCCCCCGCCCGTTCCGCCCGTAGCGGCATGCTCGGCCAGCGCGGCGGCGTTGACGTCGGTATCGAAGCCGACCGGCACGCCCAGCGCCCGGGTAAAGTAACCCACCAGATCGCAATCCGCCCAGCCCGGCTTGGGCGTGTTGGTGATGAAGCCCCATTTGGGTGCGGTGCGATCAAGCTCGACCGGGCCGAAGCTGGCGATGCCGAGCGCGCTTACCCCGCCCTGCGCCGCGAACCACGCCGCCGCCTCGGCCAGCGTTTCGGCAGGGTCGCGGGTTGGAATGGTATGGCGGGCAAGGATGCGATCCGGCGAAGGCCCTACGGCAAGGACGAACTTGGTGCCGCCCGCCTCGATCGCGCCCAGCGTCTCTCGGGGCATCACGCGGCGCTCTGCGAAGCCAGCGGGCGCAGCGCCGCCTTCTCGCCTTCAAGCTCCAGCTGCATCAGCGGGGCGGGCAGGCCGCCAAAGCTGCCATCAGGCAGAACATCAACGAAGCTGCATACAGTGAGGCTGGCGTCGACATACCAGCTATAGGTCTGCTGGGGCCGGTCTGCCGGATTGGCGAGCACCAGTCCGGTGCCATTCAGCGGCCGCCACGGGCCTGCCATGCTGTCTGCCACCATGCCGTACAATCCCCCCGGTGCATGCCGCAGCCCTTCAGCAAAGGTCACGGTCTGCGTCGACCAGAACGCGTAGTAATGTTTCCCGTGGAACACCAGATGGGCGCGCTCAAGCTCGTTGTTGACGCCCTCTGCGTGGAGGCAAGGGGGGGTCAAGACCCACCCTGAAGGGGTGCGACGCGCCATTCCGAGCGCACCGTTGAACGCGCTGCCCGATCCCGCCAGCGAGGCGGTGAAAGCGATATATTCGGCGCCGTCCGCCGGATCGCGAAAATAGGCCGGATCGCGGAAGGCCTTGATCTTGCCGGCCTCGCCCTCGTGCGCATCGGCCGGCATGTAGTGCGGGCCGTATCCGGTCACGAGCGGCGCGGGATCGGACCATTCGCCCGGCCAGCCATCCGCGCCGACGGCGGCATGGGCGGCCCACAATTCCTGCTGGTAGCCCCCTGCCCGCGCCGAGGTTCCCGCAGCGGTGAAGAACAGCGTCACCACGCCATCATCGAGCAATGCGGAGCCGGCCCATTCGCGTTCGTAAGGTACGGTTCTGCCTGAAGGCAGCACAGGGCCGAGGTCGTACCAGCACTCGTCTTTGCGTTCGAGCCAGTGGATCTTTGCCTCGAAATGGCGGAGCGCCGGATCGCCGCGATCAGGCGCGGTCAGCGCCATCCACATCTGCCTTCCGGCGATGGTCACGCGGTGCCCGGCCGCGTCCTGCACCGGCCACATATCCCAATACAGCCGGGCGGGATCGAGCGCGGATCGATCCGCCGTTGCAACCGCCGGGATCAGCGTCGCCGGACCGGGCGGGCCTGCGATCCCGCGGACCTGTTCGGCTGTCCAGACGCCCATCATCGCGGTGGTCATCGCGCGCTTCATCCCGTCACGTCACATCAACAAGGTATAGGGCTGGCCGCCGGGGGGGAGAATGGCGGCCAGCCCCTTTGCCTCAGAACCGGTTCGTCAGAAGTCGAACCGCACCGAAGCCAGTACCGTACGTCCGGCAATCGAGCGCGCGCGCACGAAGCCGTTGCCCGGGATCGAACCTTCTTCGGCCTCGGTGAAACCGGTGGCGTTGAAGAGGTTGGTGGCGTTGAGCCCCAGTTCGATCCGCTCGATCGGGCGCACCGCCAGGAAGGCGTTGACCTGAGCGTAGGCGGGCAGCGTCAGCTGGTTGCTGTCCTGCGTGAAGCTTTCCGTGGTGCCGACCACGTTGGCGCCCACGGTGAACATGTCGGCTTCGTACTGGGCGGTCGCTTGATAGACGAGGTCGGCCTGGCGGCGCGGGGTGTTGCCGATCACGGAAGCGTCGAGCGCATCCTTGATCTCCGCATCGGTCCAGGTCGCGCCAGCCGAGAGCATGAACGGGCCGGTGCGGTAGGAACCTTCAAGTTCCAGACCGTAGGCCTCGTAGGTGCTGTCGAACAGTTCCAGCGGAGCGAGTTCGACGTTGGTTTCGGCGGTCTTGGCGAAGAAGCCCGTGGCGAACAGCGAGAGGCCGTTGCCCTGATACTTCACGCCGACTTCCAGCTGGTCGACGCTGGCAACCACACCGGCATCGCCGCCCGGCAGGCTGCCGTCGGTGGTGCTGACAGCGGGAGAGAACAGCGAGCGGTCAGCAGTGTGACGGCCGCCCTGGCTGTAGCGAGCGAAGATGCCCAGATCGTCGGTCAGCAGGTAGTTCGCACCCAGCGAGAAGCTGAAGTAATCGAAGCTGTAGTTGACCGGACGGGCGCTACCAAGCGGCAGGATCGAGGTCTGGCCCTCGGCCGGGTTGATCGTGCCATTGCCGTCGAAATCGAAGCTGCCGAGGCCAACGCCGAAGCCGGCGTCGGCGCCGGTGATCGTGCCGCTGGCATCGCCGAAGTCGTAACGCATCGAAGCATCGATGGTCAGGCGATCAAGTTCGACCGAAAGCGAGGCGAAGGGCGCATAGGTCGAGTAATCGACATCATACGACCGGCGGCAGCAATTGCCGAAGAAGGTCGCGCCGTAACCCACGGTGCCGTTCGCGGTGACGATCTGGCCGCCCGCATTGCGGATGTCCACCAGCACCGCCTGCCCGTCACCCTGCACGGTCTGCACATGGCTGGTCCACAGCCAGTCGGTATCGACCGTCTGGCGTGACAGGTAGAAGCCGCTGGTGAAGTTGGCCGTGCCGCCGCCGATGTCGAACGACTTGTTGACGCGGAAATCATTGGTGACGTTGTCGAGGCTGTTGAGGCGGGTGTTAAACACCACCACGTTGGTCAGCAGGCCGTTGCCGCCTATATTGGCCGCATTGGCGGTTTGCCCCGCGTTGGGGCCGGAGGCGAAGACGATGCTGGAACCTGCGCCGCCGATGGAGTTGGCCACTGCCTGCGCGCTGTCCACACCCGCCGGGAAGGGCGATTGGAAGCTGCCCGAATTGTCCGAGAAGCGGAAGCGGTTGGTCAGCGTCCAGCCGCCGCCCACGTCGATCTCGCTCTCGATCCCGAAGGTCTTGCTCTGGACCGACAGGCCGTCACGGAAATCGTAGCTGGCCGGGTTGTTGTTGCCGTCCAGCGAACGCGCCGGGGTGAGGAAGGGGCTGTAGAGCGAATCCGTCCGCGGATCGAAGCCGGGGATCGCCTGATAGTTCGGGCTGGCGTTGCTGCCCGTGACGCGCACCGGCTGCGGCAGGATGGTCGGGGTGGTATCGTCGAGATACTTCGCGCTGAAGCGGATATAGCCGCCGTCGAATTCCTTGGTGATGTTGGCCTTGATCTGGCCGCCATCATAGCCGTTGTAGCCAATGTTGCGCGGGC
This sequence comes from Porphyrobacter sp., assembly GCA_027533455.1. Taxonomy (GTDB): domain Bacteria; phylum Pseudomonadota; class Alphaproteobacteria; order Sphingomonadales; family Sphingomonadaceae; genus Erythrobacter. Next base: position 60,705 of record JAPZUC010000005.1, on the reverse strand, counting down.
CTTCGCCGGTGCGGTAGAAGCCGCCGACGTGGAAGTAGAGATCGTCCGCAAGCGGACCGCCGTAATCGAAATCGAGGCGATAGCTTTCGAAGTCGAGGCCGACGCTGGCCTGGATCGCGCCGCCTTCGGTCTCGCCGGTCTTGGAGATGAAGTTGATCACCGCACCCGGGGCGTTCGACGCGAAGGTCGAGGCCGAACCGCCGCGCACTGCTTCGACGCGGGCGACCGAGCGGTCGGCGCGCAGGAAGTTGTCGGCATTGCCGAAGATGATGTCGCCGAATTCGAGGATCGGCAGGCCGTCTTCCTGAAGCTGGATGTAACGCGCGCCGCCGGTCGACACGGGGATACCGCGCACAGCGATGTTGGCGTTGCCTTCACCGCCCGAAGCTTCCGAGCGGATGCCCGGGATCTGGCGGACGAGGTCAGCCGCGGACGGCGCAGCAAGATTGGCGATGGTTTCGGCACCGATGGCGCTGACCGAAACCGAGCTTTCGATCCGGTTCTGGCCGCGAGCGACCGCGGTGACGATGATTTCCTCGCCCTCGACGGTTTCGCCAGAGGTGTCCTGCGCGAAGGCAGTAGTGGCGGCAAGCAGGCCCGACAGGGCGGCACTGGCGCAAAGCGCGGTACGCAATTTCATGGTTGGTCTCCTCTCGGGTTCGCGCTTCTCTGGGCGCTGACGATGCGAGGACTAATCATCTTGCAAACGATTGCAACAGCAATCTTGCAATCGTTTGCAAATGAATCGGAATCATGTCACCTCTTCGCCACAGCATCGCTTATAAGGTGCATGTGGAGAGAATGGGATGAGGCAACAAATGGCGGGAAAGCCGCGTCTTTCGCTGCTCAGAGTCATCGAGATGAACATCGGCTTCTTCGGCCTACAGTTCTCGTTCGGGCTGCAGCAGGCCAATATGGGGCCGATCTACGGCTTCCTCGGCGCAGATGAAGCCTCGATGCCGCTGCTGTGGCTGGCGGGGCCGATGACGGGGCTGATCATCCAGCCGATCGTCGGGGCGATGAGCGACCGGACCAACACCCGCCTTGGCCGCCGCACCCCTTATTTCCTCGTCGGCGCGGTGATCTGCACCCTCGCCCTGTTCGCCATGCCCTATTCCAGCACCTTGTTGATGGCGGCATCGCTGCTGTGGATTCTCGATGCCGGCAACAACATCACGATGGAGCCCTACCGCGCTTACGTGGCTGACAGGCTCGCACCCGACCAGCGTTCGACCGGGTTCCTGACCCAGAGCGCCTTCACCGGCCTTGCGCAAACCCTGTCCTATCTGGCGCCGTCGTTGCTGACAGTTTTCGTGGCGCGCGATGTGCTGGATGCCAACGGCATTCCGGTGATCGTACGGGTGGCCTTCGTGATCGGCGCGATCCTCTCGCTTTCGACAATCCTGTGGTCGGTGCTGCGGGTGCGCGAACTGCCGCTGGACGAAGCGGAGCAGGCTGAACTGGCGGGCAAGCCCCTCACCGTCCGCGCCACGCTGGCCGAAATCCGCGACGCGATCGCGCAGATGCCGCGCCCGATGCGCCAGCTGGCAGGCGCGATGCTGTGCCAGTGGTATGCGATGTTCGCGTACTGGCAGTACATGACCTTCGCAGTGGGCCGCTCGATCTACAACACCTCCGATCCCGCCAGCGCGCTGTTCCGCGAAGCGACGCTGACCGCGCAGCAGGCGGGTGCGCTTTACAATTTCATCGCCTTCCTTGGCGCGCTGGTCCTGATCCCGGTGGTGAAGCGTTTCGGCGCGCGGCCGACCCACGCGGTGTGCCTTGCCGCATCGGGCGCGGCGATGGTGATGATCCCGGGCGCATCCACCCCCGCCGCGCTCTTCGTGCTGATGATCGGCATCGGCATCGGCTGGGCTGGGATGATGGGCAACACCTACGTCATGCTCGCCGACTGCATCCCGCCGGAGCGCAACGGCATCTACATGGGCATCTTCAACCTGTTCATCGTCGTGCCCATGCTGATCCAGACGTTGACCATACCGCTGATCTATCGCCCGCTGCTGGGCGGTGATCCACGCCATGTGCTGTTGCTCAGCGGTGTCTTGATGCTGGCAGGCGCGCTCGCTACGCTGAAGGTGGACGCCGGACACCGCCAACCCCGTGAACAGGGGCTTGCGGCCGGCTAGAGGGAACACATGGCCGACAGCGAAGGCAGGACTACGCGCACCACGGTGCGCACCATCACCGATCTGGCGCGGCTGGCGGGGGTCTCTCCTGGCACGGTGTCTCGCGCGCTGGCGGGCAAGAGCCTCGTCAACACCCAGACCCGCGAAAAGATCGAGGCGCTCGCCCGCGAACACGGCTTCCGCCCCAACCAGATGGCGAGCGGGTTGCGCCGCCAGAAGACCGGGGTGATCGGGGTCGTGATCCCGCTCGGCCACGACACCCGCCAGCAGATTTCCGACAGCTTCTTCATGACCCTGCTCGGCTATCTCGCCGACGAGCTGACCACCCACGGCTATGACCTGATGCTGCGCCGAGTGGTTCCCGAAACCGACCCCGACTGGCTCGACCGCTTCATCGGATCGGGCATGATCGACGGGGTGATCGTGATCGGCCAGTCCGACCAGTTCGAGCGGATCGAGGATGTCGCCGATGGCTACCGCGCGATGGTGGTGTGGGGCAACCATACCGAGGGCCAGCGCCACTGCGTCGTGGGCACCGACAACCGCCTCGGCGGAAGGATGGCGGCCGAACGCCTGATCGCGGCCGGTGCGACCCGCCTTGCCTTCCTCGGCGATACCGGCCCGATGGAATTCGCCGCGCGCTTCGCCGGCGCGCAGGATGTGGCGGCGCGCATGGGTCTGTCGCCAATCTTGCCGCTCCCCACCCACCTTTCGCCCAACCGTGCCAGCGCCGAGATCGCCCAGCACCTCGCGGTCCACGGCCACGCCATCGACGGCATCTTCGCCGCGACCGACACGCTTGCCGCGCTGTGCCTCACCGAACTGCGCGCCCAGGGTCTGGCGGTACCGGAGGATGTGAAGTTGGTCGGTTTCGATGACCTGCCGGTCGCGCGCCAGACCGTGCCTGCGCTCACCACCGTGCGGCAGGACATCGCGGCAGGTGCACGCGGACTCGTCGACCTGCTGCTGCGCAGGCTGGCGGGCGAAACGACCGAAAGCTTCGTGCTGCCGCCGGAACTGGTGCTGCGCGAAACGGCTTGACGCGCCGCCGGCAGATCACCAGCGGATCAGGCGCGGAACGAGCACGCGCCCCGCCAGCCCCATCAACACCACCGCCGCGCTGTGCCACAGCCCGATGTGGACGATATCATTGTCCCCGCAGTGGAGCGAGGCGGCGAATATACCGAAGGCACCCGCCGCCACTCCGGCCACCAGTCCCGCGCGATCGGGCGAGGTCGGCGCGCCCCGTCGCAGCCATAGCACCAGCATCGTGAACACCAGCAGCGAGGCGATGCTTCCGCCCGCCATGCATTGCGCGCCATGACTCATCAGCTCGGGCGACATGGTCGTTGTTCCGCGCCCCATCGCGACAATCGCACCCGCAACCGGCAGCAGCCCCGCCATCGCCGCGGCCCAGCGCCAACCGCCATGGTCATTGCCCACTTGCGGGCGACCCATCATCACCACCGTCACCGTCGCCGACAGTGCAAGGCCGAGGAACAGTCCGGTAGAGACCAGCTGCATCGGATCGAGGTGTCCTTCCAGCCACTCCTCGCGCAAGCCGAACAGCGCGATGACCAGCACCGCCGTCACCCCCGCCCCGGCGAGCGCCAGTGCCACGCCCTCGCCGAACCGCAGCGGTTTGACCGGTGCGAGACCATCCACCAGTTCGGCAATCAAAGCACTGGAATCACGTGGCATTGTCATTCTTTCTCGATCAGGGTGGCGAGCCTTTTCAGGCCGCGGTGGATGTTCACTTTGACGAGGCTTTCGCTCTGTCCCGTCGCGGCAGAGGCTTCGGCGATGCTTAGCCCCTCAATCTTGACGAGCGCGATGGCACGCTCCTGCGCGGGCGGCAGCAGGCCCAGCAGTCGGTCGAGGCTGATGCGCGCAGCGACCGCTGGTTCATCGTCCGTGCCGATCAGGTCCTCATGCAATTCGCGCTCGTCCGCGCGATAGAGGCGGCGCAGGTGATCGACCCAGCGGTAGCGCGCGATCGCCGCCAGCCAGGGTAGGAAAGGGCGGGACGGATCCCACGAGGCGCGCTTGGTGTGTAGGGCGATCAGCGTCTCCTGCACGAGGTCATAGAGGCTGGAGGGCGCGATGCGGCGGCTGTAGTATCCGCGAAGCCACCGCTGACACGCTTCGAGCAGTGCGGCGTAAGCCTCCTTGTTGCCCTGCTGCGGCAGCGCCATCAACCGGGCAAGCGTGGCTTCGTCGGCTCTCATGGCGTGCTGTTCGCGATGCAGCGCAGCACGGTTACATTACTCACGAAAAAGCCCCGCCCCCGGTTATCCGAGAGCGGGGCCGATATCATTTCCGGGCCGAAGCTCAGGACAGCGCGACGTGGCGCTTCAGGTGGTGGTCGACGTTCCCGAACTCACTGTCGAAGATCGTCAGGCGCTTGAAGAAGTGGCCGATGGCATATTCGTCGGTCACGCCGTTGCCGCCGTGGATCTGTACCGCTTCCTGCCCGATGAGCCGCGCGGCCTGACCAACGCCGACCTTCGCGGCCGAAACCGCCTTCTTGCGCTCCACTTCGTCAGAGCCGAGGCGCAGGGTGGCCAGATAGGTCAGCGACAGCGCCTGCTCGTAGGCGGTGTACATGTCGACCATGCGGTGCTGGAGCACCTGGAAGCTACCGATCGGCACACCGAACTGCTTGCGCTGGCGGCTGTATTCGACCGTCATCGCATGGGCGACCTTCATCGCCCCGCAGGCTTCCGCGCAGAGCGCGGCGATGGCTTCGTCGGTGACCAGTTCGATCAGCGCAAGGCCTTCACCCTCGGCCCCGATCAGTGCACCGGCACCAACGGACACGTTCTCCAAATAGACTTCCGAAGCGCGGCGGCCATCGACGGTCACATAGTCGCGGGTGGTGACGCCCGGAGTGTCCTTGGGCAGGACGAACACCGAAACGCCCGAGCGATCGCGCCGCTCGCCGCCGGTGCGTGCCGTGACGACAAGGTGGCTCGCCCACGGCGCACCGATCACGACCGCCTTGTGCCCGTTCAGCACATAGCCTGCGCCGTCCTTCTTCGCGGTGGTTTCGAGATCGGCATAGTCATAGCGGCCCTTGGGCTCGGCATAGGCGAAGGCAAAGACCGAGCTCCCGGCCACGATCCCGCCGATATGCTCTTCCTTCTGGGCCGCCGTTCCGCCGTGCTTGAGGAAGCCGCCCGCACACACCACGGTGGGCACAAAAGGCTCGATTACCAAGCCCTTGCCGAATTCCTGCATGATGATCATCGCATCGACCGCGCCGCCGCCAAAGCCGCCGTCGGCCTCGGAGAAGGGCATGCCGAGGATGCCCAGTTCAGCTAGCTGCGCCCAGACTTCGGGCCGCCAGCCTGCACCGCTGGCGATCGCCTTGCGGCGGGTTTCCCAGTCATATTGTTCACGCACCAGCCGCGAGAGGCCGTCGCGCACCATGTCCTGTTCTTCGGTGAAGTTGAAATCCACGAATTCTCTCCCGTCTTCAGCCGCTTAGAGGCCGAGGATCATCTTGGTGATGATGTTGCGCTGGATCTCGTTCGATCCGCCGTAGATCGAGGTCTTGCGCATGTTGAAATAGGTCGCCGCGGCGTGTTGGGCATAATCGGGGCCGACCGGATGCTCGTTGGAGCCGTTGTCGTTCGAGACCCCGCCCATGTACGGCGCGGAATAGGTGCCGACCGCTTCCAGCGTCAGCTCGGTCAGGCGCTGCTGGATTTCGGTGCCCTTGATCTTGAGGATCGAGCTTTCCGGCCCCGGTCCCTTGCCCGCCTGCTCGCCAGCAAGGGTGCGCAGTTCAGTGATTTCCAGCGCGGCCAGATCGATCTCGAGCTGGCTCACCTTCTTGGCGAAATCGAAGTCCTTGATCAGCGGAGCGCCATCAAGGGTCTCGTTCGCGGCGATCTCGCGCAGCTTCTCGATCCCGCGCTTCGAGCGCGCCACGCCGGCAATGCCGGAGCGTTCGTGGGCGAGCAGGAACTTGGCATAGGTCCAGCCCTTGTTCTCGACCCCGACGAGGTTTTCGACCGGCACGCGCACGTCGGTCAGCCAGGTCTCGTTGACCTCGTAGCCGCCGTCCAGCAGCTTGATCGGCTTCACTTCCACGCCCGGCGTCTTCATGTCGACGAGGATGAAGCTGATGCCTTCCTGCGCCTTGGCAGTCGGATCGGTGCGGCACAGGAAGAAGCCCCAGTCCGCGTGCTGGGCCAGCGTCGTCCAGGTCTTCTGGCCGTTGATCACATAGTGATCGCCGTCACGCACGGCGGTGGTCTTGAGGCTGGCGAGGTCGGAACCGGCGCCCGGCTCCGAGTAACCCTGACACCACCACACATCGCCCGAGACGATGCCGGGAAGGTGCTTCGCTTTCTGCTCGGCATTGCCGAAGGTGTAGATCACCGGGCCGACCATCGAAACGCCGAAGGGCAGCGGCATGACGGTGCTGGCGCGGGCGTTTTCTTCCGACCAGATGTAGCGCTGCGTCGGCGTCCAGCCGGTGCCGCCATATTCGACCGGCCATGCGGGGACGGACCAGCCCTTTTTGCCGAGGATCTTGTGCCAGGCGAGGAAGTCCTCGCGGCTCATGTCTTCGCGCATCCCGAAGTCGGCGAGGTGCTTGGGATAGTTTTCGGCGATGAAGCTGCGGACTTCCTCGCGGAAGGCCTGCTCTTCGGGGGTGAATTCGAGGTTCATGGCTTGGTCTCTCCGCCTATGGTTTCGCTCTTTGCCATACGCTTTGTCATGCCCTGCGGACGCGGAAAAGAGGGATTTAGCGAGGCGTTCCGCAAGGCGGCCATGCAGTAGGGGAATGTTTCACGAGAAACACGTTTTAGGGCACCCCTGAAAGGGGTCTGGCGGGGTCAAAGGGGGGGGCTGGAGGGGGTCAAAGGCCGGTTTGAGTCGCGCGAGGGGGTCGCCAGACCGACCAACATTTTTTGTCGTGCGGGCTGTAGGAGTTTTCCTCTCATCCCAATTCGTCATCCCAGCGCAAGCTGGGACCTGGAGCTACCGAGCGCAGCGCTTGCCGCCCTAGGCCCCAGCTTTCGCTGGGGTGACGTTGAACGCAAACTACATCTCCAGCGGCCCATGCTGGATGTGCGGCAGCACGTGGCGGGCGAACAGGTCGGCTTCCTGCATGTGCGGATAGCCTGACAGGATGAACGCCTCGATCCCCTCGGCCTGATAGGCGCGCAGCTTGGCGAGCACCTGATCGGGCGTGCCGACAATCGCCGCCCCGCAGCCCGAGCGCGCGCGGCCGATGCCGGTCCACAGGTTCTCCTCGACGAAGCCGTCGCCATCGGCGGCCCCGCGCAGTTCCTGCTGGCGCTGGACGCCGTAGTTCTTGGCATCGAGGCTCTTCTCGCGGATCGCGCGGCCGGTTTCATCGTCCAGTTTGGACAGCAGCCGGTCGGCATAGTGGCGCGCCTCGTCCTCGGTCTCGCGCACGATCACGTGGGCGCGGTAGCCGAACTTCAAAGTCCGGCCATAGTTGGCGGCGCGGACCTTGAGGTCGGCGATATTCTCGCGGACCTTGTCCATCGTGTCGGGCCACATCAGGTAGACATCCGCCGCCTCGGCCGCGCATTCGCGCGCCTCGTGGCTGAGGCCGCCAAAATAGAACGGCGGGCACTTGCCGCTGAGCGTGGTGATGCGCGGCGGATCGAGCTTTAGCTTGTAGAACTCGCCATCGAAATCGAGATGCTCGCCGTTCAGCAGCGTCTTGACGATCTTCATGATCTCGGTGCCGCGGCGGTAACGCGGGGCGCTCTCGATCTTCTCGCCCGGCATGTCCGAGGAGATGATATTGACGTTCAGCCGCCCACCGGTGCCGCTCGCATTCGGCCCGAGGATGCGGTCCAGCGTGGCGATGCGGCGCGCGAGCTGCGGCGGCCAGTCTTCGCCCATGCGGGTCGCCCAGAGCAGTTTGATGCGCTTGACTTGGGTGGCGACGGCGGCGGCGAAGATCGTGGTGTCCACGCCCAGCTGGTAGCCCGAGGGCAGCAGGATGTTGTCGAACCCGCCTTCCTCGGCGCGCATCACGAGATTGCGGCAATGCTCCCAGCTCGAGGCGAGATAGGGATCGGGGACGCCGAGAAATTCGTAATCGTCGTCGCACAGCGCGGAGAACCACGCGATTTCGCATTGTTGTGTCATCAGGGCAGCCTCTCTCCACGCGCGGCGACGAGCACCGCGTACCAATCCGTCCGCGTCCAGCGCACGTTGAGCGCCTGTGCGCCCTCGGCAATGCGCGCAGGTGTCTGCGAGCCGATGATCGGCACGATCCCGGCAGGGTGCGCCATCAGCCAGCTATAGGCCGCGACCGTGCGCGAGACGCCCTGCGCCTGCGCCACGGCGTCCAGCGCGGCGGCGACCGCCTTGTCGCGCGCAGTCTCCGGCGCGGCGAGACGTCCGCCACCCAGCGGCGACCATGCCATCGGGGTGAGGCCCAGCATCATCGCCTGATCCAGCTCCCCGTTCTCGAAGCAGTCGATCCGCAGCGGGCTGATCTCGGGCTGGGTCGTCGCCAGCTTGTTGCCGAGGAAGTGTTGGAGCGCCGCCGTCTGCGCCATCGTGAAGTTCGACACGCCGAGGCTACGGATTTTCCCCGAGGCCACCGCATCATCGAGCACGCGGGCGGTCTCCTGCGGGTGGGCGAGAATATCGGGCCGGTGGATCTGCCACAGGTCGACGCTGTCCACTTGCAGGCGGCGCAGCGATGCATCGACCGCCGCCCCCAAGTAATCCGCGCTCTGGTCGTAAGGGAGCGGCGGGAGGATGCCGCCCTTGGTCGCCAGCACCATCCGGTCACGCAAGGCAGGCTCGGCGGCGATCACCTCGCCCAGCAGCGCCTCGGCATCGCCGAAGCCGCCGCTGCCATCGAAGCCGTAGATATCGGCGGTATCGAGGAAGGTGATCCCTGCATCCAGAGCCGCGTGGACCAGCTTGGCGGCGTCCGCAGCCGTGCGGCCGTTCTCGGCCAGGCGCCACATCCCCCAGGCGATGGGCGAGACGGCAATGCCGCTGGCACCAAGCGTCCGGGTGGTCGGCGGAAGGGGCAGTTCACTCATATCAGTTCCTCTTTGGGGGAGCGACCGAGGCGCGCTCTACAAGGTCATGGGGCAGGCGCTTGTGGGTGATGTCCCCGCCTGCGATCAAAATCTGGGCGGCCGTGCGGGCGAGTTCCGCCATCGGCTGGCGGATGGTGGTCAGTGGCGGCCAGACGGTGCGCGCCAGCGTCGTGTCGTCGAAACCCGCGACCGACAGCTCGTCGGGCACCTTGATGCCCCGATCATGCGCCACCGCAAGCACGCCTGCCGCCATATCGTCGTTGGAGGCGAAGATCGCAGTCGGGCGGTCGGGCTGATCGAGCAGCACATTGGCGCCGCGCACGCCGCTGTCGAAGTCGAACTCGCCATCGACCACCATCTGCGGCTCGAACGGGATGCCGACGCGGTCCAATGCGCGGCGGTATCCGAACAGGCGGTCGTCGGAGGCCATGTGGTTGGTGTGGCCCTTAATGAAGCCGATGCGGCGGTGGCCCGCGTTGATCAGGTGGGTGGTCATGTCATCGGCGGCCTGCGCGTCGTCCATGAATACGCTGGAAGTCAGCGCGTGGTTGGTGCCGGGCGAGATGCGGATGAAGGGCACGTCCATCGTCTCCAGCGCCCGCAGCACCGGATCGCAATCGGTGACGGGGGACGACAGGATGATGCCATCCACATGCGTTTCGCTGACAAGGCCGCGCACCTGATCGCCCACGCGCGGATCGGCGACGTCGACCGGCTGTGCGAGCAGGCGGATGCCGTTTTCGTGGCACACCTCCCAGCAGCCCTTCTGGATCTGGAACATGTAGTAGGGGCTGTGATTGTCGTAGATCAGCGCGATCTGGTTCGACTTCGCGCCCGACAGGATGCGCGCCGCCACGCTGGGGCGGTAGTCGAGCTCGGCCATCGCCGCCTCGACCTTTTCGCGCAGCGCCGCGCTGACATAGGGGTGGCCGTTCATCACCCGGCTGACGGTCTTCACCGCCACGCCCGCGCGGGCCGCCACATCGCGGATATTGGCACGGCTCATGCGGCTACTCCGGCGAACAGATCGGCAAAGGCGCTGCCGGGGCGGTAGAAGACGGGCGGCTCGCCGACGGGCGCGGCAATGTCATGCCAGCCGGGCGTATAGTCTGCCCCGCTCCAAAGGTGCCGCCATTCACCCTTCGGCAGATAGACTTTGCGCATTTCCGCCCCCGCTTCGATCACTGGTGCCACCATGACGTCGCCACCATAGAGGTACTGGTCCTGAATGGTGAAGGTCACCGCGTCATCGGGATAGCGGAGGAACAGCGCACGCTGGGCGGGAAGGCCCGCGTCTCGCGCCTCGGCAATCAGGTGGCGGACATAGGGCGCGAGCGCGGCGTGCACCCGGCTCCAGCGCACGAATCCTTCGATCAGCGACGGCGTGCTGTCGATCTGGAGGTTGTCGTCCGGGCGGTTGCCTTCATGGGTACGGAACACCGGACTGAACGCGCCGAGTTCGTACCACCTGAGGATCAGCTCCTCGGTGCGGACATTGCCGAGCAGGCTGGTGTAGCCGCCGACGTCCGAATGGCTGAAGGCATTGCCGACAAGGCCGGATGACAGCGCCGCGGTGATGACCGTGCCGATACCGTCATGACGGCTGAAATCGACCGACTGGTCGCCCGCCCACAGCAGGGGGCAGTGGGCCTGCACGCCGGTGTGGCCTGCGCGCATGAACCACAGAACTTCGCCAGTCTTGCCACGCGAGGCGACCGCGCGCGCGTTGACCTCGGCCCAGCGCACCGGCCAGCGGTTGTGCTCCTGCATCGGATCGCCCGCGTGGAGGCGCAGGTCGGTGGGCAGATATTCGCCGAAATCGGCCATCCAGCCATCGAGCCCGAAATCGAGCATCCGCTTGCCGATGACCTCCTCAGCGAACCACTCGGCGGCGGCGGGGTTGGTGAAATCGACCACGCCCGCATGGAACTCGCCGAAATCGACCGCATAGGGTTCATCGCTGTCGAGGCATTGCGCCAGAAGGCCACGCCCCGCCGCCTCGGGATAGAGCGGGCCATCGACCGCGAGATAGGGGTTCACATAGCCGAGGAAGCGGATGCCGCACGCTTTCAACGCTGCGATCCGCGCGGGCAATTCGGGGTAGCGATCCGCGTTCCACTGCCAGTCCCAGAACAGGCGGCGGCCAAAACTGGTCTCGCGGATGCCGACCCAGTCTTCGCACCACAGGCCGGAGATGGCAGCGCCCGCATCGACCAGCGTTTCGAGCCGGTCGAAAGAGGCCTCGCCCTGCTTGAGGCCCACAATGGCCCCGCCAATCGCCCAATCGGGCAAGCTCTGCCGCTCGCCGAAGCGTGCGCCGAGCTGGCGGGTGAGGTCGGCAGGCGCGCCTTCAAACAGGTCGACGGCGACTTCGCCCGACCAGACGTGGATCCGCAAACTGCCCGGCTCGCGCGCGTCCAATTCCACATATTCGGCATTGGCGAGGCTGAGTCCCCAGCCCGCCGTACATAGCACGGTGGGTTCAGGATAGTTGGTGGTCCAGTAATCCCCGCCCGCAAAGCTGCCATCGGCGCTGGCCTGATCGGTCAGCGGTGTGCCGGGTTCGCGCCCGACCCCGGGCTCGCTCGTCCAGATCGGGAAGGTGCGGCCATTGAGCGCAAGGTAACTCATCTGCTCGCCCCCGCCCCACAGCACATCGCCATCTTCAAGCGAGAAATCGAGTGTCAGGCGGTCATGCCCCGACAGAGCGGCGATCGTCAGGCGCGCACCTTCAAGCGACACCGCCACCCGGGCAGCGGAATCGGCGCTGGCGAGCACCACGCGGCCGACCCCGTCCACTTCTGTCCGGGATAGTGGCGCTGCGGCCACAGCGTGATCGGCGAGCCGGAAATTGCCGCGCACCATTGTCACGCACGGATCGCCGTAAGCTAGAGAAATAGCGGGATATTTATCCATATGGCGAAGGATCGTGCGGCCCGCCAGCCGCAGCATCACACCCCCCTCACATGGCGTAAGTTCGACCATTCCCGTCCCGGATTCCTTTGCCGGCCTGTCCCTTGGCTCGCTCTGACACCGCTTGACATAGCCGAGCCGGCAGCGCAACCCGACAGGCCAAAGATCGACCGCACGGGCGGAAATCTGCAACACCCGCCCGAAAGAGCTGATCATGTCCAGAGGGGAGAATTACACTATGCCGACCACCCGAATCGCGCACCGTCTTGCGCTCAAGGCACTGGCCCTGTCCGCCAGCACGCTGGCTTTCGCCACCGCCGCACCGGCCTTTGCGCAGGTCGAGGAAATCATTGTAACCGCTCAGAAGGTCAAGGAAAACGTCCAGGACGTGCCGATCGCGATCGCCGCAGTTTCGGCTGACCGGCTGCAGCAGGCGGGCGTCATCAGCCTCGAGAATGTCTCGACCGTCGTTCCCTCGGTGACCTTCCGTAAGGGCACCACCAGCGCCAACAGCGCGATCGTGATGCGCGGCGTCGGCACCATCTCCTTCTCGGTCGCGGCTGAGCCGAGTGTGTCCACCGTTGTCGATGGTGTGGTGCTTTCGCGTTCCGGTCAGGCCTTCATGGATCTCGTCGATCTCGAACGGCTCGAAGTGCTGCGCGGCCCGCAGGGCACGCTATTCGGCCGTAACGCCTCGGCCGGCCTCGTCAACATTGTCTCGAAGGGCGGCACCGATACGCTGGAAGGCGAATTCAACGCCGACTGGTTCGAGGGTGAGGAATACCGCCTGCGCGCCGCGATCTCCGGCCCGATCGGTGAAAACCTGAGCGCCCGCCTGACCGGCTTCTACGGCACCTTCGATGGCAACATCACCAACATCAACGGCGGCCGCAACAACAAGGTGAACGGCTACGAGCGCTATGGCGTTCGCGGGATCATGGATTACGACGACGGCGCCAACCGCGTGCGCCTGATCGCCGATTACTACAACGCCGATGACGATTGCTGCACCGACGTGACCGGCGCCAGCCGCGGCGCGGTGGCCGATGCCCTGCTCGCTCTGCCCGGCGGCGTGGCGCTTGGTGAAGACCAGCGCTTCGTCAATCACGACCTCGACACCCGCACGCAGGACCAGCAGTGGAGCCTGACCGCGACGGGCGATTTCGAGATCAGCGACACCCACACTCTCAGTGCGGTGCTCGGCTATCGCAACTGGGAAAACACCGAAAACCGCGAAGGCGACTTCCTGCCGCGCGCGATCACCACGGCGGGCCAGCTGCACGATCTCGGCGTGGTCAAGACCGAGCAGCTCTCGGCCGAAATCCGTATCGCTTCGGACCAGACCAAGCCGTTCTTCTATCAGGCGGGCGTGTTCGCGTGGCAATCGGACAACTCGCAGGACTTCACCCGCAATGGTGTGACCTGCGCCTCGTCGACCTTGGCGGCGTTGCCTGGCGGGGCTGTCCCCTGCAATCTGGCCGACACGGTGAACACCCTGTTCCCTTCGGCCACCTCGCGCAGCGACGTGCGTTCGCAGAACTACGCGGTGTTCACGCAGGCGACCTATCGCCTCACCGAACAGCTCTCGCTGACCGGTGGACTGCGCTACACTTGGGATGATCTCGCATTCACCCACACCCGCGCGCCGGCCATCAACCTTGCCACCGGCCTGCCGGCTGCTGGCCCGGGCACCAACCTCAACCCGGCTGGTGGAACGCTTGCCAGCGGCGGCAATGGCACCAATACCAGCCGCGGTGAGACCACCAACGGCAACCTTTCGGGCAAGGCCGTTCTGCAATACCAGCCGAGCGACGACCTTATGTTCTACGGGTCCTACACCCGCGGCTACAAGGGCCCGGCCTTCAACGTGTTCTTCAACCACACCGCGCCCAACAACGCGGTGCCGATTTCCGAAGAGCTGTCCGACAGCTTCGAAATCGGGATGAAGTCGCAGTTCTTCGATGACCGCGTGCAGTTCAACCTTGCTGCCTTCACGGTCGAGTATGACGGGTTCCAGGCGAACAACTTCATCGTCGTCAACACTGCGACGGTGTCGAACCTGACCAACGCGGGCACGGTCAAGAGCGAAGGCTTCGAAGCCGACCTCGTAATCAATCCCTTAGACGGCCTGAACCTGCGCGCCAGCGCAGCCTATGCCGATGCCCGGGTCAAGGCGTTCAACCCGAACCCCACCACCGGCGCGGCAGACGCGCGCAACGGGACCAAGCTGCCGCTAGCGCCCGAGTTCGTTTATACCATCGGCGGGGATTACACGAAGGAGTTGGGCGATGCGGCGGTGCTGTACCTCAACACCGATTACCGCCACACCAGCACCCAGTATTCGGATCTTGGCCAGGCGGCCACGACCCGGATCGATCCTTACGGGATGTGGAACGCCTCGATCGGCGTTTCGGATGCGGACGACAAGTATCGTGTGACCTTGCACGCCCGCAACATCATGGACGAGAGCTACGTGCTGCTTAACCTCGAGGGCGGACGCCGCCTGCAGATCCCACGCGATGCCGACCGTTACTTCGGCGTGAGCCTGCGCGTCCGGACGCGCTGATCCGCTCCGGCGATGACAACACAAGGGCCGTCGGAGCGATCCGGCGGCCTTTTGTGTCTCGGCCAACGCTTGCTCTTGTCCGCCCTGCCCCGTTAGGAACCCGTGATGGCCGCTGCCCACCCCTCGCCAATCTCCGCCCGGCTGCGCTGGTCGCTGTTCACGGTGCTGTGCATCGCGGGGGTATTCAACGCGATGGACCGGCCGATCATCGCCATCTTGAAGCCGGACATGATGGCGGCCTTCAACTGGGATGATACCCAGTTCGGCGATCTGGCAGCCGTCACGCAGTTCTCCGCGGCTTTTGCCTTCCTGTTCACCGGCTGGCTGGTCGACCGGCTGGGGGTCAACCGGTCGATGCAGGTCGGCGCGAGCGCTTGGTCGATCGCCGCGATGGCCCACGGCTGGGCGATGACGACCGCCCACGTGGTCGCCGCCCGCATCGGACTGGGCGTGACCGAAGCGGTACAGACGCCGCTGACCATCAAGACCGTCGCCACCCTGTTCCCGCCCGACAAGCGCAGCTTCGCCTTCGGCTTTGCCACCCTGCTTGCCGGCGCGGGGACAATCGGGATGCCGTTTGTCATTCCGGCTTTGGCATTGGCGGTGGGCTGGCGCGGAGCGCTGGTGGCAGGCGGGATCGGCGGTTTTCTGTCGCTTCTGGCGTGGATGTGGCTGGCGCGTGGCCTGTCGCAGCTCAACGAGCGAGGCGGCACCTCGGCAGCAGAGATCGCCGGGGGCGAGGCCTATGGTCCGATCCTGATGAACCGCCAGACCTGGGCGATCGTCGTCGCCAAGGCACTGTCGGACATGACCTGGTGGTTCATCAATTTCTGGCTCGCCGATTACTACCGCAAGGTCTTCGGTTTCTCGACCCTTGAACTAGCGGTGCCGCTCGCCATCGCCTTTGCCGGATCAGGCCTCGGCGCGCTGCTGGCGGGCTGGGCTTCGACGCGGCTGTTGGAGGCCGGGTGGAGCCCTAACCGTGTCCGCAAGAGCGTGATGCTGGGGTGTGCGCTGATCGTGCTGCCGCTGCCGCTGGTGCTGAGCCTCAATTCCTTCTGGCCGGTGGCGGTGATGATCGGCGTGGTCATGGCCGGACATCAGGGCTTCTCGCTCTCGCTGTTTTCGACCATTACCGATGTGGTGCCCGGCGCGAAGGTCGGGCGGGTGACGGCGTTCGGCGCGTTCATGGGCAATATGGGCGGGGTGACGATCAGCCTGGTAACGGGCCGCGTGCTCGATGCGGGCTTCGGCTTCGTGCCGCTGTTCGTCTTCGCCGCCGGGTCCTATCTCGTGGCGCTGGCGTGGTTCCAGTGGCTGCTTCCCGAGATCCGCCGCCCGGTGGAAGACGCAGGCCTGTTCGACTGACCGCGCACCGCCTATGGTTGCAAAGGAATGCGGTGCGGGATAGGGATGTGACACCGTGAGACAGAGCAGGATCGATCAGGCATGAAGCGTGGGCCAGCCCCCGATTTCGAGGCTTTTGCAGGCGATCTGTACGGCGAAATCATGCTCGCCGACACCACTGCGACAGGCGCGGGCAAAGCGGAAAAGAAGCCGCTCTCGCGCTTCATTCCCGGGCTTGCCATCTCGGCCATCGCGGGCGCTGCTGCCGCATGGCTTGCCCAGAATTACGGCGTGCCGGTGATCCTTGCCGGACTGCTGCTGGGCCTGTCGCTCAACTTCGCCTCCGGTGATCCGCGCACGCATGACGGGCTGGACGCGGTGTCGCGCCACGGCCTTCGCGCAGGCATCGCGCTGCTCGGCTTTCAGGTCACGGTGATGCAGGTGGTGGCGATGGGGCTGGTGCCTTTCATCGGCCTTGCGCTGGTGATGATATCGGCGCTGGTCGCCGCCCTCGCCGCCGCGCGGTTTACGCGGCAAAGCCCCGCCATCGGCCTGCTCGGCGGCGGCGCGACCGCGATCTGCGGAGCCTCGGCCGCGCTGGCGCTATACGGCGTGATCGGGCGCGAGCGGATCGACCAGGCGCAGTTCACGCTGACACTGGTGATCCTCGCCGCTGCCAGCGCCATCGCGCTGATCGCCTATCCGCCGCTCACCCAGATGCTCGGCTTTTCGGATGCGCAGGCGGGCTTCCTTGTTGGGGCATCGATCCATGACGTTGCGCAAGCGATCGGCGCAGGCTTCGCCGTGTCCGACGCGGCCGGCGCACAGGCGACCGTGGTGAAGCTCACCCGTGTCGCCCTGCTGGCGCCGCTGGTGACGCTCGCCGCCCTGTGGATCGCGCGCGTCCAGCCGCTGCCCGCGGGCGTGGGCCGTGCGCGGGTGCCGGTGCTGCCGGGCTTCATCCTCGCCTTTCTGGCGCTGGTGGGGCTGAACTCGCTCGTCACTCTGCCCGCCGAGATCGCCGGCGCCGCGCTGACCTTGTCCAAGACTTTGCTTCTGATCGCGGTTACCGCCACCGCAATGCGCACCCGCACTGACCTTCTGCTCGGCCTCGGCTGGCGGTCGGTAATGCCGGTGCTGGCGGCGACCATCGCTTCGCTCGTGACGGCGCTCGCCTTTGCCGAGTGGGTGATCCGGTGAGCCAGATCTATGACCTTGCGGTGATCGGCGGCGGCGTGAACGGCGCAGGGATTGCACGCGATGCCGCCGGGCGCGGCGCCAAGGTGCTGCTGCTGGAACGCGGCGATCTGGCGACGGGCACCTCGTCCAACTCCACCAAGCTGATCCACGGCGGGCTGCGCTATCTCGAGCATTACGAGTTCGCTCTGGTGCGCGAGAGCCTTTCCGAGCGCGAGGTTCTGTGGGGCATTGCGCCGCACATCATCTGGCCGCTGCGTTTCATCCTGCCCCACCGCCCTGGCCTGCGCCCGCGCTGGCTGCTGCGGCTGGGGCTGTTCCTCTATGACCATATCGGCGGCAGGAAGCGCCTGCCTTCGGCCGAGGGCGTCGACCTGACGCGCCACCCCGCAGGCGCACCGCTGAAGCCGCAATATACCCGCGCCTTCGCCTATTCCGATGGCTGGGTGGACGATGCCCGCCTCGTCATCCTCAACGCCCGCGATGCTGCCGACAGGGGTGCCGAGGTGCGCACCCGCTGCGAAGTCACAGCCCTGACGCGCGAAGGCGATCTGTGGCGGATCGAAGCGGGCGGCAAGGTCTTCCGTGCCCGCGCCGTGGTCAACGCCGCTGGCCCGCGCGTGCTCGACCTGCTGGGCCGCGCGGGCGAGCCTTCGGCGCAGAAGATGCGGTTGGTGCGCGGATCGCATATCGTGGTGCGCAAGCTGTTCGACCACGAATACGCCTATTTCTTCCAGCTGCCCGACGGGCGCATCTTCTTCGCCATTCCTTACGAAGAGGATTTCACCCTGATCGGCACCACCGATGTCGATCACGAAGGCAGCTTGGCCGAGGTGAAGGCCAGCGCCGAGGAGATCGCCTATCTGTGCGAAGGCGCCTCCGAATATTTCCGCAAGCCCGTAACCCCGGCGGATGTGGTGTGGACCTATTCCGGCGTGCGTCCGCTGGTCGATGATGGTTCCGGCAAGCCCGAGGCGGCAACCCGTGGCTACCGCTTCGAGATCGACGGCGGAGCGGAGGGTGAAGCGCCGCTGCTGTCGGTGTTCGGCGGCAAGATCACAACCTACCGCCACCTCGCAGCCGAAGCGGTCGAGCAGCTTGCTCCCTTCCTGCCCAAGCTGACAGGCAAGGACTGGACCGGCACCGCATCCTTGCCCGGCGGCGATTTCGGTATGACCGAGGCGGGAGCGAAAATGGCGGAACTTGAGCGCCGCTACCCTTTCCTCTCGCCGGTCGAAGCGCATCGCCTGATCCGCCTTTACGGCACGTTGGCCTTCGGCTTTCTCGGGAATGCCAAAACCCGCGCCGATCTTGGTGAAGATTTCGGCCACGGTATGACCGCTGCCGAAATCGATTACCTTGTCGCCAGCGAATGGGCGCAGACCGCCGAAGACATCCTGTGGCGGCGCACCAAGCTCGGCCTCCACTTCACGCCCGAACAAACCGCGCGCCTCGCGGCCTACCTCTCTGAAAGGACTTCCCTAGCATGACCCGAATCGTAGCCCTCGGCGGCACGGTAAACCCCGGCTCCTCGACTGAGCAGGCGCTGCGCCTTGCCGCCAGCGTCGCCGCAGCCGATGGCGCCGAGGTGACGGTGTTCGGCGGCGAATACATGGCCGCGCTCGCCCATTATCGCGGGCCGGGCTACACTACCGCGATGGGCGCCGAGATGGTGGAGGCGGTGCGCGCGGCGGACGGAATTCTCGTCGCTGCCCCAGGCTATCACGGCACGATCTCGGGCGTGGTCAAGAACGCGCTCGATTACCTTGAGGACCTTGCGTGCGACGAGCGCCCCTATCTCGATGGCCGCGCGGTGGGCCTCATCGCCACCGCTTTCGGCGATCAGGCCTCCATGAGCACGCTGCTGACCATGCGCGCCATCACCCATGCACTGCGCGGCTGGCCGACCCCGATGGGGGCGACGATCCGCACCTATCAGGGCCTGTTCTCCCCCGATGGCGAATGCCTTGATGAACGCGCGCGCGGGCAGCTGGAACTGGTCGGCAAGCAGGTGGTGCTGGGCGCGAAGAGCTTCGCCGCCGGACGGGATCTTGCGTGATGAGCGGCGCGCTTGAAAAGGCGCTGGCAGCGATTGCCGCCGGGCGGATCGTCGTCATCGCGGGCGACCGGTTGCGTGGCGGCGACATCGATCTGATGATCGCCGCCAAGCACGTCACGCCCGAAGCGATCAACTTCATGGCAACCCACGGACGCGGGTTGATCTGCCTTGCGGTGACGCCGGAGCGGGCCGGGCAGCTCAGCCTCAGCCTCGTCAACCCCGGGCCTGATCGCCAGACCGGGCGGCCTTTCGCCCGCTCGATCGAGGCGTCGGAAGGCGTCTCCACCGGCATATCCGCCGCAGACCGCGCGCATACCGTGCAGGTCGCAATTGCCGAAGCGGCCACATCCGCGCACATTCACTCCCCCGGCCATGTCTTCCCGCTGATCGCGAAGGCAGGCGGGGTGCTGGAGCGGGCTTCGGCCTGCGAGGCTTCGATCGACCTGTCTCGCCTTGCGGGCGCGGGCGATGCGGCGGTGATCTGCTCGATCATGCGCGATGATGGCGAGATGGCGCGGATCGACGATATCGGCGATCTGATCGCCGTCCATGGCCTCGAAGTCGCTGAAATCGGCGCGCTGATCGCCCGTCTGGAGGGAGCGGACGCATGACGGAGGGCCGCCTCACCCGCCGCGCGCTCATTGCAGGCGCAGGGACGACGGCACTGGCCGCACCGGCGCTAGCGAAGCTGGGCGGCGGGATGATCGACCTTGCCCTGCCCGGCGGGCCGAGCTTGCGCCCCACCACCCCAGACTTTCCAGGCAAGCGCGAGATGATCGTTCAGCGCATCCGCCCGCCACTGCTGGAGGCCCCGATGGAGGCGTTCCGCGAGGGCGTGATCACTCCCAACGACCGCCATTTCGTCCGCTGGAACTGGGCGATGCCCACCGAAGTGAAGGCGGGCGAGCACCGCGTGGCGGTGGGCGGCGCGGTGAAGAAAGCGGTTTCGCTGACGCTCGACGAGATCGCAGCGGCCGGCGAGCATGTCTCGATCGTCGCCGTCAACCAGTGTGCGGGCAACGGGCGCGGTCTGTCGACCCCTCGCGTGACCGGCACCCAGTGGGGCAACGGTGCGATGGCCTGCGCGAAGTGGACCGGGGTGCGGCTGCGCGATGTGCTCGCCAAGGCAGGCGGCATCTCGCCCCGTGCGAAGCGTGTCCGCTTCGCCGGTCTCGACGTGCCGCTGACCGATGGCGCGCCGCAGTTCATCAAATCCCTGCCCACACAGATGGCCCAGAGCAATGATGTGCTGGTCGCCTGGGCGATGAACGACGAGCCGCTTTCGATCCTCCACGGCTTCCCATTGCGGATCGTCGTGCCGGGCTGGTTCTCGACCTATTGGGTGAAGATGCTGAGCACCATAGAGGTGCTCGAGCATGAGGACGAAAGCCATTATATGGCAGATACTTACCGCTGGCCCAAGGTGCCAGTGACGCCCGAGAGTAAGGACTTCCCGACTGCTCCCATCACCGCGATGCCGCCGCGCAGCTTTATCACCAGCCATGCCGATGGCGACACGGTGACGAAGGGCACACCGTTGACGCTAGAGGGGCTGGCGTTCGGCGGGGACAAGGGTCTCGCCAAGGTCGAACTGGTGGGCGACGGGTGGAGCGTCCCATGCGAACTCGGGCCGGACGAACACGGCCCCTATGCCTTTCGCCGCTGGAGCGTGACGCTGCCGAATGTGTCAGGCAACCTGACCGGAATCGGTGCGAAGTCGACCAATGCCAATGGCTTGTCACAGCCCGACGCGCTCGTCTGGAACCCTTCGGGCTATGCCCGCAACGTGATCGAACGCATCACTCTGGTGGCGCAATGAGAGCCGCCCTGCTCCTCCCGCTCACCCTGCTGATCGCCGCCTGCGACCGCGCGCCGACGGTGAACTTTCAGGACGCCAGCATCACCCCACCCGATGATCCCAATGAGCTTCCCGATGGCCCGGGCCGCGATGTGGTGCTGGAAAACTGCACCGCCTGCCATTCGCCTTCGACCATGCTCCAGCAGCCCAAGGTCAGCCGCGAGAAGTGGGAGTCGATCATCGGCAAGATGCGCAAGCTATACAAGGCTCCGGTCGATGATGCTGCGGCGGCTCAGGTGGTCGACTACATGGTCGCCATCCAGAGCGATGTTTCACATGAAGCACCGCGCTGACGGGGGTCTGGGCGGGGGCGATGTTGTCGGCAAGGCCCGACTGGGTGCCGGCCCATGCGATATCGCGGTGGCTCGCCTGCCGGGCCGAGCGATAGCGGCGATCATCAGGCGGTCTGCGGCGCGCATCATGTAGGCCAGCCCGCAGGCCGCTGCTGGATCGGGCGCGGCGGCAAAGCGCAGCCACAGGTCCTGCAGAAGGTCTTCGGCCCCCTCCCCCGCTCCGCGCGCGCGCAGGAAACGCTGCAGCCGCTCGCGATTGCCAAGAAAGGCCTCTTCCAGCGATGTTGCCGGGGCGATGAAGGGCATCGTTTGGGGCTCAACGGGTGGGGCGTAAGGCGTGCTTGAGCGCCCCTAGAATGAATGCGACCCTAACGGGAACCATGCGTGATCGCACAGTAATCTGCCCCGCAGGTAGCCCAGTCTGTCGAATTTGCGCACGAGCTTTGTGCAGGGCTGTATTGGCTGACGGCAACTTGGCAGATATTCCGCCCCGAAAGCGCCCTAGGCGCCGCCTCTGGAGAACCCGATGACCCGCCCCCTTGCTCTCACCCTCTTCCTTGCAAGCGCCGCCGCCCTCGCGCTTTCGCCTGCGCAGGCGCAGACCGCTGCTGCTCCGGCCCCGGCGGCTGCCCCCGCGCCCGCCGCCTTCAGCCTTGCCCCGCTGCCCTATGGCTATGACGCGCTGGAGCCGGTGATCGACACGCAGACGATGACGATCCACCACTCCAAGCACCACCAGGCCTATGTCGACAACCTGAACAAGGCCGTAGCCGCCGATCCTGCATTGGCGGGGCAGAGCCTCGATGCGCTGGTCGCCAAGGCGGGCACGCTGGCGCCTGCCGTGCGCAACAATGCCGGCGGCCACTGGAACCACACCTTCTTCTGGGAGACGATGGCTCCTGTCGCTAAGGTCAGCGCGATCTCGCCAAGGCTGGCCGCCGCGATCGATGCGCAGTTCGGATCGATGGACAAGTTCAAGGCCGCCTTCAAGGCCGCCGGTACTGCCCGGTTCGGGTCAGGCTGGGTGTGGCTAATCGTGGGCGCGGACGGCAAGCTTGCCATCACCTCCACTTCCAATCAGGACAACCCGCTGATGGACGTGGCCGAGGCAAAGGGCACGCCGGTGCTGGGCAATGACGTGTGGGAACACGCCTATTACCTCAAATACCAGAACCGCCGCGCCGATTACCTCGACGGATGGTGGCAGGTGGTTGACTGGGCCAAGGTCTCGGTGCGCTACGCCGCGGCGAGCGCGGCCCGCTGAAGCTGTCAGTCGAGGCTGGTTCTGGGGAACATCCACTGGGTCGCCAGTGACGGCTCGAACGGCTGCCACTGCCCTTCGCCTTGCGCCAGCCGGTCGGCAATCGCCATCATGACGCTGGGGTTCACGCCAAGCCCGCAATGGCTGGCATAGACCTCGATATTCTCTGTCGGGGTCGCCTGCGGTTTCTGCACCGAGCCGCGCCAGTGGACGATGCCATCGGTCTTGGTGAGAATCGAGGTGGTCGGCACCGGCGGGGCCTTGTCGAGACCGCGGAAGCGTCCGCCCTTCATCGCCTCGGGCTCCTTGCCGTTCAGGAGTTCGAACAGTCGCGCAGCGCTGGTATGGTTGCGATCATCCGAGATCGGGCTGCCGAGGCTGATCACCAGCCGCACACGCTCCGGGTGAAGCTTGGCGAGTTCACGCGCAAGCACTCCGCCGAGGCTCCACCCCACCAGCGAGACCTTGCGACCCGTATCGTCGTTAAGACGCTGCAGCTGCGTTTCCAGCCGCGAGATCAGCGCATTGTCGACCCGCACATTGCGCCCGCTGTCCCAGCCGTGGGCGTCATAGCCCAGATCACGCAGCAGGCGGCGCATCGGGCTGGTCGATGTGTTGGTGGCCATGAAGCCGGGGAGAACCTGCACTGCGTGGCTGTCACCCTTAGGCAGGGTCGAAAGGAACGGGCGGCTCATGTAGAACGCCCCGAGCTCGAAGAAGGCGCGCCCTTCGGCGAACGTCCAGAACCGGTGTGGCGGTCGGGCCGCCTGATCGAATTCGGCTTCCACCGCTGCCATTGTTGCCATGCTATCGTCCTTCGTTGATCGGGTCTTGCGGGCGGTCATGCCCGCTTGGCTTTCGCCGGCGCGCGCTTGCGCTTGGGGGCGGCGGGCTTGTCCTGCTTGGGGGCCGAGGCTGTCTGCGTAGCAGCCAGCATTTCCGCGAAACTATCCTCGATGCATTTTACGTAGAAATCGGGATCGGGCAGCAGTTCGCGGTCGGCGGTGAAGGCGATGGTCGCCTCGTCAGTATAGCTTTGCACCACATGGCCGAGGCCGAGACCGTCGGTCAGGCACAGCAGCCCCATCATGCTTTCCAGCCGCGCCCCAGCAAAGTGGATCGGCACCGGCGGGCCGGGGACGTTGGTCACCACCGTGGTGAACGGCGGCGCGACCCCGCGATTGGCAAGGCCGAGCCGGGTGTAAAGCTGTGCGCCCAGCGCCATGAACAGGGCGGGCGAGACCTTGCTCATCTCGGTCATATTACGCGCGCCGATGGCATCGGACATGGCCTTGGAGTTGGCGGTCTGCGAGAATACGAAGGCGAGGCGTTCGGCCGAATCTTCGATATGGGTGCCCAATGGCGCGATCATCGCGGCGACCTGGTTGCCCATGTCGCCCTTCTCGCCGCTGGAGCGGACCGAGATCGGCGCCATTGCGGTCAGGGTTTTCTTCGGCAGATCGTTCTTCGCCAGCAGATATTTGCGCATGGCCCCGCCGATGATGGCGAGGAACACGTCATTGACCTTCGCACCGTCCGCAAGCGCGCGGATTGCCTTGATGTCAGCCAGCTTGAAGCTGCGCCCTTCAACCACGCGGTGCGGCGAGATCGTGCGGTTGAAGCGCGATTTGGGCGCCAGCATATCCGCGCTGACAGTGAAGTCCTTCACCACCAGGCCCTTGATCGCCTTGGCAAGGCCCGGCGCGGCCTTAGCGGCCACTTCCAGCTGCTTGAGCGGATTGGTAACCGCGTTGAAGTAGCTTTTGCCCAGCAGTTTGATGGGATTGGGAATCCGCCCCGGCTTCCAGTTATCGGGCGTTGAGGGCGGAGGATCGTTCGGGTGCAGGGTGTGCAGCGCCTCCATCAGGTCAATCCCGCTCATCCCGTCGATGGCCGAATGGTGCACCTTGGTGACCATAGCGAAACTGCCCTTGGCAACCCCGGGGACATTGTCGAGTCCCTCGACGACGGTGAATTCCCAAGGCGGGCGGTCGAGATCGAGCGGCCGGGCGAAGATGCGCGCGGCCTGAATGCACAACTGCCGCCAGTCACCCGGCTGCGGCAGGGCGACGTGGCGTACGTGATATTCGAGATCGAAGTCCGGATCCTCTACCCAGTAAGGGTAATCGAGATCGAACGGCACCCGCACCAACCGCTGGCGCATCGTGCGGCTCAATTGCGCGCGCTCACCGATGAATTGCAGGATATCCTTGAAGCGCACGAAGCTGCCGGGCGCGGTTTCCGGATTGTAGATCAGGATCGAGCCGATGTGCATCGGCGAGTTGCGCGTTTCCAGTGCGACGAAGGATGCATCCATTCCCTGCAATTGGCGCAAGGTTCTCTCCCCGTTGTCACCCGTTTGTGGGTGTTTGTTGCGCGTGAGGCTAACAGACACCGGCACGCGGTCAACTTGCCGCGCTCGTCAAGACGTTACCCTACGGTCGAAGGGTCAGCGCTGCTCAACCCTCGGGCAGCAGGGCCAGCAGCGCGAAACTCGCCAGCCAGTGTTCGCCCATGTAGTCGCCCTCGACATGGGGCAGCGCGGCGGCGAGGTGTTCCTCCGCGAGGCGCTGCAAGATGTCGTCCGGCGCTGTCCGGCCCAGCGCGCGGGCGATGGCGGCAAGGCACCATGCGCGGCTGAGGTTCAGCCCATCGAGGTGGGCGATCTTGCCGTCGCTGCGGTCGGAGACAGTGACCGGGCGGCATTCGCGTTGCAGCCAGCCGTTCTCGATCACCAGCGCCTCGAACCAAGGTGCGAAGGCAAGGTGCGGCAAGGCCTCGGCCATCAGCAGCGCGGCGGTGAGAACGGGGGACAGGAACTCGTCGCCCCCCGGCTCCCACCCGGCGTAATCGCGGCGGTGGCAGAAGGCGCGTGTCGCCCAGTCATCGATGAGGATCACCAGATCCGGATCACGGCTGACCGCCCAGCGCCGCGCCAGCACAAGCGCGAAGGTGGTGTTGAAATGGGTGCCGACGGTGATCGGATAGGTGAGGATGTGGAGGTAATCGCGCAAGCGTATGGCAAAGGCGCCGGCCAGCGGTTCGAGCCGTTCGCCCCACGCCTTGTCTCCATGCCGCTCGGCCTCGTGGTGCAGATACATCAGCCAGCCCCAGCCGTAGGGCCGCTCGAACCCGCGCGCGGAGGGGCGGTCGAGGTATGCCAGCTCCGCCGCCAGTTTTTCCGGCGTGAAGGTTGCCTTGGCCAAATCCTCGATCTGCGCGGCCTCGGGCATGGCAGGGTAGAGCCGCCGCAGGGTCAGCAGCGTCCACCAGCCATGCACGCAGGAGTGCCAGTCGAAGCTGCCGAAGAACACCGGATGCGCGTCTTGCGGCAGCCGCAGGTCTTCCGGCCCGCTGAACACGTGGTCGTCCTTGTAGGGATAGGCCCGCGCCACATGGCCCAGTGCCACGCGGGCAAACTTGCGGGCAGTGTCCTCGGTCAGTTCCACAGCCAGAACGCCCCCACATAGATGATCACGATATTGCACACCAGCAGCGGCACCGCCGTGCCCACCTGCTGGCGGATCACCGCGTTCTGGTCTTTCAGTTCGAGCAGCGCAGCCGGCACGATGTTGAAATTCGCCGCCATCGGCGTGAGCAGCGTACCGCAGAAGCCTGCGAGCATCCCGACCGCGCCGATCACCGCCGGATTGCCGTCATAGGTCTCGATCAGCAGCGGAATGCCGATGGCAGCGGCCACCACCGGGAAGGCGGCAAAGGCATTGCCCATGATCATCGTGAAACCCGCCATGCCGAGGGCGAAGACGACCACGGTCAGGAACACGCTGCCTTCGGGGATGATCCCGCCCGCGATGCCGCCGATGATCTCACCCACGCCCGCAAGCGCAAACACCGCGCCCAGTGCGGCGAGCATCTGCGGCAGGATTGCCGCCCAGCCGATGGAATCGATCAGCCGCCGCCCTTCCTCGGCAGGAGCTAACAGCGGCGGACGCAGCCAGAGCATCGCTCCCGCCAGTGCCGCCAGTACCCCGATGCCGAATAGGATCAGCGTCTCGCGCCGCGCCTCGAAGAGCCCGGTCTCGCCGAAAGGCGTGTAGTTGTAGAGCAGCGTCCCCGCGACCGCCGTCAACGGCACGACCAGCGCGGGCAGGAACAGCCGGTTGCCGAGGCTTTCGGCGTGGGCCTGCCGTTCCTGCGGCGAGGTGGTCAGCGGATCGCTGCGCTTCAAGCCGCCCAGCCCCGCAATCGCCACCAGCGCCAGCACCAGCACGCCGTTGGCCATATCGGACAAGTGGCTGCCAAGCAGAAAACTGGCGGACAGCAGCGCCCACAAGGCGGCATTGCCCCAGCGCCCGTCCTTCGCGGACAGCGCCGCCCAGACCGCAAAGGCCGCCCCGGCGAGCACATAGAGCCATTCATAGGTGATCACTTCCCCGCCCTCCCCAGCCGCCGGTCGAAGGCGAGGATCCTCCCTGCGTGGATCAGGAACGCACAGATCGCGGTCGGGATCGCCCAGACCGAGAGTTCCAAGGGCGTGAGCGGATAGCCAGCCGCCTCGAACACGCCCTGGATCAGCAGGATCGAGGCGATGGCGAAGAAGATATCCTCGCCAAAGAACAGCCCGACATTGTCGGTCGCCGCAGCCATCGCCTTGACCTCGTCGCGCGCGGCTTCGTCAAGGTCGCCGTGGGTCTTCATCGCAGCGGCTTCCGCCATCGGCGCGACCAGCGGGCGCACGGCTTGCGGGTGGCCGCCGATATCCTTCATCCCCAATGCCGAGGCGATCTGGCGGAAGGCGAGATAGGCGACCAGCAGCTTGCCCATCGTCGCCCCGCGCATCCCCTCGATCACGGCGCGGGCGCGCTGCTGGAGGCCGTATCGCTCGAGCAACCCGATCACCGGCAGGATGATCCATGTCACCGAGATATAGCGGTTGTCGTTGAAGGCCTTGCCCAGCGCCTCGATCACGGCAAGCAGGTCCAGCCCCGCCAGCACGCCAGTCGCGAGCGCGGCGCTGACCACCACCAGCAGCGGATTGAAGCGCAGGGCAAAGCCGAGAACGACGATGGCGATCCCCGCCAGCGGCCAATAATTCATGCGTCCTTCTCCCCGAACCCGCCGCCCCCGGGCGTCAGGATCACGAAACTGTCCCCGGGCTGCATTTCGGCAGAGCCAGTCGCGCCCAGTTCCTCGATGGTGCCGTCGGTCCGCTCAACCCAGTTCTTGCCGGGAAGCGCATCGCCCCCACCGGCGAGCCCGCGTGGCGCAATCCGGCGTCGGTTCGCCAGCATGTTGGCGCGCATCGGCTCAAGGAAGGTCACACGCCGCACCACCCCGTCGCCGCCGCGATGCCGCCCAGCCCCGCCCGATCCGCGCCTGATGGCAAATTCATCGAGCCGCACCGGCAGACGGGTTTCGAGGATTTCGGGATCGGTCAGGCGGCTGTTGGTCATGTGGGTCTGCACCGCGCTCGTGCCATTGTGGTCGGGCCCCGCGCCGGAACCGCCGCAAATCGTCTCGTAATACTGGTGGGCTTCGTTGCCGAAGGTGAAGTTGTTCATTGTCCCTTGCGACGGCGCGAGGCGGCCCGTGGCCGCGAACAGCGCGTCGGTGACCACCTGACTGGTCTCGACATTCCCCGCCACCACCGCCGCGCCGGGACGCGGGTTCAGCATCGAGCCCTCCGGCACGATCAGCGTCACCGGCCGCAGGCAGCCGTCGTTCATCGGGATCGCATCGTCGATCAGCGTGCGCAGGACATAGAGCGCAGCGGCGCGTGTGATCGAGCGGGGGGCGTTGAAATTATCGGGAAGCTGACTGCCCGTCCCGGTGAAGTCGAACACGGCCGAGCGGGCCTCGCGATCGATTGAGATGGAGACCTGGACCTCTGCCCCGTTGTCCATCGGATAGGCGAAGCGGCCGTCCTCCAGCCCGCCCATCAAGCGCCGCACGCTTTCCTCGGCATTGGCGAGAACGTGGTCCATGTAGGCGGCGAGCACCTCGGCCCCGTGCTCGCGCGCCGCGCCCGCCAGCAGCTCCGCCCCGCGGGTGCTGGCCGCCAGCTGCGCGCGCAGATCGGAGAGGTTGCGGTCGGGGTTTCGGGCGGGGTACTCCGCCGCTGCCAGCACGGCGCGCAGCTCGGCCTCGCGGAAGGTGCCCTCTCCTACCAGCAGAGCATTGTCGATCAGCACGCCCTCTTCGGCGATGGTGCGGCTTTCGGGGGGCATGGAACCGGGCGCGATCCCGCCAATATCGGCATGATGCCCGCGCGCGGCGACAAAGGCGTCAGGCTCATCCCCTTCATCGGAGTAGAACACCGGCACGATCACCGTGATGTCGGGCAGGTGCGTGCCGCCGCGATAAGGATCGTTGAGCACATAGGCGTCCCCCCTGCGGAATCCGCGCCCGTCGCGCGCAGCACCCCTTGCCTCGATCACCCGCGCAATGCTGTCGCCCATGCTGCCGAGATGCACCGGAATATGCGGCGCATTGGCGATCAGCGCGCCGCCCGCGTCGAACAGCGCGCAGGAGAAATCGAGCCGCTCCTTGATGTTCACCGAGGTCGCCGTGGATTGCAGCACCACGCCCATTTCCTCGGCCACGGCCATGAAGAGGTTGTTGAAGATTTCGAGCCGAACCGGATCGGCGGCGGTTCCGGCTGCGCGCTCGCGGGAGAGGGGCACGGCGCGGGTGAGGATCAGGCTCCCTTCGTGTGCCAGCCGCGCCTGCCAGCCTTCCTCGACCACGGTGGTCGAGCCGGGGTCGATGATCAGATGCGGCCCGGCAACCGACTCACCCTCCAGCAGCGCCTTGCGCGCCATCACCGACCAACTGCCTGGCATCAGCCCGGCCACCTCCGCCGTGGTTTCAGGGAGGCCGACCGTCACCGCAATCCCGCCTGCCTGCCCCTGCGCCTCAACGCTCAGCGCCTCGACAATGATCGCGCCTTCCGCATCGGAATAGCCGAAGCGCTGGCGATGGAGGGCGCGGAAGGCGGAATCCATCGCTTGCCGCTCGCCGCAGGGGACCGTCAGCACGCTGTCGCTTCCGGCAAAGCGCAACCGGGCCGAAGGTGCGAGACGGATTGCTTCCGCAACAATGCCCTGCGCCAGCAGGTCGCCGCGCGCCTGCTGTTCCAGCGCGGCGAGTTCCGCGGCGAAGCTTTCGGTCAAGGGCCGCATCAAGCTGACCTCCCGGATCGCCTTCACGGGAGCAAGCCCGATGCCATAGGCCGAAAGCATCCCGGCCAGCGGATGCACCAGCACAGTCTCCATCCCCAGCGCATCGGCAACGCGGCAGGCGTGCTGGCCGCCCGCCCCGCCGAAACAGGCCAGCGCATAGGTCGTCACATCATGCCCGCGCGCGACCGAGATCTTGCGGATCGCCGCCGCCATGCTGTCGACGGCGATCGCGAGGAAGCCCTCGGCGATCTCTTCGAGCGAGCGGGGTTCCGGGAGCGCCGCAGCAACCTCCTCCAGCCGCGCGCGGGCGGCCTCCGCATCAAGCGGCAGGTTGCCGTCAGGGCCGAACACGGCGGGGAAGAACGCGGGGTCGATCCGCCCGAGAAACAGGTTGCAGTCGGTCACCGTCAGCGGCCCGCCTTTGCGGTAACAGGCTGGGCCGGGGTCCGCTCCGGCGCTTTCCGGCCCGACGCGGAAGCGCGACCCGTCAAACCGGCAAATCGAGCCGCCGCCTGCCGCCACCGTGTGGATCTGCATCATCGGCGCCGCGACCCGCACGCCTGCCACCACGCTATCGCCCGTCAGCTCGATCTCGCCCGCGTAATGCGCGACATCGGTGCTGGTGCCGCCCATGTCGAAGCCGATCAGCCGGGTGTGGCCGATCGGCGCCGAGGCCGCGACCATCCCCACCACGCCGCCTGCCGGCCCGGACAGGATCGCATCCTTCCCCCGGAACGCGCCGAAATCCGCGAGCCCGCCGTTCGATTGCATGAAGCGCAGGGCCCCGGCGGCAGGCAGGCTCGCAGCCAGCGCATCGGTGTAGCGCCGCAGCACGGGCGAGAGGTAAGCGTCGACCACGGTCGTATCGCCGCGCGGGATCAGGCGGATCAGCGGGACGACCTCGTGGCTGACGCTGACCTGCGCGAAGCCCGCCTCGCGCGCGATGGCCGCCAGCCGCGCCTCGTGGTCGCGGTGCTGCCAGCCATGCATCAGCACGATGGCGAGCGCATCGAAGCCCTCGGCGCGCAGCTTGGCGAAATCGGCCCGCGCAGCGTCCTCATCCAGCGGGCGCAATACAGTGCCGTCGACCGCAAGGCGCTCGTCGATCTCCACTACCTCGGCGGGGAGCTGTTCGGGCAGTACGATATGGCGCGCGAAGATGTTGGGCCGCGCTTGCGTGCCGATCCGCAGCGCGTCGGCAAACCCGCAGGTGATCGCCAGCGCCAGCCGCTCGCCCTTGCGCTCCAGCAGCGCGTTGGTGGCGACCGTGGTGCCAATCCTGAGCTCGGCAATCGGCGCTGCACCATAACGCGCCATCAGCCGCCGCACCGCCTCGCTCGCGGCGTCGGCATAATGGCCCGGGTTCTCCGACAGCAGCTTGGCCGTCACCAGCCGGCCATCAGGCGTGGCGGCAACCACATCGGTAAAGGTGCCGCCACGATCGACCGCAAAGCGCCAGGCGGGAGGTTGTGCCACAGTCATGCGGCGCATGTTTTGTCCAGCCATCGTCACAAAGCAACCGCGTGCGGGCGGAATTCAGCACAGGAAAGATATGTGGCGGTCGATGTCGAAGTGGTCGTGGACGTTGGCGTGGACTGGAGCAAACTTCTGCAGGCTCAGCGGAAATCGCACACGTATCATCACCGACAGTCAAATGATCTGACGACGGACACACAATAGCCTCCGACATACTCTTCTTCCGAAGGGATACGCATGAGGTCTCCGAGATGGCGATGTCGCACGCAATCAGCAACGCGGTGGAGCGCGCCTATCGGCGCGGCGATCTGTTTGACAAGAGGCGACGGCTTATGGCCGATTGGGCGACCTATTGCGCCAGCAGCGCTCCTGCTGGTGCCAAGGTCACACCCATCAGAGAGGGGTCGGCGGCTTGAGGCCATTGGCGCACCGCAACCGGACATCGCTCGGATAAAAAATGGCAGGTCACCGTAAGGCAAACCCGCCGCTCAATGATACGTGCTGGTTCGATCTCGATGCTAAGTCGGAACGCCTGACCTCTTCGCGGCGCCAAGGATACACCTTGGCCTTTTAACGTGGGTGCTCACATATCCGAAAGGGTCGATTGCTTGCCGGTCATCCAAAATGCACGTTGCTAGAATAGTACGAGATCCCTCCCGCTTGTGGGGGTCAGTAGCGGGGCGGTAAAGATGATTAAAAGTGAATACTCGGCGCGCATTGCAATCGTCCTTTTGGCAGGAATGCTGGCATCGTGCGGTAGCACCGGGGAGGGCTCCGACAGTCGATATGCCAATGCAGACGCGCCACCAGGCGTGCTTATCCGTGACCTTGATGTATATCGCCTAGTGGGCAACGAAGAATACGTCAAAATTCCAATTTCGGACGACATATCTCAATCCGAAGCGCAGAAATTTTTTACAGCAAGTGCAGATAATTTGTACTTTGATGCTGCATTGTACTACCGAAATGGTTCGGTATATTTTAAAATGCTATCCTCGATTAAGCGAGACAAAGAAGGTCAATTATTGCATGCTGAACCCGGTGCGGTAGAGTCGGCGGTCAATAAAACGAGCAGCCTGTCTTTCCGGTTGGGTTTCGTCAATGAAGTCGATGGTCGTGAGGTTATCATGCCCATTACTGCCATTTATGTTGATCCCAGCAACTACACACGCATGGAAGGTGCGAGGAATTCGAAGGGTAAGAAAGACATTATGCTTGAGTATGTCGGCGTCTTGCCGAACGTTCCTCCGAGCATTTTCAAGCGGATAAACTCGTTCGACGTAACTTGGTCTGAATCCGATCAAGCGTCACCCGACGCTGCTGCCGCTGCCGTCGCTGACCCTGCTGCTTATGCCGCCGCAGAGGAGGCAGTCGAGCCTGCACCGATGGACTACGATCCCGCGTATGAAGACGCTGCCGCTCGCGATGCTTACTGAAGAAGCATATCGGAGCAAGCGCACGGCCGAGGGGGGCATTACAATTGAAAACACGGTTGCAGCTTGAAATGCGGGTGTTCGCATTGGCCCTGCTAACAGTGTCCCTCGGCTCTTGCGGCGAACTGGATACAGCTTCGAGCAAAAAACCCATCGCTTGTAACTCAGGTAGAGCCGTCGCTGCCGTAAAGCGTCATGTCTTGAACGCGGCCATATCAAGCGACGGCAAAGTGGGCATTGTCGGGGACCTGGCAAATATCCTTAGGTATCAGGCTGAAAATGCGCCGGAGGACTTCCGTGGAAACTTCCAGAGTGCCCTAAGGGACCTCGAGCAGATCTCTCGATCCCAAAATCTCACGAGCGAAGTGGTCGCCCTCAACGTATCGGACATCGTAGAGCGGGGTCAGTCGGAAACCGATGAGAGCCTCTGCTGGGCGCGGGTGCGCGCAGATTTGCCGTCGGCTGCCACAGTTCCAGTGTCCGGTATGAAGGAAGTGCTCTCTAATAATTATGGTTGGGGGCCAAGTGCCCTCATCGAGAGCGTGTCAATTGAACTTTTTTACACGGTTCAAGGCGGTTCGCGTCCTGCCGTGATTGAGTCAGACCTGTCTTCCTCAAGCGCCATGGCCGTACGCGGGCTCGGCGATCTCGTCCAAGCCGCGCCAGTTTTCCTCAGACCTTTCGAGGCTTTGCGGCAGGCGGAGGAAGCACGCGAAAAGGACCTCGCTGCAGCGAAAGGCCGCGTCGTCGAGGTCAGTCTTTCCGAAGCGCGTCTCGAATACTCGCAATCCGAGGCGGCGTTGAATGCCGCTTGGCAGAATCTTGCAGAGAATAATCGCAAGGCTTTGCTGCCGCAACAGCGCCAATGGTTGCGTTCGCGAGAAGCATTCTGCGACCTTCAAGGGAAGGAGTACTCGAGCGACAGCACCGAAAGTCAGGTGATCAAAATCCGATGCATGGCGCAGGCAACCATCGCGAGGATCAATAGTTTACGCGAATACTAGGCGCTGTATCGCGAGATTTGAGGAAACATTACACAGCTTGCCGATTCGTTCCACTTTTGCTCCATGAATGAATGAGCAGCAAGCGCCGTCAAACGATGGCCGACTATACGCGGCACCATTACCATCTCAGGATCGAATGCGAGTGTGTGCGAGTGGTGCTGCCCGATCCTCAAAAGATCATTGCGGCGTGTTAGAAACGGCGCATCATCTACCGGCTCGAGGCGTTGGTAGGGCGTTAGCGCTGTCAGAGATGTGGGCGCAAGCCATGGCGGGTTGGGCCGGTGCTGGAGGGACGAATGTGTGGGGCGGCACGGTGATTGGAACGCCGCCCCATCCCGGGGCTGCACGAAGGTTGCGCCACCGAGAGATCTTATAAAAACCACTGCCGCGTGTCCTGCAGTCCGCAGGAATACCTCGGCATGAAGCTGGCCCGATGCCGATAGCTAAACCAGTGGAGACAGCCTGACAGGGGGGCCGCCATGCTGTCTCCCGCCGCCACCGAGACTAGTAAACCGTGGCGGGCGTCCCCTCTACAGGTGCAACTTAGTAAGCCAATACATCCGTACGGCTACTGCCGGACTGTAGGTGCGGAGTGCTGACCGATCCGCACAAGGTGATCGCCGCGTGTCAGGGGCGCAGCCTCCGTTACCGGTTGGAGGCCGTTGTGAAGCGCCTCAGGTACTGAACTGCCCCCCTTCTGAGTGGTCTCTGAGTGGTCCAAAATCTGTTTTAGATTTGGCTATGAAGGAGGAAAGGCCCGGCATGCCGCGCCCGGCTCAGGCAACCAGGGCGAGCTCGGTTGCCTGCTTGATCGCCTGTTTGGCATCGAGTTCGGCCGCTTCGTAGGCGCCGCCGATCAGCACCGGGTGCGCGCCCTTCGCCACCAGCTCATCATGCAGCCCGCGTGCCGGGAGCTGGCCTGCACAGACGATGATCGTATCGACTTCGAGCAGCTGCGGCTCGCCCTCGATCCGCAGGTGCAACCCGGCAGCGTCGATCCGGTCATATTCCACCCCGGCGACCATCTTTACTCCGCGTCGCTGGAGCGTCAGCCGGTGGGTCCAGCCAGTCGTCCGGCCTAGCCCCTTACCGACCGCGCTCGTCTTGCGCTGGAGCAGCCACACCTCGCGGCCGCTGGAATGCACTTCCGGCGTGACGCCGGTGACACCCCCGCGCGGGTGGTTCTTGAAATCGATGCCCCATTCCTTGGCAAACACCTCGACATCGAGCGCGCCCGAGGGGCCATCATGGGTGATGAGTTCGGCGACGTCGAAACCGATCCCGCCCGCGCCCATGATCGCCACCCGTTGACCGACGCTGGCTTGCCCACGGATCACGTCGATGTAGCGCACCACCTTGGGGTGATTGATGCCGGAAATCTCCAACGTGCGCGGCTCGATCCCGGTGGCGATAATGATCTCGTCGTAGCCGCCCGACAGTAGATCGTCGGCCGAGATGCGGGTCGAGAGCTTGAGGTCGACCCCGTGCTTCTCGATCATGCGGCCGAAATAGCGCAGGGTCTCGTAGAACTCCTCCTTGCCGGGGATGCGCTTAGCGAGGTTGAACTGCCCGCCGATCTCGTCGGCCGCGTCGAATAGCGTCACATGGTGGCCGCGCTCGGCAGCGAGGGTTGCATAGGCGAGGCCAGCCGGGCCAGCACCGACCACGGCGATCCGCTTGGTAGCCGCAGCCGGAGCCAGCGTCAGCTCGGTCTCGCGGCAGGCGCGGGCGTTGACAAGGCAGGAAGTCTCGCGGCCCGTAAAGGTGTGATCAAGGCAGGCCTGGTTGCAGCCGATGCAGGTGTTGATCTCGTCCTCGCGCCCCTCGGCGGCCTTCTTCACCAGCTCGGCATCGGCCAGCATCGGGCGCGCCATCGAGACCAGATCGGCATCGCCGCGCGCGAGCACCGCCTCGGCGACATCGGGCATGTTGATGCGGTTGCTGGTGATCACCGGCACCGAGACTTCCTTGCGCAGCCGGCCCGTTACCTGCGCAAAGGCGGCGCGCGGCACCATGGTGGCAATGGTCGGCACGAAGCTCTCGTGCCAACAGAAGTGGGTGGAGATCACGTCCACCCCGGCGGCTTCAAGCGCGCGGGCAAGGCTCGCCACCTCATCCCACGCGAGGCCGCCTTCGAGCATGTCCATCGCCGAGATGCGGAAGATGAGGACGAAATCCGGGCCGACGGCGGCGCGCGTCCGGCGCACGACCTCGAGCGGGAAGCGCATCCGGTTCTCCCACGATCCACCCCACTGGTCGGTGCGCAGATTGGTCTTCTCGACGAGGAAGGTGGAGATCAGGTAGCCAGCCGAGCCGATGATCTCGACCCCGTCATAGCCCGCCTCCTGCGCCAGCGCGGCGCACCGGGCGAAGGCGGCGATCTGCTCCTCGATCCCAGCCTCGTCCAGCTCGTTGGGCGCGTAGCGGCCGATGCGCGACTTCACCGCCGAGGGCGCGACCGCATCGGGCACGCCCGCGAGCGCGCCGGAATGGAGTATCTGCATGCAGATCTTGACCTCCGGATCGGCAGCATGGACGGCCTGCGTCACCTCGCGGTGCATCGCCACCTCCTCCGGCCCGGTCAGCTTCGCGCCATAGCCGCCCGTGGGGTGCGGGGAGATGCCGCCGGTTATGATCATGCCCACACCGCCCTTGACCCGCTCAACGAAATAGGCGGCGAGGCGCTTGGCCGGTTCCGGCCCATCCTCCAGCCCGGTATGCATTGAACCCATGATGATGCGGTTCTTCACCACCTGCTTGCCGATGGTCAGGGGGGAGAAGATGTGCGGATATTTGAGGTGGGTCATAGTCGGTTCTGGCCTTCAGTCGGGAATGTAGTCGGGGCGGCGCTTTTCGAGGAAGGCGCGCATACCCTCGGCGAAATTAGGGCTGGCAGCAGTCATCAGCTGGTTGCGGTTCTCGATCGCCATGGCCGCCTCGAGGCTCGCGGCATCGACCGCCATGTTGAGGCCTTCCTTGGTCATCCTGAGGCCCATCGGCGAGGCAAGCAGCATGTCCTCGACATAGCTCTGCGCGGCGGCTTCAAGCTGGTCGTCGGCCACCACCTCGCTGACGAGAGCCGTGGCGAGCGCGCGAGAGGCGTTGATGAAGCGCCCCGTCAGCATCAGCTCCGAGGCCACCGACACCCCCACCAGCCGCGGCAGGAAATAGCTCACCCCCATGTCGCAGGCGGACAGTCCGAGGCGGATGAAGGCAGCGTTCATCCGCGCGCTTTCCCCGGCGATGCGGATGTCGGAGGCAAGCGCGAAGGCAAAGCCCCCG
Organism: Porphyrobacter sp.; assembly: GCA_027533455.1. GTDB lineage: Bacteria > Pseudomonadota > Alphaproteobacteria > Sphingomonadales > Sphingomonadaceae > Erythrobacter. The sequence goes on along the minus strand of JAPZUC010000005.1, from coordinate 23,669 downwards.
CCGCAGGCCGCGCCGTGCACCAGCGAAATGATCGGCTGCGGGCAGCGGCGCATCCTGATGTAGACATCGGCAAGGAAGCCTTGAAAGCCGAACCCTCCGCCGAACGGGATTACTGCCGGATCGCGGCTACCATGATCCTTGATGTCGAGCCCAGCGCAGAACGCGCGGCCCGCTCCGCGCATCACCACGATGCGGGTGGCGCGATCGTGATAGAGCGCGCCGAAATAGTGGCCCAGCTCCCCCGCCATTTCAGTGGTGATCGCATTGAGCGCATCGGGCCGGTTGAGCGTCAGCCAGTCAACCTCGCCGCGCTTCTCCAATGCAATCGTGTTGTACTGCCCTGCCATCGCATTCTCCGTCACCGTCGGTCTGGCCGCGGCCACTTTGCGAAAAGCTTGTAGCGGGCGCAAAGGCGTTCTTGCTCTAGCAATTCGCGCAGGTGCATTTGGGCGGCTAAAGCGCCCTAGAGGGATCAGAGGCCACAAAGGGAACGACTGCACCGTGGTCATCAGCAGCGAACAGCGGGCTGCAATGGCTCCACCATTCCCACGTTCGAGCAGCAGGTCCCCGACATTCTGCAGGCTCGACGGGAACCTCAGTCACATCATAACGACAAACCTGATGATCTCCGGCAAGGAGTTGAATTAGCGGACTGGCTGGCATTCTGGGTCTGGGCGTTGCCCTGCCTTCCTCCTAATTCATTTTCACTCGGCTCATTTGCTCTGACAGGGTGCCCAAGCTTATTTGGCAACCCTGAGGGTCAGCATCGCTCGGCTGTCAGTGCCAATCCGCTCTGAGACGCCGCGATTGGCCTCGAGCGCGAGTTCGAGCTTGTCCTGCCGCCCGAACCGGAGGGCGTAGCCAAGACCCACCAGCGAGCGGCGCAGGCTGTCCACGCTTTCGTAGCGGTAGTCGGCGTAGAACTTGCTCTTGGCCGCGCTGCTGACGACCAGCTTGCCACCAAGCTGATGGCCGCACACCAGTGCAGAGCTGCCGATGTTGTTGTCCTCACACAGCAGGCCCGTGCTCAGCAGCAGCCGCGACCACTGGCCGAGCCCTTCACCGCCCGACAGGGTGATCGGGGCACTGACCGGGACAGAGATGCGGGTCACATCGACCGTCCCGACATTGAACGCGATCCCAGAGCGGTTCTCGCCCAGATACTGCGCGCTGAGCGTTGCATTGCCCAGCTTCTCCACCGCACGCGAGATGACCGCATCCGTGGTCACAACCGTGTCGGCGATGGTGAAGTCGCCGCTCAGCGTCCACCCGTACATGTGACGCTTGCCAGTCATTTCACCGTCGAGTGCGAAGCCGTCACTTTCGGTCAGGTTGAAGTCGTAGCTGGCACGGCCGTAGCCCGCGAACACACCCGTCCGCAGCGTCTCGCTGAAGCGGTAGCGGGCATAGAGAGTGCCTTGCACGCTGTTGTCCGAAATCTTGCTCTGCTCGAAGCCGAGCAGGGTGTCATCCGAACGCGAGACCATGACACCGGCGCCGATCACAGTGTCGGCATCCAGCTTGGCTTCGGCCCGCAGCGAGCCGAACAGGCGGGTGTTCCAGTTGCCGGCCATCCGCGAGTGGGTGAAGCCAGCATCCGCGAGAACCCTGAACTTCCCGCCGCACTTCGACAGGCGCTGCGCAACATTCAGGTCGAGCGAGGCCTGCGTTTCGTTCGCGGTGAGATTGCCCGAGACATCACGGTTGCGGCTCGGGTCGACACAGTCGTCATCGTTGGCACCGCGCATCAGGCCTTCGTTGAAGCTCAGCATGTCGCTGAGGCTCTGCGTTGCGTAGGTGCGCAGACCGGTCTTCAGCTTGCCGCCGATCTGAGCGAGCTTGCGCGCGATCTCGTCGACGTTGACGATAGTCACCGTCAGGGTCTGGAAGCTCACGTTGCCGGCAGCATCCACCGCCTTGATCCGGACAATGTAGGTGTTGTTGCGGTCGGCATCGGTCGGGTTCTCAAAGTCGGGTGCAGCGACAAAGGTAACCGCACCCGTCGCCGGGTCGATGCGGAACTTGCCAGCATCGGCACCCCCGTCGATCGACCAGGTGACCGCTTCGTTAGCGGTGAAGGTCGTGACGGCGGTCAGGCCTTCGTTGATGGTGATCGCCGAAGCCGCAGCGCCCGCGCCGCCACTCGGGCCGGTGATCACCGGAGCGGTGTCATCAAGGTTAAGAACCGTGACGGTTACGGTCTGCGTGCTGGCATTTCCGGCAGCATCCGTCGCGGTCACAATCAACACATAGGTGTTGTTCGTGTCGCCGTCGGTCGGGTTCTCGAAGTCCGGCGCAGTGCGGAACGTGATCGTGCCATTCGCTGCGATCTCGAACCTTGCTGCGTCGGCACCACCGGTAATTGCCCAAGTGACGGCCTCGTTCGCCGACAGCTGGGTCGCAGCGGTCTGGTTCTCGTTGACCGAGACAGCCGAGGCAGCAGCGCCCGCGCCGCCACTCGGGCCGGTGATCACCGGAGCGGTGTCATCAAGGTTAAGAACCGTGACGGTTACGGTCTGCGTGCTGGCATTTCCGGCAGCATCCGTCGCGGTCGCAATCAACACATAGGTGTTGTTCGTGTCGCCGTCGGTCGGGTTCTCGAAGTCCGGCGCAGTGCGGAACGTGATCGTACCATTCGCTGCGATCTCGAACCTTGCTGCGTCGGCACCACCGGTAATTGTCCAAGTGACGGCCTCATTCGCCGACAGCTGGGTCGCAATGGTCTGGCTCTCGTTGACCGAGACAGCTGAGGCCGCTGCACCCGCGCCGCCGGTCGGGCCGGTGATCACAGGAGCAGTGTCATCAAGATTAAGGACCGTGACGGTCACCGTCTGCGTGCTGGTATTGCCGTTGGCATCCGTCGCGGTGACGGTCAGCACATAGGCGTTGTTGGTGTCGCTATCGGTGGGGCCCTCAAAATCCGGGGCAGCCACAAAGGTGATCGTGCCGTCAGGCGCGATCTGGAATTCGCCCGCATCATTGCCGCCGGTGATCGACCAAGTGACGTTCTTGTCGGCACTGAGCTGAGTGACTGCAGTCTGGTTCTCATCGACCGAGATGCTCGAAGCTGCAGCACCCGGGCCGCCGTTCGGGCCGGTAATCACCGGAGCGCTGTCTTGAAGGTTAAGCACCGTGACGGTGACGGTCTGCGTGCTGGTATTGCCGTTCACATCGGTTGCGGTGACGGTCAGCACATAGGTGTTATTCGTGTCGCCGTCGGTCGGGTTCTCGAAGTCCGGAGCAGCCACAAAGGTGATCGTGCCGTCAGGCGCGATCTGGAACTGCCCCGCGTCGTTCCCGCCGGTGATCGACCAGGTCACGTTCTCATCAGCGCTCAGCTGAGTGACCGCAGTCTGGTTCTCATCGACCGAAATCGCCGAGGCAGCAGCGCCCGCACCGCCGCTCGGGCCGGTGATCACAGGAGCAGCCGCGCCAAGTAGGGCGTTGAGGCTGTCAAGCACACCGGAGAGAGCCGCGTTTCCATTGATGGAGCCGCCATTTGCAATGGTCAGCGAACTGCTGGGCGCGCGCAGCAGATAGGTCTTCTGGCTGCCGGGTGAAAGGGGGTAACCGTCAGTGATTCCCTGGTCGACCCGCAGGCCAATGGCTTCGATCGTCTGGCCATCGATGACACGCCAGTTCACACCGCCTGTGACCGTCTGTGTGGATCCACCCACGAAGTTGACGGTGATCGTGACCGGGATGTCATTGCCCTGAAGCTCGAAGGAGTTGCTCGAAGAATTCTGCGTAATGGTCACGGACGCGATGTTGAGATCCGGGGTCCCGCCGTCGAACGCGAACATGTTCGCGGGATTGTTGATGGCGGAGGAATACTCCCCCACCCAGCCGCCATCGAACGTGAGTGTCGGCGTGCCGGCAGATGCCGCCGAGGCTGCAAAAGCAGCCCACGACGCCACGAGGATGGCAACCAAATTCTTCAGAAACTTTAGAGAAATCATAGTGCGCCCTTCACAACCAATCGCTGGGAGCGACCGGTCCGCAGATGCGAGGCGGCAGCAAAAAGCTGTCCTTGCCCCGAATACTTCTAACTCGGCGGCCTTTAGCGGCGCTAGCCCAAAGAGATAGACACCCCTTAGGCTATGCACTTTCGAAGGGACTTATGGCGTTTGCGGGCGAAGGGTGTTTGAGACACTGTGACAAGCGTTGTCCGTCACTGCGGTGGTCCGATCGCCGATAGGTACCCACGACCTGATCGCCGCCGCTCTTGGAAAGCGATACGCGAAAGGCGTCTATCGCAGTGTGAGGCAGTGCATCGAGCTAATTCAGCGTTGCACCACGAAGGAAGAATTTCTGGCGGGACTTCGTTTGCTTTTGGAGCAGACGTCGGGCCCACACACTGCACGCTTCCGGTTGGCCCGCGCCAAGATCATCGGAATGTGCGCCAGAAATATGGCCTCGCGAACACAAGCCGCCATCCGCTGCCTCAGTAGGACAGTGTCAACTGCCGACCAGAGCCGGTCATTCAGGACCGCCAAAATGAAAGTCCGGTTCCACGTGAAGCCGCAATACCGCCATCGGGATCGTACATCGCCGGTGTTCCGTCTGATCCCTCAGAACCCGCCACGCTGCTTTCGGGCCTGTCCATTAGCTCCGCTTATGACGGGAGCCAGGTGGATTTCCGACGTCCCTCCGGAGGCCGACTGGCCGCTGGCGCACACAACTTAATCGCGCGGTTCCAATCCCAGCCGGCCTACTCTTTCGTCAACGCAGCATTTGCCGATCTTTTTTCCTTCCCAGGCGGAGGACCTGCGCCACTTCGCCACGCAGATTTCCAGTTTTGCCACGGACTTCGTCAAGTTTGCCCTGCGCCAGCAGATGAATCCCCTTGCCCGAATTGTTCGTGAGGGCGGAGCGGGCGAGCAACTGACGCGCGCTCCATTCCAAAGCCCAATGCGCGCGCGGGGTGAAGTTGAGAACGGGCGGGATGCGAAAGCGAAGCCGGTGCGGCGGAAATTTGATCGTCCTGAGTTAATACCGATCCCGCTTGTCATCCAGGCCAACATTGAAATCGAATACTGACTGTATCCTTTATGATATACTTCAATGAATACATCCCGATGTCCGTAACCCTTCATAGCTTCGCCAGCAGATAGTGATTGTTGGATGATTTCTAAAAAATGATAGCGCAAAAAATGCATATATTTCAATGCGTAACATATGACAAAATTTGCTGATTGTTTTTGATGAGGCTCCATTTTACCATTTTTTAGATGAATTAGCTCCAAGGGTTAATGGCAGATCCGACGTACCAGCGCGGGTCTCTTTAACAAATGGGGCAGTAATGAAGCACGAATCATCGCAGCGGTGCGCATCGACGCTCGGTCGCCGGACGTTTTTTGTCTATGCTGTGAGCGCCGCGCTTGCGGGCGGATTGATGCACCTGCTGCCTGCTCCCACCTTCGCGCAGCAAATCAACAACATCAACATATCGCCAAAACGCGTTGTGTTTTCGGGATCGACGAACAATTCGGTCGTGTACATTTTCAACCGAGGTGATGAACCCGTCACCTATCGTGTCGAACTTGTTGACCGGTTGATGCTGCCCAATGGCGAAATTCGCGCAAAAGATGAATTGATCAATGCCGGGACCGAGCCTGATCTGATCAAGAACTTCAAATCGGCTGAAGGGATGGTGCAGTACACCCCTAGACGCGTCACCTTGCAGCCAGGTCAGTCGCAGACCATCCGGCTCAGGTTGTTGCGGCCCGCATCCCTTGCCGACGGTGAGTATCGAACGACGCTTACCGTATCGGCTTTGCCGCCGGAGAATATCGGCATCACCGCTGATCAGGCCTTCGCTGAAGACCGGGGGGAACTGTCAATCAGAGCGATCGCGCAATTCGAGATCAGCATTCCTCTGATTGTCCGCCAAGGGCAGCTTGCTGCTGGGGTCCGTATCGAAAATGCGCGGGCCAGTGGACAGAAGCTGGAACTGGAGCTGGCACGCTCCGGGTCGCGCTCGGTCTACGGCGACATCGAGGTACGTGAGAATAGCGAAGGCGGTGAGATCGTCGGCTTGGTCCGCGGCGTCGGGGTATACGGTGAAATTGACCGACGCTCGCTGGAGATTCCGCTCAACCGTGCGGTTCGGCCCGGCGAGACACTGCATCTGAGCTATCGCGAGGATGCTGAACGGGATGCATCTGCTCAGGCAACGGAAAAGATCGTCGCGCAATGACAGGCACGGCTATGCGAGCCGTGACCGTTTTTGCTTGCTTGGTATCACCGTTGGCTCCCGCCCTTGCGGCAGACGAACCCAATTACCTGCCGGTCACGACTTCCTCCCCCTTCAACGAGGATGATTTTGTTCTGCTCCAGGCGAATGCGGACGGGATCCCCCTGACCGACGCACTCGGTGGCTATTCGTCGCGCGCAGGGCTTTTCCTGCCGCTCGGTGAGCTTGCGCGGCTGCTCGATCTGGCAATCGATGTCGATCCGGCCGCGCAACGAGCCTCAGGTTGGATCGTGACCGAAACGCGCGCGCTCGACATCAATCTCGCAGCAAACACTGCGCGTCTAGCAGGAGCCGAAATCAAGCTCCTGCCCGGCGATGCGATCCTGCTGAATGACGAGATTTATATCCGCGCCGCGCTCGCCGAACGTCTTTTGCCACTCGGTATATCAGCCGATCTTGGTGAACTGACGCTTCACATCCGAACCCTTGAGGAATTGCCCTTCAAGTCCCGACTGGATCGCCTTGGCCGGGCGAAAAGCGTGGATGAGAGCCCCTTCGGCAATGCAGAAGGCGCATATGTCGCGCGACTTGAACAGCCCTACCGTTTGTTTTCAATGCCGTCCTTTGATCTGACTTTGCGAGGAGAGCTTGGGAACAGGTCCCCCAACGCCATCGGTTCCTACGATCTTCGGTTGGGGGGGGATCTGTTCCATGCAGGATTCCAATTGTTCGCCGCGTCGGATCAGCAAGGCAAACTCAACAGTATCCGGGTCTTGCTCGAGCGGAAGGACCCGAACGGCGTAGGCATCGCCGGCCCGTTCGGGTTGACCCGCATCAATGCTGGCGACACGCAGCTGCCCGGCCTGAATCTGGGGGCTGAAAGCGCGACAGGTCGAGGAATTTTCCTGACATCGGAGCCGCTCACTCAAGCCAGCATTTTTGATCGCACCGACCTCATCGGTGAGCTTCCCGCCGGCTTTCAGGTCGAGTTGTATGTCAACGAAGTCCTTCGCGCGTCCCAGTTGAATGCTCCAGACGGCCGGTATGTCTTTCTTGACGTTCCTCTGACTTACGGCAGCAATCTAATCCGTCTGGTCTTTTACGGTCCTCGTGGTGAACGTCGCGAAGAAGTTCGACGGATCAATGTCGATGGCAATCAACTCGGGGCAGGCAAGACCACCTTCAGTTTCGGCATCGTTGAAGAAGGCCGACAGGTATTTGAAGTGAACCCGTTGCCCGACGAGATCAAAGCACTCATTCCAGGCTTGGGCCAAAAGCGCGTGCTTGCTCGGTTATCCCACGGCATCGGTTCTGGGATTACGCTCAATGCCGGGGGGGCACACATGGGCCCATCATCCGGCAAAAATCGCACTCTGCTCAATGCAGGTGTCGTCGCGAGCCTTGCTGGCTTCTCCGCTCAGATCGACGGATCCTGGGCCGCTAATGGCGCAACTGCTCTGGCATTGGGCGGCGCCGGGCGTTTGGCCGGCGTTTCGTTGCTGGCTCGTCACAGCGAGTATCGCGGGGGATATATCGATGAGGTGCAGCCGCGCGGAGCCATTGTTGATGCACCTTTGGTGCGAGCCACGAGCATCCGTTCAGACTTCGGCGTTCGGATAGCCAAGCGCACGCTACCCCTCGCGCTGGTAGTGCGCCGGGATGAAACGTCAGGCCAACGCGAATACCTGTCGGGCAGTATCCGAAGCTCGGTTGCGATGCGTAACTACTTAATCTCGACGGGCATCGACGCGCAGCAAGAGAGTGGTGGCGGGCAGGCAAAACAGAGCCGCGTGGGCGGTGGAACCGAATTGACGAGGTTGGCAGGCACAGGCTGGCAGTTGCGGGCAGGTGTCAGCTACGATTTCCGGCCCAAGTTTCAACTTTCATCGGCAAACCTGGTTGCAGACCGGCAGATAAGCGAGGACTTTGCCTTACGTCTGGGCGCGTCTCGGTTCTTTGGCCCAAGTTCGACAACCGCATTCCAGGCGGGCGTGACGCGGCGTCTGGATTTTGCGTTTCTGACCCTGAATTCGTCATACGCGACAGCCAGTGGCGATCTGCGGATCGGGCTTGAAGTAAGCTTTGGCGGCCTGTTCGACCCGCTTCGTCGCAGCTATCGCCTCACCCCGCTCGGCTCAGGCGTGGGAGGCAATGTTGCCATTCAGGCATTCGAGGACACGAATGGCAGCGGCACACGTGACCCGGATGAGCCTGCAATGCCAGGGATTAAGGTCATTAATAGCGGGAGAGCCATATCGACCGATGAAAATGGCCGAGGGCTCGCCGTGGCGCTTGGCAATGGCCCGGCGGGGCTGGTCGAGGCAGACCCGGATAACATCGAAGATCCCTATCTTCAGCTCCAGACACCGCGATGGCAATTTGTCCCCCGGCCCGGGAATGTGGCGATTGCCAGCTTTGCGTTTGTCCGAAGCGGAGAGGTTAGCGTCCGTGCCGTTTTCGAGAAGGGAGATGGGGTCACCCGGGGGCTGTCTGCGCTCAGGCTTCGGCTGGTGAATGAACGCGGCGAAGTGGCTTTCGAGGGTCGTTCCGAATTCGACGGCACACTCCTCGCTGCCGGTCTTAAGCCGGGCGCTTATCGAATTGAAATCGATCCCGAGCAGGCAGAGCGATTGGGCCTTTCCCTGGCGGGCGAGACCTCGATATCGATCCCCCCGAGCGGCGGATATGCCGGCCAATTCACTCTGCGCGTAAGTCGCTCATCCTCCACAAAGGAAGGCTAGTATGACCGCAATTCATCTGCTCTTTGACGAAATGGGGGCCATGCAGTTGGTCGGCCGGTCGGGCCGCTCGCCGACCCGTCTTGATGCGAACGGGCTGCCTATGATCCCTAAAGCGCTACAAGATCGTTTCTCTGAGGCGGTTCGCAATGCGATCGCAACCGGCAATTCAGCAGCAATCAAGTCGCCGATGACTGATGGCGAATTCGAGTGCCTGATGACTGTCCGTCCTGCTCGTGAGGCTGGGCAGGCGCTGGTTTCATTCATCGACATAAGCCAGCCGCTCAACAGTCTTGATCCCGGCATGCTGATGGACATGTTCGAGTTGACGCGGGCCGAGGCTGATGTCGCTCTTGCCCTGCACGCAGGGCTCGAGACGGATGAAATAGCCCAGCTTCGTGAGGTCTCGCTGGAGACCGTGCGCTGGCAAGTGAAAGCCATTCTATCCAAAACAAACTGCCGCAATCAAAAGCGTTTTATCGCACTGCTGTCGCGGATCGCGCTAGCGATGCCGCAGAGGTAGGCGATCGTTGGCTTGGATGGCGAAGCCGCTGTTTGAATGAAGTTTGCCGATTTATTGCGTCCATTTCGAGATGTCTCAGGACGCGCTTTCTACTCTATCGAGGAGCTGCCTCATGCGTGCGCGCCACTTAAAGTTCAGCATGATCGCTGCACTTCCGTTTTCATTCGGTTTGGCACCCAACTCGGCGCTCGCCGAGCCTGCGGATGACCAAGCGACTGCATCCATCCAGGTCATCGCGCCGCTGTCAGTCACGATCAACCAAGTGCTTTCATTTGGCCGACTGCAGGTTAGGGGCGGCGCAGGCCCGACTTTTGCGACGATCAATCCCGCAGGCTCAATTCTCCGGCAGTGCGTGGGACTGCTATGCCTGCCCGGATCGGAGGCGGCGATGACTGCCACGATCAGGGGTGAACCCAACCGCAGCTATCGCATCGCCTTGCCAGCCAGCACGGTTTCTACACCAGGCAACTTCAGGGTGTCGGCACTCACGATTGTGAGCGCATCACGGGGGAACAATGTGGTGAACGGGTATGGTCGGCTGAATGCGCTCGGCGTCGAAGAACTTCGCATTGGCGGCACGCTAATTTTGAACAGAACCGCGCGGCTTGGCGTCTACACGGCCAATGTGCCGATAACGGTTCTTTACGAGTAGCCCGCATCGCGATGGCCGCAAGGAGAGGCTGGCGCGATTTTCAGGTATTTCCCCGGTTCAGGGGCGACTGATTGTGACTGTGTATGGCATCAGCATGCTGCCTGTCTGTTGACTGGCGCTAAGCACCACATCGAAGCCCAGCCTGAAGCTGGCCGTCTGGGGTCCTCTGTTCGCGTTGAAGGTTAGGTTGAAGGTTACCTGATCGCCGTTCCGCACCATCGGACCATACGTCACCGACCCCGACATTGGTGAGACGGTGATCATCGATAATCTCGCCCGCGAACTCGAAGTGCTCGAGATCGTTACCGACATCACGGTATTTCGATTACAATTGCTCGACGAAAGGACGCTGCGATCACACGTGATTGTGACGGTCGGAACGCTGATCTGAGACGGGCCCATAAATTGGGCGTTTCCGTTGACCCGCTGTATTGATCCATTGCTTGGATTGGCCCTGATCGTAGAGGCTGTTTCGTTCGGAACGACCACTAGGGGCAGAGCGAAGTTGGCGCCTGTGATGGCCACTGTATCACTGCTCTGTGCGTAGGCGGTCTCTGGATAAACAACGCAGATCGCCAGTGCCAAAAGGACGATAATCCTCGACCAATAAGTGGCGACAAATCTGGTGCCAAACATGTTTTCCGCCCAAATCCGTGAGGTGATTTCCTGCACTTTGATGGGTCAAGGGAGGCCGGCCCATTGGCCCGACCTCCCTGTTCCCCTGCAAGCAGTTGTCAGTTGTACGCAGCCGAGACCGTAAAGGTGCCTGCATACGCACCGCTGGCGGTGGCGTTGGTAATGGGGACAGATCCGCCGACGTAGAACACCTTGGTGCCTGCCGATCCAAGCGCCGCGCTAAGCGTCACAGTCGCACCAATATCCTTGCTGGTTGTAACGGTCAGCGTATCGCTGCCGCTCGCCATGTCGAAGCTGGCCGGCACGGTAACGCTGACCGCCTGGCCGCCTTCACCGTTGAGCGTGAACTTGGCGGCCGATGCCGAAGTGCTGGCGAGCGCAACGACATCACCGGTCACGCTGCGTGCCGGGGTGGCGGCTGCTGCAACCGCAACCGTGCCATTGCCGGCCGAAGTGGCGGGGCGCACAACGGTGCCGAAAGCCATGGGCGTGTCTTGGGTGACGGTGAGCGGGCGGATCACGGTGATGGAACCCGAACCCTCTGCTGACTGTGCGGCAGCCGGCAGAGCGGCTCCGGCAAGGCAGAGGACGGGCAGGACGCGAACAATGTTTTTGATCATTTTTTGGTTTCCGGGTGATTGTTGAACAAATAGATCTGGAGGCGAGCAAGTTCGTGTGAGCCAGCAACCGACGGCCCCCTAATCCGTCGAATCACCCCCTCCCTCAACACCCATATGGGGGGCAAACTTCTTCAGGGCTGAGCAGCCTCCAGCCCTTGTGAAGTTGCCGAGGGCGTCGCCCCGAAGACCATCGAATTGGCAGCAACAGAGCGAGCGCCAAAAGCCAGGGGGTGCTGTCAGTCTAATCGCAACCCGTCTCCGATTGGCGGAGCTATCCCTTACCCGCTGTGATCTCAGGCCATAAGGTTCTGCCATTCAGCCAGGGCGGCTGAGCGGGCAGTCTTGTAGGTCTGTCGGTCGGTGAGGTGGCGGTCGAGATTAAAGTGATTGTGGACGTTGGCGTGGACTGAGGCGAACTTCTGTAGGCTCTTCATCTGCCGGAACCTTAGCAGCGCCCGTTCTCGCCTTCGGAATGGCAGGTGGCTGATCTCCACCCTGTTGATGGCCCAACGTCCCACCTCCTGATTATCGGTGTTGGCGAGGGTGGACATTGCCGCCCTGTAGGAGCGAAGCTCGCCGGTGGTGATGGTCTCGGGAGATCCGTGGCGCTTCAGCGCTTTCGTCATGAAGGCGAGAGTGGCCTGCTTGTCCCTTGTCTTGGTGACATAGCTTTCACGAACCCTGCCCTCATGGTCAACCGCCCGCCGGAGGTGATGCATCTTGCCGTTGATGTTGGCTACGCCGCCCTTCGGGTCACGAAGACCTCATCAAGGTGCGACTTCCAGTGCCGGCAGCCTTTCATCCGGCTCACCCGCAGCTTTCTCACATCAGAAGCGAACATAGGTCCGAACCAATTCCACCAGTGGCGCACCGCCTCGTGGCAGATGTCGTTCCCGCGCTCGGCCAGCAGGTCCTCGACGTTCCGTAGGCTCAGATGAAACCGCACATACATCATGACGACCAGCCAGATTATCTCAGGTGAGGAGTTGAAGTAGCGAAAAGGACTAGCGGGCTTCTGGGGTCCGGGCATTCACCCGCCCTGCCTTCAATCCGTTACCGGTCGGTGCATTTGCTCTGACAGAGCCCCCCCCGCAGGCGGTACGCGCCTGATGCAGCCGGTGAAGGGCTATGCAGCCGCCTTCTGCAATGGCGTGATGATCCGCGAGAACGACGCGGACACTGGCGCGCGGCCGGGGCGACTGGTGCGCAGTTGAAGTAGCCAAAAGGGTTGACTGCCTTGCTCAAGCAGTGCCGCTAGAAATGCCCTTCCCTGCGAACCAGTTGCTTTGACAGCACCTCTGACAGAACCAATGGAAGAGATATTGCAGCTAAATCGGGTAGCTTCTTGTAGCCTATACGGTCGAACTATAGCCCGGATTGTATTGCCAATGCGGGCCCAGGATTTCAAGGAAGGCGTCACCGCATTCGCCGAAAAGCGCAAACCGGAGTGGACAGGCTCATGATAGCTACATCAGACGGAAAAGCGATGCTCGAAGGGGTTAAGGTCCTCGACCTGACCAGCGTGGTATTCGGGCCCTACTGCACCCAGTTGCTCGCCGACCTTGGGGCTGAAGTAACGAAGATCGAAGCACCTGGAAGCGGGGATTCGTTCAGATGGTCCGGCAAGGCGGTCGCGACCAAGGGGATGAGCCCGGGCTTCATGACGATCAACCGTGGCAAGAAATCTGCTATCCTGAACCTCAAAGAGCCTGACGATAATGCAACCTTGAAGGGCCTGCTGCGTGTCACAGACGTTTTTATATTGAACATCCGCGGCAAGGCAGCCGAGCGGTTGGGACTCGACTACGCCAGTGTGAAGGAGATCAATCCGGAGATCATCTACGTCCATTGTCTCGGCTTCGCTCAAGATGGGCCTTATGCCGATCTACAGGCCTACGACGACGTGATCCAGGCAGCGAGCGGCACCGCGAGTTTGCTGAGCCGGGTCGACGGTGATCCACGCGCGCGTTACCTTCCTTCGCTCATTGCGGACAAGGTTGCTGGCCTCCATGGTGCCTATGCCGTATTAGCAGCAATTATCCACAAGCTACGCACCGGTCACGGCCAGCGTGTCGAAGTCCCGATGTTCGAGGCGTTTACCAGCTTTATGCTGCTTGAGCACCTTGCCGGTGAAACATTCGATCCGCCGAATGCTCCGACCTGTTATGGCCGTCAGGTCGATCCCGATCGGCAGCCTTTCCCTACCTCTGACGGTTATATCAGTATCGTCGCTTATACCGATGAAGCGTGGCCGCGCGTCTTTGAGATGCTTGGGAATCCGAGCTTTCTCTCGGATGAGCGGTTCGCAACCTTTAAGCTGCGTTCCATCAATACAGCGCCTCTCTATAAGGAGATTGCGCGACTAACGCAGAACTTCACCACAGCTGAGTTACTCGCGCTTTGCCACGCGGCACAGCTGCCAGCTCAAGCGGTGCGCGACATCTCCGAAATCAAGAATGATCCCCATCTCGAAGCTACCGGCTTCTTTAAACGCCGCACCCATCCGACGGAAGGTGACTATTTCGAAATACAGTCACCGATCCGTTTCGACGACTATGAGCGTCCGGTTCTCGATCACGCGCCAAAGCTGGGTGAACATTCCGAAGAGGTGCGTTTTGTCGCCAACGAACACCACACAATACATCGGGCACCCTAAGGCAAACACGACATTTCCACAGGGTGCTGTCAGTCTAATCGCAACTCGTCTCCGATTGGCGGAGCTATCCCTTCCCGCTGTGAGCTCAGGCCATGAGGTTTTGCCACTCAGCCAGTGCGGTTGAGCGGGCGGCCTTGTAGGTCCGGCGGTCGGTGAGATGGCGATCAAGGTTGAAGTGGTTGTGGACGTTGGCGTGAACCGCGGCGAACTTCTGTAAACTCTTCATCTGTCGGAACCGCAGCATTGCTCGCTCTCTTCGCCTGAAGGGAAGGTGGCTGTTCTCCACCCGGTTGTTGGCCCAGCGTCCCACCTCCTGCTTGTCGGCGTTGCCCAAAGTGGTCATCGCTGCCTTGTAGGAGCGAAGACCATCGGTGGTGATGGTCTCAGCCGAGCCGTGGCGCTTGAGCGCCTTCTTCATGAAGCTGAGCGCTGCCTCCTTGTCTCGGGTCTTGGTGACGTAGCTCTCGAGAATCTCACCCTCCTGGTCGACTGCGCGCCAGAGGTAATGCATCTCGCCGTTGATCTTCACATACACCTCATCAAGGTGCCACTTCCACTGGCTAAAGCCCTTCATCCGGTTCACCCGCTGGCGCCGCACATCAGCAGCGAACAGCGGGCCGAACCTGTTCCACCAGTGGCGTACCGTCTCGTGGCAGATGTCGATCCCGCGTTCGGCTAGCAGGTCCTCGACGTTCCGTAGGCTCAAGGGAAACCGCACATACATCATCACCACAAGCCGGATAACTTCGGGTGAGGAATTGAAGTAGCGAAACGGACTAGCGGGCTTCTTGGGTCTGGCCATCGCCCTGCCATGCCCTCAATTCGTTACCAGTCGGTGCATTTGCTCTGACAGGGCCGAACCGATGCATGGTCTGCCAGAGACGGGCCGCGCAAATGCCGCCTGATATGCCCCAGGAGACCGGCGGAATGATCGGGTGCTGACGGATTGGTCCGGAATAGCCAGCCTGTTCCGTGGGGTTGCTGCAGGTCCCTGTAATCGGAGACGAGTACCCGGGGTCGGTGGCGGAGGATGCGGGACCCTGATCCAAAGGTCTCTCACATCAGGACCCTTGGTTTTCCTGGGATGTCGTTAAATTTCTAATATTGGCATCGTTCATTCCGTGCCTGTCTCGATATCGCCTGCGCGAGCGTGGCATCAGCCGTGGGCGAACTATTGGTGTCTGGCTCTGAATGGGGCAAGAAAGGGCATGATTGAGCTTCTGCCTTTGGACGACACCGAGCCTGCGTTCGAGGGCTCGCCCCTTCTCAAGGGGGCATTGCTAACGCTGGAGTATATCGAAACCAACGGCCCGATTGGGCTTACCCCTTCCAAGGCGTTGAAGCGCTATTTCGTTGAGTGGGCCGCCGAAGCTTTTGCTTGGCCGCAATACACCGCTGAGGAGCTTTACTATCTAAACAAGGGGAGGTGTCAGTCTGATGCGAAACGTTCTCTGCCGGTCAAACCTCCCCTTACCCGCGCAGCCCCTCAGGCCATGAGGTTTTGCCACTCGGCCAGAGCGACCGAGCGGCGAAGTTTGTAAGTTTGACGGTCGACGAGATGACGTTCCTGATTGAAGTGGTTGTAGACGGAGCCATGCACGGATGCGAATTTCTGTAGTGACTTCATCTGCCTGAAACGCTGCATCGCCCGTTCTCGTCGGCGGAAAGGCAGGTGTGAATTCTCCGCCCGATTGTTGGCGTGCCGGCCGACCTCGCGGCGGGCCTCATTCCCCAACTCACGCATCGCGGCAGGGTAGGATTTCAGCCCGTCGGTGACGATCGCCTCAGCCCGGCCGTGGCGCTTCAGGGCTTTGCGCATGAACCGCAAAGCTGCGGATTTGTCTCGGGTTTTAGTGACATAGCTTTCCAGCACCTCGCCCTCGTGATCCACGGCACGCCAGAGGTAGTGCATCTCGCCGTTGATCTTTACGTAGACCTCATCGAGATGCCACCGCCAGTGCCGAAAGCCCTTCATCCGGCTAACCCGCTGGCGCCGGATATCGGCGGCGAACAGCGGCCCGAACCGGTTCCACCACAGCCTGACCGTTTCATGGCAGATGTCGATACCGCGCTCGAACAGCAGGTCCTCGACGTTCCGCAGCGACAGCGGGAAACGGACATACATCATCACCACGAGGCGGATTACCTCGGGCGAGGAGTGGAAATACCGGAACGGATTGGCAGGTTTGCGGGGGCGGGACATGCCCTCACTTTACCCGTCGCGCGGCTCCATCGCTAGCGGTGCGATCCTTTTGACACTGCCCCTAGCACCTCCGCCGATGCGTCAAAGACCGTTTGACATGTAAAACGATGTTTGACATAAGGCGCCATGGATATCGAAAGTATCACCCACAAAGGTCTGCGGCTGTTTTTTGAGACCGGCAACGCAAAGGGCCTAGTGGGAGATACAGCACGTATCCGTAAAATGCTGGCATTCATCAACGCTGCAGGCAGCTTCGACGAACTTGCTGTGCCGCCCAATTACGGGCTGCATGAATTGGTTGGTGACAAGACCGGCCGCTGGGCAATGACTGTGACAAAGAACTGGCGCCTGACCTTCATCAAGCTCGATGAAGCGACAATCGCCGATCTAGACCTGGAGGATTATCATTGATGGCTATGACCATGCACCCCTCGCTGGCGGTTCATCCCGGTGACTGGCTGAAGAGCGAAGTCGTCGATCCCCACGGCGTGAGCATCAATCGCCTCGCCTCCAGCTTCCACGTGACCCGCCAGACGCTCAGCAATCTCTTCAATGGCCACACCGCCCTGTCGGCAGAAATGGCAATTCGGTTTGAGAAGGCCTTCGGCATTAAGGCGGACACCCTGATGCATATGCAGACGACTTATGATCTGGCTCAGGCCCGCGCTCATGCCGATGACATCGTCGTCGATAAGGTTCTGGTCGCAGCCTGAAAGGTCAGGGTGGAACGGTCAGTCTGATGCGAAACCTTCTCTTCCGGTCAAAAGGGCATTGTCAGCTTAACTCTCACCGGGTGAACCGAGGTTTGCCCATCCGAACCACCATCTCGTCCAGGTGCCATACGCGGTCGCCGCGCTCCGCGAGCAGATCTTCAAAATCGCGCAGGCTTCATCGCGAAGCGAAAATAGAGCCAGACCGCATAGCGGATCACATCTAGCGGAAACCTATGTCGTTTGAAGCTTATCTCTCAGCACCCTCATCCTATCTAGGGAGAGCGTTTCGGCTTAGCCGCAATGACTTTTCGATTGTCATCACTGGGCCTATTTCACGCGTTCAGCTGAGGATGCTGGCAGGCGATCAATCCTGCGGACCATAGGCTGCGCAGAAGACCTTGACCGCCTCGTTGACATCCGCCGCGATCGTTGCGGCGTTGGGCGGTTTCTGGTCGCCGATCATGTGGATCTGGTAACAACCGGACTGACAAAGGGCGATGAAGTGCTGGGCGGCGCGGAATGGGTCGGCACTGCTGCGCAGCAACCCGCGCCGCTGGAGTTCGGCAAAATATTCGGTCGTGATCCGCCAGCCCCGGGCCAGGCCCTGTTCGTGGAACATCTGCCCCAGCCCCGGAATGTCCCGCGCCTCGCCCGTGACAATGCGCATCAATGCGGTAATCGGCGGCGATGTGAGCGCGGCCAGCAGGCGCTCGCCAAACACGGTCAGCGAGCGGTCCAGCGGCTGGTTCAGGACCAGTGATGCGGAAATGAACTCGGCATATTCATCAACCAGATCCTCGGCTACTGCCATGAACAGAACCGGCTTGCTGGGAAAGTAGGACCACAGCGTGGTCTTGGATCCCCCCAGCCGCGCCGCAATGGCCGACATGGAAACCGGCTTGTAGCCTTGATCGAGAAACATCTCGCGCGCCGTCGCAAGGATTGCCTTGCGGCGCGCGCCTCCTGCTCCATGCTCTCTTTCGACCATGCAATGATACTACGCAGTATCATTTGAATTGACAACCGCCCGCATATCCGTGAGAGGCAGCACAATGATACTGCGTAGTACGGTTTTATGATCAGGCACTCTCAAGCGTTGCTGGCAATGCTGGCATTGACCGGCTGTGCGTCCATCCCGCAACTGGATGCGCCGCCTGCCCTGCGCGATCCGGCAACCTTGTCCCTTGGCGTCAGGCCAGCCGCCGCGCCGGGCGCGTTTCCTGACGATCGGTGGTGGACGGCTATGGGTGACCCGGCGCTGAACCGCTTGATGGAAGAGGCGCTCAGCGCTTCCCCCGATCTTGCCGCCGCCCAGGCCAGAGCGCGCCGCGCACTGGCGTTTCAGGCTCAGGCGAAAGCGGCGACGCTGCCTGCCTTGGGCGTTGAAGGCAGTGCCGGTGCGATCCGGCAAAGCCAGAACCAGGGGTTCCCGCCGGGCCTGATCCCGGGAGACGTGCGCGATCAAGGGCGGATCGGCGCGCTGCTGGAATTCGATCTTGATCTGTGGGGACGAAAGCGCTCGGCCCTTGCCGCAGCCACTTCCGCCGCCATGAGCGCGCAGGTTGACTTGGCCCAGACCCGCCTTTTGCTGCAGGCGGCAATCGCATCGGCCTATGCCGATCTTGCCGGCCTGTTCGCCAGCCGGGATCTGGCCGAAGCGCGCTTGAAAAATGCCGGGGAAGAACTGGCGCTGCTCCAGGCGCGGCAGGCCCGCGGGCTGGAAAACAGCGCGGTGGTCAGCGAAGCGGAAGGCCAGCTGGCCCGCACCGTGGCCGAATTGAAAGCGCTGGATGAGGCCATTGCCCTGACCCGGAACGCACTGGCCGCACTGGCTGGAGCGGGACCTGAACGAGGGCAGATGATCCAGCGGCCGCAGCTTGCTGTGCGGCAAGACCTTGCCCTGCCCGGCGATCTTCCGCTCAATCTGGTCGGTCGCCGTCCTGATCTGGTTTCGGCGCGGCTGCGTGCGGAAAGTGCCTCGGCGCGGATCGGGATCGCGCGGGCGGCGTTCTATCCGGACATCAATCTTGCCGCGCTGGTCGGCTTTCAGGCTATCGGGCTGGACAACCTGTTCCAGGATTCGTCACTGATCGCCAATGCGGGGCCGGCCCTGCGCCTGCCGATTTTCGACGGCGGTGCGGCGCGCGCTGGATACCGCGCGGCGCGGGCCGAATATGACGAGGCGGTTTCGCTGTACAATGCGGCCCTGATCGCGGCTGTTCGCGAGGTGGCCGATGCTGCGGCAAGCAAGGCCAGCCTGATGGGGCAAATCGCCGCGGCACAGAACGCGGTGGACGCGGCAGAACGCCAGTTGACCGCTACCCGGCAGCGCCAGGCCGCCGGGTTGGAAGATTTGCGCAGAACCCTTGGCGTAGAGCGTGCGCTGATCGCGGCAAAGGCGGCGCTGCTCGCCCTGAATACCCGCAGCCACCAGGCCGATATTGCTCTGTCCGCCGCCCTGGGCGGCGGCTTTGCCGAAACCCCTGAACACAAGCCGGATTTGAACCGATGAACACCCCCGACAGCGCAAGCAATCTGGCCGCCGACAGCGATGCTCCGCCGGCCCACCGCCGCAAGACGATGCTGCTCCGTCTCGGTATGGTCATCGGTCTGGTGGCTGCGACGTGGGGCCTGTGGTATCTGTTGTTCGAACGCGGCATGGTCAGCACCGACAATGCTTATGTCGCTGCGGATTCCGCCGTCATCACCCCGCGAATTGCAGCCGCTGTCGCAGAAGTCCGGGTGACTGACACCCAGACGGTAAAGGCCGGGGACGTGTTGGTCCGGCTGGACGATGCCGATGCCCGGGTTGAATTGG
This sequence comes from Porphyrobacter sp., assembly GCA_027533455.1. Classification (GTDB taxonomy): domain Bacteria; phylum Pseudomonadota; class Alphaproteobacteria; order Sphingomonadales; family Sphingomonadaceae; genus Erythrobacter. The sequence continues at coordinate 3,914 of JAPZUC010000005.1, read as the reverse complement.
CTTCGGCCGAGGCTGCCCTGCGCCAGGCGCGGCAACGCTTCTTGCAGGCCCAGGCCAATGGCCGCAGTCTTGACGCCAGAGTGATCGGTGCGGCGGCAGACATCAGTCAGGCCCGCGCCCGCCTTGCCGCAAGCGAAGCGGAGTTGCGCCGGGCCGAGGACGCGTTGGCCAGACGTCAGGGCCTGGTCGGGTCCGGTGCCGTGGCTGGTGAGGAACTGGCCCAGGCCAAAGCTGCTGCTGCAACCGCACGAGCCAATTACAACTCCGCACTCGGCGCAGTGAATGCAGCCGAGGCGGGCCGCGCTGCGGCTAGTGGGAGTGCGCAGGCCAATGCCGTGATCACTGGCGTCGGCAATATCGAAGCCGATCCGGATGTGGTCGCGGCCCGCACCCGGGTCGAAGCGGTGCGCCTGACCCTTGAGCGCACGATAATCCGCGCGCCGATTGCCGGCGTCGTGTCACAGCGTCAGGTTCAGGCCGGACAGCAGGTCGCCCCCGGAACCCCGCTGATGCGGATCGTCCCGCTGGCGCAGGTCTATGTCGATGCGAATTTCCGGGAAACCCAGTTGCGCGATGTACGGCTTGGCCAAAGTGCGCGGCTGACTTCGGATCTCTATGGCTCCAGCATCGAATTTACCGGAAAGGTTGTCGGCGTCGGCGCTGCATCAGGTGCGGCCACCGCGCTGATCCCGGCGCAGAATGCGACCGGAAACTGGGTGAAAGTCGTCCAGCGCATTCCGGTGCGCATCGCGCTCGACCCGGCCGAGCTGAAGAAGCACCCGCTGCCGATCGGAGCCTCGATGGAGGCCGAGATCGATACCCGGGACTGATACGATGGGACCGCCCGGCCAGACTATTGACGGCAGCGCAGCATCGACGCCGGTGCCGCTGACCGGGCTTGCCCTGTTCCTGGCCGCCTTTGCGCTGGCCCTGTGCAATTTCATCGTGGTCCTGGACATCACGATTGCCAACGTTTCGGTGCCGCATATTTCAGGCGGGCTGGCCGTGTCGCCCAGCCAGGGACTGTGGGTGCTGACCTCCTACGCTGTGGCAGAAGCGATCACCGTGCCGCTGACCGGCTGGCTGGCCGCGCGCTTCGGGACGGTTCGTACTCTGATCCTGTGCGTCGCGGGCTTCGGCTTGTCATCGTTCCTGTGCGGGATTTCTCCCAATATCGAACTGCTGGTGTTGAGCCGCGTTCTGCAGGGGCTTTCAGGCGGCCCGATCATGCCTTTGACCCAGGCGATGCTGACCCGCATCTTTCCGCCGGAAAAGGTGCCGATGGCGATGGGGTTGTGGGCCACCACCACGATTGCCGCCCCGATCTTTGGCCCGATCCTGGGCGGCTGGATCAGCGACAACTGGAGCTGGCACTGGATATTCTTCATCAACCTGCCGGTGATCGCCTTCTGCCTGCTGACATTCATGCGCAGCCTGGGCCGGTATGAAACCGCCATCGCCCGCCCGCCGCTCGACAAGACCGGCCTGTTCCTGCTGATTGTCTGGGTCAGCGCTTTCCAGATCATGCTGGAAACGGGGCGCGAGCATGACTGGTTCAATTCCGACATCGTCGTGGTCATGGCGATCATTGCTGCAATCGGTTTTGCCGCCTTCGTTATCTGGGAGTGGTATGAACCGCACCCGGTAGTCAACATCCGGCTGCTGCGCGACCGAACCCTCGCCGCTGCCACTCTGGCCATGTCGCTGGGCTATGGCGCGTTCTTCGCGACTGTCGTGCTGGTGCCGCTGTGGATGCAGCAAGCGCTTGGCTATAACGCAACCAATGCGGGGCTGGTCACCGGGTTTCAGGGGGTTCTGGCAATCCTTATCGCGCCTTTGGCTGCGGGACTGCTGAACCGGGTGGATGTGCGCCTGACTGTCAGCCTGGGGATGCTGTGGCTTGGCCTGACCACGCTGTTGCGGCTGGCCTGGAACACGGAATCGACCTTCTGGGCCTTGGCCATGCCGCAGCTCTTGCAGGGGCTGGGCATGCCGTTCTTCTTTGTCGGGCTGTCGGCCCTGTCGATCGCGGCGGTGCGGACCGATCAGGTCGCTTCCGCCGCCGGGATCGTCACGTTCAGCCGTACCGTTGCAGGCGCAGTCGCAACCGCCATCGCCTCCACCCTGTGGGTCAACAATGCGCGGGTGCAGCGGACAGAATTCGTGCAGGGCATGAACGACGCAAACGGCGCGGCGGCGGCGATGCAGGACGCTGGACTGACGCCGGGGCAAAGCTACTCCGCACTGGAAGGGATTGTCGAAATCCAGGCCCTGACGGGCGCCGCGCATTACGTTTTCATGCTCAGCTTCGCTATCTTCCTGATTTCGGTCCTGGCAGTGTGGCTGGCCCCCCGCCCCGCCAAAGCGCTGAGCCCGGGCGAAGCGCATTAGGCTTACTGCAGGCCAAGGGCATCAGGATGTGGTCCTCCGTGCAGGGAGCTGTCATCTGTGGATGGCCCCTGTGCTGCAAGAGGGATTTTGGATTGGTGATTTGATCTGACAGGGTGCGGTCATCTGTCCGGCCTATTGGTGCGGCATTGCATGACCGCTGGCTCTGATGGTGTCCGCTGGCTGCATCCCAACAGTCTATCGAGCTTGCAAGCTCCGACAGCTCCACGGGTTGTTCCAACCGGTGCGGCCGCGTTCAGATCGTCATCATCATTTCCCAGTGGCACCCTTGCAGTTCGACGCTGGCCGTGTTGCGGGCCGCGTTGATATCAGGCGGCCGCCGCCGTACGGTAGGCCTCACCTCGAGCCAGCACGGCCCAGACGATCCGGGCGGTCTTGTTGGCCATGGCGACCGTCACCAGCCGGGTAGGCTTGCGCTCCAGCAACCGGCTTGCCCATGGGGCAGAGTTGGCGGTCCTCGCCCGGCGCACCACGGATGTTGCGCCCACCACCAGTAGCTTGCGCAGATAGCGATCGCCCATCTTGGAGATGCGCCCCAACCTGTCCTTGCCTCCCGAGGAGTTCTGACGCGGCACCAGCCCCAGCGACGCGGAGAACTCACGGCCCGAGCGAAAATGACCTGGATCGGCAACTGAGGCGGCAAGCGCCGTCGCGCTGATCACGCCGACGCCGGGGATGGTCGCGAGACGCTGACTGGTCTCGTCCTGCTTGTGCCACGTCAGCAGTCGGCGATTGAGGGTCTGGATCTGCTTCTCCAAGCTCTCGAGCTGCTCGGCCATCAGCGCCATGGCGGCCCTAGCCAGATCGGGTAAGGCCGCTGGCCCCGCCTGTATCGCCCGCTTGAGCAGGTCGCCGACATGCCCCACACCCTGCGCTGCAATCAGCCCGAACTCGGCACAATGCGCACGAATGGCGTTGATCAGCATGGTGCGCTGACGAACCAGCAGTTCACGCGTGCGATGCAGAACGAGGATCGCCTGCCGCTCCGCGCTCTTCACCGCAACGAAGCGCATCGTGGGCCGTCGCACGGCTTCGCAGATCGCCTCGGCGTCGGCTGCGTCGTTCTTCTGTCGCCGTGGATAGGCCTTCACATAGGCTGGTGGCATCAGCCGCACCTGATGGCCGAGCGCCGAGATCTCGCGAGCCCAGTAATGCGCAGTGGCGCAAGCCTCCATGCCGATCAGACAGGGCGGAACCTTGGCCAACTCCTGCAGCAAGGCGCTCCTGCGCAGCTTTTTGCGCCAAACCACAGCACCATCGGCATTGACTGCGTGAAGCTGGAAAACGGACTTGGCCAGATCAAGGCCGATCGTGGCAATCTCCAAAGTGGATGGTCCTTTGCACGGGGTGCTTCGATAACAGCCTGGACTTGTACCGGTTTTGTGCCGGTCACCTATCTCATTATGCCACCTTGGCCTCGAATGCGAGCGGGCTGATGCCGCCCAGATATGAATGACGTCGTCGGGTGTTGTAGAACCCGTTGATGTACTGGAAGATGGCGGCCT
>JAPZUC010000016.1 GCA_027533455.1 Porphyrobacter sp. | reverse complement strand
ATTGTAAAAAGTAGTCAAACAGGCGACACACTTGATGGAAGCGAATGCAAAAGATCACGCACTGCCGCCGTCGTTGGCGTGGTTGACTACTTAGAGGGGAGGAGCGGTGCAGCTAATTATCCGAACGGGTGTAGTCAGTATCTTCCGGCAAATGGCCTATTAGTTAATGTCAGAAAAAAATGCTAAATATCAGTATCTTTAATGTCGATCTTTGCACTCGCGAGGCTCTCGGCGAAGGCTCAACGAAATTCTGCCGTCCTAGTTTGGTTCAGTAGTTGGCTAAACGTTTAATCGCCGGGAGCTATGGCGCTTTCACGCATCACGCAGCCCCTTCAACAAGTGACGCACTTCCGCCCGCAGCGCCCTCGCCTCTTTCGTCTCGCCCCCATGCCGATAGCTGCCGTTACGCTCACCACGCGGTGCGCCCGAGCCTTCAGCCCCGCCGTGGAGCCTGCACCGCTTCTTGCCCTTCATCGCCGGGCAACGGCACGGGTTCCCCACTCGGTTGCAGCCATCCCCGGAAGCACGGTGCGTTCCTGATACCGGACGGGCAGATTGGGCGAAGTTTTCGCTAAAATCTGCCAGACAGCAAGCGACCCAACCTACGCCGTTCCGATGCAGTGCGGCGAACGTCCCCTTCGCCCGGAAGCTGCCATACCACTTTCGGGATCGTGCAGCGGACCCGGTTATGACCGATTATGGGTGGAAAGCGGACTGCCGGCTTTTGACGATTGTTGAGTTCAAGAAATCATGCCGTCGCATAATCACCCCTTTGCATGCGCGCGGCCATCATTTCCCCTGACAGGCGTACTTCATTGGCTGATTATTTTCGAACTCTTTCGCTAATGGAAAACGATATTGCTCCGGTTCCGCTCCACCGATGTCATAATCCGATACCAGTTCGCCGCCCTCCACTCGATATCGATTAGTTTTCGAGATATAACGTTTCGCGTCGCCATCGAAATACTCAGTATACTCATATCCCTGTCGTCCGATTGTAGTTTCGGAGTAGTAACCTTTTAAATCTGAGAATGTAGTGCGCTTTTTGATACCGGGTTCTATCCAGCATACTGTAACCGTTGCCAATCCGGAGGCCCGTGCAAACCCGACACCCCTAGCAAAAAGCGACATATAAATATCCGGATCGTCGCCAGTAATCTTCAGCTGATATGAACTATTGTTATTATCCCGCAGCACAGCGATCATGAAAACGTCGTCCAGCGGAATAACTGCACTGATCGTGGCACTTCCATCGCCATTCGACGACAGCATCTCTTCGCCCGCAGGCGTGTAAAGCACAAGTGCTACATTGCCCGACGAAGTGACGGTTCCTGTAACAATCGTACCAGTTAGAACGCCAAAGCGGTAAAGGTCAGTTGTTGTGCCCTTCTCTTTTGTTATCGTCTGACCCAGCTCAATAGTCGTCACGTCTTGGGCGACGCATATCGAAGGTGCGCACACGATCAGCGCTATGCTCGTAAATCGGAGGATATTTCTCATTGCCTGTTCCCCCGCTTTTTGGCTTCGGCGATCACCTTGTCCATGATCTGCTTGTATTTGGCCTTGGACTCCGCGGTCTGAGCCGCGATGCTGGCCTTCCGTTCGGCCTCGCCACGCATTGATTGGAGAAGCGCATTATCCCAAGCCTTAGCGCGAGCGGCGTTGCCATTGTCCTTAATGCTGATGAACGCACCAGACGGTTTTGGTTTCTCGACGTTGCGGATTGCGGCGAAACGACCTGTCCAACCTGTGTCGTCTATCGGATCAACCTTTGCCGCGATTTTACGATTCCTATACTCCTCGGCGTCATTTGCGCTGGTCCAGGTGAAGTCACACTCCACGCGATTAACGGGGCGATCCATCGCAGCAGCGAAGTCATCTTTGATGGCCGCGCGATTTTCGCCGTCCTCACCTGAGTTCAAGCTTCCGCTTAACAAAAGTCTGTCGGAACCGAAATTATAAACCTCGCAATATCCGTAGCCGGCTTCGACCGATGAGGCGGCAAGTCCGCTCAAGACGCCGAAACCAGTAATTAAATGAAATCGCGTCAAAGAAATCTCCGTGCGCCTACAGAAGCTTAATTTTCTCGACAAACAATGGGCCGCGCGGCGAAACATTGCAATCGCATTATCCCCGCTCTTGGGTCGCTCCCCGAATGGCGTTCTTGGGAACCAAACCTCGAATATCCGTTATTCGCGGTCCGAGGAGGACAGTGTCGCGAATCTCCGCTTTCGGCTAAATCCAGATTATCGACGCTGGTTGTCCGCTCTTGGCGAAACCTGCCGCTCGACGCATCGTAGGGGAACGACCGCGAAGTCCCACATCCGGTCAAAGCTAGTACTTGGCAATCTTGTCGGCTTTCAGGCGATCAAGACCCGATCCGCCTCTGACTGCCGTGATCGCGCAAAAAGGGACGAACTGCGAGGCACTCCCTACACCGCGTTTTTCATGTTTTTTTCATGGAAACCAGAGCCATCTTTCCTAAATCTTTGAAAAGATGGTGGGCGCGACAGGGATTGAACCTGTGACCCCACCCGTGTGAAGGGTGTGCTCTACCGCTGAGCTACGCGCCCGTCCGAAGGGGCCGAAGGCCCGGACAGTGGGCGCCTTTACTGAGGGGCGGAGCGCTTGGCAAGCGCTCGCATCACGCCTCTCGCGATTTAGCCGCCGACGAGCCATGCCAGCAGCGCGAGCATCCCTTCGGACCGTTCGCTGCGGGCCGGGCGCGCGACGGATGCCGGGTCGCTGCCGACCGGGCAGTTGATGCAGAACGCCTGAATTCCGCGCGTTCCCAACAGCCTTTCAGCGTCCCGGGTGATCCGCGCGCCGAGGTTGTCGCTGCGCTGCGCGACCATCGCGAAGACATCGCCGTTGGGCGCTGCCGCGGCGCGCTCCGCACCCTCGCTGGTCACCAGCTGGCGGATCAGTGAATCGTAATTGTCCTCCTTCTCGCCGAGGAAGACCGGGTGCCATTCGCCGTCCTTGGTGCCGGCCTTGGCCGCCGCCCAGCCGAGCGCTTCGGTGAGACCGCCGAATTCGTCGACCAGCCCGATCTGGCGCGCGGTGCCGCCATCCCAGACCTGCCCCTGCGCGATTCTGTCAACCCGCTCCACCGGCATTCGGCGCGAGGCCGAGACCCGGCCGAGGAACTTCGTGTAGGTGCCCCCGATCGAATTCTGCAGCAGGGCGTCCATGGCAGGCGTGAAGCCGCCGAGGAAATCCGGCTGGCCCGAAAGCTCGGTGGTGCGATAGCCGTCCGATGTCACCCCGAGCCGCGCGGCAGCATCCTCGAAGGTCGGGATGACGGCGAAGACGCCGATCGATCCGGTGATCGTGTCGGGCTCGGCGAAGATCCGGTCGCTGGAGGTTGCAACCCAGTACCCGCCGCTCGCCGCGACATTGGCGAAGGAGACGGCAACAGGGATCTTGCGGTCACGATAGCGCTGGATCGCGCGGCGGACTTCTTCCGAGGCAGTTACTGAACCGCCGGGCGAATCCACCCGCACCACCAGCGCGGCCAGATCATCGTCGAGTGCCTCGTCGAGCAGATCGGCGATGCGCGTGCCGCCCGCCACACCAGGGCCAGCCTCGCCATCGACGATCTCGCCCGCGATGGTGACGACGCCGATGGCCTTGCCCTGACGGATCTGGCCGAGGTCGGCAAGATAGGGGGCAAGCTCGCTGGCGGCGAAGTTGCCCGGGGTGTTGTCCCACGGATCCTCGCCGGCGATCTCGGCCACCCGCGCGCCGAACTGCGCCCGGTCGCCGAGCTTGTCGACCATGCCTGCATCCAGCGCGGCCTTTGCCATGTCGCCGCCCGAGCTTGCGATCCACGCGACCGGATCGCCCGTCACTCGCGCCAGCTGCAGCTTGGGACGCGCCTTGGTGACGTTGGCTTTGTACTCCTCCCACAGTGCGCCGTAGAGGCCGCCGATATTGGCCCGCGCCTCGTCCGACATGTCGGCGCGGGTATAGGGCTCCACCGCCGATTTGTAGGCGCCCACGCGGTATACCCGCGCCTTGACGCTGAGTTTTTCGAGCAGGCCCGCGTAATAGAGATTGGTGCCGCCCGGGCCGGCGATCACCGCCATGCCCTGCGGATCGAGCCACACCTCGCTCGCATGGGCGGCCAGCAGCATGTGATCATCGGGATAGCCGAGCGCATAGGTCAGCACCGGCTTCTTGGCGCTGCGCACCCGGTCCATCGCCTCGGCAATGTCCTTGAGGTGCACCTGCCCGCCGCCGAGGAAGGTGGTCATGTCGATCACCACAGCCTTGATCCGGTCATCGGTCGCGGCGGCATCAAGCGCGCGCACGATGTCGCGGGCGCGGGTTTCGCCGACCGGCGCGCTGCGTGCCAGCAGCGCCTCGATCGGGTCGAGCACGGTCTTCTCCTCGACCACCACACCTTGCAGGTCGATCAGCAGCGCGCCGTCGCGCACCTGACCGGGATTGGGGCGGGCGGAGAGCACCGCAAACAGTCCGACGAAGAACAGCAGCATGAACAGGAGGACAAGCCCGTCCTTGATCCCGACCAGGACCTTCCAAACCTTGCCCACGAAGTTCATTAGATGTCCCTTATCCCTTGGCCCCAGCCCGATGTAGGGTCTTTGCCCGAGGAGTTCTATCGGAAACCTTACGGTACGGGTTGAGCGACAGACGCGGTTCGACTAAGCGCATCGCTTTAATGGCCATCACCGATCTCTCCGCCCCCTCGGGCCGCTTTCCCGCCGGAAGGCTGGCGTTCCCGCACCGCGATCTCACCGGCATCGGCAAGTTGCAGCGTCACGAGATTCTTTACCTGCTCGATCAGGCGCAGCAGTGGGTCGCGCTCAACCGCCAGAGCGCCAAGCACACTGATCTTCTGGCAGGCCTCACCATCATCAACGCCTTTTTCGAGAACTCGACCCGGACGCTTTTATCCTTCGAGATTGCGGGCAAGCGGCTGGGGGCGGACGTGGTCAACATGCACGCCGCCACCTCGAGCGTGAAGAAGGGCGAGACGCTGATCGACACCGCGATCACCCTGAACGCGATGCGGGCGGACGCGATTGTCATCCGGCATGGCTCCTCGGGCGCGACGGGGCTGATCGCGGACAAGGTCGATTGCCCGGTCTTGAACGCCGGAGATGGCCAGCACGAACACCCGACGCAGGCGCTGCTCGATGCGCTGACGTTGCGCCATGCGCTCGCCGAGCGCGGCGAGGGGGCGGAGGACTTCACCGGCCTCACCGTGACGATCTGCGGCGATATCCTGCACAGCCGGGTCGCGCGCTCGAACATCCTGTGCCTCACCGCGCTGGGCGCAAAGGTGCGCGTCTGTGCGCCGCCCGCGCTTCTGCCGCAGGGTGTCGAGGCGATGGGGGTGGAGGTGTTCCACAACTTCGACGCCGCGCTGGACGGCGCGGAAGTGGTGATGATGCTGCGCCTGCAGTCCGAACGGATGAGCGGGCAGTTCATCCCGTCACCGCGCGAATATCGCCACCTTTACGGCCTCACCACCAAGCGTCTCGCACTCGCCCGCCCTGATGCGCTGGTGATGCACCCCGGCCCGATGAACCGCGGGGTCGAGATCGACAGCGAGGTCGCCGACATGGCGGGCCGGTCGCTGATCACGCGGCAGGTCGAGATGGGGGTCGCCATACGCATGGCCTGCCTCGACGTGCTGACGCGAGAGGCACGCGGCGTGGAGGGCTGGGCATGAAACAGGCGCAAGCTCTCACCATCACCAATGCGCGGCTGGTAACGCCCGCGGGGCTGGTCAGGGGCGCACTACGCTGTGCGGATGGCGCGATCCTCGCGCTCGGCGCCGATGTCACCGCCGGGCAGGGCGACGAGGTTGTCGACGCCCGGGGCAAGCTGCTCGCGCCCGGCCTCGTCGATCTTGGCGTCTTCGCGGTCGACAAGCCCGCGTTCCATTTCGGCGGGATCACCCGCGCGGCGCTGATGCCCGACCAGTCGCCCCCGCTCGATCTGCCGAGCCGCGTCGGCTTCATCGCGAAGAGCGGCAAGCCCGATCTGTGGGTCCACCCCCTCGCCGCCGCCACGCGCGGGCTTGAGGGGCAGGAGCTTGCCGAGCTGGCGCTGATGCAGGAGGCGGGCGCCAAGGGCATTGCCACCGGACGGCGCTGGATCGCCGATAGCGGCGTGATGCTGCGGCTGCTGCAATATGCCGCGATGCTGGGCCTTGTCGTCGTCACCCATGCCGAGGATGGCGGGCTTGTCGGGGAAGCTTCGGCCACCGCAGGCGAAATCGCCACCCGGCTGGGCCTGCCCGCTGCCCCTGCCGAGGCCGAGGCGCTTGCCATCGCCCGCGATATTGCACTGGCCGAGCTGGCGCGCGCGCGGCTGCATATCCGGCAGATCACCACTGTGCGCGGCTTTGACCTCGTGCGCGCTGCCAAGGCGCGGGGCCTCCCCGTGACCTGCGGGATTACCCCTGCGCATTTCCTTCTGTCCGACCTTGCCACGGTCGACTTCCGCACCTTCGCCCGCCTCTCGCCGCCCTTGCGTGCCGAGCCTGACCGGCAGGCCGCACTGGCCGCGATTGCCGATGGCACGGTCGACGTCATCGCCAGTGGTCACGATCCGCGCGGGCCGGAGGACAAGCGCCTGCCCTTCGCCGACGCCGCGCCCGGGATGGCGGGGGCCGAGACGCTGCTGGCCAGCACTCTGGGGCTGGTGCGCGACGAGGTGATCGACATCCCACGCGCCTTCGACCTGCTGGCCCGCAATCCTGCCCGGCTGCTGGGTGTGCCGGCGGGCGAGTTGGCCGCCGGGCTGGAGGCCGACCTTGCCCTGATCGACGCCGATGCTCCGTGGATCATTGACCGCCGCAAGATGGAGGCGACCGCCGACAACACCCCGTTCGACCGGCAGGGCACGCAGGGCCGCGTGCTGGGCTTGTGGAAGGGCGGGGTGAGACTCGCGCTTTAACCCCCCGCCCTACACGCGGGGCCTTGGCAAGGGCCGGTCTGACGCCGTGAAACACAGGGTCAATCGCGCTCAGGAGGGGGTCTAAAGGGGGCCTAGCGGGGGCCTAGACCGGGTCTAGAGTGACCTGAAACCGCCTGCGCCCTGTTGGAATTCGCCGCCGTTTTTCCCGCAATTCTGCCATTTGCCGACGCTTCGGCAATGTTTCACGCCATCGCCTTGGCGCGAACCGGTCTTTCCAGGCGTCTGCAACCCTATCGCGCATGGCACGATGTAGGAAAGCCCCCCAGCGCGCCGCGCGGACAGGCCAAGAAAAACTCCCGGACAGCGCGAGGCTGCCCGGGAGATAGGTTTGCTCATCCCGTGTGCGCTCATGCAGCGAAGCGGTAGCGCAACAAGGAAATCGGGAAACTGTTCAGCGGCTGCGCGAGGCGACCTGCACGTTGCGCTTCACCGCGCCGGCGGGCGGGGTCGTGGCGGCATAGGCAAAGCATCCGCGCCCGGCCGACTTGACCGTGCCGCACATCGCCTTCGCGCTGTTTGCGCCGAAACCTTCGGCAGCCACGCGCCAGAAGGTGCGTCCGTTCACCACCGCCTCGGTGATCACCGGCTCCTTGCCCTTGAGCTGCGGGAACTTCGTCTTGAGAACGGTCCAGCCGCGCTCGGCTTCGATCTTGCTGCTGTAGGCGCCCAGCTGCACGAGGTGGGTTGCCGGGCTCTTGTCGGCCGGAGCGGCGACGGCAGCGCTGGTTGCGGCCATGCGACGCTGCGAGGCGGCGGCGACGCGCGGGGCGGCGGGTGCGGCGGCCGCGGTGCGAACGGCGGGGCGGGAGGGAAGCTGCTGCACCACCGGGTTCGAGACGTAGCGGTTGCCCGGCGCTTCGGTCTGGACGGTCGCGACGGTCGGCTCGGACGCGGCAAAGGCAGCGGTAAAGCTGGGCGAGGGGGCATTATCGGCGACCTGCACCGGCTCGGCGTCAGCCAATTCAGCCTCGGGAGCGGCTGCGGCCACCATCACGGCGGACTGCGCCGGGAAGTTCGCGAGCGCGAGCGGCTGCGGCTGGCCGCTATCGGCACGCGGGGACACATCGAGCAGGCTGGCGATGCGCTGGCGGAACATTTCGGGCGCCGAATGGGCGGCCCACTGCGCCATCCGCGCTTCAAGCTTGTCGGCAGGCACGTCCTCGGCGGCCATCACGCGGGCCGCACGCCAGTTGCCGGCGAGGGCATAGGTGTAGGCCAGGTTCTGGCGCAGCTTGGGGGTCGCCTGTTCGGCGCTGCGCACGGCGTTGACCAGCACATGCACGCCGCGTTCCGGCTGGCCGGCCAGCGCCAGTGCAAGGCCCAGATCAGCCGCATCGATATTGTCCGCATTCCCGTCGAGCGCATCGAGCGCCGCTTCCTTGTCGCCCAGAGCGATCTTGGCGAGTGCGAAGCTCAGCACGGTGCGAGGGTTGGTATCGCCCAGGTCCAGCGCATCGCCGAAGCTTGTGGCGGCCGATTCGAAGCGCCCGGCTTCGAGATAGGCAGCGCCCAGCAGCGCGCGGTAGGCCGGGTTGCGCGGATCGGCCAGAACGGCGTCCTCGCCGAAGCGGATCGCCTTTTCGACCTTGCCCTTGGCAAGGGCTTCCTGCGCGTTTTCGAAGGACACACCGGCCCGCGGTGCGGCCGTGGCCACGGCACCGGCACCGGCCATCGCCATTCCGGCAATCGCGGTGGTGACGGCAAGCGCGAGGCGCGGCGAGACATTCAGGCCGGTCTTGGTGCTGCGGTCCATGGTCATTTCCCCCGTATGGTCTTGGCTGTTCATGTGTGGCGGTGGTGGAATTCGCGCCGGATCAGTGGCGCTTGAGGTGGTTGGCGATCACGTCGAGAACGTCATATTCGGCGAGAAGGTGGTCGAGCGCCTCGGTCACCAGTGCCTGGGCGCTAACGCCCTGCATGGTTGCCGCAAGGCGCAGCTTGAGATGGCGGTCGGCATCGAGACGCAGCGTGAAGGCGGCGCGGCGGCCGGACTGTACGGCGGGCATCCGGGTTTTGGCAGCGCGGCGCGGCGCGGGCGCGGCGGCAGGTTGCGGAGCCGGAGCAGACCGGGTGGCGAGGGGCGAGTAGATCCCCGCGTCGCCCTCGTCCTCGGCATCGTCTTCGTAGGCTTCGCCGTAGAGCGCCGCCCCGGTGTATTCCTCAGCCTCGTCGTAATCGGGCTCGCCTTCCTCGTGGCCGGTCATCGCCGCATCGGCGAGCACGCGTTCTTCAAGGCGGCGCTGCTGGCGGCGCACGATCGGACCGGCTCCCGCAGCGAAGGTGTCAGCGGCGATATCGGCATGGATCGGCACGATGTCGGCACCGCTGCTGGGAAGCTCCGAGGCGCCCCCATGATCGTGGCCCATGTCGTTCCAGCCGAGATCTTCCAGCTGGTCTTCGGGGATCTGCGATTCGTTCAAGGCGAGCGGCGCGACCAGTGGCGCGACCTGCGGACGCATCGCTGGCTTTGCGCCGCCTTTGCGGGCCAGCAGCGAGGGACCGAGCGAGGCGAAAGCGGAATCCGGCATGGCCGTGGCCTTCCTTTGCGCTTACTGGGCCACGCGGCGGCCGAAGCCACCGGCGGGACGCGGCACGCCGCCCATCTGCTGTGCGGCGCCGTTGGGGGCGGGCGAGAATACGGTGCGGCGGAAGTTCTTTTCGAGCCGGTCGGCAATGTAACGCCACAGCGCCCCGATCTCTGCGGCCGAGCGGCTTTCGGGATCGACTTCCATCACCGTGCGGCCGTCGATCATCGAGGCGGCGAAATCGGTGCGGTGGTGCAGCGTGATCGGGGCGACGGTGCCGTGCTGCGACAGCGCGACGGCGGCTTCCGAGGTGATCTTGGCCTTGGGGGTGGCGGCATTGACGACGAACACCAGCGGCTTGCCTGCGCGTTCGCACAGATCGACCGTGGCGCCCACGGCGCGCAGATCGTGCGGAGAGGGGCGAGTCGGAACGACAATCAGCTCGGCGACCGAAATCACCGACTGGATGGCCATCGTGATGGCCGGCGGCGTGTCGATCACCGCAAGCTTGAAGCCCTGCTGACGCAGGACCGCAAGATCATTGGCAAGCCGCGCCACGGTGGTTTGGGCGAAGGCGGGATATTCCGCCTCGCGCTCGTTCCACCAGTCGGCAAGGCTGCCCTGCGGGTCGATATCGATCAGCACGACCGGGCCAGCGCCAGCGCGCTGTGCCTGAACGGCCAGATGTCCGGACAGGGTGGTTTTGCCCGATCCACCTTTCTGCGATGCCAAAGCCAGTACACGCAACGCCTGGGTCCCCCATGGATTGAACCGCCCAGAACTGCCCGATTGCAGTGCCTGATAACGGCTGGATGGACGCTGGGATCGCAGGATACCCCTAATTTAGAGTTAACGGGCTGATCTGGAGTGAAATTCGAATCGCGCCGCGATGGGAGGCTATCAAGGTCGTAGGCAACGATTTGCTAACCGTGTTTGGCCTATGCCGTGCTCAGACAATTCAACCCCTATCCCCGCGAGGCAGGCAAGCGATGGCCGCAATCATGATGTCGAAGCTGGCAATTGCGCAGACGCGCACGCGCATGGCGGCGGCTGGCGCGGTGCTCGCGCTGGTGGCTGCGCCGGCGCTGGCCGACGTCAAAGCCGGGGTCGATGCCTGGAGCGCGGGCGATTACACCCGCGCGGTGGTCGAATGGCAGGGACCGGCGGCGGCGGGCGATCCCGATGCGCTGTTCAATCTCGCGCAGGCCTATCGCCTGGGTCGCGGGGTCGAGATCGACAATGTCCGCGCGCGCGCGCTTTATGAACAGGCGGCGCGGCTCGGTCATGTGCAGGCCGCCGACAATTACGGGCTGATGCTGTTTCAGGAAGGCGAGCAGGGCCGGGCGATGCCGCTCATCAAGGACGCATCCGATCGCGGCGATCCGCGGGCGCAATATGTGCTGGGCCTGTCGCACTTCAACGCCGATTACGCCCAGCGCGACTGGGTGCGCGCCTATGCGCTGATGACGCTGGCGAATGCCGAAGGCCTGCCGCAGGCGCGCGATGCGCTGGCGCAGATGGACCAGTACGTGCCCGAAGCGCAGCGCGCGCAGGCGCAGTCGCTCGCCCGCGAGATCGCGGCCGAAGCCACGGCCCGCCGACAAGCACAACTGGCTGCTGCCGACTTGGGCGCTAAGCCTGCGGTCGTCGTTCCGGCAGTGGTCACGCCTGCGCCCAAGGCCGCATCCACCCCGCCGGTCACGCCCGCTCCGGCGCGCAAGGCGGGCAAATGGCGCGTCCAGCTTGGTGCTTTCGGCGTCGCGGCCAATGCCGACAGGCTATGGGGCCAGCTTGCGCGCCATGCCGCCCTGTCCGGCACCCGCAAGACGCTGCTGCCCAGCGGCAAGATCACCCGTCTGCTGGCGACCGGTTTTGCCAGCGAGGCCGAAGCCGCACGCGCCTGCACCGCGCTGAAGCGCGACGGCAAGGCATGCCTCGTCGCCGGACAGGGCTGAGCTCCGACAGGCCCACAACCCGGCGCGACCGGCAGCACTTCCCATAGCCAAAACAAGCGCTAATCTCCCCTCCACAGCAATGGCAGGGGGATTAGCCATGACAGGGACGCTTTCGCCGCAAGCCGCGCAGGACATTTTCGGCGACGCGCCGCTGGCCATCGCGCCAGTCGCCGCAGCCGAGCGTATCGACACGCTCGATTTCATTCGCGGGATCGCGGTGATGGGCATCCTTGCCGCCAACATCGTCGCCTTCGGCCAGCCGTTCGAGGCCTATATGTATCCGGCAGCCTTTCTGACCGCCGCGGGCGATCCGGGCGGGTGGATGTGGATCGCGCAATTCGTGCTGGTCGATGGCAAGATGCGCGGGCTGTTCACCCTGCTGTTCGGCGCGGGGATGTATCTGTTCATGGAGAAGGCCTGGGCGCGCGGGGGAACCCGCAAGCTTCAGGCGTGGCGCCTGCTGATTCTGATGGCCTTCGGGATGGTCCACTTCTTCTTCATCTGGCCCGGCGACATCCTGTTCTATTACGCCCTGTTTGGCCTGTTGGTGCTCGCCTGCATGGGCTGGTCTGCCAAAGGCCAGCTGCGGGTCGGCATCCTCGCCTATCTGCTCGGCGCGGTGTTCTATGCCGTGACGATGAGCTTCCCCTGGGCGGTGGTCGACACAGGCTTTGGCGCAAGTTCGCCCGCGATGCTGGAAACGCGCGCAGAAATGCTCGCAGGCATCGATGAGGCGATTGCGCATGGCGCAGTGCCCAATGCCGCCATCACTGCGGGCGATTATCCCGCCCTGGTGGCCCACCGTCTCGCCGTGCAGTGGATGGAGCCGTGGTCGAATGCGCTGTTCTTCTGCTTCGAGACGATCCCGCTGATGCTGATCGGCATGGCGCTCTATCGGAAAGGCTTCTTCTCGGGCGCGTTCGCGCGCGAGGGGATGATCCGCTGGGGCTGGATCGGCGTGATTGCCGGAGCCGCGGTGCATCTGGCCATCGGGCTGGCGATGCAGGCGGGAGGGTTCACCTTCTATGGCACATTGGCCGCCTTCATGGGCTGGAGCCCGCTGCCGCGGTTGTGCATGGTGTTGGGCCTGGCGGCGTTACTGGTCGCCTATTCACGCGGCTGGACCGGCTGGCTGGCCGAGCGGGTGCGCGCCGCCGGACGCGCGGCCTTCACCAATTATCTCGGCACGTCGGTGCTGATGATGTTCGTCTTCCACGGCTGGGCGCTGGGGCTGTTCGGGCAATTGAACCGGCCGCAGCTCTACCTTGTGGTCGCGCTCGCATGGATGGTCATGTTGGCATGGTCGAAGCCGTGGCTCGACCGCTACCGCTACGGCCCGCTGGAGTGGCTGTGGCGTTGCCTGACGTATCGGGTTCTCTTCCCCCTTAAGAAGTAAGGGGGAAGAGGGTTTTTGTGTTTCGCACGCCATCCGGCGTGCTAAATCCTCGCTCACACGCCCTTCGGGCGCGTCGCTGCGGGCGGCCTGTCGGCCTTGCGGCGAGCTGCGCCGCCGTTTCAGCACAAAACCTGAGGTCAGTCGCCGGGGGCAAAAAATTCCGACGCTCGGGCTTTCCCCCTTGTTACTGAGAATAATTCGCATATCTTCCCTCCTGCAAACGCTTCGCAGGAAAGATTCGCGCGCTCATGTACATCTGCATCTGCAATGCCATCCGTGAGAATGATTTGCGCAAGGCCGCGCTCACTTGCGACGGGGACGCAGAAGCGACTTATGCCTGCCTCGGCAAACGCCCCAATTGCGGCCAGTGCCTTGAGGAAGCGCAGGAAATCATCGACGCCGAGCGTGCTGCCGCACGTTGCGATCTCCTCGCAGTAGAGCCGGCTTGAAGCGCGATTGCGAACGCTTCTCAAGCAACTGATTCACAAAGAAAATCCCCTTCGCGCCCTTGCGGAGAAGCCCCGGCAGCGTCTACAATGACGTCAACGCCGCATCCCGGCTTTGATACACCGCAAAGGACATTCCCATGAAGGGCGACCCCAAGGTCATCGACTATCTCAACCAGGCGCTCACCAACGAGCTGACCGCGATCAACCAGTACTGGCTGCATTACCGCGTGCTCGACAACTGGGGCCTCAAGAAGCTGGCCGCCTACGAACGCCACGAATCGATCGAGGAAATGGAGCACGCCGACAAGCTGGCCGAGCGTATCCTGTTCCTTGAGGCGCTCCCGAACTTCCAGGCGATCCACAAGCTGAAGGTCGGCGAGAATGTCGAGGAAGTGCTGCGCGCCGACCTCGCGCTCGAGCACGAAGCGATCCCGCTGCTGCGCGACGCGATCGAGCATTGCGAAAGCGTGCGTGACTACGTGAGCCGCGATCTCTTCGCCTACATCCTCAAGAACGAGGAAGAGCACGTCGATTTCCTCGAAACCCAGTTCGAGCAGATCGAACGCATGGGCCTCCACAACTACTGCCAGCTGCAAAGCCAGGCTGCGGGCGAGAAGTAAGGCTAGCTACTGCCCCCTATCCCGGGCTTGACCCGGGACCCTGCTTTTTCTTTGCCGGAAATGCGCTGGGCCCCGGGTCAAGCCCCGGTGCGGGAGAGGGGGGGCTAGTCCTTCTCCACTGCGCCGATCGCCGCGAGCCGGCTTTCGAGCAGGAAGAAGCCGAGGCCGGTCACGAGCAGCAGCATCGTGAGCACCCACATCGCCGCAATCAAGGTGCCTATCTGCGACGTAATATAGGCCGACACGAACAGCAGCATGATCACCGCGCTGATCATCACCGCCGAAGCGGTCGAGAACATGATCGCGCCTTGCATCAGTTTGCGCCGCCGCATCAGCCAGCCGACTTCGCGCGCCTGCTTGGCGGTACGCTGGGTGTCCATCTTCTCCTCGATGTTCTCGATACGCCGCGAGATCCAGATCATCCGGCTCATGATAACATTCATCACCGCACCGATCCCGGAG
Source organism: Porphyrobacter sp. (assembly GCA_027533455.1). GTDB lineage: Bacteria > Pseudomonadota > Alphaproteobacteria > Sphingomonadales > Sphingomonadaceae > Erythrobacter. The sequence continues at coordinate 18,983 of JAPZUC010000016.1, read as the reverse complement.
AGTAGGAACGCAGGCGCAAGGCTCAGCTGCACCACCTGCTGCACGCGCGGGGTGGAGGCGGTGCGCTCGAGGATCTCGGCGGCAAACGGCGTGTGCACGGCTGCGGCTGCGAGGGTGTCGACCAGCGTCACGGTCTAATCCTTGGCGAAGGGGTTCTTGTTGGCCTTGAGCGTCACGCGCACCGGCACGGCGTCAAAGCCGAGTTTGGCGCGGATGCCGTTGACGAGATAGCGTTCGTAGCTCTTGGGGAGCAGATCGAGGCGGGTGCCGAAGATCACGAAGCGCGGCGGGCGGGTGCCGGCCTGGGTGATGTAGCGCAGCTTGATCCTCTTGCCGCCCGGTGCCGGGGGCGGGTTGGCTTCCAACGCGTCGTCGAACCAGCGGTTGAGCGCCGAGGTGCTGACCCGCTTCGACCACGAATCGCGCAGTTCGAACGCGCCGCCAAGCATCTGGTCGAGGCCCTTGCCGGTATTGGCGCTGACGGCGAACACGGGCAGCCCGCGCACTTGCGCAAGGCCATCATCCAGTGCGGCGCGGATGCCGTTGAACAGCTTGCTCGCGTCCTCGGCCACGTCCCACTTGTTGATCGCGATCATTAGCGCGCGGCCTTCTTCGAGGACGAGGCTGGCGATCTTGAGGTCCTGATGTTCGAGGCCCTGTGTCGCGTCGAGCAGCAGCACCACGACTTCGGCAAAGTCCACCGCGCGGCGCGCGTCCGCGACCGAGAGCTTTTCGAGCTTTTCGGTGACGTTCTTCTTTTTGCGCATCCCCGCCGTGTCGATCAGGCGGATCTCGCGCTTCTCGCCGGACTTGGGATCGGTCCATTCCCAATCGACCGCGATCGAATCGCGGGTAATCCCGGCCTCGGGCCCGGTCAGCAGGCGGTCTTCGCCCAGCAGCCGGTTGATGAGCGTCGATTTGCCCGCGTTGGGCCGGCCCACGATGGCGAGTTTCAAGGGGCCCGAGGGGCGATCCTCGTCGTCCATATCGCGCCATTCCGCGCGGGCGATGTCGTTCGCTTCGTCCCATTCCTCGGCCCGCGCGCCGATGATCGGCCACAGCCCGCCGAACAGGTCGGCCACGCCCACGCCGTGCTCGGCAGAGACCGCCAGCGGCTCGCCCAGACCCAGCGCATAGGCTTCCATCACGCCGGCTTCGGCAGCGGTGCCTTCGGCCTTGTTGGCAACGACCACCACCGGCACTTCCTGTTCGCGCAGGTAACGGGCGATTTCCTCGTCGAGGGGGGTGAGGCCCGCGCGCGCATCGACCACGAACATCGCGGCGTCCGCGCCTGCAAGGCTCGCTTCGGTCTGCTTGCGCATCCGGCCCGGCAGGCTGAGTTCGTTCTCGTCTTCCCACCCGGCGGTGTCGACGACGGTGAAGTGCAGCCCCGCGATCACCGCATCGCCCATCCGGCGGTCGCGGGTGACGCCGGGCTGGTCATCGACGAGCGCGAGTTTCTTGCCCACCAGCCGGTTGAACAGCGTGGACTTGCCCACGTTGGGGCGGCCGATGATGACGACTTCTGGCTTCTTGGGGAGGGACATATCCCGGCCCAAGTGGGCGCAAACGCCTCAAATGGCAAGTTTGGCCGGATTCGGCCCTGAAACTCAGCCCTTCTTTGCGACCGGCGGGTTCTCGCCGAGGTCTTCGTACCAGGCTTCGACCGGACCGGTGAGCTTGATCGTCAGGGCCTGGCCCTTGCGGTCGAGGGCTTTGCCGGCCTGCACCCGCACCCAGCCTTCGGTGATCGAGTATTCCTCGATATCCGTGCGAACGCGGTCCTTGAACCGGATGCCGACTCCGCGCTGGAGCTTCTCGGCATCGAAAAACGGGCTGCGCGGATTGACCGACAGGTGATCGGGCGGAACGTCCGCGCCAGAGGTTGTCGGGGCGGCATTGGGGGTTTCTTCGGTCATGGCCGCGCCCTTATCCGGCAATCCGCCCACCTTCAAGCGTGTTGCGCTTGCCCTTTTGGGCGAGGGGGGATAAGGGCGCTCGCTAATACGCGCGGGGTGCCTTAGTCGGCTTCCCGCGCGGCTTCGTTCGGGCATGCGGGCGTGGCGAAATTGGTAGACGCACCAGATTTAGGTTCTGGCATCGCAAGATGTGGGGGTTCGAGTCCCTTCGCCCGCACCAACTTCGCCTTGATCCAGCCCGTACCCATTCGATTCTTTGCAAGAAGGCTTCAGACCAGTCACCATGCAGACCAAGCAGACCGTCAACGAAGGGCTCAAGCGCGCCTATCTGATCACGATCACCGCCGCCGAATTGTCGGCCAAAATCGAGGCCGAGATCAAGAAGGTGGCGCCGCAGGTGCGGATGCCCGGCTTCCGCCCCGGCAAGGTGCCCGCGAACCTCGTCAAGAAGATGCACGGCGAAGCCCTGCACGGGCAGGTTGTCAGCGACACGATCCGCGAATCGGTCGACGCGCTGCTCCGCAACGAAGGCCTGCGTCCGGCGATGCAGCCGGAAGTCGGCCTCAATGAAGACTATGCCGAAGGCAAGGACGCCGAAGTCACTGTCAGCCTTGAAGTGCTGCCGGCGATCGAAGCGCCGAGCACGGATGGCCTGAAGCTCGAGCGCCTCATGGTGCCCGTCACCGATGCGCAGATCGACGAAGCGCTTGGCAACATCGCCAGCCAGAACAAGAGCTACAAAGACGCTGCCAAGACCAAGAAGGCGGCCGAGGGCGACCAGCTCATCATCGACTTCGTCGGCAAGCTCGACGGTGTCGAGTTCGAAGGCGGCAAGGCCGAAGACGCGGCGCTGGTGCTCGGTTCGAACACCTTCATCCCCGGCTTCGAAGACCAGCTGGTCGGCGTGAAGACTGGTCAGGAAAAGACGATCACCGTCACCTTCCCGGCCGAATATCAGGCCGATCACCTCGCCGGCAAGGAAGCCACTTTCGACATCACCGTGAAGGCGGTGAAGGTCGAAAGCGAAACCACGCTGGACGAAGATTTCGCCAAGAGCCTCGGCCTCGACAGCCTCGACAAGCTGCGCGAGATCATGAAGGCGCAGCTTGAACAGCAGACCGCTGGCCTGACCCGCACCCAGATGAAGCGCGCGCTGCTTGATCAGCTGGCTGCCGGTCACAGCTTCGAAGTCCCCGGCACGATGGTCGAAGCCGAGTTCGGCCAGATCTGGGCGCAGCTCCAGCAGGAAGCCGCGCGCGACGAAAATCCCGCCGAAGCGCTCAAGCAGATCGAGGACGAGAAGGATGAATATCGTTCGATCGCCGAACGCCGCGTGCGTCTGGGCCTGCTGCTTTCGGAAATCGGCCAGGCCAATGGCGTGGAAGTGACCCAGCAGGAAATGGGCATGCTGATCCAGCAGGCCGCGATGCAGTACCGCACCGAGGACCGTGAGCGGTTCATCCAGTACATCCAGTCCGAGCCGATGGCCGCCGCCCAGCTGCGCGCTCCGCTTTACGAAGACAAGGTCGTCGACTTCCTGTTCGACAAGGCCGAAGTCACCGAGCGTGAAGTAACCGTGGAAGAGCTTCAGGCCGCGATCGAAGCGGAAGAAACCGAAGCTGCACCGGCTCCGAAGAAGGCGCCCGCCGCCAAGAAGAAGGCTCCGGCCAAGAAGGAAACTGCGGCTGAGGAAGCCCCGGCTGCGGAAGAAAAGCCCGCCAAGAAGGCCGCTGCTAAGAAGGCTCCGGCGAAGAAGGCCGAGGCTGCTCCGGCGGAAGAAAAGCCTGCTGCGAAGAAGGCCCCGGCCAAGAAGGCCGCTGCCAAGAAGTGATCAGGTGAGCGGCGGGGGGATTACTCCCCCGCCGGTTTCCACACTGCAAAAGTCGGCGCGGGCAGCTTGGCTGTCCGCGCTTTTTCGTACACGGCGCCTGCCTTCAGGACCGCGTGGTCCTGCCACTGGCCGCCCATGATGCTGAAGCCCACGGGGAGCCCTTCGACCGCGCCCATCGGCACGGTGATATGCGGATAGCCCGCAATCGCCGCGAGATAGCCCGCGCCGATTCCGCCCGAGAAATGGTCACCATTGACGAGGTCGGTAGTCCAGGCCGGGCCTTCGGTCGGCGCGACGAGGAAGGTGACCTGGTTGTCGGCCAGCAGCTTGTCGATTCCCTCGGCCCGGGTCAGGCGGCGCAGGGTGGCGACGTTCTTGGCGTAGGCTTCCGCGTCGGTGGTGGTCAGCGCCTGTTCGAACAGGTCCTGGTTGAACCAGCGCATTTCCTCGGCGGCGTGTTCCTTGTTGAAGGCGACCACATCGGCAAGGCTGCGCGGCCCGCCGTTGCCGGGGCGGGTTGAGAGATATTTGTCCATCTCGACCCGCAACTCGAACAGCAGCACTGGAAGCGAGGCTTCCCACAGATCGCTGGGCGCTTCGTATGCGACATCGACCAGCACCGCGCCCGCGCGGGTGAGATCGGCAAGCGCGGTCTCGAACAGCGCGGCAACATCCGGACGGCTGCCGATCGCGCCGCGCAGCACGCCGATGCGCACGCCCTTGAGCGACGCGGTGTCGAGCCCGGCGGTGTAATCGGCGACCCGCTTGGCATCGAGCGTGACCGGATCGGCCTTGTCCGGCGCCGCGATGGCAGTCAGCAGCAGGGCTGCATCATGGACCATCTTGGTTATCGGCCCGGCGGTGTCCTGCGTGCTGGAAATCGGCACCACGTGCGTGCGGCTGACGATCCCGACAGAGGGCTTGAAGCCGACGAGGCCGTTGATGCTCGCGGGGCAGGTGATCGAGCCATTGGTCTCGGTCCCGATCGCGCCCCAGGCAAAGCCCGCCGCGATCGCCGCGCCGCTGCCGCTGGAGGAGCCGCAGGAATTGCGGTCGATGGCGTACGGGTTCTTCGTCAGCCCGCCGACGCCGCTCCATCCGCTGGTGGAGTTGTTGGAGCGGATGTTGGCCCATTCCGAAAGGTTGGTCTTGCCCATAACGACGCCGCCCGCTGCGCGCAGGTTCGCAACCAGCGGCGCATCACGTCCGGTGGCGTTGTCCTTCAGGGCGAGCGATCCGGCGGTGGTCGGCCATTCTTCCGTTTCGACATTGTCTTTCACCAGCACGGTGCGGCCCGCAAGCGGCGTACCCGCCTCCTCGGCCTCGTTGGCATAGTTCGCCGCCTCGGGCTCGTAGACGATCACCGCATTCAGCATCGGCCCGGCATCGTCGAGCGTGCGGATGCGCTCGATCTGTGCCTCGGCAGCGGTGGCGGCGACGTCGGGATCGGCCTGCCGCGCCAGCGCGGGCGCGGCGGTGGTGGCAAGGAGCAGGGCGAGAGCCGGTCGGGAGACCGAGCGGATGGGGGAGCGATGGTTCATGCGCTCGGGTTTGCCACGTATCGGCTGCCGCTCAAGGGGTAAAATGCCCCGCTGGCCGGACCGCGCCCGCCCGCGTGTCCGCAGCCAATTCACAGAGACAAGGTAAACGCCCTTGAAATTGCCCCCCAGCCTCCGACATAGCCAGTTCGCAACAAGCAAGCGCAAGGGCACTTTCATGATCGATCTGTTCGGCAATACCGGCGAGACTTACGGCACCCAGGGCCAATTCACCCGCGATCTGGTGACGGGCGCGCTGGTTCCCGTGGTGGTCGAACAGACGAGCCGGGGCGAACGCAGCTTCGACATCTTCAGCCGCCTGCTGCGCGAACGCATCGTCTTCGTGACCGGCCAGGTCGAAGACGGCATGGCCTCGCTGATCACCGCGCAGCTTCTGTTCCTCGAATCCGAGAACCCTTCGAAGCCGATCTCCATGTACATCAACTCGCCCGGCGGGGTGGTGACGGCGGGTCTCGCGATCTTCGACACCATGCAATACATCAAGCCGCGCGTGTCGACTGTGTGCATGGGGCAGGCCGCATCGATGGGCAGTTTCCTGCTGGCCGCGGGCGAGCCGGGTATGCGCATCGCGCTCCCCAATGCGCGCATCATGATCCACCAGCCTTCGGGCGGCGCGCGCGGGATGGCCTCCGACATCGAGATCCAGGCGCGTGAAATCCTGCGCATCCGCAGCCGCATGAACGACCTTTATGTGAAGTTCACCGGTCGCAGCCTCGAGGAAATCGAAAAGGCGATGGACCGCGACACCTTCCTCGAAGCCGAGGAAGCCAAGGCCTTCGGTCTGGTCGACAAGGTCTTCGAGACCCGGCCCGACAACGAGGAAACCGGCCTTGAGGACGGTTCGGGCGGGGCGCCTGAATAAGTCTTACGCCTCGACCTGCACCGGGGCGGGACAGCCCGCCTTCCGGCCTGTCTTTTCCGCGCCTTGGCGGGGGCAGAGCGCATGGTAACTTCACGAATCCTTGCACCATATGTTGATTCATGGGGGGCAAGCGATACACTTGACCAATCCGCGATGCGCAGTGCGCTGCCCGAAGGGCCGGATTCGAGGACACAGGAATGACCAAATTGAGCGGATCCGACAGCAAGAGCACCCTCTACTGCAGCTTCTGCGGGAAGTCGCAGCACGAGGTGCGCAAGCTTATCGCCGGCCCGACCGTGTTCATCTGCGATGAATGCGTCGAGCTGTGCAACGACATCATCCGCGAGGAAACCAAGGCCGGGATCGCCGGCAAGAAAGACGGCGAGATCCCCACGCCGCTCGATATCTTCACGCAGCTCAATGACTATGTGATCGGGCAGGACCGGGCCAAGCGCGTGCTCGCGGTCGCAGTGCACAACCACTACAAGCGGCTGAAGCACTCCGGCAAGTCCGGCGATGTCGAGCTGGCAAAGTCGAACATTCTGCTCGTCGGCCCGACGGGTTCCGGCAAGACGCTGCTCGCGCAGACGCTGGCCCGCACCTTCGATGTCCCCTTCACCATGGCCGATGCGACCACACTGACCGAAGCGGGTTACGTGGGCGAGGACGTCGAGAACATCATCCTGAAGCTGCTCCAGTCCTCCGACTACAATGTCGAGAAGGCCCAGCACGGGATCGTCTATATCGACGAGATCGACAAGATCACCCGCAAGGCCGAAAACCCCTCGATCACCCGCGACGTTTCGGGAGAGGGCGTGCAGCAGGCGCTGCTGAAGCTGATGGAAGGCACCACGGCTTCCGTGCCGCCGCAGGGCGGGCGCAAGCATCCGCAGCAGGAATTCCTGCAGGTCGACACCACGAACATCCTGTTCATCTGCGGCGGGGCCTTCGCGGGTCTCGACAAGATCATCGCCGACCGCTTGCAGAAGCGCTCGATCGGTTTCGGTGCCAACGTTGCCGATCCCGACAAGCGCCGCGTGGGCGAGCTGCTGGAAAAGTCGGAGCCGGAGGATCTCCTCAAGTTCGGCCTGATCCCCGAATTCGTCGGTCGTCTGCCGGTCATCGCCACGCTGCACGATCTTGATGTGCCGGCGCTGGTGACGATCCTCAACGAGCCCAAGAACGCGCTGGTCAAGCAGTACCGCAAGCTGTTCGAGCTTGAGGATGTGGAGCTGACCTTCACCCCCGACGCGCTGCAGGCGATCGCCGAGCGCGCGATCAAGCGCAAGACCGGCGCACGCGGACTTCGCTCGATCGTTGAGGGCCTGCTGCTCGACACGATGTTCGACCTGCCCGACATGGAAGGCGTCACCGAAATCGTGATCGACGCCGACGTGGTCGCGGGCAAGAAGGAACCGATCCGCGTGATCGGCAAGGAAAAGAAGAAGGAAGAAGCGGCGTAAGCAGTGCGCGCCGCGCTTTTTTCGGTGTTCGCCGCGCTCGCTGCGAACACCGCCTTTGCAGCACCTTCGCCCGAACAGTCCGAACCCCCTTCCGGAAGGCCGCGCCTCAAATGCGAGGCCGGGCCGCTTGAACGGTATTTCGGCGAAGTGCAGTGGTATGTTTACGCCTGCGATGACGGTGCGAGCCTCGTGTTTTACACGGGCCCCAAAAGACCGTCCGGGCTCGAATTCTACTTCATCATCTTTCCTAAGGACGGCACCTACAAGTTCGTTGGCGAGGGCGTTGGCGACAAGGCCCTGACGCGGCCTACCTACGAGGCACTATCCGCAATGTCGCCGGACGAATTTCGCGCGCTCCATGCCGAAGCGGTGGCCGTCGGGCGCGCCGATCCCGCGAAGTCCTGAGTCCCACAAGCAAAACCCCGTCCGGCTCTGGAGGTGGGCCGAACGGGGCCGGAGAAGCGCCGCCCTTTGCTTCGGGGGTGGGGATGGGGGCGGCGCAAGCCGCTAATTCTGTCAGCCTGGCAGCGAGACCGTGTCGGTCACGTGGATCACGCCGTTTGACTGGAAGACGTCAGCCTGGGTCACGGTCGCCTGACCGCCCTTGGCATCGGTCAGCACGACTTTGCCGCCCACGATGCTCGCGGTCAGGATGCCGCCGTTCAGGGTCTTGAGTTCGGCCTTGCCGCCGCCCTGCTTGATCATCTCGATCAGCTGGCCCGCGCCGACCTTGCCCGGGACGACATGGTAGGTGAGGATTGCGGTTAGCGTGGCCTTGTTTTCCGGCTTCACCAGCGTCTCCACGGTGCCGGCGGGCAGCTTGCCGAAGGCGGCGTTGGTCGGTGCGAAGACGGTGAAGGGGCCGGGGCCCGACAGCGCATCAACGAGGCCCGCAGCCTTCACAGCAGCGACCAGCGTGGTGTGATCGGCCGAATTGACCGCGTTCTCGACGATGGTCTTGGTCGGGTACATGGCTGCGCCGCCGACCATCGGCAGATCGGCCTTCTTTTCCATGTGGTGATCAGCCAGCGCGGGGGTGGCAAGGATGCCGGCAGTGGCAGCGAGTGCGGCTGCGGCGATGGCGGTCAGGGTGGTCTTGGGGGGCACGTTTGAACTCCGTCAATCTGGGGGATCATGCTCGCAAGCCTCTCTCGCTTGCACAGGGAGCTACGGCTGCGGGCCGCGATCGGATGCCGGATTCAGGGAAATCCGGTTGAAATGCCGCGCCGTTGCGGCAAAGCGAAGGCGGCTCAGACGCGGGTGAAAGCGCCCTTGGCGACCACGGGGCCGGCGTCCTTGCCCTCGGGCTTGCCGCCGATCGGCTCGCGGGTCAGCGCCAGACCGGCCCTGTCGCCCAGCTTGGCGGTGATGCTTTCGGGCAGCACCATGCTGCGCACCTCACCCGGCTTGACCACGCCAAGCGATTGCAGGGCCGAGCCATCGGTGGGCACCAGCCACAATTCGTGATCATGTACCCCGTCAGCCGTTAGGCCGATGGCACCCACGACGATGCGCTTGGCTTCGGGGACGTAGGTGACATCGAGCCTGAGGCCGGTCTCGCCGATCGGCACGGTGGCGACCAGCGGTGCGGCGGCAATGGTCTGATTGGGCAGCGGCACGACCGACACCTGTGCAGGTGTGAGCGCAAGCCAGGCGAGCGCCACGGCAGCCGCAAGGCTCGAAAGCCCTGCCACCGACTGCCAGCGCCGTACCTTTGCTTCGAGCTGGACCACGTTGGCTGCTGCCAGCGGTGCGACGGTCGGAGCGTCGGCCGGGGTCTGCTGCGTGGCGACGCGCGCGGCGATGCCGTCCCACACATGTTCGCCCGGCTCGGCGCCCGGCATGGCGTCCGACAGGGGGGCGAACCAGTCGTCCCACCATTCCTTGCGCCACGCGAAGGCCGGATCGGTCGCGTATTTCCCGCGCGCGGCGAGCAGCTCCTCGCCTTCGAGCAGGCCCAATGCCCATTCGGCAGCGATCATCGGATCGTCGCGGGTCGGCTCTTGGGGCACGCCGTTTTCCGGGTTGGTATCTTCAGGCCCGCTCATGCCGCTTCGCTCGCTTCGAGACAGGCGCGCAGGCGTTGCAGCCCGCGGCGGATCCAGCTTTTCATCGTGCCGAGCGGAACGTCCGCCGCTTCGGCCAGCTGGGCATAGGTGTAGCCTTCAAAGAAGGCGGCGCGGATGTGGCTCTGCGTGCGGTCGTCCAGAGCGCCCAGGCACTTGTGGATCTGCGCGGCCTGTTCGGCATCGACCAGGAGCGCATCGGCAAGCGGCGTTTCATCGGCGAGCGGCGCGGCCTCTTCTACCGGCACCGAGCCGGCGCGGACCTTGCCGGTGCGCAGGCGATCAATCGCGCGATTGCGCGCAAACGCCGCCAGCCACGCGATCGGGCTCGCGCGGGTCGGGTCATAGCGGTCGGCCCGCTGCCACAGATTGACATAGACGTCCTGCAAGGCGTCCTCGGCTTCCTTTTGATCACCCAAGATACGCAAGGTGATGCCGAACAGCTTCACCCGGGTGGCGCGATAGATTTCCTCGAGCGCGGACTGGTCGCCCGCGGCCAGCCGCGCCATGGCGTTTTGCAGCGCCTCACGCGCTTCGTTGGTCGAGGGGCGGGGACGGGCGGCCATCAGCGGTCCGCTCCGCACGGGTGGCCGCAAGGCTCCTCGCCGCTTTCGACCTGCAAGGTGGCATGGCCCACCCCGAAGCGGGCTTCGAGGCTGTCGGCAACCTCGCGCAGGAACCCGCTCGAGGCGCGGCGGCCGGGCATCACGAGGTGCGCGGTCAAGGCGACTTCGGTGGTCGACATCGGCCAGACGTGGAGATCATGCACCGCGGTGACCCCGTCCAAGCCGGCAAGATGCTGCTTCACTTCGGCAAGGTCGATCCGCTCGGGCGCGGCGAGCAGGCCCATCGCCACGCTGTCACGCGCAAGGCCCCATGTCCCCCAGGCGATCACGCCGAGGATCACGAGGCTCACGACCGGATCGATCCATGCAAAGCCGGTGGCAAGGATTGCGAGGCCCGCGATCACCACGCCCAGCGAGACCAGTGCGTCGGCCACCATGTGGAGATAGGCCCCGCGGATGTTGAGATCGTCCTGGCCTTTCAAGAACAGCATGGCCGTCAACGCGTTGATCGCGATCCCGATCCCGGCGACCACGGCCATCGCAAGGCCCTGCGGCTCGCCCGGCGTCATGATTCGCTGCACGGTCTCGAACAACAGCGCCCCGATCGCCACGGCCAGCAGCAGCGCATTGGCGAGCGCGGCGAGGATAGTAGAGCTTTTGTAGCCATAGGTGAAGCGGCCCTGTGGCGGGCGCTTTGCGGCGATGCTGGCGATCCACGCGAGCGCGAGGGCGAGCACATCCGATAGGTTGTGGCCGGCATCGGCGACCAGCGCCATCGAGCCATAAGCCAGCCCGGCAACGGCCTCGATCGCGACGAAGGCAAGGTTGAGACTGATCCCTATGGCGAAGGCCCGGCCGAAATCCTTGGGTGCGTGATGCCCGTGGCCATGATGCCCATGACCGTGATGCGCGTGCGAACCATGCCCACTCGAATGGCCGTGATTATGGTGAGGGGCGTGAGCGTGAGCCATCGCGCTCAGTTGTAGACGCAAGCGTCGAGCCCGTCACGCCTGACGATGCCGATGCGGCGTTCGATCCGGTTGCCGTGTCGCGCCAGCCACCCGCCCGGGCCCTTGACTGCACGCTTCTTGGGGCTGGGGAGGGCTGCTGCCATGCGGCTCGCCTCGTCGCGGCTCATCCGCGCGGCGGAGTGGCCGAAATAGCGCTGCGATCCGGCCTCGGCTCCGTAGGTTCCGATCCCGGTCTCCGCGACGTTAAGATAGACCTCCATGATCCGCCGCTTGCCCCAAATAGTCTCGATCCAGAAGGTGAACCACGCCTCGAGAGCCTTGCGGAAATAGCCGCCGCCTTGCCACAGGAACACGTTCTTGGCGGTCTGCTGGCTGATGGAAGAACCACCGCGGATCTTGCCGCCCTCCAGGTTCTCGCGCATCGCCTGCTCGATCGCTTCGGTATCGAAACCGCTGTGCGAACAGAACCGCTGATCTTCCGATGCGATCACCGCGCTCACCAAATTGCGGTCGATATTGTCGAGGCTTTCCCAGTCCTTGGTGATCCCGTTGCCATCCATGATCATGGTCGCGGTGACGGGGACGGGCATCCACTTGAACGCCACCACCAGCAGCAGCGTCAGGCCGACAAAACCGGCGAACGCCTTGGCAGCATAGCGGAGGATGGTGAACGCCATGACCGGCCTCTAGCGCAGCGTGCGGGGTGTGGGAAGCATCGGCGCTTGCAGGAATGTGCAGCGCAGGTCTAGCCTGCGCCAACACCTCAGGGGGAGACCGAGAATGCGCCTGTTCCAACTCGCCGCCAGCGCTGCCATGCTGGCCGTGACCGCCGCCCAGCCCGCGCTGGCCGAAGACCTCGCCACCAAAAAGGCCGTCGAGGCGGAGTACGACAATTACCTCGCGCCGCTGTTTCTCGACTTCCACCAGAACCCCGAACTCGGCTTCCTCGAAAATCGCACCGCCGCGAAGATGGCGACCGAACTGAAGGCGGCCGGGCTGGAAGTAGCGACCGGCGTGGGCGGCACCGGCGTGGTCGGCATCCTCAAGAACGGCAAAGGCCCGCTGATCCTGCTGCGCGCGGACATGGACGGGCTGCCGGTCGAGGAGAAGAGCGGCCTTCCCTATGCCTCCAAGGCCAAGCAGGTGGGCGAGGACGGCAAGGAATATAACGTCATGCATGCCTGCGGGCACGATACGCACATCACGTCGATGGTCGGCACGGCGCGGCGGCTGGCAGCGATGAAGGACAAGTGGAGCGGCACGCTGATGTTCATCGTCCAGCCCGCCGAGGAAGGCGTGCGCGGGGCCAAGCGGATGATGGAGGACGGGCTCTACCAGCGCTTCGGCACGCCCGATTATGCGCTGGCCTTCCACGTTGCGGCGGAGCTGGAGACCGGCAAGGTCGCGGCGGCAGAAGGCATCCAGTATTCCAGTTCCGACACGCTCGATGTGCGGGTGCCCGGGATCGGCACACACGGCGCTTCGCCGCATCTCGGCAAGGACCCGGTCTATATCGCCTCGCAGATTGTCACCGCGCTGCAATCGATCGATTCGCGCGAAATTTCGCCGCTGAAGCCGGTGGTGGTGACGGTCGGCTCGATCCACGCGGGGACGACGTACAACATCATTCCGGACGAGGCGAACCTGAAGCTGACCGTGCGCGCCAATGACGAGGAGACCCGCGCCAGGGTGATCGCCCTCGTCGAGCGGATCGCGGTCAATATCGGCAAGGCGCACGGGCTGCCCGACAATATGCCGGTGACGGTCAAGCACTTCTCGGGCACGCCAACGACCAACAACGACCCCGCGCTCGCCCGCCGCCTCAACGCGGCGATGAAGCGCGAGCTCGGCGCGGCAGCGGTGGTGCCGTTCGAGCAGCAGAACATGGGGGCTGAAGACTTCACCTACTTCGTTTCGCCCAATGCCGGGGTGCCGGGCTATTACTTCGCTGTCGGCGGCACGACGCCCGAGCGCCTCGCCGCGGCCAAGGCGGGCGGACCGGCGATTGCCGGACACCACTCGCCCCTGTTCCAGGTCGCGCCGCGCGAAAGCATCGTGCTGGGCACCCGCGCGATGGTGGCAGCGGTGCTCGATCTGGCGGCGAAGAAGAAGTAGCCTTGCGCTGAACGCAAAAAGCGCGCCGCGATCTCTCGCGGCGCGCTTTTTTGTTCGGTCAGCGGCCCGTCAGGCCATGCGCCTAGGCGATACCCGGAAGCAGCCTTTCGCCGGCGATTCGCTGCATCGCCTTCTGGAGCTTCTCGAAGGCCCGTACCTCGATCTGGCGGATGCGTTCGCGGCTGACGTCGTAGGCCTGTGACAGCTCTTCCAGCGTTTGCGGCTTTTCCGTCAGGCGGCGTTCGGTGAGGATGTGCCGCTCACGCTCGTTGAGGCTGTTCATCGCCTCCGCGAGCATGGCCATGCGCATCTGCGATTCTTCAGCCTCGGCGACGGTTTCGTCCTGTAGCGGGCGATCATCCGCCAGCCAGTCCTGCCATTCGCCCGAGCCTTCCTCGGCCCCGCGCAAGCTGACGTTGAGCGAGGCATCGCCGCCCATCATCATACGCCGGTTCATGTTGATCACTTCCTGCTCGGGCACGCCGAGGTCGGTTGCGATCTTGGTCACGTCTTCGGGGCGGAGGTCGGAATCCTCGTAGGCTTCGAGTTGCTTCTTCATCCGGCGAAGGTTGAAGAATAGCTTCTTCTGGGCCGCGGTGGTGCCCATCTTGACGAGGCTCCACGAGCGCAGGATGAACTCCTGCATCGAGGCCTTGATCCACCACATCGCGTAGGTCGCGAGGCGGAAGCCGCGATCGGGTTCGAACTTCTTGACGCCCTGCATCAGGCCGACATTGCCTTCCGAAATCAGGTCGGAAACGGGCAGGCCATAGCCGCGGTAGCCCATCGCGATTTTCGCGACGAGCCGCAGGTGGCTCGAGACGAGCTGGGCAGCAGCTTCGGGGTCCTCGTGTTCCTGATAGCGCTTGGCGAGCATGTATTCCTGCTCGGCCGTCAGCACCGGGAACTTGCGGATCTCGGAAAGATAGCGGTTGAGCGACTGTTCACCGCTCAGGGCCGGGACCGAGGTGGTCTTGGATTTGGACACTGGTTTGCCTAACCTTTCTAGCGTCGACCGCTTTGCACGAGACCCCTGATGGGCATCCCGCGAACTTGGCCACGGGTTACATATATACGCGAAAATTCGTCATTTGTATGCGCGTTTCATCGATCAGAACCGCCAAGTTGGTCGATCAGTTCCGCCATGTCCTGCGGCAAATCACTCCGTAATTGCACCATTTCCCCTGTGACAGGGTGCTGGAAACCGAGCTCGGCCGCGTGGAGCGCCTGGCGGGCAAAGCCGAGTCGCTCCAGCAGGGGGCGAAGGGATTTGGGGGTTCGGCCATAGGCAGGGTCTCCCAGTAGCGGATGGCCGATTGACGCGCAGTGAACACGCACCTGGTGGGTGCGCCCGGTTTCCAGCCGGCATTCGATCACGGCGGCCTCATCGAGCCTCTCCAGCACCTTGTAGTGGGTGACCGCCGATTTGCCGCGTGAGGAATTGTTGGGGAGCACCGTCATTTTCTTTCGGTCCGCATCCGACCGTCCGACGCGGGCATCAATCGTGCCTTCGGCGGGTGAGGGATGCCCGGCGCATACAGCGATATAGCGGCGGTGGACCGTGTGCGCGGCGAATTGTGCGGCTAGTCCTTCGTGCGCGGCGTCCGACTTGGCGACCACGAGCAGACCCGAGGTGTCCTTGTCGATCCGGTGCACGATCCCGGGCCGCGCGACGCCGTTAATGCCGGAAAGATTGCCCCGGCAATGGTGCAGCAGCGCGTTCACGAGCGTGCCGGTGATGTTGCCGACCGCAGGGTGCACCACCATCCCCGCTGGCTTGTCGACGACCACGAGATGCCGGTCCTCGAAAGCGATCACGAGCGGTATGTCTTCGGGTTGCGCCTCTGCGGGCATGGCTGCAGAGACGATAATGCGGAATTCGGCGCCGCCCGCGACCTTCATCGAGGCCGCCGTCGCGGTCTTTCCCGCCACATCGACGCGGCCCTCGTCGATCAACCCTTGCACCCGCGCGCGGGAAAGACCCGTCGCTTCGGCCAGCGCCTTGTCGAGGCGGGCGGGGCTTGAGCCAGAAGCAGATATCGTGCCGGTGATGATTTCGTGGTCGGACATGCTATTGCCATGCGTGATGGAAATCGCTGTGACAAGCCAAGCCCTCAGCCAGATGCGCGCCGCTTCCGCCGCTGCGCACCCGCGCGAGGCTTGCGGGCTTCTGCTGGGCGAAGGCGCGCGTATCACCGAGGCGCGCGAGACCCGTAACATCCATCCCGCGCCGCACACCCATTTCGAGATCGATCCCCAGGCCCTGATCGACGCGCACCGCGCCGCGCGCCACGAAGGCGCTCCGCAGGTTCTCGGCTATTACCACTCGCATCCGGTGGGCCCAGCGGCGCCGTCTGCCACCGACCGCGCCTGCGCTGCGCAAGACGGGCGGGTGTGGGCAATCATCGCCGGAGAAGACGTCACGTTCTGGGCGGACGGGGAACAGGGGTTCACCGCACTTCCCTTTGCGCTTTGCGATGGCTAGGTAAGCGCCATGATTTCCCAGACCGATCTCGCCGCGATGCTGTGCTCGCGCCTGTGCCACGACATGCTCTCGCCCGTGGGCGCGCTCGCCAACGGGCTGGAACTTCTCGCCGAGGAACAGGACCCGCAGATGCGCGTCCGCGTCGTCGAGCTGCTGGAGCAGTCGGCCAAGATCAGCACCGACAAGCTGAAGTTCTTCCGCCTCGCCTTCGGGGCGGCAGGCGGCTTCGGCGAGGCGATCCCGGTGGACGAGGCCAAGAGCGTGATCGATGCGCTCGCCTCTGATGCCAAGCGGGTCGAGGTCAATTGGGCGATCGCCGAGCCGAGCCTGCCCAAGCCTGCGGTCAAGGTGCTGCTCAACCTTGCGCAGATCGGACTGGACGCGCTCATTCGCGGCGGTACGCTCGATATCGGGGCAGAGCGGCGCGACGGCGCGGTGGAGATCGTTGCCCGTGCGCGCGGTGACCGGATTGCCTTCGACGAAACCATTGGCCGCGCCCTGCAAGGCGACCTTGATGAAAGCGAGATCACTTCGCGCACGGCCGCCGCGCACATGATCGCGGTGCTCGCCGAGGAGATGGAGGGTGGGCTCCAATACAAGCTCGGCGACGGGGCACTTGTCCTGGGTGCGGTATTGCCGGAGCCCGAAGGCATGATCGGCTAAGGGGTCGGACGTGTCGGGGGGCATCGGAGACGACGAACTGGTCCACCGCGAGGTGCTTTCGCCTAATTATGGCGAGCGCACGCTGCCGATCTCGATGGTGGTGATCCACTACACCGAGATGAAGCCGGTCGAGACCGCGCTTGAACGGATGTGCGACCCGGCCTCCTCGGTCAGTGCGCATTACTGCATCACCGAAGAGGGCGAGGTGATCCGGCTGGTGCCCGAAGACCGCCGCGCCTGGCACGCGGGCGCATCCTACTGGCGCGGCATTCCCGATGTGAATTCGGCGAGCATCGGCATCGAGCTCGATCACCCCGGCCACGCGCCCGAGAACGGGGGCTATCGTCCCTTTGCCGAAGCGCAGATCGATGCGCTGATTCCGCTGCTGGCGCGGATTGTGAAGCGGTACGATATCCCGCGCGCGAATGTGGTCGGCCATTCCTGCGTCGCGCCTATGCGCAAGGTCGATCCGGGCGAGCTGTTCCCGTGGCACCGCCTTGCCGAATACAAGCTGTGTCTGCCGCGCCCGGAATGCCTCGCGGCAGGCAACCCGTTCCACAACGAGGGCTCGTTTTTCCTCGCGCTGGAACGCTTCGGCTACGACATCACCGATCAGGGCAAAGCGGTCGAGGCGTTCGAGCGGCGCTGGCGGCCCGAAAACATCACCGGCATCCCCGATGGCGAGATCGCCGCGATCCTGTGGCAGCTCCTGCTCGACCGCGATCAGGGGCGCACCCGCTAGCAATCTCCTTCGGTCAAGCCTATAGCCCGCCGCGTCAGGGGGCCTGAGGCAGCCGCGTGTCGCAAGATGCGAGGAAAGTCCGGGCTCCACGAAACAAGGGTGGCGGGTAACGCCCGCCGGTTCCGCTTTCGGGCGGGGCAAGGGAAAGTGCCACAGAGAGCAAACCGCCGATGGCTACCCGAAAGGGCGCACAGGCAAGGGTGAAAGGGTGCGGTAAAAGCGCACCGGGGGGCCGGCAACGGCAACCGCATGGCAAACCCCACCCGGAGCAAGGCCGAATAGGGGTCTCGCGCCTTTCGCAAGAGAGGCAGGCGTGTTTCGCGCTGAGAGACCCGGGTTGGCTGCTAGAGCCGTCGAGCAATCGGCGGAGCAGATGAATGGCTGCCACCGCAGGCCCGTCCGCAAGGATACAGCCTGAGGAGACAGAACCCGGCTTATGATGGCCCCCTGATTTTTTTGGTTTGTGTGCCCGCCTCCGCGGGCACGTCCTCGATACTGTTCCTTCGCTGCGCTCCGGGCACCTGCGGGCTGCCAGTCGGCCTTCCGGTCCGTCCTTTGGCGGGCCGATGCATCGCTATGCCATGAACGCTATCCCGCTTCGCTATCCGCAGGCCTTGCGCTCATCGCCAAAGGCGACGAGGGTTGCCGCATGGACCACTCCCTTTCCTCCTCCCGCTCGCCCGCCCAGCGCCTTGCCATCATCCTTGCCGTCGTGGTGCAGATCGGGGCGGGGTTCCTGCCGCGTTTCGGGATCGGCGAGTTCATCGGCAACCGCTCCGATGCGGTGCGCACGCTGATCACCCCGGCGGGTTGGGCCTTCGCGATCTGGGGGCCGCTGTTCCTGCTTTCGATCCTGTTTGCCGTGTGGCAGGCGCTCCCCGCCCAGCGCAGCAACCCCCTGCTGGCCCGCATCGGCTGGCCCGCAGCCATCGCGCTGGCGGCGCAGGGCGTGTGGTCGACCTACACCCAGCTGGCGAACCTCACCTTTGTCTCGGTGCTGATCATCCTCGTCTCGCTCGCCGGGCTGCTGACGGTGCTGCGTGCGCTGGTTGCCGCGCCTAGCCTGTCGCGCGACGAGCGCATCTTTGCCGCCCCGGCCTTCAGCGCGCTGGCGGCGTGGCTGACGGCGGCAAGCATCGTCAACGTCGCTGCGGCTATCAAGTATCACGGGTTTGCCGGATCCGAGCCGTGGCCGCTCGTCACGACCGCGATGATCGTGATCGGATCGGTGATTGCCGCCATGGCGGCGTGGCGGGTGCGCGGCGCGCCGCTTTACGGGCTGGTGTTCTGCTGGGCGCTGATCGCCATTCGTTCAGCCGGCGGCCAGCGCTTCGCCGAGATCGGCTACGCGGCGACCGCAAGCATCGTGCTGGTGCTGGCGGTGACCCTGTGGCGGCTGTCACGAGCGGACAACCGCCGCCACTGGTTCGGCGCTTAGCCCCGTCCCACGCTGGTATATTCGAACCCTGCGTGGCGCATGTCGTCGGGTTTGTAGACGTTGCGCAGGTCGACCATGACGGGTGCGTTGAGCAGGTCCCTGACGCGCTTGAGGTCGAGGGCGCGGAAGGCGTCCCATTCGGTGACGATCACGACCACGTCAGCGCCTTCGATGGCCTCGTAGGCGCCCTCGCACATGGTGACGCCGGGCAGCAGCGGGCGGGCCTGCTCCATGCCCTCGGGATCGTAAGCGGCGACCGCAACGCCCGCATCCATCAGCGTCTGGGCGACCGCGATCGCGGGG
>JAPZUC010000014.1 GCA_027533455.1 Porphyrobacter sp. | reverse complement strand
GGGCATGACGTGGTGTGCATCGACAAGGATCAGGGCAAGATCGACCGGTTGCATGCCGGGATCATGCCGATCTACGAGCCGGGCCTTGATGCGCTGGTCGAGACCAATGTGAAGGCCGGCCGCCTCAGCTTCACCACCGATCTTGGCGAAGGCATCGCCGGTGCGGGCGCGATCTTCATTGCGGTCGGCACGCCGAGCCGCCGGGGCGATGGCCATGCCGATCTCACCTTCGTCTACGAGGTCGCGCGCGAAGTGGGCGAGAAGCTTTCGAACGATGCGGTGGTGGTGACCAAGTCGACCGTGCCGGTCGGCACCGGCGACGAGGTCGAGCGGATCATCCGCGAGACCGGTACGGCGCAAAGGTTCGCGGTCGTTTCCAACCCCGAGTTCCTGCGCGAAGGCGCGGCGATCGGCGATTTCAAGCGTCCCGACCGCATCGTCATCGGCGCCGAGGACGAATTCGGCCGCGAGGTGATGCGCGAGGTCTACCGCCCGCTGTTCATCAACGAGAGCCCGATCCTGTTCACCTCGCGGCGCACCAGCGAGCTGATCAAATACGCCGCCAACGCCTTCCTCGCGACCAAGATCACCTTCATCAACGAGATGGCGGACCTGTGCGAGAAGGTCGGCGCGAACGTGCAGGACGTCAGCCGCGGCATCGGCATGGACAACCGCATAGGGTCCAAGTTCCTGCATGCCGGCCCGGGCTATGGCGGGAGCTGCTTCCCCAAGGACACGCTCGCGCTGCTCAAGACCGCCGAGGACTATGACAGCCCGACGCGGATCGTCGAGGCGGTGGTCAAGGTCAACGAGAGCCGCAAGCGCGCGATGGGCCGCAAGGTGGTCGACGCGCTAGGCGGTATGGAGGCAGCGCGCGGCAAGAAGGCGGCGCTGCTCGGCCTCACGTTCAAGCCCAACACCGACGACATGCGCGACAGCCCCGCGATCGCGGTCGCCCAGACGCTGATGGATGCGGGCGTTGCGGTCGCCGCTTACGATCCCGAGGGCATGGAGCAGGCCCGCCCGCTGCTGCCCGGCGTCACCATGTGCGAGGGCGCCTACGAGGCCATCGAAGGCGC